>NZ_AP035942.1:0-3972036 GCF_059730585.1 Pantoea sp. X-Soil-YNGN-785
CCGGTAGTTATCCAAAGAACAACGGTAGATCGATTTTTGAGCTGTGGATAACAACGGCTTTTGATCCCAGCTTATACGGATCAGGATCACCGATCACTCACAGCTAGTGATCCTCTTCATCCTGTTGTTTCTGCAATGCTTCTGGCACATATCCACAGAAAGCAGGGATCCTAATAAGAGATCTAACAGAAAGATCATATACAGATCTAAGATCCTTTCTTTTAAAACCGGACGATCCCGCGACTTTCACCCCAGACGGAATTTGAGTAGAATCCACGCCCCAGGACGACGATCCTGCAAGTTCATCAACCGAGGTACCACTTCATGTTTTATCAGGATCCTTTTGACGTCATCGTAATTGGTGGTGGTCATGCGGGCACCGAAGCCGCAATGGCGGCAGCCCGAATGGGTCAGCAAACCCTGTTACTCACCCATAACATTGATACGCTTGGACAAATGTCCTGTAACCCGGCGATTGGTGGTATTGGCAAAGGACATTTGGTGAAGGAAGTGGATGCCCTGGGTGGTCTGATGGCCAGTGCGATTGACCAGGCGGGTATTCAGTTCAGGATACTAAACGCCAGTAAAGGCCCGGCAGTACGGGCGACCCGTGCTCAGGCCGATCGCGTGCTCTATCGCCAGGCGGTGCGTACGGCACTGGAGAATCAGCCCAATCTGATGATCTTCCAGCAGGCGGTCGACGATCTTATCGTGGAAAACGATCGTGTCGTGGGTGCCGTCACTCAGATGGGACTGAAGTTCCGCGCGAAAACCGTCGTTCTTACCGTCGGAACATTCCTTGACGGCAAAATTCATATCGGTCTGGACAACTACAGCGGCGGTCGCGCTGGCGATCCCCCGTCTATTCCACTGGCAAAACGATTGCGTGCGCTGCCGCTGCGGGTAAACCGCCTCAAGACCGGTACGCCACCGCGTATCGATGCGCGCACCATCGACTTTTCAGTGCTCAGCCCGCAGCACGGTGATAACCCGATGCCGGTCTTCTCGTTTATGGGCAATGCCTCTCAGCATCCGCAGCAGGTGCCGTGCTGGATCACGCATACCAACGAGAAAACCCATGAGGTGATCCGCAATAACCTGGATCGCAGCCCGATGTACGCCGGGATCATTGAAGGGATCGGCCCACGCTACTGCCCGTCGATCGAAGACAAAGTGATGCGTTTTGCCGATCGCAACTCGCATCAGATCTTCCTGGAGCCGGAAGGGCTGACCAGCAATGAGATCTACCCGAACGGTATCTCGACCAGTCTGCCTTTTGATGTGCAGATTCAGATCGTCCGGTCGATGCAGGGCATGGAGAATGCGAAGATCGTGCGTCCGGGCTATGCCATCGAGTATGACTTCTTCGATCCGCGCGATCTCAAACCGACGCTGGAAAGTAAATTCATTCACGGCCTGTTCTTTGCCGGACAGATCAACGGCACAACCGGATACGAAGAAGCGGCTGCGCAGGGAATGCTGGCCGGTCTGAATGCGGCCCGTCAGTCTGCCGACAAAGAGGGCTGGGCACCACGCCGCGATCAGGCTTATCTCGGCGTACTGGTGGATGACCTCTGCACACTTGGCACCAAAGAGCCGTACCGGATGTTTACCTCCCGTGCGGAATACCGCCTGATGCTGCGCGAAGACAATGCTGACCTGCGCCTGACCGAAACCGGCCGTGAACTGGGCCTGGTGGATGATGCGCGCTGGGCGCGTTTCAATCAGAAGCTGGAAGCGATTGAACAGGAGCGTCAGCGCCTGCGCGATATCTGGGTTCATCCGAAGTCAGAGCATGTGACCGAAGTGAACACGGTACTCAGCGCGCCGCTGACTAAAGAAGCGAGCGGTGAAGATTTGCTGCGCCGTCCTGAGCTGACCTATCTGAAGCTGATGACGCTGGATGCCTTTGGTCCGGCACTGGCTGATGAACAGGCCGCTGAGCAGGTTGAGATTCAGGTCAAATATGAAGGCTATATCGCGCGTCAGCAGGAAGAGATCGATCGGCAGCTGCGTAATGAGAATACGCTGCTGCCGGTGGAACTCGACTACCGTCAGGTGAATGGCCTCTCGAACGAGGTGATCGCCAAGCTGAACGATCACAAACCCGTGTCGATTGGTCAGGCAACGCGTATTTCCGGCATTACTCCGGCGGCCATCTCAATACTGCTGATCTATCTGAAAAAACAGGGTCTGCTGCGCAAAAGCGCCTGATCTGAAACGGGGCGAGGCGACTCGCCCCCGCTGAATGGACTTATGCTGTGATTAACACACTCACGTCGCTGCTAAAGGCAGCCGGTATTTCCCTCTCCGATCAACAAAAACAGCAGCTGGTTGCCTATGTCGGCCTGCTGGATAAGTGGAACAAAGCCTACAATCTGACATCCGTGCGCGATCCGCAGCAGATGCTGGTTCGCCATATCCTCGACAGCATTGTGGTGGCGCCGCATCTGAAAGGTTCGCGTTTCATTGATGTCGGCACCGGTCCCGGTCTGCCTGGCATTCCGCTGGCTATCGTGATGCCCGATGCGCATTTTACGCTGCTCGACAGTCTGGGCAAGCGGGTGCGCTTCCTGCGTCAGGTTCAGCATGAGTTAGGACTCACTAACATTACTCCGGTACAGAGCCGGGTTGAGGCGTTTCCGGCTGAGCCACCTTTTGATGGCGTCATCAGCCGTGCATTCGCCTCGCTGACCGACATGGTGAAGTGGTGTCACCATCTGCCTGGCGGGGAAGGGCGCTTTTATGCGCTCAAAGGTGTCCGTCCGGACGATGAAATGGCTGAGTTACCCGCTGGCTATCTCTCAGATGCAGTGATAAAGCTGCAGGTGCCTCAGCTGGAAGGTGACCGTCATCTGGTCATTATTCGTCACCAGCAGGCCTGAGTTTCCAGAAATTTAACGCTTATCTGCCAGGGTTTTTATCAGGGTATGGATGAAAAAAGTGCAGATGATGCGCTATCAATAAAAGATTTTGATTAAGCCCTGGCTGAGCGAAGGTTAAAAACGGAGACGGAAATTATCCGAAAAGCTCTGTTACATTTAACGTTTAATTCACATTCAGTTATCAGAAATATCACTTGTATAGGCGGGTCGCGGAATAAAAGTAGTCACGCCGGAAAATATATCGTGGTAATAACTTTGCGTACGTAATATCAATTTCACGATTCTCATGCACAGTTCGATGTCAATAGCGTGTTTTCTGTGAAAATAGTCTTGCGGACACATTTTTGTAATTTCAATATTCTGATTTTAAAGGATTAATCTGTTTTGCAGATTGTTCTTAAATAGACCACAGATAAAACTCAATGTCGTGTGAGTGCTTATTATGTGATCTAAAGCACGCTTTAAAAGCAAGATGCGAGTGAATTTTCAGTCAGATTCGGGTGAATCTCTGCAGGGTAATCTTTGGAAAAATAGCCCTCCGGAAAGAAATTTAAATAATTGTTCACCTTTTCGCTACTTACCGATTGAAATCGCAGGTGCGGCCCGTATAATTTGCACGGCTTTTGCTGCTTGACTCAACTGCGCAAAGGCAGTCTTATACGACACGCGACATACCCCTAACGGGGCAGGAGAGTATCAGCGTCATGTCAGTGTCTCTTTACAGTGTAAAATTCGCCCGAACGGTGCTGATGATTCAGCTGGTGACGATAGTCATCATCGGCGGACTCTTTGCTGTTAAAGATGTCACCTGGGGTGTCTCTGCTCTTGCTGGCGGAGCGGCAGCCTGGCTGCCAAACGTATTGTTTTTGTTTTTAGCCTGGCGCCTGCAGGGGCAACCCCCCGCTTCGGGGCGAGTCGCGTGGAGCTTCGCTTTAGGTGAAATTGCTAAAGTGTTTGCGACCATCATTTTGCTCATTGTGGCGTTGGGTCTGTTCGGGGCGGTCTTCTGGCCGGTCGGAATAACCTGGTTATCGGTGCTGGTGGTTCAAATGCTGGCACCGGCGGTAATTAACAACAAAGGGTAAGAGGCATCATGGCTGCAGGAGAAATCTCTACTCCGCAAGAGTACATTGGTCACCACCTGACTCATCTTCAGTTGGACCTGCGTACCTTCGAGTTAGTGAATCCGCACGACGCTCCCGCGACGTTCTGGGTATTAAATATCGATTCCATGTTTTTCTCTATGGTGCTGGGAATCATCTTCCTGGTGTTGTTCCGTAGCGTGGCGAAGTCTGCTACCAGCGGTGTACCAGGGAAAATGCAGGCGGCTATCGAACTGGTTGTCGGTTTCGTTGATAGTAACGTGCGCGACATGTATCACGGTAAGAGCAAACTTATCGCCCCGCTGGCTCTGACAATTTTTGTCTGGGTCTTCCTGATGAACTTCATGGATCTGCTGCCAATCGACCTGCTGCCATATATTGGTGAGCACGTATTGGGGTTACCGGCGCTGCGCGTCGTACCGTCTGCAGACGTGAACATCACGCTATCTATGGCGTTGGGCGTATTTATTTTGATTCTGTTCTACAGCATCAAAATGAAAGGCATTGGCGGCTTCACGAAAGAGCTGACGCTGCAGCCTTTTAACCACCCGATCTTCATCCCGATCAACCTGATTCTGGAAGGTGTAAGCCTTCTGTCTAAGCCTGTGTCACTGGGTTTACGACTGTTCGGTAACATGTATGCGGGTGAACTGATCTTTATCCTTATTGCCGGTCTGTTGCCGTGGTGGTCGCAGTGGGTGCTGAATGTGCCGTGGGCCATTTTCCACATCCTGATCATTTCGCTACAGGCTTTCATTTTCATGGTCCTCACGATTGTCTATCTGTCGATGGCATCTGAAGAGCATTGATTTTTTTCTCAACACTACTTTCCCTCTTGATTCCGGGTTGCAGCGTACTCCGCTGAAGCCCGGAAGATGAAGGGAGCATTTAACTGAAACAAACTGGAGACTGTCATGGAAAACCTGAATATGGATCTGCTGTACATGGCTGCCGCTGTGATGATGGGCCTGGCGGCAATCGGTGCTGCGATCGGTATCGGCATCCTCGGAGGAAAATTCCTGGAAGGCGCTGCTCGTCAGCCTGACCTGATTCCTCTGCTGCGTACGCAGTTCTTTGTTGTAATGGGTCTGGTGGATGCAATCCCGATGATCGCTGTTGGTCTGGGTCTGTACGTGATGTTTGCTGTCGCCTAAAGCCCTGTGTTCACTCAGCGCACAATGTGCAGGGGTGAACGGATTCTGCCGCTTATCACAACGATAACGGCAGAAAAGTTAAATACTCAATCTAGAGGCATTGTGCTGTGAACATTAATGCAACAATCCTCGGCCAGGCTATCGCGTTCATCCTGTTTGTCGCGTTCTGCATGAAGTACGTATGGCCGCCGCTCATGGCTGCTATCGAAAAGCGCCAGAAAGAAATTGCTGAAGGCCTTGCTTCTGCTGAACGTGCAAAGAAAGATTTGGATCTCGCGCAGGCTAATGCGACCGACCAGCTGAAAAAAGCCAAAGAAGACGCTCAGGTCATTATCGAGCAAGCGAACAAGCGTCGCGCGCAGATTCTGGACGAAGCGAAAACCGAAGCTGAAAACGAACGTAATCGCATCGTGACACAAGCGCAGGCTGAAATTGATGCCGAACGTAAACGTGCACGTGAAGAACTGCGTAAGCAGGTTGCGTTGCTGGCTATGGCTGGCGCCGAGAAGATCATCGAACGCTCCGTGGATGAAGCTGCTAACAGCGACATCGTTGATAAACTGGTCGCTGAACTGTAAGGAGGGAGGGGCTGATGTCTGATCTGATTACTGTAGCTCGCCCCTACGCCAAAGCAGCTTTTGACTTTGCTGTTGAGCATCAAAGTATAGAACGCTGGCAACAGATGCTGGCGTTTGCCGCAGAAGTGGCTCGCAATGAACAGATGGCTGATCTTCTCTCCGGTGCATTAGCACCTGAAGCGCTGGCAGCGTCGTTTAACGCAGTCTGTGGTGATCAACTGGATGAACCCGCGCAGAACCTGATTAAGGTTATGGCGGAAAACGGACGTTTGACAGCGCTTCCGGCTGTACTGGCCCAATACATCGAACTGCGTGACGCTCATGAAGCCACCGCTGAAGTTGATGTTATCTCCGCCAGTACGCTGAGTGACGACCAGCTGAGTAAAATCAGCGCCGCGATGGAAAAACGTCTGTCACGCAAAGTTAAGCTGAATTGCAAAATTGATAAGTCTGTGATGGCAGGCGTGATCATCCGTTCGGGTGATCTGGTTATTGATGGCAGCGTACGCGGCCGTCTTGACCGTCTGGCTGACGTCTTGCAGTCTTAAGGGGACTGGAGCATATGCAACTGAATTCCACCGAAATCAGCGAACTGATCAAGCAGCGCATTGCTCAGTTCAATGTCGTGAGTGAAGCTCACAACGAAGGTACGATTGTTTCTGTAAGTGACGGTATCATCCGCGTACACGGCCTGGCCGATGTGATGCAGGGTGAGATGATTGCCCTGCCGGGTAACCGTTACGCTATCGCCCTGAACCTCGAGCGTGACTCGGTTGGTGCAGTGGTGATGGGTCCTTACGCTGACCTCGCCGAAGGCATGAAGGTTAAGTGTACTGGCCGTATTCTTGAAGTACCGGTAGGCCGTGGCCTGCTGGGCCGCGTTGTGAACACCCTGGGTGCGCCAATCGACGGTAAAGGCGCAATCGACAACGACGGTTTCTCACCGGTCGAAGTGATTGCACCTGGCGTTATCGATCGTCAGTCAGTCGACCAGCCGGTTCAGACCGGTTATAAGTCAGTCGATGCGATGATTCCAATCGGCCGTGGCCAGCGTGAGCTGATCATCGGTGACCGTCAGACCGGTAAAACCGCGATGGCGATCGATGCGATCATCAACCAGCGCGACTCAGGCATCAAGTGTGTCTATGTTGCGATTGGTCAGAAAGCCTCAACCATCTCTAACGTGGTTCGTAAGCTGGAAGAGCATGGCGCACTGCAGAACACCATCGTTGTTGTGGCGTCTGCTTCTGAATCAGCTGCACTGCAGTATCTCTCTCCGTACGCAGGTTGTGCGATGGGCGAATACTTCCGTGACCGTGGTGAAGACGCGCTGATCGTATACGATGACCTCTCCAAGCAGGCTATCGCTTACCGTCAAATCTCTCTGCTGCTGCGTCGTCCACCAGGCCGTGAAGCGTTTCCTGGCGACGTGTTCTATCTCCACTCCCGTCTGCTGGAACGTGCATCACGCGTAAGCGCTGATTATGTAGAGCGTTTCACCAATGGCGCAGTGACAGGTAAAACCGGTTCACTGACCGCGCTGCCGATCATCGAAACCCAGGCGGGCGACGTTTCTGCGTTCGTTCCGACCAACGTAATCTCGATTACTGATGGTCAGATCTTCCTGGAATCGAACCTGTTTAACTCCGGTATTCGTCCGGCCGTTAACCCAGGTATTTCGGTATCCCGCGTTGGTGGTGCTGCACAGACCAAGATCATCAAGAAACTGTCCGGTGGTATCCGTACCGCGCTGGCACAGTATCGTGAACTGGCGGCGTTCTCGCAGTTCGCATCTGATCTGGATGATGCCACCCGCAAACAGCTGAGCCATGGTCAGAAAGTGACCGAGCTGCTGAAGCAGAAACAGTATGCGCCGATGTCTGTCGCGCAGCAGGGTCTGGTTCTGTTCGCTGCAGAGCGTGGCTACCTGAACGACGTTGAACTGGCAAAAATTGGCAGCTTCGAAGCTGCACTGCTGGCCTTCGCCGATCGCGACCACGCTGAGCTGATGGCTGAAATCAACCAGTCGGGTAACTTTAACAACGATATCGAAGCGAAGCTGAAAGGCCTGATCGATACGTTTAAAGCAACCCAGTCCTGGTAATGTCTGGCGGCTTGTCTGAAAAGGCAGGCCGCAAGGCTTTGAGGAGAAGCTAATGGCCGGCGCAAAAGAGATACGAAGCAAGATTGGAAGCGTGAAAAACACGCAGAAGATCACCAAAGCGATGGAAATGGTCGCCGCCTCCAAGATGCGTAAAACGCAGGAACGCATGGCGGCCAGCCGTCCGTATGCAGACACCATGCGCAAAGTGATTGGTCACCTTGCGTTGGGTAATCTGGAATACAAGCACCCTTACCTGGAACAGCGCGACGTCAAGCGCGTCGGCTACCTGGTCGTTTCTACAGACCGCGGGCTTTGTGGTGGTTTGAACATTAACCTGTTCAAAAAATTACTGGCGGATATGAAGTCCTGGTCCGATAAAGGCGTGCAGAGCGATCTGTCGATTATCGGTTCAAAAGGGGCGTCATTCTTCAGTGCTGTGGGTGGCAACATTGTGGCGCAAGTCAGCGGCATGGGCGATAAACCTGCCCTGTCTGATCTGATTGGCCCGGTAAAAGTGATGTTGCAGGCTTATGATGAAGGCCGCATCGACAAACTGATGATCGTCAGTAACAAGTTCAATAACACCATGTCTCAGACTCCGACCATCACCCAACTGCTGCCGTTAGCGCCAGCGGAAGGTGAAGAAGAGATGAAGGCGAAGACCTGGGATTACCTGTACGAACCCGATCCGAAAGCGCTGCTGGATACCCTGCTGCGTCGTTATGTCGAATCGCAGGTTTATCAGGGTGTGGTGGAAAATCTGGCCAGTGAGCAGGCTGCACGTATGGTGGCGATGAAAGCCGCAACCGACAACGGCGGAAATCTGATCAAAGAGCTGCAGTTGGTATACAACAAAGCTCGTCAGGCCAGCATCACCCAGGAACTTACCGAGATCGTCTCGGGGGCCTCCGCGGTTTAACCAGGTTTGGAATTAGGTAGAGGATTCAAGATGGCAACTGGAAAGATTGTCCAGATTATCGGCGCCGTTGTTGACGTCGAATTCCCTCAGGACGCGGTACCGCAAGTGTACAGCGCCCTCGAGGTGATGAATGGTGATGCGCGTCTGGTGCTGGAAGTACAGCAGCAGCTCGGCGGCGGCGTAGTTCGTACCATCGCAATGGGTACGTCTGACGGCCTGAAGCGTGGTCTGAACGTCAACGACCTGCAGAAACCCATTCAGGTTCCGGTCGGTAAAGCGACCCTGGGCCGTATCATGAACGTTCTCGGCGAGCCAATCGACATGAAAGGCGAGCTGAAAGAAGAAGACGGCAGTGCAGTAGAGATCGCCTCTATTCACCGCGCAGCGCCTTCTTATGAAGATCAGTCTAACTCGCAGGAACTGCTGGAAACCGGCATCAAGGTTATCGACCTGATGTGTCCGTTTGCTAAAGGCGGTAAAGTGGGTCTGTTCGGTGGTGCGGGTGTCGGTAAAACCGTCAACATGATGGAACTGATCCGTAACATCGCGGCTGAACACTCAGGTTACTCTGTGTTTGCCGGTGTGGGTGAGCGTACTCGTGAGGGTAACGACTTCTACCACGAAATGACTGACTCAAACGTTATCGATAAAGTTGCGCTGGTCTATGGCCAGATGAACGAGCCGCCGGGTAACCGTCTGCGCGTTGCACTGACCGGTCTGACCATGGCGGAAAAATTCCGTGATGAAGGCCGCGACGTTCTGCTGTTCATCGATAACATCTACCGTTATACCCTGGCCGGTACAGAAGTTTCCGCACTGCTGGGTCGTATGCCATCTGCGGTAGGTTACCAGCCAACGCTGGCAGAAGAGATGGGCGTGTTGCAGGAGCGTATTACCTCCACCAAGACCGGTTCAATCACCTCCGTACAGGCCGTTTACGTCCCTGCGGATGACCTGACTGACCCGTCACCAGCAACCACCTTTGCGCACTTAGACTCAACGGTAACGCTGAGCCGTCAGATCGCTTCTCTGGGTATCTACCCGGCCGTTGACCCGCTGGATTCTACCAGCCGTCAGCTGGATCCGCTGGTTGTCGGTCAGGAACACTATGATGTTGCGCGTGGCGTTCAGTCACTGCTGCAGCGTTATCAGGAACTGAAAGACATCATCGCCATCCTCGGTATGGATGAGCTGTCTGAAGAAGACAAACTGCTGGTGGCACGTGCGCGTAAAATTCAGCGCTTCCTGTCTCAGCCGTTCTTCGTTGCGGAAGTATTCACCGGTTCACCGGGTAAATACGTTACGCTGAAAGACACTATCCGTGGCTTTAAAGGCATCATGGAAGGTGAGTTTGACCACCTGCCAGAGCAGGCCTTCTACATGGTTGGTGCCATCGAAGAAGCCGTGGAAAAAGCGAAGAAACTGTAATAACGGTTTCCCGGGAGGAAGATTATGGCTATGACTTATCACCTGGATGTGGTCAGCGCAGAGGAGCAGTTGTTCTCTGGTCTGGTACAGAAAATTCAGGTGTCAGGTAGCGAAGGTGAACTGGGGATTTTCCCTGGCCATGCGCCGCTGCTGACTGCCATTAAGCCTGGAATGATCCGTATCGTGAAACAGCACGGCGAAGAGGAGTATATCTACCTCTCTGGCGGCGTGCTGGAAGTGCAACCGGGCAGCAGCACCGTTCTGGCCGATACCGCGATTCGCGGTACCGATCTGGACGAAGCGCGAGCTCTGGAAGCAAAACGCAAAGCAGAAGAGCACATGAACAGCAGCCACGGCGACGTGGACTACGCTCAGGCCTCTGCCGAGCTGGCGAAAGCCATTGCTAAACTGCGCGTGATCGAACTGACCAAAAAAGCGATGTAATCCAGCTTTATGCGTCACGAAATGCCAGCCCTCGGGCTGGCATTTTTTTTGCCTGCGGTGCCCGATCTGCCCGTCCGCCTAATTTCGGCCTGAGAAAAATGTAGTAATCTCAACCCCAAACCGTTTTACTTTCACCCGTAAAAATTCACTCAGGATAGTTATGTCTAACAGTGCGATGAGTGTGGTGATCCTTGCTGCTGGCAAGGGCACCCGTATGTATTCCGATCTGCCTAAAGTTCTGCATACGCTGGCAGGCAAACCGATGGTTCAGCACGTCATTGATGCCGCCAAAGGGCTGGGCGCACAGCAGGTGCATCTGGTCTATGGTCACGGCGGCGATCGCCTGAAAGCGACACTTACCGACAGCACGCTGAACTGGGTACTGCAGTCTGAGCAGCTCGGCACTGGCCATGCCATGCAGCAGGCCGCGCCTGCCTTCGCCGATGATGAAGATATCATGATGCTCTATGGCGACGTGCCGCTGATCTCTCAGGCGACATTACAGCGTCTGCGCGAAGCAAAACCGCAGGGCGGCATTGGCTTACTTACCGTGGTACTGGACGACCCGACCGGCTATGGCCGCATCGTGCGTGAGAACAATACCATCACCGGCATTATCGAACAGAAAGATGCCAGCCCGGCGCAGCTCATGATTAAAGAGATCAACACCGGTATTCTGATCGCCAACGGCGGCGATTTAAAACGCTGGCTGTCACAGCTCACCAATAACAATGCGCAGGGTGAGTATTACATTACCGATATTATCGCGCTGGCACATCAGGAAGGTCGGGTGATCAACGCGGTTCATCCGGCACGCATCAGTGAAACCGATGGCGTGAATAACCGTCTGCAGCTGGCGACATTAGAACGCACATACCAGGCTGAACAGGCCGAAAAACTGCTGCTGGCCGGCGTGATGCTGCGCGATCCGGCACGGTTTGATCTGCGCGGGACGCTGGCGCATGGACGGGATGTCGAAATCGACACCAACGTTATTATTGAAGGCCGGGTCACGCTGGGCTCGCGCGTCAAAATCGGCGCGGGCTGCATCATCAAAAACAGCGTGATCGGCGATGATTGTGAAATCAGCCCCTATACGGTGATCGAGGATGCTCATCTCGCTACCGCCTGTACCGTCGGACCCTTTGCCCGTCTGCGTCCTGGCAGCGATTTGGCCGACGCTGCGCACGTGGGCAACTTCGTCGAAATGAAGAAAGCGCGTCTGGGCAAGGGATCGAAAGCGGGCCACCTCTCCTATCTTGGCGATGCGGAGATTGGCGACAACGTGAACATCGGTGCAGGCACTATCACCTGCAACTATGATGGCGCGAACAAATTCAAAACCGAGATTGGCGATGACGTATTTGTCGGCTCAGATACGCAGCTGGTGGCTCCGGTCAGCGTCGCGGCAGGTGCTACCATTGCGGCAGGCACCACCATCATGAAAGATGTGACCGAAGCCGGTCTGGTCTATAACCGTAAAGAGCAGAATCACAAAGCGGACTGGCAGCGTCCGGTGAAGAAAAAATAAAATTTTTAACGGCCCGCTTTATGCGGGCCGATACAGTGCAGTGCCAAAACTATAATCCCCACTCTCTACAAGGCTCGGGGAACCGGCAAAGCCGGATATCAGGTCGCATGACAACAGAAGTGGCGAAAAGCCATGTAGTCAGGAAAACATCATTATGTGTGGAATTGTTGGTGCAGTAGCGCAACGCGATATCGCAGAGATTCTGCTGGAAGGTCTGCGTCGTCTTGAATATCGCGGATATGATTCGGCCGGTCTGGCCGTGGTCGATCGTCAGGGGCACGTCACGCGCCTGCGGCGGTTAGGGAAAGTGCAGAAACTGGCGGAAGCCGCTGAACAGCAGCCGCTGATCGGTGGTACCGGCATCGCGCACACGCGCTGGGCAACTCATGGCGAGCCGTCGGAAGCAAATGCGCATCCGCACGTCTCAGAGCACATCATCATCGTGCACAACGGCATCATCGAAAACCATGAGCCGCTGCGTGCTGAGCTGATCGAACGCGGCTACGTTTTTGCCTCTGAAACCGACACCGAAGTGGTGGCGCATCTGGTTCACTGGGAGCAGAAACAGGGCGGCTCGCTGCGCGAAGTCGTGCTGCGTGTGATCCCACAGCTGCGCGGTGCCTATGGCATGGTGATCATGGACAGCCGCGATCCGTCGCTGCTGGTGGCAGCCCGTTCCGGCAGCCCGCTGGTGATTGGCCGTGGCATGGGCGAAAACTTTATCGCCTCGGATCAGCTGGCCCTGCTGCCGGTGACCCGCCGCTTCATCTATCTGGAAGAGGGTGATATCGCCGAGATCAGTCGTCGTGATGTCACGATTATTGACCGTGAAGGCAATACCGTGACGCGTGCCGAGATCGAATCGAACCTGCAATATGACGCCGGTGATAAAGGTATTTACCGTCACTACATGCAGAAAGAGATCTACGAACAGCCGATGGCGCTGAAAAGCACCCTGAGTGGGCGCTTCAGTCAGGGGCAGGTTGACCTCAGCGAGCTGGGCGCGGGCGCTGAAGCACTGCTGAGTCAGGTGGAGCATATCCAGATTATCGCCTGCGGCACCTCTTATAATTCCGGGATGGTGTCACGCTACTGGTTTGAGTCGCTGGCAAATATCCCCTGTGACGTGGAGATCGCCTCAGAGTTCCGCTATCGCAAGTCAGCGGTGCGCAAAAACAGCCTGCTGATCACCCTGTCACAGTCGGGTGAAACGGCAGATACCCTGGCAGCGCTGCGTCTCTCGAAACAGCTGGGCTACCTGGGGTCGCTGGCCGTCTGCAACGTGGCGGGTTCGTCACTGGTGCGGGAATCTGACCTGGCACTGATGACCAAAGCGGGCACCGAAATCGGCGTCGCCTCCACCAAAGCGTTCACCACTCAGTTAGCGGTGCTGCTGATGCTGGTGGCGAAACTGGGTCGTCTGAAAGGGATGTCTGTGGAGACTGAGCATGAGATCGTTCATGCCCTGCAGGCGTTGCCGAACCGGATTGAGCAGATGCTGGCGCAGGATAAGCTGATTGAGAATCTGGCCGAAGGCTTCTCTGACAAGCATCACGCGCTGTTCCTGGGCCGTGGCGATCAATACCCGATTGCCATGGAAGGGGCGCTGAAGCTCAAGGAGATCTCCTACATTCATGCGGAAGCCTACGCCGCAGGCGAGCTGAAACATGGCCCGCTGGCGCTGATTGATGCGGACATGCCGGTGATCGTAGTGGCACCTAACAACGAACTGCTGGAGAAGCTGAAATCCAACATCGAAGAGGTGCGCGCACGCGGCGGCCTGCTCTATGTGTTTGCCGATCAGGATGCGGGTTTCAGCGACAGTGACGGGATGAAGATTATCCCGCTGCCGCATGTTGAAGAGGTGATTGCGCCGATCTTCTACACCGTGCCGTTGCAGTTACTCTCCTATCACGTTGCCCTGATCAAAGGCACCGACGTCGATCAGCCGCGTAACCTGGCAAAATCGGTTACCGTGGAATAACCTGGTGGGCCCCGTCGCGGGCCCACTTCATTCTGGCCCTTTGTCATATAACTGTCATATTTCGTACATTTCACTGTCATCAAACTGTCCTATTTTCCCTCCTGCAGCAATCACAGACTCTTACTAAAACGGCCCCTAGCCTGACTTTTCTCCCCTGGAGGGAATATGACACTGATGCGTAGCACCGTAGCCCGAATCCTCGCCACCACCTTCGCCGTAAGCGCGGTATCTGCTTTTGCGGCCACCGATCTCACCGGTGCAGGCGGGACGTTCCCGGCGCCGGTTTATGCCAAGTGGGCAGCAGAATATCAGCAAGCCACCGGTAGCAAAATTAACTACCAGGGCATCGGTTCATCTGGCGGCGTGAAACAGATTATCGCCAAAACCGTTGATTTCGGTGCGTCCGATGCGCCAATGAAAGATGAAGATCTGCAGAAAAATGGTCTGTTCCAGTTCCCTACCGTGATCGGTGGTGTGGTACTGGCGGTTAACCTGCCGGGCATCAAGTCAGGCCAGCTGACGCTGGATGGCAAAACTGTGGGTGATATCTACCTCGGCACCATCAAAAAGTGGAACGACCCGGCGATTGCCAAACTTAACCCGGGCGTGAAACTGCCAGAGACCAACATCAACGTGGTGCGTCGCGCTGATGGTTCAGGCACCTCGTTCGTCTTCACCAGCTATCTGGCGAAGGTAAACCAGGACTGGAACAGCAAAATCGGTAAAGGCAACACTGTTAACTGGCCGGTGGGTCTGGGCGGTAAAGGCAACGACGGCGTCGCTGCCTTTGTTCAGCGTCTGCCGGGTTCAATCGGCTATGTGGAATACGCCTACGCCAAACAGAACAACCTGACCTACACCAAACTGATCGATGCCGATGGTAAAGCGGTCGCGCCAAGCGAAACCAGCTTCAGTAATGCCGCGAAAGGCGCTGACTGGAGCAAATCGTTCGCGCAGGATCTGACCTTCCAGAAGGGCGCGGATGCCTGGCCAATCTCCTCAACCACCTTCATTCTGATCTACAAAGATCAGGCGAATGCGGCTAAAGGCGCTGAAGTACTGAAGTTCTTCGACTGGGCTTACAAAAGCGGCAGCAAAACCGCTACAGCGCTGGATTATGCTGCGCTGCCAGAGAGCGTGACCGAGCAGATTCGCGCCGCCTGGAAAGCCAACATCAAAGACAGTTCTGGTAAAGCGCTTTATCAGTAATTGACCGACCCTGGCCGGACGGCTGTCCGGTCAGACCCAACGGGCGGCTCATGCCGCCCTGATAACTTCTGAAGACTGAGACTTCTATGGCTGCAACGAAGCCGGCATTCAAAGCCCCAGGCAAACAAGGTGACAGAATTTTTGGCGCGCTGGTCAGGCTGGCTGCGCTGATTGTGCTGTTACTGATGGGCGGCATTATTGTCTCCCTGATCATCTCCTCGTGGCCCAGCATCCAGAAGTTTGGTTTCGCCTTTTTGTGGACCAAAACCTGGGATGCGCCCAACGAACAATTTGGCGCACTGGTTCCGATCTACGGCACCCTTGTGACCTCCATTATCGCCCTGATTATCGCCGTGCCGGTGAGTTTTGGTATCGCGCTGTTCCTGACCGAACTCGCGCCAGGCTGGCTGCGTCGCCCGCTGGGTACCGCCATTGAGCTGCTGGCAGCAATTCCGAGCATCGTTTACGGCATGTGGGGCCTGTTTGTCTTCGCACCCCTGTTTGCCGAATATTTCCAGACACCGGTTAACGACGTGATGTCGGGTATTCCGATTGTCGGCGAGCTCTTTTCCGGCCCCGCTTTCGGTATCGGTATCCTCGCGGCGGGAGTGATTCTGGCGATCATGATCATCCCCTACATCGCCTCGGTGATGCGCGACGTCTTTGAGCAGACCCCGGTAATGATGAAAGAGTCAGCCTACGGCATAGGCTGCACCACCTGGGAAGTGATCTGGCGCATCGTCCTGCCATTTACCAAAAATGGCGTGATTGGCGGCGTGATGCTGGGACTGGGTCGTGCGCTGGGTGAAACCATGGCAGTGACCTTTATTATCGGCAACACCTACCAGCTCGACAGCCCGTCGCTGTTTATGCCGGGTAACAGCATCACCTCGGCGCTGGCCAACGAGTTTGCGGAAGCGGAATCGGGTGTCCATGTCGCCGCGCTGATGGAGCTGGGCCTGATCCTGTTTGTGATTACCTTTATCGTACTGGCGATTTCAAAGCTGATGATTATGCGACTGGCGAAAAGTGAAGGAGCGCGCTCATGACCACGATTGAAATTCAGGCGCGCGCCGAACTGGACGCATCACGTCGTAAAATGCAGTCCTGGCGCAGCACGAAAAATAAAATTGCACTGACGCTGTCGCTGCTGACCATGGCGTTTGGCTTGTTCTGGCTGGTGTGGATCCTTTTCACCACCGTATCGCGTGGCGTGGATGGGCTTTCATGGTCCCTGTTCACCGAATCAACGCCACCACCGAATACGGCGGGCGGCGGGCTGGCGAATGCCCTGGCGGGCAGTGGCTTGCTGATTTTCTGGTCGACCTTTTTCGGCACGCCGCTGGGCATCATGGCCGGGATCTATCTGGCGGAATATGGGCGCAAATCGGCCCTGTCAGAAGTGATCCGCTTTATTAACGACATTCTGCTTTCAGCCCCCTCCATTGTGGTCGGGCTGTTCGTCTACACCCTGGTGGTGTCACAGATGCAGCACTTCTCTGGCTGGGCCGGGGTGATTGCGCTGGCGCTGCTGCAGGTACCGATTGTGATTCGTACCACCGAAAATATGCTGCGGCTGGTGCCAGACAGCATGCGTGAAGCGGCTTATGCGCTTGGCACGCCCAAGTGGAAGATGATTTCGGCTATCACCCTGAAAGCCTCGGTCTCGGGCATCATCACCGGCGTGCTGCTGGCGATTGCCCGCATCGCAGGGGAAACGGCTCCGCTGCTGTTTACGGCGCTGTCGAACCAGTTCTGGAGCACCGACATGATGCAGCCGCTGGCAAACCTGCCGGTCACCATCTTTAAGTTCGCCATGAGCCCGTTCGCCGAATGGCAGAGCCTGGCCTGGGCGGGCGTGCTGATCATTACCCTCTGCGTGCTGCTGCTGAACATTGTGGCACGGGTGATTTTCGCCAAAGGTAAACACGGTTAACTTCCGGCGTGGCCCTGCGCGGCGCCGTATAAGAGAGATGAATTATGAGTATCGCGACAGTAACAGCCGATAAAATTCAGGTCCGTAATCTGAACTTCTATTACGGCAAGTTTCATGCGCTGAAGAACATCAACCTGGATATCGCTAAGAATCAGGTCACCGCGTTTATCGGCCCATCGGGCTGTGGTAAGTCGACCCTGCTGCGCACCTTCAATAAAATGTACTCGCTCTATCCGGAGCAGCGGGCCGAAGGGGACATTCTGCTGGATGGCGAAAACATTCTGGCGACACAGCAGGATATTGCGCTGCTGCGCGCCCGCGTCGGCATGGTATTCCAGAAGCCGACGCCGTTCCCGATGTCGATCTATGACAACATCGCCTTTGGCGTCCGCCTGTTTGAAAAGCTGTCGCGTGCCGATATGGATGAGCGCGTACAGTGGGCGCTGACCAAAGCGGCGCTGTGGAATGAAACCAAAGACAAGCTGCATCAGAGCGGTTACAGTCTCTCCGGCGGCCAGCAGCAGCGGTTGTGCATTGCGCGTGGCATCGCGATTCGGCCGGAAGTCTTACTGCTGGATGAGCCCTGCTCCGCGCTGGATCCCATCTCCACTGGCCGCATTGAGGAGCTGATCACCGAGCTGAAGCAGGACTATACCGTGGTGATTGTGACGCACAATATGCAGCAGGCGGCACGCTGCTCTGACCATACTGCTTTCATGTATCTGGGCGAACTGATTGAGTTCAGCGATACCGACACGCTGTTCACCAAGCCCGCGCAGAAACAAACCGAAGACTACATTACTGGCCGCTACGGCTGATCTGACAGGAGATCGACATGGATAATCTGAATCTGAATAAGCACATCTCCGGTCAGTTCAATGCCGAACTGGAGCATATCCGAACTCAGGTAATGATCATGGGCGGCATGGTCGAGCAGCAGCTGACCGATGCGATTACCGCCATGCATAATCTGGATGGCGAGCTGGCGCAGCGGGTGATCGACGGCGACCAGAAGGTCAATATGATGGAAGTGGAGATTGATGAAGCCTGCGTGCGCATCATCGCCAAACGTCAGCCAACCGCGATCGATTTGCGGCTGGTGATGGCGATCATCAAAACCATTTCCGAGCTGGAGCGCATTGGTGACGTAGCGGAGAAAATCAGCCGCACGGCGCTGGAGAAGTTTGGTCAGCAGCATCTTCCCCTGCTGGTGAGCCTTGAGTCGCTGGGTCGTCACACCGTGCAGATGCTGCATGATGTGCTGGACGCTTTCGCGCGAATGGATCTCAATGAAGCGATCACTATCTACCGTGAAGACAAAAAGGTGGATAAAGAGTACGAAGGCATTGTGCGCCAGCTGATGACCTACATGATGGAAGATCCACGCACGATTCCCAGCGTGCTGACAGCTTTGTTCTGCGCCCGCGCGATTGAGCGCATCGGCGATCGCTGCCAGAACATCTGCGAAATTATCTTCTACTTCGTCAAAGGTCAGGATTTCCGTCACGTGGGTGGAGATCGGCTCGATGAATTACTGTCAGGTGACGATGGCAGCAACCGCCCTTCCTGATCCATCTTATCCCTGTGCCGGAGTGGCGCAGGGATAAGCCTTTTCAATTGGTCACATCCTGAACTCTCTTTATAATTGCGGCACTTTTCTTTCAGAGGTGCGCAACGATGTCCCCTTCTCCCCAATCTAAGCCGGGCGTAACGCCGGGCAAAGCGATGCTGGCTGCGGTCAGCGGTTATGCCATGGATGGATTTGACCTGCTGATACTCGGCTTTATGCTGCCGGCTATCAGTGTTTCGCTGGCGCTCAATCCATCACAGGCGGGATCGCTGGTGACATGGACGCTGATTGGCGCGGTTATCGGTGGCATCGTCTTCGGTCATCTCAGCGACCGTTATGGCCGTATCCGCATGCTGACCGTCACGATTCTGGTCTTCTCGATCTTTACCGGCCTGTGCGCGGTGGCGCAGGGCTACTGGGACCTGCTCGCCTGGCGAACGCTGGCAGGTGTGGGCCTGGGTGGCGAATTCGGTATCGGCATGGCGCTGATTGCCGAAGCCTGGCCTGCTGAAAAGCGTAACCGCGCCTCAGCGTGGGTCGGTATCGGCTGGCAGCTCGGCGTGCTGATGGCAGCCTTTATCACGCCGCCGCTGCTGAATATCATCGGCTGGCGCGGCATGTTCCTGGTCGGATTATTACCGGCGCTGGTCTCGTTTGCCATTCGTCGCGGCATGGGCGAACCGGAGGCGTTTCAGCGGCAGGTTAAACATGTGCCGTCGCTGTCATTTCCGGCGCGCCTGAAGCTGCTGGTGCGCGACCGCGCGACCGCCAAAGCCAGTCTCGGTATTTTTATCCTCTGTTCAGTCCAGAACTTTGGTTACTACGGGCTGATGATCTGGATGCCGAGCTACCTCTCTTCCAGCTTTGGCTTCAGCCTGACGAAATCCGGCCTCTGGACCGCGGTAACCGTGATCGGGATGACCTTCGGCATCTGGCTGTTTGGCGTGCTGGCCGACCGCTTTGCTCGCTGGAAAATCTTCCTGCTCTATCAGTTTGGTGCCGTCGTGATGGTGGTGGTTTATGCTCAGCTGCGCGACCCGAACATCATGCTGTTTACCGGTGCGATCATGGGAATGTTTGTTAACGGCATGATTGGCGGCTACGGCGCGCTGATTTCCGATACCTTCCCGCCACAGGTGCGTGCCACCGCGCAAAACGTCCTGTTCAACCTGGGTCGTGGCGTGGGCGGCTTCGGCCCGGTGGTGATTGGTCTGCTGGCGAGCCAGTTCTCGTTCACCGCGGCGATTACCCTGCTGGCGCTGATCTATCTGCTGGATATTGCGGCAACGCTGTTCCTGCTGCCGAAGAAACAGGGTCAGGAAGATACGCTGGGCGCGATTGGCTGATGCGAAGTGCGCGTTCGCCGGATGATTTTCTCCCGGCAACAACAGATCAGGGATGATGGTCATCCGCTAAGCAGGACGCCAGGCAAAACGGTTCAGATGCCTGGCGTCCTCTTTATTTCATCAGCGGCAGGAGCTGCTGATACAGGGTCGCAAACGTCTCACGACGCGGCTGATAGTACGCCCTCCTGGCCGGATCCGGCTGATGGCGCTGCACCAGCGCCGGCCGTGGAACGGTGACGTCGGCGTCAAGCGCCTGCTGCGCCAGCCTCGCTGCCCCCAGTGCCGGGCCAACGTCCCCGCCGTGGCAGTAATCCAGCGTCTGACCACTGATATCTGCCAGCATCTGACGCCACAGGGCACTGCGTGCGCCACCGCCGATCAGCATAATACTATTTGGCTGAACGCCACACTCATGCAGCACGTCCATGCCCTGCGCCAGGGCGAACCCTATGCCTTCCAGCACCGATCGTGCCAGCTCGGGACGACCATGCTGGTGGGTGAAGCCAAAGAAAGCGCCCCGGGCACTGGGGTTGTTATGCGGCGTGCGTTCTCCGGAAAGATAGGGCAGAAACCATAGTCCTGGCACGTCATCGCGCGCGCGCGCCGCTTGAGCCAGCAGTTCTGGAACATCTTTGCATCCGGTCAGCGTGGCTGCCCAGTCGAGACAGGAAGCCGCACTAAGCATCACCGACATCAGATGCCAGCGCTGCGGTAACGCATGACAGAAGCTGTGAACCGCACGTTCCGGATTGCTGAGATAGCCGTCGCTCACCACGAAGTAGACGCCCGACGTCCCCAGCGACAGCATCCCCTGGCCCGGTTCGGTCATACCGACGCCAACAGCGCCCGCGGCATTGTCACCACCGCCAGCGGCCACCGGCACCGCGTTCATCTTCCAGCGTGCGGCCAGTTCAGCCTGTAAAGTGCCGGTCAGGGCATTGCCTTCACAGAGTTGCGGCATCTGATCGCGGCTGAGATCGCAGGCGTGCAGCATCACATCGCTCCAGTCACGCTGCGCCACATCCAGCCACATCGTGCCTGCGGCATCGGACATATCGGTGGCGAAGTTGTCACTCAACCGCCAGCGCAGATAATCCTTGGGCAACAGCACATGAGCAATCTGACTGAAGATGGCTGGTTCATGCTGCTGCACCCACAGCAGCTTGGGGGCCGTAAAACCGGGCATCATCAGGTTGCCAGTTATCAAACGCGAATCCGGCACCTTCTGCTCCAGCTCACGGCACTGCGCCTCGCTGCGCCCGTCATTCCAGAGCATGGCCGGACGTAATACCTGGTTAGCGCTGTCGAGCAGCGTGGCACCATGCATCTGTCCGCTCAGCCCGATGGCCTGCACCGCGCGCAGGTCCTGCTGCGCGCTCAGCGCCTGCATGGCTGAATCCAGCGCCTGCCACCAGCTTTCAGGATCCTGCTCGCTCCACAAGGGCTGCGGACGCGAAACCTGCAGCGGCGACGTCTCTGTCGCCACCACGTTGCCCTGTGCATCCATCAGCACCACTTTGACGCCAGAGGTGCCTAAATCGATCCCGATAAACATGCGCTGCTCCTGAAGGGTCAGAAATCAAACAGGTAGTGATTCACCAGATTTTCCAGCTGCTCCTGACGTCCGCTCTGATGCTGCGGATTGAACTGCTGTTGCTGAGCATGCGCCGCCAGCGCCTCCAGTGAAAACTCACCTTTCAGAATTTGCTGGCCGAACTCACCATTCCAGCCACTGTAGCGCTGCGCCACACGCTTATCGAGTTCACCGTCGCTAATCATGCGGGCCGCCACTTTCAGCGCCAGCGCCATGGTGTCCATCGCGCCGATATGGCCGTAGAAGAGATCATATTTATCGGTGCTCTGACGACGCACTTTGGCATCAAAGTTTAAGCCGCCAGTGGTAAAGCCGCCCGCCTTAAGGATTTCGTACATCACCAGCGCGTTTTCTTCCACGCTGACCGGGAACTGATCGGTATCCCAGCCGCACTGCGGATCGCCACGGTTGGCGTCCACGGAACCAAAAATGCCCAGCGCAATGGCGGTCGCAATTTCATGATGGAACGAGTGGCCAGCCAGCGTGGCGTGGTTCGCCTCAACGTTAACCTTGATCTCTTTCTCCAGTCCGAACTGTTTCAGGAAGCCATAAACTGTCGCGACATCGTAGTCATATTGATGTTTGGTCGGCTCCTGCGGTTTGGGTTCGATCAGCAGCGTTCCCTGGAAGCCAATTTTGTGTTTGTGCTCGACCACCATCTGCATAAAGCGGCCAATCTGCTCACGCTCCTGGCGCAGATCGGTATTCAGCAGAGTTTCATAACCTTCGCGCCCGCCCCACAACACATAGTTTTCACCGCCCAGGGTTTTGGTCGCCTGCATGGCGCTGCAGACCTGCGTCGCGGCCCAGGCAAAGACCTCCGGATCGGGATTAGTGGCAGCGCCCGCACCGTAGCGCGGATGGGTAAAGCAGTTAGCCGTGCCCCATAACAGTTTCACGCCGGTTTCCTGCTGTTTCTCCAGCAGTTTATCGGTCATGGCGGCAAAGTTTTCTTTGTAGTTGTGCAGCGAATCACCTTCCGGTGAGACGTCCACATCATGGAAGCAGTACCACGGCACATTCAGCTTATGGAAAAACTCAAAGGCGACATCCGCTTTCAGTTTTGCCTGCTGCAGCGCATCCCCGTTTTTCTGCCACGGACGATCAAAGGCACCGACGCCAAACATATCCGCGCCATTCCAGCAGAAGGTGTGCCAGTAACAGGCAGCAAAGCGCAGATGCTCCGCCATGGTCTTGCCGAGGATGACCTCATCGGGATTGTAGTGGCGGAAAGCGAGAGGATGCGTCGACTGGGTGCCTTCATAACGAACCCGATCGATCTGATCGAAATAAGCGTGCATGGTTTGCTCCTTAGCATCAGTACCCGGATGGTCTGCGTTGAAGCAATATTCAATATGGGCTGTAACCTCAGCTCAATTACGATATTTCATTACGGGTGTCAGATAATTATTATTTGTGCGCTGGCTCGCAAAATAATGTTATTTGCGTGGCGGTTTATCCTTGTCACTCTTTTGTCCTAAAAAGATGAAACCTCGATCGCGCTCATAAAAAAAGAAATAAACCAAAAAACGTAATAGCCGGATAAAAATCAGTAATTGCTGCGACAGGAAAAGAAGGGCAACAATTCATCCGCCTGGTTTATCGGCCTGCGATAACAATAGCCTCCACCTACAGGATGATCACAATGAAGATGAAACATGCACTGTTAGCCGCCTGCGCGGCGCTGGCGCTCTTCAGCCAGACCAGCGTGGCAAAAGAAGTGAAGATCGGCATGGCAATTGACGATTTGCGCCTTGAGCGCTGGCAGAAAGACCGCGATATTTTCGTTAAACAGGCGGAGACGCTGGGCGCTAAGGTGTTTGTTCAGTCGGCCAACGGCAACGAAGAAACACAGATGTCGCAGATTGAAAATATGATCAACCGCGGTGTCGATGTGCTGGTGATTATTCCCTACAACGGTCAGGTCTTGAGTAACGTTGTCGCTGAAGCGAAACGGGAAGGCATTAAAGTGCTGGCCTATGACCGAATGATAAATAACGCCGATATCGATTTTTATATTTCGTTCGATAATGAAAAAGTGGGCGAACTTCAGGCCGAAAGCATTGTGAAACAGGTGCCTAAGGGCAACTATTTTTTAATGGGCGGATCGCCGGTAGATAATAACGCCCGCCTGTTCCGTGCCGGGCAGATGAAAGTGTTAAAACCTTATATCGACAACGGCAGTATTAAAATTGTCGGCGATCAGTGGGTCGATGCCTGGCTGCCGGAAAACGCCCTGAAAATTATGGAAAACGCCCTGACTGCTAACAGTAACCACATCGATGCGGTCGTGGCCTCAAACGATGCCACCGCAGGCGGTGCGATTCAGGCGCTGAGTGCACAGGGACTGGCCGGAAAAGTGGCGATTTCGGGTCAGGATGCCGATCTGGCCGCGATTAAGCGCATCAAAGCGGGCACCCAGACCATGACGGTTTATAAACCGATCACCGAACTGGCCACCGAAGCGGCGAAAATTGCCGTCGAACTGGGTGATGGCAAAACACCAGCCAGCAACAGCAAGCTGAACAATGGCCTGAAAGATGTGCCGTCGCGACTGCTGAAGCCGATTCCGGTCAACAAAGACAATATAGAAAGCACCGTGGTGAAAGACGGTTTCCATAAACAGAGCGAACTCTGACCGCGCATAGCGTGAGGGAGAACAGTCGATGCTGCTGGAAATGAAAAACATCACCAAGCGTTTCGGTGCCGTGAAGGCGGTTAATGATGTCAGTCTGCAACTGGAGGCGGGCGAAGTGATGTCGCTGTGCGGTGAGAATGGATCGGGTAAATCGACGCTGATGAAAATCCTGTGCGGCCTCTATCCGCACGGCGATTTTGAAGGGCAGATTCACTTCTCTGGCGACGAGATTCAGGCGCAGACTATTCGCGACACCGAACGTAAAGGCATTGTGATTATTCATCAGGAGCTGGCGCTGGTGCGGCAACTCACCGTGATGGAGAACATCTTCCTGGGTGCCGAACTGAGCCGTTTCGGCATGGTGGATGATGAAACCATGACCCTGCGCTGCCAGCAGCTGCTGGCGCGGGTCGGGCTGAACGTCTCTACCGCGACCCGGGTCGGTGAGTTAGGCCTGGGCCAGCAGCAGCTGGTGGAGATCGCCCGTGCCCTCAACAAACAGGTCCGGCTACTGATTCTGGATGAGCCGACCTCATCGCTGACGGAGCAGGAGACGGATGTGCTGCTGGGTATCATCCGTAATCTGCGCGAACACGGCATCGCCTGCATCTACATCTCACACAAGCTGAATGAGGTGAAGGCGATCTCCGACACCATCTGCGTGATCCGTGATGGCCAGCATATCGCCACCCGTCCGGCGGCGGGCCTGAGCGAAGATGACATCATCACCATGATGGTCGGACGCGAGCTGACCGCGCTCTATCCCCACGCGCCCCATCAGATTGGCGATGTGATACTGAAAGTCGATAACCTTACCGCCTGGCATCCGGTTAACCGCCACATCCGCCGCGTTAACAATGTTTCGTTCACGCTCAGACGCGGTGAGATTCTGGGTATCGCCGGGCTGGTGGGCGCGGGCAGGACTGAAACAGTGCAGTGTCTGTTTGGCATCTGGCCGGGGCGCTGGCAGGGTGATATCTGGATCAATGGCCAGCAGGTCAGCATCACCGACTGCCGCGCTGCGATTGCGCACGGCATCGCGATGGTGCCCGAAGATCGCAAAAAGGATGGCATCGTGCCGCTGATGGCGGTGGGTAAAAATATTACCCTGGCGGCGCTGGACCAGTTCAGTCACCGCCTCTCTACCCTGGATGAAGCGCAGGAGCAGCAGGCGATCAACGACGCGATCAGCCGGCTGCGGGTAAAAACCTCCTCATCGGAACTGCCCATTGGCCGCCTGAGCGGCGGCAATCAGCAGAAAGCGATTCTGGCGAAGTGCCTGCTGCTTAATCCCAAAATCCTGATCCTGGATGAACCGACGCGCGGCATCGATGTGGGCGCCCGTCAGGAGATCTACCTGCTGATCAATGCGCTGGTGCAGCAGGGTATCGCGGTGATTGTGATTTCATCTGAGCTGCCGGAGGTGCTGGGCCTGAGCGATCGGGTGCTGGTGATGCATGAAGGGCAGATCAAAGCCGATCTGATTAACGATAACCTGACTCAGGAGCAGGTGATGGAAGCTGCCCTGCGGAGTGAACATTATGCTTAAAAGTGAAAGTACCCAAAGCCGCCTCACCGGCACGTCGGGCAAACCGTCACCGGGCAGGTTCACGCTGCCTAATCTGCAGGTGCTGGTGATGCTGGGCGCGATTGTGCTGATTGCGTTGTTCTTTACCTGGACCACCGACGGCGCGTGGCTCAGTGCGCGTAATGTCTCCAACCTGCTGCGTCAGACCGCCATCACCGGTATCCTGGCGGTGGGCATGGTATTCGTGATTATCTCGGCGGAGATCGACCTGTCAGTCGGCTCCATGATGGGGCTGCTGGGCGGGGCGGCGGCGATATTCGACGTCTGGCTCGGCTGGCCACTGCCGCTGACCATCGTGGTGACACTGGTGATGGGGCTGTTGCTCGGTACCTGGAATGGCTGGTGGGTGGCCTACCGTAAAGTGCCGTCGTTTATCGTCACGCTGGCAGGGATGCTGGCGTTCCGCGGCATTCTGGTCGGAATTACTGACGGCACTACGGTTGCGCCCATCACGCCGGGCATGTCGCAGATTGGACAGAGTTATCTGCCGGGTGGCGTTGGTTTCGGCTTTGGCGTGGCCGGTCTGGCGTTGTTTATGCTGTGGCAGTGGCGTCTGCGTCTGCGTCGTCAGCAGCTCGGACTGCCGCAGGGCGCAGCCAGCAGCACCGTGGGGCGTCAGGCGATTACCGCCATCATAGTGCTCGGTGCCATCTGGTTACTCAACGACTATCGCGGCGTGCCGACGCCGGTTTTAATGCTGGCTGTGCTGCTGCTGGCAGGCATGTTTATGGCCACCCGCACTGCATTTGGCCGTCGTATCTATGCCATCGGCGGCAACATTGATGCTGCCCGGCTGTCTGGCATTAACGTGGCGCGCACCAAACTGGCGGTGTTCGCCATCAACGGTGTGATGGTGGCGATTGCCGGGCTGATTCTGAGTTCAAGGCTGGGCGCAGGTTCGCCATCGGCGGGTAACATCGCAGAACTCGACGCGATTGCTGCCTGCGTCATCGGCGGCACCAGCCTGGCGGGCGGTGTGGGGTCGGTGGCGGGCGCGGTAATGGGGGCCTTTATCATGGCCTCGCTGGATAACGGCATGAGCATGATGGATGTGCCGACTTTCTGGCAGTACATCGTCAAAGGCGCGATTCTGCTGCTGGCGGTGTGGATGGATACCGCAACGCGGCGTCGGGTGTAATCGCGCGGGCGATCACATTGTGGCGCAAACAATTTTTTTGCCCCTTTCAGCCGTGTTATGCAATGCGCTGAGGATTTAAGGGAACGCGCCACCATGCATGATAAACGCTATCGCATTACGCTGCTGTTTAACGCCAATAAAGTGTATGACCGCCAGGTTGTTGAGGGCGTCGGAGAGTATCTGCAGGCGTCGCAGACTGACTGGGATATCTTCATCGAGGAAGATTTCCACTGTCGCATCGACAACATCCGCGAGTGGCTGGGCGATGGGGTGATCGCCGATTACGACGATCGCTCCATCGAAACCCTGCTGTCAAATGTCTCTGTGCCGATTGTCGGCGTTGGCGGCTCTTACCATCGTCAGGAAGATTATCCCCCGGTGCATTACATCGCTACGGACAATGCCGCGCTGGTGGAGAAAGCCTTTCTGCATCTGAAAGAGAAGGGCATTAACCGTTTTGCCTTTTATGGTTTACCGGCCTCCAGCGGCAAGCGCTGGGCACAGGAGCGGGAACAGGCGTTCCGCCAGCTGGTGGGGCGTGAGCGCTATCAGGGCGTGGTTTATCAGGGCATGGAAACCGCACCGGAAAACTGGCAGCACGCCCAGAACCGGCTCGCCGACTGGCTGCAGACGCTGCCGCCGCAAACCGGCATTATCGCCGTCACCGACTCACGGGCACGGCACCTGCTGCAGGCGTGCGAACATCTGAAAATACCGGTGCCGGAGAAGCTTACGGTGATCGGGATTGATAATGAGGAGCTGACCCGCTATCTGTCACGCGTGGCGCTCTCGTCCGTAGCACAGGGCTCGCGACAGATGGGCTATCAGGCGGCCAAACTGCTGCATCGGCTGCTGGATAAGCAGCCTCTGCCGCTTCAGCGCATTCTGGTGCCGCCGGTGAAAGTGATCGCCCGACGCTCTACCGATTTCCGCTCGCTGCGCGATCCGGCGGTGATTCAGGCGATGCACTACATCCGCTTCAACGCCTGTAAAGGGATTAAAGTGGAGCAGGTGCTGGATGCGGTAGGACTGTCGCGCTCTAACCTGGAAAAGCGCTTCCGGGATGAGACCGGCGACACTATCCATGCGATGATCCACCGCGAAAAGCTGGAAAAAGCCCGCGAACTGCTGGCTTCCTCGTCGCTCAACATCAACGAAATCTCACAGATGTGCGGCTACCCTTCGCTGCAATACTTTTACTCAGTTTTTCGCAAAAGCTACGACACCACGCCGAAAGAGTATCGCCAGCATTTTGGCGAAAACCTGCTTTAACGACAGACTGGCGTAAAGAACGCCCGTGTTTTCATATAATGACCAGGATGAAAATTATATTTCATCCTGATGCCTCGCTGTCAGTCCAGGGGCTATTTTCGCAGGCTTAATCTGCCAGCCGGAACGGCCCGGCTTCATTGAATTTAAAGCTTAAAAATCAGCACTTAAGGATGAATGCTGGCGTAGTGTTTTATCAGCCCCAGACAGGCCACTTCAGACGATATTTCGTCTGTCATCAGATGTTTACCCTGGATGGGAAAACATCACTGCCCGGATTTCTCTATTATATCAATGATTTATATGAGCTTTATTAAGGGTTATCACTCAACAAGTTTATAATTTTTTCCAACCCGCCTCACACTTCCGAAAGAATTAATCCAAATTTCTCCATTTAGAAAATATATTTCACGGGTATCTGATCGCTGCAATTCCTGAACCCCTGACAATCACGCCTCCTCTTTCTGAACCGATACGGTTCAGGCAGTAGAGAAAAGGAGCCTGTAAAAATGGAAACCCGGCAAAAACGTTACAACATGAAATATGTCATGCTCTGTTGCACCGTCGCCGCTTTTGGTGGCCTGCTGATGGGCTATGACTCGTCAATTATCTCTGGCGCTATCGAGCCGCTTAGTGACTATTTCCAGCTGACCCCGGCAGAAACCGGCTGGGCAGTGTCTAACATCCTGCTTGGCAGTCTGGTGGGCTGCTTTATTGCGCCAAAGCTGAGCGATAAATTTGGCCGCAAAAAGTCGCTCGCTATCACGGCGCTACTGTTTACTGCCTCGGTGGTGGGGACTGCCATCGCCCATAACTTCTTCACCTTTGTCGCCTTTCGTATTCTTGGCGGATTAGCCATCGGGCTGGCCTCGGTGATTTCGCCAATCTATCTGGCGGAGCTTTCACCGTCGAAGTATCGTGGCCGCACCAGCGCGCTCTATGCGGTCTGCTGTGTCGGTGGGCAATCGGTGGTACTGCTCACCAACTACTTCATTAATAAATCGATGCTGCCGGAGGTGATGGTCGATACAGGCTGGCGCTATATCCTGGCAACCGCGCTGGTGCCCTGTGCGCTGTTTATCTTTTTCATTGCTTTTATACCGGAATCACCGCGCTGGAACGTTCTGAAAGGCAAAGACAAAGAGGCGCTGGATACGCTGAGCAAAATCTCTGACCCGGTCCATGCCCGCACCGTTTTCAATGAAATTAAACACTCATTCTCTGATGAGGCGGCGACCCGCCATAAATCCCGATTCCGCCTGAACAAAACCACGGTGCCGTTGCTCATCATTGGTATTGGCCTGGCTGTCGGCAACCAGATTAGCGGCATCAATGTGATTCAGTATTTCGGACCAACGTTGCTGAAAAATGTGTCCGGCAGCACGGATTCGGCGCTGCTCCAGACCTTCTGGCTGTCTGTATGTCAGTTTGTGGGAGTGCTGATGGGTATGGCGCTGATTGATAAAGTCGGACGTCGTAAGCTGTTACTGCTGGGGGCGATTACCTCTGCCGTTTTCCTTGCCTACACCTTTATCGCTTTCTATTACCGTTTGCCCGGCTTGCTGGCGGTGGTGGGACTGTTTGCCTATATGGTTTTCTTTGGCATGACCTGGGGACAGATTGTCTGGACCGTACTGGGCGAGCTGTTTCCGACAGAAATCCGCTCAATCTGTGTCGGCATCTCCATTTGCGCCATGTCGATGGCCAATTTTGTCATCAGCACCACATTCCCGATTCTGAACAGTAGTGCTTTTCTGCTTGAGATTTTCCACGGTGGCTTCCCGCTGTTACTGTTTGCGCTTTTTTCACTGGCTATGTATTTCTTCACTTTCCGCTATCTGCCGGAAACGGCTGGGATGCCGCTGGAAAAAATTCACGCGCGCGTGCTGGAGAAGTTTAATATTGACCCGCGTGAGGCGGGCGAACGGACAGATGCTCCGGTCAGCGAGACACGATCGTAAAAAAGAGGGCAGTCTGTGGGGGCACGCTCACCCCACACGCTGCTCACTCTGTTCCAGCACCGCCAGTGCCAGCCCGTTTGCCGGGTCAATCCGGTTTTCCGGGAAGTGCAACTGAGTGTGCGCGGCGGTAAAGGCCAGCGCGTTGCCGTGTGCGGTATCGCGCACCGCCTTGCAGAAGCGCTCACTGGCGTTCCACGGACAATCAATGATGATGGTAGCGGGATTGAGCAGCAGCATAATCTGACTCAGCGCCGCACCCAGATAGCCACCCGCCTGCGCCATCACCTCATCCACCACGCGCGGGGCGCTGTCACGGTTCTGCCAGCTCAGGCCAGGCTGACGCTGCGCCAGCTGCTGATTCACTGCAGGCTTGCTGACCAGCGCTTCCAGACACCCCCGGCGGCCGCAGCTGCAACGTGGCCCTTCAGGCTGGACAACCAGATGTCCTGCTTCGCCCGCCGTCCAGCTATGCCCGGTAAATACCTGACCCTGCTGTACCAGTGCGCCACCAATCCCCTCGGAAATACGCAGATAAAAATGACCGCTCTCCGGCGATAATCCACTTTGCTCGACAGCCAGTAGCGCAGCGGCTTTGACATTATTCATAATGCGGATAGGCAGACGCACGTGCTTGCGCAGCGTGGTCAGCAGGTCAACATCCTGCCATTCCAGCGGCAATGAGATATGCATCCAGCCGCGCCGGGGATCGACGATGCCGGGGAAGCCGAGGCCAATACCGAGCAAGTCGGGATAGCGTTCTGTCAGTTCCCGGCACAGCATAGCCAGTTCAGCCAGCAGGCGGGTCGGGTGACTGGTATCGGTGCGCAGCGTCGCTTCAGCCAGCACCTGTGAAAAGTAGTCGCAGACACGCCAGTGGATCACGTTGCGTTCTACCATGACGCCTGCGCTCTTAAGCTTTTCCGGTCTCAGGGTGATACCGATTTTAGGCCGTCCGGCAGCCGCGACGCTGACCGGCCCCAGTTCCTCTATCAGACCCTGCTCCAGCAGGTCATCAATGATTAATGAGACCGTGTTTTTGCTGAGGGTCAGCGCCTCCGCCAGATCCTGACGCGACGTCACGCGCAGCTTACGCAGCTGAGCCATCACCCGTTTCTGGTTATTCAGTCGCAGTAGTGCGGGGCCTTTGCCGTTCGTTTTCATCACGGATTCACCCAACAAAGGAGTAAGAATTGAGTGTATCAGCCCTGGCGCATTCTTCGCCCTACACTTTGTGGGCTGTTTCACACAACCCGAACGCCTGTGTCTGAGATCGTGACGGCGATCAGATCGCCAGCTTAAGCCTGGCTTTTCTGCTGTACCGGCGGCCTCATTAGCGCAATGACCCGGCGTAGCCGGGTCATTGTTAATACTCGTCGCCGCGCACCCGACTGCGATAACTCTCCCAGTCGAAACGTACCCACAGGCTGTTGCCCAGCCGCATACGGTCCATGACGCGCTCGCCCAGCAGCGCATTCATGCCCGCATGATCGAGGTTGGATAACATGCCGGTCGGGCGTTTCGATGAAGAGCGGCGATCGACAATCTGATTGATAATCACTTTTTCGTAGCGTGACTCACTCTGCATACCGATCTCATCAATCACCAGCAGATCGACACTGCTGAGATCCTGAATCAGTCGCTCTTCGGTAATGCCGCTGCTGCCGCTGAAGGTCCCCTTCATGCTCGACATCAGATCGGCGACCGTCACGATCAGCACGCTTTTACCGCGCAGGATCAGGTCATTGCCAATCGCCGCGGCCAGATGGTTTTTACCGGTGCCAGGACGCCCGGAAAAGACAAAGCTGGCGATGCTGCCATCAAACTCAGCGGCGTACTGACGCGCCAGCTCCAGCGCTTTGCGCTGTCCCTCGTTCTCTACCCGGTAATTATCAAATGAGCAGTTCATGTGCAGCTCGCGAATACCGGAACGGCCCATCACGCGCTGCATTTTCATTGCGCGATTCTCACGCACAATCGCCTCCGATCGCAGACGACCCTGTTCCTGATTCCACGCCAGCAGCTCTTCACCATTGGCAAATTTGGGACGGGTGCCCGCAGGCATCATTCTTTTCAGACGGTTAAAGAGATCATCTGGCGTTTTCATCATTCACCTCGGAAACCATCGGGAATGGTACGGTCAGGATCAGGCAACTGCGTGATATCACGCTTCGGCTGCCCGCCATTTGCTGCGCGGTTCATCTGAATGCTGCGCGCCAGCTTCTGTTGCCACTGCACATGATGGAACATCCGGCTTTCCGCCTGCCAGTAGGCCACAAAGGCCGCCAGCTCGCCGGGCGTCACCGGTTCACTCAGCGCCACGCCCCAGATGGCGGCCTGACGCGTAAAGTCGGCATCCGGCTGCCAGCCCGGATACATGGCGAACTTGCCTGCCGGCGTATGAATCGCGGCGGGCGCATCGTCATAGAGGCTGTCATCCAGCACCACATCATTTGGCTGCCGGGCGGCGGCTTCCAGCGCCAGCAGCTCAGCCAGACGCGCCGGTGTGATGGCATACATCACCGGCGCATAGTTGTCTAATACCGCCAGCGTGCCCTTTTCCGCCTGCTGCAGGGCAGTCAGCGGATCCTGTCGGAAGGCATCCAGGCCAATGAGCGTTGAAGTTAAGATTTTAGCTGACATGAAAAGACCTGAGGTTAACGAACACCTTGCGCCGGGAACCTGTCGCCGACACAGAAGTGTTTATTGTACCTGTTTTGAGGGTGCGGATCGCTTAAAAAGCAACACCGCAGTCAGTGCGACGTGGCCGGAGAAGAGGCGTGGCGGGCCGATGCAGATTCAGTGGCGCACACGCTGATGGCAGCGGCGGCCGGGCGGGTCTGCCATAAATAGCGAACCGAGGCGAGCCAGCAGAGGCTGTATCCCAGAAGCTCGGTGCCCTCTTCGGCCATGTTTTTCACCACGCGGTTGTAATCACCGAGCATCAGATGCTGCCAGAGCACATGAACACCAAACAGACGGGAAAAAACCAGCACCACTAAAAAGCCGGACGCCATCACCGGCCAGCTGCGGTGCTGAACAAGGTTTGCCAGCGCATGGACTGTGTTCTTCGGCGTGCGCAGTGCACCGGCCAGCGAACCCGCCGTGACCGCCAGGGCAAACCAGACCCAACTGCCGTGCTGAATGACATCAAACACGAAGTCGAGCTCGCGGATCAGCATGCAGCTGTAAAAGCCGGCGACCAGGGTCAGCGCTCCACGCTGGGCGGGACGGCGGCGGGCCGCAATGAAAAACAGCGCGGCGATCATCGCCAGCATGATTTCCTGGGTAGTTTCAGTAAAAGAGGTTTCGTGCAGTGCGTCGTTCATCCAGGCCACATCAATGTAGACGGGGACGATAGTCAGGGCGAGAACCAGGGCGGCCATCAGGAAGACCGCGATTTCACGGCCAATAATTGTCAAATCGTTGCGCATTTTGTTACCAGTATAATGATTAGCGGACTCATTATATTTTAAACGCCCGATTCCCTTTCTCTTTTCATGCCCCGCTAGAAGCTGGCGCTGAAGCCAAAGCTATAAAGTTGCTGCTCGTCGTTATTCAGCGCTTCGCTTTGTGAAAATGACGCGAAAGCCGCCAGATTATCGTTCAGTGGCATTTGTGCGCCGATGCTTAAATCGATACCGTCGGACTGGTCCGAGCCATTCGTTGCCTCGCGCCGTGGGCTTTGCGGCGCATCTGCCATCAGATAGTGGTAACTCAGCTGCGCCCAGGGCGATATCCATCCCTGCTGCGAATCAATGCGCCAGCCAACGCTGGCGCTTTGTTCACGGCTCTGCTGATCGCTGTAGTCGCATTGCAGACAGTTCATCTGCTGGGGATCGACCGCATACTGCGCCACGGGTCCGGTGGTCAATGACGGCGCAATGGGCATATCAACGCCCGCCCGATAGCGTTTACCCAGCGGCGTGGTGCCTACGCTACCGGTTTCACTGTGCAGGGCGATGGGGGAAGCAGTGGGAGAATTAATTGCAGCTTCAAACAGGGCGCGGCTCTCATCGCTGAACGCAAGTGGCGTCAGGGCGATCTTCTCCGCCAGAATTGTGTCGTAGTCGGGCAGAAAGTCAGGATGCTGAGGCGCAGAGATACCACCGCGGGCAAAAGTCGGTTGCATGAACATTAACAGCCCTACAGCACAGCAGGTCCGCAGACCTTTCCAACCGCTTCTCGGCAACATCGCTTCTCCGGGCAAGGCTGAAGTTATGGCGTCTTAATGAATTTTTCGGCCCGTCTCTGTTATTTAACCGGTGATCGTTTAACTATCAACCGATTAATTCTAAGATCAAGCGGACCGCTAAAATATTCTCGTTATAAAGGAACAAAACGATGCAACGATGTGGCTGGGTAACGCAGGATCCGCTCTATCTGGCGTATCACGACAGGGAATGGGGTGTGGCGCAGAGAGAGACGCGTGCACTGTTCGAGATGCTCTGTCTGGAAGGACAGCAGGCGGGATTATCCTGGATCACCGTGCTGAAAAAACGTGAAAACTATCGGGCGGCGTTTCACCAGTTTGATCCTCAGGTTATTGCGCAGATGGACGCTGCCGACATTGACGATCTTATGCTCAACAGCGGCATTATCCGCCACCCTGGCAAAATCGCTGCCATTATCGCTAACGCCCGCGCTTTTCTTGAGATGGAAGCGAAAGGCGAGGATTTCAGCGACTTCGTCTGGCAATTTGTCGATAACGTGCAAATTGTCCACCATTATCCTGATTACAGCCAGGCACCCACCACGTCAGAGCAGGCCATTGCGCTCTCGAAGGCGCTGAAGCTGCGTGGTTTCAAATTCATCGGCCCTACAATTTGCTACTCCTTTATGCAGGCCTGCGGGCTGATAAACGATCATCAGAGCAACTGTTTTTGCCATCCTGACAATCAAAAGGCGTGATTCCCGGTAAATCAGGATTTTTCCGCACTACATTCCCGGTCACCAGACGGCATAATCGTGCCACTTATGGGAAAGGTTTTCCCCTGTGTGTCGAATGTAAGGGAACAAAAATGCAGAAGAAATTAATCGCCATCACCTTGTTATTAAGCGGCAGTCTGGCCCTGCCAGGTTGTACGACCAATCCCTACACCGGCGAATCTCAGGCGGGTAAGTCAGGCGTGGGCGCGGGCCTTGGCGCATTAGTCGGTGCCGGTGTCGGCGTGCTCTCTTCATCGAAGAAAGATCGTCGTAAAGGTGCGCTGATTGGGGCCGCTGGTGGTGCTGCACTGGGTGGTGGCGTGGGTTACTATATGGACGTGCAGGAAGCGAAACTGCGTGACAAGATGCGCGGGACCGGCGTCAGCGTAACCCGCAACGGCGATAACATCGTCCTGAATATGCCAAACAATGTCACCTTCGACTCCAGCAGCAGCAATCTGAAACCTGCCGGCGCCAACACCCTGACCGGTGTTTCAATGGTGCTGAAAGAGTATCCGAAAACCGCGGTAAACGTCGTGGGTTACACCGACAGTACCGGCAGCCGTGCGCTGAACATGCGTCTGTCACAGCAGCGTGCTGAAAGTGTTGCCAGTGCGTTGATCGTGCAGGGTGTTGCCAGCGATCGCCTGCGTACGCAGGGTGCAGGCCCGGATAATCCGGTTGCCACCAACAGCACCGAAGCAGGCAAAGCACAAAACCGTCGTGTTGAGATCACGCTCAGCCCGCTGGGATAATCGCGGTCGCCCCCGAACGGGGGCGTACCTTTTCTGTAAAGCATCACGTTAAAAGCACCAGTAATGTTTCTGCGGATAGAGCCAGCAGAGGCCTTATGGTAGTCTGATCAAAAATTGATCAGTGGACTTGCCCCATGTCTCTTAAAGCCATCGCTGCAGTTTTAGGTCTTTCCGTTACGACTGTCAGCCGCGCCCTTAATGGTTATCAGGATGTCGCTCAGGAGACGCGTAAACGCATCGAAGAGGAAGCGCAGCGGCGCGGCTACCGGCCTAATGCGGCGGCCCGACGGCTGAAAACCGGCCGTGCAAACGCGGTGGGATTTGTCTGCCCAATCAGTGCATCCCCTCTATGTGGCAGCGACTTCAGCGACATGCTGCTGGCACTGGATCATCATCTTGCCCGTCATGAAATTAACCTGCTGTTGCTGGCGGATAAGCAGCAACAGAGTCACTCAACCCTGACGCGCCTGCTGCGCAGTGGGGCCATCGATGCTCTGATCGTCGGCCATACCACACCAGAAGACAGCCGACTGAATGCGCTGATGCAGACCAGTTTTCGCTTTCTGGCGCTGGGCCGCAGCGATCTGCCAGCCGCCTACGCCTGGTTTGATGTTGATCACCTTGCCGGTTCACAACTGGCGGTGGGCTGGTCGCTGGCGCAGGGGCGGCAGCGGATAGCCTGGCTCGGCAGCAATGAAAACAGCACGCGGGTACGTGACCGGCGTCAGGGTTATCTGACGGCGCTGGGTGACGTTGCGCCTTACGCGATGGCGGCGGTCGCACCGTCGCGCCGTGCCGGCTATCACCAGACGCGTGAGTGGCTGGCAGAGGAATCCGCGCCGGAAGTGATTATCACCGACTGCGCTGCGCTGGCTGAAGGGGCAGCTCTGGCGCTGCAGCAGGCCGGTCGGGCAGCGGGCGAGGACGCCATTCTGCTCGCAGGCTGGGAAGGATTACCGCGTGATGCGATTCTCGATCATCCCATTGCCGCGATTCGCCAGGCAACGCCGCATCAGGCCGGCGAACAGGTGGCTGACATGGTTATCAGGCTGATCAATGGCGCGCCGCCGGAAACGTTACAGACCCTGTGGCAACCCTGGCTGCAATTACCGGCCTAGCACTTTTTGCGCCGGGCTTCGCTTGTGCTAGTCTCTGCCGGGTTTCTTATTTCGCAGGATATCTCATGAAAATCAGGCCGCCTCGCGCCACCATCAGCGATGTTGCTCACGCGGCACGAACCGGTAAAACCAGCGTTTCACGCTATCTCAATGGCGAGCTGCATCTGCTCTCTGCCGACTTAAAAGCGCGGATTGAACAGGCTATTGCGGATCTCAGCTACCGCCCGAGTCAGATGGCGCGCGGCCTGAAGCGCGGACGTACCCGCCTGATTGGGCTGATTATCGCCGACATTACCAATCCCTATTCCGTCGATGTGATGAGCGGCATTGAAGCTGCCTGCCGGGAGCAGGGTTTCACGCTGCTGATGTGTAACACCAACAACGAAGTGGATCTGGAGCAGCACTATCTGCAACTGCTGAGCAGTTATCAGGTTGAGGGCATCGTGGTTAACGCGGTCGGCATGCGTGAAGAGGTACTCAGCCATCTGCAACAATCCCTGCTGCCGATGGTGCTGATCGACCGCAAAATCCCCGACTTTCCCTGCGATGTGGTGGGCCTGAACAATGCCGAAGCGGCCGAGAAGGCCACACGCCATCTGGTCGACAATGGCTATGACGCGCTGCTGTTTCTCAGCGAGCCATTGGGCAGCGTGAATACGCGACGCGAGCGTCTGAAGGCTTTCCGCCAGCTGCTGGCGGCGCATCCGCAGGTTGAGCATGAAAATGCGGAAGTGCCGCTGCACCAGCCCGCCGCACTGGACCAGGCGCTGCTGGCCTTCCAGCAGCGTCACACCGGTAAACGCTGCGCGGTGATGGTGGCCAACGGCGCGCTGACGCTGCAGGTGGCGCGATCGCTGCAACGACTTAACCTGCACTGGGGCCGTGATATCGGCCTGCTCGGTTTCGACGAACTGGAGTGGGCGGCGCTGGCGGGTGTCGGCATTACCACGCTGAAACAGCCGACCTGGCAGATTGGCTACAGCGCGCTGGAGCGATTGATTGCGCGCATCGAGGGCAGTGAACTGCCTGTTGCTGAGCAGGTCTTCTCGGGTGAACTGATCGTTCGTGGCTCCAGCCAGCCTCTGGGCTGAATTTCAGATTTAACCTTCCGTTTACATGCTCGCTTCGTGAGCACGATCATAATTTCACAGTTTGCTGCTTTGCTTTGGAACCGGTTCCATTTAGGGTTTTTCTATTCGTTATGGGCAGACCTCTGCCATGGAGTAGAACATGAAACCTGACATTATCGTGGTGACCGCCGCTTATGGCCACGCGCAGATCGCCGCACTCGGCGGTCAGGCTGCGTTGCTGCCAGTAATCCAGCAGGCGGGCGCTGACGGGGTCGAAATCCGCCGTGAACTGCTTGATGACGCGGCGCTGGCCGATCTGCCGGCGCTGGCCAGGGCGATAGCGGAGCATCAGCTGCACGCCAGCTATTCCGTGCCGGATACGCTGTTTTGTGACGGCGGCGAAATCAATCCACGCATAACCCACTACGTTGAAGAGGCACGACAGCTAAACGCGCAGCGGCTGAAAGTGGCGCTGGGAGACTTTACTGGTGCGCTGCCTCGCGAAACGTTGCAGGCGCTGCTGGCAGATCTGCCATTCCAGCTGACCGTGGAAAACGACCAGACCGAACATGGCCGACTGGCACCGTCCGTCGCGTTTTTCACGGCGGTGCGCGAAGCCAATCTGCCGATCAGCATGACCTTTGATATGGGTAACTGGTGCTGGACCGGCGAAAACGCCGATCAGGCAGCAGAGCAGCTGGCCGCGCAGGTGGGCTATGTGCATGTCAAAGCCGCCGTACCGCATCAGGATAGCTTCCGGGCGATTGCGCTGGATGAGGCTGATGACCACTGGCGCACGCTGCTGCAAAAGCTGCCCGCCCGCGCGCCGCGCGGTATTGAATTTCCGCTGGAAGGCAACGATCTGATTGCGGTGACACGTCACTACGTGTCGCTGTTGCGTAACGTGTAAGGAGTGAAGATGACGACGCATCACACTATGCATCACAACGGTCCGCTTGATGTTGTCACCATCGGTGAAGCGATGGCGATGTTCATCGCCCGTGAAACCGGCGACCTGGCCGCAGCAGAGACCTTTGTTAAACGTGCCGCGGGCGCGGAACTCAATGTAGCGACCGGCCTGGCACGTCTTGGCCTGAAAGTGGGCTGGGTCAGCCGTGTCGGCGATGACGCTTTTGGCCGGTTTATCTGCCAGCAGCTGGAAAAAGAGGGTATCGATCACGCCTGTGTGACGGTCGATAAGCGCTATCCCACCGGTTTTCAGCTCAAGTCCAAAGTGGATGACGGTTCCGATCCGCTGGTGGAATATTTTCGTAAAGGCTCGGCGGCCAGCCATCTCTCGGTCGATGATTTTGACGCGGACTATTTCGGCTCGGCGCGCCATCTGCACCTCAGCGGTGTGGCGGCGGCGCTGTCAGAAAGCTCATTAGAACTGCTGAAGCACACCGCCAAAGAGATGCGCGCACGCGGCAAAACTATCTCGTTTGACCCGAACCTGCGACCGGTGCTGTGGCGCAGCGAAGAGGAGATGCGTAAGCAGCTCAATCTGCTGGCGGAGTATGCCGACTGGGTACTGCCGGGCGAAAAAGAGGGTCTGATTCTGACCGGTTATCGTCAGCCGGAAGCGATCGCGGATTTCTATCTCGACAGGGGTGTGAAAGCCGTCGTGATTAAAACCGGTTGTGACGGTGCATGGTATAAAACCGCGCAGGGCGAACAGGGCCAGGTTGAGGCGATCAAGGTCGATAACGTGGTGGATACCGTGGGTGCTGGTGACGGCTTTGCCGTTGGCGTCATCAGCGCGCTGCTGGAAGGTCAGTCGCTGCCGCAGGCGATTCGGCGCGGTAACAAGATTGGTTCGATGGCAATTCAGGTCATTGGTGACAGCGAAGGTCTGCCGACGCGTCAGCAACTGGGCGACGTGTAGTTCGCGCCCCTCTACAGTCACAGGAGTTCCCGATGAAAAAGCAGACAATCGCGCCAAAACGCTGGTGGTTCATCATGCCCATCGTTTTTATCACCTACAGCCTGGCGTATCTCGATCGTGCAAATTTTAGCTTCGCTTCTGCTGCCGGGATTAACGACGATCTCGGCATCACTAAAGGCATGTCCTCGCTGCTGGGTGCGCTGTTCTTCCTGGGTTACTTCTTCTTTCAGATCCCGGGTGCGATTTACGCCGAACGCCGCAGCGTCAAGAAACTGATCTTCGTCTGTCTGATGCTGTGGGGTGGTTGCGCCTCGCTGACCGGCGTGGTCAGCAACATTCCGATGCTGGCCGCGATTCGCTTTGTCCTGGGCGTCGTGGAAGCCGCCGTGATGCCTGCAATGCTGATCTACATCAGCAACTGGTTCACTAAATCGGAACGTTCGCGCGCCAACACCTTCCTGATTCTGGGTAATCCGGTCACGGTGCTGTGGATGTCTGTGGTGTCGGGCTATCTGATTGAATCCTTTGGCTGGCGTGAGATGTTTATCTTCGAAGGGATTCCGGCGGTGGTCTGGGCGATTGCCTGGTGGTTCCTGGTGCAGGATAAACCGGCACAGGCGCGCTGGATGAGTGATGCCGAGAAAGCGGCATTGCAGGCTGAACTGCAGAAAGAGCAGGAAAACATCAAAGCGGTGCGTAACTACGGCGAAGCGTTCCGTAACCGCAACGTCATCCTTCTCTGCCTGCAGTACTTTGCCTGGAGCATCGGCGTGTATGGCTTTGTGCTGTGGCTGCCGTCGATTCTGCGCAACGGTACGCAGATGGGCATGGTAGAAGCGGGCTGGCTCTCTGCCGTTCCTTATCTGGCAGCGACCATTGCGATGGTGGTGGTCTCCTGGGCGTCGGACAAAACCCAGAATCGTAAGCTGTTCGTCTGGCCGCTGCTGCTGATTGGCGCGCTGGCGTTCCTCGGCTCGTATCTGGTGGGATCGAACAATTTCTGGATGTCCTACACCCTGTTAGTGATTGCCGGAGCCGCGATGTATGCCCCTTACGGACCGTTCTTCGCCATTATTCCTGAGATGCTGCCCCGTAATGTCGCCGGTGGCGCAATGGCGCTGATCAACAGCATGGGCGCGCTGGGGTCGTTCATCGGTTCATGGATTGTCGGCTATCTTAATGGTGCTACCGGCAGCCCGTCGGCGTCTTACATCTTTATGGGATCGGCCCTGCTGGTTTCGGTGTGGCTGACGCTGATTGTGAAACCGGCGCAGAATAAAGCCCCGCCGCTGCAGGGTGCGAAACCGGCCTGAAAGCGTAAACGCTAGAGAGTGCTGATTCATAAGCGCCTAAGGCTTAGTCAGCACATTAAAAGCGTAATCGTTAATCTCTGTTTCTCCGGGCGGCCTGCAAGCCGCCCGCTACTTATTGAACGGGAGCCACCGAATGAAACCCGCTGTAATTCTTTATAAAAAACTGCCTGACGATCTCTACGCACGCCTGGCTGAACAGTGTGACGTGACGGAAATCAGCGATCTGTCGCCGGAAAGCCAGCAGCAGCACGCTGCGGTGTTTCAGCAGGCAGAAGGGCTGCTGGGATCGGGCGGTAAAGTGAATGGCGAGCTGCTGGCGAAAATGCCCAATCTGCGCGTCTGCTCCAGCGTCTCTGTGGGCTATGACAATTTCGATGTTGATGCACTCAATCAGCGTCACGTGGTGCTGATGCACACGCCGACCGTGCTGACCGAAACCGTGGCGGACACCATGATGGCGCTGGTGCTGAGCACGGCGCGCCGGGTGCCGGAACTGGATGCCTGGGTGAAAGCGGGCAACTGGCAGAAGAGCATCGGGCCGGCGCAGTTCGGCATCGACGTGCACCATAAAACGCTGGGTATCCTTGGCATGGGACGCATCGGCATGGCGCTGGCGCAGCGCGCCCACTTTGGTTTCGGCATGAAAATCCTCTACAACGCCCGCCGCGAACATGAAGAGGCGCAGTCGCGCTTTGGCGCGCAGCGCTGTGAACTGGAGGCGCTGCTGAAGCAGAGTGATTTCGTCTGCATCAGCCTGCCGCTGACGGAAGAGACGCACCATCTGATCGGTGCTGCCGAACTGGAACTGATGAAGCCGGATGCAGTGCTGATCAACGCCGGTCGCGGGCCGGTGGTGGATGAGCAGGCGCTGATCGCCGCGTTGCAGGCGGGCAAACTGCACGCTGCCGGGCTGGATGTGTTTGAGCAGGAGCCGGTCTCAGCCGACTCTCCGCTGCTGTCGCTGCCTAATGTTGTGACGCTGCCGCACATCGGTTCCGCCACGCATGAAACCCGTTACGGCATGATGCAGGATGCGGTAGAGAATCTCATCGCCGCGCTCGGCGGAAACGTTGAGAAAAACTGCGTGAACCCGCAGGCGCTGAAGTAATCCCCACGCCTTCCCATTGCGCCCGCCGATGGCGGGCGTTATGGTGGACCCCCGATTCGCTATTACAAATATTTAACCGCTATGTCCTTTTCTCAGTTCGGCGACAAATTTACCCAACATTCCGGCATCTCACGTCTGATGGAAGATATGGGCGCAGGCCTGCGTACGCCCGGCACCATCATGCTGGGTGGCGGCAATCCGGCGCAAATTCCGGCCATGAACGACTATTTTCAGCAACTGCTGCAGCAGATGCATGAGGAGGGCAAACTCAGCGAGGCGCTGTGCAATTATGACGGTCCGCGTGGCAAAGCGACGTTGCTCGAATCGCTGGCCGGACTGCTGAGCGAACAGCTTGGCTGGCCGATTACCGCAGAGAACATCGCGCTGACCAACGGCAGCCAGAGTGCCTTCTTCTATCTGTTTAACCTGTACGCCGGTCGCCGGGCCGATGGCAGCAAAAAGCGAGTGCTTTTCCCGCTGGCGCCTGAGTATCTTGGCTATGCGGATGCCGGTCTGGAAGACGATCTGTTTGTGTCGGCGAAGCCGAACATTGAGCTGCTGCCGGAAGGCCAGTTTAAATATCATGTCGATTTCGAGCATCTGCCGATGAACGATGATGTCGGGTTAATCTGCGTATCGCGCCCGACCAACCCCACCGGCAATGTGATCACCGATGATGAGCTGATGCAGCTCGATGCGCTGGCACAGCAGCATGACGTGCCGCTGCTGATCGACAATGCCTATGGCGTGCCGTTCCCCGGCATCATCTTCAGCGAGGTGCGCCCGCTGTGGAATCCCAACATTATTCTCTGCATGAGCCTGTCGAAGCTCGGCCTGCCGGGTGCGCGTTGCGGCATTATTATCGCGGATGAGAAGATCATTACTGCGCTGAGCAATATGAACGGGATTATCAGCCTGGCGCCAGGCAGTATCGGTCCGGCCATCGCCAATGAGATGATCCGTCGTGGCGATCTGTTGCGGCTCTCCGAAGAGGTGATTAAGCCGTTCTATCAGCAGAAGGTGCAGCAGACTATCGCGATCCTGCGGCGCTATCTGCCGGAAGATCGCTGCCTGATCCATAAGCCGGAAGGGGCGATTTTCCTCTGGCTCTGGTTCCGCGATCTGCCGATCACCACCGAACTGCTTTATCAGCGGCTTAAAGCGCGCGGCGTACTGATGGTGCCAGGTCACTTCTTCTTCCCGGGACTGGAACAGGCGTGGCCGCATACTCATCAATGTATGCGGATGAACTACGTGCCGGATGCAGAGAACATCGAGCGGGCGGTGCAGATTCTGGCGGAAGAGGTTGAGATCGCCTGGCGCGACAGTTAATCCTGCTGTTCCTGTGAATCGGTTAACGACAGCTGGCACCACTGTGCCAGCTGCTGAATCGCCTGTTCCACTTCCGCATTCCAGCCGAAACCGGCATTCAGCCGGAAACAGTGATCGTAGCGCTGATCGGTAGCAAAAATGTGGCCGGGCGCAATCCCGATGCCCGCATTGCGCGCTTTCAGAAACAGCTCGCGCACGTTCAGTGCCCCCCGTGGCATTTCCACCCACAGCACATAGCCTCCTTCCGGATCGGACACCCGGGTTCCCGCCGGAAATTCCCGCAATACCGACTGCCGCATTTCACGGATTTGCCGCGCCAGCTCGCGCCGCAGTTTGCGCAGGTGAGCATCATAGCCGCCGCTGCGCAGCAGCTCCGCCACCGCCGCCTGTGACAGCACGGAGGTGCCCATGGTGGAGGTATATTTCAGCGAGGCAATTTTGCGCATGTAGTTAACGCTGTGCACCCAGCCAATACGAATGCCCGGTGCCACGGTTTTAGAGAAGCCGCTGCAGAGAATGGCATTGGGGCTGAAGGCGCGCATCGGGAAGGGGCGACGCTCACCAAAGGCGGTATCGCCAAAAATATCATCCTCAATGATCACTACATCGTTCTCATCCGCCTGCCGCGCGATATAGGCTTTATGCTCGTTGGGAATACTCTTGCCCAGCGGATTATTGACGTTGCACAGGGTGAGAAAGACCCGCACCGCCTTGCGCTGAAACAGGCCGGTCAGCTTCGCCACATTCACATACCCTTCCGGCCCGGCTTCCACTTCAATCACCCGCAGATTCAGGTTATGCAGCATCTGCAGCAGCACGAAATAGCAGGGTGACTCTACGGCCACGACGTCACCCGGCTGGGTGGTGGCGCGCAGCGACAGTGAGATCGCCTCGATGCAGCCGTTGGTGATCAGAATATCGTCAGCGCTGATATTGCAGCCATAATCGACCGCGCGGCGGGCAATCTCGGTTTTCAGCGGCGCATAGCCGGTGCCCTTGACCGTATTGCCGAGCAGGGCCGGTTTGCTGTAGCCCATCTGGCGCATCAGCAGGCCGATGCGTTTGACCGGATAGAGCGCGCTGTCGCCGTTAGCCAGATCGAGGCGCACCCGGCAGTCTGAGCCAAGCATCGCCAGATGCAGTTCGGTCTGTTCATCCAGCGGTGCGATGGCGTGTGGCTGTTCGCTGATGGCGGGCAACTGACGTGAAGAAGGCCGCTGCGGGGCGACAAAAAAGCCCGATTTAGGCCGGGCGACGGCGTAGCGCTCATCTTCCAGCGTGCGCAATGTTTTCAGGGCGGTGGTGAGGCTGACATTGTACTGCGTCGCCAGCGTGCGTACCGACGGCAGACGGCTGTCGGGAGCCAGCGAACCGGCATGAATGGCCTGCTTGATCTGTTCTGCTATCTGGCGGTAACGACTGCTCTGACTCTCCTGTTCCCCGATAACATCGGCCATCTGTTCCACCCCATATCGCGCTGATCTGTGCATATTCAACAGAGTACATTCAAAGTACTTTAGGCTGCATCTCTTAATTATTCATGATGCTGAACGGCACGGCGACCCCGCCAGCCACCGGGCTTCAGGCCATAAAGCGATTCTGTTCACCTGAGGGAAATGCGAGAAATGAATAATCTGCCCGCCATGATGAAGGAGATTGAAGCGTATCTGTCGCCCGCGATCATGGAGTCGGCTCAGCGCTGCTCCGCCCGCCTGCTGGCGGCGTTACCGGATAAGCTGCAGCTGGAGAACAACCGTGTGCTGCTCGCCTATGGCGGCGGAAAAGACAGCAGCTACATGGTGGCGTATGTGCGATACATTCAGGGCCTGATCTGGCAGCAGCAGGGCAGCACTTTTTCTCTTCGGGTCAGCACCAACCGCCACGCGGCGATGAATCAGAGCGTGATGGGGAATATCCATCGCGTGTATCAGGCGCTGGCGATGCATGACGATGAACGGGCGGAATGTCTGGTGGTGGATGGCCTGCTGATCCGGCCGTTTGCCCGCGACCTGCCGATGCCGGAGAGCGTGCGGCAGCAGAACCGCCATGATGTGCTGATGAATGGCCACCGCTTTCGCGCCGATGGGCGCTCGACCTTCTGCAATGCCTGTAATCTCAGCATGGTGAACTCCTTTGGCCTGGCGGCAGACTACAACGGCGGCGTGGATTTGATTGTTACCGGCGACTCGCCGCAGGAGCAGGCTGCCTATGTTGCCTGGGCGCGGCACCTTTCACGGCTGTTTGATGCGCCGGTAGCGGACAAAGACCGGGGCTTCAGCGGCTTTCTCCAGACGCTGGACGGCGTAGCTGAGCGCTACTTCTCTGACGTTTACGGTGCCGATCAACTGACACCCGCGCACCGCATTACCCACCAGCTGGCGCGCGATCCGCTGTTTTTCAACATCTATCAGGACACTGCCTATGAAGCGGGCGCGCACTGGGCGCTGCTCAGCGAATTTATGCGTTTCCGTTTTGATGAGCTGATGTTCAGCTTTTCTGAGTCCGACTGCGGTAATCCGACACTGATGGCGCACCTGCGGGGACTGCGGGCTGAAACGCTGCTGCAGCGTAACTATGCCGAAGGGATCCGCGAATATGTGCGCTTTGCGCTGGGGCTGATGGTGAAGAAAGATTTTCCGCCACAGCTGATTGATGAGATGGCGGCACGTTATCAGGATGACGACGCCATCTACCAGCAGCGGCAGCGCGCGGCGGACTTCGCCCTGCAGGCGTTTGACCTTAACGACGACCAGCTGATCTGCATGATCTACTCACCCTTCCTGGCACAGGGAGAACAGCTCGGACAGTGGCTGACGCAGCAGCAGATTGCGCTGGATGAAACAGCCATTCGCGACCTGCTTGAGCAGCGTAGCGAGGATCTCACGCTGGCAGAGCAGCTAACACAGCTCTCTGGCCTGACGCTGACGCAGATGCGGCACTGCTGGCAGAGCAGACCGGTCAGTTCGCTGCTGGAGGGCAAAAGCCGCGATCCGCTGTCGCGCGTCCTGCGTTTTGATCCCCATAAAGCGGTGATTCAGGTCAATAACGGTGTGCTCAACGACATCGTGACAGAAATCATTTCCGGGCGTTAACCCGGTAAGGCAAGGCGATGAAAAAGATTTTTCTGCAAATTGGCGCCACCCGCGATGGCCAGAACCCCTACTGCGAGGTGGCAAAGCGCGATGGCTATTTCACCGTGCTGGCGGAAATGGGCGATTTTGTCGATTACCAGTCGTTAAGTCTGGCGCTGCCGTTTGATCTGATTATCCGCCTCGACCGTCCTGAGAATCCGTGGGAGGTCATGCAGGCCTATCTCCATGCCGGTTTGCTGGCGCATCCGCTGGTGGTGCTGGCGGGTTTTGAAGCCTACAACGCCAGCGCCGGACGGCTGCGCGAGATGCTGGCCGGGCCTGACGCGCCCGCCGCCTTTATTCCGCTGGATAAATATGCGCAGCGCATGGCGCTGAAAAAAGCCTGGCCGCGCTTTCCGCAGCCGGAGTTCCGCTTTTTTGCCTCGCCGCTCAGCATTCTGGATGCGGAACAGGCGCTGATCTATCCCTGTGTCGTGAAGCCGGTGGATGGCGGCGGCGGGCTGGGCATCTGGCTGATTGAGCGCGCCGATCAGCTGCACAGCGTAGTAACACAGCTGGTACAGACCATGAACTACGGCGGGCGCGGCTTCAGCGGCTTTATTGTGGAAAGTGCGCTGATCGGCGAGGAGTTTTCGTTGCAGGGCGTGGTGCATCAGGGGCATCCCCTGGCGCTGACCTGTTGCCAGAAGGTCATTGAGCAGCACCGGGATAGCGAAGGCTGCGTCAGCTTTTATGAGTCGGGGCATGTGGCGATGGCAGCAGCAGCCCTGCCAGCGTCGTTCAGCAGTCTGATGACCTTCTGCTGCGAAACCTTTGGCTATCGTCAGGGCGCGTTTCACATCGATTTCATCGTGGTGAATGGCGTGCCGCATTTCCTGGAGATGGGATTCCGGCTCTCCGGCATGGGCGTGGCGACGCTGGTGCAGGCGACGACGGGCATCAACTGGGCGGAAGTCACCTTCCGGCTGGAAGCGGGCGGTGCACTGCCTGTCTTTACCTTCACCCCACCCGGTGCGGTCGGCCAGCTGCGGTTACGGCAACCGGCGCAGCTTCAGGCGGCTGAACGCTGGATTGATCAGCATCAGCAGGGTGCGCTGTTGCCACCACTCAGATTGCCGGCATTACAGGTTTCACCCCGATCCTCACTCTATGCCGATCTGACCCGACACGCGGGCATTCTGGCAACGTTCAGCCTGACGGCCGCTACGCGCGAACCCATTATGACCACCTTTCAGCAGGTGATTGCCGCGCAATCCGTTACAGCCGGGAGAGACAAAGTATGTGCAGGATGATTCTGGCGCATGGTCAGTTCGACAGCGCACAGATTTTAGAGGCGGCGCGCGCCATGAGCTGCGGTGAAGGCGCTGAACACGATGGCCCGATTAAATCGCATCCCAACGGCTGGGGCTGTCTGTGGCTGGAAGAGGGCGAGATTCGAACCCTGCACGGCACCGGCCCGTTCGCCGACGCCCTGCCGGGCATTGATGTGGATCGCCTGCGCAGCCGCTTTCTGGCGGTGCATGTGCGTCACGCCACGCTGAGTAAAAATCAGGGGATCGAATTTTCGCATCCGCTGTGGCGCAACAGCGCCGGACATCAGTGGTACATGATGCATAACGGCTTTCTGCCGACGATTTACCGCCAGCTTGGCCTGGCGGAATCCCGCTTCGATTCCGAAGAGTATCTGCGCTACCTGGTGGATCAGACCACACCCGCCGATTTCACCCGCGACTATCTGCGCGCAAAGATGGCGCAGGTTGAGCCAGGCGGTAGCGCAGGCAATGCCATTTTTGTCACCCGCGACAAAGCCTGGGCGTGGCAGTGGCATCCGCACGATACGCCTTTCCCTGACTACTTTACGATGCATTTTCGGCAACAGGACGGTTGCACGCTGATCGCCTCTGAACCCGTAACAATACCAGGCAGCGCCGGCAGCTGGCGGCGAATGAACAATCATGAACTCTATGAAATACCGTTTAGGGAGTGATAAACATGGCTATTTTCAATCAGTTCCGCGTGATTAATCCCAACATGTTTGTGGAATCGACCTGGCTGGATGACATCGTCACTGCACGGGTGCCGCTGCTGGTGCTGCGTAATTTCCTGACGCCAGAGGTGCGGGAAACGGTGGTGGCTGACCTGCAGCGCTGCCGGGAAAAGATCCGTGTCTCTCACTATCCCAATGGCGCGCTGACCACGCTTGGTCCCTATCTGGCGCGCCATACGGCGGCACCCGATAACTATTTTACCGAGCTGCGTGATATCCAGCCGGCGTTGCCGCCCTCGCTGAACCAGCTGCGTGAACTGATTTACGGCTGGGTGCAGCATGCGCTGCGGCTGGAAAGTTTAAACATCGCCCATGAGCCGGGTCGTGGCGACTACGCCGGTTCTATCGTGCGCTTTCATGCGGATGGCGTCGCGAACCCGCTGCATAACGACAATATCGTGCGCGACGCCGCAAAGACCTCGCTGGTGGTGACGCAGATCCTGCATCAGCTCAGCTGCGTGGTCTGCCTGCAGGAGTGCAACGCAGGTGGCGCGCTACGTATCTACAACAAAAAGTGGATGCCGGAGGATGAGCAGTTCAAAACCGCCGGTGAGCTGGGCTATCGCAGTGGTGTGATTGAAAACAGCGAGATCTGCGAATTTTCACCACGCAGTGGTGATATCTATCTGTTTAATCCTGCTTTTTATCACGAGATCGACCGGGTTGAAGGTGATACCCGCATCACCATGGGGTTCTTTTTCGGGCTGACCGATAAAAAGATGAAACACGCTATCGCCTGGAGCTAAGCCGGGTTGTGCAGGAATTTTTGCCAGAAGAGGAGAAGGGAATGACGACGTTTGAAAAAATTACTGCGCTGCTGGATCAGCATCAGGCCAGCTACCGCGTGGTGGAGCATGAGGCAGTCGGGCAGACCGATCAGATCAGCCAGATTCGCGGCAACGCGCTGGGCCAGGCGGCCAAAGCGATGGTACTGGAGGTCACTATGCCGGACGGTGCGCCATCGCGTCAGCTGCTGGCGATTGTGCCGGGTGACTGTCGGATCAATTTCAAAAGCGCGGCGCGCGCCATTGGCGGCAAAAAGTCCTCGTTCGCCGCGCCAGAGCTGGCGCAGGCACTGACCGACTGTGTGATGGGGGCTGTGCCGCCGTTTAGTTTTGATGACCGGCTGGCGCTGAGGGTCGATACCCGGCTGCAGCAGGTCGGCACATTATGGTTTAACGCGGGCGAGCTGGAGAAGTCGATCGCGCTGGCTGCAGATGACTATTTTCGCATCGTGGGTGAAGGCTGTTGTGCTGATATCGCCTCCCCGATTGCGATCACCGCCTGACGGCGGCTCAAGGAGTTTCAGATGTCGGTAAAAGATATGCTGTTAGCGCTGTGCGTGGTGGTAGCGTGGGGCGTGAATTTTGTGGTGATTAAGCTCGGGTTGCAGGGCATGCCGCCTTTTTTGCTGGCCGGACTGCGTTTCGCCCTGGTCGCCTTTCCCGCTATTTTCTTTGTGCGTCGCCCGCCGATCCCGCTGCGCTGGCTGGTGGTTTACGGCATGACCATCAGTTTTGGTCAGTTTGCGTTTCTGTTTCTGGCGATTAAGCTCGGCATGCCAGCCGGTCTGGCGTCGCTGGTGCTGCAGGCGCAGGCGTTCTTTACCCTGTTGCTGGGTGCGCTGCTGCTGGCAGAGAAGCTGCGCTGGAATCATATCGTCGGGATTATTATCGCCACGCTGGGGATGTTTATGCTGGCGACGGCGGGGATGGAAGGGCAGACCAGCGCCGGGATTACGCTGACGACTATGATGCTGACCCTGTCGGCGGCGCTGTCATGGGGGCTGGGGAATATCACCAATAAGATTATTATGCGGAACCGCAGTGTGCCGATTATGTCGCTGGTGGTCTGGAGTGCGCTGGTGCCGGTCATTCCCTTCTTTGCCTGTTCGCTGCTGTTTGAGGGGCAGGCCGCCATCGTCAACAGCCTGTTGCATATCGGCCTGCAGACCGTGCTGGCGCTGTTCTACCTGGCGTTTGTCGCCACCATTGTCGGTTACGCTATCTGGGGGAATTTACTGAGTCGCTATGAAACCTGGCGCGTCGCGCCGCTGTCGCTGCTGGTACCGGTGGTAGGGATCATTACTGCCGCGCTGGTGCTGGATGAGCACCTATCTGGTCAGCAGATGCTGGGGGCGGGGGTGATTATTCTGGGGCTGCTGGTGAATGTGTTTGGTGGCGTGCTGGGTCAGCGTCTGGCGATGCGAACGCAGCTTTAAAGATAGCCATAAGAGCAAAAAAACGCCGCATGCGCGGCGTTGAGATTGTTGAAAAAGTCTGCCCTGGCTCGCTGTAAGATCCAGCCAGCGAAGGGAACAAAGTCAGATCGGAAAGTCGCAAAAACCGCCATCCCTGGCACGCTCGGCCCACGCCATCCCTGGCGCGGGACGCTTTCCTCCTCTGACCTTATTCCCTGCGCTTTTAGCGAATGCGTTGCTGCCAGGTTCACCCAGCTTTGGCTTTGTCAGTAGTCTGACGCCGCTAACGCGGCGTTTGTCAGAAATTACTTCAGAATCTCAATACGGCGTGGTTTCGCCTCTTCCGGCACCAGTCGTTCAAGATCGATGCTCAGCAGACCATTTTCAAGGCGGGCATCGCGTACCACAATGTGGTCGGCGAGCTGGAATTTACGCTCGAAGTTACGCTCGGCGATACCCTGATACAGGTACTTACGCTCGGCCTGCTCTTCAGGATGGGCACCCCGCACGATCAGCACGTTATCGTGCGCCGTGATATCCAGTTCGCTCTGAGAAAAACCGGCCACCGCAATGGTAATGCGATAGTGATTTTCATCGACCAGTTCAACGTTATAGGGAGGATAGCCGCCATTGCTCTGATTCTGATTAGATTCGAGCAGGTTAAACAGGCGATCAAAACCGATAGCAGAGCGATAAAGTGGGGTGAGATCAAAGTTACGCATATTAAGACTCCTGAAATTCAGCAAGTTTTGGCAACCTTCCACAACTGGACAGGCTGGATACGGCACCTCACTGTCCCTTGCGGCGACGGTGAGTGCGTCCGTAAACTAAAAATGGGTGTCACAAAACGATTTTCAAGAGGGCGAAATGCAATTTTTTTCGCCAAATTGCGGAAATGACATACACTCAGGACTACTTTTGCCAGACGCAGACGGACTTCGCCCCAGAGTGTTGACGTTGTCTGGCAAGCCAACTCAGCCAGGCTTATGCCATGGCTGAAGGGATGATGATGATGAAATTGATGAAGACCTTACCTCTGGCTGGAATGGTGTGCTGCGCTATGGCAACAACAGGCTGTTCCAGCGTGATGTCTCATACCGGTGCGAGTCAGGGCTATTATCCCGGCACCCGTGCCAGTGCCGACATGCTGACGGATGGTGATACCAGCTGGGCGCTGAAGCCGCTGGCGTTAATCGATCTTCCTTTCTCTGCCGTGCTGGATACGCTGCTGCTGCCGTGGGACTACTACCGTAGCGACAAAGACAAATCTCTCGACTCCCCACGTGAACGTATCCTGCAGAGCGAAAGGCTGGCGCATACCCAGGAAAGCCTTGCGCAGGCGCAGCCTATGCCACCTATGCGGTCACAGCCGCAACCGTAAAGAGCTGCCGCCAGCCATTCACCTCACGCATAAAAGCAATTTGTGACCCGTCCGGTGACCAGACTACCGCGTCACCTGACGGTGCTTCTTCCGTTCTGCGTGTCAGACGCTGACACGTGCCGCTCTCAACCTCACATCGCATCACGCTGTTATCGCAGATAAAGGCAATTGACTGGCCGTCAGGATGCCAGCTAAAAGCGGACTGAATGCTGTGGCTGAGTTCGGTGATCTGACGCGGTTCGCCGCCGTTGGGAGAGACCGTCCAGAGCTGGATCACCGCGCCGGCATCCGCCATCAGAAACGCGATCTGGCTGCCATCGGGCGCAGTACGCAGCCAATGGCGCGGTTGTAGCGCCACGCCACGGCTGTGCGTCAGGCGACGCTGCTGCACACCAGCCGGTGGCGCAGGTAACTGCTGGCTGCTGCCCTCCAGCGGCCTCTCTCCGGCGCGGGCGTAATCCTCCAGCGCGTCCGGCAGATCAACAATAAAAATTTCAGGCCGTTTCTCGCCCTGCGCCGTCAGCGTGTCGCCAATGAAAGCGATGGCCCAGCGCTGCCAGCTGCCGTCCGGTTTCTGATAGCCACGCTCACCGACCCAGCACTCCTCATAAGCACGATTAATCTGGTCACTGCCTGGCTGCGGTTCCGCATGCGTTCTGCTCACCAGCAGGCAGAAATAGCTGCCGTCATACTCGCGCGGATGCTGTTTAACCGGCGTCACCGCGTGAAGCGGCACCGCGATACCGACGTTGCGCAGATCGAGACGGCTATCCAGCTCATGCATGACATGGTCATTGTAGGTAAAGCTCAGGCGTGAACCATCGGGGCTGAAGACATGTACATGCGAGCCGCCGCGCAGCGCGCCAGGGGTAAAGGGCGGTGTAATATCGCAGGCATCCAGATTCACCGCCGCGCCGTTCTGAACGATCACACCGCGCCGGTGGTGGAAGTCATACTGCCAGCTGTCATCGGGATGTTCCGGGCCATGAATGCAGACGTAGCGTGGGGGCAGATCGGGGCTGACCGTCACGACGCCGACGTGGGCACCGTGCCGGGCCTGATAGAGCACCTCAACGTCACCGGTCATCACATTGACCCGCTCAATGGTCTGGCTGGTAAAGGAGGCACCTGATGGACGGACGTCAAACGCCAGCCACTGGCTGTCGGCCGTCCAGACATTGATATTGGTGAGCTGATGCTGACGGGCAGCAAAGGTGATCTGTTTTTCTGACATGATGAAACTCACGGAGAAAGCGTTGCCCGACAAATTACGCGATTCCGTTTTGCGGTGCAGCTTTTTTGGCGGGGTAAGGGAGCCGGGCCGCTGCGGCCCGGCAGAGAACAGGGCCGTTACAGCACTAACTCTTCAATGGCATGAGCGACGCCATCTTCCATATTGGTTTTAGTGATAAACTGCGCGATTTTCTTAACAGAATCAATGGCATTACCCATGGCGACACCCGTGCCAGCATATTCAATCATCGCCAGGTCATTCTCCTGATCGCCAATCGCCATCACTTCTTCCTGCTTCAGGCCGAGCTTCTCCGCCAGCATTCTGACGCCCTGGCCTTTGTTCACCCGGCGATCGAGGATTTCGAGGTAATACGGCGCACTTTTCAGGATGGTGTAAGTCTGCTGAGCATGCTCGGGCAGGCGGGCAATCGCCGCGTCGAGCAGGGCGGGCCGATCGATCATCATCAGTTTCGGGAAGCGCATAGCGCGATCCATCTCTTCCACCGCGCGATAGCGCACCGGAATGCCGGTCAGGCTCGCTTCATGGATGGTGTATTCACTGATGTCTTTGTTCGGCGTGTAGAGATGAGATTTGTCGAACGCCTGGAAATGGACGCCAAGCTCACGTGCCAGATTCTCAATGTAGAGGTAATCGTCAAAGGTCAGCGTCACTTCTGCCACACACTCACCATCTGCCGCCTGATGAACCAGCGCACCGTTGTTGCTGATCGCGTACTGGCCGGGCGCCTGCATATCCAGCTCCATCAGATAGCGCTGGATACCTACAAACGGCCGACCCGTGGTCAGCACAATCGACACGCCCTGCTTACGGGCACGATCCAGGGCGGATTTCACCCCCGGCGTGATCTCATGTTGCGGATTGAGCAGGGTGCCATCCATGTCGATAGCGATCAATTTAATAGCCATAGAGTCCTCGTAGCGTCTGGGTTTTGTTCAATGCTAGCGCGATTCAGCGCACATTGACTAGTTTCCTGGCAGGCGGGAATGGCCAGGAAACCGCCAGGGTCAGGCGGTAAAGAGATCGCGGTGGATTTTAATTACGGCTTTTCGGATAGTTGCGGGTTCGCCTGGCGCGCAGCAGGGGCGATGAATATCGTGCGGGAAAAACAGCGCGAACATGTCGGGCAGCAGCGTAATCACTGACTCATTTAATATTTTCTGATAAAAAACGACGTCACGCTCCTGGGCGAAATCTTCGGTGATGTGCTGATCGGGATGGGCGCGGGCCACACCAATATTCTCGGTGCCTGCCAGCAGATACTGAATATCGATGTAGTTAAAGTGGGACTCTGCACGACGCGCGCTGGCCGGTTCGGTCATCATCTCCTGCACCAGACAGAACATTTTGTTGTCAGGCAAAATCTCATATTTGCCGGTGTCCAGCTGGCTGAAATCGGTTTCCGCAATCCAGCTTATCGCCTGATCGATGACCGGATGAAAGGCGTGACGTTCTCTGTCCCAGTCGTGACGATCGCAAACAATCATGGTGTAACTCCCTGTAAAAATGAGTGCGCCGGAATAGCGCAAAGAGAGGCAAGAGTAAGGGAGCTCAGCGGGTTAAAACGTGATCGGGGTCGCAGCATGCGGGCAGCAGGACCCGCCTCGCCGGGTTTTCGCCCATACGGCACAAAAAAAAGGCCATCACCTGAGTGATGGCCTTTTATGTCCGCTATCTGTTAAATATCGATATTGGCCGCTTTCAGCGCATTCTCTTCGATGAAGGCGCGGCGCGGCTCGACCGCATCGCCCATCAGGGTCGTGAACAGCTGGTCAGCACCGATCGCATCTTTAATAGTGACGCGCAGCATACGACGGCTGTCTGGATCCATGGTGGTTTCCCACAGCTGATCCGGGTTCATCTCGCCCAGACCTTTATAGCGCTGGACCGACAGGCCGCGACGCGACTCTTTCACCAGCCACTCAATCGCCTGTTCGAAGCTTGCCACCGGCTGACGACGCTCACCACGTTCAATGTAAGCATCTTCTTCCAGCAGACCACGCAGTTTGCCGCCCAGAGCACAGATTTTGCGGTACTCAGGTCCCTGAACAAACTCAGCTTCCAGCGGATAGTCGGTATCCACACCGTGGGTACGGACGCGCAGCACCGGCTCGAACAGGTTCAGTTCGCGGTTTTCACGCACCTGTGCCAGATAAGTACTGCCGTGCGCTTCACGCTCCGTCAGATAGCTCACCAGGCCGTTCAGCCAGGTAGTGACCTCTGCTTCGTTGCTCAGGTCGCTCAGCGTGTCGTGATAAATCATCGCACGCAGCATGGCCATCGGATAACGGCGTTCCATACGCTTGATCATCTTCTGGGTGCTGTTGAAGTCAGAGACCAGCGTCTCCAGCGGCTCACCGCCCAGCGCAGGCGCGCTGGCATTGGTATGCAGCGTTGCACCGTCAAGGGCGATAGCGATCTGGTATTGGTCCATTGCCTCGTCATCTTTGATGTACTGCTCCTGCTTGCCTTTCTTCACTTTGTAGAGCGGCGGCTGGGCGATATAGACGTGGCCGCGCTCAATGATTTCAGGCATCTGACGATAGAAGAAGGTCAGCAGCAGGGTTCGGATGTGTGAACCATCGACGTCGGCATCGGTCATGATGATGATGCTGTGATAGCGCAGCTTGTCCGGGTTGTACTCATCGCGACCAATACCGCAACCCAGTGCGGTGATCAGCGTGGCCACTTCCTGCGAGGCGAGCATCTTGTCGAAACGCGCTTTCTCAACGTTCAGGATCTTACCTTTCAGCGGCAGAATCGCCTGGTTTTTACGGTTACGGCCCTGTTTGGCCGAGCCGCCTGCGGAGTCACCCTCCACCAGGTAGATTTCAGAGAGCGCCGGGTCACGCTCCTGACAATCCGCCAGCTTACCTGGCAGACCAGCCAGATCCAGCGCGCCTTTACGGCGGGTCATTTCACGGGCGCGGCGTGCTGCTTCACGGGCACGTGCGGCATCGATAATTTTGCCCACGACGATTTTGGCGTCTGACGGGTTTTCCAGCAGGTATTCTGCCAGCAGTTCATTCATCTGCTGCTCAACCGCCGATTTCACCTCTGACGAGACCAGTTTGTCTTTGGTCTGTGAGGAGAATTTTGGATCCGGCACTTTTACCGAAACCACGGCGATCAGGCCTTCACGCGCATCATCACCGGTGGCGCTGACTTTGGCTTTCTTGCTGTAACCCTCTTTATCCATGTAGGCATTCAGGGTACGCGTCATCGCTGCGCGGAAACCGGCAAGGTGCGTACCGCCATCGCGCTGCGGGATGTTGTTGGTAAAGCAGTAAATATTTTCCTGGAAGCCGTCGTTCCACTGCAGCGCCACTTCCACGCCAATGCCATCTTTCTCGGTAGAGAAATAGAACACGGTAGGGTGAATCGGAGTTTTGTTTTTGTTGAGGTACTCAACAAACGCCTTGATACCGCCTTCGTAATGGAAGTGGTCGGTTTTGCCATCACGCTTGTCTTCCAGGCGAATCGACACGCCCGAGTTCAGGAACGACAGTTCGCGCAGGCGTTTTGCCAGAATCTCATACTCGAAATCGCGCACGTTGGTAAAGGTTTCATAGCTTGGCCAGAAACGCACGCGGGTACCGGTGATGTCGGTATCACCAGTGACCGCCAGCGGTGCCTCAGGTACGCCGTGGACGTAAATCTGCTGATGGACTTTGCCTTCGCGACGAATGGTCAGCTCCAGCTTCTGCGACAGGGCGTTAACGACAGAGACGCCCACGCCGTGCAGGCCGCCGGAGACTTTATAGGAGTTATCGTCGAACTTACCGCCCGCATGCAGCACGGTCATGATCACTTCAGCGGCGGAAACGCCCTCTTCTTCGTGAATACCGGTTGGAATACCGCGTCCATCATCCTGCACCGAGACGGAGTTATCCGCATGGATAGTGACTACGATGTCACTACAGTGACCAGCGAGCGCTTCGTCGATTGCGTTATCCACGACCTCGAATACCATGTGATGCAGACCGGTACCGTCATCGGTATCGCCGATATACATGCCCGGGCGTTTGCGTACCGCATCAAGTCCTTTCAGGACTTTAATACTTGAGGAGTCATAAGAATTCGACATCAACGTTTCTCGCTCATTTTAATCTTCAGGTTGAACCGCTATTTTACCCTGTTCCACGCGGAACATCTTGCCCTTTTCGTCGGTCATGTCGATTACATGTCCGGCAGAAATGGCGCTGACAAACACCTGAGCCTGAGTGGCTTTTAACCGGTCCGCCAGCAGGCGCCGACGGCTTTCATCCAGCTCAGAAGCAAAGTCATCAATGAGGTAAATACAGCGGCGTCCGCTCTGGCTTGTCAGGAACTCGCCCTGTGCCAGACGCAATGCACACATCAGCAGTTTCAACTGCCCGCGTGAGAGTAAATCTTCGACCGGCGTCCCTTCAGCGCGAATACGAAAATCGGCTTTATGGGGGCCGCTGGCGGTATAGGTCAGTGCGCGATCGCGCTCAAAATTACGTTCCAGCAGTTCGGCGTAGTCGCTCTCTTTGTCCCAGCCACGCTGGAAGGAAAAGCGCAGCTCAAACTCCGGCAGAAACTGGGCGCAGGTGGCAGTGATCTCCGCTGAAATCGCCGCACTGTATTCCGCCCGCCACTGGCTGATCTGTTCCGCCAGCGGAACCAGCTCCTGATCCCAGGGACGAATCTGGCTGTAACGTGAAACCTGGCGCAGCGCCGCATTTCGCTGCTTAAGCAGGCGGCGCATATTGTTCCAGGCGTTAAAGAAGCCGGGCGTGTTATGGAAACAGCCCCAGTCCACATAGGCTCTGCGGTATTTGGGGCCGCCATTCAACAAACTAAAGCCTTCCGGCGTAATTAACTGCATCGGCAGCAGCTGCGCCAGCTCCGCGACCTTGTGTCCATCGCTGCCATCAATGCGCACTTTGCTGTCACCGGCCCGGTTTTTGGTCAGCCCGACGGAGATTTCCCGCTCTTTGCTTTCCAGTCGTCCGTGCAGTACGAACGCTGCCTCGTCGTGACGGATTACGCGGCCCGCCTGCAGGCTGCGAAACGAGCGGCCATGCCCCAGCGTATGGATCGCCTCTAAAACGCTGGTTTTCCCGCTGCCGTTGACGCCCACCAGGAAATTAAAGCCGGGTGCCAGCTGCAGGTCAGCCTGCTCGATATTACGAAAATCTTTGATAAGAAGGCGGGTTAAAGCCATGAATCAATCCAGCGTGAAGGGCAATAGTCGGGATGAAATGGGTTTGCCTTATAACACAATCCAGTGCGTTGACGGCGAAGCAGGTTTGCCCGATATCGCCGTCACCAGGCCGTCGGCGTCGACGCCAGTCTGGTTCAGGCCAGCGCGCAGACCCTGGGAGCATACTGAAGTATGTGACCAGGGGCGAGCACTGCCCGGAATCAGAATGGCAAGTAAGCCAGGCCGATATGTAACACCTACAAGCGCATGGGCATCACGACGTAGGCCGCTGCGGGACTTGCTACATCTTCAATCTGCACGCTCGACACCGAATCCGTCAGCAGCAGGCGGACGTTTTCGCACTTCAGCGCGTTCAGCACATCCAGCACATAACTGACGTTGAAGCCAATCTCCAGCTCGGTGCCGTTGTAGCTGACGTCCAGCATCTCTTCCGCTTCTTCCTGTTCAGGGTTATTAGCGGTGATCTTCAGCTGATTTTCAGTGATATAGAGGCGAACGCCGCGGAACTTCTCATTCGAGAGGATCGCCGCACGGGCAAACGCCTGTTTGAGCAGATCGCAGCCGGCTTCCAGCGCTTTGTCGGGATTCTTCGGCAATACGCGGCGATAATCGGGGAAACGACCATCAACCAGCTTAGAGGTGAAGATATAGTCACCGACATGCGCCCGGATGTTGCTGCCGCCAATCTGAACCTGCAGCGGATTCTCGCCGCCATCAAGCAGACGCAGCAGCTCAATCACGCCTTTACGTGGCACAATTACCGAATGACTCGGCAGCGCCTGACCAATCGGCATAGAGCAAACGGCCAGACGGTGACCATCAGTGGCCACGGTGCGCAGCTCTTCCCCTTCGGTTTCAAACATCATGCCGTTGAGGTAGTAACGCACATCCTGATGCGCCATCGAGAACTGAGTTGCTTCGATCAACCGTTTCAGCGTTGCCTGCGGCAGGGTGAATTCAACTTCACTCTGCCAGTCGTCCAGATTCGGGAAGTCACTGGCGGGCAGAGTCGACAGCGAAAAACGGCTGCGGCCAGAGCGAACCAGCATGCGATCGCCTTCCAGCGCCAGCGTAATTTCTGCGCCATCCGGCAATCCGCGACAGATATCGAGGAATTTGCGCGCTGGCACGGTGGTGGAGCCAGGCTCATGCGCCTGCGTCAGCGCTACGCGCGCGACCATCTCCATTTCCAGATCGGTACCGGTCAGTAACAGCGACCCTTCCGTTACCTGCAGCAGCAGGTTTCCAAGGATCGGCAGTGTCGGACGACCGCCCAGCGGGCCACTTACTTGCTGCAGCGGCTTCAGCAGCTGCTCACGTTCAACAATAAATTTCATAGCGTCAGGAAGATAATGTTCTGATGAGATTAGAGAAATCTTCTTTGATATCGTGGCTCTCTTCACGCAGCTGCTCAATCTTGCGGCAGGCATGAAGCACCGTTGTGTGGTCGCGACCCCCAAAAGCATCGCCAATTTCTGGCAGGCTGTGGTTCGTCAACTCTTTTGCCATCGCCATCGCCATCTGGCGCGGACGCGCTACTGAGCGCGAACGGCGCTTGGAGAGCAGATCCGCCACCTTAATCTTGTAGTACTCAGCCACGGTCTTCTGAATATTATCGATGGTGACCAGCTTTTCCTGCAGCGCCAGCAGATCGCGCAGCGCTTCGCGCACGAAGTCGATGGTGATCGCCCGGCCGGTAAAGTTGGCATTAGCGATCACGCGATTCAGCGCGCCTTCCAGTTCACGCACGTTAGAGCGTAAACGCTTGGCAATAAAGAAGGCGACTTCACCCGGCAGACGAATGTCGTTCTCATCTGCTTTTTTCATCAGGATTGCCACGCGCGTTTCCAGCTCAGGCGGCTCGATCGCCACCGTCAGACCCCAGCCGAAACGTGACTTAAGACGATCCTCCACCCCATTGATCTCTTTTGGATAGCGATCCGAGGTGAGGATGATCTGCTGATTGCCTTCTAATAAGGCATTAAAGGTGTGGAAGAACTCTTCCTGCGACCGCTCTTTATTCGCAAAGAACTGAATGTCATCGATCAGCAGCGCATCGACAGAACGGTAATAGCGTTTGAACTCTTCAATCGCGTTGTTCTGCAGCGCTTTAACCATATCCTGCACAAAGCGCTCGGAGTGCATGTAAACCACTTTTGCATTGGGTTTACGGGCAATGATGCCGTTGCCTACCGCGTGCAGCAGGTGCGTTTTGCCGAGACCGGTGCCGCCATACAGAAACAGCGGGTTGTAAGCGCCGCCTGGATTATCCGCCACCTGACGTGCCGCCGCGCGCGCCAGCTGGTTGGATTTACCCTCGACAAAGTTATCGAAGTTATGACGGTTATTCACATTCGAGCGATAGGTGACGTCGGCTGGTGCCGGGACATTATCCCAGCTGGGACGCAGGATCTGCGTTGGGGCCGGACGGATGTGACTCTGCACGGGCATGACGGGCGCGCTGACGCTGGCCATCACCGGCTGGCTGACCGCTGCCGCTGGCTGCTGAACCGGGCGCGTACCCACTTCAAAACGCAGCGCAGGCACGTTCGGACCACAGAATTCATTCAGCAGTGCATTGATACTGTTAAGGTATTTGTCCCGGACCCAGTCGAGTACGAAGCGATTTGGAGCATACAAGGCAAGCGTATTGTCGTTTAACTCAGCCTGCAGTGGACGGATCCACATGCTGAATTCGGTGGCAGGAAGCTCATCCTGCAAACGGGCAAGACACTGTTGCCAAAGCGTAAGTGACACGGCGGACTCCACTCGTACAAATTCGAAAAGAATAGTAGGCGTTACTCTAAGAAACGTTCATTTTTGACACAGACGCTAAGAAAGCGCCTGCGACCGCTATCAGCGGTTTCCCGTCCTGCAATCACCGGAGGATCGTCAGCGGAAGGGCGGATCATAGCGCAAAGCGAGACAGAGATCTTCCCTTTCTACACAGTTTTGATCCTTTTTATCCACAGGCCGGAGACGCGCAAAGAAGTTTACGCCAGTTGCGGGAAAAACCAGCAGGGATCTGGCGCAATGCGCTAAATTTTCGGGCGACATCTCATTTTATCCCCAGGATCCGGCAAGCCGATCGCAATAAGATCCCGTACGATCCTTGCGCTTTGGAACGGAGCCCGTATAATCCTTCACCCGACATTATGCTGTAAGGCGCAACGTCGGGTCTCAGCGGGCTGTATGCGGGTTTTCAGGCACGACAACACGCGAAGTAAATTGACTCGGGACTGTACAATTATTACAATCCCGCCTCTTTATTAAAGACACATTGAGGCGTAGGTCGATTTACTGGCCCGAAACGCGTCATCCAGTGAAAATTTTCAAGTTTAGGTAGAAACCGCCATGAAACGCACTTTTCAACCGTCCGTACTGAAGCGCAACCGTTCACACGGTTTCCGTGCTCGTATGGCAACAAAAAATGGTCGTCAGGTTCTGGCACGTCGTCGTGCTAAAGGCCGTTCTCGTCTGACCGTTTCTAAGTAATAAAGCAAGCCCTGATGGGTAAGCTCGCATTTCCCAGGGAGTTACGTTTGTTAACTCCCACTCATTTCACTTTCGTCTTCCAGCAGCCACAACGGGCTGGCACGCCGCAAATTACTATTCTCGGCCGCCTTAACGCGCTGGGGCATCCCCGCATCGGTCTCACCGTCGCTAAAAAACATGTGAAACGCGCTCATGAACGCAACCGGATCAAGCGATTGACCCGCGAAAGCTTTCGTCTGCGTCAACATGAACTGCCGTCGATGGACTTCGTGGTGGTCGCGAAGAAGGGGGTTGCCGATCTGGATAACCGTATGCTGGCGGAAGCGTTGGAGAAATTATGGCGTCGTCACTGTCGCCTGGCGCGCGGCTCCTGATCGTCCTGATACGCGTCTATCAACGCGGTATCAGTCCATTACTGGGACCACACTGTCGGTTTCACCCGACCTGCTCTCATTACGGAATTGAGGCGTTACGCAGGTTCGGCCTGATAAAAGGCAGTTGGTTGACATTAAAACGCGTATTAAAATGCCACCCTTTGAACCCGGGTGGTGACGATCCTGTGCCGCCAAAAACCTTTGATACCAGAGAACATTAACGATGGATTCGCAACGCAATCTCTTTCTCATCGCTTTTCTGTTCGTGACCTTTATGATCTGGCAAGCCTGGCAGACGGACCACGCTCCGCAGCCACAGCAGACGCAGACCACACAGGGCACCAACAGCGTAGCGGGTGATACCGCCAGTCAGGGTGTACCGGCCAGCGGTCAGGGCCAGACGATCACCGTTAAGACTGATGTCCTGTCATTGAATATCAACACCCGCGGCGGTGATGTTGAACAGGCACAGCTGCTGACTTTCCCGGACAAACTGGGTTCAGACCAGCCGTTCCAGCTGCTTGAAACAACGCCAGCGTTCCTTTATCAGGCTCAGAGTGGTTTAACCGGTCGTAATGGTCCGGATAACCCGAACAACGGTGCGCGTCCGCTGTTCACCACTGCGCAGGATCACTTCGAGATGGCTGATGGCCAGTCCGAACTGCGTGTGCCGATGACCTATACCGCTGAAAATGGCGTGGTTTACACCAAAACCTTCATCTTCAAGCGTGGCGAATATGCCGTTAATGTCGATTATCATGTCAACAACACCACTCAGCAGCCGCTGGAAGTGTCACTGTTTGGCCAGCTGAAGCAGACGATTGATCTGCCTAAGCATCGCGATACCGGCAGCAACAACTTTGCTCTGCACACCTTCCGTGGCGCGGCCTACTCCACCAGCGAGTCGAAATATGAGAAGTATAAATTCGACACCATCGCGGACAACGAGAACCTGAACGCAACCACCAGCAATGGCTGGGTGGCGATGCTGCAGCAGTACTTTGCGACTGCATGGGTTCCGCGTACTGAAGGCACCAACACCCTTTACACCAGCAACCTGGGTAACGGCGTGGCAGCGATTGGCTATAAATCTGCACCGGTCACCATCGCTGCAGGCGCTCAGCAGAATCTGGGTGCAACGCTGTGGGTCGGCCCGGAAATTCAGGACAAGATGGCCGCGATTGCGCCGCACCTTGATCTGACCGTGGATTACGGCTGGTTGTGGTTTATCTCTCAGCCGCTGTTCAAGCTGTTGAAATTTATCCACAGCTTCATCGGTAACTGGGGCTTCTCCATTATCGTGATCACCTTCATCGTGCGCGGCATCATGTACCCGCTGACCAAAGCGCAGTACACCTCGATGGCTAAGATGCGCATGCTGCAGCCGAAGATTCAGGCGATGCGTGAGCGTCTGGGTGATGACAAGCAGAAGCAGAGCCAGGAAATGATGGCGCTGTATAAAGCAGAGAAAGTGAATCCGCTGGGTGGCTGTCTGCCGCTGGTGATTCAGATGCCAATCTTCCTGGCGCTCTACTATATGCTGTCAGGCTCAGTTGAACTGCGTCATGCGCCATTCATTCTGTGGATCCATGACCTGTCAGCGCAGGACCCGTACTACATCCTGCCGATTCTGATGGGCATCACCATGTTCTTCATTCAGAAGATGTCACCGACCACCGTGACCGATCCGATGCAGCAGAAGATCATGACTTACATGCCGGTGATCTTCACCGTGTTCTTCCTGTGGTTCCCGTCAGGTCTGGTGCTGTACTACATCGTCAGCAACCTGGTAACCATTCTCCAGCAGCAGCTGATTTATCGCGGCCTGGAAAAACGTGGTCTGCATAGCCGCGACAAGAAGAAAGCGTAAGCGATCCAGCGCGGGAGCCATCCCGCTCTAAAATAGTCTATTCTCAGGCGGTCAAAGCGACCGCCTGTGTTTTTTGTAGCGAGAGAAAATTTATGAGCCACAGCGATACCATTGTTGCCCAGGCAACACCGCCCGGACGCGGCGGCGTCGGCATTCTGCGCGTCTCCGGTGCCCAGGCGGCAGAGGTCGCCCGCCAGCTGCTGGGTAAACTGCCTAAGCCGCGATACGCCGATTATCTGCCGTTCACTGACAGCGACGGCAGCGTGCTGGATCAGGGCATTGCGCTGTGGTTTCCTGGCCCCAATTCCTTTACCGGCGAAGATGTGCTGGAGCTGCAGGGCCACGGCGGCCCGGTAATTCTCGATCTGCTGCTGAAGCGCATCGTGGCGCTGCCGGGCGTGCGTATCGCTCAGCCGGGTGAGTTCTCTGAGCGTGCGTTTCTGAACGACAAGCTCGATCTGGCGCAGGCCGAAGCGATTGCCGACCTGATCGATGCCAGCTCTGAGCAGGCGGCGCGTTCGGCCGTGAACTCGCTGCAGGGCGCGTTCTCCACCCGCGTCAATCATCTTGTGGAAGCGCTCACTCACCTGCGCATCTATGTCGAAGCGGCTATCGACTTCCCGGATGAAGAGATCGATTTCCTCTCTGACGGCCGAATTGAAGCACAGCTGAATACGGTGATCGGGGACCTGGATGCGGTCCGTGCCGAAGCGCGTCAGGGCAGCCTGCTGCGTGAAGGAATGAAGGTGGTGATTGCGGGCCGGCCTAATGCGGGCAAATCGAGCCTGCTGAATGCGCTGGCAGGCCGTGACGCCGCTATCGTTACGGACATTGCGGGCACCACCCGTGACGTACTGCGTGAACATATTCATATAGATGGCATGCCGCTGCATATTATCGATACCGCCGGTCTGCGAGAGGCCAGCGACGAAGTCGAACGCATCGGCATTGAGCGCGCCTGGCAGGAGATTGAACAGGCTGACCGCGTGCTGTTTATGGTAGATGGCACCACCACCGATGCCACCGATGCGGCGGCTATCTGGCCCGATTTTGTCTCCCGTCTGCCGCCGGAGCTGCCAATTACCGTGGTGCGCAATAAGGCGGATGTTACCGGTGAAGCGCTGGGCCTGACAGAAGTAAACGGTCACTCACTGATTCGCCTGTCGGCACGCACCAGCGAGGGCGTCGATGCGCTGCGGGATCACCTGAAGCAGAGCATGGGCTTCGCGGGCAACATGGAAGGTGGCTTCCTGGCGCGTCGTCGCCATCTGCAGGCGCTGGAGCTGGCGGCCACACACTTACAGCAGGGGAAAGCACAGCTGCTCGGTGCCCGGGCCGGTGAGTTACTGGCGGAGGAGCTGCGTGTTGCTCAGCAGGCGTTAAGCGAGATCACCGGTGAATTCACCTCTGACGATCTGCTGGGCCGTATCTTCTCCAGCTTCTGTATTGGTAAATAGCTTTCCGGGCCTGGCGGCATCGCGCTGTCAGGCCTGATTTCCCGTCTCGCTGCCTCCCCTGTTATTCCCGCCTCTGCGTTGATTCTTGCTGATATGTTATTTTGCGGCGGCACCGCGTTGTCGTATAACGGTAGATGCGCCGATCTGACGTGCGGCTATGATCGCGGTGAGTGAATCCCGCTTCATCCCGCCGTGTCGGGCCGCACGCAAACCCACTACGTGAACACCGTCAGGCGAAATTTTTGCCTGAAAAAGGAGAGTTGCATGAGTACACCGCTCGACACTGCCGCACTGGATACGCTGTTTAATGACGCCCGCACCCACAGTTACTGGCAGGATAAGCCGGTCGATAACGCCCTGCTGGAACAGCTCTATACCTTAACGGCGCTGGGGCCGACCTCGGCGAACTGCTTGCCTGCGCGTTTTGTTTTCGTCACCTCAGCGGAAGGCAAAGAGAAGCTGAAACCGGCCCTCTCGTCCGGCAATCTGGACAAAACCATGAGCGCGCCGGTTACGGTGATCGTGGCCTGGGACCGTGAGTTCTATGAGCAGCTGCCTGCGCTGTTCCCGCATGCAGATGCGCGCAGCTGGTTTACCGGCAGCCCGGAAGCAGCGAAAGAGACGGCTTTCCGTAACAGCAGCCTGCAGGCGGGTTACCTGATCCTGGCAGCCCGTTCGCTGGGTCTGGATGCCGGTCCGATGTCCGGTTTCGATCCGGCCAAAATCAATGATGCCTTTTTCCCCGACGGCCAGTATCAGGTTAACCTGCTGATTAACCTCGGTTACGGTGAGGCATCAAAACTTCATCCGCGCCTGCCGCGTCTGAGTTTTGAGCAGGCAAGCCGCTTCGCCTGATGCGGCCCGCGTCGCGATTCGGTTCGCGGCGCGTAACTCTGAACCATTCCCGCCAGCCTGTGCTGCCTGATCATCCTATTCTGAATTTAACCCAATCTGTGCTGTTGCTGAGTGCAATAAGGTAGGAAAATTCCTACAATGTTTCTGATGATTATCTGACCATTTTCACGGAGCGACAGATGGCTGGTCATTTTGTACGCTGGACGGGCGATCCCGGCTTCCCGGCTAAAGAGATGTGCATTCCCCAGGCGATTACCGACACGGCACAGCAGTTCGCTGACAAACGCCGTGGACGTTTCCTTGCCGCGCGAACCCTACTGGCACAGCTGATGCTGCGCGTTTATGGTATTCAAGAGCTGCCACGGCTGATTATCCAGAGCAACGGACGTCCCGTGTTTGCTGACAGCGATCTGCCCGATTTCAGCATTGCCTATGCGGGCAATACGGTGGGTGTACTGCTGGCTGAAGAGGGTGGACGTGCCGGTCTGGATATGGAGATTGTGCATGCGCGGAGCCGTCAGACGCAGGCGCAGCTGATTCAGGGATTAACGTCGGGCGAAATCGCCTGGATTAATGCCCAGCAGGATGCCATGGAAGCGGTGACGCAGATCTGGACGTTACGCCAGAGCATTCTCAAGCTGACGGGAGAAGGCGATCGGGGACTGGATTCGCTGCGCCTGCTGCCGGGTGCCGGTCGGCTGCGATCGTCACTCTATCCCGACATTCAGGTGGTGTGTGATGCGGAACCCATGCTGGTCTGGTCGTGTGCGCTGTCGTCTGCGACGCAGCGGCTGTACCTGTGGGAGATGGATAACGACTTTGAATGGCGTGCATTACGTGAAATTGAGATGGGTAAGCCCAACATCGGGCCTCATGCCCTGCGGCTGACCAGTCTGCCCAGCGAGCGCAATCTGCATCCTGAAATGTGAAAAGCCGCAACCGGTGGGTTGCGGCTCTGACTGCGCTTAGTGCGCGTCGATAAAGACAATCTTCAGCACAAACAGCAGCGCAACAATCACCACGCAGGGGCTGATCTCACGCCAGCGGCCGGTACCCAGCTTCATGACACAGTAAGCAATGAACCCCAGCGCAATCCCTTCGGTGATGGAAAAGCTGAAGGGCATCATGGCGGCGGTCACAAACGCCGGAACCGCTTCGGTCAGATCGTCCCAGCGCACGCGCGACAGGCTGGCGGTCATTAACACGCCCACATAAATCAGCGCACCCGCGGCAGCGTAGGAGGGCACCATCGCGGCCAGCGGTGACAGGAAGGTCACCAGCAGGAACAGCAGGCCGGTCACCACAGCCATCAGGCCGGTACGGCCACCAATCGCCACGCCCGAAGTGCTCTCGATATAGGCGGTCACCGATGAGGTGCCCGCCAGCGCGCCACTCACCGAACTGATGCTGTCGACATAAAGCGCCTGCTGCATCCGCGGGAAGGTGCCGGTTTCATCGGTCAGTCCCGCTTTGTCGGTGACGCCGATCAGCGTGCCGGATGAATCGAACAGGTTGACCAGCATAAACGAGAAAATCACGCCTGCCATGCCAATGTTAAACGCGCCTTTGATATCAACCTGACCCACTACCGACGTAATCGACGGCGGCGCTGAAAACAGGCCAACAAACTTCACGTCGCCCAGCATCCAGCCAATACCGGTGGTGATCACCATTGAGATCAGCACCGCCGCGTGGATATTACGTGATGCCAGAATGGCGATAATAAAGAAGCCCAGCGCACCCAGCAGCACGCTGTGCGAGGTCAGGTTGCCTACCGCCACCAGGGTATCGGGATTCGGCACGATAATACCGGCGTTCTTCAGCCCCATCATGGCGATAAACAGACCGATACCGGCGGTAATGCCAACGCGCAGGCTCAGCGGGATATTGGCAATCATCCAGTAGCGAACCCGCAGCAGCGTCAGGATCAGCAGGCCGACCGCGCCCCAGAAGATCGCGCCCATACCGACCTGCCACGAATAGCCCATCGCCCCGACCACCACAAAAGCGAAGAAGGCGTTCAGGCCCATTGCGGGGGCCAGCGCCACCGGCAGATTGGCAAACAGCCCCATCAGAATGCTGCCGAAGGCGGCAATCAGACAGGTGGTCACAAACACCGCCTGGGTATCCATGCCGGCGACGCCGAGGATCTGCGGGTTGACGAAGACGATATAGACCATCGTCAGAAAGGTGGTGATACCCGCGATCACTTCGGTGCGCACCGTGGTGCCGTGTTCCTGCAGCCTGAAGATGCGCTGCAAAACGCCTTGCTTGCTCATGCCATCCATCCAGAAGAAAAAATCATCGGCGCGTATCCTGGCGATTTTACCGGGGCAATACAATGATTTTTCGCAACCGATTGCCAGTCTCGCAATCTGCGCTGAGTGCGGTAGAGTGTGGAGCACCCCCCTGAATCGAAGGATAGAGTCTGATGTCAGTTGAATGCGTCTTTTTTGATTGCGATGGCACGCTGGTGGACAGTGAGTTGCTCTGCACCCAGGCCTACGTCAACACCTTTGCCCGTTATGGTCTCGAGCTGTCGCTGCAGCAGATGTTTGAAAAGTATAAGGGCGTCAAACTCTACGACATCATTCGTGACGTGGGTGATGCACATCAGGTGACGTTGCCGATGGAAGAGGTGGAAACCGCCTATCGCGCGGAAGTCGCGCGACTGTTTGATCAGCAACTGCAGCCGATCTCAGGCGCAAAAGCGCTGGTTGAGCAGATCAAAGTGCCGATGTGCGTGGTCTCAAACGGGACGGTAAAAAAGATGCAGCACTCGCTGGGCTTAACCGGCATGCTGCCGCTGTTTGAGGAGCACCTTTATAGCGGCTATGACATTCTGCACTGGAAGCCCGATCCGGAACTGATGTATCACGCGGCGGAACAGATGCAGGTGCCGATTGAGCGCTGCATTCTGGTGGATGACTCCGAAGCGGGTGCCCGCGCCGGTATCGCCGCCGGCATTCCGGTCTACTACTACTGCGCTGACCCGCACAACCCTGAACTGGACCATCCGCTGGTGACGCGCTTCGACGACATGGCGCAGCTGCCTGCGTTGTGGCGCGCCCGCGGCTGGGATCTAATGTAGCGAGCCAGCATGACGCATACCGTCTGGTTTTTAACTCTGCCCGGTGTCATGGCGCTGGATCTGACCGGCCCTGCCGAGACGCTGAAGCTGGCGGGCGATCGCTTTACGCTGCGCTACATCGGCCCGCAGCCGGAGGTGGTCTGCTCCACCGGCATGACTATTGGCGGCATCGAACCTTTACCGGAACAGTTGCCCGCCGGGAGCCTGCTGGTGGTGCCGGGCGTCTTTGACTCACAGATCTGTTATTCCACACAGCAAGCCGCAGAAGCACGCGACTGGCTGATGCGCCAGCACGCCGCGTTGCGCGCGCAGACCTTTATGCTGGTCTGCGTCTGCTCGGGGGCACTGCTGGCGGCGCAGGCAGGCATGCTGGATGAGGTGCCCTGCACCACCCATCATGATGTGATCGCCCGCCTGAAAGCAGCCGCCCCGCGCGCACGGGTGCAGGAGAATCGGGTGTTTGTCGGGCATGAGAATATCTGGACCAGCGCGGGCATCACGGCGGGCATCGATCTGGCGCTGCATCTGGTGAAGCAGCTCTGCGATACGCCTACCGCGCTGGCGGTGGCGCGGGAAATGGTGGTCTGGTTCCGCCGCGCCGGGGACGATCCGCAGCTTTCACCCTGGCTGCGTTACCGCAATCATATGCATCCGGCCATTCATCGGGCACAGGATCTGATGATTGCCCATCCTGAACACGGCTGGACGCTGACCGAGCTGGCAGGGCGCACCCACGTCAGCAGCCGCCATCTGGCGCGGCTGTTTCGTCAGCATCTGGGGATCAGCGTGCGGGAATACCATGAGCAGCTGCGGGTTGGCGTGGCGCGCCAGCGTCAGCAGCAGGGGGAATCGGCCGAAAAAGCGGCGCTGGCGGCGGGATTTTCATCGGCGCGCCAGCTGCGACGCGCCCGCCAGCGGGAAACCGATCAACTGACGAAGTGACGGGTATCGACACGTTTCAGCGCCATCCCCAGCAGCAGACTGCCGCCCAGCGTCAGCCCGAACACCCAGGGCAGGTCGAGCCACGGACGCGACATATCATCGTAGTGATGCGTACGCAGATAGTGAATGAACAGCGCGTGAAAGCCGTAGATCGGCAGTGAATAGCGTGCAATCACCGTAAAACCGGGCAGCGTGCGCTGATTCAGGCTGTTTTTAAACACAATCAGCAGGCTAATGGCCGCGATAAACACCAGCGGTCCGCAGTAGAGATACCAGGTATCGTTAAACGCTCCGTTGACGATCAGCGCCTTTTTCGTCCCTAACGTAATGCCAATTACGCAGGCGATAAACAGCCCGGCCGCCAGCGGCGTCAGACCGCGCCGGGTCGTGTCCATTGTGCCGATCGCCCGTCCCAGCAGCGCATAAAGCAGGTAGTAAATGCTGTCCCCGCTGACATAAAGATTCACCGGCAGAAAATGAAACGGGCCCAGCGACTGGCTGGCCGTATTCGGATTAGCGAGCACCGCCAGCACCAGCACCAGCAGCGCCACATAGCGTGCCTGCACGGTTTTCACCTGAATCAGCGGCGACATCAGATAGATGCCAATCAACGCAAAGAAGAACCAGAGGTGATAAAACACCGGCTTCTGCAGCATCTTCAGGATCGACCGTCCTTCGCTGATCGGCGTCAGCCAGGTGATATAGGCCAGCGAGACCGCGCTGTAAAATAGCAGGCAGAGCACCAGCCGCAGCATATGGCGCGGCTGGGCGCTGCGTTCACCGAAGAACAGATAGCCGGAGATCATAAAGAACAGCGGAACACAGACGCGTGATGCGGAGTTCAGCAGATTCGCCACATCCCAGGTGGTACCCGTTACCGCCATCGGGCCAGTGATATACCAGGTAGTAGTGTGAATCACGATCACCATCAGGCAGGCAACCGCGCGTAAATTGTCGATCCAGTAAATCTTTTGCGGCATGGCGTCCTCTTGCGCATAGCTCCGTGCGCAAAAGGGTAGTCAAATGCGACCAGAGCAACAACCGCTGCCAGCAGGATTCGGAGCCATCTGTATGCCGGCCCCCGAAATTACCGTGAAAACGCGCTGGAACCGTCCGGGATTTACGGCTGCACATCGCGCGGTCAAAGGGTATACTGTCGGCCTCTTTTTTTAATCTAACCGAAGCGCGTGCACACTTAACATGCAAAAGTTTGATACCAAAACCTTTCAGGGGCTGATCCTGACCTTGCAGGATTACTGGGCGCGTCAGGGCTGCACCATTGTCCAACCGCTGGACATGGAAGTGGGCGCTGGCACTTCACACCCGATGACCTGCCTGCGTGCACTCGGCCCGGAGCCGATCGCCGCCGCCTACGTGCAGCCATCCCGCCGTCCTACCGATGGCCGCTACGGTGAAAACCCGAACCGTCTGCAGCACTATTACCAGTTTCAGGTGATCATTAAGCCGTCACCGGACAACATTCAGGAGCTCTATCTCGGCTCGCTGAAAGAGCTGGGTATGGATCCGACGGTGCATGACATTCGCTTCGTAGAAGATAACTGGGAAAACCCGACGCTGGGTGCCTGGGGACTCGGCTGGGAAGTGTGGCTCAACGGCATGGAAGTAACGCAGTTCACCTACTTCCAGCAGGTTGGCGGCCTGGAGTGTAAGCCGGTAACGGGTGAGATCACCTACGGTCTGGAGCGTCTGGCGATGTACATTCAGGGCGTCGACAGCGTTTACGATCTGGTCTGGAGCGATGGCCCGCTGGGCAAAACTACCTACGGCGACGTGTTTCATCAGAACGAAGTGGAGCAATCCACCTATAACTTCGAATACGCCGACGTCGATTTCCTCTTTACCTGCTTCGAGCAGTACGAGAAAGAGGCGCAGCATCTGCTGGCGCTGGAAAAACCGCTGCCACTGCCCGCCTACGAACGCATTCTGAAAGCGGCACACAGCTTCAACCTGCTGGATGCCCGCAAAGCGATCTCGGTAACAGAGCGTCAGCGCTATATTCTGCGCATTCGTACTCTGACCAAAGCCGTGGCTGAAGCTTACTACGCCTCTCGCGAGGCAATGGGCTTCCCGATGTGCAATAACAAAAAGTAAGAGGCAGCCATGACTGAACAAACTTTCCTGGTGGAGATCGGCACCGAAGAGCTGCCACCAAAAGCCCTGCGCAGCCTGGCAGAAGCCTTTGCCGCGCAGGTTACCGCTGAACTGGATGCCGCCAACCTGAGCCACGGCGAGGTCAGCTGGTTTGCTGCGCCGCGTCGTCTGGCGCTGAAAGTCGCAAACCTGAGCGCCTCACAACCCGATCGGGAAGTGGAGAAGCGCGGTCCGGCGGTCGCTGCGGCGTTTGACGCTGACGGCAACGCCACCAAAGCCGCAGAAGGCTGGGCGCGTGGCAACGGCATTACGGTCGATCAGGCTGAACGCCTCGCCACCGATAAAGGCGAATGGCTGTTTTATCGCGCCCAGGTCAAAGGCGAAGCGGCTCAGGCACTACTGCCGGCGATGATTGCGACAGCACTCAGCAAGCTGCCCGTGCCAAAACTGATGCGCTGGGGCGACAGCGATGTGCAATTCGTTCGTCCGGTTCACACCGTGACGATGCTGCTGGGCGATGAGCTGATTCCTGGCACTATTCTGAGCATTAAGTCAGATCGCGTTATTCGTGGTCACCGCTTTATGGGTGAAAGCGAAATCACGCTCGACAACGCCGATCAGTACCCAGATGTGCTGGAAAAACGCGGCCAGGTCATTGCCGACTATCAGGTCCGCAAAGCGATGATTAAAGCTGATGCCGAAGCGGCCGCACGTCGCTTAGGCGGTAACGCCGATATCAGCGACAGCCTGCTGGAAGAGGTGACGTCGCTGGTGGAGTGGCCGGTCGTCCTGACCGCGACCTTTGAAGAGAAATTCCTCAAGGTGCCTGCGGAAGCGCTGGTCTACACCATGAAAGGCGATCAGAAATATTTCCCGGTTTACGACAATGACGGCAACCTGATGCCGAACTTCATTTTCGTCACCAACATCGAATCCAGCGATCCGCGCCAGATTATCTCCGGCAACGAGAAAGTGGTACGCCCACGCCTGGCCGATGCGGAGTTCTTCTTTAATACCGACCGCAAAAAACGTCTGGAAGATAATCTGCCGCGTCTGGAGACGGTGCTGTTCCAGAAAGAGCTGGGCACGCTGCGCGATAAAACCGATCGCATTCAGACCCTGGCGGGCTGGATTGCCGGTGAAATTGGCGCCGATGTGAATCACGCTACCCGCGCGGGCCTGCTGTCGAAGTGTGACCTGATGACCAACATGGTCTTCGAGTTCACCGACACCCAGGGCGTGATGGGCATGCACTATGCGCGTCACGACGGCGAAGCCGAAGATGTGGCGGTTGCGCTAAACGAGCAGTATCAGCCGCGCTTTGCCGGTGACGATCTGCCATCCAGCCCGGTCGCCTGTGCGCTGGCGATTGCCGATAAAATGGATACGCTGGCCGGTATTTTCGGCATTGGTCAGCATCCGAAAGGCGACAAAGATCCGTTCGCACTGCGTCGTGCGGCGCTGGGCGTGCTGCGTATCATCGTTGAGAAGAACCTGCCGCTCGACCTGCAAACGCTGACCGAAGAAGCGGTGCGTCTGTATGGCAGCAAGCTGAGCAACGCTCGCGTGGTGGATGATGTGATCGACTTTATGCTGGGTCGCTTCCGCACTTGGTATCAGGAAGAGGGTCACAGCATCGATACGCTGCAGGCAGTTCTGGCGCGTCGTCCGACCCGTCCGGCTGACTTTGATGCACGTATGAAAGCAGTGTCGCACTTCCGTACGCTGGAAGCCGCTGCAGCGCTGGCAGCGGCGAACAAGCGCGTCTCTAACATACTGGCAAAGTCGACCGAAACGCTGAATGAAAGCGTGCAGGCATCGCTGCTGAAAGAGAACGAAGAGATCCAGCTGGCGACCTTTGTCACCGCACTGAGCAGCAAGCTGCAACCTTACTTTGCTGAAGGCCGCTATCAGGATGCGCTGGTCGAACTGGCCCAGCTGCGTACCGCGGTAGACAACTTCTTCGACAAAGTGATGGTGAACGCCGACGATCAGGCAGTGCGGGTCAATCGCCTGACGCTGCTGTCAAAACTGCGTGAGCTGTTCCTGCAGGTCGCGGATATCTCGCTGCTGCAGTAATCCTCTTAGCGTAGTGCGGAAAAGGGACGAGCAATCGTCCCTTTTTTTATGGGATTTTTCAGGCCGGGAGGGCCTCCCGATAGCGTGTTTACTCAAAGCACCTGTCTTAATGCTCAGCTCTGGCTGACGACTGCAGATGAAGTGGATTGCCTGCGTTTCAGTTGTGCTGAAGATCCCTGAATTCCTCTCTAATCTGTATGGTTTTACCCTATCCGGTAATGACCGTGGCTGAACCGCTGGTAAAATGCGCTGGCGCGTTGTTGAAAACCGGATACTCGCAACGCCATCTGTAAATATCCGATTTCTGAGAGAGTGACTCCGCAGGGTATGAAACTGACAGCTGCCAGCCACCGCACCCATCACGCCGCAGGCGGCGTCGTCCGCGCAAAGCTCTCGCGCTCAAACAGCGTTTCCGCCAGCTTAACCAATGCCGGACGCTCAACACACCAGTTGGGCACCACGCGGCGGAAGTTGAGGTAGCCGATCATACATCCGGTGGCGATATCCGCCAGATTAAGCTGACCGTTGTTAAGCCATTTGCCCTCTGCGGCCTTCGCTTCCAGCATATCGAGACTGCGCTGAATTTTTTCACGATTACGCAACAGCACCTCTTCCGACTGCAAATCCCCCGGACGCATCTGTTCGCGCACGATCACCAGCGCGGCATCACTGACCCCATCCGCCAGCTTCTCCAGCTGACGAATGTTAAGTGACTCAAGCGGATCGGCAGGCAGCAGAGCCGGCTCCGCGCCGCGCAGTTCCAGAAATTCGGCGATGATGCTGGAGTCGAACCAGATTTGCTTATCGTCAGCGACCAGCGCCGGGACTTTGCCCAGCGGATTGTAGTGCGGCACGTGGCTGTCATCGCTGTAAGGCGATGCGTTAACGAATTCAAACGTAATGCCTTTTTCCAGCATGATAATCGAAATCTTACGCACAAACGGGCTGGTATAGCTGCCAATCAGTTTCATCGGGTTCTCCGGATTCAGTGACTATTCGCCAGGAAACATAAAGGGATTGAGACTGCTGCGTGCGAAGCCTTCCTGCTCCATTTTTGCATCGAGTATCAGCGACGCCAGGTCATCGGCCACCGGTTCAATAGCCGGATCTTTCTCCTGATAGAGCATCTTCAGGTAGGTGCCGCAGTCGCCGCAGCTCTCTGCCTTCACCGCCGCATGCTCGCTGTCGAGCGACCAGTAGTGCAGATCGCGGGACTGTTCGCACTGGGTACATTTGCTGCGCACCACGTGCCATTCACTTTCGCACAGATTGCAGTGCAGATAGCGCGCACCTTCATGACTGCCCATATGCACCACGCTGGCGACCGGCATGCTGGCGCAGACCGGACAGAACTGGCGCTGATCGCCCATCTCCGCGCGTGCTTTGCCCGGGATCAGGGCCGCCATCTGCGCCCAGTAGAGCGAAAGCGCCGCCCAGATAAAGGGGGCTTTATCGCTGCTGACCTGCGCATATTCGCCGGTAAACAGCGCGCTGGCCAGGGTTTCCAGCTCGGTGGCTGACGCCTTCTCCAGATTCTCCAGCACTGCCAGTGCCTGACCGCTCATCTCCGGCTTCAGCTCGGCAATCAGCGAGTGCAGTAGCCGTTGCCAGTGTGCATCGCGCGGCAGGGTATGGATGTTCAGCGGCGGCTTGCCCTCGCTGGCGCTCTGCGTCAGTCGGGCATGCAGGTCGATGTGCAGCGGATGGTCATACAGCACAATCTCCTGTGCTTCAGCGATCACCGCCGCAAAGCGCAGATAGTCGCCGAGTGGATTTTTCGCCGCCAGGTCGCGCAGTCGCGCGGCACGACGGCTGTATAAATTTTTCAGCCGTGGAAAAAGTAACGGCGGAATCATCTCCGCCGTTGTCTTTTCGCCTTTCTCCAGCTGGTCCTGCGGGATTATGCGAATACTCATCAGGGGCGTTTTTCCTGTTTTATTGGCGGATTACGCTGCTCACGGTACCATCGAGGATGATGCTGTCTGGCCCATTCGGCGCTGACCCAGCCTTCCACCATCGCGGTCAGTGTGCCTTTGACCCACAATGCAGCATAAATATGCACCATAATGACGATGATCAGCGCCACCGCCGACACCGAATGCACAACCAGCGCCAGACGAATCAGCGGAATGACAAAGGCATCAGCAAAGTAGGGTCGCCAGATCACAATGCCGCTGGCAAGCAGCAATACTAAGCTGATGATAGCAGCCCAGAACACACACTTCTGACCAAAGTTATATTTACCGGTATCACCGACCTCTTCGTTCAGCGCAATCCGGTGAATATTTCTGGCCCAGTAAAGGTCATCGCGATTAATCAGGTTGTGTTTCCAGTAACGTAAAAACATCAGCATAAAAGCGACAAACATCACCACGCCGACAAAAGGATGCAGAATACGCGCCAGTTGTGGCGTGCCAAAGATCTGCATCAGCCAGTTAAACGACGGAAAGAAAAACCCTAATCCGCTTAACGCGGCCATGACAAAGCAAATCGCGACGATCCAGTGATTGATGCGTTCAGGTGCGCGATAGCGCACCAGATGATCGGGTTTCTTCATTATTGATGCTCCTCAGGCTGATCGTCGTTGTCGTCGTGCTCTTCAGTGACGCGATTCGGGCCAACGCCAACATAGTGGAAGATTGAGGCGGCAAACGTCGCGGCAAAACTGACCGCTGCCAGCGGTTTCCAGATCCCCTTCCAGAAGGTCACGGTCGGGCTGATGCCCGGATTCGCAGGCAGGCCGTGATAGAGCTGAGGCTTGTCCGCATGATGCAGCACATACATCACGTGGGTGCCGCCCACGCCTTCCGGGTTGTAGAGGCCAGCCTGCGCAAACCCGCGTGACTTCAGCTCCGCCACACGTTCCTCCGCCAGCGTCAGCATGTCGCTTTTGCTGCCGAAATGGATGGCACCGGTCGGGCAGGTCTTCACACAGGCGGGTTCCTGACCGACGCTGACGCGATCCACGCACAGGGTGCATTTGTAGGCGCGGTTATCCTTTTTATTCAGCCGTGGCACGTTGAACGGGCATCCCGCGATGCAGTAGCCGCAGCCGATGCACTGCTCCGACTGAAAATCGACGATGCCGTTGGCATACTGAATGATGGCGCCTGCCGACGGGCAGGCTTTCAGGCAGCCGGGATCGGCGCAGTGCATGCAGCCATCTTTGCGAATCAGCCAGGCCAGCTTGCCGTTCTCTTCGACTTCGGAAAAGCGCATCACCGTCCAGGATTTGGCGGTCAGGTCGGTGGGATTGTCATAAACCCCGATGTTGTGGCCGACCTCATCGCGGATGTCGTTCCACTCAGAGCAGGCGACCTGGCAGCCTTTGCAGCCGATACAGGTGGTGACATCGATAAGTTTCGCCACTTCGCGCTGGTGATCGCGCGCCTGCGGCGGTGGGGTAAAGCCATTGGTCGCAGAGCGACGGATAATATCTTGTGATTGATAAGCCATAGTCATCTGCCGTTACGCTTTTTCAACTTTCACTAAAAATCCCTTGTACTCCGGGGTCTGCGAGTTGGCGTCGCCAACCGAAGGCGTCAGCGTATTGGCGAGGAAACCTTTACGCGTGGTGCCTTCAAAGCCCCAGTGACAGGGAATGCCCACGGTATCAACCGGCCTGCCGTCAATCATCAGACGCTGCAGACGACGTGTGACCACTGCTTTGGCTTTGATATAGCCTCGACGTGACGTGACTTTGACGCTGTCTCCGGCCTGAATGCCTTTCTCCTCTGCCAGCTCAGTGCCGATCTCGACAAACTGCTCCGGCTGCGCGATTGCATTCAGCAGGGCATGCTTGGTCCAGTGGCGGAACAGCTCGGTGATGGAGTAGGTGGTGGCGACGCAGGGATAGTCGGCGGCCTCACCCAGCTGCGCGGCGTCGCTACTGAACAGACGGACCACCGGACTGTGACGCTGCTGCGGATGCAGGGGATTGTCGGCGAGCGGACTTTCCATCGGTTCGTAGTGTGCCGGGAACGGGCCGTCGGCCATTTTATCGAGTGCAAACAGGTGGCCGAGACCATCGGGCTGCATGATAAACGGACCGGCCTGCTTCTGCGGCGACAGCGTCACCGGGTAATCCGGTACGTCGATGCCGTGCCAGCGTGTGCCATCCCATTCAATCAGGCGGCGCTGCGGATCCCAGGCTTTACCCTGTGCATCCGCGGAGGCACGGTTATAAAGAATGCGGCGGTTAGCGGGCCAGGCCCAGGCCCAGCCTGAGACGGCCCCCAGTCCCGACGGATCGGCGTTGTCGCGTCGTGCCATCTGGTTGCCTTCCGGCGTCCAGCTGCCGCTGTAGATCCAGCAGGAGCTGGCAGTGGTGCCATCGTTACGCAGCTCAGAGAAGCCGTTGAGCTGCTGACCTTTTTTCAGCAGCAGTTTGCCGCTGGCGTCATAAATGTCGGCCAGCGCCTGCCCGTTGTTCTCCTTCGCCACCTCTTCCGGCTCAGGATTGAACGGGTCGTGGTAGTCCCAGCGCATCGCCATCAGCGGCTCAGGGGCTGCACCGCCTTCCAGGAGGTAGAGCGCGCGCAGACGCATAAACAGATTGCCGAGGATTTTGCCGTCGTGCAGCGCTTCAGCAGGTGGCTCGGCGGCTGCCCAGTGCCACTGCAGCCAGCGCGACGAGTTCGCCACCGAACCCGACTCTTCGGCGAAGCAGGAGGAGGGCAGGCGGAATACTTCGGTCTGGATAGTCGATGGATCGACGTCGTTGAATTCGTCATGATGCTGCCAGAAGCTGGCGGTTTCCGTGCGCAGCGGATCGATCACCACCATATATTTGAGGCGCGAAAGGGCCCGAACGGCTTTGTTTTTGTCCGGGAAGGCGGCCAGCAGGTTGAAGCCCTGAATCAGGCAGCCGTTCAGCGCGCCCTGCTCCATCATCTCCGCCTGCGCCATGCAGTCGTAAGCCTTGTCCCACTTCGGCAGCCAGTCGTAGCCCCACTGATTCTCCGCCGTGGCGTTATCACCATAGAAACTCTTCATCAGGCTGACGAAAAACTTGTCGGTGTTCTGCCAGTAGTTGACCTGGTCCGGCAGCGCCGCCACAGGCGTGGCCTGTTGCAGGTAAGTCGCCAGCGTGGTCATCTTCTCGGACGGCAGCGGCAGATAGCCCGGCAGGCTCTGCGCCAGCAGGCCGAGGTCGGTGTAACCCTGCACGTTGGAGTGACCGCGCAGCGCATTGATACCGCCACCTGGCATACCGATGTTGCCCAGCAGCAGCTGGATCATCGCCGCCGTGCGGATAATCTGCGAACCGTTGGTGTGGTGGGTCCAGCCCAGCGCATAGAGGATGGTTGCGGTGCGATTAGGCACGCAGGTAGAGGCGAGCTGCTCGCACACCGTAATAAAGGCATCCTGCGAAGTGCCGCACATCCGCGTCACCATTTCCGGGGTGTAACGGCTGGCGTGGGTTTTCAGCAGGTTCAGTACACAGCGTGGATGGCTGAAGCTCTCATCGCGTCGCGCATGGCCGTTTTCATCCAGCTCATAGTGCCAGCTCTGGCGATCGTACTGACGGGTTTCCGCATCGTAGCCGCTGAACAAACCGTCGCTGAAGCTGAAGCCTTCGCTGACAATCAGCGCTGCGTTGGTAAAGGCGCGAACATACTCCTGCTGAATCTGATTGTGCTGCAGCAGATAGTTGATCACCCCCATCAGGAACACCACGTCGCTGCCTGCACGCAGGGGTGCGTAGAAGTCGGCGATCGCTGCAGATCGGTTAAAGCGCGGATCGACCACGATAACCTGCGCATTGTTATGGATCTTGGCTTCAATTACCCATTTAAAGCCAACCGGATGCGCCTCGGCGGGGTTGCCGCCCATGATCATCACCACGTTGGCGTTTTTGATGTCATTCCAGTTGTTGGTCATCGCTCCGCGGCCAAAGCTCGGGGCCAGTGCCGCCACGGTCGGGCCGTGACACAGGCGCGCCTGGTTTTCCAGTGCCAGAATACCCAGCGCCCGGGCAAATTTCTGATCGAGCAGACCGGTCTCATTACTGGCGGCAGAAGAGCATAGCATCGACGTGGTCGGCCAGCGGTTTACCGTCACGCCAGCGGCGTTTGTGGTCTGGAAATGAGCATCGCGATCCTGCTTCATCAGACGGGCAATGCGGTCAAACGCCTCATCCCAGCTGATGCGCTGCCATTTATCGGAACCCGGAGCGCGGTATTCCGGGTATTTCAGACGCTGTTCGCTGTGAATAAAGTCGAGCACGCCTGCGCCTTTCGGGCAGAGCGATCCGCGACTGACCGGATGGTCAGGATCGCCTTCGATATGGTAAATCGAGGCACGGACATTTTTTGCGCCATCGCCCAGGCTGTAAATCAGCATGCCGCAACCGACTGAACAGTAGGTGCAGTTATTGCGTGTTTCTCTGGCACGAATGAGTTTGAATTCTCTGACGCTGGCTAACGCTGTGGTGGGGGCAAAACCGAGTAATGCCGCGCTGGTGCCTGCCAGCCCGCCAGCACAGATTTTGAAAAAACTCCGTCTGTTAATCTGCATTTTATCGTTCTTCTTTATTGGCTCCATTGCGAAGCCTTGCAAAATAGCAGTCCTGGTTGACTGTAAGTTGACCAGGGTCAACACGTTAGTCATTAGTAATTCTTTTTCTCAATTTTGTTAAAAATCCTCGGTGGTGTATTTGTGCTGCAAGCAGATTTTCAGACGGCGCAGATAATTACTGTTGTTTTATGCTTACTGATGTTAACGCGTAAAAGAGAACTATTCGCATTGTGTCCGCCAGCAGGCGCGGCTACGCCTTTTGGGGGAGAAAACCGCATGAATTGCCCCGCTGTTTATTTGCGCTGGATGGGGCTAAAAGGCAGAATCAGAGCGCGTCAGTGCTCTGCCGACTCGGGCACTGAATTACATAATTTATTAACAACAGGTCATACTTTTTGAAAGCTATCCAGCCTGACTCAGGCGAAGATTTAACAATTCAGGCCGGCGTCAGCAGGACGCAGGTGTGGCAGCGTAAAGACCTGACTGATGCGCAGGATGACTGGCTGGCGGATGAAGTGCCGGTGGCGCTGGTCTATAACGGCATCTCGCACGTGGTGATGATGACTACGCCCAAAGATCTGGAGGCGTTTGCGCTGGGCTTCTCGCTGTCAGAGGGCATTATCGACGCGCCGGGCGACATTTTCGGCATGGACATCGTGCCGGGCTGTGACGGCATTGAGGTTCAGATTGAGCTTTCCAGCCGCCGTTTTATGGCGCTGAAAGCGCAGCGTCGCGCGCTGGCAGGCCGGACCGGCTGCGGTGTGTGTGGCGTTGAACAGCTGGATCAGATTGGCAAGCCGCTCTCTCCGCTGCCGTTTACCCAGACCTTCGCGCTGGAGCAACTGGATCGGGCGCTGGGCCAGCTGAAAGATTATCAGCCGGTCGGACAGAAAACCGGCTGCACCCATGCGGCCGCGTGGATTCAGCCCGATGGCCAGCTGGCCGGTGGGTGTGAAGATGTGGGTCGCCATGTGGCGCTGGATAAGCTGCTGGGGTATCGCAGTCAGGCTGAGTGGGGACCGGGCGCGGTGCTGGTCTCCAGCCGCGCCAGCTATGAAATGGTGCAGAAGTCCGCCATGTGCGGCGTCGAGATCCTGTTCGCGGTTTCAGCCGCGACCCGCCTGGCGGTTGAGGTGGCTGAGCGCTGCAATCTGACGCTGGTCGGCTTCAGTAAACCTGGCCGCGCCACGGTCTACAGCCATCCTCAGCGACTGCGTTAAACCACCATCACTTCTGGCAGCGTCTGCTGCAATGCTTCAAGGGCGGCACCGTTGTCGCCGCCGCTGTCGGTAATCAGCATGGTGATAGTCTGCGGCGGCGCGTAAACCGTGCGGCTGACCACGCCCAGTTTGGTGTGATCGGCCAGCAGATAGCAGGCTGCAGATTGCTGCACCATCGCTCTGGCAATGGCCGCTTCGTGCGGATGAAAACTGCTGGCACCCCGATTCGCCTCAATGCCGACCGGCGACAGCAGCGCGACGTCGGCGCGATAGCGGACGATCTCACCTACGGTGATTTCGCCGCGCGTCTGGTGCGCCCCCGCTGTCATCATCCCGCCCAGCAAAATAATCTGGTTATTCAGCGGTCGATCTTCTTCTCCGGCGCTCAGCGCCAGCGCGGCCTGCAGGCTATTGGTGACTATCGTCAGGCCGGAAAGGGCGTGCAGCTCCTCTGCCAGCAGGGTGGTAGTGCTGCCCGCATCCAGAAACAGCGTCTGTCCCGGCTGCAGCAACCGTGCAGCGGCGCGTGCGATAGAATGCTTCTCGCGGGTCTGCGTACTGCGGCGTTGTGTCAGCGGCGGTTCAGCCGCCGTTTCAATCGCTACCAGGCCACCGTGAACGCGGCGCGCCAGACCCTGCGCTTCCAGCTCAATGATATCGCGGCGCGCGGTTTCGCGAGACACCCCCAGCTCCCTGATGATGCGTTCGGTACTGACCTGATTAAGCCGGGTCAGTAAGGCACGGATGCGATGAAGGCGCGTTTCCTGCAGCATAGCGGTTTCCTTATAAAGCGCGAAGAGCACGGATGATACGCCACTGACGCGAAAGATGCCGTCTGAATCAGAGGGAAGCTTAGCGCGGGGATCGGCCAGCGTCATGTGTATTTTATTGTATTTGTGTATTTGGTTGCATTTTAGATTCAGGCAGGCATGATACAGGGGTCAGCTCTTCCTCCTTCATCCTTGTCACGGGAGTCATTATGGCCACGCGTTCCACCATTATGGATACCAACAGTTTCCGCGCCGAACATGCTGATGCGCTCGACAGCGAAACGCGCAAACTGACCGATAAACGCAGCAAAGTGCTTGGCGAATCCTATCGCCTGTTCTATCGCAAACCGGTTCATCTGGTGCGGGGTGAAGGGCAATATCTGTGGGACGCGGCGGGCGATAAATATCTCGACGTCTACAACAACGTGGCGAGCATCGGCCATTGCCATCCGGCCGTGATTGAGGCGGTGACGCAGCAGATGAAAATGCTGAACACCCATACCCGTTACCTGCATGAAAATATACTCGACTACAGCGAAGCGCTGCTGGCGACCACGCCTGCGGCGATCGATCGCGCGATGTACATGTGCACCGGGTCGGAAGCCAATGACCTGGCGATCCGCGTGGCGCGCGCTTTCAGCGGCGGTACCGGAATTATCGTCAGTAAAGAGGCCTATCATGGCACCAGTGAGCTGACCTCTGGCGCTTCTCCGGCGCTGGGTAGTGGACAGCCGCTGGCACCTACCACGCGGCTGGTGATGCCACCGGATACGTATCGTGTGGATGCGCCGGACCTGGGTGACTGGTTCGCTGATCAGATTCAGCAGCAGATTGATGATATGGCGGCGCATGGCATTAAATTTGCTGGTTTCCTGGCGGACTCGATCTTCTCTTCGGACGGGGTGCTGCCGAATCCGCGCGGCTTCCTGAAAAAGGCGGTCGATGTGGTGCATGCCAACGGCGGTATCTTTATTGCTGATGAAGTCCAGCCTGGCTTTGGCCGTACCGGCGATGCGTTCTGGGGCTTTGGCCGCCACGATGTGGTGCCTGATGTGATTACCACCGGTAAGCCGATGGGCAATGGTATTCCGGTGTCCGGGCTGCTGGCAAAAAGCGACGTGCTGGCCGCCTTCAGTGACTCGATTCCCTACTTCAATACTTTTGGTGGTAATCCGGTGGCGATGGCGGCGGCGCAGGCAGTGCTGAACGTGATCACCGAAGAGGGATTACAGGAACACAGCCGCGTGGTCGGCGCGAAGCTGCTGGCGGAGTTGCAGACCCTGATGGATCGCTATGAGTGCGTGGGCGACGTGCGCGGTGCCGGACTGTTTATCGGCTTTGAACTGGTCACCGATCGTCACAGCAAAACGCCGGATAAAACCCTGGCGCTGAACCTGATCGAGAAGCTGCGTGAACATCGTGTGCTGACCTCGGTCGCTGGCCCGTATGGGAATGTACTGAAACTGCGTCCGCCATTGGCTTTCCAGGAAAGCGACATCGACTGGCTGGTTGGCGCACTCGACAACTCACTGCGCGAGCTGGGTCAGTAAGGCACAGGGCAGGGCAGACGCGGCATCCGGGCAGGCAGCGTGCTTGCTGCTGCCCTGGCTTAAGCGCGCCGCGTGCGCTGTCGGATAAGTCAGAAAAGGCTGAGTCAGCAGCAGCACACTGAAAAAACAATGGGTTGCTTTTGCCGGGTTTCGCAAATCCTTATGGTTAATAGGGCATTGATTACCCTTTTACGCTACATGAATTTAACTATAATGATTCGACTGCTTACGCGGCACGTCCCGAATTCGTCGTGCTGCTCACACTAAATGGAGAGGAAGAACATGAGTTATTCACTGCCATCCCTGCCTTACGCATACGACGCACTGGAACCGCATTTCGACAAGCAGACGATGGAGATCCATCACACTAAACACCACCAGACCTACGTGAACAACGCGAACGCAGCGCTGGAAGGTACTGAATTTGCTAATCTGCCGGTAGACGAGCTGATCACCAAACTGGATCAGCTGCCAGCAGACAAAAAAGGCCCACTGCGTAACAATGCTGGCGGCCACGCTAACCACAGCCTGTTCTGGAAAGGCCTGAAAACCGGCACCACGCTGCAGGGCGACCTGAAAGCGGCTATCGAGAAAGATTTCGGTAGCGTGGAAAAATTCCAGGAAGAGTTTGAGAAAGCTGCCGCCACCCGTTTCGGTTCTGGCTGGGCATGGCTGGTTAAGAAAGGCGACAAACTGGCTGTGGTTTCAACCGCAAACCAGGACAACCCACTGATGGGTGAAGCGGTTGCCGGCGTTTCTGGCTTCCCGATCATCGGTCTGGATGTGTGGGAACACGCTTACTATCTGAAATATCAGAACAAGCGCCCTGACTACATCAAAGCGTTCTGGAACGTGGTTAACTGGGACGAAGCGGCAGCCCGCTTCGCATCTGCTAAATAAGTTAACCAAACGTAAACGTAATGAAGATAAAACCGGTGAAATCTATTTCGCCGGTTTTTTTTGTCCTTATTTTGTGCATTGCCAAAATGAAATGAAAATCGTCAATTATCGGTTTTAATGTTATTCCACATTAACTTTCTGTTGATATTGACTATGTTATGTTCAGTGACATTCCTGCTTAACTCACTGTGTGTCGCTGACTATGTCAATTATAACTACTCACGAAAATACGACCGAATCCTCTGCTTCACTTTTTTTCCAGTTAATCAGTGGCAAATACATTCCGGATAAACTCTGGAACAGTAAACGTTTTCGTCTGAAATTTGTGTTAAGAACCTTAATATCGCCGCTGACCACGCTGCATTATCTGGATGCACTGTCGCATCTGCCGCAACTCCCGTTGCTGATGAGCACTCAGGGATTGCTGCCAGCCAAGCTGCACCGGCCCTATCTGCGTTCAGGCATGAGCATTGCTGCGCGTGCGCAGGCGATTCTCGACCACTACACGCTGATGAACAATCTCGACAATCCTGTGCTGCGTCAGCTGCTGCAGAGCGCTTCAGAAAATCCGCTGGCCGCGCTGACCGGAAAAAATGGCGAAGCTTTTTTACTCTCCTGCAGTTCCGGTTATTTTGATCGTGAAGGGGAAGTGACGCTGGTATTGCGTTATAACGACGAAATTATTGCTTCACTCTCATTTTCGATTCTTAACGAGAATAACCAGCGCACCTTATTAATTGGCGGATTACAGGGGCCGCGGAAACATATTAATAATGAGATGATCCGCGAGGCGACCAAAGCGGCTCACGGTCTCTTCCCGAAACGCCTGTTAATGGAAGCGGTATTTATTGTGGCGAAGCAGTGCGGCGTGGAAAGTATTCAGGCAGTAGGCGATGAGACCCATGTATTTCGCAGCCTGCGTTATCGCCACAGCAAAGGGGATAAATTCTTTGCCAGCTACAGTGAATTCTGGCTGTCGCTGAGTGGTGAAGCGCGCAGGGATGGGATGTTTACGCTGCCGCTGAGCCTGCCGCGTAAAACGCTGGAGGAGATTGCCAGTAAGAAGCGGGCAGAGTATCGCCGCCGTTATGAACTGCTGGATGCGCTGGCGGAGCAGGTTTATGCCGCCGCCGGCGAACGCAAAGCCGATGTCGATCAGGCTGCTGCCTGATCGACCCGTCAGAATGCGGTTTTAGCGAAGCCCGTCATCGCTTTAAGACCCATCTCACGTCCCAGCGCGGTCATTGGATGCACCACCACCAGGCCGCGCACGCTTTTCTTCAGCGCACCCAGATTTGCCTGCTCTTTTTTAGTAATTTCGCGGCTGAAGCCCATCTTCTGCAGCTTCTGCGCTTCGGCACTCAGTTTTTCAACCCGCTGACCGCGCAGACGCTCGATCTCAATGACCAGCGCTTCTTTCTCTTTCAGCAACGCGCCCAGTTTCTCGACATCACCTGATTCCAGTAACTGCGGCTCTTTGCGGTTCAGTGCGTCCAGCTTATCGCTGAGAAGTTTAATTTCGTTCTTTTCTTGCTCTTTCATGACAACAACTCGTTGAGGAAAACAGGCCAAGGATACACCAAATCTGACGTATATTCCCGGCCAGGTTAAGACGAAAAAGGCGTCGTGATGACGCCTGACAGGATTAGCTACCGGACTTTTTAAACGCCTGCTTCATACTGATGCGGGCGATCAGCTCGGTGAGCGACAGGACCATGGTGGATCGCACCATCTGCAGATAGCGCTGCTGCTGCATGCTGCGCAGCTCAGCATCGTCGGTGTGAAACACCGGCGCAGGTGGCCAGGCGGTGACGCAGTGCAGCTCACCAAACGGGCCCAGGATCTCATCGTCGGTAAAACGATAATCGCCGCTGTCGTGATTCAGCTCTTCGCGCAGCGCCAGCAGCAGTTCACCATCTTCATATTCGTGGCGACTGATGACGCCAAGTCCGTAAATCAGCTTCAGGCGAACCGAGAGTTCGCCCAGAGGACCATCGCCCAGCAGCAGCGGCTCTACCGCATATTTCACCGCATAGTCATCTTTACGAAACACCTGCAGCACCAGCAGATTGACGGCCTCAGCCAATAGCTCAACGGCGGCGATCAGAAAGCTTCTCACCGAACGACCGGCGTTCAGGCGCTCAAGCACCCGGTTCTCAAAAGCCTGCTTCTCTTCCATTATTGCCTGCATGGGTTCAATACCGCCGTCGGGCGCAGGTGAACTGCGCCCGGCTTGCATCACTAACACGCGCGCATTATGCCATAGCGTGCCAGGCGCTCACCACAGAAGCCACCACTTCGCTGTCAGCATCCAGCCCTGAAATCTCAGCCAGGGTCGCCTGTGGGCCTTTTTCAGCCAGCAGTGTAGCCAGCTCCTGCGCCTGGGGGTCCTGATCGCTGCGATAGTGCATTGCGGCGGCAATGCCCTGCACCAGGCTGGCGTGCGGCAAACCATACTCCAGCGTGCCCAGCGTCGGCTTGATCAGGCGATCGCCCGCGCTGAGTTTACGCAGCGGCTGACGGCCCACGCGCTCCACATCATCTTTCAGATACGGATTTTCAAAACGACCCAGAATCTTCCGGATGTAGGCCGCATGCTTCTCCGCGTCAAAACCGTAACGCTTGATCAGCACCGCGCCGCTCTCTTCCATTGCGCCTTTCACCACGGCCCGGATTTTTTCGTCGAGGATGGCGTCGCGAATGGTCTGGTGACCGGCCAGCTGGCCGAGGTAGGCGGTAATGGCGTGACCGGTGTTCAGGGTAAAGAGTTTACGCTCAACAAAGGCCATCAGATTATCAGTCAGCTCCATGCCCGGAATGGTCGGCAGGTCGCCTTTAAACTGAGTTTTATCGACGATCCATTCGCTGAAGGTCTCAACGGTCACTTCCAGCGGATCGGTGCTGCCTGCTTCAGACGGAGGCACGATGCGATCGACAGCGGAATCCACAAAGCCGACATGCTGCTCCAGCCAGGCGTGATACTGCTCCGGCAAGGCTTTCAGCACGTGCTGTTTCAGCTGGCTGGTGCCGCGCACCATATTTTCACAGGCGATGATATTTAACGGACGGGTGTTGCCGTTGTCGCTGCGTTTTGCCAGCCCTTTAGCCACACTGCCGGCAATACGCTCCAGAATCTGCGGACCCACGGCGGTGGTGACCAGATCGACTTCAGACACCAGGGTGATGATCTCATCGCTGGTGCTGTTGACCGCACTGACGCCTTTAACGGTTTCCTCTTTGGCCTGCTCGCCAACCACATGAACGGGATACTCATGACGCGCGTTCAGTGCATCCAGCACCGTCTGATTCACATCAGCAAAAACCAGTTCGATACCTGCATCAGCCAGTAATTTGCCGATAAAGCCGCGACCAATGTTTCCTGCTCCGAAATGTAACGCTTTCATAATTTTTGACCCATATCAAATGACGATGGGGCGGGCAAACCCGCCCCAGGAAATCGGGACGGGCATGACCGCCCCAGGGAAAATAATTGCTATAAATTACGCGATTACAGGCTTACCTGACAGCAAATCCAGCACTTCCTGGACGCTGGTGGTATTCGCCAGCTTCTCAATCACGCTGTCATCATCCAGCGCGTTGGTCAGGCTGGTGATCACCTGGATGTGCTCGTTGTTGCGGGCCGCAATACCAATCACCAGGCGCGCCACATCGTCCGGCTCTTCGCCGAACAGAACGCCTGCCGGATACTGACAGAACACTACGCCGGTTTTCAGCACGCGATCTTTCGCTTCAACCGTGCCGTGTGGTACTGCGATCGACTCACCGAGATAGGTCGGCGTCAGTTTTTCACGCGCCAGCATCGCATCAATATATTCAGGTTCAACGTAACCACCTTTGACCAGCTGTTCGCCGGCAAAGCGAATCGCCTGCTCTTTGTTGCTGGCGGTCAGACCGAGGAAGACATTATCCGCGCCCAGTTTAAACAGGTGCGCATTGCCTTCATCGTAGCTGTCTGAGAGCGCGGTATTCACCGTCTCACGATGTACGTCGCTGCGGTTCGCCGCCACCAGACGTTCTGTCAGGGTGCTGTAGAGCGCGCTGTCGAGGAAGTTATTCAGCGAGATATGCTGGGCATGTGGCGCCTGGCGAATCGCGCGTTCAGTCAGGTCACGATGCGTAATCACCAGATCGACATCACCCGGCAGGGCGTTGATGGCGGTGTTGGTTACCGACACATTGCTCAGACCGGCGTCCTGCACTTTCTTGCGCAGCACGCCTGCACCCATGGCGCTGGAACCCATACCGGCGTCACAGGCCACGATGATTTTACGCACGTGATGCAGCTCGACGCTCATGGCATCGCTGGCGACGGCGCTGCCCGTTGTGCTCTGGCCTTTAGACTGCGCTTTCATCTCATGCATGCGCTGGGTCGCGGCTTCAATATCGTCATCTTCTTTGACTTTGCTGGTTTTCAGCAGGATAGCGGAAACCACGAAGGAGACGGCGAAGGCTGCAGCGATAGCGGCGATGTTGGCGAAGTAGGCACCTTTTGGCGTCATTGCCAGCACGGCCAGGATAGAACCTGGTGAGGCAGGAGAGACCAGGCCACCGTTCAGCACGGTCAGCGTGAAGACGCCGGTCATACCGCCCAGGATAACCGCCAGCAGCAGGCGAGGGGCCATCAGCACATACGGGAAGTAGATCTCATGGATGCCGCCGAGGAAGTGGATAATCGCCGCACCGCCCGCAGACTGTTTAGCACTGCCACGGCCAAAGAACATGTAGGCCATCAGTACGCCCATACCCGGACCCGGGTTGGCTTCGATCAGGAAGAAGATCGACTTACCCGCTTCGCTCGCCTGCTGGATACCCAGCGGTGAGAAAATACCGTGGTTAATGGCGTTGTTCAGGAACAGGATTTTCGCCGGTTCCACGAAGATGGAAGTCAGTGGCAGCAGGTTGTTCTGCACCATCAGATTCACGCCTGCGGCGAGAATGTGTGACAGACCTTCAACCAACGGACCGATTGCCAGGAACGCCAGCAGTGCCAGGATCATCCCGATAATACCGGCCGAGAAGTTGTTAACCAGCATCTCGAAGCCGCTTTTGATTTTGCCGTCAATCGCCCGGTCAAACGACTTAATTGCCCAGCCGCCCAGCGGACCGGCAATCATCGCACCGAGGAACATCGGCATATCTGCACCGACAATCACACCCATGGTCGTAATCGCGCCAACCACGCCGCCGCGATCGCCGCCCACCAGACGCCCACCGGTAAAACCGATCAGCAGAGGCAGCAGGTAGGTGATCATCGGGCCAACCAGTTTTGCCAGCGTTTCGTTAGGGATCCAGCCAGTTGGAATAAACAGTGCGGTGATGATACCCCAGGCGATAAACGCCCCGATGTTCGGCATCACCATATTACTCAGAAAGCGACCAAAGCTCTGTACTTTGACCTTCACTGATGAGGACATAAACCCACCCCTTATTGAGACGCGCTGCAATAGGAGAGCGCGCTTGTTTTTGTTTAGCCACCCCGACGCAAAGCCGGTGGTATTACTGTATGCACGCGGACTCTATCACGCGAATTTGACGCTGCGTAGCGCATGGAGCAAGTGTGATCTGTGTCACTGATTGAGGGTGGTGGAAGGGGTGGTTTGCGTGATTTTGATCACATTTTTGTCGGCATTAATGATCGTTTTGCCTGGATTCTGGCCGGACTGGCAGGTTATCTGTGAGATGAATCACACTTATCGGCAGGGTATTTGTTATATAAATGTGACTTAGATCACAAACTATTTTTGGTCGAAAATGCGCCGGATCACACTTCATTATCCAGGTGACAGGAAGAGAGATGAAAAGGGGAATGAGCCGGGCAGACGAATAACGCCTGCCCGTTAAACGGTTTTACTGCAGACCACCCTGGACGGCAGCCTGTGCCTGAGGAAGTGCCTGCGAATTGGCTGATAAAGTGCTCATCAGCGCGTTATATTGTGAAGCCTGATCCTGCGTCGGGAACTGCACGCCACCATCATTGAAGCTGACACGGTTTCCCTGCGTTTGCAGGAAATCGCCGGCCTGTACGGCACCCTGACTCAGCGCCTGGAGTTTTGGCAGCAGCGGAATCAGCTGATTGGCAGGCACCGTCACCACTTTGTTGTAGGCGGTGTCATAGACTTTTTTCAGGTCATCCGGCTGCTTCAGGGCCGCTTTGCTGCTGTCCGCCTGCATTTTTGCGCTTTCAATCTGCTGGGTAACGATCACCAGTGCGCTGTTCGCCTGACGCAGGGAATCACGACGGCTAAGATAATCCTGCGGAACGCGAATGGCCGAAAGCTCATCCACCACCGGACGCATACCCTGCTCAACGGCCTTGTTCGCCTGCTGTGAGAAGCCATACATGATGGCGTAATCGCTGGCGAAGTTGCCAAAGCTCTGCTTCTGATTCTCGCTGAGGCTGGGCAGATGCTCGCCGCTGCGCATGACGGTGTTCTGGAGGAAATCGATAAATGCTTTGCGCTGCTCGCCTTCTTTATCACCGCACGCGGTGAGTTGCAGCACAATCAGCGCGCCAGCGAGCATCATGCCGCCGCGTGCCATAAGGCGTGTAAGTCCTGAAGCCATGGGTTCAACTCCTGTCGGTGATACTGTCGGATGTCCAGGTAAGAATGGCCTAAAGAATAGAACAAACCCGCATCACGGCACAATGTGAAACCACCTGTGAAACAGACGCTTTCTGAAACGCCGGTTAAAGAACGGGATTGTCTGCGTGTCAGGGCAAGCTGCTTTGCCTGCCATTGCGGGCAAAGCGTGTAGCTGAAAGGCACACTTAGCGACCTGACGCGCGCTGGCGCGGCCTTAAAACACTACCGCCTGACCATCTTTGCGACTCTCGCTGGCTGCGATATAGAAGCCCTGCGGATCGCGTACGATTACCTGTGCGCCACCAAAGTTGTAGTTACTCAGAGGGTCTTCCAGCACCACATTGTGCCCCATACGGCGCAGCGTGCTCAGGGTATTGCGATCGAGAGTGGATTCAAACACCACCTCACGTCCCTGTACCACGCGCCAGCGCGGCGCATCAATCGCGGCCTGCGGATTCTGCCGGTGCAGCATAATCCGCAGCGCCAGCTGAACGTGTCCCTGCGCCTGCATCGGGCCGCCCATCACGCCAAACGCCATCAGCGGCTGGCCCTGCTGATCCAGCGCAAAGGCCGGAATGATGGTATGGAAAGGCCGCTTACCGCCCGCCACAACGTTGGGATGCTCCGGGTCGAGTGAAAAGCCTGCGCCACGGTTCTGCAGGCTGATGCCGGTATCGGGTACGACCACGCCAGAGCCAAAGCCCATGTAATTGGACTGGATGAAAGAGACCATCATGCCGCTGGCATCCGCTGCCGCGACATACACCGTGCCGCTTTGCTGCGGTGATCCAAAGCGGAAATCTCCTGCTTTATCAGGGTCGATTAATGCTGCCCGCTGGCGGATGTACTCTTTGCTCAGGAGTAATTCAGCCGGAAATTCAAGGTGATCCTCGTCAGTGACATAACGGTCCAGATCAACCAGCGCCAGTTTCATCGCCTCAATAGAAAGATGCAGCCACTGCGGTGAATCGGGTGCATAGCGATTGATCTCCCACCCTTCCAGAATGCCGAGCGTAATTAAGGTCGCTATCCCCTGACCATTCGGCGGCAGCTCCTGCACCGATCCGCCGGCAAACGGATGCGACAGCAGGTTAACCCAGTCAGCACGATGGTTTTTTAAATCCTCCAGCGTCAGCGCCGCGTCATGTTCGCGGGCGAAGGCCGCCATTTTCTGCGCCAGTGCGCCGCGATAAAAACTTTCGCCTCCAGTCTCAGCGATCTCCTGCAGGGTGCGGGCCTGCGCCGGGTTGCGGAACAGCTCGCCCGTACGCGGTGGACGGCCCTGCGGCGCAAAGCAGCTGCTGAAACCAGGCTGATCCCGCAGCTTGTCATAGCCGCGCTGCCACAGCTGACCAATCAGCGGAGAGACCGGAAAGCCGTCGTGCGCATAGTCAATTGCCGGTTGCGCCAGGGTGGTCAGCGGTAAGGTGCCGAAGCGCTGCGCCAGCGTCACCCACGCCGAGACGGCGCCCGGCACAGTGACAGACTCCCAGCCGGTTTCAGGCATCGCGCTCAGAGCGGCAAAGCGTTCGGGACGCCAGGCGGCGGGCGCCCGACCTGAAGCATTTAAGCCATGCAGCTCGCTGCCGTCCCAGACAATCGCAAACGCATCACTGCCGATGCCGTTTCCGGTCGGCTCCAGCACGGTTAAGGCGATGGCGGTGGCGATAGCCGCATCCACGGCGTTCCCACCCTGTTGCAGCATCCGTAAACCCGCCTGTGCCGCCAGCGGTTGCGAGGTTGCGACGGCATTGCGGCCCATCATCGGCACGCGATGAGAGGGATAGCCGACGTTAAAATCTGTTTCACGCATCGCTTTTCCTTAAAGAGGTCAGGAGTGAATTTTCCCGTCATCAGCACGTGATTCCACAGCTGCACGTTTAGCGCGCAAAGGGCTCGTTTTTAGCCGCCAGCTGCACCGTTATGAGGCGTCAGCCGTTTCGTTAGGATGACTGTTGATTCATCTGACGATACAGGGGCGTTAAGACTAAAAGATTTCTCCGCACTGCACTGTGAGCCGCCGCGCGCCAGGGTTCAGGCGCTAACCAGGACTATTCTTAAATTAATCAGAACCGTGAATATAAGTGTTCAGGAAGTAAACCATTGGCGTATATTTTGCACTCACAAGGTGAAGAGGTGTAGTGCTTCACAGAAATGAGAATATGCCTGAGAAAAGCTTGATGGCATCCACATAAATCGCAAACACCATTTGATTTTTTTGCACGCTATGCCAGCACAAAAATCAACTGCCTCAGCAGGTTAGAGGTGCTGGAACATTTCCGGCAAACCATAGTGAAAAAAATAATTATAAATTGCGCGGCAAATAGTCAGGTCTCTATCCATACTTAGTCTCCCGGCATTTGTTGCATTGACCTGACATCATTAAAGCAGTGCACCGCAGGCTGTGTCCCGTAATGGTTTTTCTCATAACAAAAACAAACCCTTGCGGGATCCAGCCTGAAACAGGCCCGGTTTCAGAGTCCTGACTTCAGGCTCGTACCTCTCTACTTTCACGTGCTTCATAGTGAGTTTTTAAGGAGTTCTCTATGGAATTAAAAGACCCGATGTTTGAATTGCTCAGCAGCCTTGAGCAGATTGTTTTGACACGTGATGATCGCGCCGCCGAGTTACTTATTCAGCGTCAGCAACCCGCCCAGCCAGAGCCGCAGCGTCTGCGTGAAATGACCGGCATGCAGGTTGATGAATTTGCAAAAGTGATGGGCGTGAGCGTCTCTTCCGTGAAAAGCTGGGAAGCGCGGCGTACCCGTCCTTCCGCGACGGCGCAGAAATTAATGAAGTTATTGCATGCCAATCCCTATCTGGGACGGCAGTTGCTTGAATAATCAGGCATCACGAGAAGAACCCGCCGCTGGCGGGTTTTTTTATGCGCGCATTTCGCTGTATTTAGCGGCCTGTTTCACAAACCAGCTCGCTGGCACGTTGTAGGGAGGCTCCCGCAGTTGGGCAAGGCCGCTTTCAATGATCGTTGACGCCTGTTGCCATAACTGCGCATCACCCTCCTTCAGCAGCGCAATCTGTATCTGTTTTTCCACCAGATAGACCCGAGCAAAGTCAGGATCAAAACGCACAATCGCGCGGGTATTGTCGATGATGTCAGCCAGTTTGATCGTCTGCGCCTCAGGACTGGCGCTGGCCGTATGGCGAAAGTGCGCCAGTTTACGGGCCGCCCGATTTTTTGCCGCTGTGGGTGTGCTGTCGGTCAGCATCTCCACCAGGCTGGCCACGTGCGCACCAAACCGGGCTTCGATATCCCCCAGCGTGGCAGAGGTATCTTCTACGGTGTCGTGCAGCCAGGCGGCGGCTAACATGGCATCGTCATGAGTGACGCTGCGCACCAGCTCCACTACCGCAGCCGGATGAACAATGTAAGGCTCATCGGTATATTTGCGGCGCTGACCGGCACCGGCATGTGCCTCAGTGGCGAAACGACGCGCCTGTTCTTCCAGTGAATCCTGCATGCTATTTCTCCTGACAAAAAAGTTTGCTTGCAATTATCTAGCGCGCTATCTATATTAATCATCATGAACTGTGATCAAGATGACAAAAAAGTGAAAACGATGCCACTGTTGGTCGATCAGCAACTCTGTTTTGCGCTTTATTCTGCCAATCTGGCGATGAATAAAGTCTATCGACAGTTGCTGAGCCAGCTCGACATTACCTATCCGCAGTATCTGGTGATGCTGGTGTTGTGGCAGAAAGATGATGTCACGGTGTCAGAGATTGGCGAGCAGCTTTTTTTAGATTCGGCAACATTAACGCCACTGCTGAAGCGGCTGGAAAGCGCAGGTCTGATTAACCGACAGCGCACCCGGCAGGATGAACGCCAGGTTGCGGTAACGCTAACAGAGGCTGGCCGCGCGCTGCGCGTTAAGGCTGAAGCGATTCCTGAAGCGGTTAAATGTGCCACAGCCTGTGACGATGATGCCCTGCTGGCGCTGAAATTACAGCTCGATGGGTTGCGTGATAACCTGAATCAATCACGATAAATATTGCCGACGGATGCGCTGCATCCGTTGAACCTCACCGCCTGATTACGGTTAAATAAGTAGCAGGCGATTAAATAGCGTAACGGAGAAATGTCATGTCTTTAGAACAAGTGGTTTACCGCGCCAAAGCCAAAGCAACCGGTGGTCGCGATGGTCGTGCAACCTCTTCTGATGGTGTACTGGACGTTAAACTGGGCGTGCCAAAAGAGATGGGCGGTGCAGGCGGCGAAGTGACTAACCCTGAGCAGCTGTTTGCTGCAGGCTACTCTGCCTGCTTCCTGGGTGCGATGAAGTTTGTTGCTGGCCGCGACAAAATCGCGATGCCAAAAGATGCGTGGATTGAAGGTGAAGTCGGTATCGGTCCTATCCCTGATGGCTTTGGTATCGAAGCGACCCTGAATATTCATCTGCCAGAGATGGATGAAGCAGAAGCGCAGAAGCTGGTTGATGCGGCGCATATCGTTTGTCCTTACTCAAACGCTACCCGCAACAACATCGACGTTACGCTGAACATCATTCGCTAAGCGTGCCGCGGGCCTGAACCATCAGGCCCGCATTTTTCATTCATCACATCCTCTCTCCTGCTGTTTTCTGCGTCAGCCAGCCAACAGTCACTCTCCGCCATGTACAAAAAATGTGCTAATCCGGTCGACAACGATTATTTTCTGGTCTATCAACCGCGGCCATGTTTTACTGAGCCACCTCGCGTTATAGCCAGTAAATCCGTTCAGAATTTTCCTTCATCTTGTCCGGTCCGCTTATTCAGCGAACTCTGCCGCGTTTCGGCAGTCACATAAAAGATTTGGTCAAGCGCTTCACACCGGAGAAACTCCTTTTTTCATGAATTATATTAAAACCCTGACTCAGCAGAAGTTATCGCTACTGCTGGCGCTCTACCTCGGTATCTTACTGAACTTACCGATTTTCTATCGTCGTTTTGACGGTTTTCTCAGGCAATCCACGGTAACGAACTGGCTCACTGCCGTCACCGAGGTCGTGGCCATTGTGCTGCTGACGTTCTTTCTGATGCGTCTGCTGTCGCTGGGCGGAAAGTGGTTTTATCGCGTGCTGGCCACGATGATTGTTCTGATCTCTGTTGCCGCCGCCTATTACATGGCGTTTTTTAACGTTGTAATTGGCTACGGCATTGTGGCGTCGGTGATGACGACCGATACCGATCTTTCTAAAGAAGTGGTTGGCTACCATTTCATCCTGTGGATGGTTCTGGTCAGCGCGCTGCCGCTGCTGATGATCTGGCGCAACAGGCTGAGCATGACACTGAATGAACAGCTGCGTACGCCAGGGCAGCGCCTGAAACCGACCCTGATTATGCTGCTCTGCGTAGCCCTGGTCTGGCTGCCGATCCGTTATTTCGACAAGCTGCAGAAGCATAATGAAGAGATCACTAACATCGATCTGCCGAGCTACGGCGGTGTGGTCGCCCACTCGTATCTTCCTTCCAACTGGCTGGCGGCTGTGGGACTGTTTGCCTGGACCCGCGTGGATGAGTCGCTAAATAGCGAGGAGCTGCTGGATCCGGCGAAGAAGTTTACCTACGTTGCGCCTGCCGGTCTGGACGATACCTATGTGGTGTTTGTGATTGGCGAAACCACCCGCTGGGATCACATGGGAATGCTGGGTTATGAGCGCGACACGACGCCTAAGCTGTCGAAAGAGAAGAACCTGGTCGCGTTCCGCGGCGAGTCCTGTGATACCGCGACGAAGCTGTCGCTGCGCTGCATGTTCGTACGCGAAGGCGGTACCATGGATAACCCTGGCCGCACGCTGAAAGAGCAGAATGTGTTTGCGGTGATGAAAGAGCTGGGCTTCACCTCTGAGCTGTTTGCGATGCAGAGTGAAGTCTGGTTCTACGACAACGTCAATGCCAACAACTTTGCTTTCCGTGAGCAGATTGGTTCAGAGAAGCGCAATCAGGGCAAAGCGGTCGATGACATGCTGCTGGTGCCGGAGATGAAAGCGTCACTGGATCGTTTTCCGAAAGGTAAGCATCTGGTGGTGCTGCACACCAAAGGTTCGCACTATCTTTATTCACAGCGTTATCCGCGTAGCTTCGCGAAGTACCAGCCGGAGTGTATGGGCGTCGATGAGACCTGCAGTAAAGCGCAGCTGATCAACGCTTATGACAACTCGGTGCTGTATGTCGATAGCATGCTGGATAGCGTGCTGGATCAGCTGCGTGATAAGAAGGCGATCGTCTTCTATGCTGCTGATCACGGTGAGTCGATCAGCGAAAATATGCACCTGCACGGTACGCCGCGTGAGATGGCACCGCCGGAGCAGTTCCGTGTGCCGATGATGGTCTGGGCGTCAGATAAGTATCTGGAAGATAGTCAGAACCGCAGCAACTTCGAGCGCCTGCAGGCGCAACAACGTGTGGGCCGCACGCATCGTCACGTTGAGTTGTTCGATACCATCCTGGGTTGTCTGGGCTACACCTCGCCAGATGGCGGCATTAACCCGGCTAACAACTGGTGTCAGGCACCGGCTAAAAGTCAGGCTAAAGCGCTGTAATAGTGAGCGAAAAGGGCAGGGCAGGTGGTTAATTTCCGGTAACCGCGTGCTTTCCAGGCGATTGGCGGCAAAAGCATAAAAAGCGGTTGACGCTGATCGGGGGTAGCAGTAACATGCGCCCCCATCGGCGAGTAGCGCAGCTTGGTAGCGCAACTGGTTTGGGACCAGTGGGTCGGAGGTTCGAATCCTCTCTCGCCGACCATATTTAAGAAACCTGTCTGAAAAGACAGGTTTTTTTTCGTCTGTAGAAAATGAGGATGAGGACCTCCGAAGGAGGTTTGAGCCGAGCGTAGCGAGACAACGTTGCTTCAGCAACGGCCCGGAGGGCGCTGCTCGAAGAGCAGAGTAATCCTCTCTCGCCGACCATATTTAAGAAACCTGTCTGAAAAGACAGGTTTTTTTTTCGTCTGTAGAAAATGAGGATGAGGACCTCCGAAGGAGGTTTGAGCCGAGCGTAGCGAGACAACGTTGCTTCAGCAACGGCCCGGAGGGCGCTGCTCGAAGAGCAGAGTAATCCTCTCTCGCCGACCATATTTAAGAAAACCTGTCTGAAAAGACAGGTTTTTTTTCGTCTGTAGAAAAGTCATGGGCAGGCAAAAAAATTAGTGGTGTGCGGGCTTCAGGGAGCATACGCCTTCCGCAAAGACGCAAAACCGCCATCCCTGGCGAGCTCTGCGCGGGTGATTACGCACCTCATCCCTGTGGTGCGCCCGTTGCCGGGCCAACGCGTTGCGTTGTTCAAAAACGCTCCCGGCGTTTTTATCCGGGCGGCGCGATGCTTTGCTGCAGGCGTATGCTCCCTTCGCTTCACGTCTGGCAGACGCATTTGAAACTTACAGAAGCACTTCAGACGGCTGAAAGATTTAAACCCTGGGAATCTGACCGCAGCGCATAAACACAAGGCGGAGGGAACACGGGCAGAGGAGGAAAGCGTCCCACGCCAGGGACGGCGTGGGCCGAGCGTCCAGGGATGGTTTAAGCGCCTTTCCGATCTGCCCGTGTTCCCGAAGCAGATCTCGATCTTAACGCCACTCCCGCTTACCACATTTTGTTTTGTTGCCCTCCTCGCTGCCTTCCAGAAAGTTCCAGTAAACTCCATCCGCCGCGCATTTCGCTTACCCGCCGTTATTGTTACCCCTTTCCCGCTGTCAGGCCTTGCCCTGTAAGAGTTACGATCATAATTCGCGACACATTCTTCTTATGACCGAAAGCGGCAACATGCTGATTTCTTATGCTTCTTTCCCAGCATATTCCGCTGGTTGAACGTCATAACGCACGGTGAATCGTTCAGTTATTCAACATTTGCCGGTAAAAGTTTTAAGTTTTTTAGCGGTGAGAATCACTAGCGATAGAGCCGCTATCCAGCACAATGCACGGAATTCAGGCCAGCTACGCTGTGCATTGTATGGCTTTCAGACAGAAACGGTTTTTATTACCGTTGCATGCTATTCCTCACACTCTGTGTAAATAAGTAACCGTTGTATTGACGTTCTTTGCAACTGTTGACAAATTGATGCGTCAATAAACGCGCAGTTACGGAATTTTCTGAATGCACAATCTGCGTCAGAAAAAACATAAAAAACGCAGCGCGCGTTAACCACCTGTTCGGTGGTACGCCTGAACCGCATAAAAAAATCAGAGGTCGGGCAATACACACAACATCACATCACAATGGAGCAAAAGCATGATCAACTCCTTGGCTAAATCCGGGATGCTGAAGGTCGGTCTGAGCCTGATTGCTATGACTGTCGCCGCCGGTGTTCAGGCAAAAACCCTCGTTTACTGTTCTGAAGGTTCTCCGGAAGGCTTTAACCCGCAGTTGTTCACCTCGGGCACCACCTACGATGCCAGCTCACGTCAGATCTACAATCGACTGGTTGAGTTCACTATCGGCACCACCGAACTGCACGCTGCGCTGGCAGAGAAGTGGGATGTCAGTGAAGACGGTAAAACCTACACCTTCCACCTGCGTAAAGGTGTGAAGTGGCAGACCACCAAAGATTTCAAACCGACGCGCGACTTCAATGCGGATGATGTGGTGTTCACCTTTGAGCGCCAGCTGGATAAAAACAACGCCTACCACGGCGTCTCCGGCGGCAGCTACGAATATTTCGAAGGCATGGACATGCCGAAGCTGATCAGCAAAATCGAAAAAGTGGACGAGAATACCGTTCGCTTCGTGCTGACCCGCCCTGAGTCACCGTTCCTTGCTGACCTCGGCATGGACTTCGCCTCGATTCTGTCGAAAGAGTACGCAGACAACATGCTGAAAGCGGGCACCCCGCAAAACGTCGACCTGAACCCGGTCGGTACCGGTCCGTTCCAGCTGCTGCAGTACCAGAAAGATTCGCGCATTCTTTACAAAGCTAACCCGGATTACTGGGGCACCAAGCCAAAAATCGATCGCTTAGTCTTCTCCATTACCCCGGATGCGTCGGTGCGCTACGCCAAGCTGCAGAAGGGCGAATGTCAGGTCATGCCATATCCGAACCCGGCTGACATTGCGCGTATGAAGCAGGACAAAAACATCAACCTGTATGAGCAGGCTGGCCTGAACGTCGGCTATCTGTCGTACAACGTTGAGAAAAAACCGCTGGATAACCTGAAAGTGCGTCAGGCACTGACCATGGCGGTCAACAAAAAAGCGATTATCGACGCCGTTTATCAGGGTGCAGGCCAGCCGGCTAAAAACCTGATCCCACCAACGATGTGGGGCTATAACGACGACGTAAAAGACTACGCCTACGATCCTGAGAAAGCCAAAGCGCTGCTGAAAGAAGCGGGCATGGCAGACGGTTTCTCCATCGACCTGTGGGCAATGCCGGTTCAGCGTCCGTACAACCCCAACGCTCGCCGCATGGCTGAGATGATTCAGAGCGACTGGGCGAAAATTGGCGTCAAAGCCAAAATCGTCACCTACGAGTGGGGCGAATATCTGAAGCGCGCCAAAGCGGGTGAGCACCAGACCGTCATGATGGGCTGGACTGGCGACAATGGGGATCCGGATAACTTCCTGGCCACCCTGTTCAGCTGCTCAGCGGCGAAAGATGGCTCTAACTACTCGCGCTGGTGTGATAAATCCTTCGAGGATCAGATTCAGCCCGCTCGCGCCACCGCCGATCAGGCGAAGCGTATCGAGTACTACAAGCAGGCTCAGGTTGTAATGCATGACCAGGCACCGGCGCTGATGATCGCGCACTCAACGGTATACGAACCGGTCAGCAAAAAAGTCTCCGGTTACAAAGTCGATCCGCTGGGCGGACACTACTTTGCTCAGGTAGACATTAAAGAATAATTGTCGCCTTTTCCGGGGCGACTGCGCGTCGCCCCGGCTTTATCTCCCTGTTTTACTGGAAACGGTAGAGGCGCAGCCTGTCTGCGTCGCGGTCGGGCCTACCCGATCGTCAGATGTAAGCAATAACAACCCTCGCGGCGACGGTCGCGCGGACAAGAGAGAACCCGGATTATGCTGCAGTTCATACTCCGACGTCTGGGCCTTGTCATCCCAACGTTTATCGGTATTACATTACTCACCTTCGCGTTTGTTCACATGATCCCGGGCGATCCGGTGCTGATCATGGCTGGCGAGCGCGGTATTTCTCCTGAACGTCATGCACAGTTAATGGCGCTGTTAGGTCTGGATCAGCCGCTGTGGAAACAGTACCTGAACTACATTAACGGCGTATTACATGGCGACCTGGGCATTTCACTCAAGAGCCGCATCCCTGTCTGGGATGAGTTTGTTCCGCGCTTCAAAGCGACGCTGGAACTTGGCATCTGCGCCATGATATTTGCCGTGGCCATTGGTATCCCGGTTGGGGTGCTGGCGGCGGTAAAACGCGGTTCAATTTTCGATCACACCGCCGTGGGCATCTCACTGACCGGCTACTCCATGCCAATCTTCTGGTGGGGCATCATGCTGATCATGCTGGTCTCGGTGCAGCTCAACCTGACACCGGTTTCCGGGCGGGTCGGCGACACCGTCTTCCTGGATGACAGCATGCCGCTGACCGGCTTTATGCTGATCGACACCTTCTTCTGGGGTGAGCCGGGCGACTTCCACGATGCGGTGATGCACATGATCCTGCCCGCCATCGTGCTCGGCACCATTCCGCTGGCGGTCATTGTACGAATGACGCGTTCGGCAATGCTCGAAGTACTGGGTGAAGATTACATCCGTACGGCGCGTGCCAAAGGCCTGACGCGGATGCGCGTAATCGTGGTGCATGCACTGCGTAACGCCATGCTGCCGGTGGTGACGGTCATTGGTCTGCAGGTCGGCACGTTGCTGGCCGGGGCGATTCTGACCGAAACCATCTTCTCGTGGCCGGGTCTGGGGCGCTGGCTGATTGAAGCGTTGCAGCGCCGTGACTATCCGGTGGTGCAGGGCGGTGTGCTGCTGACCGCGGTACTGATTATTGTGGTCAACCTGCTGGTTGATCTGCTGTATGGCGTGGTTAACCCGCGCATACGTCACAAGAAATAAGGGGGCATCATGTCTGTTGTTGATCCCGGCAGCGTTACCGTTGCACCCAAGCCGATGACCCCATTCCAGGAATTCTGGCACTACTTCAAACGTAACAAAGGCGCCGTCGTGGGCCTGGTCTACATCATCATTGTATTGCTGTGTGCCATTTTTGCCGATGTGCTGGCCCCGCATGCGCCTGCTGAGCAGTTCCGCGATGCGCTGCTGCATCCGCCGGTCTGGCAGGAGGGCGGTAACTGGAGCTACATTCTGGGCACCGACGACGTGGGCCGCGATGTGCTGTCGCGTCTGATGTACGGTGCGCGCCTGTCGCTGCTGGTCGGCTGTCTGGTGGTGGTGCTGTCGCTGATTTTCGGCGTGATCTTCGGCCTGCTGGCCGGTTATCTCGGCGGCGTGGTCGATGCCATCATCATGCGCGTGGTCGATATCATGCTGGCATTGCCAAGCCTGCTGCTGGCGCTGGTGCTGGTCGCCATCTTTGGCCCCTCGATCGTTAACGCCTCTATCGCGCTGACCTTTGTGGCGCTGCCGCACTATATCCGTCTGACCCGCGCGGCGGTGCTGGTGGAAGTGAACCGCGACTATGTGACCGCCTCCGGCGTGGCCGGTGCCGGTATGCTGCGCCAGATGTTTGTGAATATTCTGCCTAACTGCCTTGCACCGCTGATCGTGCAGGCGTCATTAGGTTTCTCCAACGCCATTCTCGATATGGCGGCGTTGGGCTTTCTCGGTATGGGTGCGCAACCGCCAACGCCGGAGTGGGGCACCATGCTCTCCGACGTTCTGCAGTATGCGCAAAGTGCCTGGTGGGTCGTGACCTTCCCTGGATTGGTCATTCTGCTTACCGTGCTGGCATTTAACCTGATGGGCGACGGTTTGCGTGATGCCCTCGACCCGAAACTCAAGCAGTAAAGAGGCACCGAGATGGCGTTATTAAATGTAGACAAACTATCGGTGCATTTCGGCGACGATAAAGCACCGTTCCGTGCGGTTGACCGCATCAGTTATCAGGTTGAGCAGGGCCAGGTCGTCGGTATCGTGGGCGAGTCCGGCTCCGGCAAATCGGTCAGTTCACTGGCGATCATGGGACTGATCGACTTCCCTGGCAAAGTGATGGCGGAGAAGCTGGAGTTCAACCAGCGCGATCTGAAACGCATCTCTGAACGCGAGCGCCGCCAGCTGGTGGGCGCTGAAGTGGCGATGATTTTTCAGGACCCGATGACCAGCCTGAATCCCTGCTACACCGTGGGCTTCCAGATTATGGAAGCGATCAAGGTGCATCAGGGCGGCAACAAACGCACCCGGCGTCAGCGGGCAATCGACCTGCTGAATCAGGTCGGCATTCCCGATCCGGCGTCACGGCTTGATGTCTATCCGCACCAGCTGTCGGGCGGTATGAGCCAGCGTGTGATGATTGCCATGGCGATCGCCTGCCGGCCTAAGCTGCTGATCGCCGATGAGCCGACGACGGCGCTCGACGTGACCATTCAGGCGCAGATTATTGAACTGCTGCTGGATCTGCAGCGGCAGGAGAACATGGCGCTGATCCTGATTACGCACGATCTGGCGTTAGTGGCAGAAGCGGCGCACCACATTATCGTGATGTATGCCGGACAGGTTGTGGAGAGCGGGAAAGCGACCGATATCTTCAAAGCGCCGCGCCATCCTTATACCCAGGCGCTGCTGCGCGCGCTGCCGGAGTTTGCGGCTGATAAAGCGCGTCTGGCGTCACTGCCTGGCGTAGTGCCGGGCAAATATGACCGCCCGGCTGGCTGTCTGCTTAACCCACGCTGCCCCTATGCGACTGACCTTTGTCGCCAGGAAGAACCGGAACTGCGCACCATTCCAGGACGTCAGTCCAAGTGTCACTATCCTCTGGATGATGCCGGGAGACCCACTTATGAGTCATGAAACCACGAAAGATCAGTTCCTGCTGCAGGCGATTGATCTGAAAAAACACTACCCGGTGAAGAAGGGGCTGTTTGGTCAGGAGCGTCTGGTCAAAGCGCTGGATGGGGTCTCTTTTAATCTGGAGCGCGGCAAAACGCTGGCGGTCGTCGGCGAGTCAGGCTGTGGTAAATCCACGCTGGGCCGGTTGCTGACGATGATTGAAACCCCGACAGAAGGGCAGCTTTACTGGCACGGTCAGGATCTGCTGAAGCACGATCCCCAGGCGCAGAAGCTGCGTCGTCAGAAAATCCAGATCGTATTCCAGAACCCGTATGGCTCACTCAATCCGCGTAAAAAAGTAAGCCAGATTCTGGAGGAGCCACTGGTCATCAATACCCAGCTGACCAAAGCGGAACGCCGCGAGAAGACGCTGGAGATGATGGCGAAAGTGGGCCTGAAAACCGAACATTACGATCGCTACCCGCACATGTTCTCAGGCGGTCAGCGTCAGCGTATCGCCATCGCGCGTGGGCTGATGCTCGATCCGGACGTGCTGATTGCCGATGAGCCGGTTTCGGCGCTCGATGTTTCGGTGCGTGCTCAGGTGCTGAACCTGATGATGGATCTGCAGCAGGATATGGGTCTCTCCTACGTCTTTATCTCGCACGATTTGTCGGTAGTAGAGCACATTGCCGATGAGGTGATGGTGATGTATCTCGGCCGTTGCGTCGAGAAGGGCAGTAAAGAGGCGATTTTTGCCAACCCGCGCCATCCTTATACCCAGGCTTTGCTGTCAGCGACGCCGCGTCTGAATCCGGACGACCGTCGTGAGCGTATTAAGCTGACCGGCGAGCTGCCCAGCCCGCTTAATCCGCCGCCAGGCTGTGCTTTCAATGCACGCTGCCACCGACGTTTTGGCACCTGCGTGCAGTTACAGCCGAAGCTGAAAAACTACAGTGGTCAGGAGATTGCCTGCTTCGCGGTCGATCAGGATGAGAACCAGCCGGTGGGTGTGGCAGAAAAGGTCAGCTGAGGATTGGCGGCTCAGTCCGTTGATTCGTTGATAGCTCAGGGAGCATACGCCCTTCGCAAAGACGCAAAACGCCTCCGTAGCCCGCGTTGCTTTGCTCCAGGCGTATGCTTCCCTCTCCTGAAGAGGGTTAACCATCTGTGCTTCTGATTGGGTAGTGCCATACTCCCTGCGTCCTCACTTCTCTTCTCAGCCAAAGGCGCCTTTCTGGCGCTTTTTTTTATCTCAATTCCGCTGTAAACCGCACCGCTGGCGGACCAGCCATCACGTTTCGGTTATTTCCCGTCTTTTTCCGTTATCAGATTTAACCTGTTTTTCTGCTGGTGATATTCGCAGCGAAAAAAGATAAACACTCTCCATCCCTTATGACAGCGATCAGGCTTTTTTGCGCCTGCGGCAGCCCGATTGCGGCTTAACATTGCGCTTATCGTGTCCCGCCTGGTTGTGCCAGTGGTTGTCAGAGCGGCTAAGTCTTAAAAATTATTGAAACATCGCAGATTAATTTAACTTAAACATCACTTATTAATTATAGGGGATAATCATCTTATATTGGCTTTATTCCGCTGTAAGTGAATCTTTATGATTAAACTATTTTATTGAATTTGCTTTATTTGTAATCAGGTTTTTCTGACTGACATTAAAGGGATGTGTTATATTCCAGGAAAATTCCCCCCTTGTTGCAGGCCACGGCCAATGAAGAATAATTACGATGATTTGCAGCGTTTTAAAGAGAAAACGCAAACGCTCGACATCGACTTTAAAGATATGTCTGGCCAGGCGCAGGAAGCGGCGGAACACAGTAAATGGGCTTTGATTCGCCAGCTGGCGAAAGAGGACCATCAGACCTCACTGGGTGGCGGTCAGCGAATCGACCTGCCGCAGCCTCAGCCGCTGCGCGGGGATGAATTCACCGCGCCACCGCCTGAGGCACAGGTAAGGCCCGCCACACTCAGTGCGCAACCGACGACATCAGCCCGCAGCTCAATTCTCGATAGTCTGTCAGGTAGCAGCCTGCCCGCAGCCCGCACGGCTGAACGTGACCCTTCATCACTGTTTCCGCCACCGCCGCCGCCGCAAAAACGGGTTGCGGCTGAGCCTGTTGCTGTATCACATCCTGAGCCCGTCCGGCCCGCCATGGCGGCAAATTTAAAGCCCGCCCTCACGCCTGTCACACCCCATTCTGAACCGGAACGGTTTAGTGCCTTGTTCCGCTCGCGTGACAGCGAACCGTCGAATCTGCCGAAAGAAACTTTACTCAAACCGTTACTGGAGAAGATTGCGCTATGCCGTTAGTTTGTGTGTGCTCGCCGAAGGGAGGCGTGGGGAAAACCACGCTGGCGGCGAATCTGGCCTGGAGTCTGGCGCGTTCCGGTAGCAAAGTTCTGGCTATTGATTTTGATGTGCAGAATGCACTGCGTCTTCACTTTGGCGTGCCGCTGCATGATGGTCGCGGATTTGTGGCGCGCTCAGAAGAGCAGGCGGACTGGAGCCAGTCGATCCTCACCACTGGCGGCAATATCTTTGTCCTGCCTTATGGCGATGTCACCGAGCCACAGCGCGAACGGTTCGAAGAGAACCTGATGAAAGATCCCCACTTTATTAAGCGTGGTCTTGATACGGTACTTAATTATCCCGGTCTGGTCATTGTCGCTGATTTTCCGCCTGGTCCGGGCCCGGCCCTTAAAGCAATGACGGCGCTGGCCGATATGCATTTAGTGGTGATGTTAGCGGATACCGCTTCTGTGTCGTTATTACCGCAGATTGAAGAGAACCGGATGACCGGGAAACCGCTCAATAATAAGCAGGGACACTATTTTATCCTGAACCAGTGCGATAATCGCCGGAATATTAATCGCGATGTCACTGCATTTATGCAGCAGCGTCTGGGCGATAATTTACTGGGCGTGGTTCACCGTGATGAAAGTGTGGGTGAAGCCAATGCTTCCCAGCAGTCCGTATATGATTTCAGTCCTGCCTCAGCAGCGGCATTTGATATTGAACTGATCGCCAAACGGGTCAGCAGCATTCTGAATATCACCGTGGGAAATGGCGAAGTTCAGGCTTCCATCCGCACAAATCATTTTTAGTCGGCTACTGCAGGCGACTGACTTACACAGCTCTTCTCAGGGTGAATCATGAGTAAAATCGGGTTTTACCTGCTGCTGCTGGTGCTTGCACCCGTTGCCGCGGTGATCATCATTACGCCAATGGACAGCCAGAAACAGTATATTTTTGGTCTGATCAGCATCGGCATGATGTTTTTATTGGGTTTCAGCAAGAGCCGCAAAATAACCGTGGTGATGGTGATTCTCTCTGCCCTGATGTCCAGCCGGTATATCTGGTGGCGCACCACTGAGACGCTGCACTTTAATTCCGAAGTCGAGGCGATATTAGGGATTGGCTTATATCTGGCGGAGCTTTACGTCTGGCTGATCTTAATTCTCGGCTTCCTGCAAACCACCTGGCCATTAAAGCGCACCATTGAGCCGTTGCCGGACGATACTCATCTGTGGCCGACGGTCGATATTTATGTGCCGTCTTACAATGAAAGCCTGGATGTGGTGCGCGATACCGTGCTGGCGGCGCAGTGTATCGACTACCCGCGTGACAAACTCAAAATCTATCTGCTGGATGATGGCAAACGCAGCGAATTTGCCCGCTTTGCGGCGGATGTCGGGGTCGGGTATATCACCCGCGACGACAACAAACATGCCAAAGCGGGTAACCTCAACCATGCGATGAAAATCACCAAAGGTGAGCTGATTTGCATCTTCGACTGCGACCACGTGGCAACCCGCACTTTCCTGCAGGCGACGGTGGGACCGTTTCTGAAAGATCCGAAGCTGGCGCTGTTGCAGACGCCGCACTACTTCTATTCGCCCGATCCCTTTGAGCGCAACCTGCGCGCTGCGCGCAGCATTCCCAACGAAGGCGCGCTGTTTTATGGCCCGGTGCAGCAGGGTAACGATAACTGGAACGCCACCTTCTTCTGCGGCTCCTGTGCGGTAATCCGTCGTTCGGCGCTGGAAGAGATTGGCGGCTTTGCCGTTGAAACGGTCACTGAAGATGCACACACCGCCCTGAAAATGCAGCGCCTGGGCTGGGGTTCAGCGTTCCTGTCGATCCCGCTGGCGGCCGGTCTGGCGACCGAACGTCTGGGTCTGCACATCATCCAGCGAACCCGCTGGGCGCGCGGCATGACGCAGATTTTCCGCGTCGATAATCCGCTGTTTGGTCGTGGCCTGAAGTGGCAGCAGCGTCTTTGCTACCTCAACGCCATGCTCCACTTCCAGTTCGGCCTGCCACGCGTCGCCTTCCTGACCGCGCCGCTGGCTTACCTGCTGTTTAATCTGAATATTATTCACTCGTCGGCGTCGCTGATTTTTGCCTATGTGCTGCCGCACCTGGTGATGTCGCTTTACGTTAACTCGCGCATGAATGGCCGCTTCCGTTACACCTTCTGGGGTGAGATTTATGAGACGGTAATGTGCTTCCATCTGGTGATCCCGACCATCCTGACGCTGCTGTCGCCGAAACATGGCAAGTTTAACGTGACCGATAAAGGCGGCGTGCTGGATCAGGGCTTCTTCGATTTCCACATCGTGCGTCCGCACGTCATTGTGGCGCTGCTGCTGGGCATCGGGATTGTCGCGGGCGTGGTACGTGCGGTGATGCATGACTATTTTGGCGTCGACCCTTACGTTATTGCGCTTAACGTCGGCTGGGCGATTTTCAGCCTGATCATTCTGATGGCGGCGATTGCCGTAGCGCGCGAAACCAAACAGGTGCGTAAAACCATCCGCGTTGACGTACAAATCCCGGCGATTATTCACTACGCCAGCGGCATTTCATCACGCACGCTGACCAGTAACCTGTCGATGGGCGGTGCGCAACTCGATGCGCCGGATGGCCGTCATGAAACGGATGAAATTGAAGAGATTGATCTGTTGCTGAAATCCGGCGCGATCACCATCCCGGTGAGTAAGATTTCCGGCGATGACGAGAGCATCCGCCTGCGCTTTGAGGCGATGCCGCTGGCGCGCCGTCGCGAACTGGTGCGGGTGGTACTGGCGCGTGCGGATGCCTGGATCCAGCCGGAATATAAGCAGGACAACCCGCTGATTTCGCTGGGCACCATTATCCGCACCGTATTTGAGCTGTTCTGGCTGACCTGGAAAGGTCGCCACGATAAACGTAAAAAAGTCGACCCGGTTGCCGCGGCGGCGAAAGAGGATGGCGCGGCATGAAGATCCTGACGCACACGTTGCTGGCCAGTTCACTGACCGCCGCGTTATGGCTGACGCCCGCTGGCGCGGAAACGCCGACAGCGATTGATAACAGCAGTGCCGCGCCGGTAAACAGCGCGGCACCGATGCCACCTGAGGCTGCTGCAACCCGCCAGCCAGCGGGTGCTGCCGTCAGTGCGCCGGTAAACAGCGCGGCTCCGGCGTCGTCTGAGGCCGCTGGATCCTCACAATCTGCTAATGCCGCCGTCAGTGCGCCGGTAAACAGCGCGGCTCCGGCATCGTCTGATGCCGCTGGAACCTCACAATCTGCTGTTGCCGCCGTCAGTGCGCCGGTAAACAGTGCGGCTCCGGCATCGCCTGAGGCCGCTGCAACCACACAGTCAGCTGATGCCACTGTCAGTGTGCCAGCGGAAAATCAGGTTCCGGCGACGCCACCTGCAACGCCTGTTAATAACACTGCCACACCAGATGCCGGTTCAGCGCAGGTGACGGCCCCGGTGAGTGGTGGTGGGTCAGCAACGCCGTCAGTGCCATCCGCAGCCGCGGCGACTCAGTCCGCAGAATCTGTACCGGCCTCTGCGCCACCGAGTGCAGTACCGGATGCCTCACAGACATCTGCGACCCCATCTTATGCTCCGGCTGCAGAAGCCGCCGCCGCACCTCAGGCGTCAGTAACCGGTGAAGCTTTACCCGCCGCGCCAGCCACCGCACCGGTGACGAGCAGCGGCGCTGTGACGCAGGACAGCAGCGCGCTCTCCGCGGTGCCGCTGCCGCAGGGGCTGAGCAGTGCCGATCCCGCGCTGGAAGCGGCCGCCAGTGCGCTGCCCTACGCGCCAGGCCAGACGACTGCGCCGGTTGCAGAACCGCAGATGCCGATTACGCCGGCTATCAATCAGCCGATCAGCAGCGTCATCTCCGTAGCCCAGATGGGCCAGTCGCGCGGTATCACGCTGACCGGCGGCCAGTTACAGTCGGGCATCACCTTTACCCTGCCTGGCGATGAGGTCATTACCAATGCGCGACTGAATCTGACGCTGCGCGTCTCAGCCGCGCTGGCAGCTCGCAATACCTCGCTGCAGCTGATGCTGAATGGTCAGCCGCTCGGTACGCTGCCGCTGGGTGCCACGGACAGCGACGTCAGTGATTATGAGCTGGATATTCCGGCGGCGATGGTGGTGTCGAACAACAACCTCAGTTTTAAAATCAACGATGCGGACAAGCTGCTGTGTGAGAAGGAGAGCGCGCAGCAGTATCAGGTCACCATTCTGCCGAATACCGCGCTGCACCTTGAAGGGCAGAAGCTTAATATCGGTACGCGCCTGCGCAACTTCCCGCGTCCGTTCCTGGATCCGCAGCGGATGACGGCGTCCACCATCACGATGGGCTTTGCCAGTAACGTTTCACCTGATGCGGTCAGCGCGGCGGCACTGGTCGCTTCCTGGCTTGGAATTCAGAGTGATTATCGCGGCATCCGGTTCCCGGTGGTGCGCGGCGAACTGCCGGAAAACAACGGCATCCTGTTTGGTCATCCTGGCGATCGAATCGGCACCCTGACGTTCCCGGCCAGTCATGGCCCGATGCTGCAGGTGGTGGATAACCCCAGTAACCCGGTTTACAAATTACTGCTGGTCAGTGGTAACAATGACGATCAGCTGCGTCAGGCGGCGAACCGTCTGACAACCCAGCCATTCACCACCGATGAGAGCCAGCTGCAGGTTCCTGTACAGACCATTGGCAACCGCAAACCTTACGATGCGCCACGCTGGATTAACACTGACCGCCCGGTCCGCCTGAGCGAACTGCTGCGTAAAGATCAGAGCCTGACCAGCAGCGGCATCTGGCATGACGCGCTGCGGGTTAACTTCCGTGCCGCGCCGGATCTGTTCCTGTGGGATGGCGACACGGTGCCGGTTAATCTGCACTATCGCTTCCCGTCTGAAAGCTGGATTGATGAGGACAACTCGTTCCTTAACGTCATGCTCAACGGCACCTTCCTGCGCAACCTGACGGTGAACAAGGTCGGTCTGCTGGAGAACGCCTGGCATCGTTTAGGCGGTGATGCGCGTCAGGAGCAGTATCAGCTGAATCTCGAGCCCTATCTGATCTATGGCGATAACCAGCTGGCGCTCTACTTCAATATCAAACCGCGCGCCGATGCGCCCTGCGGTGTGCTCCTGAATAACAACATCAAGAGTCGGATTGAAGAGGACTCGTGGATCGATCTGAGCCATACCCGCCACTTCAGCATGTTGCCGAACCTCTCTTACTTTGTCGGTGCCTCGTTCCCGTTCTCGCGGCTGGCTGACTTCGGCCAGACCACGCTGTTGCTGCCGGAAACACCCAGTAATGCCGAGCTGTCGACGCTGCTGGATCTGGCGGCGCGGGCCGGAACCGCGACCGGCGTAGCGCTGACGCAGAATCAGGTGCTGTTTGGTCTGCCCACTGGCGGCACCCATCTGGCGCGCATCCAGCAGAGCGATCTGCTGGCAGTCAGCACCACCGGCAACAGCGCTTTCAATCAGGCGATGCTGGCGGCGTCACCTTATGATGCCACCAGCAGCACCTTTGGGGTGAAAGAGCCGGACACGCTGGAAAAATTACGCGGCTGGCTGACCGGCGACTGGAGTCGTCAGCAGCTGGATGCAGATCGTTACTTCTCTTCCAACGAAGCGTGGCGGGGCTTTCTCAGCTACCGGTCGCCGTGGAATCGCGATCGGCTGGTGGTGATGACGGTGGCAACCAGCGACGATCAGCTGCTGCGACTGCACAACGATTTAAGTTCGGCGCAGATTAACGCCGCAGTGCGTGGCGACACCGCGATTATCACCGATGAAAACGGCATTCGTAGTTTCCGCGTCGGTGCACAGTTCCCCAGCGGCGAGATGCCCTGGTACATGATGGTGGTTTGGTATGCCAACCAGCACTCGGTGCTGCTGGCGGTGGCGGCGATGCTGCTCTCTGCGCTGGTGGGCAGTGCGGCCTGGGTGATGCTGAAGCGTCATGCCTGGCGGCGTCTGAACCCAAAGCAGAGCCATGATTCCGGCAGGAAGTAAGGACAATAATAATGAAAAAAAATCTGTTAAGTGCCGGTATCCGTAAAGCGTTACTGCTGGGAGGCGCGCTGGCTCTGTCGCCGCCGCTGCTGGCGGCGGAAAGCGCTAATCCGGCGTTGCAGGCCCTGTTCGATCAGGCTTCCTACTGGCATCAGAAAGCGCATGACGACCTGGCGAAAGCCTCGCTGCAAAAGGTGCTGATGGTTGAACCCGGCAATACCCAGGCGCTTTATCTGCTGGCCCTCTATTCACAGCAGGGTGGCGACACGGCTGCCGCAATGGAGTATCGCGCCCGTCTCAGCCAGGTCTCCCCCAGCGATCCGCACCTGAGCGAGCTGGATAATGCGCGCCAGATGCAGACCATTCCGCAGGCGCAGCTTTCGCTGGCGCGTCAGCAGGCGCGCAGCGGCAACATTCCGGCGGCGTTACAGACCTGGCGCAACACCTTCAGCGGTAATGAGCCGCCACCGAGCGTCGCGGCAGAATATTATCTTACGATGGCGGGTGACCGTACGCTGCTGCCGCAGGCGGTTGAGGCGCTGCGGCAGTTTGCGGCTCAGCATCCGCAGGACACCGGCGCACGGCTGGCGCTGGGTAAGGCGCTGACTTATCAGGAACCGACCCGTCGCGAAGGCATTGAGGTGCTGAGTTCGCTGGCGAGTGGTAATCAGGATGCCGATCGTTCACTGCGCCAGGCGCTGCTGTGGCTCGGTCCGCAGCCGTCAGACGCGGCCCTCTATCAGACCTGGCAGCAGCGTCATCCGCAGGACTCCGCCGTCATCGACTACTACCGTAAAAATGTCGGTGGCGCAGAAAAAGGAGCCGGATTCAGTGCGCTGAACAGCGGTGACGTCGGCGGAGCACAGACCAGCTTTGAAAAAGTGCTGGGAGCCAATCCCCAGGATGCCGATGCGCTAGCGGGCATGGGCTATGTGGCCCAGCGAGCCGGACGTTATCAGGAAGCGGCTGATTATCTGCAACGCTCTGCTCAGCAGGGCGGCGATCAGGGTTCCTCACGCCAGCAGCAGGCCGACGATGCCCGCTTTTATGCGCAGCTGGCCAGCGCGCAGCAGGCGCTGAAAAACGGCGACAGCGCGCAGGCGCTGACCTTAAGCGAACCGCTGGTCCAGGCTGACGGTGAAAAAGGGCTGGCCGCCAGGCTGTTCCGCGCCGACGTGTTGCGCCGCACCAATCAGCCTGAGCAGGCGGAGCAGATCTATCGCACCATTCTGCAAAGTGATGCGGATAACCGCAGCGCCAAAGAAGGGCTGTTCTACGTTCTGCGTCAGCAGAATCGCAGTGCCGAAGCCAGTACGCTGCTGGGGGCACTGCCCGACAGCGTGCGTCAGAGCGTCACGCCACGGGCCAATGAAGCGGATGCGCTGCGTCAGCAGGCGAAGCGTCAGCTGGCGGCCGGTAACAACGCCGCTGCTATCGCGACGCTGCAGCAGGGTATTCAGCGCTATCCCTCTGATGGCTGGCTGCGGCTCGATTTAGCCCGGCTCTATCGTCAGCAGGGCGATACGCTGCTGGCGGCCAACGTGATGCAGCCGGTGATGCGCAACGGGGCCAGCACCAGCGAACTCTATGCCGGTGCGCTGAACGCCAGCGAAAGCGGTGGCTGGCAGCAGGCCAGCGCGTTGCTGGCGCGCATTCCTGCCAATGCGCAGACGGCGGCGATGCGTGAACTGGCGCAGCGGGTGAATTTCAATCTGCAGATGAGCACCGCCGATCAGTACCTGGCGCAGGGCGCGACGGCCGCCGCCGCCAATACCCTGAAAGCGCTCACGGTCACGCCGCCCGCTAATCCGGTGGATGCCGGAAACCTGGCGCAGAAGCTGGCAAAGGCGGGCGATCTCAGCAGCGCGGTGTCGGTGGTGCGGACGAACCTGCAGCGTGGCGTGCAGGGCAATGCGGGCGATTATGCCGCGCAGATGGCGGTGCTGAATCAGGCGGGCCTCGGCAGTGAGGCGCAGCGCTTCCTCAGCAACCCGGAGCTGCAGGCGCGCAGTACCCCGACCCAGCTCGCCGGTATCCGCAACGGTTATCTGATTAACGAAGTGGATCGCCTGCGGCAGCAGCGTCAGTACGCGGTGGCTTATGACAAGCTGATTGGCGCGCTGCAGCAGGATCCGCAGAACCGCGATCTGATGTTCGCGATGGCCCGTCTCTATCAGGACGGCAAGATGAACCGGGATGCGGGCGTAGTCTATGACTACCTGATGACCCAGGATACGCCGACCCAGGATGCGCGCGTCGGGGCCATCAACGTCGCGCTGGCGCAGAACAATGTGCCGCGTGCTAACGAGCTGAGCCGCGGCCTTAACACCACCACGCAGACGCCGGATCGTCTGCTGTTGCTGGCACGTGTCGCCGAAGCTAATGGCAACCATTCACAGGCGATGGCGTATCTGCGTTCGGCACGCGGGCAACTGACTGGCCTGCAGGGCACGCAGTCTGGCAGTGTGCCGACCGTGGGCGGCCTGGCGCTGGCGGACAATCCGTTTATCAACCGCACCACCTCGCCAGTGGGACGCTCACCGTCCAGCTACGGCACCGTGCTGCCGTGGCAGGCCGCACCGGCGGGCCAGACTGCTGGCGTGACATCACAGGGCGAACCGGCTGCGGGCAGCACAACGGTTTCTCAGCAGTCACAGGTTCTGCATGACGTTAACACCATGATGGATTCGCTACAGGAGAAAACGGCTACCTGGAGTCAGGGCATGGTGCAGGTGCGCGGGCGCGACGGCGAGTCGGGCCTGAGCAAACTGACGGAAGCCAAAGCGCCGCTGACCTTCTCTACCGTGCCGTTTGAAACGGCACGCCTCGACTTTACCGCCACGCCGGTCTCACTCACGGCAGGCAGTGGCGCCGCCGATGCCTGGCGTCGTTTCGGCACCAATGCGCTGAGCCAGGGCCGCGTTGTGGCCGCAGGCGGCGCGACGGTGAATGACCTGCCCACCGCGACCACCGATTCGCAGACCGCTTCTGGCGTCGAGTTGAATCTGGCGCTGAAGGGCGACAGCTATAAAGTAGATATCGGCAGTACGCCGCTGGGCCAGGATCTCAGTACGCTGGTCGGGGGTGTGCAGTGGTCACCGAAACTCACCGACTTCCTGACGCTGATCCTGACCGGTGAGCGTCGCGCGATTACCGACAGCCTGCTCTCTTACGTCGGCGCAGAAGATAAAGCCAGCGGCAAACGCTGGGGACGTGTCACGAAGAACGGCGCGAACGCCCTGTTAAGCTACGATAATGGCGATGCGGGCTTCTACGCTGGCGGCGGCGCTTACAGCTATCTTGGTGAAAATGTCGCCAGCAACAACAATCTGCAGGCGACCGCCGGGGCGTATGTTCGTCCGTTCCACAGTGACGACCGCGAGCTGAAAGTGGGCATGAGTCTGGCGTGGATGGACTTCTCAAAAAACCTCAGCTACTTCAGCTACGGGCAGGGCGGTTACTTCAGCCCGCAGAACTACGCGTCGGTCTCGTTCCCGATAGAGTTCTCACGCAAGTTTGACGATCTCAAAGTGAATATTGGCGGGGCAGCCGGTTATCAGACCTACAGTCAGGATAAGAGCGCGTACTTCCCGGCGGATGCCAGCCTGCAGTCAGAGCTGGAATCCCTTGCTGCCAGCGGCAGCGTGAAAGACGCGTACTACTCTGGCGGCAGTAAAAACGGCATCGGCTATAACCTGCATGCCGGGGCGGACTACAAACTCAATAAAGATGTGACGATTGGCGGCCAGCTGGGTTATGACACCTTTGGTGACTACAACGAAAGCAGCGCCAGGCTCTATGTCCGTTACCTGTTCGGAGAGAAGTAATGAGTGAGCATTCGGGGGTATCACATCCTTATCAGCCGGGCTGGTTTGACCTGGTCAGCGTGCTGATTGACGGGATGATCGCCAACGCCGGTCAGCAGGAGGCGGAAGCCTTTCTCTACAGGATGGGTGAATCGCTGGCGACCCGCTATCCTTTGCCAGAGTCGCGCACCGTGCAGGATCTGGAGCGCGAGGCCAACCTGCAACTGGCGCGGTTTAACTGGGGCTTTGTGCAGCTTCAGCCGGAAGAGAAGGCGCTGCTGATTGCGTATCACGCCTTACCGGCAGGCGACAATCGCCATTCTCCGGCTGACTGGCAGGCGGCGTTTGGTGCGGTCATCGCCGGGCTTTTTTCAGGCTGGTTGCAGGGCCAGGGCGGCAGCAGAATGGTGCCGGTGACGCTTGAACTCAACGATGGCAGCACGCTGCACTATCGATATCAATAGGATCAGAAATGAAACGTAAGCCATTCTGGATGGGCTGGATCTGCTCTGTTTTACTGCTGGCCTGCAGCGCGCAGGCCAATGCCAGCGGCTGGGATACCTTTAAAAGTCGTTTTCTGACCGCCGAAGGGCGGATCACGGATACCGCCAATAACAATGTCAGTCACACCGAAGGTCAGGGGTATGGCATGTTGCTGGCGGTGGCCAACAACGATCGCGCCACCTTCGATCGGCTGTGGCAGTGGACACGCACTCAGCTGCGTAATCCGCAGACCGATCTCTTCTACTGGCGCTATGTGCCGGGCAGTGACAACCCGGTTGCCGACAAAAATAACGCCTCGGATGGCGATGTGCTGCTGGCATGGGCGCTACAGCGCGCCGCACAGAAATGGCAGGTGGAGAGCTATCAGCAGGAGTCAGACCGCATTCAGCGCGCCATCATCAAGCTGGATGTCACGAGCTTTGGCGGCCATACCGTCCTGCTGCCGGGCGCGCAGGGCTTCAATAAAACCAGCTATGTGGTGCTGAACCCCTCGTACTTCCTGTTTCAGGCGTGGCGGGAGTTTGGCGAGCGCAGTCATCTGCAGGTCTGGGATAAGCTGATTAACGATGGTTTTGATCTGCTGGGTAAGCTGAGCTTTGGTAAAACCGGCCTGCCGCTGGACTGGGTCGCGCTGAATGCGGATGGGTCGGTTGCGCCAGCGGTGGGTTACTCAAACCGCTTCAGTTATGACGCGATTCGCGTGCCGCTGAACATCTGGTGGTATGACCCGCATAGTCTGGCGCTGGTGCCGTTTCAGCGCGTCTGGCAGGGTTACAGCCGCATGCTGACCCCCGCCTGGTTCGATGTGCTGGCGAATGCACCAGCCCCTTACCATCTTGAGGGCGGTCTGCTGGCGGTGCGTGACCTGACGCTGAATGAGACCGGCTATCTGAGCGATAAGCTGGCTGCCGATCAGAACTACTTCTCTGCCAGCCTGCAGCTGCTGACCTGGCAGGCGTTTCAGGAGAAGCGCTGATCAATCGCAGAACGGCGGCGCTGGCCGCCGTTCTGGAGCTGATAACCCGGTGTGTCAGGCGCTGAGTCGCGCCTGACACACTCTTCTGCTATCCGGCAATAATGCGTTACTGCGGATAGGGCACCCAGTCGCCGCCGTTGAGCCTGATCCAGGGCTTGCCCTGATACATCATCACCACCGCCCCGTCGTTTTCCGACACCACCGGCGTCTGCGGCAGCTTGTCGGTCAATACCGACATATTCACATTCGGCGCATTAAATACCTGTCCATCCACCACCCGCGACACAATTTCTGAGATCGCCAGCAGGCTGGTCGGTGCATCAATATTGAGGGATTGTCCCTGATGCGGGGCTTTCATGCCGACAAACTTAATCCCTACCGGCACATGCGTAATGGCAGGGCTGGGAATATCCCGCAGGCCTGACATCTGCATCTTATCGCCTTCAAGTGCGGCACCATGCTCCGGCACCACCAGCACCATCACCCGGCGGCCCGACTTCTCCAGCTGGGTGAGGAAGGCGTCGATTTGATCAAACAGCAGCTGAGCGCGCGGCTTCCACGGGGCAGTCTGGGTGCTGCCCAGTTCACGGGTGCCGTCGTGCAGCGGGATCAGGTTGTAGAAGGTGGCGCTGCGTGCATCGCTGCTCTTGCTGCGATCGTCAAGCCAGCGCTGCATCAGCTGCGCATCGTTAAGCACCGGCGAGCCGTCGAATGAGGTCAGTTCCGGGGCAATGCCTGCCTGCGACATCAGCGGTGCCTGAATATCGCCGCCCTCGCGCAGTTCCTTGAGATAGTTACCGAACACGCCGGTGTGATCCATCATCAGTTGCTCTTTAAAGCCCAGCTTCGCCAGATTATCGAACAGATAACAGCGAGAATCGGTGGGTTTGTAGAGTTCGCTGTGCGAAGTCTGACCGCAGCTGGCACGCAGCAGACGGATCCCCGCCGGTCCGCTGTAACTGGTGGCGGAGTTATAGTTGGTCAGCATGATATCGAAATGCTGCCACAGCGGATGATTACGCAGCTGGGAGGCATCCATGTCGGACCAGGAGAGTGAACAGATGTTGATCACCAGGATGTCGAACGGCTGCGAGTCAGCCGGCAGGCTGTCAGGGAAATGGGTGACGCGCTTGCGCTCACTCTCATAAAAACGGCTGAGCCAGGCGGTCAGGCTGGCGCTGGTGGGCGCGGCTGACTGATCGAGCCCATCCGGCACGGCCGCCGCCTGGCTGGCAGCAGCCGGTGTCTGATTCAGCACCACCTGCGGGGTTGTCGCGCGGGTCGGCAGCAGCGACATCGCCGGACCCGCAATGGTCAGCACGTTGAGCCAGATCAGCATCAGTGAAACCAGCACGGTGATGCGAATCCACTGCGAAATAAACAGATAGAGCACCAGCAGAACAAACAGGGCACCCACCATTTGCCAGTTGATAAAACGGTCAGCCAGATCGAGCAGGTAAGCACCCGAGAAGCCCGCCAGCTGATCGCCTTGGCTGAGAATGCTGCTGAGTCCCGGCAGCCAGGTATCATGCCAGAACAGCGCGAAGCCAACAGGGATCGAGACCCAGTGGCGCAGGCGATGCAGGCGAACCGACGGCAGCGGGAAAAGCAGCCAGGCGAGAAACACCAGATTGCTCAAAGCATGAAAGTTGAGGTAGCCGTACCACAGCAGGGCAAATTTGACTAAAAAGTAGAAGTTCCAGCCGCCCAGTCCGCGCCAGCAGGACCACAAACGGGAAGAGTGGGCCGCAGCGGGTTGATCATTTTTCATTAATTTTTGCATCCGTTTTTGGAGATTGACGCTGCCAGTGACCTTCAGACTTCAGCGCGCGAGCAGGCAACAGCCGATTCAGCAGGCCGTTCCAGCGACGCGGCAGCCACTGATGCCAGACCGGCTTTAAAATCAGCAAAATAACAACGATCAGCAGCGCAATCTGTACCCAATCCATCAGGTTCATCGGGATTCATTCTCCGGCAGTAAAGTGATGGGCAGGGGGGCTGAGCGTTCCTGCGTTTCGTGCCGGCTCTCAACGGCAGCACGTGTTGTCTCTGATACCGGCGTCAGATCCTGAATCGCCATGGGCGTCAGTTTCTTAATATTGCTGACTTCCGCAAGAATCTGATTATCCTCGAACCAGACCATTCGGTTTGCAAACAGCTCGTCGTGAGGCAGTGAAAATATATATTTCAATGCTTTATCAAGATCGTTATAGCGGCAGGAGGAGAGAAACAGAATGACGCGATCTTCCAGTACCGTGACCAGATCGCCAAAGCGGCGCGGCTTACAAAGTGTCAGGATCTGCTGCGGTTTAAGCTGTGGCACCGGCCGCAACGCCACCAGCAGGCCCTTATCATTTTCCGGCAGCAAAGTATTACTGATCAACTGGCTGACTGACTGGCAGAAGGCGTCAAGCCGCAGGTAGCCTTTTTCATGCAGAGGCTGCAATGACGCGGTTAACGCCTCAAGACTGGCGGGAACGCGACGGTTAAACACCTGTCCCTGAACGCCTTCCAGCGTGGTCAGAAACCGCGACATGGGCGCGTTGGTCGGCACAATAACGTTTACCCCGCAGGCCAGCAGCAGACGCTCGTCGCTGTAACGCAGGCTGGCACCCATCTCGCGCACTACAATTTTCAGGCCGTTGCCGCGTCCGCGTCGCAGGCTGTGTACAAACTTCGCCAGTTCGTTGATCAGGTCGCTTCGGGTCAGGCTGAAAATAACCGTTGCGGCATTGGCCTGTTGAGCCCGTAACCAGACCTGCTCATTATCATCGAAGAGTTGCCACTGGCGTGAAAGTGGCGGTGCACCCTCAAGCACGATTTTGTCCGCAAGATAATGCTGCTCGTCATTAAGGCTCAGTGGTTCCTGGTTTTCATTTAACGTAAAGAAACGATCTTCTTCACAGCCCAGGCGTATTGCACGATCGGCCAGCAGGCGTTCTGCGGCATACCACCAGTTAATTCGATACTGCCAGCTATCCTGCTGAAAGCCCAAATGCGCCACGCCATCCAGCTGACGAAAATAACGCTGAAGATTATTACTCAGGTTTATTATGGTGGAGCCGGACGTCACGATTAACAGCGTGAGTTTTCTTTTATGCAGCGTGTGGCGCATACCCTTTATCCACCGCGTTAATTCGGCGTCATCGAGCTTATCCCATTGCGCTGCGCTGCTGTTAAATATCACCAGGCCGTTTTTGCTGCCGAGCGTGCGCAGAAAATCGCTTTCCAGCTGCAGCAGACTCCGTTTGCTTTTGGGAAGAGAAAACAGCGGGATACGGTCAGGACCGCCGACCGGGTCGGGCGTCAGTAAATCACGCGGCGGCTGATCAGCGCTGATCAGCGTGACGGCCTGCTGATGTGAAATCACCTGTCGAATAAACGTGCGGGCGTCATCCTGACGTGCACAAGTGACCCAATAACAGCCAGGGGTTTGCAATGCCGTTAATTCAGGCTGAACATGCAACAGCCCTAGCGAAAAAGAATTTTTCATATTGAATTCGTTATTTTTCCAGTCCAGGCTAGCTTATTATAGACAGGCCTGGATGTAACCTGAGAAATTTGAACATTGCTAATGACAGGCTGACTCACAATGTTCTGCAAATGCCGCGTTTCAGGAAATTTTTTTCAACGCCCTTTTTTACGCGCAGGCGGTCATTCTGAATCTGACATTGTTTTATTTTTGGCGAAAAGTAATGAAAAACCAAAATCTTTATACCCCTGTCGCCACTGCGGGCGATCGTCAGGATGATATTAGCGCTTTGCGTGACGCCTTTTCTTTGCACTCTTTTCGCTATGTCGACATTGCACGTGAAGAGCGCCTGAAAGAGATTGTGTCGCGCTGGCCGCTGTTAGCGGAAACGCTCCCCAGCCAGCCTGAGCAACCTGACTGATGCCGCTGATAGCGCTTCAGGGCGTGCGGGGCGGCGTTGGCACGACCTCTCTTTGTGCCGGACTCGGCTGGGCGCTCGCGAGCCTCGGCGAGCGGGTCTTGCTGATCGACGGCTCGCCGGTCAGCCAGCTCGGCGTGCATTTTAATCTGCCCGCTCAGCAGGAGAGTGGCTGGATGCAGGCGCTGTGCGATGACGGGGAGTGGCAGCATGCCGCGCTTCGCTATCCCAATGGACCTGATTTGCTTCCACATGGTGTGCTTTCTCATCAGCATGCGTTGACTATTGCCCACCAGAATGAGGCGGTAGCCGCGCCGCTGCTCCAGGCATTGCCGGACCTGCAGGCGCGCTATCAGTGGATTATTTTCGATCTGCCCGCCGATCCCCTGCCGTGGCACGAAACACTCTATCCGGCACTGGACGGTATACTGTGCGTCACTCAGCCAGATGCGAATTGTCATTTACGTCTGAGCCAGCGCCATTTTCCGGCGCGTACGCGCTTTATCATCAATCAGTTCAATGCCAACAGCCGTCTGCAGCAGGACCTCCATCAGCTCTGGATGGCTTCGCTGACAGAGCTGATACCGCTGCTGATCCACCGCGATGAGGCGCTGGCTGAATCGCTGATGATGAAGCAGCCAGTTGGTGAATATCGGCCACATGCGTTAGTCAGCGAAGAGATCATCACGCTGGCAAACTGGCTGCTGCTCAACCTGAATGGGGTGAGGTCGTGAACCCGTTGCGCTGGCTGTTGACTGCTCCCGCCTGGCAATCACTGCACAGCGGCTATACCACCGCGCGAGGCAATGGCGCTTCCCGCTTTGCCAGTGCACTCCACCTGTTCTGGTCTGTTCTGGGGCTGATGCTGCTCCGTTTCGAAAGCCCGGCCTGGCAGCGTGTTATTCAGCAGCGCCGCCGCCTTTATCCGCACATTTCTCCGGAGCGTCCGCGTCCGCTGGATATTTTGCGTTATCTGATTCAGACACTCTGGCTGATTGTGATCCGGCTACCGGGTGCGGGCGGGCGCGACGGCGTTAATCGCCTGAGCGTGCTGACTGGCTGGCGGCACCACGGTTATCGCTGGCTGGATAATCTTGTCGCCCGCTCGCAAACCCACAGCATTGATACGCGTCTTGAACAGCGGCTGAAGCGCCTGTCACCGCTGATGCGACGCAGCCTTTTCGTCGTCGTTGCCCTCTTTGCCTCACTGCTGGCACTGCTCTGTATCAGCCAGCCCTTTGGTCTGATGACCCAGTTTATTTTTGTCGTACTGCTCTGGGGGCTGGCGATGCTGGTACGGCGCATACCGGGGCGTTTCCCCACGATGATGCTCATCGTGCTGTCGCTGACCGTGTCGTGCCGCTACCTCTGGTGGCGCTATACCTCGACGCTGAACTGGGACGATCCGCTGAGCCTGATCTTTGGTCTGCTACTGATTGCAGCAGAGACCTACGCCTGGGTGGTGCTGGTGCTGGGCTATTTCCAGACGCTCTGGCCGCTTAATCGCCAGCCGGTTTCTATGCCGGCGGATCGTTCGCAGTGGCCCTCGGTGGACCTGCTGGTGCCGACCTATAACGAACCGCTCAGCGTTGTCAGACCGACGCTCTATGCTGCGCTGGGCATCGACTGGCCGAAAGACCGCCTGACTATCTATCTGCTCGACGACGGCAACCGGCCAGAATTTCGCGACTTTGCTGCCAGCGTGGGTATCAACTATGTCGTGCGTCCCTCTAACGAACATGCCAAGGCGGGCAACATCAACCACGCGCTGAAAAAGTACTGCCGCAGCGACTTCGTCTCGATCTTTGACTGCGACCATGTGCCGACACGCTCATTTTTACAGATGGCCATGGGCTGGTTTATCAAGGATCCCCGGCTGGCGATGCTGCAGACGCCACATCACTTCTTTTCACCCGATCCGTTTGAGCGCAATCTCGGGCGGTTTCGCCGTACGCCGAACGAGGGGTCGCTGTTTTACGGGCTGGTGCAGGACGGTAATGATACCTGGGACGCCACCTTCTTCTGCGGCTCCTGCGCCATTCTGCGTCGCACCGCGCTGGAAGAGATTGGCGGTATTGCCGTCGAAACCGTCACTGAAGATGCCCATACCTCGCTGCGTCTGCACCGGCGTGGCTACACCTCGGCCTACATCCGCATTCCTCAGGCGGCAGGACTGGCAACCGAAAGCCTGTCAGCGCATATCGGACAGCGTATCCGCTGGGCACGCGGCATGGTGCAGATTTTCCGCCTGGACAACCCGCTGTTTGGTAAAGGGTTGAAGTGGGTGCAGCGGCTCTGTTATGCCAACGCCATGCTGCACTTCCTGTCCGGCATTCCAAGGCTGGTCTTCCTGCTGGCACCGCTGGCATTTTTACTCTGCCACGCCTACATCATCTACGCGCCTGCGCTGGCAATCGCGATTTATGTTTTACCTCACATGCTGCATACCAGCCTCACCAACTCGCGTATCCAGGGGCGCTGGCGTCACTCTTTCTGGAGCGAAGTCTACGAGACGGTGCTGGCCTGGTATATCGCCCGCCCGACCACCGTGGCGTTGTTCAATCCCCATAAAGGCAAGTTTAACGTTACCGCCAAAGGCGGACTGGTTGAGGAGCAGCATCTGGACTGGGTGATCACCAAGCCCTATATGCTGCTGGTGCTGCTCAATCTGGCGGGGGTGCTGATGGCGTTCTGGCGCATACAGCATGGCCCGGCAAACGAGATACTGACGGTATGCGTGAGCCTGATTTGGGTCATCTACAACATGATTATTCTCGGTGGCGCGGTGGCGGTATCGGTTGAAGCTCGACAGATCCGCGAGGCGCATCGGGTAGAGATTGCCATGCCCGCAGCCATCGCACGTGAAGATGGTCATATGCTGCCCTGTACGCTGCGTGACTACTCTGACGGCGGTGTAGGGCTGGAGATGCGCGAACCGGATGCGCTGCGGGAGAATGAAAAAGTCTGGCTGCTGCTGCGTCGTGGACAGCAGGAGTTCAGCTTTCCGTGCCAGGTTCAGCGTGTCTTTGGCCGTCGGGCGGGTGTCCGTCTGCATCAGCTGACCACCCAGCAACATATTGATTTTATCCAGTGCACCTTCGCCCGTGCTGATACCTGGGCGCTGTGGCAGGACGGTTTTCCGGAGGATAAGCCAGTGCAGAGTCTGGCCGACATCATGATCCTCGGCTTTAAAGGTTATCTGCGCCTGGCGGAATATGGCCCGCCGCAGTTACGTCGGTTGTTTAACCTGCTTACCGCTGGGGTAAGCTGGCTGGCTTCGCTGTTGCCGCAAGGCATCGGACGCGTGCCCGCTTCAAAAAATCTGCATTGAGTTGATGATATGACGACAACAGGAATAAACAGGTGGATCGCTGCACTGCTGCTGGGCTCGGCAACGCTGAGCAGTGCCGTGGCGCAGGAGAGTGCACCGGTCATGGCTACCGGAGAAACGGCGGTGCAATCGTTGCCGCAGCAGCCTGCCGCGCCGCTGCGTAGCAGTCAGCTGAGCTTTGCTAAGCTGGCCCCGCCGCCGGGCAGCATGACGCTGAGCGGAACGCGCCCCAGCGGGCAGATCGAGTTCGGGGTGCGCAGTGATGAGGTGGTGACACGTGCGCTGCTTAATCTCAGCTACCGGCCGTCGCCTGCGCTGCTGCCCACGCTGTCGCAGCTGAAAGTCTATCTCAATGATGAGCTGGTGAGCCTGATCACCCTGACGCCGGAACAGCCTGGCAAACAGAATCAGATGCAGTTGGCGATCGATCCCCGTTTTATCACCGACTTTAACCGCGTGCGCTTTGAGCTGGTCGGTCACTACGCCAACATCTGTGAAAATCCGGCTAACAGCACCATCTGGCTCGATATCGGCAAAGAGAGCGGTCTGGATCTGACGCTACAAAAGCTGCCGCTGAAAAATGACCTGTCTCATTTCCCGGAGCCCTTTCTTGATACGCGCGACACGCGACCGCTGACTCTGCCGATGGTGTTTGCTGCCCGGCCAGACGTTAACCAGCAGCGTGCCGCCGCGATCCTGGCCTCATGGTTCGGCAGCAAAGCCGCCTGGCGCGGACAGCATTTTCCGGTGCTCTACAATCAGCTGCCGCAACAGCAGCATGCGGTGGTGTTTGCCACCAACGATGCACGCCCGGATTTCCTGAAAAATTTGCCGCCGGTGATGAAGCCGACCGTGGCGATGGTAAGCCAGCCTGACAGTCCTTATGAAAAAATGCTGCTAATCCTGGGACGCAACGACGACGATCTGCTGACGGCGGTGCAGGGGATTGCGCAGGGTGAGCTGCTGTTACGCGGTGACAGCGCGACCGTCGACCGTGTCACACTGCTGGCACCGCGTCAGCCCTATGATGCGCCAAACTGGGTGCGGACCGATCGCCGCACCACATTTGCTGAGCTGACGCAGTATGAAAACCAGTTACAGTCCGACGGTCTGCAGCCCAACCCGATCAGCCTGACGCTGAACCTGCCGCCCGATCTCTTCCTGGTACGGGCGCGCGGTATCGATATGGATCTGAGCTATCGCTATACCTCGCCTGTCCACCCGGATGGCTCACGGCTGGCCGTTAACCTGAATAATCAGTTTATTCAGGACTACCCGCTGGTGCCGAAAAACACCGCCGGACAGCAACTGCTGCATATTCCGTTGATTCAGGGAATGATGGACAAGAATCATGAGCTGCTGATCCCGGCGCTGCGGCTGGGCGTGGTAAATCAGCTGCGCTTTGATTTTGACTATGCCAATACCTTTATGGGTGGCACCGCCGACGGGCGTTGTGAAACCGTGACGCCGGTAGGACACCATGTTGTGGTGGACGACAGTTCCAGCATCGACTTCTCTGGTTATCGCCACTACATCGAAATGCCCTCATTGCAGAGCTGGGCGAATGCGGGCTTCCCGTTCAGTCGCTACGCCGATCTGGCCCAGACGCTGGTGCTGGTCCAGCCCAATCCCGATGCACAGCAGGTCAGTACGCTGCTGAATGCGCTGGGCAATATGGGCGCGCAGACCGGCTATCCGGCGCTGCGCGTGCAGCTTACCGATGACTGGGGTACGGCGAAAAAGCAGGATGCGGATCTGCTGATGATCGGCGATATCCCCAAAGATCTTCAGGATGACCGTCGGATCACGGCGCTGGTCGATGCTACCGCCAGCTGGCTGAAAACCCCGGCGCGCAGGGTTTCTCAGCCTGTTCAGCCACTGAGCGAGGCTGAAAGAGCAGCGGAAAGCACTACGGCTATTGGGTCACGCGGCCCGCTGGCGACCGTGATTGGTTTCCAGTCGCCGTTTTACGATCAGCGCAGTGTCGTCGCGCTGCTCGCCGATGGCAGTCCGCGCAGCTGGCAGCTGCTTGATGAGGCGCTGGCTGACAGCGGCAAACGCCAGGCGATCTCAGGCTCCACGGCGATTATCCGTGAGTCGGGCGTCAACAGCCTGCGCGTTGGAGAGACCTACTTTGTCGGCCATCTGCCGTGGTGGGAGCGTCTCTGGTCGCTGCTCTCTTCACATCCCTTCTGGCTGGCACTCTGTGCGCTCTTTGTGGTGGTGCTGTTCGCGCTGATGACATGGCGTCTGATGCGAATTATTACCCGTCGTCGTTTACTGGATGAAGATGAATAACGCTCAGTTATTGCGGACAGGCATGCTGCTCGGCGCACTAAGTGCGCTGCCGGGCATGGCCGTCGCCGCTGACGGATCGGAAGTCTCGCCGGTCGACTGGCTGCTGACCCAGGTCCGTACCGGCGAGTCGACCAACAAATACGATCTGGTACAGCAGTCGCTCTATCGGCTGGAGAAAATCGATCCCGATAATCCCCAGGTGCTGGCGGCACGTCTGCGGCTGGCACTGCACCAGGGCGATATCGCCAGCGCGCAGTTGCTGCTGGATCAACTGAAAAAGGTTGCACCTGATTCGGCAGAGACGCGCGAATCAGCTGTCGGCCTGGCGCTGACCTCATCCGATGGACGGCAGCAACTGCAGCAGGCGCGTCTGCTTGCCACATCGGGGCGACTGACCGAGGCGAAAAGCGCTTATGATGCGCTGTTTAACGGCGTCTTCCCCGATCCCAATACCGCCCTGGAGTACTGGCGGCTGCTGGCGCGCCTTCCCGGCCAGGAGAGTGTGGCTTATCAGCAGCTTCAGGCACTGGAACAGCGCTATCCGGGCAATATCGGGGTTGAGCTACAAATTGCACGCATGGCGTTTAATCAGCAGCAGCCAGAAAAGGCGATAGCGCAGCTGAAAAAGCTGGCAAACAGCAACGGCGGGCGTACCGCTGCCGCCGACCTCTGGCTGCAGCAGATCACCAGTCAGCCGATCAGCGACAGCAGCGTGGCGCAGCTTAAAGCCTATCTGGCTGTGTTCACTGAGGGCGATGCGTACCAGCAGGGCGCAGAGGCGCTCGCGAAGCAGCAGACGACACTGGCCGATCCCGCTTATCGGGAAAGGATGCGGGCGCTGGCGCTGGTCGACGCAGGCGATGTGAATAACGCGATGACGACCCTTAACCGGGCGCTGAAAGCGAATCCCGATGATGCCGAATTAATGGGCGCGATGGGACAGACCCAGGCCCGCGCGGGCCATCGTGAGACTGCGATTCTGTGGCTGGAACGCGCCATCAAAGCGGGCCAGCAGAGCACGCTGATCGGCAAATGGCAGTCACTGTTGCAGAGCAATCGCTACTGGCTGGCGATTGAGCAGGGCGATAAAGCGCTGGCACAGCACGATATTGATGCTGCCGAAAAGCACTATCGCGCGGCGCAAACGTATGACAGCAGCGACAGCTATGCCCTGATTGGCCTGGGCGATGTGGCGATGGCCCGCAAAGAGACGGCGGCGGCTGAACAGTTCTGGCAGCGCGCGCGACGGCTGGATGGCACTAATATCACCGCGGTGCGTCGGCTGGCGGGACTGTATCAGACGGTGTCGCCCGCCCGCGAGATGGAATTCATCAATACCTTACCTGCTGCACAGCAGCGCGCACTGGCCGACACGATCCGGACGCTGCGCAGCGACAGCCTGCGCGCGGAAGCGGATGCCCTGGCGCAGCAGGCGCGCTGGTCGCAGGCCGCAGAGAAATATCGTCAGGCGCGCGAGCTGTCACCGGATGACGTCTGGCTCAGTTACCGGCTGGCAGGCGCACTGCGTAACAGCGGAGCCGGACAGCAGGCGGATGCGGTAATGCGCGCACTGCCGCAGCAGCATCCTCAGGACGCCACCGCGCTTTATGCGACCGCACTCTGGTTCTCAGGCAATGATAACAACAGCGAGGCGATGGCCACGCTGCATCGGCTGCCCGACGCGCAGTGGAGCAGCGATATGCGCGAGCTGGCTGACCGCCTGAAGCAGGATCAGATCTTTGCCCAGGCTGAGGCGCTGCGCGCCGCCGGGCAGGAGCAGGCAGCGGTGACGCTGCTTGAGCAGCAGCCGGTTTCTACCCGGCGAGACCTGATGCTGGCCGACTGGGCGCTGGAACGTGGTGAAGCGCCGCAGGCGCTGGCGGAATATCAGCAGGTGCTGTCGCGCCAGCCGGATAACGGCGATGCGGCGCTGGGGCGAATCGAAGCGCTGGTTGCCCTGCAGCGCAACAGCGAAGCCCGCCAGGCCCTGGCGCAACAGCCGCCCGTACAGGCGAGTGTCAATGCGGATCGCCGTATTGCGCTGGCGTGGCGGGCGGTGGGTGAAACCACGCGGGCTGCTGCGCAGTTTACCGATCTGAAACAGCGCGCCGCCGCGCTGCCGCCTTCGCAGGATAAGGCGCTGGTGTTTCGTGATGCGGCACGGCTGGAGGGCGCACAGCAGCAGCCTGAACAGGCACTGGCAGACTATCGTCAGGCGATGACGGCCAGCGGTATCGATAGCAGTGGCAATATCAGCCGTGCAACCCGCAACGATCCCCAGGATGACTGGCTGAAGCGCAGCCTGCGCAGCGACACGGCCGATCTTTATCGTCAGCAGCAGACCACGCTGACGGTGCAGCAGGACTATTCACGCAACAGCGGCACCGGCGGCATCTCTGATTTTACGGCGCACACCACCATGCTGCAGGCGGAACGTCCGTTTGCTGATGGCCGGGGCTTTGTCCGTCTTGATCGGGTGGATGTCTCCGCAGGCACCTTTACCACCCAAAACGGCAACATCGACGCTCTGTTTGGCAGCTGTGACGATGCGAATTCCGGCGGCTGCAGTCGTCAGACCCGCCAGCGCGATGAGGGTACGGCGCTGGCCGCTGGCTGGCATAACGCGACCTGGTCGGCTGACCTCGGTACTACGCCGCTGGGTTTTGAAGTCACGAACTGGACCGGTGGGCTGAGCTGGAAAACCGATGTGAAACAGCTCGGCGTCACACTCACTGCCTCACGCAGGCCGATCGCCAGTTCGCTGCTCTCCTATGCCGGGACGCGCGATCCCGCCGCCAATGGTGGCAAAAGCTGGGGCGGCGTAGTGGCCACGGGCGGCAGCATCGGGCTGAGTTACGATCAGGGCGGGGCGCATGGCGTCTGGGGCGACATCAGTGCGCATCAGATCACCGGTAAAAATGTTGCCGATAACAGCCGCGAGCGGCTGATGGGCGGCTATTACTACAAGCTCATCAACAGCGACAATCGCCGTGCGACCGTCGGGCTGAACAGCATGATCTGGCACTATCAGAAGGATCTCAGCGATTACACCTTCGGCCAGGGCGGTTACTACAGTCCGCAGCAGTATCTCTCTTTTTCCGTGCCGGTGACCTGGCGGCAGCGGACAGAGAACTGGTCGTTTGATCTGGGCGGCTCCGTCTCCTGGTCCCATTCGAAAACCAGTGCGCAGCAGCGTTATCCGGTTAATCCGGGTTATACCCTGGCCAGTAATCCGTCTTCTGCCAGCAGTTCCGGCGGCGGTACGGGCTATACGCTGCAGGCAGTGATTGAGCGACGGCTGACGTCGAACTGGTTTATTGGTGCGGGTGTCGATATTCAGCAGGCGAAGGATTACACCCCGAGTCATGGTCTGCTCTATGTGCGCTATGCTGCCGACGGCTGGGAAGGCGATCTCGATATGCCGCCACAGCCGCTGATCCCTTACGCAGATTTTAAATAACACGGAACGGGAAAAAGCAGGACTTTTCAGACGGTAAAAAAGTCAGTTTATGGGATATACTGGCGGGCATTGTCCTGTCTGCTATCTGGGCTTTTTTCATCGTCGGGAGAGAATTTTTTTGCGCGTAAGCCGGTCACTTACGATAAAGCAGATGGCGACAGTTTCGCTGGTTGCGGTTATCACCATCAGTATCTTTATCGTCATCCAACTGTTTCATTTTGTGCAGCAGCGCAGGATTGACTATGCCCAGCAGATGGAGAATATCGCACACACCGTCCGCCAGCCGCTGTCGGAAGCGGTGCTGCGTGCCGATATTTCTCAGGCCGAACGCATTCTTCATTCACTGAAGCCAGCCGGTATTTTATCGCGCGCCGATGTGGTGCTGCCGAATGCGTTCCAGGCCCTGCACGCCGACTTCGAGACGGAAAAACCGGTGCCGCTTCTGGTGGCCCGCCTGTTTGAGCTGCCGGTGCAGATTACCCTGCCGCTCTATTCGGTGGAAAATACCGGGATGCCGAAGCCGCTGGCCTATCTGGTGTTGCAGGCTAACTCGACGCGCGTCTACCAGTTTATCCTCAGCACGCTCTCGACCATGATCATCACCTACCTGCTACTGGCGCTGATCCTCTCCGTGGCGATCAGCTGGTGCATCAACCGGCTGGTGGTGCATCCGCTGCGCAATCTCTCACGGGAATTGCAGGAGCTGCCACCGCAGTCGATTCTGACGCATAAACTGACCCTGCCGCAGAGCCACCGCGATGACGAAATCGGCATGCTGATCCGCAGCTACAACCGCAATCAGCAGGTGCTGGAGTCGATTCATGACGAGATGAGTCGGCTGACTACCCATTTTGCCGTCACCGATCTGCCTAACCGTACGCTGTTTCTGGCGCTGGTCGAGCAGTTTATGTGCAACCCTGAACAGCCATTGGGTCTGATGGTGATCCGCATTGAAACGCTGCAGGAAGCTAACGGCGTACTGAGCGATGAGCAGCGCGATACGCTGATGCTGACGCTGGTGGAGAAGATCCGGCATACGCTGGATGACCATACCCTGCTGGCACAGACCGGTGTCAGCGACTTCGTGCTGTTAATGAAGCGCGCCAGTAATCCGTTCCGTGCGCTGCGCCTGGCGCGCAACCTGATGATTCGCCTGAATCAGCCGGTCAACCTGCATCAGCTGCAGCTGCGTCCTAACGTCAGTATCGGTCTGGCGCTGCGCGACGATCGGCCGCTGAGCGCGAATGAGCTGCTTGATCGCGCGACCTCGGCGATGATGTCGGCCCGTCATCAGGGCAAAAATCAGATCCTGTTCTTTGACGCCGCGCTGACCGAGCGTGCCCAGAAGCGTCTGACGCAGGAGCATGACATTCTGCAGGGGCTGCACGATGAGCAGTTCGCCCTTTACCTGCAACCTCAGGTGGATATGCGCACCGGCACGTTAACCGGCGCAGAAGCGCTGCTGCGTATGCGCCAGCCAGATGGCAGTTACGGTCTGACCGAAGAGTTTATTGCCAGTGCCGAAGAGATTGGCGTGATTAGCGCGATTGGCCGCTGGGTGTTTGAAGAGGCGTGCCGCATTCTGGCTGGCTGGCAGCGACAGGGCATTATGCTGCCGCTGAGTGTGAATATTTCCGCGGTGCAACTGCGGGATACCGGCGTAGTTTCTCATCTGCAATCTTTGCTGGCGCGCCACCGCATCGCACCTGGTACCCTGGTGCTGGAAGTGACAGAGACGGCTCAGCTTGACGATGCGGAACAGGCGATATCGATGCTGCGACTGTTGCAGCAGACCGGCGTGGCGGTGGCGCTGGATGATTTCGGCATGGGCTATTCCAACCTGAACTATCTCCATCAGCTCAAAGCGTTGCCGGTTAACAAACTGAAGATGGATCGCAGCTTTGTGGCGGCACTGCCGCATGACGACACCATGGTCCGCATCGTGGCGGCCATCGCCGAGATTATCCATCTGGAGGTAATTGCTGAAGGCGTGGAAACGGCAGAGCAGCGCGACTGGCTGCTGGCACGCGGTATCGCTATTGGTCAGGGCTATTTCTATGCGGAAGCGCTGCCGGTGAGCCGATTCAACGAGACGTGGATCGAAAACTCCTCACTGCCGCAATAATTGCCTGATTCATTGATTTTGCGAGAATTTTAGTTACAAAACCCCTTGCTGAAGCGTTTCAGTTCAGAATTACGATCCCAGGGTTTCCTGGGCGTTTGTCACCCTGTATTAATCACGTAAACAGAGTGTTATTTTCGGGTTACTGTCAGGCGCCACCTCTGTTGCCCGCCAGTCACAATAACGAATCCGACAACATCACCTCACGGCGTTAGTGGACACCTGTTTATGAAAACCTCACTTTTTAAAAGCCTTTACTTCCAGGTGCTGATGGCGATTGGCATCGGCGTTTTGTTAGGCCATTTTTACCCGGAGTTAGGGACTCAGATGAAGCCGCTGGGAGATGGCTTTGTTAAATTAATCAAGATGATTATCGCCCCGGTGATTTTCTGTACCGTGGTGACCGGCATCGCTGGCATGGAAAGCATGAAAGCGGTAGGGCGGACCGGCGCAGTAGCCCTGCTCTATTTTGAAATTGTCAGCACCATCGCGCTGATTATCGGCCTGATCGTGGTGAACGTCGTGCAGCCAGGTGCCGGGATGAATGTTGATCCTGCCACGCTGGACGCCAAAGCCGTGGCGATGTACGCCCAGCAGGCAGAACAGCAGGGCATCGTTCCTTTCCTGCTGGATATTATTCCTAACAGCGTGATTGGCGCCTTTGCCAGCGGCAACATTCTGCAGGTATTGCTGTTCGCCATTCTGTTTGGTTTTGCCCTGCATCGCCTGGGTAATACCGGCACGCTGATTTTCAACGTGATTGAAAATTTCTCAAAAGTGATTTTCGGCATTATTAACATGATCATGCGTCTGGCACCGATAGGGGCATTTGGCGCAATGGCGTTTACTATCGGTAAATATGGCGTGGGATCACTGGTGCAGCTCGGCCAGCTGATTATCTGCTTCTACATCACCTGCGTTCTGTTTGTGGTGATCGTGCTGGGGCTGATTGCGCGTCTGTTTGCCGGATTCAGCATCTTTAAGTTCATTGCCTATATCAAAGAAGAGCTGCTGATTGTGCTGGGAACCTCCTCTTCCGAGTCTGCGCTGCCGCGTATGCTGGATAAGATGGAGAAACTGGGCTGTAAGAAATCAGTGGTCGGGCTGGTGATCCCCACCGGTTACTCCTTTAACCTCGACGGCACCTCGATTTACCTGACCATGGCGGCGGTATTTATCGCTCAGGCGACCAATGCGCACATGGATATCTTCCATCAGATTACGCTGCTGGTGGTGCTGCTGCTCTCCTCGAAAGGCGCAGCGGGGGTAACCGGAAGCGGATTTATCGTACTGGCGGCGACGCTCTCCGCGGTAGGACATCTGCCGGTGGCGGGTCTGGCGCTGATACTCGGTATTGACCGCTTTATGTCCGAAGCCCGTGCGCTGACTAACCTGATCGGTAACGGTGTGGCGACCGTGGTGGTCGCGAAGTGGGTCGATCAGCTGGATCATAAACAGCTGACCGACACGCTGGCAGGCCGTAATAAGGAGAATAAAGCGTCTGAATCTTCAATTTAATCATTGAATTTCACTTAAATCCCCACAAATGCCCGCTGTCGCTTGCCCTGACAGCGGGCATTTGCATAATGAACCCCACTTGTTTTTTTGACGTTTTTCACTTCGTTGCGCGACATCCTGAGCTTCCTGTGGTCAAACACTTTGTTGTTGGATAACAGCGCGATTCGGCGCCAGCCGATTCGTTAATAACAGCGGCAATATGCGCCAGTGATAACGATATTTGAATTATTTGAGTAGGGGTTCACATGCAGGGCACCAGAATTCGGCTTTTGGTTGGTGGATTAGTGCTGGCAGGCAGCTTTGGTCTCCAGGCAGAAACGCTGCAACCGGATCCGGCCTGGCAGGAAGGCAAGCTGGATAATGGATTTAACTGGCAGTTACTGGCCACACCGCAGCGCCCCAGTGACCGCATTGAACTGCGGCTGGTGGTGAACACCGGTTCGCTGGTGGAAAGTGCGCAACAGACCGGCTTCAGCCATCTGCTGTCGCGTCTGGCGATGGTGCATAACACGGCGCTCGATACGCAGCAGCAGCGCGCGCTATGGCAACAGGCGATGGATCCTCAGCATCCGCTGCCGCCCGTCATCGCCTCCTATGATTCCACCCAATATAATCTGAGTCTGCCGAATAACCGCCCCGAGCTGCTGAAAGAAGCGCTGAACTGGCTGGCAGCCACGGCAGGCAATATGGCGATCACTGAAGAGGTGGTTAACACCGCGCTGGCCGCTTCCGATCCGGTGGCGACCTGGCCGAAAGATCCGCAGGATGTCTGGTGGCGCTACCGACTGAAAGGCTCCGCGCTGCTGGCGCACGATCCCGCTGCACAGCCCCGTGCGCCGGTTGATTTAACCCAGCTCAGCGATTTTTATCATCAGTGGTACACCCCGGACGCGATGACGTTCTACGTGGTAGGCAACGTCGACAGCCGTAACCTCTCTGAACAGATTAACAAAACCTTCTCGGCGTTAACCGGCAAACGCGAAACCCCTGCGCCACTGCCCACCCTGTCGCCGCTGCCGCACGAGCCGGTGAATCTGGTCAGCAGCAACATGACCCAGGATCGTCTCTCACTGGTGTGGGATACGCCGTGGCAGCCGATCCGTGACTCTCAGAATCTGCAGCGTTACTGGCAGGGCGATCTGGCCCGTGAAGCGCTGTTCTGGCATGTGCAGCGTGCACTCAGCGACAGTAAGGCACAGGGCATCCAGGTCGGATTTGACTGCCGTGTGCTTTATCAGCGTGCGCAGTGTTCCATCAACCTGGATGGGCGCAATGAAAATCTGGCGCAGAATATGAATCTGGTGGCGCGTGAGTTGGCAAACGTGCGTGATAAAGGTTTACCGCAGGAGGAGTTTGATGCGCTGATGGCGCAGAAGCTGCTGGAGCTGAACAAGCTGTTTACCACGTATGCCCGCACCGACACCGATGTGCTGATGAGTCAGCGCCTGCGCTCGCAGCAGAACGCCGTGGTCGATATCGCGCCTGAGCAGTATCAGAAGCTGCGTCAGACTTTCCTGGCCGGCCTGACCCGTGAACAGCTGAACCAGGAGCTGCGCCAGCAGCTGACGCAGGAGCTGATGATGGTTCTGATTCAGCCGGAAGGCGAAGCAGAAACCAACGTGAAGAGCCTGCAAAACAGCTGGGACAAAGTGATGTCACCATCAGCGGCACCGGCGACCAGCAATGAAGCCAGTCCGCCGGATAGCAACGTCAAAGACGTTCCGCCCGCCGCGTAACGTCAGGTTTTTGCCCTGAGCCATTCGGTCACTAACATCGGCCAGCTGGCGAGGGGCAAATCCGCCACGCCACGGATACCAAATCCGTGCCCGCCTTTCTGATAGAAATGCACCTCTGCCGGAACTTTGTGCTCACGCAGCGCGCCGAAAAACGCCATGCTGTGATTCACGGAGACATCATCATCGTCGGCGGCGTGGATTAACAGCGTCGGCGGCACCAGCGGATGAACCCGGGTTTCCATTGAGTAGGCTTCAATCGTTTTCTGATCCGGCCACGCACCCAGCAGGCGGGTTCTGGCACCTTCGTGGGCGAGGCCGTCACGCATGCTGATCAGGGGATAGACCAGTACCATCGCATCCGGACGCGGCGAGAAGTTTTCAGCGCCATCCTGCACCGGATAGAGTTTCTCTGCGAAACGCGTGCCCAGACTGGCTGCCACGTGGCCACCCGCCGAAAAGCCCATCATCACAATGTATTTACCGTTCAGGCCACGCTGTGCCCGATCGCGCAGGACGCGAACCGCACGCTGTGCATCGGCCAGCGGCGCATCGGGGCCTTCGTGATGTCCGTCGTAGGGCAGGCGATAGGTCATGACCGCCAGGGTATAGCCCATGGAGGTAAAGAAGGTCGCCAGCGCGCTGCCTTCACGATCGATCATTACACGCTGATAGCCACCGCCCGGTGCGACCAGCAGGGTAATGCCGTTGGATTCGACCGGATGCCAGATCGCCATCTCCGGGCAACGCACGCCGGTCGCGGCGCGATCGTAAGGCTCATACTCTTTTGCCATATCGACAATCTGCGGTTCGGCGCGGGAGTCGCTGGCGCCTGGCGCATCACCGTGTGGCCAGATATTAATAATTTCTGTGTGCATAAATAGATCCTGATGCGGGGAATATTTTAATTGTTTTGTTCGCGGCCGGAGAGAACAGCGTCCTGCTGTCTTTTGATTAAAAGATGGTCTTTTTTCAGGCGGTCGTCCATCCGAAAAGGGCGAATCTGACCAGATTCGGACTATGCCTGGAGAGAGATCTGTCTGCGTAAATTATTAATTTTAATCAATAAATTATAAGAGGGATTAACGGGGATTGCCGCAGGGTGTCTGTTATTAACCACTAATTTTCAGCTTAAGGTAAATGGCTGGCACGGGCCGCTTTGTTAGCCGCAATTTACCGGATATCACACTGTTTGCTGTTAAGACGACATAATGCTTTTAATGACAGAGTGATCTCCGCCTCGATGCTGAGATGAATGTGCCAGTCTCATTTGGGAATGGTCATCATCATTGACCATGAGGCAGTTTCCTGTTGGTTGATGCGGTTTAACATAACATCATCCGTCTGTTCACAACGGTAAGATGCATGCCATGTTTGATACCGATCTCTCCACCAGACAAACCTTTGGTCGCCTGTGGCCGACAATTTCTCCCTTCAGGCTGGGACTGCTGGTTGCGGGTGTTGCCCTGATCGTCAATGCTGCTATAGACCCGTTTATGCTGACGTTACTGAAGACGCTGCTGGACGATGTGATTGGCAAAAATAACCACGGCATTCTGGCCTGGATGCCGCTGGTGATTATCGGGCTGATCCTGATCCGCGGTGTCAGCGGCTAAATCTCCAGCTACTGCATCTCCTGGGTGTCAGGCAAAGTGGTCATGACCCTGCGGCGTCGGCTGTTCAGTCACATGATGGGCATGCCGGTATCGTTCTTTGATCAGCAATCAACCGGCACGCTGCTCTCCCGTATCAGCTACGACTGCGAACAGGTCGCGTCTTCCTCGTCCGGGTCGCTGGTCACGGTAGTACGTGAAGGGGCCTCGATTCTCGGCCTGTTTGTCATGATGTTCTACTACAGCTGGCAGCTTTCACTGATCCTGCTGGTTCTGGCTCCCATTGTGTCGCTGGCGATCCGCATCGTCTCCCGGCGCTTCCGCCGCATCAGCAAAAATATGCAGAACACCATGGGGCAGGTGACCTCTCATGCAGAGCAGATGCTGAAAGGCCATAAAGAGGTGCTGATGTTCGGCGGTCAGCAGGTTGAGACCGACCGCTTCGGCCAGGTCAGCAACAAAATGCGTCACCAGGGAATGAAAATGGTCTCGGCGACCTCGCTCTCCGATCCGATTATTCAGCTGCTCGCCTCCTCGGCACTCGCCTTTGTGCTCTATGCGGCCAGCTTCCCCTCGGTGATGCAGGCTCCATCAGCGCGGTGTTTTCCGCCATGCTGATGCTGATGCGTCCGTTAAAGTCGCTGACCAACGTCAATGCCCAGTTCCAGCGCGGCATGGCGGCCTGTCAGACGCTGTTTGCGATTCTGGATACGGAGCAGGAGAAAGACGAAGGTACACGCGTGGTTAAGCGCGCCATCGGCAACATTGAGTTTCGCGACGTCACCTTTACCTATCCGGGGGCGGAAACCCCGGCGCTGCAGCATATCAGTCTGACCCTTCCCGCCGGTAAAACCGTGGCGCTGGTTGGCCGTTCCGGTTCGGGGAAATCGACCCTCGCCAGCCTGCTGACGCGCTTTTACGACATCGACAGCGGCGAAATTTTGCTGGATGGGCATGACCTGCGTGATTACACCCTGGCCTCGCTGCGCGAGCAGATGGCGCTGGTTTCTCAGCATGTTCACCTGTTCAACGACACGGTCGCCAACAACATTGCTTATGCCCGCACCGACGTCTTCAGCCGCGAGGAAATTGAAAAGGCGGCAGAGATGGCTCATGCCATGGAATTCATTAATAAAATGGATAACGGACTGGATACGGTGATTGGGGAAAATGGGGTGCTGCTGTCGGGTGGACAGCGTCAGCGCATCGCGATTGCCCGCGCCCTGTTGCGCGACAGCCCGATTCTGATCCTCGACGAAGCGACCTCGGCCCTGGACACCGAGTCTGAACGCGCAATTCAGTCTGCGCTGGAAACACTACAGCAGAACCGGACCACGCTGATCATCGCTCACCGGCTCTCAACCATTGAAAAAGCAGATGAAATTCTGCTGATTGAAGAGGGGAGAATCGTGGAGCGCGGCTCGCATCAGCAGCTGCTGCAACAGAACGGCGCGTATGCGCGGCTCTATCAGATGCAGTTCAGTCAGTCGCTGTGTGCATAAGAGGCATGAATGCCCAAAGCTAAAAAAATGCGCCCAGGGGCGCATTTTCCGTCATCTGCATTCGCAGAGCGATCTTTACGACGCTAACTGCTTCAGTATCACTCAGGCATCGCCGCCGCCGGAATAATCGCGCCGCGATGCTGAATCACGGTGCTGGCGGTCAGGTGTCCGCGCTGCGCTGCGGCCTCCGCTGAGGCACCCGTCAGACGACGCGCCAGATATCCGGCACTGAATGAATCGCCAGCGGCTGTCGTATCGATCACTTTCTCTTTCGCCAGATGTACCGCAGGCACCTCGATCAGCGGCGCATCGCCGATAGCGACCAGACAGGAGTCTGCACCCCGCTTAATGACGATTTCGCTGGCACCGGCCTGACGGGTACGCGCAATAACGTCATTGAGTGGCTGCTCGCCCCACAGCAGATGTTCATCATCCAGCGTCAGGAAAGCGATATCGGTACAATTCAGCATGGCGCGATACGCAGCCTGCGCGCTGGCGCGATCGGCCCATAAACGCGGGCGGTAGTTGTTATCAAAAATCACCCTGCTGCCATTCGCCCGGCAGCGGGCCAGCAATGCCATCAGCTTCTCACGGCTTGCCGGCGGCAGAATCGCCAGACTGATGCCGCTAAGGTAGAGATAATCGTAGTGCGACAGCTGTTCGGCTATCTCTGCGGATTGCGGGCTGTCGAGCCAGTAACGCGCGGCAGCATCACTGCGCCAGTACCAGAAGGTACGCTCGCCATCGGCATCGGTTTCAATCACATACAGGCCCGGCATCTTATTATCGAGGCGCTGAATCAGGTCCGTATTCACCTTTTCCTGCTGCCAGGCGGCGATCATCTGATCGCTGAACGAATCCGTGCCCAGCGCGGTAACATAATCGACCCGTAACTGCTGCTCATCAACCTGGCGGGCGAGATAAACGGCCGTGTTAAGGGTATCGCCGCCAAAGCCCCGCTTAATGTTCTCACCCTTTTCGGACAGCTCAATCATGCATTCGCCGATGATGGCGATTTTCTTCTGCGTCATGGTTTCAGACCTGTAGTGAAATATCGCCTTAGTCTCGCGTCTGGTATGGCAGACGTCAATGGTTTTAAAACGGTGTTTTAATTTAACTTAAGGCGCTAAAAGGCCCCGATCCGGGCGATAAGAGCGGCTAATTTCGGCCTGTTTTACCGATTATGCTAACGAATCGGCTGGTAAACTCTCCGTTTTCATACGGCCGCCCCATTCATCTCATTATCACAGGCATTTACGATAATCACTTCAGTCTCCCGTTTTGGGGACGTGTTACCAACCAGGAAAATAGCATGGTGATGGAGAGTATTAGCCAATGGCTGCCGTCTTCAACCGACCTTAATCTCCACACGGAAACGCCGCTCTTCTGGCAACAATGTCATCGACGCTATCGGTTTCAGCCGATCTATCGGGTAACCGGTCGGTTACTCGCCATTGAACTGCTGACCGCCGTCTATCATCCCATGGCGCCGGAACGGAATCTCTCGCCTGAAGCCTGGTTTGCCGGACTCGACATCGCTCAGCGCCTGAACGTCGTGTATGAGCAGCTTGAACTCCTCGCAGAATGGACTGCATTTTTTGAACGCAATCATGTGGTCGCCTCGGTCAATATAGACGGCCCCTCACTGCTCGCCATTCAGCATCGACCTGCTATTCGCCAGCTTATTGCCCGGCTGCCCTGGTTACGCTTTGAACTCACCGAGCATCAGGTGCTGCCGCAGGAGGAGAAAGTAGCGAAAATTCCTGAGCTGGGAGCGCTGTGGCTGGATGATTTCGGTTCGGGTATGGCCAATTTCTCGGCGCTAACCCAGCTCAACTATGATTACATCAAGCTCTCGCGCGACCTGTTTGTTTTGCTGGGCACCACCGATGAAGGGCGCAGCCTGTTTTCTATGCTGCTGGCGCTGATCAATCGCTACTGTAACGGCGTCATTGTTGAAGGCGTTGAGACGGAAGCGCAGTGGCAGCAGGTGAAAGCGTCCCCCGCTATCGCAGCCCAGGGCTACTACTTTTCGCGGCCTGTCCCATTTTCTGAACTGAATCATCTCACTATCCAGCTTCCCTGATGCCGTTGCTCGCCGTCTCGACTATCTTTAACGCAGACCGTGAATGTGCAAGGAGAAAGCGTAATGTCGCGTACCGGGAAAATAGTCAGCTGGGTAGCAGGAATTCTGGTGTTATTAATCGTGGTGATTATCGTCGTCATCGCCACCTTTGACTGGAATCGCCTGAAGCCCACCATCAATCAGAAAGTCTCTGCCGAATTAAACCGTCCCTTTGCGATACGGGGAGATTTGGGTATCGACTGGGCAAGAAATCGCGACGAGGCAGGCTGGCGGCGCTGGGTTCCGTGGCCGCAGGTGCACGCGGAAGATATCATGCTGGGCAATCCGCCAGACATTCCTGACGTCACGATGGTGCATCTGCAACGTGTGGATGCCACGCTGTCACCACTGTCGTTGCTACATAAAGAGCTGTTTATCCCGTGGATTAAGCTGCAGCGGCCTGATGCCCGGCTGATCCAGACCGCAGATAAAAAGAACAACTGGACCTTTACCCTGGCCAATAGTGACAAAGATGAGAAGAGTGCCGCGCCGTCTGCGTGGTCCTTCCGTCTGGATAATATTCTGTTTGATCAGGGACAAATCCGTTATCGCGATGCCGTTAACCGTGCGGATGTGACGGTGCAGGTCAATCCTCTGGGTAAACCAGTGCCTTACGCGCAGATTGCCGGAGGCGATGACCAGCAGAAAGGCGCGGGCGATTTTGTCTTTGGCTGGAAAGCCAGTGGCACCTATAACAACGAGAATCTCACTGGCGACGGCAAAATTGGCGGCATGCTGTCGCTGCGCAGCCAGAACACTCCGTTCCCGATTCAGGCCGATGTGCGCAACGGCTCCACGCGCGTGCAGGTGACGGGCGGGTTGCAGGATCCGATGAACCTCGGCGGGCTTAACGTGCGGCTGCGCTTCGCAGGCGATACGCTGGCGAATCTCTATGGTCTGACCGGTGTCCTGTTGCCTGACACACCCCCTTATGAAACTGACGGCCATCTGATTGCGAAATTCAATGGCGAAAAGGGTGCGGTCTACCGCTATGAGAAATTCAACGGACACATTGGCGACAGCGATATTCATGGCTCGCTGATTTACACGCAGGGCAAACCCCGTCCGACGCTGACCGGCGAACTGACCTCGGAGCAGCTGCGTATGGCCGATCTGGGGCCGCTGATTGGCGTGGACTCCGGCAAAGGCAGTGAAAAAACCGCGCAGGCCAAAGCCCGTCGTGGTGAGAAATCGAATCAGCCTGCCGACCGCGTGCTGCCGCATGATAAATTTGAGACTAAAAACTGGGACGTGATGGATGCCGATGTGAAGTTCAGTGGCAAACGAATCGAACACAGTAATTCCCTGCCGTTAAGCGATCTCTATACCCACTTACAGCTGAAAAGCGGCGATCTGCTGCTGGATCCGCTGCGCTTTGGTGTGGCAGGCGGCAGTCTCAACAGTACCATCCGGCTGGAGGGCGATCGATCGCCGATGCGTGGCCGGGTTGACCTTCATGTCCGTAAGCTGCAGCTGCGTCAGCTCTTCCCGACGGTGGACGCAATGAAGAACAGCCGTGGTCAGCTCAATGGCGATGCCAGCTTTACCGGCACTGGTAACTCAGTGGCCGATCTGCTGGCGACCAGCAACGGTCAGCTTAAGCTGCTGATGAATGATGGACTGATCAGCCGCAGCCTGATGGAGATTGCCGGACTCAACGTCGGTAACTACGTGGTCGGCAAGCTGTTTGGCGATGACCAGGTGCGTATCAACTGTGCCGCGACCGATCTCAGACTGCAGAATGGTGTGGCGACGCCTAACCTGTTTGTGTTTGATACCGAGAACGCGATTATCAATGTGTCAGGTAATGCGAACTTCGGCAGTGAGCGGCTGGATCTGTCGGTGAATCCGGAGAGCAAGGGCATCCGCATCGTGACGCTGCGCTCCCCGCTCTACGTGCGCGGCACCTTTAAAAATCCGGATGCAGGCGTGAAAGCGGGGCCACTGCTGGCCCGCGGTGCCGCTGCCGTGGCACTGGGTGCGGTCGTCGGTCCGGCAGCGGCCCTGCTGGCCATGATCTCGCCAAGTGATAACGAAGACAATCAGTGCAGCACCGTCCTGCAGCAGATGAAACAGAAGAAGTAACTAGTTGCGGTAGAGCACTTTGATAATGTGATAACCAAAGCCGGTCTTTACCGGCCCGTAAGGCGTCAGCAGCGGGCAGGTAAAGACCGCTTTATCAAAGGCCGGCACCATCTGTCCCTGCCGGAACTCGCCCAGATCGCCCCCCTTACGGCCGGAAGGACAGGTTGAGTGCTTCTTTGCCAGCTCCTGAAAATTGCCGCCTTTCGCCAGTTTCGCCAGAATCTCTTTTGCCAGCGCTTCCTCTTTGACCAGGATGTGTAAAGCCGCCGCGGTTTTCGCCATGTTGGTATCTCGGTTGTGTATAATTGCCGCCCAGTATAAACCCCTTTCTTTTGATTCAATCAGGCGATTTCTTTTATGCGTTTAAACCCCAGCCAACAACGTGCCGTCGAATTTGTTACCGGTCCCTGTCTGGTGCTGGCGGGCGCGGGATCGGGTAAAACCCGCGTGATTACCAACAAAATCGCCCATCTGATTCGTGAATGTGGCTATCAGGCGCGCCACATCGCCGCGGTAACGTTTACCAATAAAGCTTCGCGCGAAATGAAAGAGCGTGTGGCGCAGACGCTGGGCCGCAAAGAGGCGCGCGGCCTGCTGATCTCAACCTTCCATACGCTGGGACTGGAGATCATCAAACGCGAAACGGCGGCGCTGGGCATGAAGTCGAACTTCTCGCTGTTCGACGATCAGGATCAGCTCGCCCTGCTGAAAGAACTGACCAAAGAGTGGCTGGAAGAGGATAAGACGCTGTTGCAGCAGCTTATCTCCACCATCTCGAACTGGAAAAACGATCTGATCGATCCGCAGGGCGCTGCTGCGCAGGCGAAATCACAGCAGGATAATATCTTTGCCCACTGCTATGCCCTCTATAGTCAGCATCTCAAGGCGTGCAACGTGCTGGACTTTGATGACCTGATCCTGCTGCCGACGCTGCTGCTGCAGCGTAATCAGGAAGTGCGTGAGCGCTGGCAGCAGCGTATCCGCTATCTGCTGGTGGATGAGTATCAGGACACAAACACCAGCCAGTATGAGCTGGTTAAGCTGCTGGTTGGCACACGTGCGCGCTTCACGGTAGTCGGCGACGATGACCAGTCGATTTACTCCTGGCGCGGCGCTCGGCCGCAGAATCTGGTGCTGCTGAATCAGGATTTCCCGGCGCTGGAGGTGGTGAAGCTGGAGCAGAACTACCGCTCTTCGCAGCGCATCCTGAAGGCGGCCAATATCCTGATTGCCAATAATCCGCACGTCTTTGAGAAGCGGCTCTTTTCGGAGCTGGGGCAGGGCAGCGAGCTGAAAGTGCTGACCGCCAACAGCGAAGAGCATGAGGCGGAGCGGGTCACCGGTGAACTGATCGCGCATCACTTTATTAACCGCACGCAATACAAAGATTACGCGATTCTGTATCGCGGCAACCATCAGTCACGGACCTTTGAAAAGTTTCTGATGCAGAACCGCATCCCTTATCGCATCTCTGGCGGCACCTCTTTCTTCTCCCGGCCGGAGATTAAAGATCTGCTCGCCTATCTGCGTGTGCTGACCAATCCTGAGGATGACAGCGCGTTTCTGCGCATCGTTAATACGCCGCGCCGCGAGATTGGCCCGGCCACGCTGCAGAAGCTCGGTGAATGGGCCAACCTGCGCAGCAAGAGTCTGTTTAACGCCAGTTTTGATGTCGGTCTGGGGCAGACGCTGAGCGGCCGTGGTCTGGAGCATCTGCAGCGCTTCACCCACTGGCTGAATGAGATTATCCAGCTGAGCGAACGTGAGCCGGTGAATGCCGTCCGCGATTTGATTCGCGGCATCGACTACGAAAGCTGGCTGTTCGAAACCTCGGGCAGCCCCAAAGCCGCCGAAATGCGGATGAAAAACGTCAACACGCTGTTTCAGTGGATGACTGAAATGCTCGAAGGCAGCGATATCGATGAGCCAATGACGCTGGCGCAGGTGGTGACGCGCTTTACCCTGCGCGACATGATGGAGCGCAGTGAAAGCGATGAAGAGCTGGATCAGGTGCAACTGATGACGCTGCACGCCTCTAAAGGTCTGGAGTTCCCCTATGTGTTCCTGGTGGGCATGGAAGAGGGACTGCTGCCGCATCAGAGCAGCATCGATGAGAACAACATCGAAGAGGAGCGTCGTCTGGCTTACGTGGGGATCACGCGGGCGCAGAAAGAACTGACTTTTACCCTGTGTCGCGAACGCCGGCAGTATGGCGAGTTAATCCGGCCAGAACCGAGTCGTTTCCTGCTGGAGCTGCCGCAGGACGATCTGCAATGGGAGACCGAGCGCAAAGTGGTCAGTGCGGAAGAGCGGATGAAAACCGGGCAGAGTCGGGTCGCCGGATTGAGAGCGATGCTGGATAAGGCGAAGAAGAGTTAAACCTCGCAGGAGGCGAAGGAAATTCGCCTCACGCGGGTGCTATTACGACAGGGTTAACAACCAGTGGACGTAAGACTGATAGTGGCTTTCCTGCTCCAGCAGTTCGCTGCGCAGCGGATGCGCCTCCAGCCAGCCTGCGGGCAGGGTCAGATGCAGGGCATCATCGTCTGCCAGTAGCCGCACTGCAGGCAGGGTGTCATCGCGACGGCGGGTGGAGAAAATAATCGCCAGCCGCAGCAGACGGCACATCCGTTCCGCCAGACGCGGCGGCAGCGCGTTTTGCTGAGTCAGCAATGCCAGATCGATGCTGCCGCTCTGATTTTGCAGTAAACAGGCCAGCAGCTTCTTCTGCGCCGGTGTGAAGCCAGGCAGATCGAGGTGACGCACCAGATACGCCGCGTGCTGTGGCGCATGACGGAAGTCGACGCTCAGGCCAATTTCGTGGATCGCGCAGGCGCTGAGCAGCAGCTCACGACAGCGCTGATCCAGCTTCCACGGCGTGGAAACCTGACGGAAAAAACTCTCAGCCAGCTGACGCACGCGGTCTGCCTGTTCGACATCAATGCTGAAACGGCGCTGGACGTTGTGCAGCGTACGGGTACGGATATCGCGGTCAATCGGCAGATGCAGCATGCCGTAAACCAGTCCTTCCCGCAGTGCACCACCAGCCAGCGTCATGCTATCAATGCTGAGCGTCTGGAAGATAGCGATCAGGATCGACAGGCCGCTGGGGAACACCAGTGCCCGTTCCAGCGTCAGTCCTTCAATTTCCAGCTCTTCCAGTTTGCCGCACTGAATGGCGCGCTGCTTCAGCTGCTGCAGTTTATTCAGCGTGATGCGCTCATCCATACCCTGCGCCACCATGATCTCCTGCAGCGCCTGAACCGTGCCGGATGCACCGACACAGGCCTGCCAGCCCTGCGCACGCAGCTGCGCGGCAATCGGCTGGATCATCTCACGGGCCGCCTGCTCAGCCTGGTCGAAGTTCTCTTTTGCCAGATGACGATCGCTGAAGAAGCGCTCCAGCCACGTCACGCAGCCCATCGACAGGCTGAATAAGACGGATGCGTGTGAGCCGTCGCCGGTAGCCAGTTCGGTACTGCCGCCGCCGATATCGACCACTAAGCGCTTGTCGGAACCGCCGGTAGTGTGGGCCACGCCCTGATAAATCAGGCGCGCCTCTTCTTCACCGCTGATGACGTTAATGGTACAGCCGAGAATCTGCTGGGCGGTGTCGAGGAAGGTCTGCGCATTGGCAGCCAGACGCAGCGTGGCGGTCGCCACCACGCGAATCTGATCGGGGGGAATATCCTGCAGTTGTTCAGAGAAGAGTCTGAGGCATTGCCAGCCACGCGACATCGCGTCGGCTGACAACAGGTTATTTTTATCCAGACCGGCAGCAAGGCGAACCTTGCGCTTAATTTTTGCGACGGTCTGAATACTGCCAGAGACTTCGCGCACCACCAACATATGAAAGCTGTTAGACCCTAAATCGATCGCTGCATAAAGTGACGACGCGCTGAGCATGGTGGCCTAACCTGAACGTTTGCGGTTGTTGTTGCGTGGAGCTCCGCGACGATTGGCGTTATTCCCTCCGCGACGCTGGCCATTGCCGGTACGGCTGCGTTGCAGACGTTTAGGCGGCGGTAAATCGGTTAACAACGCCTCGCTGCTGTACTTGCTGACCGGAATGCTGTGGCCAATGTACTCTTCAATTGAAGGCAGGTTCAGCGCGTACTCTTCACAGGCCAGGCTGATCGAGTGTCCGCTGGCGCCGGCACGACCGGTACGGCCAATACGGTGAACGTAATCTTCACAGTCATCTGGCAGATCGTAGTTAAAGACGTGCGTCACAGCCGGAATGTGCAGGCCGCGAGCGGCTACATCGGTGGCGACCAGAATATCCACATCACCTTTGGTAAAGTCATCCAGAATGCGCAGGCGCTTCTTCTGAGCCACGTCGCCAGTCAGCAGACCAACACGGTGTCCATCGGCAGCCAGATGGCCCCAGATATCTTCACAGCGGTGCTTGGTGTTGGCGAATACAATGGCGCGATCGGGCCACTCTTCTTCCAGCAGGGTCTGCAGCAGGCGCATTTTCTCTTCGTTAGACGGATAGAAAAGCTCTTCCTGAATGCGATGGCCGGTTTTTTGTTCCGGTTCCACTTCGACATATTCAGCGCTGTTCATGTGCTCAAACGCCAGTTCGCGGACGCGGTAAGAGAGCGTCGCCGAGAACAGCATGCTCAGACGCTGCGTAGCAGGCGGCATGCGACGGAACAGCCAGCGGATATCTTTAATAAAGCCGAGATCGAACATGCGATCGGCTTCGTCCAGCACCATGACCTGAATGGCACCGAGATTGACATGATTCTGCTTCGCGTAATCGATCAGGCGGCCGGTGGTTGCCACCAGAATATCAACGCCCTGTTCCAGCACTTTCAGCTGTTTATCATAACCGTCTCCGCCATAGGCGAGACCCAGTTTCAGGCCGGTTGAGGCGGTAAGGGGTTCGGCATCCGCATGAATCTGCACAGCAAGTTCACGCGTCGGCGCAAGAATTAAAGCCCGTGGCTGGTTAACCTGACGACCTTCCGCCGCAGGATGAGAGAGAAGATGATGAAACGTTGACGTCAGAAACGCCATCGTTTTGCCGGTACCGGTTTGCGCCTGGCCTGCAACATCACGCCCTGAAAGCGTAAAAGGCAGAGCTAACGCCTGAATCGGCGTGCAGTATTGAAAGCCTTTACTATCAAGGGCTTCCACCACTTTTGGGTGCAGGGCGAAGTCGGAAAACTTCTGTTCAGTTAAGTGTGTTTTGCTCATAGTGTGGTAGAATATCAGCTTACTATCGCTTTACGAAAGCGTATCCGATGAAATAAAGTCAACCAACATTGGTATATATTACGCCAATTCGCCAGGCATAATCTTTGGAGTAAAACATGAGCAGCGATAAAATCGTTCATCTGACTGATGACAGTTTCGACACCGACGTGCTGAAAGCCGACGGCGTTACACTGGTAGATTTCTGGGCTGAATGGTGTGGTCCTTGCAAAATGATCGCGCCCATCCTTGATGAAGTTGCAGAAGAGTATGATGGCAAGCTGACCATCGCTAAGCTGAATATTGATGACAACCCAGGCACGGCACCGAAATACGGCATTCGTGGTATCCCGACGCTGCTGCTGTTTAAAAATGGCGAAGTCGCCGCGACCAAAGTGGGCGCGCTGTCTAAAGGCCAGCTGAAAGAGTTCCTGAACGCCAACCTGGCGTAATTCAGGGCTGAACGTCTGGCAGTGGTGAATTTATCTCCTGCTGCTGGACGTTCGCTTTCGGGCGTGCTAAGTTACCAATACTGCATTACGAACTTACCTTGTAGTTTGCATCTGAAAGTTTTCCCTTGTTGAACCCTGTCGCCCTGTACCTTATAAAGATAGAACGGTTCAGCAATCTTACGGTTAGCTCCAACTCTGGCATCACATTCGGACATCTGCCTGCATACCGATCGCCATTTCATACGATGATCGTCGGGAAGAGCCGAAAAGAGCCATTAACGGCATGGATTAATTGCCATACCACTCACGACAAACATTCCGAGTATTACCCCGAGTTTAAGAACCCATCACTATGAATCTTACCGAATTAAAGAATACGCCGGTTGCTGAGCTGATTACTCTCGGCGAAAATATGGGGCTGGAAAATCAGGCTCGCATGCGCAAGCAGGACATTATCTTTTCCATCCTGAAGCAGCACGCGAAAAGCGGCGAAGACATCTTTGGTGATGGCGTGCTGGAGATTCTTCAGGATGGATTTGGATTCCTCCGTTCCGGAGACAGCTCCTACCTCGCCGGCCCTGACGATATCTACGTTTCCCCCAGCCAAATCCGCCGCTTTAACCTCCGCACTGGTGACACCATCTCTGGCAAAATCCGTCCACCAAAAGAAGGTGAACGTTATTTTGCGCTGCTGAAAGTTAACGAAGTTAACTACGACAAGCCGGAAAACGCGCGTAATAAGATTCTGTTCGAAAACCTCACGCCGCTGCACGCAAATAAACGTCTGCGTATGGAACGGGGTAATGGCTCAACGGAAGATTTAACCGCTCGCGTACTCGATCTGGCATCACCGATCGGTCGTGGCCAGCGTGGTCTGATCGTGGCACCGCCGAAAGCCGGTAAAACCATGCTGCTGCAGAACATCGCGCAGAGTCTGGCGTACAACTACCCGGATTGCGTGCTGATGGTGCTGCTGATTGACGAGCGTCCGGAAGAAGTGACCGAGATGCAGCGTCTGGTGAAAGGCGAAGTTATCGCCTCAACCTTCGATGAGCCTGCTTCGCGCCACGTTCAGGTTGCTGAAATGGTGATCGAGAAGGCCAAGCGTCTGGTTGAGCATAAAAAAGATGTCATCATCCTGCTCGACTCCATCACACGTCTGGCGCGTGCCTACAACACCGTGGTGCCTGCTTCAGGTAAAGTCCTGACCGGTGGTGTGGATGCCAACGCCTTGCATCGTCCAAAGCGTTTCTTTGGTGCTGCACGTAACGTGGAAGAGGGCGGAAGCCTGACCATCATCGCGACCGCGCTGGTCGATACCGGTTCGAAGATGGACGAAGTGATTTACGAAGAGTTTAAAGGTACCGGTAACATGGAACTGCATCTCGCCCGTAAAATTGCTGAAAAACGCGTCTTCCCGGCGATTGATTACAACCGTTCTGGTACGCGTAAAGAAGAGCTGCTCACCTCTCAGGAAGAGCTGCAGAAGATGTGGATCCTGCGTAAGATTATTCACCCGATGGGCGAAATCGACGCAATGGAATTCCTCATCAACAAACTGGCGATGACCAAAACCAATGATGAATTCTTCGATATGATGAAGCGTTCATAATCCGATACTGCCAGGCCGGACCACAGATTCGGCTTTTTTAGTTCAAATGCGCAGAAAATCGACCTTACGCCACGTCTCAACGTGGCGTTTTTCATTTGTGAGCTATAGGATTGAACACTGGCAGGAGCATTTATAATGACTGTGGTAGTGATGGCGAATTTATGACCGTTCGTCTGTCTCTTTATGCAGAATTCGGAATCCGACACAGCACCAGGCGCGCTTTTTCGCGTATTGTGGTGCGGGATGTTAGCTGAGAGCGTTTAACGTGAATTTACTCACTATGAGTACTGAGCTTGGTTTAATTTTTCTCTTTTCCCTGGCTTTCCTCTTTTTTGCTCGAAAAGCAGCTAAAAAAATTGGTTTAGTTGACAAGCCTAACTCACGTAAACGTCATCATGGCGCGATTCCGTTGGTGGGCGGCATTTCCGTGTTCGCAGGTATCTGCTTTACGTTTGCCATCACCAACTACTATCTGCCACACGCGCTGCTCTATCTGGGCTGCGCCGGGGTTCTGGTGCTGGTTGGCGCACTGGATGACCGATTCGATATCAGCGTCAAAATTCGCGCAGTCGTACAGGCCATCGTCGCGCTGGTGATGATGTTTGGCGCAAAACTCTATCTGCTCAGCCTGGGCTTTATCGTGGGTCCGTTCGAGCTTATCGTGGGGCCCTTCGGCTATGTGCTGACCCTGTTTGCCGTCTGGGCTGCGATCAACGCCTTTAATATGGTAGACGGGATCGATGGTCTGCTGGGCGGACTCTCCTCGGTCACCTTTGCCGCAATGGGTATCATCCTCTACTTCGATGGCCAGACCAGCCTCGCGATGTGGTGTTTTGCGATGATTGCCGCCACGCTGCCCTATATCCTGCTTAACCTCGGCTTCCTGGGGCGTCGCTTCAAAGTCTTTATGGGCGATGCCGGCAGCACCATGATCGGCTTCACCATTATCTGGATTCTGCTGGAAACGACGCAGGGTCTGAGCCATCCCATTACACCCGTTACCGCACTCTGGCTGATCGCCATTCCGCTGATGGATATGGTGGCGATTATGTATCGTCGCCTGCGCAAAGGCATGAGCCCGTTCTCGGCCGATCGTCAGCACATCCACCATCTGATTATGCGTGCCGGTTTTACCTCGCGTCAGGCCTTTGTCCTGATTACCGTTGCGGCGGCCATCCTCGCTGGTATCGGTGTACTGGGTGAATATCTGGCGTTCATTCCGGAGTGGGTGATGCTGCTGCTGTTCCTGGGCGCTTTTATGGTTTATGGCTACTGCCTGAAGCATGCGTGGCGCGTGGCGCGACGCGTCCGGCGTATCAAGCGTCGTCTGAGCCATCATCGCGAAGCAAAAAATAAATGAACCCGATGCTGAAAAAGGATACCTCTGCCATGCCTGCTGACGTTGTGGACAACGAACTGGATATTCGCGGCCTGAGCTGCCGTTTATGGCGTGGCAAACGCTGGATTGTCGGGCTGGCGCTGCTGTTTGCTCTGATTGCCTGGCTGGCGACGCTGCTATTGAAACAGGTCTGGAGCACCACGGCGATCACCGATCGCCCGACGGTGAACATGCTGGGCTCTTACTATGCGCAGCAGCAGTTCCTGACCAATCTGGATGTGCGCAACAATGCCCTGACGCTGGCTGCACCGTCACCGACGGTGATGGATCAGGTTTATCAGGAGTTCACCATGCAGCTTGCCTCCTGGGATACGCGTCGGGAGTTCTGGCAGCAAACGGATTACTACAAGAACCGTAAAACCGGCAATGCGCATAACGATGCCGCGCTGCTCGACGATTTGATCGGCAACATCCTGTTCACGCCCGCAGACGCAGCACATAACCTGCCCGATAACGTCAAACTTAAAGCGGAAACAGCAGGCGACGCTAACAATCTGCTGCGGCAGTACATCGCTTACGCCAGTGAGCGCGCCGCGCGTCATCTGAATGATGAGTTAAAAGGGGCCTGGCGGGCGCGTACCGATCAGTTGCAGGCGCAGGTAAAACGTCAGGAAAATGTGGCTAATGCGGTATTCCAGCGCCAGCAGCATCGGCTGGAGCAGGCGCTGAAGATTGCCAGCCAGCAGGGCATCAACGAGAAACAGACGCGCGAAGCGGGTGAGAACCTGGCAGACAGCGACCTGTTCCTGCTGGGCCAGCCCGTTCTGCAGGGACAGCTGGATACCCTGCGCGCCACCGGTCCGGAATTTGATATCAGCTATGATCAGAATAGAGCAATGCTGACCACGCTGCAGACCGGGCCAAAACTGAACAGCCAGTTCCAGACCTACCGTTATCTGCGTACGCCGGAAGAGCCGGTATCACGTGACAGTCCGCGACGTCTGTTCATGATGATTATGTGGGGTGCCGTTGGGGCATTAACAGGCGCGGGAGTGGCGCTGGCACGTCGTCCGCGTCTGATGTCAGACGCGCATGATTGAGAGAAACAGTGTGAAAGTTCTGACCGTATTTGGTACTCGTCCGGAAGCGATTAAAATGGCGCCGCTGGTGCAGGCGCTGTCGCAGGATCCCGCTTTTGAATCGCGACTGTGCGTGACCGCTCAGCATCGCGAAATGCTCGATCAGGTGCTGCGTCTGTTCAAGCTGGAGCCGGACTATGATCTCAATATTATGCGTCCTGAACAGGGGCTGACCGAGATCACCTGCCGCATTTTAGAGGGCATGAAAACCGTCCTGCTCGACTTCAGACCGGATATCGTGCTGGTGCATGGTGATACCACCACGACGCTGGCGGCGAGTCTGGCGGCTTTTTATCAGCAAATCCCCGTCGGGCATGTGGAGGCAGGTCTGCGTACCGGCGATCTCGCCTCGCCGTGGCCGGAAGAGGGTAACCGTAAGCTCACTGGCCATCTTGCCCGCCTGCACTTCACGCCTACCACCCGCTCGCGTCAGAACCTGTTGCAGGAGAATCTGCCCGATGCGCGCATCGTCGTCACCGGTAATACGGTCATTGATGCACTGCTGTGGGTTCGCGATCGGGTGCTGGACGACAGTAATCTGAACGCACAACTGGCGGCGCGCTATCCGTTTCTCGACCCGGATAAGAAACTGGTGCTGGTCACTGGTCACCGGCGTGAGAGCTTTGGCGGCGGTTTTGAACGTATCTGCAGCGCGCTGGCGCAGATTGCCCGCCAGCATCCCGAGGCGCAGATTGTCTATCCGGTACATCTCAATCCCAATGTCAGCGAGCCGGTTAACCGGATACTCAGCGGCATTGAGAATATCATTCTGATTGAACCGCAGGAGTACCTGCCTTTTGTCTGGCTGATGAACCGCGCCTGGCTGATCCTTACCGATTCCGGCGGCATCCAGGAGGAAGCGCCTTCACTGGGCAAGCCGGTGCTGGTGATGCGCGACACCACCGAGCGTCCTGAAGCCGTCGATGCCGGAACCGTCAGACTGGTGGGAACCGATATCGCCAGAATCGTAGCCAGCGTCAGCGAATTGCTGAGTGACGACGCTGCCTGGCAGGCGATGAGCCATGCCCATAATCCGTATGGCGATGGCAAAGCCTGTGGTCGTATTTTACAAGCCTTAAAAGATAACCGAGCCGAATTATGAGTTTTGAAACCATCTCCGTGATTGGACTGGGATACATTGGGCTGCCGACGGCAGCCGTTTTTGCCTCAAAGGGAAAAAAAGTGGTGGGCGTGGATATCAACGCGCGCGCCGTAGAAACCATCAATCGTGGCGCGATCCACATTGTGGAACCCGATTTAGATCAGGTGGTGCATGCGGCCGTGACGCGTGGCGATCTGCGCGCCACCACGCAGCCTGAAGCCGCTGACGCTTTTCTTATCGCCGTACCGACGCCATTCAAAGATGATCATCAGCCCGACCTGCGCTTTGTGAAAGCCGCGGCGGAGTCGATCGCGCCGGTTCTTAAAAAGGGCGATCTGGTGATTCTGGAATCGACCTCGCCGGTGGGCAGCACCGAACAGATGGCCGACTGGCTGGCTGCGGCGCGTCCCGACCTGCGTTTTCCGCAGCACGGAGAGACGCCCGATATTTTTGTCGCCTACTGCCCGGAGCGCGTGCTGCCCGGCCAGGTGATGGTTGAGCTGATTAACAATGACCGGGTGATTGGCGGCATGACGCCTGCCTGTTCCGCCCGCGCCAGCGAGCTTTATCGGCTGTTTTTAAAAGGCGAATGCGTTGAAACCAACGCCCGTACAGCCGAGATGTGCAAGCTGACCGAAAACAGCTTCCGTGACGTGAATATCGCCTTTGCAAATGAGCTGTCGCTGATTTGTGCCGACCAGGGAATTAACGTCTGGGAGCTGATTGCGCTGGCGAATCGCCATCCGCGCGTCAACATTCTGCAGCCGGGTCCGGGCGTTGGGGGGCACTGTATCGCCGTCGATCCCTGGTTTATCGTGGCGCAGAATCCCGAATTAGCTCGCCTGATCCGCACCGCGCGCGAGGTGAATGACGCCAAGCCGCAGTGGGTGCTGGACCAGGTGAAAACCGCGCTGGCGGATTGCCTGACCCAGACCGGCAAGCGCGCCAGCGATATCACCATCGCCTGCTTTGGCCTGGCCTTTAAACCCAATATCGACGACCTGCGCGAAAGCCCGGCGGTGGGCGTGGCCCAGAAGATTGCCGAATGGCACAGCGGCACCACCTGGGTGGTTGAACCGCACATTGAGCAGCTTGCTGACTCGCTGGCTGACAAAGCAGAGCTGGTCTCCTGCGAGCAGGCGCTGGCACAGGCCGATATTCTGGTGATGCTGGTCGATCACCGCGCCTTCCGCGCCATTGATGCCGCCGACGTTCAGCAGAACTGGATTGTCGACACCAAAGGTGTCTGGCGATGAAGCGCTTTCTGATTACGGGCGGTGCCGGTTTTATCGGCTCGGCTCTGGTGCGCTTTCTGATCGCAGAAACCAGACATCAGGTGGTGGTGGTCGATAAACTCAGCTATGCCGGAAATCTGGCGTCACTCGCCAGCGTGGCCGATTCGCCCCGCTTCTGTTTTGAGCAGGTCGACATCTGTGATCGTGCGGCGCTTGATCAGGTTTTTGCCCGTCATCAGCCAGACTGCGTGATGCATCTTGCGGCTGAAAGTCATGTTGATCGCTCGATTGATGGACCGGTGGCCTTTATTGAGACCAATATTGTCGGGACTTATCAGTTGCTGGAAGCCGCGCGTTTTTACTGGCAAAACCTGGATGACGCGCGCAAGACGGCTTTTCTGTTTCACCATATCTCGACCGATGAAGTGTTTGGCGATCTGCATGACAGCCAGGCTTACTTCACCGAAACCACCCCTTATGCGCCAAGCAGTCCTTACGCCGCCTCTAAGGCCAGCAGCGACCATTTAGTACGGGCCTGGCTGCGAACCTACGGTCTGCCCACGCTGGTTACCAACTGCTCGAACAACTACGGTCCCTGCCATTTCCCGGAGAAGCTGATCCCGCTGACCATCATCAATGCGCTGGCTGGTAAAGCCTTGCCGGTTTACGGCAACGGCCAGCAGATTCGTGACTGGCTTTACGTTGAAGATCACGCTCGCGCACTCTATCAGGTGGTCAGTCAGGGCAAGCCAGGCGAGACCTATAATATTGGCGGCCATAACGAGCGCCGCAATATTGAGGTAGTCGAAACCATCTGCAGCCTGCTTGAAGAGCTGGCCGCAGAACAGAAACCTGCCGGGCTGGCGCATTATCGCGACCTGATTACCTATGTCACTGACCGGCCCGGTCACGATCAGCGCTACGCCATCGATGCCAGTAAAATTGCGCATGAACTTGGCTGGGTGCCGCAGGAAACCTTTGAAAGCGGCATGCGTAAAACCGTGGCATGGTATCTGGCTAATCCCGCCTGGTGGCAGGCCATTCTGGATGGTCGCTATCAGGGCGAACGCCTCGGCTTATCGCAATAAACCCGCGTAAGGAGCAGTGATGAAAGGCATCATTTTAGCTGGAGGCTCGGGCACGCGGTTACACCCGATAACCCGGGCAGTATCAAAGCAACTTCTGCCGGTCTACGACAAACCGATGATCTACTATCCGCTTTCCGTGCTGATGCTGGCGGGGATTCGCGACATTCTGTTGATCACCACGCCGGAAGATCGGGCACAGTTTGAACGCCTGCTGGGTGATGGCAGTGAATTTGGGATACGCCTGAGCTATGCGGTGCAGCCCAGTCCTGATGGGCTGGCGCAGGCCTTTATCATTGGCGAATCTTTTATCGGCGATGACAATTGCTGCCTGGTGCTGGGTGACAATCTCTATTTCGGTCAGGGCTTCAGTCCCAAGCTGCGGAAAGTCGTCGAACAGAATCGTGGCGCAACGGTGTTCGGCTATCAGGTTATGGACCCGGAGCGTTTCGGTGTGGTGGAGTTTGACGATAACTTCAAAGCGATATCGATTGAAGAGAAGCCCCAGCAGCCGAAATCGCGCTGGGCGGTCACCGGACTCTATTTCTATGACAACCAGGTTATCGAATTCGCAAAACAGGTTAAGCCCTCTTCGCGGGGCGAGCTGGAAATTACCGCCATTAACCAGATGTATCTGGAGCGCGGTGAGCTGACGGTCGAACTGCTGGGACGCGGCTTTGCCTGGCTTGATACTGGCACCCACGACAGCCTGGTGGAAGCCAGCATGTTTGTGCAGACGGTGGAAAAACGTCAGGGCTTTAAAATTGCCTGCCTGGAAGAGATCGCCTGGCGTAACAGCTGGCTCAGTGATGACCAGCTGCGTGCTGCAGGTGAAGCGCTGACAAAAACTGGCTACGGCCAATACCTGCTGGATTTATTACATGCCCGTCCACGTCAGTATTAATCCCCTTAGCTGGGAAAGTGCATTCTTCGGTGTTGAGACCGTGCGGCTGGAGCCGGAAGGTGACATTCCGCTGGAGCAGGCGCTGCGTCATCCCTGTGCGCTGATGCAGATGAAAGTTGCGGCCAGCGAGACGGCGCTGATTGATACACTGCAGCAGCATCAGTTTCAGCTGGCAGAAGGCGAGGCGGACCTGGCGCTGGCGGTTAACGAGACGGAACGGCAGGCGGGGATTCGCATTGCGCGCGAAGCACAAATTCCGCAGCTGCATGATGCAGCGTCACAGCTCTTCAGCCAGAGTCGTTTTCGCGCGCCCTGGTATGCACCGGACGCCAGCGGCCGTTTTTATGCGCAGTGGATTGAGAATGCGGTGCGCGGAACGTTTGACGATCAGTGTCTGGTGGCCAGTGATGCCACCGGCCAGCTGCAGGGTTTTGTGTCGCTGCGCGCAGTGGACGGCGATGCCCGCATTGGCCTGCTGGGTGTGCTGCCTGACGCGCAGGGCCAGGGGCTGGGTCAGCGACTGCTGCTGGCAGCGGCGGACTGGGCGCGGGTAAGACAGCTGGCTCAGCTTCGGGTGGCTACCCAGCTCAGTAATCTCACGGCGATGCGCCTCTATTTACGCAGCGGTGCCCGGCTCGACAGCACCGCCTACTGGTTTTACAGGAAAGGTCATGATTCCATTTAATGCGCCCCCGATTGTGGGCACAGAAATTGAGTATATGCAGTCGGCAATGAACAGCGGCAAGCTGTGCGGTGACGGCGGATTTACCCGTCGCTGTCAGCAGTGGATGGAGCAGCGTTTTGGCAGCAAAAAAGTGCTGCTGACCCCTTCCTGCACCGCTTCGCTGGAGATGGCGGCGCTGTTAATCGATCTGCAGCCCGGCGATGAGGTGATCATGCCGAGCTACACCTTTGTCTCAACCGCCAACGCCTTTGTGCTGCGCGGCGCGCGCATCGTGTTTGTCGATGTGCGCCCGGATACCATGAACATTGACGAAACGCTGATCGAAGCGGCCATCACTGAAAAAACCTGCGCCATTGTGCCGGTCCATTACGCAGGCGTGGCCTGTGAAATGGATACCATTATGGCGCTGGCGGCAAAGCATAAGCTGTTTGTGATTGAAGATGCGGCGCAGGGTGTGATGTCACGCTACAAAGGTCGCGCGCTGGGCACCATCGGTCATATTGGCTGCTTCAGTTTCCACGAAACCAAGAACTACACCGCCGGTGGCGAAGGTGGCGCGACATTGATCAACGACGCCAGCCTGGTCGAGCGCGCCGAGATCGTGCGGGAAAAAGGCACCAACCGCAGCCAGTTCTTCCGGGGTCAGGTCGATAAATATACCTGGCGCGACATGGGATCGAGCTACCTGATGGCCGATCTGCAGGCGGCCTATCTCTGGGCGCAACTGGAAGCCGCTGAACGCATCAACCAGCAGCGGTTACGCATCTGGCAGCGTTATTATGACGCACTCCACCCGCTGGCCGCCCAGGGCCGCATCAGTCTGCCGGTGATCCCCGCCAGCTGCGAACATAATGCGCACATGTTCTACATCAAACTGCGCGATCAGGACGATCGCCAGGCGCTGATCAACTGGATGAAAGAAGCCGAGATACTGACGGTGTTCCACTATATTCCGCTGCACAGTTCACCTGCCGGCGAGCGTTTCTCGCAGTTTGTCGGCGACGACCGCTTTACCACTCTGGAAAGTGAACGCCTGCTGCGCCTGCCGCTGTTTTATAACCTGTCGGATAACAATCAGAGCACGGTTATCAGCTCACTGCTGAGCTTCTTTTCCTGATGTCATTAGCCAGAGCTTCAGTATGGACTGCGTCGTCCACGCTGGTAAAAATTGTGTCTGGTCTGCTGGTGGTCAAATTGCTGGCGGTCAGCTTCGGCCCTGAAGGTGTCGGCCAGGCGGGTAACTTCCGCCAGTTGATCACCGTGCTGGGTGTGCTGGCGGGCGCGGGCATCTTCAACGGCGTTACCACCTATGTCGCGCAGTATCAGCAGCAGCCCGGACAATTGCGGGCGATGGTGGGCACGGCATCGGCTATGGTGCTGGGCTTTTCCGGCGTGCTGGCGCTGCTGTTTCTGCTGGCGGCGGCACCCATCAGCACCGCGCTGTTTGGTCACGACCGCTATCAGGGCGTCATTCGCGTTGTCGCTTTTCTTCAGCTCGGCATCGCCTGGGCCAACTTTATCCTGGCGCTTCTGAAGGGCTATCGCGACGCGCGTGGTAATGCGCTGGCGCTGATTCTCGGTAGTCTGACTGGCGTGGCGGGCTATCTGCTCTGCTGGTGGCTGGGCGGCTATCAGGGCGCATTGATCGGCCTGGCGCTGGTGCCAGCCTTGCTGCTGCTGCCTGCGCTACTGATGCTGAAACGCCGCGCGCCGCTGCCGCTAAGCTGGCTGCGGCCACAGTGGCATCCTGAGCTGGCGCGTAATCTGGCAAAATATACCCTGATGGCGCTGATCACGGCCGTGACCCTGCCGGTTGCTTGGGTAATGATGCGTAACCTGCTGGCAGAGCAGGAGGGCTGGGCGCAGGTCGGATTGTGGCAGGGTGTGACCAGCATTTCCGATGCCTACCTGCAGTTTATCACCGCAACGTTTAGCGTCTGGCTGCTGCCGACGCTGGCGCGGCTCGACAACAAACGCGACATCGCGCGTGAGATTGGCCGTGCATTGCGCTTTGTCCTGCCCGCCGTGGCGGTTGCCAGCTTTGGCGTCTGGGTGCTGCGTGACTTCGCCATCAGCCTGCTGTTCTCTGAGGCTTTTCGCGGAATGCGCGATCTGTTTATCTGGCAGCTATGCGGCGATGTTTTTAAAGTCGGTGCCTATGTTTTCGGATATCTGGTTATCGCCAAAGCCTCGCTGCGCTTTTACGTTCTGACTGAGATCAGCCAGTTTCTGTTACTGACCCTGTTCTCACGCTGGCTGATCCCGTTACATGGCGCGACGGGTGCGGCGCAGGCCTATATGTTTACTTATATGGCTTACTTTGCCCTGTGTTGTGGCGCTTTTATTGTTTACTGCCGGAAAAAATGACTTTAATTCACGTTTTGGGATCGGATATTCCCCACCACAACCTTACAGTGCTGCGCTTTTTCAACGACGTTCTCAGCGTTGAGCAGCCTGCGGCTTCGCCACGCCATTTTATGGTCGTGACGCAGCAGCCAGAGAGCCTGGCTCCGTTCAGTGCGTTACAGATCGAGTGTTTCGCCAGCAAGAAAGCGCTGGCGCAGGCAGTATTGCAGCGGGCCAGGAATCGTCAACAGCGGTTTTTCTGTCACGGTCAATTTAACCCGTGGATCTGGCTGGCATTACTCAGCGGTAAACTGCGCCGTTCACAGCTTTTCTGGCATGTCTGGGGCGCCGATCTTTATGAAGATTCGCCCAGCCTGAAGTTTCGCCTGTTCTATCTGGTGCGCCGGATAGCGCAGGGGCGTGTTGCACAGGTTTTTGCGACCCGTGGCGACCTGCATCACTACCAGCAGCGTCATCGCCGGGTTCCGGGTTCACTGCTCTATTTCCCGACCCGAATGCCAGATGCTGCCGTTGAGTCGGCGCCGTCAGAGCCGTTTACGCTGCTGCTGGGTAACTCGGGCGATCCGAGTAACCGGCACATTGAAGGCTTAAAAGCGATTCACGCACAGTTTGGCGAGCAGGTGCGCATCGAAGTCCCATTAGGTTATCCGCCGGGCAATGAGGCGTATATCAGCCAGATTCAGACCGCAGCAGAGGCGCTGTTCCCGAACGGGCAGGTGAATCTGCTGCGCGAAAATCTGGCGTTTGATGATTACTTAGCGCTGCTGGCGCGCTGCCATGTCGGCTATTTTATGTTTGAACGCCAGCAGGGGGTGGGCACACTTTGCCTGCTGATCCAGGCCAGCGTGCCGTTTGTTCTGACCCGCAAAAATCCATTCTGGCGTGATGTGGCAGAGCAGCAGCTTCCGGTACTGTTCAGCGAAGATACGCTGTCGCCTGCAGTCATCGCCGAGGCACGCCGGCAGCTGATGCGCTGTGATAAACAGGCTATCGCCTTCTTTGCGCCGGGTTATCTGGCAGGCTGGCGCACAGCGTTACAACTCAGCGAAGGGGAGTTGTCATGAGTCTTATGCAGTTTGGCGGCCTGCTGGTGGTCTATCTGCTGTCGCTGGTTTTTATTCTGACCCTGACCTGGCGGGAATTTAAGCGCGTTCGTTTTAACTTCCATCTGTTCTTTACACTGCTGTTCTTACTGACCTTCTACTTCGGCTTCCCGCTGACCTCCGTGTTGGTGTTTCGCTTTAACGTGGACGTGATGCCGGTTGAGAATCTGCTGAAGGCGCTACTGTCGGCCACGGCGTTTTACGCCATTTATTACGTCAGCTATAAAGTGCGGTTGAAACCGGCGGGTGAGCCGCCGGCTAAGCCCTGGCTGCAGATGAACCGGGTTGAAACCCACCTGACCTGTGTGATTCTGGCGCTGGTCGCGCTGGGTACCGTGACGGTATTCTTCATTCACAACGGTTTTCTGCTGTTCCGCCTGACCGCCTATAACCAGATTTTCTCCAGCGAAGTATCGGGCGTAGCGCTTAAGCGCTTCTTCTATTTCTTTATTCCGGCGATGCTGATCCCCTACTTTTTACGCCCGACGCGCCGCAACTGGCTGCTGTTCCTGGTGGTGACCGTGGCCTTTGGTCTACTGACCTACGCACTGGTGGGCGGAACCCGCGCCAATATCATCATTGCGTTTGCCCTGTTCCTGTTTATCGGGATTACCCGTGGCTGGATCACCCTGTGGATGCTGGCAACGGCGGGTGTGATGGCGATTGCAGGGATGTTCTGGCTGGCGCTGCGCCGTTATAACCTCGACGTGATGGGCGATGAAGCGTTCTATACCTTCCTGTATCTGACGCGTGATACCTTCTCGCCGTGGGAGAATCTCGCCCGGCTGCTGGATAACTACGACAAAATTGAGTTTCAGGGGCTGGCACCTCTGTGGCGTGATTTCTACGTGTTTATTCCGACCTGGCTCTGGCCGGATCGACCGCTGGCGGTGTTGAACAGTGCCAACTATTTCACATGGGAAGTGCTGAATAACCATTCGGGCCTGGCGATTTCACCCACGCTGATCGGGTCGCTGGTGGTGATGGGCGGCGTCTGGGCCATTCCAGTTGGTGCTGTTGCGGTAGGAATGATTATTAAAGCCTTTGATGCGATCTATCAGCGTGGCTGCCTTGAGACGAACCGCTATACCGGTGCCATCCTGCAAAGCTTCTGTTTTGGCGCAGTGTTTAACATGATCGTACTGGCCCGCGAAGGTCTTGATGCGTTCGGCTCACGAGTAGTGTTTTTCTGCCTCATTTTTGCTGCCTGTCTGGGCATGGCTAAATTACTTTTCTGGTTACTGGATCGCGCAGGTTTGATTCGCGACCGCAGCAGGCGGGTGTTGCACAGCCCGCTCTGATTAACCTCTGGGATTGACGGAAGATATGACAACGTTAACTGAGACGCCGCAGTACCGTATTCGCGGCGTTGATTTGTATGGCTTCGAAAACATGCCGTCGGCAGTGAATTTTCTGATGCCGCCGCAGAGCGTTCGCAGCGGTATTTTAGTGGCCATCAATGCGGAGAAGATCCTGACCGCTGAGCGGGATGAAGGATTGCGCACGCTGTTAGCGCAGGCGGAGTATGCGTATGCCGATGGCATCAGCATCGTGCGCTCGATTCGTAAAAAGTATCCGCAGGCGTCGGTGCAGCGCATTGCGGGTGCTGATTTATGGGAAGCGCTGATGGAGCGCGCCGGGCGTGAAGGGACGCCGGTGTTTCTTATCGGCGGTCGCCAGCAGGTGCTGGATGAAACCTGCAATAAGTTACGTCGTCAGTGGAATGTAAATATTGTCGGGGCGCAGGATGGCTATTTTGCGCCAGCCGATCAGGATGCGCTGTTTGCCCGCATTGCGGCCAGCGGTGCGAAGCTGGTGACCGTGGCGCTGGGCTCGCCACGTCAGGAGCTGCTGATGCTGGCGTGCCGTGCGTACTGGCCTGATGCCCTCTATATGGGCGTAGGCGGAACCTACGATGTTTTCACCGGCCATGTGAAGCGCGCGCCTAAAATCTGGCAGCGGCTGGGGCTGGAGTGGCTCTATCGTCTGATTCGGCAGCCGAGCCGCCTGCGCAGGCAATTAAAACTGCTTAAATATTTGCGCTATCACTGGCGCGGCGATCTCTGATATTGCTGATAAATGCCGAATTTTCAGGCATTACGAGAGTGGAAATGTACTATTTGTCGACGAAATGCACAAAGCGTAATCAAACGCGTCTTTTTATTTAAAAAGCACTAGACACGATGGGCGCTTATCTCTAGTATGCACATCCGCAACGGCGCTACGCGCCCGTAGCTCAGCTGGATAGAGCGCTGCCCTCCGGAGGCAGAGGTCTCAGGTTCGAATCCTGTCGGGCGCGCCATATCGTTTGTGCGCATGAGCTTCGGTGGTTGATTTACCGCGGTTGGCAGTAGAGATTTAAATGCTGCAGGTTTTAAACTTGTAACATTAAGAATAGTGGTGGCTATAGCTCAGTTGGTAGAGCCCTGGATTGTGATTCCAGTTGTCGTGGGTTCGAGTCCCATTAGCCACCCCAGATTTTGCTGGGAAACGCGAAGGTGGCGGAATTGGTAGACGCGCTAGCTTCAGGTGTTAGTGTCCTAACGGACGTGAGGGTTCAAGTCCCTCTCTTCGCACCAGGCAAAACAGTTAAAAAAATCGGCGAGTAGCGCAGCTTGGTAGCGCAACTGGTTTGGGACCAGTGGGTCGGAGGTTCGAATCCTCTCTCGCCGACCATTTTTAGAAACCTGTCTGAAAAGACAGGTTTTTTTTCGTCTGTAGAAAAGTGTGTGAGGACCTTTGCAGAGGGTTTAGGCAGGTACGGCGAGATAAGTTTGCTGTAAATCTGAGCATGCGAAGGGAACACGGTCAGATCGGAAAGTCGCTTGAGCCATCCATGGCCGCTCGGCCCACGCGATTACGCACCTCATCCCTGAGGTGCGCCCGTATCCGGGCCAACGCTTTGCGTTGTTCAAAAACGCTCCCGGCGTTTTTTTCCGGGCGGTGGGACGCTTTCCTCCTCTGCCCGTGTTCCTTGCGCGTTGAGCTTCTTCATTGCTGCGGAATCACTCTGCCTTGATTTGGCCAATAATCTAAGCAACGTCGTGAATCGCAGACAAATAAACCATTGTTATTGTTGAAATCACCGTAAGAATTACCTTGCTGTCTCCATCCAGAGACAGAGAAAATGCCAGCTGTCGCCTGATACCGACACTTCATGCCATATCCCGCTATGACCAGACTTATCGATCTGTTTAAGGCATTGATTTATAGTTATTTTAAAAATAAACCTTAACCTGGCACGGCTTGTGCAATACTTCTGCTGTAGATGCTCATTCCACCTCTTATGTTTGCTGATGCTACATAAACCTGGGAATGATGCAGAGCCAATTTTAGGTACCTGTTGTCTGCCTGCCTGTATCGCGAAAGCCTTACAGGGTTAACAGACACCACGTTGAGTCAGGTACCTCCCGGTTGTCTTACCGACCTGATCTTACACCTGCCAATGGCAGGTGTTTTTTTGCGTGTAAGAATAGGGCGGCAGATTGCGGGCACAAAAAAGCCGGGCAAGCCCGGCTTTAACCTGTATGACAACCGCATCAGACGTTGGGGTTATTCTTCAGCGTCAGCAGCAATCCTTCACGGCGCATTTTCGCGGCCTCTTCCGGACGATGCAGACGATCATAAACATCCGCCAGCCACGCATAATCGAACGCATCCGGACGCTGTGCCAGCGCCCGCTGCAGCGCATCGGCTGCCTGCTGCCATTCGCCATGACGCATCAGCAACTGTCCCAGCGTACTGTGCAGCAACGGCGTTGCGCCATGCTGTTTGATCTGCTGGCGTAATGCTTTCTCCAGCGCTTCCGGATTACCGCTTTTGATGCGCGGCATCAGAAGCACCAGACGATCGTCATAATGACGCTTGAGGCCTTCCAGCACGATCGACTGTGCAGTGTCGTGATCGTTGCATTCAATCAGATGATCCGCCATTGCCACCTGCAGGGTCGTATCCTGACGGGTTTTGCGGCTCAGCGTGCTCCACCAGCGCTTCAGGCCATCACTGCCCTGATCGGCCATTGCCTGATTCATCAGACCCAGCCAGGCCTGCTGCTGTAACGCATCACGATGCAGCTCATCACCGACCTGCGCCTTCTGCATAGCAGGCAGAATATCCAGCAATGCACTCCAGGCACCCGTACGGACGTACGCCTGTTCGGCCAGGCGCAGCACTTCAGGGTGACGCGGCGCCACTTCCAGCAGACGGTCAATGCTGTGCCGCGCCGCATGATCTTCGTTACGGGCCAGCTGAATACGAGCGCGGGCAATTTCAACCGGAATGGTATTGCTTTCGGACAGCTCAGCAGCACGTTCAAGGTGCTGATTAGCACGGATCTCATCGCCACGCTGCTGGGCGGCTTCCGCGGCCAGCAGGTAGTTCGCTACCGGTACATCGGCGTGATCGGCATCTTTAGACAGCAGTTTCTCCACCTGACGGTGATCGCCTTCTGCCAGCTTCATCAGCGCAGACTGAGTATGACGCTGGGCGCGACGGCGTTTACGGCCGGTAAACCAGCCGCGGGTACGCGCCCCGGTGTGCAGCACGCGGCGCAGCAGCCATTCCACCGCCAGAATCACCAGCAGGCTGATGATAAGGATAATCACCAGGCCGGTGACGCTGGTTTCGATATTCCAGTTATCGGTCTGAATCAGCACGTAGCCCTGATGACCGGCAATCATCGGTCCCAGCACCACGCCCGCAATCAGCAGGATAAAGAGGATAAATACCTTAAGCATGCTTAGCCTCCCTGCTGATTAGCAGCGGCAGACGGTTGCGCCAACAGGTTCCGCACGCGTGTCTGCATCAGCTGTTCCAGCAACGGCTGACTTTCCAGGTTATCCGGCAGATCCATGTTGATGTTCTGCTGGCTCAGCTCATCCAACTGGGCAAGGAAGGCTTTGGTAGCGGCATCATTGGTGTCGTACCAGGCGCGAACCCAGGCGGACACGGTGTCGAGAGATTGTTTATAAATCTCATCCTGATGACGCGGTACGGCCTGCGCAGCGATCAGCAGACGCGAGCGGATATTCTCACGCAGGTAAACATCCTGATTCGGAGCCAGCAGCGGCTGTGCGGTGTTATCGCGGCGGCGGATGGTAATAAAGTCATCCATAAAGTTATGCCAGCTTTTCACCAGATTCTGACGCCATTCGCGCACGGAACCTGAGAGTTCGCCGCCATCGCTGTCCATCGGCGCATCATCGCTGTCGTTGTCGGCCAGACGCAGATTATCAACGTTGTTCGACAGCTGATTCAGCTTGAGGATCACGCCGTCGTAGTCGACCTGCGTAACGGAAGAGAGGTTACTGATATCCTGGGTCAGCGCACGACGCACATTCATTACGCTGGGATCGTTCATGTCAGCCAGGCTGGCATCGGCGCTTTTCAGCAGTGCAGCGGCGGTAGTGGCATCCTGATCGCTCCAGAGTTTGCGGCCAGCCAGTTTCACCAGATAGTCCGCCTGTGCCAGCAGCCAGCTGCGCACGTCGTTGCCAGAAATTACAGCCACTTTTTCACGCAGCGTTTCCAGCTCTTTTGCTGACGCGGTCTGCTGCTGCTGTGCCGTCTGCAGGGCAGTTTCAGCGCCACTCAGTTGCTGTGTCAGCTGCTGTTTATCGCTGCTGGCCTGCTGCTGCAACGCGCTTAACTGATCGCTCAGCTTCTGATTGGTTTGTGCCTGTAAATCAGCCTGATGTTTCCCGTTAAGGTATAAACCCGCACCTATCGCCAGCGCGATGACAATCGCAACTGCACCCAACACCATGCCACCATTTTTCGCATTACGCGGTGGTGTGCTGTTGCTGGAAGGAGAGCGGTCGACCGCTGGGGTGGTTTCTTCAACCATGGCGGAGGAGTCTTTTTGTTCCGTCATATGTGGCACATCCCATTGTTAAAGTTCAGCGTAACGCGCGCAGCAGCGCATCGTTATCGGCACCATCGGCTACCTGAATATCCTGCCAACCCAATCCTGCGGCCAGGGTAGCCAAACGTTCACTGACGACTATCAGTCGGCAGTTGAGCAGCCATTCCTCGCGATCAACCGCGGGGAATAGCGAAAAAAGCTGTTGTAACATTTCACCGCTGGTCACCACCAGCACAGAGACGCCGCGATCGCGCCAGCGGCGGCCTTCAACCGGCCCGTCATAATGCTTCTGGCAGCGCTGGTAGCAGGCAGCAAACGTTACCTCAGCACCTCGCCGGGTTAATGTCTCCGCCAGCAATTCGCGTCCAGGATCGCCACGCAGAATCAGCGCACGTTTACCGGCAACCTGCTGAAGCGTGTTTATCCTGATCAATTCCTCACTGGTTTCATGCGCATGAGGCCAGGTCACCTGCTGTCCGCTGACGGTGTGAAACGCCAGCGCGGTGCTGCGACCAATTGCATAATAGTCCAGCTCAGTGGGCCATGCTTTGATCGCGTGCTGGGCGTAGTGAATAACCTGCTGAGAAAGAATAAAGACGAGGTCGTCAGCACGAAGTCCGGCGAGCTTGTGAGGCAGGGAATCGAGGTCAGCGCCCGGTGCAAATTCGATTAGCGGCAGGCTCCACGCCTGTTTGCCAAGGGCATGCAGGCGTGACACCAGCTCTGCCGCTGCGGGTTCCGGGCGCGTCACCAGGATGGTCATGCCGGCGGCTGCCCCTGGTAGACCTCTTTCAGGATTTCACGCGCGCCGCCGTTCAGCAGCTCATCGGCCAGTGAAATGCCCATCTGTTCAGCCTGCGCGCGGGGGCCACGACGTTCTCCGCTGACCATAACCCGGCCATCGGGCGCGCCGACCATGCCGCGCAGCCAGAGCTCATCGCCTTCCAGCACCGCGAAGCTGCCGATGGGCACCTGACAGCCACCCTCTAAGCGCGTATTCATGGCACGTTCTGCTCTGACACAGACTTCGGTGTCATCGTGATTCAGCGCCTGTAACAGGCTGATTAAAGTGGTGTCGTCCAGACGGCATTCAATGCCGACCGCACCCTGGCCCACGGCGGGCAGGGAAACGTCGGCAGGCAATGCCTGGCGAATGCGATCTTCCAGCCCCAGACGCTTCAGCCCGGCGACGGCAAGAATGATCGCGTCATACTCGCCGGCATCAAGTTTGCCGAGGCGGGTGCCGACGTTGCCACGCAACGAGCGGATCACCAGATCCGGACGGCGCGCGCTAATCTGGCACTGACGACGCAGGCTGGAGGTGCCGACAACGGCGCCCTGTGGCAGCGCATCAATGGAGTCATAATGATGAGAAACGAACGCATCGCGCGGATCGTCGCGCTCGCAGATGGTCACCAGGCCCAGACCTTCAGGGAAACTGACCGGCACATCTTTCATAGAGTGCACGGCCATATCGGCACGGCCATCCTGCATTGCCAGCTCAAGCTCTTTGACAAACAGCCCTTTGCCACCGACTTTTGCCAGCGGCGTATCAAGAATGATGTCACCTTTGGTGACCATAGGCACCAGCTCAACGCGCAGTCCCGGATGGGCACTCATGAGTCGTTGCTGTACATAATGTGCCTGCCATAATGCGAGCGGGCTTTGTCTTGTAGCAATTCTGAAAATTTTGTCTAACATGCTGTTAACCATTTTTATCGTTCACTGAATATCCTATCATCTCTGGGTGAATACTGTCAGTTTCAACGGATTGAAAACGGCCTGTGTGCGGTTTCAGGCCCGGTTTATCAAGCCATAGCGTGGCAACCCGTGCCGAAAAGGCGGGAAGCTGGTAAGAACGTGCTAAACTGTTAAGTAGCGCAACTTTCTTTACGGTCAATCTGCCGAGTGATAGATTGATCACGTTTCCAGCAATTATCTGCCCACTTTTTTACTTTTAATAAGCGGCAGAGCGTGGAAACAGGGTGCTTAAACACTGGGACAATCAGGCGAAACGTCTTGTACCTCTACATTGAGACACTGAAACAGAGACTGGATGCAATCAACCAGCTGCGCGTTGATCGTGCGCTGGCTGCCATGGGACCCGCTTTTCAGCGCGTCTACAGTCTGCTGCCAACCTTATTACATTATCAACATCCGCAGATGCCGGGTTACCTTGAAGGTAGCGTTCCACATGGCATCAGCTTCTTCACGCCTGATGAAAATCAACGCCAGCTGCTGGCCGACCTCACCGGCGACAGCGATCTGCGCCATGCCGATGCGCCGAAAGGCGAAATGCCGATCACCGCTATCTACTCTATGGGCAGCACCTCGTCTGTCGGCCAGAACAGCATCTCCGATCTTGATATCTGGGTCTGCCATCAATCCTGGCTCGATAATGAAGAGCGCCTGAATCTGCAGCGCAAATGCACGCTGTTGCAGAAGTGGTGTGTCTCAATGGGCGTGGAAGTCAGTTTCTTCCTGATTGACGAAAACCGCTTCCGTCACAACGAAAGCGGCAGCCTGGGCGGTGAAGATTGCGGTTCAACCCAGCACATTTTACTGCTGGATGAGTTTTACCGTACCGCGGTTCGTATGGCGGGCAAACGCATCCTGTGGAATATGGTGCCGGGCGAAGAAGAGCATCATTACGACGACTACGTGATGTCGCTGTATGCCAAAGGCGTGCTGACACCCAATGAGTGGCTTGACCTGGGCGGCCTGGGCACGCTGTCGGCGGAAGAGTATTTCGGTGCCAGCCTGTGGCAGCTCTATAAAAGTATCGACTCGCCTTATAAAGCCGTACTGAAAACGCTGCTGCTGGAAGCTTACAGCTGGGAATACCCGAACACGCAGCTGCTGGCGATGGATATCAAACAGCGCCTGCACGACGGCGAAATCATCTGCTTCGGACTTGATCCTTACTGCATGATGCTGGAGCGCGTTACGCACTACCTGACCAGCGTTGACGATCAGCCGCGCCTTGACCTGGTGCGTCGCTGCTTCTATCTCAAAGTGTGTGAAAAGCTCAGCACCGACGATCATCAGCAACGCACCGGCTGGCGTCGCGAGATCTTATCGCAGCTGGTGAAAGAGTGGGGCTGGAACGAAGAGAAGATCGCCATTCTGGACAACCGTGCCGGGTGGAAAATCGAGCGGGTGCGCGAAGCCCATAACGAATTGCTGGATGCGATGATGCAGAGTTATCGCAACCTGATCCGCTTTGCCCGTCGCAATAACTTAAGCGTCAGCGCCAGCCCGCAGGATATCGGTGTATTGACCCGTAAACTGTATGCCGCGTTTGAAGCGCTGCCGGGCAAAGTGACGCTGGTGAATCCACAGATTTCGCCCGATCTTTCTGAACCGAATCTGACCTTTATTCATGTGCCGCCTGGCCGCGCTAACCGTTCCGGCTGGTATCTCTATAACCAGGCACCAGACATGGATTCGATCATCAGCCATCAGCCGCTGGAATATAACCGCTACCTGAACAAGCTGGTGGCGTGGGCCTGGTTTAATGGTCTGCTGACCCGCAAAACCCGGCTGCATATTAAAGGCAATGAGACCTGCGATCTGGCGCGTCTTCAGGAACTGGTCAACGATGTTTCCAGCCATTTCCCGCTGCGTCTCCCTTCGCCGACGCCAAAAGCGCTCTACAGCCCGTGCGAAATCCGGCACCTCGCGATTATCGTTAACCTTGAGCACGATCCGACGGCGGCCTTCCGCAATCAGGTGGTGCACTTCGACTTCCGCAAACTGGATGTCTTTAGTTTTGGTCAGCAGCAGCAGTGCCTGATTGGCAGCATCGATCTGCTCTATCGCAACTCCTGGAATGAAGTGCGTACGCTGCACTTCAGCGGCGAACAGGCGATGATCGAAGGGCTGAAAACTATTCTCGGCAAGATGCATCAGGATGCCGCACCGCCGGATACGGTAGAAGTGTTCTGCTACAGCCAGCATCTGCGCGGGCTGATTCGCACGCGCGTCCAGCAGCTGGTCTCTGAATGCATTGAGCTGCGCCTCTCCAGCACGCGTCAGGAGCCAGGCCGCTTTAAAGCGCTGCGCATGGCGGGTGAGACCTGGGGTCTGTTCTTTGAACGCATGAGCGTCTCGGTGCAGAAGCTGGAAAACGCGGTAGAATTTTATGGCGCGATCTCCAATAACAAGCTGCATGGGTTGTCGATCAAAGTCGAAACGAATCAGACGCCGCTGCCACCGGTGGTGAACGGCTATGCCAGCGAAGGCATCATTCAGTTCTTCTTTGAAAACACCACGGATGAGCGCGGCTTCAACATCTATATCCTCGATGAGAGCAATCGGGTTGAGGTTTATCATCACTGTGAAGGCAGCAAAGAGGAGCTGGTGCGCGACGTCAGCCGCTTCTACTCCTCGTCACACGATCGCTTTACCTATGGCTCGAGCTTTATCAACTTCAACCTGCCGCAGTTCTACCAGATTGTGAACACCGGTGAGCGATTCCAGGTGATCCCGTTCCGGAGTCAGACGCTGACGCAGCTCTGTACAACGCAGCCTGACAACGACAACAGCGACTATCAACCGCGCTATCAGGTGCATTGATGCTGACGGGCTGCCTGCGCTCTGCAGGTGGCCGCTATCTTCCTGGCCTGTCACCCGGTTCACGCTATTTGCGGGGATTTCCTGTTGCTTTTCCACCTTCAACTGCGATGATAAGCATCCAGGTAAAGGACATTAAGAGCATAAAGAATGAAGAAAGTAATAAGCCTGTTGGCCATGACACTGGCAGTAATCAGCCTTGCAGGTTGTGGTCTGAAAGGACCGCTCTACTTCCCGCCGAAGGACCAGCCGAAGAAACAACAAGCCCCAACCGAACGCCAGAAAGCGGATGCCACTAAAGCCGATGTCGGCGGGCTGGTGACCGGCAATTCAGGCGTAAAAGCGAACTAATCTGATGGCTTATCCGGCGGAGCAAAAAATGCAGTTCTCCAAAATGCACGGTCTCGGCAACGATTTTATGGTTGTGGATGCGGTGACACAAAACGTCTTCTTTTCGCCGGAACTGATCCGCCGGCTGGCCGATCGTCATCTGGGGATCGGTTTCGATCAGCTGCTGATTGTTGAACCGCCTTACGATCCCGATCTCGATTTTCACTATCGCATTTTCAACGCTGACGGCAGTGAAGTGGCCCAGTGCGGTAACGGTGCGCGCTGTTTTGCCCGCTTTGTTCAGCTGAAAGGGCTGACCAACAAAAGCGATATTCGGGTCAGTACCCAGAATGGCCGCATGGTCCTCACCGTGACGCCTGATGACCACGTGCGCGTGAACATGGGTGAGCCCAACTTTGAGCCTCAGCAGGTGCCGTTCCGCGCTAACAAAGCTGAAAATCTCTATCTGCTGCGTGTGGCCGAACAGACGGTGATGCTGGGTGCGGTGTCGATGGGGAATCCTCACTGCGTCATCCAGGTGGAAAGTGTTAAAACCGCGCAGGTTGAACTGCTTGGCCCGATTCTGGAGAGCCACGAGCGCTTCCCGGATCGCGTCAATGTCGGTTTTATGGAGATCATTAATCCCGAACATATCCGGCTGCGCGTCTACGAACGCGGAGCGGGTGAAACGCAGGCGTGCGGCAGCGGCGCCTGTGCTGCCGTTGCATGTGGCATTCAGCAGGGCATTCTGGCACCGAAAGTGCGTGTCGATCTGCCTGGCGGGACGCTGCATATCTCCTGGAAAGGCGCCGGTCAGCCGCTCTATATGACCGGGCCTGCGACACACGTCTACGATGGGTTTATTCATCTATGAAAAATATCGAAGAGCAGGCTGACAGTTCGGTTCTGCTGGACGATCAGGCCGTCAGTGATTATCTGCGGCAGAATCCCGATTTCTTCATCCGTAATGCACGTGAAGTTGAACAGATGGCGGTGCCGCATCCGGTGCGCGGCAGTGTGTCCCTGGTCGAGTGGCATATGGCGCGGCAACGCAACCACATTCAGCGGCTGGAAGAAGAGATCACACTGCTGATGGAGCAGGCCAGCGCGAACCATGAGCTGTTTGACCGTCTGCTGTCGCTGGAAAGTCATCTGGCCGCGGCTGATTCGCTGCAGGATATGCTCAACCGTCTGCATCGCTGGGCGCGTGAGCTGGGCCTGGCGGGTGCCAATGTGCGGCTGTTCAGCGACAAATGGCTGCTGGGTGCCCCCTCCGATTTCTTCCAGCTGAGCCTGTCGCGTCAGGCGTTTGAGCCGCTGCGTATTCAGCGTTTCGGCAACCAGCACCACTATCTCGGTAATATCAATGGGCCGGAACTGCTGCTGCTGCTGCCACAGGCCAAAGCAATTGGCTCGGTTGCGATGTCGCTGATGGGCGAAGAGGGCGATCTCGGCGTGCTGGTGTTCAGCAGCCGTGACAGCCAGCACTATCAGTCGGGCATGGGGACGTTGCTGTTGCAGCACCTGTCACAGATGATGCCTGGCCTGCTTTCCCGCTGGGTGGAGCGCGCATGAGCAGCGGACTGCAGGAGGCCGTCGACGGATTTCTGCGCTACCTGAAAGTGGAGCGCCAGCTGAGTCCGTTAACCCAGAGCAGCTATGCGCGACAGCTTGCTGCGCTGGTGGCAATTGCGGATGAGATGAAGCTCGGCAGCTGGGCACAGCTGGAACCGGCACAGGTGCGCAGTATGGCGGCACGCAGCCGTCGCGCCGGACTTTCTGCCAGCAGCCTTGCGCTGCGCCTCTCCGCCCTGCGCAGTTTTCTCGACTGGCAGGTAAGCCAGGGTTTGCTTTCCGCCAATCCGGCTAAAGGGGTAATGACGCCGCGTAAAGCGCGTCATCTGCCTAAGAATATCGATGTGGATGAAGTGAATCAGCTGCTGGAGATCGACCTTAACGATCCGTTGGCGGTGCGCGATCGCGCGATGCTGGAAGTGATGTATGGCGGCGGGCTGCGTCTCTCCGAGCTGGTGAATATGGATTGCCGCCACGTCGACCTCGATTCCGGCGAAGTGTGGGTCGTGGGTAAGGGCAGCAAAGAGCGCCGGGTGCCGATTGGCCGCACGGCGGTCACCTGGATCCAGCACTGGCTGCCGCTGCGTGAAACCTTCGGCGGCCAGGATGATGCGCTGTTCCTGTCGACGCGCGGCAACCGCATCTCCCCTCGTAACGTGCAGAAACGCTTTGCCGAATGGGGCGTCAGACAGGGTGTGGCGAGCCATATCCATCCGCATAAGCTGCGGCACTCTTTTGCCACGCATCTGCTGGAATCCAGCGGCGACCTGCGCGCCGTACAGGAGTTGCTGGGGCATGCGAACCTCTCGACGACCCAGATCTATACCCATCTCGACTTCCAGCATCTGGCTTCGGTGTATGACGCTGCGCATCCCCGCGCCAAACGAGGAAAGAACGAATGAAGTTTTATCGTCCGCTGTCGGCCATTAAAGCCATGACTTTCGATCTTGATGACACGCTCTACGATAACTATCCGGTGATCCGTCGCACCACGCTGGAGTCTCACGCCGCTTTGCAGGCTTTTCATCCGGCGCTGCGTGACTTCACGCCGCAGGATTATCAGCAACTGCGCGATGAATTGCTGCAGCGCGAGCCTGAAATCTATCATGACGTTTCAGAGTGGCGACGCCGTTCGGTAGAGCTGGCGATGCTCAATATCGGCCTCTCTGCTGCGGAAGCGACCGCGGGTGCGGCAGACGTGATGGCGGTGTTCCATCAGTGGCGGAGTCAGGTCGAGATGCCGGATGAGACGCATCAGACGCTGAAAGCGCTGGCGGAAAAAATCCCGCTGGTGGCGGTCACCAACGGCAACGCCAGCCCGGAAAAAATGGGCATTGCTGAATACTTTCAGTTCACGCTGCGGGCCGGACCTGACGGGCGCGCCAAGCCGTGGCAGGATATGTATCAGCTTGCCGCGCAACGCCTTGATATCGCGCCACAACACATTCTGCATGTGGGCGACGACCTGACTACCGATGTCGCCGGCTCACTGCGCTGCGGCATGCAGGCCTGCTGGATTAACCTGCGACAGGGTAACCTGATGCATATCCCGGATGCGCGCCTGTTGCCGCATGTCGAAATTTCGCGGTTGGCATCACTCACCTCACTGCTATAATGGCTGTAAATTTATCCAGTCGTCTCCTCTTCTCTGCTTTGCCGCCGTCCCTTATCCGGCATCTGTGTCGCCGCCTGACTGGCCGTGACACTGCCTTGCGGCAGGCGGAATAAACAACGCGACGACGACGCTTTTTCTCTGGTAAACGGTGCTTATGGACGTTTCTGAACTGCTCGATGGTTTGAATGACAATCAGCGCGCGGCCGTTGCGGCTCCGCGCAGTAACCTGCTGGTGCTGGCAGGCGCGGGCAGTGGTAAAACGCGGGTGCTGGTGCATCGCATTGCGTGGCTGATGTCAGTAGAGAACTGCTCACCCTATTCGATTATGGCGGTGACCTTTACCAATAAAGCAGCCGCCGAGATGCGTCACCGTATCGAGCATCTGATCGGCACCAGCCAGGGCGGAATGTGGATCGGGACTTTCCACGGTCTGGCGCACCGTTTACTGCGCGCCCACCATCTTGACGCCGGTCTGCCGCAGGATTTTCAGATCCTCGACAGCGAAGACCAGCTGCGTCTGCTCAAGCGCCTGATCAAATCCATGAACCTTGATGACAAGCAGTGGCCTGCACGTCAGGGCATGTGGTACATCAACGGCAAAAAAGATGAAGGCCTGCGGCCAAAGCACATTGAAAGCTATGGCAATCCGATTGAGCAGACCTGGCTGCGCATCTATCAGGCCTATCAGGAAGCCTGTGACCGTGCGGGTTTAGTCGACTTTGCCGAGCTGCTGCTGCGCGCCCATGAACTCTGGCTCAACAAGCCGCACATCCTCAATCACTACCGCGAACGCTTTACCAACGTGCTGGTGGATGAGTTTCAGGATACCAACAATATTCAGTATGCCTGGATTCGGATGCTGGCGGGCGACAGCGGCCGGGTGATCATCGTAGGCGATGATGACCAGTCGATCTACGGCTGGCGCGGCGCACAGGTCGAGAATATTCAGCGCTTCCTGCAGGATTTCCCTGGTGCAGAAACGATCCGTCTGGAGCAGAACTACCGCTCAACCAATAACATCCTGAAAGCGGCCAACGCCCTGATCGCCAATAACAATGGCCGTCTGGGTAAAGAGCTCTGGACCGAAGGCAGCGATGGCGAACCGATCTCTATCTACTGCGCCTTTAATGAGCTGGATGAAGCGCGCTTTGTGGTGAACCGCATCAAGGTCTGGATGGAGAACGGCGGTGCGCTCAACGACTGCGCCATTCTCTATCGCAGCAACGCCCAGTCGCGCGTGCTGGAAGAGGCGCTGCTGCAGAGCAGTATGCCGTACCGTATTTATGGCGGCATGCGCTTCTTCGAACGTCAGGAGATCAAAGATGCGCTCTCCTATCTGCGTCTGATGGCGAACCGCAATGACGACGCCGCCTTTGAGCGCGTAGTGAATACCCCGACGCGCGGCGTGGGCGATCGTACGCTCGACGTGGTGCGTCAGACGGCGCGTGAACGTCAGATGACGCTGTGGCAGGCCACGCGCGAACTGCTGCAAAGTCGCGCACTGGCTGGCCGCGCCGCGTCTGCGCTGCAACGCTTCTGTGAGCTGGTCGATTCACTGGCCACCGAAACTGCCGATTTACCGCTGCATGTTCAGACCGACCGGGTTATCAAAGACTCCGGCCTGTGGCTGATGTATGAGCAGGAAAAAGGCGAAAAGGGTCAGGCGCGTATCGAAAACCTTGAGGAGCTGGTGACGGCAACGCGTCAGTTCAGCTATCAGGATGAAGATGAAGATCTGATGCCGCTGCAGGCCTTCTTATCCCATGCGGCGCTGGAAGCGGGCGAAGGTCAGGCAGACAAATGGCAGGATGCGGTTCAGCTGATGACGCTGCACTCGGCCAAAGGGCTGGAGTTCAGTCAGGTCTTTATCGTCGGTATGGAAGAGGGGATGTTCCCGAGCCAGATGTCGCTGGATGAAGGTGGACGGCTGGAAGAGGAGCGTCGTCTGGCGTACGTCGGTGTGACCCGCGCGATGCTCAAGCTGACGCTGACCTACGCTGAAACCCGCCGACTCTATGGTAAGGAAGTGTATCACCGGCCTTCCCGTTTTATCGGCGAACTGCCCGAGACCTGCATTGAAGAAGTGCGTCTGCGCGCCAGCGTCAGCCGTCCGGTCAACCATCAGCGGATGGGTGCGCCGGTGACCAAAAATGACAGTGGATTCGCGCTGGGCCAGCGTGTTCATCACGCAAAATTTGGCGAAGGCACCATCATAAATCTGGAAGGCAGCGGCGAACACAGCCGCCTGCAGGTGGCGTTTCAGGGGCAGGGAATCAAGTGGCTGGTGGCGGCTTACGCGAAGCTGGAAACGCTTTAGCGTGCGGTTGACGGCTTTTTCGTCTCAGCGTAACATGCGCCCACTATTATCATGAGAGGACAATGCCTTGGACACGCCCAGTCGATGCTGGCTCAATGACCTGGATACCAGGCATAACATCTAAGGCTACCTCTTTACGCGGGTAGCCTTAGCGGTTATCAGCGACCTCCCTTTTTGATTCCGTCGCGCGAGTCAGCACTGATTTATCTCTGAAACTCTGTTTCCGTGTTCAGGCCGCACGTTCCATGTTGAGGAACGGCGGACCGCCTTGTCCCATTTAGTCTGCAATGGGGAGTATTGCTATGCTGAGCGCATTTAAACTGGATCACAGCCGCCTGACGCGACTGGAGCTGGAAGACGAAAACGACAAACTGACCACCTCCGTCTGGGTCGATCTGATCGAGCCGGAAGAGGGCGAACGTGACCGGGTGCAGACCGAGCTGGGCCAGAGCCTGGCAACACGGCCAGAGCTGGAAGATATCGAGGCCTCGGCACGCTTCTTCGAAGATGAAGATGGTCTGCATATCCACTCCTTCTTCTTCTATGAAGATGCTGACGATCACGCCGGTAACTCCACCGTGGCATTCACCATTCGTGAAGGCCGCCTCTACACGCTGCGTGAACGTGAGCTGCCCGCTTTCCGCCTCTATCGCATGCGTGCCCGTAACCAGACCCTGATCGACGGCAACGCCTTTGAGCTGCTGCTGGACCTGTTTGAAACCAAAATCGAACAGCTGGCGGATGAAATCGAGAACATCTACAGCGCGCTGGAGAAACTCAGCCGGGTGATCATGGAAGGTCAGCAGGGCGAAGAGTACGATCAGGCGCTGTCACGCTTAGCGGAACTGGAAGATATCGGCTGGAAGGTGCGTCTCTGCCTGATGGATACTCAGCGCGCCCTGAACTTCCTGGTGCGTAAAGCGCGCTTACCGGGTAATCAGCTGGAGCAGGCGCGGGAAATTCTGCGCGATATCGAATCGCTGCTGCCACATAACGAATCGCTGTTCCAGAAGGTCAACTTCCTGATGCAGGCGGCGATGGGCTTTATCAATATCGAACAGAACCGCATCATCAAGATCTTCTCGGTGGTCTCGGTAGTGTTTCTGCCGCCGACGCTGGTCGCTTCCAGCTACGGGATGAACTTCGAGTTTATGCCGGAACTGAAGTGGAGCTTCGGTTATCCCGCGGCTATCGGCCTGATGATTCTGGCCGGACTGGCGCCGTATCTCTACTTCAAACGTAAAAACTGGCTTTAGAAAAGCAACGGGCCATCTGAGATGGCCCGTTCTGCTGGCTCCCGTCCCGATTTCTGCGTACTCTGACCCTCCTGTTTTTACAAAAAATTAACTTCTTATGGACGCTTTTTCGTTACGCACGCAGTGGACGCTGCTGCTGCTGATTTCCGTATTGCTAGGTGCGGTGCTGCACTATTTTCACGTGCCTGCCGCGCTGCTACTGGGACCGATGATAGTGGGTGTGGTGATGGGCCTGTCGGGTGCCACACTGCGGATTGATAAACGATTCTTCCTGCTTGCCCAGGCGGTGCTGGGTTGCATGATTGCCCAGAGCCTCTCGCCTTCGATTCTGACACCGCTGATTCAGGACTGGCCGATCGTGCTGGCGGTGCTGCTGCTGACGCTGGCGGCCAGCGGCCTGTCCGGTTTTCTGCTGGTGCGCTTCAGTCATCTGCCTGGCCCGACCGGCGCATGGGGCTCGTCACCGGGCGGTGCTTCGGCAATGGTAGCGATGGCGGGGGACTTCGGCGCTGATGTACGGCTGGTGGCGTTTATGCAGTATCTGCGGGTGCTGTTTGTCGCCTCGGCCGCCGCGCTGGTCGCGCGTATCGGGCTGGGCGATGAAGCGCACAGCATCTCGCTGCTCTGGTTTCCCGCGCTGAATTATGGCTTTGCCATTACGCTGGTGGTGATGCTGACGGGCGCGTGGCTGGGCACACGACTGCGCATTCCCTCTGGCGCATTACTGCTGCCCGCGCTGGCGGGTGCGGTACTGAACAGCAGCGAAATCGCAGTGCTACAGGTGCCGGAATGGCTGCTGGCCGTAGCCTATGCGCTGATTGGCTGGAGCGTGGGTTTACGTTTTACCCGCCCGATTTTTCTGCTGGCACTGCGCACGCTGCCGCAGATGCTGGCGTCAATCTTCGGGCTGATGCTGTTGTGTGGCGGGCTGGCGTGGATACTGACGCGCATGCTGGATATCGATCTGATGACGGCCTATCTCGCCACCAGTCCTGGCGGGCTGGACACGGTGGCGATTATTGCTGCGGGAACCCAGGTCAACATGGCATTTGTGATGGCGATGCAGACGTTGCGTCTCTTTACCATCCTGCTGACCGGCCCGGCTTTAGCGCGCTTTATTTCACGCTATGCGCGCGCGGGAACGGAATGAAAACGCCACCGCATCGCAGACAAACACCAGCAGCGCCAGCCAGATAAAGCCAAAGGTCACCATCTTGTCTGGCGTGATAGTTTCACCGTAAAACACCACTGCCAGCACAAACATCAGCGTCGGGCCGAGGTACTGAAAGAAACCGACCGTTGATAGGCGCAGCCGGCTGCAGGCCGCCGCAAACAGCATCAGTGGAATGGTGGTTACAATACCTGCTGCAATCAGTTTCAGGTTGAGACTCAGCGGGTTCGCCGATAAATGGCTGGTGGCGCTGTCGGCAAAGCCAAACAGATAAATGGCTGCCAGCGGAAACAGCCACAGGGTCTCAATCAGCATGCCGCTCTGCGCATCGACCTGGATCTTTTTGCGCATCAGACCATAAACGGCAAAGCTCAGGGCCAGGCCGAGTGCGATAACCGGCAACGATCCAAACTGCCACAGTTGCACCAGCACGCCGATGGTGGCCAGCAGCACGGCCAGCCATTGCAGACGACGAAAACGTTCGCGCAAAAACAGCATGCCGAACACCACGTTGATCAGCGGGTTAATAAAGTAGCCCAGGCTGGCTTCCAGCATATGCTGATTGTTGACCGCCCAGATAAACAGCAGCCAGTTGCTGCCGACAGTCACGGCCGTCAGCGCCAGCAACAGCACTTTTTTGGGCTGGCGCAATACGCTGCGAACGCCGGGCCAGCTGCGGCTCAGGGTAATCAGCAACAGCATAAAGAGTGCCGACCAGATCACCCGGTGCGTCATGATTTCTGTGGCGGGAACCTGTTTGACCAGCTTGAAATAGGCGGGCGCAATGCCCCAGATAAAGTAGGCGCCCAGTGCAAAGCCAACGCCCTGGCGGGTTTGTTGCGTATCCATATGCGATCCATTCAGTGGCGTGTTTAGCCGATAAGATAGGTGGCGGTAGCCGTGGCGATATAATCGCCCTGTTGATTGTGCAGTTCCACGCGCGCCACGGCGACTTTGTTGCCAGCGCGCAGCAGGCTGCTGGTGGCGGTGAAGCGCTCGCCGCGTCCGGGACGCAGATAGTCAACGCGCATGTCGATGGTGCCCATGCGTGACAGACGCTGGCGCAGATCCGCTTCGCTGATGCTCTCCTGACGGGTTAACGCATTGCTGACGCAGACCATGCCCGCAGCCACATCCAGTACCGATGCGATAACACCACCGTGCAGAATCTGCTGCGCCTGATTGCCCACCAGCATGGATTTATTATTGAAGCTGATTTCAGCGTAGTCTGCGTCAAGACGCATCAGCTCCAGGCCTAACGCCTGATTAAACGGCATGTGATAAACAAAAATTTCGCCGACCAGCTGGCGAGCGTCCTGCGGTGTCAGCACGGGTGATGACATGATGATGTGTCCTGAAAAAATCGGGCCAGAGGGGCGCGGAACATGAATGAGTTGTGTATTCTATGCCGCCTGCGAGGGTGTTTCCAGTTTAAGAAATCAGCACTCATGCTCACTGCCATTTGCGTGTAGAATGGCCTGCTTTTTACGACACCCTTTCAGTTATTCTGATACGCAGTTGCTCACCGGAGAATTCTATGCGTAAGCATCGCGCCTTGCTGGCGGCAATGTTGATATTTCCTGCGCTGGCGCAGGCGGATGAAGCCCGGATTAAAGAGGTTCATGACGCGCCACAGGTTCAGGGTAGCATTATTGCTAACCTGCTGGAGAAGCACGACAACCCGTTTGTTCTCTATCCTTACGAGAACAACTATCTGCTCTACACCTATACCAGCGACCTCAATAAAGAGGCGATCTCATCCTATAACTGGGGAGAAAATGCCCGTAAAGATGAAGTGAAATTCCAGCTCAGTCTGGCATTTCCGTTATGGCGCGGTATTCTGGGCGACAACTCCGTGCTGGCAGCCTCTTATACACAGCGTTCCTGGTGGCAGCTGTCGAATAGCGCGGAGTCTTCACCATTCCGCGAAACCAACTATGAACCCCAGATCTTCCTCGGCTGGGCAACTGACTATTCGCTGGCGGGCTGGACCTTACGGGATGTTGAAGTGGGTCTGAATCATCAGTCCAATGGACGAAGTGATCCGACCTCACGAAGCTGGAACCGTGTCTATGCGCGTCTGATGGCGGAGAATGGTAACTTCCTTGCGGAAATCAAACCCTGGTATCGTATCCCTGAAGGAGCGAGCAGCGATGATAATCCCGACATCACCAAATATATGGGTTACTACCGCACCCGGCTGGGCTATAAGCTCGGCGACAGTATCTTCAGCGTAGAGGGCAACTATAACTGGAACAGCGGTTATGGCGGCGCGACAATGGGCTGGAGCTACCCTATCAGCGAGCACGTCCGCTTCTATACTCAGGTGTTTAGCGGCTACGGTGAATCACTGATCGATTACAACCATCGCCAGACGCGTCTGGGTGTGGGTGTAACGCTTAACGACTTGTTCTAATCCCTAACGTAAGACAGGAATCGCGTGGCAACCTCGGCAGTTCTTAATCAGGAAGCGCTGGCTCAGCAGGTATTGCAGGATACCTTCGGCTACCAGCAGTTTCGTCCCGGTCAGCAGACGATCATTAATCAGGCGCTGAGCGGACGCGACTGTCTGGTGGTGATGCCCACCGGCGGCGGTAAATCGCTCTGTTATCAGATCCCGGCGCTGGTGCGCGAAGGGCTGACACTGGTGGTGTCGCCGCTGATCTCACTGATGAAAGATCAGGTCGATCAGCTGCTGGCGAACGGCGTGGCGGCAGCCTATCTCAATTCCACCATGACGCGCGATCAGCAGCAGACGGTGATGGCTGACTGCCGTACCGGCCGGGTTAAGCTGCTCTACATCGCCCCAGAACGCCTGATGATGGATAATTTCCTGGAAAGTCTGGCGCACTGGCAACCGGCGATGCTGGCGGTAGATGAGGCGCACTGTATTTCACAGTGGGGCCACGATTTCCGTCCGGAATATGGTGCACTCGGGAAGATGCGTCAGCGCTTCCCGGAATTACCGGTCATGGCATTGACGGCGACTGCGGACGAAACCACCCGCAACGACATCGTTAACCTGCTGCACATGCAGGATCCGCTGATTCAGATCAGCAGCTTTGACCGCCCCAATATTCGCTACACGCTGGTGGAAAAATTCAAACCCACCGATCAGCTGCTGCGCTACGTTCAGGATCAGCGCGGCAAATGCGGCATTATCTACTGCAATAGCCGGGCGAAGGTGGAAGACACCGCCGCGCGACTGCAAAGCCGGGGTTTCAGCGTCGGGGCGTATCATGCTGGCATCGACAGCGAACAGCGTGCCCGCGTGCAGGAAGCGTTCCAGCGTGACGATCTGCAAATCGTAGTGGCGACCGTGGCTTTTGGCATGGGTATCAACAAGCCCAACGTCCGTTTTGTGGTCCACTTCGATATTCCGCGCAACATCGAGTCCTACTATCAGGAAACCGGACGAGCCGGACGTGATGGTCTGCCCGCCGAAGCGATGATGCTCTACGATCCGGCCGATATGGCCTGGCTGCGTAAATGCCTGGAAGAGAAAGTGCCGGGGCCCTTGCAGGATATTGAACGCCACAAGCTCAACGCCATGGGTGCGTTTGCTGAAGCACAGACCTGCCGCCGCCTGGTGCTGCTGAATTATTTTGGCGAGGGTCGCCAGCAGCCGTGCGACAACTGCGATATCTGTCTCGATCCGCCTAAACGCTATGACGGCCTGGTTGAAGCGCAAAAAGCGCTCTCCGGCATCTATCGCGTCGGCCAGCGGTTCGGCATGGGCTATATCGTTGAGGTCCTGCGCGGGTCCAACAACCAGCGCATCCGTGAACAGGGTCATGACAAACTGCCGGTTTATGGACTGGGCAAAGATCAGAGCCACGAACACTGGGTCAGCGTGTTACGTCAGTTAATCCATCTGGGGCTGGTGACGCAGAACATTGCTATGCACTCGGCATTACAACTCACCGAAGCAGCGCGGCCGGTGCTGCGCGGTGAAGTGCCACTGATGCTGGCGGTGCCGCGTTTAATCACCGCGAAAACAAAGAGCAGCGGTCCGGCGAAGTTTCACGGTGGTAACTACGATCGCAAACTGTTCGCTAAGCTGCGTAAGCTGCGAAAAGCGATCGCCGACGAAGAGAATATTCCGCCTTACGTGGTGTTCAATGACGCCACGCTGATAGAGATGGCAGAACAGATGCCGGTCAGCGCGTCCGAGATGCTTAGCGTCAACGGCGTGGGGCACCGCAAACTGGAGCGCTTTGGCAAACCCTTCCTGGTGATGATCAAAGAGCATCTTGATGATGAAGAGTAAAGGACACTAATCATGCTGATGTTATTCGCAACCGTGGCGCTGGTACATCTGGTGGCGCTGATGAGCCCCGGCCCTGATTTCTTTTTCGTATCGCAAACCGCCGCCAGCCGCTCGCGTAAAGAGGCGATGATGGGGGTACTGGGTATTACGCTGGGTATCGTTGTCTGGGCGGGCGTGGCGCTGATGGGCCTGCATCTGATCCTGGAAAAAATGGCGTGGCTGCATCAGATTATTATGGTCGGCGGTGGCCTCTATCTGCTCTGGATGGGCTGGCAGCTGATGCGCTCGGCGCGTCAGCGTCATAAGCAGCCGCAGCAGGATGAGCCGGTGGTAGAGCTGCCGAAACGCGGCATGAGCTTTCTCAAGGGCCTGCTGACCAACCTGTCGAATCCTAAAGCGATTATTTACTTCGGCAGCGTATTCTCGCTGTTCGTCGGTGACGATGTCGGTTCAGCAGAGCGCTGGGGTCTGTTCCTGCTGATTGTTGGTGAAACCTTTGCGTGGTTTACGCTGGTGGCGGCTATCTTTGCGCTGCCGTGGATCCGCGCGAAGTATCAGCGGCTGGCGAAGTGGGTAGATGGTATGGCTGGCGTTCTGTTCGCCGGTTTTGGTATCCACCTGATTATTTCGCGTTAAGCTCTAATGCCGGAGAGCGTGCTGCGCATCCGGCAGTCATTTCACCTCCTGTTGCCTCTTTCTGAACTTCACCTGGGTGATGGCTATCACAATCCAGGCCTGCTGACGTCTTTCTGCTGTCATCGCTGACAAAAAGTCACCCTTCGTTAATTAATGAAACCATCACCTCCGGTATGGTCGTATCGACGGACTCTTTTTCATGGAGAGGATGATGCGAGTAAAACCCCTTTTACTATTGTTTATCGCGGCCTTTATCAGCGCCTGCGCTTCCCCTGATGCTGCCCATAATCGCGTCTCTGAAACGGCAGAAGTAGATAGCGTGTCGGCTATCCTGTCGCAGGCACGCCCGGCATCAGAGCAGCCGCAAGGCGAAAGGATTAGCCAAATCTCTGCCGCGTTTCTCGGTACGCCTTATCAGGCGCATACGTTAACTGGTTCGATCAATACGCCGGAAGAGCTGGTGATCAATTTCAACGGAGTGGATTGTTTCACGCTGCTTGATTATGTCCAGGCGCTGAGCCGCAGCCATGACCGCGCCAGCTTTGAGGCTAGCCTGATTCGGACCCGCTACGCTGGCGGTGAGGTCAGCTTTCTGAAGCGCCGCCACTTCTTTTCCGACTGGTTCGCTGAGAACCCGCGCAATGCCGATGATGTCACCGGCACCCTCAGCCCGGATGCGGTGACGGTAGTGAAGCAGCTCAATCATCAGGCTCGTGGAAAAGAACAGGTGCCCGGTCTGGGTATCATTCCTCGCCGCATCACCTACATTCCGGCCCGGGCGATCACACCAAAGGTGCTGGCGCAAATCCACACTGGCGATTACATCGGGGTTTACACCCCCGCGCAGGGGCTGGATGTCACGCATGCCGGAATTGCCGTCCGGCATGATGGCCGGTTGTGGTTCAGGAACGCCTCATCACTGGCCGTTAATCGCAGGGTTGTCGATACGCCGTTCAGGGAATATATGCAGTCGAAGCCGGGCATGATTGTGTTGCGTGCGGTGCCACTGAGAGCACCGTAGCGGAGCCTGGAAAGAAATTGCGCGCCGGATTCGGCGCGTAAAGTCTTAAGCGATTTTTCTGGCGCTGGCCAGCAGCGCGCCCACCGCCATAAACAGCCCACCGAAAATGCGGTTCATCAACTTCATCTGCTTTGGCCCTTTAATCCAGCCAGCAATGCGGGTGGCCAGCGTGGCGTAGCCAATCATCACGATGATATCGACCACTACCGTGGTCACGCCCAGCACCAGATACTGCATAAACAGCGGCTGATGCGGCTGGATAAACTGCGGGAACAGCGCCGCCAGAAAAACGATACTTTTCGGGTTGGTGAGATTAACCAGCACGGCACGTTTGAACAGGCGACGACGCGGCATCGCTCTGGCGACCGCATCCAGATCGATGCCACCCGCTGAGCGCCACTGCTGAATACCGAGCCAGACCAGATAGGCTGCACCGGCCCATTTCAGAATTTCAAACGCCAGCAGCGACTGCGAAAACAGTGCGCCCAGACCGATGCCGACCAGCACGATGTGCAGCGCCAGGCCGACCTGCAAACCGGAGATAGAGGCCACCGTGCCGCGATAACCGTGGCTGATCCCGGTACTCATAGTATTGATTGCGCCGGAACCGGGCGACAGGCTGAGAATTGTGGTGGTAAGCAGGTAGGTCAGCCACCATTCGATGGTCATGGGTCAGGCTCTCTTTAGTCGCGGATTTGTGACACAATACGCCAGAAATAAGCGCGGCGCTACGGCCTGCGCAGGGCGTTCAGGACTCTGTATCCGGTCATCAGGAGGGCGAATGAATCAACACAAAGCCAGCTGGCTGCGACGGGAAAAAGCCTTTGCTGCCTTCGCCACCGGGCCGCTGCTCGATTTCTGGCACCGTCGGGAGGAGCTTGAGTTTACCGGCGTCGGCAATCTGACGCTGCGTTATGTTCGCTTCACATCGCCGCAACACAAGCGTGTGATCCTGATTGTGCCGGGACGCATCGAGAGTTACATAAAATATCCTGAGCTGGCGTACGATCTGTTTCACTGCGGATTTGATGTGGTGATCCTGGACCATCGCGGTCAGGGGCGTTCCGATCGCCTGCTGGAAGATTCACACCGCGGTCACGTGGCAGAATTCACGCATTACGTTGACGATCTTGAAACGCTCTATCTGAAAGAGATCGTCAGCGGCCATTACCAGCAGCGCTATGCGCTGGCTCACTCAATGGGTGGCGCAATCTTAACGCTGTTTCTGGCGCGTCAGCCGCAGGCGTTTCATGCAGTCGCGCTGGTGGCACCGATGTTTGGCATCGCCTTACCGTTGCCCTCTTTTCTGGCTCATCGTATCCTGGACTGGGCGGAGAAACGTCCAGCCTTACGCGATGGCTATGCGCTCGGCACCGGACGCTGGCGCGCGCATCCGTTTGGCATTAACCGGCTGACCCATAGCGCCGAGCGTTACCGGCGTAACCTGCGTTTTTATGCGGACGATCCGGCGATTCGTGTGGGCGGACCGACCTACCATTGGGTACGCGAAGGCATCCATGCGGGGCGCAACATCATCAGTCAGGTGGATAAGATCACTACGCCGCTGCTGCTGTTACAGGCCAGCGACGATCGGGTGGTCGACAATCGTTCGCAGGACCTGTTTTGTGCCGCGATGGCGGCGGCGGGTCATCCGTGTGAAGGTAATCAGCCACGGGTGATCGATGGCGCGCGTCACGAGATCCTGTTTGAAAAAGATGAGATGCGTGCCGAAGCACTCAATGCAGTGGTCGACTTTTTTTCATCGCACCACTGACGTTATTTATCCGACCGGTAAAAACCGGCAGAACCAGATACCCGAGGTTTTCATGTATCACATCGTTGCATCCGATCTGGATGGCACGCTGCTTTCTCCCGAACATCGCCTGACCCCTTTTGCACGTGAAACGCTGCAGCAGCTGGTCGCTAAGAATATTCACTTTGTCTTCGCCACCGGCCGTCATCATATCGATGTCGGACAGATGCGCGACAGCCTGGCGATTCCGGCTTATATGATCACCTCGAACGGCGCGCGCGTGCACAACGCAGAGGGCGAGCTGGTGTTCAGTCATAATCTGGATGAGGATATCGCCAGCGACCTGTTTGGCCTGCAGTATCATCACAGCGATATTCTGACGCACGTTTACCGCGACGATGAGTGGTTTGTCAGCCGTTCAAGCCCGGCTGAGCAGGACTATTTCCGCGAGTCAGTGTTCAACTATCAGGTCTATGAGCCGGGCCTGCTGCCAACCAGCAACATCAGCAAGGTCTTTTTTACCTGCGAAAACCCTGAGCATCTGATCCCAATGGAGCAGGCGATTGAAGCGCGCTGGGGCGATCGGGTTAACGTCAGTTTCTCGCTGCCAACCTGCCTGGAAGTCATGGCGGGCGGCGTGTCGAAAGGACATGCGCTGGAAGCGGTCGCGAAAACGCTGGGTCACTCACTGGAGAGCTGCATTGCCTTTGGCGACGGTATGAATGATGTGGAGATGCTGAGCATGGCGGGCAAGGGCTATATCATGCAGAACGCCCATCAGCGCTTAAAAGATACGCTGCCGGAGCTGGATGTGATTGGTTCGAATGCCGATGATGCGGTGCCGCAGACACTGCGCACGCTCTATCTTGCTTAAGCAGCCTGCGTTAAAAGGGCCGGATAACCGGCCCTTTTTATTGCCGTCAGGCGAGGGTCTTTTTGTGTTTGTGTTCGCTGACCATGGTCAGTAACAGCAGAATAACCGCCAGCACACAGCCCGCAATCATCACCATAAAGCCGCCGTCCCAGCCGAAGTAATCGACGGTGTAACCGACAATGGCACTGGCCGCGACCGAGCCACCCAGGTAGCCAAACAGGCCGGTAAAGCCCGCCGCCGTCCCTGCTGCTTTTTTCGGTGCCAGCTCCAGCGCATGCAGACCAATCAGCATCACCGGACCGTAGATCAGGAAGCCAATCACGATCATGCAGGCCATGTCGACGCCAGGATTGCCCGCCGGGTTGAGCCAGTAAATCACGGTCGCAATGGTCACCAGTGTCATAAAGAATACGCCAGTCGCACCGCGATTACCCCGGAACACTTTGTCCGACATCCAGCCACACAGCAGCGTTCCCGGAATTCCCGCGTATTCATACAGGAAGTAGGCCCACGACGATTTATCCAGCGTGAAGTGTTTGACTTCGCGCAGATAGGTGGGTGACCAGTCGAGGATGCCGTAGCGCAGCAGATAGACAAAGACGTTGGCCAGCGCGATGTACCACAGCAGCTTGTTCGGCAGCACATACTTCATGAAGATCTGTTTTGCCGTCAGCTCCTCTTCGTGGCTGGCATCGTAGTCGGGCGGGTAGTCGTTTTTGTACTCTTCAATCGGCGGCAGGCCACAGGATTGCGGCGTGTCACGCATCAGCGCAAAGGCAATAATCGCAATGGCAATGGCACCAAACGCGGGCATATAGAGTGCTGCTTTCCAGTCGTTGAACCACGCCATGCCGAGCAGGAAGAGCAGTGGCGGAATACCACCGCCCACGTTATGCGCACAGTTCCAGACCGAAACGATCCTGCCGCGCTCCTTCTGCGACCACCAGTGAACCATGGTGCGTCCACAGGGTGGCCAGCCCATGCCCTGGAACCAGCCGCAGATAAACAGCAGTACGAACATCACCATGATGCTGGAGGTCGCCCAGGGGACGAATCCCATGATCAGCATCACTGCTGCGGCCAGAATCAGGCCAGCCGGTAAGAAGACGCGCGGGTTTGATCGGTCAGAGACCGAGCCCATGATGAATTTTGAAAAGCCGTAGGCAATGGAGATGCCGGACAGGGCAAACCCGAGATCGCCACGTGAAAAACCCTGCTCGACCAGATAGGGCATGGCGAGTGCGAAGTTTTTTCTGACCAGGTAGTAGGCAGCATAACCAAAGAAGATCCCGATGAAAATTTGCCAGCGCAGACGACGGTAGAGCGGATCAACGTGATCCGCCGCCACCTGCGGCTGACGTTGTGCAGGTTTAAAAATGCTCAGCATCAGTGAGGCCCTCCAGGGCACATTATGGTTTTTCATTCCCGGCAGGTTGGAGCAGGAAAGTGCAGAACAAAATGGATGCAGAATGTTCCATTTCGCGCAAAGAATAGTGTTAGTTGCGCAACGTTACTGTGATGAATGACACATTTGTTACAGTTTTATTACAGCAAGGAGCGGAAGTGATCACCGGATGGATCATTTCGCGCATTTTATCTGGCTGAAAACCTATTCTGTCGATTGATGTGTCAGGAAGTGTAAGCAGGCTATCCGGTCGGCTGTTTAATTGCCTGGATTATAATCAGATGTCAACCAGATTTCACAGCCTGACGGCGGCACATTGTTTACACTGTCGACCTGTTAATTTCGGGGTCGTTGCCGTGTTTTTATTGATTATTACCACCATTCTGTGGGCCTTTTCGTTCAGCCTGATTGGCGAATACCTCGCCGGGCAGGTGGATAGCTGGTTCTCTGTGCTGATGCGGCTGGCGCTGGCTGCGCTGGTATTTTTGCCTTTCCTGCGCTGGCGGGGTTATCGCCCTTCGACGCTACTGCTGTATATGCTGGTGGGAATGCTGCAGCTGGGCGTGATGTATCTGCTGAGCTTCGAAGCCTATCTCTACCTTAGCGTGTCAGAATTCCTGCTGTTTACGGTGATGACGCCGCTCTATGTGACGCTGATTTACGATCTGATCAGCCGTCGTCCGCTGCGCATCGGCTATATCTTCAGTGCGTTACTGGCGGTAGCGGGTGCGGCCATTATTCGCTATGACAAAGTCAGCGATCATTTCTGGTTTGGTCTGCTGTTAGTACAGCTGGCTAACATCTGCTTTGCGGCAGGCATGGTGGGCTATAAGCGTCTGCAGGAGACCCGACCCATGCCGCAGCACACGGCCTTCTCCTGGTTCTATCTGGGGGCGGTGTTGATTGCCGTCATCGCCTGGTGCGCCTGGGGCAACCCACAGAAGTTACCGACCACCTCATTGCAGTGGGGCATTCTGGTCTGGCTGGGCGTTGCGGCTTCCGGTCTCGGCTATTTTATGTGGAACTACGGTGCGACACAGGTCGATGCCGGTACGCTGGGCATAATGAATAACATGCACGTGCCCGCCGGGCTGCTGGTGAATCTGGCTATCTGGCAGCAGAAACCGCACTGGCCGAGCTTTATTGCGGGCGCGCTGGTGATCTTCGCCTCGCTGTGGGTGCATAAGCGCTGGGTGGTGGGGCGCGGTGACCGGTCATAAGGTGAAAGGGGTGCGCTGCCACAGACCATAAACAGGCTTTGAAAAGTGGCTGTTGAATGGGTGCCGCCTCCCGGGCTGGGGCGTCCGATCGCGAAGCAATCTCACCTCCCTGTCGATCGGCCGGGCCATCCCTGGCCCGGACGCTTCGCTCTTCTGACGCGCCAGCCCATGAGGTGCGACAGCCTCATCGCTGTTAAATGCGTGGCTCAGCGCGAGCATGAAGGAGGGAATGGCGGGCTGAGAAGTAAAGCGTCCGCCGCATGGCTGGCCCGGTGCTGCTCTTGTCAAAGCCCTGATGAAGCGGGAGGGAAGGGGTAGCGCAGCTGAGGAGCAAAGCGTCCGAGCCAGGGATGGCGAGGCCGTACTGCATGGATGCAGGCTTTCTTTGCGATCAGATGCGCCACCTCTGACCACGCTGGGGTCAGAAGCGATCAGAAATTAAGCTGGCTTCTCACTCTTAGGGCGCTGAATCATCGCCAGCCCTTTCAGGAAGTTACGCAGAATCTGATCGCCGCACTCGCGGTAATTTTTATGATCGGGCTTGCGGAAAATCGCGCCGACTTCCGCCTGCGAAACGGTAAAGTTCACGCGTTTGAGCACGTCAGGGATATCGGTGGTTTTTAAATCGAAAGCGATACGCAGTTTTTTCATGAAGATGTTGTTCGTCATCTTGCGTTCAATCGACGGTGCAGGCGCATCTTCACTCTTGCCGCGACGGTAAAAGATCAGGCCATTCAGGAAATAACCCATCAGCACATCGGGGCAGGGACGGAACGCCGCATCGTCATCTTTTTTCAGCCACGCCTGAATATCTGTCTGCGGCACGTCACATTCTGCCAGCGCAAAAATCTCCACCATTTTGGCATCGCTCAGGTTGAGCATGTAGCGCACGCTGCGCAGAATATCGTTGTTAGTCATGGTGAGATCTTCTCATGGTCAGTCGACAGGCTGCGCATTATAGGGGATTTTGCCCGCGTTCGCGCAGGTTTGTGCTGGCCGGATTACCGTTGCAACACCGTACCGGGCAGCGCGGCATCGCGCACAAAAGGCAGATGCTCACAGGCGTGCTGACGGGCAAAACGGATAAACGCCTCCAGCACCGGCTGACGCTGCTCACCTTCACGCACGGCGGCATAAAGACGGCTCCACAGACCCTCACCCAGCGTGCGCGTGACGACCAGACCCTGCTTCTCAAAACTCTCCACCACCCAGTGCGGCAGTGCGGCAATCCCCATCCGTGCCGACACCATCTGAATCATCAGCAGGGTGTTATCCACACTTTTCAGGGCCGGACTGACGCCAGCGGGCTGCAGGAAGTGACGCCAGATATCCAGACGCTGACGCTGCACCGGATAGATCATCAGCACTTCATCGGCTAAATCTTCTGGCGAAATCTGCTCAACCTGCGCCAGCGGATGATCCGTCGCCAGCACCAGCCGCACTTCATAATCAAACATCGGCGAGTAGAACAGGCCCGAGCGCGCCAGGATATCGGAGGTCAGCACCACATCCAGCTCACCCTGTTGCAGAGCGGGCTGGGGATCAAAGGTCACACCCGATTTAAAATCCATCACCACCTGCGGCCAGCTCTGCCGGAATTTATCCAGCGCGGGCGTCAGCCACTGAATGCAGCTGTGACACTCAATCGCTACCCGCAGCGTGGTCTGATGCGGCTCATGGCAGGCCTGCAACGCCTGCTGAATCTGCGGTAGCACCTGTTCCGCCAGCTGCAGCAGAATATCGCCCTGCGGCGTAAAGCGCAGTGGCTGACTTTTACGCACGAACAGGCGGAATCCCAGCCGCTGCTCCAGATCGCTGAACTGGTGAGACAACGCCGATTGCGTCTGATGAAGCTGGGCCGCCGCCGCCGCCAGCGATCCGGTATTGCGCAGAGCCTGAAGCGTCCGCAGGTGCTTGAGTTCGATCATGAGAGTCCTTCACATCGAAAATGAACATATTGCGCTTGAGCAACATACAGTACCCGCAGAGTATAGCAGTGTAAACATCTGGACGGCTAAACATCTTTGGCTGCCCATTTAAGCCAAAGTGAAAGATTATCTGGAGAACAGCATATGACTATCCTGAACCATACCCTCGGCTTTCCCCGAATTGGCCTGCGCCGTGAACTGAAAAAAGCTCTGGAGAGTTACTGGGCGGGCGACAGCACGCAGCAGGCTTTACTGGCAACGGGCCGAGAGCTGCGCGCCCGACACTGGCAACAACAGAAAGAGGCGGGGGTCGATCTGCTGCCGGTCGGCGATTTCGCCTGGTATGATCATGTGCTGACCACCAGCCTGCTGCTGGGCAACGTGCCCGCGCGTCATCAGAACAAAGAAGGGACCGTTGATCTCGACACGCTGTTTCGTCTGGGGCGCGGTCGTGCGCCGACTGGCGAGCCTGCGGCGGCGGCAGAAATGACGAAATGGTTTAACACCAACTATCACTACATGGTGCCGGAATTTACTCAGGACCAGACCTTTAAACTGACCTGGACTCAGCTACTGGATGAAGTGGATGAGGCGCTGGTGCTGGGCCACAACATCAAACCGGTGCTGCTGGGACCGGTGACGTATCTGTGGCTGGGTAAAGTTAAAGGTGAGCCGTTTGAACGTCTGTCGCTGCTGGAAAGGATTCTGCCGGTCTACCAGCAGGTGCTGGCAGAACTGGCGAAGCGCGGCATCGAATGGGTTCAGATCGATGAACCCGCCCTGGCGCTGGAGCTGCCACAGACGTGGCGCGATGCGTTTAAACCGGCGTATGACGCCCTGCAGGAGCACAGTAAGCTGCTGCTGACCACCTATTTTGACAGCATCGGCCAGAACCTTGATGTCATTCGTAAGCTGCCGGTACAGGGCCTGCATGTCGATCTGGTCCATGGCCACGATGATATTGAGCAACTGAATCAGCAACTGCCCGCCAGCTGGCTGCTGTCGCTGGGCGTGATTAACGGTCGTAACGTCTGGCGCGCCGATCTGAGCCGCTGGTTCAGTCGCCTGCAACCGCTAATCAAAGAGCGTCAACAACTGTGGATCGGATCTTCCTGCTCGCTGCTGCACAGCCCAATCGATCTCTGCGTCGAGACCCGTCTGGATGATGAGGTCAAAAGCTGGTTCGCCTTTGCGCTGCAGAAATGTGCTGAGCTTTCACTGCTGAGTCAGGCACTGAATAACAATGATGCGACGCTGCTGGACGCCTGGAGCACACCGGTGCGTGCCCGTGCTCACTCCCGCCGCGTGCATAATGCGGCGGTGGGACAGCGGCTGCAGGCCATTACGCCGCAGCACAGTGAGCGCCAGAACGCCTACCCGGTGCGGGCAGCGCTGCAGCGTCAGCGTTTCAATCTGCCCGCGTGGCCCACTACCACCATCGGCTCATTTCCGCAGACCACTGAAATTCGCGGCCTGCGCCTCGACTTTAAACAGGGCCGTCTCGACAGCAATCATTACCGCACCGGCATCGCGGAGCACATCAGACAGGCGATTACCGAACAGGAGCGGCTGGGACTGGATGTGCTGGTACACGGTGAAGCGGAACGTAACGACATGGTTGAGTACTTCGGCGAGCATCTGGAGGGATTTGTCTTTACCCAGAATGGCTGGGTGCAGAGCTACGGTTCCCGCTGTGTGAAACCGCCTGTGATCATCGGCGATGTCAGTCGCCCAGAGGCGATTACCGTTGAGTGGGCGAAGTATGCGCAGTCGCTGACCGACAAGCCGGTAAAAGGAATGCTGACCGGCCCGGTGACGATTCTGTGCTGGTCATTCCCGCGTGAAGATGTATCACGGGAAACCATCGCGAAGCAGATCGCGCTGGCGCTGCGTGATGAGGTGGAAGATCTGGAGAAAGCAGGCATTGGTATTATTCAGATCGATGAACCTGCCCTGCGTGAAGGTCTGCCACTGCATCAGTCTGAGTGGGCGGACTATCTGAACTGGGCGGTGGAGGCGTTCCGGCTGAATGCGGCGGTGGCGCGGGATGAAACCCAGATTCATACGCATATGTGTTACTGCGAGTTTAACGACATCATGGACGCCATCGCGGCGCTGGATGCGGATGTGATCACGATTGAAACCTCACGGTCTGACATGGACTTACTGGAGTCGTTCGAACACTTCGACTACCCGAATGAAATCGGCCCCGGCGTCTATGACATTCACTCGCCTAATGTTCCCAGTGTGGCGTGGATAGAGGCACTGTTGCTGAAGGCGGCGAAACGGATTCCGGAAGCGCGGTTGTGGGTGAACCCGGACTGCGGTCTGAAAACGCGTGGCTGGACGGAAACACGTCAGGCGCTGGCGAATATGGTGACGGCGGCAAAGAAACTGCGTGGTGAGACGGCGTAGGAAAGGGACCGGGTGGCAAAAACAGGGGCGCAGAAGCGCCCCTTGTTCATTTATTTTGCTGCCACGCCATACTGCCTGAACCAGGCCAGCATCCGCTGCCAGCCATCATTGGCTGATTCAGCATGGTAGCTCGGGCGGTAGTCAGCATTAAACGCATGTCCCGCCTCGGGATAGACGATGATCTCGGCGGTCGCATTGGCGGCATGCAGCGCCTGACGCATCTGCTCGACGCTCTCCAATGGAATACCGTCATCCTGACCACCATACAAACCTAACACCGGCGCACTCAAATCGACCGCAACATCAATTGGATGCTTCTGTTGCTTCAGCGTGCGCTCACCGATTAATCGTCCATACCAGGCAACCGCGGCGCGTAGCTGTGGGTTATGCGCGGCGTAGAGCCAGGTAATGCGGCCACCCCAGCAAAAACCGGTGATGCCCATGCGACGGATATCACCGCCGTTACGTGCTGCCCAGTTAGCGGCATGATCGAGATCGGCCAGCACCTGCGTATCCGGCACTTTGCTGACCAGTTCGCTGAACAGGGTCGGGATATCGTTATACTCAGTCGGGTCGCCTTCGCGGAAATAGAGCTCAGGTGCAATCGCCAGATAGCCTTCCAGTGCCAGACGACGGCAGATGTCCCGGATGTGTTCATGGACGCCAAAGATCTCCTGCACTACCAGCACCACAGGCAATGGGCCTTCCGCTGAGTGCGGTTTTGCAAAAAACGCTGGCATGTTTTCGCCCTGGCTGGGCACTGAGGTTTCACCTGAGTGAATTGCCGGGCTTTCGGTAATAATGGTGGTAGAGGCGGTGGGCTGCACGGCAGGGGCAAAGCCGCCCGTCGCCGGTTTTTGTGCCATAGTGTCACTGGGTTTCATTATTCTCTCCGTGCAAGCATTTGCGCAATCACGTAACTATAGCCTGGCCGTAAAGCGTCTGCGTCCAGGTGTCGGGTAACAGAATCAGCAGTGAATAAAATCATCCACCTCTTTAACACTGCGCCGACCCTGACACAGCCTCGCTAAGGGCTATCCGGAAGAATAAGACGTAATTGTGTGATTAAAATCACATTTAATCTTCCGTGAAATGTAACTTTCATTTTCTTAAGTGAATGTTGTCACATATTTATCGGGCGTGCTGGCGTAGAGTGACGCGCTACCTTCCCTTAACAGGAGTCTGAAAATGACACAGTCTGACGTTTTCCATCTTGGCCTGACAAAAGCCGATCTGCAGGGCGCGACCCTGGCGATTGTGCCGGGCGACCCGGAGCGTGTGAAGAAAATTGCCGGATTGATGGAAGATGCCACGCATCTCGCCTCACACCGTGAATTTACCTCCTGGCTGGCAAAACTTGATGGTAAGCCGGTCGTGGTCTGCTCAACAGGCATCGGCGGTCCTTCTACATCGATTGCGGTCGAAGAGCTGGCGCAGCTTGGCGTGCGTACCTTCCTGCGTGTCGGTACCACAGGTGCTATTCAGCCACACATCAACGTCGGCGATGTGCTGGTGACCACCGCGTCCGTTCGCCTGGACGGAGCAAGCCTGCATTTTGCCCCGATGGAATTCCCGGCTGTCGCTGACTTCGCCTGCACCACCGCGCTGGTTGCCGCCGCTGAAGCCTGTGGCGCGAAAACCCACATTGGCATCACCGCCTCTTCTGACACCTTCTATCCGGGCCAGGAGCGCTACGACACCGTTTCAGGCCGCGTCGTCAGTCGTTTCAAAGGATCGATGAAAGAGTGGCAGGAGATGGGCGTTCTCAACTATGAGATGGAATCTGCAACGCTGTTAACCATGTGCGCCAGCCAGGGTCTGCGAGCCGGCATGGTAGCTGGCGTGATTGTGAACCGCACTCAGAAAGAGATTCCGGATGCGGTTACCATGAAGCAGACTGAAAGTGACGCAGTGAAGATTGTGGTCGAAGCGGCGCGTCGTTTATTATAACGCCCGCGTCTGGCAGCAGGTTTTTTGTCCAGACTCAAAACCTGTTGCCGGTAGTTAACGGCGCGTAACATCAGTGAAACCTGAGAGTTTTTATGCGCAATACGATTCCTGTCCGACGTCCTGTCCCTGGCGCTAATCCTGCGGCAATCAATGCCCGGCTGGAACGCAGTGCCGAACGTTTTCGCGCTGCCATGCAGCAGGGTGACCACGCGCTGGCTGCCCGGTGCTGCGAAGAAGTCTTGCGCTCAATGCCCAATCAGATGCAGGTGCTGAGCGACTACGCGCTCTGCCTGCTGCGTCTGGGTCAGTACAATAAATCGTACAAAATCTACCAGAAAATTTATCAGTCACCGCCCGCTGTGCAGGCCACGGCCTCTGAAACCTGGCTGGATGGCTTAACCGAAGTGTGCGGCTGGCTGGATAAAAAGGAAGAGGTGGCACGTTTTGGTCTGGCGTCGCTGATGCGCTCTGATGCGCGTTTCAGTCAGGGGCAGCGAACTGCATTTCCCGCTCCGCAACCTGAGCCTGTCGATCTCAGTCAACCGCACCAGAATGTCATCGCTTTCTGCCTGTATGGCGATCAGCCCCGCTATTGCGAAACGCTGATTAAAAACGTTGAGGTAGCGCCTGAGTTCTATCCTGGCTGGGTTTGCCGCATCTATCTTGATGACAGCGTGCCGCAGCATGTCTGGCAGCGCCTGAACCAGCCACACGTCCAGCTGGTCGATATGTCTCACGAGAAAACGCTGTTTCCGACCCTGTGGCGTTTTCTGGTGCTCGACGATCCGACGGTGAAGCGCTTTATCGTGCGCGATGCCGACTCGCTGCTTTCGGAGCGCGAAGCGGCCGCGGTTAACGCCTGGCTGGCGTCGCCTTACTGGTTCCACCACATGCGCGACTACTTCTCTCATACCGAACTGCTGCTGGCGGGAATGTGGGGCGGCTGTCACGGCGTCTTTCACAACGTGGAACAGGCGATGCGTGATTTCATTGCCCGGTATCAGGGCAGTCAGCGCTTCACCGATCAATATTTTCTTAAAGTGGCGTTATGGCCGACAGTGCGTGAAAGCCTCCTGAGCCATGATGAGCTGTTCAGTTTTCACCAGGCCCAGCCGTGGCCTGATCATGCGCCCGTGCGCTGGCAGACGCCGCATTTCCACGTTGGCAGCAATGCCGGTTTTGCCAGTATGACCGGTAAATCGAGCGCCCCTGTGGGCAGCAGACAGCGCGTTGCGATCACCTCCGGCGAGACAACCTGGCATTATCTGGCGCAGGTCAAAAACGGCGAGTGGCTATTACCGATGCCATTCTTCCTGATTGATGAGTGGCAGGCTGGAAAGCTGACGGTAGCGGCCCTGTAAGGCGCTGAATGCCGGTAAATTTATCTGGACATTCATACAGTGCGACTCTACCTTTTTCCTCAGCAGCCTGAGTCGCGGGGAAATCATGGATCAGCACATCATTATCAGCGCCTGTCTGGCGCTGGCCGGGTTGGGGATTGGCTGGATGCTGGCACAGTTACGTGCCGGCCATCAGGTCGCCAGTTTTCAGACCGAGCGCCGTCTGCAGGAAGAGGCGCAACAGCGCCAGCAGCAGCAAATCGAACAGCTTCAGCAGCAGACGCAGCAGCGTGAGCAGGAGCTGCGTCAGCTTCATGGCGCGCTGAGCGGGGCGAATGAGCGCCTGCAACAGCTCGATTACTGGCGCAATGAAAGTGAACAGCTTAATCGTGAACTGCGTAATCAGCTGGAGGTGAACAGCGCGCAGGAAGCAGAGCTGCGCGAAGTGACCATCCGCCTTGAAGAGACCCGTTTTGCCGCTGAAGAGAAACAGCGCCTGCTGACCAACAGCGAACAACGCCTGAGCGCCCAGTTTGAAAACCTCGCCAACCGTATTTTCGAAAACAGTGGCCGTCGCGTCGATGAACAGAACCGCCAGAGTCTGGACGGGCTGATTGGCCCGCTGCGTGAACAGCTGGATGGTTTCCGCCGTCAGGTGCATGAAAGCTTTGGCGCAGAGGCACGTGAACGGCACACACTGACTCATGAAATCCGGCAGTTACAGCAGCTGAATGCGCAGATGGCGCAGGAGGCGCTTAACCTGACCAAAGCGCTCAAGGGCGACAATAAAATCCAGGGTAACTGGGGTGAAGTGGTGCTGAGCCGGGTACTGGAAGCCTCCGGGCTGCGTGAAGGCTACGAATATGAAACTCAGGTCAGCATCCAGTCAGAACAGCAGGGCAGGATGCAGCCGGATGTCATTGTGCGTCTGCCGCAGGGCAAAGATGTGGTGGTGGATGCCAAAATGACGCTGGTGGCCTATGAGCGCTACTTCAATGCGGATGATGAGATCGAACGTGAGCAGGCGATCCAGGAGCATGTCAGCGCGATGCGAGCGCACATTCGCCTGCTGGGACGAAAAGATTATCAACAATTGCCCGGTTTACGGTCACTGGATTATGTGTTGATGTTCATTCCGGTCGAGCCGGCTTTTTTGCTGGCGATTGACCGTCAGCCTGAGCTGATTGGCGAGGCGCTGCAGCAGAACATCATGCTGGTCAGTCCCACCACGCTGCTGGTGGCGCTGCGTACCATTAACAATCTCTGGCGCTACGAGCATCAGAGCCGCAATGCGCAGCGTATTGCTGACCGGGCCACGCGCCTCTATGACAAGATGCGACTGTTTGTCGATGACATGAGTGGCATTGGTCACAGCCTGGATAAGGCGCAGAACAGCTATCGCGAGGCGATGAAAAAGCTGGCAGAAGGGCGCGGCAACCTGATTGCGCAGACGGAAGGATTTCGTGCGCTGGGCGTGGAGATCAAACGACCCATCAATCCCCAGCTGGCCGAGCGGGCCATGCAGGAAAACCGGGCGGCTGACGACGCAGATGACGACAGGGATGCGGATGAAAGTGAGAGTCGTGTGAGACGCCTCCACGAATAGTATGGGCGCAGCGTGCCTGACTTCCGTGACTCTGATACACTTCGGGAAGTATTGTTTGTGGAGCAGGTAAAACCGATGGCAGATGAATCACAGCAGGAAACTACCCATTTTGGCTTTCAGACGGTCGCCAAAAGCGAAAAAGCTTACAAAGTCGCGGATGTGTTTCACTCCGTAGCAGCAAAATATGACCTGATGAACGATTTGATGTCGTTTGGCGTCCATCGTATCTGGAAGCGTTTTACCATTGACAGCAGCGGCGTACGTCGCGGTCAGCGCGTGTTAGATCTGGCGGGTGGTACCGGCGATCTCACCGCCAAATTCTCTCGCTTGGTGGGCGAAACCGGTCAGGTTGTCCTGGCGGATATCAACAGCTCCATGCTGAAGATGGGCCGCGAAAAACTGCGCAATCAGGGCGTGGTGGGCAACGTGAGTTACGTCCAGGCTAACGCAGAAGCGCTGCCTTTCCCCGATAACTATTTCGACTGCATCACCATCTCCTTTGGTCTGCGCAACGTCACGGAAAAAGAGAAGGCGCTGGCCTCCATGTTCCGTGTCCTTAAGCCGGGCGGACGCCTGCTGGTGCTGGAGTTCTCTAAGCCTGTTCTGGATCCGCTGAGCAAAGCGTATGACGCTTACTCGTTCCACATTCTGCCGCGCATCGGACAGCTGGTAGCGCAGGATGCAGAGAGCTATCGCTATCTGGCCGAATCAATCCGCATGCATCCCGATCAGGAGACCCTGAAAGCGATGATGAACGATGTCGGTTTTGAAAATACCACTTACTCCAATATGACCGGCGGCATTGTTGCGCTGCATCGCGGATTTAAGTTCTGAGTGAGATGGTAATGAACCTGACGCCCTTGATTACCGCAGGTCTGGAAACGGCGCTGAACCGTATCCTCTATCGCGATCGTGGCCTGAAAGCGGCGCGGCAACGCCTGAATGGCAAAGTGCTGACGCTGCGCCTGAGTGAGTTTTCGCATCCGCTGGTGCTGGTTTTCAGTGAGCAGCAGCTCGACGTATTAGCGGACTGGCAGGATCGCAGTGACTGCACGGTGATCACCTCGCTGAAAACGCTGCCTAAGCTGCGCGATCGCCAGCAGCTGACGCCGCTGATCCGCAGCGGTGAGCTGCAGGTTGAAGGTGACCTGCAGGTGGTGCAGCAGTTCTCCGCGCTGATGGATCTGGCTGAGCTGGATCCGGCCGAATATCTGGCTCCCTGGGTCGGCGATATCGCCGCTCAGGGCATCAGTCAGCGCTCACAACAGGCATTCCGCTTTTTCAAAGGTGAAGTGCAGCGTCGCCAGGATTATCTCGGACAGGCCATTACCGAAGAGTGGCGTGTTGCGCCTGGCTCGCTGGAGTTAGCCTGGTTTTCTGAGGAGGTCGACGCGATGGAACGTTCGCTTGAGGCGCTTGATGCGCGTCTGGCGCAGCTGGAGGCAAAATGAGTTTTGGAGAGATCCGCCGTTTATATCTGATCATGAAGGTCTTTCTGACCTATGGCCTTGATGAACTGATCCCTCAGACACGCCTCACTTTCCTGTTTCGCCTGTGGCGTCGCTCTGTTTTCTGGATCCCCAATCTGTATAAGCATGAACCGATTGGCGCACGCATGCGCATGGCGATGGAGCAACTTGGGCCGGTCTGGATCAAGTTTGGCCAGATGCTGTCGACGCGTCGCGATCTTTTCCCGCCGCTGATCGCCGATCAACTGGCAATCCTGCAGGACCGCGTTGCGCCGTTTGATGGCGTCAAAGCCAAAGCGCAGATTGAAGCCTCAATGGGCGCACCGATTGAAACCTGGTTTGATGATTTTGATATCAAGCCCCTGGCGTCGGCATCCATTGCGCAGGTGCACACCGCCACGCTGAAATCGACCGGTAAGAAAGTGGTCATCAAAGTCATTCGCCCTGATATTTTGCCGGTTATCCGGGCGGACATGAAGCTTATCTATCGCCTGGCTCGCTGGGTTCCGCGTCTGCTGCCGGATGGCCGTCGTCTGCGTCCGGTCGAGGTGGTGCGCGATTATGAGAAAACCCTGCTTGATGAACTGAATCTGTTACGCGAAGCCGCCAATGCCATTCAGCTGCGCCGGAACTTTGAAGATAGCCGTATGCTCTATGTGCCGGAAGTCTATTCAGATTACTGCAGCGAAACTATGATGGTGATGGAGCGCATCTACGGCATTCCGATTTCAGACGTAGCGACGCTGGAGCGTCATGGTGTGAACATGAAGCTGCTGGCAGAGCGTGGCGTGCAGGTCTTCTTCACCCAGGTTTTCCGCGACAGCTTCTTCCATGCGGATATGCATCCGGGCAACATTTTTGTCAGCTATGAGCATCCGGAAGATCCGCAATATATCGGTATCGACTGCGGTATCGTGGGTTCACTGAACAAAGAAGATAAGCGTTATCTGGCGGAAAACTTCATCGCCTTCTTCAACCGTGACTACCGTAAGGTCGCGGAGCTGCACGTTGACTCAGGCTGGGTGCCGCCCGATACCAACGTTGAAGATTTCGAGTTTGCGATCCGTACGGTCTGTGAGCCGATTTTCGAAAAACCGCTGGCTGAGATCTCCTTCGGCCATGTGCTGCTGAATCTGTTTAACACCGCACGCCGCTTCAATATGGAAGTGCAGCCGCAACTGGTATTACTGCAAAAAACGCTGCTCTATGTGGAAGGGATTGGCCGTCAGCTCTATCCGCAGCTCGACCTGTGGAAGACGGCTAAGCCGTTCCTGGAAGACTGGATTAAGGATCAGGTCGGTTTGCCCGCTATTATTCGTGCGGTCAAAGAGAAAGCGCCATTCTGGGCTGAAAAGTTACCTGAGTTGCCAGAACTCTTTTACGACAGCATGCGCCAGCACAAACTCTTACGGCACAGCGTCGATAAGTTAGTGGGCGACATGAACGCGCAACGCGTCCGTCACCATCAGGCGCGATACCTGTTTGGCGTCGGTGCAACGTTGCTGTTAAGTGGAACGGCGGTGCTGCTCACCCGCCCGGATTGGGACTTCTTCCCGGCGGTATTGATGGCTGCGGGAATCGTCTCCTGGTTAATCGGCTGGCGTAAGACAAACTGATTGTCACGTCTGTTTAAAAAAAGGTAATGTCGCTGGCTAAAGCCCGGTTAAAAAGGGCACTCTGTCCTGCATTACATTATCGTTTTCACAGAATATTAGAGGCTATCTCATGGGCGGTATCAGTATCTGGCAATTGTTAATCATTGCCGTGATTGTTGTTCTTCTGTTCGGTACCAACAAATTACGTAATCTGGGTTCAGATTTAGGTTCTTCGATTCGTGGCTTCAAAAAAGCTATGAGTGACGAGGATGACAAAAAGGATCAGCCGAAAGAGCAGGACGCTGACTTCGCAGCTAAAACACTGGCGGACAAACAGCAAACGTCGGCTAACAAAGAAGAAGCCAAGAACGACAAGCAGGTGTAAACCGTGTTCGATATTGGTTTTAGTGAACTGGTATTGGTGTTCGTTATCGGGCTGATTGTTCTCGGCCCGCAACGTTTACCGGTTGCGGTGAAAACCGTGGTTGGCTGGATCAGGGCGATTCGCTCGCTGGCAGCCAATGTACAACATGAACTGGCGCAGGAGCTCAAGCTGCAGGAGTTGCAGGAGAGCCTGAAAAAGGTGGAAGAAGCGGGCCGCGGCACGCTCTCCCCTGAGCTGAAAGAGTCAATGGAAGAGTTGCGTAAAACCGCGGATTCAATGAAACGCTCGGTCAGTCAGAGCATCGACATTGAAAAAGAGGAAGACGAGGCGAACACCATTCATTCGGCTCAGCACAGGCATGTACCTCAGGCGGTTTCTGAGACGGTGCAGGCATCTGAACCTGGCCCGGTTGAGCCTTCGGCAACGCCGGCTAGCGCAGAACATCAGGCCAGTGCCCCGGCCCAGGCTCCCGCTGCGGTTTCAGATTCAGGTCCGGCCGTGCAACCTTCTGCGGCACCTGCCGCAGTCGCCACGGCTCCGGCACAGGCTCCATCCGCGGTTTCATCCGCTCCGGCTGTGCAATCCTCTGCCGCACCTGCCGCTGTGGCCAGCGCTCCGGCTCAGGCGCCTGCGAGTGATGTTGCCAGACCGGCAGATTCTGCGCGTAATCCCGCAGCCTCCTCTTCTGCAAGTGATGAACGATAATGGCCGTTGAAGATACCCAACCGCTCATCAGTCATCTGATTGAGCTGCGTAAGCGACTACTGAATTGCATTCTCGCTGTATTAGCAATTTTCCTGGTGCTGGTTTACTTCGCCAATGACATCTATCAGCTGGTCGCGGCACCGCTGATCAGCCAGATGCCGGTTGGATCGAGCATGATCGCGACCGATGTGGCCTCACCGTTTTTCACCCCGATTAAGCTGACCATTATTGTGTCGGTGTTTCTTGCGGTGCCGGTGATCCTCTATCAGGTCTGGGCCTTTGTCGCCCCGGCGCTCTACCGGCATGAGCGTAAGCTGGTTATGCCGCTGCTCTTTTCCAGCACTTTCCTGTTCTATTTCGGCGTGGCCTTTGCCTATTTCGTGGTCTTCCCACTGGCATTTGGTTTTTTCACCAAGACCGCACCGATTGGCGTCACCGTCGCAACGGATATCTCTAAGTACCTCGATTTTGTCATGACGCTGTTTATGGCATTTGGCGTGGCGTTTGAAGTGCCGGTAGCGATTGTGTTGCTGTGCTGGACGGGGATCACCAGTCCGGAAGAGTTGAAGAAGAAGCGTCCTTATATTCTGGTAGGTGCCTTCGTGGTCGGGATGTTGCTCACACCGCCGGATGTTTTTTCCCAAACTTTGCTCGCTATTCCGATGTACTGCCTGTTTGAAGTCGGCGTATTCTTTTCCCGGTACTATGTGGGTAAAGGCCGACGCTTACAGGATGAGGAAGAGAACACCGACGCCTGATGCTGACAGCCTTACCCGCACTGGCGGGAAGCGTTCACTCCAAACCGCCCTGATGGGCGGTTTTTGTTTATAAACAGTGGGAAATATTATGTTTGATATCGGTGTAAACCTGACCAGCACGCAATTCGCCTCCGACCGGCAAAAGGTGGTTAAACGCGCGCGTGATGCGGGCGTCACCGGCATGCTTATTACCGGCACTAACGCGCTGGAGAGCCAGCAGGCTCAGCGACTGGCTGAAGCTCAACCCGGCTTCTGCTGGTCTACTGCGGGCGTTCATCCTCACCATGCCAGCGAATGGTCCACGGAAATCGCCAGTACCCTGCGTCGCCTGGCTGAAAAACCGGAAGTGGTAGCTATCGGTGAGTGCGGGCTCGATTTCAACCGCAACCTGTCGGCGCATGAGCAGCAGGAGTATGCGTTTGACGCGCAGCTGGCGCTGGCGGCCGAACTCAACATGCCGGTGTTTCTGCACTGCCGTGAAGCCCATGCCCGTTTCGCTGCGGTACTTGAACCCTGGCTGCCGAAACTGGCTGGTGCGGTGATTCACTGCTTTACCGGCACCCGTGATGAGCTGGAGGCCTGTCTGGCGATGGGATTATCGGTGGGGATTACGGGCTGGGTTTGCGATGAGCGTCGTGGGCTGGAATTGCGCGAGCTGCTGCCGCTGATTCCGGCTGACCGGCTGCTGCTGGAAACGGATGCGCCTTATCTGCTGCCACGCGACATGCGTCCGCGCCCAACCTCACGCCGGAACGAACCCTGCTTTTTACCGCATATTGTTAATCAGGTGGCGACATGGCGAGGCGAGAGTGCTGAGGAACTGGCGACCCGCATCGATCAGAATGCGCGGACGTTGTTCCGACTGGCTTAAATCTTACGGAACTGCTTGTTGTCGACGCTGCGCATCACCTGCTTGTTCAGCAGATTCAGCAACAGAATCGAGCGCGTTTCACCATCCGGCTCGGCAAAAATGGCGCGCAGCCCTTCAAACGTCCCCTCGGTGATGACGACTTCATCGCCGCTTTGTGGTGTCTCAGGGTCAAGCAGGATTTGCGGAACGTCGGTTTCCAGCGCTTCGATCACCGCCGATGGCACGGTTGCGGGCGTGGTGCCAAAGCGCACGAAGTGACTGACACCGCGTGTGCTGCTAATCGTCGTGGTGTGAATCGCTTCCGGATCGAATTCGATAAACAGGTAATTTGGAAACAGTGGCTCACTCACCGTGGTGCGTTTGCCGCGCACGATTTTTTCCAGAGCGATCATTGGACTGAGGCAATGCACTTCCTGCCGCTCCAGATGCTCCTTCGCGCGCAATAGCTGTCCACGTTTGCAATAGAGTAAGTACCAGGATTCCATAACTGCTCCCATTGAATGGACGCTAAGAATAGCAAACCTGCTGCCAGAGTTATAGCGCAGGGGCAGGGTAAAGCGTCCTGCAGCGAAAATAAACTGAGACTTTTCCTAACATGCCGGATGGCAGTAAAAGCATTGATGGGTAATTGACGTCGGCTATTGCTCTGTATCAGACTCGATGACCATCACATCTGCACAAGGATCCTCTGATGGAACTCTTTCTGTTGAGCAATGGCAAGCTGGCGGATGATGCGCCGTTGCTGGGCTATGCGCAGCCACAGCTGCACGCCATGATCGCGCGACGCGCTATCCGGTCGGCGGTACTGATCCCCTACGCAATTATTCGTGGCGATCAGCAGCAGCGCGCTGATGAGCTCAGCGCTTCTCTTGGAATTCAGGTGGAGCGGGTTCAGGCATTCGCTTCGCCAGCTGATGCAATTGCCCAGGCAGAGCTGATTTTAGTCAGCGGTGGCAACACCTGGTTTCTGAATCAGATGCTGCATGAACAGGGTCTGATCGGAGCGATTCAGCGCGCGGTGCGGGAGCGGCAGGTACCCTATGTCGGCTGGAGCGCAGGCTGCAACGTGGCAACGCCCTCAATCCGTACCACTAACGATATGCCGGTACGCAGCAGCGTGGTGTTACCTGCGCTGGGCCTCTTTCCGGTGCAGATCAATCCCCACTATCTGGATGCCAGCGTCAGCGGCCACATGGGCGAAACCCGTGACGAACGTCTGGCAGAGTTCTGTGCCGTTAACCCTGCTGAGTCGGTCATTGCGCTGCGTGAAGGCAGTTTTCTGCATCTACATGACAACCAGCTGCGTTATCACAGCGTGCGTAACGAAGATTTTAAACTGTTTCGCCACGGCGAGCCGATTCAGGGGTATCACGATGCCCGTGCGTTACAACCGCTGGTTCCCTTTCAGTGCGTATGAGGCGGCCGTATAAACCTCAGCAACTCCGTGTAATCAGACCTATAATGGCCGACTCACTCTGGCCGGAAAGCTAAAGCCGCATGAAATATCACGATTTAAGAGACTTTCTCGCGCTGCTCGAACAGCGCGGTGAGCTAAAGCGCATTACCCAGTCGATCGATCCTGAACTGGAAATGACCGAAATTGCCGACCGCACCCTGCGTGCCGGTGGCCCCGCTCTGCTGTTTGAAAACCCGAAAGGGTATGACATGCCGGTGCTGTGCAATCTGTTCGGCACGCCAAAGCGCGTGGCCATGGGCATGGGCCAGGAAGAAGTCAGCGCACTGCGTGAAGTGGGTAAACTGCTGGCCTTCCTGAAAGAGCCGGAGCCGCCAAAAGGCTTCCGCGATCTGTTCGATAAGATGCCGCAGTTTAAGCAGGTCCTGAACATGCCAACCAAACGCCTGCGCAATGCACCCTGTCAGGAAGAGGTGTTCAGCGGCGATGAAGTCGATCTGACGCGTATTCCGGTGATGAAATGCTGGCCTGGCGATGCGGCACCGCTGATTACCTGGGGACTGACCGTCACGCGCGGCCCGCATAAAGAGCGGCAGAATCTTGGCATTTATCGACAGCAGGTGATCGGCAAAAACCGTCTGATTATGCGCTGGCTGTCGCACCGTGGCGGCGCGCTCGATTATCTGGAGTGGACGAAAGCGCATCCGGGTGAGCGTTTTCCGGTCTCGGTGGCGCTGGGTGCCGATCCCGCCACCATTCTCGGTGCCGTCACGCCGGTGCCTGACACGCTGTCAGAATATGCGTTTGCCGGGTTGCTGCGCGGCAATAAAACCGAAGTGGTGAAGTGCCTGTCGAACGATCTTGAAGTGCCGGCCAGTGCGGAAATCGTACTGGAAGGGTATATCGAAGCGGGCGATATGGCGCCAGAAGGACCTTACGGCGATCACACCGGCTACTACAATGAAGTAGACAGCTTCCCGGTGTTTACCGTGACACATATTACGCAGCGCCATAAGCCTATCTATCACTCCACCTACACCGGCCGGCCGCCGGATGAGCCTGCGGTGTTGGGTGTGGCGCTGAATGAAGTGCTGGTGCCAATCCTGGTGAAGCAGTTCCCGGAGATCGTGGACTTCTATCTGCCACCGGAAGGTTGCTCATACCGGCTGGCGGTCGTAACGATTAAAAAGCAGTACGCCGGGCATGCCAAACGTGTCATGTTTGGCGTCTGGTCGTTTTTACGGCAGTTCATGTACACCAAATTTGTTATTGTGTGTGACGATGATGTTAATGCGCGTGACTGGAACGACGTGATCTGGGCCATTACCACCCGTATGGATCCGGCCCGCGATACGGTATTAGTGGAAAATACCCCGATCGATTATCTCGATTTCGCCTCGCCTGTTTCCGGGCTGGGGTCGAAAATGGGGATGGATGCGACCAATAAGTGGCCAGGTGAAACGCAGCGTGAATGGGGCACCCCCATCGTTAAAGATCCGGCGGTCACCGCGCGCATTGATGCTATCTGGGATGAGCTAGGTATTTTTGATCAGCCGCCACAGCGTTGATGGCGAGCACAACCATAAAGACGACCCGACAGAGGGAACGCATGACAACGTTAAGCTGTAAAGTAACTTCGGTTGAGGCGATTACCGACACGGTCTATCGCGTTCGCCTGATCCCTGAAGCGGAATTCAGTTTTCGCGCGGGACAGTATCTGATGGTAGTGATGGATGAGCGCGACAAGCGTCCGTTCTCGCTGGCCTCAACGCCGATGGAAAAAGATATTATCGAGCTGCATATCGGCGCGTCCGATCTGAATCTCTATGCCATGGCCGTAATGGACCGCATCCGTAACGATCGCCAGATCACGGTTGATATGCCGCACGGCGATGCCTGGCTGCGTGAAGAGAGCACTAAACCGCTGATCCTGATTGCAGGCGGCACCGGTTTCTCCTATGCCCGTTCGATTTTGCTCACCGCACTGGCGGAACAGCCAGAGCGCGACATCGCCATTTACTGGGGCGGACGTGAGCTTAAGCATCTGTACGATATGGATGAGCTGGATGCGCTGGCCGTGAAGCACCCGAACCTGAAGGTGATCCCGGTCGTCGAGCAGCCTGAAGCAGGCTGGCAGGGCCGTTCTGGTACGGTACTGACCGCAGTGATGCAGGACTTCAGCACGCTGAGTGAGCATGAGATCTACATCGCCGGACGTTTTGAGATGGCGAAGATTGCCCGCGACCGTTTCTGTGCCGAGCGTGGCGCAGTGGAATCACAGATGTATGGCGATGCGTTTGCCTTTATCTGATTCCTGGTAGCAGACAGAAAAAACCCGCCGATCAACGGCGGGTAAATCTGACAAAGTAAGACTCAACGTATTAAAGACGCTCGAATACGGTTGCGATCCCCTGGCCCAGTCCGATGCACATGGTGGCAAGGCCAAAACGGGCATCGCGGCGTTCCATGATGTTCAGTAATGTGGTGCTGATGCGTGCGCCGGAACAGCCCAGTGGATGGCCCAACGCAATCGCGCCGCCATTCAGATTGACCTTCTCATCCATCAGTTCCAGCAAACCTAAGTCTTTAATACAGGGCAGGGTCTGCGCGGCAAAGGCTTCGTTCAGCTCAAACACGTCGATATCACTGACGCTCAGTCCCGCCCGTTTCAATGCCAGTTTGCTGGCCGGTACCGGTCCGTAGCCCATGATCGACGGATCACAGCCGACCACTGCCATGCTGCGGATACGTGCACGTGGCGTCAGCCCCAGTTCACGGGCGCGTGATTCACTCATAATCAGCATTGCGGCCGCGCCATCGGACAGCGCCGACGACGTACCCGCTGTGACGGTGCCATTCACCGGATCGAAGGCGGGTTTGAGTGCCGCCAGACCTTCGGCGCTGGTCTCCTCGCGGATCACCTCATCGAAAGCATAGCGCTTAAGAATGCCGTCGCTGTCGTGACCATAGGTGGCGACAATCTCCGTTGCAAAGTCCCCGCGCTGTGTGGCCTGCCATGCGCGCTGGTGCGAACGCAGGGCGAACGCATCCTGCTGCTCACGGCTGATATGATGCATACGTGCCAGCATCTCGGCGGTTAAGCCCATCATGCCCGCAGCTTTAGCGACGGTGCGGCCCAGGCCGGGATGAAAGTCGACGCCGTGATTCATCGGCACGTGTCCCATATGCTCCACGCCGCCAATCAGGCAGCACTGCGCATCGCCGACCATAATGGCGCGGGCCGCATCGTGCAGCGCCTGCATTGACGAACCACACAGCCGGTTAACGGTCGTGGCAGGCACAGAGTGCGGGATTTCGGCCAGCAGCGCGGCGTTACGCGCGATATTAAATCCCTGTTCCAGCGTCTGCTGTACGCAGCCCCAGACGATATCGTCGAGGGATGCCGGGTTCACCGCCGGGTTGCGGCTCAGGATTTCGCGCATCAGGTGCGCGGAGAGATCTTCAGCGCGCACGTTCCGAAAGGCTCCGCCTTTTGAACGTCCCATTGGCGTGCGCACCGCATCAACAATCACCACATTTTCCATCTTCTTGCCCTCAGGCGCTTTTCAGCGCGGCTTCATCAATCGGTTTGGCGGCGGGATACCAGCTTTCATGCTGATGGGCTTTCTGCACCAGCAGCGCAGGCAGGGCATACAGGCCACCAAGTGCGCTGTAGCGCCGGGCCTGATCGACCACATTGCTGTTGCCCAGGGTATCCAGATAGCGGAAAGCGCCGCCACGGAACGGCGGGAAGCCGAGACCATAGACCAGTGCCATATCCCCTTCAGCGGGCGAGGCGATAATCTTCTCTTCCAGACAGCGCACCACTTCATTCAGCATCGGCAGCATCATACGGTTCAGGATCTCTTCATCACTGAAGACCCGCGCGGGCTGACAGACCTGTTGCAGCAGCGTATCCACTTCAGCATCCGGCACTTTCTTCAGCTTGCCCTTTTTATCCTCTTCCCAGCGCCAGAAGCCTTTGCCATTTTTCTGACCAAAACGACCGGCATCAAACAGCAGGTCTATCGCATCGCGATAGTCATGCTTCATACGATCCGGGAAACCATCCGCCATAACGCTTTGCGCGTGGTGCGCGGTATCGATGCCCACCACATCCAGCAGCCATGACGGCCCCATCGGCCAGCCGAACTGTTTTTCCATCACTTTATCAATCTGACGGAAATCAGCGCCGTCGCGCAGCAGCAGGCTGAAAGCAGCGAAGTAGGGGAACAGCACCCGGTTCACAAAGAAGCCGGGGCAGTCATTCACCACGATCGGCGTTTTGCCCATTTTGCTGGCCCATGCCACCACTTTACTCAGTGTCGCTTCACTGGTTTTCTCGCCACGAACGACTTCAACCAGCGGCATACGCGGCACCGGATTGAAGAAGTGCATGCCACAGAAGTTTTCCGGGCGCTGCAGCGCCTGCGCCAGCTGGCTGATAGGAATGGTTGAGGTATTGGAAGCAAGAATCGTATCCTGACGCAGATGCTGTTCGGTTTCTGCCAGCACTTTGGCCTTGATCAGCGGGTTCTCGACCACGGCTTCCACCACCACATCGGCCTGGTCAAAACCGGCGTAATCCAGGGTGGGCTGAATAGTGGCGATCACACTGGCGAGTTTACTGCCGTCGATTTTGCCGCGCTCCAGCAGCTTATTGAGCAGCTTGCTGGCTTCATTCATCCCCAGCGTTAACGCCTGCGGATTAATGTCTTTCATTCTGACTGGCACGCCTTTCCAGGCAGACTGGTAGCTGATGCCGCCACCCATAATGCCCGCGCCCAGTACCGCTGCATGAGCCGGAGCGCCGCTTTCGCTGCCGCGTTTTTTCGCCAGACTTTTAACGTACTGGTCGTTGAGAAAGATGCCGACCAGTGCGCGGGCTTCATCAGACTGCGCCAGCGGCACAAACGCTGCCGTTTCAAGTTTCAGCGCATCATCACGACCCAGGCTGGCCGCCGCTTCAATCGTTTTTACGGCCATCAGCGGAGCGGGATAGTGTTTACCTGCGGTCTGCAGCACCATCGCTTTCGCAATCGTGAAGCTCATCGCCGCTTCAATCGGACTTAGTTTCAGCGGTGCCAGTTTCGGTGCCCGGCGTGCGCGCCAGCTGTCATCTGCGGCAGCGGCCTTAAGCATGGTGATCCCCGCCTCGCGCAGTTTCTCACGCGCCACGACCGCATCGACCAGACCGAGTTTCAGGGCGGCATTGCCATCCACATCTTTACCCGCTGCAATAATTTCCAGCGCACTGTCGGCACCCAGCAGGCGCGGCAATCGCACGCTGCCACCAAAGCCGGGCATGATGCCAAGTTTTGTTTCCGGCAGGCCAATACGGGCATCCGCAGTGGCGATACGCAGATCGGTTGCCAGTACGCATTCGCATCCGCCACCCAGCGCATAGCCGTCAATGGCGGCCAGGGTTGGCACCGGTAAATCTTCAAGACGGTTGAAGATGCTGTTGGCGTAGCTCAGCCACTGACTCAGTTTTTCGGTGGGTGCATCAAACAAAGAAAGGAACTCGGTGATATCCGCGCCCACAATAAAAGCAGGTTTAGCGGAGCTCAGCAGCAGGCCGCGCAGTTCTGGCTGCTGTTCCAGCACCGCAATCGCCTCGCCCAGACTGGCGACCGTTTGCGTATCGAGCTTATTGACCGAGCCTGTAGCGTCAAAAACCAGCTCGGCGATGCCATCGTCCAGCCAGTGAAGAGTAAGGTTAGCGCCTTGGTAGAGCATGTGCGTCTCCTGAAACCGCGAAAGGTGATCTGGTCATACCAGATGATCGTGAGTGTGGGAGCGATGTTAATTATTTGCAAACTGCTCTTTGCTTATTTGCTAACAAGATCACAGCTGCGCCGACTTCGGCATCTGCACAAGGGGTATGCTAAACTTGCGGCCATTTCGCGACACTGGAGAGACGTCAATGGATTCACTGAAGACCTTGTATCACGCGCATATCGCCACGTTGCAACAACGGGCGCAGCAGGTGCTGGCACGCAATAAACTGGATGCGATGTTGATCCATTCCGGTGAATTGTTGACGGTGTTTCTGGATGACCACACCTATCCATTTAAGGTGAATCCGCAGTTCAAGGCCTGGGTGCCGGTAACGCAGGTGCCTAACTGCTGGCTGTGGATTGACGGGGTGAACAAACCGAAACTGTGGTTCTACTCTCCGGTGGATTACTGGCACAACGTTGAACCGTTGCCGGATAGCTTCTGGACCGCGGATGTTGAGGTTATCGGCCTGAAAAATGCCGATGAGATTGCGCAACTGCTGCCTGCACAGCGCGATAACGTCGCCTATATCGGCCCGGTTAACGCGCGTGCGGCTCAGCTCGGTATCACTTCCGGCAATATCAATCCGAAAGCGGTGATCGACTTCCTGCATTTCCATCGCAGCATCAAAACAGATTATGAACTTGCCTGCCTGCGCCAGGCGCAAAAGCTGGCGGTTGCGGGTCATCGCGCAGCGAAAGAGGCGTTCTCTGCAGGCTTAAGCGAGTTCGATATCAATCAGGCCTATCTGACCGCAACCGGGCATCGCGATACTGATGTGCCTTACGGCAATATCATCGCGCTGAATGAACACGCTGCGGTGCTGCACTACACCCGGCTGGATCATCAGCCACCGGCGAAACGCCACAGCTTTTTGATTGATGCCGGTGCTGAGTATCTTGGCTATGCCGCCGATTTAACCCGCAGCTATGCGGCGCAGAGCAGTTCGCTCTATGCCAGAATGGTTGAGGCGATGAACGCGGAAGAGCTGGCGCTGATCGCTATGCTGAAAGCGGGCGTGCGCTACACCGATTATCATCTTCAGATGCACCAGCGTATTGCGAAGATGTTGCTGAAGTTTGAGCTGGTACAGGGGATCAGCGAAGAAGCGCTGGTGGCTGAAGATCTGACCGGTCCGTTTATGCCACATGGTCTGGGACATCCGCTGGGTCTGCAGGTGCATGACGTGGCTGGCTTTATGCAGGATGATCAGGGCACCCATCTGGCCGCGCCCGCGCAATATCCTTATCTTCGCTGCACCCGCGTGCTGCAACCGGGCATGGTCTTAACCATCGAGCCGGGCTTCTATATTATTGACTCATTACTGGCGCCGCTGCGTGCGGGCCGTTTCAGTCAGCACTTTAACTGGCAGGCTATCGATGCGCTTCGGCCTTATGGCGGGATTCGTATCGAGGACAACGTGGTGATCCATGCGCATCGCGTTGAGAATATGACCCGCGATCTGCATCTGGCCTGATGGACGCTTTTGATATTCCGGCTGTGCCAGTCAGCAGCAGTGAGGAGACGATCAAAAAGAGTCGCTTCATTACGCTACTGGCACACACCGAAGGCGCTGAGGCGGCACGCGCGTTTGTCCAGCAGGTGAAAAGCGAGCATCCCGCTGCCCGGCATCACTGCTGGGCGTGGGTCGCGGGCGCACCGAATGATTCCCAGCAGCTTGGCTTCTCTGATGATGGGGAACCCTCGGGCACGGCCGGCAAACCGATGCTTGCGCAGCTGATGGGCGCAGATATTGGCGAGATTACCGCCGTCGTCGTACGTTATTACGGCGGCATCATGCTGGGAACCGGCGGCTTAGTAAAAGCCTATGGCGGTGGGGTCCAGCAGGGACTTAAGCTGCTGCCACGGCAGCGCAAAGTACCGATGAAGCTGTTCACCTTGCAATGCGACTATCCACAGCTCAGTGATATTGAAAGGCTGGTTCAGCGTTTCGACGGTAGGGTGACCGACAGTCAGTTTCAGGATCGCATTGCATTGACGCTGGCTGTACCTTACGGACAAATCGACGGATTCAAAAAAAATCTGTCAGACTTTAGTCGGGGCGCGTTATCGCTGATCCCGCTCACACCCTGATGTTCATCTCTATTATTTAAAGGAACGGCTGAATGCACTTTCGCGCCATTACCCGCATAGTCGGTCTGCTGGTGATCCTCTTTTCAGTGACGATGATTTTGCCCGGTCTGGTCGCCCTCATTTATCGCGATGGGGCGGGGCGGGCGTTTAGCCAGACCTTTATGATGGCGCTGGTGATTGGCTCGCTGCTGTGGTGGCCGAATCGTAAAAAGAAAACCGAACTCAAACCGCGCGAAGGGTTCCTGATCGTCGTCCTGTTCTGGACGGTGCTGGGCAGCGTAGGAGCCATGCCCTTTATCTTTGCCGAGCAGCCACATCTTTCGGTGACGGATGCGTTCTTTGAATCGTTCTCGGGCCTGACAACAACCGGTGCCACCACGCTGGTGGGGCTGGACTCGTTGCCTAAGGCGATTCTCTTCTATCGGCAGATGCTCCAGTGGCTGGGCGGTATGGGGATCATCGTGTTAGCGGTGGCGATACTGCCGATTCTGGGCGTCGGGGGCATGCAGCTCTATCGCGCTGAAATGCCGGGGCCGTTAAAAGATAACAAGATGCGGCCACGTATCGCCGAGACGGCCAAGACACTCTGGCTGATCTATGTCCTGCTGACGGTGGCCTGTGCACTGGCGCTGTGGCTGGCGGGCATGCCGGCGTTTGATGCTATCGGTCACAGCTTCTCGACCATCGCTATTGGCGGCTTTTCTACCCACGATGCCAGCATCGGCTATTTTCATAGTGGCACCATCAATACCATCGTGGCGGTGTTTCTGCTGATCTCAGGCTGTAATTACGGCCTGCACTTTGCCATGTTAAGCGGACGTAATCTGCGCGTGTACTGGCGCGACCCGGAATTCCGCATGTTCATTGGCGTTCAGCTGACGCTGGTGTTGATCTGCACGCTGGTGCTCTGGTTCCACAATGTCTATGCCAGCGGCTGGCAGACGCTGAATCAGGCCTTCTTTCAGGTCGTTTCCATGGCAACGACGGCGGGATTCACGACCGACAGCATCGCACGCTGGCCATTGTTCCTGCCGGTGCTGCTGTTGTGCTCAGCCTTTATTGGCGGCTGTGCCGGTTCAACCGGCGGTGGCCTGAAGGTGATTCGCATTCTGCTGTTATGCAAGCAGGGTAACCGTGAGCTTAAGCGTCTGGTTCACCCGAATGCGGTCTACACCATTAAGCTGGGTAATCGGGCGCTTCCGGAACGTATCCTTGAAGCCGTCTGGGGATTCTTCTCGGCCTATGCACTGGTGTTCCTGGTCAGCATGCTGGCGATCATCGCCACCGGTGTCGATGACTTCTCGGCTTTTGCTGCGGTTGCCGCGACGCTCAACAACCTCGGGCCGGGTTTAGGGGTTGTGGCCGATAACTTCACTTCAATGAATGACGTGGCGAAATGGATTCTTATTTCTACCATGCTGTTCGGGCGTCTCGAGGTATTTACCTTGCTGGTGCTGTTCACGCCTACTTTCTGGCGTGAATAATTAATAAGGATGCTGACATGAAAGCGCTGATTCTCTATTCCACTCGCGACGGACAAACAAAGAAAATTGCCTCTTCTATTGCTGAGGCGATCCGTCAGCAGCAGCCATGTGATGTGCTGGACATCCAGGATGCTACCCTGCCGGACTGGGCGCAGTATGATCGCGTGCTGATTGGCGCCTCGATCCGCTACGGCCATTTCCAGCCGGTCGTCGATAAGTTCGTGAAGCAGCACCTCAAGGAATTGCAGCAGCGTACCAGCGGTTTCTTTTCGGTGAACCTGACAGCGCGGAAACCGGAGAAGCGTTCGCCTGAAACTAACGCCTATACGCAAAAGTTTCTGGCTAACTCTCCGTGGCAACCCGATTGCTGTGCCGTGTTCGCGGGCGCACTTTATTATCCGCGCTATCGCTGGTTCGATCGCGTCATGATTCAGCTGATTATGCGTATGACCGGTGGCGAGACAGATTCAACGAAAGAAGTGGAATACACGGACTGGCAGCAGGTTCGCACTTTTGCCAATGATTTTGCACAGTTACCAGGCAAATCGTAGCGAAATAGCGCGATTTGATGAAAATTACTGCGAACGATAATCTTTTCGTAATAAACACTTGTCAGCCCGCGCGAACTCCCTATAATGCGCCTCCATCGACACGGAACACCGGCAACGGGAAACGGGTCGGGAGGCACAGGAGACTGCGCCGCCGGAGAAAAACTTCTGAGAAAGAGGTTGACTCTGCAGGAGGAAAGCGTAATATACGCCACCTCGCGACAGGACGCTAACGCACTGTTCGCACTGCTCTTTAACAATTTATCAGACAATCTGTGTGGGCACTCGCAGGATTGATATCAGCGTCTTAGGACGCAACAAAATATCAAAGCCTCACGAGTGAACACATAATGAAATTCATTATGACGTTTTACAGATGAGCACCGCTTAACTTGTTTAAGCAAATCAAACTTAAATTGAAGAGTTTGATCATGGCTCAGATTGAACGCTGGCGGCAGGCCTAACACATGCAAGTCGGACGGTAGCACAGAGAGCTTGCTCTCGGGTGACGAGTGGCGGACGGGTGAGTAATGTCTGGGGATCTGCCCGATAGAGGGGGATAACCACTGGAAACGGTGGCTAATACCGCATAACGTCGCAAGACCAAAGAGGGGGACCTTCGGGCCTCTCACTATCGGATGAACCCAGATGGGATTAGCTAGTAGGCGGGGTAATGGCCCACCTAGGCGACGATCCCTAGCTGGTCTGAGAGGATGACCAGCCACACTGGAACTGAGACACGGTCCAGACTCCTACGGGAGGCAGCAGTGGGGAATATTGCACAATGGGCGCAAGCCTGATGCAGCCATGCCGCGTGTATGAAGAAGGCCTTCGGGTTGTAAAGTACTTTCAGCGGGGAGGAAGGCGATGCGGTTAATAACCGCGTCGATTGACGTTACCCGCAGAAGAAGCACCGGCTAACTCCGTGCCAGCAGCCGCGGTAATACGGAGGGTGCAAGCGTTAATCGGAATTACTGGGCGTAAAGCGCACGCAGGCGGTCTGTTAAGTCAGATGTGAAATCCCCGGGCTTAACCTGGGAACTGCATTTGAAACTGGCAGGCTTGAGTCTTGTAGAGGGGGGTAGAATTCCAGGTGTAGCGGTGAAATGCGTAGAGATCTGGAGGAATACCGGTGGCGAAGGCGGCCCCCTGGACAAAGACTGACGCTCAGGTGCGAAAGCGTGGGGAGCAAACAGGATTAGATACCCTGGTAGTCCACGCCGTAAACGATGTCGACTTGGAGGTTGTTCCCTTGAGGAGTGGCTTCCGGAGCTAACGCGTTAAGTCGACCGCCTGGGGAGTACGGCCGCAAGGTTAAAACTCAAATGAATTGACGGGGGCCCGCACAAGCGGTGGAGCATGTGGTTTAATTCGATGCAACGCGAAGAACCTTACCTACTCTTGACATCCAGAGAACTTTCCAGAGATGGATTGGTGCCTTCGGGAACTCTGAGACAGGTGCTGCATGGCTGTCGTCAGCTCGTGTTGTGAAATGTTGGGTTAAGTCCCGCAACGAGCGCAACCCTTATCCTTTGTTGCCAGCGATTCGGTCGGGAACTCAAAGGAGACTGCCGGTGATAAACCGGAGGAAGGTGGGGATGACGTCAAGTCATCATGGCCCTTACGAGTAGGGCTACACACGTGCTACAATGGCGCATACAAAGAGAAGCGACCTCGCGAGAGCAAGCGGACCTCACAAAGTGCGTCGTAGTCCGGATCGGAGTCTGCAACTCGACTCCGTGAAGTCGGAATCGCTAGTAATCGTGGATCAGAATGCCACGGTGAATACGTTCCCGGGCCTTGTACACACCGCCCGTCACACCATGGGAGTGGGTTGCAAAAGAAGTAGGTAGCTTAACCTTCGGGAGGGCGCTTACCACTTTGTGATTCATGACTGGGGTGAAGTCGTAACAAGGTAACCGTAGGGGAACCTGCGGTTGGATCACCTCCTTACATGAAGATACCTTCCCGCGCAGTGTCCACACAGATTGTCTGATAAAAAGTAACGAGCAGAAAAAACCTCTACAGGCTTGTAGCTCAGGTGGTTAGAGCGCACCCCTGATAAGGGTGAGGTCGGTGGTTCAAGTCCACTCAGGCCTACCAGATTTCTTCTCATGCTGCGTTATGCGCGCGGTCGTTTACCCCGGTAAACGTCCCTTCCGCATGCCTTGCCTGAAAAGAAATTACATCCTTCGTCAGAAGAATGTAACTCGGTTGAGTGGTAGTAGTGGTCTCTGCAGTAACTGTATGGGGCTATAGCTCAGCTGGGAGAGCGCCTGCCTTGCACGCAGGAGGTCAGCGGTTCGATCCCGCTTAGCTCCACCATACCGTTTTAACTGTTTTTCTGAATACTTCAGAGCGTACCGGCAACGGTGTGCTGCGAAGTATTATGCTCTTTAACAATCCGGAACAAGCTGAAAATTGAAACGACGTGTCGTTTTCATTCTCCGTAATAAGAATGAAAAATACGACACGTTCGAGTCTCTCAAATGCTTGCAGTCTGCAGCGTTGAAAAACGCCTGTGGGTTGTGAGGTTAAGCGACTAAGCGTACACGGTGGATGCCCAGGCAGTCAGAGGCGATGAAGGACGTGCTAATCTGCGTAAAGCGACGGTAAGGTGATATGAACCGCTACAGCCGTCGATGTCCGAATGGGGAAACCCGGTGCACTCTGTGCATCATTGCAGCATGAATACATAGTGCTGCAAGGCGAACCGGGGGAACTGAAACATCTAAGTACCCCGAGGAAAAGAAATCAACCGAGATTCCCCCAGTAGCGGCGAGCGAACGGGGAGCAGCCCAGAGCCTGAATCAGCATGTGTGTTAGTGGAAGCGTCTGGAAAGTCGCAGGGTACAGGGTGATACTCCCGTACACAAAAGCACATGTGCTGTGAGCTCGATGAGTAAGGCGGGACACGTGGTATCCTGTCTGAATATGGGGGGACCATCCTCCAAGGCTAAATACTCCTGACTGACCGATAGTGAACCAGTACCGTGAGGGAAAGGCGAAAAGAACCCCGGCGAGGGGAGTGAAACAGAACCTGAAACCGTGTACGTACAAGCAGTGGGAGCCTTCTTTATGGGGGTGACTGCGTACCTTTTGTATAATGGGTCAGCGACTTATATTCTGTAGCAAGGTTAACCGTATAGGGGAGCCGCAGGGAAACCGAGTCTTAACTGGGCGTTAAGTTGCAGGGTATAGACCCGAAACCCGGTGATCTAGCCATGGGCAGGTTGAAGGTTGGGTAACACTAACTGGAGGACCGAACCGACTAATGTTGAAAAATTAGCGGATGACCTGTGGCTGGGGGTGAAAGGCCAATCAAACCGGGAGATAGCTGGTTCTCCCCGAAAGCTATTTAGGTAGCGCCTCGTGAACTCATCTTCGGGGGTAGAGCACTGTTTCGGCTAGGGGGCCATCCCGGCTTACCAACCCGATGCAAACTGCGAATACCGAAGAATGTTATCACGGGAGACACACGGCGGGTGCTAACGTCCGTCGTGAAGAGGGAAACAACCCAGACCGCCAGCTAAGGTCCCAAAGTCATGGTTAAGTGGGAAACGATGTGGGAAGGCACAGACAGCCAGGATGTTGGCTTAGAAGCAGCCATCATTTAAAGAAAGCGTAATAGCTCACTGGTCGAGTCGGCCTGCGCGGAAGATGTAACGGGGCTAAACCATGCACCGAAGCTGCGGCAGCGACACTATGTGTTGTTGGGTAGGGGAGCGTTCTGTAAGCCGTTGAAGGTGTGCTGTGAGGCATGCTGGAGGTATCAGAAGTGCGAATGCTGACATAAGTAACGATAAAGCGGGTGAAAAGCCCGCTCGCCGGAAGACCAAGGGTTCCTGTTCAACGTTAATCGGAGCAGGGTGAGTCGACCCCTAAGGCGAGGCCGAAAGGCGTAGTCGATGGGAAACAGGTTAATATTCCTGTACTCGGTGTTACTGCGAAGGGGGGACGGAGAAGGCTATATCAGCCGGGCGACGGTTGTCCCGGTTTAAGCGTGTAGGCGGAGGGTCCAGGTAAATCCGGTCCCTTATTAACGCTGAGGCGTGACGACGAGGCACTACGGTGCTGAAGTGATAAATGCCCTGCTTCCAGGAAAAGCCTCTAAGCATCAGGTAACACAGAATCGTACCCCAAACCGACACAGGTGGTCAGGTAGAGAATACCAAGGCGCTTGAGAGAACTCGGGTGAAGGAACTAGGCAAAATGGTGCCGTAACTTCGGGAGAAGGCACGCTGGCGCGTAGGTGGAGGGATTTACTCCCCGAGCCGAAGCCAGTCGAAGATACCAGCTGGCTGCAACTGTTTATTAAAAACACAGCACTGTGCAAACACGAAAGTGGACGTATACGGTGTGACGCCTGCCCGGTGCCGGAAGGTTAATTGATGGGGTTATCCGCAAGGAGAAGCTCTTGATCGAAGCCCCGGTAAACGGCGGCCGTAACTATAACGGTCCTAAGGTAGCGAAATTCCTTGTCGGGTAAGTTCCGACCTGCACGAATGGCGTAATGATGGCCAGGCTGTCTCCACCCGAGACTCAGTGAAATTGAACTCGCTGTGAAGATGCAGTGTACCCGCGGCAAGACGGAAAGACCCCGTGAACCTTTACTACAGCTTGACACTGAACATTGAGCCTTGATGTGTAGGATAGGTGGGAGGCTTTGAAGCGCGGACGCCAGTCTGCGTGGAGCCAACCTTGAAATACCACCCTTTAATGTTTGATGTTCTAACGTAGGCCCGTGATCCGGGCTGCGGACAGTGTCTGGTGGGTAGTTTGACTGGGGCGGTCTCCTCCTAAAGAGTAACGGAGGAGCACGAAGGTCAGCTAATCACGGTCGGACATCGTGAGGTTAGTGCAATGGCATAAGCTGGCTTGACTGCGAGAGTGACGGCTCGAGCAGGTGCGAAAGCAGGTCATAGTGATCCGGTGGTTCTGAATGGAAGGGCCATCGCTCAACGGATAAAAGGTACTCCGGGGATAACAGGCTGATACCGCCCAAGAGTTCATATCGACGGCGGTGTTTGGCACCTCGATGTCGGCTCATCACATCCTGGGGCTGAAGTAGGTCCCAAGGGTACGGCTGTTCGCCGTTTAAAGTGGTACGCGAGCTGGGTTTAGAACGTCGTGAGACAGTTCGGTCCCTATCTGCCGTGGGCGCTGGAGAATTGAGGGGGGTTGCTCCTAGTACGAGAGGACCAGAGTGAACGCACCACTGGTGTTCGGGTTGTCATGCCAATGGCATTGCCCGGTAGCTAAGTGCGGAAAAGATAAGTGCTGAAAGCATCTAAGCACGAAACTTGCCCCGAGATGAGTTCTCCCTGACCCCTTGAGGGTCCTGAAGGGACGTTGAAGACTACGACGTTGATAGGCCGGGTGTGTAAGCGCAGCGATGCGTTGAGCTAACCGGTACTAATGACCCGTGAGGCTTAACCTTACAACGCCAGAGGCGTTTTTGAGAGACACGATTTTCAGCCTTGTACCGGATATTCTGCGCGGCCCCTGTGGCGGCGCGGAGACAGAATTTGCCTGGCGGCTTTAGCGCGGTGGTCCCACCTGACCCCATGCCGAACTCAGAAGTGAAACGCCGTAGCGCCGATGGTAGTGTGGGGCCTCCCCATGCGAGAGTAGGGAACTGCCAGGCATTAAATAAGTGAAGAAGCCCCGCACGCGAGTGCGGGGCTTTTTTACGTCTGCAGATCGTGAAAAACCGCACCATAATCTCCGAAAACAGCCTGAGAACCCCTCTCTGATACGGTAAACTACGGCCAGATAATCTCAGTAAAGGCCGTCAAATGTCCAGCCAGCATCCCTCCTTAAAAGCCGACAATACGCTTGGGCTTGAAGTACACACACAAAAACGCATCGTCGCAGAGACGCCAGCCGCTATTCTGGCCGCATGGCAGGATAGCCAGCGTAATCAGACACCTTTCCTTGTGCTCGGGGAAGGCAGTAACGTCCTCTTCCTGGAGGATTTTGCCGGTACCGTGGTGCTGAATCGCATTAAAGGCATCAAAATTCAGGATGAATTTGAGTGCTGGAAGTTGCATGTCGGGGCAGGTGAAAACTGGCATCAGCTGGTTAAGAGTACGCTGGAAAAAGGGATCACTGGCCTGGAAAACCTGGCGTTGATCCCTGGAATGACGGGTTCGGCACCGATTCAGAACATTGGTGCCTATGGTGTGGAATTAAAAGATGTCTGTGAATACGTAGATGTGCTTAATCTGCACAGTGGTGAGACAGAACGCCTCGATCGTGAAGCCTGTGAGTTTGGCTATCGTGACAGCATTTTTAAACATCGCTACCAGTCAGGCTATGTCATCGTCGCCGTCGGGATGATCCTGCCTAAGCAATGGCAGCCGGTATTAACCTATGGCGATCTGAAAACGCTTAATCCGGTGACGGCTAATGCCTGGGATGTCTATCACGCGGTTTGCCAGATGCGGCAGAGCAAATTACCGGATCCGAAAGTCACCGGTAATGTCGGCAGCTTCTTTAAAAACCCGGTCGTCACCGAGGCGCAGTGTAGCTCCCTGCTAACCCAATTTCCCGCTATGCCACACTATCTGATGCCAGATGGAGAAACCAAGCTGGCCGCAGGGTGGCTTATCGATCAGTGTCAGCTGAAAGGGTATCGCATCGGAGGCGCCGCCGTTCACCAGCAACAGGCTCTGGTGCTGATTAACGCTGACCATGCCACGCCTGAGGATATCGTTGCGCTGGCAAAAACTGTGCGCGCCCGGGTGGGTGAAAAATTTGATGTCTGGCTGGAGCCTGAAGTCCGCTTTATTCAGGCGCAGGGTGAGTGCAATGCTGTCGGGGTGATCGCATGAAAGACCACAGTGTCCCGCTAAAACTGGTCGATATTTTATCTGATGGTGAGTTTCATTCTGGCGAGCAGCTGGGCGACACTCTGGGCATGAGTCGTGCCGCCATCAACAAGCACATCCAGACACTAAAAAGCTGGGGTCTGGACGTCTATACCGTGACAGGGAAAGGCTACAGTCTCTCTGCCCCGATACAGCTGCTGGATGAGCAGGCGATTCTGTCACAGGTGAAGCAGGGCAATGTCTCGATTATCCCGGTGATTGATTCCACAAATCAGTATCTGCTGGAACGCATGCATGACATGCCCTCTGGCACCGCCTGTATCGCTGAATATCAGCAGGCAGGTCGTGGCCGTCGTGGTCGTCAATGGTTCTCTCCTTTTGGTGCCAACCTCTACATGTCCATGTACTGGCGTCTTGAGCAGGGTCCGGCTGCGGCGATGGGTCTTAGCCTGGTCATTGGCATTGTCATGGCTGAAACATTACGTGCACTCGGGGCCGATGATGTCCGGGTAAAGTGGCCCAATGATATTTACCTGAACGATCGGAAACTGGCAGGTATTCTGGTCGAACTGACCGGTAAAACCGGTGATGCTGCGCAGATCGTGATGGGAGCTGGCATCAACCTGGCGATGCGGACAGCGGATGCTTCACAGATTAATCAGGGCTGGATTAACCTGCAGGAGGCCGGAGTAAGCGTGAACCGCAATGAGCTGGCAGCCCGTCTGATCAACAGCCTGCGCGAGGCCCTGCCGCTGTTTGAGCAGGAGGGATTAACTGCCTTCATCTCGCGCTGGGCGGCACTGGACAATTTTATTAACCGGCCCGTTAAGTTGCTCATCGGCGAACGTGAAGTGCATGGTATTGCACGGGGTGTCGACAGCCAGGGTGGTTTATTACTGGAGCAGGATGGTGAAATAAAAGCCTGGGTGGGCGGGGAAATATCACTGCGTCCTGTCTGATCAAAAAAGCCTGCACTAATGCAGGCTTTTTTATGACCGCTGTTATTTACGCAGGCGCACCTTATCGACCGCATGATCGCCACTTTTGGTCATGATCAGGCTGGCCCTTTCACGTGTCGGCAGGATATTTTCCTGCAGGTTAAGCCAGTTAATCTCTTTCCATAGATTACCTGCTATCTCAACCGCTTCTGCCTCTGAGAGCTGGGCGTAATGGTGGAAGTAGGAGTCTGGATCGGTAAAGGCACCCTGACGGAATTTCAGGAATCGATTGATATACCAGCTTTGCAGAAGGTCTTCCTCTGCATCTACATAGATAGAGAAGTCAACGAAGTCCGAAACAAAGACATGATGAGGGTCATGGGGATAGTCCATGCCGCTCTGTAATACGTTCAGACCTTCCAGAATAAGAATATCTGGCTGCTGTATCACTTTATCGCCATCAGGGATGACATCATAAATCAGGTGCGAATAGACCGGGGCGGTCACCTGACTGGCGCCGGATTTTAAATCGGAGACGAAATTGACCAGCCGGTGCATATCATAAGATTGCGGGAAGCCTTTTTTCTTCATTAAGCCACGCTCTTTCAGCACGGCATTAGGGTGAAGGAAGCCATCCGTCGTGATCAATTCCACTTTACGATGTTCAGGCCAGCGACTGAGCAACGCCTGCAGTACACGCGCAGTCGTACTTTTACCGACCGCGACGCTCCCCGCGATACTGATGATATAGGGGATTTTCTGGCTATTGGTGCCCAGAAATTGCTCCAGTACCGCCTGCCGACGAACGTTAGAGCTGATATAGAAATTAAGCAGACGCGAAAGTGGCAGATAAATTTCTGCAACTTCCTCCAGCGAAAGATCTTCGTTGATGCCCTTGAGCTGCGCGATCTCTTCCTCTGACAGCGTCATAGGCACAGAATCACGTAATGCAGCCCACTGCTCACGAGTGAACTCCAGATAAGGCGTTGTCAGGGGGGTTGTTTTATCCATAAGCATGCATCTGACCGCAAATTCATTACTATCAACCGCGTATTAGCCGATAAGCAGGACAGCACGGGTGAAGTGAATCACGAATCGCTGGTTTATCAGTGAGAACAATGGGCTGGAGGGTATCACCAGTATGGCTTTTAACAGAAGTAAAAAGATAAACGCGATCGCGCTTTCGTCGGCATACCCACAAAACGTTGCAGTGCCTTTAATTTTTACTGCTTTATCGTTGTTTATGATATTGCAGGCCGGCACAGGTAATGTGCGACGTTTAATCTGCTTATACGGTCATCGCTGTGCCTGATTGGCTGAACGGCGTAATAAGACGCTTGCAGTGAGGCTAATACATGTCACGCGCAACCTTTCGCAAAAAAACAAACAGTACAAAAACATTTTAAACGCTTCCTTTCAGCGCAAATCGTGATAGTGAGAAAGAATGCGCATGACAATATGCCCCTGCTTTCGATAGAAGTGCGCCGCTCCATGAGAAAAAAGGGTTCAGCCAGGGGCAAAAAAACCTCATTCAGCACCCCCGACGTAAAAAAAAGGGTGCTGGCCACTCATTTTATTCGCATAAAAGAGAAGGGCAGAGGGAGTTAAGATGGTGACGCGCTTTAGTCTGATCCTGTGAAAACAGAGCCAGATTGCACAAATAATCTGCATAAAAACGTTAAAATGCGATGATTTGCACAAATAGTAAGCGATAGAAAAAAATATGCGATTTTTTAGTTGCATCCAGGGCCCGACCTTCCTAGAATGCGCTCCACTTGATGCCGGCTTAGCTCAGTTGGTAGAGCAACTGACTTGTAATCAGTAGGTCACCAGTTCGATTCCGGTAGCCGGCACCAATCAAGTAGGTGGGATTCCCGAGCGGCCAAAGGGAGCAGACTGTAAATCTGCCGTCACAGACTTCGAAGGTTCGAATCCTTCTCCCACCACCATCTCAGCCTCGCGGTTGAGTACAGATAAACGGCCTGTTTATCTGTCAGGTGAGTCACTTATCACCCTGAATTCAGACTGAGCGTTAGCGAAGTCAACGTCGGTCAGCTTCGCTGGCAGACAGTAGATAGCAGAGAAGCATTCACTGTTATCTGCAAGCTACAGAAAGAACAGGTAGCCGAGTTCCAGGATGCGGGCATCGTATAATGGCTATTACCTCAGCCTTCCAAGCTGATGATGCGGGTTCGATTCCCGCTGCCCGCTCCAGATGTGCTGATATGGCTCAGTTGGTAGAGCGCACCCTTGGTAAGGGTGAGGTCCCCAGTTCGACTCTGGGTATCAGCACCACTTCCTTTAATCTCCCTCCTGATTTTCTCTGTAACTTCCTTGCAGTCAGGCATTGCCTGGTTAATGTGATGATATCATTGATATATCCGTGTCTTAGAGGGACTAACGATGGCTAAAGAGCAATTTCAACGTAACAAACTGCACGTAAACGTGGGCACCATCGGTCACGTTGACCACGGTAAAACCACCCTGACTGCAGCTATCACTACCGTACTGGCTAAAACCAACGGCGGCCAGGCTCGTGCGTTCGACCAGATCGACAGCACGCCTGAAGAAAAAGCCCGCGGTATCACCATCAACACCGCTCACGTTGAGTATGAGACTGCTGCACGTCACTACGCTCACGTTGACTGCCCAGGCCACGCCGACTATGTGAAAAACATGATCACCGGTGCTGCGCAGATGGACGGCGCGATCCTGGTTGTTGCTGCGACTGATGGCCCGATGCCACAGACCCGTGAGCACATCCTGCTGGGTCGTCAGGTTGGCGTTCCTTACATCATCGTGTTCCTGAACAAGTGCGACATGGTTGATGATGAAGAGCTGCTGGAACTGGTCGAGATGGAAGTTCGTGACCTGCTGTCACAGTACGACTTCCCAGGCGACGACACTCCAATCGTTCGTGGTTCTGCTCTGAAAGCGCTGGAAGGCGTTCCTGAGTGGGAAGCGAAAATCATCGAACTGGCTGAACACCTGGACAACTACATCCCGGATCCAGTCCGTGCGATCGACATGCCGTTCCTGCTGCCAATCGAAGACGTATTCTCAATCTCTGGCCGTGGTACTGTTGTTACCGGTCGTGTTGAGCGCGGCATCGTTAAAGTCGGCGACGAAGTTGAAATCGTGGGTATCAAAGATACTGCGAAATCAACCTGTACCGGTGTTGAGATGTTCCGTAAGCTGCTGGACCAGGGTCAGGCAGGCGAAAACTGTGGTGTTCTGCTGCGCGGTATCAAGCGTGAAGACATCCAGCGTGGCCAGGTTCTGGCTAAGCCAGGCTCAATCAAGCCACACACCCAGTTCGAGTCAGAAGTTTACGTTCTGTCTAAAGACGAAGGTGGCCGCCATACTCCGTTCTTTAAAGGCTATCGTCCACAGTTCTACTTCCGTACAACTGACGTAACCGGCTCAGTAGAGCTGCCAGAAGGCGTTGAAATGGTCATGCCAGGCGACAACATCAAAATGGTTGTTACCCTGATCCACCCAATCGCAATGGACGAAGGTCTGCGCTTCGCAATCCGCGAAGGTGGCCGTACCGTTGGCGCGGGTGTTGTTGCTAAAGTTATCGCATAATTACCGATAACGTTTGACGCAATGCACACGGAAAGGGCATCATTTGATGCCCTTTTTGCACGCTGTTTCATAGAACCTGGCTCATCAGTGATTTTTTGAATCATAATCATTGCTGAGACAGGCTCTGTTATGCGGCGTTGGATACCGAGTTACGCCCCAAAAGCTCATTCGGTTTGGACGCCTCGCACTGCGGGGCAGAATAGTTTCTGAATTATTGTGGCAGGTTGGTTTATGAGTGCGAATACCGAAGCTCAAGGGAGCGGGCGTGGCCTGGAAGCGGTAAAGTGGGTAGGTGTTGTATTACTGCTGCTTGCAGCGATTGTAGGTAACTACCTCTATCGTGATGTGTCACTGCCACTGCGTGCATTAGCCGTAGTTGTACTGATTGCAGCGGCTGGTGGCATTGCGCTTTTAACGACCAAAGGCAAAGCGACCGTGGCTTTTGCTCGTGAAGCAAGAACAGAAATGCGTAAGGTTATCTGGCCAACCCGCCAGGAAACGCTGCACACCACGTTAATCGTTGCCGCGGTTACTGCCGTGATGTCACTGATTTTGTGGGGGCTGGATGGTATTCTGGTCCGTCTGGTATCGTTTATCACTGGCCTGAGGTTCTGAGATGTCTGAAGCTCCAAAGAAACGCTGGTACGTCGTACAGGCGTTTTCCGGTTTTGAAGGCCGCGTAGCCCAATCGCTGCGCGAGCATATCAAATTGCACAACATGGAAGAGCTGTTTGGTGAAGTCATGGTTCCGACTGAAGAAGTCGTTGAAATCCGTGGTGGCCAGCGTCGTAAGAGCGAGCGCAAGTTTTTCCCGGGATACGTACTGGTTCAGATGGTGATGAATGACGCCAGCTGGCATTTAGTACGCAGCGTCCCGCGCGTGATGGGTTTCATCGGCGGTACCTCTGACCGTCCTGCACCTATCAGTGATAAAGAAGTTGATGCGATCATGAATCGTCTGCAGCAGGTCGGCGACAAGCCTCGTCCTAAAACGCTGTTTGAACCAGGTGAAATGGTTCGTGTTAATGACGGTCCGTTCGCTGACTTTAACGGTGTGGTTGAAGATGTGGATTACGAGAAGAGCCGCCTGACGGTATCCGTTTCCATCTTTGGTCGTGCAACACCGGTTGAGCTCGACTTCGGTCAGGTGGAGAAAGGTTAACCTCTTTCCGCTCACAAATTAGCTGTTGCAGCAGGCGCGAAATTTAACTACAATTTCGCGCCTTTTGTTTTTATGCGCTGGCAACAGCGTATAAATCGTTATCACGGGGAGCCTTTACAGGCGCTATAACCCAATTGAGGAAATATCATGGCTAAGAAAGTCCAAGCCTACGTCAAGCTGCAGGTTGCAGCTGGTATGGCGAACCCAAGTCCACCGGTTGGTCCAGCTCTGGGTCAGCAGGGTGTTAACATCATGGAATTTTGTAAAGCGTTCAACGCGAAGACCGAATCTCTGGAAAAAGGTCTGCCGACTCCTGTTGTTATCACCGTATACAGCGACCGTTCTTTCACCTTCATTACCAAAACGCCTCCGGCTGCCGTACTGCTGAAAAAAGCAGCGGGCATCAAGTCTGGTTCTGGTAAGCCGAACAAAGATAAAGTCGGTAAAGTGACTCGTGCTCAGGTACGTGAAATCGCAGAAACCAAAGCTGCGGACATGACTGGTTCTGACGTTGAAGCGATGACTCGCTCAATCGAAGGTACTGCTCGTTCCATGGGCCTGGTAGTAGAGGACTAAGAAATGGCTAAGCTGACCAAGCGCATGACCGTAATTCGCGACAAAGTTGACGCGACCAAGCAGTATGACATTGCTGAAGCTGTTGCTCTGCTGAAAGAACTGGCAACTGCCAAGTTCGTTGAAAGCGTTGACGTTGCTGTCAACCTCGGCATTGATGCACGTAAATCTGATCAGAACGTTCGCGGCGCGACCGTTCTGCCACACGGTACTGGTCGTTCAGTACGTGTTGCTGTCTTCGCCCAGGGCGCTAACGCTGAAGCTGCTAAAGCAGCTGGCGCAGAGCTGGTAGGCATGGAAGACCTGGCTGATCAGATCAAGAAAGGCGAAATGAATTTTGACGTTGTTATTGCTTCTCCGGATGCAATGCGCGTTGTTGGCCAGCTGGGCCAGATTCTGGGTCCACGTGGCCTGATGCCAAACCCGAAAGTCGGTACTGTAACCCCTAACGTTGCTGAAGCGGTTAAGAACGCTAAAGCCGGTCAGGTTCGTTATCGTAACGACAAAAACGGCATCATCCACACTACCATCGGTAAAGTGGACTTTGACGCTGACAAACTGAAAGAAAACCTGGAATCCCTGCTGGTTGCGCTGAAAAAAGCTAAACCATCACAGGCCAAAGGCGTGTACATCAAGAAAGTCAGCCTTTCAACCACCATGGGTGCCGGCGTTGCCGTTGACCAGGCTGGTCTGAACGCAACAGCAAACTAATTGCTGCTTGAAACGGGCGAAAAATTCACCTAGAATCTTACGCCCGTTGTTCTGTTATTAGCAGAACGGGACACCAGAGAGCCAGAACCGACTGTTGCGTTTATCGCCATTCCCTCTGACTCTGCTGCGTCGCACAGAATTTAGGTTGGAGCCAGGCCTTATCCTGGCCTCCGTCCAAGACCGCAGGCGCTGTTTATCTCCGGATATTCCGCTTAATCCCCTGCGTAGACGGTGACAGAACCAAAAGAATATTTTCTTAGCTGGATTCTGCTCACCGTGTTCGAGCGCTTATTACCCCTCGGGGTGAGTAAGTGAAGTGAGTTCCGGGGAAATCCTTTCCCGGTCAAATCCAGGAGCAAAAGCTAATGGCATTAAATCTTCAAGACAAACAAGCGATTGTTGCTGAAGTCAGCGAAGTAGCCAAAGGTGCGCTTTCAGCGGTTGTTGCGGATTCCCGTGGCGTTACCGTTGATAAAATGACCGAACTGCGTAAAGCAGGCCGTGAAGCTGGCGTTTACATGCGTGTTGTTCGTAACACCCTGCTGCGCCGCGTCGTTGAAGGTACTCAATTTGAGTGCCTGAAAGACACGTTTGTTGGTCCGACCCTGATTGCATATTCTATGGAACACCCGGGCGCTGCTGCTCGTCTGTTCAAAGATTTCGCGAAAGCGAATGCAAAATTTGAGGTCAAAGCTGCAGCCTTTGAAGGTGAGCTGATCACGGCGGCCAATATTGACCGTCTGGCAACGCTGCCGACCTACGAAGAAGCACTGGCACGTCTGATGTCGACCATGAAAGAAGCCGCTGCCGGCAAACTGGTCCGCACTCTGGCTGCTGTACGCGATGCAAAAGAAGCGGCTTAAGGCCTTATTCTTTTCTTCGTACCTGCTTACGTATAAACTTTTTCTGATTCTTAGGAACAATTGTCATGTCTATCACTAAAGACCAAATTCTGGAAGCTGTTGCAGCGATGTCCGTAATGGAAGTTGTTGAGCTGGTTTCTGCTATGGAAGAAAAATTCGGCGTTTCTGCTGCTGCTGCTGTAGCTGTTGCTGCGGGCCCGGCTGAAGCTGTTGAAGAAAAAACTGAATTCGACGTCGTACTGAAAGCTGTTGGCGCGAACAAAGTAGCAGTCATCAAAGCCGTACGTACTGCAACTGGTCTGGGCCTGAAAGAAGCCAAAGACCTGGTTGAAGCAACTGGCGTAATCAAAGAAGGCATCAGCAAAGATGACGCAGCTGCACTTGAAGCTGCTCTGAAAGAAGCTGGCGCTGAAGTTGAAGTTAAGTAAGACAGCCTTCGGGTTGCAGTCTGAGTAGTTTCAGACTGATGGCTGGTGACTTTTTGGTCACCAGCCTTTTTGCGCTACAGGGTCTCAATGGGGTTTCACACTGTTTGTCCATTGTTGCTCTTCAATATCTTTCTCTATCGACGACTTAATATACCGCTTTCCTGTGCGGGTTCCCTGCCTTCACAAAAGCGATGAAATGATTTAAGCGTGATAGAAAGAGGTATTGCACTGCTGCCGCGCAGCCAGTGAATCAAACAAAATCGTGTTGCATGAACTGTCCTGTCAGGACGGACAGCGTGGGTCGACTTGTCAGCTAGCTGAGGAACCCTATGGTTTACTCCTATACCGAGAAAAAACGTATTCGTAAGGATTTTGGTAAACGTCCGCAAGTACTGGACATACCTTATCTCCTTTCCATCCAGCTCGACTCGTTCCAGAAGTTTATCGAGCAAGATCCAGAAGGTCAGTACGGACTGGAAGCTGCATTCCGCTCTGTATTCCCTATTGCGAGCTACAGCGGCAACTCTGAGTTGCAGTATGTCAGCTACCGCCTGGGTGAACCTGTCTTTGACGTGAAAGAGTGTCAGATCCGTGGCGTGACCTATTCGGCACCGCTGCGCGTGAAACTGCGTCTGGTGATCTATGAGCGCGAAGCGCCAGAAGGCACCGTAAAAGACATTAAAGAACAAGAAGTCTACATGGGCGAGATTCCGCTCATGACCGACAACGGTACCTTTGTTATCAATGGTACCGAGCGCGTTATCGTTTCTCAGCTGCACCGTAGTCCCGGCGTGTTCTTTGATAGCGATAAGGGTAAAACCCACTCATCGGGTAAAGTGCTGTACAACGCACGTATCATCCCTTACCGCGGTTCATGGCTCGACTTTGAGTTTGACCCGAAAGATAACCTGTTTGTCCGTATTGACCGTCGTCGTAAGCTGCCGGCCACTATCATCCTGCGCGCGTTACAGTTCACTACACCTCAGATCCTCGATATCTTCTTCGAGAAAGTGGTGTTTGAAATCCGTGACAACAAGCTGCAGATGGAGCTGGTGCCTGAGCGCCTGCGCGGTGAAACCGCTACCTTCGATATCGAAGCGAACGGCACCGTCTACGTCGAAAAAGGTCGCCGCATTACTGCGCGCCATATTCGTCAGCTGGAAAAAGATGGCATTCAGCACATCGAAGTCCCGGTTGAATATATCGCGGGCAAAGTGGTCGCTAAAGATTACATCGATGAGAGCACCGGTGAGCTGATTGTTGCAGCGAACATGGAACTGTCACTGGATCTGCTGGCTAAACTGAGCCAGTCCGGTCACAAGCGCATCGAAACGCTGTTCACCAACGATCTGGACCACGGTCCATATATGTCCGAGACCCTGCGTGTCGACCCAACCAGCGATCGCCTGAGCGCACTGGTTGAGATCTATCGCATGATGCGTCCTGGTGAGCCGCCAACACGCGAAGCTGCAGAGAACCTGTTTGAGAACCTGTTCTTCTCAGAAGATCGTTACGATCTTTCTGCGGTCGGTCGTATGAAGTTCAACCGCTCATTGCTGCGTGATGAAATCGAAGGTTCAGGCATCCTGAGCAAAGATGACATCATCGAAGTGATGAAGAAACTGATCGACATCCGTAACGGTAAAGGCGAAGTGGACGATATCGACCACCTCGGTAACCGTCGTATTCGTTCAGTGGGTGAAATGGCTGAGAACCAGTTCCGTGTTGGTCTGGTCCGTGTTGAGCGTGCGGTTAAAGAGCGTCTGTCTCTGGGCGACCTTGATACGCTGATGCCACAGGACATGATCAACGCGAAGCCGATTTCGGCTGCGGTGAAAGAGTTCTTTGGTTCAAGCCAGCTTTCTCAGTTTATGGATCAGAACAACCCGCTGTCAGAGATTACGCACAAACGTCGTATCTCTGCTCTCGGCCCGGGTGGTTTGACGCGTGAGCGTGCCGGCTTCGAAGTGCGTGACGTACACCCAACGCACTACGGTCGTGTCTGCCCAATCGAAACCCCTGAAGGTCCGAACATCGGTCTGATCAACTCCTTGTCTGTCTATGCACAGACCAATGAGTACGGTTTCCTTGAAACACCTTATCGCCGTGTTATCGACGGTCTGGTTTCTGACGAGATTCACTACCTCTCTGCTATCGAAGAGGGTAACTACGTTATCGCTCAGGCGAACGCCCCTCTGGATGACAACGGCGCGTTTGTTGATGACCTGGTCACCTGCCGTAGCAAAGGCGAATCGAGTCTGTTCAGCCGCGATCAGGTTGACTACATGGACGTTTCCACCCAGCAGGTGGTTTCTGTCGGTGCATCCCTGATCCCGTTCCTGGAACATGATGACGCCAACCGCGCCCTGATGGGTGCGAACATGCAACGTCAGGCCGTTCCGACTCTGCGTGCTGATAAGCCGCTGGTTGGTACCGGTATGGAACGTGCTGTTGCCGTTGACTCCGGTGTAACAGCCGTGGCGAAACGTGGCGGTACCGTACAGTACGTTGACGCATCACGTATCGTTATCAAAGTTAACGAAGACGAAATGCATGCTGGCGAAGCCGGTATCGACATTTACAACCTGACCAAATATACCCGTTCTAACCAGAACACCTGCATCAACCAGATGCCATGTGTTTCTCTGGGTGAGCCGGTTGAGCGCGGCGACGTGCTGGCAGATGGCCCGTCCACCGATCTGGGTGAACTGGCTCTCGGCCAGAACATGCGCGTGGCGTTCATGCCGTGGAACGGCTACAACTTCGAAGACTCCATCCTGGTCTCCGAGCGCGTGGTTCAGGAAGATCGCTTTACGACTATCCACATTCAGGAACTGGCTTGCGTGTCGCGTGACACCAAACTAGGGCCGGAAGAGATCACTGCTGATATCCCGAACGTGGGTGAAGCTGCACTCTCTAAACTGGATGAGTCAGGCATCGTCTACATCGGTGCTGAAGTGACCGGTGGCGACATTCTGGTTGGTAAGGTAACGCCTAAAGGTGAAACCCAGCTGACGCCAGAAGAAAAACTGCTGCGCGCTATCTTCGGTGAAAAAGCCTCTGACGTGAAAGATTCGTCACTGCGCGTGCCGAATGGCGTGTCAGGTACTGTGATCGACGTTCAGGTCTTTACCCGCGATGGCGTGGAAAAAGACAAACGTGCGCTTGAAATCGAAGAGATGCAGCTGAAGCAGGCCAAAAAAGACCTGTCTGAAGAACTGCAGATCCTGGAAGCGGGCCTGTTCAGCCGTATCCAGAACGTACTGATTTCGGGTGGCGTTGAAGCAGACAAACTGGACAAGCTGCCGCGCGAGCGCTGGCTGGAACTGGGTCTGACTGACGAAGCCAAGCAAAACCAGCTGGAGCAGCTGGCAGAGCAGTACGACGAACTGAAGCACGAGTTTGAGAAAAAACTCGAAGGTAAGCGTCGTAAGATCACCCAGGGCGATGATCTGGCACCAGGCGTGCTGAAAATCGTTAAGGTTTATCTGGCTGTTAAGCGTCAGATTCAGCCGGGTGACAAAATGGCAGGCCGTCACGGTAACAAAGGTGTTATCTCCAAGATCAACCCGATCGAAGATATGCCTTACGATGAAAACGGCACGCCGGTTGACATCGTTCTGAACCCGCTGGGCGTACCATCGCGTATGAACATCGGTCAGATTCTGGAAACGCACCTGGGTATGGCAGCGAAAGGTATCGGCGAGAAAATCAACGCCATGCTGAAGAAGCAGGAAGAAGTCGCGAAACTGCGCGAATTCATCCAGCGCGCCTATGACCTGGGTACCGATCTGCGTCAGCGTGTTGATCTGAACACCTTCTCTGATGACGAAGTACTGCGTCTGGCTGAGAACCTGAAGAAAGGTATGCCAATCGCCACGCCGGTGTTTGATGGCGCGAAAGAGAGCGAGATCAAAGAGCTGCTGCAGCTCGGCGGCCTGCCTTCTTCCGGTCAGATTACCCTGTTTGACGGCCGTACCGGTGAGCAGTTCGAACGTCAGGTAACCGTTGGCTACATGTACATGCTGAAACTTAACCACCTGGTTGATGACAAGATGCATGCACGTTCTACCGGTTCCTATAGCCTGGTTACTCAGCAGCCGCTGGGTGGTAAGGCGCAGTTCGGTGGTCAGCGCTTTGGTGAGATGGAAGTATGGGCACTGGAAGCATATGGTGCCGCGTATACCCTGCAGGAAATGCTTACCGTTAAGTCTGATGACGTCAACGGCCGTACCAAGATGTATAAAAACATCGTTGACGGTAACCATCAGATGGAACCGGGCATGCCGGAATCCTTCAACGTACTGTTGAAAGAGATTCGCTCGCTGGGTATCAACATCGAGCTGGAAGACGAGTAACCCCTTTTCAGGCTGCGGCTTGCCGCCGCCTGAAAGCGCAGGGTTTAAAGCGCTCGCAATTGTACTGGTTACGGGGCGTTCAATTTCGGTTGGACGCCCCCTGAGTCTCACTCCGACGGGAGCTAATCCGTGAAAGACTTACTTAAGTTTCTGAAAGCGCAAACTAAGACCGAAGAGTTTGATGCGATCAAAATTGCGCTGGCTTCGCCAGACATGATCCGTTCCTGGTCTTTTGGTGAAGTGAAAAAGCCAGAAACCATTAACTACCGTACTTTTAAGCCAGAGCGCGATGGTCTGTTCTGTGCCCGTATCTTCGGGCCGGTAAAAGACTATGAGTGCCTGTGCGGCAAGTATAAGCGCCTCAAACACCGTGGTGTGATTTGTGAGAAGTGCGGCGTTGAAGTGACCCAGACTAAAGTGCGCCGTGAGCGTATGGGCCACATTGAACTGGCGTCGCCGACTGCGCACATCTGGTTCCTGAAGTCACTGCCATCGCGTATCGGCTTACTGCTGGATATGCCACTGCGTGACATCGAGCGCGTGCTCTACTTTGAATCTTACGTGGTAATCGAAGGTGGCATGACCAACCTCGAGAAGCGTCAGATCCTGACTGAAGAGCAGTACCTTGACGCTCTGGAAGAGTTCGGTGACGAGTTCGACGCCAAAATGGGCGCCGAAGCGATCCAGGCCCTGTTGAAAAACATGGATCTGGAGCAGGAGTGCGAGCAGCTGCGTGAAGAGCTGAACGAAACTAACTCCGAAACCAAACGTAAAAAACTGACCAAGCGCATCAAGCTGCTGGAAGCGTTCGTCCAGTCTGGCAACAAGCCAGAGTGGATGATCCTGACCGTGCTGCCTGTTCTGCCACCGGATCTGCGTCCGCTGGTACCGCTGGATGGTGGTCGTTTCGCTACGTCGGATCTGAACGATCTGTATCGTCGCGTGATCAACCGTAACAACCGTCTGAAGCGCCTGCTGGATCTGGCTGCGCCAGACATCATCGTGCGCAACGAAAAGCGTATGTTGCAGGAAGCGGTCGATGCACTGCTGGACAACGGTCGTCGCGGTCGTGCGATCACCGGTTCTAACAAGCGTCCGCTGAAATCGCTGGCTGACATGATCAAAGGTAAGCAGGGTCGTTTCCGTCAGAACCTGCTGGGTAAACGTGTCGACTATTCTGGTCGTTCGGTTATCACCGTTGGTCCATACCTGCGTCTGCATCAGTGCGGTCTGCCGAAGAAAATGGCACTCGAACTGTTCAAACCGTTTATTTACGGCAAGCTGGAACTGCGTGGCCTGGCCACCACCATCAAAGCCGCGAAGAAAATGGTTGAGCGCGAAGAAGCGGTTGTCTGGGATATCCTCGACGAAGTGATCCGTGAGCACCCGGTTCTGCTGAACCGTGCGCCTACGCTGCACCGTCTGGGTATTCAGGCCTTTGAACCGGTTCTGATCGAAGGTAAAGCGATCCAGCTGCACCCGCTGGTTTGTGCGGCTTATAACGCCGACTTCGATGGTGACCAGATGGCTGTTCACGTACCGCTGACGCTGGAAGCCCAGCTGGAAGCGCGTGCACTGATGATGTCGACCAACAACATCCTGTCACCTGCGAACGGCGAGCCAATCATCGTTCCTTCTCAGGACGTTGTACTGGGTCTGTATTACATGACCCGTGACTGTGTTAACGCCAAAGGCGAAGGCATGGTGCTGACTGGCCCGAAAGAAGCTGAGCGTATTTATCGCGCCGGCCTCGCCTCTCTGCATGCTCGCGTTAAGGTGCGTATCACCGAACACGAGAAGAATGAGCAGGATGAGTGGGTTGCTAAAACCAGCATCATCGATACCACGATTGGCCGTGCCATCCTGTGGATGATCGTGCCAAAAGGTCTGCCTTTCTCCATCGTTAACCAGGCGCTGGGCAAAAAAGCTATCTCCAAAATGCTGAACACCTGTTACCGCATTCTGGGCCTGAAGCCGACCGTTATCTTTGCTGACCAGACCATGTACACCGGTTTCGCTTATGCTGCCCGTTCAGGCGCGTCAGTCGGCATCGACGACATGGTTATTCCAGAGAAGAAAGTGGAAATCATCACTGAAGCGGAAGCGGAAGTGGCTGAGATCCAGGAGCAGTTCCAGTCTGGTCTGGTAACCGCAGGCGAACGTTATAACAAAGTCATCGATATCTGGGCTGCAGCCAACGAACGTGTTGCCAAGGCGATGATGGAAAACCTCTCTACCGAAGTCGTCATTAACCGTGACGGCGAAGAAGAGCGCCAGGTTTCCTTCAACAGCATCTTTATGATGGCTGACTCCGGTGCGCGTGGTTCTGCTGCACAGATTCGTCAGCTGGCCGGTATGCGTGGTCTGATGGCGAAGCCAGATGGCTCCATCATCGAAACACCAATCACGGCGAACTTCCGTGAAGGGTTGAACGTACTCCAGTACTTCATCTCAACCCACGGTGCACGTAAAGGTCTTGCGGATACCGCACTGAAAACAGCGAACTCCGGTTATCTGACGCGTCGTCTGGTTGACGTTGCCCAGGATCTGGTGGTTACCGAAGATGACTGTGGTACACACGAAGGCATCATGATGACGCCTGTCATCGAAGGTGGCGACGTTAAAGAGCCACTGCGTGAACGTGTACTGGGTCGTGTGACTGCTGAAGACGTTCTGAAGCCGGGTACTGCTGATATTCTGGTCCCACGCAACACGCTGCTCGATGAGCACTGGTGTGACGTGCTGGAACTGAACTCAGTCGACAGCCTGAAAGTCCGCTCGGTAGTAGGTTGTGAAACCGACTTTGGTGTTTGTGCGCATTGCTACGGTCGCGACCTGGCACGTGGTCACATCATCAATAAAGGTGAAGCGATCGGTGTTATCGCGGCACAGTCCATCGGTGAGCCAGGTACACAGCTGACGATGCGTACGTTCCACATCGGTGGTGCGGCATCACGTGCGGCTGCTGAATCCAGCATTCAGGTGAAGAACAAAGGTACCATCAAGCTGACCAACGCCAAGTCGGTAACGAACTCGGCAGGCAAGCTGGTGATCACCTCGCGTAACGTTGAACTGAAAATGATCGACGAATTTGGTCGTACCAAAGAGAGCTATAAAGTTCCTTACGGTTCTACCATGGCGAAAGGTGATGGTGAGCAGGTTGCAGCGGGCGAAACCGTCGCAAACTGGGATCCGCATACCATGCCAGTCATCACCGAAGTGGGCGGTTTCATTCGCTTCACGGATATGGTTGATGGCCAGACGATTACTCGTCAGACAGATGACTTAACCGGTCTGTCTTCGCTGGTGGTTCTGGACAGTGCTGAACGTACTGCAGGCGGTAAAGATCTGCGTCCTGCGCTGAAAATTGTTGATGCCAACGGCAACGACGTTCTGATCCCAGGCACCGATATGCCGGCTCAGTACTTCCTGCCAGGTAAAGCGATTGTTCAGCTGGAAGATGGCGTTAAGATCAGTGCTGGTGACACGTTAGCGCGTGTTCCGCAGGAATCTGGCGGTACCAAGGATATTACCGGTGGTCTGCCACGCGTTGCTGACCTGTTCGAAGCGCGTCGTCCGAAAGAGCCAGCTATTCTGGCGGAGATCAGCGGCATCATCTCCTTCGGTAAAGAGACCAAAGGTAAGCGTCGTCTGGTCATTACTCCGCTGGATGGCAGTGAGCCATACGAAGAGATGATTCCGAAATGGCGTCAGCTGAACGTGTTCGAAGGTGAACGTGTTGAGCGCGGTGACGTGGTTTCCGATGGCCCAGAGTCTCCACATGACATCCTGCGCTTGCGTGGCGTGCATGCGGTGACCCGTTACATCACTAACGAAGTGCAGGAAGTTTACCGTCTGCAGGGCGTTAAGATTAACGATAAGCACATCGAAGTCATCGTTCGTCAGATGCTGCGTAAAGCAACCATCGTGAGCGCAGGAAGTGCAGACTTCCTGGAAGGTGAGCAGGCTGAATTCTCTCGCATCAAGATCTCTAACCGTGATCTGGAAGCGAACGGAAAAGTCGGCGCAACCTTCATGCGTGACCTGCTGGGTATTACCAAAGCGTCACTGGCTACCGAATCGTTCATCTCTGCAGCCTCGTTCCAGGAGACCACACGTGTCCTGACCGAAGCAGCAGTAGCAGGCAAGCGTGACGAACTGCGCGGCCTGAAAGAGAACGTGATCGTGGGTCGTCTGATCCCGGCCGGTACCGGTTATGCGTACCATCAGGATCGTATGCGCCGCAAAGCGGCAGGTGAAGTTCCGGTTGCACCGCAGGTGACTGCGGATGAAGCCTCAGCCAGCCTGGCTGAACTGTTGAACGCCGGTCTCGGCGGCAACAAAGACGATTAATCGTCCTTTGCCTGATAAAAACCCTGCCTCGGCAGGGTTTTTTTTGTCTCAGATTCAGCCATTCCAGTCACTGCGGCTGATACCAATATCTTTCAGCTGACTGTCGCTTAACTTCGACAGGATGAGGCGCGTCTCACGCCGCAGTTGCCAGCGTTTGTAACTGCGCCACAGATAACGAACCAGGTGGTAAGGCGTGCCTGTAAACGGTTTAGCTGCGCGATTCTCGTCATATCCCATGATAGTGCCCTCAGTGAAGTGTCTGAGGACCATTTTCAGTGGATTTCTCTGTATGATACAGACGCAAAAATCACTTTTATTTAACATACAGTTTGCCGTCATGACGATCTGAATGGTAAAAAAGAGACGGAACTGTACTGGTTACGGCTCAGCATCTGAGCCTGTGGAGATACAATGACCCGCTATGAACATCTGGCTACGCTGCTGGCTCAGCGTATCGAACAAGGCTTATATCGCAGCGGTGAGCGCCTGCCTTCAGTACGCAGTCTGAGTACGGAGCATGGCGTCAGTATCAGTACCGTGCAGCAGGCTTATCATCTGCTGGAAGAGAAGCAGATGATTACACCGCAGTCGCGCTCCGGCTATTTTGTGGCGTCACGCAAAGCAACGCCGCCGATCCCTGCGCTGACCCGTCCCGCCCAGCGGCCGGTTGAGGTGACACAGTGGGATGCGGTGCTGGAACTGATTAACGGCCGTCTGGAAGATGATGTGTTGCAGCTGGGCAGTGGCATGCCCGATTTGACCCAGCCGACGCTTAAGCCGCTGTGGAAAGCTTTCAGCCGCCAGGCGCAGAAGCAGGACATGGCGCTGCTGAATTATGACAACCTTTATGGTGTGCTCGCGCTGCGGCAACAGGTTGCACGGCTGGCGATAGACAGCGGCTGTCAGCTCACGGCCGATGACATTGTCATTACGACTGGCTGCCACGAAGCGTTATCGGTCGCCGTACGCGCGGTCTGTGAGCCGGGCGATATCATTGCTGTTGAGTCACCGTCGTTTCACGGCATCATGCAAACCCTGCGCGGCTTTGGCATTCGTGCCATTGAAATCCCGACGGATGCGGTCACCGGCATCAGTCTGGAAGCGCTGGAACTGGCCTTTGATCAATGGCCGATCAAAGCGGTGGTCGTGGTGCCGAACTGCAATAATCCGCTGGGATTCATCATGCCCGAACAGCGTAAGCGGGCATTGCTGGCGCTGGCGCAGCGGTTTGATGCCGCCGTGATTGAAGATGATGTTTATGGTGAGTTAGCCTGGGAATACCCGCGCCCCTCCACAATTAAAGCGCTGGATCTCGATGGCCGGGTTCTGCTGTGCAGCTCCTTTTCCAAAACGCTGGCGCCAGGTCTGCGCGTCGGCTGGGTTGCACCTGGTCGTTATCGCGATCGCGTGCTGCACATGAAATATATTGTCACAGGCTCAACCGCGACGCAGCCTCAGCATGCGGTCTCTGAGTTTATCCGCCAGGGACATTATCAGCCCCATCTGCGCCGGATGCGGCAAATCTATCATCGTAACTATGAAACCTTTAGCTGCTGGGTACGCCACTACTTTCCCTGCGGTATCTGCGTTTCCCGTCCTCAGGGCGGCTTTCTGATGTGGATTGAACTCCCCGAAGCGTTTGATGCGGTCCGGCTTAACCGGGAACTGCGCGAGTCAAAAATTCAGATTGCTGTAGGCTCACTGTTTTCAGCGTCGGGTAAATATCGTAACTGTCTGCGCTTAAACTACGGGCTGCCGATCAACGAGCAGACTGAACAGGCGCTGGCGCTGGTGGGTGCGGCCGTCGAACGTGCCATGCTCTCGTGCCAGCATGAGACGCAGACTTCCACCTCGACGCCCGCATAGCGAAAAGAAGAAGCAGGGCCGGCAAGAGGAGGGAACCGGCCCTGGTCAGATAACCTTAACCTGACGGATGCCACGTTAAGGTTTTGGATCACAGCACGCCAGCGGCAACATTCCACTTTGCGCGCTGCTTTCCCGGAAGAACGCTGGCGTTACCGATTTTGCAGCCAATATGCGCGGCAGGTTCCATAAATGCTTAATCGCCTGGTCCTGCCAGCGCCAGAAGCGTGCGCGTTGCGGCACGCCAGTCATCTGCCTGAGTAATCGCACTCACCACCGCAATGCTGCCGACGCCGGTGGCCAGCACCTCAGGTGCCCGTGCAATCGAGATACCGCCAATCGCCACGGTGGGAATATGCGACAGACGTGTCAGGTGTTGATTCAGCTGTGCAATGCCCTGCGGTGCAGAAGGCATCTCTTTGGTCTGCGTCGGGAAAATATGCCCAAGTGCGATGTAAGAGGGCTGGATTGCCAGAGCGCGATCCAGTTCCGCATCGTCGTGGGTAGAGAGTCCCAGTCGTAACCCGGCCTGATGAATGCGGGCAAGATCGGCGACATCCAGATCCTCCTGACCCAGATGTACGCCATAAGCATGATGTTTAATCGCCAGCTGCCAGTAATCATTGATAAACAGACGCGCGTCGTAGCGTTTGCCCAACGCAATTGCCTGAGCAATGGCGGGCTCGGCGGCCTCATCAGGCTGATCTTTGATACGCAGCTGCAGCGTGCGAACGCCCATCTCCAGCAGGCGTTCGAGCCACTCGGGGCTATCAACCACCGGATAAAGTCCCAGACGCGGGGCGGTAGCGGGAAATGCAGGCATCCTTACTCCTCCTTAATGGCATCGGCAGGGTGATAGAGCTCACTGCCGCGGCTGCGGAAACGATCTGACATCTGCGCCATGCCAACTTCAACCGGCTCGGCACGGGCATCCTGGCGTGCCGCAAACTCGCGCACCTCCTGGGAAATTTTCATTGAGCAGAATTTGGGGCCGCACATTGAGCAGAAATGGGCCACCTTGCCCGACTCCTGCGGCAGGGTTTCATCATGCATCGCCCTTGCCGTATGGGGATCCAGCGCCAGGTTAAACTGATCTTCCCAGCGGAATTCAAAGCGCGCTTTGGACATGGCGTTATCACGGATCTGCGCACCGGGGTGGCCTTTCGCCAGATCGGCAGCATGCGCCGCGATTTTGTAGGTGATCAATCCCTGCTTCACGTCCTCTTTGTTCGGCAGACCCAGATGCTCTTTGGGCGTGACGTAGCACAGCATGGCGCAACCAAACCAGCCAATCATGGCGGCACCGATACCCGAGGTGAAGTGGTCGTAGCCGGGCGCGATGTCAGTGGTCAGCGGGCCAAGCGTGTAGAAGGGGGCTTCATCGCACAGGTCGAGCTGTTCGGTCATATTACGGCGGATCATATGCATCGGCACATGTCCCGGACCTTCAATCATCACCTGAACGTCATACTCCCAGGCAATACGCGTCAGTTCACCCAGGGTTCGCAGTTCGGCAAACTGCGCCTCATCGTTGGCATCCTGAATCGAACCCGGACGCAGACCATCGCCCAGCGACAGGGAGACATCGTAAGCGGCGCAGATTTCACAGATCTCCCGGAAGTGCTCATACAGGAAGCTCTCCTGATGATGCGACAGGCACCATTTGGCCATGATCGATCCCCCCCGCGACACGATCCCGGTGAGACGTTTCGCCGTCATCGGGACATAACGCAGCAGCACGCCCGCGTGGATAGTGAAGTAATCGACGCCCTGTTCCGCCTGCTCCAGCAGCGTGTCCCGGAATATTTCCCAGTTCAGCGCCTCAGCCACGCCATTCACTTTTTCCAGCGCCTGATAGATCGGCACGGTACCGATGGGCACCGGGCTGTTTCGCAAAATCCATTCTCGCGTTTCATGAATATAGCGACCGGTAGAGAGATCCATCACCGTATCGGCACCCCAGCGGGTCGACCAGACCAGCTTTTCCACTTCTTCCTCGATAGAAGAGGTGACTGCCGAGTTACCGATATTGGCGTTGACCTTAACCAGGAAGTTACGACCAATGATCATCGGCTCCGATTCCGGGTGATTGATATTGGCAGGGATGATGGCGCGTCCGGCAGCGACCTCCTGACGGACAAACTCGGGGGTGATGTCGGCGGGCAGATGTGCGCCAAAACTGTGTCCCGGATGCTGTTGCAGCAGCACCTCACTGCGGATTCGCTCACGGCCCATGTTTTCCCGCAGGGCGATGAACTCCATTTCCGGGGTAATCCTGCCCTGACGGGCATAGTGCAGTTGCGTGACACGGCGGCCTGCACGGGCGCGGCGCGGTGTCGGAAGGTGATCGAAGCGCAGATGATCCAGCCCCTCGTCAGCCAGCCGCTGCTGGGTATAGCCCGAGCTGTTCTGTTCGAGAAGCTCACTGTCGTCGCGTTCAGCAATCCAGCGAGCGCGCAGCTTTTCCAGACCACGATGCACATCGATCTGCGCCGCGGGATCACCATAAGCACCCGCCGTGTCATAGACCGGCACCGCTTCATTTTGCTCATAGAGAGGCTGTTCTTTGGTGCCGCCGATGTGGGTCGGGCTTAGGGTGATTTCACGCATCGGCACGCGAATATCTTCCCGGCTGCCGGTAATCCAGATGCGACGGGACTGGGGAAAAGCACTGCCGCTTTGCAGGGAATCGATAAATTCCTGCGCCTGGGCACGTTGTTCACGACGGGTCATTTTTGGGTCAGACATAGCAATCTTCCTGTTAAAGGGGAACGATGCTTGTCCGGAGTTCGGAAGGAGTAACCGTATAGACAGCACAGGCATGCTGGCATACAGAGAATTTTTACTCTTGTTCCCTACGCAGGTTCTAACCTGGTCAGGTTCCGCGGATCCCGAATTAACGGTCTCAGCCCAACTGGGCACTCCGACAAGAAGCAGTTTTTACGCGGGTGTCTGATAACAGACCCGGGCGTAAAAACCTTACATTTCAACGCTAAAATAACAAAGGTTCTCTGGAGAGTACTCCTCAGAACCTGTTCAGCATAAAAGGGCTACGGGATAATCTCAAGCCCTTTGCCGTTGTTAACCATCAAGCCGGACGCGCGATATGGCTGTCATTCGCCACTGGCGGCGTAGCAAGCTGGTTATCCCAGGCCAGCTGGATCAGCTTATCTTCCAGCGTAAAGCGTGATTCCAGCACTTCGCCCACTTCGGAGAGTGCCTGCTGGAAGGTCATGCAGTTTTCATCGTCAATCGCCTGCTGCAGGTGACCGTCATACAGCTGCATCAGACGCTCAGTATTCGCTTCCAGCGGAGGGTAGATCTGCGCGGCAGCGATCATCGGGCTGTCGCCACTCATTTCGCTGATTACGCGCTCATAGATACTGAAGTGACCGGCAGAAAGATAGTCGACCAGGCCGTGACAGAAGTTGTCGAGCGCCTGCTCGTCAAGACGCGTCAGCGCCTCTTTTTTAGGTTTAAGACCGACCAGGTGATAATAGGTCACCAGTAGCTGGCGGCGTGCTTCAAGCCACGAATCGACCAGTTCATTACTGCCACCTACGCGTTCAGCCAGGACGTCTAACTGGTTAAGCATATCTAACTCCATGTGAGTTATAGTTGTTTATCTACACACTTAACATCAGGGCTTCAGCGTGCGGGTTGACGCTAAGGATGACGAAATAAATGCAATGCGAAATCTCAAGCGTAGACGCTGGATGGTGGATTGTCAGCCATGAACAGAAACTTTGGTTGCCACAAGGTGATTTACCCCACGGAAACGCCGAAAAATTTGGTTTAACCGGCAGTAAGGCCCGGACCATTGGTGAATGGCAGGGCGAAAAAGTCTGGCTGATTTGTGAGCCGCGTTCTTCCGATATGTTCTCCGTGCGACAGCTGATCGATCAGGATGTGGAGCTGTTTCAGCTGGTGGGTCGCGGTGTACAGCTGGCGGAATTCTACCGTTCTCATCGCTGGTGCGGCTATTGCGGCCATGAGATGCACCACAGCAAACATGAATTTGCCTGTCTCTGCAGCCATTGCCGTGAGCGTTACTATCCGCAGATCGCGCCCTGCATCATTGTGGCTATCCGTCGTGGCGATGAAATCCTGCTGGCGAATCATGCCCGCCATCGCAACAAGGTCTACACCGTGCTGGCCGGTTTTGTGGAGGTCGGCGAGACGCTGGAGCAGGCCGTTGCCCGGGAAGTGATGGAAGAGAGCAATATCCGCGTCAAAAACGTCCGTTACGTGACCTCCCAGCCGTGGCCCTTCCCGCAATCGCTAATGACCGCTTTTATGGCGGAATATGACAGTGGCGATCTGCAACACGACGGTAAAGAGCTGCTGGATGCCGCCTGGTTCCGTTTTGATGCGCTGCCTTTGCTGCCACCGCCAGGCACCGTGGCACGCCGCCTGATTGAAGATACCGTCGCCCTGTGCCGCGCCGAAGCGTGAAAGTGCTACACTACACGCCTGTTATTGAGAGAGTGTTGAGATGAGTGAACTGAAGAACGATCGTTATTTGCGTGCCCTGCTACGTCAGCCGGTCGATGTCACGCCGGTATGGATGATGCGACAAGCCGGGCGCTATTTGCCGGAGTACAAAGCGACACGCGCCCAGGCGGGTGATTTTATGTCGCTGTGTAAAAACGCCGAGCTGGCCTGTGAAGTGACCCTTCAGCCGCTGCGCCGTTATCCGCTGGATGCCGCCATCCTCTTCAGTGACATCCTGACCATTCCGGATGCGATGGGACTGGGTCTCTACTTTGAAACCGGCGAAGGCCCGCGTTTCTCTAACCCTGTCACCTGTCGCGCCGACGTTGAGCGTTTGCCGGTGCCCGATCCTGAAATGGAGCTGGGCTATGTGATGAATGCGGTCCGCACCATCCGTAAAAACCTGAATGGCGATCTGCCGCTGATTGGCTTCTCCGGCAGTCCGTGGACGCTGGCCACCTACATGGTGGAAGGCGGCAGCAGCAAGGCGTTTACCAAAATTAAGAAGATGATGTATGCCGATCCGGCGACGCTGCACGCGATGCTGGATAAGCTGGCCGACAGCGTCATCCTCTATCTCAACGCTCAGATCCGCGCCGGTGCGCAGTCCGTCATGGTCTTTGATACCTGGGGCGGCGTGCTGACCGGTCGTGACTATCGCGAATTCTCCCTGCACTACATGCACAAGATTGTCGATGGCCTGCTGCGTGAAAACGACGGCCGCCGCGTGCCGGTGACGCTCTTTACCAAAGGCGGTGGACAGTGGCTGGAAGCGATGGCAGCCACCGGTTGTGATGCGCTGGGTCTCGACTGGACCACCGATATTGATGATGCGCGCCGTCGCGTAGGCGACAAAGTTGCGCTGCAGGGCAACATGGATCCCTCTATGCTCTATGCGGCACCTGAACGTATCGAACAGGAGGTGGCCGGTATTCTGGAGCGTTTTGGCTCAGGCACTGGTCACGTCTTTAATCTGGGGCATGGCATTCATCAGGATGTTCCGCCCGAAAATGCCGGTGTTTTTGTTGACGCTGTGCATCGTTTATCACGTCCCTGGCATCAGGAGTAATCATGGACATTGCCGCACTTCGCGCTGAGCAGTTACAACGCGCCGCTGACGTGGTGCGTGAAGATGACTTTGACGTGCTGCCTCCCCGCTTTATTGGCGGGGCAGACGTTGGATTTGAGCAGGACGGCACCATCACGCGGGCGGCGATGGTGATACTGGAATATCCTTCGTTAACGCTGGTGGAGCATCGCATCGCGCGCGTTGAGACCACCATGCCCTATATTCCGGGCTTTCTCTCCTTCCGTGAATATCCGGCTCTGATGGCTGCCTGGCAGATGCTGGAGCAAAAGCCTGATCTGCTGTTTGTGGATGGGCACGGTATTTCGCATCCAAGACGGCTGGGCGTCGCATCGCATTTTGGCCTGCTGGTCGATGTCCCCACGATTGGCGTTGCGAAAAGTCGTCTCTGCGGACGTTTTGACGATCTGGATGCGCAGCCTGGCAGCCGTCAGCCGCTGATCGACAAAGGTGAGCAGATAGGTTGGGTATGGCGCAGCAAGCTGCGTTGTAATCCGCTGTTTGTCGCCACCGGTCATCGTGTCAGCCTGGATACGGCGCTGCAGTGGGTCGAAAACTGTACGCGCGGTTACCGGTTGCCGGAACCCACCCGCTGGGCCGATGCGGTTGCCTCTAACCGAACCGCTTTCCAGCGCTGGCAAAACGCGCTTTAACACTGTTTGTGCTGCGGTTTTGCAGTTACACTGCGGCCAGAGAAACGAATAAGAGCCACCATTATGTTACAGAACCCCGTGCATCTGCGTCTGGCGAAGCTGGAAAGCTGGCAGCACCTGACTTTTATGGCCTGCCTGTGCGAACGCATGTATCCCAACTATCGCGCATTCTGCGAGCAGACTGAATTTGCCGATCCGGCACTCTATCGCCGGATTCTTGATCTGATCTGGGAAAACCTGACGGTTAAAGATGCGAAGATTAACTTCGACAGCCAGCTGGAAAAACTCGAAGCCGCCATTCCTGATGGCGATGCATTTGAGGTTTACGGCGTTTATCCGGCTATCGATGCCTGTGTGGCATTAAGCGAAGTCGTCCATGCGCAGCTGAGCGGCGAAACGCTTGAGCATGCTATTGAAGTCAGCGAGACCTCAATTACCACTGTCGCTATGCTGGAGATGACCCAGGCTGGACGCGAAATGACCGATGAAGAGCTGCGTGAAAATCCGGCTATCATCGATGAGTGGGACCTCCAGTGGGAGATTTTCCGTCTGCTGGCGGAGTGTGAAGAGCGCGACCTTGAATTGATTAAAGGTCTGCGATCTGACCTGCGTGAAGCGGGAATTAGCAACATCGGTATAAATTTCCAGCAGTAAGGCGATAAAACGTGACTTCAGGCCCGAATTAGCGCGCCTGAAGGCTTCACATTGGCCCCCTGTCTGGTCTACATTTGGGGGGCTGAAAATTGTGGCTATCGGTGCGTGCAGGCAGAAGAGTGCCAGAATATGGCTTTTCCCTCGCACTCGTTGCTTAGCAAGCGATAAATACACTTTAAGGATAACTTATGAACAAGACTCAACTGATTGATGTGATCGCAGAAAAAGCTGACCTGTCTAAAACCCAGGCAAAGGCAGCGCTGGAATCTACTCTGGCTGCGATCACTGAGTCTCTGAAAGATGGTGATGCTGTACAACTGGTTGGTTTTGGTACTTTTAAAGTGAACCACCGCGCTGAGCGTACCGGTCGTAACCCGCAGACTGGCAAAGAGATCAAAATCGCTGCAGCAAACGTACCGGCATTCGTGTCTGGTAAAGCGCTGAAAGACGCCGTTAAGTAAGACGTCGCACTGCGGTTAAGCTTTAAAACAGGGGGCGTTTCGCCCCTTTTGTTTTTAAGAGGCCAGCCATCATGACTTCGCTGTTACCGCGTTTATCTGTTCTGTTTCTCTCTCTGTTTCTTTTCGGCTGTAGCTCGACTCCGGATATTCCTCCCTTTTCTGCCAGTGGCTATCTTGCCGATCGTGGTGTTGTGCGAATCTGGCGCAAAAATAGCGATCATCAGTCGGTTCATATTCGCACCCTCTATACGCCGTTCAGTGGCGGGGAAGGTGAAGTGACTGACTATGTCTGGCTGGAAGAGTCATTGATCAGCATTCAGCGACAGGTGAAGGGCAAGCAACCTGACGATGTGACCCTGCGCTTCGACCAGGCCGGTGGTCTCAACTTTATGCAGCGCCAGCTTGCAGGCCGGCGTGAAGCGGTCAGCCCGGATTCGATTGAACTCTATAAGTTTGATGCTCAGCGCATGCGTAACCTCAGCGATGCGCTGTTAAGCGGTCAGGTGTTTCTGAAACAGGGGCACTGGCTGGGAAATAATGTGCTGGAGAGTTGTGAAGGCCGGCAGGCCAGACCCGCTTTTGATGCTGACGATCTGCAGATGCTGATACAGCAGCAGCGTAGCGCATCGGCACCGCTGATGGTGTCATGGCTTGAAGCGCCTGAAGGGATACAGTTGTTGCGGGTCAGCCAGCAGGATGACTGCTCACAGCAGCCGACAGAAGACGATATGTGAATTGAAGAGGGGGCACCATGTGCCCCCTTTGCTTATTTGCGATTAATAGCGCGATAGCCGATATCGCGGCGACAGAAGCTGCCCTGCCATGAGATCGGCTTTGTCAGCTCGTAAGCCCGCTTTTGTGCCGCAGCGACATCGTCACCCAGCGCGGTGACGCACAGCACGCGGCCACCGTTCGTCAGTACCCGATCCTCTTCCAGACGTGTTCCGGCGTGGAATACCTTGCCGTCAGCCACTTCTTCCAGTGGCAGCCCATGAATCTGATCGCCCTGAGCATAATCACCCGGATAACCGCCGGCCGCCAGTACCACACCCAGCGCAGGGCGGGGATCCCATTGTGACGTTTTCTGATCCAGCTTGCCGTCGCAGGCAGCCAGGCAAAGATCGACCAGATCCGACTGCAGGCGCAGCATGATCGGCTGCGTTTCCGGATCGCCGAAGCGGCAGTTGAATTCGATCACTTTCGGCTGCCCGGTGTGATCGATCATCAGGCCGGCATAGAGAAAACCGGTGTAGACATTACCTTCAGCGGCCATGCCACGCACGGTCGGCCAGATAACCTGATCCATCACGCGCTGGTGGATCTCATCGGTGACCACCGGTGCCGGCGAGTAAGCGCCCATGCCACCGGTGTTCGGACCGGTATCGCCATCGCCGACACGTTTATGATCCTGGCTGGTGGCCATAGGCAGCACATTCTCGCCGTCCACCATCACGATGAAGCTGGCTTCTTCGCCATCCAGAAACTCTTCAATCACAATACGGTGTCCGGCATCGCCAAAGGCGTTACCGGCCAGCATATCCTGAACCGCATCTTCAGCTTCCTGCAGCGTCATCGCGACAATGACGCCTTTACCTGCGGCCAGGCCGTCGGCTTTGATAACAATGGGCGCGCCTTTCTCACGCAGATACGCAAGAGCAGGCTCAACGTCGGTAAAGTTCTGATACGCTGCGCTGGGGATCTGATGACGCGCCAGGAAATCTTTGGTAAAGGCTTTAGAGCCTTCCAGCTGTGCCGCGGCCTGCGTCGGACCAAAGATAGCCAGCCCCGCTTCACGGAAGGCATCTACGACGCCGATCACCAGCGGCGCTTCCGGTCCGACAATCGTCAGATCGATCTTTTCACGCTGAGCAAACTCAAGCAGAGCAGGGATGTCGGTGGCTCCGATTGCGACATTCTGCAGCGCAGGTTCTAATGCCGTGCCCGCATTACCCGGCGCGACAAATACGGTTTCCGCCAGTGGTGACTGGGCCGCTTTCCAGGCCAGAGCATGTTCACGTCCGCCGTTGCCGATTACTAAAATTTTCATCTGTTACTCTCCGAATCGATTAATGGCGGAAGTGACGCATGTCGGTGAAGATCATCGCAATGTCATGCTCATCCGCTGCCGCAATCACTTCTTCATCGCGGATGGAGCCGCCTGGCTGGATAACGCAGCTCACGCCTGCCGCGGCGGCAGCATCAATACCATCGCGGAACGGGAAGAAGGCATCTGACGCCATGGCTGAGCCTTTCACTTCCAGACCTTCATCAGCTGCTTTAATACCTGCAATTTTTGCGGAGTAGACGCGGCTCATCTGACCCGCACCAATGCCGATAGTCATGTTGTCGCGTGCATAGACAATGGCATTGGACTTAACGAACTTCGCGACTTTCCAGCAGAACAGTGCATCGCGCAGTTCCTGCCCGGTTGGCTGGCGCTTGCTGACGACACGCAGCTGGCTGGCTTCCACCATGCCAAGATCGCGATTTTGGACCAGCAGGCCGCCGTTGACGCGTTTGAAATCCAGCGCGGCGGTACGGTTCTGCCACTGGCCGCAGATCAGGACACGGACATTCTGCTTCGCAGCGGTAATTTTCAGCGCGGCTTCAGAAACGGCGGGCGCGATGATCACCTCAACAAACTGGCGGCTGATAATGGCCTGCGCCGTTGCTTCATCCAGCTCGCGGTTAAAGGCAATGATGCCGCCAAACGCGGAAGTGGGGTCGGTCTGGTAAGCACGCTCGTAGGCTGCCAGCAGATCGTCACCGGTTGCGACACCACAAGGGTTGGCATGCTTAACGATGACGCACGCGGGTTCACTGAACTCTTTCACACACTCCAGTGCCGCATCCGTGTCAGCAATATTGTTATAGGAGAGCGCTTTGCCCTGAACCTGCTGCGCGGTCGCTACTGAGGCTTCAGTGATATTCTCTTCTATATAGAAGGCAGCATCCTGATGGCTGTTCTCGCCGTAACGCATATCCTGCTTCTTGATGAAGTTCAGATTGAGCGTCCGTGGGAAACGGCCGGCGGGCTGGTTGCGTTCACCGTGATAGGCAGGCACCAGGGTACCGAAGTAGTTAGCGATCATGCTGTCATACGCGGCGGTGTGTTCGAACGCTTTAATGGCCAGATCGAAACGGGTCTCAAGCGTCAGCGCGTTCTCGTGAGCGTCCATTTCAGCAATGATGGCGTCGTAGTCGCCGCTGCTGACCACAATGGCGACATCTTTATGGTTCTTGGCAGCAGAGCGCACCATGGTCGGGCCACCGATATCGATGTTTTCCACCGCATCTTCCAGTGAACATCCTTCACGGGCGACCGTCTGTGCAAAGGGATAGAGGTTAACGACCACCATGTCGATTGGGCTGATGTCGTGCTGTGCCATGATGGCATCATCCTGGCCGCGACGACCTAAAATGCCGCCATGCACTTTCGGATGCAGGGTTTTGACGCGTCCATCCATCATTTCCGGAAAACCGGTGTAGTCAGAGACTTCAGTGACAGCCAGGCCCGCATCCGCCAGCAGGCGAGCGGTTCCACCTGTGGAGAGCAGTTCGACACCGCGATGGGAGAGCGCCTGAGCAAATTCGAGGATACCGGCTTTGTCAGAGACACTGAGCAATGCGCGGCGTACAGGACGAGGTTGTTGCATGGTGGTTTATCCCTTGGCTTTGTTTCGCGTATATAAGAGCGTTACATCAGGTTTTATCGCGGTTTTCTCTTCTATATAAGAAGAAAAGATCAAAAACCTCAGGTAACGCCCCGATAAGGGGGTCCGGAATATTGCCCGGCATTGTAGCGAAAACGTTTGCGTGATGCTCGCCTAAATTTGATTAGCCCGCTCTGTGTGGATAACATTGTGCGTAACTGCGTATAACAGCGGCTTTTGCTGTGGAATGCAGCGAACGCGCTTTTTTATGCATTTTATGGGTTGCGCCTCTGTGCGAACTCCCTATAATGCGCATCCATCAACACGGAACACCGGCAACGGGAAACGGGTTGAGAGGCACAGGAGACTGCGCCGCCGGAGAAAAACTTCTGAGAAAGAGGTTGACTCTGCAGGAGGAAAGCGTAATATACGCCACCTCGCGACAGGACGCTAACGCACTGTTCGCACTGCTCTTTAACAATTTATCAGACAATCTGTGTGGGCACTCGCAGGATTGATATCAGCGTCTTAGGACGCAACAAAATATCAAAGCCTCACGAGTGAACACATAATGAAATTCATTATGACGTTTTACAGATGAGCACCGCTTAACTTGTTTAAGCAAATCAAACTTAAATTGAAGAGTTTGATCATGGCTCAGATTGAACGCTGGCGGCAGGCCTAACACATGCAAGTCGGACGGTAGCACAGAGAGCTTGCTCTCGGGTGACGAGTGGCGGACGGGTGAGTAATGTCTGGGGATCTGCCCGATAGAGGGGGATAACCACTGGAAACGGTGGCTAATACCGCATAACGTCGCAAGACCAAAGAGGGGGACCTTCGGGCCTCTCACTATCGGATGAACCCAGATGGGATTAGCTAGTAGGCGGGGTAATGGCCCACCTAGGCGACGATCCCTAGCTGGTCTGAGAGGATGACCAGCCACACTGGAACTGAGACACGGTCCAGACTCCTACGGGAGGCAGCAGTGGGGAATATTGCACAATGGGCGCAAGCCTGATGCAGCCATGCCGCGTGTATGAAGAAGGCCTTCGGGTTGTAAAGTACTTTCAGCGGGGAGGAAGGCGGTGCGGTTAATAACCGCGTCGATTGACGTTACCCGCAGAAGAAGCACCGGCTAACTCCGTGCCAGCAGCCGCGGTAATACGGAGGGTGCAAGCGTTAATCGGAATTACTGGGCGTAAAGCGCACGCAGGCGGTCTGTTAAGTCAGATGTGAAATCCCCGGGCTTAACCTGGGAACTGCATTTGAAACTGGCAGGCTTGAGTCTTGTAGAGGGGGGTAGAATTCCAGGTGTAGCGGTGAAATGCGTAGAGATCTGGAGGAATACCGGTGGCGAAGGCGGCCCCCTGGACAAAGACTGACGCTCAGGTGCGAAAGCGTGGGGAGCAAACAGGATTAGATACCCTGGTAGTCCACGCCGTAAACGATGTCGACTTGGAGGTTGTTCCCTTGAGGAGTGGCTTCCGGAGCTAACGCGTTAAGTCGACCGCCTGGGGAGTACGGCCGCAAGGTTAAAACTCAAATGAATTGACGGGGGCCCGCACAAGCGGTGGAGCATGTGGTTTAATTCGATGCAACGCGAAGAACCTTACCTACTCTTGACATCCAGAGAACTTTCCAGAGATGGATTGGTGCCTTCGGGAACTCTGAGACAGGTGCTGCATGGCTGTCGTCAGCTCGTGTTGTGAAATGTTGGGTTAAGTCCCGCAACGAGCGCAACCCTTATCCTTTGTTGCCAGCGATTCGGTCGGGAACTCAAAGGAGACTGCCGGTGATAAACCGGAGGAAGGTGGGGATGACGTCAAGTCATCATGGCCCTTACGAGTAGGGCTACACACGTGCTACAATGGCGCATACAAAGAGAAGCGACCTCGCGAGAGCAAGCGGACCTCACAAAGTGCGTCGTAGTCCGGATCGGAGTCTGCAACTCGACTCCGTGAAGTCGGAATCGCTAGTAATCGTGGATCAGAATGCCACGGTGAATACGTTCCCGGGCCTTGTACACACCGCCCGTCACACCATGGGAGTGGGTTGCAAAAGAAGTAGGTAGCTTAACCTTCGGGAGGGCGCTTACCACTTTGTGATTCATGACTGGGGTGAAGTCGTAACAAGGTAACCGTAGGGGAACCTGCGGTTGGATCACCTCCTTACATGAAGATACCTTCCGGCGCAGTGTCCACACAGATTGTCTGATAGAAAATAACGAGCAAAGTGTCTTTCGAAGACAGACTTAATTGTCCCCTTCGTCTAGAGGCCCAGGACACCGCCCTTTCACGGCGGTAACAGGGGTTCGAATCCCCTAGGGGACGCCAAAGCTTGGTGACAGGTGAAAGATGTTACCCACATATCTTAAAGATGACTTACGAGTCATGTTTAAGATATTGCTCTTTAACAATCCGGAACAAGCTGAAAATTGAAACGACGTGTCGTTTTCATTCTCCGTAATAAGAATGAAAAATACGATGCGTTCGAGTCTCTCAAATGCTTGCAGCTCGCAGCGTTGAAAAACGCCTGTGGGTTGTGAGGTTAAGCGACTAAGCGTACACGGTGGATGCCCAGGCAGTCAGAGGCGATGAAGGACGTGCTAATCTGCGTAAAGCGACGGTAAGGTGATATGAACCGCTACAGCCGTCGATGTCCGAATGGGGAAACCCGGTGCACTCTGTGCATCATTGCAGCATGAATACATAGTGCTGCAAGGCGAACCGGGGGAACTGAAACATCTAAGTACCCCGAGGAAAAGAAATCAACCGAGATTCCCCCAGTAGCGGCGAGCGAACGGGGAGCAGCCCAGAGCCTGAATCAGCATGTGTGTTAGTGGAAGCGTCTGGAAAGTCGCAGGGTACAGGGTGATACTCCCGTACACAAAAGCGCATATGCTGTGAGCTCGATGAGTAAGGCGGGACACGTGGTATCCTGTCTGAATATGGGGGGACCATCCTCCAAGGCTAAATACTCCTGACTGACCGATAGTGAACCAGTACCGTGAGGGAAAGGCGAAAAGAACCCCGGCGAGGGGAGTGAAACAGAACCTGAAACCGTGTACGTACAAGCAGTGGGAGCCTTCTTTATGGGGGTGACTGCGTACCTTTTGTATAATGGGTCAGCGACTTATATTCTGTAGCAAGGTTAACCGTATAGGGGAGCCGCAGGGAAACCGAGTCTTAACTGGGCGTTAAGTTGCAGGGTATAGACCCGAAACCCGGTGATCTAGCCATGGGCAGGTTGAAGGTTGGGTAACACTAACTGGAGGACCGAACCGACTAATGTTGAAAAATTAGCGGATGACCTGTGGCTGGGGGTGAAAGGCCAATCAAACCGGGAGATAGCTGGTTCTCCCCGAAAGCTATTTAGGTAGCGCCTCGTGAACTCATCTTCGGGGGTAGAGCACTGTTTCGGCTAGGGGGCCATCCCGGCTTACCAACCCGATGCAAACTGCGAATACCGAAGAATGTTATCACGGGAGACACACGGCGGGTGCTAACGTCCGTCGTGAAGAGGGAAACAACCCAGACCGCCAGCTAAGGTCCCAAAGTCATGGTTAAGTGGGAAACGATGTGGGAAGGCACAGACAGCCAGGATGTTGGCTTAGAAGCAGCCATCATTTAAAGAAAGCGTAATAGCTCACTGGTCGAGTCGGCCTGCGCGGAAGATGTAACGGGGCTAAACCATGCACCGAAGCTGCGGCAGCGACACTATGTGTTGTTGGGTAGGGGAGCGTTCTGTAAGCCGTTGAAGGTGTGCTGTGAGGCATGCTGGAGGTATCAGAAGTGCGAATGCTGACATAAGTAACGATAAAGCGGGTGAAAAGCCCGCTCGCCGGAAGACCAAGGGTTCCTGTTCAACGTTAATCGGAGCAGGGTGAGTCGACCCCTAAGGCGAGGCCGAAAGGCGTAGTCGATGGGAAACAGGTTAATATTCCTGTACTCGGTGTTACTGCGAAGGGGGGACGGAGAAGGCTATATCAGCCGGGCGACGGTTGTCCCGGTTTAAGCGTGTAGGCGGAGGGTCCAGGTAAATCCGGTCCCTTATTAACGCTGAGGCGTGACGACGAGGCACTACGGTGCTGAAGTGATAAATGCCCTGCTTCCAGGAAAAGCCTCTAAGCATCAGGTAACACAGAATCGTACCCCAAACCGACACAGGTGGTCAGGTAGAGAATACCAAGGCGCTTGAGAGAACTCGGGTGAAGGAACTAGGCAAAATGGTGCCGTAACTTCGGGAGAAGGCACGCTGGCGCGTAGGTGGAGGGATTTACTCCCCGAGCCGAAGCCAGTCGAAGATACCAGCTGGCTGCAACTGTTTATTAAAAACACAGCACTGTGCAAACACGAAAGTGGACGTATACGGTGTGACGCCTGCCCGGTGCCGGAAGGTTAATTGATGGGGTTATCCGCAAGGAGAAGCTCTTGATCGAAGCCCCGGTAAACGGCGGCCGTAACTATAACGGTCCTAAGGTAGCGAAATTCCTTGTCGGGTAAGTTCCGACCTGCACGAATGGCGTAATGATGGCCAGGCTGTCTCCACCCGAGACTCAGTGAAATTGAACTCGCTGTGAAGATGCAGTGTACCCGCGGCAAGACGGAAAGACCCCGTGAACCTTTACTACAGCTTGACACTGAACATTGAGCCTTGATGTGTAGGATAGGTGGGAGGCTTTGAAGCGCGGACGCCAGTCTGCGTGGAGCCAACCTTGAAATACCACCCTTTAATGTTTGATGTTCTAACGTAGGCCCGTGATCCGGGCTGCGGACAGTGTCTGGTGGGTAGTTTGACTGGGGCGGTCTCCTCCTAAAGAGTAACGGAGGAGCACGAAGGTCAGCTAATCACGGTCGGACATCGTGAGGTTAGTGCAATGGCATAAGCTGGCTTGACTGCGAGAGTGACGGCTCGAGCAGGTGCGAAAGCAGGTCATAGTGATCCGGTGGTTCTGAATGGAAGGGCCATCGCTCAACGGATAAAAGGTACTCCGGGGATAACAGGCTGATACCGCCCAAGAGTTCATATCGACGGCGGTGTTTGGCACCTCGATGTCGGCTCATCACATCCTGGGGCTGAAGTAGGTCCCAAGGGTACGGCTGTTCGCCGTTTAAAGTGGTACGCGAGCTGGGTTTAGAACGTCGTGAGACAGTTCGGTCCCTATCTGCCGTGGGCGCTGGAGAATTGAGGGGGGTTGCTCCTAGTACGAGAGGACCGGAGTGAACGCACCACTGGTGTTCGGGTTGTCATGCCAATGGCATTGCCCGGTAGCTAAGTGCGGAAAAGATAAGTGCTGAAAGCATCTAAGCACGAAACTTGCCCCGAGATGAGTTCTCCCTGACCCCTTGAGGGTCCTGAAGGGACGTTGAAGACTACGACGTTGATAGGCCGGGTGTGTAAGCGCAGCGATGCGTTGAGCTAACCGGTACTAATGACCCGTGAGGCTTAACCTTACAACGCCAGAGGCGTTTTTGAGAGACACGATTTTCAGCCTTGTACCGGATATTCTGCGCGGCCCCTGTGGCGGCGCGGAGACAGAATTTGCCTGGCGGCTTTAGCGCGGTGGTCCCACCTGACCCCATGCCGAACTCAGAAGTGAAACGCCGTAGCGCCGATGGTAGTGTGGGGCCTCCCCATGCGAGAGTAGGGAACTGCCAGGCATTAAATAAGTGAAGAAGCCCCGCACGCGAGTGCGGGGCTTTTACGTCTGTTGTTTGCCACTTTAAGCTGAAACATTTTCATTTTCTGCATGAAACCTCGACATCTTACAACGATCAGGCTAATGTTGGGCATCCAGATGTCTAAACGTTTATATGGTTGCGAGAGGTGAGCAGGCTATGCCAATCAGGGTTCCCGACGAATTACCGGCAGTGAATTTTTTGCGTGACGAAAATGTCTTTGTCATGACATCGTCGCGCGCCAGTGTTCAGGAGATCCGACCGCTTAAAGTGCTCATACTGAATCTGATGCCGAAAAAGATCGAAACGGAGAATCAGTTTCTGCGTCTGCTTTCCAACTCGCCCTTGCAGATCGATATTCAGCTGCTGCGCATCGACAGCCGCGAGTCACGTAATACGCCCACTGAGCACCTCAACAATTTCTACTGCAATTTTGAAGATATCCAGCACGACAACTACGATGGCTTAATCGTGACAGGTGCACCACTGGGACTGGTTGATTTTAATGATGTCGCCTACTGGCCCCAGATTCAGCGCGTACTGCACTGGGCCAATGAGCACGTCACCTCCACCCTGTTTGTCTGCTGGGCCGTGCAGGCTGCGCTTAATATTCTGTATGGCATTCCCAAGCAAACCCGGCATAACAAGCTGTCTGGCGTCTATGAGCACCAGATTCTGCATCCCCATGCGTTACTGACCCGGGGTTTTGATGATAATTTCCTTGCGCCACACTCACGCTATGCTGATTTTCCTACTCAGCTGATAACGGATTACACCGATCTTGAGCTGTTTGCTGAATCGGAACAAACCGGCGCCTATCTGATGGCGAGTAAAGACAAACGTCTGGTGTTTGTTACCGGTCACCCGGAGTATGATGCGCTGACGTTGTCGGGTGAGTATCATCGCGATTATGAAGCGGGAGTCAGCCCGGAAGTTCCGTATAACTACTTCCCGCAGGATAATCCGGCTCTGCCACCGCGCGCCACCTGGCGAAGTCACGGCAATCTGCTGTTCTCGAACTGGCTCAACTACTATGTTTACCAGATCACTCCGTTCGATCTGCGCCGCATGAATCCAACGCTGGAATAGTCCCACCTGACGATCAACTGAACCGTGTTAGCCAAAGGCAACACGGTTTTTTTTCGTCTGTAAAACGCTAATGAAATCCGTTCCTTTAATAAAAATAACTTTAATTGCATGTAAAACATCGGGATAGAATAATTTATATACAAAAATGGAAATAGTTTTTGATTTAGAAAAATAAATGCTTATGCTCTGATCCTGTCGCTCACAAAACGAACACCGTGTGGATCCGCTGCATTCGATCCTTTGAATACAGGAGAAAACCAGCATGACAGACTCAGTGATCAGCCATACCCTCTCTTTCAGCCAGCCCTTTAACCATGCCGAACAGCAGTTATTAACCCTCGAGGCCGTCTCTTTTCTGGAGGCGCTGGTTGCGCGCTTTGCACCGCAACGCGACGTGCTGTTATCAGATCGCCAGCAGCGTCAGCAGCAATATGACCAGGGCTATCTGCCAGACTTCGATATGGAAACCGCTTCCATAAGAGCCAGCGAATGGCGTATTCAATCCATTCCGGCAGACTTAGAAGATCGTCGGGTCGAGATCACGGGGCCACCCGAGCGAAAAATGGTGATTAATGCCCTGAACGCAAACGCAAAAGTTTTTATGGCCGACTTTGAGGATTCGCTGTCACCGGAGTGGTCAAAACTGATTGACGGGCAGCTGACACTGCGCGAAGCGGTGCAGGGCACCCTGAGTTACACCAGCGACACGGGCAAAATTTATCAGCTCGGCGCTAATCCAGCGGTGCTGATGTGCCGGGTTCGCGGCCTGCATCTGTCAGAAAAACATGTCAGCTGGCAGGGTGAGGCGATTCCGGGCGGGCTGTTTGATTTCGCACTCTATTTCTTCCACAACGTCCGGCCTTTGCTGGCTAAGGGCAGCGGACCTTACTTCTATCTGCCTAAGACCGAGAGCTGGCAGGAGATCGCATGGTGGCGTGAGATCTTCAGCTTCAGCGAGGATCAGTTCGATCTGCCGCGCGGCACGATCAAAGCAACAGTGCTGATTGAAACCTTACCCGCCGTGTTTCAGATGGATGAGATCCTGTGGAATCTGCGCGATCACATCGTTGGACTCAACTGTGGCCGCTGGGATTACATCTTCAGCTACATCAAAACCCTGAAACAGCATCCGGATCGCGTACTACCGGATCGCCAGTCCGTCACCATGTCTCAGCCGTTTCTGGATGCTTACTCGCGTCTGCTGATTAAAACCTGTCATCGCCGGGGAGCATTCGCGATGGGCGGTATGTCAGCGCTGATCCCCGCTAAAGATCCGACGCGCAATGCCTGGGTGCTGCAGCGCGTGACGGAAGATAAACAACGGGAGGCGGGCAACGGGCATGACGGCACATGGATTGCGCATCCGGGCCTGGCAGATACCGCTATGGCGGTCTTCGATGCTGCGCTGGACGACCGGCCGAATCAGCTGCATGTCATGCGTGAAGAAGATGCCCCGATCACGGCGGAGCAATTACTCGCACCCTGTCAGGGTGAGCGCACCGAAGCGGGGATGCGCGCCAACATCCGCGTCGCCCTGCAATACCTTGAAGCCTGGATCAGCGGTAACGGCTGTGTGCCGATTGACGGGCTGATGGAGGATGCCGCTACCGCTGAGATTGCACGCACCTCAATCTGGCAATGGATTCGTCACCAGCAAATGCTGAACAGTGGCCAGCGGGTCACGGCCGAACTGTTTCTGCGCTGGCTGAACGAAGAGCTGCATCTGCTGCAAAACGCGCTGGGTGAAGCCCGCTTTAGTGCCGGTCGCTATGATGACGCGGCGCAGCTGATGGCGCAGATCACCACCGAGCGCGAGCTGGTTTCCTTTCTTACCCTGCCAGGCTACCGCCTGATCCCCTGAACAGAGGAGCTATTGCCATGACACGTACTCAACAGATCGATCAACTGGAACAACTCTGGCAGACCGCACGCTGGGAGGGCATTACCCGTCCTTATAGCGCCGCAGAGGTCGTCAATCTGCGCGGCTCGGTCCTGCCCGCCTGTACGCTGGCAGAGCGCGGTGCGGAGAAGTTATGGGCGCTGCTGAACGGCGAAGCGAAGAAAGGGTATATCAACAGTCTGGGGGCGCTCAGCGGCGGGCAGGCACTGCAGCAGGCCAAAGCGGGCATTGAAGCAATTTACCTTTCTGGCTGGCAGGTGGCTGCGGATGCCAACGTAGCGGGGCAGATGTATCCCGATCAGTCGCTTTACCCGGTGAACTCGGTGCCGGAAGTGGTGACGCGCATCAATCAGACCTTTCAGCGCGCCGATCAGATTCAGTGGTCCAGCGGTATCGAAAAGGGTGACAGCCGATACACCGATTTCTTTCTGCCGATTGTCGCTGATGCGGAAGCCGGTTTTGGCGGCGTACTCAATGCGTATGAGCTGATGAAGGCGATGATTCAGGCGGGCGCGGCTGCGGTTCACTTCGAAGATCAGCTGGCGGCGGTAAAAAAATGCGGTCACATGGGCGGCAAAGTGCTGGTACCGACTCAGGAAGCGATTCAGAAACTGGTGGCGGCGCGGCTGGCTGCGGATGTCATGGGCGTGCCAACGGTACTGCTGGCCCGCACCGATGCCGACGCCGCGGACCTGATTACCTCAGACTGCGATGAATACGATCGTCCCTTTATCCGTGGCGACCGGACGGCAGAAGGCTTCTTCCGCACACACGCTGGCATTGAACAGGCGATCAGTCGCGGGCTGGCTTATGCCCCTTATGCTGACATCCTGTGGTGTGAAACCTCAACGCCGGATCTGGCGATGGCGCAGCGCTTTGCCGATGCCATCCATGCGCGCTTCCCCGGCAAACTGTTGGCCTACAACTGCTCGCCATCGTTCAACTGGAAGAAGAACCTCGACGACCGCACCATCGCGAAGTTCCAGCAGGCGCTCAGCGACATGGGCTATCGCTTCCAGTTCATCACGCTGGCGGGCATCCACAGCATGTGGTTCAACATGTTCGATCTGGCGCATGCCTATGCCCAGGGCGAAGGCATGCGTCACTACGTGGAAAAGGTGCAGCAGCCTGAGTTCGCCGCCCGCGATCGCGGTTACAGCTTCTCGTCACATCAGCAGGAAGTGGGCACCGGCTATTTCGATCAGGTGACCAACATCATTCAGGGCGGTAAGTCTTCGGTCACCGCGCTCACCGGTTCGACCGAAGAGCATCAGTTCTGACGCTTCTCCTATGACGGATTCCCCGCCCGCACCACGCGGGCGGGCATTGACCGGAGCTGACTATGCCGCCACGTGAATCCCTGATCGCCCACACTATCCTGCAGGGTTTTGATGCTCAGTATGGCCGTTTTCTGGATATTACCGCCGGGGCGCAGCAGCGGTTCGAGCAGGCAGAATGGCAGGCAGTGCAGCATGCGATGAAGGCCCGCATTCATCTCTATGATCATCACGTCAGTCTTGTCGCCGATCAACTGCGGGTGCTGAATGGCGCGGCCAGCTGGGATGAGATTTTCTGGCTGCGGGTCAAGGAACACTATCAAAGCCTGCTGCCCGGCTATCCCCGGCATGAAATTGCTGAAAGCTTCTTTAACTCGGTTTACTGCCGGTTGCATGGACATACCGACCTGCAGCCGGACCGGCTGTTTATTTTCAGCTCTCAGGCCCAGACTGCGCCGGTGACACCTTTGCGACCGTTGTCGCGCCATTATCAGCCGGAGCGGGGCTGGCAGGCATTGGTGGATCAGGTGCTGGGAGATTTACCGCTGACGCTGCCCTGGCAGCACCGCGCGCGTGATGTCGGGTGGATTATCCGCCATCTGGCGTCGCATTTCCCCCGGCTTGATCAGGGCTGGCTGGAGGTCAACAGTGAACTCTTCTATCGCAACAAAACCGCCTGGCTGGTGGCGCGCCTGCAGCTGCCGGAAGGCATTTTTCCCTGTCTGCTGCCGATCCAGCGCACGGAAGCTGGCGAACTGTGGATCGACACCTGCCTGACTGATGTGAATGACGCCAGCATTGTGTTTGGTTTTGCCCGTGCCTATTTCATGGTGTATGCCCCGGTGCCTGCAGCGCTGGTCGCCTGGCTGCAACCGATTCTGCCCGGTAAAACCCTGGCGGAGCGCTATATGGCGATTGGCTGTCAGAAGCACGGTAAAACTGAAAGCTATCGTGAATATCTTCAGGCGCTGGCAGAGAGTGACACCGCTTTTGAGATCGCGCCTGGCGTGCGCGGCATGGTGATGCTGGTCTTCACGCTGCCGGGCTTTGACTGGGTGTTCAAGGTAATAAAGGATCGCTTCGCACCGCAAAAAGAGGTGACGGAAGCGCAGGTCCGCGCCTGTTATCAGCAGGTCAAAGAGCACGATCGCGTGGGACGGATGGCGGATACGCAGGCGTTCGAGCAGTTTGCGCTGCCACTGTCGCGTATCTCACCGGCGCTGCTGGCGGAACTTCACGCCTGCGTGGCAGAGAAGCTGCATATCGAAGGCGATCGCCTGGTCATCCGTCACCTGTGGCTGGAGCGTCGTATGCAGCCGCTTAATCTCTATCTGGCTCAGGCCAGCGACGCTGAGCGACGACACGCCATTGAGGAGTATGGTAATGCCATTAAACAGCTGGTAGCCGCCAACATCTTTCCTGGCGACATGCTGTTTAAAAACTTCGGCATAACCCGCCATGGGCGCGTGATTTTCTACGACTACGATGAGATCCGCCCGATGCAGGAGCTGAATTTTCGCGAGGTGCCCGCGGCGCGCTATGAGGAGGATGAACTCAGCGCCGAACCGTGGTACAGCGTCGGGCCGGACGATGTCTTCCCGGAAACCTTCCGCTATGCGTTATGCAGTGAAGCCGCGACCGGTGCCTTGCTGCTGCAACTGCATCCCGAGATATTCGACGCCCGCTGGTGGCGCGCGCAGCAGCAACGCCTCGCCCTGGGTCATGTGGAGGAGGTGATCGCCTGGCGGCAGACGCAGCGTTTCAGCGTCTGCTATGCGGCGGAGACGGTCAACGGCCGCTATACGCCAGCGTAACCTGACGCGCTTCGCGGATGACCAGCGCACCTAATTCCGTAATCCGATCGTCTGTCATGCGCGCGATGGGGCCGGAAATCGAAAGAGCGGCAAACGCCTCGCCATGTTCATCATAAATGGGCGCGGCGACACAGCGCAGTCCGAGCGCATGCTCTTCATCATCCAGCGAAAAACCCGCTTTGCGCACCTGCGCCAGATTCTCTTTCAGACTCTGTGGCGACATCAGGGTTTTCGGCGTGTAGTAATGCAATCCTTTCTGATGCAGCAGGGCGGTGACCTGCTCATCACCCAGATGGGCCAGAAAGGCTTTGCCTGCGCCTGACGCGTGCATCGGCAGTTTGCCGCCAATCGGCGCAGACATCCTCATCAGCTGGGTGCACTGTACCTGATCAATGATCACCGCCTGGTGGTCGCTGAGATCCAGCACCGCCAGATTCACCGTCTCACCGGACTGCTCCATCAGGCTGCGCAGCACCGGGTGGACCAGCGCCAGCAGATTCCGGCTTTGCAGGAAACTGCTGCCGACCACAAAGGCGTGTGCGCCAATTGTCCACAGCCCGAGATCGCCCACCTGACGGACAAAGCCCTGCTGTTGCATGGTGCTGAGCAGGCGATGCGTGGTGGAGTTAGGCAGGCCCGCCTGCTGTGCCAGCTCGGTCAGCGCCACGCTGCCATGTGAATCCGCAATCAGCTCCAGCAGCGTCAGGCCGCGCGTCAGCGATTGAACCTGACCGCCCGCCGGTGCGGCGACAGGGGTGCCGCGGGGTTTCTTACCGCGCTTAACAGGAACGGGCGTTGCCATCGTTGTCTCTCCTTTTGCATTGTGGAAATCATTTTCGTTTTAATCACACCGTTTGCAAACGCTGGTTTTCTGGTCAGACCTGTATGGCCATGGATGGAACCTGTCGCAGAAGAGGTTACTTTGTCGCCAGACAGGCTTGTGCCAGAATGAAAAACAGGGTTTTCCGCCAGCAGACTGACGTGAATGGGGCAACAGTGAGCACTAAAATCGACGCGCTACATCAGCAGCTCGCACAACGCATTATGGTGTTGGATGGCGGCATGGGCACCATGATCCAGAGCTACCGACTGGCGGAAGAGGATTATCGCGGCAGCCGTTTTGCTGACTGGCCCTGCGATCTCAAAGGCAACAACGATCTGCTGGTGCTGAGCAAACCGTCGGTGATCCGCGAGATCCACGACGCTTATCTGGCTGCCGGTGCAGATATCCTCGAAACCAACACCTTCAACGCCACGTCGATTGCGATGGCAGATTACCAGATGGAAAGCTTGTCGGCGGAGATCAATTTCGAAGCAGCCCGGCTGGCGCGCGCCTGCGCCGATGCGTGGACGGCGAAAACGCCGGATCGTCCGCGTTACGTTGCGGGTGTGCTCGGCCCGACTAACCGCACCTGCTCGATCTCACCCGACGTCAACGATCCTGCTTATCGCAACGTCACCTTTAATCAGCTGATGGAAGCCTACCGTGAATCGACCCGTGCGCTGGTGGAGGGCGGTGCTGACCTCATCATGATCGAAACGGTGTTCGATACGCTGAATGCCAAAGCGGCTGTCTATGCGGTGAAGACCGAGATGGACGCGCTGGGTGTGAAACTGCCGCTGATGATCTCCGGCACCATCACCGATGCGTCCGGCCGGACGCTCTCCGGCCAGACCACCGAAGCGTTTTACAACTCGTTGCGTCATGCCGAACCGCTCTCTTTTGGCTTGAACTGCGCGCTGGGGCCGGATGAGCTGCGTCAGTATGTGGCGGAGCTGTCGCGCATCGCCGAGGGCTACGTCACTGCCCATCCCAACGCCGGACTGCCGAACGCCTTTGGCGAATACGATCTCGATGCAGAACTGATGGCGGAGCAGATTGGTGAATGGGCCACCTCGGGCTTCCTGAACATTATTGGCGGCTGCTGTGGCACTACGCCGCAACATATTGCGGCCATGGTCGCGGCGGTTGACGGCATCGCGCCGCGCAGGTTGCCGGTGATTCCGGTGGCCTGTCGCCTCTCCGGTCTGGAGCCGCTGAACGTCACCGCAGAGTCGCTGTTTGTTAACGTCGGTGAGCGCACCAACGTCACCGGCTCAGCAAAATTTAAGCGGCTGATCAAAGAAGAGAAGTACAACGACGCGCTGGAAGTGGCACTGCAGCAGGTGCAGAGCGGCGCGCAGATCATCGACATCAACATGGATGAAGGAATGCTCGACGCCGAAGCGGCGATGGTGCGGTTTCTGAATCTGATTGCGGGCGAACCGGATATTGCCCGCGTGCCGATTATGATCGACTCCTCGAAATGGGCGGTGATTGAGAAAGGGCTGCAGTGCATTCAGGGCAAAGGGATTGTGAACTCGATTTCGATGAAAGAGGGGGAAGCGGCCTTTATCCATCATGCGCGCCAGGTCCGGCGTTACGGCGCGGCGATGGTGGTCATGGCGTTTGACGAAGTGGGCCAGGCAGATACCCGCGCCCGTAAAATCGAAATCTGTCGTCGCGCTTACCGGATTCTGACCGAACAGGTCGGCTTCCCGCCGGAAGATATCATTTTCGATCCCAACATCTTTGCGGTCGCCACCGGCATCGACGAGCACAACAACTACGCCATGGATTTCATCGGTGCCTGTGAAGACATCAAGCGTGAACTGCCCCATGCGCTGATCTCCGGCGGCGTCTCAAACGTGTCGTTTTCCTTCCGTGGCAACGACCCGGTGCGTGAAGCGATACATGCGGTGTTTCTCTACTACGCTATCCGTAACGGCATGGATATGGGCATCGTCAACGCAGGCCAGCTGGCCATCTATGACGATCTACCGGCAGAACTGCGCGAGGCGGTGGAGGATGTGATCCTCAACCGACGGGATGATGGCACTGAGCGGCTGCTGGCGCTGGCGGAAAAATACCGTGGCGGCAAAAGTGATGGTGCGCAGGACAAGCAACTCGCCGAGTGGCGCAGCTGGGACGTGGTGAAGCGGCTGGAATATTCGCTGGTCAAAGGCATCACGGAGTTCATCGAGCAGGATACCGAAGAGGCGCGTCAGCAGGTGCCACGCCCGATAGAGGTGATTGAAGGGCCGCTGATGTCCGGGATGAACGTGGTCGGCGACCTGTTCGGCGAAGGCAAAATGTTCCTGCCACAGGTGGTGAAATCGGCGCGCGTGATGAAGCAGGCGGTAGCGTATCTGGAGCCGTTTATCGAAGCCAGCAAAGAGGCGGGGCGCAGCAACGGTAAAATCGTGCTGGCCACGGTTAAAGGCGACGTGCATGACATCGGCAAGAATATCGTCGGCGTGGTGCTGCAGTGTAATAACTACGAAATTATCGACCTTGGCGTGATGGTGCCGGGCGAGAAAATCCTCAAAACGGCGCGTGAAGTGAAGGCGGACATCATCGGCTTGTCTGGCCTGATTACGCCGTCGCTGGATGAGATGGTCAATATGGCGAAAGAGATGGAGCGGCAGGGCTTTACCTTACCGCTGCTGATTGGCGGCGCGACCACCTCGAAGGCGCATACTGCCGTCAAAATTGAACAGCACTACAGCGGCCCGACGGTCTATGTGCAGAACGCCTCACGCACCGTCGGCGTGGTGTCGTCGCTGCTCTCCGCCACGCTGAAAGACGACTTCGTTGCCCGAACGCGCAAAGAGTACGAAACCGTTCGCATCCAGCATGCGCGTAAAAAGCCACGCACGCCGCCGGTCCCGCTGCAGGCGGCGCGCCACAACGCCACCTCAATTGACTGGGAAAGCTACACGCCGCCGGTACCGCATCGCGCTGGTGTCAGTCAGGTGGAGGCCAGCATTGCGACGCTACGCAACTACATCGACTGGACGCCGTTCTTTATGACCTGGTCGCTGGCGGGTAAATATCCCCGCATTCTTGAAGATGAGGTGGTGGGTGAAGAAGCGCAGCGTCTGTTTGCCGATGCCAGTGCGATGCTCGACAGATTAAGTGAGGAGTCGCTGCTGAAGCCGCGTGGCGTGGTCGGTATTTTCCCGGCTAACCGGGTTGGCGATGATATCCATGTTTACCGCGATGAGCGACGCGATGAAATTTTGTGTGTGAGTCATCACTTACGTCAGCAGACCGAGAAAACGGACTTCGCCAACTACTGCCTGGCGGATTTCGTTGCCCCGAAGTCAGCGGGAAAAGCGGATTACCTTGGCGCGTTCGCGGTGACCGGCGGACTGGAAGAGGATGCGCTGGCGGAGGCCTATGATCGTCAGCACGATGACTACAACAAGATCATGGTCAAAGCGCTGGCGGACCGTCTGGCGGAAGCCTTTGCTGAATACCTGCACGAGCGGGTGCGTAAGGTGATCTGGGGCTTTGCGCCCAACGAAAACCTCAGCAATGAAGAGCTGATTCGCGAAAATTATCAGGGGATACGTCCGGCGCCAGGCTATCCGGCCTGCCCGGATCACACTGAAAAAGCTGCCATCTGGCGTCTGCTGGCGGTTGAAGAGCAGACCGGCATGAAACTGACCGAATCCTTTGCCATGTGGCCGGGTGCGGCGGTGTCCGGCTGGTATTTCAGCCATCCTGACAGCCGCTATTTCGCCGTGGCGCAGATTAAGCGTGATCAGGTGGAAGATTATGCGACACGCAAAGGGATGTCGGTGAGTGAGGTGGAGCGCTGGCTGGCACCCAATCTCGGCTACGATGCGGACTAAATAAAAAAAGCGGCCTGAGGGCCGCCTGAAGGGAGATCAGCCGCACCGTACTGGTCAGCTGTAATATCGAGCCAGCACAGGAAACACGGTCAGATCGGAAAGGCGCTAAAGCCAGTCCCTGGCCGCTCGGCCCGCGCCGTCCCTGGCGCGGGACGCTTTCCTCTTCTGCCCGTGTTCCCTGCGCATCAGGCTTCTTCATTGCTGAGAGTCACCCTGACCGGGCCTGTCAGCCAACTCATGCATACAGGTGACTTCCTGAAACGCGTGCCAAAGTCAAAGCGATGGGAGCATACGCCAGGAGTAAAGCATCGCGGGCCACAGATGGCCCGCGCTGAGCATGCCGCGGATGGCGTTTTTGCGTCTTTACGCAGGGCGTTTGCTCCCTGAGCCTGCTTCTGTAAACAGCGTTGAGCGGCCCGGAGGCCGCCTCTGCTTAGTTGAAGCGAGCGTCGCGATCCGACGTCAGATCATACAGCTGGTACTTACGACCCAGCATCTGACCGCCATCACGCGTCAGCGGCACCCAGTTCACCTGCGCGCGACCGCGTGTTGGCGTCACGGTGAACAGATCCATCGGGATAGAGATATAGAAGCCTTTGGTGAAGTCGCCTTCGCCATACTCTTCAGACGACACGTTGGTTTTGGTGGCATAAACACCGACCATCACGCCGCTGTCGAAGCGCTTCGACACATCGACCGTCACGCCTTTATCTTTTGCCAGATACTGACCGACGCTGGTTTTCACCAGCACATCCTGCATGAACCACGGACGCCAGTAACCGGTCAGGTTGCCCGTTGACGCTTTGTAGCGGTTAAACTGCATCATATTGTCCCAGTCACGCTGACGGACGTAGTTGGCATCGACGCCCACCGCCCAGTTCGCATCGACCGGACGATAAAGCAACTCGCCGCCCACGCCGCCGTACATCGTCTCCAGATAGCCGCCGTAGACCTGACCATAGAAGCCGTTACCGAGGTGGCCCATATAGTTCGCCTGCAGATCGTTGACGTAGACGTTGTTCTCAACGTAGTCGCGGATATGGGTACGCACGCGCGGCAGCGAAGAGTCCGCCGGTGCGCCGTTGTAGTTGAACTTATCGTAGTTGTTGGCGAGGTTACCAAACAGACTGCCGCCCACCAGCAGGTGATCCGTCAGCCAGTAATCCGCGCTGGCCATCACGCCAACCTGATACATGTAGAAGCTTTCGGGGCCGCCCACCGACTGATTCAGCACTGGTGACAGGCTGTAGTTCAGGCGATCCTGGCGGATGAACATCCCCTGCTCGGTATTACCCGGATCGACCGGTTCTTTGCGGGTCTGTTGCAGCGGCTGTTCGTGGCCGAGCGGGTAGCCTTCCAGATCGTTACGCAGACTGGCAACTTTCGTTTCAGTGGTCACCTGCGGCATGTTAAAGCGCGACTCGGTCACATTGATGGTGTCGATGCCGTCCGGCAAGTGGTTCATGATGATGCGGTTAGCGCGATCCACCCCTTCACGGGTATCACGATACTTCGTCTGCTCGCCTGACACATACAACGTGTGGCCCTGAGTCTGAATCCGCGGACCATCAAGACCAGCGTTGTATTTCAGATCGGTCAGCTGAGTCCCGACTACCGTCGGTTCCAGCAACTGAGGCTGCGGCTGCGGATTGTAGGCCGGCTTCTCGCTGTCGATGTGCGCCTGACGCAGATCGTTGAAGTTGGTACGGATGGTGACACCAAACATAAAGGTGTTGCCGCGCTCGTAGCTGGCGTTGATGTCAGCCCAGTCGGTCACACGATAAATCGCGCCGACATTGAGCTTGCTGCGCTGATCAAGGCGGCCAGCAAAGTCATTCTGGTAGTCGTTGCCCTCATACTCCATCTTGAGACGCAGCGGCTGCCAGGGCGTCTGATACTCCACGCCGCCGAAAAATGCTGTCGGACCGTGGAACATCTGCGAGCCATTGATGGAACCCGCTTCGCCCACCCGTGGACGCTGGCAATAGCTGTCGCTATAGGAGCAGAACGGGTTCTTCACAGTGCCGCTGTTGCCGAGATAGCCCCAGCCGAGGCCCAGGGTGAAGTCGAACGGTCCCCAGGCTTTGGTTCCCACCACATATTCACTGTCAAACAGGCCGGTACCGCCGAGATCGCGGGTTCCCACCGCCACTTCCGGCAGCCAGAAGCCTTCCTGCCACAGACGCAGTTTCAGGTCGAAGGCTTTATCCTTATAGCTCTGCGTGCCGCTGAATTCTGACACTGCACTGTACTGCCGGGTGCGCACGTCGGTATAACGCACGGTCGTCTCCAGCCAGGGGAAGAGCTGCAGTGACGCAGAGTAATAGCGGTACTGATCGTTGTCGCGCGCATTGAGGCTGAACTCGCCTTCTTTGGCCATGCGCGCCGTCGGCACCTGCATCAGGCCCACACCACCGAAATCAGATTGTGACGGGCCCACCGGCGCGGGGAAGGTGTCGGCCTGCGCCTGACAGGCTGCCGCCACGGAAACAGCCAACAGGCTGAAGAGATAACGTTTTTTCATCAGTCTGGTATCCGGTGAGTCAGTACGGAAAGAATGCGATCGTTCAGATCTTCATAGCTGCCTGGCAGGCTCCATGAGGAAAAGCCGAGCCAGATAACGCTGCCTGGCTCCACTTCCGCGTGGCGATGATTCCAGTAAGCAACCGGCACCTGCTGTGTGGCGCCGGAAGGCGCAATCACCGTGACAAAATTGCGTTCTGCGCCGGAGAGTGACGGGTGTCCCTCCAGATAGTCGCGTACTGATTTACCCGGCTGCCAGCTCACTTTGCCTGCGCCGCTTAGTGCGCCGAGCAGCAGCACTGAATCGGATGGCGTCTGCAGCCAGAGGTCATAGCTGCCTTCAAGTCGACGGTTGTCCGCCGGATGGAGACGGATCCAGTCCGGGTCAAGCGGGGTGAACTGACGACCTGTCACGTTGATGGCGCTCATCTGGCGGATGACCTCATCAATAGCCGCCGCCCGATCGCCGCTGCTGTCAGCACGCCAGGCACGTAAAGCACCCAGCGTCTGTTGATATTGCTGCTGTGCGACGGCGCTGGCACCGCGCTCGGCAATAACGGTACGGCGCCAGTCCGTGTTGGCCTGCAGCGGAGGCAGTGTCGCCAACTGTGAGAGATCCGCGATCTGGCTCAGCTCAGCCTGACCGCCGTTGTGCGGTGCATGAACGATAACCTGCGCAGTCGCCTGCGCTTCTGCGGCGCTGAGCAGGCTCAGCCCGGCCAGCAAAATAGTGATTTTTTTCATGATTTCGCCGGCTTCAGAATAGTGATATCGACAGGGAAGGCATCGGCCGCCAGCATCTGATGGGCCTGCACCACATCACCGCTGCTGTTGTCGATCCAGAAGGTGTTTTCCCACTCGCGGTTACTGCTGTCGATGCTTACCTGCTCATGCCAGACACGGCACGGGATACGGTTGCCCGCCACGGTCAGCACTTCGTCGGTGCCGCGCTGGAAGGTGGAACGCACGGTCGCGCCGCGAACCTTGCCCTGCTCGGTCCACTGCACGATGCGGGTCCAGCCTGCGCCATTGCTGATATGCAGGCTGTCAGCAAGCGGATCCTGTTGCAGATTGCTGACGCTCAGCAGGTTATCCGGTAAGCCCAGGGTTTTAACCAGGCGGCCGTGCTGTGTCACCAGCATCGCCTGATCCTGCGTCACCCATTTCTGCTGCCCCTTCTCGCTGTAGCCCAGCACCACAAAAATGCGCGGACCGTCATTCAGACGAGCATAGAGACTGGCATAGGGAAGATTGTTGACCTGTTGATCGGTGACGGTCACGTCATCCGGACCGTTAACCGCGAGCAGCAGGGTCTGTTCAAGACCTTTTTGCGTTTGTGTACAGGCCTGCAGCAGCAGGCAAGCGAGCAGCAGAGGAAGTCGGCGCACTGTGTGTCCCTGATAAGTCATGCCAAAGTAAAAAATAACCACACAGGCGTGTGGTTATGTTTAAAGGTGCTCTGCCCGTCACGGCTGGCTGCAGAGATACAGGTTACAAGGCTCAGCGTCATCACTTAACGAAGTCAGTGATTCAGCCTCGGCCCGTTTGCTGCACATCAGCAATCAGACGGGAGTCGGGCATCCATCAACGAGTGGTGCTCGTCGTGGTCGTGGTTGTTGTACCGGTATTTGCGCCGTCACCACCGCCAGAAGCAGCAATGCCGAGCCCGACCAGCGCGCCAAGTGCGCCGATACCCACAGCCGTGGACGTGCCAGCAGAGATTGCTCCCGCCTGCGCGCCAGCTGCAGTACCTGCTTCACCTGCTTCCTGCGGCGCAGCAAATGCGCTGGAAGAAGCGGCAACGAGGATCAGGGCTGCACCGGCAACCATAGTTTTTTTCATAACAACGTTTCCTGCATTGAGTGAATGAAGGATCTCTGACCGGCGACAAGGGCTATACAGACAGGCTGCAACCAGAGCGACGGACAGTCCCATTGCGGGCGCGTTCATTATAGGGCAACAAAATATCAGAGTTCAGTGCCATAAAAACCAGGGCAAATAGCGGGGTGATTGCGTGATTTAATCAGCTGGATTGGGGATAACTACTTTTTAAATCGGAGTTTTTCTGGTTGATACCCTATATTTCGCTACGGGTGAGGTAATTGCAAAGCGGAATGTTCTTTTTTAGTTATATCTGGTACGGAATAAGAATAATCAGAATTTACTCAGAAGAGCTTAAATTAAATATGACTATAAATCAATAGTTAACCCTGCGTGCCGCCTGTTTTCAGATCCATTTTATACTGGACGCCACTCTGTTTTATCACCAGATGTTCAGAATTATCTTAGGGTATTTTAAGACTTTTCCCGCGCTGGCGTGAATGACAGAATCGATAATCAGGTCATCCGGATGGAAAAAGAGACAAAAAAAGGGCGGCAACGTTGCCGCCCGATGAAATTAACGCCGATTAACGCCAGGATTTATAGCGGTTAATTAAGGCATTAGTGGAACTGTCATGAGAGGTAATTTCGTCCTCATTTTCCAGTTCCGGCAGAATACGGTTCGCCAGCTGCTTACCTAATTCCACACCCCACTGATCAAAGGTGAAGATATTCAGGATGGCACCCTGCGTGAAGATTTTGTGCTCGTACAGCGCAATCAGCGCGCCCAGGCTGTACGGCGTAATCTCACGCAGCAGGATGGAGTTAGTCGGGCGATTACCTTCAAACACCTTGAACGGCACAATGTGGGCCACAGATTCTGCAGATTTGCCGGCATCGGTAAACTCTTTCTCCACGACGTCGCGTGACTTACCAAACGCCAGCGCTTCGGTCTGGGCAAAGAAGTTAGAGAGCAGTTTTGGATGGTGGTCCGCCAGCGCGTTATGAGTAATAGCCGGCGCAATAAAGTCACACGGAACCAGTTTAGTACCCTGATGGATCAGCTGATAAAACGCATGCTGACCGTTAGTGCCGGGTTCGCCCCAGATAATAGGGCCAGTCTGGTAGTCCACCGGGTGACCGTCGCGATCCACATACTTGCCGTTTGACTCCATATTTCCCTGCTGGAAATAGGCGGCAAAGCGGTGCATGTACTGGTCGTAAGGCAGAATCGCTTCGGTTTCGGCACCAAAGAAATTGTTGTACCAGATACCAATCAGCGCCAGCAGCACCGGCAGGTTCTGTTCAGCCGGGGTGGAGGCGAAGTGCTGGTCCATGGCATGTGCGCCGCTCAGCAGCTGCTCGAAGTTATCGAAACCAATCGAGAGAATGATCGACAGGCCGATCGCTGACCACAGTGAATAGCGGCCGCCAACCCAGTCCCAGAATTCAAACATGTTATTGGTGTCGATACCGAATTCACCCACTGCTTTGGCATTGGTCGACAGTGCAGCAAAGTGTTTCGCTACATGCTGCTGATCGTCTGCGGTTTTCAGGAACCAGTCACGCGCGCTGTGGGCGTTGGTCATAGTTTCCTGAGTCGTGAAGGTCTTGGATGCAACCAGGAACAGGGTGGTTTCCGGGCTGAGATCTTTCAGCGTTTCGGCGATGTGAGTGCCGTCAACGTTGGAGACAAAATGCATATTCAGATGATTTTTGTACGGGCGCAGCGCTTCCGTCACCATAAACGGGCCAAGGTCGGAGCCGCCGATACCGATGTTCACTACGTCGGTGATCGCTTTACCGGTATAGCCTTTCCATTCGCCGCTGATGATGCGCTCTGAGAAGCCTTTCATCTTGTCCAGCACCGCGTTGACCTCTGGCATCACATCTTTGCCATCCACCAGAATCGGCGTGTTACTCCGGTTACGCAGTGCGACGTGCAGCACCGCACGATCTTCGGTACGGTTAATCTTCTCACCCGAGAACATAGACTTAATGGCACCGCTGAGATCGGTCTCTTTGGCCAGCGCCTGTAACTTATCGAGGGTTTCCTGGGTGATGCGGTTTTTGGAGAAATCCACCAGCATCTGATCATCAAAGGTGGCAGAGAATTTGGCAAAACGATCGGCATCCTGAGCGAACAGATCGGCAATTTCTACCGATTTCATCTGCTCAAAATGCTGTTGCAGCGCTTTCCAGGCTGCGGTTTGTGTCGGATTGATATTTTTCATGGCAACACTCTTGTTGATATTAAGAACCGTCATTCCATCGGAGGCACATCATGCCCGTTTAGCGTTTCAGTATGACCACACTTGTAACTGAAAGGAAAAATTTTGTCAGCGTACGCCGCGCAGGCGAGGTGAACGCTGCGATCTGACGTCAACATTCACTGGCGCGAACAGCCTGCGGATGGCAGCAGTATCACGCGCTAAAGTGTGACGCGAAAGTCTGCGCAAAACGTTGTGCCGTGTCAGGGATTGTTGCAGGGGCTGAACCCATTAAGCACTGTAGTCGCTGCGGCGCAGGATCATTTGTTTTCTGATGCGGCTCTCCGGCCATCGCTGACATTGACAGCAGGTCCAGAAAAGGCTAGATCTATGCGCCTACTTGCGCACCTGTGTGCAAGCCAGAAGAGGCGCGTCGCCCAGGCAGTGTGTTGGAGGAACCGTATCCGGTGAAAACACATCATGGGGAGCGACGCCGAGGTGGGTCAGCATGCGGTGTGTTGCCTGTCGGCTACAGGGGCTGAATCCTCTGGGTTGTCACCAGAAACGTCTGCAGTCGACGTTTTGCAAGGTGGGGCGCTTCTGGGTGACTCGTCTATCCGATCTTGTCCGCCCGTTTCTGCTCTTTCCTTGTGCCTGGCTGAAAGCATGTTTCTCGACCCTTTCATCGGCGAGAACAAGATAACCTGACACGAGGTCCTACATGTCTCAAACTCTGATAGTGGCAAAATTTGGCGGCACCAGCGTAGCCGATTTTGAAGCGATGAACCGCAGCGCCGATGTGGTGTTGCAGGACGCCAGCACGCGTCTGGTGGTGCTCTCTGCCTCGGCAGGCATTACCAATCTTCTGGTTGCGCTGGCTGAAGGCCAGCAGGCACCCCAGCGCGCTGCTCTGCTTGATGATATCCGCCGTATCCAGTACGCCATCGTCGATCGCCTGCAGCGTCCGGACGTGATCCGCGATGAAATCGATCGGATGATCGACAATATCAGCATGCTCTCAGAAGCGGCGTCACTCGCCACCTCAAATGCCCTGACCGATGAACTGGTCAGCCACGGCGAGCTGATGTCTTCACTGCTGTTTGTTGAAATTCTGCGTGAACGTCAGGTGAATGCAGAGTGGTTTGATGTTCGTAAAGTGATGCGCACCGACGATCATTTTGGCCGCGCAGTCCCGGATGTTCAGGTGCTGGCGGAGCAGGCGACGGCACAGTTGCAGCCGCGCATTGAGCAGGCGCTGGTGATTACCCAGGGCTTCATCGGCAGTGAAAGCGAAGGGCGTACCACCACTTTAGGGCGTGGCGGCAGTGATTACACCGCCGCGCTGCTGGGCGAAGCGCTGAATGCGGCGCGAGTCGATATCTGGACGGATGTGCCAGGTATCTATACCACCGATCCACGCGTGGTGCCGACGGCGAAGCGTATTGATGAAATCACCTTCGAAGAAGCCGCTGAGATGGCGACGTTTGGTGCCAAAGTATTGCATCCGGCGACGCTGCTGCCCGCCGTGCGCCGGGGTATTCCGGTCTTCGTCGGTTCCAGCAAGGATCCGGCCGCAGGCGGTACCCGCGTCTGCAACGAAACCCGCAATCCGCCGCTGTTCCGGGCGCTGGCGTTACGTCGTAAGCAGACGCTGTTAACGCTGCACAGCCTTAACATGCTGCATACGTTTGGTTTCCTCGCCGAACTGTTTAACATTCTGGCGCGTCATAACGTCTCCGTTGACCTGATCACCACCTCCGAAGTGAGCGTGGCGCTGACGCTGGACACCACCGGATCGACCTCAACCAGCGCCAGTCTGCTGACGCAGGCGCTGCTGACTGAACTCTCGTCGCTGTGCCGGGTAGAAGTGGAGGAAGATCTGGCGCTGGTGGCCATTATCGGCAATGAGCTGTCAAAAGCCTGCGGTGTCGGCAAAGAGGTGTTTGGTGTGCTCGACCCGTTCAACCTGCGGATGATTTGCTATGGGGCCAGCAGCTACAATCTCTGCTTCCTGGTGCCGGGCAACGACGCGGAAAGCGTAGTCCGTACGCTGCACCGCAATCTGTTCGAGTAAATTTATCTGCTGTTCAGGCCGCGTCTGCGCGGCCTGAACAGCGGCAAAAAAACTTCACTTCGTTCTGATCCTCCGCTGGTTTCCTTCTTTCAGATAATTAAATTAATCCAACGACTTATTGCCCACTATTGCCAAATGGCAACCCCTTTCTTTGCGCATTTCGTGTACCGGCGTTGCGCTCCCTTTCCTCAGATTTATAATCCCGCCGCTGAATCAATTCACCCAAATTTAGGAAATATCATGAAAAGGTTAGTCGCAGAGGCGCTGGGGACTTTTGTACTGGTCGCAGGCGGTTGTGGTAGTGCCGTACTGTCAGCGGCGTTCCCGGAACTGGGCATTGGCTTCATGGGCGTCGCGCTGGCTTTCGGTCTGAGTGTACTGGTCATGGCGTATGCAGTTGGTCATATCTCAGGCGGTCATTTTAATCCGGCGGTCACTCTGGGATTAGTGGCAGGCGGACGTTTCTCCGCCTCGCAGGCCATTCCTTACATCATCGCGCAACTGGTAGGCGGCATTGCTGCTGGCGCGGTGCTTTATCTGATCGCCAGCGGTAAAGGCGACTTCAGCGCAGCGGCCAGCGGCTTTGCGGCGAACGGCTACGGCGAACACTCGCCGGGCGGCTTCAGTTTGCAGGCAGGCATGATCACTGAGGTCGTGATGACGGCTATCTTCCTGATTGTGATCATGGGCGCGACCAGCGAACGCGCGCCAAAAGGCTTTGCGCCGATCGCGATTGGGCTGGCGTTAACCCTAATCCACCTGATCAGCATTCCGGTGACTAACACTTCTGTTAACCCGGCACGCAGCACCGCAGCAGCCCTCTTCCAGGGCGACTGGGCGATCGCTCAGCTGTGGATGTTCTGGTTGATGCCGATTATCGGCGCCGTGATTGGTGGTTTGATCTACCGCGGTTTAGAGGATAAAGCAGCGTAATTTCGTCGATATTCAGCGGATCGGCAGCAGTCGATCCGCATTTTCCTGCCTCGCCCCATCTTCGCCTTACGCCATGATAATGAAATGTTATGATCCCGGCCTCGTCACGACAGTCGTTCCTGCATGATGACGCTCTATGGCAAATCTGCACTAAACATAACATTCTTATAAGGAAGTCTGGCTATGCTCGCCACGTTAACCCGCCTGTTCCCGCTCTGGGCCGTGCTGCTGTCTGTCGCCGCTTATTACTCTCCAGGTACCTTTCTCGGCATCGGACCCTGGGTCACTTATCTGCTGATGCTGATTATGTTCGGCATGGGCGTGACCCTGAATATCGACGATTTCAAACGGGTGCTGACCCGGCCTGCGCCGGTGATTGCCGGCACTTTTCTGCACTATCTGGTGATGCCGTTAGCTGCCTGGGGGCTGGCAAAACTGTTTCATATGCCGCCCGATCTGGCCGCCGGCATGATTCTGGTCGGCTCAGTTGCCAGCGGCACCGCCAGCAACGTGATGATCTATCTGGCGAAAGGCGATGTGGCGCTGTCGGTAACCATTTCTTCCGTCTCTGCGCTGGTGGGCGTGTTCGCTACGCCGCTGTTAACCCGCTTTTATGTGGATACCCACATTCAGGTTGATGTGGTGGGCATGCTGCTGAGCATCGTGAAGATCGTCGTGATCCCGATTAGTCTTGGACTGATCATTCATCACAGCATGAACAGCGTGGTTCGCCGGGTGGAGCCGTGGCTGCCTGCGTTTTCGATGGTCTGCATTCTGCTGATCATCAGCGCGGTAGTGGCGGGCAGTCAGGGCTTTATCGGGTCGGTGGGTCTGATGGTGATCGCGGCGGTGATCCTGCATAACGCGATTGGTCTGCTTGGCGGCTACTGGGGCGGCAAACTGTTTGGCTTTGATGAGTCAACCTGCCGTACGCTGGCGCTGGAGGTCGGCATGCAGAACTCCGGTCTGGCGGCGACGCTGGGCAAACTCTACTTCTCGCCGCTGGCGGCATTGCCGGGCGCACTCTTCTCGGTGTGGCACAACCTGTCAGGTTCGTTGCTGGCGGGTTACTGGTCCGGAAAGCCGATTAAGAAGAAGTAACCGTGGCGGCGCATTATTGCGATGCGCCGCTTCTCACTGCTGTTGCGCCGGACGAGTGCTCCGGCGTAACTGTCTGTTCACACCCCTTATTCATAATCCCGTTCATCGTCGGGCTGGTCCAGCACGGTATAGGCCACGCTGCAGAACAGCGAATTCAGGCGCTTCATGTCGCCGAGTAAACCGAGGTGCAGCGAGCTGGTTTCAATGCTCTGCACATTCTGCTGATGCAGGCGATCAACGTGGGCGTGAGAGTAGCGACGAATCATCAGGCGGAAGCGATGTTTTGCGCGGCGCAGACGTCTGGCGCTGGTGACATCGTGCGAAAGAAAGACTGACAGGCTCATTCTGAGGTTGGCGATCAACAATTCCTGCAACTCCTGCAGCTCCTTTAATCCCTCGGCAGAAAACGCGCGGCCCGCTGCCAGCGACTTGTCAGCGACATCGCCGCTCATCCGCTCAATAATGTCACCGGCCTGCTCCAGATTCAGCGACATCTCAATAATTTCGCCCCAGCGGCGCGAATCCTCTTCGGGCAAATCCTCTTTGGGCATCCGCGCCAGATAGAGTTTGATGGCGGTATAAAGCACATCGACATCATCATCCAGCCGACGCACCGTGCGCTCCTCGCGGGACTCACCATGCACGACTTTATTAAACGCCTCCAGCATCTGTTCCAGCACGTCACCCATGCGCAGCGCTTCGCGGGCGGCATTCACCAGCGCCAGCGCCGGGGTGTCCAGCGCGCTGCGATCGAGATGCTTTGGCTTAAGCTGCAGCGCGTTGTCGACGTCGTCAGCAATGAGTCGACGGCAAAGGCGCGCCATCAGGTCCGCAAACGGCACCATCGCCACGCAGCGGATCAGGTTGTAAAACACATGGAAGAAAATCACTAACTCTTCATCGTTGACCGGCAGCTTATCGAGCCAGGTCGCCACAATATCGACAAACGGCAGGATCAGGACGCAGCCAATGAACTTGAACAGCAGGCTGCCGAGCGCAACGCGCTTACCGGCGGCATTCGAGCCGCTGGCGTTGATCATCGCCAGCAGGCCGCTACCGAGATTGGCACCAATCACCAGACAGAGCGCGACCTTGAACGAAATCACGCCGGTGGCAGTCAGTGTCGCGGTGATCAGCACCGCGGCCAGACTGGAGTAACTGATAATGGCAAACACTGCGCCCAGCAGCGCATCAAGCATCACGTCGCCGGTCAGGCTGGAGAAGAGTACCTGCACGCCCGCGGCCTGAGTAATCGGACGCGCCGCTTCGACAATCAGCTGCAGCGCCAGCAATATCAGGCCCAGGCCGATACTGGCACGGCCTAACTGACCGGCGCGGGTCTGCTTGCGGCTGAGGAAGAACACCACACCAAAGAAGATAAACAGCGGTGAGAGCCAGGAGAGGTCAAAGGTCAGGATGCGCGCCATGATGGCGGTACCAACATCCGCGCCCAGGATCACCACCAGCGCAGGCGTCAGGCTGACCAGATTCTGTGCCACAAACGAGGTGACCAGCAACGTCGTGGCATTGCTGCTCTGTACCAGCGTAGTCACGCCGAGACCCGCCAGAAACGCCATCGGTTTTTTTTCTATACTGCGGCTCAGCACGCGGCGCAGATCGGCACCGTAAACCCGCATGATGCCGGTTCGCACGATATGTGTGCCCCAGACCAGCAGGGCCACTGCAGAAAGCAGATTAAGCAGAGTTAACACGGGGTATCGCTCCTCGTTTGTCAGGCTTCAAACAGCACAGACTGCCAGCCTGACAGCAAGAGCAATCTGTGAAGGGGATTGCCGTGCTATGCGTGATTTTTTCCTGTGTTTTAAGCCACCTGGCGCAAAGTCGACAGCTCTAATTGTAGACCAATCTGCCTGCCAGTGGGGTGCAAATCCGCCGCCGATCGGTTCAGCACATCGACCGAAAGCTCCACGTCATGCGCCCGGATACGGTAGCGGATGACGTTACCCAGCAGGCTGTGGCTGAGGATTTCTGCAGGAATCCCCTGGCCCGGCGCGGTAAACAGCATTGATTCCGGGCGAATGGCGACCTGGCTGTGGAAAGGCTGGCCGGTCAGCCGCGTCGCCTGCTCGGCACTCAGCAAGTTGTAGTTGCCGATAAATCCGGCAGCAAAGAGATCGACCGGCTGGGTATAGAGCGCTTCGGCATCGCCGTTCTGCACAATTTTGCCCCGGTTCATCAGCACAATGCGGTCGGAGAGCGTCAGCGCCTCCTCCTGATCGTGGGTGACGAAGAGGGTGGTGAGATTCAGCTCGCGCTGAATGCGCCGGATTTGATCGCGCAGATGGCGACGGATGCGCGCATCCAGCGCCGACAGCGGCTCATCCAGCAGCAGCAGACGCGGACGCGTCACCAGCGAACGCGCCAGCGCCACGCGCTGACACTGGCCGCCTGACAGCTGATGCGGATAACGACGCGCATAGTCACTGAGTTCCACCAGTTCCAGCACCTCCAGCACCCGCTGGCGGATCTGTGCCTCGGGCAGCTTCTGCATCTTCAGGCCAAACGCGACGTTCTTCTCCACCGTCATGTTGGGAAACAGCGCATAGCTCTGGAACACCATGCCAATGGCGCGTTTCTGCGGGGCCAGCGGCACGATATCCTTGCCCTCCAGCCTGATTTCACCGCTGTCGACGCCGGTTAATCCCGCCAGACAGCGCAGCAGCGTCGATTTGCCGCAGCCGCTGGGGCCGAGCAGGGTGACAAACTCTCCTTCGGCGGCGCTGAAATCGATCTGCTCAAAAATCGGCGTCGGTCCATAAGACTTGTTCAGCTCTCTGACCTCAAGGTAACTCATATTCAGCCTCGTTCAGGATTCAGGGCATTGGCCAGCCAGGTGACCAGCAACACCACAAAGAAGTAGGAGATCACCAGCGCGCTGGTGAAGTGACCGCTGCCGTTACGCATGTTGAAGAGGTAAACCTGCAGGGTTTCATAGCGGTTGCCGACCAGCAGGTTAGCGAAGACAAACTCACCAATCAGAAAGGAGAACGAGAGCAGCACGGCGATCAGCATCCCTTTACGCAGGTTAGGCAGCACCACCCACAGCGCCGCCTGCCAGGTGCTGGCACCCAGCAGCTGTGCAGCATCAATCAGCTCTTTAAGGTTGATCGCCTGCATATTGTTCGCCAGCGCCCGATAGATAAAGGGCAGTGCGATAGTGAAGTAGCAGCCGATTAAGATCCACGGCGTGCCGGTGAGCATCAGCGGTGACGAAGAGTAGAGCTGGAGTAATCCCACAGATGACACCACCGGCGGCACGGCAAAAGGCATCAGGATCAGGATGTTCATCACCGCATCCAGTCGGGGAAAGTAGTAAGCGATTACAAACATGGCAGGCAGCACCAGCACCAGAGAGAAGAGCAGCGCACCGAAGCAAATCAGCAGCGAATGGCCCAGCGCTGTCAGAAAACGTGAATCGCTCCAGAGCTGAATGAACCACTTCAGGCTATATCCCTGCGGCAGAATGGTATTGCTCCAGTCGGACGAAATCGCATAGAGCAGCGTCGCCAGCAACGGCAGCGCCAGCAGAGTAAAGAGTAACCCGACCATGATCCGGTGATAGAGATGCTCAGCACGTGACATGACGGCTCCTTTCATGGCTGTTTCGCATTGAGATAGCTGCGGCGCACCAGATACTGCTGCACCAGGGTGATCAGCGCCATGATTGCCACCAGCAGCATCGCCAGCGCGCTGCCGGTGTTGGGATCGAGCGAAATATCTCCGGAGACCAGCGCTGCGATGCGCACCGGCACCACGTTGAAATTACCGGTGGTCAGCGCGTAAATCGTGGCGTAAGCCCCCAGCGCATTCGCCAGCAGGATCACAAAGGTTCCGAGCAGTGCCGGGAACAGAATCGGCAGGGCGATGTGCCAGACGTAGCGCCAGCGGCTGGCACCCAGCAGCGCAGCAGACTCCTGCCACTCTTTTTTCAGCCCGTCGAACGCCGGGTAGAGCAGCAGCACACCCAGCGGGATCTGAAACCAGGTGTAAACCAGCACCATCCCGTTGCGCGAGAAGAGTCGGAAGCTCTCAATCACACCATAATGGCGCAGCAGCAGCGTCAGGCAGCCGTTCAGCCCCAGCAGAATCACAAAGGCAAACGCCAGCGGGACACCGGCAAAGTTGCTGGTCATGTTGGTAAAAGAGATAAGGAAGCGCTGCAGTCGTCCGCCGCCGAGCTGATGCAATGAATAGCCGGTGATCAGCGCAATCAGCAGTCCCCAGACGCTGGACCAGAGCGAGATATCCAGTGAGAAGCGAAATGCCTGCTGGTAGAACGGTGAGGTGATGATGTCGTGATAGTTATCCCAGCCCCACTGGCTGTTCATGTCACTCCAGAAGCTGTTGATGGCGATCCACAGCAGTGGGGCCAGCTGAAAGGCGACCCAGAATAGGGTGAAAGGCAACAGCATCAGCAACGCGAATCCTTTTCCCTTCATCTTTGCGGCTCCGCCAGCAGCCCGCGACAGACCGGTTTGTCATGCGCCACTTCCAGCAGTTCACACAGCGTGCCGCACAGATCCGTCTGCTGCGGCGCAAGGTCAGGCTGCAGCGAGAAAGCGTGGCCAAAGACAAACAGCGGCACCGTTGTCTCCTCCGGCAGAATTCCGCCGTGGGAGCGATCGTCATTCATGCCGTGATCGGCCGTCACCATCACCTGGTAGCCTTCGGCCAGCCACAGCGGCATCCACTGCGACAGCAGGCCGTCAGCGATGCGCGCCCGGTTGCGGTACTGCGGCGAGGAGAGCCCCGACTTATGACCGGCATCGTCGATATTCATCGGGTGGATCAGCAGGAAATCGGGATCGTGACGCAGCCGCAGGCTCTCTGCATCCTCAAACAGATGTGAGTCAGGATAGCTATCGTCAGAATAAAAATGACCATACTGAATCGGCAGGTCCGGCGCGTCGGTATGACGATCGCGCGCCGGAACGAACGGTGTGCGGTTATAAAGCTCACTTACCCAGTGGTAGGCCGCCGCCGCTGTCGTCAGCCCTGCCGCGCGCGCAAAGTGAAACACGCTGCGTTCGCGACTTAACCGGCTGACGCCATTATGAATAATGCCGCTTCTGACCGGCGGAACGCCGGTCAGAATGCACTCATAAAGCGGGCGCGACAGCGACGGTAATTCACAGGTCATACGGTAATAGAACCCGTTGCCCTGTGAACACTCGGCATGCAGGTAACCCATTGCATGTTGTGCGACCTGATTGCTCAGCCCGTCCAGTACCACCAGGATGGTCTTCATTCCGTTCTCCCTGCCGCGAATTACTGCTGCATGTTGATGATGACGTTTTCCTGCCACAGGCGCGGCAGCATTTTCGACGATTTATCCCAGGCAGCCTGATCCTTAACCGGACGGGCATTTTTATATTCGGACTGCGGCAGCAGGCGAGCCTGAACGTCCGCTGGCAGTGTCAGATGCTCGGCACGAATCGGGCGGGCATAGCCCTTCGCCAGATTGATTTGTCCCTGGTCTGAGAAGATATATTCGCGCGTCAGTTTTGCGGCGGCAGGGTGTTTCGCATATTTGTTGATGATAGTGGTGTAGCCGGAGGTGACGGAGCCGTCAGACGGGATCACTACTTCGTAGCGATTTTTGTCGATCTGGTCACGGTAGTTCAGGGCGTTAAAGTCCCATACCACTGCCATCTGCACTTCGCCTTTTTCGATGTTAGCAATGACCGGATCGGTCACGCCAAGACGACCCTGTTTGGCCAGATCGGCAAAGAACGCCAGCGCAGGTTTCAGGTTCTTTTCATCGCCGCCTAAGGCGTAGTTTGCAGCCAGTACGCCATTAGCCGCCTGAGCTGCCACACCGACGTCGCCGATAGTAACCACATACTTACCTTTCTTCAGATCGGCCCAGCTGTGGGGAATATCTTTCACCTGCTGCTTGTCGATCAGAAAGGCAATGGTGCCGGTGTAGGCCAGCGCCCAGTGACCGTCTTTATCTTTGGCCCAGGCAGGAATCTGATCCCAGTGCGTCGGTTTGTAAGGCTGGGTTACCCCTTTGGCGACGGCGATCGGGCCAAAGGCGGCGCCCACGTCACCGATATCAGCGCTGGCGTTCTCTTTCTCTGCATCGAATTTCGCCAGCTCCTGCGCCGATGACATATCGGTATCGCTGTGCTTAAGGCCATATTTGCTGCTGATGTCGTTCCAGGTATCTTTCCAGTTGGCCCAGCTATCCGGCATCCCGACGCTGTTGACCTGACCTTCACTGCGTGCGGCTTTTTCGAGTGCGGCGAGGTCGTTATCGGCGGCCTGCGCAACGGGCAGGGTGAGGACTACAGCACTGGCTACTACAGAGGCGATAAACGCTTTCATCTCAGTTGCTCCGGGTGTAAGTTGATGGGCCTGGCTGGTCTAGTCCAGCAAGAACCGAGCCAATGTAGCCCCTCTATATGAACGATTTATGACAAGGCGGCGGGGTGCGGGGAAGGGGCGACAAAAGACGCGGCCCGTTCGCCCACCTCAGGCGCGTTTACCTGAACAGTAAGAGTGCGAAGTCGCACCAAAATGAGGCTACTGTTGTGGAGTCGATAGCACTCAAAACGGCAGATGCGATAGCCAGCGCACTGCTGACGCGCATCCAGGCCGGTGAGTTCAGCGGCGGGCGCCTGCCAGCGGAGCGTGCCTTAAGCGAGGCGTTCAGCACCACGCGGATTACCCTGCGGGAAGCGCTGGGTAAGCTGGAGGCCCAGGGGATGATCTACCGGGAACTGCGTCGCGGCTGGTTTATCGCGCCACCACGTCTGATTTACAACCCGCTGCATCACAGCCACTTTCATGCCATGGCGAGGGAGCAGGGAAGGCAGGCGACCACGGAAGTGATCGCTGCTGAGCAGGTCGCAGCGCACGACAGCGTAGCGATCGCGCTGCGTCTGGCTCCAGGTTCGTCGGTTTACTGTATTCGCCGCCTGCGCCGCATTGATGGGCGCGCGGTGCTCTATGTAGAACACTACCTCAATCCGCGTTTTTTCCCTGGCCTGCTCGATGAAGATCTGACCCGCTCCCTGACCGATCTCTATGACCAGCGCTACGGTATTCGCTACGGCGGCGCGCGCTTCACGATTCTGCCCGGCCCGTTGCCGGAGATTGCTGCACCTACGCTGAATGTCGCGCCGGGCAGCCCCGGTTTGCTGATCACCCGTATCAACCGCAATCAGCAAAAAGAGGTGATTGATTGCGACTGTGAATACTGGCGGTACGACGCGCTCTGTGTGGATGTGGAAGCTTAGGGTTATTGTGATTTGCATCACACTCACGCATGATGTTGCGCGCTAATAACTCCTTTTTAAAGGCGCAACATGAGTGACAAAAATCCTTTGGCCCGCCACCTTGCAACGGTTCTGCAATGGGTGCTGAATCTGGGTCTGCTGAGTCTGGCGATCATCCTGATCGTCTTTTTAGGCAAAGAGACTATTCATCTGGCAAATGTCCTGTTTAACACCGGCGAGCAGGCCTCTTCTTACCTGCTGATTGAGGGAATTGTTATCTATTTCCTCTACTTCGAATTTATTGCCCTGATTGTTAAGTACTTTCAGTCGGGCTATCACTTTCCCCTGCGCTACTTTGTCTATATCGGTATCACGGCTATTATCCGCCTGATTATCGTCGACCATAAAAATCCCTTCGATACCCTCTGCTACTCAGCGGCGATTCTGATTCTGGTGGTCACGCTGTGGCTGGCCAACAGTAACCGGCTGAAACGCGAGTAATCCCCCTGCCGTCTGACACGACGGCAGGTGTTCGCATCGCCGCTCTGCGCTAAACTAGCGTCCTGAAAATTATCGGGAGTGGTGCCATGTCGCAAGACGCACTCAGCTTATTACGTTCGCTCAACTGGCTTTCTCCGTCGCAGGCCACCCTTGCGCCGCCCTTGCTCGACTGGCTGATGGAGGAGGATTCGATGACGCGCCGTTTTGAACAGCACTGTCAGCGGGTCACGGTTCAGCCGCTGCGTGAAGGCTTTATCGACGCCAGCGAGTTGGGTGAGGAAAGGGCGTTGTTGCCAGACGATGAACGTTTCTGGCTACGCGAAGTGCTGCTGTCCGGCGACGATCAGCCCTGGCTGGCTGGCCGCACGCTGGTACCGGAAAGCACCCTTAACGGGCCAGAGGCGATGCTGCAACAGCTCGGCACCCGTCCTCTGGGGCGCTATCTTTTTTCGTCGTCGACGCTGACCCGCGATTTTATTGAGCCGGGGCAGGTGGAGGGATTGTGGGGACGGCGTTCCCGTCTGCGTCTCTCCGGCAAACCGCTGCTGCTGACTGAACTGTTTTTACCGGCATCGCCGCTCTATCGCGATCTGGTCTGAGGATTTTGTGGTGCAAACGAGCTTAAGTATGAATAAATGGCGGGCCTACGCTCGCCTGATGCGTATCGACAAACCGATCGGGACGCTGCTGCTGATGTGGCCCACGCTCTGGGCATTATGGCTGGCTGACATGGCGATCCCGCCGCTGCCGGTGCTGGTGGTATTCGTTGCCGGGGTATTTGTGATGCGCGCGGCGGGTTGTGTGATCAATGACTACGCCGACCGTAAAGTTGATGGTCATGTGGAGCGTACGAAGCACCGGCCACTGGCCAGCGGCGCGGTGAGTGCAAAAGAGGCGAAGCTGCTGTTCGTGATCCTGGCGCTGATAGCTTTTGCGCTGGTGCTGACCATGAACCTGATGACGATAATGCTCTCCGTCGTGGGGCTGGCGCTGGCCTGCGTTTATCCCTTTATGAAGCGCTACACCCACCTGCCGCAGGTGGTGCTGGGGGCCGCGTTTGGCTGGGCGATTCCGATGGCCTGGTCCGCAGTTAGTGAGTCCTTACCTCTGGTCTGCTGGCTGGTGTTTATTGCCAACATTTGCTGGACGGTCGCTTACGATACGCAGTATGCGATGGTCGATCGGGACGATGACCTGAAGATTGGCGTGAAGTCGACGGCGATATTATTTGGCCGTTTCGACAAGCTGATTATTGGTCTGCTGCAACTGGCAACCCTGCTGCTGATGGCGCTGGTGGGCATGATGCTCCACCTGAACGGTGCCTTCTACTGGACGCTGCTGCTGGCGGCTGCGCTGTTTGTTTATCAGCAGAAGCTGATCGCCGGGCGCGAACGCCAGCCCTGTTTCCAGGCTTTCCTGAATAACAACTATGTCGGGATGGTGCTGTTCCTGGGCGTACTGATGAATACGCCGCCGTTCAGTCAGCTGTTCTGATAGAGCGTTTTGGGCATAAAAAAGGCGACCTCATGAGGTCGCCTTTTTACTGGGCGCGCGTGTCAGTCGTGCGCCACCGCGGTTTCAATCGTCATGCGCACATCACTGGTGACCAGGTCAGCCAGGATATGCCAGGTCGCCAGAGTCTGCGCGACATCGGCATCACCGCTGTCGCTGATATACCCTTCGTCACGCAGCGTCAGCACCAGTGAGGTAAAGACCGCTTTGTCGAAGAACTCCGGCGCATTGATACCGTGCAGCACCGACAGACGCTGTGCCAGCGTCCGGCTCTCTTTCTCCAGCGTGCCACGGTTAATCGTCGGCTTGGCGCTGAGAATCGAGAAGGTAATGGCATAACGCTGCAGCGTTTCGCGCACACCGGCAGCCAGCAGTTGCAGCGTGCGGTAGCGCGCCGCAGTAAAGCGCAACTCACCGGCTTCGAAGGTAATCAGGCCCTGACGCGCCAGCTCCTGACTGATATCGGTCAGCAGTTGCGGCAACTCATCGGTCTGCCAGCGCAGGAACAGTTCGCTCTTCAGCATCGGGTAGATCAGGCTTACCTGACGCAGCAGTTCGGCTTCAGTCAGCGTCTGATGCTGCTGAACTATGGCGGCAATCAGCGACGGCATCACCAGCATGTGATGAATATTGTTGCGATAGTAGGTCATCAGCACCGCCTGCTCACGCGGCAGAATGATGATGTCGCCGATACTGTCCTTTTCATTCTCAAACTTATTCATACCCATGGCGTGATCCAGCAGCGCTTCCGCTGAAAGATCGGGTACGGTCGCGTTAGGTGAATAAGGCACATTGCGCAGCAGCTGGGTATAGCATTCCAGCTGTTCAATCAGCTGTTCACGGGTGAGTGAGCGCTGACGTGACGCCAGCAAAGCGGTAACACAGAGGTTCATGGCATTGGCCGCGCCCGCTTCATTGATACGTACCATCAGGCTGGCCGCGATATCATTGACCGTCGGTGTTAACCAGCTCGGACGCTGCGGCTCAATCGGATCGATGGCATCGCGCCATTCCGGTACCTGCTTGTTGAGATAGTTGACCAGCGGCAGCGGTTCGCCAAAGTTAACGTAACCCTGACCGAGATTGCGCAGCTTGCGCAAGCCACGCACCATCTGCATGAAGCCCTCTTTCTCTTTCGCCGCGCCGCGCAGTTCTTTGGCGTAAGTACCCACTTCCATCACGTGCTCATAGCCGATGTAGATCGGCACCAGCGTGATCGGGCGGTTACCGCCGCGCAGCATCGCCTGCAATGTCATGGCTAAGGTGCCGGTTTTCGGGTCCAGCAGGCGGCCGGTACGAGAACGTCCACCCTCGACAAAGTACTCAACCGAATAGCCGCGGGTAAACAGCTCGCCGAGATATTCACGGAACACCGTGGCGTAGAGCTTGTTGCCTTTAAAAGTACGACGAATAAAGAATGCGCCCAGACGACGGAAAATCGGGCCGGCTGGCCAGAAGTTGAGGTTGATACCGGCAGCAATGTGCGGCGGGACCAGGCCCTGATGATAGAGCACGTAGGAGAGCAGCAGATAATCCATGTGGCTGCGATGGCACGGCACATAGACAATCTCGTGGCCATCCTGCGCCAGCTGGCGCACTTTTTCGCCGCCATTAACGTTGATGCCCTGATAGAGACGACTCCATAGCCAGCCCATCACGCGGTCAGTAACGCGAATCGCTTCATAAGAGAAGTTGGCGGCAATTTCTTCCATCATCTCGACAGCATTCTGCTGCGCTTTCTCATGGGAGATTTTTTTGCTGCGTGCTTCATCTTCGACGGCTTTTTCAATCGCTTTGGATTGCAGCAGACGGTTAAAGAGATCCTGACGCGCCGGTAACCGCGGGCCAATCGCCGCCAGCCGCTGACGGGCAAAATGGATGCGCGCTACGCGAGCCAGCTTCTGGGCAATCGACTTATCCGTACCGTGTTCCGTGGCCATGCGGCGCAGCGAAACGGTCGGCGAGAAGCGAACAAAACTGTCGCGTCCGTGCCAGATCACCGCAAAGAATTTCTGTACGCCGTTCAGCACCCGCAGGTGTGGCGTGGCTTCGCCCTGGACTTCACGTCCGGGTGCGCGGCCAAACATCACCGTCACCGGCAGCATCTGGATATCCAGCGTAGGATTATTGCGATGCAGATCGAGGTAATCGTGAAAGATTTTCACCGATTCCACGCTGGGCACAAAATAGGGGAAGACGCGCGGGCCATCGTGGATAAATACGTGGCGCGGCAGCAGTGAACCATCAATCTCCAGCGGAGAGAGTGGGTCAGGCAGATGATGCCGCAGACACTGCGCGCGTAAAGTCAGTAAGTCGGCCTTCGAATCGTAAGGCAAAACATACATAATAGGTCGGGTCGGATCCAGACCATGTTCAGACACGGGATCGGCCGGAATGGCCTTACTTTTTACCAAAAACGACAGTGGTAAATTAAGCAATTTGTAATAGAGTTTACGCCAACCTGACATAGACAACATGAAGCCTCTTGTTAGCAAAGCGCCGCAAGCATACCAGAAAGTGCAGCGAAGATCTGTGGTGGTGCCAATTGCACGCAGCCCAGACATTGACGTCAATCCGATAAAAGGGTTCCCACATCATGGCAAATAATGCCACCGGACTTATCAGAATAGTTAAAGCCGCAGGTTACTCCTGGCAGGGACTGCGTGCCGCCTGGCAACATGAAGCGGCGTTTCGTCAGGAGGCCCTGGCTGCGCTGGTCGCCATTATTATCGCCTGCTGGCTGGATGTCGATGTGGTCTCACGCATCCTGATGATTGGGTCGGTGGTGCTGGTGGTCATTGTTGAAATCCTCAATAGCGCCATTGAAGCGGTCGTTGACCGCATCGGTCAGGAGCATCATCCGCTGGCGGGCCGGGCCAAAGATATGGGCTCTGCGGCGGTACTGATCAGCATCTTACTGGCACTGTTTGTCTGGATAGCGCTGCTCTGGACACATTTGCGATAAGCGTTCCATATCGCGCCGGAAGCCGCGTTTTGCCTGACAATCGGTTTCCATTTCGCCAATACCTGTATATACTCACAGCGACTGTATAAACAACCAGGGGGCGGGATGAAAGCATTAACCAGCAGGCAGCAGCAGGTCTATGACCTGATTCGCGACCATATTTCTTCAACAGGCATGCCGCCTACGCGCGCAGAGATTGCTGCACAACTGGGCTTCCGCTCACCGAATGCGGCAGAAGAGCACCTGAAAGCGCTGGCGCGTAAAGGCGTTATCGAGATCGTTTCCGGTGCATCGCGCGGCATTCGTCTGCTAATGGAAGAAGAAGCCTCAGAAGGCATACCGTTGATTGGCCGGGTTGCTGCCGGTGAGCCGATCATGGCGCAGGAACATATCGAAACCCACTACAAGGTCGATCCGGGCCTGTTTAAGCCGTCTGCCGACTTCCTGCTGCGCGTCAGCGGAATGTCGATGAAAGATATCGGGATTATGGATGGCGACCTGCTCGCGGTACATAAAACCCAGGATGTACGCAACGGCCAGGTTGTCGTTGCCCGCATTGATGATGAAGTCACCGTTAAGCGCTGGAAAAAGCAGGGTGCTATCGTGCATCTGCTGCCTGAAAACAGTGATTTTGACCCGATTGTTGTCGATACCCGTGCACAGTCCCTGACCATTGAAGGTCTGGCGGTTGGTGTGGTTCGCAACGGCGAGTGGCTCTGATTTGAGGCCTGCGTGCATTCGCCTTTTCTGATGCTATTCTGTCTGCCCTAATTTTGTCGCTGCCTGTTTTGCGCAGCGACACCGAGCACGGAACGGCGAATGCGCTTTATCACGGCAACCGATAAAAATCTCTGGCGGCTTGCGCTGCCAATGATCCTTTCAAATATCACCGTTCCCTTACTGGGGGTGGTCGATACGGCAGTAATTGGTCATCTCGACAGCCCTGTCTATCTTGGCGGGGTTGCGGTCGGGACCACGGTGACCAGCTTCCTCTTTATGCTGCTGCTTTTCCTTCGAATGAGTACGACTGGCCTTACGGCGCAGGCGTTTGGTGCGGGCGATAAAACTGCGCTGGCACGCGCGCTAACGCAGCCGCTGATTATTGCGCTGCTGGCAGGTGTACTGTTCATCGCTTTACGTTATCCGATTATTCAGCTGGCGACCCATCTGGTTGGCGGCAATCCCGCGGTACTGGAACAGGCGGCGCTGTTTATTCAGATTCGCTGGCTCAGCGCGCCTGCTACGCTGGCAAATCTGGTCATTCTGGGCTGGCTGCTGGGCGTGCAGTATGCGCGCGCGCCGGTGATCCTGCTGGTGGTGGGCAATGTGGTTAATATCGTGCTCGATCTCTGGCTGGTGATGGGTCTGCACTGGGGTGTCGCGGGTGCAGCAACCGCCACGGCGCTGGCGGAGTACATTACGCTGGGTGTCGGCAGCATCATGGTCTGGCGGGTCCTGAAGCTGCGCGGCATTTCGCTAAGCCTGTTGAAGCAGAGCTGGCGCGGTGACAGCGGCCGACTGCTGCGGCTGAACCGGGATATCATGCTGCGCTCACTAATGCTGCAACTCTGTTTCGCCTCGCTGACCGTGCTGGGCGCGCGGCTTGGCCCGGATGTGGTGGCAGTTAACGCGGTATTGCTGATGTTCATTACGTTCACGGCCTATGCGCTGGATGGCTTCGCCTACGCGGTTGAAGCGTTTGCCGGCGAGGCGCATGGTGCAAAAGATGGCAGCAAACTGTGGCATGTCTGGCACTCTGCCTGTCGGCAGGCGGTGGTGGTGGCGCTTTTCTTCTCGCTGATCTATGCCATTGCTGGCTCGCAGATTGTTACCCTGTTGACCTCCCTTCCTTCGCTGCAACAAAGTGCTGACCGCTATCTGGTCTGGCAGATCGTTATGCCGCTGATCGGCGTCTGGTGTTATCTGCTGGATGGGATGTTCATCGGCGCGACGCGCGGACGTGAGATGCGTAACAGCATGGTGGTAGCAGCAGCAGGCTACTTTCTGACGCTGCTGAGCGTACCGGCGCTGGGCAATCATGGACTGTGGCTGGCGGTAACGGTTTTCCTGGCGCTGCGCGGTCTGTCACTGTGGCTCATCTGGCGCAGGCACTGGCGTCAGAATAGCTGGTTTGATGCCTGACGCTGCACAGATTGATACAGATTATTCCGTATTATTCCGGGTTTGTGAATCTGGTTGCTACAATTAACTTTATCCGGCGCAGTTAACCAGCGCTTTATATCGTTATTTTGTTAAGTAACAAGATAATCATTAAACCCGAGGGTTGGAGGTCTGCCATGAATAAAGACGAAGCGAGCGGCAACTGGAAGCAGTTCAAAGGCACAATGAAAGAGAAATGGGGCAAGCTGACCGACGATGACATGCAGGTTATCGAAGGCAAACGCGATCAGCTGGTCGGCAAAATCCAGGAACGTTATGGCTATGCGAAAGATGAAGCAGAGCGTGAAGTGACGGACTGGGAAGGCCAGAATAAAGACCACCGCTGGTAATGCAGCGCTGATCAGTTAACACATTCCGGTGCACCCGCACCGGAACCACACAAGGATGCGCCAGTTACCCGCGTTTTCCCCGCTTTTTCCCCTCATCCTGATGATCGTGTTCGCAGCTTTCATGGTGCGTACAGGCTTCTACTGCAGCACAATTTTCACATAAACCATGCGCTTCAATCACACTGTGGCGTAAAGCGAACTGCGCTTCACCCGCCAGCGTCGCGATAATCTTCTCCACGCCCTGCGCCTGTTTCTCCGTTACTGCTGCACAGCGGTCGCAGACCAGCATCACTGAGGTATGTGCCGGTGCCTCGAAGTGGTGACACATGACGTAGCTATTGTTGGACTCCACCCGATGAATGAAACCCTGCTCCAGCAGGAAGTCCAACGCACGATAGACGGTAGGGGGTTTGGCCTGCGGTTCGCTGATGCGGAGTTGATCCAGCAGATCGTAAGCGCTGATCGAGCCAGGCTGTTCGGCCATCAGGCGCAATACCTCAGCACGCTGCGAAGTCAGACGTACACCGCGCTGCAGGCACATTTTTTCAGCCTGAATCAAAATTTGCTGCGATGTCATGTTTGTCATGAAAAATTCTCCGCTGGATAAGTGATGTTATTTTATCACACATAGTTTTGCGGCGCTGATGTTCGTTTTCGCCTGTTAAAACAGCATTATTTGCCTGATAAAGCAGCATTTTAAGAATTTAAGCCGCTATCTATCTCAAATCTGACGAGAAATCAGATCCATTCTCAATCGACATGAAGCGGAATTTGTTGGCATTTTGCTTTGCATCTCACTGAGTTAAGAAGTAATGTTCAGAAAGACTTAAGGAAAGTCTGGCAGTATTTGAAATAACCCGACACAGTCTGAACAATTACAACGGTTTTTTGATTGGAAAACGTCCAATCCTTTGAATTAAGACACTGTTTCCTTTGAATTCACAGCAATAACGCGTTAGCCAGGGTTCACAATAGGGCTAACAAACTATTCAGTCGTTGAATGTTTCAATGACAATTTCTCAGGTGATGGCAGGCAAATGGTGAAAAAATCCGCTCAACGTTCAGCGCTGAAGTATTCCGCTGCAGCGACCGCGCTTTTCCTTTCTTCTTCCGCCATGGCGGCAGGGACCTGGTATGATGCACGTAATGACGCCATGGGCGGCACCGGCGTAGCATCTTCTGTTTATGGCTCAGCAGTGCTGGCGAACCCGGCATTAATGACGCGTGCTAAATCTGACGATAACGTCAGCATTATTATTCCCTCGGCAGGTATTCAGGTTACTGACAAAGATAAGCTGATTGATAAAGTCGATGATATTACCGACACCGTGGATCGCTATCGCGACGTGATTGGTAACCTGACTTTTGCGGATTATTTGCGTGGCTACCCTGAACTGCGTGCTGCCTCCGGCGATGTCGCTGACAAGCTCAGCGATTTGCGCGGTAACAAAGCGGACGGCAGTGCAGGCGTGGCCGTGGCCGTCACGATCCCTAATGAGACCCTGCCTTTTGCGTTTATTACCAAAGCCTACGGTACGGCGCACGTCCGTGCCAACGTGGTCCAGGGTGATATCGACTATCTGCGCGGTGTTGCTAACGGAACGGTGCTGCCACGTCCTGGCGATCAAAATAACCTGCGTTCCAGTGCGAATGGCTTAGCGGCACTGACCATTGATTATGGTGTGGCAGTGGCACATGAGTTCACCATCGCCGGTCAGCCGGTCTCGGTGGGCGTAACGCCGAAAGTGCAGAAAACCTCGCTCTATAACTACACTGCCAGCATCTATAACTACGACAAGAACGACATCAACAATAGCCAGTATCGCAGCACCGACACCGGCTTTAACGTTGATGCCGGTCTGGCGACCACCTTTGCTGAAAACTGGACGCTGGGTGTGACCGGACAGAACCTGGTTTCGCGCGATCTGCAGACCAAAGAGGTCAACGGGTTCCGCGATACCTACCAGATTCGCCCGCTGGTCACCACCGGACTATCCTGGGATAAAGGGCCGTTTACCGTGACAGGCGATGTGGATCTGACTGAAACCAAACGCTTCAAAACCCAGGATAACAGCCAGTATGCGGCAGTGGGCGCGGAGTACCGCGTGCTTGACTGGCTGCAACTGCGTGCCGGTTATCGTGCGGACATGCGGTCTAACGACGAAAATGTTGCCACCGCAGGTTTTGGTCTGTCACCGTTTAACAAAGCTGTCCATCTGGATCTGGCTGGCTCGGTGGGGGCTAACAACACCTGGGGCGCGATGATGCAGCTGGGCTTTAACTTCTAAGCACGTTATTCCGGCTGTTCGGGGGCGGGCGATGCACTATCGCCCGCCCTTGTGTTATCCTTGCACAGAATTCCATCACCCTTAATTACCGGATTGTCTGCGCTTCATGCCTAATTTCTCTTCGCAACGTTTCTCTATCGCCCCCATGCTCGACTGGACCGATCGTCACTGTCGCTATTTTCATCGTCAGCTGACCGGTGACACGCTGCTCTACACCGAAATGGTGACCACAGGCGCGATCATTCATGGCAAAGGGGATTACCTGGCATACAGCGAGGCGGAACATCCGGTCGCGTTGCAGCTTGGCGGTAGCGATCCGGCGGCGCTGGCGCAGTGTGCGAAGCTGGCAGAGCAGCGCGGCTACGATGAAGTAAACCTGAATGTCGGCTGTCCTTCGGATCGGGTTCAGAATGGTCGTTTTGGTGCCTGCCTGATGGCCGAGGCGAATCTGGTCGCGGATGCGATTAAAGCGATGCGCGATGTGGTATCGATTCCGGTGACGGTGAAAACCCGCATCGGGATTGATGAGCTGGACAGCTATGAATTCCTGACGGACTTTATCGGCACGGTGGCGGGTCGCGGTGAGTGTGAGACGTTTATCATCCATGCGCGCAAAGCCTGGCTCTCTGGCCTCAGCCCCAAAGAGAACCGCGAAATTCCACCGCTGGACTATCCACGCGTATATCAGCTGAAACGCGATTTCCCGCATCTGACGATCGCGCTTAATGGCGGCGTAAAAACGCTGGAAGAGGCACAGACCCACCTGCAGCACCTGGACGGTGTGATGATGGGACGCGAAGCCTATCAAAACCCCGGCATTCTGGCGCAGGTCGATCAGACGCTGTTTGGTCGTCAGCACCCGGCGGCAAACCCGGTGGAAGTGGTGCGCGCCATGTATCCCTATATCGAAGCGGAACTGGCGAAGGGCACATATCTGGGACACGTCACACGCCATATGCTGGGACTGTTCCAGGGTATTCCGGGCGCCCGCCAGTGGCGACGTCACCTGAGTGAAAACGCTCACAAGCCGGGGGCGGATGTTCGCGTACTGGAAGCCGCGCTGGCGCTGGTGGCGGATAAGATCCCACAGGAAGTCTGATCCGTGATCGTAACCCTGATAAACCAGCTCTGATAAGCTGGTTTTTTTTACGCCAGAATGTGGTTTTTCTCACCAGGTTGCTACACCTTTTTTAATCCTTATCAGCTTTAAATCAATAAGTTATCAGTTGGCACGCTTTTTGTAATAGCTATAACAACTGATTTTAAAAGGAGCGCTGACGTGGAAATTTTATTCGTATTGGGGTTTTTCCTGATGCTGTTGCTGACCGGCGTTTCACTGCTGGGCGTGCTGGCGGCACTGGTGGTCGCTACCCTCGTGATGTTTGTCGGTGGACTGTTTGCACTTGTTATCAAAGTGTTGCCGTGGCTGGTGCTGGCGGTCATCGCTGTATGGCTGCATCGTGCCTTTTTTGGCGATAGCGATGCGCGAGCGCGCCGTAAGCTGAGACGTAAGATCAACAGGTTAGACCGCAAAGGCTGGCGCTAAATGCGGTAGCGATCACAGTGTGAGAGATTGTTCGGCGCTGATCTGCAATTAAACATATTTTTTACTTATGTTTTCTGGCAGGATGCCTGTCGTCAAATCGATGTGCCATCGACTCGACATGAATTTATCGCCGCTGTCCCTACACCAGCGCGAACAAAAAATAAAAAAAAGAAGAGGGCTTCCCACGGGAAGCCCTTTTTGCTGCTTACGGGGTGCTGGCTGTTACGGGATTAACAGGCAGGATCCCTGCGTGGCACGGCTCTCCAGCATCTGGTGCGCCTGGCTGGCCTCTTTCAGCGCAAACTTCTGCTGCTCCGGCACATCAACCTTGATCGCGCCGCTCGCCAGCAGGGAGAACAGCTCGGCACTGGCGGTTTCCAGCTCCTGGCGATTGGTGATATAGCCAAACAGGGAAGGTCGGGTCACAAACAACGAGCCTTTCTTATTCAGAATGCCCAGATCGATGCCGGTTACCGGACCCGATGCATTACCAAAACTGACCATCAGACCGTGACGGCGCAGCGAATCCAGCGATGCTTCCCAGGTATCTTTACCCACGGAGTCATACACGACACCCACTTTTTTCCCTTCTGTCAGTTCGCTGATGCGCTGTGCAATATTCTCTTCGCGATAATTAATGGTCTCCCATGCGCCAGCATTTTTCGCCATCGTGGCTTTTTCCGCTGAACCCACGGTGCCGATCAAATGCGCACCCAGCGCTTTTGCCCACTGACAGGCGATTAACCCGACGCCGCCCGCCGCGGCATGAAACAGAAAGGTCTCACCGGCGCTGATTTTATAGGTCTGGCGCAGCAGATATTGCGTGGTCAGCCCTTTCAGATAGCTTGCCGCACCCTGCTCAAAGCTGATCGCCTCCGGAAGATGCATCAGGCGATCTTCCGCTACGTTGTGCACTTCACTATAGGCCCCCATCGATGCCAGACAGTAGACTACGCGATCGCCAGGTTTAAACAGAGTCACGCCACGGCCAACCCGCGACACCACACCTGCGGCTTCCGTTCCCAGGCCAGAGGGAAAAGCGGCAACCGGATAGAGCCCGCTGCGAACATAGGTATCGATGTAATTAATCCCGATAGCGCGATGCTCAACCTGCACTTCATGTTCAGCCGGGTCAGCAGGTTCAAAATCTGTCCACTCTAAGACGTCCGGGCCGCCATGCGCGCTGAACTGAATACGCTTTGCCATTCTGACTCCTGTGATTGTTTCATCATGAGGGTGAGGCGCGCACCCCAACTAAGGTATACTTGCGCGTCCCCACAGAAGATCGGTAATGCATTCACTATGGCAGGAAATAAACCCACCAACAAATCGAACGAAACGCAGGATCGCCAGCTCGCAGGCGTGAAAATGCCCCCGCATTCTCTGGAAGCGGAGCAGTCGGTGCTCGGTGGGTTAATGCTGGATAACGAGCGCTGGGATAACGTCTCTGAGCGCGTCGTCGCGAATGATTTTTTCAACCGCTCGCATCGGCTGATTTTTTCCGAGATGCAGCGGCTGCTGGAAAACAGCAAACCCATCGACCTGATTACGCTCTCTGAATCGCTGGAAACCCGCGGCGAACTGGAGATGGCCGGTGGCTTCGCCTATCTGGCTGAGCTGGCGAAAAATACCCCGAGTGCGGCGAACATCGGCGCTTATGCTGACATTGTGCGCGAACGCGCAGTGGTACGTGAGATGATCTCCGTCGCCAACCAGATTGCTGATGCCGGCTACGATCCGCAGGGACGTAACAGCGAAGAGCTGCTCGACTTCGCAGAGTCGAACGTCTTTAAAATTGCGGAAGCGCGTGCGGATAAAGATGCTGGCCCGAAAAACATCGAGCAGATTCTGGAATCAACCGTCTCCCGTATCGAATCGCTCTATCAGACACCGCATGACGGCGTCACCGGCGTGGATACTGGCTATCAGGACCTCAATAAAAAGACTGCCGGCCTGCAGGGCTCTGACCTGATTATTGTTGCCGCCCGTCCATCGATGGGTAAAACCACCTTTGCGATGAACCTGTGCGAAAACGCCGCCATGCTGCAGGAGAAGCCGGTGCTGATCTTCAGTCTGGAGATGCCCAGCGAGCAGATCATGATGCGTATGCTGGCGTCACTTTCCCGCGTCGATCAGACCCGCATCCGAACCGGACAGCTGGATGATGAGGACTGGGCGCGCATCTCCGGCACCATGGGCATCCTGCTGGAGAAGAAGAACATGTACATCGATGACTCTTCTGGCCTGACGCCCACCGAGGTGCGTTCGCGCGCCCGACGCATCTACCGTGAAAACGGTGGCTTAAGTATGATCATGATCGACTACCTGCAGCTGATGCGCGTGCCGTCACTGTCGGACAACCGTACGCTGGAGATTGCAGAAATCTCCCGCTCGCTGAAAGCGCTGGCCAAAGAACTGAATGTGCCGGTGGTGGCGCTGTCGCAGCTTAACCGCTCACTGGAGCAGCGTGCTGACAAACGGCCGGTCAACTCGGATCTGCGTGAATCGGGTTCGATCGAGCAGGATGCGGATTTGATCATGTTTATCTATCGCGATGAGGTTTACCACGAAAACAGCGATCTGAAAGGGATCGCCGAGATCATCCTGGGTAAACAGCGAAATGGCCCGATCGGTACGGTGCGCCTGACCTTTAATGGCCAGTGGTCACGCTTCGACAACTACGCGGGTCCGCAATACGACGACGAATAATCTCCGCTTTGTGCTGTCATGCACGATCTGTGCATGACAGCCCTCATCATCAGAAAATAGTGTTGGACAACCTCTCGGGTTATCGGGTTATCTGTAACAAAGCGACGCCCATTACGCTGTGGAAACGGAATGACTCACGTAGACGATTACGACCTTAAAATCCTGACTTTATTACAATCTAACGGCCGTCTGACCAATCAGGAACTCAGCGATCTGGTCGGCCTTTCTGCCTCTCAATGTTCCCGCCGCCGTATCAATCTGGAACAGGCTAACCTCATCCTGGGTTATCACGCCCGGCTGTCACCTGATGCCATCGGGCTTGGCATGGTGGGATTAATAGAGGTGCGCCTGATTAATCACACCGCAGAATATGTTGAGAGCTTTCACCGCATGGTGGAGCAGGAGCAGGCGATCGTGGATGCCTACAAAACCACGGGTGATGCAGACTACCTCCTCAAAGTGGCGGTGGCCGATCTCAACTCCCTCAGTGCGTTAATCAGCCAGTTAGTTGCCGGACACCAGAGCGTTTCCCATGTGAAAACCTCCGTGGTACTGGGACGAATGAAAGAGAACGGGCTGATGATGATTCCCGGAGAGAAGACGCGCTAAAAAAGTGCTTGCTGTGCGATTTTGGTGCACACTGGCGGCAGTTAATGCAAATAACGCGCATTTAAGATGGATTTGGCGCATAGGTTGACGGCGTCATTCGAAATTCATGCACAAAGTTCCGTTATAAAGCGCCTTAGATATCAACGGGATATCGCTGGCATCCGCTTTACAGCCATTCAGTGCTGTGGCGATGGTGCGTTTTTTGCATCGGAACCGCATCATTTGCACTGAGAAAACCCCATGGATAACATCGCAGAACCCACCCGCGTTCCGCATTCGCGCATTGAAGATGCGCTGGCGATGGTGCTCGGCACCCTGATGGTCTCGTTCGGCGTCATTATGCTGAAACAGGCCGGTGCGCTGACCGGCAGCACCGCAGGTATCGCCTTTCTGATCAGCTATCTCTCGCCGCTCTCGTTCGGCAGCGCGTTCTTCCTGATCAACATCCCGTTTTACTGGCTGGCGGTTAAACGCATGGGCTGGGAATTTACCCTGAAAACCTTTTGCGCCGTCGGGCTGGTGTCGCTCTTCACCCAGCTGCACCCGCTGTTCGTCCACTTTTCTGACCTTAACCCCTTCTATGCGACACTGTTCGGTAACGTCATCATGGGAATCGGGTTTATAGTGTTATTTCGTCATAAGGCGAGCCTGGGCGGCATCAATATTCTGGCGCTGTGGCTACAGGATCGCTTTGGGATCCGCGCGGGTAAACTGCAGATGGCAGTCGATACCTGCGTCGTGCTGGCGTCACTGTTTGTGGTGAGTGGCCCCATCCTGCTCGCGTCGATTGCGGGTGCGGTGATCCTGAACCTGATTATTGCAATGAACCACCGTCCGGGACGCTATCGGGTTTAATCCGCCGCTTACGGACCAATCATGGAGACCTACACCGTGTTTCAAAACGTTGATGCCTATGCTGGCGATCCGATTCTGTCGTTGATGGAAGCTTTCAAACAAGACCCACGCGAACACAAAGTTAACCTGAGTATCGGACTCTATTACGACGAACAGAACATTATCCCGCAGCTGAAGGCTGTAGCGGCTGCCGAAGAGCAGATTTATGCTGAGCCGCATCAGGCATCGCTCTATCTGCCAATGGAAGGGCTGAACAGCTACCGTAGTGCGATTGCACCGCTGCTGTTTGGTGCCGATCATCCGGTATTAAAAGCGGGCCGTATTGCGTCGATTCAGACCCTGGGTGGTTCTGGCGCGCTGAAAGTCGGCGCGGATTTCCTCAAGCGCTACTTCCCGCAGTCTGCCGTCTGGGTCAGCGATCCGACCTGGGAAAACCACATCGCGATTTTTAACGGTGCAGGTTTAGAGGTAAATACCTATCCCTGGTATGACGCCGAAACCCACGGTGTGCGGTTTGATGCCTTTATCAGCACCCTGAAAACCCTGCCCGCGCAGAGCATCGTGTTGCTGCATCCCTGCTGTCATAACCCGACCGGCGCTGACCTGACGGATGCGCAGTGGGATCAGACCGTTGAGGTGCTGAAAGCACAGCAGCTGATTCCTTTCCTGGATATCGCCTATCAGGGCTTTGGTGCGGGTATGGAACAGGATGCCTATGCCCTGCGCGCGGTCGCGGCGGCGGGTCTGCCTGCGCTGGTCAGTAACTCCTTCTCCAAAATCTTCTCGCTTTATGGCGAGCGCGTAGGCGGTCTCTCTATCGTCTGCGACAGTGCCGAAGAGTCAGCACGTGTGCTGGGCCAGTTAAAAGCTACCGTTCGCCGTAACTACTCCAGCCCGCCAAATTTTGGTGCGCAGGTTGTGGCACGCGTCCTCAACGATGAGGCGCTGAAGGCCAGTTGGCTGGCTGAAGTAGAGGCGATGCGTCTGCGCATTCTTGCGATGCGCCAGTCGCTGGTGGACGTACTGAGCACCGCGCTGCCAGGTAAAAACTTCGACTACCTGCTGAAGCAGCGTGGCATGTTCAGCTATACCGGCCTGAGTGCGCAGCAGGTTGATCGCCTGCGTAACGAATTTGGCATCTATCTGGTGGGCAGCGGCCGCATGTGTGTGGCCGGTCTGAACAGCAAAAATGTGCATCAGGTAGCGGAAGCGTTTGCCGCCGTGATGTAACAGCAGCCAGGCTGTAAACAAGACCGCCAGGGTTTTCTCTGGCGGTTTTTTTATGGGTCAGGGTTTACCTTTCGGCGACATGCTGCACACTTAAACGGGATAACCGTTTCAGGAATTAGCTATGTGGCATCAACAAACTATAACGCTGAGTGCGAAGTCGCGCGGGTTTCATCTGGTCACCGATGAGGTCGTTAATTCGCTTTCCGGACTGCGTGATATCAAAACCGGACTGCTGCATCTGCTGTTGCAGCACACTTCGGCGTCGTTAACCTTAAACGAGAATTGCGACCCGACGGTGCGCAGCGACATGGAGCAGCATTTCATGCGGCACGTGCCGGAGAATGCGCCTTATCAGCACGACTACGAAGGACGTGATGATATGCCAGCGCACATCAAATCATCGACCTTAGGGGTTTCGTTGTTATTACCGGTTCAGCGGGGACGTCTGGTGCTGGGCACCTGGCAGGGTATCTGGCTGGGCGAGCATCGCATTGATGGCGGTGCCAGGCGGATTGTCGCCACTTTACAAGGGGAGTCGTAATGAATAACTCAGACTTACTGACCTATTGCATGAGCAAGCCGGGCGCGGAGCAGAGCGTCCACAATGACTGGAAGGCTACACAGATTAAAAGTAACGGTGTGCTGTTTGCAATGGTGCACGAGGTAAAAGGGCGGCCCGCCGTCTCGCTGAAATCGACGCCAGCGCTGGCCGAATTGCTGCGCGATGAGCACAGCGATATTATTCCCAGCGAGCATCTGAATAAGTCTCACTGGAGCACGCTGTTCCTCGACGGTTCGCTGAAAGATTCGCAGATATACTATCTGGTCGATGCCTCATACCAGCAGGCGGCGGCTGCCCGTTAAACGGCAATAAAAAACCCTCTTACCTGAGCAGGAGGGTTTCAGATCAGACCGCTTACGCGGCAGACTGATCGCGCAGGGTGTTAATATCAATAACAAAGCGATACTTCACATCGCTTTTCAGCATGCGCTCATACGCTTCGTTGATCTGGTCCATCGCGATCAGCTCAATGTCTGACGTAATTCCGTGCTCGCCACAGAAATCGAGCATCTCCTGGGTTTCCGCGATGCCGCCAATTAGTGAACCGGCGATGCTGCGGCGTTTAAAGATCAGGTTAAAGACCTGCGGTGCCGGATGATCGTGCTCCGGTGCGCCCACCAGCGTCATGTTGCCATCCAGCTTCAGCAGAGTGATGAACGGATTTAGATCGTGCTGAGCCGCCACGGTGTTCAGGATGAAGTCAAAGCTGTTCGCGTGCTGCGCCATCTGATCCGCATCTTTGGAGATCACCACTTCATCGGCACCCAGACGTTTGCCATCTTCAATTTTGGATGGTGAGGTGGTGAACAGCACCACATGTGCGCCCATGGCATGCGCAATCTTCACGCCCATATGGCCCAGGCCGCCTAAGCCTACGATACCCACTTTCTTGCCAGGACCGACATTCCAGTGACGCAGCGGCGAATAGGTGGTGATACCGGCACACAGCAGCGGTGCCACGCCCGCCAGCTCCAGGTTTTCCGGGATCCGCAGCACAAAGCTTTCATCAACCACCATCGACGTTGAGTAGCCGCCGTAGGTAATGGCGCCGGTTTCGCGATCTTCGCCGTTATAGGTGCCGACAAAGCCGTTTTCGCAGTACTGCTCCAGACCCTGCTGACAGCTCGGACAGCTGCGGCAGGAATCGACCATACAGCCGACGCCAACCAGATCGCCGACTTTGTATTTCTGCGTCTGTGGACCAACAGCAGTTACGCGACCCACAATTTCATGCCCCGGAACGACGGGAAAAATGGTGTTTTTCCACTCATTACGGGCCTGATGCAGGTCTGAGTGGCAAACGCCACAGAACAGCACCTCAAGCTGAACGTCATGGGCGCGCAGCTCACGCGGCTTAAAATCGAACGGTGCCAGTTTGGATTTTGCATCCTGAGCAGCATACGCATGCGTAATATTCATGGTGTCTCCAGTTTCGATGTGTCGTGAGTGTTTTTTGATGATGTGCAGCAGCGTGGATGTGCTGCGAAAACAGGGCGACGCCAGGGGCGTGCCAAAGAGGAACCGCTTAAGGATAGTCAGCGTGAGGAAAAGCGTATATGCCTATACATGTCTGAATCTTGCCTGATTCTGCATTTTTCTGGCTGAATCGGCAGGGGATAAAAAAGGCCCGCACGCGGCGGGCCTGAGAGAATTACTTCTGTAACAGGGGCTTCAGGAAGCGCGCGGTGTGGGATTTCTCACACTCCGCCACGGTTTCTGGCGTACCCGCCACCAGGATTTCACCGCCGCCGCTGCCGCCTTCCGGACCAAGATCGACAATCCAGTCTGCGGTTTTGACCACATCGAGGTTGTGCTCAATCACCACGATGGTATTGCCCTGATCGCGCAGCTTATGCAGCACTTCCAGCAGTTGCTGGATATCGGCAAAGTGCAGGCCGGTGGTCGGCTCATCCAGAATGTAGAGCGTCTGACCGGTGCCACGCTTCGACAGCTCACGCGCCAGCTTCACACGCTGGGCTTCACCGCCGGAAAGGGTGGTGGCGGACTGACCGAGGCGGATATAGGTGAGACCCACATCGATCAGCGTCTGCAGCTTACGCGCCAGCGCTGGCACGGCATCGAAGAACTCACGCGCCTCTTCGATCGTCATCTCCAGCACTTCGTGAATGCTCTTGCCTTTGTATTTCACTTCCAGCGTTTCACGGTTATAGCGTTTGCCTTTGCACTGGTCGCACGGCACATAAATGTCCGGCAGGAAGTGCATCTCGACTTTCAGCACGCCATCGCCCTGACAGGCTTCACAGCGTCCGCCCCGCACGTTGAAACTGAAGCGACCCGGATTGTAGCCGCGCGAACGCGCTTCCGGCACGCCCGCAAAGAGTTCACGCACCGGGGTGAAGATACCGGTGTAGGTGGCCGGGTTGGAGCGCGGTGTACGACCAATCGGGCTCTGGTCGATGTCGATCACTTTGTCGAAGTGCTCCAGGCCTGCCACGTCACGGTAAGGTGCCGGTTCGGCGATGGTCGCGCCGTTCAGCGCACGCTGAGCAATCGGGAACAGCGTATCGTTGATCAGGGTCGATTTACCCGAACCAGAAACACCGGTAATACAGGTGAACAGCCCGACCGGCAGCGTCAGCGTAACATCCTTAAGGTTGTTGCCGCGTGCGCCGGTAATCTTCAGCACTTTGGCCGGATCGCCTTTAACGCGCTCCTCTGGCACCACAATGCCACGCTTGCCACTCAGGTACTGACCGGTCAGCGATTCTTCCTGCGCCATAATCTGATCAACGGTGCCTTCTGCGACCACCTGACCGCCGTGTACGCCTGCACCCGGACCGATGTCGATCACGTGGTCTGCGGCACGAATCGCATCTTCATCATGCTCAACCACAATCACGGTGTTGCCGAGGTCGCGCAGATGAATCAGGGTGCCAAGCAGTCGTTCGTTGTCACGCTGGTGCAGGCCAATAGAAGGCTCATCCAGCACATACATCACGCCGACCAGACCGGCACCGATCTGGCTGGCCAGGCGGATACGCTGTGCTTCACCCCCGGACAGGGTTTCCGCAGAGCGTGACATCGACAGATAGTTCAGGCCGACGTTGACGAGGAAGCTCAGGCGATCGCCAATCTCTTTCAGAATTTTCTCGGCGATCTGCGCACGCTGGCCGCTGAGTTTCATGTTTTCAAAGAAGGACATCGCATGGCCGATGCTCATCTCAGAGATGGTCGGCAGCGTGGTGTTCTCCACGAAGACGTGGCGCGCTTCACGACGCAGACGGGTGCCTTCACAGCTGGCACAGGCGCGGTTGCTGATAAACTTCGCCAGCTCTTCGCGAACCGCAGAGGATTCCGTCTCTTTATAGCGGCGCTCCATATTATTGAGCACGCCTTCAAACGGATGACGACGAACCGAGGTATCGCCGCGATCGTTGATGTACTTAAATTCGATGCTCTCTTTGCCTGAGCCATACAGAATCACTTTCTGCACATTGTCTGGCAGGCTGCCGAATGACGCTTCGATATCAAAATCGAGGTGTTCCGCCAGCGAACGCAGCATCTGGAAATAGTAAAAGTTACGACGATCCCAGCCGCGAATGGCGCCGCCCGCCAGCGAAAGCTCGGGATTCTGCACCACGCGGTCAGGATCAAAATATTGCTGTACGCCCAGGCCGTCACAGGTTGGGCAGGCGCCCGCCGGGTTGTTAAACGAGAACAGGCGCGGTTCCAGCTCGCTCATGCTGTAACCACAAATCGGACAGGCGAAGTTAGCCGAGAAGAGCAGCTCTTCTGCGTCGCTGTCATCCATGTCCGCCACGATAGCCGTGCCGCCGGAAAGCTCCAGCGTGGTTTCAAACGACTCCGCCAGACGGGTTGCCAGGTCTTCACGCACTTTGAAGCGGTCAATGACCACCTCAATGGTGTGCTTCTTCTGCAGCTCAAGCTTCGGCGGATCGGAGAGGTCACACACTTCGCCATCGATACGCGCACGGATGTAGCCCTGCGTCGCCAGATTCTCCAGCGTCTTGGTGTGCTCACCCTTACGATCTTTCACCACCGGGGCCAGCAGCATCAGGCGACGACCTTCCGGCTGGGAAAGCACCTGATCCACCATCTGGCTCACGGTCTGCGCCGCCAGCGGCACATCATGATCCGGGCAGCGCGGTTCGCCTACGCGGGCAAACAGCAGACGCAGGTAGTCATGGATCTCTGTGATGGTTCCCACCGTCGAGCGTGGGTTGTGCGAGGTGGATTTCTGCTCAATGGAAATGGCGGGCGACAAACCTTCGATATGATCGACGTCCGGCTTCTCCATTAACGAAAGAAACTGGCGCGCATATGCAGAGAGCGACTCCACATAGCGGCGCTGACCTTCCGCATACAGCGTATCAAACGCCAGTGAGGATTTACCGGACCCTGACAGGCCGGTTACCACAATGAGTTTGTCGCGTGGGATGGTCAGGTTGATGTTTTTCAAATTATGGGTGCGGGCACCACGAACTTCGATCTTATCCATTCACCTTTCCCGGATTAGCTGCACTCACCGTGCCTTGCCGACACGGCCAGAATAAACGTGTCATTATGGCACAAAAAATAGACTGAATATATATCCAGTACTCTCGGCCGGGAAGCTGAGAGGGATTAAAACTGGAACCCCGCTCGAAAGTGGGAAACAGTCCGCAGGACGTGTTAGAATTGATAGATTAGACTGTATGCATTAACTCATCGGGAGACAGCAACATGGCCAGTCGTGGCGTTAACAAAGTGATTCTTGTCGGGAATCTGGGTCAGGATCCGGAAGTACGTTACATGCCAAATGGTGGCGCGGTTGCCAACATTACGCTGGCTACGTCGGAAAGCTGGCGCGACAAGCAGACCGGTGAAAACAAAGAGATCACTGAATGGCACCGTGTGGTGCTGTTTGGCAAACTGGCTGAAGTCGCAGGCGAATACCTGAAAAAAGGATCGCAGGTTTACATCGAAGGTCAGCTGCGTACCCGTAAATGGCAGGATCAGGGCGGCCAGGAACGTTACACCACCGAAGTCGTGGTCAACGTTGGCGGCACCATGCAGATGCTGGGTGGCCGTCAGCAGGGCGGCAACGCGGGTGCACCAGCAGGTGGTGGCGCGCAGGGCGGTGGCAACAACAATGGCTGGGGTCAGCCGCAGCAGCCGCAGGGCAACAACAACCAGTTCAGTGGCGGCGCGCAGTCCCGTCCGCAGCAGCCACAGAGCGCACCGGCCAGCAACAACAACGAACCTCCAATGGATTTCGACGACGACATTCCATTCTGATTCCGCTGGACAGACAGTGCAAAAAAGCCCGCTTATGCGGGCTTTTTTATGCGCGGCTTTTGCGGGCGGTTACGACCATTCCGCCACAATCTCATCGGTACTCAGCACGCGCGGCACGTGGCCGGGAATCGACAATGAGGACCAGACCTCATTGTGCTGGTTTATCAACGCTTCAGCGCTGACCCACCGACGATCGGCGGTGGTATGCGCATCAGCAGCGACGGTAATGGCATAGCCCGCACTGGCACCCACTTTTATGGTGGTATCCAGACAGTAGTCAGTGGCACAACCGCACGCCACAAACTCTTCCACCGCCAGCTTCTTTAACAGTGCGGCCAGCTCTGTCTGCCAGAAGCTGTCGCAGGCGGTTTTTGTGACGTAATGCGCGCCAGCAGGCTGAACCAGTTCCGGCAGCAGATTAAAAGCCTCATTCCCCTCGCACATCGCGCCTTCGCGGTGCTGGATAAAAATGGTGATGTCGGCGCGTTCAGTCAGCCGGTTAATCTGCGCCACCCGACCCGCCTGGTCGAAGCGTGGCGAGCTGAAGACCCCATTCTGCATATCGATAACCACTGCCACACGCTGTGCCATGCTTGACCCCATCCGTCTGAAAAAAACAGTGTTACCTGTGGCATTGCAGATAGCAATCTTTTGCATTTCAGACCCGGTCACAGGCATGCTTAGCAGACTGGTTAAATAAGGAGATAGAAGTGGACGGTGTTCCGGCAAGTTTCCCCTGTGAGAAAGATCGTGCCCGGTTCCGGCAACTCGCAGAGCTGCCCGGTGTGGAACTCTATCAGGCCCACATCTCCCGCTACGCCTTTGAACCCCATACCCACGAAGCCTTTGGGATCGGCACCATTGAAGCGGGCGCGCAGCGCTTTCGCTATCGCGGCACCGAATATACTGCGCCGGAGAACTCACTGGTCATGATGAACCCGGATGAGCTGCACACGGGTGAGTCAGCGTGCGAAGAGGGCTGGCGCTATCAGATGATCTACATTCAGCCGCAGCTGATGGATGAACTGACCGGCGACCGCGGTTGGTGGTTTAACGAGGCGCTGCTGACCGATCCGCGCGTGGCGCAGCCGCTCTCCCGCCTGCTTGCCGCACTCTGGCAGGCAGAATCTGAACTGGCGCGCCAGAGCCTGATTGCTGAGCTGCTGCTGCAAATCCGTCCGCTGGCGCATATGTCTTCACAGAGCAGACCCGATGCCCGGCATCGTTTCGACCAGGTCAGAGATTTTCTGCGCGCAAACCTCGCAGAACCGGTGCGGCTGGAGGAGCTGGCGGCGCTGGCTTCACTGTCGCCGTGGCACTTCTTACGTGCCTTTCGCCAGCACTATCACGTTACGCCGCATCAGATGCTGATGGCTTTCCGGCTCTATGACGCCAAGCAAAGGCTGGCACAGGGTGAAGCGGCCGCCAGCGTCGCGGCGGCGGTGGGATTGACCGATCAGGCTCATCTCACCCGCGCCTTTGCTCACCGTTATGGCATTACGCCGGGCCGCTATCAAAAGCAGGTCCGCCAGCCCTGATACCACCGCAATCTGCTACAAGCATTTCCCGCCCGAACCCGCCACACTCTGCCAAAAGTCTGTATAAGGAAGAAATCATGTTTGCGGGAATTATGTTTGCCGTCACTGCCGGACTGATGTGGGGGCTAATCTTTGTCGGGCCGCTGCTGGTGCCGGACTATCCTGGCGCGCTGCAATCGGCGGGACGTTATGTGGCGTTTGGGCTGATTGCGCTACCGCTGGCCTGGCACAGCCGTCGTCGTCTGCGTCAGCTGTCACGCGCTGACTGGCTTGAGGCCGTAAAGCTCTCGCTGGTGGGAAACCTCTTTTACTATGCGTTTCTGGCTAACGCCATTCAGCGAACCGGCGGGCCGGTCTCCACCATGATTATCGGCACGCTGCCGGTGGTGATCGCCGTCACGGCTAATCTCTGTTATGGCCATCTTGAAGGACGATTGCCGTGGCGGCGGTTGTTCCCGGCACTGGTCATGATGGCGGCTGGCTTGCTTTGCGTGAACGCGGCGGAGCTGCAGAGTCAGGGTGCTACGCTGGATCTCAGTCGTTATCTGACCGGTATCGTGCTGGCACTATTGGCGGTAGTCTGCTGGACCTGGTATCCGCTGCGTAATGCCCGCTGGCTGCGTACGCATCCCGAACTGCGCCCCTCAACCTGGGCTACCGCGCAGGGGCTGGTGACGCTGCCGATGGCACTGATCCTGTACGCGCTGGTCAGCGTTCAGCTCGCCTGGCAGCAGCCCGATTTTTCGCTGCCGTTCGGGCCGCGACCCATGGTATTCATCGCATTGATGCTGACGATTGGCCTGCTCTGTTCCTGGCTGGGTACCTTATGCTGGAATGCTGCCAGCCAGCGTCTGCCTACCGTACTGATGGGACCGCTGATCGTTTTCGAGATACTCTTTGGCCTGTTATGGACTTTTCTCTGGTATCAACGCTGGCCGCCGCAGCTCACTCTGATGGGCATTGTTTGTCTGATGGCGGGTGTGATCTGGGCAATGCGCATCAAACCGCAACCCCAGGTCGTCGCGATTAAAGAGTAAACCGTAAAGCTCACCTGAATGCCTTTACCGCGCGGACAAGACGCCGCGCGGCTTTTTAAGATTAAACCCTATCCTGATTTGCTCGCTCTCCGGCAGATTTATACCGCGAAATCGATTTCATGGTTCCGCACTGTTGTCCGGTATCCCCCGATAACCCCCTTCATCCTCCCTTTGTCAGTAAAAAAACGGCCCTTTCTGGCGGCTGAAAGTGGCCTGTTCCAGCGCTGGCAACCGTTCACCGGTCAGATATCGGTCATTAATCAGGAAAAATAGCGCAGCATTATGGACGTTACGCTTTTATCCACTGCTGTTTATTGCGTTATGGACCTGAGAAAAGGGGACTAAAAACCACCATTAACTTCACTCAGTGATAAATGAGTAAGAGAATTCCGCCGCTGCGTTAATAATTAAAGATTAATCTCTGGCATCAATGATGCGCAATGAAGAGAGTCAAAAGATAGACCCATAACGTTAGTGATAAGGAGTAATAAACTATTTAACCCGGATTAATCCTGGAGTAAGTTAATGCAATAAACCCATCATCGGGAATTAAAGCGCAACCGCAAAATTTCAGGCAGGTCCACCATTAACTCAAATTTACGGTGATTAATGTTTGTGCGATGTTTAAAGCGGCTTAATGATATTGAGACGATTTAGTTCCGACGATTAGCAGGACTAAACTAAAAAAAGGGAAGGCCCAATCCCGCGTAAACGAGATTGGGAGGGGAAGATAAGGCGTGGAATGCGAGACTTTTGCTGTTGTGAATCAATTTTACCGCAAAAAAAGAAGCTTAGCCGTGAAGCCATTCATTAGTTATAAATGGAGCGGAAAAGGGTGCCGCAATTGTCCTGTTAAATGATCTTCATCTCTTCTGGTAAGAACAAATCTCAGCGTTAAGTCTAAAAAGCGCGGTAGCATTAGGTTTAGCGATTCTCCGTGCCTGACGGATAGTGGTATACGCTGCGGCTGATATCTAATAAGCGGCAGCTGCGGCGGGTGCCAATGTCGAAGGTGGTCTGCAGGAAATCCACAGCCTGTCGTTTTTCATTAGTAGTAAAGAAGTGCTTCAGAACGCTCTGCAGCATCTCTTTGTCCGAGTTGAGCGTCTGCAGTTCACGTGTGACATTCTGCAGTTTTTCTTCCAGCTCCTTGATTTTTCTGCCTTCTTCCGAAGACAACCCAGAAAACTTCTTTTTCCAGCTATAGAACGTGGCTTCAGAGATGCCTAACTCTTCACAAATCTCTCTGACTTTCACGCCCGATTCAGAAGCTTTAATGGCATTTGTGATTTGATCTTCGCTGTATCGTGACTTTCTCATAAATGCTCTTACCTTTCTTATCGATTAATGGATGAGAATGACTTTAATAATTTCTGGCACTGTAAGATTTTATTAAGGCAGTATTAAAGTGCGCGAATTGAATTGCGAAGCCTAAATTAAGATATTTAGAAGAAATATCATCATGGGATAAATCTTATTTTATTCTTATCCGGGGAGCGTGCCTTCCTGGAGGCGGGTTTTTGTTATAAATTCATCGCATCCAAAATACGAAAAAATTCTACGTACAGTGGATATTTAGCTTCGCCGACTTGATTAATATGCCGGTATAGCTCTTTAAGGTTGTTTTATTTTCAGCCTGAAATCGTTTCCATCAGAAGTGATTCGCGCCATTTATAATAAGAATTATCCTGAATTCACTCTCCGGATCATGATTTACATCTCAATTTTCGGACCAGTTTGGTCTGAAGTCATACATTTTCGCCAGGCCCACTGAGCGCTTATTAATTCGTTACAGGGATGTTGTACCGAAGCGGTTGTAGTTGAGTAATACTAAGGAAGAGTCGATGAAATTGAGCGTAATGTCTAATGCCGCCTGGATGATGTCTGAGAAGATCATCTCCGTTTTTGGCGTCATTTTTGTGACGTCTTACGTGGCTAAATCCTTTGGTCCAACGGTGTTTGGCCAGATGGCGTTTTCTACTTCACTATTTGCCATGGTGCAAACCGTCGCAATCTTTGGCACCGAAACCATTCTGTTTAAGCGCGTCAGCAAAAATGCGTCGAAAGGCCTGCGCCTGATGACCATCGCCCGTACGCTGCGCATGGTGCTATTGCTGGTCACGTCGGTGCCAGTCTTAATTTGGGTCTGGTACAACATGCAGGAAAACTTCCTGGCGTTTGCACTGGCCTCATTTGTTGCCTCGGTTTTTGTCACCCAGGACACCTTCAGCGTTTATAACAACGCACGTCTTGCTTCGCGTCTTAACACCATCGCTAACGCTGTGGGCATGCTGCTGAGTTTCGGCATCAGCTTTACCGTCGCCTGGCTGCGTCTTAATCCGCTCTGGCTGACGCTGTCGATTGTTGCCGTGACGCTGGTGCCTTACCTGATCAAGCGTCACAACTTCTATCAGGACCATCAGGATCAGATGCCGCCGCGCGAAAAGCGCACCGCCTATCTGCGCTATCTGATGTATGCCGGTCTGCCGCTGGCGATCTCCAGCATCTTTATCTCGGTGCAGGTTAAAGCGGCGCAGATGTTTCTGGCAGGCACGGCGCCTGCGCGCGACCTCGGTCTGTTTGCGGCGGCAAATACCATTTCCGCCTCCTGGATTTTTATCCCGGTTGCGCTGATCACCTCCTGCTTCACTGAAATCTTCAGGGAGCGCGGCGAGGTGGCTATTAAGCTGGCTGCCCGGCTCAATGGCTACGTTATGGCAGTTTCATTGCTGATGCTGCTGGTGATTTCGCTTTACGGCGAGCAGATCATCATCGCGTTGTACGGACCGGAATACACACAGTCAGGAAGTCTCATTACGTTGCTGTCGATAGCGACCAGCTTTTCGGCAATGGGGACCGTAGCGTATCGCTACATGGTCAAAGAGGGAGGATTTAACTACTTGCTGAGGAAAATCATCTGCCTGATGGTCATCAGTCTGCCGCTCTCCTGGTGGTTGATCCAGGGTCACGGCATCATGGGGGCCGCGTGGAGCGTTTTCCTTTCAGAACTTTTGTCCCTGACCGTAATGAATTACTTCTTTAAAAACGGCGTCATTCAAAAGATTCAGGTTTCCTCACTCAACTACAAAACATACAAATGAGGTCAGATATGCTCAAGTTGAAAGAAGAACTCAGAAAAAGTGTGCAGTACTTTATCAAGAAGATGCCCTGGGCTTATCAGGACCGCATCTACTACTTCCATAAGTTCAGAAAGCTGCCCAATCTGCGTCAGCCAAAAGTGTTCAACGAGAAGGTGTTGTACCGTAAGTTTATCTTCGGCGATTACCAGAACTACGGTCGTCTGTCAGATAAGTACTCGGTGCGCGAATTCATTGCTGAAAAAATCGGTAATGAATACCTGATCCCGCTGGTACACGAAACCACTGACCCGACCACGCTGAACAGCCTGCCTTGCTGGAAGGGAACGGTGATCAAGCCGAACCACGCTTCCAACATGGTAGAAATTCTGCTGGAAGAGCCGGACGCGTTGCGCAAGCAGCAGATCATTCATGACTGCTATCGCTGGCTGAAGACCGACTTCGCCAACGAAGCGCGTGAGATTCACTATCGCTACATCAAGCCACGCATCCTGGTTGAGAAGTACATTGGTGATGGCAAAAGCGCGCCGATCGATTACAAGTTTCATATGTTCAACAAGCGTGATGGCCGGTTCGAATATGTGCTGCAGGTGATCTACAACCGCTGTCAGCCGCTGCTGTCGATGAATTTCTACGTGAATAACCTCAATGAGGCCTATCACAAGATTCGCGATACCGGTCTGGATGTTTCACCGATTATGCCGTCACTGGAACATGCGCTCGAACTGAGCAAAAAGCTGGCCAGTGATTTCGACTACGTGCGTGTGGACTGGTATATCCATGACGAGCACATCTACTTTGGCGAACTGACCTTCACCCCAGGTGCAGGGCTGGTTACCGGATTGGATCGTGGTTTAAACCAGATGATGGGAGATATGTGGATTCAGGACCGCCGCGGAACGCAGAGCCCGGGCGTTACAGTGCAGGATGTTAATATCCCTGCCATGTTGAAGAAAATTTAAGTTCACACAGCAATATAAAAAACCCCGCTAAGCGGGGTTTTTTATGCGTAAAAATCAGGGCATCGGCCAGTCAGCAGGCGCCTGGCTCATCGCATCAATAAAGGCGTGCTTTGAGATTTCCACGAAGTTGTGCACGTTTTCCATGCTCAGGGTAATGCCCATCAGACCGGTAACAAACCAGCAGGTCATGCCTAAACCAATCCCGCCACACATAAAGGCCATCACGTGACGGCTGTCCTGACGAAGTTTGGTTTTCAGGGTGCTGGCAAAAAACATCATGATTGCGCTCAGCAGTTCCCAACGCATAACAAGAAAACTGGCGGTTAACGTAGCCATCGGCCGGACCTCAATATCAGTAAGTATTCCTGACAATCTGCGGACATCACCGGCGACAAAAAAGTGTGTCAGGTAGGACTTTTTTGCCGTCAACCCAGGTTCAAAGTGTGACTTGGGTCACATTATATCACCCGATTTTAAATTTTGAACAAAATTTGACTCTTGTATGGTAGTGACGTGCGGAAAAAGTGAGCAGCAGAAGAAGAACGGCGGGGGAAATCAGGCAGATGCGCCCGGAGCGGGCGCAGCAAAGAATTAACGGACCGGGCAGCACTCGCCGGTGGTGCGCTGGGTAAAGCTGGTAATGCCGTCGTTACAGCCAAAACTCAGCAGGCGAGGGCGCTGAATCGCCTGGCGGCGCATGGTGTGGCGGTAAGCTGTCGGGGTCTGTGAAAACTGACGACGAAACACCCTGGAGAAGGTCTGCTGCGAGTCATAGCCATATTGCATCGCGATATCAAACACCGGACGCTGTGTCTGCGATAGCGCTTCTGCGGCCAGCGTCAGGCGGCGCTCACGAATATAGCCACCCAGCGTCTGTTTCGTCACGGAACGGAACATACGCTGCAGGTGCCATTTCGAATAGCCTGATTTTGCCGCAACCTCATCAATCGACAGGCTCTTATCGAGGTTCTGGTCAATCCAGTCCGTCAGGGAATGAATGATCTCTTCTTGCATCATGGCCTCATCCTTCTGGTGCTTAATAAGGGGTAATGGGAGTTTAGGGGTTTCAATGGAGAAGGAGTATAATTCCTCAAGTTAACTTGAGGTAAAGGGTCTGATGAAAAAAGAACGCAACTATCCAAAACCGGTTTTAACACCCGGTGAAGTGGCGCGCCGCAGCGGTGTGGCGGTCTCGGCGCTGCACTTTTATGAAACCAAAGGCCTCATTTTCAGCACCCGTAACAGCGGTAATCAGCGCCGTTACAGCCGCGACGTGCTGCGACGCGTGGCGATCATCAAGATTGCGCAGCGCATTGGCATCCCGCTGGCGACGGTCAGCGACAGTCTTGACCACATTCCGCCCGATAAGCGCATGTCGACGACGGAATGGGATGCGCTGACCCGGCACTGGCGCGAAGAGCTGGATAAGCGCATTGAAACCCTGACTCGCCTGCGCAATGACCTGGATGGCTGTATCGGCTGCGGCTGCCTGTCGATGCGCGACTGTCCGCTGCGCAATCCTGGCGACCGGCTGGGTCAGCAGGGCTCGGGTGCAGTGCTGCTTGACCCGGAACAGGATGATAAACATCCGCCTGTGGAGTGATGTCTATACTTGGTGAAGGTCAACACACAGGGAATCATGATGATCACCGTTCACCATCTTGAAAAATCGCGCTCGCATCGGGTGCTGTGGCTGCTGGAAGAGCTGGAAGTGCCGTACCAGATTAAACACTATCAACGCGAACCCACCATGCTGGCCCCGGAGGCGCTGAAAAAAGTGCATCCACTGGGAAAATCGCCGGTCATTACTGACGGAAACCAGGTGGTAGCTGAATCGGGTGCTATTCTCGAATACCTTGAAGGGAAATATGATCGCGAATTCCGGCTGAAAGTGAGTGATGAGGCGTCACGGTTACAGTGCCGCTACTGGCTGCATTATGCTGAAGGCTCACTGATGCCGCTGCTGGTAATGAAGCTGATCTTCGGGCAGATGGGCAAAGCGCCGGTGCCGTGGCTGCTGCGTCCGGTCGGCGCGGCATTTGGCAAAGGGGTGCAGAAGGCGTTCCTGGATAAACAGCTTAAGCCGCACAGGCAGATGATCGAACAGCATCTGGCGGCGCATCCCTGGTTTGCCGGTGAGCGTTTTACCATTGCGGATATCCAGATGAGCTTTCCGCTGCTGGCACTGGCGCGCCGTGCCGGACTCAATCAGATGCCCGCCACCGGGAAATGGTTGCAGACGGTGCAGCAGCGCGCCGCCTGGCAACGCGCGATTGCGCAGGGCGGCGAGCTTTCGCTGCCAGGTTAATCGTCTCTCTCCACCGGCGCGTGCTGTACGATCACCGCTGCGCCGGTGTAAATCCTCTCTTTATATGACATTAAGTTTATGGCCTCAGCGTTTCAGACTGGCTTCAGCCGGGTGTCGGCCAGCCTGTTACGCCCAATCTTTATGCCAAAGAATCTCCCTCTTAGAGTTGAAAACGTGGCGCTAAACGCCGGATAATCGTATGCCTTTTTATCTGGCCGCTTTTGACGGCTAATTATCTGCGGCAAGGTAAACGTTTGCCTGGCGGGTTAATCCCGACAGTGACGCCGTTTACCCGCTTATTCCAGGGACAGCGATGGTCGCAGAGCGATCCACACAACAAAAATTTTTGAGGCTCAACTATGTCAACTGAATCACGCCCGGCCAGTGGAAAACTGGACGCCTGGTTCTCGATCTCGGCGCGCGGCAGCAGCGTGCGTCAGGAAATTCTGGCCGGACTCACCACCTTCCTGGCGATGGTTTACTCCGTCATCGTGGTACCAGGAATGCTGGGCAAAGCCGGTTTCTCCCCCTCCGCCGTGTTTGTCGCCACCTGTCTGGTCGCCAGCTTTGGTTCCATCCTTATGGGACTGTGGGCCAACCTGCCGATGGCGATTGGCTGTGCCATCTCCTTAACCGCCTTTACCGCTTTCAGTCTGGTGCTGGGTCAGCATATCAGCGTGCCGGTGGCGCTGGGCGCAGTGTTCCTGATGGGCCTGCTGTTTACGCTGATCTCCGTGACCGGCATTCGTGCCTGGATTTTGCGTAACCTGCCGATGGGCGTGGCGCACGGCACCGGCGTCGGGATTGGCCTGTTTTTGCTGCTCATCGCCGCTGATGGCGTGGGTCTGGTGGTAAAAAACCCGGCTCCGGGCCTGCCGGTAGCGCTGGGTCACTTCACCACTTTCCCGGTGATGATGACGCTGCTGGGACTGGCCGCGATTATCGGACTGGAGAAGCGCCGGGTACCGGGCGGCATCCTGCTGACCATTATCGCTATTTCGCTGCTGGGCCTGATCTTTGACCCGTCGGTGACATATCAGGGACTGTTTGCCCTGCCGAGCCTGCGTGACGCCAGCGGTCAGTCGCTGCTGTTCAGCCTCGACATCATGGGTGCGATGCAGCCTGTGGTGCTGCCCAGCGTGCTGGCACTGGTAATGACGGCGGTCTTTGACGCCACCGGCACCATCCGCGCGGTCGCAGGGCAGGCTAACCTGCTGGATAAACAGGGCCAGATTATCAATGGCGGTCGTGCGCTGACCAGCGACTCCGTCAGCAGCCTGTTCGCAGGTCTGGTAGGCGCGTCACCGGCTGCGGTTTACATCGAATCGGCGGCAGGAACGGCGGCGGGCGGTAAGACCGGCCTCACCGCGATTGTGGTGGGCCTGCTGTTCCTCGCCATCCTGTTTATGTCGCCGCTGGCTTATCTGGTTCCCGCTTACGCGACTGCGCCTGCACTCATGTATGTCGGTCTGTTGATGCTCAGTAACGTGGCGAAAGTCGACTTCGGTGATTTTGTCGATGCGATGTCGGGCCTGCTCACGGCGGTGATCATCGTGCTTACCTGCAACATCGTGACCGGCATCATGATCGGTTTCGCCAGCCTCGTAGTGGGGCGTCTGTTCGCCGGTGAATGGCGTAAGCTCAACGTCGGCACCGTGATCATTGCCGTCGCGCTGGTGGCGTTTTACGCCGGTGGCTGGGCGATCTGACTGTATAACCGGGCGTGCGACTGCGCGCCCGGAATTTTTCACTTTTTTCCCGCCCGGCGCACGCGTAGCTGACAACCTTCACCGCCGTTTGTTTTACACTTTAGCGCTTAACCAATGATTGAAAGAAACGACGCCTAAGGAAAGCATGGAAATCTTTTTTACTATTCTCATCATGACGCTGGTCGTGTCGCTCTCTGGCGTCGCGGCCCGCATTCTCCCTTTTCAGATCCCGTTGCCGCTGGTGCAGATCGCCGTAGGTGCGATGCTGGCCTGGCCCACGTTTGGTCTGCATGTCGACTTTGATCCGGAGCTGTTTCTGGTGCTGTTCATCCCGCCGCTGCTGTTCGCAGATGGCTGGAAAACGCCGATCAGTGAGTTCCTGCATCATGGTCGCGAGATCATCGGCTTAGCACTGGCGCTGGTGCTGATTACCGTGATCGGTATCGGCTATCTGATCTACTGGATGGTGCCAGGTATCCCGCTGATCCCCGCGTTTGCGCTGGCGGCGGTGCTGTCGCCGACCGATGCCGTGGCGCTCTCCGGCATTGTCGGTGAAGGCCGCATTCCCAAGAAGATTATGTCGATCGTGCAGGGTGAAGCCCTGATGAACGATGCATCGGGCCTGGTATCACTGAAGTTTGCCGTGGCCGTGGCCATGGGCACCATGGTATTTACCTGGGGCGGTGCCAGCGTTGAGTTCATGAAAGTCGCCATTGGCGGCCTGATTGCCGGTGTGGCCATCTGCTGGCTGTACGGGAAATCACTGCGCCTGTTCAGCCGCTGGAGCGGGGATGACCCGGCGACCCAGACCGTGCTGCTGCTGCTGCTGCCGTTCGCTTCTTACCTGATTGCCGAACATCTGGGTGTCTCAGGCATCCTGGCGGCCGTGGCTGCCGGTATGACTATTACCCGTTCCGGTATTATTCGTCAGGCACCGCTGGCTATGCGCCTGCGTGCTAACAGCGTCTGGCAGATGCTGGAATTCATCTTCAACGGCATGGTCTTCCTGATGCTGGGCCTGCAGCTGCCGGACATTCTGCAGACCTCTATCGACCAGGCGCAGGCCGACACCAACGTCGAGCTGTGGATGTTGTTCGCCGATATCGGGCTGGTCTATGCCGCGCTGATGCTGGTGCGTTTTGGCTGGCTGTGGATCATGCAGCGTCTGAGCAAACGTCTGTTGAAGAAGAAGCCGCTGGAGTTCGCTAACTACTCGCTGCGTGAGCTGTTGATCGCCACGTTTGCCGGGGTGCGCGGGGCGATTACCCTGGCGGGTGTGCTGTCAATTCCACTGTACCTCACCACGGGTGATCCCTTCCCGGCGCGCTATGAGCTGGTGTTTATCGCCACCGGCGTGATTCTGGTCTCATTGCTGGTAGGGGTCGTGATCCTGCCGATTCTGCTGCGCGGCATTGATAGCATCGATAAAGGTGCCCATCGCCGTGAGCTGCAGAATGCCCGTGCGGTGATGGCGGGTGCCGCCATTGAAAGCCTGCATAAGATGGAAGATCGGCTGGAGAATGAGTCGGAAGAGAACATCGATCCGGAACTGCTGAAAGAGGTCAGTCTGCGCGTGATTGGCAACTTACGCCGTCGCGCTGAAGGGAAGAATGATCTTGAGCATGCGCTTTACGCTGAGAACCTTGAGCGTCGCTTCCGCCTGACCGGGCTGCGTGCCGAACGCGCAGAGGTCTATCATCTGCGCGCCACCCAGCAGATCTCCAATGAGACGATGCAGACGTTACTGCACGACCTGGATCTGCTGGAAGCACTGCTGATCGAAAAAGAAGAGTAAGCCTCAGACTGGCACGCCTGTGGATTCATGCGGGCGTGCCAGCTTTTCATACCGACAGGCGCGGCGGTTCATCCGGCCAGTGCTCGCGACAACAGTTGATCCACGCCTGCGCACTGCGCGACAGATAACTCCCTTCCCGCCAGATCAATCCCAGACTCCACTTCAGCTCCGATTCCAGCGGCAGCCACAATAGCGACTGCTTATCCAGCCGCTGACAGATCGGCTCCGGCAGAATCGCCAGCCCCATCTCCGCCTGCACCATTGCCGCCAGAAAATCCCACTGACCGCTGCGCACCGCCACCGTTGGCGTCAGGTTAAGCCGCTGAAACGCCTGCATCAGCTGACGATTCAGCGAGAACTCCTCATTGAAAATAAGTAAGGGATGCTCTGCCAGCTCTGCCAGGCCTATCTGCTGGCGGCTGAGCCACTCCGGGCGGCGCGGCAACAGCACGCAGAGCGGATGATGCATCAGGGGCAGCGTGTTCAGCGGCAGCTCAGGGTCAACCGGCAACGCAGTCAGGGCAATATCCAGACTGCCCGCCAGCACCGCCTGCTGTACGGTCAGGCCGCCGAACTCTGAAATTTTCAGCTTCACACCGGGATAGCGACGGCGAAAGGCGGAAATCGATCCCGCTATCTGCATACCGACCATCGGCGGAATACCGAGCCGCAGTTCGCCGGTTTTGAGCTGGTTGATGTCACCAATCTCCGCCTCCAACTGATGAAACTCCTGCAGGATCGCCAGGCCGCGCTGATAAACTGCCTGGCCGCTGTCGGTAAGGTGCAGACGACGGCCATCTCGCAGGATCAGCGTGCAGCCCAGCTCCTCCTCCAGCTGACGCAGCATTTTGCTGATGGTCGGCTGGGTGACAAACAGCTTTTGCGCCGCACGGGTAAAGCTCTGCTGGCGGACCACTTCAGTAAAGTAACGCAGGGCGCGGACATCCATAACTATTCCTTTAAGGCATGATTGCGATAATTTTAATTCATTTTTTTCACCTTGTGCTGGCGTTTTATACTGGTGACATCAATTTAATCGGGGAGACAAGGTGATGGCGTCAGCACTCACTTTACGCAGCAACCGCGCCATGCAGTGGATCAGCCTGCCGCTGCAGCTGGGTTTCTATATCGGCCTGTTTGTCGCCTGTGACCGGCTGGTGAGCTGGCTACATCTGCCGCTGCCCGCCAACATTGTCGGGATGCTATTGCTGCTGGCGTTAATCGTGACGCGGGTTGTGCCGCTGAACTGGGTAAAAGCCGGATCGCGCTGGCTACTGGCCGAGATGCTGCTGTTCTTTATTCCGGCGGTGGTGGCGGTGGTAAATTATGGCGATCTGCTGCGGGTCGATGGCTGGCGCATCTGCGTGGTGATCGGCGTCAGCACGCTGCTGGTGCTGGCCTCCACCGCCTGGGTGGTGGATCGGCTTTATCACTATGAAGTCGCGCGCGCCGCGCGTAAGCAGGATCCTCATGCGTGATTTTCTGCTCAGCCTGCTGTGTGTGGCGGTTACGCTGCTGGTGTATGCGCTGAATAAACGGCTTTACCGCCGCTGGCGGACGCTGCTGTTAATGCCGCTGGTGATGACGCCGCTGGTGCTGGTGGCACTGCTGCTGCTGACCCACATCAGCTGGCAGGATTACATTGCAGAAAACCACTGGCTGCTCTGGCTGCTGGGCCCGGCGACGCTGGCGTTTGCGGTGCCGGTCTATGAGAACGTGGAGATTATAAAACGCCACTGGCTGTCACTGAGCGCGGGTGTTCTGACCGCCACGCTGGTCGCCGTCTGCAGTTCGGTCTGGCTGGCGCGGCTGCTGACGCTGCCGGAGTCGATCCAGCGTAGTCTGGCGGTGCGATCCATTACTACGCCGTTTGCGCTGGCCGCAGCCGGACCGATTGGCGGTCAGCCCGATCTGGTGGCGCTGTTTGTGGTCATTACCGGCGTGTTTGGCATGGCGGTGGGTGACGTGCTGTTTCTGCGCATCGCGATTAAGCAGGGGGTGGCGAAAGGGGCCGGGTTTGGGGCTGCGTCACACGGTGCCGGCACAGCTCGCGCTTATCAGCTTGGGCAGCAGGAGGGCGTCGTCGCCAGCCTGGTCATGATGCTCTCGGGCGTCGTGACCGTGATACTGGCTCCGGTGATTGGACACCTGATGTGGACAATATAGTCTACACTGCGTTGCGCAGGGACAGCTGTAATTCTGAACGCGACACGTATTTTTACGTAAAGTTTCCCGGATTTTGTTGTCTCCCCGTTTCAGGCTGTTAACCTTGCGGCCGAATTAATTGTCCTTCACGGAGTGGAATCATGTTTAAGCAACTTGTTACCGGGAGCGCCCTCGGGCTGGTTTTACTGAGTGGTGCCGCTCAGGCGATTGAAGGGAGTGTTGATGTCAGCGAACACAACACCAACCTGAATCTGGGTCTGGGCACCACTACACCCGGTCTGTTTCTGAAAGGTAACTGGCTGCGTAGCGACCATGACGGCAGCACCTACGGTGCCGGTCTGGGCTACAACGTTGACTTCGGGCCGCTGCGTCTGGCGCCGACCGCAAAAGCGATCTTCACCCATCCTGAAGATGGAAAAGATGGGTTTGCGGTGGCGGTGGGTGGTGCAGCGCACTACAGCCTGAACAGCATGTGGGGCCTGTATGGCGAATATTATTATGCGCCAGAGTCGTTCACCGATCAGCTCGACAGCTATCAGGAAGCCGCTGGCGGCCTGAGCTTCACGCCAGTTTCACTGCTTAACCTGCGTGTGGGTTATCAGTACATCGAACTGAACAACAAAGATGGACGCAAAGATAACGTGCTGGTCGATGGCCCGTACGTGGGTGCATCACTGCGCTTCTGATTCTGCTGCGTGAAAGAAAAGGGCGACTACCCCGGTAGTCGCCCTTTTTTATTGTCCGATCGTCAGGAATGAAAATGGCGATCAGTGCGCTTTGCCCTGTTCAATACCGGTGCCGGTCTGCGAGCGAATAAACTGTGCGCGGAAGCGTGAACGTTCCTCTGCGCCCTGCTGCGAATGGTCGGTAATCGAGAAGAGCCAGATACTGACAAAGGCCACCACCATCGAGAACAGCGCCGGATACTCATACGGGAAAATCGGCGTGGCGTTGCCCAGCACCTGTACCCACACGGTCGGGCCGAGGATCATCAGGATAACCGCGGTCAGCAGACCGAGCCAGCCGCCCACCATCGCGCCACGCGTAGTGAGTTTTGACCAGTACATCGAGAGCAGGATGATCGGGAAGTTACAGCTGGCCGCAATCGAGAAGGCCAGCCCGACCATAAAAGCGATATTCTGCTTCTCAAACAGTATTCCCAGCGCAATCGCCACCACGCCCAGCGCCAGCACGGTAATTTTGGAAACCCGCAGCTCATCTTTCTCGCTCGCCTTGCCTTTACGATAGACGCTGGCGTAGAGGTCATGCGACACCGCTGACGCACCCGCCAGGGTTAAGCCTGCGACTACCGCCAGAATCGTGGCGAAGGCCACCGCAGAGATAAAGCCCAGGAAGGTGCTGCCGCCGACCGCGTTAGCCAGATGCACTGCCGCCATATTGGTGCCACCAATCAGCGCGCCGCTGGCATCTTTGAAGGCCGGGTTCGCACCCACCAGCAGAATCGCTCCGAAGCCGATAATAAAGGTCAGGAAGTAGAAGTAGCCCATAAAGCCGGTGGCCCAGAAGACGCTTTTGCGCGCCTCTTTGGCATCCGCGACGGTGAAGAAGCGCATCAGAATATGCGGCAATCCGGCCGTACCAAACATCAACCCCAGCCCCAGCGACAGCGCCGAGATAGGATCTTTGACCAGCCCGCCAGGCTGCATGATCGCGATGCCTTTGGGATGGACCGCCATCGCCTCGGTGAACAGTGTGTTAAAGCTGAAGTTGGCCGCTTTCATCACCATTATGGCCATAAAGGAGGCACCAAACAGCAGCAGCACCGCTTTGATGATCTGCACCCAGGTGGTCGCCAGCATGCCGCCAAACAGCACATACATCACCATCAGAATGCCGACCAGAACCACCGCCACATGATAGTTAAGACCAAACAGCAGCTGGATCAGTTTACCGGCTCCCACCATCTGGGCGATCAGGTAGAGCGCCACCACCACCAGCGAACCGCAGGCTGACAGCGTACGGATCGGCATCTGCTTCAGACGATAGGAGGCGACATCGGCAAAGGTATAGCGACCCAGGTTGCGCAGCCGCTCGGCGATTAAAAACAGAATCATCGGCCAGCCGACCAGGAAGCCGAGCGAGTAGATCAGCCCGTCATAGCCGGAGGTGTAAACCAGCGCCGAAATGCCCAGGAACGAGGCCGCTGACATGAAGTCACCCGCCATCGCCAGGCCATTCTGGAAGCCGGTGATATTGCCGCCTGCGGTGTAGTAGTCGTTACGCGAACGGGTTCGCTTTGACGCCCAGTAAGTAATCCCCAGGGTGGCACCGACGAAAATCGTAAACATGATAATCGCCTGATAGTTAGTCGCCTGGCGCTGCACCGCACCGGTGATCGCATCGGCGGCCAGCGCTGAAAACGGCAACATTAAGGCCAGCAGCCATAAGGTGAGACGGGTCATGATTTCACCTCGCTGAGGATCGCTTTGGTTAAACGGTCAAACTCACCGTTGGCGCGCCAGACATAGACGCCGGTCAGCACAAACGACATCACAATCAGCCCGACACCAATCGGGATACCGCGCGTGACGTTGGTACCGGCATGCAGCGGCGTGCCGAGCCAGCCGGGGGCAAATGCAATCAGCAGGATAAAGCCGACATAGAGCACCAGCATGATCAGCGACAGCAGCGTCGCGAACGCCTGGCGCTTACGGACTAACTCATGAAAACGGGGATTACGTTCAATCTGCTGATTGATTGCATCCTGATTCGAAAGGGCGTCATTCATCACATTTTCTCCAGAGGGCTTGCAGGCGAGAACCTCACGACAGGGCGCGGATTCAGCTGGTTATAATTTTTGTGACTAGCGAAACAGACTGCGTAGGGCGGGTGTGACGGGAAGCGATCTTCCCGCCGGACAGCGTGCGCTTAAGGCATTTTGATCGACTGTTTCTCCTCAAGCAGTTTTTCGACAACGCCAGGATCGGCGAGGGTAGAAGTGTCACCCAGGTTACTGGTATCGCCGGTGGCAATTTTGCGCAGAATACGGCGCATGATTTTGCCGGAGCGGGTTTTCGGCAGTGAGTCGGTCCAGTGCAGTACATCCGGCGTGGCGAGCGGGCCAATCTCTTTGCGGACCCACTGACGCACTTCGGTGTACAGCTCGGGCGACGGCTCTTCGCCGTGATTCAGCGTGATATAGGCGTAAATCGCCTGACCTTTAATGCTGTGCGGAATCCCGACCACGGCCGCTTCGGCAATTTTAGGATGCGACACCAGCGCCGATTCAATCTCGGCAGTGCCAAGACGGTGACCGGAGACGTTGAGCACGTCGTCGACACGTCCGGTGATCCAGTAGTAGCCATCTTCATCGCGACGGGCACCGTCACCACTGAAGTAGACGTTTTTAAAAGTGGAGAAGTAGGTCTGCTCGAAACGGTCATGATCGCCAAAGAGGGTGCGCGCCTGTCCTGGCCAGGACTCGGTGATCACCAGATTGCCTTCACAGGCACCTTCCTGGGGCTGACCTTCGTTATCCACCAGCGCCGGTTGCACGCCAAAGAAGGGTCGGGTGGCGGAACCTGCTTTCAGTTCGGTCGCACCCGGCAATGGCGTGATCATGAAGCCCCCGGTTTCGGTCTGCCACCAGGTATCCACTATCGGACAGCGGCTGTTGCCGATTTTTTTGTAGTACCACTCCCAGGCTTCCGGGTTAATGGGCTCACCGACCGATCCCATAATGCGCAGGCTGCTGCGATCGGTACCTTCAATGGCCTTGTCTCCTTCGGCCATCAGTGCACGGATGGCGGTGGGTGCGGTGTAGAGCAGGGTGACTTTATGTTTATCGACCACTTCCGCCATACGGCTCGGCGTTGGCCAGTTCGGCACCCCTTCAAACATCAGCGTGGTGGCACCGCACGCCAGCGGGCCATAAATCAGATAGCTGTGTCCTGTTACCCAGCCGACATCGGCGGTACACCAGTAAATGTCATCCTGATGATAATCAAAGACGAACTTAAAGGTGGTGGCGGCATAAACCAGATAACCGCCGGTGGTATGCAGCACGCCTTTGGGTTTGCCGGTAGAGCCAGAGGTATAAAGGATAAACAGCGGATCTTCCGCGCCAACTTCGGCTGCAGAGTGGTTGGTGCTGGCGTCCCGCATCAGGTCATGCCACCACCGATCTCGGCCTTCAACCCAGCCTACATCTTTGCCGGTGCGCTGGAACACCACCACGTTTTTCACGCTGGTGACATTCGGATTTTTTAACGCGTCATCGACATTTTTCTTCAGCGGAATACTGCGACCGGCGCGGATCCCTTCATCGGCGGTAATCACCAGCGAGGCGCTGGAGTCGACGATGCGGCCAGCGACCGCTTCCGGTGAAAAGCCGCCAAAGATCACGGAGTGAACGGCACCGATACGCGCACAGGCCAGCATCGCCACCGCCGCTTCCGGCACCATCGGCATGTAGATCGCCACCACGTCGCCTTTTTTCACTTCCAGCAACTCAAGCACATTGGCGAAGCGACAGACTTCAGCATGCAGCTGGCGGAAGGTCAGGGTTTTGCTTTCGCTGGCGTCGTCGCCTTCCCAGATAATCGCCGGGTGATCGCCGCGCGTGGCGAGATGACGGTCAAGGCAGTTTGCCGCCAGGTTGAGCGTGCCATCTTCGTACCAGCGAATGTTAATGTTACCTGGCGCAAACGAGCAATTTTTCACCTTGCTGTAAGGTTTAATCCAGTCAAGGATTTTGCCCTGTTCGCCCCAGAAACTGTCTGGATCGTCGACAGATTGCTGATACATCGCCTGGTACTGTTCAGCCGTAATCAGGGTGTTTGCTGCAATGTTCTCTGGAACGGGATGTTTATGTATTTGGCTCATGGCGGATCTCCTTGAAGATGTTAATGATATGTCAATCAATGGTTAATTGAAGCCTGCGCCATAGCTTTGTTTCTTTTTTGCGCCACAGATCACGAGATAAACCTCTTCGGGAGAAGCGTGAAGCCATTCTGATATTTCCGGTTAACTCTCTGGCGGCGAGGGGGAATTAAGAAGCGGTGTCATCCGGGATTAGACTGGATAAAAAGCAAGCAAACGCGCCGGACGCGTTTTTAACCCACTCTGCATAGCTATGCGGAAATTCATCTAAGTATTACTTTTCATAACAGCAGGTTAGGGATTTTTACTTCCGGCAGCACTTTATGCTACTCAGGTGGCTAACTTTTAATCGGATTCGCCAGGGGTTGCATTTACCACAGTGAAAATGGTACTTATCTCGCCCCTGTTCTGCAGGTATCAACTCAGACCGCGTCTGAAAATGGGTATGGGAATCATCAGATTTTCATACGAGGCGCTGTTTCTAAACACCCTCTAATTTACCGGGCTTTTTGCTCACTCCCTGTGTGTATTGTCTTCTGCACCTTCGCAGTAGAGAGAAACGGGTTTTGACTGAGGAAATTACGCGTTATGAAAGGTTTTAAAATCAGCCTGGCCTGGCAGATTCTGACAGCCCTGGTGCTCGGCATCGTTGTGGGTGCTGTGTTGCATAATCAGCCAGACAATCGTGAATGGTTAGTCACCAACATTCTCAGTCCTGCAGGCGATATCTTTATTCATCTTATCAAGATGATTGTGGTACCGATTGTGATTTCATCCCTGATTGTCGGCATCGCTGGCGTGGGTGATGCAAAGAAGCTGGGACGCATCGGCGTCAAAACGATTCTCTACTTTGAAGTGATCACCACCATTGCCATTGTGGTCGGTATTACGCTGGCCAACGTATTTCAACCCGGCACCGGCATTGATATGTCAACGCTGGCAACGGTGGACATCTCTAAATATGAAGCCACAACGGCAGAGGTACAGGGCGGTCCGCACAGCCTGGTGACCACAATTCTGTCGCTGATCCCGCAGAATATTTTCGCCTCTATGGCGAAGGGCGACATGCTGCCGATTATCTTCTTCTCGGTGCTGTTTGGCTTAGGCCTGTCGTCACTGCCGTCAGAACAGCGCGATCCGCTGGTGAACCTGTTCCGTGGTATCTCTGAAGCGATGTTTAAAGTGACGCACATGATCATGCGTTATGCGCCGGTCGGTGTGTTTGCGCTGATCGCGGTGACGATTGCTAACTTCGGTTTTGCCTCGCTGTGGCCGCTGGCTAAGCTGGTGCTGCTGGTTTATGCGGCGATTCTGTTCTTCGCCTTTGTGGTGCTGGGCGGGGTAGCGCGCTTCTGTAAGCTGCGCATTACCACGCTGATGCGCATCCTGAAAGATGAGCTGATTCTCTCTTACTCCACGTCCAGCTCGGAAACCGTGTTGCCTCGCATCATGGAGAAGATGGAAGCTTACGGCGCGCCGAAAGCGATCACCAGCTTCGTGGTGCCGACCGGTTATTCATTTAACCTGGATGGTTCAACGCTGTATCAGAGCATCGCGGCGATCTTTATTGCGCAGCTGTACGGCATTGACCTGTCGCTGACTGATGAGATTGTGCTGGTTCTGACGCTGATGGTGACCTCGAAAGGGATCGCTGGCGTGCCAGGCGTATCCTTCGTGGTGCTGCTGGCTACGCTGGGCAGCGTCGGCATTCCGCTGGAAGGTCTGGCGTTTATCGCCGGTGTTGACCGCATCATGGACATGGCGCGTACCGCGCTGAATGTGGTCGGTAACGCGCTGGCAGTGCTGGTGATTGCCCGCTGGGAAAACCAGTTCGACGCCGAACAGGCGAAAGCGTATGAGCTGCAGCTGCGGACGCAGACGGCAAGCTGAGAACAGCGCTAACGTAAAAAAGGGCTCAACGAAAGTTGGGCCCTTTTTGTTTGTGCGGCTTAGTTCTTACCTGGTCAATAGAGCAGAAATGAAAGATCAGCCTTTGTGCCGTTCAGTCGGGCACAAAGGCAGGCTGCGTAAAGTCGGCATAAACCCGTCCCTGGGCCTCGGCCGCCGGTTACTCGCCTCATCCATGAGGCTCGCCCGCAAGCGGGCCAGCGCTTTACGTTGTTCAAAAACGCTCCAGGCGTTTTTGTCCATGCGACGGATGCTTTACTCCGCTACTCATGTTTATTCGCCACACTTGTTCGAACAGCAGTAAAACAGCCTGAGGGAAGAAAAGGTTCACCTGAAGAGTAAAGCGTCCCACGCCAGGGACGGCGTGGGACGAGCGTCATGGATGATGAATGCGTCTTTACGATCAGGTGAACCTTTTCTGACCGGCTCCGATTTCCCAGCAACACTACTCACACACCCTGCGCCCAGGCCGGAATGCACAGCATTTAAACCCCGTATACTAGTCACCCTGCTTAAACTCAACGCTGTCCCGCCCACTCCCCGCAACATGATTCACCCCACATCCATTGAAAAAAGATCTCACTCAATGAATTAATCATTCGTTATGATGTTTGGTAATTTGAATAATTTATTCCTTAACGGAGCCCGTCATGAAACTCGACCTCAGCCAGATGATCACCGAAGGCCGCAACCCGGCCAGCCAGAACATCGATGAACTCTCTACCGAAGCGATGCTGCGCGTCATTAATGATGAAGATAAAAAGGTGGCGCTGGCGGTAGAGGCCATCGTGCCGCAGATCGCCGACGCCGTTGACGCCATCTGCGCTGCGTTCCAGGCGGGTGGGCGATTAATCTATTGCGGTGCGGGCACCTCCGGGCGGCTGGGCATCCTGGATGCCAGCGAATGCCCGCCTACCTTTGGTACGCCACGCGAACAGGTCATCGGCCTGATTGCCGGCGGTCATACCGCCATACTCCAGGCGGTCGAAAATGCCGAAGATAACCGGGAACAGGGCGCGCAGGATCTGAAAGATATCCACTTCAGCCGCCACGATGTGCTGGTCGGTATCGCCGCCAGCGGTCGCACACCTTACGTGCTCGGTGCGCTGGCTTACGCCAACGAGCTTGGTGCGACTACCGTGTCGCTCACCTGTAATCCCGGCAGCGCCATGTCGCAGGTCGCTGCGATTGCGCTCACGCCGGTGGTCGGCCCGGAAGTGGTCACCGGCTCCTCCCGCATGAAAGCGGGCACGGCACAAAAACTGGTGCTCAACATGCTCACCACAGGCTCGATGATCCGCAGCGGAAAAGTCTACGGCAACCTGATGGTTGATGTGGAAGCGACCAACCAGAAACTGGTGCAGCGCCAGGTCAACATCGTCATGCAGGCCACGGACTGTGATGACGCGACCGCCAGCGCTGCGCTTACCGCCTGCGGCGGACACTGCAAAACCGCGATCCTGATGGTGCTGGCTGACCTGGCCGCCGATGAGGCGAAAGCGCTGCTCAGTCAGCATCAGGGCTTTATCCGTCAGGCTCTGCAGGCAGCGGGAGCACGCTAATGGCGAAAATCACCGAAGCACTGTTGCGTGACATCCTGCAGGCGGTCGGTGGCGCGCAAAATATCGCGGCCTGTGGTCACTGCATGACGCGGCTCCGCCTGACGCTAAATCAGCCGGAACAGGCTGATCTGGCAGGATTAAAAAGCCTGCCGGGCGTGCTGGGCGTTATCGACAGCGAGGCGCAGTTACAGATTGTCCTGGGGCCAGGCAAAGCGCAAACCGCCGCCGAGGGGATGCAGAGCCTGCTGGTGCAGGATGAAAGCACACCGGCATCACAGGACGAAACAGCCGATCTTAGCCAGCGGGCGGCGCAGCAGAAGCAGCAGCTAAAGGCGAAACAGACCAGCGGCGTGCATCAGTTCCTGTCGCGCTTCGCCACCATCTTCACCCCGCTGATCCCGGGCTTCATCGGCGCGGGGCTGCTGCTGGGCTTTGCCACGCTGATTGAGCAAAGCCTCCACCTTAATGCGCCCGGCGAACACGCGCCCTGGCTGCTGCACACCGTGGCGTACATGAAAGTGTTCGGCAAAGGACTGTTCACCTTTCTCAGTATCCTGATTGGCTACAACGCGCAAAAAGCCTTTGGCGGCAGCGGCGTCAATGGTGCCATCATCGCCTCACTGTTTGTGCTCGGCTATGTGCCCACCGCCACCACCGGCTACTACAGCGGCATGGAGAGCTTCTTTGGCCTGACGATCGACCCGCGCGGCAACATTATTGGTGTGCTGATGGCGGCGATTATCGGGGCGTGGATTGAGAAACAGCTGCGCAAAATCATTCCCGACAACCTCGATATGATCCTGACTTCTCTGTTTACACTGGTGATTACCGGGGCCATCACCTATCTGCTCATCATGCCGCTGGGTGGTGAACTGTTTAAGGGTATGTCGTGGCTGTTTATCCATCTCAATAACAATCCCTTTGGCTGTGCGCTGCTGGCCGGGTTGTTCCTGATCGCGGTGATGTTCGGCATCCATCAGGGCTTTATTCCGGTCTACTTTGCGTTGATGGAAACGCAGGGGTTTAACTCGCTGTTCCCGATTCTGGCAATGGCGGGCGCAGGGCAGGTCGGCGCATCACTGGCGCTCTGGTGCAAAGCAGAAAAAGGGGCGCTGCTGCGGGCGCAGATCAAAGGTGCCATTGTGCCCGGCCTGCTGGGCGTCGGAGAACCGCTGATCTACGGCGTCACGCTGCCGCGCCTCAAACCTTTTATTACCGCCTGCGGTGGCGGGGCGCTGGGTGGTTTCTTTATCGGGCTGGTAGCGTGGCTGGGTTTGCCGGTCGGGATGAATACGGTATTCGGACCCTCCGGGCTGGTCACGCTGCCGCTGATGACCTCCAGCCAGGGGATTTTCGCCGGTATGGCGGTTTACCTGGCCGGGCTGATGGTGGCCTGGACCGGCGGATTCCTGCTCACCTGGTGGTTTGGCACCCGGAATGTCGACCTCAGCTGAGCGCCTGCCGGAATTCTGAAATCCGGCTAACGGATGAATAATCACCTGAAAATGTGAAATCTGCCGCAAAGCGGCTTTTTTCGCGGCGGAAATTTAACTGAAACGTTAAAGAGAGTAAGGAAGCATGCCGAAAACATAAAAAAAGGTAATCGTTATTTCTCAGCCCACCGTTTTCACGCTGACACGCAGACTGTCACGTGAAGGCGGTCGGGTCTTCAAGGATTTTTGATGCGTAACAACCAGCCTGTCTCTCAGCGTGAATATCAGTTTGACGATCATGCGACACTCATGTCGACCACCGATCTCAACAGCCACATCACCTACGCCAACGACGCGTTTATCGAAGCAAGTGGATTCACTGCTGACGAGATTAACGGCCAGCCGCATAACATGGTGCGTCACCCCGATATGCCACCAGAAGCGTTTGCCGACATGTGGGCGACGCTGAAACAGGGCGAGCCCTGGACTGCACTGGTTAAGAACCGCCGTAAAAATGGCGATCACTACTGGGTGCGGGCCAACGCTATTCCGGTGGTGCGCAACGGTAAAGTGCAGGGCTATATGTCAGTACGCACCAAACCCACGGCAGAGGAAGTCCGTCAGACCGAAGCGCTCTATCAGGATTTTCGTGAAGGCCGCGCCAGAGGGCGACGTTTTCACAAAGGCCTGCTGGTTCGCAGCGGCTGGCGTCGTCCCGCCTCCATTCTGAAAACGCTGCCCCTGCGCTGGCGGATCCGCAGTACGCTGCTGGCGTTACTGCCCCTCTCAGTGGCAGGTGTCTGGGCGCTGGGTATGACGCACGCAGCACTGGCCGGCTTTACCGCAGGCATGGCGGCGCTACTCACACTGAGCAGTCTGTGGCTGGAACAGCAGATTTCACGGCCTATCGAGCGGATGTGCAAACAGGCGCTGAGCGTGGCGACCGGTGCGAGTCACAAGGTCGAGCAGATGGATCGCGTTGATGAGGTCGGCGTCACGCTGCGCGCTATCGGTCAGCTCGGATTGATGTTCCGCTGGCTGGTGGATGATGTCAGCGGTCAGGCGATCAATGTGTTAAGCGCCAGCGACGCCATTGCCCGCAGCAATAACGAACTGAGTCGTCGCACCGAGCAGGCCGCGGCCAACGTACAGCAGACCGCAGCCACCATGAACGAAATGACCGCCACGGTGAAGAGCAATACTGAAACGGCGAACGAGGTGAATACCCTGTCAGCTGACACCAGTCAGGCAGCCAGTAAAGGCGGTGAGGTAATGACCGAGATGATGGGTATGATGGGCGAAATTGCTGACAGTTCAAAGCGGATTGCCAATATTACCAGCGTTATTGACGGCATTGCTTTTCAGACCAATATTCTGGCGCTGAACGCCGCAGTAGAAGCGGCACGGGCCGGTGAGCAGGGCAAAGGCTTTGCAGTAGTGGCAGGCGAAGTCCGTAGCCTTGCACAACGCAGCGCCAAAGCCGCCAGCGAAATCAAAATGCTGGTCGAAACCAGTGCCAGCCGCGTTCAGTCGGGCAATGAGCACGCCAGCGCGGCGGGCCGGACGATGCAGGATATCGTGTCACAGGTACAGAATGTGACTGCCCTGATCGCTCAGATCAGCGCCGCCACGGCCGAACAGGCGACCGCGCTCAGCGAAGTCAGTTCAGCGGTGGAAGATCTTGATGACATCACCCATCAGAACGCCGCCCGCGTAACAGAAAGCGCCGAGGCTTCAGGTCGCATGACCCATCAGGCTAACCGGCTGGTGGAAGCGATCAGCGTGTTTCGTTAAGAGATCCGATTACGAGGCTAGCGCCTGCGTGCCGTCGCGTCCGGCACGCAGCGCGCCTGGCGACTGCCCGACAATCCGCTTGAAGGCGCGACTGAACGCCGCAATCGAGCCGTAGCCGAGATGATAAGCGACGGCTTCCACCGCTTCGCCATTGTTTACAATCCGTTGCACCGCCAGCCGCATCCGCAATTCGGTCAGATATCGCAGCGGCGTCATGCCGGTAGCCGTGAGAAAACGTCCGGCGAACACCGAACGCGAACAGCCTGCTACGCTGGCGAGTCGCGCCACCGTCCAGTTTTCGCCCGGCTCCCGATGCATCGCGGCAATCGCCTGGCTCAGACGCGGATCGCGCATCGCCTGCACCAGCCCGCTACTCTGGCCGCAGCCGTTCTCTACCCAGCCGCGAACTATCAGCGCGGCAACCACATCAGCCAGACGCGACAGAATCCCGGCAAATCCCGCCTGGCGGGTCCGCGATTCCCGCTCCATCGCCGCCAGAATAGGCTGAATCTCCGGGTACTGCGACAGCAGCGTACTCACCAGCATCACATCCGGCATGGTGTTGATCAGCGGTTGCATGCCGCCAAGCTCAAACGCCATGCAGGCGCTGAACAGCAGCACGCTGTGCTCGTCATCACAGGCATCTTCCGGTGCAGCAATCGCACAGACGCTGTCGCAAATCGGCTTACTCGCCATGTTCTTAATACACTGGCAGTCCGCCTCCTCACTGGAGATCAGGCTGTGCGGCTTACCGTGCGGCACCAGTAGCGCATCGCCGCTGTTGAGCTGAAACACCTCACCGGAGGCGCCGCGTACCAGCAGTGAACCGCGCCCGACAAAGTGAAACTGCGCCCGCCCCGGCGCGTGCTCATAATGCAGCCCGAACGGCGCGCTTACCGCGATACGCTGATAGTTCACGCCATACAGACGCATTCCCATCAGCAGTTCACTGGTCAGATCTCCATAGTGGCTCATACGATTCCAGACGAATTATCAAAAATGAAGGTGTAAGCATCATAGATCGTCCTGACGCTCCACTCTATGCTCTCACTCACTTTTTTATCTTCCGGAGAAGCAGCATGAGTCTGACAACCGAAGTGGCTGATGAGGTTTCCTCGCCGACCCGTCCCGCCTGGGGCGCGGTGTTTGCTATGGCGTTTGGGGTGTTCAGCCTGATTACCGCCGAATTTTTACCCGTGAGTCTGCTGACGCCAATGGCCCACAGCCTGGGCGTTTCAGAAGGGCAGGCGGGACAGACCGTCACTATCACCGCGCTGGTGGCGCTGTTTACCAGTCTGGTTACCGGCAGCGTCACGCGGCGCATCGATCGCCGCATCGTTATGCTGGTGTTTTCGCTATTGCTGATTGCCTCGGCGCTGATGGTGGCGTTTGCGGCTGACCTGACGGTGATCCTGCTGGCGCGGGTGCTGCTGGGGATGGCCATTGGCGGCTTCTGGACGCTCTCAACGGCCATCACCATGCGTCTGGTACCCACCGATCAGGTACCGCGTGCGCTCTCTATTGTCTTCAGCGGGATCTCGCTGGCGACGATTATCGCCACGCCACTTGGCAGCTATCTCGGTGGACTGGTGGGCTGGCGCAACATCTTTATGCTGACCGCCGGACTGGGTGCGGTGGCGCTGCTGTGGCAGTTCTTTACCCTGCCCGCCATGCCAGCAGAGAACAAAGCCCGCAATGGCGGCGTGCTGGCGCTCCTGCGTATCGGCGTGATGCGCTGGGGCATGCTAGCGGTGATCATGATGTTTACCGGCCACTTCGCTTTCTTCACCTATCTGCGTCCATTCCTGGAAGGCGTTGCACAGCTCAACCTTAATCAGCTGTCGCTGGCGCTGCTCGCCTTTGGCGTGGCGAACTTCTTTGGTACCTCGCTGGCGGGTTTTCTGGTCACCCGCAGCGTATCGCTGACGCTGAGCGGGATGGCGCTGTTAATGAGCGTCACTGCGCTGATGCTGGTGAGCTTTGGCGATGTCAGCTGGATGGTAGGCGCAGGCGTGGCAATCTGGGGCATGGCATTTGGTTCGATGCCAACCGGCTGGTCAACCTGGATTTCGCGCGCGGTGCCGGATGACGCGGAATCAGGCGGCGGGTTACTGGTCGCCACCATTCAGCTGGCGATTACCGTCGGCGCGGCTGCGGGCGGCTGGATGTTTGACCTGCGCGGAGCAGGCGGCGTGTTCGTTGCCAGTGGCGTGCTGATGCTGCTGGCTGCACTGACCATCTTCACGCGGGTGCGGCATCACGGTTAAACTTCTGAGGGCAGCGCATTATGCTGCCTTTTTTTATGGAAGTGGGTTATTAACCTTTTGAGCGATAACTGTGCGATACGTGCTTTTTATGTTCAGTTTTACTGAAAGAGATAAGCAAAACCCTCCGCTTTTTACTGATCAACTTCCGGACTAGTATATCTATCAACAAGGCAGCACGCCTTACCTGATAAAAATTAACCGAGGAATTGACCATGAAATCTATCAAAACTTTTGCAGCTGTTATCGCGCTTTCTGTTCTGCCATTCGCCAGCTTCGCGCAATCTGTGACCGCTATCGACTCTACGCTGGATGGTGCAGAAGCGAAAATTGCTGCACAGGCGCAGGAAGCTGGTGCTTCATATAAAATCACTGAAGCTTACACCAACAACGGCGTTCACATGACCGCTGAGCTGCTGAAATAAAACGCTTTACCCTCTTGTGCTGACAGGACGCCTCCGGGCGTCCTGGCTTCGTTTCTCCGCGAATAATCCTGTCCCTTTCCTTCATAAATAATTATCATTCTCAAAAAAACGTAAATCAGCCTGTGCGTCAGGCCTTTCTGGTTGCAATGTCGGGCTTTCTTATCACTGCGTCTGCAGTGGATTAACTCTGGAGAAGTTATGAAAGCGATTACCATTACGCGCCGGACTCTGCGTCCGCTGTTACTGGCTACGGCCCTGTTCTCTGCCTCAGGATGGCTGGCAGCGCAGGCGGCGGATCTTAATCAGTCCGTGGGTAAAGGTGTTTATGAACTGGCGGTCAGCCCGAAAGACAACGCGCTGTTCGTGGCGACAGCGCAGAACAGCAGCGGTAACGGCGGTACGGTTTTCCGTCTCGACCCGTCTACGCTGGCGGTACAGCAGGCAATCAACACTGAACTGAAATCCTTTGGTGCGGCAATCAATCCCCAAACCAACATGCTTTATATTGGTAATACCGTAAACGGTTCGGTCACCGCTATCGATGCCAGTAGCGGTAAGGTACTGAATACGCTGGTGCTGGATAGCCGTCCGCGCAGTGAGACCGTGCGTCCGCTACAGCCGCGCCAGGTGGCGGTTGATGTGAAAACTAACCGGGTTTATATCACCGGACTGGGACCGCAGAGCGTGGTCTGGGTGGTGGATGGCGGCACGATGAAGCTTGTCAGCACCATTCCGAATACCGGCAAAATGGGCACCGGTCTGGCTGTGGATGCCGATGCGCAAAAGGTCTACGTCACCAATGCCGATGGCGAACTGGTCACGATTAATGCGCGTACAAATGCGGTTGAGAAGAAGCAGAAGATTGACGGCGATAAAGAACACTTCTTCCTGAACCTTGCGCTGGATACCGGTGGTCAGCGCGCTTTCCTGACAGATTCAAAGCAGGCGCAGTTGCTGGTTGTGGATCTGCGTAATCAGCAGGTAATTCAGCGGATTGATGTGCCTGAATCGCTGGCGGTGTTGTTCAATGCGCAGCGTGATGAGCTTTATGTTACCCACCGCAAAGCTGGTGAAGTCAGCATCATCGACGCCAGCAGCTATAAGGTGAAGCGCACGGTAAAAACCCCGGCATTGCCTAACAGCATGGCGCTCTCGGCGGATGGTAAGGTGCTGTACGTCAGCGTAAAACAGCCCGGCTCGCGCAAGGAACCGCCCAAAAATCCTGATAGCGTGATGCGTATTGTACTGTAAGTGATTCCTCTTCCTCTCCAGCCAGAGAGGAAGAGTCTTCCCCTAAACCACTAAACCACTAAACCTCTTCCGATGCCTCGCGCATCATCTCATCATGCGGCACATCATCCAGGATCTGTTCAAAGCTGCGCAGACGTTTGTAGATCGACATCAGTTCAACCAGCGTTGACCACGAGGTGATCAGATACTGGAACGAGCCGCGAACCTGATCGAACACGTTGCTAATCTGATTGAGCAGACCCAGCGTTATTGTTCCTGCGGCGATTGAAGGGAACAACATGACCAGGCCAAAGACATTATCTATCTGCAGATAAAACATTCTGGCGATATTAAAGTACAGATAATGAAAATAGAGGCGAAAGTAATTCAGTCTGACGTTGCTAAAAAGCGCTTTTACCGTTGGCGGTGAAGCGCGATCTGCATTGTCTTCGCCGTAAACCAGCTCTTTACGATAAGCGGCTTCGACTCGCTGATTGCGAAATTCCAGTCCCGGCAATTTTAATCCTACGACGGCTAACAGTCCTGTTCCCAGCACAGACCAGATAACGGCGGCAACGACCAGTGCATAAGGTATAGCGCCAAGAATGGGTACGCTTTTTACATGATGTGACAGCTGAACCAGGATCGGTAAAAAAGCGATGAGCGTCATGATCGCCTGGATGAAACTGACTCCCCAGCCCTCCAGTGTCTGAGCAAAGCGCATCGTATCTTCCTGCACTCGCTGTGCAGCACCCTCTACATGACGCAGTCGCTGCCAGTTATGCATGTAGTAGTTATTCATCGCGGTACGCCAACGGAATACCCAGTGGCTGATGAAAAAGGCATTAGTGACGCCAATAGCCACCGCAACCATAACAATGCCCGCTATGCCTGCCATTTCAGTGTAAAGCTGGGTTATCGTTACTGAACCGGCTTTGGTTATTGCCTTCTGGATCAGGTCGTAAAAGGGTTGATACCAGGCGTTGATGGCGACACCGACCTGAACGCCAAACCAGGTAACAAAAATAATCAGCGCAGAACCCCACACCGACCAGCGCTGCCAGGGATGGTTATCAATCATTCGCCAGGCAAGGGCAAACAGGCTAACCAGCAGCCAGTAGTAGGCATAAAACCATAACTCACCCGGTGCAATAAAGCGCATCACTGTGGTGGGCAAGGGCTGCTTTATCGCGGCCTGAAAAGCAGGCGAAAAATGGGCAGGCAAATCGCTGGCAAAGCCGAACCAGGCAATAATCGCTACTAAGCTCCAGACAGCCGCAGAGCTGAAAAACAGCGCTGGCCGCGGAAAAAAAGACTTAAACATAGGCACTCCGCTGTTGTGTGTTGCCTGTTATAACGTTTTTGGCGGGTCGCTGTCTGTAGTCTGTTGTTTCTGCTCATGACAGGACGGTGATAGATGTTAATGAAATTGTGCGGTTTTGTTTCGTGGAACTAAATCTTTGTGAATGGCAGTGTTACAATATGGTGCTTTGTTACCGGTAACAAAAATCTGTCACCCTGAATTTGCTTATAAAAACCATTACAACGCAACCCTCTACTTTTTCATACCGCTCACGATAGCGGGAATGAGGCAATGTCATGTCAGAACAAAAAAAGGGTCATTCACGCAGGGATTTTTTGCTGAAGACTATTACCCTGGCGCCTGCAATGGCGGTAGGTTCCACAGCGATGGGCGCGCTCTCCCTGCCGCTCGCTGTGCAGGCGGCTGAAACCCCGGCGGGTCCACAGCAGGCGCGTGACTACCAGCCAGCCTGGTTTACCGCCGAAGAGTTTGCCTTTATTGCTGCCGCCGTAGCTCGCCTGATCCCCAGCGATGAATGCGGGCCGGGTGCGCTGGAAGCGGGCGTGCCGGAGTTTATCGATCGTCAGATGAATACACCGTATGCCACGGGTTCAAACTGGTATATGCAGGGGCCGTTTAATCCCGATCTGCCGAAAGAGCTGGGCTATCAGCTGCCGCTGGTACCCCAGCAGATCTACCGGCTCGGTCTGGCCGATGCCGACAGTTACAGCAAGCAGCAGCACGGCAAGGTTTTCGCCCAGCTCAGTGGCGAGCAGCAGGATGCCCTGTTGCAGGCGATGGAGAGTGGCAGCGCGGAATTCAGTCAGCTGCCATCAAAAGTCTTCTTCAGCTTCCTGCTGCAGAACACCCGCGAAGGCTTCTTCAGCGATCCCATCCACGGCGGAAATCAGGGCATGGTCGGCTGGAAGCTGATCAACTTCCCTGGCGCACGCGCCGACTTTATGGACTGGGTAGAGCGCGGCGAACGATATCCGTTCCCATCAGTGTCGATTCGCGGGGAGAGAAGCTAAGCATGGCTAACGAAATGAAAAAAGTGGATGCAGTGATTGTCGGCTTCGGCTGGGCAGGCGCAATTATGGCGAAAGAGCTGACCGAAGCGGGCCTTAACGTGCTGGCGCTGGAGCGCGGACCGCATCGCGACACCTATCCTGATGGCTCTTATCCGCAGTCCATTGATGAGCTGACCTATAACATCCGCAAAAAGCTGTTCCAGGATCTGTCGAAAAGCACCGTGACCATTCGTCATGACGCTTCGCAGACGGCCGTTCCCTATCGTCAGCTGGCGGCGTTTCTGCCTGGCACCGGTACTGGCGGCGCGGGCCTGCACTGGTCCGGCGTCCATTTCCGTGTCGATCCGGTTGAACTGCGGATGCGCAGCCATTACGAAGAGCGCTACGGCAAGAACTTCATCCCGGAAGGCATGACGATTCAGGATTTTGGCGTCAGCTACGATGAGCTGGAGCCGTTTTTCGACAAAGCAGAAAAAGTCTTTGGTACCTCCGGCAGCGCCTGGAGCATCAAGGGGAAAGTGGTCGGCAAAGATAAAGGCGGCAACCCGTTTGCGCCGGATCGCTCCGATAACTTCCCGCTGCCCGCGCAGAAGCGCACCTATTCGTCACAGCTGTTTGCTCAGGCGGCCGAGTCGGTTGGTTATCACCCTTATGATCTGCCGTCCGCCAATACTTCGGGTCCTTATACCAATACCTATGGCGCGCAGATGGGGCCGTGCAATTTCTGCGGTTACTGCAGCGGCTACGCCTGCTACATGTATTCCAAAGCGTCTCCTAACGTCAACATCCTGCCCGCGCTGCGTCAGGAGCCGAAGTTTGAGCTGCGCAACAACGCTTATGTACTGCGGGTCAACCTCAGCGATGACAAAACGCGCGCAACTGGCGTGACCTATGTGGATGGTCAGGGTCGTGAGCAGGTTCAGCCTGCTGATCTGGTGATCCTTTCCGCTTTCCAGTTCCACAATGTTCACCTGATGCTGCTGTCAGGCATTGGTAAACCGTACAACCCGATCACCAATGAAGGCACCGTAGGCCGCAACTTCGCCTATCAGAACCTCTCTACGCTCAAGGCGCTGTTTGATAAGAACACCACTACCAATCCGTTTATCGGCGCGGGTGGTGCAGGCGTAGCGGTTGATGATTTCAACGCGGATAACTTCGATCACGGGCCGCTGGGCTTTGTCGGCGGTTCGCCATTCTGGGTTAACCAGGCGGGCACTAAACCGATCTCTGGCCTGCCGGTGCCAGCGGGTACCCCTAACTGGGGCAGCAAATGGAAAGCGGCGGTGGCGGATACCTACACCCACCATCTGTCGATGGATGCGCACGGTGCACATCAGTCCTATCGCGCCAACTACCTCGATCTCGATCCCAACTACAAAGATGCCTATGGGCAGCCGCTGCTGCGCATGACCTTTGACTGGCAGGATAACGACATCAAAATGGCACAGTTTATGGTTGGCAAGATGCGCAATATCGCGGAAGCGATGAATCCGAAGATGATCATCGGCGGCGCGAAAAAGCCGGGCACCCATTTTGACTCGACGGTGTATCAGACCACCCACATCAGTGGCGGGGCGATCATGGGCGACGATCCTAAAACCAGTGCGGTGAACCGTTATCTGCAAAGCTGGGACGTGCCAAATGTGTTTGTACCAGGCGCATCCGCCTTCCCGCAGGGACTGGGTTATAACCCGACCGGCATGGTGGCGGCGCTGACCTACTGGTCAGCCAAAGCGATTCGCGAACACTACCTGAAAAACCCCGGTCCACTGGTGCAGGCATAAGGAGATGGCGATGAAAAATGGCATTCTGGCTCTGATTCTCGGCTCCCTGTCGTTCGCCGCCCTGGCGGATAACAGCCAGGACGATCTGGTTAAACGGGGTGAATATCTGGCGCGTGCCGGTGACTGTGTGGCCTGCCACACCAGCAAAGGCGGCGCGGCGTTTGCCGGTGGTCTGCCGATGGCGACACCGATTGGCACCATCTACTCCACCAACATCACGCCCGATCGCGACACCGGCATTGGCGAATACAGCTACGACGACTTCCAGAAAGCGGTGCGTCACGGCGTGGCGAAGAACGGCGATACGCTCTATCCGGCAATGCCATTCCCCTCCTACGCGGTGGTCAGCGATGAGGACATGAAGGCGCTTTACGCCTACTTTATGCATGGCGTTGCGCCGGTTGGACAGCCAAACCGGGAGAGCGACATTCCCTGGCCGCTGTCAATGCGCTGGCCGCTGGCGATCTGGCGCGGCATTTTTGCGCCCGATGTAAAAGCCTTCCAGCCTGCAGCGCAGGAAGATCCGGTACTGGCGCGTGGTCGTTATCTGGTTGAAGGACTGGGTCACTGCGGGGCCTGTCACACGCCGCGTAGCATTACCATGCAGGAGAAGGCGCTGACCAACGAGGAGGGCAGCGACTATCTGGCGGGCAGCAGCGCACCCATTGATGGCTGGACCGCCAGCAACCTGCGCGGCGACAACCGTGACGGGCTGGGTCGCTGGAGCGAAGAGGACCTGCGTCAGTTCCTGCGTTATGGCCGCAACGATCAGACCGCCGCTTTCGGTGGTATGACCGACGTGGTAGAACACAGTCTGCAGCACCTTAGCGAGGCCGATATCACGGCTATTGCACGCTATCTGAAGTCGCTGGGCGCAAAAGACCCGCATCAGGCAGCGTTCAGCGTGGATGATGCCACGGCAAAAGCGCTGTGGCGTGGCGATGACAGCCAGACCGGTGCGGCGACCTACGTCGACAGCTGTGCGGCGTGCCATAAGACCGATGGCAGCGGCTATAAACGCTTCTACCCGGCGCTGCGCGGTAATCCGGTCGTCATGGCGGATGATCCGACCTCGCTGATCCACATTGTGCTGGTGGGCGGACAGTTGCCTGGCGTGAATGGTGCGCCGTCGACCATTACCATGCCGGCATTCGGCTGGCGCCTCAACGATCAGCAGGTGGCGGACGTGGTGAACTTCGTGCGCAACAGCTGGGGCAACAAGGCGTCGGAGCAGGTCAGCGCGAAACAGGTGGCTGAGCTACGTAAAGATGAAAAAGATCGGCTGGGCAGTGCAGATATCCGGGTACTGGAAGGCAAGTAACCGGCAGTAAAAAAGGCCGTCATCATCAGGATGACGGCCTCTTCTTTTAAATATTCTCCAGATCGATTCCGCGCGTTTTCGGCCCGTAAATTCCCACCGACAGCATTACCATCACCATGCTCAGCACGATAAAGGTAATCACGCCTGGCGTTCCGGCATACTGCAATATCACCCCGATCAGGATGCTGCTGAAGACTGTAGAAAGGCGGCTGAAGGAGTAGCAAAAGCCGACTGCACGCGCCCGAATGTGGGTGGGGAAGATCTCGGTCTGATAGGCGTGGAAGCTGAAGGTCAGCCATGCATTTGACCAGGTGATCAGGAAGCCGCACATAATCAGCAATACCGGCTGCGTCTGGAAGGCAAAGAGCGTACCGAACACCACCGTCATCAGCGACGACAGGACGATTTGCCACTTATTCTCCATTTTGTCAGCGTAGCGGCTACAGATTAGCGATCCCAGCGGATAGGCCAGCGTGATGAAGAAGGCGTAGAGCAGGCTATGCGTCACCGTGGCACCGCGGCCTGACAGCAGTGCAGGCAGCCAGTTACCAAAGCCGAAAAAGCCAATCGCCTGGAAGAAGTTCATCACCACCAGCATCAGGGTGCGCTTACGGTAAGCGGGTGACCAGATCTCACTGAAACGCCCCTGTTTTGGCAACTGTGCCGCCGCATCATCGGCTGAAAATGCGGGTCCGGCCGGGATGCCACAGCGCTGCTCCATCGCGGACAACACCTGATGCGCCGCCTGATGACACCCCTGCTGCGCCAGCCAGCGTGCTGATTCCGGCAGGTTCCTGCGTACCAGCCAGATCACCAGCGAACAGACCGCGCCCGCGATCACCACCCAGCGCCAGCCTTCCAGGCTGAGCAGCGTTTGCGGAATCAGCCACCACGACATCAGCGCCACGGCAGGCACCGACAAAAACTGCACGAAAAAGGAGAAGGCAAAAGCGCGGCTGCGCAGATGGCTCGGCACCCATTCCGACAGATAAGTATCAATGGTCACCAGTTCGACACCCAGCCCGATCCCCACCAGGAAGCGAAACAGAATAATCATCTCCGCACTCTGCTGAAACGCCATCAGCAGCGAAAACAGTCCATACCAGAGCAGCGCGCACATAAAGGTCAGGCGGCGGCCAAAGCGGTCAGCATAGGGTGCCAGCAGGCTGGCACCGAAAAACAGACCGAGAAAGGTGGCCGAGGCGAACGCGGCCTGATCGGAGAAGCCCAGTACACCCGCCGCGCCGGTGTGAAATACGCCCGCCGATAGCAGGCCGGTGCTGATATAACCGGTTTCAAACAGATCATAAAGCTCAAAAAAACCGCCCAGCGCCAGTAGCGTGATAAAGCGCCATAATCCGGCAGAGGAGGGCAGCGCATCAACGCGTGCGGCTAAGCTGTTACGGGCCGCCGATGAAGCGTGCATCGGCGGCAGTCTGGTGGAAGTGGTGGTCATATCAGCGTGAACCTCAGGCAGTGTGGATACGACTCGCAGCCGGTCAGAGGCTTATTAAAATAGTTAACCGTTAGCAAGCGAAGAGATAGCAGGATAATCAATTCATCCGCCGTTGCCGAGAGCGTCGTTGCTGACGATTTAGCAATGTACGTTGCAGGTTTTGCCATCCATGGCACGGCGCCTTAAGGCAGTTTCGGCCAGACGCCTGGCCCGATTGGCAGACCCAGCAGATACCACACCATCAGCAGCGCTATCCAGCTGATAAAGAACACCAGCGGATAGGGGAAGATCAGCACGTAATAAGTGCCGAGCTGCGCATCCTTCTGGTAACGCTGCAAAAAGGCCAGGAACAGCGGCAGAAACGGCGACATCGGTGCCAGCGGCAGCACGGCGGAGTCCGCGATGCGGAAAATCATCTGGGCAAAGGCGGGATGGAAGCCAAGCAGCATAAACATCGGCACGAAGACCGGGGCGAGAATCGACCAGATTGCTGAGCCGCTGGCAATAAACATGCAGAGAAACGCCGACAGGAACATCAACCCCAGAAACGCGGGCGCACCGCTGACGCCAGCGCTTTCCAGCACGTCGGTCAGCCCGATTGCCATGAACTTGCCCATGTTGCTCCAGTTAAAAAACGCCACGAACTGCGACAGCGGAAACACCATCACGATAAAGCCCGCCATGCCCTTCATCGGATCGACCAGCAACTGCGGGATATCATCCGGACGGCGGATCTGTCGGGTGACCACACCGTAAGCAATGGCGACCACAAAGAAGAACAGAATGATGATCGGTACGATGCCCTGAATAAAGGGGGAGGGGATAATGGCGCCGGTAGCGGGGTTGCGCAGCGGCGCATGTTCCGGCACCACCAGCAACGCCATTACGGCGATAAACAGTAATGCGGCGATCCCGGCTGCCCGCAGGCCGCGGTTCTCCAGCGGCGTCAGTGCCGCCAGCTTCTCATCATTGCCCTGCCACTCTGGCAGGCGCGGCTCGACAAATTTGTCGGTCAGCAGCGCACCCACAATCGTCAGTACAATCACCGAGGTAGCCATAAAGAACCAGTTATCGATGACGCTGACGTGCACTGTGTCGCTGACCGCTTTAGCCGCCTCGGTGCTGATCCCCGAGAGCAGCACATCGGTGGTGACAATCAGCAGGTTGGCGGTAAAGCCAGAAGCCACACCGGCAATCGCGGCCAGCAGGCCCGCCACCGGATGACGCCCTACCGCCAGGAAGATCAGCGCACCCAACGGCGGCATCACTACCAGCGCGGCATCCGAGGAGATATGGCTGAAGAAGGCGATAAACAGCACCATGTAGCTGGCATAGCGGCGGCTGACGCGCGATGCCATCTTTACCATCAGCGACTGTAACAGGCCGACCTTTTCTGCCAGTCCGGCACCAATCACCAGCGCCAGAATCGATCCCAGTGGGGTAAAGCTGCTGAAGTTCTTAATGATATTGGGCAGTATCCACTGAATGCCTGCGACGCTCAGCAGGTTGTTCACCCGGACAATTTCGCCGTTGCTGGGGTTTTTTACCGCCAGGTCCAGCGCGCTGATAACGGCGGTTGCCACCATCAGAACAACAATCAAATAGACAAACAGTAAAAAAGGGTTGGGCACTTTATTGCCCACGCGCTCGATCCAGCTGAAAAGCCGGCCAGGGCTGCGGTTTCCCGAGGTTGCTTCCATGGTATTGGTTCTCGTCTTGTATTCCCCTTATCGGCGGAGGTCCGGCCTGGCGCCGGTCGTGGTAGACGACAGACGGTGAGTTCAGTTCCGGCTCCGCTGAATCAGGGAAGTGTTTGCAATATTTTTATAATGGTCCGCGTCAGAGACACGGCCGTTGGCTCATTCGGCCAGTTTTGTGGGTGTGATCCCCGCCGGGATCGGACAGATATAAGGCTGCGCGGCACGTACTCGATCAAACTCGGCCCGGCAGCCAGCCAGCGCCTGCGGATCCGTTAACAGCGTTAACACCGTGGCTGCCATCACTTTGCCCGCCAGAAACATCCCCTTATGCCCGATGCTGGTGCGGCCCTGCGCCACCAGTTGCCAGGTGTGCAGCGGTGTACCGAAGGTAAAGCAGGGCGCAAAGCACTGTGCGGTCGGCGTCACCCAACTGACATCGCCGACATCGGTGGAGCCGTAGAGCAGCTCGCGCGTGACCGCATAGGGCGCGACCTCATCCATAAACAGTTTATCGCCCAGCTGTTCAGCCCAGGCATGACCGGCTTCGCCACCGGTGCGGGCGGCATTGAGCCGGGCATTGCGCAGATCGTCATCGGTCAGGGTGGCACGCAGTTCAGCCGCAAACGCGCGCTCTTCGTCGCTATAGTCGGGCAAACCAAACTGATGCAAATAACGCTCCATCACCGCCTCCAGCGCGCGATTAGGCACGTAGTCAGAACAGGCTTTGTCAAAACGCACGGTCAGCGTGGTGTCGGTCATCAGCGCTGCGCCCCTGGCGATATTGATCACCCGCTCATAGATCGCCTGCGCCTGAGGCAGTTCCGGGGCACGAATCAGGTAGAGCACCTCCGCATCGGCCTGCACCACATTCGGCGAGACGCCGCCGCTGTTGGTGATGGCGTAATGCAGACGCGCTTCCTGTACGATATGCTCGCGCAGGAAGTTGGCGCCGGTGTTCATCAGCGTGACGGCATCCAGTGCGCTGCGGCCCAGATGGGGTGAGTTGGCGGCGTGAGCGGCGACGCCTTTGAAGCTGAAGGCCGCCTGAATGTTGGCAAGCGTGCGCAGATTAAACATCCCGCTGAAACCTTCCGGATGCCAGGTCACGGCGGCGTCAACGTCGTCAAACAGCCCCTCGCGCACCATAAAGGTTTTGCCCGAGCCGCCCTCTTCGCCAGGACAGCCATAAAAGCGAACCGTGCCGCGGGTATGATGCTGCTCCATCCAGGCTTTCACGGCGCAGGCGGCGGCAACACCCGCCGTGCCAAGCAGGTTGTGGCCGCAGCCATGTCCGTTGCCGTTAGCTTCCAGCGGTTGTGGCCGGGCGCAGCCCGACTGCTGGCTCAGACCGGCCAGCGCATCAAACTCACCCATGATAGCAATCACCGGCTTACCGCTGCCCTTGCTGGCGATAAAGGCCGTGTCGATACTCCCCACACCGTGTTCCACTGTAAATCCTTCTCTTTCCAGCGCATCGGCCAGCAGAGCAGAGGAACGGGTTTCGGCGAAGCGCGTTTCCGGCGTGTCCCAGATGGCGTCGCTGAGCGTGCTGAAGCGGAGCTGATGGCGATCGATATAATCGGCAATAAACGCTTCCATCATCGTGAGCCCCCAAACTGCGCCTGGTTCAGCACCAGCGTTGCCAGCAGCGTGATGGCGTCTGGCATGACCCGCTCGTCAAAGTCGAATTTCGCATTGTGGTGACCTGCCGCCAGCGCACAGCCGAAAATGACGTAAGAGGCCTGACCGCCGCGCTGCTTTACCCGCTCCATCATGTAGGTCGCATCTTCCGACCCTGCCGCCTGCGCTTTACGATCGACCACCGAGTCGAAAAGGCCGAGTGCGTCCGCCTGCTGGTGGATGAAGTCGACCCAGGGTTGCGTCGGCGTACAGCTGCGCGCAGCACCCATCAGCGAAACCTGCTGCTCAACGCCATACATCGCTGCCGCACCGGCAATCACCCGCAGCGCCTGCTGATAAATATCGTCGTTAACCTGATTGGTCACGCCACGAGTTTCGACTTTCAGCAGGGCGCAGTCGGCCACTACGTTGCGGCCGGTTCCCGCCTGCAGCACGCCCACGTTAACCCGCGCCACACCGCCGCTGTGCTGGGTTAAACCATGCAGCGCCAGCGTCGCCTGTGCCGCGGCCAGCAGAGCATTGCGACCCTCTTCCGGGCGACCGCCCGCATGGGCACCAATGCCGGTGAAGTGGACATCCAGCTTGGTGGTGGCCAGAAAGCTGTCGCTGCCGCACACCACTTCACCTGCCGGCACGCCGGTGCCGATGTGAATTGCGATGAAACGATCAACCTCATCGACCACGCCCGCGGCGACCATCGCTCTGGCGCCGCGCACACCCTCTTCGGCGGGCTGGAAGATCAGTTTAATTGTACCGCTGAGCTGATCTTTCATCGCCATCAGCACTGAGGCGAGGCCCAGACCAATGGTGGTATGGCCGTCGTGCCCGCAGGCATGCATCATGCCCGCGTTGCAGGAAGCAAATCCTTCACGCTGCGGCAGGTGATCGTCAGCCTGGCTTTCGTTGAGATCCAGTGCATCCATATCGACGCGGAAGCCCATCACCGGGCCGGGACGGCCGGTCTCAAGTATTGCTACGATGCCGCAGAATCCGCCAGAGAAGTGGCTGATCCACTGCGGCAGTGCGCCCTGCTGCAGCGCACGGGCTTCCTGCTGCTTCAGCACGGCGTCGTCGGGCAAGCCCATCCGCGCATCGGCATCGATCACTTCACGGCCCAGCTTTAGTTGATAACCGAGCTTATGCAGTTCTTCAGCGACTAACGTCGCGGTACGGAACTCCAGCCAGCCCGATTCGGCGTAGTGATGGAAGTCGCGACGCCACTGTTGCAGCTGTGGCAGCAGGGCATTGACGTGGTCTGAAAGGGGGGTCATCGGCTCTTTCCTCGTTGTTGATTTTTTATGCACTGCGTCGAATCTACACAATGGTACTGGGTGGCATAAGATGCGAATATCTTGTGACTGATAAACAACGGTTATCGCAAAACTATGTCTGCCAATCTCAAACTTCATCAGCTGCGCGCCTTCACTGACGTAGCACGACAGGGCAGTATCCGGGCGGCAAGCCGTCTGTCCGGGCTGTCGCAACCGGCGTTAACCAAAGCGATTCAGGAACTGGAGCGAGAGCTGGGCGCAAAGCTGTTTATCCGCCGTCAGCAGGGCGTGGTACTGACCGATATCGGTGATAACTTTTTTCGCCATGCCAGCCTGGTGCTGGCTGAGCTGCGGGTCGCAGAAGAGGATATCCAGCAGCGGCTGGGACTGGGTGGCGGTCAGGTGAACATCGGCGTGGGGGGCAGCGTGGCGCGCACCATCATGCCGCAGGTGATAAACCAGTTTCATCGCGAATACCCGCTGGTTAAGGTTCGCATCGTCGAGGGCCAGCTGGTGTCGATGGTGCATGAACTGCGTCAGGGGGCTCTCGATTTCACCATCAACACCTACGATCAGAGTCATCTCGATCAGGAGCTGATGTATGAGCGGGTGATGGAGCGCGAGTATAGAGTGGTGGTGCGTAAAGGCCACCCGCTGGAAAAGGCCCGTTCTCTGGCGGCGTTACAGCAGGCGGACTGGACGATGCCAACGCCAAAAGGGAGTTACTACCGCCTGCTGCACGATTTGTTTGGCGAGCGCGGTATGGCACCCAAAATCGTGGTGACCTGTGAAACCTTTATGGCCTGCACCAGCCTGGTCGCGCAAAGCGATTTCATCAGTATTCTGTCGGTCGACGTGATTGACGATCCCATTCTGGGGCGGTCGCTGGTGGCGCTGACGCTCGACGAGCCCCTGCCGAAAGCCATCTTCTATCTGATCCAGCGCAAAGACACCGCGCTGACGCCGATGAGCAGTTATATGGCGCAACTCTTTCGGCGTTATTGCCAGTAAATTCAGGGAGTAAAGTCGATCGTCTACACTATAGGGGTACTGTAAAAAATCCACCCGACAAATAGAGGTTACGATGCAAGTCAGTCCTTATCTGTTTCTCTATGGCCGTTGTGAAGAGGCTATCGACTTTTACCTGCAGGCGACCGGGGGAGAGCTGCTCTCTAAAATGAAATTTGGTGATATGCCGGATCAGGGTGAGCAGGTAGGCGACCAGTCTGCTGCGCCGCAGCCGCCAGAAAAGATCATGCATGCGCAACTGCGTATCGGTGACGGTGAGCTGATGTTGAGCGATGGTAATACCGAGAAGCCGCCCGCGTCTGAACATGCCGGTTATGCGGTCAGCCTTTCAACTACTGATGTCGAAAAGGGTAAAGCCTGGTTTGAGAAACTATCGGCAGGCGGCAAGGTCACAACGGAGTGGCAGGAGACGTTCTGGTCGAACGGATTCGCGATGTTTATCGATAAGTTCAACATTCCATGGCGCATCAACGTTGAGAAGCCACAGGAATAACCGAAGGTAAGATGCAGGACTGAGTTGCTAAAACTGCCTCTCAAAAGCTGGCCTGGAGAGACAACGCTCCAGGCCAGATCTCCTGCGTGACGGGCGGTTTTTTCAGCCGCCCGTTATCTTTATCAGAAGTTGTAACCCGCCACCAGGTAGTAACCCCAGCCCGTCGATTTCACTTCAAACGGGCCTTTGCCGAAGTTCAGCTCCTGACCATCCGCCCACTGTCCGCCGTTGTGGAAGTAACGCGCCACCGCAGAGAAGTGCCAGTGATCGTAACCCAGTGACAGAATGTGGCTGGAGGCGATGGAGTTGCTGGTGCGTGATGAACCGCCTTTCTCGTTGAGATCGGAACCCCAGTCGAAGTTGGTGAAGCCCACATAGCCCAGATTACCGCCCCACAGCGTGGTGATAGGCACGAAGTATTTCACCTTGAAGCGATAGCCATCCCAGCTGTTTTCGTTCGCCGCGCCGTAGTTTTCCCACTGATATTTGGCGTAGACGTTCAGCGACAGGCCGACATCGCTGTGCGTATCGATATCGGTGCCCAGACCCATATACCAGGTGTTCTGGCGGTTGTCGCTGTTGCGGCCCATATCGTAGATATAGTTATTGGCGAAATACCACTCTTTGAACGGACCAAAGGCCAGGCTGGTGCCGGTCAGTTTGTCGATAGAGAAGCGCGGCTCAATCTCCATAAACATCGGTGAACCGTGGTCGAATACGCCGTTGGCATTGCTGTTGCCGACGCCGAAGAAGTTAGGCACGTCGAGATAGCCGTAGAAATCGAACCAGTCTTTCTTCGCAAACGCTTCATATTCCAGATAAACGTCGTTGTTAAACTGCGGTCCGAAACGCGTGTGGTAGCTGCCTACCACGTTAACGCTCTGATGCCACCAATCCGAGAGATACTGCGGATCGCTTTCAGCGGCCTGCGCAGCACCACTCAATGAACATGCCAGCACGGCACCTGCTATCAACGTTTTATATTTCATTATTATCAGCCACATGCTTTTGACCGCTGCACACCAGACGCAGTCAGAGAGAAATCGGTCCCTTGATGGGAATGAGGGTTTCACAGCGAATAACAACCCGTTCTTCAGCCCGCGTAGCGTGCCTGTAACAGATCGATAGAAAATAGATTTTGCTCACGTTTGTCAAAAAGTGTTGCATTACAATTCAGCTAAAATGTGATGCACTTCACAATAACGGCGTGGATCGAACGGAACCAGGCAACCGTTTACGTTGTCTGGTTCGTGATCAAACAGGCGGGATCAGGGAAGAGTGACGCGAACCTGCAAACCACAAATTGCACCCTGTGGCGTCAGGCAATTGGAAAGGGCGACGTGAATCTGATGTTTCTGTGCGACGTTGCGCACAATGGAGAGTCCCAGCCCGCTGCCCTGCGCTTTCACGTCAGGCGAACGGGTAAAACGGTCAAATGCGCGTTCGATAAAAGATTCCGGCATACCTGGCCCGTTATCGACAATATCGACCACCGTTTTGCCCGCGACCCGATGCAGCAGCACATCGACCAGGCTACCTTCCGGCGTGTGCAACATGGCGTTACCTATCAGATTGTCGAACAGGCTGCGCAGCTCGGAACGGCTGGCCTGCAGGCGATACTGCGTGGAGCCATTAAAGCCGATATCGATGCCGCGCTTATCCGCCACCACCATCAACTGCTCAATGCTCTCTTTTAGCAGATCTTCAAGTTCGATATGCTCCACGCTGGACACCACGCTCTGGTCATCCTGACGTGAGACATTGAGTAACTGCGTGACCAGGTGACGGGTACGCGTGACGCCCGCTTCCAACTGGCTGAACTGACGGCTCGCTTCACCCGGCTGAATATGCTGACGCAGGTTTTCCAGCTGTAACGTCACCGCTGTTACCGGCGTACGCAGCTCATGCGCGGCATCTTCCAGGAACTGACGCTGCGACGACCAGGCGTCACGCAGCTTACTCAGCAGCGAGTTGTAAGCGGCTACCAGCGGCAGGATCTCATCCGGTAAGCCTTCCGGTGAGACATTGTGTGGATGATGGGTTTCCTGCGCCGCAATCTGACGCGAAGCGACCTGCAGATCGCGGGTGATCTTGCGCACCACCAGCCAGATCACCAGCAGCGACAGCGGCATCATTAGGATCATCGGAATGATCGCCGACAGCGCCCGCTTGACCATTGAGGCCTTCATGTAGCTGAGGTTGTGCATCACCTGAATCGTTTTGATCTCGCTGCCAGGCATGCCGGGCCGGGAAAAAATACGCCATTCACAGTCGTCGCACTGACCCACATGCACATCGTGATAACCGCGCTGGTTTTGCAGCGGGGCCTGCAACTCCGGCCATGAACTGGCCCGCAGCTGGCCCTGATCGTCCCAGAGCTGAACTACAAAGGCGCTCTTTGCTTTGTCAGGTGCAATAAGCATCGGCATCAGGGCGGGCATCTGTTTATTGGTGGACCAGGCATCAGCGATTTTTGCCAGCTGATCGTCCTTCATGGTACCGACCATATCGCCGTAACAGCTGAAGAAATACCAGGTGACGCCGCCGATCATCAGCAGATGAATAATCAGCAGGGTAGAGAGAAGTTTATTGCGCAGTGAGCGCATAAAGCGGAAAGGTTTCATATCGCCGGAACCCGCCAGCCCAGTCCGCGTACATTACGGATCACGTCGTTATCGAGTTTGCGACGCATGCCGTGGATCAGGACATCCACCGCGTTGCTGCTGACTTCATCGCCCCAGCCGTAGATGCGGTTTTCCAGTTGCTCGCGCGACAGAATAGCGCCCGGCCGCTCCAGCAGCGCGTAGAGCAGGGCATATTCCCGCGCCGTCAGCTGCTCGCGCTGGCCTTTGTAGAGCACCTCGCGGGTCATCATGTCCAGCTGCACATCGCCGCTGCCAAGCACCGAGTCTGCCGCGCCGTGGCTGCGCCGGGTAATGGCGCGCATCCGGGCCATCACTTCCTGGAGATCGAACGGTTTAAGCAGGTAGTCGTCCGCGCCGCTGTCGAGTCCCTGAATACGCTGCGCCACCGTGTCGCGTGCGGTAAGAATCAGGACCGGCGTGGCGTCGCCGCGCCCGCGCGCCCGGCGCAGAACCTGCAGACCGTCATCGCGCGGTAAGCCGAGATCAAGCAGTACACAGCTGTAGCCGCCTTCGCTCCAGGCATTCTGGGCATAGACGCCATCGCGCACCCAATCTACTGACCAGCCCGCGCCCTGCAGTGCCTGTTGCAGGTTCGCGCCGATCATTTCATCATCTTCAACCAGTAACACGCGCATGGCTGATCTCCTTTATAAAGATGAGAGAGAGTTTATCCATCAATTGTTAGGCCAGAATTATCCTTCCGCCGTCATACTTCGCACTGTGGCGGCGTTGGCTGCTTTTGCTCACCCCAGTCACTGACCAATGTCAGCTCCTGGGGATTCGCGCCTTTGCCGCCTTGCCACAGCACGAATTATTTTGGCGGACCGCCATCACCGATATTTTACAGAATTAACCGGTGGCTTAGCGTCCCTCTCCATACCCACTGAGATACCCGTGATTGCAAGCGTAAATGGGGTGACGTATATTTGAACAATAGATTCATGCCAGACATTTCAGCGGTGAAAAGTATGTCAGCTCAGGAAGCAAAAATCAGACATCAGCGCGAGTATCAGGAGCGTGTTGAAGCCGTCCGAAAGGGTCAGGCTCCGGGCCGCGTTCTTGAAAAACGTCCTGACGGTATTGTGCCTGCAAAAGATGGACGCAGCCTCGCATTTTTCTGACATCATGCCCTGCTGAAATCGGCTAAGTGATAAAATAAGCTCATCATCCAGGTGGGCTTTTTTTATGACATCGCACGCTATTCCTCCAGAAGAACAAATCCTCAAACTCAATCGTTATCTGATCGATAACGCCGTACAACTGCCATCCCCGGTTATCACTGTTGGTGGTCAGGCTGTTATGTACTGGTATCTGACTTACCTGCACTTTTATCCTGATCAACCTGACATAACATCCATTACCTCAATTGATGTCGACTATGTCACGCGAAAAGAAGGCGTTGATGTCATAGCAAAAATTTTTAACGTGTCAGCTCAGGTTCAGGAAATTTTTAATCCGCCCTCGATTGCGGTTCTCAGTCTTATTGATAAAGATACAGGCAGAGTCAAGGAAGATGCTCAGGGTCAGTTCCTCAATGAGCCGCTTAATGAGGCAAATATTGTCGATATTATCGATCGCCCCACAGGCTTTGAAGTTGGGGATTTTGTCGGTGATAAACTTGCACTTAATACGGAACCCTTTCTGGTTATGCCTGATCGACATGGCGCAGCCATGAGTCATGAATTCGTGCGGGTGCTGAACCCTGTTGCCTGTATCCGCTCCCGTCTGTCGAACGCCACTGTGCCTATGGGCAAAGACAGGCTGACTGAAGCTGAGCGAATTCGGGTACTGGCTCTGCCAGTTTTTAACTTTTTACTTGAGAAGTTACAAACATTACCTTTCCGGCAGGGAAGGCGTTACGTTGATTATTTTATTTCGTTTATCTGGGATAGGTCATTCAGACGTTTTCAGGCAGAACACAGGATCCCCTTATTCCGTATTGTTGAACAACTGGTCGCTGAGCTGGAACAGGATCCAGACCACGAGGTGCCACCCGAATTTTATCAGGAAGAGTTATCCCGAAAAGTGGATTTCCTGACTCAGGAATATCAGCGGTACCTCAGAATGGTTGAAGTCAGGCAAGACTCAACAATCACGCACATAACCCGCATAAAAATGATGCGGGCTGACTAAGTTTTTTAAACATCTCACCTCTTTTTTCAACAGCAATCTCACCACAGATTTCCCCCCAAAGCCCCGCTGGCCGCACCCTTCCGCGCCCATTCCCGCCGTTGCTAATTCTGCGCTAATTTTCTGCTAATTAAGGGATAAATTTTAGCGGGTAGAGTGGCTCCACTGCACATCAGCATCAACAGGAGGAACCATGAATCAGCGCGAGTTTATTCGGAGTTTGCTGGACTGGATTGAGAACAACTTAGGACACGATCTGCATCTGGATGAGGTGGCACGCCGCTCGGGCTATTCGCGCTGGCATCTGCAACGCCTGTTTCGCCAGCACACCGGCTTTTCACTGGCAGAATATATCCGCCAGCGCCGCTTAACCGAGTCTGCACTCAGTCTGCTAAGCAGCAACGAAGCGATACTGCAGGTGGCGATGAACTACGGCTTCGATACCCAGCAGGCCTATACCCGCACCTTTAAAAACTACTTTATGATGACGCCGGGCCAGTTGCGCCGTCAGCGTCGCGTTGAGCCGGATCGGCTGCTGTTTCCTCTGGCGATGGCCAGCTGATGCCTGTTAAGACCTTCCCGTCACCGCATACAGACGGGAAGGTCGGCCCGCGCTCAGCGCCGCTCTCCTCCTGAACTTTGCCTCGTCTTTTTTTGCCCGCCCGCCACAGTGACCCCGCCCTGACGTGTTAGTTTGTTGCCTGCCCCTTTTACTGTCGGAGTCGGGAACATGGAAAACGGCGAGAATTTAACCGCCATGTTGGTGTTTGCACGGGTCGTGGAATTGCAGAGTTTCAGTGAGGCAGCACGGGCACTTGGCCTGTCCAAATCTCACGTCAGCCGGGAAATTGCCCGTCTGGAGCTGCGGCTCGGTATCCGGCTGCTACAGCGTACCACCCGGCGGCTGGCACTGACTGAGCTGGGCCAGGCTTATTATCCCTACTGTGTGCGGATGCTGGCTGAAGTGCAGCGCGCCGAGGCGTTTGTGCAGCAGGTGCATCAGCAGCCCACTGGGCATGTCAGGCTGCAGGCGCCCGTCACCTTTGGCTGCCAGTGCGTGGTTCCCGTTCTCAATCATTTCCTGCACCGCCATCTGCATATTAACGTCGATCTCGATCTGACCGATCGCAATCACGATCGGCTGGACGATCAGGTTGATCTGGCGATTGTGATCCGATCCTGCTCGCCGCAGCAGGGCAATTTCCGGGTACTGAGCGATATCGAGTGGGGGCTTTATGCCGCGCCGGCTTATCTGGCGCAGCGACCCGTAATCACCCATCCTGAAATGCTGCCGCGCCATGACCTGCTGCTATTTCACGGTCCGGCGCACACCGCTGCGCTGCCATTCCGCCGTGATAAACAGCGGCTGGCACTGGACGTGCGCAGCCGCTTTCGCGCCAATAACAGTATGGCGCTGCTCAATGCCGCACTGGCAGGCAGCGGTATCGCTTATCTTCCGTCCTACATGGCGCAGGAGGCGGTGGCACGTGGTGATATCCAGCAACTGCTGCCGGAGTGGCAGATGGATCGCCTGCAAAGCTATCTGCTGCTGCACAATACGCCTGAACCGGCGTCGCCGGTGACACTGCTGTGCGATGCCCTGATTACGGCGCTGAATCCGGGCTGATTGTTGCCTGCTGACAACAATCAGCGCCACAGAGTAACTATTACGCCACGACTGTTGTTACTCTGCGACTCCGGTTAGCCTGTATCCCTGATCATTCAACGGATATCATCATGCAACAGTCACCCGAAACGGCAGAGTTTCAGCACTGGCGACGTAACTTAGCGGTCTGCGTCGTCGGCTCTTTTACCACCATCGTGGCGATGACGCTGCTGCTGCCGTTTCTGCCACTCTATGTGCAGCAACTGGGCGTTGAGCAGCCGGCAGCCATCGCCCGCTGGTCCGGGATAGCCTATGGCGCGACCTTTTTCAGCGCCGCGCTGACTGCGCCGCTGTGGGGCAGGCTGGCTGATCGCTATGGTCGTAAGCTGATGCTGATTCGGGCCAGCCTGGGGATGGCGATTGCGATGTCGCTGATCGGCATGGCGACCGCGCCCTGGCAGCTGGTGGCGCTGCGGCTGCTGGCCGGGCTGCTGGGTGGCTACGCATCGGGATCGACCATTCTGGTGGCAGCGCAGACGCCAAAAGCGCAGACCGGCTGGGCGCTGGGCGTATTGTCCTCCGGCATTATGGCGGGCAATGTGGTCGGGCCGCTGCTGGGTGGAGTGTTACCGCCGCTGATCGGCATCCGTCAGACGTTCTGGCTGACCGGCGCGGTAATCTTTCTTGCCTTCCTCGCCACCACCTTTTTACTTAAAGAGCAGTCGAGCGCTACCGCGACGTCGCGCGCCAGCCAGCAAGCGCAGTCCGCAGACGAGCCGGTGAATCACACCCTGGTGCGGCTGATGTGGCTCTCCGGCATGTTGCTGATCTTCGCCAGCATGTCGATTGAGCCGATAATCACGCTCTACGTGGGCGAGTTCGTGCAGGGCGACCATCAAATCACTATGATCGCCGGACTGGTGATGTCTGCGGCGGCGCTGGGCACGGTACTGGCGTCACCCCGGCTGGGTCGTCTGGCCGATCGGGTAGGGCACTGGCGGGTTCTGACCGGCGGACTACTAGTCAGTGGGGTGCTGCTGATTCCGCAGGCGTTTATTACCGCGGCCTGGCAACTGGTGATACTGCGTTTTCTGATGGGGATGGCGCTGGGCGGATTGATGCCGTGCATTACAGCGATTATCCGCCATAACGTGCCCGGTTCCCAGGTCGGACGGATGCTGGGATATTCAACCTCGGCGCAGTATATCGGTCAGGTCAGCGGCCCGCTGTTTGGTGGGCTGGTGGGTGGGACATTCGGGATGCGGCCAGTGTTTCTGGCGACCTGCGTGGTGATGCTGTTTTGCGCCTGGCTCAACTGGCGCGGGATGCGTAAATAACGCGATCAAAAAAGGCGGACCGGAGTCCGCCTTAGTTTATTCACAGCGTCGTGAATTACTTCTGGTCTGGCAGGGCGTAGGCAATCACATAATCGCCCAGCTTAGTACCAAACGAACCGTGCCCACCTGCTGCGATGACAACGTACTGCTTGCCATTCACTTCATAGGTCATTGGGGTCGCCTGGCCGCCTGCTGGCAGACGGGCCTGCCATAACAGCTCACCGGTATCGGTGCTGAACGCACGCAGGTAGTTATCGGCGGTCGCGCCAATGAAGAACACCTTACCCGCGGTGGTGATAGGACCACCCAGCATCGGCATACCCATTTTGAACGGCAACGGAACCGGTGCGCTATCGCGAACGGTACCGATACGCTGTTTCCACACCACGTCGTTGGTCTTCAGATCCACCGCGGAGATGTAACCCCAGGCAGGCTGTTTACATGGCAGACCAAACGGTGACAGGAACGGATTCAGCTCGACGCCATACGGCACGCCATACTGTGGCTGAATACCGGTTTCCGTACCTGAACCACCCTCAGCGCCTTTCGGCGGCTCAATCGGGTTGCCCGGGCCACGTGGAACCAGCTTCGAGACAAACGGCAGCGCCATTGGGTTAGCAATCGCAATCTGACGATGTGGATCGACGGCAATACCGCCCCATTCGAACATACCGAGGTTACCCGGGAACACCAGCGTACCCTGCTCAGAAGGCGGGGTGAACGGACCTTCATAGCGCAGGCGCTTGAAGATCACGCGGCACACCAGCTGGTCAAACATCGTTGCGCCCCACATATCCTTGTCCGTCAGGTTCTGCTTCGGACGGAAGGTCAGCTCAGAGTAGGGCTGAGTAGCGGCAACGTGATCGCCTTTGGCAGCACCCTGTGGTACTGGCGTTTCTGGCGCAGGTACCACTGGCTTGCCGGTGCGGCGATCCAGGACAAAGATGTTGCCGGTTTTCGCTGGCGCATAAACCACCGGTACGGTGTTGCCATCTTTATCGGTGATGTCAGCCAGCGTTGGCTGCGACGGCAGATCCATATCCCACAGGTCGTGATGCACGGTCTGATAAGACCAGACCAGCTTACCGGTGGTGGCATTCAGAGCCAGCACGCTGCTCGCATAACGCTCCTGCTCTGGTGTGCGGTTACCGCCCCAGATATCCGGTGTGGTCACACCCATTGGCAGATAAACGGTATCCAGTTTCGGATCGTACACTGCCGGTGCCCATGAGTTCGGTGAATTCATGGTAAAGGTGTGTTCATCAGCCGGAATGGCATTCGGGTCTTTCGCGCCTGGATCAAACACCCACAGCAGTTTGCCGGTATTCACATCAAAACCACGAATCACGCCTGACGGCTCGCGGGTTGAGAAGTTATCGGTAACCGCACCCGCCATGACGATGGTGGTGTTAGTAATGATCGGTGGCGAGGTCGGCTCATACATACCCGCAGTCGTGACAGGCTGTTTGTGCTGCAGATCCAGCTCGCCGTTGACGCCAAATGACGGGCAGCGTTCGCCGGTCTCTGCGTCCAGGGCAAACAGGCGACCATCGTTGACAGGCAGATAGATACGACGTGAGCAAAGCGCAGGCTGCGTGTTTGCCGCATCGGCGGCTGCCGGCACTTCGTGATAAGAAACACCACGACAGGTCACATGCTGGAAGGTTGGGTTAACCTTCATGCCCGGATCAAATTTCCACTTCTGCTTACCGGTGGCCGCATCCAGAGCAAACAGGATCTGGTGTGGCGAACAGAGGTAAAGCGTGTCGCGGATTTTAATCGGGGTAACTTCGTCGGTGATTTCACCCGGATCGTTAGGGGTTTTCATGTCGCCCGTCTGGAACTGCCAGGCAACCTGCAACTCTTTCACGTTCTGGTGATTGATCTGCTTCAGCGGCGAGAAACGGGTTCCCTGCTGATCGCGCGCATAAGCGGGCCAGTCAGCATCCGGGATGTTGCTCAGCGGCGCAGCCTGCGGGGCGTTGTCAGCGGTTTCTGGCACTGAACCGTTTATCACCTGTGGGTCGTTAAACACCGCATAGGCCAGCACGATAGCACTGGCAACCAGCGCCACAGCCATCGTACCCAGCGCGGCTTTACTGCCTGCGTTAACACTGCGATAAACAAACGGCAGGATCAGCCAGACACCAAAGATCACCAGCACATCGGTGCGCGGTGCCAGTGCCCAGAAGTCCGTACCCACTTCCCATACACCCCAGATCAGGGTGGCGATTAGCAGCAGCGCATAGAGAACCAGCGCGGTGCTTTTACGACGTGAAAGCAGATAAGCGGTGATAAGCATCACCACACCGCCGAAAACGTAATACCAGGAACCACCAATGGCGGCTAACCAGCCACCGCCAATCAGCATAAACGCGCCCGTCAGCGCTGCGAACAGCACTGTCAGAAAACGAATTACGCCAAATGATGAGGAGTTTTTCCCCATAATATCGACCTCGTTTCGTTACCATAAAACACACGAAAACAACCAGATAGGTTGCTTCCAGTTATCAAGTACAAATGATTAAGGGTGTTCTTGAGTATCTCTTCCGCTAAGACAGACGATCCCTTTGTGTTAAATGTTATAGCAAAATCAGATCGAGGTTTGATTTTTTTAGCTTAAAGCGCTTAACAAATGCAGTAATGCGACATTTTATGAGGGATTAAAGGACGTTAAGCGCACCGCCGTGTGCCCTTAACGCCGGAAAGCAGGATTTGTGAATCAGCAGCTAATAAGATCGCCGTCCGAGCGTTGCTGTTGCCAGCCGCTGATATTTATCTCAGCAAACTGCTCAGCCGTTAAAGTCGGCGTATGACTTCGCACGATGACCTCTGCTCCTTTTTCACGAAATGTCGCCATAAAAAAGGGAAAGGTAAATTTTTCATAATTGTCATTAAAGAACGCTTCGTTTAAAACAATTCCTGAAAAAGGAAAGGATTCCAGCAGTCGCCAGTCTGCTCCCGGCGGCGCAAAATCATAAAGCCAGAAATCAAATTTCTTAGTTAATTCAAGCAGTGGCGCATAATGTGCCACTAAACTGGAATAATTGATTCCAATCCGGATACGCCCATTCTGTAAATGTGAATAAGCGTCCGGTACAGCAATCATTCCGCGTAATCGCATATCATCGATCGGAATAATCATTAATGCTGCTTCAGTGGCAATTTGATTGTGTAATGAAATAATGTTGTTTGTATTAAGTGTATTTCTGCTTTCCTGGTTTTGCTGAAGATAAGGCACGCTATAGCAAATGCCAGAGACATTACGCTTAACGTGATGGATAGGTTCAGTAACATAGGGGTTATATAAACTGTTTTTCATTATCTCTATGAAATGCAATAAAAAAGGATTTGTTGATAATTAATCATATAAAAAGTCGCATTTTTTTAAACGCGTGAATAAATATAGATCATCTGCTTAATCCAAATCATCCTTTTGTTGCCTGAGAAAGTAAATAAACCCATTAGCAAAGAGATGATAATTCCTTTGGCGTCTGATGATGTGCTGGAATATATTCAATAGTCGGGACCAATAGGCTGGTAATAGTCAGGAGAGGTCGGACGTGCCTGTGCCAGACGGGTATGCCTTTTATTGGGCAGAGAGACAGGACTGGAGCCGCAGCCATTCAGGTCTCATCCGGTCTGTTAATTTAGCATCATCAATCACCACACCAATAACACCGTGCAACGATGCGGGCTTCCTCACCTGATTTGGGATAAGACATGGGATTTATGGCATCAACAGCGGAAGAGTCGCTGTGGCGACATCGGACATTTGTCGCATTCTGGCTGGCGCGCACCTGCTCATCATTTGGTTTTCAGATGTTCTCGGTAGCGATCAGCTGGCAGATCTATGCGCTGACCAACAGCGCAATGGCGTTAGGGATGATTGGCCTGATGCAGTTTCTGCCGTCGGTATTGCTGGCGCTACCTGCAGGTCATCTTGCGGATCAATATGACCGGCGGCGCATTGTGCTGCTGGGGCAACTGGTGGAATTTGCTGCACTGGTGGCATTAGTGGTGCTTACCTTATTCCATACCGCCGATAAGACCGCGCTGTGGGGGCTGGTGTTTATGATTGCGGTGGCGAAGGCGCTGGAGTGGCCCGCGATGTCCTCAATGTTGCCGTCGCTGGTGCCGCCCTCGATTCTGGCACGCGCGATGGCGATGAACTCGGTAGGGGGCCAGGCGGCGGTGATTGTCGGGCCGACGATAGGCGGCTTGCTGTATGTTGCCGGGCCGCATGTTGTGTATGGCGTTTCCGGGCTGTTTTATCTGATTTCGCTGACGCTGGTGAGTCTGCTGCGTTATGAGCGTCCGGTGCAGACCCGTCTGCCGATGAATATGAAGAATCTGTTTGCCGGGATTCACTTTATCCGTGAGCGCAAAGATGTCCTTGGAGTGATTTCGCTCGATCTGTTTGCGGTGCTGCTTGGTGGCGCAACGGCGCTGCTGCCGATTTTTGCCAAAGATATTCTGCATACCGGGCCGTGGGGGTTAGGGATGCTGCGCGGTGCGCCGTCGGTCGGTGCATTACTGGTGGGCATCTGGCTGAGCCGTCACAAGCTGGACAAGCATGTCGGGATGATTATGTTTGGCTCGGTGGCGGGATTTGGCGTGGCCACGCTGGTATTCGCGCTGTCCACGCAGCTGTGGCTGTCGCTGATTGCTCTCTGTGCGCTGGGCGGCTTTGATATGGTAAGTATGGTGATTCGGGGTGCGCTGGTGCAGCTGGATACGCCGGATGCCATGCGCGGACGGGTGAATGCGGTTAACGCAATTTTTATCAATACGTCAAATCAGCTGGGCGAGTTTGAGTCGGGATTGCTGGCAGCCTGGATGGGGGCGGCACCCGCGGCAGCGATTGGCGGCATCGGTACACTGATTGTGGTGGCGTTGTGGATGAAGCTGTTTCCGCATCTTCGGCGGCGTCAGAAGCTGGAGAATGAGGTGGATCCGGTTTAGAGCTGGTTAGAGGTATGCAGCGGTCATGGGCCACTGAGCAGGCTCAGGGAGTATACGCCTTTCGCAAAGACGCAAAAGACGCCATCCCTGGCAGGCTCAGCGCGGCCCATCCCTGGCCCGCGATGCTTTGCTGCAGGCGTATGCTCCCATCGCTTTAAGTGCGTAAGTTGCCTTGGGCTGAGGAGTGGTTTGTTAGGGCTGGTTGTGGAGAGCAGGTCTGGATCGGATGCAGGCCTATGTCCCAATCGCTTTAAGAATGTAAGTTGCCTCAGGCTGGGGAGAAGGGAAAAGACGTTGGTTGAGAGTTGGGCAGAGTTATTAAGGTGGCGCTCAACATCAATAATGTCACTGGCCCGAAGGCCAGTAGAGGAAGTTACCAGTCATACTGCCATTCAAAACCCGGAGTCAGAGGGGGAGTCTGACCCGCAGGCTGGGACCATCAGGCCCCGGTTTTTCCCAGGTTGGCGTCAAATGTTAGCCAGCTTTCACGCATGTCCACTACGCTGCGGGTTTTGCGCGCCTCATCGATTTTTATGGCGGTGAGGCCCGCTTCCAGCGCGTCCACAACTGAAACTTTCAGCGGTGTTCCCTGTTTAATATGTTTAACGATCTCTTCTGCCATCAGGGCATCTGCACCGTAGTGACCATCATAAGCATTGCCGCTGTAAGCGGTGTCGACCTCTTTCTCACCGCTGCGCGCGTTGTGAACGCGGAAGTAGTTTCGCACGAAGTCGCCTTCCGCCATGCCGTCCGTGCCCATGACGCAGAAACGGCGGAACTCATCCGGTACGTTCAGGTTGGCGTGGAAGGCGAGCGTCGCGCCGCCTTCGTACTCAATCAGGGCGGTCTGGTAATCAACAATATCGGCGTCGCTGTCGAAGACCGCATCGGTGCTTGACCAGCCGCTGGGCTTTTCGTGATAGAGCGCTGATTCAGCGGTGATCGCCCCCTGCGGCGCATGAGCAGGGGTAAAGGATTTGCGGCCACCAAAGCTGGCGACGCGGATCGGACGCTCCTGCAACAGGCCCTGATAGAGATCGATGTCATGGCAGCACTTTTCCAGAATGTAAGGACCGGCATACTTCTCCAGACGTCGCCAGTCGCGCTGGAAAAAGGCACCGTGATAAGGCTTGATATGTTCTGTCGCCTCAATCGAGGTGATTTCACCTAATTGCCCGGCATCGCGTGCCGCCAGCAGATCGTGATAGAGCGGGGAGTAGCGCAGCACCAGGCCAACCAGAATGCGTGCCTCGCCATACTGGCGCACCAGCTTCGCCATCTCCATGGTCTGCTCTTCATTGATCACTACCGGCTTTTCGGTAAATACGGTGTAGCCCGCCGCCAGCGCCTGACCTACATGCTCCAGATGCAGGAAGTTGGGGGAGCCAACCAGCACCACATCCATGCCGCCGTGTTCCAGCAGCGCGTCAATGGATGCAAAGGCCTGGCCGGGCGCGATACCAAAGCTGTGCAGATTAGGCAGTCCGGCGGGGGCCGGATCGTAATAACCCACTACCGAGAAGGCGTCATCGGCTTTGCTGAACTCTTTGATCACGTGGGACAGACGAAAGCCGAGACCAATAATGCCTACTTTCATGTTAAACCCCTGCTCCTGAAATCGGATAATGCATAGCCCGCCTGCGATCGGGCGCGCCTGTTGATAATCTGACCACCAACTTATTACGATGGAAAAACTAATGTCAATAACGCGCTGCGCGCTTTGCGGCGTACCTTTTGTTATCTCAATGTAAAATAAACAAAAAGTGTCGATATATTTTTGCCATATTTATTTGTTATTGCGATTTAAGTTTTTTTATCCTATCGTTCGCTCATTATGGCTATAACCCAAAATCGGGAAGGAAGCGCGTGCAACCACACTATCTTCTTGGCATTGATGGCGGCGGTACACAGTGTCGCGCGCGGTTAACCGACCTGCAGGGCCGCGTGCTGGCGGAAGCCACCGGCGGGCCTGCCAACGTCTGGTCAGACTATGACGCGGCGCTGACCTGCGTCGGACAGCTGATTGACCGGGTATTGTCACTGGCGGGATTAGCGTCGGAGGCGCTGGCGCAGACCGCGCTGGTGGCCGGATTAGCGGGTGCCAATGTCGCTTCGGTGCAGGCGCGGCTCGCCAGCTGGCAGCCTGCCTGCGCGGCGTTACAGGTGGTCAGTGATGTGGAAATCGCCTGTGCGGGCGCGCATGCTGGCGCTCCTGGCGCCGTCTTTATCATCGGCACCGGCAGTCAGGGCGCGGCCTGGGATGGCGAACGCTTTACGCTGCTTGGCGGCTGGGGCTTTGCCCTGTCCGATCAGGGATCGGGCGCGGAGCTGGGCCGCCGTGCGCTGCGTCTGGCGCTGCTGGCCCATGAGTTCATTATTACGCCGACCGCCTTTTCCCGGCAGCTGATGGCACAGTTCGGTGACAGCCCGGAAACGATGCTGCTCTGGACGCGCTCAGCGACGCCTGCCGACTGGGCGCGCGTGGTGCCACAGATTTTCGCATCCGCCGATGCGGGCGACAGCCACGCACAGGATCTGCTGCATCAGACCGCCGCCGATATCGGCCTGATGGTGCGCCGTCTGATTGCGCTGAGCAGCGGACGGGTGGCGCTGATGGGTGGCCTGGCCACGCCAATTCAGCGCTGGCTGGACGACGATATCCAGGCCCGGCTCGTGACGCCACAGGGCGATGCCCTGAGCGGGGCGCTGATACTGGCGCAGCAGCTGACCTCTGTCCGATTACCGATCTGAAACTGGCTGAGCCTTCTCAGCCAGATAACCCGAGGAATTTATGACCGCTCCCAACGTAACCGCGCGTATTCTGCGGTTGATTGTTGAAAATGCGCCGATCAGCCAGTCAGACCTGAAAGTCCGCAGCGGACTGAGCATGTCGACCGTGTCGCAGGCCACTAATCGGCTGCTGGCGCAGGAGATTGTACAGGAGCTGGGGCTGCGTCGCGTGTCGATGGGGCGACCAAAAACCCTGCTGGGCCTCAATCCCGATCGCGCCAGCGTGATTGGCATTCAGCTCAATGCGGAACGTAACCTGATCGTCATGACCGATCTCAGCGGCAATCTGCTGGGCGAACAGCAGATGCCGAAAGGTACGCTGACACCACGTCAGCTTGGCGATGCGCTGGCGAAGTTCCTGCGCGGCGTGGAGGAGAAACGGGTTGGGGCGATAGGCCTGGCGCTGTCGGGCCTGGTCGATGCCGAAAATGGCTACTGCATCCGCTCCAAAGTGCTCGACTGGGATAACGTCCCGATTGCACGCCTGCTGGAAGAACGCTTCTCGCTGCCGGTGTTTATCGAGAACGACGCCAACGCCATGGCAATGGCTGCGCTGGTGTTTGGTCAGCTCGGCAACGCCCAGTCGGCGGTGATCGCGACCTACGGCAAAGGGATCGGGGCGGGCATCATCCTGAATCGTCAGCTCTACCGCGGTCGTCACGGCAAGGCAGGCGAGATCGGCAACGGGCTGGTGGGCGACGGCTCGCTGCGTCTGCTGGAGGATGTCGCCTCATCGCGCGCCATTCTGCAGCAGTTGGCTGAGCAGGAACCGGTAGAAGGCCTCACGTTGCAGGCGCTGGATCAGCGACCCACGCCTGAGGTTCTGGCGGTACTGCAGGAAGCCGGGCGCGAGCTGGGAATTTCGCTGGCGAACCTGTCGGTGGCCTACGACCCGGATGTGGTTTATCTGGCGATGGAGCCGCATATGGCGTCACGTATTCTGCTCGATCACATCACCCAGAGCTTCCAGGCTTACCGGCTTAAACTGACACCGCACATGACGCCGCTGCAGTTCCTGACGGAATCGAACCGGATGTGGGCGCTGGGCGCGGCGGGTTTTGCCGTCAACCGGCTGCTGGATCTGCTGGCGGCGCAGGCCGACGAAGAGCCGGTCACCTGATTGAGCTCTCAAATAAAAAACGGGCGCTTCGGCGCCCGTTTTTTATTTCCGCGTTTGCCTTAGCGCAGGCGCATTCCCTGCTCATCAAACAGCAGGCAGTGTGCGGCAGAAAAGCCCAGTTCAACCTGCGTACCCAGATCGCGCGTAGTTGCCTCGCGCTCTTCCACCACCAGCATCTGCTCGCGCCCGATATCCAGGTAGAGATAGTTGGTGTGGCCCAGCATCTCGCCATAGGCCAGCTCGCCATGAAAGCGCTGTGCCTCCGGTGTCTGCGCGGCAGGCTGGAAGTGCTCAGGACGAATGCCCAGCGTCACGGTTTGCCCCTCGCGGCAGTCGGCGGCAATCTTCAGCACCAGCCCCTCAATCTTCAGTTCCGGCACCCGCAATTGCACTTCACCCTCGCTGGTGGCACTGATCTCCGCCCGCAGAAAATTCATTTTTGGTGAGCCGATAAAACCGGCGACAAACAGATTATCCGGGTCGTGATAGAGCGTCAGCGGCGCGCCGACCTGCTCAATGCGGCCCTGACGCAGCACCACAATGCGGTCAGCCAGCGTCATCGCCTCCAGCTGATCGTGGGTCACATAAATCATCGTGTTACCGAGTGAGGCGTGCAGCCGGGCGATCTCAATCCGCATCTGTAGACGCAGCTCTGCATCAAGGTTAGAGAGCGGCTCATCGAACAGGAAGATACGCGGATGACGGATAATCGCCCGGCCAATTGCCACGCGCTGCCGTTGTCCGCCCGAGAGCGCGCGCGGCAGGCGATCGAGCAGTTCGGTGAGATGCAGACGGGCTGCCGTCTGAGTGATCGCCTCGTTGATCTCCGCTTTGGACTTTTTCATCACCTCCAGCGGATAGGCCAGATTGCCGCGCACCGTCATGTTGGGGTAGAGCGCATAGGACTGAAACACCATCGCGATGCCGCGCTCGGTGGCGGGCTGCTGCGTCATGTCCTGCTCCTCAATCAGCAACTGTCCGCTGCTGATCTCCTCCAGCCCGGCGATCATCCGCAGCAGCGTCGATTTACCGCAGCCAGATGGCCCGACAAACACCACAAATTCGCCGCTGTTGATCGTCAGATCGATGCCATGAATGACATTAACGTGTTCATACGACTTCTTCACATTCTGCAAGCGCAGGCTGGTCATCGGCTACCTCACTCAGAGTAACTGGCCCATGTAGATGGCATTGCTGCGCAGGATGGGGGTAAAACCCATGCGCGCATAGAAGGCGCAGACCTGCTCATTCTGCAGGCTTACGCCAAGATGGACACCACTGACGCCCGCCGCCCGCAGCGCCGCCAGTTCATGCTCAATCATCCGGCGACCCCAGCCGCCTTTCTGCGCTGCCGGCAGCAGGTTGATATGCAGATGCGCGGGCCACTGTGTCACCAGCGTTTCTGCGGCCTGGTCGGGATGGCGGATCGCGTCGAGCACCTTGCTGTCGAGCGGGGCGCTGGGGCTGCGGTCGCGATATTTTTCCTGCAGCTGTGGCCACCATTCGGCCTCAAGCTGTGCTTCGAACGCGCGGGTATCCGGTGTTGCCACCACATATCCCTGCACCTCATTGTCCCGCTCCAGCACAAAAGCAAAGTCTGGCGCGAAGCGCGCATAGGGGACGGCAAAACGCTGGCCGGGATAGTCAGGATCGGAGTAGAGCGCGCGGGCATCGCCGCCTGCATCGGCTGTTTCCAGGCAGATGCGGTAGAGCGCCGGGTAGTCCGCCGGCGTGGCCGGACGAATGACACCTTGATTCGCCATGGTGAATTCTCGTGAGTGAGGGAACCGGTCAGGGATTGAACAGATCCGCAGGTGAAAGTTACGTTAATGAAAGTGGACTTAGTTTTCAAGATAGAATAATTACCTTATCGCACTAACATGGGCGGTTCGGCAACGTTTAACGGCGTCAGGATGCACAACTGTGATCGCCAACACGCCCGGAACAGGGCGACTGGCGGCAGATTCACGGCCGATCAAAAGAGAAAAGTGTGAGCGTGATAGGATTTTCATATGTTTTATCAGGACGTTATTTTGCGATTATCAGGCTGGTATCTCCTGCTGAAGAAAAAGCGGCTGGCGACGTGCCGCCACGGTTAATGACGTAAAAGCCAGCGTGGCGTGCTGAATTACGCGTCATATCGTTGTTTATTTGCGCGTGCTCACAGCGTTGCAATTCCCAATGCAGGCTGTTTGACTTTATTTTTCCATTAAAGTAAGTATGAGTGAGTGCGTTTGTGTGCGGCTGCAGCCTGCAGGATGTCAGGCGGTGAGATGAAAGGATGCCGATCCTGGTCTGAAGAAGGTGAGCATAATGTCTGTTTCCTCCGTTCGTTCGTTCCGAATTCGCAATGTGGGTCGGCTGCTGGCAGCGGGCCTGCTGGCGGGCAGCGTTTCTCATGCCGCTCACGCCGCCGTTACTCTGAATGAGTGGGATATCTACAATTACCCGGAGCAGACTGCTGCGGTGGATGAAGGGATTAAAGAGTTCTCACAGCAGAATCCCGGCATCGTGATTAACCGCTCGGTTCACTCCTTTGAAGATACCCGTATTCCGCTGAAGCTGGCACTGACCGCCGGTGATGGCCCGCAGATCGCGCAGGTCAATCAGGGCGGCGGTGATATGGGTTCGCTGGTCAAAGATAAGCTGCTGCTGCCGCTCGACAGCTACGCCGCCAGCTATGGCTGGACGATCCGCTTCCCGGACTCGATTCTGAAACGTAACCGCTGGTCAGACAGTGGCGAGTTCGGCAGCGGCAAGCTTTACGGCGTCGCCAGCCTGGGCGAAATGGTCGGCCTCTATTACAACAAAGCGCTGCTGGATAAAGCGGGCATCGCGGTGCCAAAAACCCTGGCCGAACTGGAAAGTGCCATGGCGAAGCTGAAACAGCAGGGCACCGCACCGATGATGCTGGGCCTGCTGGATGGCAACATGGGCCAGCAGCTGCTCAGCACCCTGTGGCAGGCGCAGATTGAGAGCCACGACCGCAAGACGCTGGATAATCTGATTTACGATGTGGGCGGCACCTTCAAAGACAGCAAGCTGGTCAATGCTGCCACGATGATGAAGAGCTGGACCGACAAAGGGTACTTCTTCCCGGGTTTCCAGGGCATTGGTCACGACGATGCGGCGACACTGTTCCAGAACGGCCAGGCGGCGTTCCTGGTCAGCGGCACCTGGTATCTCGGCCAGTTTAAAGACAACAAGGATATTCACTTTGCTGCGATGCCTGCCGGTGACGGCGTGAAGCAGCCGCTGATGGTAGGCGGAACCGATCTGGCGTTCTCGATTACCAGCACCGCTAAAGGCAAAGATCAGCAGGATGGGGCGGCGAAGTTCATCAACTATATGGTCTCGGATGCCATGGCGAACCGCTGGCTGAAAGTGGGCTTCCTGCCGGCCAGCACCAACAAGGCGGCCAAAATGCCGGCGGATAATCCGCTGCTGGCAGAGGCGTATCAGGTCTGGCTGACGCTCAACGACTATGACGGTTTAGGTCACTATGTAGACTGGGCCACGCCGACCATGAATGCCGAGCTGAATCAGAATGTCCAGCTGCTGCTGGCGGGTCGTCAGACTGCCGATCAGATGGTGGTGAATTTTGATAACAACTATCAGCGTTACCTGAAAACTCTGAAGCATTAAGCCGGAGGCCCGGCGCACAGCCGGGCCTGAGCATCGTTCTGAACCACGAGTAGGGTTATGTTGAATTTAAGCAGCTGGCGTAATTTTCTCTATGTTCTGCCTGCGGTGCTGGTCTATGCGGTGTTTCTGCTGTTCCCGCTGCTGGCCTCGCTGGGCATCAGTTTTACCGAATGGGACGGCACCTCGCTGCCGGTGTTTAGCGGCATCAGCAACTATCTGCGGATGTTCAGCGATCCGGTGTTCTGGATTGCGCTGGGCAATAACGCCATCCTGATGCTGTTCTATACCCTGTTGCCGATTGGTGTCGGCCTGCTGCTCTGCAGCTTTCTCTATGACACGCGCAACAACAGCGAACGCAGCGTGCTGCGCATTCTCTTTTTCCTGCCCTACATTATGCCGATGGCGGTACTGGGCGTGGTGTGGCGCTGGCTCTATAACCCGGCGTTTGGCCCAATCGACCAGATATTACGCGCGGTCGGCCTGCCACAGCTGGCGCTCTCCTGGCTGGGTGATTTTACCTGGGCGCTGCCCGCCGTGGGGCTGGTCGCCACCTGGTACTTCTTTGGCTTCTGTCTGGTGCTATTTATGGCGGGCCTGCAGCGCATGGACCCTTCACTGCTGGAAGCCGCCGACCTGGATGGCTCATCGCGTCGCCAGAAGTTTATGCGCATCACGCTGCCTGGCCTGCGGCCTGAGCTGCGGATTGCCCTGCTGCTGACGGTGATCGCCAGCCTGAAAGCCTTTGACCTGGTCTATGTGATGACCCAGGGCGGGCCGGGCACCTCCACCATGGTCACCAACATCTTTATGTATAAGCAGGGTTTTGACCTGCACTACTTTGGCTACGCCTCATCGGTGGCGGTGTTCAGTATGATCATTGTTTTAGGGATTAACTATCTGATCCATCTGGCTTTAAAGGAGCGTTACTGATGCGAAGCACGCCGGTGATTTCACGCGCGCTGATCTGGATCGTGGCGCTGATGACGATTCTGCCGTTTCTGATGGCGCTGATGACCTCGTTTAAAACCCAGATGGAGCTGTTTCAGGGCGTCTTCACGCTGCCCGCCTCGCTGAATTTTAAAAACTATCTGACCGCATGGCAGCAGGGACACTTCAACGTCTACTTCCTCAACTCGGTGCTGGTGGTGATCCCGGTGGTGCTGTTCAGCGTGCTGCTCGGCATTCTGGCCGGGTTCGGTTTCGCCTGGCTGAAAATCCCCGGTAAAAAAGTCATTGGGGCGATGCTGGCGCTGGGGATGGTGCTGCCGAGTGAAGCCTTTATTATTCCGCTCTATCACGAGCTGCGCTGGATGGGGCTGACCAACACCTACCTGGCGCTGATCCTGCCGCAAATCGCCCTGTCGCTGCCCTTTACCACATTGATGATCGCCAGCGCGTTTCAGCAGGTGCCGAAAGAGCTGGTAGAAGCGGCGGTGATGGATGGCGCGTCACGCGTCAAAATTCTGTGGGGCATTCTGGTGCCCGCTATCTGGCCGACTCTGTCAACGCTGGGGCTGCTGCTGTTTATCTGGACCTGGAATGAGTTCCTGATCCCGCTGATTCTGGTTAACAAGGATGAGCTGCGCACGCTGCCGATTGGCATGATGTTTTTCCAGAACAAAAACACCATCGACATTCCGGTGCTGATGGCGGGCGCGATGATTGTGATTATGCCGCTGATCGTGGTGTTCCTGATTTTCCAGCGCAAGTTTATCAGCGGCGTCACCGAAGGGGCCGTTAAGTAATTTGTGATGTCCCGCACGAAACGGCGCACTGGCGGCCAGACAAAGGTTTGCCGCGCCGTGTCGTGCTGCAATTCCTCCTCCTCAACCCTGCGGGAGACGCATGATGCACCTTTCCCTTGCTGATTTTCACCCTGTCGCCGATGGCGAAACCCCGGACACGGCCGTGTTGCAACGCGCGATGGATCAGATTGCGGCGGCAGGCGGTGGCCGTCTGACGCTGCCTGCCGGACGTTATCGCAGCGGCTGCCTGAATCTGCCCTCTGATTTTGAACTGCACCTTGAAGCAGGTGCGGTGCTGATCGCCAGTCCGCGGCTGGCCGACTACCAGGCGGTGCAGGCGCTGAGCTGCGCGGAAAAGTCCCACAACGTGCTGCTCTATGCGCTGGGCCAGCGCAATATCATCATCAGCGGCACCGGTCGCATCGATGGCGAGGGTGAAGCCTGGTTTGCCGCTGAGCGGGATGAGCAGGGCTATCGTCTGCCGCGTGCCGACCGGCCACGCATTATTGTGTTTGAGGATTGCGAGCAGGTGACGCTCACCGCTTTTACCATTGTGCAGGCACCGATGTGGACAGTGCATCTGGTGAGCTGTCGCCATGTGCATATCGACCACCTCACCATCGACAATGCGATGACCATGCCGAATACCGATGCGCTGGATATCGACAGCTGCGAAGCCGTGTTTGTCAGCAACAGCTACCTCAGCGCCGCTGATGATGCCATCTGCATTAAAACCACCCATAAACCGGCCGCGCTGCGGCGTCCGGCGCGGCAGATTATGATCACCAACTGCCTGCTGCGCAGCTACAGCTGCGCCTTTAAGATCGGCACCGAAACCTGGGATGACGTCGAAGATGTCACGGTAACCGGCTGCACCATTTTTGATTCCAACCGCGGCATCGGCATTCTGTCGCGTGACGGCGGCGCGATGCGGCGTCTGCTGTTCAGCAACCTGACCTTCGCCTGTCACCACGCGCCGCCCTGTCACTGGGGTAAAGCCGATCCGCTGCATATTTCGGTGCGCCGCCGCGATCCCGCCATCACGCCTGGCATTGTGGAGCAGGTGCAGTTCAGTAATCTGACGGGGGTGGCAGAAGGGGCGATTAACCTGCATGCGGCTGAACCCGGCTGGATACGTGATGTGGTGATCAGCCAGCTGCAGATGCGGCAGAGCGTGTCGCCGATGACACAGGGACACTTTGACGTGCGGCCGCCCTGTAATCCGGACTCGCCGACCGGCATGGGGCTGGATAACGCCTACAGACTTGACCCGAAAACCGGCGAAGCCTTTGGCGTCGAGCGCTATCCCGGCGGGCTGCCGGGCTTGTTTGCGCGCGGGGTGGAGAACCTGCAACTGCACAGCCTGGTGATAACACGTCCGGAGCCGCTACCGCCAGGCTGGCACCCTGAGTGTGTGGTGCAGTTGCCGGATTGATTTACAGCGCGGCGGCGATGGCTGCACCGAGCTGTCCGGTGCTGGCGCTGCCGCCGAGATCGCGCGTCAGATGCTGTCCCGCCGCCAGCGTGCGTTCAATCGCATCTAACACCGCATCACCCGCCGCTTTGTAGCCGAGATGTTCCAGCATCATCGCCCCGCACCAGATCTGCCCGATGGGATTGGCGATGCCTTTGCCAGCGATGTCGGGCGCAGAACCGTGAACCGGCTCGAACAGGCTGGGGAACAGGCCTTCCGGGTTGATATTGGCGGACGGCGCAATGCCGATGGTGCCGGTACAGGCCGGGCCGAGGTCGGAGAGGATATCGCCAAACAGGTTGCTGGCGACCACCACATCAAACCAGTCCGGGTGCAGCACGAAGTTGGCGGTGAGAATATCGATGTGATATTTGTCGACGCGAACCTCGGGGAACTGGCCGGACATCGCTTCGACGCGGCTATCCCAGTAAGGCATGGTGATGGCGATGCCGTTTGATTTGGTGGCGGAGGTCAGGTGTTTCTTCGGCCGGCTCTGCGCCAGCTGATACGCAAACTTCAGGATGCGATCGACGCCGGTGCGCGTCATCACCGTCTCCTGAATCACCACTTCACGGTCGGTGCCGGGGAACATGGTGCCGCCAACGCTGGAGTATTCACCCTCGGTGTTTTCGCGTACCACATAAAAGTCGATATCGCCGGGCTGACGATTCGCCAGCGGCGCTTTGACGCCTGGCATCAGTCGTACCGGGCGCAGATTAACGTATTGATCGAACTCCCGGCGGAACTGCAGCAGAGAACCCCACAGCGAAACGTGGTCGGGCACCACATCGGGCCAGCCCACCGCGCCAAAATAGATCGCATCAAAGGCTTTCAGCTGCGGGAACCAGTTGTCAGGCAGCATCTTGCCATGCTGCTGCCAGTAGTCGGCGCTGGCGTAATCGAACCACTCCCAGCGCAGCGGGATGTTAAATTTCTCTGCGGCCGCATTCATTACGCGGACGCCTTCCGGCATCACTTCTTTGCCGATGCCGTCGCCAGGGATCACGGCAATATGGTGGATTTTGTCAGTCACAGGGCACCTTTCCGGTTGATGTTCGAATTGTGTACGCAGTATAACTGTCGATTCCGGGGAAATAATGAGCCTGAAAGGCAATCCATTGTTGAATCAAAGTAGAGAATCCCGCACCTCCACCGATGACTTAGCCTTTTTTGTTCGCCTGGCCGCACTGGATAGTCTGACTGCGGCGGCGCGCGAACTGGGACTGTCGCTGGCGGCGGTAAGCAAACGTCTGAGCCAGCTGGAGCAGCGGCTTGGTGTGCAACTGCTGCGCCGCACCACGCGACGGCTGGAGCTGACGCCGGAAGGCCGCCGTTATCTGGCGGGCGCGCGTCCGTTGCTGGATCAGCTGGTGGCGCTGGAAGAGGCGGTCAGCGGTGAAACGGCTCAGTTGCGTGGCACGCTTAACATCAACGCCTCATTTGGTTTTGGCCGTCGCCATATTGCGCCCTGTGTCTCTGCCTTTGCTGCGCTGCATCAGGAACTCTCACTCTCACTGCAGCTCAGCAGCCAGCCGCTTAATTTTCTGGATGCGCACATGGACATTGATATCCGCGTCGGCGAACCGCCGGACTCACGGCTGGTGGCGCGTAAACTGCGCACGAATCCACGCATCCTCTGCTGCTCACCCACCTATGCTGCCCGCCACGGCCTGCCCGTTACGGTGCGCGATCTGGCGCAGCACAACTGTATTCTGCTGCGCCAGCACGACAGCGATTTTACCCTGTGGCGGCTGACCAGCGGCGAACAGAGCATCAGCCAGAAAGTGCGCGGCAGCCTGATCACCAACGATGGTGAAGTGGCGATGCGGCTGGCGATGGATGGGCATGGCATTCTGCTGCGTTCCTGGTGGGACGCGCAGCACAGCCTGGCAACAGGCGAGTTACTGCATGTTTTACCCGACTGGCAGGCACCTGATGGCGATATTTTTGCGGTCTGGCAGGCGCAGCGCCAGCTGCCGGCACGCATCATCGCGTTTGTGGCGTTTCTGCAGAGCAATCTGCAATCGGTTGATTAATCATGTTTTTATACTGACTGACTGACTGACTGACTGACTGACTGACTGACTGACTGACTGACTGACTGACTGACTGGCGTGCGTGAAAAAGCACCTGTGGACAATTAACATACCGTATTAAGCTGATTCGGTGGCTTCAGGCTGCCGCTGCGTTTACAGCCTTTTTTCTGCTGCGTATGATTCTCATTCATTTTCTTCCCTGCCTGCCCTCTGCATTGCGGCCAGCCGGGAGAGCAGGTCGATAGGGGAGTTAAGCATGAAAGCGTTGTTCAGCCCGCGTAAAACGGCACTCGCACTGGCGGTGGTCATCACCTTCAGCCTGACGGCATGCCAGACCGCGGTGAAAAAAGTCGATGGCGGCGCCGTAGTGATGCAGCCCTCCAGCCCCGATAACCTGATTGAGCGCGAGCTGGGTGAAGGTTTGTATGAGATGGCTTATCTGCCCGCGAAAAACGCGCTCTATGTCGCCAGTGCGCCGGAAGGTAAGGATATCAGCGGCGGGATGATCTACCGTCTTGATGGCACCACGCTGCAGAGCACCGCGGCGGGGCATTTCGACCTGAAAAACTTTGGGCTGATTAGCGAGCCGGACGGCAGCGCACTCTACGCCACCAACTCACTGGACGGCGGTATCTCGAAGATTGATCCGGGGAACGGAAAGGTGCTGAAGCGCCTGATGTTTGACGACAAAAACGAGAAAGGGTTACCTGTTGGCACGCGTGAAATCTTTCTGCATGACGGGCTTCTCTATGTCGGCGGCACAGGCGATCCGGGTGTGATCTGGGTGGTCGATGCCAAAACGCTGACCCTGAAAACCCGGATTAAAAATGCCGGGAAGTGGGTCACAGGCATTATCTTCTCGCCGGTCAGCGACCGGATTTACGCGGCGAACGGCAGCGGCGAAATCCTGGTGATCAATCCACGTAATCACAGGATCGAACAGCGTCTGACAGCCGGTGACGGGCAGAACACTCAGTTCCTGAACATGGCAGAGGATCCGGCGACGGGCCGCCTGTTTGTCACGGATAATTCTAAGGCGAAAAACACTCTGGTGTTTGATGAGCGCAGCGGCAAGCTGATTCAGCGTCTGGATCCGGCTGATTCGATGGGGATTAAGTTTAATGGCAAGCGCAATGAGATTTATATCAGCCAGCGCGACTCGAAGAAGGTGCTGCAACTGGATGGCACGACCTATGAAGTGAAAAACAGCTGGTCATTTGATAGTCACCCGAACAGCCTGCTGGTGTCACCGGATGGGCAGACGCTGTTCGTGACATTGAAGCAGGGCTTTAATAGCGATCACAGCAGTCAGAGGCTGGATGGCGTGGCGCGTATTACGCTGCAATAAAAAAGGCGGCATTGCTGCCGCCTGTTTAGTTACTTATCCACACCCTGAACCAGCACCACGCGGTATTCCGCACCTTTCAGGCGGTGCTGTTTCGCTTCCTGATATTCCGGGCTGTCATACCAGCCGTGCGCTGCTTCAGCCGTCGGAAACTCCAGCACGACAACGCCGTCAGCTTCCGGTCCTTCCAGCGTCTCAAGCTGTCCATAAAACGCCAGCGGCGTAATGGGATGGTCGCCGCGCGCTTTGCCCGCTTTCTCGCCGTAAATAGCGAATTCCTCAGGATTAGTAATTTTGTCGCGAATAAAGATTACATATGCGCTCATTGTGGGCTCCTTTACGCCTGGCGTTTATCTTCAGTGTTAATGTCAAAATCGGCTGCATCATGACGCTCATGCAGCTGGTCGGCCGGGTCACCCATAACGCGGTTAACCTTGCGGCCACGGATGACGGCAGGACGCTGTGCGATCTCTTTCGCCCAGCGCACCACGTTTTTATAGGACTGCACATCCAGGAATTCGGCTGCGCCATACTGATCGTTGAGCACCATGTTGCCGTACCACGGCCAGGTGGCGATGTCGGCGATAGTGTAGTCATCACCGGCCAGATAGCGGTTATCAGCCAGCTGGCGATCCAGCACGTCAAACTGACGCTTCGCTTCCAGCGTGAAGCGGTTAATGGCGTACTCAATTTTTTCTGGCGCGTAGTGATAGAAATGGCCGAAACCACCACCAAGGTAAGGCGCTGAGCCCTGCAGCCAGAACAGCCAGTTCAGCGTTTCAGTGCGGCCAGCGATATCTTTCGGCAGGAAGTAACCATATTTTTCCGCCAGATAGAGCAGGATATTGCCTGATTCAAATACCCGAATCGGCGGTGTTGCCGAGTGGTCGCTCAGCGCCGGGATTTTTGAGTTCGGGTTCACGTCGACAAAACCACTCGAGAACTGGTCGCCGTCGCCGATACGGATCAGCCAGGCATCATACTCGGCATCTTTGACGTTAAGCGCCAGCAGCTCTTCCAGCAGGATGGTGACTTTCTGGCCGTTAGGCGTGCCGAGCGAATAGAGCTGCAGAGGGTGTTTGCCGACCGGCAACGCTTTCTCATGGGTGGGACCAGCGAACGGACGATTAGTTTTAGCGCCGTTACCTTTGGCTTCAGGGTCCCAGGTCCAGACTTTTGCGGGCTGATATGCATTTTCCGACATAATGAAAGTTCGCCTTATGGTGTGGTATTGGTCTGGAGTGTAGCAGGTGCTGCGAAGGCGGTTTAACTCTGCTGGCTGCGCGAGGCCATACTGCGACGGGCCGAGGTCAGGCGGGGAGCGGCTTAGCGGAAAAGTGCTTACAAGTGTGTCAGACGGGGCGATGTTTGTCCTGCGCGGACATAACCGTGCAGCCAGCAACGGCTGCACGGCAGGCAGGTTTACAGCAGTTCGCGTTCAATCAGTTCGCGGGTTTCAATCGCCTGCACCTTCATCTTTTCCGGGTAGCCAAACAGTGACGCTGCGATAATCGGTTCACCGCCCACTTTATGCGTGCGGGTAGCAAAGCCGGTGTCGCGCAGGGTTTTAAACAGGGTATCGAAGTCGACTTCACCTTCGCCAACGCCGACATGCTGGTGAATGGTGGCATCCACCCCTGGCGGGTTGACGATGTAGCGACAGTGCTTCGTATGGTTCATGGTGTCGGCGATCAGCATGTGCGACAGATCGTCACCCGCATACTCCAGCATCGGTTTCACATCGCCTTTGCCTTTGTCATAGAAGAAGGTGTGCGGCGCGCTGTAGATATACTTCACGTTATCGCTACGGAACGACTTCACGATATCCACCGTTTCATTGTTTTCTTCGCAGAAATCCCACGGATGCGCCTGAATTTCGACGCGGATACCTTCACGTTCGATAATCGGCAACAGCTCTTCCATGGAGCGATAGAACATCTCTTCACAGATTTCCGGCTCGTTAGGCGTGCCGGAGAGTTCGGTGTTAATGACCTGCACACCCATCTCAACCGCAATCTCAATCATCCGCTTCCAGTTCTTTACCGCCGCCTGACGACGCAACTCATCCGGGCCGGACCAGCGATAGACCACGATAAAAGAAGAGATTTCCAGCCCGGTGGCGCTCAATGCATTCTTATACTCGGTGATGATCTCACGGCTGGCTTTGGGATGTTTATAAAACGGGTTGATCTGCGGATGCGGCGACTGTTCGATATATTTGTAGCCCCAGTCGGCCACCTGATGAACCATTCGGGTGATGCCTAAGTCTTTAATCACATCCACATCAAAAGCGATTTTCATCTTTCTGCTCCGGGCACATTAAGGTTGCTGTTCTTCGTTGAAGGTCACGCCGATCTGCTGCCTGACGTTGTCCATTGCGGCCAGGGTGATGATCGCCTGGTCAAGCGAATGGACAGGTGAATCGATCAGGTTCTGGCCGACGCACCAGGCGAAGTGGTTAATTTCATGACAGAGTTGTTCATAGCGGTTAGTGGGTTCCTGCCACTGCAGGCGATGACGCCGATCGCTGGAAGTAAGCGTGAAATTACCGGGTGCATAGAACTGGCCTGCCAGCTCCAGCGTAGCGTCGCGACCGGCAATCACCGCGCAGCCGGGCGTGTTGCTGAACAGGGTAGTATTCAGCACCGACTGCATGCCGTGCTGATGGGTAAACAGCATCGACGTCTGACCGTTGACGCGGCCATCCGGGATGAGCTGACCACGGGCGACGATCGTGTCAGGCGCACCGCCGCCAGCAAACACGCTAAGCGCCACCAGATAACTGCCGAGATCGAGCATCGGACCGCCCGCCAGATCGGCATTGAAGATGCGGTGATCCGGAGTGAAAAACTCACCGTGATCGGCAATCAGGGTGTGGACGTCACCGAGTACGCCATCCGCCAGCAGCTGACGAATGACGTCATACTTCGGCGCAAAGTTGCACCACATCGCCTCCATACAGAGCCGATTGGCGGCAGCCGCAGCCTGTTTAAGCTGAGCCGCCTGCTGCGCATTCATCGCCAGCGGTTTTTCGATCAGCAGATGCTTTCCGGCGGCAATCGCGCGCAGGCCATCGGGAAAATGGTGATTGTGGGGTGTCGCGATATAGACCGCATCCACATCATCCCGCGCCAGCATCGCATTGAGGTCGCCTGTGGCATGGCCGATTGACCATTTGTCAGCAAAGGTCCGTGCTTTTGCCGGGTCGCGCGCAGCCACCGCGGTGATCTGCTGGTGAGTATGCTGGCGCAGCGCATGAGCAAAATGGTCGGCGATCCAGCCTGGCCCGATAATGCCCCAGCGCAGTTGCGGAACCTGACGGGAATCGGTTATGCGTGGAGCCGGAAGCGTTGATGGGAACATTACTTTTCCTTTTTTACGTGCAGGCTGGGGGTGCTCAGGTCTCCACTATAAAAAGCTCACCGTCACCGCTCTAACCTTTTGATGATGTGATCCCATCAACCGGATCGACGCGGGATTTTTACCCGTTTTAGCAAATAGACGTTTTAAAGAGAACACAGAAAGAAATGGATGTTTCATTTTGAGAGGAAGATCAAAATTAGCTCTGATTTTCTATCAAATAAATGAGAGGAAATGGCCCTGTCGCGATACCCTGTCGCGATAAAGTAGTGCTGTTTTAAACAACAGAACATAAAGACGTAGCCGTCAGTTAACGGGAACAGGAAAAGCAGGAGAAGGGTGATGTCAAAAGTGACGATGACGGCCATTGCGCAGGCGGCGGGCGTGGGTGTGGCGACGGTAGACAGGGTGCTGAACCGCCGTGCGCCGGTACGCAGTGTGACCGAGCAGAAGGTGCTGGCTGCGGCCCGTGAACTGGGCTATCGCCTGACCCAGGCACACAGCCAGACCACCGCGCCACTGGCTGCAGCCGCACTCCGCGTGAGCTTTATCCTGCTGCCTGCCCGCTACTCGTTTTATCAGCAGCTGGGCGAGGCGCTGAAACAGCAGCTCAGGGCGCAGCAGCCACAGGGCAGCGAACCTGAATTCTGCTGGCATGATATCCACGAGGTTGAAGCCGTCGCGCATTCCTTGCGTCAGCTGGCACAGCGCAGCGATGTGATTGCTCTGGTGGCGCTGGATCACCCGCTGATCCGTCACGCAATCCAGGATGTTTCACGGCTGGGTGTGCGGGTTTACGCACTGTTCTCCGATTTTTCGCCCTGTGACCATGCCGGATTTATTGGCATCGATAATCAGAAAGCAGGACGCACTGCGGCCTGGATGGCACAGCATCTCCTGCATCAGCCGGGATGTGTCGGTGTGCTGCTGGGCGACCACCGTTTCACCTGCCAGGAGAGCAGCGAAATCAGTTTCCGCTCCTATCTGCGCGAGTCGGGCATCAGTCAACGGGTACTGGAACCGTTAAAAACGCATGAGTCGGGTGAAGGAGGCTATCAGGCGACCCGGCAACTGCTGGAAGCCCACGATGATCTGGTCATGATTTATGCGCCCTGTGGCGGCATAGAGGGCGTGATACAGGCGCTGCGTGAGAGCGGTCGCACGCAGATTGATTTGCTGTGCCACGGCCCGCTGCCTGGCGATGAACTGGCGCTGATTGATGGCACCATCACGCTGATGGTGCGGCACCGTATTGATGCGATGGCGGAGGCGGTGATCGCTACCTGTCTCAGCAGCCGGATGGATCAGCCTGACCATTTTGCACAGGTGACCGTACCGTTTGAGATCGTAACGCGTGAAAACCTGTAGAAAGAACAGGTTAGTCAGTATTTGATAGTAATCTATCATTTAATGGGATTTTTAAACGCGATCTCTATCAAAAAATGAAACTTTCATAGTTGTCTGAGGTGAAATTTTTATTTGATACTGCCAGCAGTTTTCACTGCACAGGCAGATATCATGACCTTTCATATTGCAAATGCCCCCTGTAGCTGGGGCGTGGATGATCCCGCTAATCCCTTTCTGCCGCCGTGGCAGAAAGTCCTGACCGAAGCCGCGCAGGTCGGCTATCCCAGTATTGAACTCGGCCCCTGGGGCTATCTGCCAACCGATGCCGCTGAACTGACCCGGCAGCTTAATGCGCATCAGCTTTCGCTGGTGGCAGGCACGATCTTCGATGATTTGGTCAGTGAGGCGCATTTTCCGGCGCTGGTGACGCTGACCCACAATCTGTGTCGCACGCTGTCCAGCGTACCTGTTGCGACTAAAACGCCCGGTGCCAGCGCGCCTTATCTGGTGATCATTGATTTCGGTAATCCGGAGCGGGCGAAATATGCCGGTCAGTCTGAAAAAGCGCCACGGCTTTCCGCTGACGACTGGCAGCGCATGATGCAGCACATCACCATTCTGAGTGAGATCGCCTGGCAGGAGTATGGCGTGCGGCCGGTAATCCATCCGCATGCGGGCGGCTGCATTGAGTTTGCCGATGAGCTGGCACAGCTGGTCAGTGATATTCCGCATCAGGTCGCCGGTTTGTGCCTGGACACTGGTCATCTCTATTACGCCGGCATGGACCCGGTCGCTTCGCTGGAGCAGTACTGGGACCGTATCGACTATCTCCATTTTAAAGACGTTAATCAGCCGGTCTGGCGTGATGCCCTCTCGCAGGGACTCGACTTTTTCACTGCCTGTGCGCAGGGGGTGATGTGTCCGCTGGGGCAGGGCGCAATCGACTATCCGGCGGTGCGCAGCCTGCTGACTGAACGTCATTATCAGGGCTGGATCACCATCGAACAGGAGCGCGATCCGCGTCATGCCGACACCAGCCTGCAGGATGTGAAAGCCAGCCTGGACTATCTCCGATCAACAGGATTCTGAGGACAACAGCATGATTAACGGTAAAAAAGCAGTTAACCGCTCGCTACGCTGGGGCATGATCGGCGGCGGCGGCACCAGCCAGATTGGCTATATCCATCGTTCGGCGGCGCAACGTGACGGCAATTTTGCATTGCTGGCGGGGGCGTTTGATATCGACGCGGCGCGCGGCCGCGAGTTTGGTCAGGCGCTGGGTGTGGCACCTGAACGCTGCTATCCCGACTACGCCAGCCTGTTCGCCGGAGAAGCGGCGCGCGAAGATGGCATTGAAGCGGTGTCGATCGCCACGCCAAACAATACCCATTTCGCCATTTGTCGCGCAGCGCTGAATGCCGGGCTGCATGTGGTGTGCGAGAAGCCGCTCTGTTTTACGGTCGAAGAGGCCGATGAGCTGGAGCAGCTTAGCCGGGAGAAGCAGAAGATTGTGGGCGTAACCTACGGCTATGCCGGGCATCAGCTGATTCATCAGGCCAGAGAGATGATCGCTGAAGGCATATTGGGTGAGATCCGCATTGTAAATATGCAGTTTGCTCACGGCTTTCATAATGAGGCGGTGGAGTTGCAGAGTGAAAGCACTCGCTGGCGGGTGGATCCGCGCTTTGTCGGCCCGAGTTACGTGTTAGGCGATCTGGCGACGCATCCGCTGTTTATCGCCGAAACGATGTTGCCCCAGCTGAAGGTGACGCGTCTGCTCTGTTCGCGCCAGAGTTTTGTCGCCTCGCGTGCGCCGCTGGAGGATAACGCCTTTGTGATGATGGAGTATGACAACGGCGCGGTGGGTACGCTCTGGGCCTCGGCGGTGAATGCAGGTTCCATGCATGGGCAGAAAATTCGCGTGGTCGGATCGAAAGCCAGTCTGGAGTGGTGGGATGAGCAGCCAAACCAGTTGCGTTACGAGGTGCAGGGTGAGCCGGTTCGCATTCTGGAGCGCGGCATGGGCTACCTTAACCCGCGCGCGCTGGAAGAGGATCGTATTGGCGGCGGGCACCCGGAAGGGTTATTCGAAGCCTGGTCGAATCTCTATCGCCGCTTTGCGCAGGCGATGGATGCCACCGATCGCCGTGACACCGCTTTCCTGGAGGATTTCTGGTATCCCGATGTGCATGCCGGATTAGCGGGCGTGCGCTGGGTGGCGCAGTGCGTAAAATCAGCGGATGCGGGTGCAGAGTGGGTGATCTGCTGAATTGAGCCTTTTTCGTGGGTCAGGGGGCACGCTTGCTCTACCCATAGAAGCGCTATTTATCATGACCGGGATATAAACCGGCTGGCTCTGGTTCAGGAAGTCAGCTCTGGCCGCTCGATCTGCTCACGAGGCGGTTCGGTTACTGATAGGAAAAAGTAATACTCGCCAGTGCATTAGCTGTTCCGGGCACCAGTTCGCCCGTACGAATATACTGCGCCTGGAAAGGCAGTGACAATACCTGGTTTGCTGATGAGGTTGTCTGGATAAAGAACTGGTTGAGTGTACCATCAGCCGTGCTGTCCGGGCCCATGCTCAGAGGACCGATACCGTTGTAGAAGAACTGTACGCCTACGCCCGAAGCGGTAGAGTCGCCCGTTAGTGTCACAACCGATGAACTATTTGATGGGGTTGTCTGGTCGGTCATAACCGCATTCACCGCGATGTTCTGATCACAGGTGAGGGTGACGTTGAACGTGCCCGAAGGTGAGGTGCTACCCACGGTTGAAAGTGTGCGGATATCCAGCGTGCCCAGATCGACATTCGCACTTTTCGTATTGACCGTACAGCCGCTGGCGACCACCGTGATGGTGGTGGGGTTGATGATGACCTGCGCTGTTTTGGTTTCATTATTGTAGGCCGTCAGAATGGCAGCAGTGATTGTGGGCGTTGTATAGGTGCCCGACTTCAGTGCTGTTCCCGTTTTAATAAATGTTACTTTTGCTGACCAGCCCAGGTTCTGGGCATAACCTGATGTACCGGAGGCTGGATAGCTCTGAGTGATGCCAGTTTGTAATGGAACATATTCCGACCCATTAAAATCTTTGAGACCCAGGATGTAACCCACGCCGGGTATACCCGTTTCAAAAATGGTGTAATTTACTCCATCAACGGTAACCGTCATGCCGCTGGATATTGCTGAGGGAGAGGGTTCCAGCGTGCCCTTTGAGCAAGTCCATATCAGTCCGCACCAGAACACTTCCGAGACGTCAGCTGTCGCGCTCCAGGTCGAACCAATAATATCTCCGGGCATTACCGAATCCGCTGGCCCGGAATATTCCATTGGCAGGGGCGAGAGCGTGATGTCTGATCGCCACTCCAGAGCCAGCGCGCTGGCAGAGGTGAGAAAGCAGGCAAGCAACAGTAAAATACGCATCATTGATACTCCGTAGTCCAGGTGGCGATGGCTGAAACGCCGCCAGCGGTAACCTCAGGGCCTGTAGCGGTTAACCGGGCATAAAAATTCATCTGTACGCTGTCGTTACCGGCTACGCCATAGGCGGTCGTCTGGGTATCAAGTGGGACAAGCGCGCCCTCCTGATCGAGAATTTGCACTGCCACGCCTGTTGCTCCGCCCTCAGCCACTTTAATCAGTCGCGGATCGATCTCATCCGGCGTGCCACTGAAGCGGATCTTCACGCCCGAAAAGGTGGGGCCGCACGCTTCCAGTGTGAGTGTGAACGGAGTTTTAATGTTGCTTACCGCACCTGCTTTACTTAGCTGTCTGGTGCCGATATCACCAAGCGGTACATTTTTCTCCAGCGAGTCGGCGGCCACTACACACGTGTTAGCGATCAGATTTCCCGTTACCGAAACCAGCACATCGTAGCCGCGCACCGGTAACGAACCGGCGAAAAAAAGGACGATGCATACCAGACGCTTTGTTACTGACATACTCCCTCCTGTGTATAGAGGCCCGTGCGGGCATTGAAATCCTGCTTATTGAGCTGGAAGCGAACAGAACAGCGTGCCATGTTATCTTTGCCCCAGACCGCGTTAAGTGTGCCTTTCATTGGCAGGCCCGATAAATAGACGCTGCCGCCATCACCCACAATGCTGCTAACCTCGCTGTCTTCCAGTGCGACGACGGTACCAAAAGGCAATACCGTGCCGTTCTGACGTAAGACAATCATCGCTTTTGCACCCTGCTGAGTGGCAATGGTGGCTCGCACCAGTGCGCCGTCGGTAGGCGTTTTGCTGATGATGGCGTTATCGGGTTCAACATCATTACCCGTGGTCGTGGTGTCCAGTCCTACCCGGTTAATGCGATAAGGCGTAGCGTAAGGAATGACCGCATAACCCCGGCTGTCGGTTTTAATACTTCTATGATTCAGAACCGCAACCTCGCTGGCTCCCGGTGCTTTGATCAGAATATTGGTATTGCCCAGAGGCTGGCTCAGCGTCAGACCATCTTCGTGTAAAACAGCACCACCGCTTATGCCGTAGCTGAGATTGCGAGCATCACGCCCGTAGCTGTAACCCAGGTTGTACTGGCCCCGCTGATTTTTGTATTGCAGTGCAGTATCGCCGCCATACGCTTGCCGGGCGCTGTAGCGCTGATTGACGCTGTAATAAAGCTCATCCTGTCCAGGTACATAACCACTGACGCCACCGCTGTAGGTCGTTCCTGCTGATTTCCCCTGAGTGGTGGAGAAACGTGCCCGTGTCGAATTTTTAGGATTGCCGAAGGGTATCGAGAGCGATAACGCCAGAATGTTATCTTTACTGTCATCATACAGACTGGTACTGCGCTGGAAGCTCACCCCCAGCGAGGCCGATCGCAATGTCGTATTCCAGGCAAACTGGATTCCCTGAGTCGTTTTCGAAGTATGCCAGTAGGTTTGCTGATCCCAGGACAGTGACAGTGAGCCATATTTGTCCATCGGCTGCGTGAGCTGCAGCTGGTTTCTGGCTTTGCGTGACATCCGGAGGTCATAGAGATTTTCATAGCGGGTAGTCACAGTTCCATCTGCTTCTACTATTTGTTCCGGCTTGCCGCCACTCATCCTTTTATAAGCCGTATCACTGAGGTTATAGAACCCTTGTGTGGAGTAGCGTAGCGAGTAGAAATTCACGCGCGTTCCGATGTCATTGAGCAGTTTGCTGTAGCGCAGGCGAATGGAATCACCTGTGTAATGTTTGTCATCCGCAAGCTGGCTCTGGGCATGGGTAATATCCAGCGAATAGGCACCAAAACGGCCCAGGTTCTGACCGATGCCTGCTGCAACTCCGCGATAACGCTCGGAAAGCTGAGCGCCACCATAAAAAGTGAGTCCATACCGCCAGCCATAAAAGAGTTCACCCTGGGCAAAAGTGGGTGCATTCTGATTATTAACGGGCTGGAATTTTCCTGCATTAAGGGCATATTTAGCCTGGCCGCTTCGAACCAGATTAGGAACGCTGGCGAAAGGCACGCTGAACTGGGTTTCGTAGCCATCGTTCTCCCTTATAGCGACAGACAGATCACCACCGGAAGAGGTTGGATAGAGATCGCTAAGCACAAATGGCCCGGGCGACACACTGGTTTGATAAATAACATTGCCGTTCTGCCGAACGGTGACGACAGCATTGCTGCGCGCAATCCCCCTGACTTCGGGCGCGTAACCGTTCAGGCTGGCAGGCAGCATATTGTCATCAGTTTTAAGCGCCAGCCCGCGTACACCTATGGAATCAAATATCTGAGATGACGTGTACGTTTCCCCAGCGTAAAGCTGTGCGCCCAGCGCCGGAACATCGCGCTGTAGCCAGGTCTGTACATGCTTCAGCTCATTGGTGTCTTTAGTCCAGGTGGTATAGTCACGCAGCCGCCATGCGCCAATGTTTATGCCGCTGTTCAGGCTGGCAAACAGCTGCTGCTCGCGAGTTTTATTATTCCCTCGGTAGGTGTTATTTGAGCCGTTAATAACATAGTTCAGCCACCCGGCGTGAATGCCATGTTCCCAGCTTTCCGGACTAACGTAGCCACGTGGCAGATTGCGCATCATGCTCTGCGGTAAAGTGATGTTGAGCGTGAGGGTTCGCGGCTCATAATCCGTGCTGCTGCCGGGAAACAGCGTGTTGAGAAAATAGCACTGCTTTACCAGCGGCAGGCTGACACCCTGTGCCTGTGCCATGTCAACGCCGAGCGCATTAAACTGACTGGCCGTCAGGCACGCTGCGGTTATATCCTGCCCATTTGATTTATCCACAGCAAAAATGACGTTGCCAGTGAAGGCATAGTTCTTATTGATATAGACGTTAATATTATATTCGCCTGGTGGTAAGGCACTGCCTGTATTTACCCAGGATAAATCAGCCATTGACGCGCTCTCGCCATTAAGGAAGGCGGGGTTAAAGTGCAAATCGCTTTCCGCGGCTGCGGTATACCGCATGGCATGGAAAGCCACCACCGCACAAACGATTTTCATTTTCACGCGATCATCCCTCAAAGAGTTTATTTACGGTTCAACGGGGCGCGGGTGACAGGTGTCCATGCACCATAATCATTGATGGTCTGAAAGGTCAGCGATGTGGCCTGGCTGAATTTCTCCGCCAGTGTGATAGTTGATTTTGGTGGCAACATTACAGGCTTAACCGTCTTACCATCAACTTTGAGATTGATTGTGGTAATGAACCAGGGCGTTGGATTGTTCAGCACGACTTTGCCCGAAGTGTATTCACCGCTAATTTTTTTCCAGCCTTCGTTAGCATTATCGGAAAGTGAAGCGGGGCGATAAAATACCTTAATACGATTTGCAGAGGCGAACTGCAGAGAGTTACCTGCACTATTTTTCGTTTGCTGTGGAATCGCTTTTACCGTCATCCAGTACAGGGATTCACGATCCTGTGGCAGAGATTTACCATTAAAGATAATCTTCACTACGCTTTCGGTTGACGGTTTTAAAACATAAAGCGGGGGCGTAATAACAAAATCCTGCGTGCGCTCACCGCTGGCATTCTCCATCCAGGACTGAATCAAAAATGAGGCTGTTGCATGGGTGTTTCTGACCTGAAGAGTGGACTGTTTTGAATCAGCTGAGTAGACCATACGTGTCGCACCTAACCCCACGCCACCCGCGTATACCTCGGATGAACACAGTGCGGCAGCCAGAAAAACCCAGGTTAAAGAACGCATTTTTTTCTCCTGAATGTCTATTTATGCCCGGTCGTTAAACCGGGCATAACGGTTACGAGTAGGTTACGGTGTAGGTGGCAACTGCACTGGCATCGCCCGCAGTGGCACCACCGGTCGGGGAATAATATTTAGCGCTAAAGTTCAGCGTGTTAGAGCCTTTACGCAGTGGCGTTGCTTTCGCTGCTTCACCCAGTTTTACGACATTGCCCTGTTCGTCATAAAGACGAATGGCCACATTCTGCGCAGAGGCTGTACCACCGTTTACACCCGCCGCCAGGCTGTTGGCATCATTAGCATCTGGCGTACCTGAAAAGGTCACCGAGACAGTGGTCGCAGCAACCGGGTTCTCTTCTGTAGAAGCTGAGGTATCAGCAATTGCGCAATCCTCCAGGGCGATAGAGAACGTTTTTGCCACGCTTGCTTCACTGCCTGCAGCGGCCAGCGTTGCAGTACGGACTTCACCCATATCAACATCAATGTTTGCGCTGTTGGCACTGATGGCGCAGGCTGATGTCACGACGCTTCCGTTAAAATTGACAGAACCACCGCTGGCCGTTGCCGCCAGCGCTGAGCCCATCGGAAACAGAGCTGAAGCACCTAATACCAGAAGGTCTTTTTTATTTAATTTCATGTAATCACCTTTATTGTTGAGTTTGCTTTGTTGTGTTTTGTAAATAAGGGCTGACAATAAATATAAAAATTATTTTTACTGTAAATATGCGAAAGCACAGGTGTTGGATTTTAATATAATTTATTTTTTTCTTTATTGTTTGTTTTTGCTGTTTCGATGTATGTGGGGCGATTCCCTCCTCTTAATAATAAGATGGGGGCATTATAATTTATTTAAGAAAAAAGCACCTGTGGTTTTTTATTGTATGGGCAGGGTGTTGATGAATAACTATTCTATATTGAAAACTTATGTTAATAGGTTATTTATTTTTAATGAAATGGTGAGGTTTATGAGTTTAGCTTTTCCCTGAGAGTGAATAATAATTTCATCATCATTTGATATTTATTTTGATTCGTATTTCTATCGTAATAAATGAGAAAGATGTTATCTCTTCTGCCCACAGAAAATGCCTTGATGAAGATCATGAAAGATCGTTTATAATGATTTTTTTAAATGCCATTCTGGACTGTTGGATAAAAGGGGATAGCCCGGGCAAGTAGAGACTAGCTGGATCCCTGTTTGTGACAGCGAGCATGATCGCCGGGTCTTTACCGGGATGGCCATTAATATAGCGAATAGGTTCATTAAAGCGTACAGAGGATAATTGAGGGTCAGTTCAGTCGTCATGCCTGACTCTCGGGGCTGGCGGACAACAGCAGAATAGTGCACATAAACCAGGGATGGTGGGAAACACGGCAGAGGTACGGGGACTGGCGTCCCAAAAGCAAAAAACCCGCCAAAGGCGGGTTTCTTTAAATTTTGGTGCCCGAACCCGGAATCGAACCAGGGACACGGGGATTTTCAATCCCCTGCTCTACCGACTGAGCTATTCGGGCAACGGGGCGCATTAAACCGTAAAGGCCGCGGGTCGTCAACGGCTTTCACTAAAAAACCCCTGGAAACGTGACTGATTGCCTGATTTTCAGTCAAAGCGGGCAAAACCTCAGGCCAGCGCACCATTTTTACGGCACAGTGCGATGCTGTACACATCCTCTGCCAGCCGCTGAGCGGTGGCGACATCCTGCACATTACGCTTCACCAGCAGCTTGCTCAGGCAGCCTTCAAGGATCAGCTCCATCTGATCGGCGACCATACTGGGATTATCCAGCGCCTGCTCTACCAGAATCTCATGGGTGAACTGCCAGGAGCCGCGTTTCTGCTGCTCGGCTAGCTGATGAATGGGCTGATCGGGCTGTGGATAGAAGCTGCAGGCGGCGATAAACAGGCAACCTGGAAAGCGTCCCTTACTGACCTGCTCACCCAGTACTTCATAGCGCGCCATCAGCTTCTGATCCGGTGACAGCGATTCATCCAGCAGGATCTGGCGTCGCCAGGTTTCGATCTGCTGGCCGTGATAGCGCAGCGCATCATAGAGCAGAGCGTCACGATCGGGCCAGAACAGCTGAAGCTGCTCAAGGGTTAATTCAGTCTGTCCCGCCAGGGTTTCCAATGAGAGGGTGGCGGCGAGGCCGTTTTGTTCAAGCACATTCAATGCATGCTCGAGTATCTGTTCACGCTGCAAGTGACTCTCCTCTGGTATGCAGGCCCGGTCATTCACCGGGCAATGACCTGACTCCAGTGTTGTTTACGGGGTAAGTTTCTGCAAATGCGCTCTGAAGTCGGCGGCATTGAGAAACCCGGTGATGCGCGAATCGGGGACTTCATGGCCCTGCGCATCGAAGAACAAAATCGTCGGTAAGCCCAGCACCTGAAGATGCTGCAACAGCGCGTTGTCGCTGGCGCTGTTGGCGGTGACGTTGGCCTGAAGCAGCTGTACCTGACTCAGGCTATCGCGCACGGCGCTATCACTAAAGGTATATTTTTCAAACTCTTTGCAGGCGACGCACCAGTCAGCGTAGAGATCGACCATGGTGATGCGGCCGCGGGCCTGCTGCAGCGCGCTATTGAGCTGCTGCGGTGTCTGAAGCGTCTGGAACGGCAGCGGTGCTACAGCATGCTGCGCGGCCTGACCGCCAAAGGCCCAGTCCTGCAACGGACGCGCGCTGATCAGCGCAGCGGCCAGCATGATAATCTGCACCACGCGCCACTTACCGCTGCTGGCGTGCAGGCTGACGGTGAACGCCCAGCCGAAGAAGGCCACGCCGAGCAGGCTCCAGAGCCGCACTCCCCACGCGTCACCCAGCACCCGCTCCAGCAGGAAGACCGGCAACGCCAGGATGACAAAGCCAAAGCCTTCTTTAACGGTTTGCATCCACGGGCCGCTTTTCGGCAGCAGCCGGTTACCAAACAGGGTCACGGCAATCAGCGGTAAGCCCATGCCGACCGCATAGAGCCACAGCGTTCCGGCACCGGCCCACAGATTTCCGCTCTGCGCGATGTAAAGCAGAATGGCACTGAGCGGGGCCGTGGTGCAGGGCGAACAGATCAAACCTGCCAGCGCACCCATCAGGAAGACGCCGGGCAGCGATCCTCCCTGCTGGCGATTGCTCCACAGGGTCAGACGGGTTTGCAGGCTGGCGGGCAGTTGCAGCGTAAACAGGCCGAACATCGACAGCGCCAGCACGATGAACAGCAGGGAGAGCGTGAACAGCACGTAGGGGTGCTGCAACGCAGCCTGGAAGCGCAGCCCCGCGGCCGCGACCACCATCCCTAATAACGTATAGGTCAGCGCCATTCCCTGGACATAGACCATTGCCAGCGCAAATAGTCGGCCCAGCGAATAGTGGCGCTTGCCGCCAAGGATGATGCCGGAGATCAGTGGATACATCGGCAGTACGCAGGGGGTAAACGCCACGCCGATGCCGATCAATAACGCCCAGAGCGGAGAAAAGGGCAGCGGACTGGCGGGCGCGGGCTGAGCACTGACCGGTGCTGGCGCGCTGCTGGCTGCTATCTCACTTACTGGCACGCTGCGTGTCTCAGGCGGATAACAGAATCCGGCGGCGGCACAGCCCTGATACGTGACGCTAAGCGTAGCATCAGGGCCTGCCTGTTTCAGCGTCACCGGCAGCGTCAGGTCCTGCGGATAGATCTCACTTTTGCCGAAGAATTCATCTTCATGCGGCTGACCGGCGGGCAGCGTCAGCGGCGCAATGGTCGCGTTCTGCGGCGTGATGTGGATTTGCTGGCGATAAAGGTAGTAACCCGGTTTCACTTTCCAGTGCAGGTTGAGCTGCGCGCCCTGCTGGTCAAAGTCAAACGTAAACGCCTGATCGACCGGCACAAAGCGGCTGGTCGCCGGATTTGAAAAGAGTGATGCGTGCGACTGCAGACAGATAAACAGCGTCAGCAGAAGCGTAATTAAGCGAGAGATGCGTGCAGCCATGACAAGTATTCACTGTCTCCATATTGAACCGGTAGCGCCAGCAGTTCAGGCACGTCGTAGGGATGCGCCTGTTTGAGCAGGTCACACAGCGCCTGCTGATGATCGCTGTCGCACTTCAGCAGCATCTGGACTTCGCTGCTCTGCTCCATTTTGCCCTGCCAGAGATACCAGGAGGTCGCGCCCGGCAGCATTGTGACGCAGGCCGCCAGTCGGGCTTCCAGCGCCAGGGCAGCAAGTTTTTCTGCCGTGGCCTGATCGGGCACGGTGCAGAGGATCACGACAGCGTTCATCCTGTGACTCCTGTTGAAAAGAGCGCCGATGATAGCACGCTCCATCCGTAACACGATGACGGCGCTATAACAGCAAGCCGCCAAAGACGAAGCCGGAGAGTACCGACAGCGCAATGGCGATCACGCCGGGAATAATAAAGGCATGGTTAAAGACAAACTTGCCAATCCGGGTTGAGCCGGTGTCATCCATCTCCACGGCGGCCAGCAGGGTCGGGTAGGTCGGCAGCACAAACAGCGCCGAAACCGCTGCGAATGACGCGATGGCCGTCAGCGGCGTCACGCCCAGCAGCAGCGCGGCGGGCATCAGTGCTTTAGTGGTAGCGGCCTGTGAGTAGAGCAGCATGGAGGCGAAAAACAGCACCAGCGCCAGCATCCATGGATAGGTTTTCAGCGCGTCGCCCGCCAGCATCTGGATCTCCGCCAGATGCGCTTTGACAAAGGTATCGCCCAGCCAGGCAACGCCCATCACGCAGATACAGGCGCTCATGCCGGATTTAAAGGTGCTGGCACTAAGGATTTCGCTGGTGTCGAGTTTGCAGGTCAGGCTGATCAGCGTGGCGATGGTCAGCATAAATACCACAATCGCTTCGTTACGTGGCAGCGGCGGATTGGCGATCAGGCCGACGCTGGCGCTGGTCGCGGTGGCATAGAGCACCACGGCCACAATCCCTGTCAGAAACAGCAGCACCGACTTTTTCGCGCCCGGTTTTGCCTGGAAGATGCTGGCACCGCGCAGCGTGACTTCGCCTTTGGCGAGACGTGCCTGATAGACCTCATCATCTTTCAGCTCACGGCCCAGGAAGTTGGTCACCAGTGCCGCCAGGAAGAGACCCACCATAGTTGAGGGGATGGCAATCGCCAGCAGCGTGATGTAGCTGACGCCGCGCGGTTCAAGCAGGGTGGCGAAGAAGACCACCGCGGCTGAAATCGGTGACGCGGTAATCGCGATCTGCGAAGCCACCACCGCAATCGACAGCGGTCGGGAAGGGCGAACGCCTTGCTCCTTCGCGACTTCGGCAATCACCGGCAGCGTCGAGAACGCGGTGTGCCCGGTTCCGGCCAGCAGCGTCATCAGATAGGTCACCAGCGGAGCCAGTAGAGTGACATGGCGCGGATGACGGCGCAGCAGGCGTTCCGCCAGGCTCACCAGATAATCCATGCCGCCCGCCACCTGCATGGCGGCGATTGCGGCGATCACCGCCATGATGATTTCGATCACATCGAACGGGATAGCACCGGGTGCCATGCCAAATCCCAGCGTCAGCACCAGCACGCCCATGCCGCCGGCGAACCCGATGCCAATGCCGCCAAGACGCGCGCCCAACCAGATCGCCATTAAGACGATAAGCAGCTCAACCACAAACATGAATCACTCCTGTAAAGTAAACCGGTAAAACCTGGGTGTGCTGTGTAACAAAAAAAAAGGCACACCGTGTTGATCGCGGTGTGCCTTTGGTTAACCAGCGTCGGTTAAGCCTTACTGTTCGTTTTCATCGGTATAACGTTTCGCTTTATAAACCGGGTACATCAGGTTCTGCACTGAGAAGATATCGTCCAGCTCACTTTCCGTCAGCAGTCCGCGCTCCAGCACCACCTCACGCACGCTTTTACCGGTTTCCGCACAGATTTTTCCAACGATATCGCCGTTGTGGTGGCCGATATACGGGTTGAGGTAAGTGACGATACCAATCGAGTTGAAGACGTAGGCTTCGCACACCGCGCGGTTAGCAGTAATGCCGTTGACGCACTTCTCCAGCAGGTTGTAGCAGGCATTCGTCAGGATGCTGATTGACTCAAACAGCGCCTGGCCAATTACCGGCTCCATCACGTTAAGCTGCAACTGGCCGGCTTCCGAAGCCATCGTTACGGTGATGTCGTTGCCGATCACTTTGAAGCAGACCTGGTTAACGACCTCTGGCACGACCGGATTGACCTTGGCCGGCATGATAGAGGAACCCGCCTGCAGCTCTGGCAGGTTGATTTCGTTCAGCCCGGCGCGTGGACCGGAGGAGAGCAGGCGCAGGTCATTACAGATTTTAGAGAGCTTCACCGCCAGACGTTTCAGTGATGAATGGACCATCACATAGGCACCGCAGTCAGAGGTCGCTTCAATCAGATCTTCCGCTGGCACCACCGGCAGATTGCTGACTTCCGCCAGACGCTGAACCGCCAGATGCTGATAGCCTTCCGGGGTATTGAGGCGGGTGCCGATGGCGGTCGCGCCCAGGTTCACTTCCAGCAGCAGTTCAGCAGTGCGCAGAATGCTTTTGGTCTCTTCATTCAGCAGCACGCTGAAAGCGTGAAACTCCTGACCGAGGGTCATTGGCACGGCATCCTGCAACTGGGTGCGGCCCATTTTCAGGATGGTCTGGAATTCATCGGCTTTGTGCTGGAAGCCTTCGGCCAGCTGGCTGATGCCATCAAGCAGTTTCAGCAGCGAGCTGTAAACGGCAATGCGAAAACCGGTCGGGTAGGCGTCGTTAGTGGACTGGCATTTGTTCACATGATCGTTGGGGTTAAGGTACTGATATTCCCCTTTCTGGTGGCCCATCAGCTCCAGGCCGATGTTTGCCAGTACCTCATTGGTGTTCATATTGACCGAGGTTCCGGCCCCGCCCTGATAGACATCCACGGGGAACTGGTCCATACAGCGACCGTTGTTCAGCACTTCGTCGCAGGCCTTAATGATGGTATCGGCAATGTTACGCGGGATGGTCTGCAGCTCTTTATTGGCCATCGCTGCCGCTTTTTTTACCATCACCATACCGCGGACAAATTCAGGTATGTCGCTGATTTTACTGTTGCTGATATAAAAATTTTCAATCGCACGCAGAGTATGAACGCCATAATAGGCATCCGCCGGAACTTCGCGCATACCTAACAGGTCTTCTTCGATACGAATGTTGTTCGCCATGATAACCTTCTTGTTGTTGCCGCTAACCATCACAAAGGATGTGTTTATTTTGTTGTGGTGTGCCCGTGCCGACATATTATCCGTCTTCACCGTGGCATGTGCGATCATATTCTGATGCATAAGAAAAGCACGCATGCAGATCACTTAATGCTGCCGTCTGGTTAACGATATGTGAAGTTGGTTACAAAATTAACCCCGCAGGATAAATTTGACAGGATCGGTTGAAAATGGCGGCGTGGGTGCCCATCTCTTTTCTTATCATCCTCAGGATGAACGCTTTCTGCTGACCGGCACGCTGCCGTTCAGCCCTACTTACAGGAGAGTACGGTGCGCTGGATACCGTTATTAGTCTTTTTTGTTCTGGCCTGGATCGAGATTTCGCTCTTCATTCAGGTTGCGCACGTCATGGGCGTGCTGCTGACCATGCTGCTGGTGGTCTTCACCTCGTGCATCGGGGTGTCGCTGGTCAAAAATCAGGGCATGAAGAACTTCATGCTGATGCAGGAGAAGCTGGCGCGTAACGAAAGTCCTGCCAGTGAGATGATCAAAAGCGTATCGCTGATCATCGCCGGTTTCCTGCTGCTGTTGCCGGGCTTCTTTACTGACCTGCTCGGTCTGTTGCTGCTGCTGCCACCGGTGCAGAAGCATCTGACGCTGAAGCTGATGCCCCATCTGCGCGTCTGGCGCGGACCGGGTGCCGGACCGGACAGTGGTTACACCATGGATGGCGAATTCGAACGTAAAAACAGCGATCGCCTTGAGCACCATGACGATCACAAGGATCGTTAATCACAGCGGTTACTTTTGAAAGCGCAGCCTCCGGGCTGCGTTTTTTATTTGTCGCGCCTTCTGTTCAAAAAGCCGCCACTTATCACGTTCGCGTAAAAAATTTGTTGTCCTCCCCCTTGAAAGCAGGTGGGTATGGCCCTATCTCTCTGGTCACGAGGCCGGAAGCCATGCAGCCCGGTGTTCAACCCCAAAACTGAATGATTGGACTTCTCAAAGGAGAGCTATCAAATGAAAATTCGTCCATTGCACGATCGCGTCATCGTCAAGCGTAAAGAAGTTGAAGCTAAATCAGCTGGCGGCATCGTGCTGACCGGTTCCGCAGCAGGTAAATCCACCCGTGGTGAAGTTCTGGCTGTCGGCAATGGCCGCATCCTTGAGAGTGGCGACGTTAAGCCGCTGGACGTGAAGGTTGGTGATGTCGTGATCTTCAATGAAGGTTACGGTGCTAAAACCGAAAAGATCGACAACGAAGAAGTGCTGATCATCTCTGAAAGCGACATTCTGGCGATTGTTGAAGCGTAATTTTTTCGCGTAACTCACTGAACGAAACGAATTTAAGGGACAATTGAAATGGCAGCTAAAGACGTAAAATTCGGTAATGACGCTCGCGTAAAAATGCTGCGTGGCGTGAACGTACTGGCAGATGCAGTAAAAGTTACCCTGGGCCCGAAAGGCCGTAACGTGGTTCTGGATAAATCTTTTGGTGCACCGACCATCACTAAAGATGGTGTTTCTGTGGCACGTGAAATCGAGCTGGAAGACAAGTTCGAGAACATGGGCGCGCAGATGGTGAAAGAAGTGGCCTCTAAAGCGAACGACGCTGCGGGCGACGGTACCACCACGGCAACCGTACTGGCACAGTCAATCATCACCGAAGGCCTGAAAGCGGTCGCAGCGGGTATGAACCCGATGGACCTGAAGCGCGGTATCGACCAGGCCGTTATCGCTGCAGTTGAGAAACTGAAAGCGCTGTCTGTGCCTTGCTCAGACTCTAAAGCGATTGCACAGGTTGGTACTATCTCTGCTAACTCCGATGAAACCGTAGGCCAGCTGATTGCTCAGGCGATGGAAAAAGTCGGTAAAGAAGGCGTGATCACCGTTGAAGAAGGCACCGGCCTGCAGGACGAGCTGGATGTGGTTGAAGGTATGCAGTTCGATCGTGGCTACCTCTCTCCTTACTTCATCAACAAGCCAGAAACTGGCGCGATTGAACTGGAATCTCCGTTCATCCTGCTGGCTGACAAGAAAATTTCTAACATCCGTGAAATGCTGCCAGTGCTGGAAGCTGTTGCGAAAGCAGGCAAACCATTGCTGATCATCGCGGAAGATGTTGAAGGCGAAGCGCTGGCAACACTGGTGGTTAACACCATGCGCGGCATCGTGAAAGTGGCTGCGGTTAAAGCACCAGGCTTCGGCGACCGTCGTAAAGCTATGCTGCAGGATATCGCTATCCTGACCGGTGGTACTGTGATCTCTGAAGAGATCGGTATGGAACTGGAAAAAGCGGCGCTGGAAGATCTGGGCCAGGCTAAACGCGTTGTGATCAACAAAGACACCACCACCATCATCGACGGTGTGGGTGAAGAGGCGACAATCCAGGGCCGTGTGACCCAGATTCGTCAGCAGATTGAAGAAGCAACCTCTGACTACGACAAAGAAAAACTGCAGGAGCGCGTAGCGAAACTGGCAGGCGGCGTAGCCGTTCTGAAAGTAGGCGCAGCAACTGAAGTTGAAATGAAAGAGAAGAAAGCCCGCGTTGAAGATGCGCTGCACGCAACCCGTGCTGCTGTCGAAGAAGGCGTGGTTGCAGGTGGTGGTGTGGCGCTGGTTCGCGTTGCCGCACAGCTGGCCGATCTGCGTGGTCAGAACGAAGATCAGAACGTCGGTATCAAAGTTGCGCTGCGCGCAATGGAATCTCCACTGCGTCAGATCGTCTCTAACGCCGGTGAAGAGCCATCCGTTGTTGCTAACAACGTGAAAGCGGGCGACGGTAACTACGGTTACAACGCGCAGACTGAAGAGTACGGCAACATGATCGACTTCGGTATCCTGGACCCAACCAAAGTGACCCGTTCTGCTCTGCAGTACGCGGCCTCTGTTGCTGGTCTGATGATCACCACCGAATGTATGGTCACTGACCTGCCAAAAGGCGACGCACCTGATTTAGGCGGCGGCGCTGGCGGTATGGGTGGCATGGGCGGTATGGGCGGCATGATGTAATTGCCGTTGACTGCTTAAGTCATCTCAGAACCCCCGATCGGAAACGGTCGGGGGTTTTTCTTTTGGGCAGGAAAATAGTATAAGTAGTGGCGCAATCGTTCGTCTTTCCTCTTGATATCTCCCGCTGTCTGCGCGCTGACTGTTGCCGCCCTGCCGGATTGACTTACTGCTGTAAGTTTATCGGGATGCGCCAATCTGCCAGCCTGAACTCAGTATGAAATATTGAGGTGATATAACGGGATTAAGGCAATGAATGTTCAGAAAAAAGTGATCTTTTTCTGCTACGCTGCCACCCGACTCTGATGATAATAAATGGGGATTACAATGCGGATTAACCTCTTGCTCGGACTGACGGCTGGCGCGTTATTGCTGGCGGGCTGCAGCAGCTCTACGCAACTCTCTTCAGCAGGACAGCGTGTAACGTTTACCGATCAGCAGCCTGGCAATAACTGCCAGCTTCTGGGCAATATCACCGGCTCACAGAGCAACTGGCTGAGCGGTGCAGGCGGCGAAACCAGCGCACTGCGCGGTGCAGCGAATGATCTGCGCAATCGCGCAGCGGAGATGGGCGGCAACGTCATTTACGGTGCAACCAGCCCGACGCAGAATCTGTTGTCCGCGTTCGCGCCACTCGACAGCAAAATGACCGGCCAGGTTTATAAGTGCCCATAATGTGAATCGGGCGTCTGCTTTATTTAATCGGCCAGCTTTTTGCTGGCCGTTTTTATTCCTGACGCAGCTGTAAATCCAGTGGTGTTTTACTTGGCTCTCCACCAATTTCACGCGCCAGCTTTGGCACCAGATAACCCGAGACCTGTGACAACAGCGCACGCACCAGTTGACGGGCTTCCTCATCTGACACAAAGAAGTGCGCGGCACCCTGTACCTTATCCAGCACATGCAGATAGTAGGGCAGAATACCGGCATCAAACAGCGCATTGCTCAGGGTGGCCAGCGTCCGGGCATTATCGTTGATGCCGCGCAACAGCACGCTCTGATTCAGCAGGGTGACACCGGCACGCTTCAGGCTGCTCATCGCCTCACGCAATTCATCATCGATCTCCTGCGCATGGTTGATGTGCGTTACCATCAGCACCTGCAGGCGGGTTTCGCTGAGCATCTGACAGAGCTGATCGGTGATACGCGCCGGGATCACTACCGGTAAACGACTATGTATGCGCAGACGCTTCAGGTGCGGGATCTGTTCCAGCGCCGCGATCAGCCAGGCGAGCTCATGATCTTTCGCCATCAACGGATCGCCGCCGGAAAAAATGATCTCATCCAGCTCAGGATGATCGGCGATATAGTCCAGTGCAGCCTGCCAGCTACGCTTGTTGCCGGGATTGTCCTGATAAGGGAAATGACGACGGAAGCAGTAGCGACAGTTGACGGCGCAGCCGCCTTTTACCAGCAATAACGCCCGGTTTCGGTATTTATGCAGCAATCCAGGTACAACGTTGCTTTGTTCATCGAGTGGATCGGTGCTATAACCTGGCGCATCGATGAATTCCTGGCGGCGGGTCAGTACCTGAAGCAGCAGCGGGTCGTGCGCATCGCCTTTTTTCATCCGGCGGATGAACGCATGCGGGACACGCAGGGCGAAAAGACGCCGCGCATCCGCACCTTCAGCCAGTTCAGTGTGCTGATCAAGGGCTAAAATCCGCAGTAATTCATCAGGTTCGGTGACAACATCCGCAAGTTGCTGCAACCAATCTTCTCTGGAAGGTGTTTTTAGGGTTACAATGTGTGCCATTTTTTGGCTTAGTACCAGTGTCAATTTTCGTAGAGGGCCTTCATGGCGACTTATTCTAGCAACGATTTCCGTCCCGGTCTTAAAATCATGTTCGAAGGCGAGCCGTATGCCATCGAATCCAGTGAGTTCGTTAAACCGGGTAAAGGTCAGGCATTCGCACGCGTTAAAATGCGTCGCCTGCTGACGGGTTCTCGCGTTGAGAAAACTTTTAAATCTACCGACTCCGCTGAAGGTGCAGACGTTGTAGATACCAACCTGAACTACCTGTACAACGACGGCGAGTTCTACCACTTCATGCACCCGGAAAGCTTTGAGCAGTTCCAGGTTGAAGAGAAGACGGTAAGCGATGCAGCGAAATGGCTGCAGGATAACGCTGAATGTATCGTTACGCTGTGGAATGGTCGTCCAATCGCCGTTCAGCCGCCGAACTTTATCGAAGCTGAAGTTATCGAAACCGATCCAGGTCTGAAAGGTGATACTGCGGGTACTGGCGGCAAGCCAGCCAAGCTGTCTACCGGCGCCGTGGTGAAAGTGCCATTGTTCGTGCAAGAGGGCGAAGTGGTCAAAGTTGACACCCGCTCTGGCGAATACGTGTCACGCGTGAAATAAGATTCGCAGGCGCATCTTCTGGTGCGCCTTTTTCTTGTCTGAGAGAAAAAAATGATCAAGCTGGCAAAATTAATCGCATTCGCGTTGCTGGTCTCTTCTGCGCTTAGCGCCTGCAACACATTCCACGGTTTTGGCGAAGATGTCTCCCACTTAGGCGGTGCCATTTCGCGTGCGGCAAAATGACCTTAACTGATTGTCCTTTTTAGAGTCCCGCCCGCAGCAACTGCCTGAAATCCGGCTATGCTTAAAGCGCTGTACTTTACATCCATCAAAAAGGACATTGTTATGTTAAAGAAAAGTATTGCCGCAATCTTCTCTGTACTGGTGCTCTCTTCTCTGCTGACGGCGTGTAATACCACGCGCGGTGTCGGTGAAGATGTCGAGGCGGGTGGCCAGGCGATTCAGAACAGCACGAAGTAACCTGTTATTCCAACCGGTACGAAAGGCTTTTCGTACCGGCTTGTCATAATCTGCACTATTTCTGTTTTACCCAGATTAGCTCTTCGACCGGGAAACCATCCCGACGCGCCTGCTCAACCAGTTTCTCTTTTACACCCGGCTCCAGTTGGGGTGTCCGTGACAGTATCCAGAGATAGTGGCGATTCGGGCCGCACACCAGCGCATAGCGATAGTCGGGATCCAGTGCGATAACGTTATAGCCACCGTAGAAGGGGCCAAAGAAAGAGACTTTCAGCGACGCACGCTGAGGTTCACCAGTAAAGTAGGCTTTACCGACGCTCTCCTGCCAGCGCTGCTTTTTGACGTTATAGCCACGATTAATCACCTTCAGGCCGCCATCTTCACGCGGGCTGTAGTTTGCCGTCACCTGCTCAAGGCCACGCTCAAAGGGATGGTTGAGGCGGGCAATCTCATACCACTGACCGAGATAGCGCTGACTGTCAAAGTTATCAATGACCGTGACGTTCTTTGGCGGCGTGGTGCTACAGGCAACTGAGAGAAAAGCACTCAGGCTGGCAACAACTGTTTTCCATGGAGACATAGTGGGATTCCTTTGTGATTTAACCGCTTAAGTATAGAAGCCGAAACGCTGTTTTTGGCAGCGCGGGCACGAGATTGTTTGCCGCAGGCATTGCAGGTAGACTTCCCCCCCTAATTTGTATCAGGAGTCATCACCATGAGCGAAACGGCAAGCTGGCAACCAAGCGCATCCATCGCCAATTTGTTAAAACGCGCCGCTATTTTAGCCGAAGTGCGTCGTTTCTTTGCCGATCGCGGCGTGCTGGAAGTCGATACGCCGGCGATGAGCCAGGCAACGATTACCGATATCCATCTGGTGCCCTTCCAGACGCGTTTTGTCGGGCCTGGTGCGGCGCAGGGGCGCGATCTCTGGCTGATGACCAGCCCGGAATATCATATGAAACGCCTGCTGGCGGCGGGCAGTGGCCCGATCTACCAGATGGCGCGCAGCTTCCGCAATGAAGAGGCGGGACGGCACCATAACCCCGAATTTACCATGCTGGAGTGGTATCGTCCGCATTACGACATGTACCGTCTGATGAACGAAGTCGACGATCTGATGCAGCAGGTGCTGGAGTGTGACAGCGCCGAGTCGCTCTCGTATCAGCAGGCATTTATCCGCCATCTGGATCTGGATCCGCTGTCAGCGGACAAAGCGCAGTTGCGTGAAGCAGCAGAGAAGCTGGGTGAAGGTGAGCTGGCGCGCGCAGAAGAGGATCGCGATACCTTGCTGATGCTGCTGTTTATGCTGGGTGTGGAACCAAAGATTGGTCAGGATAAACCCTGCTTCGTTTATCACTTCCCGGCCAGCCAGGCGGCACTGGCTGAGATCAGTACGGAAGATCATCGTGTGGCCGAGCGTTTCGAGGTCTATTACAAGGGCATTGAGCTGGCGAACGGTTTCCGTGAGCTGACCGACAGCCGTGAGCAGCGTCAGCGCTTTGAGCAGGATAACCGTCGCCGTGCAGCGCGCGGCCTGCCTGTGCATCCGATTGATACCTATCTGCTGGATGCACTGGCGCATGGCATGCCAGCCTGTTCCGGGGTCGCGCTGGGTATCGATCGCCTGATCATGCTGGCGTTGAAAGCGGAGTCATTGAGTGAAGTGATCGCGTTTCCGGTGGATCGTTGCTAAACGTCCGGGTGAAAAGGGCGGGGATGGCCCATCTGATCGCAAAGGAAACCTGCATCCCTGCAGGTCGGCCTCGCCATCCTGGCTCGGACGCTTTGCTCTTCAGATGGGCCCCCCCCTGCCCGTCAGGCTAAGGCATTGCTGTTAGTCTACAACCCCGCCAATCAGCTGCTGCTATCCGGAAACTCCTGAATGGTTACTGGCAGCGTCAGCTTCTGGTCGTTTCGCAGCACCTGTACATCAATTACTGAACCCGGACGAATTTCGGCCACCTGATCCATGGTCTCCTGCGCGGAGATGGCGGGCTTGCCGTTGACGCTGAGCAATACATCGTTGGCCTGAATCCCGGCTTTATCTGCCGGTCCATCTGGCGTGACCACACTGACAATAATCCCCTGAACCCGATCCAGATTGCTGCCCTGTCCGTGCAGCGGCGGCAACTCACGCCCGGTAATGCCGATATAGCCGCGGATGACCCGGCCATCACGAATCAGCTTATCCATGATTTTTGAGGCTAAGACAGTTGGAATGGCGAAACCGATGCCTTCCGGGGTTTCACCATCATTACTCTTATCAAACGTCAGGGTGTTAATGCCCATCAGTTCGCCAAGCGAGTTAATCAGCGCACCGCCGGAGTTACCCTGGTTGATTGAGGCATCCGTCTGCAGGAAGTTCTGTCGGCCTGACGAACTCAGACCTACGCGGCCCGTGGCGCTGATAATGCCCTGCGTTACCGTCTGACCGAGGTTATAGGGGTTACCGATCGCCATTACCACATCGCCGATATGCGGCTGTCGGTTGGGATTAATCGGGATAACAGGCAGGCCTGAAGCGGTAATCTTCAGTACGGCCAGATCGGTCATGCCATCGGAACCCACCAGCGTCGCTTCAAAGAAGCGGCCATCCTGCAGCGCCACGATAATCTGATCGGCATTGTTGATCACATGCTTATTGGTAAGGATGTAGCCTTTCGTATTCATGATCACCCCTGAACCCAGGGTAGTGATGCCACGATTGTTGTTGCCATGAGCGCTGCGGTTGTAAACGTTCACAACGGCAGGCACGGCGCGGCGCACCCCCTGATTGAAGCTAAAGGGCGTTTCGTCGGTAATATTTTCGTGGTTATAGAGGGCGTCGCTGCCCATACGCAGTGCAGGCAGTGCTGCGAGCAAAATACCCGCCACAATCAGGCCCAGCACCACGGCACGCAAAAGTTTAAGAAACATGGTGTTAAATCACGCCAGGGGAGATCGCAGGGGAGAATAACATGAGAGCGGCGGACACACACGCGCTTGTGTCCGCCGTAATGCGAGGTTTATCTCAACAACAGATAGATACTTTCATCGCCGCGCACCACATTCAGTGCCAGTACCGGCGGTTTTCCTTCCAGAATTTTACGCATTTCTGCAATGGTCTGAACGCGATTGCGGTTAACGCCGATAATCACATCATCTTTCTGCAGGCCAACCTGTTCAGCCGGCGTGCCTTTTTCGATGGTATCGACCTTCACGCCTTTATCACCGGTTTTGGTCTGTCCATCACTCAGGGTTGCGCCCTGAAGTGCAGGTGACATCAGCTGAGCGCTGGCGGTACTCTGGGCGCTCTGTTCCAGCGTGACGGTAACGGTTAGCGGCTTACCTTCGCGCAGCAGGCCAAGTTTAACCTGTTCGCCTGGCGGCGTGGTGCCCACTTTGACACGCAGCTCTGCGAAGCTGGTAATCGGCTTATCGTTAATCGACGTAATGATATCGCCTGACTTCACGCCCGCTTTCTGTGCGGCAGATTGCGGTAAGACTTCTGAGACAAAGGCGCCGCGCTGCGCATCGACATTGAACGCTTTAGCCATATCGGCCGTCATTTCAGTGCCTTTGATGCCGAGCTGACCGCGCTTCACTTCACCAAATTTGATCAGCTGTTGCGCGAGGTTCATCGCCATATCGCTCGGAATCGCAAATCCGATGCCAATGTTGCCGCCGCTGGAGGCCAGAATCGCGGTGTTGATACCGATCAGCTCACCGTTAAGGTTGACCAGCGCACCGCCTGAGTTGCCGCGGTTAATGGCAGCATCGGTCTGAATAAAGTTTTCCAGCCCTTCCAGGTTCAGGCCGCTGCGGCCCAGCGCCGAGATAATCCCGGAGGTGGCGGTCTGTCCCAGGCCAAACGGGTTACCGATCGCCACTGCGAAATCACCCACTTTCAGCTGATCGGAGTCTGCGACTTTCACCTGCGTGAGGTTTTTTGCGCCCTGAATCTGAATCAGCGCGATATCGGTCTGCTCATCATGGCCGATCAGTTTGGCTTCATATTCACTGCCGTCGCCAAGCTGTACGTTGATCTTATCCGCACCGTTGACCACGTGATTGTTGGTCAGCACGTAGCCTTTAGCGGCATCAATAATGACGCCAGAACCTAAGCCTTCAAATGGCTGTGGCTGACTGTTTCCGCCGGGCATCTGGCCGAAAAAACGCTTCAGGGGTTCAGGAATATCCTGAGCCTGCGCACCGGAATCGGTGCCTTCCACGTGAACACTGACCACGGCAGGTAACACTTTTTCCAGCATCGGTGCCAGACTTGGCAGCGGCTGGCCCGCAATTTGTGCTGGCAGCGTTGCCATCGCGTCTGGCGCGGCGGCAAGGCTCATCCCAATACTCAGGGCTAATGCGCTAAACAGGCGTGCTTTTTTTTTCATTGCTACAACGCTCTCGCTGCAAAAGGTGGGAGGAATTAATGAGTGTGACAGTCGTTTGCGGTCAGGGTTCGCAAAAACAGCGGGCGCAGACAGGCTGCGCCCCAAAAAGATTAGTCGCGGGCAGGGCGCTCGCCACGCAGTAAACCGGATGCGCCTTCAGAGTAGTCGCGCGGCATCTGCACCGGCACCTGATCGTTGTCCGCTTCAGCTTCAGTCAGCTGATAGGCAAACGGATTTTTCTGGCCAGGCAGATTTGGCAGCAGGTCATTCGAGCCTTTTGCCATATGCTGATAGAGCTGACGATAGTCACGCGCCATGTTGTCCAGCAGCTCCGCGCTCTGCGCGAAGTGGTTGGTCAGCTCTTCACGATAATCAGCCAGCTCCGCTTTCGATTTTTCCAGCTCATACTGCATGCTGCGCTGCTCACGCAGCTTTTTGTTGCCAAAACGCATGGCGACTGCGCCGACAATAATACCTACCACTAAACCAATTAGCCCGTATTCCCAGGTCATAATGACTCCCGTGTTATTTCCATTGTTCCGTAGGGCGTTACACCATATTCAATAATAGTCACTATACCCGTTAATCTTATGGATGTGGAACTCCGGAGCAGCATGGCTTAGTGTAGAACGGCCTTTTTTTCAGCAACCGTGGTATCAATCAGACACCATTCAGGGACTTTGAAACAATAATGCAAACCTCAACTCCGCTTGCACGCTATGAGCAGGCGCTGTCGCAGGGCGAATTCAGGCCCGATGACGTACAACGTGAAGCGATTACCCGTTTAGACGCGCTGCAGCAGGCGCTGGTTGCCCGGCAACAAGCCGCCGCGCCTTCCTCATCCGGCCTGCTGGGACGCCTCTCTAAATTGATGGGCAAAGAGAAAAACGAGACGGCACAACCGGTACGCGGGCTCTATATGTGGGGCGGTGTCGGTCGCGGTAAGACCTGGGTCATGGATCTCTTTTTTCAGTCTATTCCTGGCGATCGCAAACTGCGTCTGCACTTCCACCGTTTTATGCTGCGGGTACACGAAGAACTTACGCAGCTTCAGGGCCAGAGCGATCCGTTACTGATCGTGGCGGACAAATTCAAAGCCGAAACCGACATCCTCTGTTTTGATGAGTTTTTTGTTTCCGATATCACCGATGCCATGCTGCTGGGCACGCTGATGGAAGCGCTGTTTGAACGTGGCATCGCGCTGGTCGCCACCTCGAACATTCCGCCGGACGATCTCTATCGCAATGGTCTGCAGCGTGCGCGCTTCCTGCCTGCGATTGAGCAGATAAAACGGCACTGTGATGTGATGAACGTGGATGCGGGTATCGACTACCGGTTACGCACGCTGACCTCCGCGCATCTGTGGAACTTCCCGCTCAACGCAGAGACACATGCCGAGATGGGCCGGATGTTCAAAGCATTGTCAGGCAGCCAGCCTGAAGCGGCACCGGTTCTGGAAATTAATCATCGCCAGATGCCGACGCTGGGTGTGAGCGAAGGCGTGCTGGCCATTAATTTCACGACCCTCTGCGGTGAGGGACGCAGTCAGCATGACTACATTGCGCTTTCGCGCCGTTTTCACAGCGTGCTGCTCTATGACGTGCCGGTGATGATCTACAAAACCGAAGATCAGGCGCGCCGTTTCCTGGCGCTGGTCGATGAGTTCTATGAACGTCATGTGAAGCTGGTGGTCGCGGCGGAAACGTCACTGACCGAGATTTATCAGGGCACGCGACTGAAGTTTGAATACCAGCGCTGTTTATCCCGACTCCAGGAGATGCAGAGCGAAGAGTATCTGCGTTTGCCGCACCTGCCGTGAGAATAAACAGGATAAATACCGAAATAGGGTTCGATTTTTGTAACCGACTTCTCTATAATCTTGCGACCCCACGTTACAGCAAAGGATTTTTTTCCCAAATCCTCTGTGTTCCAGTAACTCTATCCGAAGGGGTGGCTTGCTGGTCAAAATGGTCGTGTGAGCCTCATTCGTTTACTTAAGCGTTTGGGATTTCACCAACGTGTAACTTAATTTGGGTAAGCTTTTCGATGAAAACTTTTACAGCTAAACCAGAAACCGTCCAACGTGACTGGTTTGTAGTTGACGCAACGGGCAAAACTTTGGGTCGCCTGGCGACTGAACTGGCGCGCCGTCTGCGTGGTAAGCATAAAGCGGAATACACTCCGCACGTTGATACGGGTGATTACATCATCGTTCTGAACGCAGAAAAAGTTGCTGTAACCGGCAACAAGCGTACTGACAAGATCTACTATCACCACACCGGCCACATCGGTGGTATCAAACAGGCGACCTTTGAAGAGATGATTGCTCGCCGTCCTGAGCGTGTGATTGAGATCGCGGTTAAAGGCATGCTGCCGAAGGGCCCGCTGGGTCGTGCTATGTACCGTAAACTGAAAGTTTACGCAGGCAACGAGCACACCCATGCGGCACAGCAACCGCAAGTTCTTGACATTTAATCGGGATTAAAGGCAATGGCTGAAACTCAAAACTACGGCACTGGTCGCCGCAAAAGCTCTACCGCTCGCGTATTCATTAAGCCGGGTAGCGGTAACATCGTAATTAACCAACGTTCTCTGGAACAGTACTTCGGTCGCGAAACTGCCCGCATGGTAGTTCGTCAGCCGCTTGAGCTGCTGGACCTGGTTGGTAAATTCGATCTCTATGTCACTGTTAAAGGTGGCGGTATTTCTGGTCAGGCTGGTGCGATCCGTCACGGTATCACCCGCGCTCTGATGGAATACGACGAATCACTGCGTGGCGAACTGCGTAAAGCAGGCTTCGTTACTCGTGATGCGCGTCAGGTTGAACGTAAGAAAGTCGGCCTGCGTAAAGCACGTCGTCGTCCTCAGTTCTCCAAGCGTTAATTGTTTGCAGCTCCGGCTGCGGCAATTGGCTCAAAAAACCCGCTTCGGCGGGTTTTTTATTTTCTGCCTTCCCACGACTTCCCGCGAAAACCGTAACATCGCGCTCAATTTACCTGCAAAGATTCATTACACGCCCACAAGCAGCCTAAAATCTGGTAAACTCTGTGTCACTTTGCGCCCGCAGGCCGGTGCGTTATGCGCCTTCCCTCTGTCGGGGCGTCAGTATCTGTGACGCGGCTAACCAGGTTGCGTGCGAGTTCGATAAGCTGGTGAATCGCCGTGTGGTTGGCTATTCGCAGTATCTTTTTGTGAACAAACTTGGAGGTTTTCATGGCTGTCGCTGCCAACAAACGTTCGGTAATGACGCTGTTTTCTGGTCCTACTGACATTTTCAGCCATCAGGTTCGTATCGTCCTGGCGGAGAAGGGTGTCAGCGTAGAGATCGAGCAGGTCGAAATGGATAACCTGCCGCAGGATCTGATTGACCTCAATCCGTATCGCACGGTACCAACGCTGGTAGATCGTGAGCTGACGCTGTATGAATCACGCATCATCATGGAATATCTGGATGAACGCTTCCCGCATCCGCCACTGATGCCGGTTTATCCGGTTGCCCGTGGTGACAGCCGCCTGATGATGCATCGCATCGAGCAGGACTGGTACAGCCTGATGCGGAAAGTCGAGAACAGCACGGGTCAGGAAGCCGAAGCCGCACGCAAGCAACTGCGTGAAGAGCTGCTGGCTATCGCGCCACTGTTTGGTCGTACGCCTTACTTCATGAGCGAAGAGTTCAGTCTGGTCGATTGCTACCTGGCGCCGCTGTTATGGCGTCTGCCTTCCATGGGCATCGATCTGATCGGCTCGGGTTCAAAAGAGCTGAAAGGTTACATGAACCGCGTATTTGAGCGTGATTCTTTCCTTGCTTCATTAACTGAAGCTGAACGTGAAATGCGCCTGCAAGCCCGGGCTTAACGTATGGAAATGTCGCAACTTACTGCACGTCGTCCCTATCTGCTGCGCGCCTTCTATGACTGGTTGCTCGACAACCAGCTGACGCCGCATCTGGTGGTCGACATTAATCTGCCGGGTGTGCAGGTGCCGCTGGAGTATGCGCGTGATGGTCAGATTGTCCTGAACATTGCGCCACGCGCTGTGGGTAACCTCGACCTGGCCAATGATCAGGTGTCGTTCAACGCCCGCTTTGGTGGCGTTCCTCGCCAGGTTAACGTGCCGATGGCGGCGATTCTGGCGATCTATGCACGTGAAAACGGTGCCGGCACGATGTTTGAACCGGAACCGGCTTACGAGCTGGGTATGCAGGAGGCGTCAGAAGGTCAGGAAGAGACCATGATGTCAGTGATTGATGGTGATCGTCCTGACGATGCCAGCGATGACGAGACACCGCCTGATGACGATCCACCGCCACGTGGCGGTCGGCCTTCACTGCGCGTCGTGAAATAGCCGTGACATAACAGCGAATACCCGCCCATCCGGCGGGTATTTTTTTGCCTGTCAGCCATAAAAAAAATCCGGCTGCCTGCGCAAGCCGGATTTTTCAGCAGACCTTCGCGATTAGTAGACGTCGCGCAGGTAGCGTTTCTCTTTCTTCAGCTGATCGACATAGTCGGCAGCGCGCTCGGTGGAGAGACCACCAAACTGACGAACCACTTCATACAGCGCATTATCCACATCTTTCGCCATACGCGAAGCATCGCCACAGACGTAGAAGTACGCCCCTTCCTGCAGCCAGGCGTAAAGCTCAGCGCCCTGTTCCAGCATCCGGCTCTGCACGTAGATCTTCTTCTCCTGATCGCGTGAGAAGGCCAGATCCAGACGGGTCAGCAGGCCGTTATCCCGCCAGGCCAGCAGCTCATCCTGATAGATAAAGTCATGTTCCTGATGCTGATCGCCGAAGAACAGCCAGTTTTTGCCCTGCGCGCCGGTTGCCTGGCGTTCCTGCAGGAAGGCGCGGAACGGTGCGATACCGGTGCCCGGTCCCACCATGATCAGTGGTGCGCTGTTATTGGCAGGGACGCGGAACGCTTTATTGGGTGAGATAAAGATGGCGGGCTTCTCACCACGACGCACGCGTTCGGCCAGATAGGTCGAGCAGACGCCACCGCGATTACGGCCGCCACTGTGATAACGCACAGAGGCAACGGTCAGGTGCACCTGATTCGGATGGGCTTTAGAGCTGGATGAAATTGAGTAAGCACGATGCTGCAGCGGGCGCAACAGGGCAACAAACTCCGGCACTGTCAGCGTGCGCGTCAGTTCGAGCTGCAGCAGGTCAAGGGTATCTTTGCCCCACAACCAGACGCCCAGCGCATCTTTATCATCATGCTGTAAGACATGACGCAGTTCCTGATTGGTGGTGTTCTGTCCAACCCACTCGATTAACTTGCGTGAAGGCTCAGAGATCTCAAACTGATAGGTCAGCAGGTCGCCGAGGCTGCGGTCGAAGCCAGGTACTGGCGTCTGGTAGTCAGCATTAAGCTGGGTCAGCAGCAGGCTGACCAGTGAAGGTTCGTTGACCGGAATCACGCCCAGCGCATCGCCCGCTTCATACTTCAGGCCGCTGTCAGACAGGTCGAATTCGAAGTGACGAATATCTTTGGCTGACTGCTCGCCTGACAAGCGCTTATTCGTGATCAGCGCGGCGGCATACGGATTCGATTTGTTGCTGCCTGGAATGACCGGCGCTTCAGGCGCGCTCTCCAGCACGGTGCCGCTGCTGCCTGCGCTGGCGGCAAACTGTGGCATTGAGCTGTTCAGCCACTCGCTGGACGGCTCTTCATAGTCGATATCGCAGTCAATGCGATCTACCACGCGTTTTGCACCCAACTGCTCAAGACGCATATCGATGAATTTGCCCGCCTGACAGAAGCCATCGTAACCCGTATCGCCAATCGCCAGCACGGCGAAATGCATCTGCTCCAGACGCGGTGCGGTACTGGCAGAGATCGCATCCCAGAACAGCTGGGCATTGTCCGGCATCTCACCTTCACCATAGGTCGAGGTGACAATAAGTACATGGCGCATGGTGGCAAACACGTCGAGATCGACATCGCCCAGCGCCTGAACCACTGGCACCAGCCCTTTCGCTCGGGCAGATTTCGCAGCGGTCTGCGCCAGCGCTTCGGCATTGCCGGTCTGTGAGCCGTACAGAATATGCAGTTGCGTGGTCGCGGCTGCGCCCGTACCTGCAGCAGGTTGCTGCTTGTCTTCTAAAACCAGCAAACGGGAGTGAAGGCCCGCGAGAAAGCCAGCCAGCCAGTACTTCTGATCGCCATTAAAAGGTGCATCTTCTGGAATATAAGGAATTTTCATGGGTACTTTTACTCAATCCCGTTCTCGCCCGATATCAGTGGCGTTCCCCGGTCTGAAAGCGGTTCCGCTTCCCCGCGCCGCAGTGTGTGCAGCAGGGGAAAGCGGTTCTGCCTCTGTCCGGTACAACGATTAATCCGGGCAATGATCAATTAATAATATTCAGTTCAGCCTGATCAGTATCACTGTCAGGAGAGTTTACCCACCGCAGCGGCAATTTCCGGCAATGCCGCACGTGCAAACAGCTCTTCAAAGTCAGGCAGGTGGCCCAGCACTTCCCGGTTACAGGCATCCTGATACATGATCCAGCCGTAGGTCGCCAGACTGTCCATGGAGCGGATGTTACGTTGCGTCAGTGCCGCTTTGTAATCTGACATGCGTTTAGTACCAATCAGACTGGCCAGTTCATCATCGCTGTAACTCTCGATGGCAGAACGGGCATGACGTTGCAGCTTGCTGACCAGTGAAAAGTCTTCCGTCATCAGCAGATTGCGGACCGCTTTTTCCACCGCCGCATCTTCAACCGGCGTGCCTTTCGGCAACTTCGCCAGTGCCAGCTGCTGGGCAAAGCTCAGCACGGTGTAGTTGTTCAGCAGGACAAACATCTCCTGCGTATCGGTCGCGCCATAGGCCGGAACGGCACCGTTGGCAATGGTTTTACCCTGACGCCACGCGGCTTTGAATTTCGCCACCTGATGGCCTGCCAGCGCTGTCGACAGCTCTTCAAGCAAATCTTTGCGGCTCTTGGCTTTCAGGATCTCGCCGCCATCCTGATAGAGCAGCAGTGAGCGCGGCATCACGTAAACAAAGTGGTGGCACTCTGTTTCCCAGTTCTCCAGCAGCCACGCGGCACGCGGTGACTGGGTCGCCTCCAGGTGCCAGTTCAGCATGGTCAGCACGGCCTGCTTGTGCACCTGCGCCATCTCATCCTGATCCGCAATCGATCCGAACCGTACTGAATCACCTGCAGCGTGGCTGGCCAGCGATCCATACGGGTCGTACTGGTAAGCAAAGCCGCCGCTCATACCGTTGCCAAATCCTTTACCAAAGGTGCCGAGGTTGAGAATGGCACCGTTAGTCATATATTCGCAGCAGAAGTCACCCACGCCTTCAACCACAGCCGTTGCGCCGGAGTTACGTACTGCGAAGCGGTCGCCAGCCTGGCCCTGCACGAACAGTCGTCCGCCAGTCGCGCCAAACAGGGCAAAGTTACCGATCAGCACGTTGCCATCGCCATCCTGCGCGCCGCCGCCAGGCGACATCACAATCAGCTCACCACCACACTGTCCTTTGCCGACACCGTCGTTACAGGTGCCGTAATGGGACAGCTGCATGCCATCGTTGCAGAAGGCGCCAAATGACTGACCGGCAGATCCGGTGGTAGAAATTTTTACGCTTTCAGGGGCCAGATAGCGGCGACCGCGATCGTCGGTCATTACCGCAGGCATCGCCTGCAACTGCTGTGCGCTGAGCTGATGGTTCAGCATGCGCTCAATGTCGATGGCCAGCTGGCCGCCAACGCTTTTGTTGCGGTTGTTCAGGACGATGCTGTTGCCCAGTGAGACGTCAGGATTTCCCTGCTCCACCAGTGACTGCTTAACCTGCTCAATCCAGCCATCATCCAGCTCAAAATCTTTTTCCAGGTAAACCGGCTTGTCGATTTTCAGCTCTGGCACCACGGTGAGCATGGCGCGTAAGTCGAGTTTGCCGACTTCCAGCGGATGATCCATCAGGTGCAGCAGGTCAGAGCGACCACGCGCCTCACGCAGGGAACGCAGGCCCATACGTGCCAGAATTTCACGTACTTCATGCGCGACGTTGAGGAAATACTGCGCCAGCTGACGCGGGTCGCCATCAAAGGCCTCGGCGTTGGTGGTTAAGCCAGCCGGGCACTTCACGTTGCAGTTCTTCGCCATCACGCATTTCAGCATCATCAGCGCGGTGGTACCGAACTCAAAGCTATCGCCGCCCAACAGGGCAGATTTCACCACGTCGCTGCCGGTCTGCTGTGCGCCAGAGCAGCGCAGCAGCACTTTCTCACGCAGGCCGTTGGCACACAGCGCCTGGTGGACTTCAGCGATGCCGATTTCGGCCACGCGTCCGGTATATTTCAGGCTGGTCACCGACGCCGCGCCGGTACCGCCGGTGTTACCTGCAACGTTAATCACGTCGGCACCGGCTTTAGCCACGCCAACTGCGATGGTGCCGATCCCTTCTGACGACACCAGTTTGACAATGACGCGCACGCGCGCGGCTTTACAGTCGTGGATCAGCTGCGCCAGATCTTCGATGGAATAGGTGTCATGATGCGGCGGCGGCGAGACCAGCTCGACGCCAGGCGTACCGCCACGGGCCGCAGCAATCTCTACGGTCACTTTGGCCGCCGGTAACTGACCGCCTTCGCCAGGCTTCGCACCCTGACCAATTTTGATCTCCAGCTCTTCCAGCATCGGATCCGCCAGATAGGCAGCCCAGACACCGAACCGACCCGAAGCCAGCTGTTTGATACGCGAGGCACGGATGGTGCCGTGACGGGAGTAATGCTCGCCGCCTTCACCGCAGTTGCTCATGCCGCCGACCATGTTGGTGCCGTGTGCGACCGCTTCATGAGCCGGCGCGACCAGTGCACCGTGGCTCATTGCCCCGGAAGCAAAGGTACGGGTAATTTCACAGGCTGGCTGTACTTCGCTCAGCGGCAGTGAGGGCAGGGTGGTGAAGATACGTGACAGATAATCTGCCGCTTTACCGTATGCGGTCACTTTCAAAGCGCCAGTGACCACGTCGCTGCTCTCAATATCATCGCCGAAACGGGATTTCAGGGCGCGGGAGAGGTTCTGCAGGCGTTCGGTCTCAGGCTTTAGCCCCTCAATCGCATCGGTCAGACGCAGCATAAAGTGATTCAGGCTGCCATCCACCGCTTCACACTCCATGCCACGAATAGCAAAGCCGTTGTTGGTCAGCGAGTAGCGTCCCAGCTTGCGACGGAACTCCGCTTCGCTGTCAATGTGGGTCAGATCAGCCGGGAATGTCAGAATGTCACGCAGCGCCGCCGGGCGACGTTTACGCTCTTCATACATCAAACTTGAGAACTGACGGTAATCGGCCGTAATCGCAAAGTTGTTAATCACGTCATCCGGGATGCGCTCAAAGCTGCTGTCTTTGAAGGTCTCTGGCTTAATACCAAACGCGTTATCCAGTTTTGCCAGCGTCATCAGACGAATGAAGTTGTCCTCTTCGCGCGCCTTGTCGGCAAAGCGAATCGGCTCTTCGGTCATGTCGATGAAGGTGCGCACGGCGATAGTGCCGTAGGAGTGACCTGCACCTTCTGCACGCTCTTTAAACAGGCCCAGCAACGGCACTTCAGATTCGCCCTGAATCCTGAGCGCGCTCTGGTGCCAGTCAACGGCCATCGCTGCGATGGCTGCGAAGCCCGCGCCACCCACCGGGGTTTTGATATTCGGGAAATACTTTTTCAGCACCGGATCGTCAGTGTTGAGGAAGTTAGGCTCAAAGAATTCGCCGCTGCTGTAACTTTCAACGGTACAAAGGCCCACTTTGCCCATGGTTTTCATCAGCGCTTTTTCAGCGGCTTTGGCATAGCGCTTAAAGGCTTTGTTGCCTTCTTCACCTTCACCAAATTTTTCCTCTGCACGCATCTGTACGCCCAGCGGATAGATAGCGGAAGCCCCGAAGCCGAGGGTGGCAGCAATGTGGTGCGAAGATATGCTCTGGCCGCTTTCTACGACCAGAGAAACATCCAGACGCAGGCCTTCCTGCACCAGTCGCTGGTTAATGGCAGAAACCACCAGCAGCATCGGGATTGCGGCGTGCGTTGACGAGATGTGACGGTCAGTAAGCACGGCGATGCCACCCTGCGAACGGGCAAAATCCACGACCTGTTGCGCCAGGTCATCAATCGCTTTTTCCAGCGCGTTTGCGTTCGCGGTGGTGCTCAGCAGATCTTTGCCGATTACCGGCTCATAGAGCATCTCAAAGCGGGCATAAGGTGCGATGGTCTGCTCGCGCAAACGCAGCATATCAAGGTGGCTGAGGATTGGGGTCGGCACCACAATCTGACGACCTTTGCTGCGGCCCAGATGCGGTTTCGCACCCAGCGCGACACGCAGCGTCATACCATCCACTTCGCGGATTGAGTCCAGCGGCGGGTTGGTGACCTGAGCAAAGCGCTGAGAGAAGTAGTGCGCCATGCCGCCTTCATGATCGGATAAGCCGTTAATGGCGTTGCCGTAACCCATCGCGGAGATTTTCTCTGCGCCGGTGTTCAGCATCGGGTCCATCATGAACTTGAAGCTTTCCTGGTTGTAGTAGTAAGCCACAAAGCGCTGATAGGTTTTCAGATCGCCGCGATAACGCAGCGGTGAACCCTGCTGCTCTGCCGGGATTTCAGGCAGATCGTCAAGACCGACGCGCGCTTCACGCAGCAGCGCTGAATAATCTTTCTCCGCCGCCAGTTTTTCCAGTGCCTGCAGCGTGGTGTAGCTGCGTTTTTCACGGTGATCGAAATAGAGCATGCCGCCCGCTTCGATACGGCCGCGACGCAACACGCTTTCGGGTGGGAAGGCGATCTGACCGGCTTCAGACATCGCACCGATATACTCAGCCGTTTCGACTGAGCGCAGTGGACGCAGGCCAAGACGGTCAAGACGGGCGCCAATCACTTCACCATTGCCAAAGATTAATGCTGCCGGGCCGTCGTTCTTCTCTTCATACAGTGAGAAATATTCCAGCATGTCACGCACTTCTGGCGGCAGCGAACTGTCGTTTTCCCAGGCGGGTGGCATCATTGAAACCACGGCGGTGATCAGGTCGAGATCATCTTCCATCAGACGGCTGTGGATACTCTGGTCCAGACGCGAGCTGTCAGACTGACCTTTGGGCCGCACGATTTTCTTGCCACGGGCCAGTGCCAGCGCGGACTCAGCGATGCGGTTTTTACGGTCCGTATTCAGCTCACCGTTGTGCGCCATCAGGCGGAACGGCTGGGCCATCGTGGTATGCGGATCGGTGTTGGTGGAGAAGCGGGTATGGAAAAACAGCCCGCGCACCTGATGATCGGGATCGGTCAGATCTTTGAAGTAGGGGATCACTTCATTGGAATTCAGGCGGGCTTTAAACACCTGGGTGCGCGACGACAGCGACAGCGGATAGAGACCGCCAAATTCGCTTTCGGTAAAGGCACGGGCTTCAATCGTCAGCAGGGCGCGGTAGATGCGTTGTTCGAAGTCGTTCTGGTCGACCACGTCCTGTGGCGCAGTGAAAATCCACTGCAGAATCGGTAACTGAAATTGTACGGCTGCCGGACGCGTCACGCTGCTGTCGAGCGGCATGTCACGCTTCATGATCACCGGCAGGCCAAAGCTGTTGAGTGTCTCATCTACCAGACGTTCGGCATTCGCGCGCAGCGCAGCATCTTTCGGCACAAAGAAGTTGCCGACGCCAAAGCGGCCCGCTTCCAGCGGCTGGCCGGTAATCTTGCGGAAGAAATGCAGGGAAAGGTCAACGTTGACCCCCGCGCCGTCGCCGACGCCTTCCGCTGACATACCGCCGCGGTGAGGCACCGTGCACAGGGCGCTGTGCGCCATCTGCAGAATTTCGTGGGTCTGCTCGCCGTCCTTGCGCGTAATGAAACCTACACCACAGCTGTCACTGCCTGCTGTCGGATCATACAAGCCATAGGATTGAGGTTTTTTAGTGGACATTGAGGGTCTCCTTAACTGCTTTGACATTACCTGCACTGTTTCAGGGTCTGAGCGCAACGGGGCGCAACATCATTTTCATCGCCATGCTCTGTCGAGCGCGCGTCATAGCCCTGAGCATTTCTCTCCAGACATCGATAAAACGTCCTTAATTGAGCTGCTCTCTGATTTCCGGTCTCTTAAAGGAGATGACTTAAACCGCGCGGGAGTCTTCTTGTTGCATAGATATGCCGAGACAATGGCCCGTCTGGAAAGCTTTCAGCGGATTTCCAACTTATCGGGAAAGCGTAATCAGGTCAAATAGGGTGGTCAGACAGGGTTAACAGGGGTTTTATCTGAGTAAGATATTGAATTTATTGCTTTTTAAGGTTTAAAATGTATCACTCTGCTGCCTGCCGATCGGCCCATAAATGTGAACTGACTCACTGTAGTGCAGGCGTCAGATCTCTGCACCATGCTGGTGACGGGGTGTTAGACAGCATTAAATGCTGTTCAGAACCGTTGATGCATAGCATGTATCTGTTTTTCTTATGTCCGTCTATTTGAATGAAACAGCGGTTGGTTATAAGAAAAATTAATCAACACTGTCTTGCTTAAAATATCATTTAAGTTGAATGGGTATGCATATAAACAGGGTGTGCCTGCGCAACAGGACGTTGCCAGGATATTGAAAACAGGCCATACGGAGAAATCACGGATTCGCTGGCGGCATTACAGATTATTCATTTGGCACAATCAGTCAAGGGTTTTAACCGCTTTGTCCTTAACGTCGCCGATCGGCTATGCGAATGCACCATAAAAGCGCATTTGATCCTGTATCTCCGCGCGACGTGCCGGGACGTCAGCAGGCTAACTGCGCTATTATGAGGCTGTTTCTCTTCCAGGGAGTTGTTATGAAACAAATTCGTCTGTTGGCGCAGTACTACGTTGATTTAATGGTCAAGCTTGGACTGGTGAGGTTCTCGCTGCTGCTGGCATCTGCGCTGGTGGTGCTGGCGATGATCGTCCAGATGGCGGTTACGATGGTACTGCGAGGTCATGTCGAGAGCATTGACGTGGTGCGTTCGGTTTTCTTCGGGCTGCTGATTACGCCCTGGGCGGTCTATTTTCTGTCGGTGGTGGTCGATCAGCTGGAGGAATCGCGGCAACGGCTGGCACGGCTGGTGGATAAGCTGGAAGAGATGCGCACCCGCGACCTGGAACTGAACCAGCAGATGAAAGAGACCATCACGCAGCTGAATCAGGAGATCAGTGACCGTAAAAAGGCGGAGCTGGCTCGCGAGCAGGTGATGGACAAGCTGCGTGAAGAGGTGACCCGTCGCGAGCAGGCACAGATTGAGCTGGAGCAGCAATCCTCCTTCCTGCGCTCATTCCTGGATGCTTCGCCTGACCTGGTTTTCTATCGCAACATTGATAAGCAGTTCTCCGGCTGTAATCGGGCGATGGAACTGCTGACCGGCAAAAGCGAGAAACAGCTGATTGGCCTGACGCCACGCGATATCTATGATGATGAAGCGGCAACGAAGGTGCTGGAAACGGACGAGAAGGTGTTCCGTCATAACGTCTCGCTGACTTATGAACAGTGGCTGCAATATCCCGACGGGCGCAAAGCCTGTTTCGAGATCCGTAAAGTGCCTTATTACGACCGCGTCGGTAAGCGCAGCGGGCTGATGGGCTTTGGCCGCGATATAACGGAGCGTAAGCGCTATCAGGACGCGTTAGAGAACGCCAGCCGGGAGAAGACCACCTTTATCTCTACGATCAGCCACGAGCTTCGTACGCCGCTTAATGGCATTGTCGGCCTGAGTCGTATTCTGCTGGATACCGACCTTAATCAGGAACAGCTGAAATACCTGAAAACCATTCACGTCTCTGCCATCACGTTGGGCAACATCTTCAATGATGTGATTGAGGTGGACAAAATCGAGCGCCGCAAAGTGCAGCTGGACAATCAGCCGCTCGACTTCACCGGTTTCCTCGCCGATTTAGAAAATCTTTCCGGCCTGCTGGCTCAGCCAAAAGGGCTGAAGTTTGTGCTTGCGCCACAACTGCCGCTGCCGCATATGATTTCGACGGACGGAACGCGTCTGCGTCAGATTCTGTGGAACCTGATTGGTAACGCCGTGAAGTTCACTCAGCAGGGCGAAATCGTGGTGCGGGTAGCCTATGAGCAGGACGAAACGCTGCGCTTTGAGGTGCAGGACTCCGGTATGGGTATTCGGCAGGAGGAGCAGGATAAGATCTTTGCGATGTACTATCAGGTTAAAGATCAGCATGGCGGTAAACCGGCGACTGGCACCGGTATCGGGCTGGCGGTTTCACGTCGTCTGGCGCAGGCGATGGGCGGTGACATCCATGTACATAGCGCACCAGGACAGGGCTCATGCTTCACCGTAGAGATTAAGGCGCCGCGCATTGCTGAAGAGGTGGAGGATGAAGGCCTGGACGACAGCCTGCCACTGCCTGCGCTGCATGTCCTGCTGGTTGAAGATATTGAGCTGAATGTGATTGTGGCGCGCTCGGTGCTTGAGAAGCTGGGCTGCAGCGTCGAGGTCGCCATGACCGGCAGCGAAGCGCTGGCGCTGTTCGACCCGCTGGAGTTTGATCTGGTGCTGCTGGATATTCAGCTGCCCGATATGACCGGGCTGGATGTCTCGCGTGCGATTCGCCAGCAGTATCAGGGAACGCATCTGCCACCGCTGGTGGCACTGACCGCCAACGTCCTTAAAGACAAAAAAGAGTATTTCGACGCGGGCATGGATGATGTTCTGAGCAAACCGCTGGCAGTGCCGGCGCTGACCGCGATGATCAAAAAGTACTGGGATTATCAGGCAGATTCGGAAGAGGAAACCGCAGAGGTCAGCGATGACAAAACCCGGATGCTGCTGGATGTCGCGATGCTCGAACAGTATATCGAGCTGGTTGGCCCGGGCCTGATTACCCAAAGCCTGACGATGTTTGAAAAGATGATGCCGGACTATCTTGCGGTGCTGGAATCGAATCTGATGGCGCGCGATCAAAAAGGCATTGCTGAAGAGGGGCACAAGATCAAAGGGGCGGCAGGTTCGGTCGGGCTGCAGCGCTTGCAGATGCTGGCGAAACAGATCCAGAGTCCTGAATTACCGGCGTGGTGGGACAACGTTGTTGAATGGATTGACGAGCTGAAGCATGAGTGGCGACATGATGTGCAGGTATTGCGCGACTGGGTGGCAGAGCAGGATAAGTCATATCCCGGAAAAAAATGACCCCAGCCGAGGCCGGGGTGCGCGAATACTGCGCCAACACCAGGGAAAACATTGCGGCCGCTATGATTTGAATAATTAATGCAGCCGCAGGGTATTGGTTAACACTGACATCACCTTAGCAAATTCATCTTCTCATGCGACAAGATTCATTAAAATTTGTGATATTGAGCAGCGTTTAAATACAGAAAACATTAATTTGGCAACACAGTCAAGTAAGGAATCATTTTCTCTGCTGCATTGCTGTTATTTTAATCAAATTTGTGGTTTTTGGTATAGTTTTGACGCTGCTCAGCTGCAAAGCAAAGGCTGAGCAGCTGTAAATTAAGCTGGCATTAACCTCTGCCTCTTCAGAGAGGCTAACGCGCTGATATTGCAAGTGACCACCCTGAAATGACACGAATTATCCAAAACGATTTGGAATGATAAAAAAGAATCTAAAACTTTGTCCTGCACTTGCACTGACATCATTGCGCTTAATGAGAGTAAAAAGGGCCACAACAACTCTGAGTAACGCTGTTAAGCGCTGTTTATTTATACGTTATCAGCGTGATTCTGTTTAAGCTTTGGGCGGCTCATCATTCATAAAAAAATAACAGTTAAGAATATCGAATGATTTAAACCGGCGCTTATCACCCATTATTAAGTGTTTATCTGGAAAGATGCTAAGCCGTGGCAATGAATGGAACCGATTCCTTTTTACCGGAAGTCCTTGAACTATTTCGAACTGTTGCAGCATTTTGATGCAAAATGATTGAATAAAGTCTGGAAACCGCCGCAAGGTTTTCAGCGATTTTTGTGAAAAAGCTGCTTTTCTGGCAGTGATTACATGAGTGATTAATTAACGTCTGAAACAGGTATGGGAAGATTGCATGAACAAGCATAAAGGAAGCGTCGGACAGCGTATCAGACGTATTATTGGTCGTGTCATGCTGGTATGGCTGGGCGTATGGCTGGCGGGAATTTTGCTCTTTTCGTTCCTGCCGGTACCGTTTTCAGCGGTGATGGCTGAACGACAGATCGGTGCCTGGTTACGCGGTGACTTTAGCTATGTCGCCCATTCTGACTGGGTCGGACATGATGAGATTTCGCCGTGGATGGGGCTGGCCGTTATCGCCTCAGAAGATCAAAAGTTTCCGGACCACTGGGGTTTCGATGTCGCGGCGATTGAATCTGTACTGGATAACAGCGATAGCCGGATGCGTGGTGCCTCCACGCTGTCACAACAGACAGCAAAGAATCTGTTTCTGTGGGATGGCCGCAGCTGGGTGCGCAAAGGTCTGGAAGCGGGGCTGACAGTAGGTATTGAGACAGTCTGGACGAAACGACGTATTCTGACCGTCTATCTTAATATTGCAGAGTTTGGACCGGGTATCTTTGGCGTTGAAGCAGCTTCACAGCGCTACTTCCACAAGCCAGCCAGCCGGCTTACCGCTGCCGATGCCGCCTTACTGGCGGCCGTTCTGCCTAATCCTATCCGTTATCGTGCGGCTGCGCCTTCAGGCTACGTCAGAGAGCGACAGCAGTGGATAATGCGTCAGATGCGCCAGCTTGGCGGGGAAGGCTTCCTGCAGCGTAATAAGCTCGACTAAGACTTAGTCTTCATCAAAGCCTGCTTCAAACAGCTCAATGACCGCTGCCAGCGCCGGGATCTCCTCCGGACCGCTGGCTTCAATCTCTATGTGTCCGCCTTTAGCCGAGTCGAGCATCAGCAGCGCAATTACGCTGCTGGCTTCGGCTTCTGTGCCCGCTTCGTTGCGCAGCAACACTTCGGCATCGAAGCTCTGCACCAGCTCAAACAACTTCATTGCCGGACGGGCATGCATGCCCAGCTTATTTTTGATTTCTACAGTTTGTCTGACGGTCATGATTTGCGCTTTTCCAGCGTGCGATGGCGTGACTGTACATTCTTACCGCGCGAACGGAAGTAATCCGCCAGCTGTTCTGCAATATAAACTGAGCGGTGTTTGCCACCAGTACAGCCAATCGCCACGGTAAGATAGCTACGGTTGTTGGTCTCCAGCATCGGCAGCCAGAGTTCAAGATAGCTGCGTGTCTGGTAGATAAAGTTGTGCACTTCAGTGTGGCGGTCAAGGAAGGCCGCCACCGGACGATCAAGGCCGGTCATCGGGCGCAGCTTAGGATCCCAGTGGGGATTAGGCAGAAAGCGCACGTCAAAGACATAATCAGCGTCAATCGGGATGCCATGTTTGAAGCCAAAGGATTCAAACACCATGGTCAGTTCGCGTTCACGCTTGCCCAGCAGACGGGTACGCAGCATCTCGGCCAGCTCATGTACCGACATCTCTGAGGTGTCGATGATCAAATCGGCACGCGAACGCAGCGGCTCCAGCAGATCGCTCTCTTCATCGATAGCGCTCTCCAGCGACAGATTTTTGCTGGAGAGGGGATGCAGACGGCGCGTATCGCTGTAACGACGAATCAGGGTATTGCGATCGGCGTCGAGAAACAGCAGCTGAGGTGAAAATGTGTCAGGCAGATTATTCAGCGCGGTTTCAAAAATTTCCGGGGATTCAGGCATGTTACGCACGTCGATGCTGACCGCCGCCGAAATATTGCGTTCCGCCAGCGAATTGGCCAATTCAGGCAGCAGCACGACCGGCAGGTTATCAACGCAGTAGAATCCCATATCTTCCAGCGCACGGAGCGCCACTGACTTCCCCGAGCCTGAACGACCGCTAACGATCATCAGCACCATGACCTTCTCTCCCGTTTTAAAACCGGCACCGGGCCGGTAAAGACGCGTTACTGCTCTGTCTGGACTTCCGTAATAATGGCATAGAGTTCTTCATCACTCTGCGCAGCACGCAGGCGACGGCAAACCGTTTTATCTGCCAGACGTTTTGCCACCAGTGAAAGGGTGTGCAGGTGTGTTTTGCACTGGTCAGCCGGAACCAGCAATGCAAACAGTAGGTCGACCGGCTGGTTGTCGACGGCATCAAACGCAATCGGCTGCTCGAGGCTGATAAATACCCCAACCGCACGCAGCGTATCCTCTTCCAGCTTGCCGTGAGGAATGGCTATTCCGTTACCAATACCGGTACTGCCCATGCGTTCGCGGGTCAGAATCGCTTCGAAAAGCGTCTGGTGCGGCAGGTTGAGCTGCTTAGCGGCCAGTTCGCTGATGATTTCCAGCGCACGTTTTTTGCTCTGGCAGTGTACGCCGCTGCGGGTGCAGTCTGGCGAAAGCACTGTGCTCAATTCCAGTGTAAGGTCGTTGTTCATTATCGTTTCACTTGCGTGTTCACCAGGCCATTCACCACCAGCGCGCTGATATGTGCGACAAACGGCGCTTGCTCAGATGACAAAACGGGGCGGATTATCCGCCCCATCCTGTCGGCTCTGCGCGGCAGGCGCGCGTAGCTAGCGTGAAGGTTAGTGTTTTTTCAGTTTATCTTTGTGTTTTGTCAGCTGACGGGCCAGTTTATCGATCAGCCCGTCAATTGCCGCATACATATCTTCCGCTTCCGACGTGGCGTGCAGCTCGCCACCGTTCACGTGGAGTGTTGCGTCAGCCACCTGCGTGACTTTCTCAACCTTCAGGACAATATAGACCTGATTGATATGTTCAAAATAGTGTTCCAGTTTGGCAAATTTACCGCTGACGAATTCACGTAAAGGTGGCGTGATTTCAACATGTTGCCCGGTCAGGTTCAGCTGCATAGGTCTTCCTTCTCATTTCTTTCAAACCAGCTGTTTACGCTGGTTCGATGGCGGGATGGATAAAGACTCACGATATTTGGCGACGGTACGCCGTGCCACCATGATCCCCTGATCAGATAACATGGAGGTCAGTTTACTGTCGCTCAAGGGTTTGGCTGGATTTTCCGCCGAAATTAATTTCTTCACCAGAGCACGGATCGCGGTAGAGGAGGCTTCACCGCCACCTTCCGTATTAACGTGGCTGGAGAAAAAGTACTTCAGTTCAAAAATGCCACGCGGGCTGTGCAGATACTTCTGCGTGGTCACACGGGAAATGGTCGATTCGTGCATCTCAACAGCCTGGGCGATATCGGCCAGCACCATCGGACGCATAAATTCTTCACCCTGCTCAAAGAACGCCTGCTGCTGCTCAACAATACAGCGCGTGACTTTAAGCAGCGTGTCATTGCGGCTTTCCAGACTCTTAATCAGCCAGCGCGCTTCCTGCAGATTACTGCGAATGAACTGGCTGTCGCTGTCATTGCGCGTTGCACCGCCCATTGCCGCATAGTGCTGGTTGATTTTCAGACGAGGCACGCTGTCGGCATTGAGCTCAACCGTCCAGCGGTTGCCGACCTTACGCACCAGCACATCGGGGATAACATATTCCGGCTCGCCGGTGTTGATGGACTGACCCGGCCGCGGGTCCAGCGACTGAATCAGCAGCATCGCCTCTTTCAGCACCTCTTCTTTGAGGCGCGTGACGCGCATCAGGCTACGGAAGTCGTGATTGGCCAGCAGGTCGAGATGTTCGCTGACAATCAGGCGTGCTTCAGTCAGCATCGGCGTTTCTGGCGCATACTGGGAGAGCTGAACCAGCAGACAGTCACGCAAATCGCGTGCGCCCACACCGATCGGGTCAAAGCGCTGGATGCGTTTCAGCACCGCCTCAACCTCATCCGCTTCAAGCTCATCATTGCCGATGCTGTCGAGGATCTCCTCAAGCGAGACGGTGAGATATCCGGTGTCATCGATAGCATCGACGATAGAGGTCGCAATCGCGCGGTCGGTATCGCTGAAAGGCGTCAATTCGACCTGCCACATCAGGTAATCCTGCAGTGACTGCGTGGTTTCGCCCTGATAGACCGGCAACTCATCATCCTGATAATCGGTACCGGTGCCGGAAGGGGTGCCAGCGGTGTAGATTTCATCCCAGGTGGCATCCAGCGGCAGCTCATCAGGCATCTCTTTCTGCTCAAGCGCTTCACGGGTATCCAGCGCTTCGGCTTCTGACGATTCCCGGGAGTCAATCTCGTCATGCAGATCGGTCTGCTCAAGCAGGGGATTACTTTCCAGTGCAAGCTGTAACTCCTGCTGGAGTTCAAGCGTGGAGAGTTGCAGCAGACGAATCGCCTGCTGCAATTGTGGAGTCATTGCCAGCTGTTGGCTGAACCTGAGTTGTAAACCTTGCTTCATAGACAGGATGGTAGTTCCCAGGTAAACATCGGTATTAACGACACCTTATCAGAGTCTGAACTCTTCACCCAAATAAACCCGCTTAACCTGCTCATCCGCAAGAATTTCATTGGGTGTACCATGCGCAATCAGGTGGCCCTGGCTGACGATATAGGCCCGCTCACAGACCGCTAACGTTTCGCGCACGTTATGGTCGGTAATCAAAACGCCGAGGCCGCTGTCACGCAGATGCTCAATGATCTTCTTGATGTCGATAACGGAAATAGGGTCAACACCGGCAAAAGGTTCATCCAGCAGAATAAACTTAGGATTGGCAGCCAGCGCGCGGGCAATCTCAACACGACGTCGTTCACCACCCGACAGTGCCTGACCCATGCTGTCACGCAGGTGCTCGATGTGGAACTCTTCCATCAGCTCACGGGCGCGATCCTGGCGTTGCTCTTCGGTGAGGTCATCACGGATCTGCAGTACCGCCATCAGGTTATCGTAGACGCTGAGGCGACGGAAGATCGATGCCTCCTGCGGCAGATAACCGATGCCGCGACGCGCACGCGCATGCAGCGGCAGGATACTGATGTCTTCATCATCAATGACAATGCGGCCAGCGTCACGCGGCACAATGCCCACCACCATGTAAAAGGTGGTGGTTTTACCGGCTCCGTTCGGACCCAGCAGGCCGACAATCTCGCCGGATTTTACCTGCAGGCTGACATCTTCTACCACGCGACGGCCTTTATATGCCTTCGCCAGGTTTTCTGCGATTAATGTGGCCATAGCTATCAGTTACTCTTCTTTCCGCTGTTGGACGAACCTTTATCCTGAAGTTGCGACGGCACCAGTACGGTCGTGACGCGCTTGTTCTGGCCCTGACTGTAAGCCTGCATTTTCTGCTCTTTCACCAGATAGGTAATACGATCGCCTTTGATGTTGCTGTCCTGCTGCTCTATGAACGCATTGCCGGTCAGTTCAACGAAATCGTTGGCCAGTTCGTAGTGCAGTTTAGCGGCATGGCCCTGAACCGGCTTGCCGCTGTCCTGCATCTGATAGAAAGTGGCGGGATTACCGTAGGCGTCAACGATGGTTTTCTTGCTGTCGCCGCCCGGACGGGTCACCACGACTTTATCGGCCGTGATTTTGATAGAGCCCTGCGTCACGATGACATTGCCGGTAAAGGTCGCGACATTGCCCTGCAAATCCAGCGCCTGATTCTGCGAGTCAATATTGACGGGTTTGTCCGAGTCACCGGTCAGGGCCAGCGCCGGAACGCTGGTTGCCAGTAACATGCTGGCCAGTAAAATCTTCAGGCTATTTTTGTTCATTTTGAATTTCATAAGAGGTTTTGACCTTCTCGATTAACTCGGCGTTTTTTGTCCGTAAATTGCCGCGCATTTTCATGCCGGTGGAGTTAAAGCTGCGGCCATACAATGTCACCTGGTCATCAGAGGTAACGTCCTGAGTGACAAGGTTAATCTGTGCATTATCGGTTTTGATCCGCTCAAGCTGGGAATCCTGCGTCAGCGTATTCAGCTCAACATGGCCATACAGATAAAGCATACGATCTTTGGTGAGCTTTGCTTTATCTGCGCGTAACGTCCAGGTAGGAATTTTATTCTCATCAAAGGTGGTCATTACCGGATTGTCGAACCAGCTCAGCTCGTCATCCGAGAAATAGGTCACTTTGTCAGAGACCAGTTTATAGGACAGCGCGCCCTGCGGGTTATACACCACAGTGTGAGAATCATCACTGGTATAGGTCGGCGACTGACTATCCGTCCCGACTGGCGTGCCATCGCCATCCTGGTTGGTAAGATTCCAGCCGATCAAAACCAGTGCAATCAAGGTCAGAATCAGCGTTATCCAACGCCTGCTTTTACTCATACTGATTGCCCTTTGGCATCCTCAAATTTGTTCTGCGCCATTAAGATCAGGTCACATACTTCGCGTACCGCGCCGCGTCCACCCGCAATCCGCGTAACATACTGCGCGCGCGGCAACAGGATCGGATGTGCATCCGCTACCGCCACGCTTAATCCCACTTTCGCCATCACCGGCCAGTCGATCAGGTCGTCACCGATATAGGCGACCTGATCATCAGAGAGAGACAGTTTATCCAGAAGTTCACGATAGGCCAAAAGCTTATCCGATTGTCCCTGATAAAGATGGCGGATGCCGAGCGTTTTGCAGCGATCTTCCATCAGACGGGCATTGCGGCCAGTAATAATAGCCACTTCCACATCGGCGGTCAGCAAACAGCGTACACCGTAACCATCCCGCACGTTGAAGGCTTTCAGCTCTTCACCCTTGTTTCCCATGTAGATCACCCCGTCGGACATGACGCCATCGACGTCGCAGATCAGCAGACGAATGTTGCTGGCGCGCGCCATGACGTCAGCACTGACCGGTCCATAGCAGGTGTCAATCGTGGGCGTTACCTGTTGCATTTTTTTTTCCTGTTCAGACTACGCCAGCGCGCAGCATGTCATGCATATGTACCACACCGAGCAGATGGTCGTCATCGGCCACCAGAATCGAGGTAATGTTTTTGGTCTGCATCAGGTTCAGGGCTTCAACCGCCAGCATATTTGGCCGGACGCGGATGCCACCTGGCGTCATCACTTCCCCGATGGTGGCGCGCTGAAAATCGATGCCCATATCAAAGATGCGGCGCAGGTCACCATCGGTAAAGATACCTTCAATTTTCATCAGACCGTCGACGATAACCGTCAGGCCCAGATTTTTGCGGGTAATCTCCAGCAGCGCATCACGCAGTGAGGCGTCACGGGTGACGTGCGGCAGCTCATCGCCGCTGTGCATGATATCCGCTACATGCAGCAGCAGTTTGCGGCCCAGCGCACCGCCAGGGTGGGAGAGGGCGAAATCTTCCGCCGTGAATCCACGTGCTTCCAGCAGCGAAACCGCCAGCGCATCGCCCATCACCAGTGTGGCTGTGGTACTGGTGGTTGGCGCAAGGCCTAACGGGCAGGCTTCCTGCGGAACATGGACACACAGATGCACATCGGCAACCCGGCCCATCGCGCTGTCAGGCCGTCCTGTCATGCAGATCAGCGCAATGTGCTGACGTTTTAACACCGGAATCAGCGCGAGGATTTCATTCGACTCACCGCTGTTAGAGATGGCAATCACCACATCATTTTTGCTCACCATGCCCAGGTCGCCATGGCTGGCTTCGGCCGGATGAACAAAAAAGGCTGGCGTACCGGTACTGGCAAAGGTCGCCGCCATTTTTTTGCCGATATGACCAGACTTACCCATGCCCATCACGACCACTTTACCCTGACAGGCGTAGATCAGGGCGCAGGCGCGGGCGAAATCGTCATTAATATATTGATCGAGCTGTTCCAGTCCTTCACGCTCGATGCGCAGGACGGTTTTCCCCGCCTGCTGAAAATCAAATGCTGTTGGTTGCTGATATGACATAGTGAGTCTGTCCTTGTTAGCCGTCCATGAATGCCGGCTGCATCCACAGCAGCGTCACCCAGACGAAGAAACCACAGAGTAAAATCAGGCCGGCGATGCGGCCAACGCGTCGGCGACGCAGCAGGCAGAGCAGGGCAAACAGCACGCTGACGCCCAGCATCACCCAGTAATCACGAGCAAAGGCGTGATAGTCGATACTGCCGGGGTGAATCAGCGCCGGCAGGCCCAGCACGATGGCAATATTATAAATGTTGGCACCGATCAGATTGCCGATCGCGATATCATCTTCACCTTTCAGCGCCCCGGCAATCACCGTCGCCAGCTCAGGCAGGCTGGTGCCCACGGCGATGAGCGTCAGGCCCATCACCAGTTCGCTGACGCCAAAGTAGTCGGCAAAGGCGGTGGCATTGTCGATCACCATGCGGGTGGACATCGGTAGAATTATCAGCGCGACGGCCAGCCAGAGAAAGGCCACCGTGTTTCCGCTCTCTTCACGGGGCAGCTCGGCCAGCTGCTCGCGGGTCAGGGTGTCGTTGTTGTCCCGTTCTGCTTTACGCGCAATGCGAATCACCACCATCAGATAAATAGCGGCGATGGCAATCAGGCCAATTCCATCCAGTCGACTAAGCTGATTGTCAAACAGCATGAATCCGCTGAGCAGGGTAACCAGCAACATCAACGGCAGTTCACGGCGTATCAGATTAGAATGGACGCTGAGTGGATGCATTAGCGCAGCGGCACCCAAAATGAGTAAAATGTTGGTAATATTCGAGCCGAGCGCGGTGCCAACTGCCAGATCCATCTGGCCATGCTGGGCCGCGGAAAAGGAGAGGATCATTTCTGGCAGCGAGGTGCCGATGCTGACAACGGTCATGCCAATGATCAGCGGCGGAATGCCAAAGGATCGACACAATATAGAGGCGCTAAACACCAGACGATCGGCACCATATGCCAGTAAAAGCAAACCGATAATCAGCAGTGCAGAAGCTACGAACATGAAAAATCCTTGCGTAAAAACCCGGGCCGGCAATGCCTTTACCGACCGGTTTAAGGTTCTGTTTGGCGAGACAGCCGCTGATTTTGACCGTCTGAACGGCAAAAGTAAATTTAATGACCATTTTCGCCAAATCTTAGCGGTAAGTTTCTGTAAAGCTATCGTGAATCAGGACCGAACAGGCTACCATCGTACCCCATGTTTACGCCCGATCCTTACAAGAGGTAATAATGATCCAGCAGCAAACGAATCTGGTTGAGGTTCGTGGCGTGAGTTTTTCGCGCGGAGATCGCACCATCTTCGACGACATTTCGCTGACCGTGCCGAAAGGCAAAGTGACGGCGATAATGGGACCGTCGGGGATAGGGAAAACCACTCTGCTACGCTTGATTGGGGGGCAACTTCAGCCGACTCGCGGTGACATCTTTTTCCGTGGCGAAAACATTCCGTCATTGTCGCGCGCTAAATTGTATGAAGCGCGCAAGAAGATGAGCATGCTGTTCCAGTCTGGCGCGCTATTTACTGACTTAACGGTCTATGAAAATGTCGCCTGGCCACTGCGTGAACATACCCGTCTTCCCGCACCTATTCTGCACAGCACGGTATTAATGAAGCTGGAAGCCGTGGGGCTGCGTGGCGCAGCTCAACTGAAACCGGCTGAGCTGTCGGGCGGAATGGCGCGTCGTGTGGCGCTGGCGCGCGCGATTGCGCTTGAGCCGGAACTGATCATGTTCGATGAGCCTTTTGTCGGTCAGGATCCCATCACCATGGGTGTGCTGGTCAAACTCATTGATGAACTGAACCATGCTCTGGGCCTGACCTGTATTGTGGTCTCGCACGACGTACCGGAAGTACTGAGTATTGCGGACTATGCCTATATCGTGGCCGGACAAAAAATTATCGCACACGGCACCACGCCGGAACTGCGAGAGAATAATGACCCGCGCGTCCGCCAGTTTATTGATGGCGATGCGGATGGTCCGGTTCCCTTCCGTTTTCCTGCCGGCGACTATCTCGCTGATTTAACCGGCTCAGGGAGTAACTAAACAGATGGTCTTGAAGGCGCTGGCGTCATTCGGTCGTCAGGGAATTGAAACGTGCGCCAGTTTTGGACGCGCAGGATTAATGCTGTTTCACGCGCTGGTAGGAAAACCCGCGTTCCGCAGACACTCGCCGCTACTGATTAAACAGCTCTATAGTGTTGGCGTGTTGTCGTTACTGATTATTGTGGTGTCGGGCCTGTTTATCGGCATGGTACTGGGACTGCAGGGTTATCTGGTACTGACCACTTACGGTGCTGAAACCAGTCTGGGCATGCTGGTGGCGCTGTCGTTGCTGCGTGAGCTGGGGCCGGTCGTGACCGCGCTGCTGTTTGCCGGACGGGCAGGCTCGGCCCTCACGGCTGAAATCGGTCTGATGAAAGCCACTGAACAGCTCTCCAGTATGGAGATGATGGCGGTGGATCCGTTGCGTCGCGTCGTTTCGCCGCGCTTCTGGGCCGGTTTTATCAGTATGCCGCTACTCGCACTGATCTTTACCGCGGTAGGCATTGCTGGCGGTGCCCTGGTTGGCGTGAGCTGGAAGGGAATCGATCCTGGTTTCTTCTGGTCAGCCATGCAGAATGCGGTCGATTTCCGCACCGACGTTGTTAACTGCATCATCAAAAGCGCCGTCTTTGCCGTGACGGTTACCTGGATTGCTCTTTTTAATGGCTATGACGCGATTCCCACTTCTGAAGGGATCAGTCGCGCGACAACGCGTACCGTAGTACATGCTTCACTGGCGGTGCTCGGGTTGGATTTTGTGCTGACAGCACTGATGTTTGGGAATTGATGCAATGCAAAGCAAAAAAAGCGAAATCTGGGTTGGCATTTTTATGATTATGGCGTTGATCGCCGCATTGTTTCTCTGTCTGCGCGTCGCCGATTTAAAGTCGATGGGCACAGAGCCAACATGGAAACTCTACGCCACGTTTGACAATATCGGCGGCCTGAAAGCCAGTTCGCCGGTCAAAATCGGCGGTGTGGTGATTGGCCGGGTAACGGACATTGAGCTTGAACCGAAAACGCTGCTGCCACGTGTCACGATGGAGATCAGCGATCAGTATGCGAATAAAATTTCAGACACCAGCTCGCTGGCGATTCGCACGCAGGGACTGCTGGGTGAGCAGTTCCTGGCGCTCAACTTAGGCTTTGACGATCCTGAACTCGGTTCGGCGATGCTGAAAGATGGCGATACGCTGCGCGATACCAAGTCAGCGATGGTGCTCGAAGACCTGATTGGCCAGTTCCTTTATAAGAGCGGCGATAACAAGCAAAACAGTGACAACAAGGATGCGCAGGAAGGCGACAGTGCTGCGCCTGCGGCACCGGCTCAACCTTAAAGAAGAGGGTATACCATGTTTAAACGTTTACTGATGATTGCCATGCTAGTGGTTGCCGTACCACTGACGGCGACAGCAGCCGATCAGAGCAATCCCTACAAGCTGATGAACGAAGCGGCGGAAAAGACGTTTACCCGTCTTAAAAATGAGCAGCCGAAAATCAAGCAGGACCCAAACTACCTGCGTCAGATTGTGCGTCAGGAGCTGCTGCCCTATGTACAGATCAAATACGCGGGCGCGTTAGTGCTGGGCCGCTACTATCGTGATTCGACCCCGGCGCAGCGTGAAGCCTACTTCAGCGCCTTTGGTGACTATCTGGCACAGGCCTATGGTCAGGCACTGGCACTCTATAACGGTCAGAGCTACCAGATTCAGCCTGAGCAGCCGTTGGGCGATGCCCAGATTGTCGCTATTCGGGTCTCCATCATCGATCCTAATGGCCGCCCACCAGTTCGTCTCGACTTCCAGTGGCGTAAAAACAGCCAGACCGGTAACTGGCAGGCTTATGACATGATCGCCGAAGGCGTCAGCATGATCACCACCAAACAAAATGAGTGGAGCGATCTGTTACGTACTAAAGGTATCGACGGTCTGACAGCGCAACTGAAATCCTCTGCGGCACAGCCAATTACGCTGGATAAACAAAAATAATGCACGAATCGTTACACTGGGAGCGGGAAGCCAGCACGCTATTGCTGAAAGGCGAACTGGATCGCGACACGTTAATGAGCCTGTGGCAGCAACGTGAAACGCTGATTAAAGATGTCGATACCATCGACGTTGCAGCGCTGGAGCGTGTTGACTCTTCCGGTCTCGCCCTGCTGGTGCACCTGCGGGAAATCGCCCGGGCACAGGGCATTACGCCACGCTTTACGGGTATCAGCGACAAACTGCACTCGCTGATTACGCTTTACAATCTGCAACAGATTATTGTTTCTGCGGATAAAAGCGCCTGATTTCCGGTTGTTATCCTAAGCCCCTGTTTTCAACAGGGGCTTTTGCGTATTTAAGAGTCAGCCGCTTTCCTCTACTATGTCAGCCTTATTATTATTAAGTGAAGTTAAGCCCAATGGAAAACAGTGAAATTCAGGCCGTGCTGATGGCCGCATTGCCTTTAGACGAAGTTCATGTGATGAGCAACGATGGCAGCCATTTTCAGGTGATCGCCGTAGGCGAACTGTTTGGCGAACTGAGCCGCGTGAAAAAGCAGCAGGCTGTCTATGCGCCGCTGATGGAATTCATCGCGGATAACCGCATGCATGCTGTCTCTATTAAAACCTATACTCCCGCTGAATGGGCGCGTGACCGTAAACTCAACGGTTTCTGATCCCGCAGCGTAGTGAACTCGCCGTGGGCGAGTCCAATCTTTAGCTAGTTAATTGAGAGCCGTGTTAATGGAAAAATTTCGTGTGCAAGGCCCCACCCGCTTAAGTGGTGAAGTCACCATTTCCGGGGCGAAGAACGCCGCACTTCCTATTCTGTTTGCTGCCCTGCTGGCCGAAGAGCCGGTAGAGATCCAGAATGTGCCAAAGCTGCGCGACATTGATACCACCATGAAGCTGCTGAGCCAGCTGGGTGCGAAGGTGGAACGCAACGGTTCTGTGCATGTCGATGCCAGCGCGGTAGATGTCTTTTGTGCGCCTTACGATCTGGTTAAAACCATGCGTGCCTCAATCTGGGCGCTGGGCCCGCTGGTGGCACGTTTTGGTCAGGGTCAGGTTTCCCTGCCGGGTGGCTGTGCGATTGGCGCGCGTCCGGTTGACCTGCACATCACCGGTCTGGAACAGTTGGGTGCCGAGATCAAGCTGGAAGAGGGCTATGTCAAAGCGTCAGTCAATGGCCGTCTGAAAGGCGCGCTGATTGTCATGGACAAAATCAGCGTTGGCGCAACCGTGACCATCATGAGTGCTGCGACGCTGGCGACCGGTACTACCGTGATTGAAAATGCGGCCCGCGAGCCGGAAATTGTGGATACCGCCAACTTCCTTAACACCCTGGGCGCTAAAATTAGTGGCGCAGGCAGCGATAAAATCACCATCGAAGGCGTAGAGCGCCTGGGTGGCGGTGTTTATACCGTCCTGCCCGATCGTATCGAAACCGGTACCTTCCTGGTGGCTGCCGCGATTTCGGGCGGCAAAGTGATGTGTCACAAAACTCAGCCCGATACGCTGGATGCAGTGCTGGCGAAGCTGCGTGATGCGGGTGCCGATATCGAAACCGGTGAAGACTGGATCAGTCTGGATATGCACGGCAAGCGACCAAAAGCGGTCAACGTGCGCACCGCACCGCATCCGGGGTTCCCGACCGATATGCAGGCGCAGTTCACTCTGTTAAACATGGTTGCGGAAGGCACGGGCGTGATTACCGAAACCATCTTTGAAAACCGTTTCATGCATATCCCGGAACTGATTCGTATGGGTGGACATGCTGAGATTGAGAGCAACACGGCGATCTGTCACGGGGTTGAAACCCTGTCAGGTGCGCAGGTGATGGCGACCGATTTGCGTGCGTCTGCCAGTCTGGTTCTGGCAGGTTGCATTGCAGAAGGAACGACGTTCGTTGATCGCATTTATCACATCGATCGTGGCTATGAGCACATCGAAGATAAGCTGAAAGCGATGGGCGCGAACATCGAGCGCGTCAGCGAAGAGTAATCCTGCAGATGCGCTGAAATAGCCAGCCCCCGCGGGGGCTGGTTTTTTTTCGCCTGAGGATCGCCAGATATCTCAGGTGTTATCCGTCTGGCCGGCAGGCGGCCGGATACGTTTTCTGCGATCCAGCAGGCAGTTTGTATCGGGATCGTAATAGCGGCTGGGCCAGATCTCACTGGGATGAACTTTGATCGCGTCGGCGATCAGCCATTCACCTTTGGGCCATGGACGCGTCAGTGCATTCGCCAGCGTGGATGAACTCAGGCCTGCTGCGCGTGACAGCGCTGCCAGCGTCATACCACGCTTATGCAGTGCCGCGATAATGTCAGCCGGGTGCCAGTCTTCCTTTATTTTTTGCATAACCTGTTCTCCTTTTCCTTGTCATTGCATCATCCAGCGAGACGCTGGCTTTCCTTTTACCATTATCTGGAAATAGTCAGAATTTTATAGCAAATGTTTCCTGTTAATTTCCAGTAATATTTGGATCCCGCGTCTGGTCTGTGTGGTGGCACGCAACAGGAGTGCAATAGCTAAGAGGGAACAAAAAGAAGTGAGAGCAGGGTCGTAAAAACGGAGCCCGGCAGGCTCCGTGAGGGATCAGAAGTCGCGCTGAACAGACATGTGTGCCAGCGACTCCAGCGCGCTGCGCCAGGGGGATTCAGGCAGGATCCGCAAGGCTTCAATCGCTTTATCCGCTTCCTGTTCCGCGCGACTGCGCGTCCATTCCAGCGAACCACACTGATTCATCGCTTCCAGCACTGGCTCCAGCAGATGGCGGCCATTTCCCTGCTCAATGGCTTCACGGATCATCTTCGCCTGTTCAGGCGAGCCGTGCTGCATGGCATGCAGCAGCGGCAGCGTCGGTTTGCCTTCGCTCAGGTCATCGCCGGTATTTTTACCCAGCGTCTCGCCGTCAGCACTGTAATCCAGCAAATCGTCAATTAACTGGAAAGCGGTACCCAGATAGCGCCCATAATCCTGCAGCGCTTTTTCCTCTTCAGGCGTCGCTTCAGCCAGTATCGCCGAGGCCTGTGAGGCCGCTTCAAACAGGCGCGCGGTCTTACTGTAAATCACACGCATGTAGCTCTCTTCGGTGATGTCCGGGTCGTTGACGTTCATTAGCTGCAGGACTTCGCCTTCAGCAATCACGTTTACCGCCTCTGACATCAGCGCCAGGATACGCAGCGACCCCATGCTGGTCATCATCTGGAAGGCGCGGGTGTAAATAAAATCACCGACCAGCACGCTTGCCGCATTGCCAAACGCCGCGTTCGCGGTCGCTTTGCCACGACGCATATCGGATTCATCCACGACATCGTCATGCAGCAGCGTGGCGGTGTGGATAAATTCGATCAGCGCCGCATTGGTCACGTGCAGGTCGCCCTTGTAGCCCATGGCACGTGCAGATAGCACGGCAATCATGGGACGGATACGCTTGCCCCCGCCACTGATGATGTAGTAGCCCAACTGGTTGATGAGCGAGACATCCGAATTCAGCTGGTCGAGGATGGTCTGGTTAACGGCAGCCATATCCTGTGCGGTTAATTCATTAATCTGTTCTAAGTTCATTCGTCTTTTCAGCTATGACTCGTTATCTCTGCCATGGTAAGTGGTTTACCCAGCCAGCGTTCAGGTAATCTGTTACTGATTGTACTTGAATTTTGTGCCTGAGAAACGGTTGCATTCAGCCTGTGTTTTTTTTCTGCAAGAGTGTGCAAAGTGCTCTTGTCTTCTTCTGGAGTTTTGCGTAGAATTCGCGCCCTATTGTGAATATTTAGCGCGCCGCCTGATGAACTAAAAGGCAAGCGCAGAAGCGGAGTTTTATATGTACGCGGTTTTCCAAAGTGGTGGTAAACAACACCGAGTAAGCGAAGGTCAGACCGTTCGCCTGGAAAAGCTGGACATCGCAACCGGTGAAACGATTGAGTTTGACCAGGTTCTGATGATTGCTAATGGCGAAGACGTGAAAATCGGCGCGCCACTGGTTTCAGGCGGAATGATCAAGGCAGAAGTTGTTGCTCACGGTCGTGGCGAGAAAATTAAGATTGTTAAGTTTCGTCGTCGTAAGCACTACCGTAAGCAAGCAGGCCATCGCCAGTGGTTCACTGATGTGAAAATCACTGGTATCACGGCGTAAGAGGAGATCTGACAAATGGCACATAAAAAGGCTGGTGGTTCGACTCGAAATGGTCGTGACTCCAATGCAAAACGTCTGGGTGTAAAACGTTTCGGTGGCGAATCTGTTCTGGCAGGTAGCATCATCGTTCGTCAGCGTGGCACCAAATTCCACGCCGGTACCAATGTAGGTTGTGGTCGTGACCACACCCTGTTTGCTACCGCAGACGGTAAAGTACAGTTCGAAGTTAAAGGTCCGAACAACCGTAAATACATCAGCATCGTTGCTGAGTAAGGTTGTCGTGACGCAGACGTCTGACGTCTGAACGCACGAATTGAAGGCCCCGCAGCTCCTGCGGGGCTTTTTACATTCTGCGGTCTGTCGCGGTAAAAGCGACGCATCACAAAAGTTTGCTGTACACTTTGTGTACGCACTGGCGAAAGCCAATCCTGATTTATCCGCCGCTGGTCAGCGCAGAAGACCCTGGCGGACCCGTCTGCAGAGTGCTGCAGGCGATTGTGTGACGGAGATTTAAAAATGAAGTTTGTTGATGAAGCGACAATTCTGGTCGTCGCCGGTGATGGCGGTAATGGTTGCGTCAGCTTCCGCCGCGAAAAATATATCCCGAGAGGCGGCCCTGATGGGGGTGATGGTGGTGACGGCGGTGACGTTTATCTGATCGCTGATGAAAACCTTAATACCCTTATCGATTATCGTTTCGAAAAATCGTTCCGCGCCGAACGTGGGCAGAACGGCCAGAGCCGCGACTGTACCGGTAAACGCGGTAAGGATATCGAAGTTAAAGTGCCGGTCGGCACCCGGGTTATCGACCAGGGTACCGGTGAGACACTCGGCGACATGACGCGCCACGGTCAGAAATTGATGGTCGGTAAAGGCGGCTGGCATGGCCTGGGCAACACCCGTTTCAAATCGTCAGTGAACCGCAGTCCTCGCCAGAAAACCATGGGTACCCCAGGTGAAAAGCGTGACCTGCAGCTGGAGCTGATGCTGCTGGCGGACGTCGGGATGCTGGGCTTACCGAATGCCGGTAAATCGACCTTTATTCGTGCCGTCTCGGCAGCCAAACCTAAAGTAGCGGACTATCCGTTTACCACCCTGGTGCCAAGCCTGGGCGTGGTGCGTATGGACAGCGAGCAGAGCTTCGTCGTGGCCGATATTCCGGGTCTGATTGAAGGCGCAGCAGAGGGCGCAGGCCTCGGCATTCGCTTCCTGAAGCATCTGGAACGCTGCCGCGTATTGCTTCACCTGATCGACATCGACCCCATTGATGAAAGCGATCCGGTTGAAAATGCCCGTATCATCCTCGGCGAGCTGGAAAAATACAGCGAGAAGCTGTTCAACAAACCACGCTGGCTGGTCTTCAACAAAATTGATCTGATCAGTGAAGAAGAAGCGCAGTCACGGGCGAAAGCGGTTGCTGAAGCGCTGGGCTGGAAAGATAAGTATTACCTGATCTCTGCCGCAAGCCAGACCGGCGTCAAAGAACTCTGCTGGGACGTGATGAGCTTCATCAACGCTAACCCGAAAGAAGCGGAGCTTGAAGAGAAGCAGCCGGAGAAAGTGGAATTCATGTGGGATGATTACCACAAAGAAACCATTGAAAACACGGTCGAAGTGGAAGATGAAGAGTGGGATGACGACTGGGATGATGAAGACGACGAAGGCGTTGAAATTATCTATCAGCGTTAACAGAACGCCTGCTACAGCGTAATATGTGATGCCCTCTTTCAGTATGAAAGAGGGCATCGTTCTTTCTGCCGCTAGCTCATGACCGCTACGCTCAGTCGCGCACTGCAGCACAGCTGATCCCGACTGTTCCGAATCTCAATCTGCCAGCTCTGACTGCGTTTACCCAGATGCAATGGACGGCAGGTCCCCCGTACCCGTCCCGCTGACACCGCGCGATGATGGCTGGCGTTAACTTCAACACCGACCACGCTGCTGCCTTCTTCAACCGCCATATACCCGGCAATTGAGCCCATCGACTCCGCCAGTACCACGGAGGCGCCACCATGCAGCAACCCGAACGGCTGCTGCGTCCGGGCATCGACCGGCATCGTCGCTTCCAGATAATCATCACCTATCGCGGTAAAAACGATCCCCAGATGCGCCACCAGTGAGTGCTCACCCAGCGCGTTCAGTGCAGGAAGATCAAGGGATCGTTTCCAGATCGCAGTCATCATCAGGCTCCCAGGGTTGCGCCGCCATCGACCACAATATCCTGCAGCGTCACATGGCTGGCAAGATCCGACGCGAGAAACAGAACGGTGGCCGCAATTTCCTGCGGCTGCGCGATCTTGCCCAGCGGAATACCCAGCTTAAACTGATCCGGGAAGCCCGCAATCATCTCCTGCTCGCCGGTCGGTGTGTGCCACAGGCTGCGCTGCATATCGGTGTCAGTGGAGCCAGGCGAAACAATATTACAGCGCACACCGTAAGGCGCCATTTCCAGACCCACGGTCATACAGAGGCTGCGCAGCGCGGCTTTTGACGCACCATAAGCGGACATGCCAATACGCGGTGCATGCGCTGAATTCGATGCGACAGTAACGATGGCACCGGCGCGCTGTTCGCGAAAGCGCGGCAGTGTCTGCTGGAACAGATTAAACGCACCGCCCGCATTGACGTTAAGACAGGACTGCCAGTCAGCAAATGAGAGTGCATCGGTGGCACCAGTACGCAGAATACCGGCTGCGTTGACCAGCACATCGATGCGCGGCTGGGCGGCCAGCACCCGCTGACACACGGATTTTACCTGCGCCGGATCGGCTACATCCATAATGTGACAGGAAAACGGATAGTCATGACCCTGGAACCGCAGATCAAAGGCCTCTACCTGCGCGCCCGTCTGGTGAAAGGCCAGCGCTGTGTGGTAGCCAATGCCCTGACCGGCACCGGTCACCCAGACGATTTTACCGCTGAAATCGGATAGATGGCTCATTCAGCAGGCTCCCGCGACAGCAGCGCCCACCAGCCGTCGATGCTAGGATTTCTGGCCAGGCTGACAAAATCAATGTCACGATGTACCTGACGCCAGCGTGCCGCCAGCGCCATCACACGTACCGAATCCAGCCCGTAGTCGATCAGGTTTTCATCATCGTCCGGCACCTCATCATCTTCCAGCAGCGGCAGGATCAGCATGCGCAGTTCGTCTTTGCTGAGCGGTACAGGCATCAGATCGGCGGTCATCACCACTTTTCCGCTGCGACCCGCGGTGTAGGTCAGCGCCATCATATGTTCCTCACGGCTGAAGTCAGCCAGCGCATCGGCCACCATAAACGGCTGGATATTACGCATAAACGCATCCGTGGCGGTGGTCAGGCAGCCGATATGGGCATAGACGCCGGTAATAATCAGCTGATCGCGGCCCATCTCCTGCAGGATCGCCTCCAGCGGCGATCGGTGAAACGCACTGTAGCGCCACTTGGTCAGGACCTGATCGTGCTCATCCGGTGCCAGCGCCTCCACGATCTTCTGCTGATCGGGATGTTTATTCAGGCCGGGTCCCCACATATCATTGAGCAGCGCACGATCTTCATCGCTCTGCGCGTTAGGCTGAGCGGTGTAAAACACCGGAATGCCCTGCGCTTTGCAGTAGCGTCGCAGGCGGACAATATTGTCAACGACCTGCTCAACCAGCGGGCTGTTATCGCCCCAGAAGTTAAGGAAATAGCGCTGCATATCGTGGATCAGCAGGGCAGCACGGCCCGGCTCCAGCGTCCATTTCACCTTGTTGTTCGGCAACTCAGTGGCGTCAGGTAGCGGATAAGAGGTCAGTTGTGGAATAGCCATTAAGATTCTCCGGACAGATCAGGCTTGCGCACGCTGATCGGCAAGTTGTTGGCGCAGACGTTTTTTGTCTACCTTGCCGACCGCGGTCAGCGGCAGGGCATCTACGCAGGTAATACGGTCGGGCAGCTTAAATTCGGCGACGCCCAGTTCACGCAGGTGACGACGCAGCGCCACCGGTTTCACCGGCTGACGGGTGACAATAAACGCACAGCTCTTTTCACCCATCAGTTCGTCGCTCATAGAGACCAGCGCCGCGTGGATCACATCCGCATGGCGCTGCAGCAGGTTTTCAATCTCTTCAGCTGCGATCTTTTCGCCGCCCCGGTTGATCTGATCTTTCTCACGACCCTGCACAATGATGTTGCCAGCGGGGGTGATCTCAACCAGATCGCCAGAGCAGTAAAAGCCCTGGTCATCAAAGCTGGCGGCGTTATGTTCCGGGCTGTTGTAGTAGCCACGGAACGTATAAGGACCGCGTGTCATCAGGCGCCCAATGGCACCGACCGGCAGCGGATGCCCCTGTTCGTCTGCGACCCACACCTCGTCATCCGGTGAGATCGGACGGCCCTGCGTGGTGAGAATGGTCTGTTCATCGTCATCCAGCCGGGTGTAGTTCACCAGACCCTCCGCCATCCCAAACACCTGCTGAAGGGTACAGCCCATCTCGTTCTGGATGCGCGCAGCCAGCGTTTCACCCAGCTTTGCGCCACCGACCTGAATACGTTGCAGTGAGGCCAGCGCGGCATTGCTGCCCCATTCCTGAATCGCCTGCAGCCAGAGACTGGCCGCGGGTGGAACCAGGCCGGTATCAGTAACCTGATGTTTTTCAATCAGCGGGAAACAGAGGGTCGCGCTGGGATCGGCCGCTAAGATCACCTGGCCGCCCGCGTAAAAGACGCCCAGCGCGCCCGGAGAACTCATCGGGAAATTATGTGCAGCGGGCAGAGCAATCAGGTAACGGGTATCTGCGTTGACCCCGCAGATCACGTCACTTTCCCGGATGCTGTAGTAGTAATCATTGTGGGTACGCGGGATCAGCTTCGGAGTGCCGGTACTGCCGCCCGACAGCTGGAAAAAAGCGACGTCATCGCCTGCGGTCGGGGTTGCCCTGAAGTCACCTGCGGGTTCTGCCAGCAGGGCGTCGAGACTGTTTTCCGCATGAGCGTCATTACGCAGGATCACCTGCTGCAGTGAATGCTGTTCCCGGCGAAGCTGCGTGATAAAGGCGTCATCGGTGAACAGGGGATGGCTGCGATCGGCAATCAACAGGCACGGCGCGATCTGACTGGCATAGGCGACCAGTTCGGTACGTTGATGGCTGAAAAGAGCGTTAACCGGGGCGACGCCGATTTTGAACAGCGCAAACAGCGTCAGATAAAATTCCGCCACGTTGCCAAGCTGCACCAGCGCCGTATCACCGGGTTTCAGGCCACGATGCTGCAGGGCCGCTGCCAGATTGTCACTCAGTGAGGCCATCTGGCGATAGGTAAATTGCCGGTCGCCATCAATCACCGCCACGCATTCGCTGTCGCGGTGACGTTCCAGGATGTCGGTCATCGGCAGATCCAGCCAGTACCCTTTTTCACGGTAACGTGCAGCCAGATCGTCCGGCCAGCGGCTGTAAGAAATCGTCATACAGGTTCCTTTAGTGCAATCCAAAAGCGCGAAGCATGGTGTCGAGTTTGACGCCGGTTTCGCGCCACTCGGATTCAGGTTGTGAGTCCGCCACGATGCCCGCACCAGCAAACAGCCGGACCCGCGGACCATTCACCGTGCCGCAGCGGATGGTTACGACCCATTCGCCGTTGCCCTGATCGTCACACCAGCCGACGATGCCGCCAAACAGCTGACGCTCAAACGGTTCAAGTTGCTGAATCAGCGCCTGAGCACGCTGATGCGGAAAGCCGCTGAGCGCCGGTGTCGGATGCAGCAGGCAGGCCAGTGACAGCGCATTTTCGCGGTCGTCCAGCACTTCGCCCCGAATCTGCGTAGCGAGGTGCCACAGTGTCGGGGTGGTCAGCAGGGAAGGGATTTCCGGGACTGACAGCAGGCGACTGCGCGGCTGCAGCGTCATGCGCATCGCGTCCGTCACCAGTTTATGTTCATGCCGGTCTTTAGCTGACCGCATCAGGCTGTCACCTGAGGCCTGGTCACGCTGTGGATCGCTGTTGCGCGGCGCTGAACCGGCCAGCGGACAGGAGCTGAACTGACGGCCCTGCTTACGGATCATCAGTTCAGGGCTGGCACCCACCAGCGCGCCGCCATCAGGCAGCGGCAGATGAAAATGATAGCTGTCAGGGTTCTGCGCCAGGATGCGCTGCATCAGGGCGGCCGTATCGACCGGCTGTTCCGCCACGATCTCCATCAGCCGCGACAGCACCACTTTATCCGGATCGCCGCGCTGCGTGGCCGCTACGGCCTGCGCAACCATGTCAGTGAAGGTGGCGTGATCCGGCAGCGCCGTACGGCGACGAACTTTTGGCAGATTGCTTTCAGCCAATGAGGCGTGGGCTTTCAGATCGTCACGTTGAAAGGTCTGATACGACTCAGGGATAAACAGTGCAGCGGGCTGATCCACATCGAACGGGATCGCACCCACCAGAATGGGATGGGCTATGCCCTGTTTTCTGGCCGAGGCAAAATGATGCTGCAGTTGTTGCTGAAACTCTCCGGTCAGCTGCTCACCCTGGTTTACCGGAGCAGTGAGTGTCGTAAAACAGCCCTGAGTCGTCAGGCTTCGCCAGGGTGAAGTAAACAGGAAGCCACGGCAGAGTGCCGGAAAATCCTGCAGCAGGGGATGTTCAAATGCCAGTGATTCCACCATAATTTCACCTATAAATGATAAGATAACTAATAATGATTATCATTTGTATTATGGTGCAGTAACCTACGTCGAATAGCCGAAGGTGTCAATAAATACGCGGTGATTCAGCTGGTTTTGTTGGTTAAATCAGCACAAGTTGTCGCCCGGATTACCAGAGAGAAATAGGATGAAAACAAATGACTAAACAGGGAGTAACGTCGGCATTAGCGCTGTTTTTGCTGAGTATCACTCTGTTCAGCGTGACCGCTGTTGCACAGACCGGCTGGCCGCGCACCTTCGCGGGGGCAAAAGGTCAGGTCACCCTGGCTCAGGCACCGACCCGCATTGTCTCGACCAGTGTCACCCTGACTGGCTCGCTGCTGGCGATTGATGCGCCAGTAGTTGCCAGTGGTGCAACCGCACCCGGCAGCCGGCTGGCTGATGAGCAGGGATTCTTCCGGCAGTGGGGGCGTGTGGCGAAACAGCGTGGCGTAAAGCGGCTCTATATTGGTGAACCCAATGCGGAAGCGATCGCTGCGGAAGCGCCAGACCTGATTGTGGTCAGCGCCACCGGTAATGATTCAGCGATCAAACTGGCCGATCAGCTCTCGGCGATTGCACCGGTACTGGTCGTTAACTATGACGATAAAAGCTGGCAGCAGCTGGTGACGCTGCTGGGTGAGGCGACCGGGCATGAGGCGGATGCCGCTGCCCGGATAAGCGAGTTCGACGCGCGTGAAAAGGCGCTGAAGGCAAAGCTGACCCTGCCTCCGCAGCCGGTTTCTGCAATGGTGTGGAACGGAGATGGCCGGGCTGTGAATCTCTGGACGGAGGCATCGGCACAGGGGAAGTTACTGCAGGAGCTGGGCTTCACGCTGGCAACGCCACCGGCGACGCTTCAGTCTGCTCACAGCATGGGACAGCGTAAAGATATTCTTCAGCTGTCAGGCGAAAATCTGGCGGAAGGCCTGAATGGACAGACTTATCTGCTGTTTGCCGCCGAAGATAACACGGCTGCGCAGGTAATGAGCAATGCTTTTCTGGCGCAGACCCCAGCGGTGCGCGCTAAAGCGGTCTATGCGCTGGGGCTGGATAGCTTTCGTCTCGACTACTACAGCGCCAGTCATTTACTGACGCGGCTGGAAGCGCTGTTCGTGAAATCATGATGTGGCATCGTCGGAGGCAGGCCGTTGATAGCGTCGCAGGCGGGCCATCAGCAGCCACATGATGAGACCCAGCACGGTGGCTGCCAGGCCAGAGAGGGCGGCGGCCTGCTGCGGCAACAGCAGTGAACCCATCGCGCCAATTATTGCTGCACCTATCGCATCGCCGGTGACATTCTGCGCTGTCCAGAGGCTGTTGATCCTGCCAAGCAGCGCATCGGGCGTCAGCGTCTGAATCATCGCGTACTGCACCAGGCTGCTGATGGCACTGAAATAACCAAAGGCTACGAGGCAGATCAGACTCAGGCTGAACCACGGCATCAGGCTGAACAGAGCCAGTGCGACGAATGCCGCGATGGCACTGACCAGAATCAGGCGGCCCGGCTGTGGCGACTGTGCCAGCCGTCCGCTGGTCAGCGCGCCTGTCGCAGCACCCAACGGCACGGCGGCGTACATCAGTCCCAGCGCCGTCAGACCGACCTGCCAGTGAGGGGCCAGCGCCGGATAGAGCACACGCACCGCGCTGGCTAGCGTTACCAGCGCGCCAGTCAGCGCCGCCATACCTACAATTGGCGTATCGAACAGGAAGCGGACGCCGCTGCTTAGTGCCTTTATGGGATGTTCACGCGGCTGCGGCGGTGGCGCAAGCGGCGGCAATCGCAACAGGGTTAACACCGTCAGCAGCGTGCCGAACGCGGCCAGCCCGTAGTTCCACGCCACACCGCCCTGAGCAATCACCATACCCGCAATCGCGGGTGACAGAATCGCGCCAAAGCGCACCGTCAGCATAGTAATGGCACCCGCCTTCATCAGATTCTCACGCCCGACCAGCGCCGGCGTGGCCGCCAGCAGCGCCGTGACGCCTATCGCGCCGAAAAAACCATCCCAGAGTCCCAGCACGAAGACGGCGATGACCGACGGTGAAGGGAGCAGGGCATTAATGCACAACGCGGCAAAGCCCAGGCCACAGGTGGATCGGGCAAACAGGATCAGGCGACGACGCTCATAGCGATCGGCCAGCACGCCGCCGGTCAGCAGACCGATAAACATACCGGCTCCTGCCAGCGTCACCGCCAGTCCTACCAGCAATGGTGATTGCGTCAGTTGCTGAATCTGAACCGGGACCGCCACCGCCAGCATGCCGAGAGCGACAATCGAGATAAAGCGGGCGATAAACAGGGCGCGAAAGGCGGGATGGGTTCTCAGCAGAGTGAGATCGATAAAATGGGAGGGTTTGTTCATAGCGTCGCTTTTTAGCACCCATTTTCCTCATTATTGAATCTGAGAGTCATGGTAACATACAAAAAATAGTTAATAACGATAACAAGTATCATTATCATAAACACTCGCAATTGCGAGCCATGTTGAATTCGTGAAGGTTTAAACGTTATGCGTCAACTCCGTGCAATAGCCGGTTCAGGGATGCTGCTATTGTTGCTTATTGCGCTCAGCCTGATGCTGGGAGCCAGACCTGTACCCTTTCATGATGTCACACATGCCTTACTCTCCGACTGCAGCCGCATCGATTGCGTGATCGTGCGCGATGCCCGGCTGCCGCGAACCCTTGCGGGACTGCTGGCCGGGATCAGTTTAGGTCTGGCGGGCGCACTGATGCAGAGCCTGACGCGCAATCCCCTGGCCGATCCAGGCATTCTTGGTGTGAATGCCGGAGCGGGTTTTGCGGTGGTGCTTGGCATCGCCCTCTCTGGCGCCGATTCTCCTGCGGAATGGCTGGGTTTTGCTTTTACGGGTGCACTGCTGGCGTCGCTGCTGGTGGCCATGACGGGTGCGATCGGCGGCGGCCGCGTGAATCCGCTGCGTCTGACGCTGGCAGGCGTGGCGCTGGGTGCGGTGCTGGAGGGTTTAACATCTGGCCTGTCGCTGCTTAATCCCGATATTTACGATCATCTGCGTTTCTGGCACAGCGGCTCGCTGGATATCCGCAATTTCGCCATTCTGCGCACTGTCTTTCCGGCGGTCGTAGCCGGGAGCCTGCTGGCGTTGCTGCTGGCACGTTCGCTCAACAGCCTGAGTATGGGCGGAGATATGGCAACCGCGCTGGGCACCCGTGTGATGCGTACTCAACTGGTGGGATTGCTGGCGATTGCACTGCTGAGCGGTGCGGCGACGGCGGCAGTCGGCCCCATCGCCTTTGTCGGGTTAATGACACCGCATCTGGCCCGCTGGCTGCTGGGCAACGATCATCGCTGGATGCTGCCGGGAACCCTGGTGATCACTCCCTGTCTGCTGCTGGCGGCCGATATTCTGGGACGGCTGCTGGTGCCGGGTGAACTGCGCGTGTCAATTGTCACGGCCATTCTCGGTGCGCCGATGCTGATTGTGCTGGTGCGCCGTAAGCTGGGAAGAGGGCAGATATGACACGGACGATGATCAATGCGCTGCTGCTGATGGCCTGCGGGGCGCTGGCTTTTCTGGGCGTCACGCGCGGCACCTTACCGATCTCCGCCAGCCAGTTATGGGCACTTCTCAACGGCGAGGCAGCGCGCAATGTTCAGCTGATTGTACTGGAGTGGCGTCTGCCGCGCGTCATGATGGCGCTGCTGATTGGTGCGGCGCTGGGCGTCAGCGGGGCGATTTTCCAGTCGCTGCTGCGCAACCCGCTGGGCAGTCCCGATATTCTGGGTTTCAACACTGGCGCTTACAGCGGTGTGCTGGTGGCGCTGGTGCTGTTCCAGCAAAACATGGAAGGGATGACGCTGGCGGCGCTGGCAGGCGGGCTGCTCACTGCAGGTGTGGTCTGGCTGTTCAGCTGGCGCAACGGCGTGGAGACCTTCCGGCTGATTATTGTGGGCATCAGCGTGCGGGCACTGCTGATGGCGCTAAACAGCTGGCTGATTATCAGTGCTTCACTGGAGGCGGCACTGAGTGCCGGGCTCTGGAGCGCCGGTTCACTTAACGGCATTACCTGGGCAAAAACCATGCCGGTGATCACCGTGCTGCTGCTGGCGCTGCTGGCAACAGGCATGCTGGCCCGCCGCATGCGACTGCTGGAGATGGGTGACGACACGGCCTGCGCGCTGGGCGTTCCGGTTGAGCGCAGCCGCATCATGCTGATGCTGACGGGCGTTATCCTCACCGCCGCCTCGACGGCGCTGGCCGGTCCGATCTCTTTTATTGCGTTGCTGGCACCGCAGATTGCGCGGCGGCTCAGTGGTGGTACTAAAGGCGCGCTGCCGCTGGCTGCCTTGTGTGGCGCGCTGCTGTTAATCGCCGCGGATTACGCCGCGCAGCACTTTTTCCTGCCTTATCAGCTGCCGGTTGGCGTGATCACGGTCAGTCTGGGCGGCCTCTATCTGATTGCGCTACTGGTGCGGGAGGCACGACGTCAATGAAAGTGACAACACGTTTGCAGGGTGACGCGCTGACGCTGGGCTATGACAAAGAAATCGTGGCGGAGAATCTCTCTGTCGCGATCCCTGACGGTGAGCTGACCGTGATCATCGGTCCCAACGCCTGCGGAAAATCGACGCTGCTGCGTACCTTAAGCCGCCTGGTCTCGCCGCTACAGGGCGAGGTGCTGCTGGATGGCAATACGATTGCTCACTACGCTACCAAAGAGGTGGCACGCCGGCTGGGGCTGCTGCCGCAAAGCTCGAACGCGCCTGCGGGTATCAGCGTCAGCGAACTGGTGGCGCGCGGGCGTTATCCGCACCAGTCGCTGTTCGGGCGCTGGCGACAGGAAGATGAGGCAGCGGTGCAGCAGGCCATGCAGGCCACCGGCGTGGCCGGTTTAGCGCAGCAGCAGGTTGATACGCTCTCTGGCGGTCAGCGGCAGCGGGTGTGGATTGCGATGGTGCTGGCTCAGCAGACACCGCTATTGCTGCTGGATGAACCGACCACCTGGCTGGATATCGCCCATCAGATTGAACTGCTGGAATTAATGCAGGATCTCAATCAGCAGCATGGCCGAACGCTGGTGGTGGTGCTGCACGATCTTAATCAGGCGTGCCGCTACGCCAGCCACCTGATAGCGATGCGCGACGGGAAAATCGTTGCCGAAGGGAAACCGGCGGAGATTGTGACGCCGGAACTGATAGAAGCGATCTACGGCCTGCGCTGCATCATCATTAACGATCCCGTGGCCGGTACGCCGATGATTGTGCCGCTGGGCAGAGGCTGACCCGCGCTTTCTCCGGTGAAGAAAGCGCGAGGTCAGGACGGCTCAGGAAATCAGCGCCGCCAGACACTGCTGCAGTCGTGGGCCAATCTGCTCGAACATGCGTGGTGAGATGATCTCGACGTGCGCACAGTCCAGCGGCCAGACGGTCAGCCCGCCAATCCAGGGCGCCCAGGCGCGACGCACATCCTGACCGGGCTGCTGCGTCTGTTGCGCCAGGAACAGCGTGGCGTGTCCCCCGAAGCGGGCGCTGCGTGCCGTCGCCAGCAGGCGCACCGAACTGGCGTAGTTGGCTTCAATGGTGGTGAACAGCGCCGCCATCCCTTCACCGGCCTGCTCGCGCTGTGCCGCGATAAACTGCTCGCGCTCCCGATTCACTTCTTCCAGCACCGCCGGGTCCAGCACGTTTTCGCCGCGCCGTTCATCCCAGTTCTGCGTCTCTGGCGGCCAGGTATCCAGCAGCCCGAGGAAGGCGACCGTTTCACCTTCGGCCTCCAGCCGCGCAGCGATACCCTGTGCCAGCGTGCCGCCCAGTGAGTAGCCAAGGAAATAGTAGGGCCCCTCTGGCTGTTGCTGGCGCACCGTCACCAGATGTGCGTCACACACCGCATCAAGGTGCTGCGCCTGATTCAGCGGGCTGGTAATGTCGGGTGACTGAATACCGAGCAGCGACCAGCGGGCATCCAGATAGCGCTGCAACACGCTGAACTGCCAGGCAAAACCGGAGGCGGGATGGAAGCAGAACAGCGTCGGGCCGGTAGTGCGCCGCAGCGGCAAGACCGCCTCAAATCCGGCGCGGGCTGTCTCCGCGGATTCGCTACTGAGCAGGGCGGCCAGCTTTTCTGCCGTAGCTGCCACCATAATCTGGCCCACTGACACCGGCTGATTCAGCGTCCGCCGCAGATGCGCCGCCAGCCGCATCGCCAGCAGCGAATGGCCACCCAGCGCAAAAAAATCATCCTGTGCGCTGACGGACTCACGTTCCAGCAGCGTGGCGAACGCCTGCGCCAGCGTGGTTTCCAGACCAGGGTGCGGCGCACGACCGGCAGCCGCTGTCCGGGTCTGTGGCAGCGGCAGCGCTTTACGATCCAGCTTGCCGTTGCTGCTGAGCGGTAATGCCGCCAGCTGAACAATCGCCACCGGCACCATATGCGCGGGCAACTGTGTCGCCAGCGTCTGGCGCATGACGACGGCATCAATCGGGCCATCTGCCACTACATAGCCGACCAGCTGGCGGGCATCACCCTGCTGGTCGCTGCTGCTGCCCAGTACCACCGCATGCGTCACGGCCTGCACAATGCCAGGCAGCGCAGCCATGGCATGGTCGATCTCATTCAGCTCGATGCGCTGTCCGCGGATTTTAAGCTGATCGTCGCTGCGGCCCAGATACTCCACCGCACCATCCGGCAGCCAGCGCGCCACATCGCCGGTGCGGTACATGCGGGAGCCGTGACCCCACGGATCTGCCACAAACCGGCTGGCCGTGAGGTCGGGGCGATCCAGATAACCCTGTGCCAGCTGCACGCCGGTCAGCCAGAGATCGCCCGCCACGCCTGGCGGCACCGGCTGCAGACGCGCATCCAGAATCCGTAAGCCGGTGTTCCAGACCGGGAAGCCAATCGGCACGCTGGCACCGTCGACGGCTGCCAGCGCAGGTCCGAACGCCGGGTAGAAGCTGACATCCACTGCCGCTTCGGTCGGGCCATACAGGTTATGCAAGGGTACCCGGGTCAGCGTCTGCCACTGGCGCGACAGCTCAGCGGGCAGCGCTTCGCCACTGCAGAACACCTGCCGCAGGGTGGTGCACCTTTCTATCGCGTTGTCATCCTGCAGCGAGGCAACAAAGGCCGCCAGCATCGAGGGAACAAAATGGGTGGTGGTCACCCGGTAGCGGGCAAACAGCTGCTGCAGGGCTTCCGGGTCGCGGTGGGCATCAGGCGGTGCCATCACCAGCTGTGCGCCAGCAATCAAGGGCCAGAAGAACTCCCACACCGAGACATCAAAGCTGCTCGGCGTTTTCTGCAGCACGACATCATCACCGCCGAGCGGATAACAATCCTGCATCCACAGCAGCCGGTTGACGATTGCCTCATGACTGACCAGCACGCCTTTTGGCCGACCGGTCGAACCAGAGGTATAGATGAGGTAAGCGCCATCATGCGGACGCGGAGCCTGTGTCAGCACGCGATCAACCGGTGTTAACAGCGCGTCGTAAAACAGCGGCGCAACCGGTGAGAGAGCCGCCAGCCGGTCTGCCAGTTCGCGGCAGGTGATCAGCGTTTTCGGCGCGGCATCTTCCAGCATCATCTTCAGCCGATCGTCCGGGTAGCCGGTATCAAGCGGCAGCCAGGTTGCGCCTGTGCTGACAATCGCCTGCAGTGCCAGCGATAAAAAGACCGAGCGCGGCAGCGCCACGGCGACAATGTCACCCCGCGTCACACCCTTCGCAATCAGCTGTTGTCCCAGCGCGACGACCTGCTGCTGCATCTGCTGATAATTAAGCTGATGCGCCTCATCCGCCAGCGCCACGGCGTGCGGCGTACGCTGCGCCTGCTGCAGCAGCAGGCTGCTTAGCGTCTCTGCAGGCAGCATCACGGCGGTCTGATTGATCGCTGCCAACTGCTGATGTTCTTCCGGTATCAGCATATCCAGCTCGCCACAGGCGCACGCTGGCCGGACGGCAAGCTGCTGAAGCAGCAGACCAAAGCGGCTGGCATGTTGCTTCAGCACGGTTTCGCTGTAGCGCGCTGCATTAGCCAGTAATTCCAGCGTCAGGTCGCCCTGTTCGCTGAGGTAGATAGCAATCTCCAGATCGCGAACCGGGCCTGACGCCAGCTGATGAGTGATGCCTTCAATGCCGGCGAAATCGAGCTGATAGTCGAACATCTTCAGGTTAATCACCGGCCCATAGAGCGGAGCACTGTCACCCAATCGCCCCAGATCGCGCTGCACCTGCTCAGCGTCGTAACGCTGATGACGGCGCATTTTTCTGACCTCACCCGCCAGCCGCGCGGCCAGTGCCGTCAGCGGCTGTGCCGGATCGTAATGGATCGCCATAGGCAATACGTTGATCACCGGACCGGTGGCGCAGAGCGCGGCCGAGCCGATGCGGCGCATAAAGATGAAACCGGCGGCAAAGTCGTTCTGACCTGTGAGGCGCGCCAGCCACAGCGCCACCAGCGCAAAGGCGGTGTCCGCCGCGCTGAGATTCTGCTGCTGAGTATGCGCCAGCAACGCCTGAAAGGTGTGTCGCTCCACGGCAAATGTGTGTCGCAGCAGGTCGGTGCTGGCACTCTGACCCGCCAGCGGCAGCGAGGATAACGAGGCGGGCGCAGGTAAATGCGCCCCTTTTTCCAGCCAGAACTGACGATCGCGCTGCCAGGTCGAAGAGTGCTGATAGCGCTGATACTCGTCGACGACCTCGCTGAACGGGACAAAGGGGCTCGGCTCCGGCGTGTCGCCGTGCCGCCAGGCGCTGTAGAGATGGGCGATACGGCGGGTCAGGGCGGTAAAGCTGAAACCATCGACCACCAGATGATGGTAGCGCTGATACCAGTACCAGTGATCCTCGCCCAGCCGAAGCAGGCTGTGATGATAGAGCGGCGCACCGCTCAGCACCCGCAGATCGCCGGACATATCCTGCTGCATCAGCGCCCGTGCGGCCGCCGCCGGATCGGCGGCATCGCGTAGATCGATTATTTCAGGCTCGCGAAAATGCTGGGGGGCAGGCCACTGCAGCGGTTCACCCTCCTGCTCGCCAAAGGCCATATTCAGCGTGTCCGCTTCCTGCATGCCGGCAACGATGGCGCGAGACAGCAGCGCGCTGTTCAGCGCACCACGCAGTTCAACGAAATGCGCCACGGCGTAGGCATTGGAATAGGGGGATAACTGGTCAGCGATCCAGATGCCGGGCTGAGCGGCCACCAGCGGCAATGTTTTTTGTTCTGTCAGCGGGTTCAGGGTGGTCTCAGACATTGTGGCTCCCACTGTCCGGCGTCATAACCGGACGGATATCGTGCCAGTTTTCATTCAGCCAGCTCAGGCAGCGAACCTGTGGTTCGGGCCCATAAACAGGCCGCCATCCTGGCGGAACCGCACAAAAGGCGGGCCATAAACTGTATTGCTGCTGATCGTTTTTCAGCACCTGACAATCCTGCTGGGGATCGTCGAAAGGATTGCGTTGTTGCATGTTGGTCTCCTGTCCGAAGTCGTCGGGCGCGTTAACGCCGCTCTCCTGCGTATCCTTTTTCTTTCTTTTAATGGCGCACAGGCGGCGGGAGTTCAGCGGGTTATGACAATTGCCACATAGCTTTGAGGCCCGCCAGCAGCCCGCCGCGCCAGCACAGCGCATCGTGACCACCTTCAACCGGGTGATAGCTGACCTGATGTCCTGCCACAGTCAGATCGCGCTGAAACTGCTCGTTTGCCGCCAGAATCAGTCGTTCGCGCCGTCCCGCCTCCAGATAAAAGCGCCGGGAGGGCGCCTGCAGCAAACCCTGCTGTAACTGCTGCGGCAGCCAGCCATTCGGGTCGCCGCGCGCGGGCCACCAGAACGAACCGGAAAGACTGACGGCACCCGCAAAGGTTTCCGGCCAGGTCAGGGTGGCGTAAGCGGCAGAAAGGCCGCCAAAACTCTGTCCGGCCACCAGCGTGCTGTCGGCCCGGAACGATGTCCACTGCTGAATTTGTGGTAACAGCTCATGCTGAATCGCCAGCCAGAAATCGGGATTACAGGTCAGTTCACGCGTGCGGTGTTCGCGGTCAATGATGTCGATCATGACATAGACCGCAGGAGGCAGTTCGCCTGCCTCAGTGAGTTCCTGAAGCGGACCGGCAACCGGCATGCTGTGCGCCCAGAACTGACCATCCAGCAGCAGTGCCAGCGGACGATCGGCAGCGTCTGCCTCGCCGGTGACATAAAGCCAGACCTGACGTTGATTGCCCAGCCGCTGGCTGCGCCACAGATGCTGCTGCAGCGGAAGAGTGGCGGCGCGACCTTCATCAACTGCACGCCAGACCTGCTGCTCAGGCGCAAGCGGCAGATGCAGCGGTGAGACGCTCATGCCGCGCCCGGCCGACCAGCTCCGCAGCGGATTGAGCAGATCGCTTTGTGCCTGCCGGAATTTCTGACTCCACCACTGGCGCAGCGCCTGCATATCAGCCTGCCCGGTAAACGTCTCTGTCTGGTTGTCAGGGATCAGGCAGTAGCTGCCGCGCCAGTCAGCGGGCAGGGTGGTTTGCCACCACCAGACATCGGTATCAGGAACAGGTGTTAAGGAGGAAGGTGAGGCTGTGTGATGATGATCGGTTACACCGGTAATGTTGATCCAGACGCGCCGGGTATCAGAGTGCAGCGGATCACCCTGCGGATCACGCCAGAAAAAAGTGACCTGACAGGTCCCCTTTTCAGCGGGTTCAATCAGGGGAATGCCCTGTTGCTGCTGATGATGCCACCAGCGTTCGCTGCCGGTCTCTTCGTTTAACCACGCCATTCGCGCCATGATTCAATCACACTTGCTTAGGGTCATGCATGTTACAGATAATAGTATTGATAATTATTTGCATTTGCAATAGGGTGTTTCCGCTCGACAGGGAGCGCGCGCATTCTCTCTGTCGCATCGGATTTCAGACGGACGTAACGCGGTTCTGAAGCAGGTGTGGCGGGAGGGTTAATGCGTTGCAGGCAAGGTTATGACCTTTTTACCGGTACGCCGGCAGTGGCATGCTCGCTGGCACTCCAGGAACAGAAAAATGAAAAAGTTATCCCGGCTTTCGTTAGCCATTATGATTGAACTGGGTTTTACTGCCTCTCTCATTTCTGCTGGCGCAGTGGCTGCCCAAGCCCACAGCGACCCGGCGATCAACAACACGTCAGATACGATCCACGACGGCACCATGACGGTCACCGCCGCTGAGCAGACGCTGCAGGCACCTGGCGTATCGACGATTACCGCCGACGAAATAAAAAAACATCCCCCTGCGCGCGACGTTGCCGAAATTATCCGCACCATGCCGGGTGTCAACCTGACCGGTAACTCCACCAGCGGCCAGCGCGGAAACAACCGTCAGATCGATATCCGTGGCATGGGACCGGAAAACACCCTGATCCTGATCGATGGCCTGCCGGTAACCAGCCGTAATTCCGTGCGGCTTGGCTGGCGCGGTGAGCGCGACACACGTGGCGATACGAACTGGGTACCGCCAGAGATCATTGACCGCATTGACGTCATCCGCGGTCCGGCAGCGGCCCGTTACGGCAATGGTGCGGCGGGTGGCGTGGTCAATATCATCACCAAAAAAGAGATGGATAATCAGTGGCACGGCTCGTGGAGCGCCTATTACAACGTGCCGCAACACAAGGAGGAGGGCGCGACGCGGCGTACCAACTTCAGTCTTGAAGGACCGCTGGGCGATGATGTCAGTTTCCGGCTCTATGGCGGTCTGGCAAAAACGCAGGCCGACGCTTACGACATCAATGAAGGTCACGCCGCTGACCGCACCGGCAGTTATGCAGGATCCTATCCGGCGGGCCGGGAAGGTTCAGTCAATAAAGATGTTTATGGCCTGCTGCGCTGGGCGTTTGCACCAATGCAGGCGCTGGAAGTGGGGGCCGGTTACAGCCGGCAGGGCAACCTCTATGCTGGCGACACCCAGAACACCAATACCAACGCGCTTGTGAAAAGCAAATATGGTGACGAGACCAACCGGCTCTATCGGCAGAACTTTTCGGTTAAGTGGACCGGCGCCTGGGGTAATGGCATCAGCACCAATACCTATGCGCAGTATGAAAACACCCGTAACTCGCGCCTGAATGAAGGGCTGGCGGGCGGCACTGAAGGTATCTTTTCCAACAGCAACTTCAACACCATCCAGCTGGATGATGTGTTGCTGCACAGCGAGATCAGCGTGCCGTTTGAGTGGCTTGTGAATCAGACCGCAACCTTTGGCACAGAATGGAATCAGCAACGGATGAAGGATCCGTCCTCAACGACGCAGGCCGCCAGCTACGGTTCGATTCCGGGTATCGCCACCACCGGACGCTCTCCCTATTCGCAGGCGGAGATCTTCTCACTATTTGCGGAAGACAATATTGAGCTGACCGACAGCACCATGCTGACGCCAGGCCTGCGCTTCGATCACCATTCGATTGTCGGCGATAACTGGAGCCCGTCGCTCAACCTCTCACAGGGATTAGGCGATGAGGTCACCCTGAAAATGGGCATTGCACGCGCTTATAAAGCGCCGAGCCTCTACCAGACCAACCCGAACTATCTGCTTTACAGCAATGGTCAGGGCTGCGCGGCCAGTGCCGGTGCCTGTTATCTGATGGGTAATGATGACCTGAAAGCGGAAAACAGCATCAATAAAGAGATTGGACTTGAATGGAAGCGCGACGGCTATCAGGCGGGTCTGACCTGGTTCCGCAACGACTATCGCAACAAGATTGAGGCAGGCACGGCTCCCACCGGCACCGCGTCTAACGGCAAAACCGACATCTACAAATGGGAAAATGTGCCAAAAGCGGTGGTTGAGGGGCTGGAAGGTACGGTTAACGTCCCGTTCTCCGACAGCGTAACGTGGAACAACAACTTCACGTATATGCTGCAAAGCAAAAATAAAGAGACTGGCGATCGTCTGTCAATTATTCCGGCGTATACGCTCAATTCGACGCTGAGCTGGCAGGCGACGCAGGATCTCTCCCTCCAGACAACCCTGACCTGGTACGGTAAACAGGTGCCGAAGAAGTATGACTATAAGGGTAACGCCGTAACCGGCAGCGCGACCGATCAGGTCAGCCCCTATTCGGTGGTGGGGATGAGCGGCACCTATGATGTTAATCAGTATGCCAGCCTCACGGTCGGTATCGACAACCTGTTCGACAAGCGTCATTTCCGTCAGGGCAATGCGCAGACTACCGGCAATGCCACCACCGGCGCTTACCTCTACGGCGCGGGAGCCAATACCTTTAACGAATCGGGCCGCACATTTTATATGAGCATGAACACCCGCTTCTGATCGGTTCAGCCATAAAAAAACGCAGCAGGGTGATCGCCCGCTGCGTTTTTTATCTCTGCTTTATCAGTTGTTCTGATTGATATCGCGGTAGAGTCGGCTCTCAAAACGTACCAGTGGAATACGGCGGGTACGTTGATCTTCCGGCGGCACTGCATAACCGGAAAGGAACTGAACAAAGGCGACACGGGCACCACTGGAGGTGGTAATAAAGCCCGCCAGATTATAGACGCCCTGCAGTGAACCGGTTTTCGCCGAGACCTTGCCATCCAGTCCCGCTTCATGCAGTCCGCCGCGATACTGTAGCGTGCCGTCATAACCCGCCAGCGGCAGCATCGAAATATAATCCAGCGTGTTGTCATTCTTCGCAATGAACTGCAACACCTGCATCATGGTTTGCGGCGAAATCAGATCGTGGCGCGACAGACCGGAACCATCGACCTGAATGCTGTTGCCCATATCCACATTGGCTTTGGCTTTCAGGATCCGGCGGACAGCATCCTGTCCGGCGCGGAATGTACCGGGCACGTTGAAGTAGTGATGACCAATGGTGCGGAAGACCGTGTCGGCTATCATGTTGTCTGACTTCTTCAGCATGGTGTGCAGCAGCGTATGCAGCGGCGCAGACTGGGTCGATGCCAGTACAGTACCTGGCTCCGTGACCTGCGTCTGGCGTACCAGATGGCCACTGTAGTCAATCTCTGATGACCGCAGCTCTGCCTTCAGGATTTCACCCGCCCACGCCGCGCCATCCTGCACCGCAAAGGCCAGCGGCAGCGGTTCGGCACGCTGGCGCATACAGCCTGTCAGGGTGTAGCGGTTCAGCTCACCCGGCACCACATCCAGTTCACAATATTGCCCTTCACCGCTGTTACGGCCGATGGTGCGGACCTGGCTGTACATATGCGCCGGATAATAGGAAGCGATGCGCACAAACGCATTTTCACCCGGCGTATTAGCGCTGTAGAGCGACACCGAGAAGCAGTTTTTATCTACAATCGCGGCACCCGGCGGGGCGCTGAAGCACTGGGTCATATCGTTCCACGGCCAGCCCGGTGCCATGTCATGACTGGCAAAAACCGAGGTGTCGATAACCAGATTGCCTTTGATATGGTTAATGCCCTGCTTCTTTATCGCCGCGACCATGTTGCGCAGATCCTGACGGCTTAACGTCGGATCACCGCCGAAACGTGCGACTAAATCGCCGTTCAGGGTGCCATCTATAATGGCACCCCGGGTCTCAAACGTGGTCTGAAAACGGAAATCGCCACCCAGTTCCAGTAGTGCCGCCAGCGCCGTCACCACTTTCATGGTACTGGCGGGCAGGGCCATCTGTTTGCCGTGGTAATCAATGATCGGTGTTGATGCACCCACTTTCTGAACCATCAGCGCCAGATTGGCGCCATCTGGCAGGTACTGCATGTATTCATCAACTGGCGCTGCGTGTGCCTGCAGCATAAATGCGCAGCTTAATCCGGTAACAAGTCGTGAAAATCGCATAATCTCGCGGTAACTGGCAGGTGAGGGCGTCAATACTACGTCGCTGGGCGGTGCAAAGTAAACGATGACCCGCAGGGAACTCTGGGGTAAAATACGTATCAAATTGCAAAACTCTTTTCTGGCCTGGAGGCATCTCCGGGTCAGGATTCTTTTATTTGCAAAAACGGGCTAATGCGCCGCAGAGCGCTTTTTTCTGCGGTCACCGGTCAGGATGACATCGTTAAACAGGAAAGAGGGCGAGGAGCTTAAATGAATCAGATTCCGATGACGTTAAGAGGCGCTGAAAGATTGCGCGAAGAGCTGAACGAGCTGAAAACCGTGAAGCGCCCGCGCATTATCGCCTCTATCGCTGATGCACGCGAACATGGCGATTTAAAAGAGAACGCGGAATATCACGCTGCGCGTGAAGAGCAGGGCTTTTGTGAAGGCCGTATTCAGGAGATTGAAGCCAAACTCTCCAATGCGCAGGTTATCGATGTCACGCAGATGCCGAAAACCGGCCGCGTGATCTTCGGTGCCACGGTGACCGTGCTGAACGTCGAGACCGACGAAGAAGCCACGTATCGCATCGTGGGCGATGACGAAGCGGACTTTAAGCAAAATCTGATTTCGGTCAATTCGCCAATGGCGCGTGGCCTGGTGGGTAAAGAGGCCGATGATGTGGCTATCGTAAAAACCCCGGGCGGCGACGTTGAGTATGAGATCCTGAAGGTGGAATACCTTTAAGATGTTGCTACGCTTTGAAAAGCGTTTAAGCACAATGTAAAGAAAGGAAAAAGGCCGCATTGCGGCCTTTTATCTGAGGTAAGAGCATGTCACTTTCTTTGCCCACTTAGCGTGGCAGAGAAATTTTGCTCTCTTTAGAGGGGCGATACAGCACCAGCGTTTTGCCGATCACCTGTACGTTGCTGGCACCGGTCTCACGCACGATAGCCTCGACGATCAGCTGTTTCGTTTCACGATCTTCAGAGGCGATTTTTACCTTAATCAGTTCGTGATGCGACAGAGCCTGCTCGATTTCGGCCAGCACGCCTTCAGTCAGGCCATTGCCACCCAGCATAACTACTGGCTTGAGCGGATGGGCGAGGCCCTTGAGGTGCTGTTTTTGTTTGGTACTTAGATTCATCGTAGTTTTTTACTTACTCAGGGATTGAAAACGGTTCATTCTACCGCCATCTCGGGTATATCACCAAATCGACGCAACCCATTGCGTGCAGGTTTATCGCTACGATGACGATTTAACTGGAATTATTATGACGGGTAAAAAGCGTTCGGCCAGCTCCAGCCGCTGGCTTCAGGAACACTTTAGCGATAAATATGTGCTTCAGGCGCAGAAAAAAGGGTTGCGCTCGCGCGCCTGGTTTAAACTTGATGAAATACAACAGGGTGACAAGCTTTTCAAACCCGGCATGACCGTGGTAGATCTGGGTGCTGCACCTGGTGGCTGGTCGCAGTATGTGGTTCAGCAAATCGGGAATAAAGGCCGCATCATTGCCTGTGATATCCTGCCAATGGATCCGATAGTCGGTGTCGATTTCCTTCAGGGCGATTTTCGTGAAGAATCGGTAATCAATGCGCTGCTTGAGCGCGTTGGCGATCAGAAAGTTCAGGTTGTCATGTCCGATATGGCGCCGAATATGAGTGGTACACCTGCCGTAGATATTCCCCGGTCGATGTATTTAGTGGAACTGGCGCTGGAGATGTGTCGGGATATCCTGGCACCTGGCGGCAGTTTTGTAGTGAAAGTGTTTCAGGGAGATGGCTTCGATGAATACCTGCGGGAAATTCGCTCCCTGTTTACGAAAGTAAAAATTCGTAAGCCGGACGCTTCACGGTCTCGTTCACGTGAAGTGTACATTGTGGCGACTGGGCGCAAACTATAACCAAATTGCTGGAGATGTCCGCAGCTTTGCTGCGATTCCATGTATGCAGGAACTATAGTACCCTACGCTATCTGTTAACACCGATGTAATATGAGGTTAATCCCTTGAGTGACATGGCGAAAAACCTGATTCTCTGGTTAGTCATCGCGGTCGTGCTGATGTCAGTATTCCAGAGCTTTGGGCCCAGCGAGTCGAATGGCCGTCGGGTTGATTATTCAACCTTCCTGTCGGAAGTGAACCAGGATCAGGTCCGCGAGGCACGTATTAACGGGCGTGAAATTAACGTTGTCAAAAAAGACAGCAATAAATATACCACCTACATTCCTGTCAATGATCCTAAGTTGCTCGATAACCTCTTGACCAAAAACGTCAAAGTGGTTGGCGAACCGCCGGAAGAACCGAGCCTGCTGGCTTCCATCTTCATTTCGTGGTTCCCGATGCTGCTGCTGATCGGTGTGTGGATCTTCTTTATGCGTCAGATGCAGGGCGGCGGCGGTAAGGGCGCGATGTCCTTCGGCAAAAGCAAAGCCCGCATGTTGACAGAAGACCAGATTAAAACCACTTTCGCCGACGTTGCGGGTTGTGACGAAGCGAAAGATGAAGTGGCTGAGCTGGTGGAATATCTGCGTGAGCCGAGCCGTTTCCAGAAGCTGGGCGGTAAAATTCCAAAAGGCGTTCTGATGGTGGGGCCGCCGGGTACCGGTAAAACCCTGCTGGCAAAAGCGATTGCCGGTGAAGCCAAAGTGCCTTTCTTCACTATTTCTGGTTCTGACTTTGTGGAAATGTTTGTCGGTGTCGGTGCATCACGTGTGCGCGACATGTTCGAACAGGCCAAGAAAGCCGCACCGTGCATCATCTTCATCGATGAGATCGATGCCGTCGGTCGTCAGCGTGGCGCCGGTTTAGGCGGTGGTCATGATGAACGTGAGCAGACGCTGAACCAGATGCTGGTTGAGATGGATGGTTTCGAAGGTAACGAAGGAATTATCGTTATCGCCGCGACTAACCGTCCTGACGTACTGGACCCTGCGCTGCTGCGTCCAGGCCGCTTTGACCGTCAGGTTGTGGTCGGTCTGCCAGACGTACGTGGTCGTGAGCAGATCCTGAAAGTGCATATGCGTCGTGTGCCACTGGCAACCGACATTGACGCCGCAATCATTGCACGTGGTACGCCAGGCTTCTCAGGTGCCGATCTGGCTAACCTGGTGAACGAAGCAGCGCTGTTCGCCGCTCGTTCAAACAAGCGTGTGGTGTCGATGGTTGAGTTCGAGAAAGCGAAAGACAAAATCATGATGGGTGCGGAACGTCGCTCCATGGTGATGACGGAATCGCAGAAAGAATCCACTGCCTATCACGAAGCGGGCCACGCCATTATTGGCCGCCTGGTGCCAGAGCATGATCCGGTGCATAAAGTCACGATTATCCCGCGCGGCCGTGCGCTGGGTGTGACCTTCTTCCTGCCTGAAGGCGACGCGATTAGCGCCAGCCGTCAGAAACTGGAAAGTCAGATCTCAACGCTGTATGGCGGTCGCCTGGCAGAAGAGATCATCTATGGTGTTGAACATGTTTCTACCGGCGCGTCCAACGACATTAAAGTCGCGACGAATCTGGCACGTAACATGGTGACGCAATGGGGCTTCTCTGAAAAACTGGGTCCGTTGCTCTATGCAGAAGAAGAGGGTGAAGTGTTCCTTGGACGTTCTGTCGCGAAAGCGAAACACATGTCTGATGAAACAGCCCGCATCATCGACCAGGAAGTTAAACACCTGATCGACAGCAACTACCAGCGTGCTCGCCGCATTCTGGGTGAGAACATGGACATTCTTCACGCGATGAAAGACGCGCTGATGAAGTATGAAACCATTGATGCACCACAGATCGACGACCTGATGGCACGCCGCGAAGTGCGTCCGCCAGCGGGCTGGGAAGATCCAGGCAGCAACTCAGACAGCAACGGTACGCCAAAAGCGCCACGTCCGGTTGATGAACCGCGTACGCCGAACCCAGGCAATACCATGTCAGAGCAGTACAACAAATAAGACGCATCATCGTCAGACAAAACCCCGGCTGGTCCGGGGTTTTTTACATCCAGATATTGATCAGCAAGGAGTTTTCACCATGAAGTTGTTTGCCCGTGATTCCCATCTCGATTTATCGTTTCCTCATGTGATGGGCATTCTGAATGTCACGCCGGACTCCTTTTCAGATGGTGGTAAACATAACGCGCTGGTCGATGCGCTGACGCATACCAATGAAATGGTCAACGCCGGCGCAACCATTATCGATGTAGGCGGCGAATCAACCCGTCCTGGCGCTGATGAGGTCAGTGTGGAGGAGGAGCTGGAGCGGGTCATTCCGGTGATCGATGCCATCGCCCAGCGTTTCGAAGTCTGGATTTCAGTAGACACCTCTAAAGCGGACGTGATCCGGGAAGCCGCGCGAGTGGGTGCTCACATCATTAACGATGTCCGCTCACTCTCCGAACCGGGGGCGCTGGAAGCCGCCGCCGCAACCGGACTGCCTGTCTGTTTAATGCATATGCAGGGCGAACCGCGCACCATGCAGCAGGCACCGGTTTACGAAAACATCTTAAGCGAAGTGGACACTTACTTCGCTCAGCAGATTGCGCGTTGCGAAGCGGCGGGAATGAAAAAAGAGCAGCTGATACTCGACCCGGGCTTCGGTTTCGGTAAAAATCTCAGCCACAATTATGAACTGCTGGCTCATCTCAGCGATTTTCACCACTTTGGTCTGCCACTGCTGGTGGGGATGTCGCGTAAATCGATGATTGGCCAGTTGTTAAATGTCGGCCCGTCACAGCGTTTAACCGGCAGCCTGAGCTGCGCGGTGATTGCTGCCATGCAGGGCGCGCAGATTATTCGCGCCCATGACGTAAAAGAGACGGCCGAAGCGATGCGCGTGGTCGAAGCGACCCGAAGAGCAAAAGGAACATCATGAGTAATCGTAAATATTTCGGTACAGACGGCATTCGCGGCAAAGTCGGTGAAACACCTATCACGCCAGATTTCGTCCTGAAGCTGGGCTGGGCCGCGGGTAAAGTACTGGCGCGCCACGGTTCCAAAAAGATCATCATCGGCAAAGATACCCGTATCTCTGGCTATATGCTGGAGTCTGCGCTGGAAGCGGGTCTCGCCGCCGCGGGCCTGACCGCTGCGTTTACCGGTCCGATGCCGACCCCCGCCATCGCCTATCTGACCCGAACCTTCCGCGCTGAGGCGGGCATCGTTATTTCAGCGTCGCACAATCCATTTGACGATAACGGCATTAAATTCTTCTCGTCCGAAGGCACCAAATTGCCTGATGACGTGGAAGAAGCGATTGAGCTGGAGATGGAAAAGCCGATTACCTGCGTGGAGTCCGCGCAGTTAGGGCGCGCCAGCCGCATCGTCGATGCAGCAGGGCGTTACATTGAGTTCTGTAAGGGGACTTTCCCCAGCGAGCTCAATCTGAATGGCCTGAAAATTGTGGTCGACTGTGCCAATGGTGCGACTTACCACATTGCGCCGAATGTCCTGCGCGAGCTGGGCGCAACCGTCATCGCAATCGGTGTGCAGCCAGACGGCATGAACATCAACAAAGAGTGCGGTGCGACCGATCTTAAACTGCTGCAGCAACGCGTACTGGCAGAGAAGGCGGATATTGGCCTGGCCTATGACGGCGACGGCGACCGCATCATGATGATTGACCATCTGGGTGACAAAGTTGACGGTGACCAGATCCTTTACATCATTGCACGTGAAGCGCTGCGTCAGGGGCAGTTACGTGGCGGTGTAGTGGGTACGCTGATGAGCAACATGGGCCTGGAATTAGCGCTGAAACAGCTCGGCATTCCGTTTACCCGTGCCAAAGTCGGTGACCGTTATGTGCTGGAGAAGATGCAGGAGAAGGGCTGGCGTCTCGGCGCGGAGAACTCCGGTCATGTGATCCTGCTGGATAAAACCACCACAGGCGACGGTATCGTGGCAAGTTTGCAAGTGCTCACTGCGATGGTGCGTAACCACATGAGCCTGCACGATCTCTGCAGTGGTATGAAGATGCTGCCGCAGGTGCTGGTCAACGTACGCTTCGCGGGCGAGCATGACCCGCTGCAAAGCGACGCCGTCAAAACGGTCACCGCCGATGTTGAAAAAGCGCTGGCGGGTCGCGGACGCGTTCTGTTGCGTAAGTCAGGCACTGAGCCGCTGATTCGTGTGATGGTCGAAGGCGAAAATGAGGCGCAGGTCACCGAACTGGCTAATCGTATTGCCGATCAGGTCAAAGCGGTTTAAACCTCTTAAAGGCGGTTATCAGAATGCGGATCCGCCTGTAAAATCACCGGGATGGCGCTTTTTTCTGCAATCAGTTTGCGTAAGAGAAATTGCACTTGCAGAGATATGCGCCTTTGGTTAGTATTCACACCCGCTTCTGATGGGTGATGACGAGACGCCCCATCAATACTGGTTGAAGCTTTAACTGTACGATTATCGTGCAAGGAACAGGTTGAATATGTACGAAGCTCTTTTAGTTGTTTTCCTTATTGTGGCTATCGCCCTCGTGGGTATGATCATGCTGCAGCAAGGCAAAGGCGCTGATATGGGAGCCTCATTCGGTGCAGGCGCATCCGGTACGGTGTTTGGTTCTTCGGGTTCAGGTAATTTCATGACCCGTACCACTGGCATCTTAGCGGCACTGTTCTTCATCATCAGCCTGGTTCTGGGTAATCTGAACAGCAATAAAGCCTCGAAAGGAAGCGAGTGGGAAAATCTTTCTGCGCCGGCGCAGTCTTCTCAACAGACTGAAAAGCCAGCTCAACCGGTTACACCGGGCAGCGATATTCCTAAGTAAGGTCGTCAGCACAACGAATCGTTGTGGTCAGTGCAGTGCCGTGGTGGTGGAATTGGTAGACACGCTACCTTGAGGTGGTAGTGCCCGATTGGGCTTACGGGTTCAAGTCCCGTCCTCGGTACCAAATAGCATTATCTCTTGCATTTTATGCAGGTCTGGCGTATTATTCGCCACGTTTTCGGACGCGGGGTGGAGCAGCCTGGTAGCTCGTCGGGCTCATAACCCGAAGGTCGTCGGTTCAAATCCGGCCCCCGCAACCAATTTTCCCTTTGAGTTCTTTTTCAAATATACTGTATGCATCGACGGACGCATTCACGGCTATTTTTTGAAAGAAAATTCTTTGGATGGAGTCCGGGCCGCATTGCGGCATACAGGGTCCAGTGACTAAAAGCCCCGAATATTCGGGGTTTTTTGTTATTAGCGAATCGTAATACTGGGCTATAGGCCCTTTTTTTATGTCTTGGGGGTGGGCTTGTCCACATTAGAGCAAAAATTGACAGAGTTGGTATCGGCTCCCGTAGAAGCGCTGGGTTACGAACTGGTTGGAATTGAATTCGTTCGTAGTCGCACATCTATCCTGCGCATCTATATTGATAGTGAAGATGGCATCAATGTCGATGATTGCGCCGATGTCAGCCACCAGGTAAGTGCGGTAATGGATGTTGAAGATCCGATTACGGTACCTTACAACCTTGAAGTCTCTTCACCGGGACTCGATCGTCCTCTGTTCACCGCAGAACACTACACCCGTTTTATGGGTGAAGAAGTGAGTCTGGTGTTGCGTATGGCCGTTCAGAACCGCCGTAAATGGCAGGGAACCATCAAGTCAGTTGATGGCGAGATGATCACGGTGCACGTTGAGGGTAGCGATGAAGTGTTCGCGCTGAGTAATATTCAGAAAGCGAACCTGGTCCCCCACTTTTAAAAGTCCGGATTGAGGCTAACCAGGATGAACAAAGAGATCTTAGCTGTTGTAGAAGCCGTTTCTAACGAAAAAGCCCTGCCGCGTGAGAAAATCTTCGAAGCGCTGGAGAGCGCGCTGGCGACTGCGACCAAGAAAAAGTACGAGCAGGAAATTGAAGTACGCGTCAGCATTGATCGCCGCAGTGGCGATTTCGATACTTTCCGCCGCTGGGAAATCGTAGAAGAGGTGACACAGCCGACGCGCGAGATCACGCTGGATGCGGCCCGCTTCGAAGATGAAGCATTCAATCTGGGCGAATATGTCGAAGATCAGATTGAATCGGTCACCTTTGACCGTATCACTACCCAGACCGCTAAGCAGGTTATCGTGCAAAAAGTGCGCGAAGCTGAGCGCGCGATGGTGGTTGATCAGTTCCGTGAGCAGGAAGGCGAAATCATCACCGGTGTGGTGAAAAAAGTTAACCGCGACAACATTTCCCTCGACCTTGGCAGCAATGCCGAAGCGGTCATTCTGCGCGAAGATATGCTGCCGCGTGAAAACTTCCGTCCAGGCGACCGTATTCGTGGCGTACTCTACTCTGTACGTCCGGAAGCGCGTGGCGCGCAGCTGTTCGTGACGCGTTCCAAACCGGAAATGCTGATTGAACTGTTCCGCATTGAGGTGCCAGAAATTGGCGAAGAACTGATTGAAATTAAAGCTGCTGCCCGTGATCCGGGTTCGCGCGCTAAAATTGCAGTCAAAACTAACGACAAACGTATCGATCCGGTGGGTGCCTGTGTGGGCATGCGCGGCGCGCGCGTTCAGGCTGTTTCCAGTGAACTGGGCGGCGAGCGTATCGATATCGTGCTGTGGGACGATAACCCGGCGCAGTTTGTTATTAACGCCATGGCTCCGGCCGATGTGGCGTCAATCGTGGTTGATGAAGATAATCACACCATGGATATCGCCGTAGAAGCTGGCAATCTGGCTCAGGCGATCGGCCGTAACGGCCAAAACGTGCGTCTCGCTTCGCAGCTGAGTGGCTGGGAGCTGAACGTGATGACCGTCGATGATCTGCAGGCTAAGCATCAGGCTGAAGCGCATGCAGCGATCGATATGTTCACTAAACATCTCGACATCGACGAAGAGTTCGCCACCGTACTGGTGGAAGAGGGCTTCTCCTCGCTGGAAGAGCTGGCATACGTGCCAATCAACGAGCTGCTGGAAGTCGACGGCCTCGATGAAGAGACCATTGAAGCCCTGCGTGAACGAGCAAAAAATGCGTTAACCACCCTGGCACTGGCGAAAGAAGAGAGTCTTGGAAATCAGGAGCCCGCTGAGGACCTTCTGAATCTTGAAGGCCTCGATCGTGCGCTGGCGTTCCGCCTGGCGTCAAAAGGCGTTTGCACGCTGGAAGATCTCGCTGAGCAAGGTGTTGACGATCTGACGGATATTGAAGGCATGTCTGATGAACAAGCCGGCGCGCTGATTATGGCCGCACGTAATATCTGCTGGTTCGGCGATGACGCGTAATAACAGGAAGGAACAGCATGACAGATGTAACCGTAAAATCGCTGGCCGCAGAAATTCAGACTCCGGTCGATCGCCTGGTACAGCAATTTGCTGATGCGGGGATCCCTAAGTCTGAAAATGACGCGGTGACCCAGCAAGAGAAAGAAACCTTACTATCTCATCTGAACCGTGAACACGGTCAGGTCGGTTCAGCTAAGCTGACGCTGCAGCGTAAAACGCGCAGCACCTTGAATATTCCAGGCACCGGGGGTAAAAGTAAGTCGGTGCAAATTGAAGTCCGCAAAAAGCGTACCTATGTGAAAGGTGATGCAGAGTCTGAGCAAGCTCAGGCAGAAGCTGAAGCCCAGGCGCAGCGTGAAGCGGAAGAGCAGGCGCAACGCGAGGCTGAAGAAAAAGCCCGTCGCGAAGCTGAACAAAAAGCGCAACGTGAAGCCGAAGATAAAGCAAGGCGCGAAGCCGCTGATAAGGCCAAACGTGCAGCAGCGGAAAATGACAAAGTGACAAATCAACCTACCGATGAAGTGACCAGGGCTGCGCAATCAGACAAAGCCCGTCGCGAAGCTGAAGCTGCTGAACTGAAGCGTAAAGCTGAAGAAGAAGCCCGCCGTAAGCTTGAAGAGGCTGCCCGCCTCGTAGCCGAAGAAGCCCGCCGTCTGGCTGAAGAGAAATCAGCTGAATGGGAAAAACCGGAAGAAGAGGATAAAGGCGACTATCACGTCACCACTTCGACCCACGCCCGTCAGGCAGAAGACGAAAACGACCGTCAGGTTGAAGCAGGCCGTGCGCGTGCGCGTACGACTGCTAAAGCTGCGCGTCCGGCGAAAAAAGGCAACAAACATTCCGAAGCCAAAACTGACCGTGAAGAAGCGCGTGCGCAGGTTCGTGGCGGTAAAGGCGGTAAGCATCGCAAACCTAGCGCACTGCAGCAGGGCTTCAACAAGCCAGCGCAGGCCGTTAACCGCGATGTTGTGATTGGCGAAACCATCACCGTAGCCGAACTGGCGAACAAAATGGCGGTGAAAGGTTCTCTGGTCATTAAAGCGATGATGAAGATGGGCGCCATGGCGACTATCAACCAGGTCATCGATCAGGAAACTGCACAGCTCGTAGCCGAAGAGATGGGCCACAAAGTGACCCTGCGTCGTGAGAACGAGCTGGAAGAAGCGGTAATGGACGATCGTGATACCGATGCGGCACAGGAATCTCGTGCGCCGGTTGTGACCATCATGGGCCACGTCGACCACGGTAAAACCTCTCTGCTGGACTATATCCGCTCCACTAAAATCGCCTCTGGCGAAGCGGGCGGTATTACACAGCACATCGGTGCTTACCACGTTGAAACCGACAACGGTATGGTCACCTTCCTGGATACCCCGGGCCACGCCGCGTTTACCGCGATGCGTGCACGTGGTGCACAGGCGACCGATATCGTTATCCTGGTCGTTGCCGCAGACGATGGCGTGATGCCACAGACTGTCGAAGCTATTCAGCACGCCAAAGCTGCTAAAGTGCCGGTTGTGGTTGCCGTGAACAAGTGCGATAAGCCAGAAGCGGATCCGGATCGTGTTAAAAACGAACTGACTCAGTACGGAATTATTCCGGAAGAGTGGGGCGGCGAAAACATGTTCGTGAATGTCTCTGCGAAAGCGGGTACCGGCATTGATGACCTGTTAAACGCTATCCTGCTGCAGGCGGAAGTGCTGGAACTGACGGCTATCCGTGAAGGTATGGCGAGCGGCGTAGTGATTGAATCGTTCCTCGACAAAGGTCGTGGTCCGGTTGCTACCGTGCTGGTTCGTGAAGGTACGCTCAACAAAGGCGACATCGTTCTTTGTGGTTTCGAATATGGCCGTGTTCGTGCAATGCGTGACGAACTGGGTCGCGAAGTTCTGGAAGCAGGTCCTTCTATCCCGGTTGAGATTCTGGGTCTGTCCGGCGTGCCGGCTGCAGGTGATGAAGCGACCGTGGTACGTGACGAGAAGAAAGCACGTGAAGTTGCGCTCTATCGTCAGGGCAAATTCCGCGAAGTTAAACTGGCTCGCCAGCAGAAATCTAAGCTCGAGAACATGTTTGCTAACATGACCGAAGGCGAAGTGTCTGAACTGAACATCGTTCTGAAAGCTGACGTTCAGGGTTCTGTGGAAGCCATCTCTGATTCCCTGCAGAAACTCTCCACCGACGAAGTGAAGGTGAAGATTGTGGGTTCAGGCGTAGGCGGGATTACCGAAACCGATGCAACCCTGGCGGCTGCTTCTAACGCCATCCTCCTTGGCTTCAACGTTCGTGCCGATGCCTCTGCGCGTCGCGTCATTGACGCAGAAAGCCTGGATCTGCGCTACTACTCTGTCATCTATAACCTGATTGACGAAGTTAAAGCGGCGATGAGCGGCATGCTGGCACCAGAGTACAAACAGCAGATCATTGGTCTGGCTGCAGTGCGCGACGTGTTCAAATCACCGAAGTTTGGCGCGATTGCCGGTTGTATGGTGACGGAAGGTAACATCAAACGTCACAATCCAATCCGTGTCCTGCGTGACAACGTGGTGATTTACGAAGGCGAGCTGGAATCTCTGCGTCGCTTTAAAGATGACGTCAACGAAGTGCGTAATGGCATGGAGTGCGGTATCGGCGTGAAGAACTACAACGACGTTCGCGTTGGCGATATGATCGAAGTGTTTGAAATCATCGAAATTAAACGCACCATCGAGTAATAGACTGCTGATGTGTTGCAATTTGGGAGGCCTCTGGCCTCCCGAATTATTTGGGAGAAATAATGATGGCGAAAGAATTTGGTCGCCCGCAGCGCGTGTCACAAGAGCTGCAAAAAGAGATTGCGATGATCCTGCAGCGTGAGATTAAAGATCCACGCCTTGGCATGATGGTCACCGTATCCGGCGTTGAAGTGTCACGCGATCTTGCTTACGCAAAAGTGTTCGTGACGTTCCTCAACGACAAAGATGAAGATGCGATTAAGCATGGCCTGAAAGCGCTGAAAGAAGCCTCAGGCTACATTCGCATTCTGCTTGGCAAAGCGATGCGCCTGCGTATCGTGCCTGAGCTGACGTTCTTCTACGACAACTCGTTAGTCGAAGGGATGCGCATGTCTAACCTCGTCACCAGCGTCGTGAAAAACGATACAGAGCGCCGTGGTCCGGATGCCACCGGCGATGACGAGGAGGCGTAATGAGTCGTCCGCGTCGTCGCGGTCGCGACGTCCATGGCGTGTTGTTGCTGGATAAGCCACAAGGCGTTTCGTCGAATGATGTCCTGCAGAAAGTGAAGCGTATCTTCAACGCCAATCGCGCAGGCCATACCGGCGCGCTTGATCCACTGGCCACCGGCATGTTGCCAATCTGCCTGGGTGAAGCGACCAAGTTTTCGCAGTATCTGCTCGATTCCGACAAACGCTACCGTGTGATTGCCCGACTGGGCGAACGCACTGACACGTCAGACGCCGATGGCAACATCGTGCAGACGCGTCCGGTCAGCTTCAATCAGGCCGATCTGGATAGCGCCCTTGAGAGCTTCCGCGGCGACACGCTGCAGGTGCCATCAATGTTTTCAGCGCTGAAGCATCAGGGTCGTCCGCTGTATGAATATGCGCGTCAGGGCATTGTGATTGAGCGTGAACCGCGCCCGATCACGGTCTATGAGCTGCAGTTTATTCGCTGGCAGGATAATGAGCTGGAGCTGGAAATTCACTGCTCCAAAGGCACCTATATCCGTACCATCATCGATGATCTGGGCGAAAAGCTGGGATGCGGTGCGCATGTCATCATGCTGCGTCGTGTACAGGTTGCCCGTTATCCGTATGAACGGATGGTGACGCTGGAACAGCTCAATACCCTGCTGGCGGAAGCCACAGAAGCGGGCATCCCACTGGAAACGCAGCTCGATCCGCTGTTGTTGCCGATGGACAGTCCCGCTTCTGATTTCCCTGAAGTAAATATCCCGCCCGCCGTGGCAGATTTTTTCCGCCAGGGACAGCCGGTGCAGGCCAGCAATGCGCCTGCGCACGGGCTGGTCAGGGTATCGGAAGGCGAAGCACGTAAATTTATCGGTATGGCAGAAATTGCCGATGATGGCCGTCTTGCGCCACGTCGTTTAGTGGTTGAGTATCAGGATTAAGCCAGGCGTTCACTTTTCGCTGATGGGGCATTTGCGTTGCTATCGGGCGCAGAGTAGAATAGCGCGGCTTTAAAGCGGGATGCTGAATTAGAGATCGGCACCCATACATTCATTTATTACTGGAGTTTATTATGTCTCTAAGCGTAGAAGCTAAAGCAGAGATCGTTGCTAAATATGGCCGTGGTGCTAACGACAGCGGTTCAACTGAAGTTCAGGTTGCCCTGTTGACCGCGCAGATTACCCATCTGCAGGGTCACTTCTCTGAGCACAAAAAAGATCACCACAGCCGCCGCGGTCTGCTGCGCATGGTATCTCAGCGTCGTAAGCTGCTGGACTACCTGAAGCGTAAAGACGTTGCACGCTACAGCAGCCTGATCGAAAGTCTCGGTCTGCGTCGCTAAGTCTGAAGAATCTGATCGTCGGGGCATTATGCGAGCTTTTGCACTGTGTGCAGCTTACGATCAGATTTGTGCGAGTTTCGTGAAGAGGGGGCCTTTATGGCCCCTTTTTTCGAGCAATCGGCAGCAATCCGGGCCAAACTGATGTATTGTTGCTTAGTGTGATCTTTAGTTTGCAGAATTTCGCGCGGCTAATGAGAGGCTTTACCGCAGGGGCGGTCGAGGGTTGTCATTAGTCGCGAGGATGCAGCTGAAGATTGGTAATCAATGGCGGGCTACAGATAGCCCAGCCCCGAAGTTAAGGACTTTGATTTTGCTGAATCCGATCGTACGCAAATTCCAATATGGTCAACATACCGTCACGCTGGAAACCGGCATGATGGCTCGCCAGGCGACAGCCGCTGTGATGGTGAGCATGGACGATACTGCAGTGTTCGTCACTGTCGTAGGTCAGAAAAAATCTAAACCAGGTCAGGACTTCTTCCCACTGACCGTGAACTATCAGGAGCGTACTTACGCTGCTGGTCGTATCCCAGGCAGCTTCTTCCGTCGTGAAGGCCGTCCAAGCGAAGGCGAAACCCTGATTTCGCGTCTGATTGACCGCCCGATTCGCCCGCTGTTCCCGGAAGGCTTTGTTAACGAAGTTCAGGTTATTGCGACCGTGGTGTCTGTTAACCCACAGGTTCATCCGGACATCGTTGCAATGATTGGTGCCTCTGCTGCACTGGCGCTTTCTGGTCTGCCGTTTAATGGCCCGATTGGTGCTGCGCGTGTCGGTTACATCAACGATCAATATGTTCTGAACCCAACCGCAGATGAGCTGAAACAGTCTCGTCTGGATCTGGTCGTTGCCGGTACGCAGAATGCCGTACTGATGGTTGAATCTGAAGCTGAGATCCTGTCAGAAGAGCAGATGCTGGGTGCCGTGGTCTTTGGCCATGACCAGCAGCAGATCGTTATCGAAAACATCAATGCTCTGGTGGCTGAAGCCGGCAAACCACGCTGGGACTGGCAACCAGAAGCGGCTAACACCCCGCTGATTTCTCGTGTTGCTGCCCTGGCAGAAGCGCGCATCAGCGATGCTTACCGCATCACTGACAAGCAGGAGCGTTACGCGCAGGTTGGCGTCATCAAAGACGAAACCATTGCTGCGCTGCTGGCTGAAGATGAAACGCTGGATGGTTCAGAAATCGGCGACATCGTGCATAGCCTCGAAAAAACCGTCGTTCGTACCCGCATCCTGAATGGCGAGCCACGTATCGATGGCCGTGAAAAAGATATGATCCGCGGTCTGGACGTGCGTACTGGCGTATTGCCACGTACTCACGGTTCATCACTGTTCACCCGTGGTGAGACACAGGCACTGGTTACGGCAACGCTGGGTACTACCCGTGATGCGCAGAACCTGGATGAGCTGATGGGCGAACGTACCGACAGCTTCCTGTTCCATTACAACTTCCCTCCATACTCTGTCGGTGAAACCGGCATGGTCGGTTCGCCGAAGCGTCGTGAGATTGGTCACGGTCGTCTGGCGAAGCGCGGTGTGTTAGCGGTAATGCCTAAAGCGGAAGATTTCCCTTACACCGTGCGTGTGGTGTCTGAAATCACTGAATCTAATGGCTCCTCTTCAATGGCCTCTGTCTGCGGTGCCTCACTGGCGCTGATGGATGCAGGTGTGCCAATCAAAGCCGCCGTTGCCGGTATCGCAATGGGTCTGGTAAAAGAAGATGAGAAGTTTGTCGTTCTGTCAGACATTCTGGGCGACGAAGATCACCTGGGCGACATGGACTTCAAAGTAGCCGGTAGCCGTGAAGGTATCACCGCGCTGCAGATGGACATCAAAATCGAAGGCATCACGCGTGAAATCATGCAGGAAGCCCTGAACCAGGCCAAGGGTGCGCGTCTGCACATTCTGGGCGTCATGGAACAGGCTATCAGCACACCGCGTACCGAGATTTCTGAATTCGCTCCACGCATTTACACCATCAAAATCAGCTCTGACAAGATCAAAGATGTGATCGGTAAAGGCGGCTCAGTGATTCGTGCACTGACCGAAGAGACCGGCACGACGATTGAAATCGAAGATGACGGCACCGTGAAAATCGCTGCGACCGATGGTCTGAAAGCGAAAGAAGCGATTCGTCGTATCGAAGAGATCACTGCAGAAATCGAAGTGGGCCGCATTTACAGTGGTAAAGTGACCCGTATCGTTGACTTCGGTGCCTTCGTTGCTATCGGCGGCGGTAAAGAAGGTCTGGTTCACATTTCACAAATCGCTGATAAGCGCGTTGAGAAAGTGACTGACTATCTGCAGATGGGTCAGGAAGTGCCGGTTAAGGTGATGGAAGTGGATCGCCAGGGCCGCGTACGTCTGAGCATCAAAGAAGCGACAGAATCTAAGCCGCAGACTGAAGAAGCTGCAGCGGTGACCACGCCTGACGCTGAATAAGTCGTTGCTGATTTGCCCCTCTTTGCCTGGCAGAGAGGGGCGTTTGTATCATCGCGAGGGCGGGAATCCTTGTGCACAGCAGGCGGATGACAGGATGGTTATCCCAATGTTTGTATTCGGGAGTGGGAAATGAAGCCTTTTCTGCGCTGGTGTTTTGTTGCGACAGCTTTGACGCTGGCAGGATGCAGCAACTCCAATTGGCGTAAGAACGAAGTTCTTGCAGTGCCTTTACAGCCCACACTGCAGCAGGAAGTGATACTGGCGCGCATGGAACAAATTCTTGCCAGTCGCGCTCTCACCGATGATGAACGCGCACAGCTGTTATATGAGCGCGGAGTGTTGTATGATAGTTTAGGTCTGCGGGCATTAGCGCGGAACGATTTTTCGCAAGCGCTGTCTATAAGACCAGATATGCCCGAAGTGTTTAACTACTTAGGCATATATTTAACGCAGGCGGGCAACTTTGATGCCGCCTATGAAGCGTTCGATTCTGTACTTGAGCTTGATCCAACTTACAACTATGCGCATTTAAACCGTGGTATCGCCCTCTATTACGGCGGTCGATACAAGTTAGCGCAAGATGATCTGCTGGCGTTTTATCAAGACGATCCTAACGATCCTTTCCGCAGTCTGTGGCTCTATCTCGTTGAACGTGAGATGGATGTCGACAAGGCAAAAGTCGCGCTTCAACAGCGTCACGACAAAGCGGTCAGAGACCAATGGGGATGGAATATTGTCGAGTTCTACCTTGGAGATATCAACGAGAAAACGTTGATGGAAAGTCTCAAGGCGGACGCAACGGATAACACCTCGCTCGCTGAACATCTCAGTGAAACCAACTTCTATTTAGGTAAGTACTACCTAAGTCTGGGGGAGAAGGACGACGCGAAAGCGTTGTTCAAACTGGCGGTGGCCAACAACGTTAACAACTTTGTTGAACACCGATACGCATTGTTGGAACTGGCGCAACTCGGCCAGGCACAAGACGATTTATCAGAATCTGACCAGCAATAGCTGACGAACTTAATTTGCCTGTAAAACCTGTTAAGTCATCATCTTAAGGGATGAAGGCTTTTCTGTTCGTCAAAACTTCTAATTTGAGCCGGTTCACACTTTTTGATGAAAATGACTGAAAGTTTTCACGACGAGTTATGTAGACTGGCCGCCGCAATCTAAGAGGCACGTGTACTACATGACTGATATTCAAACCACTTTTGCTGACCTTGGCCTGAACGCCGACATCCTTGAATCACTGAATGGCATGGGCTACGTAAAGCCATCCCCAATCCAGGCTGAGTGTATTCCTCACCTGCTGGCGGGCCGTGACGTGTTAGGCATGGCGCAGACCGGGAGTGGTAAAACTGCGGCGTTCTCTCTGCCGCTGTTAAACAACATCGACCCGACTGTTAAAGCACCACAGATCCTGGTGCTGGCACCGACCCGCGAACTGGCGGTACAGGTTGCTGAAGCAATCACTGAATTCTCTAAGCACATGCGTGGCCTGAACGTGGTTGCCCTTTACGGCGGCCAGCGTTATGACGTGCAGCTGCGCGCTCTGCGTCAGGGACCACAGGTTGTTGTGGGTACCCCTGGTCGTCTGCTTGACCACCTGAAACGCGGCACGTTAGAACTCTCTAACCTGCGCGGTCTGGTGCTGGATGAAGCTGATGAAATGCTGCGTATGGGCTTCATCGAAGACGTTGAAACCATCATGGCTCAGATTCCAGCCGGTCATCAGACTGCGCTGTTCTCTGCAACTATGCCGGAAGCGATTCGTCGCATCACCAAACGCTTCATGAAAGATCCACAGGAAGTGCGTATTCAGTCAAGCATGACAACGCGTCCTGACATCAGCCAGAGTTACTGGACCGCTTACGGTCGTAAAACAGACGCACTGGTTCGCTTCCTGGAAGCAGAAGACTTTGATGCTGCCATCATCTTCGTGCGTACTAAAAACGCAACGCTGGAAGTGGCAGAAGCGCTGGAGCGTAGTGGCTATAACAGCGCCGCGCTGAACGGTGATATGAACCAGGCACTGCGTGAGCAGACGCTGGAGCGCCTGAAAGATGGTCGTCTGGACATCCTGATTGCAACCGACGTTGCGGCCCGTGGCCTGGACGTTGAGCGTATCAGCCTGGTTGTAAACTACGACATCCCGATGGATGCAGAATCATACGTTCACCGTATCGGCCGTACCGGTCGTGCCGGTCGTGCTGGCCGTGCGCTGCTGTTCGTTGAGAACCGCGAGCGTCGTCTGCTGCGCAACATCGAACGTACCATGAAGCTGACTATTCCTGAAGTCGAGCTGCCTAACGCAGAACTGCTGGGTGAGCGTCGTCTGGCCAAGTTTGCCGCTAAAGTTCAGCAGCAGCTGGAAAGCAGCGATCTGGATCAGTACCGTGCTCTGCTGACTAAAATGCAGCCGGAAGATGAACTGGATCTGGAAACTCTGGCAGCCGCACTGCTGAAGATGGCACAGGGCGAACGTCCTCTGATTCTGCCACCAGAAGCACCACGTCCTGCACGTCGCGAATACCGCGATCGTGACGAGCGTGATGGCCGTCGTGACAGCCGTGAAGCGCGTAGCGATCGTGGCCCACGTGAAAGCCGTGACAGCCGTGATGGCGATCGTCCACGTCGCGAACGTCGTGACGTTGGCGAAATGCAGCTGTACCGCATCGAAGTGGGCCGTGATGATGGTGTTGAAGTTCGTCACATCGTTGGCGCTATCGCTAACGAAGGCGACATCAGCAGCCGTTACATCGGTAACATCAAGCTGTTCGGTAACCACTCGACTATCGAGCTGCCGAAAGGCATGCCAGGCGATGTGCTGCAGCACTTCACCCGTACGCGTATTCTGAACAAACCGATGAATATGCAGCTGCTGGGTGATGCACAGCCAAACGAAGGCCGTGGCGATCGTCGTCCAGCCGGTGCTGGCGGTGAGCGTCGCAGCGGTCCTGGCGCAGCCAACCGTGAAGGTGGTCGTCGCTTCTCTTCAGAGCGCCGTGAAGGTGGTCGTGAAGGCGGTGGACGCACTTTCAACCGTGAAGGTAGCCGTGGTCCACGTCGTGAAGAAGGCGCAGCTGCCGCTCCACGTCGTCGTGATGCATAACGATTTAACGTCGTAACGAAAAGGGAAGCCGCTGGCTTCCCTTTTTTTATGCCTGTCAGGCACCGCCGCTGATCATGACGCGCTCGCCGCTGACATAAGCGGACTCTTCAGACGCCAGAAACAATGCAACCTGCGCCACATCCTCCGGCAGACCAAAACGCCCCAGCGGGGTAGCCGCCAGCAGCTGTGCCTTGAGCTGCGGGCTCATCCTCTTCGCGGCCAGCAATCCTTCGGTCAGAATCATGCCCGGTGCCAGCGCGTTAACCCGGATATTTTTTGCGCCCAGCTCGCGCGCCAGCCCCTGAGTCAGCGTATCCACTGCACCTTTGGTGGCCGCCCAGAGCACGGAACCTGGCGTACTGTTTTTACTGTTCAGGGCGCTGAGGTTAATAATGCTGCCGCCGTGCGCGGGAAAGTGACGAATTGCTTGCTGACAGACCAGCAGCGTGCCGAGCAGGTTAACGTTAATCTGCTGCTGCATCTCCTCTGGCGTCAGCGCCGCAAACTCGCCATGATGAAAACTGCCCGCATTATTCACCACAATATCGGGTGCGCCGAAACACTCTGCGGTGGTGGCAAACAGCCGTTCCACGTCCCGCAGATGAGAAATATCAGCCTGTACCGCCACGGCTTCACTGCCCAGCGTGACGATATCGCTCACCACGTCTGCCGCTCCCACCTCGTCCTGACGATAGTTGACCACGACCCTGGCGCCCGCTGCGGCGAACGCGATGGCAATCGCTGCACCAATCCCTTTTGAGGCGCCTGTCACCAGTGCGATTTTGTTCTGCAGTGCTTTCATTATGTCATTCTCCGCCGTAATGATTGCGTCGAAAGACTATGCGCGCTGGTGACGAAAAGCGGGTAGCGCAATCCTGCAAGCTTTTTGCACGATCCTGCAAAAGTGCGGCAGCAGGACAGGCATTTCGCCTGACGTCAGGTAATATCGGCAAAGAGAGCGGAAGGGGAGAACACAGTGACAGAGAGTGACAAGTGGCAGGCGCTGGCACAGTTAATTGCCCGTCATGCGCCGGAGGATGGCCGGCATTCCAGCGCCATCGATTGCCTGTTTTTTGGCCGGGTTTCAGCACCCACTGAGCCGATGCACTTTGCTCAATGGGCCAGTTTTGCGCTAGTGGCGCAGGGCAGCAAAGCGCTGCATATGGGTGATGAGGTGCTGCACTATGGACCGGGGGATCTGTTGCTGGTGACGCTGGATATGCCAGTGCGCGCCTGCGTCACTGTCGCCACGCCGGAAAAGCCGAATCTCGGTATAGGTATCGCGATTAATGAATCCCGGCTTATGCGCTACCTTGAACAGTTTCCGCCAGCGCTGCCGCTGTCAACCGCAGGCAATGAACGTGGTGTCACCGTGCATAAGGTTTCACCTTTGCTGGTGGATGCGGTCATCCGGCTGGTGCGTCTGCTTGACCATCCGGAAGATATTGAGGCGCTGGCCCCGCTGATTGAGCAGGAAATTTTCTACCGGCTGCTGACCGGGCCGGAGGGATCGCGCATCCTGAACATGGCGCTGGCTGAGCGGCCGGGTAACCGGGTGGCGCAGGCAGCTCGCTGGCTGCGTGAGAATTTTCATCAGCCGCTGAAGATAGACCAGCTCGCCAGCAGTGTCGGCATGAGTATCTCTTCGCTGCATCATCACTTCAAAGCCGTCACGGCCATGACGCCGATGCAATATCAGAAACAACTGCGGCTCAACGAGGCGCGACGTCTGATGATGGTGGAAAAGCTGGATGCCGGTACCGCAGGCTATCGGGTGGGCTACCAGAGCGCATCACAGTTCAGCCGCGAGTATCGCCGCCTGTATGGGCAATCTCCGGCCAGGGACAGTCGTCAGCTGGCGGTGAGCCCGGATACCCTGCGCCCACCGCAAAACTGATTACAGGCTGTTTGCCGCTTCCATCGCAATGGCAAAGGAGCGCAGGCGTGCCTCGCTGTCAAAAATCTGACCATTAACCATAATTTCATCCGCCTGCGTTTCACGCATCAGCGAGGCCAGGCCATGACGCACCTTGTCGGTATCGCCTACCAGCGACATGCTCAGCGCCTGCTGCACGCCATACTGCTCTGACGGCGACCAGAGGTTATCCATGTTTTCAACCGGTGCCGGCAACGGGCCAGGTTTGCCGCGGCGCAGGTTAATAAACTGCTGCTGCTGCGAGGTAAACAGGAAGCGCGCATCACGTTCATTATCAGCGGCAACCACGTTAATACAGACGGTGGCATACGGCTTGTCGAGACGCGCTGAAGGCTGGAAGTTCTCACGATACACGTGCAGCGCCTGGAACAGCTGGTCAGGCGCGAAATGGGAGGCAAAGGCAAATGGCAGGCCCATTTTCGCTGACAGCTGGGCGCTGTAAAGGCTGGAACCGAGCAGCCAGACCGGGATCTTCAGGCCCAGACCCGGCACTGGCTGAACCGGCAGCTGCGCATCCGGGTCAGCATCAAACCAGTGAATCAGCTCAGCCACATCTTCGGGAAAGGTGTCAGCGTGCATGCTGGCCTGGTGACGGCGGAGCGCCATCATGGTGCGCTGGTCAGAACCGGGCGCACGGCCTAAGCCGAGGTCGATACGGCCAGGATAGAGAGAGGCCAGGGTGCCAAACTGCTCGGCGATGACCAGTGGCGCATGGTTAGGCAGCATAATGCCGCCTGAACCCAGCTTCAGGGTCTCGGTGTTCGCCGCCAGATAGCCGATCAATACCGACGTCGCAGCGCTGGCAATCCCTGTCATGTTGTGATGTTCAGCCAGCCAGTAGCGTTCGAAGCCCAGTTTTTCAGCCTGACGCGCCAGCGCCAGTGAATTATGGAACGCATCCCGTGCGGTCGCGCCCTGTGGAATCGGCGCAAGATCCAGCACGGACAGGCGAAGAGGTTTTTTATCAGACATGACTACTCCCGTTGTATGGCGCAGGCGTAAAAACCTGCACCATTTAGTATTACGCATCATTCCTTATATTAAAACTGCTAACCTCAGCAGGAATATAGCCGGTATGTGCTTTTACTCAGGATGCCAGCGTCATACCTGCCAGTTTGCGCCAGTAACCGTTACAATCGCAGCCTTTCGCGACCATAAGCGGGGCCTGACCGTTTTCATTAGCGCGGAAACGGTCAATCTCCGCCAGCGTCGACGTATCCTGCGGCGAGAGTCTCACGCAATCGACCTGGCCACGCATTCCCGCCAGATCGTTACCCAGGTTATAGCAGTAGCCGCTCATGGTCTGAATGCCATTGAGGACGAACACCTGCTGTCCCTCCTGAGAGTTGACGCGGCGGCCTGTCGGATAGTTGATGCAGCAGGTTTCACAGTCATCTTTCGCGCGGTTTTCAGAGCGGGCGGTGAAGCAGCGCGCTGACAGCGCCAGCGGCAGATGACCGTAGCCCATCACCTCTACTTCAAACTGCTGCCGGATACCCCGTGTTTCGCACTGCGCCAGCAGCTGTAGCAGCCAGTCACGCGACATCTCCACCGGCATACACCAGCGCGTCATGCCCTCTTTGACCAGCAGCTGCAGCGTGTCGGCGTTATAGACATTCAGCGTCGGACCGGCGACAAACGGCAGATGGCGCTCAGCGGCCATATTGACCGTGCCGATATCATTGGCTTCAATCAGGAACTCGCCGTTTTCTACATAGCGCTGCAGCTCTTTCAGCTCAGAAGGGGATTGCAGCAGCGCCAGCGTGCTGAGTACGACCTGTTTGCCGCTGGACGCCACGTCACGCGCCAGCGCCATCCAGCGGGCATAGGGCGTGGCGCGGCGTTTACTGCACACCGCCTCGCCGAGATAAATAATATCCGCACTACTGCGGGCAGCCTGCTGGTAGAAATCTTCCAGCGTATCGGTCGGCCAGTACCAGAGCACCGGCCCAAGGGCATATTGCATCATGACTCCTTATTGCCATTCACGGTGATAAGCACCCAGCGTGGTTTGCGTGCCTTCGGAGAGATCGCCCAGCGTCTGCATCCACTGTGGCGCGACGTCAAACTGTTCCGGCTGCGCCTTGCAGCGATCGATCGCCTGACGCCAGACGCGCGCCACATCAGCGACGTAGGCGGGACTGCGCTGGCGGCCTTCGATTTTCACCGAGGCAATGCCTGCCCGCAGCAGCTCCGGCAGCAGTTCCAGTGTGTTCAGACTGGCAGGCTCCTCCAGCACGTGATAACGCTGATTGTTAACCTCATAGCGTCCTTTGCAGAGCGTCGGGTAACCGGCGCTCTCATCGGGCGCGTAGCGATCGATTAGCACCTCATTCAGGCGTGACTCCATGCCCTGCGGCGTCTGCTGCCAGCGCACAAATTTAGCCGGGGAGCAGGCACCTGCGCTGTTAGGCGATTCGCCGGTCATCCAGGAGGAGAGATAGCAGCGGCCTTCCGCCATAATGCACAGGCTGCCAAAGGCGAACACCTCCAGCGGCACCGGCGTGCTGCGCGCCAGTTGTTTAACCTGATGAATCGACAACACCCGCGGCAGCACCACGCGCTGCAGATTGAAGTGGCGATGATAAAAGCGAATCGCCTCAAGATTGGTTGCCGAAGCCTGCACAGAGAGATGACGTTCAACCTGTGGATAATGCTTCGCGGCATACTCCAGCGTGGCAATATCGGCCAGAATCAGCGCGTCGGCTCCGTTTTGCGCCGCCACATCAATCGCCCGCTGCCAGCGTCCCATGCCATCCGGGTGGGCAAACGTGTTGATCGCCACATGCAGTTTGCGCCGATGCTGATGAAGATAGCGCGCCGCTTCAGCCAGCTTTTTATCGGTGAAGTTCAGGCCCGCAAAGTGACGGGCATTGGTGTCATCTTTCAGTCCCACATAGACCGCATCTGCGCCATTCTCTGTGGCGGTGCGCACTGCGGGTAAGTTTCCTGCCGGGCAGAGCAGTTCCATAGGTGTTCCTCTCAACATGCGATGGGCGTCGAGTCTAGGCATCTGGTTCGTCGAGCGTGTTGATTTGGGGCAGTGAAATTCCAGTTCATCCGGCCTGGCGGCGCTTTTTTTCCCTCTATAGCCGCGTTTTTTATTGATCCCGGATGAGGCGCGCAGAAAAGGATATGGCAATATACGTAAAATTTTCTGAAGGGAGTGACGAAAGTGTTAGAGCGGATACATGCCCATTGTGTGAAAAATGGTCCAAAAATCTTAGGGTTACCCGTAGCGCTTACCCCATTCCCGGTCAAAAAGTTGCTGCTGCAACAACTCTTAAACTGGCAATTTCGCCATGCTTTGGCTGAAGGTGAGTTAGACTTTCTGAACGGTCGCCTGCTGGGTATCGGGATTGCCGATCTCAATCTGCAATGGATAACCACGCTGCAGGATGGCCGACTGGCGGTATTGCAACAGTCCGAAGCGGATGTCTGGTTTCGGGGCAATGCCAATGATCTGTTGCTGGTGGCAGCACGTAAAGCAGATCCCGACATGCTGTTCTTTCAACGCCGTCTGGTGATTGAAGGCGACACAGAACTGGGACTTGAGGTGAAGAACGTAATGGATGCTATTGAACCCGAGGCTATGCCCACCGCGTTACGCACGGCTATTGAGCAGATGGCGGCATTTGTCGACGCCGGCATGAAACAGGACGCGAAGGCCGCACAGGCACGCGCGGGTGCCGCATGTTGATCCGTAGCGAAATTGGTGTTGATGCCGCAGGCATCGACGTACTGCTCAGACGCTGCTTCAGTACCTCCTCCGAGGCGGAACTGACTCAGGCGCTGCGTGAAGATGGCCTGCTGACCCTGGGCGTGGTCGCCACGGATGATGAGGGACAGGTGCTGGGTTATGCCGCATTCAGTCCGGTCAGCGTTCAGGGCGACGATCGCGGCTGGGTGGCGCTGGCACCGCTGGCCGTTGATGAGACGCTGCGCGGTCAGGGCATTGCCAGCAAGCTGATTTATGAGGGGCTGGATACGCTTAATGAATTTGGCTACAGCGCGGTCGTGGTGCTGGGCGATCCGGCGCTGTTCAGTCGGTTTGGTTTTGAATCGGCTGCACGCCATGGCCTGCGCAGTCGCTGGCCGGGAACAGAGACAACGTTCCAGGTCTACCGTCTGGCGGACAATGCTTTTGACGGCGCGGAAGGGCAGATCGACTACGCCGAACCTTTTAATCGCCAGCCGTAATAACCAGCCAGCTCTCCAGACTGATCGGCTGACCCGCCACCAGCAATAACTTCTGCTGACGGGTCAGTTGTTTAACCTGATACTCCAGTCTGGAGGCGCTGGCGCGATCGCCCGCCTCACAGTGAAACACCAGGTCCAGCGGACCTTTGCCCCGTAGCGCGCGGGCGCCGCGTCCGCTCTGGTGCTGAGCAACCCGGCGCACCACATCCGTGGTAATGCCGGTGTACAGGCTCCCTTTCGCCGTCCGGACGATGTAGAGTTGCCACTGCTGAGCCATACGTAATCTATTCCCAAAAAAAGGTGCCGGGCAGTGTAGCGCGCTTCACGCTCCGGTGCACCGCCAGGAGTTTATCTTGTCCGATCACGCCCATCTTGTTCGCTACCTCCGAAAGCAGCATGTGCTTTCACTCTGCTGTACCGCCGACGATCAACTCTGGTGCGCTAACTGCTACTACGTCTTTGATGAGACGCGCATGGCCTTCTGGATCATGACCGAACCTGATACCCGCCACGGTGAACTCATGGTGCTGAATCCGCAGGTTGCAGGCACCGTCAATGGCCAGCCCAGAACTGTCCTGCTGATTAAAGGGGTGCAGTATCGTGGCCGGGTCACACGGCTGGATGAAGCATCAGAGCAGATCGCCAGAGCGGCTTACCAGAAACGTTTTCCGGTCTCACGCAAAGTGTCGGCCCCGCTGTGGGAGATTGAGCTGGATGAGGTGAAGATGACGGATAATGCGCTGGGATTCGGCAAGAAAATTGCCTGGCAGCGGGAGAAATAGATACGCCCCTTTCAGCAGAAAAGGGCGTGGCGGATTTACAGCGCTTCGAGGATCCGCAGGGATTCACGGTTAAAGGCCGGTAAATCGTCCGGCGTACGGCTGGTGACCAGCTTATCGCCATCCACGACCACTTCCTTATCATGGAAGTCAGCACCGGCATTGATCAGGTCAATGGCAACGGCTTTTACGGTAGTCATCTTGCGACCGCGCACGCCGTTCGCGCTAATCAGCAGCTGTGGACCGTGGCAGATGGCAAAGATCGGTTTGCCGCTGGCGACAAACTCTTTGGTAAAGGCAACAAAACGATCGTCGCCGCGCAGCGCGTCAGGCGAGTGGCCGCCTGGCAGCAGCAGGGCATCAAATTCCGCCGGGCTGACGTCATCAATGCTGCGGTCGATGGTCACTTCCGCTTCGCCTTTCTTGCCTTTAACGACATTACCGGCCTGTTTCTCAATGGTCACCACCTCAAAACCCGCGCCTTTGTAGGCTTCCGCAGGTGAGGTAAATTCTGAGTCTTCAAATTCATCGGTAATCAAAACCGCAACTTTCTTGCTCATCTTTTTTCCTCCTTAAATTTGTGGAGCGCGAGGCGCGCTATCCGGATAACGTTGTAAGCCTGGTCGCTGAGCGTGAGAACGCAAGCCAGCCCGTTAAGATCAGCTATCTTTTAAGCTGTCAGCAGTGAAATAAGGACGAATCTGAGATGAATCGCGTATTACTGACCGGTGCCACCGGCTTAGTCGGGTCGCATCTGCTGCGCTTACTGATTGAGGATCCGCGTGTTGATGAGATCATCGCGCCCACCCGCCGGCCACTGCCCGTAATGCACAAAGTGGTGAATCCGGTAGAGGCCGATCTCACCGATGTGCTGGGGCCGCTGCAGAGTTCGCTGGATACGGTGTTCTGCTGCCTGGGCACCACACGTAAGCAGGCGGGCAGCAAGCAGGCCTTTATTCACGTCGATTACACGCTGGTGGTGGACAGCGGGTTATGCGGATTACGTCTGGGGGCGAAGCAGATGCTGGTGGTCAGCGCGCACGGTGCCAGCCGTCACTCACCGTTTTTATACAATCGCGTCAAAGGCGAAATGGAGAATGCGCTGCGCCATCAGGGCTGGCCGCGCCTGACGCTGGTGCGGCCTTCACTGCTGCTGGGGGATCGCGCGCAGAAACGACAGGGCGAAAGCCTGGCGGGACCGCTGTTTTCGCTGCTGCCGGGCAACTGGCGGGCGGTTCACGCACGCGACGTGGCACGCTGTCTGCATCAGCAGGCATTCATGCCGGGTAGTGAGAGCGTCAGCATCATTGAGTCGGGCGACATCCCGCGTCACTCAGCGTAACTGCCAGACGATCTGATTTCGGCTGCCGCGCCATTGCAGCGTGGCATCCTTCTCCTCTTCGACAAAGCGGCCATCGATCAGCACGTCGAGATAGTCCAGCACGGCACGCTGTGCCGCATTCAGCTCCTGCATCCGGTAGCCGGTCCAGAGCCAGATATCTTTACCGGGGCATGTCTTTCGCACCCGTTTCACCAGACGGCGAATGTGCGGCACGTTATGCGGATGAAGGGGATCGCCACCGCTCAGCGACAATCCCTGGCGCGGAATGCGTGTGTCCTGCAAATCCGCCAGCAGTTGCTCTTCCATCGCCAGCGTAAAGGGCACGCCGGAGTCAGTGCGCCACGTACTCTGGTTGTAGCAGCCGCGACACTGATGTTCGCAACCGGCGACAAACAGCGTGCAGCGGGTGCCGGGGCCATTCACGATATCCACATCGTAGTAGCGGTGAATATGCATCATCCCAGCGGCCCTTCGGCCAGATGCTTAACGCGACGCTGCACTTCCTGCTGCTTACCGGCGTTAAAAGGTCGCGCATCCGGGCTGCCCAGATAGCCACAGACCCGCCGTGTCACAGAGACGCGTGCCGGATCGTGATTGCCGCAGTTCGGACAGGTAAATCCACGGCTGGTACAGGTGAACTCGCCGTTGAAGCCGCACTCGTAGCACTCATCAATCGGCGTATTGGTACCGTAATAGGGCACGCGGTCGTAGCTGTAATCCCAGACATCCTCCAGCGCTTTGAGGTTGTGCTGTACGTTCGGGTATTCGCCGTAACAGATGAATCCACCATTCGCCAGCGGCGGATAGGGCGCTTCAAAGTCGATTTTATCGTAAGGATTCACCTTCTTCTCGACGTCAAGATGGAAGCTGTTGGTGTAATAACCCTTGTCGGTAACGCCCGGTACCACGCCAAACTGTGCCGCATCCAGTCGGCAGAAGCGGTCGCACAGATTCTCACTCGGCGTGCTATAAAGGCTGAAGCCGTAGCCTGTTTCCGCTTTCCAGCGGTCAGTGGCGGCGCGCAGATAGGCGATGATCGCTACGCCTTTGGCGCGCAGTGCCGCGTCATCGTAAGGGTGCTGGTGGCCGCCGCTGAGGGCATTCAGGGTTTCGTGCAGGCCGATGTAGCCCAGCGACAGTGACGCCCGGCCATTACGGAAAATAGGGCCGACTTCATCATCAGCATTCAGCCGGACGCCGCAGGCCCCTTCCATGTAGAGGATGGGCGCGACGCGTGCTTTGGTCTTCTCCAGACGCGCCACACGCGTCATCAGCGCCCGCTTAGCCAGCAGCAGGCGGGCATCAAGCAACGTCCAGAAGCGGGCTTCATCCCCAGCCGCCTCAAGCGCAATGCGCGGCAGGTTCAGGCTGATCACGCCGATGTTGTTGCGGCCCTCATGAATCTGCTCGCCATTCTCTTCATAAACGCCCAGGAAGCTGCGGCAGCCCATGGGCGTTTTGAACGAGCCGGTGACTTTCACCACCTGATCGTAATTGAGGATGTCGGGATACATCCTTTTGCTGGCACACTCCAGCGCCAGCTGCTTGATATCGTAGTTAACGTCGCCCGCCCGGCGGTTGACGCCTTCACGAATGCTGAACACCAGTTTAGGGAATACCGCAGTTTTACGATTTTTGCCCAATCCGGCCAGCCGGTTGCGCAGAATCGACTGCTGAATCAGCCGCGCCGCCCAGTCCGTTCCCAGGCCGAAACCAAAGGTGACAAACGGCGTCTGGCCGTTGGCGGTGTGCAGGGTATTCACCTCGTACTCCAGCGACTGAAAGGCGTCGTAGCACTCTTTGTCCGTACGCTGACGTGCATACTGTTCAGCCTGCGGAATCTGCCACTGTTCAGCGATCGCCAGATGCCGGGCATAGCTCTGCTCAACAAACGGGGCCAGCACTTCATCAATGCGGTTAATGGTGGTGCCGCCGTAAATGTGGCTTGCGACCTGGGCGATGATCTGCGCCGTCACAGCAGTGGCGGTGGCGATCGATTTAGGCGGCTCGATCTCAGCGTTGCCCATTTTAAAGCCATTGGTCAGCATGCCTTTCAGATCGATCAGCATGCAGTTAAACATCGGGAAGAAGGGTGAATAGTCGAGATCGTGATAGTGGATCTCGCCGCGCTCGTGCGCCAGAACGATATCCCGCGGCAGGATCTGCTGCTGCGCGTAGTGCTTCGCCACGATCCCGGCCAGCAGATCGCGCTGTGTCGGGATCACTTTGCTGTCTTTGTTAGCATTTTCGTTCAGCAGCGCCGCGTTGGTCTGATCGACAAGACCGCGAATGGCGTGGTGTAACTGGCTCTGGCGATCTCGGGCGACATCGCGATCGTGGCGGTATTCAATGTAGGCGCGCGCCAGTTGTGGATAAGGGCCCGCCATCAGCGTCTCTTCTACCGCACACTGAATCTCACTAATATCCACTTCGGGACGATCCGCCAGCCGCAAAGCAACGCGCTCGGCGACCTGCGCGCACCAGGCCGCATCGTCGACCTCTGCTGCCCGTGCCGCCGCCATGACAGCCTGCTCGATACGCTGCGCATCAAAGCCTGTCCGGCATCCATCGCGCTTGATTACCACCGTCGCCATTTCTCTCTCCGTAAACTACATATGGGGTTCGGGAGGATTCTATTCCCTACATGTAGTGATTGCTGAGAATTAATGCGCTCTGATTTGACCTGAAGCAAGGAAGCCTCAACCCGGCAGAAAATTCCGACCGACGTAAAAAATCGGGTTCGGGTTCAGGTTTCCTGCAGCGCTGGCAGGCCAACGCGACGGCGGTAATGCCGATCGTCACCAGCAGCGCGACGCTGAAGCCGCTGGCACACAGCGTGCAACAGACCGAAATGCTCAGCACCATGGGCTTCGCGCTGGTGAATGCTTACGTCCGTAATCAGGCATCTGGTGCCACTGAAGTGGCCGGGATGCAGGCGACACTGGATGCCGCCGCAGAGGTGCAGGATGAAACGGTGATAGCGCTGGTCAGGCCGCTGGAGACGCTGCTGCGTGCCTTTCAGTAAACGCGATGGCTGGATGAACCGGCCACCGCGGCGTCAGGCCGGGCCGCTGACCGAGTGACGGCGCACCAGCGTCGGGCTGAACATGTGAGTGACTTCCGGCAGCGGCAGATCGTTGGCCAGGGCCAGGGCCAGCTGAGCGGCCTGCTGCGCCATGGTGACAATCGGATAGCGGACTGTCGTGAGGCGTGGTCGCACATAGCGCGACACCAGCACATCATCGAAACCGATCAGCGACATCTCTTCCGGCACGCGGACGCCGTTATCGCTCAGCACCGCCAGCGCGCCCGCCGCCATGGAGTCGTTGTAGCAGGCGACGGCGGTGAAATTTCTGCCGCGTCCCAGCAGTTCTGTCATCGCCTGCTCACCGCCGACTTCGTCCGGTTCGCCCCAGGTCACCAGCCGATCGCTGCACGGCAGACCGTGCTCTTTCAGCGCATCGTAGTAACCCTGCAGGCGATCTTCGGCATCAGAGATGGTGTGGGTTGAGCAGATAAAGGCGATGTTCTGGTGGCCGAGCTGGATCAGATGGCGGGTCGCCAGCCAGGCACCGTAGCGATCGTCGAGTGCAATACAGCGCTTTTCAAAGCCTTTAATCAGGCGGTTCAGCAGCACCATACCCGGCACCTGCTTCATCAGTACTTCCAGTTCTGCGTCGGGAATTTTCTTGGCGTGCACCACCAGCGCCGCGCAGCGGTGACGCATCAGCTGTTCAATCGCCTGCCGCTCTTTTTGCTCATTATGGTAACCGTTACCAATCAGCAAAAAGTTACCGGTGTCGCCTGCCACCTCATCCACGGCTTTCACCATGGCGCCAAAAAAGGGATCGGAGACGTCACCGACAATCAGACCAAGCGTTTCGGTCGATTGCTGCGCCAGCGCGCGTGCGTTGGCATTCGGATGATACTGAAGCTGCTCCATCGCCTGGCCTACGGCCTGTCGGGAGCTGTCGCTGGCTTTGGGAGAATTATTGATTACACGGGAGACTGTGGCGACAGAAACGCCAGCCAGTCGCGCAACATCCTTTATGGTAGCCATGCGTTGACCTGCTTTGGGGAAAACGTTTACACATCGCATCAGTGTTACGGAAAAGGGCGGACACATCAACCCGACAGAATGCCAGCGTTGTCGCAAAAAGGGGCAAAATCAGACCCACAGGCACATCTTCTGCTGAGACGTCGCCCCATGTTATGCTCAGTTCCCCACCTGGCTACCGTGAAAAAACAACGATGAAAACCAAAGTGCCACATCTGGCGCACTGGGGCGCGTTTACCGCCGTCACTGAAAACGATCGTCTGACTGGCTGCGAACCTTTCTTCGCCGATGCCGATCCGTCGCCGATGATCCACACTATTCCCGAGCTGGTCTATTCCGACAAACGCATTCGCCAGCCGATGGTGCGCCGCTCGTGGCTGAAGTCACGCGAGAAGAGCGACCGCACGCTGCGTGGCCGGGAAGATTTTGTCGCCGTGGACTGGGAAACCGCGCTGGATCTGGTGGCGGAAGAGAATCGCCGCGTCCGCGATCGCTACGGTGCATCGGGTATTTTCAACGGCTCCTACGGCTGGTCATCGGCCGGTCGCGTTAACCACGCCCGCACGCTGGTGCGTCGCTTCTACTTTCAGGGTGGCGGCGGCGTCGATCAGCAGGGTAACTACAGCTGGGGCGCGGCGCAGTTCTTCCTGCCCTATGTGATCGGCACCTATATGCCGCTGACCGGACGCGTCACCGAATGGCCGCAGGTGGTGGAGCACGCCGAAATATTTGTCGCCTTTGGCGGGCTGGCGCTGAAAAACGCCCAGGTCGCCTCGGGAGGCGCAGGGCAGCACAGCCTGAAACCGGCGCTGATGCAGCTGGCGGCTAAAGGCACGCCGGTCATCAACATCAGCCCGATGCGCGATGACTGCCCGGAATTTGTGAACGCCGAATGGATCCCGATTCGCCCCAACACCGACGTGGCGCTGATGCTGGCGCTGGGTCATGAGATCACCCAGCGCGGCGCGGTTGACGAGGCGTTTCTCGCCAGCCACTGCACCGGCTGGCCGCAGCTGCGCGCCTATCTGCTGGGCGAAACCGACGGCGTGGCGAAAACCGCCGGCTGGGCCAGCCGTATCACCGGCATTCCGGCTGACCGCATCGTGCAGCTGGCGCAGCAGCTGACCGGCAAACGCAGCTTTATTACCTGCTCCTATTCCGTGCAGCGCGCCCATCGCGGCGAGCAGCCTTACTGGATGATGATTGCGCTCTCCTCAATGCTCGGTCAGCCTGGCCTGCCGGGCGCGGGGTTCTCCTTTGGTCACGGGTCGATGAACAGCGTCGGCAACCCGCGTCAGGAAGGGCCGGCGCCGATGATGAGCACCGGCCCGAATCCTTCGGGACTGTCGATTCCGGTGGCGCGCATCAGCGATATGCTGCTCAATCCCGGCCAGCCCTATCGCTTCCAGGGCGAAACGCTGCACTATCCCGACATCCACATGGTGCACTGGGCGGGCGGCAATCCGTTCCACCATCACCAGCAGCTGAACCGGCTGGTGGAGGGCTGGCAACGGCCCGATACGGTGGTGGTGCAGGATATCGTATGGACGCCCGCGGCGCAGATGGCGGACATCGTTCTGCCCGCGACCACCACGCTGGAGCGCAACGACATCGGCGGCTCGTCACGTGACCGCTTTGTGCTGGCCATGCATCAGGCGATTAAGCCGCAGCATCAGGCGCGCAACGACTTCGATATTTTTGCCGATTTAGCAGAGCGTCTCGGCTATCGCGACACCTTTACCGAAGGACGCAACGAGATGCAGTGGATCGCGCATCTCTATCAGCAGTGTGCGACCGCCCATCAGCGCAAAGGCATCGATTTCCCCGAATTTGATGAATTCTGGCAGCGCGGCTTTGTGGAAATTCCGGAAGGCGGCAAGCCTTATCAGTTTATGGAGGATTTCCGTGCCGATCCGCAGGCGAATCCGATCAAAACCGCCAGCGGCAAAATCGAGCTGTTCAGCCAGACCATCGCAGACTACCAGCTGGACGATTTCGCCGGCCATCCCGAGTGGCGTGAACCGCAGGAGTGGCTCGGTTCGCCCATCAGCCGTGACTATCCACTGCACATGATCTCCATTCAGCCGTCCGACCGGTTACACAGCCAGCTGGATGCCACCGACACGGTGCAGGGCAACAAAACGGCCGGACATGAAACGCTCTGCATGCATCCAGTGGATGCGGCCGCGCGCGGACTGGTGGAAGGCGATGAAATTGAGGTGAGCAACGCCCGTGGTGTGATGCTGGCGGGTGTGCGCATCACTGAGGGTGTAACGCAGGGCGTGGTGATTATCGCCACCGGTGCCTGGTTTGATCCGGGCTTCGGCAGGGCGTGGCAGCCTTTCGATCGCGCGGGTAACCCCAACGTGCTGACGCTCGACATCGGCACCTCGTCGCTGACGCAGGGGCCAAACGCCATGAGTTGCCTGGTGGAAATCAAAAAACATCAGGATTGCACAATAGCGTAAGGATCTCATGGCTGGTTACATTTTGCGGGTAACTGTTGCGTTTAGGCGATGGCAGCCGATCAATCCCCTTTGCTACATTCAGGGTCCCAGAGGTATTGATGGGTGAACATCAATAGATTTTCTTGATTACACCAACCTGCGCAGATGCGCAGGTTTTTTTTGCCCGCAATCTGCCGTCGATAACGAACTGATACACAGTTTTCCTGTTATACGGCCAGCGCTTTCTTTATAACTGCTGGCACCAGCCCCTTTCTCTTTATTTTGCGCAGCGGAATGCCATGCCCCGGATTAAAAAACTACTGGGAAAAGACCAGATAAAAGCGCCCTTTAACCCTTTTCGTTTTCGGCTGATCTGCCTCGGTGTCACGACCTGCCTGGTGGTGCTGCTGGCGCGCGTCGCGGACCTGCAGTTCCTGAATCAGCCGATGCTGGAGCACGAAGCGGATCAGCGATCGCTGCGAACCGTCACGCTGCCCACCAGCCGCGGCACCCTGCTGGATCGTAACGGCGAAGCCCTGGCGCTCAGCGTGCCATCGCGCGACGTGATTGCCGATCCACTGCGCGTGCTGGAGAGCAACCCCGATTTTACCAGTGCCAAATGGGCCTATCTTGCAGCGGCGCTGAACACCCGTCCTGAAGAGCTGGCGGCGCAGATCACCGCCAACCCGAAACGTCGCTTCCTCTATCTGGGGCGTAAAGTCGAACTGGGTATCGCCAAAGACATTAAAGAGCTGAAGCTGAAAGGCATCAGTGAAGTTTATGACGACAGCCGTTTCTATCCGATGAGTGAAGCTTCTGCGCCGCTGATCGGCATCGTTGGCGCGGATAACGTCGGCCTGAACGGGCTGGAAAAAGGCTTTGATAAGGTGTTGCAGGGCGAGCCAGGCAAAGAGGTTTATCGTCAGGATGCGGCAGGCAATATCATCGCGATGATCAACTACCAGCCGCCGACGCAGCCGCCCACGGTGCAGCTCAGCATCGACAAATATGACCAGTACACGCTCTACAGCAAACTGCGCGACGGCGTGCTGATCAACAAGGCGGACTCGGGTGCCGCCGTGCTGGTGAAGATTGACACCGGCGAGATTCTGGCGATGGCCTCTTATCCGTCGTTCAACCCCAACAACTATGAAGGGGCTACCCCGGCGCAGATGCGTAACTCGGCCATCAACGACAGCTACGAACCGGGATCGACCGTGAAGCCACTGGTGGTGATGGAAGCGCTGGAGCGCCATCTGGTTCGCCCGGACTCGGTGATCGACACCACGCCTTACAGCGTGAACGGCCACCTGATCCGCGACGTCGGCCACTGGCCGCGCCTGACCATGACCGGCATTCTGCAAAAATCGAGCGACATCGGGGTCTCTCACCTCGCGCTGGCGATGCCCGCGGAAGCGCTGGTGAATACCTATCATGCGTTTGGCCTGGGCAAACCGACCGGATTAGGGCTGACCGGCGAAAGCGTCGGTTACTTCCCGCTGCACCGTGCCCGCTGGGCTGACATTGAGCGGGCCACCTTCTCCTTTGGTTATGGCCTGCGCGTCACGCCGCTGCAGATTGCACGCGAATACGCCACGCTCGGCTCTTATGGCGTTTACCGTCCGCTGTCGATCACCCGCGTCACGCCACCGGTTATGGGACGGCAGGTTGCCAACCCGGAAACGGTGAAAGAGGTGGTGCATATGCTGGAGAGCGACGTATTGCCAGGCGGAACCGGACTGAAAGCGGCGGTGCCGGGCTACCGTCTGGCAACCAAAACCGGTACGGCGGAAAAGATGGGCACCAGCGGCAAGTATGATGGCGGCTACGTCAACTACACCGCCGGTATCGCGCCCGCCAGCCATCCTGAAGTGGCGCTGGTGGTGATGATCAACCATCCGACGGCGGGCGATCACTTCGGTGGTTCGGTTGCTGCGCCGGTATTCGGCAACATCATGGGGCCGGTACTGAAACACATGAACGTTGCGCCGGATGCCATCTACACCAGGCCTGCGGCCAGCCCTTCGGATAAATCTTAGTTAAATCAGAGTGTAAGCGAGGCGTGAAGAATAGTCACACCTCGTTGCACTTCCCCGAATTCGGTTGCGTTTTCCTGCTGTCTCCGCGCGGTCAATCAGTGCGAGGATAGCAGTCCCAGAGGTATTGATGGGTGTGAAAACAACACCGCTTCGGCAGTGAGACCCTGTTATTACACCGACCCACGCAGATGCGTGGGTTTTTTTTGCCTGCGCACCGGACTCCTGCCTTTTCGGCTGTATCAACCGCCGTTAAATCATCATCGTTCTTAACGAAACCCTGACAGTTTGCCGGTAGAAACGCGCGTCGCCTTTCACCGATAATGGCCGCCGTGACGCCTGGCGTTTTTTTGCTCGCCACAACCGGTTTTCACTGCCGCATTCCGCACGTTCCGGGATTTCTTTTTCTGCTTATCTGAAGAGTTCGACGATGACTCACCTTTCTCGCCCCGCGCGTTCCTTTGGGCTTAAATGGCTGCTCCTGTTGCTGGTTGTTGTGATTGTCGCGGGCGTTATCTGGCGTCTGCTCTCTTCGGGGCACGGGCCGGGTGAGGGAATGCCGCCGGGCAGACCGGGTGCGCCTGGCATGATGGGCGGCGGTGCAACGCTGGTTCACAGCGGCGTCGCCAGCACGGCGGATGTGCCAGTATGGCTGAATGCGCTCGGCACGGTGATCCCCAACGCCAGCGTGACGGTGACCAGCCGCGTTGATGGTCAGCTGGAGCAGGTTTTCTTCACTGAAGGGCAGAAGGTCAGCGCCGGGCAACTGCTGGCGCAGATCGATCCGCGCAGCTATCAGGCGACGCTGAACCAGTATCAGGCTGAACTCAGCGAAAACCAGGCGCTGCTGAAAAGTGCCGAGCTGACGCTGACGCGTTACCGCAAACTGGCGGCGCAGGATGCGCTGGCGCGTCAGGATCTGGACAGTCAGATTGCCACCGTCGGGCAGTATCGCGGCGCTGTCGCCGCCGATCAGGCGCAGATTGCCAGTGCGAAGCTGAGCATTGAGTATGCCCGGATTACCGCCCCGATCAGCGGGCGTGTCGGCCTGCGTCAGGTCGATCCCGGCAACATGGTACAGAGCTCCAGCAGTACCGGCCTGGTCACCATTACGCAGATGCAGCCCGCTGCCGTGACCTTCAGCGTGCCACAAAGCGACATCCCGGCGCTGGTCAGCGTGCTGCATCAGGGACAGAGCCTGCCCGCCACGCTGTTCGATCAGGACAATCAGCATCCGCTCGCCAGCGGCGAAGTGAAGTTCATCAGCAACCAGATCGATACCGCCACCGGCACCGTGGCGCTGAAGGCGATGTTTGCCAACCAGGATGAAGCGCTGTTTGCTAACCAGTTTGTGAATATCAGGCTGCAGACCCGGGTGCTGAAAGGCGTGACGGTGATCCCGGCGCAGGCGCTGCAGCTCAGCAGCGATGGCAGCTTCGTCTTTGTGATCAACAAAGATCACACCGTCACGCGCAAAGCGGTCACCACCGGCCCGGCGTTCGGCGACGATCAGCAGGCGATCCTCAGTGGCGTTTCGCCGGGCGATCGGCTGGTAACGGAAGGGATCGATCGTCTGACCAGCGGCAGCAAAGTCACGCTGGCGGATGAGACGCCCGCTGCCGGTGCTGTATCGAAATGAACCCGTCTCGCCTGTTTATTCTGCGTCCGGTCGCCACCATTCTGCTGATGGTCGGCGTGCTGATCGCGGGCATCTTCGCCTATAAATTCCTGTCGACCTCGGCGTTGCCGCAGGTCGACTATCCGACCATTCAGGTCACCACGCTCTATCCTGGCGCCAGCCCGGATGTCATGGCGTCGTCGGTCACCTCACCGCTGGAGCGCCAGCTAGGGCAGATGGCGGGGCTGAGCCAGATGAGCTCCACCAGCGCCAGCGGCTCGTCGATCATTACTCTGAAGTTCAGCCTGGATCTGTCGCTGGATGTCGCCGAGCAGGAGGTGCAGGCGGCCATTAATGCGGCAAATAACCTGCTGCCTGACGATCTGCCTAATCCGCCGACCTACAAAAAGGTCAATCCGGCGGACAGCGCGGTGGTGACGCTGGCAGCCAGTTCAGACACGCTGCCGCTGACAGAGGTGCAGGATCTGGTGAATACCCGGGTGGCGCTGAAGCTGTCGCAGATTTCCGGCGTCGGCATGGTGACGCTGGCGGGCGGTCATCAGCCCGCGATTCGGGTGCAGATGAACCCGCAGGCGCTGGCGGCGCATCATCTGACGCTGGAGGCGGTGAATACGCTGATCGGCAACAGCAACGTCAATGGCTCCAAAGGCGGCTTTGACGGCAAATATCATTCGGTCACCATCGACGCCAACGATCAGCTGCGCACCGCCGAAGAGTACGGCAACCTGATCCTCACTTACGAGAACGGCGCGGCGCTGCGCCTGAAAGATATCGCTCATATTGAGCAGGGTCCGGAGAACAGCTTCCAGTCCGCATGGGCCAATAACCAGCCCGCGATTGTCATCAGCGTGCAGCGCCAGCCCGGCGCAAACGTTATTCAGGTGGTGGACAACATCAAGGCGCAGCTTCCCGCACTGCAGGCGGCGCTGCCGGACGGGGTAAAGATGACCATTCTCTCCGACCGCACCCAGACCATTCGCGCCTCAATCAGCGACGTGCAGTTTGAGCTGATGCTGTCGATTGCGCTGGTGGTGATGGTGACCTTCCTGTTCCTGCGCAACGTGGCCGCCACGCTGATCCCGAGCGTGGCGGTGCCGCTGTCGCTGGTTGGCACCTTTGGCGTGATGTATCTGGCGGGCTTCAGCCTGAATAATCTGTCGCTGATGGCGCTGACCATCGCCACCGGCTTTGTCATCGATGACGCGATCGTGGTGGTCGAGAACATCTCCCGGCGGCTGGAGCAGGGCGAGTCACCGATGGAGGCGGCGCTAAAAGGCTCACAGCAGATTGGCTTCACCATCATCTCGCTGACCTTTTCCCTGATTGCGGTGCTGATCCCGCTGCTGTTTATGGGCGATGTGGTCGGGCGGCTGTTCCGGGAGTTCGCGATTACGCTGGCGGTGGCGATCCTGGTGTCGATGCTGGTGTCACTGACGCTGACCCCGATGCTGTGCGCGTATCTGCTGCGGCACATTCCGCCAGAGCAGCAGTCAACCTTTGCCCGCAAGGGCGGCGCGCTGTTTGACCGGCTGGTGCGCGGCTATGACCGGCTGCTGACCATGGTGCTGAATCATCAGAAACTGACGCTGCTGGTGGCGCTGGCGACCTTCGGGCTGACGGCGCTGCTCTATCTGATGGTGCCGAAAGGCTTCTTCCCGACGCAGGATACCGGGCTGATTCAGGGCGTCACCGTTGCCTCTCAGGATGTCTCGTTTAACGCCATGGCTTCGCGCCAGCAGGCGCTCTCTAAACTTATCCTGACAAACCCGGCGGTGGAGAGCGTCTCATCGACCATCGGTATCGACGGCACCAACACCAGCCTCAACAGCGGACGGTTGCAGATCAACCTTAAGCCGTTTGGCTCGCGCGATCTCAGTGCCAGCCAGGTCATCAGCCAGCTGAACCAGGCGACCGCCAGCGTGCCGGGTATCCGGCTCTATCTGCAGCCAGCGCAGGATCTCACCGTCAACGATCAGGTATCGCCGAGTCAGTATCAGTTCACCCTCGACGACGCCGACAGTGAAAATCTGGTCCGCACGTCGCCGAAACTGGTGGCTGCCTTGCAGCAGCGGCCCGAGTTTAATGGCGTGGTGAGTAACCTGCAGGATCAGGGGCGTGTCTCTTACGTGGAGCTGAACCGCGACAAAGCGGCGCGCTTCGGCATTACCGCATCGGACGTGGACACTGCGCTCTATAACGCGTTTGGTCAGCGTCTGGTCTCGACCATTTTTACCCAGTCGAATCAGTATCGGGTGGTGCTGGAAGTAGCGCCGGCTTACCAGCAGGGGCCGGCGTCGTTTGATGATGTTTATCTGCAGCCGTCCACCAGCAGCAGTTCAACGTCGTCATCCACCAGCACGACGTCATCTGCCTCTTCGTCCACCTCTTCATCAACGTCGACGTCCACCTCAGGTTCGGACAGCACCACGGCCAGCAGCGGGATGGTGAAACTCACCTCTATCGCGACGATTCATCAGCGCACCGGCTCGCTGATGCACATGCGGCTGAATCAGTTCCCGGCGGTGATGATCTCATTCAACCTTAATCCAGGCTACTCGCTGGAGGATGGTCAGCGGGCAATTGCAGAGGTGCGCCAGCAGCTGCAGCTGCCGGAGAGCACCACGCTGCGCTATCAGGGGGAAACCTCGGCGTTCCAGAGCGCCACCGGCAACACGCTGTGGCTGATTCTGGCGGCGCTGATCACCATGTATGTGGTGCTCGGTATCCTCTACGAAAGCTTTATCCATCCGGTCACGATTCTCTCTACGCTGCCGTCGGCGGCGGTGGGCGCCCTGCTGACGCTGCTGCTGGCGGGCACGGAGTTCAGCCTGATTGCGCTGATTGGCGTCATCCTGCTGATCGGCATCGTGAAAAAGAACGCCATTATGATGATCGACTTCGCACTGGAGGCGGAACATCAGCAGCACCTGAGCGCGCGTGAGGCGATTCATCAAGCCTGCCTGCTGCGCTTCCGCCCGATCCTGATGACGACGATGGCGGCGCTGCTCGGCGCGCTGCCGCTGATGCTCGCCTCCGGCTCGGGTGCCGAACTGCGTCAGCCGCTGGGGCTGGTGATTGTCGGCGGGCTGATTGTCAGTCAGGTGCTGACGCTCTTCTCCACGCCGGTCATCTACCTCTGGTTTGACGGGCTGGCGCAGCGCGGCAACGCCTGGGTGAAACGCCGTCAGCAGCAGGCGCGGAGCGGGCAATGAACCTGACCCGGCTATTTATCTTTCGTCCGGTGGCGACGCTGCTGCTGACGCTGGCGATCCTGCTGCTCGGCGCGCTGGGCTACCGGCTGCTGCCGGTGGCACCGCTGCCGCAGGTCGATTTTCCGACCATCATGGTCAGCGCCAGCCTGGCGGGAGCCAGCCCGGAAACGATGGCGGCGACGGTCGCCACTCCGCTGGAACGTTCGCTCGGGCAGATTGCGGGTATCAGTGAGATGACCTCCAGCAGTTCGCAGGGCTCCAGCAGCATCATCCTGCAGTTTGAGCTGGACCGTGATATCAATGGCGCGGCACGCGACGTGCAGGCGGCGATCAACGCGTCGCGCAGCCTGCTGCCGAGCGCGATGGCCTCGCTGCCGACCTATCGCAAAGCCAACCCGTCGGATGCGCCGATTGTGATGCTGGCGCTGACCTCTGCCACCCGCACGCCCGGCGAGCTTTACGATCTGGCGGAGAGCAAGATCGAACAGGCGATGGGGCAGGTGCAGGGCGTGGGCGAAGTGTCGCTGATGGGCAGCGCCTTACCCGCGGTGCGGATTGATCTGCAGCCGCTGAAGCTGACCCATTACGGCATCTCGCTGGAGACGGTGCGTGCCGCCGTTGCCAACAGCACCACCAATCTGCCCAAGGGAATCCTGCAGGGCAGTGACCAGTCGTGGCTGGTGGACAGCAACGGCCAGTTGGAAAAGGCCGCCAGCTATCGCGATCTGATCATCACGTATCAACAGGGCAAGGCGGTGCGGCTGCGCGACGTCGCCACGGTCTATGATTCGGTGGAAGATCGCTACCAGGCGGGATTTCTGAATGCCACGCCTGCGGTGATGATCGGCATCAAACGTCAGGCGGGCGCTAATATGCTCGAAACCATCGACGCGATAAAAGCGCAGCTGCCGCTGCTGGAAAAGAGCCTGCCCGCGGACAGCCAGCTGAAAGTGGTGGTTGACCGCTCGCCCGGCGTGCGCGCCTCGCTGTATGATACCGAAGAGACGCTGCTGATCGCGGTGCTGCTGGTCATTGCGGTAGTGTTTATTTTCCTGCGCAATCTGCAGGCGGTGATCATTCCGGCACTGGCGCTGCCGGTGTCGCTGATCGGCACCTGTGCGGTGATGTACCTGCTGGGGTACAGCCTGGATAACCTGTCGCTGATGGCGCTGATTATCTCCACCGGCTTCGTGGTGGATGATGCGATTGTGGTGCTGGAGAACATCACCCGTCACATTGAGCGCGGGCTGAGCCCGCTGCGGGCGGCGCTGCGCGGGGCGCAGGAGGTGAGTTTCACCGTACTGTCGATGACCGTGTCGCTGATCGCGGTGTTCATCCCGATCCTGCTGATGGGCAGCATTGTCGGACGGTTGTTCCGCGAGTTTGCCGTGACGCTCACCGTGTCGCTGCTGATCTCGCTGTTTGTCTCGCTCAGCCTGACGCCGATGCTCTGCGCACGCCTGCTCAAACCAAAGCCGCCCGTCAGCCAGCGGCCGCATCCGCTTTATCAGTTTATTGAAAATCAGCTGAACCGCCTGCTGGCCGCCTACGGGCGCGGGCTGGCCTGGGTGATGCGCCATCAGAAACTGACGCTGCTCAGTTTGCTGCTGACCGTGCTGCTGAATGTTTTTCTCTTTACCGTAGTGCAGAAGGGCTTTTTCCCGAATCAGGACACCGGGCTACTGATGGGCGCGCTGCGCGCCGATCAGAATATTTCATTTCAGGCGATGAAGCCGAAAATGCTGATGTTCACGAAGATCATTCAGGAAGACCCGGCGGTCGAGAGCGTAATGTCGTCGATGGGCAGCGGGATGTTTGGCTCCCGTAACAGCGCCAACTTCTTTGTGCGGCTTAAGGACTTTGACCAGCGCGATGCCACGGCCACCGAAGTGGCCAACCGGCTGACGCGTAAAACCAGCCACATCGCCGGGGCGCAGATGTTCCTGATGGCGGCGCAGGATCTGCACATTGGCGGACGCAGCGCTAACGCCACGTATCAGTACAGTCTGCAGGCAGACGATCTTGATCTGCTGCGGATCTGGACGCCGAAAGTGCAGGCGGCGCTGGCGGCGATCCCTCAGCTCAACAGCGTAGACTCCGACTCGCAGACCGGCGGTCAGGAGGTGGAACTGACCATCGACCGCGACCGCGCGACCCGGCTGGGCGTCAACGTGAAAATGCTCGATACGCTGCTGAATAATGCGTTCAGCCAGCGGCAGATCGCCACGCTCTATCACACCCTGAATCAGTATCATGTGGTGATGTCGTTGCAGGACAGCGACACCGCCAATCCGGAGACGCTGCAGCAGCTCTATGTGATTAATGATAGCGGTGACCGCGTGCCGCTTTCCGCCTTTGCCCGCTTCAGCGGCGGCAATGCGCCGCTGTCGGTGGCGCATCAGGGCCAGTCAGCGACCAGCACGGTAGCGTTCAATCTCAATGATGGTGTTTCACTGGAGCAGGCGCAGGGTCTGATTAAACAGGCGATGGCGAAGCTGGGCCTGCCGTCGACTATTCATGCCGGTTTTGCCGGTACTGCCGCCGCCTTTTCCCAGCTGACCGCTACCATGCCGTGGCTGATTCTGGCGGCGCTGGCAGCGGTCTATATCGTGCTCGGCGTGCTCTACGAGAGCTACATCCATCCGCTGACCATTCTTTCGACGCTGCCGTCTGCGGGCGTCGGCGCGCTGTTACTGCTGCTGCTGACCAACACGCAGCTCACGGTGATCGCGCTGATTGGCATCATCCTGCTGATTGGCATCGTGAAAAAGAACGCCATCATGATGATCGATTTTGCCATCGACGCGGAACGGCGGCAGGGCATGTCGCCGCAGCAGGCGATCACCCAGGCGTGTCTGATGCGCTTCCGGCCGATCATGATGACCACGCTGGCCGCCTTTTTCGGCGCGTTGCCGCTGGCGCTGGGCAGTGGCGGGGATGCCGATCTGCGCAGTCCGCTGGGGATTGCCATCGCAGGCGGTCTTGCGCTCAGCCAGCTGCTGACGCTGTTTACCACACCGGTTGTTTATCTGTGGCTCGACCGTCTGGGCCGTGCCACTCAACGTCAATGGCGTCGTCTGCGCCATGCGGAATCCTGATCCATGAAATTTCTTATCCCGTTTATTGTGCTGCTGCTGGCTGGCTGTAGCGTTGGTCCCGATTATCAGCGCCCGGCGGTGGCGATGCCGGTTCACTATAAAGAGGCGAAAGGCTGGCAGCAGGCGACGCCGCTGGATGCGCAAAGCAAAGGCGAATGGTGGGCGGTCTATCACGACGCCACGCTGGGCGGGCTGCTGAGCCAGGTCAGCGTGTCGAATCAGAATGTGGCGACCTATGCCGCGCAGTACCGGCAGGCGCAGGCGCTGGCGGCGGAGTCTCGCGCGGCGCTGTTTCCTTCGCTGGGCTATGACGGCAGCGTGACGCGCAGCGGCAGCCATGCAACCAACAGCAGCGTTCGCACCACCAGCAGCAGCCATCAGGCGGAACTGAGTACCAGCTGGGAGCTGGATCTGTGGGGCAAACTGCGGCGCACGCTGGAGGAGGACCGCGCCAGCGCCGCGGCCAGTGCGGCGGAACTGGCCAATATCACCCTGAGCGCCCAGTCTGAGCTGGCGCAGGACTATTTCCAGCTGCGCATCATGGATCAGAAAATCGCGCGCTATCAGCAGAGCGTTGACGCCTATCAGCGCTACCTGAACGTCATTACCAGCCAGTATCAGGCGGGCACCGCGTCGCGGGCGACTCTGGCTCAGGCGCAGCTGCAACTGGAGAATGCCAGCGCCTCGGCGCAGGATTACCAGTGGCAGCGCGCGCAGATGGAGCACGCCATTGCGCTGCTGATCGGCAAAGCCCCCGCCGACTTTAGCCTGGCCGCCGCGCCGCTGACCGCCACGCTGCCCGCGATTCCGGCGGCCCTGCCGGGCGAGCTGCTGCAGCGCCGTCCCGACATTGCATACGCCGAACGCAACATGGCCGCCGCCAATGCCGCCGTGGGTGTGGCGGTGGCTGGTTACTATCCCGACCTGACCCTGAGCGCCAGCGGTGGCGTCAGCGCTTCGGTGCTGCATTCGCTGTTCTCACTGCCGAACCGCGTCTGGTCGCTGGGGCCGGAGCTGAGCGGCACGCTGCTTGACGCGGGCGCGACCTCTGCCAAAGTCGATCAGGCGCGGGCGAGCTGGGATGCCAGCGTCGCGACCTATCGTCAGACGGTGCTGTCCGCGATGCAGGAAGTGGAAGATAAGCTGGTGGAGCTGAACACGCTGCAGGGCGAAATCGCCGCACAGCAGCGCGCCACCGATGCTGCACAGACCTCGGCGCGGGTGACGCGTCTGCAGTATGAGGCGGGTATGATTAACTACCTGGATGTAGCGACCACTGAGAACAGCAGCCTGAGTGCGCAGCAGAGTTTGCTGACGCTGCAGAGCACGCAGTGGGTCAGCAGCGTGGCGCTGATTGCCGCGCTCGGCGGTGGCTGGCAGGCCCCCTGAAGCCGCGTCAGACTGCCGATAATTCGGTTGTCGAACCGCGTCAAATCCTGCATCGTGAGGGGCTAATTTTCACGATGCTAAGGAACCGGCATGGCTTTCACACTTTTACGCCTGATATTTCGCCTGTTATGGCGGGTCGAACTGCGTGGCGACGTCGCCGAACTGCATAAGCAGAAGGTATTAATCACGCCGAACCATATGTCGTTTCTCGACGGCATGCTGCTGGCGCTCTTTTTACCGATTAAACCGGTATTCGCCGTCTACTCGACCATCAGCGAAAGTTGGTTTATGCGTCTGATTAAACCCTTTATCGACTTTGTGCCGCTGGATCCGACCCGGCCTATGGCGCTGAAGCAGCTGGTACGGCTGATTGATACGGGCCGTCCGGTGGTGATCTTCCCGGAAGGCCGGATAACCGTGACCGGATCGCTGATGAAGATCTACAGCGGGGCCGGCTTTGTCGCCGCGCGTTCAGGCGCGAATGTGGTGCCGATGCGCATCGAAGGCGCTGAATACACGCCGTTCGGTCGTCTGGCGGGCGTGTTCAAACGTCGCCTGTTCCCGCGCATCACCCTGACCATTCTGCCCGCGACCCGCATTCCGATGCCGGAGGCGAAACGGGCGCGCGACCGGCGCGTGCTGGCCGGGGAGCATCTGCATCACGTGATGATGGAAGCGCGCATGGCGGTGCGTCCGCGTGAAACCCTGTTTGAGGCGTTTCTGGCGGCGCGGACACGCTATGGCGCGTTTAAGCGCTGCATCGAAGATGTGAATTTCAAACCCGACAGCTACACCGGACTGCTGAAGAAGTCGCTGGGCGTGGGCCGTATTCTGGAGCGCTACAGCCAGCCGCGAGAAGTGGTGGGGCTGCTGCTGCCCAATACCACTGTGACAGCAGCAGCGATTTTCGGGGCCACCCTGCGCGGGCGTGTTCCGGCAATGCTCAACTACAGCGCAGGCGTTAACGGCATGCGGGCTGCACTGACCGCCGCGCAGATCAAAACCGTCTTCACATCACGGCAGTTCCTGGACAAAGGCAACCTGTGGCATCTGCCGCAGGGGCTGGACGATGTGCAGTGGATCTACCTGGAAGATCTGAAAGATGCCGTCACCGGCAAGGACAAACTGTGGATCCTCGCGCATCTGCTGATGCCGCATCGCGCCCAGCTGCCTCAGCAGCCGGAAGACGCCGCGATGGTGCTGTTTACCTCCGGCTCGGAAGGCAACCCTAAAGGGGTGGTGCACTCGCATAAAAGCCTGCTGGCAAACGTTGAGCAGATCCGCACCATCGCGGACTTCACCCCGCGCGACCGCTTTATGTCGGCGCTGCCGCTGTTCCATGCGTTTGGTCTGACCGTCGGGCTGTTTACGCCGCTGATGACCGGCGCACAGGTCTTCCTCTATCCTAGCCCATTGCACTATCGCATCGTGCCGGAGCTGGTTTATGACCGTAACTGCACCGTGCTGTTTGGCACCTCAACCTTCCTGGGTAACTACGCGCGCTTTGCCGCGCCCTATGATTTTGCCCGTCTGCGCTATGTGGTCGCGGGTGCGGAGAAGCTGCAGGAGAACACCCGTCAGCTCTACATCGAGAAGTATGGCATTCGCATTCTCGAAGGCTACGGCGTAACCGAGTGCGCACCGGTTGTGGCGATTAACGTGCCGATGGCGGCGAAGACGCACACCGTGGGGCGCATTCTGCCGGGCATGGATTCAAGACTGATGTCGGTGCCGGGCATTGAGCACGGCGGACGCCTGCAACTGCGTGGGCCGAACGTGATGAAGGGCTATCTGCGGGTCGAAAATCCTGGCGTGCTGGAAGCACCGGCCGCCGACGATGGTGAAGGCAATATGGAAGCGGGCTGGTATGACACCGGCGATATCGTCAGCTTCGATGAAGGCGGCTTCTGCCAGATTCAGGGCCGTGCCAAACGCTTTGCGAAGATTGCCGGTGAGATGGTGTCACTGGAGATCGTCGAGCAGATCGCCCTTAAAGCGTCACCGGACAAACAGCACGCCGCTTCACTGCGCCCGGATGGTCAGCGTGGTGAGGCACTGGTGCTGTTCACCACCGATGCTGAGCTGGCGCGCGACAGGCTGCAGAAAGCGGCCCGCGAGCTGGGTGCACCAGAACTGGCACTGCCGCGTGATATCCGTGTCATGAAGCAGCTGCCGCAGCTGGGCAGCGGTAAACCCGACTACGTCACGCTGAAAAAAATGGCGGAAGAGGAGCAGGCATGAGCCTTGATCGTAATGCGCCGCTGATGTCGCGCGGCATGATTGCCGTGATTATCGCCCAGTTCTTTTCGGCCTTCGGCGATAACGCGCTGCTGTTTGCCACGCTGGCGGTGCTGAAAAGTCAGTTCTATCCCGAGTGGAGCCAGCCGGTATTACAGATGCTGTTTGTTGCAGCCTACATTCTGCTGGCACCGTTTGTCGGGCAGGTGGCGGACAGCATGGCGAAAGGGCGGGTGATGATGCTCGCCAACAGCCTGAAGCTGCTGGGCGCGCTGGTGATCTGCTTCGGCTTCAATCCCTTCCTCGGCTACACGCTGGTGGGCGCGGGCGCAGCGGCCTACTCGCCGGCCAAATATGGCATCCTCGGTGAGATCACCCACGGCGAGAAGCTGGTGAAAGCCAACGGGCTGATGGAGGCGTCGACCATCGCCGCCATCCTGCTTGGCTCGGTGGCAGGCGGTATGCTGGCTGACTGGCATATTCTGGCGGCACTGGGGATCTGTGCGCTGACCTACGGCATCGCCGTGATCGCGAACCTGTTTATCCCGAAACTTCAGGCGGCACGGCCGGGTCAGAGCTGGCAGTTTGGCGTGATGACGCGCAGTTTCTTCAGTGCCGCTGCGCTGCTGTGGCGTGACGCAGAGACGCGCTTCTCACTGCTCGGTACCAGTCTGTTCTGGGGCGCAGGCGTGACGCTGCGTTTCCTGCTGGTGCTGTGGGTGCCGGTGGCGCTGGGCATCAATGACAACACCACGCCAACCACGCTGAATGCGATGGTGGCGATCGGCATTGTGATTGGCGCGGCGGCGGCGGCGAAGCTGGTCACGCTGGAGACCGTGCGTCGCTGCATGCCAGCTGGTGTGCTGATTGGCGTGATGGTGGTGGTCTTCGCGCTGCAGCACTCCCTGATGAATGCTTATCCGGTGCTGATGCTGATTGGTGCGCTGGGCGGTTTCTTTGTGGTGCCGCTGAATGCGCTGCTGCAGGCGCGCGGCAAAGAGAGCGTCGGGTCAGGCAATGCGATTGCGGTTCAGAACCTGGGCGAGAACAGCGCCATGCTGATCATGCTGGGGCTCTATACGCTGGCGATTAAGGCGGGAGCCCCTGCGGTGGCGACGGGCGTCGGTTTTGGCGTGCTGTTTGCGCTGGCGATTACGGTGCTGTGGCTGTGGCGACCGGCTAAGCGGTAACAAATTCGCCGCCTCTCTCCGGCTTACGCGGGAAGAGGCGGCGTGAGGCTTAGCGACGGACGGCAATCGCTTCGATTTCGATCTTCACATCTTTTGGCAGACGCGCCACTTCGACACAGGAACGCGCCGGGAAGTTAGCTTCATGCTCGGTGAAAAACGCTTCATAGGTCGCGTTGACCGTGGCGAAATCATTCAGGTCCTTCACGAACACCGTGGTCTTCACGATGTCACCCACCTTCAGACCCGCGGCTTCAACAATCGCCTTCACATTTTCCAGTGACTGACGCGCCTGTGCGGCAATGTCATCTGCCACCTGGCCAGTCGCCGGATCGACCGGGATCTGACCTGAGGTGATGATCATGCTGCCCAGATCGACACCCTGAACATAGGGACCGATAGCGGCAGGGGCTTTTTCAGTACTGATTTCACGAGACATCATGGCTCCTTTGATTATGTCGTCAGGCGGCGATGCCGCCGGTGTTGCCCATTATAAGGTCGGGCAGGGCGATTACCAGTGACCCAGCACCACATGACGGGCGAACTCTTTCTCGCAATATTTGCACTTCAGATGCACATCGTCGGCACGCTGCTTCACGGCAAAGCTGGAGAAGACCGGCTCGCTGCGGCTGATGCAGTTGCTGTTGGGGCAGGTCAGCACCCGTTCAACGTGATCCGGCAGCGTCGGGGCGATCTTCGCTACCACTTCGTAGTCGTCGATGCGGTTAACCGTGGCGTGCGGCGCATAGACCGCCAGCTGATTTACCTGATCGTCGGTGAGAAAGGTGTTCTCAATTTTGATCAGATCTTTGCGGCCCATCTCGCCCGACGGCAGATTCAGACCGATGGTAATGCGCTGATCGGTTTCGGTCAGCCGGAACAGGGAGAGCAGTTTAAAACCGATCTGCGCCGGAATATGGTCGATGACCGTGCCGCGTTTGATCGCTTCGACCTGCAATTTGTTGTCCTGCGTCATGGGGGTTCTCCTTACAGGGCGAGTTCGCTGTTTAAAACCAGTGCCAGCAGAGCCTGGCGCGCATAGATGCCGTTACCCGCCTGCTGGAAATACCAGGCATACGGGGTTTTATCGACATCGGTGGTGATCTCGTCGATGCGCGGCAGCGGGTGCAGCACCTTCATGTTGTCGCGCGCTGTGCTGAGGTCGGCAGCGCGCAGAATGAACTGTGCTTTAACGTTGGCATATTCGGACGGGTCGAGCCGCTCTTTCTGCACCCGGGTCATGTAGAGGATATCGAGCTGCGGCATCACCTCTTCAAAACTGTCGTGCCGTGACCAGGCGATGTTCTTCTCATCCAGCATGTCGGTGATATAGGCCGGCATCGCCAGCGCATCGGGTGCGATGAAAAAGAAACGGTTGCCATCAAATTTCGCCAGCGCCTGTGTCAGGGAGTGCACGGTACGGCCATACTTCAGGTCGCCGACCATCGCCACATTCAGCTGATTAAGACGGCTCTGCGTCTCCTGAATGGTGAAGAGATCGAGCAGCGTCTGGGTCGGATGCTGGTTTGCGCCGTCACCGGCATTAAGAATCGGGATGCCGCCGGAGAACTCGGTCGCCAGTCGCGCCGCGCCCTCCTGCGGATGACGCATCACGATCGCATCAACGTAGGTGCCGATGACGGAAATGGTGTCGGCCAGGGTTTCGCCTTTCTTGCCCAGCGAAGTATTACTGCCATCTGCAAAGCCCACCGCTGACGCGCCCAGGCGATGGATCGCAGTTTCAAACGACAGGCGGGTACGGGTCGAGGCCTCAAAGAAGCAGCTGGCGATAACCTTGTGCTTCAGCAGTTCCGGCTGCGGATGGGCTTTCAACTTTGCGGCGGTGTGCAGCGCCAGTTCCAGCTCTTCACGACTGAGGTCGTTGATTGAAATAATGTGCTTGCGATATAGCGGGTTAGGCATAGCTCTCTCCTCTGCGCGGCCGGATTGCGGACAAAAAAAAGCCCCTCATTAAGGGGCTTTTTTAAGATCGGGTCGATGACCGAAAGAAACAGCAGCGCCGCCTGCGGTCAGGCGTGATTGAGCGTTAAATTGTCCGCTGTGCTGTCGCATATTTCCTCCGGCAAATTGGGCCGCATTATACCCGTTCGTGGTGGGGCGGCAAGAGGAAAACGTTTGCGCCTCGGTAGCAGCTAAGCGCGCATGGGCCGTCAGACGGGTGACGCGCTCTTCACCAGCGGACGTGACTCAGCGTCCTCAGCCCGTCTGAACCTCTTCGATCAGCGTTGGCCCAGCGTGGCGACCATCACCGCTTTAATGGTGTGCATCCGGTTCTCGGCCTGGTCAAACACAATGCTATGCGGCGACTCAAATACCTCGTTGCTCACTTCCATGCCGTTGGGCAGATCGTACTGCTCTGCCATCTGCTGGCCCAGTGTGGTCTGGTCATCGTGGAAAGCGGGCAGGCAGTGCAGGAATTTCACCAGCGGATTACCGGTCAGATCGAGCATCGCCCGGTTGACCTGATAGTCACGCAGCAGGGCAATACGCTCGGCCCAGACTTCTTTGGCTTCGCCCATCGACACCCAGACGTCGGTGTAGATAAAGTCAGCGCCTTTTACGCCATCAGCAATATCTTCGGTGAGGGTAATTTTGCCACCGGTCTGCTGTGCAGCGTCGCGGCACTGCGCCACCAGTTCGTCCTCTGGCCAGCAGCTCTTCGGTGCCACCAGACGCAGATCCAGACCGACCTGAGCGGCGGCTTCCAGCATGGTGTTACCCATGTTGTTGCGCGCATCGCCCACATAAACCAGCGTCATCTCGCTGAGTTTTTTGCCCGGCAGATGCTCCTGCATGGTCAGCAGGTCGGCCAGCAACTGGGTTGGGTGAAACTCGGTGGTCAGACCGTTCCACACCGGCACACCGGCGTGTTCTGCCAGCGTCTCCACCAGCTCCTGACCGTAACCGCGATACTGAATGCCATCGTACATGCGGCCCAGCACCCGCGCCGTGTCGCGCATTGACTCTTTATGGCCGATCTGACTGCCACTCGGGCCGAGATAAGTGACGTTTGCACCCTGATCGTAAGCGGCAACTTCGAAAGAGCATCGGGTACGGGTCGAGTCTTTTTCGAAGATGAGCGCGATGTTTTTGCCTTTCAGATACTGCACTTCGCTGGCGCTTTTTTTCGCCTGTTTCAACTCAGCGGACAGGGAAAGCAGGTGATCAATTTCGGCGGGGGTAAAATCCAGAAGCCTGAGGAAATGGCGCTGATACAGTTGACTCATACAACACTCCGGTAATCATTAAAATGAATTAAAATTCAATTTAACCGTATGAATATTCATTTTCAAGTCTGGAGCTAATAAACTTTTCGTTTTGTGTAGTGGCGCGACAGGCAGTGTGGGAAAATAATTGATTATTGCCGAACTCAGAGAGGACATTGTCATGGCATATGAAGCATTACTGGAAGAGCAGCAGGAAGAGACACGGCAGATTATCGAAGAGCTGCTGGAGGATGGCAGCGATCCTGATGCGCTCTATACCATCGAGCATCATCTCTCATGCAATAATTTTGATTCACTGGAAAAAGCCGCGGTTGATGCATTCAAGCTGGGTTATGAAGTGACCGAGCCGGAAGAGCTGGAGCTGGAAGATGGCACCACCGTGATGTGCGTCGACATCATCAGCGAATCTGCGCTGAAGCCTGAACTGATTGATGTGCAGGTTGAGCAGCTGGTGAACCTGATTGGTAAGTACAACGTCGACTACGACGGCTGGGGCACCTATTTCGAAGACCCTGATGCCGAAGATGAAGACGAAGATGACGACGCCATCGAAGATGAAGATGATGATGGTATTCGCCACTAAGTAGCCGGGGCGGAGCGTTCTCCGCCTGTCACTTCTGCCACCCCTTTTGACATCATGAATTACGCACCCTTACTTGAACCGATCTATCAGTTTCTGCACTGCCGCACGCCACAGGCCTGGATTGACGAGGCGCGCAAGCCGGAAAACCTGACTCTGCTGTTAACCGACCATCTGGTGTGCGAGCTGAAAGCTGCCCAGACCGCGGTGTGGCTGATCCGCAAATATGTCGCCGACAAACCCAGCGGCGACGCCATTCTGGCGTGGCTGAAGCCCTATGAAGATTTTATTTTCCGCGAAGATGGCGACAGCGACTTTATCAACGCCCATAAGAACCTGACAAAAAGCGTTATTGTGCGCAATGCGCTGCCGTGGGCGGATGAGCTGGTGGAGAAGATGGTGCTGCTGATTAAAGAGGAGCTGCATCACTTCTATCAGGTGTGGGAAATTATGCAGTCGCGTGGGCTGGTCTATCATAAGATTACTTCCAGCCGCTATGCCAAATCGCTGCTGCGCGAAGTGACCACCCATGAGCCGGAAACGCTGGTGGATAAGCTGATTTGTGGCGCTTACATTGAGGCGCGATCCTGCGAGCGTTTCGCCAGCCTGGCACCGTATCTTGATGATGAACTGGCGAAGTTCTATATTTCGCTGCTGCGCTCCGAAGCGCGGCATTATCAGGACTATTTAATGCTGGCGGCACAGATTGCCGGTAAAGATATCGCGCCGCGGGTTCAGGCGATTGGCGTGACAGAAGGGCGGTTAATCAGCGAACCCGACAACGAATTACGTTTTCACAGTGGCGTTCCCGCCTTCTGATCCGGCTGCACGGGCGGGGCGGGCAGCCCCGTCTGTCACAGTAGTTTCAGCATCCGCACTTCGCAGTCGACATGGCCGGTGCAGCCCATCGCGCTATCGATATGCTCAAAGCCCAGCGACTCATAGAGTTTAATCGCTCGCGTCAGGCTGGCGGTGGTTTCCAGATAGCAGCGACGGAAGCCGTGGCTGCGTGCATATTCTATCGCCCTCAGCGCCAGCTCGCGCGCCAGGCCCTGACCGCGCACCTCTGGAAGGAAGTACATCTTTTGCAGTTCGCAGATATCGGGCGCGCTGCAGGCGAGAGGTGCAACCCCGCCGCCGCCGACCACTTTGCCCTGATACTCCACAATCCAGTAGGCGCTCTGTTCTGCACTGTAGAGCTCAAACAGCTGGTCGAGCTGCGGATCGGAGACGGTGTAGCCCTTGTCAGCCGTCAGGCCGAACTCCGCAGAAACATCACGGATCACCTGGGCAATATGCGGATTATCGGCGGCCGTAATTGGCCGCACCTGGAGGTCAAAACGCGGGATGGTACTGGTCGTCATCATCTCTTCCGGATTTGTACGAGGTCAATAAAAAAGCCGGGCAAGCCCGGCTTTATGAATAAGCTGTCAGCTAAGACGCTTACAATGCCGCAATGACCGCCTGCTGTTCAATCAGTTTTGCTTTTGATTGTTGCAGGTCTGCCACGCGTTCGCGCTCTTTCGCGACGACCGCTTCCGGCGCACGTGACACAAAGCCTTCGTTTGCCAGCTTGGTCTCAATCTTCTCGATCTCGACATCCAGCTTAACCAGCTCTTTCGCCAGACGCTCCAGCTCGGCGGTTTTATCCACCAGATCTGCCATCGGGATCAGCAGCTCTGCGCCTTCAACCAGTTTGGTCACCGACACCGGGCCTTTCTCGCCTGCAGGCAGAATGGTCAGGCTTTCCAGACGCGCCAGGCGCGACAGGAAGTTGCGGTTAGCCTCAACGCGGCGCAGCGCCGCAGGCGAGCAGTCACGCAGCAGCACATCCAGCGGCTTGCTCAGGGCGATATTCATCTCGGCACGGATATTACGCACCGCGACGATTGCCTGCTTCATCCATTCGATGTCCGCTTTCGCTTCGGCATCTTCTTTCGCCGCATCGTACTGCGGGAAAGGCTGCAGCATAATGGTGTCGTCGCTGATATTTTTCAGCCCCTTCACGCGCTGCCAGATGGTTTCAGTGATAAACGGAATGATCGGATGCGCCAGACGCAGCAGCGCTTCCAGCACGTGAACCAGCGTATGGCGGGTGCCACGCAGTTCAGCTTCACTGCCGCTGTTCATCACCGGCTTGGTCAGCTCCAGATACCAGTCGCAGAACTGGTTCCAGGTGAAGTCATACAGCAGGTTAGCCGCGATGTCGAAACGGTAGCTATCCAGCGCTTCACGGTATGCTTTCACCGTGTTGTTGAACTCGGTCAGGATCCAGCGATCCGCCAGCGACAGCGTCATCTCGCCGCCATTCTGTCCGCAATCCTGGTCTTCGGTGTTCATCAGTACGAAGCGGCTGGCGTTCCACAGCTTGTTACAGAAGTTGCGATACCCTTCCAGGCGTTTCATGTCCCAGTTGATGTCGCGACCGGTTGAGGCCAGCGCCGCCAGAGTGAAACGCAGCGCATCGGTGCCTGATGGCTCGATACCGTCCGGGAACTGCTTCTCGGTACGTTTGCGTATCTTCTCCGCCAGCTGTGGCTGCATCATGTTGCCGGTGCGTTTTTCCAGCAGCGCCTCCAGCGAAATGCCGTCGACCATATCCAGCGGGTCAATCACGTTGCCCTTGGATTTCGACATCTTCTGACCTTCTTCATCGCGGATCAGACCGGTCATGTAGACGGTTTTGAACGGCACCTGCGGTTTGCCGTTTTCATCTTTGATGAAGTGCATGGTCAGCATGATCATGCGGGCAATCCAGAAGAAGATGATGTCGAAGCCGCTGACCAGCACGCTGGTCGGATGGAAGGTGCGCAGCGCTTCGGTGTTTTCCGGCCAGCCCAGGGTGGAGAAGGTCCACAGACCTGAGGAGAACCAGGTATCCAGCACGTCATCATCCTGACGCAGCGCCACATCGGCGGCCAGGTTGTTCTCGGCGCGAACTTCATCTTCGGTACGGCCAACGTAGACGTTACCGTTGTTGTCATACCACGCCGGGATGCGGTGACCCCACCAGAGCTGACGGGAAATACACCAGTCCTGAATATCACGCATCCAGGAGAAGTACATGTTTTCGTACTGCTTCGGCACGAACTGGATGTCGCCATTCTCAACGGCTTCAACGGCGACTTTTGCCAGCGGCGCGGTACGCACATACCACTGGTCAGTCAGCATCGGCTCGATCACCACGCCACCACGATCGCCGTAAGGGACGGTCAGATCGTGCGGCTTGATCTCTTCAAGCAGGCCCAGCTCATCGACAGCGGCAACGATGGCTTTACGCGCGGCAAAGCGTTCCATGTTCTGGAAAGCGGCCGGGATCTCATCGGAACAGGCATCGCTGGCTTCGCCGTTGGTGTCATATACCTGAGCGCGGTCGCGGATATCACCATCGAAGGTCAGGATGTTGATCATTGGCAGCTTATGACGACGACCCACTTCGTAGTCGTTGAAGTCATGCGCCGGGGTGATCTTGACGCAGCCGGTGCCTTTTTCCATGTCAGCGTGTTCGTCGCCAACGATTGGAATCAGACGGCCAACCAGCGGCAGCAGCACAAATTTGCCGATCAGATCTTTGTAACGTGGATCTTCCGGGTTAACGGCCACGCCGGTATCGCCCAGCAGGGTTTCCGGACGGGTGGTGGCAACGACCAGGTAATCTTTACCGTCGGCGGTTTTTGCGCCATCAGCCAGTGGATAGCGGATATGCCACATAGAGCCTTTGCTCTCGCGGTTTTCCACTTCCAGATCGGAGATTGCGGTGCGCAGCTTAGGATCCCAGTTCACCAGGCGTTTGCCACGGTAGAGCAGGTTCTCTTTGTAGAGGCGAACAAACACCTCTTTTACGGCGTTGGAAAGACCCTCGTCCATGGTGAAGCGCTCGCGCTCCCAGTCGACGGAGTTACCCAGGCGGCGCATCTGGCGGGTAATGGTGCCGCCGGATTCCGCTTTCCACTGCCAGATTTTCTCAATGAACGCATCGCGGCCATAATCCTGGCGCGTCTTGCCCTCTTCAGCCGCAATTTTGCGCTCAACCACCATCTGCGTGGCGATGCCCGCGTGGTCAGTACCGGCCTGCCACAGGGTATTTTTCCCCTGCATGCGCTGGTAACGGATCATGGTGTCCATGATGGTTTGCTGGAAGGCGTGACCCATGTGCAAGCTACCGGTGACGTTCGGCGGCGGGATCATGATGCAAAAGCTTTCCTGGCTGGTATCGCCATTCGGTTTGAAGTAGCCCTGCTTTTCCCAATGCTCGTAAAGCGGCTGCTCGATATCTTGCGGGTTATATGTCTTTTCCATTTCTGCTATGTCGTTTGCGGCTGTGGTGGCGCTGCCGTATTCAATTGGAATCCAACGCTGCGATACGCTTTGTAGCGGTCGCGCGCCAGTTGTTTGAGAGCGTCCTCGTAAGGAACGAAGTCTATCACTTCATGGAAAGCAGTAGCAAAATCTGCGAAGTGGGGCAGCAGGCTAATCAGCAGGTCGCGCTGTGAACTGCCGCGACGCTGTGGCCAGGCCAGCTCGACCGGCGCACCGTAGCGCGGGCCTTCACCCGCCAGGTTGTGCGGCACGAAGGCGTTTGCCGGTCGTTGCCACAGCGCTTCGTCGAGACGAATGGCTTGCTGTTCATCTTCGCAGGCGATCAACACCCGCTTTCCGGCCCGCCAGCGTGTTTCCGCCAGATTGCACACCAGCGCTTCAACGGCACTCAGGCCATCGCTCGTTGCATCGGTTTCCAGCACGTAGAAGGTTGCGTTTTTCATCGGTTAGCTCATCAGAAGATCAGGGGCGGATTCAGATCCGCCCCTGCTGTCAGAAAAGAGGGCGGTTAGTCGTCGCCGTTCAATCCTGCCCGATTCAACAGAAACTGCGACAGCATCGGCACCGGACGTCCGGTCGCGCCTTTGGCCTTGCCGGAACGCCAGGCGGTACCGGCGATATCCAGGTGCGCCCAGTTATATTTGCGGGCAAAGCGTGCCAGGAAGCAGGCGGCGGTAATCGCGCCACCTGGACGGCCACCGATGTTGCCCATATCGGCAAAGTTGGACTCCAGCTGCTCCTGGAACTCATCCGCCATCGGCAGACGCCAGGCGCGATCGCCCGACTGTTCCGAGGCGCTGATGAGCTCATGCGCCAGCGGATTGTGGTTCGACAGCAGGCCGCTGATGTGATGACCCAGCGCAATCACACAGGCTCCGGTCAGCGTTGCCACGTCAATCACCACTTCCGGGTCGAAGCGTTCCACGTAGGTCAGCGCATCGCACAGCACCAGACGGCCTTCGGCGTCGGTGTTCAGTACTTCAACCGTCTGACCCGACATGGTCGTGAGCACGTCGCCCGGACGCATCGAGCGGCCATCCGGCATGTTTTCACAGCCCGCCAGCACGCCCACTACGTTCAGCGGCAGATTCAGCTCGGCCACCATCCGCATCACGCCATAGACGGCAGCCGCGCCGCACATGTCATATTTCATTTCGTCCATGCTGTCGGCAGGCTTAATGGAGATGCCGCCGGAGTCAAAGGTCAGTCCTTTACCCACCAGCACAATCGGGCGCGCTTCAGCGTCCGGATTGCCTTTGTATTCAATTACCGACATCAGCGATTCGTTCTGCGAACCGGCACCGACGGCGAGATAGGCGTTCATGCCCAGCTCTTTCATCTGCTGTTCGCCGATCACGCGGGTCGTCACGTTTTTGCTGAAGGCATCGGCCAGCTGGCGCGCCTGCGACGCCAGATAGGCAGCGTTACAGATGTTTGGCGGCATGTTGCCGAGATCTTTAGCGGCTTTCATGCCGGCAGCGACCGCTAATCCGTGCTGGATAGCGCGTTCGCCGCTGGTGAGTTCACGGCGGGTCGGCACGTTAAACACCAGCTTGCGCAGCGGACGACGCGGCTCTGCTTTGTTACTTTTCAGCTGGTCGAAGTTATAGAGCGCCTCTTTTGAGGTCTCCACCGCCTGACGCACTTTCCAGTAAGTATTGCGGCCTTTGACATGCAGCTCGGTCAGGAAGCAGACCGCTTCCATGGAGCCGGTGTCGTTCAGCGTATTAATGGTTTTCTGAATGACCTGCTTGTACTGGCGTTCATCCAGCTCACGCTCTTTACCGCAGCCAATCAGCAGAATACGCTCGGACAGGATATTTGGCACATGATGCAGCAGCAGTGTCTGGCCCACTTTTCCTTCCAGCTCGCCGCGGCGCAGCAGGGCGCTGATGTAGCCGTCGCTGATTTTATCCAGCTGCTCGGCAATCGGTGACAGACGACGCGGTTCGAAAACGCCAACGACAATGCAGGCACTGCGCTGTTTTTCCGGGCTTCCGCTTTTTACACTGAACTCCATGCACTCTCCTGAATCTTAAAGACAACGGCCGCTGCTGCCGCTAGAATGTAGCGCGCTCATGACCCATTTATTCATTGTCGCAGCATGACATTCTGCCGCTGGAGGTCATAATGAATCAGGGTGACAAGATGTTGTTTTTTCACCACCCGGACGCGTTTTTCATACAAATTTAGCTACGGCGACGGCCATTGATGAAGAAAAATGGCTGATAAGCGTTGAAACTAGCGATTTTCCTGCAAAAAGACAAGTTTTCACAGGCGTACTAAGCGTGATCATCATTAGATATCTGGTTCGGGAAACGCTCAAAAGCCAGCTGGCTATCCTGTTTATCCTGCTACTCATCTTCTTTTGCCAGAAGTTAGTCAGGATCCTGGGAGCCGCGGTGGATGGCGAAGTGCCGACAAACCTCGTTCTGACCTTGTTAGGACTCGGTGTGCCTCAAATGGCACAACTTATACTGCCCTTAAGTCTGTTTCTGGCGATCCTGATGACGCTGGGGCGTCTCTACACGGAAAGTGAAATTACCGTGATGCACGCCTGCGGTCTGAGTAAGGCCGTCCTGGTAAAAGCGGCGATGGTACTGATGCTGTTTACCTCGGTGGTGGCAGCGGTGAACGTCATCTGGCTGGGGCCATGGTCATCCCGCTATCAGGATGAGGTGACGCAGAACGCCAAAGCGAATCCAGGTGCTGCGGCGATGGCCGCCGGGCAGTTCCAGACCTCCAGCGACGGCAGCGCCGTGCTGTTTGTCGAGGATGTGAAGGGCAACAACTTTGGCAACGTATTCCTGGCGCAGTTACGGCCAAAAGGCAACGCGCGTCCTTCGGTGGTGCTGGCTGACAGCGGTCACATGGAGCAGCATAAAGATGGCTCGCAGGTGGTAACGCTGGATAAAGGCACCCGCTTTGAGGGCACCGCACTGCTGCGTGACTTCCGTATCACCGACTTCACTAACTATCAGGCCATCGTGGGCTATAAAGCGGCAACGCTCGATCCTAACGATGCCGAGCAGGCCAGCATGACCGACCTGTTCGCGAATAAGACACCGGATTTCCAGGCCGAGCTGCACTGGCGTCTGACGCTGGTATTTGCGGTGCTGGTGATGGCGCTGATGGTGGTGCCGCTCAGCGTGGTGAACCCGCGTCAGGGTCGTGTGCTATCGATGCTGCCCGCCATGCTGCTCTATCTGATCTTCTTCCTGTTGCAGAGCTCGCTGAAGTCGAGCGGAGCGAAAGGGCGGCTCGATCCGGCGCTCTGGATGTGGGTGGTGAATATCAGCTATCTGGTGCTGGCGGTGCTGCTTAACCTGTGGGATACGGTGCCGATGCGTCGGATTCGCGCCCGCTTTACCCGCGGAGGGTCGGTCTGATGTTTCGCGTACTTGACCGCTATATCGGTAAAACCATCTTTAATACCATCATGCTGACGCTGTTCATGCTGGTGTCGCTTTCCGGCATCATCAAGTTCGTCGATCAGCTGCGTAAAACCGGCCAGGGTAGTTATAGCGCGCTGAGTGCCGGTTATTACACCCTGCTCAGCGTGCCAAAAGATATTGAGATTTTCTTCCCAATGGCGGCCCTGCTGGGTGCGCTGCTGGGATTGGGCGCGCTGGCGCAGCGCAGTGAGCTGGTAGTGATGCAGGCGGCGGGCTTTACCCGCATGCAGGTGGCGCTGTCCGTTATGAAAACGGCGATTCCGCTGGTGCTGCTGACCATGGCAATTGGTGAGTTTGTTGCGCCTTCGGGCGAGCAGATGGCGCGTAACTATCGGGCGCAGCAGCTTTATGGCGGCGCACTGGTCTCAACGCAGAATGGTCTGTGGGCGAAAGATGGTAATAACTTCATCTATATTGAGCGCATCAAAGGCGACAATGAAATTGATGGTGTGAGCATCTATAACTTCAACGATCAGCGTCGTCTGCAGAGCGTGCGTTACGCGGCGACGGCGACCTGGGATGCGGCTAAAAAGCGCTGGATGCTGTCACAGGTCGATGAGTCAAACCTGACCGATCCGAAGCAGATTACCGGTTCACAGAGTCTGAGTGGCGAATGGAAAACCAATCTGACGCCAGACAAGCTGGGTGTGGTGGCGCTGGACCCTGACGCGTTGTCGATTCGCGGTCTGCATAGCTACAGCAAGTATCTGAAGCAGAGCGGTCAGGAAGCGGGACGTTATCAGCTGAATATGTGGAGCAAGATTTTCCAGCCGCTGTCCGTCGCGGTGATGATGCTGATGGCGCTGTCGTTTATCTTTGGTCCGCTGCGAAGCGTGTCGATGGGTGTGCGCGTCGTAACCGGTATCAGCTTCGGTTTCCTGTTCTACGTGCTGGACCAGATTTTTGGTCCGCTAAGCCTGGTTTACGGCCTGCCGCCGATTCTGGGGGCGATTCTGCCGAGCTTTGCGTTCTTTGCTATCAGCATGTTTATGTTGATTAAGCGGCGCTGACCGTCATCACGCAAATGGCCGCCTCTCAGGGCGGCCTTTTTTATGGCAGGCACTGTGCGTCAGTTTATTCGTCCAGTCGTCTGATGCATCTCTCCATTACCTCATCCAGTCGTTAATCAACGCACCATACAACACTTCCGCTTCCGCTAACCGGCTCAGTAGGCAGTATTCATCGGTCTGGTGCGCCATTGACGGCTCGCCGGGACCGAGGATAATGCAGGGCGGCGAACCCAGCGCGGGTAACAACAGTGACGCATCTGTAAAGTAGGGCACAATGCGCGGTGTCAGCGGGGCGTCATGTAACGCCTGACAATGCTGATAAACAGAATGAATCCAGGCCTGATTGTCTTCGCTCAGCACCGCCGGCAGATCCACCAGCGTCGTCACCGTTACGCTGTCTCCCAGTAAGGTTGTCAGTTGCTGACGAATGGTGGCGTGCTGCAGATTGGGTGCGCTGCGGATATCCACGTCAAAATGTGTGCGATCGGGCACCGAGTTAATGTTCAGGCCGCCTGCAATGCGTCCGACGTTAATGGTCGGCTGCTTCATCAGCGGATGGGGTGCGCCAGGTGAGAAGTGCTGAATCTTTCCCAGTGCCTCCGCCGCCAGATAAATGGCATTGATGCCCAGTTCCGGCATTGCGCCATGGGCTGTTTTCCCGCGGGTTTCACAGCGTAGCCATAGTGCTCCTTTGTGGCCGATAACCGGATAGTTGGCGGTAGGCTCGCCGACAATCAATGCGCCAATATCGGGCAGGTCAGCGGTATCAATCAGCGCCCGCGCGCCGTCACAGCCCGTTTCCTCCCCACCGGTGATCAACAGCACTACGCCGGAACCCTGCAGAATCGCCTGCTGATTAGTCACGCAGGCAACAGCAAACGCCGCGACAGCGGCCTTCATGTCACTCGACCCGCGCCCGTAAAGTCTGTCACCCACGATTTCACCGAAAGGATCGTACTGCCAGTCAGCATTGCCGAGCGGGACGGTATCCAGATGGCCGGTAAACGCCAGCTGCGGTCCGGGCTGACTGCCAGGCAGACTGGCCATCAGGTTCAGGCGGTTTTCACCGAAGGAGGACAAGGTGACGTCAAAGCCCTGTTCCATCAGCCAGTTCGCCAGAAAGTGCATGCAGGCCGCTTCATTGCCCGGTGGATTAATGGTGTCAAAGCGCAGCAGCTGCTGCGCCAGCGTCTGGCTTTGGCTCATCATCCGCGCACCGTTAACCAGTCCAGACAGTTGATCCACAGCTGGCGATAACCCTGCCACCGGGCAAATTCCTGCGGCAGCCAGTGCGCAGACATATCGCTGGTCCAGACCAGTGAGCGGCCCTGCTGATACTCGCGCACCGCCAGTAGCGGATGTGACGTACCATCAATGGTTGCCAGCAATGTGCCTTCAGGGTGCATTTCTACTTCGTTATAACCCAGCAACCACGGCCATTCGTCTGGCATATCGGTGAACAGCGCGTGGGATTCCGTCACGCTGGGGTAAACGCCTTCGGGCGTTTCGATACGGTCATCCCAGGCCAGGCAGCGCACCGGCAGGACTTTCTCAACTGCCGTGTTGCGATAGCGCGCGCCGCCATTAATACCCTGAAAACTAAAGTAGCCGCCCACCATCATCAGCGCGCCGCCCGCGGCCACATAGTCGTGAATCAGCGTCAGACGGTTCGCCGTGCGCTGGCTCTTCAACCAGGTATCCGGGTGCAGCAGCAATGTATTCGCGCCGATGTCGGAGAGAATGATCGCGTCCCACTGCTGAAGCCCGTCCGGTGTTAAAGGAAACTCGGTGGCAGCAGCATGGGCGGGCATGTAGGTAATGGCATAATCACTGTCGGCCAGCGCCGCCATAAAGTCGGTTGCGCCATTATGCCAGGTAGCGGTGGCAAACTGATCGAAGCCTTTGACGTGAACAGACGTGCTGGTCCAGGACTCGCCGACCAGTAAAATTTTCTTCTGCATTACGGTTCTCCCTTACCCACCAAAAACGCGCTGTGGGTTATCAATCAGTAAGGTTTCAAGTTGTTCGCCGCTCACGCCGTGGCGTTTCAGACGCGGAACAAAATGTTTAAGGATGTAGCCATAGCCATGACCGCCGTAGCGGGTCAGCATGGTTTTCAGGAACACGTCCTGCGACAATAAAATCTGTTCAATAAAGCCGTCATCGATCAGCTCGCGAATAGCACGGGCATTTTCCTCATCGGACGGTGACTGTGCGGACTCGTCGGCATAGTAATAGCTCATGCCGATCATGTCGTACTCCAGAAAGGCTCCGCGCTGCGCGAGTTCGCGCTGGTAACGTTTGTCGGCGAAGCTGGGGTTCATGTGACACAGCACCACATGGCGCAGGTCTGCCCCTTCATCTTCAAGGATATCCAGCACCTGATGGCCTAATCGTGCCCAGCCGGGCAGGTGCACCTCAACCGGCACACGTGTCGCGGCACTGGCACGGCCCGCCGCCCGCAGGGATTTCTCCTCGTCGGGCGTAAAGCGGCTGGACACGCCAATCTCGCCAATCAGGCCAGCCAGCACCTCGGGTTTTTCCTCCCTGCCGCCGAGGTCGTAAATCAGCTTCTCAGTCAGGGCTTCGATGCTGATCGTTTTCACCCAATCCGGATGCGACGGTTCCAGATATAACCCGGTGCTCATGATGATATTCAGCCCGGTCAGGCGTGCGATGCGTTGCAGTGCTTTGGGATCGCGGCCAATGCCAATATTAGTGGGGTCCACCACGGTATCGCCGCCCAGCGCCCGGAACTTCATTAGCTCCTCAACCGCTAAATCGACATCAAACAGCTGGCAGTTATCGCGGCTGATGAGGGGATTAAGCGACAGCTCGCCCAGGTTTTCGATGCTGACGGGCAATTCCGCCAGATGACGATCGCTACAGCAGCAGGGCGGCACCCATTTGCCGGAGGCATCCAGCAAAATATGTTCGTGCATCAGCGTCACACCCATCTCACAGACAGGTAGCGGGCCGAGTACGGTCATCACATAGCCACTGTTAATGCCCAGCGGCAGGGGGTCAGGATGACGAAAAATCGAATGTTTCATCAGCTATCCTTTCGCCGCCGATCGCGTCGGGTTGAGAATGCGGGTGTTCAGCCAGATCGCCAGTAGAATAATCGTACCGGTGGCGATCTGCGTGTAAAACGGGGAGATATGCGACAAAATCAGGCCGTTCTGGATGATGGCAATCGACAGCGCGCCTAACAGCGTGCCAATAACGGTGCCGAAGCCGCCGAACAGACTGGTACTGCCCAGCACCACCGCAGCGATCACCTGCAACTCAAAGCCTTCGCCCTGATTAGAGGATCCGCTGCCGAGACGGGCGGTGATGATCATGCCCGCCAGCGCTGCCGCCATGCCGCTGAGGATGTAGACCTTCATGGTCACGGCTTTGGTGTTAATCCCGCTACGGCGTGCGCCTTCCGCATTCGCGCCAATTGCCGTGACATAACGACCAAAACGCATATGGTTCAGCACGATATGGCCGACCACCAGCACCACGATGCCAATCAGTGCGGGCATCGGAACGCCCAGCACCCAGGCGCGTCCCATAAAGGCGAACAGGCTGTCGGCAGGGATAGGAATGGAGTAACCCTGGGTGACCAGCAGCGCCACGCCGCGCACCACCGCCAGCGTCGCCAGCGTGACGATAAAGGCCGGGATGCCTTCGTAAGCAATAAAGAAGCCGTTGATGGCACCGACCAGCGCGCCCAGCAGCAGACCGCCCAGCAACACCACCGGCCAGGGCAGGCCCCAGTTATTCAGGGCGATAGCGGACAGCGCGCCGACCAGCGCCAGTGTCGATCCCACCGAAAGATCAATCCCACCGGTGGTGATCACCAGCGTCATCGCTGTGGCGACGATCAGCAGCGGCGCACTCTGACGAATGATATTCAGCCAGTTCGCGCTGCTGAGAAAGTTGCCGGTGATCAGGGAAAACACCACGCAGCAGAAAACGAAAAACAGCGCGATGCTGACCACGCCAGAGTGGTTGTGCAGAAGGCGACGCGGCAGCGAGTGCTGTGCCATACGGGAACTGCTCAGATTCATAATAGTCATCCTGTTACCTCGCTCAGTGCGCTGCGGCCGAGCGGGCGACAAATTTCTCACCCACGATCAAATTGACGATCTCGGTCAGATCCGTTTCGGCCACCCGGCGTTCCGCCACGTTAGTGCCTTCGTACATCACCATGATGCGATCGCAGACCAGGAACAGATCCTGCAGGCGATGCGTGATCAGGATGACACTCACGCCACGTGCCGATACCCGCCGGATCAGCTCCAGCACCGCCTCTACTTCGGCGACGGCCAGCGCGGCGGTGGGTTCATCCATGATCAGCACTTTGGGATCGAAGGCGGCGGCGCGCGCAATGGCAATCGCCTGGCGCTGTCCGCCGGATAAATTGCGCACCAGCAGTCGTGTGTCCGGAATAGAAATCCCCAGTCCCTTCAGCATCTCCCGTGCGTCAGCGTGCATTTTCTCTTCATCCAGAAACGGAATGCCGAGAATCGATTTCATCGGCTCACGTCCCATAAACAGATTGCCTGCCACATCGACGGTGTCGCACAGCGACAAATCCTGATAAACCATCTCGATATGGCAGCGGCGTGAATCCGCCGGGTTGCTGAAATGCTGAGCCTCACCATCAATACGAATCGTGCCGCTGGTCGGTACGACCGCACCTGACAGCACCTTGGTCAGGGTGGATTTCCCCGCACCGTTGTCGCCCACCAGGCCCAGTACTTCACCCGGCGCCAGTTGCAGATTGACGCCGCGCAGAGACCGTATCGCGCCATAGGTCTTGGTAATATTCACCATCTCTACCCGAGTCCGGGCAGTTTGTGCTTGCTGCATGTGATTACTCCCATCACCATTAACGGGACCGTTACTCTGTATGCAAAAAAGGGTTATCCAGCACGGTTTACGCCCATGTAAACCGGTTTACCTGCAGAATAAAACCTTTGTCACAACACACAGAACAACACGCTACAACGATATTTGTTTGCCGGGTAAGACATTGCAGCTTCCGTGCCAGCCTGGGAACAGGCGCTACACTCGCGGTCTAACCTTTTGTAATGAAGAACATTTAAATGTTAACTTCAGGTAAACCGGTTTACTTACTATAATGCTGAGAAATTAAAAAGCGCGTTATTTGCGCTAAAACTGTGCGCTTTTGCGCCATTTCGGGACGTTGTTAACACATTTGTATTGAATCGCGCGCCACCCATTCTACTGGCAGACGGGTTTCGGCGGGGACGGGGAGGTCGTCATTCAGAATGCGCAGCATGATCTCTACCGCCGTGCGGCCCAGTTCACGGGCGGGCTGGCGGATGGTTGAAATACGGGGTTGGGTAAAGTCAGCATAGGTCGCGTCATCAAAGCCGACCAGCGACAGCGCGTCGGGCGCGTTGAGTCCACGCGCGCGCAGGCCATCCATCAATCCCAGCACGAGAAAATCGCTCGCGGCAAAGACGGCAGTAGGGCGTTTAGCGCGGCTAAACAGCTGTTCCAGCGCCTGTTTACCGAACTCACGCTGGTATTCGCCGTACATCACCCATTCGGGCGGGATACACAGGCCAGCCTGCTCCATAGCGGTGCAAAACCCCTGGAAGCGTTCGCGCACACTCATCAGTTCGTCCGGACCGCCGACAAAGGCGATATGCCGGTGACCCGCAGCGATCAGCTTTTCGGTAGCAATCCGGCCACCCTGAACGTTATCGACAAACACCTTGGGCACTTCGCTGCCAGGAATGTCCTCATCCAGCAGCACGATGCGCTGGTGGCGGTTAATTTCTTTGCACAACAGGCCGTTATCAGGATGGTTGGTGGTAAACAGCAGGCCGTCTACCTGGCAGGTATCCAGCCAGCGGATAAACTGGCTCTCTTTGTCTGGATGGTTGCGGGTAATACACAGCACCAGGCTGTAGCCATGGGCAGAGGCGGCTTCTTCGGCGGCATCTGCCAGTTCGGCAAAGAAGGGATTGGTAATATCAGGCAGCACCAGCCCCAGGGTTTCACTACCGCCCTTACTCAGTCGGCGTGCCAGGCTGTTACCGCGATAATCCAGTTGACGAATCGCCGCTTCGATACGGTTAATCGTCTCCTGCGGCAGCATAATGCTTTGATTCATATAGCGGGATACGGTCGCTTTAGACAGTCCAGCCAGCGCTGCGACATCGGATAACAGCACCCGTTTTTTACTCATATCACCTGCCATCTTGCCCGGAATCGGCTCTCAGTTAACACCGTTGCGCGCAGCGAATACAGTTTTTCTCTGCCCGCTGACGATAAAATAATCGCTTGACAAAATTTAGCCAAAAGCGAATGTTAAAGGCAGTTTACCGCATTACCCGGGAGTCACTCCCAAACCCGATTAATCCCTTTCACACGTGCACCATAATGGACGGTGTGCAGAAAGTCGATTATTCAGGTTCTGGCTCAAGCAGCCATTCAGACGATATTTGCCCGCCAACACTATTCCCTCTGCATTTCGATGCGGAGATCAACTGGTTATCGCTCATTCCCGACGAGGAATTTTAAGATGATGGCATTTAACACCAGAAAACTGCGTGCTGTTGCGCTGGCAACCGGCTTACTGTCTGCGGGTTCTTTATTTTCACTGGCGCAGGCCGCTCCCACTTATGCGCTGGTTCAGATTAATCAGCAGGCCCTGTTTTTTAATCAGATGAATAAGGGCGCCCAGGACGCAGCAAACGCCAGCGGTAAAAAGTTAGTGATCTTTAACGCCAACGATAATCCTGTGTCGCAAAACGATGCGATCGAAAATTATATTCAACAGGGCGTGAAGGGTATTTTGGTGGATGCGATTGACGTCAACGGCATTATGCCAGCCATAAAAGAAGCGGCCGCCGCTAAAATACCGGTGATTGCGATTGATGCGGTATTACCGGCGGGCCCTCAGGCGGCGCAGGTGGGCGTGGATAATCTGGAAGGCGGCAAAATTATCGGTAAATATTTTGTCGACTACGTGGCGAAAAGTATGGGCGGCAAAGCGCGACTGGGCATTGTGGGCGCGCTGAATTCAGCCGTGCAGAACCAGCGTCAGAAAGGGTTTGAAGACACCATTAAGAGCAATCCGGGCATCACCGTGGCAGACGTGGTTGATGGCCAGAACGTGCAGGATACCGCAATGACGGCGGCAGAAAACCTGATGACCGGTAACCCGGATTTAACCGCTATCTATGCGACCGGTGAACCGGCACTCCTGGGGGCGATTGCTGCTGTTGAAAACCAGGGCCGTCAGAAGGAGATCAAAGTCTTTGGCTGGGATCTGACGTCAAAAGCCATTAGCGGAATTGATGGCGGTTATGTCGAGGCCGTGCTGCAGCAGGATCCGAAAAAGATGGGTGAAGAGGCGGTTAAGGCCCTGAACGCGCTTACGTCGGGCAAAACCGTGTCAAAAACCATTCTGGTGCCGGCCACGGTGGTCACCAAAGCCAATGTGGACAGCTACCGCGCGATATTTAAGTAATCGCTGACTCGCCGCCTGTCTGGAGCAGCGCGGCGAGTTCCTCTGCGGTGGGGAAGGCCTGAAGTGTCCCATGACGGCTGACGGTCAGCGCAGCAGCCTGACTGGCATGAGTCAGTGCCAGGGTATCAATTTCACCCCCACGCAGGAGTGCGGACGCCAGCATCACGGCCAGAAAGGTATCACCTGCGCCGGTAGTATCGACGGCATTGGCGGGTTGTGCCGGGTAAAAGGTTCGCTGGTCACCCTGCGTCAGCCAGGCACCGGCGCTGCCGAATGTGGTCACTAACGTTTTCACTACGCGGGGCTGCAGCTGTTGGGCTTCGTGCTGATTGACCACCGCAATATCCACCAGCGGCCAGCATGCGCTGAACCCTGCGTGCACGGGCGAGGGGTTAAATACGGTGATCAGGTCGTGGGATTTGGCCAGGCTGAACAGCGCATAGGTTTTATCGGGCGAGAAATTGCCCTGCTGCACCAGCAGATCGCCCGGACGCGAGCTGGCAAGATGGTGCTTAAGCGTATCGATGTCCAGCGCATCTGCCGCCGTTGTACTGGTAATAATGGCGTTATCGCCATCGGCGCTGTGCAGAATAAGCGAGGTATCACTCAACGCAGTCATGGGCTGCGTGGGCAATAACGTCACGGGCTCGTTCATGAGCTGCTGGCGGATCCATTTTCCATTGCTGTCATAACCGGTCGCGGCAATTAAATAGGTTTCAATGCCGCAACGGGATAAAAGTATCGCCTGATTCGCGCCTTTACCGCCGATATCCTGCGAACGTTGATAACCGTGAACAGAGGCGCCCTTAGCCGGAATGTCTGTGACAGACCAGGTTTCATCGACAGTAATATTACCAGCCACATAAACACGCATAGTGTTTTCCTGAACAGGATAAAGAAGCGATGGTTGCTATATCAGCAGAAAAAATTGATGCAATACAAGCGATATTTTCACGCCCTAAAGCGGTTATTGGCGTTATTCACTGCGACCCCTTTCCGGGTTCGCCAAAATATCGCGGTAAATCCGTCAGCGCGATAATTGATCGGGCATTACGTGATGCCGAAAATTATATTCTTGGCGGTGTTCACGGCCTGATTGTGGAAAATCATGGCGATATTCCTTTTTCAAAACCTGAGGATATTGGCCCGGAAACGCCGGCGCTGATGGCGGTAATTACGGAAAAAGTGCGGGAGCGTTTCGGCGTGCCGCTGGGCATTAACGTGCTGGCGAACGCAGCCTTACCTGCTTTTGCCACCGCGCTGGCGGGCGGGGCGGATTTTATCCGCGTCAATCAATGGGCCAATGCGTATATCGCCAATGAAGGCTTTATTGAAGGGGCCGCGGCAAAAGCGCTGCGCTACCGAAGCCAGCTTCGCGCCGAACATATCCGGGTGTTCGCCGACAGCCACGTTAAACACGGCAGCCATGCGATAGTGGCCGATCGCTCCATTCAGGAGCTGACCCGCGATGTCGATTTCTTCGAAGCGGATGCGGTTATCGCCACCGGACAACGTACCGGTGACAGCGCCACGCTGGAGGAAATCGACGAGATCCGCGCCGCCACCACTTTGCCGCTGCTGGTGGGATCGGGCGTGACGCCTGCCAACGTCTGCCAGATTCTGGAACGCACGCAGGCTGTCATTGTGGCCAGCGCGCTCAAAGTCGATGGCGTCTGGTGGAACGATGTGGATCGGGACAGGGTAAAACATTTTATGGCGGTGGCGCAGGCTGCGCTGTACCCGGCGTAGCCGCCGTTTAGCACCTGACGCAGGCAACAGAAAATCCCGTAGATGAGGCAACGTTTTTTGTTCAGGTGAGCACGGTGGAGTGTGGCGGCCACCGTGCTACACCAGGTTCAGATCAGCCAGCTTTTTACCACCGGCAGCACGGCGGGCAGCTGAGACAGCAGATAGAGAATCAGCCCGATGGTGCCGCCGACCAGCGTGCCGTTGATACGGATAAACTGCAGGTCTTTGCCGATATTGAGTTCGATCTGCTGCGACATGTCGCGCGCATCCCAGCTTTTCACGGTGTCGCTGATGTGACGCGTCAGGAAGCTGGCAAACTCCGGCGCAACGCTGCGCGCCGCCTGTTCCAGATGCTGGTTCATGGAGTCACGCAGCGCCGGGTCGGCGGCCAGGGTTTCGCCCAGCCACAGAGCCGCACCGCGCACTTTCTCCTGCACCCGCGAATCCTCACTGCTGAGGTCGGCCTTGAGCCAGTTACGCATATCATTCCACAGCTCGCCGATGTAGCGATTGAACGAGGCATCCTCTTTCAGCCAGCCTTTGATCTCTTCGGCGCGCTCGGCCATTTCCGGGTCGGTCTGCAGCTTAACGATCAGTTTATCAACTGCCCGGTTGAAGCCGAGGCGCAGCTCATGGCCCTGATCCAGCGCCACATCATCCAGCAGGGAATCGACCGCATTGGCCACCAGCTCGGCGCTGTGTTCGCCCAGCCATTCGGTCGGCAACATTTTGGCTTTGATCGGATGCTCGCGTTTGAGCCAGCGCACCAGCTGCATCGCAATAAACTCGCGGGTGCTGGGTTTATGCAGCAGCTTCAGCAGCTGTTCAATGGCCGCATCCAGCAGCGCCTGATGACGGTTATTTTTGGTGAGGCTCTCCAGCACCATGGCGCTGGTCTGGGTGAGATCGACCTTGTCGATGGCGCGATGCACGGCGCGGCGCATAAAGGTCTGGATCCGCGCGTCATCGGTGAGATCAAGGAAGCCGCGCATCACCTGCAGCAAATGGCGGCCAACGCGGTCGGCATTGCCTGGCGCATTCAGCCACTGGGCCAGCAGGTTTGAAGGATCGTGACGGCGAATCAGATTCAGCAGGGAGTCGGTATCAAGAAACTTCTCCTGCACAAAGCGCCCGAGGTTTTCACCGATACGATCTTTGTTGCGCGGAATGATAGCGGTATGGCGCGAGATAAAAGGCACCGGCACGCGCCGGAACAGCGCCACCACCGCAAACCAGTCCGCCAGTGCGCCGACCATTGCGGCCTCCGCAATCGCTTTGACGCCGCTGACCCAGAAGCCGGGCGGCAGGAAAAGGGTGACGATGAAGGTCGCGGCGGCGAGCAGCAACAGCAGCAGCGCCAGACGTTTCATCCGTTTCAGTTCGTAGTGTTTATCCATAACCTGATCTTAGCAGAGAGCGGGGGTCATCGGCGACGGCCACCCAGCAGGCTGCCGAGCACCCCACGAATGATCTGATTGGTAATCTGACGCGTGGCGCTTTTCGCCATGGTCTGCACCACGCCGTCGTGTTTGCCGCCGCGCGGGCCGGTGCGGCCAAACAGAATCTCTTTCAGACCACCGAGAATGCCATTGTCGACCGCGACAGCATCGCCTTTGGCCGGGGGTGCACTCGCCTCATCGCTGGCGGCATGAAAGCCTTTTTGCAGCTTTTCAAACGCCGATTCGCGATCGATTTCGGTGTCATATTTGCCATAAAGTGGCGAATGGTTGATCAGGCCGTTACGCTCATCGCCGGTGACCGGACCCATGCGCGAGCCTGGCGCAATGACCATGGCGCGTTCTACTACCGACGGGCTGCCTTTGGCATCCAGGAAAGAGATAAGTGCTTCGCCGGTGCCCAGCGCCTGAATCGCTTCCACGCTGTCAAACGCCGGATTGGCGCGCAGCGTATCGGCGGCCGTTTTCACCGCTTTCTGATCTTTCGGGGTGAAGGCACGCAGGGCGTGCTGGACGCGGTTGCCGAGCTGGCCCAGCACCCGGTCGGGAATATCTGCCGGGTTCTGAGTGACGAACCAGACGCCAACGCCTTTGGAACGGATCAGCCGCATCACCTGCTCAATTTTCTCCAGCAGCACGGCTGGCGCGTCGGTAAACAGCAGGTGCGCTTCATCAAAGAAAAACACCAGCTTTGGCTGATCGAGATCGCCCGCTTCCGGCAGATGCTCGTAAAGCTCCGACAGCAGCCACAGCAGGCTGGTGGCGTAGAGTTTTGGCATCTGGTAGAGCTTCTCCGCAGAGAGGATGTTGATGACGCCTTTGCCGTTGTCGTCGACGCGCATCCAGTCGGCGATATCCAGCATCGGCTCACCAAAGAAGTGTTCCGCACCCTGTTGCTCCAGCGTCAGTAATCCGCGCTGAATCGCGCCGACTGAGGCACTGTTGATATTGCCATAATGCGTCTGAAAGCTTTTGGCGTTGTCACCGATATATTGCGTCATGGCGCGCAGATCTTTGAAGTCCAGCAGCAGCAGGCCCTGGTCATCGGCGATGCGGAAAATAATCTGCAGCACGCCGCTCTGGACTTCATTCAGGTTCAGCAGCCGCGCCAGCAGTAATGGACCGAGATCGGAGACGGTGGCGCGCACCGGATGGCCTTTCTCGCCAAAGATATCCCACAGCACTACCGGATTGCTCTGCGGCTGCCAGTCGGTGACGCCGATTTTCGCCAGCCTCTCCTGCAGCTTTTCGCTGGACTGGCCCGCCATCGCCACACCGGTTAAATCACCTTTGACGTCAGCCATAAAGACCGGTACGCCACTCGCAGAGAACGATTCGGCCAGCTTCTGCAGCGTCACGGTTTTCCCGGTGCCGGTCGCACCGGTAATTAAACCGTGACGGTTGGCCATTTGCGGTAACAGATGAAGTTCGACGTCTGGCGTACGGGCAATCAGTAGCGGGGAAGTCATGGTTTTCCACTCTCAGTCAAAGGATTATGCCTGAAGGATAGCAAGCGGAGCATAGACAGGAGGAGAACAATTCGTCAAAAACGCGGCCGCTGCCCCTAGAGCAGCGGCCTGAAACGCGGGATTACTTCTGCACCTCTTCGAAATTGAGCAGGCTGACGCCGATGCCTTGCTGCAGGTGACTGAGGTTGCTGCGCACCGCCACCTGAGTCGCGCCCTGTAACAGTACGATAAACGGCGAATCCTGCTGGATACGGGTTTGCAGCCCGGTATAGAGGCTACGGCGTTTAGCCGCATCGCTCTCTCCGGCGGCGGCGCGGGTCTGCGCACTCAGCTCCGGAATGGTCCAGCCGACGCGCCACGCCAGGGTTTTACCGCCGCCTGGCACGTTAGAAGCAAAGGTGCTGGCATTGGTGTTGGGGTCGACGTAGTCCGCGCCCCAGTAAGTGAAGATGGCCTGGAAGTCGCGGCTGCGCATTTTGCTCCACAGCTCTGACTCCGCCACCGGCTGGATATCGAGCTGCACATCCGCTTTGGCAAAGCTCGCCTGCAGCGCCTGCGCCACATCGATATACGGCGGCTGGTTCACCACCGTCAGCGCAATATGGGTGCCCGGTTTGATGCCGCCTTTTTGCAGAATGGCCTGGGCTTTTTTCAGATCGTAATGGAACGGCGTGGTGTTCAGCGCACCATCGAAGCCGTCCGGCAGGAAGCTCTGATGGATGCGGTACTGACCTTTCAGCAACTGGTTTGCCAGGCTGTCATAGTCCACCAGCCAGCGTGCCGCCTGCCACAGGGCCGGATTGCCCAGCGCCGGTTGCTGCGCGCTCTGAGTATTAAAGCCAACGTAGTAAACCAGGCTGGACGGGAAGGCGTCGACCCGCACATTGGCCACATTTTTCAGCGCGGCAATCTGGTCCGGGCCGAGCTGGTAGGCGACATCCACGTCACCCTGCTGAAGCAGCAGTCGGCGGCTGCCGGCTTCGGCGACGCCCTTGAGCAATACCCGCTTCAGATGCGGCTTCTGCGTGCTGTAAGGGTTAGCTTCCAGCACCAGCGCCTGTAGCGGGACAAACTGTTTGATGGCATATGCCGCGCTGCCAGCCGAATGCGTTTTCAGCCAGGCGTTGCCGTAATCATTGTTGCTGACGTGCTGCTGTGCCAGTTTACTGTCAACGATGGAGGCGACCGGCGCAGTCAGCAGGCGCAGCGCCAGATCGCTGCCGATCTCAGCCGGCCAGCGCAGCTCAATCTGGTGATCGTTGATCACCGTGAACTGCTGATCGATATTTTCCGGCGTCCAGCCAAACTCACCCAGGATAAAGGAGGGCGCCTTGTTGAGTTTTACCGCACGGGTTAATGAGAACACCACATCCTGAGCCGTCAGTGGATTACCACTGGAGAAGCGGGCCTGCGGATTGAGATCAAAAACGAGACTGTGCGGCGTTTTCCCGGCCTGCCAGTGCGTAGCGGCCAGCGGCGATAATTTTTGCGGATTCTGATGGTCCGGCTCCACGAGCCTCTGATAGATATTGCGCTGGCTGCTGTTGCTGACCATTTCAAAACTTTCCGCCGGATCGAAACTAATGATGCCATCCAGGGGAACGGCAACCACCAGCGTGTCGGCAGGCGTCGCGGCGTGTGCCGGGTGAACCAGTGCCAGTGCAGTCAATAAGGAGAGTGAGAGTAGCGATTTGCGCATCGAGAGTTATCCTGAGTCGTTGATCGCTCTACTCTATCGGGCGCCGGATAATCTCAAAATGCCGGTTTGTTATGAGCTTTGCACAATTACATGCTTAGTTATTCAGGCAAAAAGACGAATTAAGATAATGTCGGTCAGTTATTATTTCAGCGTCATTTTACAGCAGGCGGAATAAAGCCGGATTTATCCAGGCGATCACAATTTGCGCACTGTCTGATTGTATGACCATCAAAGTCACTATAGTGTTATCGATGAGAATGATTCTCTGGTATGGAAGTATGATATTTTTTTATCGGTTATTCAGCGTGATGATGACAGGACGAAAATAATATCCGTCGCTCCTGCGTTAAAACGGCTAAATACCCGATGTTTATGCGGTTTTAGACGCAATTTCCTCGCTGTAAATCTTTTACCTATCCGTAACCCTTCCGCAACACCATGATAAACTTTCACTGCGACACATTTTAAATTCAATTTTTACATTCAGACATAGTTATATCCCTAATATTGCCAGGTTATTAACCGATATGTTCCGTTAGTCACCGAACCATAATTCTACCTGCCTTCTCTGTTCTGCCGTTGTCTGTGCTGTGTGCGTTCATCCCTGCGGGAAGTTTTCTGCCTGCACCAGGCCTTTCAGCGTCATAACACCGTAAGCGGGTATTTAGCAGATGAGAGTCGTGCGGATATGCTTTTAGAAAAACCCACCACCAGGCGTAAATTTTTGCTCGGTTCACTGCTGGCGTTGCCATTAAGTGAGCTGGTCCTGAAAGGCATGACTGCGGCACAGGCTGCAGAGATGGCCGCACCCGAGTTAGCCGATTACAAACCGATCTTTTTTAGTGCCGATGAGTGGCAGTTTATTCTGGCCGCCACCGACCGCCTGATTCCGGCGGGCGGCAAAGGCAAAGCGCCAGGCGCGCTGGAAACTAACGTGCCGATCTTTATCGATCAGCAGCTGCACAGCGAAGCGTTTGGCAGCGAAATCTATATGCAGGGACCTTTCAACACGAAAGCACCCGCCACGATGGGTTATCAGATCCCGTTCCGTCCCCAGCAGATGTATCAGACCGGTATCCGGCTGATCAATCAGTGGTCGCAGACTACGCACCAGAAAGCGTTTCATGCGCTGACGCTGGAAGAGAAAGATGCGGTGCTGACCCAGGTCAACAAAAACGAGATCGACTTTGCCGCGCTGGGCGAAGCCGATCTTAAGCCTTCCCATTTCTTCAGCCAGCTGCTTTCCGATACCAAGCATGGCTACCTGGCCGACCCGATGTACGGCGGTAATAAAGGCATGAAAGCCTGGATCGCCATCGGCTTCCCGGGGGCGCGTGCCAGCTTCACCGAATGGGTGAAACAGCACAACGTTCCTTATCCACTCGGCCCGGTCAGCATCAAAGGTGAACGCGCATAAGCGCTTCCACATCAGGTAAACAGGATTATCATGGCACAGGTTACTAAAAAAGAAGTCGACGTCGTGGTCTGCGGCCTCGGCTGGGCAGGCTCGCTGATGAGCATCGAGCTGGCACTGGCAGGTCTGGACGTGCGCGCCCTGGAGCGCGGCGGCGATCGCGATTATGACGAGTTCGCCTACCCTAAACCGGCGGATGAATACGCCTATGCGGTGCGCAACAAAGTGTTTGCGACACCCGCCGAAGTGGCGGTCACCGTGCGCTACAACAGCAGCCAGACGGCATTGCCAACCCGTAAATGGGGCGCGTTCGCACCGGGCACCGGCGTAGGCGGTTCCGGCCTGCACTGGACGGCAGTACTGATCCGTCCGACGCCGACCGATATCAAACTTAAAACCTACGTTGACGAGGCTTACAAGCCCGGCATTCTGCAGGATGATATGCGGGTGATGGACTTCCCGTTCAGCTGGGAAGAGATCGAGCCCTATTACTACAAATTTGAACTGATTTGCGGCCAGTCTGGTAACACCGGCAACCTGCGCGGCAAAATTTTGGAAGGCGGCGACCCGTTTGAAGGCCCGCGTTCCGAGCCTTATCCGCTGCCCGCGCTGGATGACACGCTGAACAACGTGATGTTCAAAGAGGTGGCGACGAAGCTCGGTTACCACCCGTTCCCGAACCCGTCAGCTTGTGTGTCGCGCGCATGGAAAAACCCGTACGGCAACCAGATCGCACCGTGCAACTACTGCGGTTACTGCAGTAAATATCCGTGCCTGAACTACTCCAAAGCGTCGCCGCAGACCGCGGTGATGGATTCGCTGAAGCGTATGCCGAACTTCTCTTATGAAGTGAATGCGGAAGTGATTAAGGTCGTGCTGAACGATGATAAGAAAACCGCCAAAGGCGTGATCTATATCGATGCACAGGGCAACGAGTGCTTCCAGCCCGCCAAAATCGTGGTGCTGAGCAGCTTCCAGCTTTACAACGTGCGTCTGATGCTGCTTTCCGGCATCGGCAAGCCTTACAACCCGATTACCGAAGAGGGCGTGGTCGGCCGTAACTACGCGTTCCTGTCGAACGGCGGCGCAACGCTGTTCTTCAAAGATAAAAACTTCAATCCGTATGCGACTGCGGGCGCGACCGGCCAGATGTTTAACGATATCTCGCCAGGCAACTTCGACGGTCCTTCGCTCGGCTTCCTGGGCGGCGCGAAGATCCACAGCTCACAGGCGACCGGCACGCCGATCAGTACCGCGCTGCCAAAAGGCACGCCGACCTGGGGCATGGGCTACAAGGAAGGTCTGGAAGAGTGGTACGGCCATTCGATGAAGATCAGTATCACCACCACCTGCCAGTCTTATCGCGACATCTATCTGGATCTCGATCCGAACTACAACGATCACCGTGGCCTGCCACTGCTGCGTATGACGTTTAACTGGAAAGAGAATGAGCTGAAGCTGCAGCAGCATCTGAAAGGCATCGTCGGCAACATCGCTAAAGAACTGAACCCCGACAGCATGAGCATGAGCTTCCTGCCGATGGGCGCGGACTTCGATATCACCAAGTATGTCTCTACCCACAACGTGGGCGGCGCGGTGATGGGCGATAACCCGAAAACCTCGGCGCTGAACAAGTATCTGCAGAGCTGGGATGTGCATAACGTCTTTGTGCCGGGCGGCAACGCCTTCCCGCAGAACTTCCAGGCGAACCCGACCGATACCATCGGTGCGATTACTCTGATGGCGGCGCAGGCGATCAAAGATCACTACCTGAAAAATCCCGGCCCACTGGTACAGGCATAAGCGCATGAATAAGCTGAAACTGAAGTCTTTTATTTTTGCCAACGCGGTGCTGCTGGCCAGCGGATTTGCGCTGCCGGTTCACGCCGAAGATGAAGCGCAACTGATTAAGCAGGGCGAGTATCTCTCGCGGCTGGGCGACTGTATGGCGTGCCACTCGCTGCCCGGCAAACCGGCCTATTCGGGTGGTCTGGCGATTGAGTCGAACCTCGGCACCATCTTCTCGACCAACATCACGCCGGATAAGCAGCACGGTATCGGCAACTACAGCGAGCAGCAGTTCTCTGACGCGGTGCGCAAGGGCGTATTACCGGACGGATCGCATCTCTATCCGGCCATGCCGTATCCTGACTACGCCAAAATCAGCGATGCCGATATGCACGCGCTCTACGTCTACTTTATGAAAGGCGTGCAGCCGAGCGCAGAACAGCCACCGGAAACCGATCTGAGCTTCCCGTTCAGTCAGCGCTGGGGCATGCGGTTCTGGAACTGGGCGTTCGCGTCCGATAAACCGTTCCAGCCGATTGGCGGTGCATCAGCCGAAGTTAACCGCGGTGCCTATATCGTGGAGAGTCTGGGTCACTGCGGCAGCTGTCATACGCCGCGCGGTCTGGGCATGAACGAGAAAGCGCTGGATAGCGGTGACGATAAATTCCTGGCGGGCGGCAGCCTGAACAACTGGGATGTCCCGTCACTGCGTGGCCTGCCACACTGGAGCGAGCAGGAAGTCATTGATTACCTGCAGACCGGGCGTAACGATAAAGCGGCAGTCGGCGGCGAGATGACCTCGGTGGTTGAGCACAGCAGCTCACACATGACCGATGCCGATCTCAAAGCCATTGCGGCTTACCTGAAGTTCCTGGGCGGCAATCCGCCACTGCAGGCCTTCAACGTGCAGGCGCAGCAGGCAACGGAAGCGAAACTCACTGCCGCGAAGAACCTCAGCGAAGGCGAGCGTCTCTATCTGGATAACTGCGGCGCCTGTCACTTCGTGACCGGCAAAGGCGCACCCGGGATCTTCCCGGAGCTGGATGGCGCAACCATCGTCAATGCTAAGGATCCAACCGGCCTGATCCACACCATTCTGGCCGGCGCGCAGCAGCCTTCTACCGAGAAAGCACCGTCTAAACTGGCGATGCCGGGCTTTGCCCAGCGGCTGAATGATGATGAAGTCGCGCAGCTGGCGACCTTTATTCGTCAGGGCTGGAGCAACACCGCGCCTGCGGTGAGCAAAGATCAGGTTGCTGAAGTGCGTAAAACGCTGAAGTAATCGCGCTTTCCCCTCTGCCTGTCCGGAGAGGGGAAAACCCGCATTAATGGAAGGTGCGCACCACTTCCAGAACGCCGTTAATGATGAACTGCACGCCCATACAGACCAGTAAAAATCCCATCAGGCGTGAAATCGCCTCAATACCGCTTTTACCCACCAGCTTCATGATGGCCCCCGAACTGCGCAGCGAGATCCACAGGATCAGGCTCACCAGCAGGAAAGTCAGTACCGGTGCCACGCTGATCACCCAGGCGGGGAAATCGACGCCACTTCTCACCGTTGAGGCGGAAGAGATGATCATCGCAATGGTTCCCGGTCCCGCCGTGCTTGGCATCGCCAGCGGCACAAAGGCGATATTCACCGGCTCTTTCGTTGCCTCCTGTTCATCCAGTTTGTGCTTCGCTTCGACCGAATGACCCGCCGGCTTCGCCGGAAACAGCATCCGGAAGCCGATAAAGGCGACGATCAGGCCGCCCGCCATACGCAGGCCAGGAATGGAGATGCCGAAGGTATTCAGCACCGCACTGCCCGCGTACCACGCCACCATCATGATGGCGAAAACATAGATAGAAGCCTGCCGCGCCTGGCGGTTGCGCTCCTGGAAGTTCATCTCACCCGCCAGCCCTAAAAACAGCGCCACGGTGGTGAGCGGGTTCGCGAGCGGCAGGATGACGACCAGCCCCAGGCTGACCGCTTTAATCAGCTCCAGCATGTCCGATCTCCCTGATTAGTGTTTCGGGCGCTCCAGCGCCTCAAGCAATTCCGGGAAGAAGTCCTGCAGGATTTCGGGCGTCATCAGTTCGGGATACTGCATCAGATGTTCGCGGATACGCTCATTAACGTCCGGCAGCAGGCGCTGGGCCGCGGCGCTGGCGGTGATTTTGTGCTTCTTCATGGCGCGCAGCAGATCGCCTGGCAGCGCGTCTTCATCATCGGCGTCATCGACCATCTCCAGCGCATCCAGCTCGTCGAACATCTCCATCAGCGCTTCGGTCTGCGGCGTGCGCGACTCATATTCACGCGGATGTTCATCTTCCAGGAAGCGCAGCATGGCGCGCATCGGCGTGCCGTCTGGCGTGGAGGGCGGCTCGGTAGCAAACCAGCTCAGCAGCTGATGCATAGTGACCTGATGGACGCGATAGCCGCTGTCGACCAGCTCATCGGCCAGCAACTCGGCGGTTTCGTTTTCAATCAGGCAGATGTGGGTGCGTTTAGGTTCGTACTGCTCCAGCCACTGGTAGATCTCTTCAATCACGCCATCGTCATACTCGAATTTTTTGCTGAGATAGCTGTCGTCCTGTTCGTGAACGCAGGCCTGAATCTGATCGGGGTCGAAGTAAAGTGCGATGTTGATGCCTTTCATGCGTGCTGTCCTGTAGAAACCAAAACAACACTATAGCGCTCAACCCCAGGTTAAGGGAATGTCAGGCATCACAGCAAAGCGGGGTTTAACGCTCCCCTCTGAGAAGAGAGGGGAGAGAAGAGGAGAGGGATCAGGAGATAAAGTTTTTGCCCTGCTTCAGGACCACGTCGCAGGCTTTGGTTTTCAGCTTCTCACCCATCGGTGAGTTGCTCAGGCTTTGCAGATTCAGCTGCTGGCCGTTCCCGGTATTCAGCAGTCCTGCCACGCCCTGGGTGTAGTCGGTTTTCTGCTCCTGCGCGGTGGTGGTGTTCAGACCGAGCTTGCTCAGCACCTGATCTTTCACCGACTGCACATTATTTTTCACCACGTTGTGTTCGACGCAATACTGCATTACACCGGCCGCATTGGTCATACTGTTGGCGCTGACCGCTTTGTCGCCGCCGCCCAGCATGCTGGTAATAGAAGAGAGCGACATGCCGCCATTCTGCTGCGTGGTGCTGGTGGTGCTGCCGTTGTTCTGCTGGCTGAGCTGCGATGCTGCACTGCTCAGCTGATCCTGCCAGCTTGCCGCTGATGCACTGCCTGCCACCAGAAGTGCCGCCATGCCCAACATCCATGCACTGCGTTGTGCCTGTTTCATCTTAACCTCAGTATCTGCGTATTCAGTTTTGCTAAGAGAGTCTGACGACCAGAAAGTTCCTGAACTTCCTTCATAAATAACGCTTTGGGAATCTTCTGTAATAAAGGCAATGAAATATCCGGATGAGCACAGGTGTTATTATTTCGTGAGATGACTTGCCCTGATGCGTTAATTATCTATTTTGCTGAAACATTCTTTAATATTCTCGGCGGTTTTATCAGGAATTGTCCTGGTCTGAATTAAATAATTCGTTTTTCTATAAGCGATTTTATAAGTTTTTGTGTCTGCGGTGTTAATATTTACCTTCGCAACTACTTCTTCGCAGGATTCAGTTTTATATGGATTTTTTATTTTTAGCGTAGCGGTAGTGAAAGAGGATTTACTGGTTTTATTCTGGTTTTTTCGTGCCGTAATTAAATTGGTTCCGCAAAAAATTTTATTATTCCGCCTTGCGAAAATCGTGAGGGTGTTCATGCTTAATCACTGTGTCAGGCAGTTGTGGCCGATATTTAAATTAACGGGAGAGTTATTATGGCTGGACAGCCAGAGCACAATAATAATGCAGAGGTCACGCTTAAACTCGCTGAAGAGCAAATAGCCCTGACGAAGCAAAAGATTGTGGATGGACATGTCCGCGTTACCCGTTCCACAACTGAGCATGACGAGGTCATCAGTACACTGCTTACCCAGGAGAAGGTTGAGGTTAAGCATGTAGCGAAAGCACAGCCCGTTGAAACGATGCCCGAAATCAGGGAAGAGAACGGTGTACTGATTGTCCCGGTAGTAGAGGAAGAAATCGAAATCGTCAGAAAGCTGGTGCTTAAAGAGGAAATCCACATCCGAAAAGTGCAGGAGAATGTTCCTTTTCAGGAGGTGGTGACCCGACGTGAGCAGCAGGTGAACGTTGAGAGAGATGACGATCAAATCAGCTAACAGAGAGGAACCTATCATGGCACAGGAAAAAATCGTAACACTGTTCGATTCTGCAATTCAGGCAGAGGCCGCGAAAAGAAATCTCGTGAAAGCAGGCTTTTCTGATCGGGACATCAGTCTTATCAGTGGAGAACGTTTGCAGCAGGAAGGGCAGTCTATCCGCCATCCGAGCCTGTGGCAGCGTCTGTTTGGGCACGACGTCGATAAAGATGAGGCGGATGTGTATACCCGAGCAATGGACAAGGGCGGCGTAGTGCTGACCATCCGCACCGAGGAAGAGAAGCTGGCCCGCGCCATGACGATTCTCCATTCTCATGATTCAGTGGATGTGCCGTCACGTATGCAAAGTTCAGTTAATAACGGCACTACCGCGCCGGGCATCAACCCGACAGCTGGGAAGCAGTTTGCCGGTGAGACTAACGACCGCCCGGCTGAGCCACTACGCACCTCACTGACCGGTGATGAGAGTGAAGCTGATATTCTTCGTCTGGCCGAAGAGCAGGTGGAAGTGGGTAAACGTCTGGTCAGCGAAGGTTCAACCCGTGTACGCCGCTATACCGTGACCGATACCGTATCTGAAGATATCTCGCTGCATGAGCAGCACGCTGACATCTTCCGCCGCTCGGTGAATGAACCCGCGCTGGCCGGCGAAGTGGACTGGTCCGAAAAAACCGTCGAAGTCGCTGAGACACATGAGCAACCGGTGATTAACAAAACGACCCACGTGAAAGAAGAAGTGGTGGTGCGTACCGACGGCAGCGATCGTACTGAGACCATCAACGACACAGTGCGTCGTCAGGAAGTGGACATCGACCATGCACGAGGTGGTCTGGAGAGCGAACTGCCGGGTACAACAGCAGGGGTGAAACCTGCCGCAGGTACGCAGTCGCCGGGTGCGCATAACCGTGACCACAAAGAGAGCCTGACTGAGAAAGTGAAGGACAAAGCTGGCGAAGTGAAAGATAAGGTGGAGCATAAGCTGCATGATCATTCGCATTGAGGCGCTTATCCTGACAACAACAGGCGCTGATGGGTATCGCTGATATTCGATGCTGAAGATGCAAGAAAGAGCCAACCGCTAGGTTGGCTCTTTTGCGTTGTGGGGGAGATGAGTGGTTAAGGTTGCGGCTTGTTAAGGTGGTGCTGCCGTTATTTTACTGGCTGAGCAGTAACGCTGCATTGCTCCGCTGATCCTGCCAGCTTACCGCTGATGCACTGCCTGCTAACAGACATGCCACCAGTTCCCATCCCTACGCACTGCATTGTGCTTGTTCCATCTCAACCTCGGTATGTACTTATTCAGTGTTCTTAAAAAAGGCTGAGTAGCAGAACGTTTCTGACTTTCTTCATTAAATAGCGCTCTGGGAATCTTTTGTATTAAAAATGATAAAATATTCAGATGATTGTGCTTATTATTGTTTCGTTAAGTGATTTTTTAATTCAGTAATAATCACGTTCAGCTGAAAAATTATTTAATATCCCTTCTGATTTCATCATGAGCTGGCCTGATTAAAATTAAATTTCCGCTTTACTTGTAGCTTGTTTTATAAGCGTCTTCGTCGGGCTGGGTGATACTTATCTTTGAAGTTATATTTGCCGAGTCTTCGTTTTAGTTCTCTTATTGTTAATAGAGTAATAGGCATGCTGATGAATTGAATGCCGCGATTAATTTAAGGTTGAAAGATTTGTTTATTATCCTGCTTTGCGAAAATCGCCATATATACCTCCTGACAGACCGATTACGCAGGAGGCAAGGACAGCGTGTTCGTTAGATATCTGGTCTGAACTTATGGCGACTTACGCTTGTTGTCCGGGCTTTAGTCAGCACAGGGTTAACGGCGGTCTGGTTTTTCAGCTATCAGCCACGTCAGGCCGTAAACAACCAGTCCCGCGACAAGAACGAGCAGCGGAACAATGATGCGCATGGCACCCTCATTCAGCGTGGCTGCCAAAAAAATGCCCACAACCATAGCCATTAATACGAGACCGCCGGATACTTCGGCGATGAGCTTACGAAGAAGTCTAATAAGTTTCGATAGCATTAATAAACTCTCTGGAGGCTGAGGGGTTTTTACGTAACATTTCACCCATTTTGATGAAATTCTGCAGAGGCTCTTCAAACATGAAATAGAGCATGTCGTAGTCGTTAATCCGTAGTTTTCGCCACAATTCAGGGTTTTGTATCTGAAGTCGTCTGGAGGCTTCACAGGCGCGAGAAATCACGCCCTGAGCGATGACGCCGCCAGTCAGGCCACCGGTCAGTCCCCGGAGTGCCACGCGGGAAATGAATGACAGCATGACACCACTGACGACCTTTGATCCCAGGTAAGAAGAAAATGTAAGTTGCGTAGCCGTCCGGCTGGTCATTGACGTTGCGTTGCCTATCAGTTTGTCATAAACCTTACGCAGTGCAGGTTCGGGAAGGTACTGCAACGAATCATCAATGATGATATTAACGATTTTCGCTATCTTATTTCTGTCCCTGAAGGCCTGATAGACAGCCCGGCCAACGCGGACGTCGTCATGCATATTGCGTGACTGGATACCTCTGCCGCCATCAGAAAGGTTTAAATCCTGAAAGGTTCGCTCCAGTCCCAGATAAAAATCCATCGGTACTGAAACTACGCCCGATAAGACTGAACTGGCGAGCATTGTTGCGTCCATTGCTTTTCCTCGGAAACCGTGTCCATTGGTGAATTAACATTAAAATATTGTAATTGTCATGGCAATCTTTTGAGGGGCCTGACCGCGCCAAAATGACAGCTGTTAAAGATTTTATGTAAAAAACTTTCCATGAACTTTCAGCGGGTACCCGGCGCGCATAACCATGACCACAAAGAGAGCCTGACTGAGAAGGTGAAGGACAAAGCTGGCGAAGTGAAAGATAAAGTCGAAAACAAATTGCATCATGACCATACGCATTGAGGCGCTCATCCTGACAACGACAGGCGCTGATGGGCACTGATAATGTCTGATGCTGAGCATGTGATATGCAAGAAAGAGCCAGGGCCTTTTACAGTGCAGCTAGAAGATTAAACTTTTCCTGATAATCGCATTCAGCCACACTTCGCCGCCGCGTCCGATACGAACATCGCCGGTCTGCCAGATTTTATCTATTTCAAGAGCAAATCCCTTTACCGTTATGTCCTCAGAGCCAGCCTCACTTTTTATCTCCGTCATATTTTTAGTCAGGGGGCCGCCGCCGGGAGTATTTATCCTCTCGACCAGTTTCTGTAACCCAGCCCTATCCATATCCGTAAATCTGCGCCCATCCTTTTCCCGTTCGCCGCGGCCATGTTTGAAAGAGAGATACCATACGCCGCCAGGTTTCAGCACTATGGCCAGCTTTGTCATGACCTCAGGGAGTTCAGTGTCGGAAACATGCAGCAGCGATGCACAGCACCAGATACCGTCATATCTTTCAATCGCATCAACATCCTGAAATCGCATCTGCACTACAGGCTTTCCGGATAACTGACGCGCCAGCGTCACCAGCTCCGCCGAGGCATCAAAGGCTTCGACGTCAAAATCCATTTCGCTGAAGGCTTTAACGTCACGACCTGAACCACAGCCCGCATCCAGAATGCGCGCGCCTGGCGGCAGGCAGTCAATAAAAGGGGGGTAGAGCGCAGACATATCCACGCTTGCCGTATCGGTAAAAAACCGCTGAGCGTTCTGCCGGTAATACTCTTCGTTGCTCAAAACAGACTGCCTCCCTGTGCCGTTGGCTGCCACTCGTGGAGCAGGGCAAACTTTGCCGTATCCCAGCTGTTTTGCAGGAAGCTGTGCCGCAGCATCGGCGTTGCGCCGGTCTGGCGGAGTAACGTCTCCCGCAATGGCAGATGGCTGTTAATAAAGTACTCGTTTCGATCATGCAGCCGCTGCAGCAGCGTTATCGATGGGATGCGTGCAAACTTACCCTGAGCGCCACGATTACAGGTCTGGCAGGCCAGCACCAGATTCCAGACACCGTTGAGATTGCCGATTTGCTCGCTGAGCATCAGAGGCAGGAAGTGATCGACATCAGCCAGATTCTCCTCGCCGCCCGTCACGCCAATGGTACGGAAGCAGTAAAAGCACAGGCCTTTCTGGTAGCCGTTCAGGCTGCTGCGACAGCTGGTAATGTTGATGCGGCGACCGCTCTGACGGCTGAAAAGCATCTTGTCATTATCGTCATAATCAACCGCAATCAGGTTGCGTGAAACGTTCATCGCCCAGGCTTCTTCAACCAGCCGCCATCTGGCATCCGTTTCCGCTTCCAGACTGGCGAACTGTTCGGTTTCCGTCAGCTGATAAAAGTTGTCCGTAAGCCGGATGCCTTTATGGCTTCGCCGTTCATCCAGGAAAAAGCGTTTGTCGATCTCAGCGTGATTCACATTATGAAAAGCATCGATGACGTTAGCAAAACCGCGCTTAACGGTAATAGCGATCAACTGTTCTTCGCTGATTTCGCCTGCGTTGAATTGTCTGCATGCCTCCAGAAACTCACTGCTTTTACTGGTGATCTGCTTTGGCGCATGGCGCAGGTGGGCGCATAAATGCCGCACAAAGGGCACGGCCAGCTCGTCCAGCGTAATCAAATCGTTGTCCGGCTGCTTCAGGTCGTACAGCGCATGGGCAAGAGCAAATTTATAGGACGCGACGTTTTTGCCAAAAAGAATAACGCCGCGCCAGTAGTTTTCAAGGCGGGGATCGGCCTGGTAAAAGCGCATGCAGGATCCTGTTTTGCGAGACGGCTCGAAGAATTCACGTAACAGGATCACATAACAAATACCGATAAATGTAAACCGTAAAGGTGGGTAGGGGGTTAGGCGTTTCTAAAGGCGAACAAGCGTTGTAAGTCGATTGAGACAGCATCGGCCTGAGAGGTAAGTAGAGGGAGGATGTTCAGGCTAAAGCGTTGGGTCATTGCCGGTTTTATTAAGGCAACTTATTCGTAAGGCAGGCGCTCAGCGCTGTCTGGAACTGGCACTGGTTAGACAGATTGTACTGCACTGAAAGATGATCGGGCAGGGCGGTAAAAAAAACGGATAACGGTATCATAACTCATTCGATATAATCAGCAAATCTCCGCGCAGTCCGGGTCATTTAAATGCACGATATTTCCGCTATCCTGTCCACTCTATTAACGTTGGTTTTTGTCATCTGGATCATCAGGTGTTTCTTCTGGCCGTTATTCAATAAAGAGTCGTTCTTTCCGTCTAAAGGCGAGATGAAAAAAATATCGGCTAACACCCCGATATTAAAAAAATTGGGCATGAACACGGAAGATTATTACTATGACAGCGACTTCCTGTATCAGCAGCGTCAAGGCGAAACGCTTTGCAAAGTTCCGCTGGAAAATATCATCAGGATAAAAGTCACCGGAACTGAAGTCAGCAGCCGCCGGGTATGGTTGGTGCGATACGTCACCGGGTCTTATCGCACCGAAAGGGAGTTCAGAGTCCTGAACAACTACACCCTTTTTAATCGGGATTTTGCGGGTTTTCTTGCCGCCGTGAGAGAGGCCAATCCAGCGGCTGAGGTACAGAAAATGACTCTGTGGCGAGTGTAAAATGACAGAAAGGCGCGGAGCGCGTTAGCAGGAGCAAGGATATGGAACCTTCATTGGCTGACGTTATCGCTTTTGTTCGTGAGTTTTCAGGATGCAGACGTGAAAACATCGATGAAAATACCTGCCTGGAAAACGATTTGGGTATTACCGGCGATGATGGTGTTGAATTGCTGGAAGAAGCAGAAAAAGTTTTCGGCGTGAGCTTTTTTGCAGAAGAAGATGATTTCCGGAAGGCGTTTTCCCTGCAAGAAAATGAATATCTTTTCCACAGTGAAGGTATCGACTTTTTGGGTATTGTTTATCTTTGCAGACGACTACGCGGCATTCCTGCGCCTGTCATCCGCGATCTCTCTGTCGGCCAGCTGCACAGCGTGCTGGTAGAAGCTCGTAACAAAAAAGAGAGAGTTGCCCTGTAGCCGCATTGCCCAGGAACGCGGCGTATCCTCTCGTCAAAGTCTGGCGGCAATAAACGATGGCTGTTGGTTTCCTCGCACTCGTGGTGTAAGAGTGATATCAGCACTGATATCAGAAATAAAACCTGAGGGATTAAAGTGAACTGTAAACCGATGCTTTTCGTGCTGGCAATGCTCTCCCTGTCGGCTCAGGCCGCCCAGAGCGGAAAAACGCTCGAGCACAAAGACTGGGAAGTGGTCTGTGATAACACCCTGACCTGCCGTATTGCGGGTTATGCCAAAGAAGAGGATCCCTCCGGCTCCATCCTGCTCACCCGTGCTGCTGGACCGGGAACGGAGACAGTGGGCGAAGTGACGCTGGGCGACACCGAAGATGACAGCGAACCGGCGGAAAAGCTGACGCTGTGGATCAACGGGAAATCAGCCGGTGATCTGGTTGCGGCTGATGACAACTGGCGAATGTCGGCCAGCCAGACCTCTGCGGTAATCAGCGCCGTGAAAGGCAGCGGTAAAGTCGAGTTTAAAGGCGGCACCAAGCCATTCCAGCTTTCTGGCGAGGGTGCGTATGCCGTGCTGCTGAAAGCGGACGACGTACAGGGCCGTATCGGCACGCCAGGTGCGCTCACCAAAAAGGGCAATAAACCGGAAAGCAGCGTGGTTAAGGCTGTGCCCGCACCGGTTATCCAGGCAGCGAAAACCCTCGGCGGCGAACCGCGTTTGCTGACCGCTACAGAAAGCGACGCACTGAAAACCCGACTGCTTGCAACGGTCAATCATAATGATGATGACACGTGCGACAGTCTCTATTCACCTGCAGAAAACAGTGATCCGGAAACCGACGGACTCACCCTTACGCCACTGGATGACAGCCACGCTCTGCTTTCAGCACTCTGCTGGCGTGCCGCTTATAATGAAGGATATGGCTATTGGGTCATTGATAACCAGCTGAAAGGCAAGCCTGAGCTGGTGACCATTTCCGGGTCTGATTACGACAAGGGCGAGATTACCAGTGTGCAGAAAGGCCGGGGGATCGGGGACTGCATGAGCCAGGAAAGCTGGGTATGGGACGGCAAGGCTTTCCGTAAAAGCTACGACGGCGGAACCGGTATGTGCCGTTACATCCATGCGGGCGGCACCTGGGATCTGCCGACGCTGGTAACGGATGTGAAGCCTGTTTCGGGTTAAGCCGGTGAACCTGAGATCCCAAAAGACGTTTTTTTCAGCAGTTGCACCTCAGCCTGCGGATAAGGGTTGCGGAAACAGGGGGTAACGGTATAATCCACAACGTTTTCCGCATACCCTTCAGTGCCGAAGTGGCGAAATCGGTAGACGCAGTTGATTCAAAATCAACCGCCGCGAGGCGTGCCGGTTCGATTCCGGCCTTCGGCACCAGGTATGGAAATTAAAGTCGCTTAAGGGCGGCTTTTTTTGTACCTGAAATCTGTGCCAAACAAAACTTTTCATACCTTTTTTCTCCATCTAAGTCAGCGTCTACCTCTTTGAGTCAGGCCGCCGATGCTAGTAAATTCGGGGCTATATATTGCTTGAAAATTATTTTCACATATCAATAAATGCTTACATCAACTTATGTAATTTCATTTCAGCTTGAATTTTTTTATTTTTTTCGCATTTTTGGTTACGATTCGCATCGTTAAGCACAACGATAAGGACCATTATGATCCGCTGCCATCTTGCTCGGCTCATGGGCGAACATAAGATGCGAATAGCTGATGTTGTCAGGGAAACTGGCCTGAGTCGCAACACTATCACTTTGCTTTACAAAGAGACGGCTCAGAAAGTTGACCTGGATACATTAGAAAGGCTTTGCGTGCTTTTTGACTGTGAAATACACGATTTACTGCAAAAGGTTCCTGCTTCGCAGAATCGTACAGAGAAAAATTAATGACACTGATTAACCTAAAAGATCTCGAAGCCCATCTTTGGCATGCTGCCCATATTATCACCGGGCCTATCGATGCGTCAGATTACAAAACGTACATTTTCCCCATCCTGTTCTTCAAGCGCATTTGTGACGTATATGACGAAGAATTTGCCGATGCGATGGAGAGCGTTGGGGATGCAGAGCTTGCCAAGGGTAAGATGTTTCACCGTATTCAGATACCTGAAAATTGCCACTGGCGTGATGTTTTTGCTGAGACCAAAGACATCGGCCAGGCATTGAAAGACTCCTTCCGTGGTATAGAACTGGCAAACCCTAAACTACATGGCATTTTTGGGGATGCCAGCTGGACCAATAAAGAACGCCTTTCTGATGAGTTACTGGCTACGTTACTCAATCACTTCAACAAGGTGAACCTTGGCGTTTCAAGTGTCCGTGACGATGATATGGGGCGCGCATACGAGTATCTGATCAAACGCTTTGCAGACAAAGCTAACAAGAAAGCCGGTGAGTTCTATACCCCACGCACTATCGTTCGCTTGATGGTTAACATTCTTGATCCAAAAGCCGGTGAGAGTGTCTACGATCCCGCCTGTGGTACTGGTGGTATGCTGCTTGAGACTATTCACCATGTTAAAGAAAACGGTGGCGATCCGCGCTTGCTAAAAATAAAGGGTCAGGAAAAAAACCTGACGACGGAAGCTATTGCGCGTATGAACCTGTTCCTGCACGGTCAGGAGGATTTCGATATTGTTCGGGGTGATACATTACGGGAACCTAAGTTTTTACAAAGCGATCGTTTAGAAACCTTCGACTGCGTTGTTGCCAACCCACCATTTAGCTTAAAGGAATGGGGATACGATCTGTGGTCGAACGATCCCTATGGCCGTAAGCAATATGGTCTGGCACCTAAAACAAATGGTGATTTTGCCTGGGTGCAGCATATGTTTGCTTCACTTAACGACAATGGACGTATGGCTGTCGTATTGCCTCATGGTGTGCTGTTTCGCGGCGGAGCTGAGGGGGTAATTCGAACCAAATTGCTGCAAGAAAATCGCATTGTGGCGATTATTGGTGTCGCTTCCAATCTATTCTACGGCACTGGTATTCCTGCGTGTATTTTGGTGCTGCGCAAATCTCGCTCGGCAGCTCATGAAAATCATGTATTGATCATCAATGCCGAAGAAATCTATACAAAGGGACGTGCACAGAACACGCTGTCCAACAAACAGGCTGATGACATATACAAAATCTACCATGACCAGGCTCAGCAGGGGCCAGATGCAAAAGAAATTGAAGGCGTAGCGCGCTGGGTTCCTCTGAAGGAGATTGAAGAGAATGACTTCAATCTTAATATTGCTCGTTATGTGCAAAAACCACTCGAAGAAGAAACCATCACTGTGGAAGAAGCGCTAAAAGATTTTCAATGTAAGCTGGCTGAGCTGGAAAAAGCAGAAGAGGAGCTGGAAGCCCTGCTTATCAAAGAAGGGTTCGAGGTATGAGTACTATGAGTAATAAAAAGCTGGAAGAGCTGCTCTGGGGAGCAGCTGAGTTTCTTCGTGGTCAAATTGACGCATCAGACTACAAGCAGTATGTCTTCCCCTTGCTGTTTTACAAACGTCTGTCAGATGTTTATCTGGAAGAATATACCGAAGCGCTAGAACTCCATGAAGGTGATGCTGAATACGCCGCCATGCCGATGTTTCACCGTTTCAATATTCCCTCTGAGGCAGCCTGGGAAAAGGTCCGCAATACCAGTAAAAACATTGGTGAAGCGATCCAGAATGCGCTTCGACTGATTGAAGCCAATAACCCGCGTTTACATGGCGTCTTCGGTGATGCGCAGTGGACCAATAAAGAGCGCCTGCCCGATCATCTGCTGGCTGATCTGATTGAACATTTCAGTAAAATTCCGCTCGGTATTAAATCTGTCGCCCAGGATGATCTTGGTGAAGCCTACGAATACCTGATTAAAAAGTTCGCTGATGATTCCGGTCATACGGCAGCAGAGTTCTACACCAACCGAACAGTCGTACATTTAATGACGCGCATTATGGGCTTAAAACCGGGTGAAACTGCCTATGATCCAACGTGCGGCACTGGCGGGATGTTGCTAAATGCGGTGATGGATCTTCGTGCTAGAGGAGAAGAGTGGCGCTCAGTGTACCTTTATGGTCAGGAGGTGAACCTGTTGACCTCCGCTATCGCCCGTATGAATATGTTCCTGCATGATATCGAAGAATTTGATGTGCTACGTGGAGACACTCTGGCCGAACCTAAGTTTATTGAAAACGATCGGCTCAAGCAGTTTGATGTGATTTTTGCCAACCCGCCATATTCCATCAAGAAATGGAATCGTGACAAGTTTGCTGCCGATCCATATGGTCGTAACCTTTATGGCGTGCCGCCGCAAGGCTGCGCTGATTATGCTTTTTATACCCATATAATGAAAAGTTTAAAACCCGATAACGGTCGTGCTGCTATGCTCTGGCCACATGGCGTGCTGTTCCGCGATTCTGAGCAGGCTATCCGTAAACAGGTGATTGAATCGGGCATTATTGAAGCGGTGATTGGGTTAGGGCCGAACCTGTTTTATAACTCGCCGATGGAATCGTGCGTGGTTGTGCTTAATTACAATAAGCCAGCCGAACGCAAAAACAAGATATTGTTTATCAACGGGGTTGAGCATGTTACCCGTGAACGCGCTCATAGTCGCCTATCCGATGAGGATTTGGAGGTATTATGCGAGGCTTATTTTAATCCGGAGAAAAAAAAAGATATAACCGCTTTAGTGGATATCGAAGCTATTAAAGAAAACCTTTATAACCTGTCAATTCCACTGTATGTGCAAGCACAAAACAACGGTGAAGTACATAATATTGAACATGCGATTGAAGCGTGGAAAGTAAGCCGTACTCAGTTGAAAAAGCAAACTAATAAATTATTCCAGAGCCTTGCAGAGCTTGGATATAACGTTGAAAGCAAGGTGGAGCAGTAAATGACGAAACAGCAATTACCGGAAGGCTGGCAAATGGTGAAGTTTGGCGATATCGCGAAACATATCTCTAAACGAGTGGAACCGAGCGAGACAGACCTTGAAATTTATGTCGGTTTGGAGCATTTAGACCCTGATAGCCTGAAGATCAAACGTCATGGTACACCTAGCGACGTTGAAGGACAGAAGCTTTTAGTGAAAAAAGGCCAGATAATTTTTGGCAAGCGTCGTGCTTATCAACGTAAAGTTGCAGTAGCGGATTGGGACTGTATCTGTTCGGCTCATGCCATGGTGCTGGAGGCAAATTCAAAGACTGTAATACCGGATTTTTTGCCAGTATTTATGCAGTCTGATGTATTTATGAATCGTGCGGTAGCGATCTCTGAGGGCTCCCTTTCGCCTACGATAAAATGGAAAGTTCTTGCTGAACAGAAATTTCCATTACCAGATAAGGAAGAGCAAAAGCGTATTGTTAGTATTTGCCAATCAATTGCTAAAACTAACGAAAAAATCGTCAATACTATTGATGGAAATATTTCGCTTAAAAAAACACTTGGAAAACAATTTGCTAATGTAAATGCATTTGCTTTAATTGAAGATGTGGTGGAGTTTGTTACTAGTGGCTCTAGAGGTTGGGCTAAGTTTTGCGGTGATGAAGGCGATCTGTTCCTAAGAATAACTAATATGCAAAGAGGTAGGATAGATATTAATCTTTCAGATAACAAGTTTGTTAATTTACCGGAAGGTAGTACCGAGGGCGTAAGAACAAAAGTCCAGGAAGGTGACGTTCTGGTTTCAATTACTGCTGATTTAGGGCTAGTTTCAATTATAGAAAAAGATTTCCCTGTAGCATATGTTAATCAGCATATAGCCTTATTAAGGCCTAAGCCAGAAAAAATATCTCCTTATTATTTGGCATTCATGCTTTCATCTGAATATGGTCAAAAACTATTGCTATCATTAAATGATGGTGGCGCTAAGGCTGGAATAAGTTTAAAGAATCTAAAGCGATTGAAAATACCTGTTCCTGCCATTGAGGAACAGTTGAATTTGTCCAAGATACTTCTTAATATAAAAAATACAGGTTTATCCTTGGAGTGTTATTTAGGAAAAGTTAATACTATAAAGAAAAACTATTTGGGAACAAAGGTTGGATAATAATGTTTAACGAACAAACCGTCACAGAAAATGGAATTATCGACCGTTTAAAAGGTTTAAGCGGGGTCAAGTGGGCATACTGCCACGGAGAAAATCTGCCTAAACAAGCTCAGGATATCTTCGTTGATGAGTGGCTAAAAGATGCGCTTTGTTCGTTAAACCCTGATATCGGCAGACAGCCTGACTATGCCGATGAGGTTATCTATAAACTGAGGGGAGTGGTTTTAGAAGCCCGCCATACCGGTCTGGTAAAGGCCAATGAAAACTTCCAGGAATGGTTGATGGCTGACAAAACCTTGCCTTTTGGCGAGAATGGCGACCATATCACCATCAATCTGATTGATTTTGACAATATAGATAACAACCACTTTGTGGTGGCACAGCAGGTCCACTATATCGCGGCCACTGAAGTCTATTTTGATATTGTCCTTTATGTGAACGGTATACCACTGGTCGTGGGCGAAGTTAAAACTGCAACGCGCCCTAGTGTGACCTGGCAAGACGGTGCCGCCGACTTCATGGGGGGCAAAAAGTACTATTGGAAAAATGTTGAATCTTTCTTTGTACCTAACCTGTTGTGCTTTGCCAGCGAAGGTAAAACTTTTGCCTATGGTGCAATTAATGCCCGAGTTAAAGACTGGGGGCCCTGGCATAATACTGAGCTTCGTGATGAGATTCTGCCGGGATTAGCATCAGTACTCAACAGTTGCGAGAGTTTGTTAAATCCACAGACCTTATTGCAGCTACTGGAATCATTTGCGTTATTTTCAACCGTCAAAACGGGCAAAAATACTCCACCTAAACGCGTTAAAATCCTGCCGCGTTATCCGCAATTTGAAGCAGCAAAACAAATCGTTGAGCGTGTTCGCAGAGGCTATCCAAAAAAAGGTCTGATTTGGCATTTCCAGGGATCGGGCAAATCCTTGCTGATGCTTTACGCTGCTAAAATGCTGCGTGCCGACAATGCGTTGAAAAATCCGACGGTACTCATCGTTGTGGACCGGCGAGATCTGGACAGCCAAATTAATGAGACCTTTGGTGGGGCCGACGTTAAGAATCTGATTAAAGTGCAAAGTTGTAAAAAACTTGGCGAATACATTGAGCAAGATAGCCGTGGCATTTTAATCACCACCATCTTTAAATTTAAAGATATCGAATTTGACGATAGCAACCCCAATGGCCTGAACAACCGTGACAACATCATTGTGTTGGTTGACGAAGCTCACCGTACCCAAGAAGGTGGGTTAGGCGAGAAAATGCGCTGGGCGTTGCCCAATGCCCACTTCTATGGCCTGACGGGTACTCCGATTTCTGGCATTGATCGTAATACATTTAAGTTGTTCGGTGCCGAAGAAGATCCTGGCCGCTATATGAGCCGCTATAGCTATAAGCAGTCGATCCGTGACGGCGCGACTAACCCGGTGAAATTCGAACCTCGGTTGGCTGAACTCCGAGTGGATCGTGATGCTATCAACGAAGAATTCGAGCAACTGGCTACCGAAAACAACCTGGATGAAGAAGAAAAAGCAGCATTGTCCAGACGCGCCGGCAAGCTGGCCATCATGCTGAAATCTCCGAGACGCATGGCTGCGGTGAGTAATGACATTGTTGAGCATTTTACCAGCCATGTTATGCCGAAAAAGATGAAAGGCATGGTTGTGGTATACGATCGCGAAGCCTGTGTGCAGATGTATTATTTGCTCGGTGAAAAGCTCGGTTTTGATGCAGTTGAAGTGGTTATGAACGTTGACCAGGCTCCGGTTAAAGCTGAAGAGGGTGGTAAAAAAGATAAGCTCAACAAGGACTGGCTCAAATGGCATGACGAACTGGAGCTACCTGTTAAACAAGCTGATTTCGAACGCTGGCAGCACATTGATGCAGAAGAGCAGGTACAAAAGGATCTGATTGAATGCTTTAAAGATCCTGTGCATCCGTTACAGCTTATCATCGTTACCGCCAAGCTGCTTACGGGCTTTGATGCACCAATTTGCTACTGCATGTACCTCGATAAGCCTCTACGCGATCATACTCTTCTTCAGGCCATGTGCCGTACCAACCGGTTGTATGAAACCGATGATGCACGAAAAGACATGGGATTAATTATCGACTACCTCGGCGTTTTCGAAAATCTGCGTACCGCTCTGGCCTACAACCCTGAAGAAATTGAAGGGGTTGTAGAGGGAATCGAGGCATTTAAAGAGCTATTGCCGTTACAACTGAATAAATGTCTGGCCTTCTTCCCTGGTGTGGATCGTTCCATAGAAGGTTTTGAAGGTATTATGGCTGCGCAAGAATGTCTGCCAACTAACGAGAAGCGTGATGAATTCGCTGCCAGCTTTGGAGTGTTATCTAAGTTATGGTCAGCTATCAATCCAGATCCTTTTTTAACCCCTTATCGTCAGGACTATAAATGGCTGGCGCAAATTTATGAATCGGTGCGTCCGGTGGGGCAGACAGGTGCGCTTGTTTGGGCTGCGCTTGGTCCTGAAACCATCAAAATGATCCATGAGCATACTGATATCAATCGTATTCGCGATGATATTGACGAGTTGATCATGGATGAGCACGCAATTTTTACCCTGACCGCTAAAGAACAGGAACAACGCGCCAAGCGCCTAGAGATTGATCTTATGGGGCGTTTGCGCGGCAGTCATGACCCTAAATTTGTGGCATTGGGCGAGCGTCTGGAAAAACTGCGTCAGGACTATGAAGCTGGTGTTATCAAGGCCATCGACTGGTTGAAAGGCCTGTTGGATGCTGCGAAAGATACCGTACAAGCCGAGCGCGAAACGGGCGAGCGCCCAGTAACTGAAGCTGATAATAAACAGGCGTTGACCAAGCTTTTCCTGGAAACACGCCCGGAAACTACCCCTAAGTTAATCGGTGATGTTGTAGAGCAAATTGATAAAATCGTCAAAGCTACACGCTTTGATGGCTGGCAAAACTCCAACAGTGGCCCGCGTGAAATCCAAAAGGCGCTTTTGTTGACCTTGGCCCAGTTTGGACTAGGGAAAGATAAAGAGTTGTTCCGGAAGGCCTATGGATACATTGTGGAGTATTATTAATTTTATTCACTGAATTAAATTTATTCGCTGATTACAGAGTACAGTTGAGACGCTTTGAGCATTATTGGTCTGGGTTGAACTCTAAGTGATAGTTAAGTTAGCTTATAAACGGATAAGTTGGTGAGATGATAAGGTCCGCGTCAATAACCTCACCCACTCAATCCATCCTGGCAAAACTATTCCGTGGTGAACTCACTGCCCTGTGGCGTGTAGAAAACCTGGAATTGATTAGCGGAGAAAACAGTGCCGCCGCGTTGCTGGAAAAAATAAAAAGCCGAACGGGCAGCCAGTGCAGGTAAAAAAGCCTGGCGTAAAAAATTCTGATTCTTATTTAATGCACATCTTACAGGTGCGGATCTTATTATTTCCTATCAGATAAACCTTAATTTTTATATTCAAATGATTTTATAAATAGCTTATTAAGGGCTGTTTTAAACTGGACTTTTCTTCTCTTTCCTGATGATATATACAGGTATTTAGCGCGGTGCGGATGTGCTGCAACACATCCGCACCGCTAATCACAATCACTATTTACGGAGAATAGTAATCATGACTGACGCCCATTCTATTGCACAACTGTCTGAACCAGAAGTCTCGCCGGGAAATAACCGTCAATTAACGGTTGGCTACGCGAGTCGCTATCCGGACTATAGCCGGATTCCCGCCATCACCATGAAAGGACAATGGCTGGAAGCTGCCGGTTTTGCCACTGGCACAGCAGTAGATGTAAAGGTAATGGAAGGCTGTATTGTGCTTACCGCCCGGCAGGAGAGCGAACTGATGCAGTCGCTGCGCCAGGTATGCAAGCTGTCGGCGCGGAAACAAAAGCAGGTGCAGGAGTTTATTCAGGTGATATCCGGTAAACAGAAAGTCGTCTGAATGCAAAGCCGCTTCCGATATCGCATCGGGAGCGGTTAATTATCAGGACGCGATAACCTCCACCAACACATTCGTTGCCGGGCTTTCTTCACTGTCGGCCATATTTCCTTCCTTAAGGCCAGCGCCATATTACCTGCCTGAAAAAATTCATCACTGGTTTAGAAATTATTCCGCTGTGATACAAAGTTAACGCGTCAGTAGCAAGTTTCTTAATCGAAGTGAACATTCCTTGTCTGATCATCCTCAAAGATTATCGTCAACTTATGCATGATGATGTGGAAGATTAGCTGGGGCACAGACCACCTTCCGTTTGAAGGATCAGTAGGCGTTACGGCGGTGTTTACCTTAATCATGGAGCCGCGTGTCGCAAAAAATCATGAGATATCGTAATTTTTTGTATCCCTGGCCATTTGTCCCAACAACTGATGACCTTGCTCTGATACGCGATAACGTGGTCTCGATGAGCTTTCGTTATGAACAGCATCGACCATCCCTTCATTCATCAGGTTGGTTACTATGTTCGCGACATTGCTAAACCCTGGAATATCCCTTGTAGCAAGAGTGCGATCCAGTATCATCCATGTCCAGTCTATGTCTTTTTCTGCCATGACTTTCAATACATTAAATTCTGTATTCGTTATTTTCATTTCAGTGCATCCGGGTGGAATAAATCACCGTCTTTGAGTTTAAAATCTTCCAGTGTTGCCGTATGGGCATTGTTCCACATATCATAACCTGCAACACCGTCTGGTTCACCTGCTTCCCATCCCAGGTTACAGTAACGCTGATATTCCCGACATTCATGAGTGTAGTAGTTTAAATCCACTTGCTCAGGGGGCATTTCTCCTTTTGCGATGTTTTTCAGCCTGCCTACCATTACGTCATTTGCCGGGTCGTGGTCAAAACGAGATATATGTTTCTCAACGGTTGCGATCCCTTCATGAGTTATATTAACGCCATCCGTTGTCAGGTTTTCAATCGGCCCACCAGCTTTTTCAGGATCAAACTCTCTTCCAGAGGCAGCGCCTCTGGCCCCAAAATGCTCAAGCTCCTCTATTTCAGGAAAACGCATTCTTCCCATTGTCAGCCCGGCGGTAAGAGATGCACCTGCAATCAGCAGACCTTTGTTATCCACTACCTGATTGTAACCTGCTGGCGCATCCCCGCCGAGTTGCTCTGCTGTCTTCCTGAATCCATCTATGTTGCCGTTATAAACGCCTCCCGCGGCCAAAAGCCTGCCCGCTGATTTGCTGTTGATGGTTTTTGCTGCTTGAGCGTGTTGCACGGGCGCTGACGGGTGAACGTAGTACAACGGGCGTTTTTGTTGCTTTGATATGAGATAGCTCAGGTGGGAGTTAAGGAACAAGGGCAGATCATTTCGGAGGTTGCCGGAGGAGGTCAGCACACCCATTAAGGCATTGCCGCTCATGTTTTTTTTCAGCAGAACAACCTTTCCGGATTTGATGTCGTCCAGTGTGTCACGGTATGACATCCAGGGGCGTTGCCAGTGAAACTGGTGATACCGGCTGACAAAATAGCTGTAGCCCTGAGGTAAATTCCACTCCTGGATGTTCCGGTTTGGCAGGGTGGTATCCGCTAGATCTCGTGCCGCATAGTCCGGGTGGATTATGTGAGGAATGTCCTCGAGGTATATATTTTCCAGTGACTTTGCCTGATAGTGATGAAGCATAATGTCCCTTTAGCGCCATCGTCGCGCATCGATTTTAAGCTAATCGATGTTGAACAAAATTTAAGCCTACCCTTTGGCCTAAGAAAGGGGAAGTGTTGGATGATCGCTAAGCGACACAAAATTGATTTCATCGCTATCCGGCAAGCATTACTCTCTACTGCACAAGTGAAATTACGTAATGGACTAATGTCTTTTGGAACAATTGAGGTGGTTATAAATGGCAGCAAAACGTGTACCGGTGGGGTTTAGAATCCTGGTCGCATTATCCTTGTTTGTGTTTACTTTTCTTATTGCAAGGCCGTCAGATCCCTCGACAGAAGGAGAGCGGCAGTTCTGGACAGCGTTAGCAAAGCTATTTAATCAACGTGATATCGAGGGTTTTGTAGGCACCTCGTTAATAGTCATCTGTACAGTGGTAACGCTCATCGGTTATCAGATTATAATCAGAGCGATAGAGAAGAAAATTAATAATAAATAAATTTATAACGAGTAAAGTAGTTTATGTCCCCTCGCTTTATCAGAAAATTGTAACAGGGAAAGGTCGTTAATCATGAAGAACAAAATGATGCTAGGTGTCGTATTTCTCTTAACGGGATGCCCTGGACCTGGGGACCGAATGATGGAGCGCGAATCTACAACGGCATTTATCAAAGACAAGCAAGTTTGTGTGGTTTCGCCACTGGAGCCACAAGAAAGGATTACTGCCATTCAAATCAACAGCGATAAAAGCAACTCCTTTCACAAGGTTTTTGATGACAAACCTGTTTATGTTCCAAAAGGTGAGTGCCTTCCTGTGTTCGGATTTAAGTTTACAACGGGAGAGCGTTACTATTTCGCCTATGATATTCAATCTGATAAATCAATGTCGCATTTAGTCACTGCTGACTTTTCTTATCCAAAAGAATAGGGGCATAATGGCCTTTTGATTCTCATAAACGCACGCATGTCATCAGGCAAGGCTTAACGACTTCACATCTGCGATAGTTAAGGTCGTTACCAATGATGGGACATCACTCTCATTCATAGGGACGAAGCAATGAAAAACCTGTTTAAGTGGTTCGCACTTATAGCTGTCACCATGCTTGTTTGTGGCGGCTTGTTTGTCTGGTTTGTTGAATCGGGCTCTGATGAGGCGACTGTTTATAAAGAAAATGATTTCTTTAACTACCATATGCTGACAGACCCGGATATTGAAAATGCCCCGCGTATAACGGACAACTACTACTTCGAATCGCATCCTGGTGACGGTTATTCCCCTTCAAATAGCATCGTATTTAAAGGAGCTTCCGATACTGCATCGCTGCGCACTTATCTCGAAAAGCTGGGATACGAGAAGCAAAAGCGTAGTCTGGGTGAGAAGGAGATATGGGCAAAGCCTGATCAGCTGGATGGGGATCTGTTTTATCTGTACGTTAACCCTACTACCCGTGAGATTGAGCTGACTAAGATTCTGAATAAATGAGGTTCCCTGGCTACAATTATGAAAAACATTAACATAGCCGGACTGGATAGTCTTATTGCCATCTACTTTGGACAAGACTATGACCTGTTCGGGAGTGGTGAAAGTGTAGATGCTCAAATAAACGCATGGATTGCAGATTCCACCGCTGCTTCCCGACATGGCTTGATTGGTGACATTGAGCAGTTTATGAGAGAGTGTGACAACCTGGAGGAGGACTTCAAAAACCGCTATGGCGCGGAATTTTCTACAGACTTATGGGAAACTACGCCTGCAGAATTCCTGAATCTTTTGAGGCAAAAGGTTAGTGCATCTCTCTCTTAAGGCTAAATGCTGATTTGCCATTCGGATAAACGCTCCCCCAATATGAACCCTTGCTGATGAGGTTGTACCTGCATTGAGTCGCCTGACCGGACGCAATCCACTGAACGGGAAATGGTTGTGGCGATGCCGATCTCTGCCGCTGGGCATCGCGCTGCTGCTCACAGGATGTGCCCGCTCTGACGCGCTGTGGACGGTTACGCATGATCTCTGCATGAATAACTATCACTATCGTCGTGATCCGGCACCCTGCCAGCAAATCTATCTGCCGCAGGACAAAACCCAGGGCTACAGCATCATCCAGAATCCTCGACATAAGCTGCACTTTATTCTGGTGCCGACGGTGGCGATGTCCGGCATTGAGAGCATTGCGTTGTCGCGCCCCGGACGTCCCGATTATTTCGGCTACGCCTGGTTAATGCGTTATCGTCTGATGGCGGCCTATGGTGCTGAAGTGCCTGAGGATCGTCTCGGCATGGCGCTGAATTCCGCTTATGGCCGCAGCCAGAATCAACTACATATTCATCTGACCTGCCTGCGGGAGGATGTGTATCGCCAGCTTCAGGCCCAGCGCCCCTTTATTCATAATGACTGGCGGCCCTTGCCTGACCGTTTGCTGAATCACACCTACTATGCCCGTCGCGTTTTGCAGCCGACGGCGATGGATATCTATCCTGTTTCCTCCGTGGCGCGCCATTTCCATCTGTCGCCGCCGCAGCTGGCAGAGTCTGGGGTGGCGCTTATCCCGACGACTTTCTCGGGAGAAAAAGGGTTTATCCTGCTAACCACCCGGCGCGGCTGGGATAAGGGTAACCGGGCGTCTGTTGAGTCGCTACTGGATAAACGCTGCGCTATTCTTTCAGCGCCGCCAGCTGACGTTTCAGCCGCGGAGTAACTAAACCTCATCCCCCGGAATCCTCTTCCGACCCAGCCACTCTGGTGTAATCAAACCCTCTGATAGCACGAACCTGCTGACGAAGACGATCGCCCGAGCATCGGTTCCGTAAACAATGAATCAGGTTCGTATCTGCCGGTATAGTAAGGTCTTGTAGTGGTTTGTCAGACCCGTCAATAGGTGACTTTAAGGGCAAAACCAACCTCAGGATGCTGCCCATAAAATGCGATCCGATGTTTTTATAAACAAACGCATGCTAAACTTAATAGAAGTTATTAACTGTTATTAATCGAGGTGTTCCCTATGGGTTCTCTTACAAAACAGACCATTAGCGCACAGATACCTGCCGAGCTGGCTAATGCTATAGAAAATCTGGCTGTTGAGCTGGATCGTTCTAAAAGCTGGATCATCAAGGAAGCGTTGACCACTATGCTGGCTGAAAGGGAACGGCGACATCAGAGCATTCAGGCTGGTCTTGCCGATGTGGATGCCGGGCGTGTCGTGAGTCACTCGGACATGGTTGAATTGGGTAATCGTTTAAAGAAAACCTGATAAATGGAAATTTACTGGACGCTTAAAGCTCAGGATGACCTGGAACGCATCTACCGTTTTGCTCTTCAGTACAGCCGCCAGCATGCTAATGATGTCTTAGACCGTCTGATAACCGGCAGTGCTGGCCTCAAGGCGCACCCAGCAATCGGCATTAAGCAGGTTCGATATGAACCTCGGGAAGTTCGAAAGGTGATACTGGATGACTACGAGATTCACTACGAACTCCGTGATAACGCCATCTATATTGTGGATTTCTGGCATACAAAAGAAGAGCGATGAGCACGTTGATAGCTGTTGCCGACTCGCCTGAAACGTATTTTAAAGCTCATCTATTAAATCCAAAAAAGACACCGTTCCATCAGTGCCTTTCCCAATCTCAACTCGCAGCCCATCGACCACCAAAACCCCTTACCGATACAGCGCCGCTTTCCCCACCGAACTAAACAACGCCATCTTTGCCGCGACCACTTCACTCGCCGCCTGCATCGGTTTAACAAACAGAGCATTAGGCTCGTGTCCGCCCTGTTTCAGCTCCTGTTCCAGCGCCACGAAGAACGCTTTCTTCATGTCGCTGGAAATATTGATTTTACCCACGCCGTAACGGATCGACTCCGCGACCTCACTGTCTTTATTTCCCGAACCGCCATGCAACACCAGCGGGATATCCACCACCTTACGGATCTGCTGCAGGCGCTCGATATCCAGCTTCGGTTGCTTCCCTTTGGGGTAGAGGCCATGCGAGGTGCCGATAGCGACGGCCAGCGTGTCGGTGCCGGTCTCGCGCACAAAAGTCTCGGCCTGCTGTGGATCGGTATAGAGAATCTCGTTACTGCCGCCTTCGCCGCTGCCTTCTGCCACACCGATGGTGCCCAGCTCCGCTTCCACAGAGACATTAATCGTGTGCGCTATCTCGACAATCTTCTTCGTCAGTGCAATGTTCTGCTCAAAAGGGTGAGATGAGGCGTCAATCATCACCGAGGTAAAACCGGCGTAGATCGCCTTCATCACCTCTTCCAGAGAGCGGCCATGGTCCAGATGGATCACCACCGGCACACGCGCCTGAATCGCCAGCGTCCGCAGATAGCCGATAAATTCCGGGCCGGTAAACGCCATCTCTTCGGGATGAATCTCCAGAATCAGCGGGGAATCCAGTCGCTCGGCTGTCTCAACCGCCACGCGGCCAAACTCCGCACTGGCGATGTTAAACGCGCCCACACCAAACTGATGACGCTGGGCAACGCTGAGCAGATCTTTCATGTTGTAAAGCATAGGTTTTATCCTTGTTTTGCAGGAACGGAGATATCTTTTTTCAGGAACAACAGGATGAGCGCCGTCAGTAAACTGCCTGCGGCAATCGCAAACAGATAACCCATGACATTGCTGATCACGTTGGGAATGAAGATGACGAAAATGCCGCCGTGCGGCGCGCGGGAAGCACAGCCCAGCATCATTGACAGGGCGCCCGCTAAACCGGAACCCGCCACAATGGCCGGGATGACGCGCAGCGGATCGGCGACCGCAAAAGGGATAGCGCCTTCGGTAATAAATGACAGGCCGAGGATGTAGGTGACCTTGCCGGTCTCGCGCTCCTGCTCGGTAAACTTGCGGCGGAAGAGGGTGGTCGCCAGCGCGATGCCCAGCGGCGGTACCATGCCCGCCGCCATACAGGCCGCAATCGGTCCATAAATGCCGCTCGACATCAGGCCAATCGCAAACATGCAGACGGTTTTATTCAGCGGGCCGCCCATATCAAAGGCCACCATCATGCCGAACAGCAGGCCGAAGATGGCTGCGTTGGTGTTACCCAGTGAACTGAGGAAGGCGGTCAGCCAGCCGAGCAGCATTTTGATGGGCTCACCAATCAGCAGCACCATCAGTGCGCCGGTCAGCAGCACGCTCAGCAGCGGCACGATTAAAATAGGTTTTAACCCGGCGACCGCTTTGGGCAGATGAATATGGTTGGTGATGAGTAGCGTGATATATCCGGCCAGAAAGCCGGCAATCAGCGCACCGAGGAAGCCGGAGCCGGTGTGGATCGCCATCATCCCGCCCACCGCGCCCGCCACGATGCCCGCTTTGCCGCTGATAGACTGGCTGATCCCCAGTGCAAGAATCGGCAGCATCAGGGCAAAGGCCGAACCGCCCCCGATGTCCGAAAGCATCTTCGCTATCGGGCTGAAATTAGCGTCCCCTGGTGTGGCCGCCGTAATCCCGAATGAAAAGCTCAGGGCGATCAGAATACCGCCAGCCACTACAAACGGGATCATCAGGTTCACACCGGTGATCAGGTGCACATAAAACTCTGAGATCCAGGAACGGGAACCTGACGCCTCGCGCGCGCTGTTAGCCGGTTCAGACGTATTGTTCTGAGGGGCGGAATCGACCAGCCTGGGCGCCAATTCTCCGTTCACAATGGCGCTGAGTAATCCTTCAGCGTCTTTCGCGGCACGGGTGACGGGGACCTCGATCACGTTTTTGTGCTGGAAGCGCGCCATCTCAACTTTCTTATCTGCGGCGATTAACACCACGTCGGCCTGATGAATATCGTCGTCGCTGAAAATATATTCGCTCTCAATCGCGCCCTGGGTTTCAACTAATACATTCAGGCCCAGTTTTTTAGCCGCTTTTTTTAAATTACTTTCGGCAAGGTAGGTGTGGGCGACACCTGTAGGACAGGCGGTAATGGCAATGATGTTCATAAACGTTCTCCAGTGAAAATTTTATATTTATGTTTTTCGGTCTGAAGGGATGGCTACAACCTGGAATACCTCCTTAATCTTTTATTTCATAAATAGCTTCGGTTTATTCAGGCCCCCGATCGGGATAGCAGTAAATGAAACATCTCTTCGCGGTGTTCCACATTCAGTAATTGTTCGACCACATCTTCATCACCTAGCGCGATGGATATTCTGGCGAGCATTTTGATATGTCCGACATCTTTATCAGACTCTTTCACTGCGAAAAGAATAACCAGCCGGACTTTGGTGCCGTCAATAGTCTCCCAGGGAATATCCTGGCGTAAACGCCCGACGGCAATCCGGGTTTTGGCCACGGCAGCAGATTTGCCATGCGGAATAGCAATGTGATTTTCAAAACCTGTTGAGCCTAATTCCTCACGCAGATACACATCGTTCAGAAACGCAGCTTTATCAGTGACCGCGCCGCTCTGGCAGAGCAGGTCAGTCAGCTGAGAAATAATCTGTTCTTTTGTCTGGCAGTCGACATCGAGAATAATACATTCTTCTTTCAGGACTTCATTAATAGCTACAGCTGTCGTCATGTTGCTTCTCCATTATTAATTAATCGAATTCGATACCAGACACTCCGTTACTCTTGCGATATCTTTCGCTGAAAACAGGGCCGAGACATAGACCACCGGTTTTTCCAGCGGCTCCAGCCGGATGGTGGAGATCACCACGTCACACTCATGTCGTTTCAGGGAATCCGCGATGTTTTTCCCTGGCACGATGTCGATAATCTTCCAGTCGGGAAAGGCGCGGATAATCCGCCCGTAAAGCAGCTGTGAGGTGCCCAAACCGCTGGAGCAGACCAGCAATACCCGCTTGACCTTGATGCTGTTTTCGATGGCGGCCTGAATATGCACGGTCAGGTACGCCACCTCATCGTCACTGATCTCATCCAGGCTGTACTCCTCCGTCAGCTGGCTGATGACCGCTTTGACGGCGGCGAAGACCGTTCCCAGCTCGGTCCGGATATCATGCAGTAGCGGATTTTTAATCCGGATGTGATATCGGAGGCGGTTCAGCATCGGCTTGATATGCGAGGACAGCGAAGCCTGCAGTTTCTGGTCAGTGGTGATTTCGATGTTGATGCGCTGCGCTACGCGGGCAATCAGCGCCTCAGCAAAGCGGGTTTCACGTTCGGATATCAGCGAGTCATCATGCTGTGGCATCTCGCCGCCCGCCTTACCGGAGGAGACCAGATACTGATAGATAGAGTGAGACTCTTCAGCTACCAGTACCGTGTTGTAAGCGGTTTCGATGCGTTCTATCACTGCCAGCGAAACCTGCCAGGCGTGATGGTCGCTGACCCGGCTCATGGTCACCGCGCGGGCATCGGTCCTGTGCATCGGCGAATGACTCCGATGGATCAGCACCAGAATATGAGTAAATAAATTGATGTAGTAAGGATCGCTAATCGTATATTGCAGTTGCTGTTCAATAAAATTAATTAATTGCAGGGTAAAGTGGACAGCCTGCTGACCAAATTTCTCTGAAAGCTCCTGCAACGTGCTTTCATCCAGGCGGCTTTCCATCATGTCCTGACGGTTATAAATGGATTTTAATACCAGCGCTTTCATCGCCATGCGAATATTCTGGTCACTGCCTTTTATGCTGGTGCCGACCCGACTTTTTAATAAGGTTAAATCAAACTGATGTAACCAGGCTTCTAATGTTTTTAAATCATTTACTATCGAAGCCCGGCTGATAAAATATTTGTCTGCCAGTTCACTGATCGATGAACTTCTGGGTGACAGCATTAACAGGTCTGACGCTATTTTCAGCATCCTGAAGTTGCTGCTGAAATCATCCGCTTCTGTTGAGAAAATCCGGCGTGCGGCTATTTCTGACTGTGCGTCAGCAAATTTAATTGTGATGCCTCTCCCACTTTTACCGCTGAGGTTGATTCCCTGGTCAGAGAGTTTTTCATTAATATCAGCGATGTCGCGGCGTAAGGTTCGGGTGGTGATGGCTGTTTTTTCTGAAATAGTGTGCAGGCTCACATAACTGTTATGAGAAATAAGCTGTCGCATAATCGTCAGTTGCCGCTCAGTCAGCGCCTTCATCATCATCAGGGTCCGCTTAATCAGTTATTCACCTTGTCAGTTATCATCTAAGCAAAGGGACTATGCCATGTAAATATTAAAACATGGCCACAACCCGACGGTCAGGCTGACCACCTGAAAGTGAATTTTCGAAATATTTTGAGAGGAGGTTAAAGAATATCAGAACAGGGAAGTGGAAGATGAGTGGGTGCCTGATGGGCAGGGCATGAAATCCGGTGTTAGCTGCCCCACCAGCAGGGGCAGCAAATCTTATGTTTACCTCTCCCGCAGCGCTTCTTTCGCCCGGTTCAGCGGTTTCATCAGATACTCCATGATGGTTTTACTGCCGGTATGGATCTCACCCATTGCGATCATCCCCGGATAAACCGGAAACTTTTTGCCCTTTTTATTCACCAGATAATCCTTATCAGTGCGGATGTAGACGCGATAATAGTACTGGTCGCGATGCACTTCATCCTGAATGGTGTCGGGTGAAATAGAAGCCACTTTGCCCTCCAGACCGCCATAGATGTTGTAGTCATACGCGGTCAGCTTCACCACTGCACGCTGGCCGGGCGTGATAAAGGCGACATCGCGCGGGGCGATCTGCGCTTCAATCATCAACTGCTCATCCAGCGGCACAATCTCCATCAGATTGCCGCGCTGCGGGATCACGCCGCCAACGGTGTTCACCTCGATATCTTTAACGATCCCTCTGACCGGCGTGACAACGACTGTGCGCTTCAGTGAGTCCGCTCGCCCGATGATAATGGAGCGTTGAGATGCCGCTTCGGCGTTGGCTTTTGCCAGCTCTTCACGGGCCTGCACGATATAGTTATTTTCCGCGTCGTTGAGCTTACTTTGCAGGTCGTTAGCCTGACGTTTCAGGCGTAGTACTTCCACGTTACTTGCCGCGCCTTTTGCCACCAGTGATGAGGTCAGCTGCAGCTCGCGGTTAATCAGACTCAGCGCTTCGGTCAGGCCGCTGATGGTTTTGCTGTAGTTCTCACGACGCGAGTGATAAAGCGCCGTCTCAGCAGCCACCAGTGGCGGATCCGCTAATACCTCAGGCGGAAATATCAGCAGCGTGCCTGCGGTCTCAGCCTGCAAGCGGGCCGCCGTCGCCAGCGCAGCACGTAAACGCGACGTGCTCTCCTGCACACCCGAGTCAATCTGGGTGGGATCCAGCAATGCCAGCACCTGACCCGCCTCAACCACATCGCCTTCGTGAACCTTCAGCTCTTTCAGGATCCCGCCCTCCAGTGACTGGATGATCTGCTCGTGTGAACTGGGTACGACTTTGCCGACACCGACGGTGACTTCATCCAGTTCGAAGTTCGAAGCCCAGATAAAGAACAACAGCAGCATGATCAGCACTGACATAATAATCAGACCGCCGGAAGAGACGCGCTGACGGGAACGCTGATGCTTCTTTTTACGGAATAAGGAGAAAATCATGCCTGTGCTCCCTGCGGTTTAACATTGACTTTGCCCTGATGAGGCGCGGCACTGGCTTCGGGCCGGGTAACCAGCATCTCTGCTTTTGAGCCATCCCGCGCGATCCTGCCTTTATCGATCAGCATGATGCGGTCAACCAGCTGCAATACCGCCGGCCGGTGAGTGGCGATAATTAATGTGCGGTTGCCCATCCACGTCATCAGTCGTTCAATCAGATGTTTTTCAGCAGCATCATCCAGCCAGGCGGTAGGTTCATCCAGCAACAACACGCTGGGCTGGCGGAGCAGGGTGCGCGCGAGCAGCAGCTGCTGACGCTGCCCGCCAGATAAGCCTTTGCCGCCTTCCTGTAACAGATAATCCATGCCTTCCGGCAGGCGCTGAATAAAGTCGAGGGCGCCGCTGATCTCCAGGGCCTGAAGCATCTCCTCTTCCGTCGCCAGTGGCATGCCCAGGCGTAAGTTCTCGCGGATCGTGCCGTAGAACAGGGATGCGTTCTGGGTCAGCAGCCCGACGTCACGCCTTACATCCAGCGGGTCAATGGAGGAAAGCCGCACGCCATCCAGCAGCAGGGCACCTTCGCCCGGCTGCAACAGACCTGCCATCAGTTGCAACAGCGTTGATTTACCGGATCCGTTACGCCCCAACAGCGCCACTTTCTCACCCGCTTTAATGGTCAGCTTTTTCACCGTCAGCACCGGTTCAGGGGAGTTCGGGTCGTAGCGATAGATGACGTCAGAGAGAGCATATTCGCCGTTAATGCGCGGGCGATGAATGCGGATGCTGCGTTCTGGCTGATCGACCTCGCTATTAAGCAGGTTCTCCAGTCCTTCACGCGCCACTTTGGCCTGCTGCCAGCGGCCAAATATCATCGCCAGCTGGCCCAGCGGTGCCATCATGCGTGATGCCAGCATCGAGCAGCCAATTAACACGCCGGTAGAGAGGTCACCGCTCATGGCAAAAAAGGCACCCACCAGCACCACGCTGACATAGGCAACGGTCTGGACTTCACTGGTCCAGCTCATCAGCAGGCCGCTGACAAAACGCTGCTTCTGTGAAGATTTACTGATCACCTCATTCAGGTGATTCCACTGGTTCTGAAAGTAGGGCTCTGCGCGCAGCAGCTTGATGTCATCCATGCCCTGTACGGTCTCAACCAGCATAGCGCTGCGCACTGCGGACTCGCGCATGGTCGCTTTGGAGAGCTTCGCCAGCGAACCCTGCGCCAGCAGGCCCGGAATAACAATCAGCGGAATCGCCGCCAGCGGAACCAGTACCAGCCATCCACCCAGTAACCAGAGGATAAACAGAAAGATGATTAAAAAAGGCAGATCGGCAATTGCTGAAATGGTGGTCGAGGTAATCAGCTCACGGATCTGTTCCAGCTCGCGGATCTGAGCAATAAACGATCCGGTCGATTTGGGACGCTGATCGTTACGGATCCGCAACGCGTGACCAAAGACGCGATCGGAGATGCGCAGATCCGCGCTTTTACCGGCTGCATCAGAGATATGCGTGCGGATAATGCGCATCACAAACACGCAGGTCAGGGCGATCATGACGCCGCCAAACAGTACCCAGAGAGAGGGAACGGACTGGGAAGGGATCACCCGGTCATACACCTGCATGGTGAAGAGCATCGCTGAGAGGCCCAGCACGTTGGAGATCAACGACGCAAACATGACGTTTACATAGGCTGGCCACTCACGAAGAATGGTCTGCCACAGCCAGTCAGCACGATGCGGCTTAATATAGTCATCCACCCGCGCATCCGGCACGGAAGACTCCGGCTTCGCCAGCAGTACGCGCTGTGCATGCTGCGACAGATCTTCAATACTCAGCGTGGTCTGCAGCTGTTTTTCACCGCTCAGCATCACGCTGACCTGGTCATCCTCATCCACCGTGGTGATGACGCCGACGCCGCGAGGACCGAAATCGACGATCAACGGCATGCGCCACGGATCGAGCTGATCCGGGTCAAACGCGTCAAAAATCACCAGCAGGCCGAGCTGGCGCGCCATATTTTCAATCAGGGCATCCTGTGAAAGGTGCTGCATGTGCCATTCCGCTTCGCCTTTCACCCGTTCAGGTGAACCATCAAGGCGGTAATGTTTCGCCACCAGCAGCAGCGCGTCGAGCCAGGGGGTGTAAGCCTTTTTAGCCTCAGGCTGTGCTGATGCATTTTCGCTGTCAGATATCGTGTTCATTATCATCTTCTCTTAATTGCTGACAGAATTACGGCGCAATGCGCAGTCCCTGAATGACCTTATTATTTAAATCAAACGCTTCGCGTGCCATACCGGTTACTACCAGATAATTAACGGATGAGGCCCACAGGTCGCAGCGGGCATTAATTAAATCCTGCTGAGCACGGCTTATTTCCTGTTCGGCGTTAAGTAAGTCGAGTACGTTTCGGTTACCCAGTGATAAATATTGCTCACGATAAAGGGAGCGCGTCTCCATAATCGTTTTCATACGACGCGTCAGCAGGCTGATATTTTTTTGTAATCCCGTTACGCTCTGGAAATAATTCCGTTGCTGATCGCTGATCTCCAGTTTTTTACTGGCTATAGTGGTTCTGGCCGCTTCCAGTGCGCGGGCACTGGCACTTTCCTGCGCCACTAATGCACCACCCTGATAAAGCGTGCTGTTAACAGACAGATAAACGTTCTGGTACTGGCTATGGCGCTGATAATCCGCAATATCGCCGATATATTTATTAGTATTGGCTTCAAGCGATAAAGTGGGATAGCGCTGCGCTTTGTAATTACGTAACTCGGCCAGTGCCACGGCGGCATCGGCCTGGGCAACTAAAATAGTCGGGTTACGGTTTAAATCAATCCGGGCATTCTGACGCTCAATCAGCGGCAGCAGCGAGATCGGCGCGGATATTTTCTTTTCGGCAACCGGCTGTCCCAGCAAGGATTGCAGATGGTATTTCTGCTGCTGGAGTTTGATTTCCAGATCCAGTTGCTCTGCCTGGGCCGCTTCAACACGCGCCTGCGCCTGAACCGGATCCACCCGTGTGCTGGCTCCGGCATCGGCACGCATTTGCGTCAGCGCCAGGATATCCCGCAGGGCTTTCACCTCTTTCCTAGAGTTATCAAGCAGCTGCGTCGAGCGATAAACTTCATTCAGCGCCAGTGCGGTTTGTTCGATAATGGTGTCGATCTGCATCAGAACAGTGGCCTGCTGGCGCAGATATTTCGCGCTGGCCTGATCGACCGCGCTGCCGGTTTTACCAAAGTCGTAAAGCATCTGAGAGAGGCCGACGGTGGCGATATGGCCGCTGCCTTCATCCTGCTGTCGACCGGTTGTGATGCCCGCTTTTATAGAGGGCAGATAGCCCGCTTTTGCAGCATCAATGGTGAACCCTGATGACTCCAGCGTCGCAATGCTGCTGCTGATGGAGGGATGATGATTCACCGCCAGCTGGATAGCCGCCTGCCAGTCAGCCGGAAAGCTTTCAGCCCCGTTCGACGCCGCAGGCTGCATTTCAATTTCTGCCGGATTAATTTGTAATTTGTCTGCCAGCGCAGAGCCGCCTGCAGGTAAGGTTCCGGGATCCGGCGTTTTAGAAAATACGCCCCAGAAACCTGCCGGTGCTTCATTAATGGCTGGCTCGCTGCCTGAGAAAAGTTTTTTATCGGCAGCAAAAGAATATTGGGTAATAAGAATGCAGTGCAAAATGATAATAATTTTTTTCATGATGTTTAGATAATTAAATATATCTCCGTCATAAAAGGTGGCTTAAAGCGCGGGGAAGTAGCAGGCTGGTATAAATAACCCAGCCTGCTTTTAATGCGGATATTAATTATCCGATGGTGATATCGTCTTCAATATATAACTGTACCACGGAGCCATCGGCTGCAGAACTGGTGTAATGGTTATAGTTAACCCCATTTGCCACTATTCCGTCTGCCTGCTCCCAGTTACCATTCAGCGTCACCGTGTCGCCATTTTCCCCTCTGACATATAACGTATTATCGTTATCAGTGACCTTCAGCAGACTTTCTGCACTTACGACCAGATTGTCTTTTCCGGCATCCGTCATCAGGTCGATGGTTTCGATATTGTTGACCCTGGCCGAGATATCACTGAGGTTCAGTGTTCCTGTGCCATGCCAGGCCAGCGTATCGTTACCCTCTGCACCGTTGATAGAGGTGAAATCGGTGTCATAGACTTCGAAAACATCTCCACCGCGGGTACCGGTGAAGGTGATCTCGCCGCCCGCACTGCCATCAACATCAACGCCCAGGTTAAAGCTCAGAGAAGCATTGCTGCCGTCTGACAGGGCATAGGTGAAGGTGTCAGTGTTGCCGCTGTGCGCATACGCATCATCCACCACGTAGCTGTAGTGACCCGCTTCATCGATAACCAGCGTGCCGTAGGCACCTTTGACGCTCACCGCATCGTCAGTGATCGCGGTGGTTTCACCGTTCTGGCTCACCGATACCACGGTCAGATCGGCGGAGGCATCCTGGATAGAACCGGCAAGATGCTCTGTCACTTCGTTGAATTGCAGACCCTGCTGAACATAGAGTTTGATTGCCGTGCCATCCAGCGCCGTGCTGGTGTAGAGGGTGTAGGTGATGTTATTCAGCGTTTCCACGCCGTTAACAGCCCACACGCCCTGCAGTGAAAGGGAGTCATTGCTGCCACCCCTGACATACAGCACATTGCTGGCATCCGTGATTTTCTCAATATCATCGGCACCAATCAGCAGCGCCGTTGCCTGGGCGTTATCCTGCAGATCGATGATTTCGATATTGTTCACTTTGTCCGCAATCTCACTGACATTCAGCTCGCCTGTGCCATTCCAGACCAGCGTATCCTGACCCGACTTCCCGTCCACCGAGGTGAACTGAGTGTCGTGAACGGTGAAGCTGTCATCGCCAACGGTACCGGCAAAGATCAGCGCGCCACCTTCAGAGCCATCCACGGAGACACCCAGCGTGATCACCAGATTTTTGGTGCTTCCATCCGCCAGAACATAGGTGAATGAATCTTCACTGCCGGTCAGTTTGATCACCGAGTCGCTATTCAGTGTGTAGCTATAGCTGCCATCGTTCTTAATCGTCAGCGTGCCGTAAGTACCCGCGATAGTAGTTCCCGCAGCGGCAACCAACGTATAGCTTGCGGCACCGGTCACAATACCCGCCGTTATCGACGTCACTACCAGCGAACTGTCACTGGTGCTGTCGCTGGTAAAGACCGAACCATTGACGCTGGAACTGGTGCTGACTTTATAGTCGGTGGTGCTGACGATGTTCACTGCCACTTTCACGGTGAGCGCGTCATAGCTGGTAGACCACAGGAAGCCAGGATGTCCGGACTGCGTGCTGTCGACCACGATGCGGTAGGTTCCCGCATTCTGACCCGCCAGCGAAACATTCAGCGGACTACCGCTGGTGATCGCCTGTGTGCCGGTGGTCACGTTGTCCCAGCGCAGCGTCTGCTCGTTGTAAACCTGCAACGACCAGTTCACCGAAACAGTATTGCTGGCATTGATCGACGCCCCGGTCACGCTGACGTTAATCTCCTGCAGATCGCTGATGCTGTTAACCGTGAAGCTCTCACTGGTAAAGCTGCTGGTTGCGGTGTTCATCGTGGTGCTCTGTGCCACGCTGTCGCTGAGCAGGGCAACATCGCCCGTTACGTCGGCCGCATTGTTTTCAGACGCGGTTTCGGTGCTGCTCAGTTTCATGTCGCGATCAACATAGAGATTCACCGTCTGACCATCAGCGGTGGTACCAACGTAATGGACGTAATCCACATTGTTGACCACTTCACTGCCTGACAGCGTCCAGCTACCAGAGAGCGTCAGTGTGTCTGTGATGGCACCTTTAACAAACAGCGTGTTATCAGCATCGGTGATGTCCGCCACGTTTTGCGCGGTGACCACCAGATTATTCACTGCGCTGTCATTCACCAGCTCGATCTCTTCGATGTTACTGATTTTCGACTGCAGATCGCTGAGTGTGAGTGTGCCCGTACCGCTCCACACCAGCGTATCCAGACCTTCACCACCATCAATGTGGGTAAAGCTGGTATCGCTCACGTTAAAGATATCGTCGCTTGCCGTACCGGTTACATCCTGCGCAGCGGTAACGGTATATTCCGTCCCATTCTGGCTATCCGTATAGGTGGCTGAAGAGAGATTAACCCCCTGCTGCACGTAGATATCGACCAGGGTACCGGCAGCAGTGGTGCTGGTGTAGTGCGTGTAAGTGATGCTGTCGACAATCACCGTACCACTGTTGATCCAGGTGCCTTCCAGCGTCACGCTGTCGCCAGCGATTCCCTTGATATAGAGAGCATTACTTTCGCTGGTGACATCTTCCACGCTCTGCGCATCCAGTACCAGGTTGTCACTGCTGGTGGTTGAGGTCAGCATGATTGATTCGATATTGCTGACTTTCGCCGCGACGTCGCTCAAGACCAGCTGGCCATTGCCATGCCATGCCAGCGTATCGTCGCCAGCCGCGCCATCTACTGAGGAGAAGCTGGTGTCATACACATCAAACACATCATTGACTTCAGTGCCGTGGAACACCAGCGCACCGCCATTGCTGCCGTTGACTTCAACACCCAGATGGATCGTAACCGTGGCATTAACCACTTCACCATTGGCCCCTTTCAGCGCATAGGTGAAGACGTCTTCAGAGCCGGCTGGCAGTGTAGTCGTGGCAGGGGTGTAGGTATAAGCACCGTTGTTATAGATCACCAGGGTGCCATACTGACCCGCTATGGAGACGCCACTTTCGGTGACCCAGGTATAACTGTCATCGACCGTTACATCGTTGGTGCTGTCACCGGCCTTGGCATACATCCGTGTATAGATAGAGCTGAGCTTATCAACTGCACCGTCTGTGCCTTCGTCGGTCAGCACGTTGCCGGTTGCGACCTCATTCGCGGTGATAACGTACTCGGTGGGGCTGACTGTCTGAACTGACATATCCAGTTTCACCACGTTTGTTGCGCCAGTTGTTGAAATCGCCACGCGGTAGGTCCCCTCACCCAGGCCGTCCAGCAGCGACGACATCTCCAGGTTCTGGATAACTTCTTCATTGTGCTGTCCGGCTGCTACGACGGCAGTCTGCGTTTTCACCGTGGTCCATGTGCCATCACTATTCTGCATTTGCACGGCATAAGTGATGTTCAATGGTGAGTCAAAGTTGTTGCCGAATAATCCCCACTCGGTGGTTAACGTCAGCGAACCGGTAACCAGGTCGTCACTCCCTGCAAGGGTAAAGGTCGAACTGTAGTTCTCGGTCCCGCCTGCGACCAGCTTAACGTCGGTATTCGTCGCGCTGGATGACTCGTAAGTCACCGTAACGCTGGCATTCGCCTCGTTGCTGGAAGCGATATCCGTCACGGCTGTTGCAGAAGGATCGGTAGCATCCCAGCTCAGATCCAGCGCTTCGTTTGTTGTACCAATCTGTACGTGAATCTGAGCTGATGAGCTCAGTCCCGTCGCAGAGTCAGTAATGGTATAGGTAAACGAATCCACCTTACCGATGCTATCCATGGATGAGATCGGGGTATAGACATAGCTGCCATCAGCGTTGATGACCAGCGTGCCATACTGACCGACCAGCGTGGCGGTTTTGGTGGTAGCATCCAGCGTGACAGAGGTCACGGTGCCATCACTGTTGGTCACGCTCGCCGCGCTCACAGAGGTGTAGGCACTGTGCGGAATACCATCTGCACCATAAACGCTGTCGACGTCTGTTATCACATTGCCGGTTGCGGTGGTGTAGTCGGTCGGTGTGCCCTGTTCCGCCAGCGTATAGACGGTTTTAGAGGCGTCCAGATTAAAGCTTACGCCGACGTTAATACCGCTGGTGGTGTAAACCAGCTGATACTGGCCGGCAGTCAGCCCGGTTAGCGTGATGGTGGACGTCGATGCGCCCAGTCCAAACATGCCAAACAGGTTTCCGCTGTTCTCTTCAGACACGGTGACCCAGGTGCTGGTTGACGAGTCATACTTCTGCAACACCAGTGTCGAGTTACTGGCGACGTTAATGAAGGCAGAAGAAGTCGCGGTTACATCAAGATCGATAATGGTGCCGTCTGCGACCACAATCGGATCACTGACGATCTTATTGTTGAACGCGATTAACCCGCCGTCCTGCAGGATGGTTCCCAGATCCTCACTGACATCAACCGGATAGGTGAAGCCTACCGCGGCACCTGAGCTGACATTGTCGGAGGCCGTCAGCGTAATGGCCTGCACATTCAGATCCAGCGTGCCGGATGGATCGCTGCTGTTGCCTGCCGCGTCTGTGACAGTAAAGGTCACTTCATGGCTGCCATCATACAATCCGTCAGTGGCGGTAAAAGTCCAGCTGCCATCTTCGGCGACGGTGGTTTCACCGACAACCTGGCCTTTGTCGTACATTGTGACAGTGGTACCCGGCTCAAGATCGCTGCCGCTGAAGGTGAGTTTGCTGTCGCTCTGGATTTCGGCTGTATCGATAGTTGCACCCACTTCATCCGTGATCACTACCGTAGTAATGTCCACGCCTTCAGGTGCCACAGAGTCCACCACATAGCTGACAGCGTCTGATTTACCGCTGCTGTTACCTGCCGCATCGACTGTTTCAAACGTAAAGCTGTGATCACCATCAGTCAGCGCTTCAGACGGCGTGAATGACCAGCTGCCGTCATCTGCAACCTGCGCTTCACCCAATACCGTATCGTTATCGCGAACGATAACGGTGGTGCCTGCTTCCAGTCCTGAGGCACTGAAGGTCGGCGTGGTGTCACTGATCGCGCTGCCAGCAGCTAACGCATTACCAGCATCATCAGAGACGACCACTGCGGCCAGATCAATGATCTCTGGCGCAACGGTGTCGACCACGACGTTAACAGTGTCTGTACGGGTGTTTCCTTCCGCATCTGTTACGGTCACGATTAATGCATGGTTACCGTCAGCCAGCGCTGTATCAGGCGTAAAGCTCCAGCTTCCGTCCTCAGCAACCACGACACTGCCCAGCACGGTTTCACCATCGGCGATGGTGACTGTTACGCCTGGCGTCTGATCCTGGCCGCTAAAGGTCGGTGTGCTGTCGTTAATGGCTTCACCATTCACGATCACATTGCCATCATCATCAGTCACCACAACACCGGTGTTGATACCTTTAGTTGCGGAGATTGACAGGTCCAGCGCTTCAGATACGCCACTGCTGTTACCGACTGCATCGGTGACTTCGAATGTGAACTGATGTTCACCATCGTCAAGCGAGGTTGAAGGCGTAAAGGACCAGCTGCCATCTTCGCTGACCGTGGTTTCACCCAATACGGTTTCACCATCGCGAATAATCACGGTCGCGCCCGGCTCCAGCGCTGTACCACTGAAGGTTGGCGTATTATCTGCTGTGATACCGGCTGCGGTGATGGTGGCACCGTCGTTATCGACCATCGTGACCGTAGAGATATCAACCCCTTCCGGCGGTGTGGTATCGACAGTGACGTTGAAGACGCCGCTGGCACTGACGCCCTGTGGATCGGTAACGGTGACCTCGATGGCATGCGCACCGTCAATCAATCCAGCGGTTGGTGTGAAGGTCCAGTTGCCATTTGCGCCTACAGTCACAGTAGTCAGCGTGGTATCGCCGTCTGCGATGACAATCGTGGTTCCAGGTTCAAAGTTTTTACCATTGAACGTTGGCGTACTGTCACTGATGGTGTCGCCATCCAGAATAGCGGTACCGTTATCATCAACGATTTCCATAGACGGCGCGGTTTGCACCACGACATTAATGGTGTCATTGACATGATTACCGCTGGCATCTGTACCGTCGACAACCAGGGTATGCTCGCCGTCGGCCAGCGCGGTATCCGGTGTAAAGGTCCAGTTACCGTCAGCGTCGACAGTGGCGGTGCCGAGTTCGGCGTCACCATCCGAGACGGTCACGGTGGATCCCGGCTGCATGCCGCCGCCGCTGAGGGTCGGCGTGCTGTCACTGGTGGTTGCGCCGTCGGCTATCGGATTGCCGGCGTCGTCGGTCAGGCCCGGTACGGTGGCGCTGGTGTCGACGGTCACGTTCACGATGTCGTTCATGACATTACCGTTAGCGTCGGTACCGTCAACGACCAGGGCGTGCTCGCCGTCAGCCAGCGGTGCGTCCGGCGTGAAGGTCCAGTTGCCGTCCGCATGGACGGTAGCGGTGCCGATTTCAGCGTCGCCGTCCGAGACGGTCACGGTGGAACCCGGCTGCATGCCGCCGCCGCTGAGGGTCGGGGTGCTGTCGCTGGTAATGCTGCCGTCGGCGACCGGATTACCGGCGTCGTCGGTCAGGCCCGGTACGGTGGCGCTGGTGTCAACGGTGATATTCACGGTGTCGTTTACCGCATTACCGTTCGCATCGGTGCCGTCGATCACAAGCGCGTGTTCTCCGTCGGCCAGTGCGCTATCCGGCGTAAAGGTCCAGTTGCCGTCCTCGCCCACGGTGGCGGTGCCGAGCTCGGTGTCGCCGTCGGAGACGGTCACGGTGGAGCCCGGCTCCATGCCGCCGCCGCTGAGGGTCGGGGTGCTGTCGCTGGTGGTCGCACCGTCAGCGACCGGATTACCGGCGTCGTCGGTCATGCCCGGTACGGTGGCGCTGGTGTCAACGGTGACGTTCACGGTGTCGTTCACCGCGTTGCCGCTGGCGTCGGTGCCGTCGATGACCAGGGCGTGCTCGCCGTCGTCCAGCGGGGTTTCAGGCGTGAAGGTCCAGCTGCCGTCCTCGCCCACGGTGGCGGTGCCGAGTTCGCTGTCGCCGTCGGAGACGGTCACGGTGGAGCCGGGCTGCATGCCGCCGCCGTTAATGGTCGGGGTGCTGTCGCTGGTGGTCGCACCGTCGGCGACCGGGTTGCCGGCGTCGTCGGTCAGGCCCGGCGCGGTGGCGCTGGTGTCGATGATGACCTCTACAGAATTGCTGACGTTGTTGCCGTTGGCATCGATACCACCAGTGATAAGCGTGTGTTCGCCATCGTCCAGCGCAGTATCTGGCGTAAACGTCCAGTTGCCGTCGGCGTCCACGGTAGCTTCGCCGATTGGCGTGCTGCCGTCGGTAATGACCACGGTGGAGCCGGGCTGCATGCCGCCGCCGTTAATGGTCGGGGTGCTGTCGCTGGTGCTGCTGCCGTCGGCGACCGGGTTACCGGCGTCGTCGGTCATGCCCGGGACGGTGGCGCTGGTGTCAACGGTGATATTCACGGTGTCGTTCACCGCATTACCGTTCGCGTCGGTGCCGTCGATGACGAGGGCGTGCTCGCCGTCGTCCAGCGGGGCGTCCGGCGTGAAGGTCCAGCTGCCGTCGGCGTCCACGGTGGCGGTGCCAAGGTCGGTGTCGCCGTCGGAGATCACCACGGTAGAACCGGGCTGCATGCCGCCGCCGCTGAGGGTCGGCGTGCTGTCGCTGGTGCTGCTGCCGTCAGCGATCGGATTACCGGCGTCGTCGGTCAGGCCCGGCGCGGTGGCGCTGGTGTCGACGGTCACGCTCACGGTGTCGTTTACCGCGTTACCGTTCGCGTCGGTACCGTCAACGACCAGGGCGTGCTCGCCGTCGGCCAGCGCGGTATCCGGTGTAAAGGTCCAGCTGCCGTCCGCGTCCACGGTGGCGGTGCCGAGCTCGGTGTCTCCGTCGGAGACGGTTACGGTGGAGCCGGGCTCCATGCCGCCGCCGCCAATCGTTGGCGTGCTGTCGCTGGTGCTGCTGCCATCGGCCACTGCGTTACCGGCGTCATCGGTCAGGCCCGGCGCGGTGGCGCTGGTGTCAACGGTGATATTCACGGTGTCGTTCACCGCGTTACCGTTCGCATCGGTGCCGTCGATCACGAGCGCGTGCTCGCCGTCGTCCAGCGGGGCATCCGGCGTAAAGGTCCAGCTGCCGTCCTCGCCCACGGTGGCGGTGCCGAGTTCGCTGTCGCCGTCAGAGACGGTCACGGTTGAGCCCGGCTGCATGCCGCCGCCGCTGATCGTCGGGGTGCTGTCGCTGGTGGTCGCACCGTCGGCGACCGGGTTACCGGCGTCGTCGGTCAGGCCCGGCGCGGTGGCGCTGGTGTCGACGGTGACGTTCACGGTGTCGTTCACCGCGTTGCCGTTCGCGTCGGTGCCGTCAATGACCAGAGCATGCTCGCCGTCGTCCAGCGGCGCATCGGGCGTGAAGGTCCAGTTGCCGTCCGCGTCGACGGTGGCGGTGCCGAGCTCGGTGTCGCCGTCGGAGACGGTCACGGTGGAGCCGGGCTGCATGCCGCCGCCGCTGATCGTCGGCGTGCTGTCACTGGTGGTGCTGCCGTCAGCCACCGGATTACCGGCGTCGTCGGTCAGGCCCGGCGCGGTGGCGCTGGTGTCGACGTTCACGTTCACGGTGTCGTTCACCGCGTTACCGTTCGCGTCGGTGCCGTCGATCACGAGCGCGTGCTCGCCGTCGTCCAGCGGGGTTTCAGGCGTAAAGGTCCAGCTGCCGTCGGCGTCCACGGTGGCGGTGCCGATTTCAGCGTCGCCGTCGGAGATCACCACGGTAGAGCCCGGCTGCATGCCGCCCCCGCCAATCGTTGGCGTGCTGTCGCTGGTGGTCGCGCCGTCAGCCACCGGATTACCGGCGTCGTCGGTCAGGCCCGGCACGGTTTCGCTGGTGTCGATGATGACGTCGACGGTGCTGCTGCTGGCGTTGCCGTTTGCATCGGTGCCGTCAACGACCAGCGCGTGCTCGCCGTCGGCCAGCGGTGCGTCCGGCGTAAAGGTCCAGCTGCCGTCCTCGCCGACGGTGGCGGTGCCGAGTTCGCTGTTGCCGTCGGAGATCACCACGGTGGAGCCGGGCTGCATGCCATCACCGCCAATCGTTGGTGTGCTGTCGCTGGTGGTGCTGCCGTCGGCGACCGGATTACCGGTGTCGTCGGTCATGCCCGGGACGGTCTCGCTGGTGTCGACAGTGACGTCGACGGTGCTGCTGCTGGCGTTGCCGTTTGCGTCGGTGCCGTCGATGACGAGGGCGTGCTCGCCGTCGTCCAGCGGCGCGTCCGGCGTGAAGGTCCAGCTGCCGTCCGCATCGACGGTGGCGGTGCCGAGTTCGCTGTTGCCGTCGGAGATCACCACGGTAGAGCCGGGCTGCATGCCGCCGCCGTTAATGGTAGGGGTGCTGTCGCTGGTGCTTGCGCCGTCGGCGACCGGGTTACCGGCATCGTCGGTCAGGCCCGGCACGGTGGCGCTGGTGTCGACGGTCACGTTCACGGTGTCGTTCACCGCGTTGCCGTTCGCGTCGGTGCCGTCAACGACCAGGGCGTGCTCGCCGTCAGCAAGCGGGGCGTCAGGTGTGAAGGTCCAGTTGCCGTCCGCGTCCACGGTGGCGGTGCCGATTTCAGCATCGCCGTCAGAGACGGTCACGGTAGAGCCGGGCTGCATGCCGCCGCCGCCAATCGTTGGCGTGCTGTCGCTGGTGGTGCTGCCGTCGGCGACCGGGTTACCGGCGTCGTCGGTCATGCCGGGCACGGTTTCGCTGGTATCGATGATGACGTCGACGGTGCTGCTGCTGGCGTTGCCGTTTGCATCGGTGCCGTCAACGACCAGCGCGTGCTCGCCGTCGGCCAGCGGTGCATCCGGTGTGAAGGTCCAGTTGCCGTCCGCGTCAACGGTGGCGGTGCCGAGGTCGGTGTCGCCGTCGGAGACGGTCACGGTGGAGCCGGGCTGCATGCCGCTGCCTCCGATGGTCGGCGTGCTGTCGCTAGTGGCAGATCCGTCCGCCACCGGGTTACCGGCGTCGTCGACGAGAGAGGGCGTTGTGGCAGGAATAACGCTGGCAGCACTATTGTCTTCACCGGTTGCTGCAGAGTTATCTTCATTCGCTGCTACAGAGTTGTTATTTCTTGAACCCCCACTGCCACCAGAGTTTGACGCTGCAGCCACACCAATCAATGCAGCAAGACCACCTAAAACACCTCCCGCTACATAGACATTGTCCGCTATAAGAGGATCCGTCGAGGTCGAAACAAGTTCATATACGCTATTCGTCGCATCATAGTCATACGCGTAGATTACACCGTCCGAACCAGAGGCTGTCATGACCGGCATTTCTTCTGCGCTGATGTTTTGCAGGATGATGTCATACTGCTCACCCGTGACATCATCCACCAGCTTGAATTTCATCTGGCCATTCGCTTTTGACGCAATGATCTTCTGGGGAGGCCGTCCATCAACACTGTGAACTTCATAGGACGCAGCCTGTGGCATGGACTCCAATGCCAGCGACTTTCCAGGTTGTAAAGCATGTGTAGCAATAACATTGCCCTGCGTGTCTTTAATAATTAATTGTATTTTCATTTTTCACCAATAGTGTTGAAATGAATCTGGCGATTAAAAAACAGCCAGACACTGCTGTGTTATGTTCATAAAAAATTTAAAACAGTGAGTTAACCTCCAGATGGCAGTAAGTCATGACCCGATAACGCGGTGTAATAAAAATGAATAAAAATATATTTTTTATCTTAACGCTTAATAATCAGTGTTATTTGACACTCTGTTTAATAATGCTGATCGGTCTTTTCTAAGCTCTGCTATAGGGTTGGTTGTTTATTGCCATAGCAAGGCTTTAACCTGTTTCATGACCAGGCACTTATCTGAGTGGATAGATAAGTGTTTATCACTTTCATCACTTCTGTCTGATAGAGAGATGGACGATTTAGTTAGTTCATCAACGTTAATCTGCATTCTTACAAATAAAATGATGAAAGGGAATTTACATACTCTCATCCACACGCTGTAGAGAAGAAAACTAACTTGAGGTTCCCAGGCAGGATAAAATTATTTAGTATGGATTTTTTGCGATTTTAAACTCCAAAAAAAACTAATCAGACATTGCGTGCCGGATTTTTTTGTCAATCTTGTGTAAATGTATTTAATAAAATGCTATCAGCGCAGAAATGATTTCCGTTGATTTTTCCTGGGATTAACTACTAATAATATCAGTAAGTTATATGTAATCTCCCGGTCTTGTTGACTGTTTTCATTATAAATTTAAACGTAGAAAATACGATTAGAGTTAATGTTATTTTAACAAAAAATAATCGTGCGTTATTATATGGCAATAAATAAAGCTCTTTCATATTTAGCATTAAATGCACTTTTCAAAATCAGCTAATTGATAACAGCAATAGATTGCAATTTTATAACTTTTGTTAAAATAAAGATGTATATCTATCAAATCTTGTAGTGAGTGTTAAACCCGTGCAGGCTATATCTCATGTGAAGTTAATGATGAGTTTTTAAAGCAAAATTTCACTTTTTTAACTAAGCAGCGTGAAAGCCTGTTAACTTCTATTCCTAATCGGGAATGATGTTTATTACAGACGGTAAAAATCGCGCTTACCTCAGTGATAAGTCTGTTGTTGCTCAGGGCATGCACTGTCTAATCGGGGAAAGTAACGGATAGATAATCTGGCGAGACCTGCCGGGCGGTAGTAACACCCGGCAGATGATGGGGCTAATCAGTCAATCAATGCAGACAGCACTGCTTATATTTTTTGCCGCTGCCGCACGGGCAGGGATCGTTACGGCCAGGCAGTTTTTCAGCGGAGACAGGTTTTTGTGGCACGGGGATGGCTTCCGGCTGGGAAATCCAGTGATCGTGCAGCGCCAGCGCAGCAGGGCGAATCGCCTCAATGCTGGCTTCCATCTCGTCCGGCGTCATGGCGTCAATCTTTTCGAGGTTCTCTTCCACACCGTGCAGGGCGATAGCGTCCAGCGCAGGCTGCAGATCGGCAGGCAGGGCAGACCAGTCAGTCAGCGCGACACCGCGCATGTAACCGAAGCACCACTCTTCCACCACGGTAAACTCCAGACCTTCCATCTCGCGGATGCCAAACAGCGGTTCGAACTGCTCCGGGAATTCAGATAAGCGATCGGCCACATCATTCATATGCTGGAAGCACAGCGACATAAAGCGCGTCATTTCACGCTCGTTGCTCCATTTTGGAATCTGCTTCTCGCCACCCCACAGCGCCACCAGCCACTGGCTGGGTTCGACGGTGACAGGGCCGGAGAGGACAGCAGTCAGCAGGCCATCCAGTTCGGAGACATCAATAATCGACGCTTCGCTGCCATATTTTTCCAGCATATCTTCCAGCCATTGCAGCTCTTTTTCGGACAGTGGGCCTTCTTTCATGCGGTTGCCTCCCGGGCATATCAAATTTCAGCGCGGCGTTAAGCCTCAAAACCGCAGCAGTGTACACCCTTGTGGGCTGCAACACAGCTAACCAGGGCAGTACACAGTGGCTAAACCGTGTTTAACACCACTTTAACCCCGTTATGCACGCGATAGCCCGCAGTACTTTATGGTACATTTTTGCGCTATATCTGGTCTGCTGCGTATCAAAGAAAATTAACCTGATGATTATTAAATGAAAAATGGATTTTCCGGCAGGCAGGCTGTGGCCGTACACCTCACACGGATGGCTTCTGCCAGCCGGTGGATGAGCAGATTAACAACGCGATGCATACTCGCCGCAATCTTCCTGCTGGCGGGCTGTGGAACCCTGTCGCAAACCTCCGCGCCGGTGGGCGACCGTGTTTATCTGACGCACGCTACCTTTCGCCAAAATGTCGATGACATCGTGCAGCACTACATGCAGCAGAAGCAGGTGCCCGGTATCAGCATTGCGGTGATTCATCACGGCGGTCCGACACGTTATTACCCGTTTGGCGTCACCGATCGGGTGCATCGCTACCCGATCACGCCCGATACCCTGTTTGCGCTGGGATCGCTGAGTAAAGGCGTGACGGCAGAAGTGATCATCCAGCTGGTTGATCAGGGTAAGCTGCGCTGGAGCGATACTCTGGCCGATCTTTTGCCACAGGACGTTCACCTCAGCGCTGACGCGCGGCGCATCACGCTGCTGCAGCTGGTGACGCACACCTCCGGTCTGCCGCGTCAGGATATGGATCTGCCGATGCTGCTGCAGTTCGTTCGTTATCTGGACACGGGGGAGAACTTCTATGGCAATCTCGACAGCGACAAACTGCTGAGTTATCTGGCGCATTTCTCAGTACCTGCGGTACGCATGCCGCACTACTCCAATCTCGGCTATGCGCTGCTCGGCTTTATCGTGCGCACCCGTTTTCATCAGGACATTCAGACGCTCGCGTCACAGCTCATCTTCACGCCGTTAAAGATGAACCAGAGCAGCTTTGTGCCGGAGCGGCTGACGGGCTATCCACTGCGTGCGCTGGGTCATGCCGGCGATCAGCCGAAATTTATCCGCCGTGGTACGCTGACGCCCGACTGGCATTTTCACGGCAATATGGTGGCCGCGGCCAGTCTTTACAGTAATGCGCGCGATCTGAGTGCTTATCTGCGCGCGCATCTTGATGCGACCGGTGATACGGCACGGGATCGGGCTTTTGCGGCGGTGAACCGGCCGTGGTATCAGCAGGGGGCGCAGGCGCAGAATATCGCCTGGGTTACCGACACCATCGAAGGGCAGCAAATCACTTATCAGGTGGGCTATATTGGCGGCTACGCCAGTTTTATCGGCTACGATAAACGTCACGGCAATGCGATCGTGGTGCTACAGAACGGCTTTAACTGGAGCAACTATTTAGGCATTGCGTTGTTGGTCGATCTGGCAACTCAGGATAAAGTGGTCTGATCCGTTACCTGGCCTGTGTGCAGTAAAGCGAACCGCGCTGTTTTCCCTGCACATAGCATCAGCACAATGGAACTGAAGTGCGATAAACTTTAGCCTGACTGTCAAAATTCAACGTGGAAATCATTATGCGCAGGACTCAACGTGTACTTTTATCAATGGGATTACTGGTTGGCTCGCTGAGCCTGATCCCCGCTGTACAGGCTGCTGGCGAAGCAACGGACACCGTTCCGCCACCGCCGCAGATCCAGCCCGCTAATCCTGATGCTCAGCCCGCGACGCCAGATACCGGCACCGCTCAGCCGGATGCCGGTGCGGCGCAAAACCAGGCACCGACCAGCTCACAGTCTAATGATGGTATTACGCCGACTACGCCAAACACGCCGTCAACGGTCAATGGTGCGCGCCCTAATTACGATCTCAGCACCATCATCATTGACTACAAACAGTACAACATCGGTGACATCGTGCCAGAGAAGTACACCGATAAAACTTTCACCATCACCGAGTGGCAAAAGCGTAATCTGCCTGCACCGCAGGAAAATACCCACTGGGCGTATATCAACGCCAACTACATTCTGATTACCAATGACACCGGCAAAATCGTCATGGGTAAATCGGGTGATATCTTCTTCCGTGGCTGATTCCGTGGATAAATAAAAATCAGCCGGTCGTGATGACCGGCTTTTTGTTAGCTGAAACGCTCTGCACCAAAGCCTGCCAGCATCGGATGCTTTTCACCGCTTACGATCTCCTCCGCGAGTAATTCCCCGACAATCAGCGCCAGGGTTGCGCCGGAATGCGTGAACGCGACATAACAGCCCGGCACCTTTTGCAGTTGTCCCAGCACCGGATCGCCATCGCCCGGAATCGGCTTCAGGCCAATCTTCCAGCTCTGAACGCTGAGCGGCTCATCACCCCGTAACAGCCTGCTCGCTTCATCTGCCAGCTTTACCACGACCTGCTCATCAATATGATACTCACCGCCGGGCAGCAGCCGGATATCCTCTTCGTACCAGTCATGATCCAGCGCATAGCGGTTACCCGGATTGGGACGTATGGCGGCGCGGGGCGTGTTCAGCACCGATTTCAACTCATGGCTACCCGGTTCCGTGATAACCAGCATGGAGACCGGCGATCCGTTGGGGATTGTCACGCCAAGCGGTGCTACTACATCTGGTGTCCAGGGGCCACAGGCGACCACCACCGCATCTGCCCGCAGTTCACCCTGTTCACTGCGGATGCCACAGGCGCGGCCCTGCTCGGTTAGCACGCTGGCTTTGCCGGCATGCTCTATCACTTCACCCCCGCGCGCCCGGAACTGATTTACCAGATAATCGGTCAGGTGCGGCAGGCTGACCCAGCCTTCGCCGGGATTGAATATCGCCTGCGACGGCAGCGCGTCGGGATCGATGGCCGCATCTGCCTGTGCCACGTTGTCAGACGTCATGAGTTGTGAGTCGTAACCGTGGGCTTTCTCATAGGCATGCCGCGCCTGGGTTCCGGCTGCATCGTCTTTAAACCAGCAGACCCCTCCATCAAAACGCAGCCAGTCGAGGTCAGGATGTTGAGCAAACAGGGTGCGATAGCGATCGATACCCGCCATGCGCAGCGCGTGGTAGGGCAGGGAGCGCTCACCCGCTGAGTTGAGCCACGACAGTGAACGTCCCGATGCGCCGGAACAGAGCGCCGCTTCGGTCACGAGCGTCACTGCCGCACCCCGTTTGGTCAGCTCCAGCGCCGTCGACACACCGATCACGCCACCGCCCAGTACCACCACTTTCAATTCAGTTTTTAACGCCATTATCAGGTTCCTTGCTCAGTTACAGCACTTCAGAGAGAAAACGTTGCAGTCGCGGCGACTGCGGTGCATCAAAAATGGCACCCGGCGGTCCGGCTTCAACAATCTCGCCTTCATCCATAAACACCACCTGATCCGCCACCTTGCGTGCAAAACCCATTTCATGGGTCACCACGACCATCGTCATGCCGCGACGGCAGAGATCCGCCATCAGCGTCAGGACACCTTTCACCAGTTCGGGATCGAGTGCGGAGGTCGCCTCGTCAAACAGCATGACTTCGGGGTCCATCGCCAGCGCACGGGCAATCGCGACGCGCTGCTGCTGGCCGCCGGAGAGATCGCGTGGCCGGTGATCGGCGCGCTGACCCAGGCCCACCTCTTCCAGCCGCTGACGCGCAATCGCCATTGCCTGTGATTTGGGCAGGCCTTTGACCCGCCACGGGGCCAGCGCCACGTTCTCCAGCGCGCTGTGATCGGGGAAGAGGTTAAAATGCTGAAACACCATGCCAATCCGCAGCCGCAGCGCATCAGGCTTGTCGTGCAGCACCGATCGGTCAGCCAGCAGGACATCCCCGGACTGCGGTTCGTGCAGCCGGTTGATGCCGCGCAGCAGCGTCGATTTACCCGAGCCGGATGGCCCGATAATGCAGGTGGTGCTGCCTGGCGCGACCCGCAGCGAGACGTTACGCAGCACCTCAATCGGGCCATAGGCCAGCGTCAGATCGCGTAGCTCCAGACTGGCGCCGTGCCAGCTCGCGCCGTTCAGGTTATTCATGGGTGCCTCCGATTCGGGGTTGCGTGACCAGTGAAACGCCGGGCGCTCTGACTTCATCCACTTCTTTTAAGCCGCTTTTCGGTGCCGTCAGGCGACGGCGGCCGGTGCGATAGCGCACATCGACATAGTTGACCATGTGCGTCAGCGGCACCGTGATGATCAGATAGAACAGCCCGGCCAGCATCAGGGGCGAGAGGTTGCCGGTGAGCACCGCCGCATCCTGACCCACGCGAAACAGCTCCCGCTGCTGGGTCATCAGGCCCAGCAGGTAGACCAGCGAGGAATCTTTGATGATGGCGATGAACTGGTTAACGATGGCGGGCAGCACGCGGCGGATCCCCTGCGGGATCACCACCAGCCGCATTGCCCGGCCATAGCTCATCCCCAGCGCCCGGCAGGCCTCCATCTGGCCGCGCTCCACGCTCTGAATCCCCGCGCGAAAAATCTCGCCCATATAGGCGCTGGCGATCAGGCTGAGGGCGAAGATCCCCAGCGGATAGGGCGTCGGACCGAACAGCTGATAGCTGAAGCGCGCCAGGCCCTGACCAATCAGCAGAATGGTCAGAATCGAAGGCAGCCCGCGAAACAGATCGGTATAGAGCCGGGCCGGCAGGCGCAGCCAGCGTGAGGGCGAAATGCCCATCAGCGCCAGCAGCAGCCCAAACAGCGTGCCGAGCAGCGTGGCCGCCAGCGAGATAATCACCGTGTTGACCAGCCCGGTGGTCAGCATCTGCGGCAGCACTTCCATCATTGATGGAAAATCAAAGAAGGTGCGGGAAATAATCGTGAGCAAGTCCATCGCCGTCTCCATGCAGAGCGGGGCATCCCCCGGTTAATTCAGGACGCGAACGTCCGCCTCTTTATTGCCCGCCAGGCAGATACTGTTTTGGCATCGGCGATCCGGGGAACCACTTCTCGTAAAGTCGTTTCCAGGTGCCATCCTGCATGGCGGCTTTGATGGCACCGTCCAGCGCGGCCTTAAAGGCGGGTTTGCCTTTGGCTATGGCAATGCCAGCCGGTGCATCAAACGAGGGAATGTCGGCGGCAGAGACCAGTTTGAAGCGTTCGGCGTAGCTTTTTGCCGCCTCGTAGTCCAGGAAGATGGCGTCGAGCGTGCCGTTGTTGAGCGCGGAGACGGCGCTGTTGTTATCCGGGAAGCGCACCAGATCGGTCTGTGGGAAGTGTTCGACGGCATAGCTCTCCTGCAGCGTACCCTGAACGACGCCGAGCCGGTGTTTTGCCAGGCTGGCGACATCCTTCACGCCGCTGTCAGATCGGGTGAGAACGGTGAGAAATCCCGCCAGATAACCCGTCGAAAAATCGACCGTCTTTTCCCGCGCAGGCGTGATGCCGATAGCCGCCACCGCCGCGTCATACTGACCGTTAGCCACGGCCGGCATGATCGCCGAGAAGTCCTGACCAATAAAATCGACCTTATCGATCCCGATACGGTGGGCGACATCCCGGAAGAACTCGACGTCAAAGCCGGTGAACTGACCGCTGGCATCCGTGAAGGTGTACGGTTTGGAGTCGCCGACGCTGGCGACGCGAAGCTGACCGGGTTCGATCAGCCCATAAGGATTACTATCGCTGGCAGCCAGCGTACAGAACGAAAGTGAACAGAGTGCGAGGGCGGTGCCGAGCAGTGTGCCCAGGGTGGTTTGCGATTTCATAGCTCATCCGTTTTTGCAGGTTTAAACATCAGAGACTGTTGAGCCAGCAATTATAATTGAGACCGGTCTCAACGCAGGTGGTACCTTAAGACGTGGGCATTGTGAGACCGGTCTCAAGGGGTTACAATGAGTTTAAGCACAGCCTTTTTTCGGCGTCAATATTCCTGTCATCAACCTGTGATTCAAAATAATTATGACAAGTCAGAAACGACAATCGAAAGCGCCTACCGTGGCGGATGTGGCACGTGCAGCAAACGTCTCTAAAGCTCAGGCGGCGCGTGCGCTGGGAGGCTATGGGGCGGTCAGTGATGAGGTGCAGGAGCGGGTCAGCAGCGCAGCCTCTGCGCTGGGCTACCGTCCGAATGCCCTGGCCCGCAGCATGAATACCGGGCGTTCTAATACCATCGGTGTGATTGTCGGCGATATCGAAAATCCTCACTTTGGCCTTGCGCTGCGCGGGATGGCCGATGTGGCACGCACGGCGGGTTACCATCTGCTGCTCAGTAACAGCGATGAGAAACTGCAGGCTGAGCAGGATGCAGTGCGGGTGATGCTGGAAAAGCAGGTCGACGGCATTATCGTTGCGCCATGCTGTTCGGAGCACCAGCACAACAGCCATCTGACGCAGGTACTGGAAGAGGGCAGAGCGCTGAAATTATTTGATCGCGCAGTGACTGACCTTGATGTGGAAGCAATCTGCTGCGAATTTACTGACGTCGCTGAACAGGCGACTACCCGATTGCTGGAGGCAGGTCATCGTCATATCGCCTATGTCACCAGCATGGCGCTGGCAACCGACTACAGCACGCCGGGCGATTTTGGCCTGACGCCAGTCGCCCAGCGCGTTGGCGGCATGATGCAGGCCTTTGCTGCCGCGGGCGTGGCGTTTGATCCAACGCTGGTGAAAGTGAACGCGCTGGACGAAGCGGAGATTGCCCGTATTGTGGCTGAGCTATGGCAGCGTCCACAGCCGCCTACGGCGCTGGTGGCCTCAGACAGCGTGGTCGCGATGTGGCTGCTGCGGGAAGTCACGCAGCGCGGACTGCGGATCCCAGCCGATCTCTCCTTTGTGATGTATGACAATTTTCCGTGGAGTGAGATTGTCACGCCGCCGCTGACTGTAGTGGCGCAACCGGTGTATGAGATGGGCCGGGAAGCCGCACGACGCCTGATTGCGGAGATACGCGGCGAAGCCGTCGGGCCGATGCCGCGCTTTGATGCCCGCCTGATGATTCGTCAATCGATTGCTGCGCCGGCCAGCCTTGTCAGCGCGGAATGATTAGGTCATCCGGGCCAGCCGAGCAGGCGACTTAGCTGGCGCATAGCTGCGGTAATTTGCGTGTCGCTGCAATTACCATAGCCAATAACCAGCCCCTGCTTCACCGGTTCGCGCAGACAGAAGGTCGAGAGAGCCGTGGGCGCGTAGCCCGCCTGGAGCAGTGTGCGGGTAATAGTGACGTCATCCCGATGAGGATCGAGTGGCAGCACCAGATGCATACCGCTGTTGCCACCCAGCAACGGAATCGCCTGACCTGCAGCGCGCTGCAGTTCGGTTCGCAGCCATGCCTGTCGCTGACGATAGAGACGACGCATTTTGCCCAGATGTCGGCGATAATCACCACTGAGAATAAAACGCGCCAGCGCCTGTTGTTCCAGCCGGTTTCCGCCGCGCAGGATCTGATGCAGTGCCGGTCGCAGACGCCTGACTAGCGTCGCGGGCAGCACCATAAAACCGATGCGCAGCGCGGGGAACAGAGTCTTGCTGAATGAGCCGAGATAGATAACCGGAGCATTATCGGTCATGCCCTGCATCGCCATTATAGGTTCGCCGTGGTAATGGAAGTCGCCATCATAATCATCTTCAATAATCCAGGCCTGGTGCTGCTGCGCAGCCGCAATCAGCGCCAGACGCCGGGCCGCGCTCATGACGACGCCGGTGGGATACTGATGGGTAGGCGTGGTATAAATCAGACGGGGTGGAGCCTGTTTCCAGTGTTCCGGCTCGGGGGCCATTCCCTGGTCATCGGTGCGGATCGGGACAACGTTAAGTTCTCCGGCCTGCAGAGCCGATTTGGCATTACGATAACCCGGTTCTTCAATCCAGCCATAATCGCCCGGATTACTCAGCAGGGCGACGCACAGCGTTAACGCCTGCTGCACACCTTCAGTAATCACAATCTGTCCGGGGTCACACCGTACACCGCGCGTGATACGCAACTGTTGCGCCAGTACGGCACGCAGTTCTGCTTCACCAAAGGGATCGCCATAGCCGAGCAGCGACGGTGGCGGGTGACTCATTACCTGACTCAGCGCCCGGCGCCAGGCCGCCATCGGAAAATGGTTCAGGGCAGGTATGCCGGGTCGCAGCGGCAATGAGCCGGTGTCGATCCACTGGCTTTGGTGAAAAGCCTCAATCCGTTTTGCCAGCGGCCAGCGGGCTAGCGTATCGTCATCCGCCTGCCCGGCAGGCAAAGCCAGTGGGCTGACGCGGCTGCCCTGTCGATCGCTCATCAGATAGCCCTCAGCCTGCAACTGGGTCCAGACGTTAAGCACGGTATTCCGCGACACCTGCAGCTCAACTGCCAGTTGCCGCGTAGACGGTAACATCGCGCCAGCGGCAAGCTGCCCTTGCAAAATGCCCTGTTTTATCCGCTGATAAAGTTGCTGCTGCAGCGTGGTCCCGGCGGCGGATATCAATGGTGCCAGCAGCAAAGGGGGGATCTCTGGCTTCATAGTCGGGTCCCGTGGATCTATCATTTTTCCTGATTGTGGTACTTTTTAACCCACCATGATAGTGGCAATCTGTGGATATCATCTGCAGCCGGGAGGCGATATGTCACAACACCTGAATCAATTCGGTCAGCCGGTCGGCCAGCCTTTACCAGACTGGCAACCCCGTCCTTTGCCCCAGCATCAGGTTTTCACCGGCGAGTCATGTCGGCTGGAGCCGTTCAGTGCTGCACGGCATGGTGATGCACTGTATGAGGCCTGGTCACTGGCTGAAGATGGGCGTGACTGGACTTACCTGCCCGTTGGGCCCTTTACCGGGCACAATGCGTGGCAGGACCATGCAGCACAACTTGAAGCCAGCCGCGATCCGCTACATTTCGCCGTCATCGATCTGGCTACGGAGCAGGCGGTGGGCAGCCTTTCATTAATGCGCATCCAGCCTGAACATGGCGTAGTGGAAGTCGGGCATGTCACGTTTTCGCCCCGGCTGAAGCAGACCCGCATGGCGACGGAAGCGCATTTTCTGCTGATGCGTTACGCTTTTGAAACGCTGGGCTATCGCCGCTATGAATGGAAATGTGATAGCTGTAATGGGCCTTCCCGTAAGGCCGCGGCCCGTCTCGGTTTCCGTTATGAGGGGGATTTCCGCCAGGCAATCGTTTACAAAGGCCGTTCTCGTGACACCAGCTGGTTCTCGATTATCGATAGCGAATGGCCGCAGGTGAAAAAGGGCTTTCAGCGATGGCTGGCGGAGGATAACTTTACCGCCGACGGTCAGCAGCGAGAGAAGCTGGAAGCACTACGCGACAGACCCTGATTGGGTAGTGGGCTCACAGTAGAATATCTTTCAGGACCCCTGCCAGCAGGGTGGTGGTCATGAGGATAGATAACCGTTTGATCCAGCGCATATCAGTGCGCAGTGTCACAACGTCATTTCTCAGGCTGTCGACAGCGCCCGTTAATCGGAAATTCATTTCACTGAGCATCGCTTCCATCTTATCCACTTTGATTTCCAGGTGATTAAAACGGATGGCCAGCTTGTCGGTTTTTCTTTCAACATGGCAAAGCCGTTCGTCGATCTGATTAACTTTTATGGTGAGATGCCCAAGCCGCTCGTCGATCTGATTAACTTTTATGGTGAGGTGCCCGAGCCGCTCGTCGATCTGATTAACCTTTGTAGTGAGATGCCCGAGCCGCTCGTCAATCTGATCTACTTTCGTCGTAAGCTTGCCGAGTCGATTGTCCATCTGGTCAACTTTCATCGTAAGCTTGCCGAGCCGATCGTCCATCTGGTCGACTTTGGTCGTAAGTTTGCCGAGTCGATCGTCTGTCTGTTCGGCTTTTGTCTGAAGCTGGCCGATCCGGACGTCAATATGTTTGGCTTTGGTCTGAATCTGACCGAGCTGCTTCCCGACCTGTGCGCCTGGCTGCCTCTACTGCATATCGGTAAACACCTCCACCATCGCCTCCGCTTGCTGATCGTCGATCCCCGCCTGTTGCAGCGCTTTAAAGGCTTTGTGGGTACTCATCATTGTGATGAGTCTCACGACACCTCCCTGTGTACTTCGGCGATAACCGCATTATGACAGGCAAAAAGCGTATCACCACTCAGTCGGTTATATTTTGCGCGCCTTGCCGAAAAAATATCAATTAGTACAACAGGTAACGTGCAGAGGAGTGCGGGTTGGCTCGCAACAGGAAGTCGATGACAGGATGAGGCGCCTCTGCGGTAATCCGCAGAGGCGGGAGAAGAAAAAACGGGTCTTAAGGCTGTGGTACGATTTTAATTTCAACCATGCCAATGCCCAGTTTGCGCGGATCCTGACCTGTGATATTGCCGGTGTTACTCAGCTGCGGCTCAGGGGGGGCAATGACCAGTTGATGGCTGGCGCCTGGGTTGTCGAAATGCAGGGTATGCGTCGATACCTCTTCGCCCAGCGACAGCAGTTGCTGCTGATCGCCCACCCGAACCGGGATCGCGCGATGTGCGTTGGGGCCATACGCGCGTGCGGTAATGACCAGATCAAACTTAGCCGGGAGTGCATCGACATAATCGATATGCACTTCTGGCGCGAGATTGGCGTTTGACCAGCGCCCCCAGCTCTCTGGCCGTGAGATGCCGCTGAAGCTTTTAATCGTTTCCGGCGCGCCGGGCACATCAAGCCGGAAGCTGTCGGCGCTATAGCGAATGTTATTATCTTCAATGCGGATCTGCGCCAGGTTCTGCTGGTAACGTGCCTCGCTGACAGCGCCGTCCGGGAACTGCACTTTGCCTTTCCACTGCGGTTTGTCGACATGTGTCACGGTTGGCGTGCCGCCGAGCTGCCCCATCGCCACACAGAGATCGCCGGAAAGAGCCAGCGAAGGCTGCCAGAGTCGCGCCATTTTAAAACAGCGATCCACCCAGAGGAATTTATCGGCTGAAGCGAAATCGGCCAGCTGATAGCGCAGCGGGGCCGAATATTCCCCTTCCGGCATCGGCTCAACATGCTTATCGCTGATGCGGAACAGAATCGGCAGTTTAAAGGTGGTGCCTGAGAAGCTGAAGGTATTCTTCGCCTGATCCACCGTGAAGCTGTCTATCTTCTTCGGGAAGTTCCAGAGCTGGATGATGTCGGGTTTCCAGCTCGCCACCTTACTCTTCATGTCGTCGAACTGGGTGGAGAGCGAAAGAGAAGAAAGGCTGCTGCGGCCCAGGCCAATCGCGTTATCGCCGCCGAGAATATCCAGCAGCGTCGCGCCATTATCCAGCGTGCTGCGCTTCGCCTCCATCAGCTCCGCCTGCGGTTTATCACCCCGGATCACCATGAACAGATTGCGACGTGGCTGTTTGACCAGCCACGGATGCGCCGTGTTGTTCATGGCCAGATGATCGGAGCTCACCACAATCACGGTGTTTTTAAACCACGGCGACGCTTTGATGCGTGTGATCAGCCGCGCCACATGTTCCTGCGAGCAGGCGACCGCGCTGAAGGACTGATTCGGTTTGCCATCAATGCTATAGCTCCTGCGATCGCAGCTGCGTGAGATAAACCCGTCCGGGTGATGCGTATCAACGGTCAGCGTAAACAGTGCGAAAGGTTTACCGGCCTGCGAGAGTTCCTGATACTTCTCAAAGACTTCATCCAGCACCGTATCGTCGTAATAACCCCAGTTATTGCGATAAGCAGGATCGGCAACGCGGCTTTTCAGCTCCTGCGAACCATAAAGATTTTTGGGGTCGAAACCGTGCGATTTCAGGAAGACATCTTTACCGGCAAAACGCAGATCGGCACCCTGAATAAACCAGTTCTGGTAGCCGGAGTTTTTCAGGATGTCGCCCAGACAGACGTTTTGCGGATAGAAGCTGGAGAGCGATGCCGACGCATTACCATCAAACGGCGCAAACAGCGGAATGCCGCACTGTGAGGCGACCATGCCTGCAATGGTGTAGTCGGTGCCGGGTAACTGTTCGGTTTCGCTGAAGTCGATACTCTGCTCTTTCTGCCGGCTCAGCTCAGGCGCCAGGCCAGGAAAGGCGATGGGGTCGAAATAGGTGCGCTCTAAGCTTTCACCATAGATGTAAACCACGTTAAGGCGCGGCTGTTCAATGCGATTACGCGGCACTTTATAGAAGTTGTCGAAGTCAGAGTCCGCCATCTGGGTATGCGACACGATGAGCGTCGCGACCTGGCGAAAGGCCGGGGTGGTCTGCACCGAACCGAGCGCGCAGGCGGCAGCCAGCAGTGACCAACCCATGTGATGGGGACGCTTACGCCGACGCAGAATCCACGACAGCAGGCAGAACAGCAGGAACAGCACAATAATCAGCCCAATCGCGGGCACCACATATTTACTGACACCCGCGCCGGTCAGGCTGTTAGTCAGCGTATAGAGCACCGCATCGTTGATGCCGTCACCGGTAAAATAGTTGCTGGCATAAAGGGTGGCGTTCAGGACAACGAAAAGCACCAGCATGATAAGAACAAGAATAAACCAGAATTTGTTACGCCCGGCTTTACAGGAATAGATTGCAATAGCGGCCAGAAACAGCACGACGGAGACCAATTCGGACAACGGTAAATCCTCTCTCTACAGGGTTGCACGAGGCTTCACGCAACCGGCCACCTTCGGGGGATAGTTTTTCGACAATCTATATTGGCTGTCATCCGGCTGCAACATATCCGGCCCGATTTGTGCGGTGGAGAGCAGATTGGTTCAGAAGTGAGGTTTTCAGGCGTGACGGTGGCTGGCGCACCGTCAGCAGAGCAGAAGTCAGGACGTTTTTCAGAGTTTGCCGGTGAGGTATTGCGCTTCTCCGTCGGCAAAACTCCAGTCACCTTTGTCATTGGTGATAAAGCTGATCATTAAATCGTTGCCCTGCACGCCACAGTGCTCACGCAGCTCACGCGCCAGCTCCGCCATAAAATGTTGCTTCTGTTCACGACTGCGTGGGCTGGTATAAACCCGCACCATCACCAGATTATCGCTGCGGCTAAATCCCAGGCCGGTATCCTGAAACACCATCTGATAGCGCTTGTTTTCCTGAACAATCTGATAACGATCCCGTTCAGGCACTTTAAAGGCTGTCAGCACGGCACGGTGCGCCGCATCCAGCAGTGTACGCAGCTCTGATTCTGAACGACCCTGAATAACATCGAATTGCAGCAGTGGCATGGTGAATTCCTCATCGTGATTAATGAGCCTATGGTGACCCCTTTATCCGGCGGGAAAAAGCGCGTAGCCTGAAATGATTATTCACTATAATGAACAATCGCAATGAAAGAGATGAAAACGGATACGCTGTGGGATCATCTTCACTGGCTGACCGTACTGGCTGAGCAGGGCAGCTTTACCCGCGCGGCGGAGCGGCTGGACGTCAGCAAAGCTGCGATGAGTCAGAAAATCAAAGAGCTGGAGCAGATAGCCGGTGTACTGCTGGTACAGCGTACCACGCGCAGCGTACGACTGACATCAGCGGGTGAGAAGCTGGTGGAGGAGTTGCGCGAGCCTTTTGCCCGCATCGAACAGAGTTTTTTCAGCGTGCGTGATACCGCCGGGCCAGTGCGTGGTCTGGTGCGTATTACCGCGCCGGTAGCGTTTGCCCGGCAGCAGCTGGTGCCGATTATTGGTGAGTTTCTGCGTGACTATCCGCAGCTGCGTCTGCAGCTGGATGTGACCGACCGCATTGTGTCGCTGAGCAGTGAGGGGTTTGATCTGGCCATCCGGCACAGTGACACGCTGCCGGAAACCCATGTGGCGCTGCCGCTGTGTGATACGCAGACAGTGTTGGTGGCCTCACCTGCCTATCTTAACCAACAGGGTATACCGAACACGCCGCAGGATCTGATGCAGCATAACTGCCTTTACTATCCGCGTGGTGTTGAATCACCGCGCTGGCGGTTTGTAACCGCAGCGGATGGTGAAGAGGTGCAGGTGCGGATTCAGGGCTGCTTTGCCACTAACAACAGTGAGTCGATACGTGATGCCGCTCTGCAGGGACTGGGAATCGCGATGCTGCCCGACTTCAGCGCCCGTGAAGCGCTGGCCGCAGGCTCTTTGCAGCAGGTGTTACCTGAGTGGCAGCCGGTGGAGGCCTTTGCCGCCCGCCTGTGGATCGTTCGACCCTGGGCGGCGCAGGTACCCCGCGCGGTCACCACTTTTACGCAGTGGCTACGCGCGCGCTTTGACCGTTGATGGCAATGCCAGCGCAGATGATGGGGTGTGCATCATCTCGCCAATCAGGCTGCTGCGGTTATACAAACCCAGTCGCAGATTGAAGTCGAGATGCAGTCGCTCGTTGCCGGTTAATTTGATAATCGGTGGTGGTGTCTCTGGCCGCTGCTGAAACATCACAGACTGCGCAAACGCGCTGCTGCTGTCGGCATGCAGGCGCTGATAGTACCAGGCGCTGGCTTCACCTTTACGCAGATAAAGATTAGCCCGCCGGTATTCGCGCATCGCGACCTGCTGCGCCAGCGACAGAAGCTGGCGTGACGGATTATCTACATTTTGCACAATCAGCGGAAAATCATCACGCTTCTTAAGCTCATGGAAATAGTTGCGGATACCGACGTTTTTAACCGGTGCCAGCTGTTTCAGCCATTCGCGAATAAAGGCATTCTGCGGCGGCGCGGCAATAAACCAGCTCTCGGTGACCGGCGCAAGCAAGTTTAGCGTTGATTGCTCGCGATAGTAGCCGATGAGATCCATTGGCCGCGCATGGTGAACGCGATGCACCCAGGCAAGATTTTCAAACAGCAGGGTGCTGCAGTCGATGCCAATACCGCCATAGCGGTGAATCAGCTCAAGCCGGATTATTTCACTTTTATGTGCCAGCGTTAGATCGGAAGAGATAAAGCTGAGTTCGGGCAGCCACTGCGACAGAGTGCGCTGCGTGACCAGATAAACCTGGTGGTCGGGGTTGTCCCGCCGGATTTTACTGATATTCAGCGCCATTGACGTCGGCAGCTGATCGTTATGCCAGACCATCCAGACAATCTTTGGAATCTCGGGCAGATCTTTCTGCTGAGCAATCAATACGACATTATCTTCCTGTCCCGGATCATATTCCGGTGCCTGACAGAGGCTCTGCTGTTTCTTATTCCATAACATCTGGCTACTGAACGATATTCTTTTCCAGTTACGCCAGAGTTTATGCGCTGGACGTTGGCGATGTGAAGTCATGGTACACCTGTTATTTTTATTTTCCCGCTATAGTGCAGGCTCTGCCCGTTGTGCCTGAGGCGTGAACGGGCGGCATTGCATACTGAGTGCAATCCCGATGAGTGCGGGAATTAATGAATAGTTTTCCCTGGTGGCGACGCAGTGCGGGAGCGCGCGATAGTTTCCTCACGGCTTTTTAATTGCACTGCACCTTTTTAATAAAACATTATTTACACATTAGCTATGTCTTTTTTTGACTTTAGGATAATACGGAAATAATCCGGTCACCTTAATGGAATAATAATATCGCCACTGTTAATCAGTTATTTAAATGTGGCGGAACGCATAACTAAGGAATGTCTGAATATTATGCTAAGCCTTTGGCTTCTCTCAGGGCCCGGACCTCAGAAACAGTGAGTATTGCGCTTAACGTGTGGCGTAAGCCCGGCTCAACAATTTGCGGAATCGGACAGCCTGAAGAAGATTGTCTACGCTTAAGAAGAACTTACTGAGAAAGGAGCGCGCATGCAGAGTGAATCCTATGGTTTACTGGCGGTTGATAAGCAGGGCAATCGCGTCCTGTTTCTTAACCCGGAAACCTTCGCGGTCGAGCGCGAGCTGAACGCTTTTCCACCGCGGCCGCATGAACTCCTGATGCTGGCACCCTGGGGTAAAGCGTATGTGCCTATCTATGGTGACGGTGTTCATGGCAATAACCCGCATCCGGGTCACAAAGTGGCGATCATTGATTTGCAGCGTCGTGAGATCAGCGGCTTTATCGATCTGTCGCCGTTGCGAGCACCACACAGCGGGCAACTGGGCCGCGATGGCAAAGTCTATCTCTGCTGTGAGCAGAGCGCCGCCGTAGCCGTAATCGATCCGCAGACCGACAAAGTGGAAAAGATCATCCCGATTCCTTCTCACAACGCGCATCGCCTGACGCTGTCACCCAGCGGCCGCAAACTGTTCACCGATAACGAAGAGGATGCGACCATCACCGTCGTGGATCTCTGTGAAGCAGAGGGACGGGTGATTGATACGATTCTGCTGCCGGGCCCGATTGCGGGTATCGCCGCCTCACCAAAACACCCTTATCTGGTCGCCAGCGCAGCAGATGCGCCGTTGCTCTATGTGATCGACCGACAGAGCCACCGTATTCGCCAGCGCATTACGCTGCCGGGTCATCAGCAGCCCTGCCAGGTGGTTCGCTTCAGCGCCGATGGCGAACAGCTGGTGGCGATTGGCGATCAAGAACCGCTGGTAACGCTGTTTGACGACCTGCTGAATCCGCTGGGCGATATCAGCGTGGGAAACATGCCGATGGATGGCTGCTTCACGCCAGACAGGCAACAGCTGCTGATTGCGAATCAGGATGACGGCACGCTGAGTGTGATCGATCTGGCGCAGCGTAAAGTGATTGCCACACCGCGTGTCGGAACGGGCTGTGAGGTGCTGGGCTATTTTCCGATGGGTCAGATAAACGGACGATGATAGATCGCAGAACTCCAGTGGCGGCTGCTGGCATGTTTCTCTGCCTGCCAGCCGCGTTTACGTAATTCTCGCGCAATCATCTTGTTCATGATGCCGTGGCCCAGCAGCAGCACCGTGCCACGCCGTGAGTGCTCGATCAGCTTCTCTGCCGCCGCCGAGGCCCGGCTGCGCGCATGTTGCAGCGACTCCGCTTCACCCGCATAACCGCAGAACCACAACAGCCGCAGTAAGGCCAGCCAGCAGATTGTCGGCAGTTGAAAATCCCCCGTTCGCAGCAGCGGTACGGCGACTTCGCTGTAGAGCGCATCAATCTCATGAGGCTGCAGGCCAAGCTGGCTCAGAGAAGATTGCGCGCGGGGCAGGGGACTGCAGACAATAATTGCGGCCTGACGAGCAATCTTAATACTGCGCGGTGGCGGTCCGTCACTGACTCCGGACTGATCGTAAGCTTCGCACCAGTCTGCCAGTGCCTGCACGCTCTGGCGACCCGCTGCCTGGTGGTCAGGTTTACCGTGTCGCATCAGAATAATGGTCATAACACCTCTGTCAGGCTTTTTTTCAGGGTAACGCATTGTCTGCGCTTGCCGCGATTTTTCAGAATAAAGATGAAGTGTCATCTGCAGGTAATCCGGGTGTGCGACAACAGAACCCGATGAAAGGATTTTAGCCCCGCTTATAACGCTTAATGATTAGAGAAAATGCTAACTTACCGCGCAGAGTGATTTTTTATTGTGCGATATAGTGGAGTTAACTGGCTGAATTTGCGCTGAAAATGTGTGATGACGCAATGTGATAGTGAAGTTTTACTAACAATTTGCGCCGGGATCTCTTGATTTATCTACGCGCGTAGATACACTAGGTCCCCAGTGATTGCTCACGGTGCGATGCACAGTAGGCTCCATTGATTGTTAAGTTACATTCGCTCAGTTTAAGCGACCGGTGAAAAATACATCGGCGAAACGGGGCGAAGAACAAGATTCCAACACCAGGGAATCCTTTAACCTTTCATCATGGTTAGTCAACTGAACGTCGCCACCGGGGGAATTCCGCTTTCATCAGGGAATCGACCCATGGACGGGCGTTTATCAATCTGCATACTCATTCAGGGATAGGGTTATGACGGCACACAATTCCGTTAAGCAGCAGGCATCACTGTCTTCCACCTCAGCCGCCGACGAGCGGTTTAACACTTCTTCAGGCCGCAAAGATTTCTGGCGCGCCACTTTCTCATGCTGGCTCGGAACGGCAATGGAGTACGCGGATTTCGCGCTCTACGGTCTGGCTGCCGGTATCATCTTTGGCGACGTATTCTTTCCGGAATCGACTCCCGCAATGGCACTGCTCTCCAGCTTTGCTACCTGGTCAGTCGGCTTTGTTGCCCGGCCTATCGGCGCACTCTTTTTCGGCTGGCTCGGCGACCGCAAAGGCCGAAAGGTCGTGATGATCTCCACCATCATTCTGATGGGCGCTTCCACCACCTTTATCGGCTTAATACCGAGCTATGCCGCGATTGGTGTCTGGGCTCCGGCCTGTCTGGTGCTGCTGCGCTTTACCCAGGGTTTCGGCGCGGGCGCAGAGTTATCGGGCGGCACGGTGATGCTGGGTGAATATGCGCCCGTTAAGCGTCGTGGCCTGGTTTCATCCGTTATTGCTCTGGGGTCTAACAGCGGTACGTTGCTGGCCTCGCTGGTCTGGCTGCTGGTAGTGCAGATGGATCAGCAGAGCCTGCTGGAGTGGGGCTGGCGTATTCCCTTCCTCAGCAGTGCGCTAATTGCCCTTGTTGCGCTGTGGATTCGACGTCACCTGCGTGAAACGCCAGTGTTTGAGCGCAGGAAAGCGGAAATGGAAGCGGAACGTGCAGGCGTACTGGCCGCGCCAGTCGTGGACTCGCGTCCTTTCTTCCAGCGTACCCGCGCTTTCTGGACCATGATAGGTTTGCGCATCGGCGAAAATGGCCCTTCTTATCTTGCTCAGGGCTTCATGGTGGGTTATGTCGCGAAGGTGCTGATGGTGGATAAGTCCGTACCGACGACGGCGGTGTTCCTTGCCTCACTGCTGGGCTTCCTGATTATTCCGTTTGCGGGCTGGCTCTCTGATCGTTTTGGTCGCCGGATCGTTTATCGCGTCTTCTGCCTGTTACTGATGATCTATGCCTGGCCCGCCTTTACGCTGCTGGACACGCGTGAACCGATGCTGGTGATCCCGGTTATCGTGGTCGGTATGGCGCTGGCGTCACTGGGTATTTATGGGGTGCAGGCGGCATGGGGCGTGGAAATGTTCGGCGTTCAACATCGCTACACCAAAATGGCAGTGGCCAAAGAGCTTGGCTCGATTTTATCCGGCGGCACAGCGCCGCTTATTGCCGCTGCTATGCTCTCTTATACCGGTCACTGGTGGCCGATTGCGGTCTACTTCTCGGCAATGGCCGCCATTGGATTCTTTACCACTTTTGTCGCTCCTGAGACGCGAGGGCGGAATCTCAATCTGCCTGAAGATGCCATCTAGATTTACCTGAAGGTGCCGTCTGCCAGGAGAGAGCGATAAACAGCAGGCCGTGTAAAGCGGCCTGTTTTTTTTATGGAGGAACGTGATGTGCCTAAGTCGTTAACGGGAAAAGTGACCCGCAGTGAAGTTGCGAAAGCGGCAGGCACCTCAGTGGCAGTCGTCAGTTATGTCATCAATAACGGGCCTCGTCCGGTCGCTGAGGCGACCCGTCAGCGGGTACTGGAGGCGATTAAAGCCACCGGTTACCGGCCCAATGCAGCAGCACGCGCGCTGGCCTCCGGCAACACCAAAACGTTTGGGCTGGTGGTGCCCAACATCGGCAATCCCTTCGTGGCGTCAATGGCGCACGTGTTGTTGCAGGAGTCGATGAACCACGGTCACGTCATGCTGCTGGGTGATGCAGGTGATGACCGCAAACGCGAACTGGAGTTAATTCAGGGGCTGCTCAATCGGCAGGTCGATGGTTTGTTTTACAATAGCGTCGATCGCCATCCTTACATCGACCTGATTAAAGCCAGCGGAACGCCACTGGTGATGCTGGAGCGGGTTGAGCCTCAGCCGGGCGTGAACATGCTGCGGGTCAATGAGCGTCAGGCCGCGTGGCAGGTGACGGCACATCTGTTGAGTCACGGTTATCAGCAGGTAGGGATCATCAGCGGCCCGGTCGATATGCTCAACGCACAGGATCGTATTCAGGGCTGGCGCGATGCCATGCACGATCGTGGCCTGCCGATTGATGAGTCGCTGATGTTCCCCGCCAGCTACACCCCACAGGGCGGCTACGAGGCGGCACAAACCATGATCGCCCGCGGCTGTGTGCCTCGTGCGTTGTTTACCAGCAATGAAGGTCAGGCGATTGGCGCGCTTCGCGCCTTTTCCGAACATCACCTTCGCGTGCCGCAGGATGTGGCACTGGTCTGCTTTAACGGGACCAATCACTCGTCGTTTCATGTTCCGACATTAACGACCGTGCGCCAGCCACTGCGTGAGATGGCACGCTCTGCGATTCAGATGCTGAAAGAGGGACAGAGCGAAGCGCAATTAAAGGAGTTTCCACACTATCTTGAAATTGGTGAATCCTGCGGCTGTCAGCCGCAAAGTCAGAGTTAATTTATAAAAATATGAAAAGAATCATTATTGATTGCGATCCCGGCAATGGTATCGCGGGTGCCAACACCGATGATGGGCTGGCGATTGCGCTGGCCTTAGCTTCACCAGCCCTGTCGCTGGAATTGATCACTACCGTAGCGGGTAACACGCCATGTGACGTGGGTGCACGCGTTGCCAAAGATCTGATCGTCCGGCTGGGATTATCTATCCCGGTCGTACAGGGCGCGACGCAGGCGTTACAGGAAGATCCTGCGCCATGGCGCGAGACGCTGGATCATCGGGTCAATCAGCTTGCGCTGGAAAAGCTCTGGCAGGATGTGCGTCAGCCAGCCGATATTGCGGCGGATGCGTTTGATGCGGCTGACGCTATCGGCAAACTGATTTGCGACAATCCGGGCGAGATTACACTGGTAGCAATTGGTCCGCTGACGAATGTGGCGCTGGCGATGCAGCGCTATCCCGCCATGGCAGAATCGGTGGCGGAAATTGTGATCATGGGCGGCGTCTTCTCGCTGGATGATTACATCAAAGACACCAATTTTGGTCTGGATCCCGAGGCGGCGCATCAGGTGTTGCACAGCGGTGCTGCGGTAACACTGGTGCCGATGGATGTCACCACGCAGACGCTGCTGACCCAGCAGGATCTGACACGTCTCACCGCGGCCGATCATCCGCTGACCGAATTTGTACGCGACACGCTGCGCCCGTGGATCGACTATTCAATGGAAACCCGTCAGCTGGCAGGATGCTGGATCCACGATGCGCTGGTGGTCGCCTGGTTGCTGAATCAGCGAGTCGCCTCGGGTATCGATTACCGGGTTGATATCGAACTACGTCCCGGTGCGACGCGTGGCAAAAGCTGGCGTTATCGTCAGCCGCTTCGGCTCACTGTCGGTGTGCCTGATCACTGCGGTGCATCAGTGCATGTGCTGCATAGCGTCGATAACACGCTGCTGTTGTCGATCATCGAACAGGCATTTAAGCGCCTGATATCCTGAAGTCATGGGCGATTAACTGCGCCCGCTTACTGCGCGTGATTAACTGCCATGATGGGGCGGTGATTATCATCGGCTGATAAAATCTGTCAGGTTGTCAGCAGCATTCGGGCGCAGGCAGAAATGCAGGGTTTGTGAGCCGATGCAAAGCGTTAAATCGCTTCGCATACGTCGATCCAGCGGGCGTTAGTCAGTTCAGCCATCTGCTGTGGCGAGATGCGGACGGCGCTGTGGATAGCGCCAGCGGCGGGCAGGACTTCTTCAAAGCTGCGCAGTGAAACATCACAGTAGACGGTCAGCGGATTCTCCAGACCGAACGGACAGACGCCGCCCACCGGGTGGCCGGTCCAGTTAATCACCTCGTCGACGCTCAGCATCCGCGCTTTCGCGCCCAGAGCCGCTTTCAGCTTGCGATTATCCAGCCGGGCATCGCCGCGTGTCACAATCAGCACCACGTCGTTTTTCACTTTCAGTGACAGGGTCTTGGCAATCTCTCCTGGCGTCACGCCATGGGCACGTGCAGCCATCCCGACCGTTGCAGTGCTTTCTGCCAGCTCAATAATTTCAATTTCAGGGGCGTGTTCGGCAAAGAACTGGCGCACGGACTCCAGACTCATCTTTCTCTCCAGGCTGATCGAAGGCGTAAAAATTGCCACAAGCCTCAGTGCCTGTAAACGAGATAAACGGAGAATTCGCTGTAATTAAGTCTGTTTAGCTGCCGCTCAGGGTGCAGTTGCCACATTGTTCGACATCAGGGATGCGATAACGCTGGCAGCAGCTGCGACGGACCAGTTCGCCGTTGCGCGGGATCATGGTGCGGTAAAGTGGGTTTTCGCTGCCATCCAGCAGCCGCTGGTTGAAGAACAGCGCCTGCTCCAGTTGCAGGATCAGCGCCTCATCGATCTGGCTTTTCAGCTCACCCAGGAACCACTGGAATGAGTAGCCCATGTTGTTCCAGATGAGTCGGGCGTTGATATCACCATGCTGCGTAATACCTTTGACCACCGGGATCAGATGCTGCTGAATCAGCCGATCAATGCGCTGCAGCGAATTAAGATAGCGCGCTTCTTCATCTTCCTGCACATCGATCCAGAACGTGGCCGGATGGCCATTCTCATGAAATCCGACGCGAATATGCTCAGGCGAGCAGTCCAGCGCACGTGACTCCTGCAATAACGCCATGATGAGCGGAGGCAGCAGAAGGCCAAAATACCACTGTGCCCAGAGTGACAGCACCGGTTTCGCTTCACGAACGGCATCAGGATGATCGCGATAAAGATAATCGCTATAGCGCTGGATGAGCGGGGCAAAGGCCTCTGATTCCGACCAGTCGGCAAGCGTCAGCGTTTCGCGCGGAGCAGACTGGCTTAACTTCGTCGATTCAAGCAGATAGCTGCGCTGTTGCTGCAGCCGCTCATGCAGACTTTCCGCCAGCGGGCGGTCATTCTGCCGGAAGATCATCGACTGAGCGCTAAAACGCTGTTCCTGAGCTGAAGCAGTTGCCATGACGACTCGCAGAAAGTGTAGATAAGAAAGCAAATGATAATCGTTATTGATTAACTCTACAAGTCGTGTAAAAAATCGTCGCTGCTGGCGGGAAATCGGCGGGGGTTGAGAGCGGTCATCAGGCCGGACAGAGCAGCACATCGCTCGCCACTGTTCCGGTCAGCAACGACCGCGTTATGCTTACTCAGGCATGTTCGCTGGAGGTCTGAGGCTGCTGTCGGGGCAAATCTTCCCAGGCGAGAATGGTATTGCGACCCTGATTTTTAGCCACATATAACGCGCTGTCCGCATTGGCGACCGCCAGATCGAACTCATTATCATAAATGGGCGCGATGCCCGCACTGATAGTCACGTGGGTGGAAACGGTCTCGTTGAAAAGGTGAGGGATTTCTAAATCCAGCACATACTGGCGAATTCGCTCTGCCAGCTTCATGGCGATCGAACTGTTCACATTGGTCATCAGCACCAGAAACTCTTCGCCGCCGTAGCGGGTGACGACATCGCGCGAACGCACCGCATCACGAATCGCGACAGAGACACGCGCCAGTGCCTGATCGCCCATCGCATGCCCATAATTATCGTTATAGGCCTTGAAGTGGTCGATATCCAGCAGCAGCACGTAGTGGCTGCCGGCGTGGTTTTCCAGAATATTATCGAGCCGGTTCTTCAGGCCGCGACGGTTATAGAGTCCGGTCAGCGGATCGAGCATGCTGAGGTCACTGAATGTCTCTTTCTCTTCATAAAGCTGATGCATCAGACGCAGGGTAAAGTTGTCGGCACGGCGGCGCATCAGATGCTGCAAAGAGAAACCGATCAGAGGCAGGATGATGGTCAGCAGGATCAGCGGCAGATGCTGTCCATTGTCGAGCAGTAATACGGTGAAGACCGGCGGCGCGACGTGCAGACAAAATGCACCCAGATAATCGCTCAGGGCGATAGCACTGATAAATAACACACTGATCAAACTGATAATAAGAAAGCCACCATCAAAATAGAACACCTGATGAAAGCGATAATTAATGTGCCAGGCCCAGAGCATGCCCAGCAGTAGTGCCACAGGATTTAACAGGGGAAGTTTTAGTCTGGGCCATATTAAATAGGTAATTAACATGATGCCGCTAAAAGCAGCCACACAAATTACCGGCAGTGTCGCGTCATTGGTCTCATTGCTCATTACAGGCAGCAGATAAAATAGCGAAACGGCGATATTTAAAAAGAGAAAAAGCATCACTGAAAGCCGGTATTTACTCTGTTTCAGTTCTTCATATGATTGTAATTTCATTATAAATACTCGTGACGGCCCTGAAATACCAAAGCGCAAGCCGGCAAAAAAAGATTCTGCCAGAGAGTGAGCAAATTATTGCTGTTGCTGTTATTAAAGGTGTTATCGGCCGCAATCTAGCATTTTCCAACTGGTCTGTCATCTTCGTTGCCGGACGTGACAAAAACAGGCTGCAAGGCCGTTAAAACTGTCATATGATAATGGGAATGCTTATCATTTGAGGTTTGCGTCATGGGGATAGCGATTATTGCGGCCTGCGGCCTGTGGGGAGTCAGCTGGGCATTGGGTAAAAAACTGGATAGCGCGTGGGGCGTATTGCTGCCCTGCATCGCACTGCCGCTGTTCGCCTTATGGGAACCGAGCTTCAGTCAGTGGCGGATGGTCATGACGGTGGCGCTGCTGCTGACTGTCGTGATGCTGTTTAATCAGCGTCTGCGACACTATCTGCTGTTGCCATCCTGCCTGGCATTAGCGGGTGGCCTGGCGGCAATCTCTGTGAATTTTCATCTGATTTAATCGAGGCGAAGAGGGTGAAATCGACGTGCCGGGTGAGCTAAAGCGAGCTGAAAACTAAAATGAGCAGGGGATAAAACGGTACTGCAAGGGAAGCAAAAGGGCATTGCGGGGAAAACAGAGGATGACAACGTTGGTGCGAAGAGAGGGACTTGAACCCTCACGTCCGTTAAGACACTAACACCTGAAGCTAGCGCGTCTACCAATTCCGCCACCTTCGCATCGAGTTGTCTGTTCATATCACCGCAATGGTGCGAAGAGAGGGACTTGAACCCTCACGTCCGTTAAGACACTAACACCTGAAGCTAGCGCGTCTACCAATTCCGCCACCTTCGCGCAGTGCTCGCGATATGAAACATGTGATTTTGGTGCGAAGAGAGGGACTTGAACCCTCACGTCCGTTAGGACACTAACACCTGAAGCTAGCGCGTCTACCAATTCCGCCACCTTCGCATACCCGTAACACCCTGAGAATGTTACAACCACGGAGGCGCATTCTAGAGATTTTACTCTTTGCGTCAACAACTATTTCGTCGGGCTGAAACGATCGCTGTAAAAAGCAACGTTTTCAGCCCGGCAACGCCATTAACGCCGGGAAAAGCGATTAGCGCGTTTTGGCTCCGCGACCGTAAACAGCGCGATAAACTTTAAAACGACCGGTCTGTGCGATGACTTCGTGACTGCCGAAGGCTTCATCCAGCGCCTGCGGGTAAGGCAGGAAGGTGTTCGCCACAATACGCAACTCGCCGCCGGTGTTCAGGTGTTTCACTGCGCCACGGATCAGCGCCTGGGCGGCGTCGAGGCTGGTCTGGGTACCTTCATGGAACGGCGGGTTCGAGATAATCATGTCGAAACGCCCCGTGACGTCAGAGAAGACGTTGCTGGCGAAGACTTCTCCCTCGATGCCATTGGCGGCCAGCGTCAATTTACTCGCTTCAATCGCAGCCGCGTGCACGTCGCACAGCCACAGACGCACTTTAGGCGAACGGGCCGGCAGAGAGGCGGCAATCACGCCTGCGCCACAGCCCATATCCAGCACTTTACCTTTGGTGTGCGGAGTAAAGGTCGAGAGCAGCAGGGCACTACCGCTGTCCAGGCCATCACGGCTGAAGACGCCAGGCAGGGTATGAATCGTCAGACCATCCAGCTGATACTGATGACCAAAGCTGCTGGCATCAAACTCAGGCTGTTTGTCCAGGCGACCGTGGTAGAGACCACAGCGACGCGCGCTGTCGATTTTCTCCAGTTTCACCCACGACTCCACCATGCCTTCGGCACTGCGCACGCCGCTGCGGTTTTCACCGACCACGAATACGTCACAGCCGACCGGCAGCAGAGAGAGCAGGTTCTGCAGCTGGAACTGCACTTCCGGCTTATTCTTGGTCCAGAAGTAGACCAGCGTATCGCAGCCCTGCACATCTTCTGCCTGCGCAACCATGCCGTAACGCGCCTGCTCGCCCATACGGCGGCTCAGGTTTTGCCAGTGATGATATTGCTGGGTGTGAACGCGCGACGAGGCGGTTTCCAGCTGAGCGGGCAGGTCATCCTGCAGATCGCCAGCAAATAAAACATGGCGGGCGGTAAATTCATCACTGTGGCGCAGAATGACTTCGCTGGCCGGGGTTAAAGCAGACATGTAGGGCTCCTGTAAGATCTGAGCGGGGATTATAGTGGTTTGTTGGCGCATGTTCGATGGGTTTGCTAGCATAGCGTCGCATTCAGGCAGCAGAACAGGTAACACCATGACGTCCAGGCGCGACTGGCTTTTACAGCAAATGGGAATTACACAGTACCAGCTGCGCCGCCCGCGCGTGCTTCAGGGCGAAATTGCCGTCACGCTGGCACCGGACACGCAGTTAATTATTGTCGCTGACGCGCCGCCCGGTCTGCATGAACCGCTGATGCGCGACGTGCTGCATGCTCTCAACCTGCAACCCGCTCAGGTGATGACGGTGACGCCGGATCAGCTGCAAATGCTGCCGGAGACGCTGAACTGCGCGGGCTGGCTGCTCGGCGTAGAGAGCGAACAGACTTTTAATGGCGTGGCTTTAACCAGCGCCTCTTTCAATGAACTGATCAGTAGCGGCGTCGCCAAACGCGCGCTCTGGCAACAGATGTGTAACCATGACAGCCATCTCTTTACTCACCCCTGACGATCTGGCGCAGGCCTACGCCATTGAATGTCGTAGTCACGCGTTTCCCTGGAGTGAAAAGACGTTTGCCAGCAATCAGGGCGAGCGCTTTATCAATTTACGTCTCGATATCGACGGCAAAATGGCCGCTTTTGCCATTACCCAGGTGGTGCTGGACGAAGCCTCGCTGTTTAACATCGCGGTCGATCCCGCCTTTCAGCGCCAGGGACTGGGCCGCCAGCTGTTGCAGCATCTGATCGATGAACTGATCAAACGCGACGTGCTGACGCTGTGGCTGGAAGTGCGGGCCTCGAACCTGCCCGCCATCGCGCTCTATGAGCAGCTTGGATTCAATCAGGTCAGTCGTCGCCCCAATTATTATCCCACCGCCAGCGGCCGTGAAGATGCCATTCTCATGGCCCTGACGCCGTAGTGGTGTTAAGGAGCTTTAATGTCAGATAACTGGGATTGCATCCTGTTTGATGCCGACGATACCCTTTTTCATTTCGACGCCTATGCTGGTTTGCAACGCCTGTTCGCGGGTTATGACGTGCAGTTCACTGACCAGGATTACAGCGATTATCAGGCGATCAACAAACCGCTGTGGGTCGATTATCAGAACGGCACCATCTCAGCGTTACAGCTGTAGACTCAGCGTTTTAACCACTGGAGCGAAAAGCTCAGCGTTGCGCCAGAGATCCTTAACAGCGGTTTTCTCACCGCAATGGGGGAGATCTGCACGCCGCTGCCGGGTGCGGTCAGTCTGATGAATCAACTGCATGGCCGGGTAAAGATGGGCATTATCACCAACGGCTTTACCGCGCTGCAGCAGACGCGTCTGGAGCGCACCGGTTTCCGTGATTACTTCTCGGCGCTGGTGATCTCTGAGCAGGTCGGCGTGCCAAAACCGGCGGCAGCGATCTTTGATTATGCGCTGGATCTGATGGGCAATCCGGATCGTCAGCGGGTGCTGATGGTGGGTGATACGCCAGAATCAGACATTCTGGGCGGCATGAATGCTGGTGTGAAAACCTGCTGGCTCGATCATGGCACCCGGCCGTTGCCGGAACACATCAGACCAACCTGGCAGGTCAAATCGCTGGGTGAGCTGGAAACGTTGTTGATCGGCTGATTGAAGCTGCCTCGCAAATCCGCAACTTTCTCATAAAAAAGGCCCTCACAGCGGGCCTTTTCCATTTTTGACAAACTCAGTCCGGGCCAGCGGTAAGATCGAGTCTGCGAAGGAAACACGGTCAGATCGGAAAGTCGCTTAAACCATCCCTGGCCGCTCGGCCCGCGCCGTCCCTGGCGCGGGACGCTTTCCTCCTCTGCCCGTGTTCCCTGCGCATTCAGCTTATTCATTGCGGTCATACAAACCCGGATTTTGTTTTTTGAGCAGTATAAAAAAGGCCCGCTGTGCGGGCCTTTCTCGTTTTATCTTTACCGCAGCCGGCGCGTTACTCTTTCTTCTCGTCGTCCTCATCCCGGTCCTCTTTCACCGGGGTGCTGGCGGTAAGCAGAAACGGTGACTGCTGCCAGCGGGTGCGGCGGTGGCGCAGCAGAGTGCGGGAGAGAATAATGCCGATCGCCAGCGCCAGCAGCATCATCAGACGCAGAATATTGGTGGTGTTGTCGACCTGATGTGAGTCGGTGACCAGCACGTGAGTATCCAGCGTTACGCGCAGAAAGCCCAGCGGGCCATCGTTTCCGGCCAGCGGCTGCACAATCTGGTGGTTGAAATAGCTGCCCGCGCGCTTGCCGTCGAGCGCCAGCCGGTCACGGACATTGATGTTTTCACCGCTGTGCGCCACCAGGCTGCCGTCGCCGTCATACACGGACGCATCCAGAATACGGCTGTTCGCCGTCATCTGATTAAGAATGGCTTCGATCTGATTCCGGTTATTTTCACTGTTGTCCATCAACGGTTTAAGGCTGAATGCCACCTGGCTGGTCAGCGTATGCGCCAGCTCCTCGACCTGCTCAGAACGCGCCGCCTGATGGCCGAGACTGAACCAGGAGGCGCCCTGCATCAGCACGACCAGCAGCGCCATCGAGATAAGCACGATCACGGTACGATGTAAGCGAAATTTCAGTGCGGTTTTAGCCATTAATCATCCGGGTCATATCACAACAGAAAGCCTGGAGATTATGTTGCCAGAAGCGGCGCAGACAAGGTAGCCTCTTGCGTGGTTTTGTTGTCCCTACAGGAGCTCTGATGCCAAATCGTTTAACCTGGTGCGATCTTCCCGCCGATGTCTCCCTCTGGCCGGGTTTGCCCCTTTCTCTTAGCGGTGATGAAGTGATGCCGCTGGATTATCGCGCTGGCCGCACCGGCTGGCTGCTGTATGGCCGCGGGCTGGATAAGCAACGGCTGACCGATTACCAGCACCAACTGGGTGCGGCGATGGTGATCGTCAGCGCCTGGAACGTCGATGAGTATCAGGTGATTCGCCTGGCGGGATCGCTGACGCCGTTTGCCAGCAAGCTGGCGCACGGCGCCGGGCTGGACGTAGCGCCGCTGGGCAAAATCCCGCATCTCAAAACGCCGGGCCTGCTGGTCATGGATATGGACTCGACCGCGATTCAGATCGAATGCATCGACGAGATTGCTAAACTGGCGGGCTGCGGCGAGCAGGTGGCGGAAGTGACGGAGCGCGCAATGCGCGGCGAACTCGACTTCACCGCCAGCCTGCGTCAGCGCGTCGCTACCCTGCAGGGCGCGGACGCCAATATTCTCAAACAGGTGCGTGATGCGCTGCCGCTGATGCCAGGCTTAACGACGCTGACGCAGAAACTGCAGGCGCTGGGCTGGCAGGTTGCCATCGCGTCCGGCGGCTTTACCTACTACGCCGACTACCTGCGCGACAAGCTGCATCTGTCCGCGGTGGTGGCCAATGAACTCGAAATTCGCGACGGCAAGCTGACCGGCAACGTGCTGGGTCCGATTGTCGACGCACAGTACAAAGCCGATACCCTGAAGAAGCTGGCGCAGCGTTTTGACATTGCGCCAGAACAGACGGTGGCGATCGGCGATGGAGCCAATGACCTGCTGATGATCAAAGCCTCAGCGCTGGGCATTGCGTTCCATGCTAAACCTAAGGTGAATGAGCAGACTGCGGTCACCATTCGCCATGCCGATTTAATGGGTGTGTTCTGCATCCTCACCGGCAGCCTGATCCACGAAGAGCGTTAACAGAGGTATTGATTTGGCCAAAGCGGCAAAACGCGCATTTGTCTGTAATGAATGCGGCGCAGATTACCCACGCTGGCAGGGGCAATGCAGCGCCTGTCACGCCTGGAACACCATCACCGAGGTGCGCATCGCCGCCTCGCCCGCCGCTGCGCGTAACGAGCGCCTGAGTGGTTATGCTGGCAGCGCCGGCACCAGCCGGGTGCAGAAGCTCTCTGAAATCAGCCTGGAGGCGTTACCGCGCTTCTCGACCAGCTTCAAAGAGTTTGACCGTGTACTGGGCGGCGGCGTCGTACCGGGCAGCGCTATTCTGATTGGCGGCAGTCCGGGCGCGGGCAAATCCACGCTGCTGCTGCAGGTGATGTGCCGGTTGTCAGAAGGGATGAAAACCCTTTACGTAACCGGTGAAGAATCACTGCAACAGGTGGCGATGCGCGCCCATCGTCTGGGATTACCCACCGAAAATGTGAATATGCTGTCGGAAACCAGCATTGAGCAGATCTGCCTGATCGCCGAGCAGGAGCAACCGCAACTGATGGTGATCGACTCGATCCAGGTGATGCACATGGCGGAGATCCAGTCATCGCCGGGCAGCGTGGCTCAGGTGCGGGAAACCGCTGCTTACCTGACGCGCTTCGCCAAAACGCGCGGCGTGGCGATCATCATGGTCGGCCACGTCACCAAAGATGGCTCGCTGGCCGGGCCGAAGGTGCTGGAGCACTGCATCGACTGTTCGGTGCTGCTGGATGGCGATGCCGACTCCCGCTTCCGCACCCTGCGTAGCCATAAGAATCGCTTTGGCGCGGTGAATGAGCTGGGTGTATTTGCCATGACCGAGCAGGGCATGCGTGAAGTCAGCAATCCATCCGCTATCTTCCTGTCGCGTGGCGAAGAGGTCACCTCGGGCAGTTCGGTCATGGTGCTGTGGGAGGGAACGCGTCCGCTGCTGGTGGAGATTCAGGCGCTGGTCGATCACTCCATGATGGGCAATCCGCGCCGCGTGGCGGTGGGTCTGGAGCAGAACCGTCTGGCGATTCTGCTCGCCGTTTTACACCGCCACGGCGGATTGCAGATGGCGGATCAGGATGTGTTCGTCAACGTGGTTGGTGGCGTTAAAGTCACCGAAACCAGTGCGGATCTGGCGCTGATGCTGTCGATGGTGTCGAGCCTGCGCGATCGTCCACTGCCACAGGATCTGGTGATCTTCGGCGAAGTGGGACTGGCCGGTGAGATCCGTCCGGTGCCCAGCGGTCAGGAGCGCATCTCTGAAGCAGCGAAGCATGGCTTCAAACGCGCCATTGTACCGGCGGGGAATGCACCGAAAAAACCGATTGCCGGGATGCAGGTTTTCAGCGCGAAGAAGCTGGCCGATGCGCTGGCGATTCTGGACGATCTGTAACGCGCCTGCGGCCAGCCTGCGTCGCGGGCTGGCCGCTCCCACCTTAACCGCATTGATGCAGGAGGCACGACATGTCGTCGTTTGATTATCTGAAAACGGCCATTCGCCAGCAGGGCCATACGCTGCAACAGGTCGCTGATGCCAGCGGCATGACCAAAGGCTATCTGAGCCAGTTGCTCAATGCCAAAATCAAAAGTCCCAGCGCGCAAAAGCTGGAGGCGCTGCACCGCTTTCTGGGCCTGGAGTTTCCGCGCCGTGATAAAACGGTGGGCGTGGTATTTGGTAAGTTTTATCCGCTGCATACCGGCCATATCTATCTGATTCAGCGCGCCTGTAGCCAGGTGGATGAGCTGCATATCATTATGGGTTATGACGAGCCGCGCGACCGCGAGCTGTTTGAGAACAGCGCGATGTCACAGCAGCCGACGGTCAGCGATCGCCTGCGCTGGCTGCTGCAGACCTTTAAGTATCAGAAGAATATCCGCATTCACGCCTTTGATGAGGAGGGGATCGAACCTTATCCGCACGGCTGGGATGTCTGGAGTCAAGGCGTCAGCGCGTTTCTCAGTGAGCACGGCATTGCGCCAGACTGCATCTACACCAGCGAAGCGCCCGATGCGGAGATGTACCAGCAGCACCTGGGCATTCAGACTGTGCTGGTCGATCCTAACCGATCCTTTATGAGCATCAGCGGCGCGCAGATTCGTCAGGATCCGTTCCGCTTCTGGGATTACATTCCCACGGAAGTGAAACCGTTCTTTGTGCGCACCGTGGCGATCCTTGGCGGAGAGTCGAGCGGTAAATCGACGCTGGTGAATAAACTCGCCAACATCTTCAATACCACCAGTGCCTGGGAATATGGCCGCGATTATGTCTTTTCCCATCTGGGCGGTGACGAAATGGCGCTACAATATTCCGATTACGACAAGATCGCGCTGGGCCAGGCGCAGTACATCGATTTCGCCGTCAAATATGCCAACAAAGTGGCGTTTATCGACACCGACTTTGTCACCACGCAGGCGTTTTGTCTCAAGTATGAAGGGCGTGAGCATCCGTTTGTGCAGGCGCTGATCGATGAATATCGTTTTGATCTGGTAATCCTGCTGGAGAACAATGTGCCCTGGGTCGCGGATGGCTTGCGCAGCCTGGGCAGTTCAGTGGATCGACGGGAGTTTCAGTCGATGCTGGTCACGATGCTGCGGGAAAACAACATCGAATTCCTGCATGTGAAGGAAGATGATTATGACACTCGCTTCCTGCGCTGCATTGAACTGGTTAAAGCGATGCTGGGCGAGAAAAACGCCCAGCCGTAACGCATGCATTGGCCCGGTCTGCCGAAAGGCAGCCGGGTCAGCGCATTAATAGACCATCACCACTTTGCCACGCATGTGGCCTTCCAGCACGCGCTGGTGGGCGGCGGTTAAGGTCTCAACGCTTAAACCGTGCAGCGTTTCGCTCAGCGTGGTTTGCAGCTTCCCTTCGTCCAGCAATGCTGATACCGCATCCAGAATCTCACCCTGACGCGCCATATCCGGCGTGTTAAACATGCTGCGGGTATACATCAGTTCGAAGTGCAGTGCCGCACTCTTCAGCTTCAGCTGATCCATCGACAGCGGATGTTCGTTTTCCACGATGGTGCAGATATGACCCTGCGGAGCGATCAGCTTCGCCATGGTTTCCCAGTGACCGTCGGTGTCATTCAGGCAGAAGATATAATCGACCTGCTTAATGCCCTGTTTCTCCAGCTCACCAATCATATCTTTGTAGTTGATCACCAGATCGGCACCGCGATCGCGGCACCACTGGGCGGAATCTTCACGCGAGGCGGTCGCAATGATCTTCACTTTGCTGCGCAGCTTCGCCAGCGGGATCGCCAGCGATCCGACACCGCCTGCGCCGCCGACGATCAGCAGCGTCTGATCTTCTGATGCTGTTTCAAGATTCAGTCGTTCAAACAGGCCTTCCCAGGCGGTCAGGGCTGTCAGCGGGATCGCCGCCGACTGCGCCCAGTCCAGGCTCTCTGGCTTGTGACCGGTGATGCGTGAGTCAACCAGCTGCTCGGTGCTGTTACTGCCAGGACGGGTCAGGTCGCCCGCATAGAAGACTTCATCGCCAGGCTTAAAGTTGCTGACTGAGCTGCCCACTTCCAGCACGACGCCGCTGGCATCCCAGCCGAGGATGCGTGGCTGCTGTAAGCCATTCTTCTTCGCCCCTTTGTGCACCTTGGTATCGACCGGATTGACGGACGCAGCTTTGACTTCAACGCGCAGGTCATACTCACCTGGCGCTGGGGTTTCAGGGAAAATTTCAGTGAAGTGTTCAGGATTTTCCGGATTAATTGCGATAGCGCGAATAGACATAACGTTTTCCTGTGTAGTTAAGCAAAGAGTCTGGCTCTTTTCTCTGACAGCCTGGCCGGGAGTCGGTGTACATACTCTCCATGGACAGACGGGCTGTAATGATGAAGACAGGCTTTAAGTGTAGAACCTGATTTTAGCGGTGATAAGATGGACAATCTTTCATAGAGTGTTCGTCTGAGGTGAACAATGGCGTTTCGTCAGTGGCAGGATATGGCGCTGTTTGCGCTGGTGGCGGAGTGCGGCAGCTTTACCGGCGCGGCGGAACGCGCGGGTCTGCCCAAATCGAGCGTCAGTCAGCGCATCAGCCAGCTGGAGCAGCGGCTGGGGATCCGGTTACTGAACCGCACCACCCGCCAGCTCAATCTGACCTTTGCCGGTGAGCGTTATCTGCTGCACTGTCAGGAAATGATGCAGGCCAGTGAACGCGCCGATCAGGCGATTGCCAGCCTGCGGGAAAACCCCAGCGGGCGCCTGCGCATCACCAGCCCGGCAGGGATTGGCGCTACGCTGCTGGCGCGCTGTAATGCAGAGTTTTTACGTCTCTATCCGGATGTGACGCTGGATGTCTCGATCTCCGATGAGATGCGCGATCTGGTGCAGGAGGGCTTTGATGTGGCGCTGCGCACCGGTCAGCCGCAGGAATCTTCACTGATTGGCCGCCGGATAGGCAACTGCCCGCGGCTGCTGGTGGCTTCTCAGCACTATCTTAACCAGCACCCGCCGCTGCTGCATCCACAGCAGCTGTCGGCTCACCGCTGTATTGCGCATCGCGCCTGGAATGAATGGGTTTTGCAGCGTGACGATGAGTTCTACCGCTGGCTGCTGCCGCCGGGTCATCTCACCGACAATTTACTCTATGCGCGTGAATCGGCGCTGGGCGATGCGGGCATTACGCTGCTGCCGCACTTTCTGACTGATGGCGCGATGGCGGATCCCCGGCTGGTGCCGGTGCTGCCGGACTGGGAAGTGGAGGGGAATGAGCTATGGCTGGTCTATCCGGGGCGAAAGCTGAACTCACCCGCGCTGGCGCGCTTTATTGAGTTCGCACTGCAGTCCCCGGTGTTCAGGGAGTTTTATCGCTGATACAGCGATAAAAAAGGGCGGCATCGCTGCCGCCCGTTTAGTCAATTACTTCGTCATACGTTTGTACTTGATGCGCTTCGGCTCCAGCGCGTCGGCGCCGAGGGTACGCTTCTTGTACTCTTCATATTCGGTAAAGTTACCTTCGAAGAATTCGATGTTGCCTTCATCCTGGTAATCCAGAATGTGCGTCGCGATACGGTCAAGGAACCAGCGGTCATGCGAGATCACCATCGCACAGCCCGGGAACTCCAGCAGGGCGTTTTCCAGCGCGCGCAGGGTTTCGATGTCCAGGTCGTTGGTTGGTTCATCGAGCAGCAGCATGTTGCCGCCAACCTGCAGCAGTTTTGCGAGGTGCAGACGACCACGCTCACCACCGGAGAGTTCGCCCACGCGTTTGCCCTGATCGACGCCTTTAAAGTTAAAGCGTCCGACATAGGCACGGCTTGGCATCTCGGTGTTACCGATACGCATGATGTCCTGACCGCCGGAGACTTCTTCCCACACGGTTTTGGAATTGTCCATGCTGTCGCGGAACTGATCGACGGAGGCCAGCTTAACGGTCTCACCCAGTACGATGCTGCCGGAATCAGGCTGTTCCTGACCGGACATCATGCGGAACAGCGTTGATTTACCCGCGCCGTTCGGACCGATAATCCCGACAATCGCGCCTTTTGGCACGGAGAACGAGAGATCGTCAATCAGCACACGGTCGCCATAGGACTTACGCAGATTGCTGACTTCCAGCACTTTGTCACCCAGACGGGCACCTGGCGGAATGAACAGTTCGTTGGTTTCGTTACGCTTCTGGTAGTCGGTGTTGTTCAGCTCTTCAAAGCGTGCCAGACGGGCTTTGCCTTTCGACTGCTGGCCTTTAGGTCCTTTGCGAACCCACTCCAGCTCTTTCTCAATCGACTTACGACGAGCGGCTTCAGAAGAGGCTTCCTGCGCCAGACGCGCATCTTTCTGCTCCAGCCAGGAGGAGTAGTTGCCTTCCCACGGAATACCTTCACCGCGGTCAAGTTCCAGAATCCAGCCTGCCACATTATCCAGGAAGTAACGGTCGTGCGTAATCGCGACGACGGTGCCTTCGAAGTCATGCAGGAAGCGCTCCAGCCAGGCGACAGATTCGGCATCCAGGTGGTTCGTTGGTTCGTCCAGCAGCAGCATGTCTGGTTTTTCCAGCAGCAGGCGGCACAGGGCGACGCGGCGACGTTCACCACCGGAAAGGGTGGCGATTTTCGCGTCCCAGTCCGGCAGGCGCAGCGCATCGGCAGCACGTTCCAGCTGGGTATTCAGGTTGTGACCATCGTGTGCCTGGATGATCTCTTCCAGACGGCCCTGTTCAGCGGCCAGCTTGTCGAAATCTGCACCCTCTTCGGCATAGAGCGCGTAGACTTCGTCGAGACGTTTCAGTGCGCCAACCACTTCTGACAGCGCTTCTTCAACCGACTCGCGCACGGTGTGTTCAAGGTTAAGCTGCGGCTCCTGCGGCAGGTAGCCAATCTTGATGCCTGGCTGCGGACGCGCTTCCCCTTCGATGTCTTTATCGATGCCGGCCATGATGCGCAGCAAGGTAGATTTACCCGCACCGTTCAGACCGAGTACGCCGATTTTTGCGCCAGGGAAGAAGCTGAGGGAGATGTTTTTCAGAATATGACGCTTCGGCGGAACCACTTTGCCGACGCGATGCATGCTATAGACGAATTGAGCCACGTTGGTTTGAGCCTCTGGGTCTGTTGGTCGTTGGAATGATGTCGAAGTTTAGCCTTTTTCACCGTCTAATCCCAGCCGGGGGGCGGCGAATAATGCCCTGTAGGACGTGATGCCGGGCAGCATGCGGGATAACTGACTGATTTCCGCGCTCAATCGCTGACGATAGTGCCGGGGCAGGCTTCAGGGCAGGCGCAGCGGTATCGCCTGCTGTACCAGCCAGTTTTGTAACGCCTGATCGGGCGCGCTATCACTCACCAGCAGATCAAAGCGCTGCAGCTCGGCGATGCGTGCAGGCAGCACTTTGCCATATTTACTGCTGTCCGCCACCAGCACCGACTTACGGGCGCGCAGCATGGCGTGATGCTTCATCATCAGTTCATTGGTGTTGTAGCAGGTCGCACCCTGATCTTTGTCGATGCCCGCGGCAGAGATAAAGGCCAACGTCGGACAGAGATCGTCAAGGATGGTATGCACGCCAATTGGCGTAAACAGCGCATTGTCGGCATGAAATTCACCGCCGCTGAGAATCACATTGCAGGCCGGTTTCTCTTTCAGGGTCAGAAAGGTGTTCATGGCGCAGCAGATGGCGGTAAATGACAGGGTGTCGGGAATGGCATCGACGATATAGGGCAGGGTGGTGCCGCAGTCAAAAAAGACCGTATCGTTCTCGTTGATCAGGCTGGCCGCCGCCTGCGCCAGCCGCTGCTTTCTGGCGGCATTCTGCCCATGCTGATCGCTGACAAAATAGTGGCCGGCATGACTTTTCGGATCGCTGACAATGTAACCGCCCAGCAGGACCACGCTGGAACCCGGCTCGGTTAAATCACGGCGAACCGTCATCTCTGAGACACCTAACAGCTGGGCCGCATCTTTCAGATGCAGTTTGTCGGTGCGTTTAAGCGCCTGCGTCAGCTTGTGAATGCGTTCGTCGCGCCGGGTTTCCATGGTCATCTCTCTGTTACCTATCCTGCAGTGCGGAGAAGGGACGTCATAATCGACGTCGATACGCTACAAACCTCACAGATTTGAATGAGTTGCGTCTCATCCGCCAGGCTGGCAGTTAATCTTACCCGCAATCTGTAAGGGCCGCAAACCTCCGCCATACGGTGATAACGGACCCTCCCTGCAGACGATCACGCCTCTCAGTCGCCACGCTCCATGATGTGATCTTGTTATAATAGTAACACCCTGAATCCCTTCTTATGCCGTCTCCCGGCAATTTCCGCCGCTTCAGGATGTGGTTTTTGTCACATATTTAACCTTTTAGAAAGGTTATTGTTACTTTAATAACATTTTAAATGTGAAAAACATCGGGGAGGTTCGTCATGACAATTGCGGTCATCGGCTCAAACATGGTCGATCTGATTACCTACACCAACAGCCTGCCGAAAGCGGGCGAAACCCTTGAAGCGCCCGACTTTGCCATTGGCTGCGGCGGTAAAGGCGCTAACCAGGCGGTCGCGGCCGCGAAAATGGGCGGCAACGTGATGATGGTCAGCAAGGTCGGCGACGACCTCTTTGCTCCCAACACCGTAGCCAATTTACAGCAGCAGGGCGTGGACACGCGTTTTGTCACCACCGCACCGGGCACCTCCAGCGGCGTGGCACCGATTTTTGTCGATGATCAATCGCAGAACCGCATTCTGATTATCAAAGGTGCCAACCAGCAGCTTAAACCAGCCGATATCGACGACGCGGCTGAGACACTGAAAGCCTGTGAGCTGATCATCCTGCAGCTGGAGATTCCGCTGGAGACGGTCTATTACGCCATCGATTTTGCCCGCCAGCATCAGATCCGGGTGATCCTCAATCCGGCGCCAGCCGTCGCCACGCTGGATATCCACTACGCCTGCAAATGCGACTTCTTCATGCCGAACGAAACCGAGCTGGAGATCCTCACCGGCCTGCCGGTCAGCACTGATGAAGAGGTGATCCTCGCCGGTCAGTCGCTGCTGAAGCGCGGCCTTAAAAATCTGATCATCACGCTGGGGAGTCGCGGTTCGGTCTGGATGAGCGGCGACGAGGTGCATCGTGTGGCCGCAACGCCGGTTCAGGCGGTCGATACCAGCGGCGCGGGCGATGCCTTTATCGGCTGCTTTGCGTATCTGCTGGTGGAAACCGGCGATGTGGTCACCGCCATGACTCAGGCCTCGGCTTATGCCGCCTGCAGCGTCACCGGGCGCGGCACGCAGTGTGCTTATCCCGACGCCGAGGCTTTCCAGCGTTTTCTCAACCGTAACTGAGGTGCTGCTATGCAACAGAAAATTGTTCAGCAATCTGATGGCTATCTGAATAAAACGCCGCTGTTCCAGTTCATTCTGCTGTCATGCCTCTTTCCGCTCTGGGGTTGTGCGGCGAGTCTCAACGATATCCTGATCACCCAGTTTAAAAGCGTCTTTGCCCTGAGCGACTTTGCCAGTGCGCTGGTGCAGAGCGCCTTTTATGGCGGCTATTTTCTGATTGCGATCCCCGCCTCGCTGGTGATCCGCAAAACCAGTTACAAGATGGCGATCATGATTGGCCTGGCGCTCTACATTGCTGGCTGTATCGCCTTCTATCCTGCTTCGCACATGGCGACCTACACCATGTTCCTGGCAGCGATCTTTGCCATCGCCATTGGCCTGAGTTTTCTGGAAACTGCGGCTAACACCTACAGCTCGATGATTGGTCATCGGGACCACGCCACGCTGCGCCTTAATGTCAGCCAGACCTTCTACCCGATTGGTGCGCTGATGGGGATCGTGCTGGGTAAATATCTGGTGTTCCAGGATGGCGACAGCCTGGAAAGTCAGATGGCGACGATGACGGCAGAGCAGGCGCATGCCTTCCGCCTGACGATGCTGGAACATACGCTGGAGCCCTACAAATATCTGGTCATGGTGCTGGTGGTCGTGATGCTGCTGTTTATGTTCACCCGCTATCCGCGCTGTAAACCAGAGAGTAATGAGAAATCCCGGCCGTCGCTGGGCGAAACCTTCCGCTATCTGGCGGCTAATCGTCACTTCAAACGGGGCATTGTGACCCAGTTCCTCTATGTCGGCATGCAGGTGGCGGTCTGGTCATTTACTATTCGTCTGGCGCTGACGCTGGGGGCGGCCAATGAACGTCACGCTTCGAACTTTATGATCTACAGCTTCGTCTGCTTCTTTATCGGCAAGTTCGTGGCGAACTTCCTGATGACCCGCTTCCGTGCCGAGAAAGTGCTGATCGCCTATTCGGTGCTGGGCGTGCTGACGCTGGCCTGGGTGATGCTGGTGCCGAACTTTACCGCCGTCTACGCCGCCGTGTTTGTCAGCGTGCTGTTTGGCCCCTGCTGGGCAACGATCTATGCCGGTACGCTGGCGACGGTCGATAATAAATATACCGAAGTGGCAGGCGCGTTTATCGTGATGGCGATTGTCGGCGCGGCTTTTGTTCCGGCGCTGCAGGGCCTGGTGTCTGACACGCTGGGGTCAATGCAGCTGGCGTTTGGCGTCTCGCTGCTCTGTTTTGCCTGGGTCGGATTCTACTTCTATGGCGAACTGCGCCATAAAAAACAGCCGGTTGCCGCTGGTCGTCTGGTGGAGGAGTTATCATGAAAACCCGTTTACCCTTAGCGCGTGAGCAGTTTCACGCCACGCCCTGGGTGCTATTAGAGAGCGATGACTTCCGGGTTGAGCTGTTTCGCTATCCGGCGGGCATTGAGGCGGTGCGCATTCATAACCGGCGCGGCAGCGTGACCGTGCTGCCGTTTCTCGGTCAGATGATCTGGGACGTGCAGTTCGACGATCATAACCTGACCATGGGCCACAGTTTTAAACAGCCGCTGCCCGCCAGTTCGATCATCGACACCTATGGCTGTTTTGCGTTTCATTCGGGGCTGCTGGCTAACGGCTGCCCGGCGCCAGAGGACGACCATCCGCTGCACGGTGAAATGGCCTGCGCCCGCATGGATAGCGCCTGGCTGGTGCTGGACGATCAGACGCTGTCGCTGGAAGGGGAGTGTGAATATGTTAAAGGGTTCGGCCATCACTACCTTGCGGCACCTGCCGTCCGCATTCAGGCCGATCGGCCCCGGCTGACGATAGAGATGACGGTGACCAATCTCGCCGGTGCACCGATGCCGTTGCAGTATATGTGTCACCTCAATAGCGCGTGGGTCGATCAGGGACGCTTCCGGCAATCGATCCCCGAAGAGGCATTCCAGCAGCGTCGCTCGATCCCCGCGCACCTTAAACCGACACCGGCCTGGCGCGAGTACACGGATCGCTTATCGCGCGATCCACAAGCGTTACAGCAGCTCGATCAGCCGCAGCTCTGCGATCCGGAGATCGTCTTCTTCGCGGACGATCTGCCGCAGTATGGCGATGAGGTGCAGTTTGAGCTGCACTCGCCGCAGGGCTTTGCGCTGATGACGCGCTTCTCTACCGCGCAGTTCCCGCACGCGACCCGCTGGCTGCTGCACAACCACGATCAGCAGGTGGCGGCCTACATTCTGCCTGCCACCTGTCGGCCAGAGGGCTTTCTTGCCGCGCAGCAGGCTGGCACGCTGATCACTCTGGCCAGCGGTGAACAGCGGCACTTCTCAGTGGAGACCGGTTTACTGTGAGCCGGATTTAAATAGCCACCAGGCCGCGCACACCCTCAGCTTCCATGGTGTCGCCGCGGCCCCGCTGTACGATCTCCCCGCGCGACATCACCAGATAGCTGTCCGCCAGCTCCGCCGCGAAGTCATAGAACTGCTCCACCAGCAGGATCGCCATATCACCGCGCTGCGCCAGTTGGCGGATCACCGCGCCGATCTCTTTGATCACCGAAGGCTGGATCCCTTCGGTCGGCTCGTCGAGGATCAGCAGCTGTGGCCGACAGGCCAGCGCCCGGCCGATCGCCAGTTGCTGCTGCTGACCGCCCGAGAGATCGCCGCCCCGTCGTGACTTCATCGCCAGCAGCACCGGAAAAAGCTGGTAGATCTCCTCCGGCACTTCACGCGCCACTGCTGCCGGAAAGCGCGACAGACCCATCAGCAGGTTCTCTTCCACCGTCAGACGCGGAAAGATTTCCCGCCCCTGTGGCACATAGGCGATACCCGCCTGCACCCGCTGGTGCGGCTTACGACCATTCATTCGCTGCTGCTGCCACTGAATCTCGCCTGACTTCGCCGGAATCAGCCCCATCAGGCACTTCAGCAGCGTGGTTTTCCCCACGCCATTGCGCCCCAGCAGACAGGTGATTTCGCCAATCTTTACCTCAAATGACAGGCCGCGCAGAATGTGACTGCCGCCATAATATTGATTCAGTTCAGTAACCTGTAACATCTCAGCGCCCCAGATAAACGTCGATAACCTGCTCATTAGCCTGAACCTCGCGCAGCGAACCCTCGGCCAGCACCTGTCCCTGATGCAGCACGGTGACATGGTCAGCAATGGTCTCGACAAAGCCCATGTCATGCTCCACCACCATCAGGGAATGTTTGCCCGCCAGGCTGCGGAACAGCTCGGCGGTGTAGTCCGTCTCCGCGTCGGTCATGCCCGCCGCCGGTTCATCCAGCAGCAGCAGATGCGGCTCCTGCACCAGCAGCATGCCGATCTCCAGAAACTGCTTCTGGCCGTGTGACAGCAGACCCGCGCGATGCTGGCGTTCGCCGCCCAGCCGCAGCAGTTTCAGTACCTCATCAATGCGATCGCGCTGTTCGCTGCTGAGGCGAGCGCGCAGGCTGGCCCAGACCGATTTATCGGCTTTGAGCGCGATCTCCAGATTCTCGAACACGGTTAACGCCTCAAACACCGTGGGCTTCTGGAACTTACGGCCAATGCCGGCGCGGGCGATCTCTACCGGTGAAAGACGGGTCAGATCGCTGTCCTGGTCGTAGATCACCCGACCCGCGTCTGGCCGGGTTTTGCCGGTGATCACATCCATCAGCGTGGTTTTCCCCGCGCCGTTGGGGCCGATCACGCAGCGCAGCTCACCGATGCCAATCTGCAGCGAAAGATCGTTCAGCGCCCGGAAGCCGTCAAACGACACGCTGATCTTCTCCAGTTGCAGCACCGGATCGCGCTGCGCCCGGTGGCGATCCGCCCGCTGGGGTTGGGTAAACAGGGCATCACTCATTTTTTCCTCCGGCGCAGCAGGCCAATCACGCCGTGCGGCAGAAACAGTGTCACCAGGATAAACATCAGTCCCAGGAAGAAGAGCCAGTATTCGGGGAAGGCGACGGTGAAGAAGCTGCGCGCGCCGTTTACAATCGCCGCGCCCAGCAGCGGGCCAATCAGCGTGCCGCGTCCGCCCAGCGCCACCCAGATCGCCGCTTCTATCGAGTTAGCCGGTGACATCTCCCCCGGATTGATAATGCCGACCTGCGGCACATAGAGCGCCCCGGCCAGGCCGCACAGCACGGCGGAGAGCGTCCAGACAAACAGCTTGAAGCCGCGTGGATCGTAACCACAGAACATCAGGCGGTTTTCGGCGTCCCGCACTGCCGTCAGCACCCGGCCAAACTTGCTGCGCGCCAGGGCGAAGCCGATCACCAGACTCAGCAGCAGCAGCAGCACGGTGGCGATAAACAGCCCGATGCGGGTGCCGGTCGCCGTCACCGAAAAGCCGAGCAGGGTGGTAAAGCCGGTAAAGCCGTTGTTGCCGCCAAAACCGGTTTCGTTGCGAAAGAACAGCAGCATTCCGGCGTAGGTCAGCGCCTGGGTCATGATGGAGAAGTAGACGCCTTTGATCTTCGAGCGAAAAGCGAAGAAGCCAAACACCAGCGCCAGCAGGCCCGGCACCAGCATGCTCAGACAGAGCGCCCAGGCAAAGTATTCGGTGCCGGTCCAGAACCAGGGCAGCTCACGCCAAGAGAGAAAGGACATAAAGGTGGGCAAGCCTTCACCGGCGGCCTGGCGCATCAGGTACATGCCCATGGCATATCCGCCCAGAGCAAAGAACAGGCCGTGACCCAGCGACAGCAGTCCGGCGTAGCCCCACACCAGATCGAGCGCCACCGCGACCACCGCATAGCAGAGGATTTTGCCGACCAGCGTCAGGGTATAGGTAGAGATCGCCAGCGGATGCGTGGCGGGCAGCAGCGCCAGAAACGGCATCACCAGCAACGCCAGGGTGATCGCCAGACCGATGCTGATCGTCAGGCGCGGCGCCGTGCGCACCGCGCGGAGCGTGATGGGTTGCGTCATCAGTCAGTCACCCTTCCTTTAACCGCAAACAGTCCCTGCGGACGTTTCTGAATAAACAGCACGATAATCACCAGAATCAGGATCTTACCCAGCACCGCGCCAATCTGCGGCTCCAGCACTTTGTTCAGAATCCCCAGGCTGAACGCGGCAACCACGGTGCCCGCCAGCTGGCCGACGCCACCCAGCACCACCACCAGGAACGAGTCGATGATGTAGCCCTGACCCAGCTCCGGTCCGACGTTACCGAGCTGCGACAGAGCGACGCCGCCCAGCCCGGCAATGCCGGAGCCGAGGCCAAACGCCAGCATATCGACTCGACCGGTCGGCACGCCGCAGCACTCCGCCATGGCGCGGTTCTGGGTCACGGCGCGCACGTTCATGCCAAGGCGGGTCCGGTTCAGCAGCAGCCAGGTGAGCGCCAGCACAAACACCACAAACAGGATTACCGCGATGCGGTTCCACGGCAGCACCAGATTAGGCAGCAGCTGTAAGCCTCCGGAGAGCCACGATGGGTTCGCCACCTCCAGGTTCTGCGCCCCGAACAGCACCCGCACCAGCTGGATCAGCATCAGGCTGATGCCCCAGGTCGCGAGCAGCGTTTCCAGCGGACGGCCATAGAGATGACGGATGATGGTGCGCTCCAGCACCATGCCAATAGCGGCAGTGACCATAAAGGCGACCGGCAGGGCCAGCAGCGGATACCAGGCTAAGTAGTGCGGGGCAAACTGCTGGAACAGGCTCTGAACCCACCAGGTGGCGTACGCACCAAGCATCAGCATTTCACCGTGCGCCATGTTGATCACGCCGAGCAGGCCATAGGTAATCGCCAGGCCCAGCGCGGCCAGCAGCAGGATAGAACCCAGCGACAGGCCGCTGAAGGCCTGGCCCAGCAGATCGCCCCACATCAGCCGCTTCTGAATCTGTTGCAGGCTCTCCGCTGCGGCTGCCCGCACGGTGGCGTCCGGCTCATTCGCGGGCTGGGTCAGGTGTTGCAGGCTGGCCTGGGTATTGGGATCGCTGGACTCACCCAGCAGTTTCACCGCCCGCAGGCGCACCATCGGTTCCCCATCCGCCAGTTGCAGGTTCGCCAGTGCCAGCGCTAATGCGGCGTGAACGCGGCTATCTTTTTCGGCGGCCAGACGCTGTTCCAGCAGCGGCAGCTGGTCTGCAGAACCGTCATTCTGCAGCTGCTGCGCTGCGCGCAAACGCAGTGTGGCATCGCTGCTCACCAGCTGATGGGCAGCCAGCGCGTTGTTCACCAGCACGCGCAGGCGATTGTTCATAAACAGCTTTTTAAGGTTGCCGGTGGGCTGCGATACAGCGTCCAGCGGCTGCAGCGTCGAACCCTGCTGGCTGAATGGCTGTTTGTTCTGGTCGATGACCACGGTTTCGGCTTTCAGCGCTTCCAGCAGCGGCAGACGATGGCTGTCCGGCGTAGCGGCCCACTGTTGCAGCAGCGTGGCCTGCTGGCTGCGGCTGGCGGCGGCAAAGTCAGCCGCCGGTCCGGCACTGGCAAACAGCGGGACCAGCAGCAGCAGGCTGAAAAAGCAGCGACATAAATTCATAAAAGGAGCCTCGTTTGGCAAGGTCAGTACGGCAGCCTGAAAAGTGGCTGCCGTGCTGCCGCGTCACTGCGGGTGACGCTTTCTCATCAGCAACGCGCGCTTACTGCGCGGTCTTCACCGGGTGATCGGGCTTCTTGTCGTTACCGGCAATGTATGGGCTCCACGGCTGCGCGCGCACTGGCTTATCGGTCTGCCACACCACGCTGAACTGGCCGTTCTCTTCCACTTCGCCAATCATGACCGGCTTATGCAGATGATGGTTGGTCTGATCCATCGTCAGGGTAAAGCCATCCGGCGCTTTGAAGGTCTGACCGGCCATTGCCGCCCGCACTTTATCCACGTCCGTCGTGCCCGCTTTTTCCACCGCCTGCGCCCACATATGAATGCCAACATAGGTCGCTTCCATCGGGTCGTTGGTCACGACGGTAGCCGCGTTTGGCAGGTTGTGTGCTTTGGCGTAAGCGCGGTAATCGGCGACGAATTTCGCGTTGGTCGGATTATCGATCGACTCGAAATAGTTCCAGGCCGCTAACTGACCCACCAGCGGTTTGGTGTCGATACCGCGCAGCTCCTCTTCGCCCACCGAGAAGGCGACCACCGGAATGTCAGTGGCTTTGATGCCCTGGTTAGCCAGCTCTTTGTAGAACGGCACGTTGGAGTCGCCGTTGATGGTTGAGACCACCGCCGTTTTACCGCCTGCCGCGAATTTTTTGATGTTGGAGACAATGGTCTGATAGTCGCTGTAACCAAACGGCGTATAAACCTCTTCGATATCTTTGTCCGCCACGCCTTTGCTGTGCAGGAAGGCGCGCAGGATCTTATTGGTGGTGCGCGGATAGACATAGTCGGTGCCCAGCAGGAAGAAGCGTTTCGCGCTGCCGCCATCTTCGCTCATCAGGTACTCCACCGCCGGAATCGCCTGCTGGTTAGGTGCCGCGCCGGTGTAGAACACGTTGGGTGACATCTCTTCCCCTTCATACTGCACCGGATAGAACAGCAGGCCGTTCAGTTCTTCAAACACCGGCAGCACCGATTTGCGTGATACCGAGGTCCAGCAGCCAAATACCACCGCCGCTTTATCCTGCGTCAGCAGCTGCCGCGCTTTCTCGGCAAACAGCGGCCAGTTAGAGGCGGGATCGACCACCACCGGCTCCAGCTTTTTCCCCAGCACGCCGCCTCTGGCGTTGATCTCATCAATGGTCATCAGCGCCACATCTTTCAGCGGCGTTTCTGAAATCGCCATGGTGCCGGAGAGCGAATGCATGATCCCCACTTTGATGGTGTCAGCCGCCTGCGCACTCCAGGCGAAACCCAGACTGACAACGGTAGCGGAGAGCGCGAAAGCCTTGGTCAACGAACGTCTTTTCATCATTTAAACCCCTGAGTGGTTGTTATGTTATTCGGTGAGCTGGAGCCGGGCCTGCTGCAGGCGGTGCAGGGTGATCTTCCTGACCTCCGCCTTACTGACGGCGATATGATCGGTCAGGATGCGTTGCGCCTCGCCTGTCTGCTGCTGAAAAATGGCCTGTAAAATCTGTGCATGTTCCTGATAGGTGGCCCAGACGCGGTCATCGCGGGTAAAGTCGAGCCGGCGAATAATGCGGATCTTCTCCGTGAGTTCGGCGTGAATGCGCGCCATCTCCGGATTGCCCGCTGCCGCCACCAGCGTCATGTGAAACGCCTCGTCATGCTGCGACACTACCAGGCCCTCGGTGAGCGCCTCTGCCTCACACCAGAACTGGTTAAGTTCGCTTAACAGCGCGGCACACTGCGGCGTGGGCAGGGCGCATAGGCGTTTTACCGCCTCGCACTCCAGCACGGTGCGCAGGTCATACAGCGATTCGAACCAGGCAAAATCGAAGTTTTTGATCTGCCAGCCGCTGCGGAACCAGACTTCGACAAAGCCTTCGCGCTCCAGCCGGAACAACGCCTGGCGCACTGGCGTGCGGCTGACCGCCATCCGTCCGGCGATTTCGCTTTCGCTGAAACGATCGCCCGGCATCAGGCGAAAGGCGAAAATATCGGCCTTCAGCGCCTGATAGACCCGTTCAGCCAGCGCTTCCGGACGCGCTTTAGGGGATTGAGGTTGGGTTGTCATTACCGCTCCTTATTCCAGCCACAGCAGGTTGTCGCCTGGACTCACCGGACGGCCCGCCTGGCAGGCAATCCGCGTGACCCGACCGGCCTGCGGCGCGACAATCGCCAGCTCCATCTTCATCGCCTCAACAATAATCAGCGTCTGTCCGGCGCTGACCGCGTCGCCCGGCTGTACCAGCACTTTCCAGATGTTGCCATTGAGATCCGCCTGCACCGCCAGCCCGGCTTCCTCCTCTGCGCTAGCGCTGGCCTGCGCCTCATCCGCCGCTGGTGCGTTCTGCTCCTCCTGCGCCCAGAGCTGCACTTCCTGTTCAAAGGCGGTGGCCTGGCGCTGGCGGAACGCGGCAATTTCAGTGGCGTGATCGGCGAGGAACTGCTGGTGGGCAGCAAAATCAAACTGCGTCTCTTCAATCCGCAGGCTGGCACGACCTTCCCGGAAATCTTCGCGCAGCTGGTTCAGCTCGGTTTCACTCACCGGATAGAAGCGCACCTGATCGAAGAAGCGCAGCAGCCACGGCGCATTGGGCGCGAACTGTGCGTTTTTCAGGAAGGTGTTCCAGATAGGCAGCGTGCGGCCCACCAGCTGATAGCCGCCGGGTGAATCCATGCCGTAGATGCACATGTACATGCCGCCAATCCCGACGGTGCCTTCGGCGGTAAAGGTGCGTGCCGGACTGTATTTAGAACTCAGCAGGCGATGGCGTGGATCGATCGGCACGGCGCAGGGTGCGCCCAGGTAGACATCGCCCAGGCCCAGCACCAGATAGCTGGCGTCGAACAGGGTGTCGCGCACCTGCTCGCGGCTGCTTAAGCCGTTAATACGCTGGATGAAGTCCACATTGTTCGGCAGCCATGGCGCGCTGGCACGCACCGTCTCCTGATAGCGGCTGACCGCACCCAGCGTGGCGCTGTCTTCAAATGCCATCGGCATCCACACCACGCGCGACGGGACTTTCAGCGTGCTGACATCGCCCAGCGTCGCTTCCAGCGCCAGCAGCAGCGACATCAGGGCGGACTGGTGAATGATACGGCTGTCGTAGCGCACCTGCAGCGATCGCACGCCTGGCGACAGCTCCTCGACGCCTGGCTCCGCCTGCGCCGTCAGGGCATTCATCAGCAGGTGGACGCGCAGGCGCAGTGCCAGATCCAGCACGTTGTCGCCATACTCAATCAGCACATATTTGTCGCCCGCCTGGCGATAGACCACTTTCGGCGTGCTACCGGTAGCCTCAATGGCGGCCAGAATGGTGGCGGAGCCGTGGGCGGTTTCGGCCAGTGACGGCACGGCAAAGGTCGGTGGATGTTCCGGCCGCAGGGTTTCAATCAGGTGCATCTGCGCTTTTTCCCGCGCCAGCGCATCGTCGGCCGTAATCGGGTGGAAGCGGATGGTGTCGCCAGGTTTGACCTGGCCCACTTTCCACAGTTCGGCTTTGGCGATGGTCACCGGACAGACAAAACCGCCCAGGCTCGGGCCGTCATGTGTCAGGATCACCGGGAAGTCGCCGGTGAAATTGACCGCGCCAATGGCATATTCACAGTCGTGAACGTTGGAGGGGTGCAGGCCCGCTTCGCCGCCGTTGGCGCGGGTCCAGGTCGGTTTCGGGCCAACCAGCCGCACGCCGAGGCGATTGGAGTTGTAGTGTACCTGCCAGTCGCTGGCAAAGAACTCGTCGATGGCGGCCTGGGTGAAGAAGTCCGGTGCGCCGTGCGGGCCGTAGAGCACGCCGATGCGCCATTCGGTGCCGTAGTGCGGAATCAGCGCGGCATCGAGCGGCTGCGGGTCGCTGACGGGGGCAGGCGTGGTGCAGGCTGCCCGTTCAGGCTGTGAGATCGCCAGCATATCGGCCACCCGCAGGGTGCGTCCGGCATGACCGCCAAACTGGCCCAGTGAGAAGGTGCTGCGACTGCCCAGATACTCCGGCACGTCGAAGCCGTTGCGCACCGCCAGATAGCTGCGGCAGCCCTGCCGGGCGCGTCCCAGTGCCAAAGTCTGTCCGGCTTTCACCGTCAGCGGCTGCCAGTAGCTGACCGGTTCACCATCGAGCCGGGCGTCGCAGTCCGCGCCGGTCAGCGCCAGAATGGCATCACAGTGGAAACGCAGCGTCGGCCCCTGCAAAGTAAACTCCAGGCCTGCAGCCGTGTCATGGTTACCGACGATGCGGTTAGCCAGCCGGAACGCGAAGTCATCCATCGGGCCGGATGGCGGCACACCGATATCCCAGTAGCCGAGGCGGCCAGGGTAGTCCTGAACCGAACTGAAGGTGCCGGGCTGCAGTACCTCCACCACGGAGGCGGCAGGGACGACGCTGTCGAGATAGCGCGTCCAGACGTTGCCAGTGCGAAAGGCGTCGCTGGTGGTAATCTGGCGCAGATAGTCGAGGTTAGTGGCGATGCCATGCAACTGCGTGGCATCCAGCGCCTGATGCAGTTTTTCCAGCGCCGCATCGCGGGTGTCGGCATGGACAATCAGCTTGGCGATCATCGGATCGTAGAAGCTGGAGACTTCACTGCCGGTTTCGATGCCGCTGTCGACCCGCACGCCGTCAGGGAAGGTGACGCCGGTAAGCAGGCCAGGGCTGGGCTGAAAGTTCTTCAGCGGATCTTCCGCGTAAAGCCGCACCTCAATGGCCGCGCCCTTGGGTGGCTGCTGCAGACGTGACCAGTCCACCGCATCGCCTGCCGCTACCTGCAACATGCACTCCACCAAATCGAGTCCGGTGACGCATTCTGTGACCGGATGCTCCACCTGCAGACGGGTGTTCACTTCCAGAAAGTAAAAGGCCTGCTGGCTGACGTCGTAGATATACTCCACGGTGCCTGCGCTGCGGTAGTTGACCAGCTCACCCAGCCGTACCGCTGAGGCGAGCAGGGCGTCACGCGTCGCCTGCGACAGCCCGGGTGCAGGTGTCTCTTCCACCACCTTCTGATTGCGGCGCTGCAGGGAGCAGTCGCGTTCCCCCAGTGCCACCACGTTGCCCTTGCCGTCACCAAAAATCTGCACTTCAACGTGGCGGGCGCGATCGATACAGCGCTCCAGAAACACGCCGGCATCACTGAAGAACTGTTCGCCCAGACGGCGTACGCTCTCCCAGGCGCTGGCGAGCGCATCGGCATCAGCGCAGCGCGTCAGGCCAATGCCGCCGCCGCCCGCCGTGCTTTTCAGCATCACCGGATAGCCAATGTCATCGGCAGCTTGTAACGCCTCCTCCAGCGAAGCAAGCAGCGGTGTGCCTGGCGTCATCGGGACACCCGCGCTGGCAGCCAGCTCACGGGCGCGGTGTTTCAGACCGAACTCACCAATCTGCTGCGCGGTGGGGCCGACAAAGGCTATGCCCGCCGCGTCGCAGGCGTCAGCAAACGGCTGGCTTTCAGAAAGAAAACCGTAGCCCGGCCAGATCGCCTGCGCGCCGCTCTGCTGCGCCGCCGCCAGAATTTTGTCGATGCGCAGATAGCTGTCGCTGGCTTTGTCGCCGCCCAGCGCGATAGCGATATCCGCCTGCTTAACGTGCTGCGCATTGCGATCGGCGTCAGAGTAAACTGCGACGCTTTTCACGCCCAGGCGCTTCAGGGTGCGAATGGCGCGGCAGGCAATCTCGCCGCGGTTGGCAATCAGTACGGTGGTAAACATGATCAGTGACTCCCCTGTGAGGCCAGCCAGTTGCGCCAGCCGCCCGTCTCAGTGATTTCCAGCGCACTCTTCAGCGCTGAGCCTTCGCAGATAAAGCCTTTCACCACCCGGCCATCAGCCAGCGCCAGGCTGCCGATACCCAGCGGTGCGGGGATCTCCGCCACAAACTCGCCAAAACGCGCGACCGGGATATCCCACAGTTCAACGGTGATGGCTGCGCCCTGTTCGTCACGCATCAGGCCGGGCTTTTTGATTGCGCCCTCCAGCAGGGCGAACAGGCGATAGTGTGGCGCGGTCTGCGTCTCTTCGACCCAGACGGCCTTGCGTTCAGTGAGCTGGAAATTAAGCGGCATGCCGGTCAGATGCGCGCCCACGACCGCCAGCCGGACGTGGTCGGATGAGGCGGGCAGCGAAGTGCGCCGGGCCGGGAAGGGCTGGCCGGTGGCGCCCAGCGGCAGAGCGAGCTGCTGCTGCCAGCGAAGACCAAACTCCGCCAGCGCCCGATCGTGCCAGGCAGGCGCAATCAGCGTGATACCCGCCGGGAGATCGTCGTTGCGGAACGGGCCGGGCAGCGCCAGTGCAGAGAGGTCGGCAAGATTGGTGAAGTTGGTATAGGTGCCGAAATGCGAGTTGTAGAGAATCGGCTCCTGCTTCATCTCCTCCAGGGTGTGGATGGTGGGCGAGGTGGGCACCACCAGCGCGTCGAACTGTGCCAGCGTCTGCTGGATCTGGCGCGTCAGCTCCGCCCGCAGATACTCCGCCTTATAAGCATCGACCGCACTGTATTTCAGGCCGCTGGCGACGATCTCATGCACCACCGGGTCCATCTCCGCCGGACGATCAAGCATCCCGCCCACCGCCGCCGTGCGTTCGGCGACCCAGGCACCGTAATAAAGCTGTTCAGCCAGCTTGCTGAATGGGGTGAAGTCGATGGGGTGCAGCGTTGCGCCGCCCGTCTGTAATGCCTCCAGCGCCTGATCCCAGGCTGCTTCGGCCGCCGCATCATCAAAAAATTCCGGGTTCAAAGGTACAGCAAAATGGGGATGAACGGGCAGGCTGGCCGGGGCGGTGCGCGGATTCACGCGCGAATAGGCGTCACCGGCATCATAGCCTCCCATGATACTGGCGACGCTAAACGCATCTTCTGCCGTCAGCGCAAACACCGAAATAGTGTCGTTGAGGCGACAGGCGGGCACCACGCCACGCGCAGAGAACCAGCCCTTGGTTGGCTTGAGTCCGACTATATTGTTAAAGCCTGCCGGCACGCGACCCGAACCGGCGGTATCGGTGCCCAGCGAAAAGGCAACTAGCCCGCGCGCCAGCACGGATGCCGAACCGGAGCTGGAGCCGCCACTGACATAATCAGCATCAAAGGTGTTGCTAACCGCGCCATAAGGCGAACGGGTGCCCACCAGACCGGTCGCAAACTGATCGAGGTTGGTTTTGCCGATGACGACGGCACCAGCGGCTTTCAGCCGGGCGACGGCGACCGCGTCTTCGCTGGCGGTATAGGCAAAGGCAGGGCAGGCGGCGCTGGTCGGCCAGCCCGCCACATCGATATTGTCTTTAACCGCAAAAGGCACACCAAACAGGGGCAGCGAGCCGGGATCGCGCTGATAATCCGCCAGCAGTGGCGCAATCTGTGCCGCTAACTGATCCGGTGTCGCGAGGTAGATCCAGGCATTATCACGGGTGTCGAGTGCTGCCAGGTGTTCAGTCAGCAGTGAGGTTATCTGTTGCGGAGCCTGCTGATAGCGCTGCTGCCAGGCAGGAAGTGTCAGGCCGATGGTTGAAGTCATATGAAGAATTCCAGCTGGTATACAAGATGGGATTCAACAGAGCAAAGGGTGTGCCACTTTTTTAACGCAATGATTCAACAGTTTAATGCGTGCAGTGATAAGATTTTCTGATGATAATTTGCACAATGGCGGCGCGCACGCTGATCGATGACGGTGCGTTTAGTGTCCGTGTGCGTAAATTTTGTGAAGAACATGGCAAGAGTCCGGTGGCCCGGTTAGCATGAAAGACTGTCTGGCAACTCGCCGGCGCCCAGCAACAGAGGAGATTTACGTGGTGAAGTGGCGTAACTGGATGATAGGGATCTGCCTGGTCGGTTCGGCCAGCAGCGCATGGGCCGATTCGCTGGATCAACAACGGCAACGTTATCAACAAATTAAACAGGCCTGGGACAGCAACCAGATGGCGACCGTGGATCAGCTGTTGCCGACGCTCCAGGATTATCCGCTCTACCCTTATCTGCAATATCGCCTGCTGGCACAGGATCTCGATCAGGAAACCGCCCTGGCCGTGCAGAATTTTATTCGCCAGTATCCGACGCTGCCACCCGCGCGCTCGCTCAGTACCCGCTTTATTAATGTGCTGGCTTACCGTCAGGACTGGCAGGGCGTGCTGAACTTCAGTCCGACCGAACCGAAGCCAGTGCAGGCACGCTGTAACTGGTATTACGCCAAATGGGCCACCGGTCAGCAGCAGGCCGCGTTTGATGGCGCGAAGCAGATCTGGCTGCGCGGCACGGCGCTGCCCGCGGACTGCGATAAGCTCTTCTCGGTATGGCAGGCGTCCGGTCAGGTTTCGCCGATTACCATCCTGGAACGTATCCGGCTGGCGATGAAAGCGGGCAACGACAGCCTGGTGAGTTATCTGGCGAAAACGTTACCTGCCGACTATCAGACCATGTCTGACGCGATACAGTCCCTGCAGCAGGATCCGTTAACGGTCAGCACCTTTGCCAGCGCCGTCGGGCCAACCGACTTCACCCGTCAGGCCACGATTTACGCCTTTACGCGCGTCGCGCGGCAGGACATGGAAAATGCCCGTAGCCTGATTCCGATTCTGGTCCGGGCACAGAAGATGGGGCTGGAAGATGAGCAGGCGCTGAAGGAGATTGTGGTCTGGCGCATGATGGGCAGCGATCTCACCTCTGAGCAGGCGCGCTGGCGCGATGCGGTGGTGATGAACAGTGAGTCGACCGCGTTGGTGGAACGCCGGGTGCGCCTGGCCCTTTCTCAGCATGACAGACGCGGCCTGAATACCTGGATCGCCCGTCTGCCGCTGGAAGCCAAAGAGAAAGATGAGTGGCAGTACTGGCAGGCTGACCTGCTGTTTGAAAAAGATCGTAAAGAGGAAGCAGAAGAGATCCTGCGCAAGCTGATGCAGGCACGTGGCTTCTATCCGATGGTGGCCGCCCAGCGACTCGGTGTTGACTACCCGTTGCAGGTCGATGAAGCGCCGAAGCCTGACAGTGCCACGGTGCAGGGACCGGAGCTGGCCCGCGTACGCGAACTGATGTACTGGGGGCTGGATAATCTGGCACGCAGCGAGTGGAGCAATCTGATTGCCAGCCGCACCCACTCGCAGCAGCAGATGCTGGCACGTTACGCCAATGAGCAGGACTGGTGGGATCTCAGCGTGCAGGCGACCATCACCGCCAAAATGTGGGACAGTCTGAAAGAGCGCTTCCCGCTGGCATGGCAGAGCGTCTATGAGCGTAACACTGAGGTCAAACAGATCCCGCCAAGCTATGCGATGGCGATTTCGCGCCAGGAGAGCGCCTGGAACCCGAAAGCGCGTTCGCCGGTCGGGGCCAGCGGTCTGATGCAGATTATGCCTGCCACCGCGGCGCATACCGTGAAGATGTACAACATTCCTGGCTACAGCAATACCAGCCAGCTGCTGGATCCGGAAACCAATATCCAGATCGGCACGCAGTATCTGGAATATGTCTATCAGCAGTTTAACCAGAACCGGATCTTCGCCTCTGCGGCCTATAATGCCGGTCCGGGCCGGGTGCGAAGCTGGCAGAAAACCAGTGCAGGCAATCTCGACGCCGTCGCGTTTATTGAGACCATTCCGTTCTCTGAAACGCGCGGCTACGTGAAGAATGTGCTGGCGTATGACGCCTATTATCGTTACTTCATGGGCAAGCCTGACAGGATCCTGTCAGATGCTGAGTGGAATCGCCGTTACTAGCTGTGCTAAGCTTCCGTACTCTTTAGCGAGTACGGAAGCCTCTTCATGACCCATTCTGATTCCCCCTCTACCGATGCGCATCCGCCAGAAGATAGCTGGCAACGCTTTGTCGTGCTGATGCAGCAGGCCTTTGCCGATGGTCATGCATTGCCACTGATGCAACTGATGATGACACCTGATGAGCGGGAAGCATTCGGCACCCGACTGCGGATTATCGAAGAGTTGATGAACGGCCAAATGAGCCAGCGTGAGCTGAAAAATGAGCTCGGCGTCGGCATCGCGACCATTACCCGCGGCTCCAACAGCCTGAAAGAGGCGCCGCCAGAGCTGAAACGCTGGCTGGAAGCGCATCTGGGACGCGTCTGATTACTGCTGATAGAGCGGATGGACGAACGGGCAGAGTGCCAGAATCAGCGCCTGATGATAGACACTGGAGCGACTGAGCAGGCCGTTCGTGAACGCCCCGATAGCACCACCCTGGTGTTTGATATTGTCGATGCCGGTTAACCGCGCCATCTCTTCGCCCAGCTCCCGGCCTTCGCGCAGGCCTGCCAGCACGACTGGCGGCAGGGTAAAACTGGCTGAGCGCGATTCGCCGCGCTGCTTCTGGTTTTCCACGACCATCCAGGCAAATGCGGTGTCATCTTCGATGCCTGCCTCAATCGCCACCCAGAACGCCGCTTCAGGCCGGACCTGGCGGGCATTCATGACGCGCTGACGTGCGCCTGTTCGCGTTTCCAGATGGGTTAACGGTTGTGCTGCTACGCCGCTATCGACCTCGACCCCTTCAATATGGCAGGATCCCTCGCCGAAAACGTCGCTGAAAGCCTGAGCAATCGCGTGAATCTTCGCTGGGTTGGTTGTGGCTGCGACAACATGGTACATAATTGGTTGAACCCTCAGGTGATTAAGAGCCTGGCCCATCAGGCAATTTTACGGGCTGGTCTGAACCTGAGCAGTGCCACGATCCTCGCGTACTACGTGTACGCCGGGTTATTCCGCACGCTCCGTGTCCAGACTGCCTGCAACAATGACGCCTGATGGGGCAAGCTCTGAGACGATTTTTGTCGCAGTATAACGGAAACTAACATGCTACAGGTCTATCTTGTTCGTCACGGTGAAACGGTATGGAATGCGGAACGCCGCATTCAGGGGCAATCCGACAGTCCGCTGACGGAAAAAGGTGAGCAGCAGGCTTACCAGGTCGGTGAGCGCGTCAAACATCTGGGCATCACGCACGTGATTGCCAGCGATCTGGGGCGTACGCGCCGCACCGCGGAGATTATTGCGGATGCCTGCGGATGCACAGTGACGCTGGATCCGCGGCTGCGTGAGCTGAATATGGGCGTGCTGGAGAAGCGTCCGCTGGATGGCTTAACGGCGGAGGAAGAGCAGTGGCGCGCCACGCTGGTCAACGGCACCGAAGGCGGCCGCATTCCAGAAGGCGAGTCGATGACGGAGATGGCGACCCGCATGCACGCCGCGCTGAATGCCTGCCTTGAACTGCCTGCCGGAAGCCGTCCGCTGCTGGTCAGTCACGGTATGGCGCTGGGATCGCTGGTCAGCACGATTCTCGGTCTGCCCGCGTATGCAGAACGTCGCCTGCGACTGCGTAACTGCTCAATCTCACGTGTCGATTATCAGCAGAGTGCCTGGCTGGCAGAAGGGTGGATTGTGGAGACGGCGGGAGATATTTCCCATCTTGACGCGCCTGCGCTCGACGAGCTGCAACGCTGATGTCGTGAAAGCTGCCGTCCTGAGACGGCAGCCCTGACCTTAGCTGGCGACGGTCTGGCGGCGAATCGGAATCAGGTATTCGCACCGGATCTCAGTCGGTGGCTCGCTACGCTTTTTACCGCCATGAGTATAAAAGCGTTCGATATCCTGTCCCTGACGACGGGTCAGTCCCAGCGTTGGCATGCAGGTGCCGTAAAGCAGCAGGATAAATTCCTGCAGATTGACGCGCGGGCCATTGTAGGTGAACTGCACGTAATCGCCCGCTTCCAGAATAACACTTTGTCCGGAGTGCAGGTTGACTGCGCTGTCAGCAGGCACCGCCGTGGTGTAGAGAATCTCCTGCTCATCATCTTTGTCCTGGCTGGCACGCACCTGATGCAGGCCATACAGCACCGGCGGCACCGTGTCCGTTTCCAGCAGGAACTGCTTCCAGAAGTGAATCCGCATCTCATCGCGATAGCTTGAGATCTGCTCCAGAATACAGGTGTAGTTCTGGGTTTGTCCCACCAGTACCGTTTCCGGCAGGGTAACGAAAGCCGGTTCCGGCTGCGTCTCATCGTCCAGGCGAATCGGGGGACGAATACCGAATGAGTTCCAGTCGGAAGAGCGACGATACCAGGCCGGTGTCTGAGCAAACTGCTTTTTGAATGCGCGAGTAAAAGTTTGCTGTGAATCAAAACGATACTGCAGGGCGATGTCCAGAATCGGGCGACTGGTCAGGCGCAGCGCGACAGCAGCTTTCGACAGACGACGCGCACGGATATAGGCACCTATTGCGTGACCGGTTACGTCCTTGAACATCCTTTGTAAATGCCATTTAGAGTAACCGGCTTTCTGGGCAACATTGTCCAGTGAAAGGGGTTGATCCAGATGGCTCTCCAGCCAGACAAGCAAATCGCGAATGATACCGGCTTGGTCCATAAAACATCCTCATACTCTGGTGGTGCAGCTAAACGCATTCGAAGAATATTAGCACTCATTGCTCAAAAGACGTGGGCCGTTTTCCGGGGAAGGTTGTGCTAAATCAGTACGGGCTTAAACCCGTTTTGGTTTGGTCATTAGTTCGATTAACAGTACATTACATTCTCATCTATTCCATTTGCAATGGTAACTCCATGACAATAACGCGTCTTATGATCGCTGCGCTGACCACGCTCACCTTTTCCAGCCCGCTGCTTGCCGAACAGATTGGCTCTGTTGATACGGTATTCAAGATATTCGGGCCTGACCACAAGATCATTGTTGAAGCATTCGATGACCCGGATGTTAAAAATGTAACCTGTTATATCAGCCGGGCGAAGACCGGCGGTATCAAAGGCGGACTGGGGCTGGCAGAAGATACCTCTGATGCCGCGATTTCCTGTCAGCAGGTGGGGCCGGTCGAACTGAGTGATAAAATTGCGCAGGGCAAAGCGGAGGGCGAAGTGGTCTTCCGCCAGCGCACCTCTTTAATCTTCAAGAAGCTGCAGGTTGTACGCTTCTTCGACAAAAAGCGCAACGCTCTGGTCTATCTGACCTATTCCGATAAAGTGGTCGATGGTTCACCGAAAAATGCGCTCAGCGCCGTGCCGATTATGCCGTGGCACTGATTAAACTGCGGTATTGAGCATAAAAAAAACGCCCGCAGGGGCGTTTTTTATTTATCGCATCTGACAGCGTATTAATCCTGCAGATCGCCACAGAAGCGATAACCTTCACCATGGATGGTGGCGATGATCTCAGGCGTGTCCGGCGTGGATTCGAAATGCTTGCGGATACGACGGATGGTGACATCAACGGTGCGATCGTGCGGCTTAAGGTCGCGGCCGGTCATTTTTTTCAGCAGATCGGCACGGGTCTGAATTTTGCCTGGGTTTTCACAGAAGTGCAGCATGGCGCGGAACTCACTGCGTGGCAATTTGTAGTGCTCGCCGTTCGGGTTGATCAGTGAGCGGCTGTTGATATCCAGCTCCCAACCGTTAAATTTATAACTCTCTACCTGACGGCGCTCTTCGCCTGGCATCGCCAGGTTCATGGTGCGCGACAGCAGGTTGCGGGCACGAATGGTCAGCTCACGCGGATTAAACGGTTTGGTGATGTAGTCATCAGCGCCAATTTCCAGACCAAGAATTTTATCGACTTCGTTGTCACGGCCGGTCAGGAACATCAGGGCGACATTGGCCTGCTCACGCAGTTCACGGGCCAGCAGCAGGCCGTTTTTACCGGGCAGGTTGATGTCCATAATAACCAGGTTAACGTCATTGTCGGTCAGCACCTGATGCATTTCAGCACCATCAGTCGCCTCGTACACCACATAACCTTCCGCCTCAAAAATGCTTTTGAGGGTATTACGCGTGACCAGTTCGTCTTCAACGATAAGAATGTGCGGGGTCTGCATGTTTAGCTACCTAAAATTTGCCAACAAATTGAAAACAGGGCGTACAGCGGTATGGCGTTCTCCATCATCGAGAGCGGCGGGCCGCGCTGAACCGTTGTACGAAATCATATTTTGATAAGCCATCTATCAACGTCAACAACAGGTTTAGCTCAGCCAGTCAGGATGAAAATTGCATGCCCCGGGCGTTAATGATAATGGCGCATATCCTAACTGTATTAACAGCAACCTAACAGCACCAACTACAACCGATAAGCATAAAAACAACGCTTCGTTGACTTATATCAAATGCAATTGTAGCACGTTAACACTTTTGTGAAAAACTTCTCGCAGATTGCCTGTTTAGCTCACAAAAAGCATCATTTTCGTTACATTTATTACGCTTGTGACCCAAAATGAAACCAGTGAGTAATCACATTCTATCTATTTGAATTTAAATAGATTAATAATGCTTTCTTTAATAATGCTGCTTTCGGCGATAAAAATATTCAGGACATCACTTTTCACTGGTTTTAACATTGTTAACATCCGATTTTCTTATTACCTTCTGACAACTGAATCATTAATAGCCATGTTAATATGGCGTTATGTAAATGGACCAATGGAATAAATATGCTTTTTCCCCTGATTCTCGTCTCGCCCGCGCGGCCAGAAAATATCGGCGCTGCGGCGCGTGCCATGAAAACCATGGGATTCAGCCAGCTGCGCATCGTTGCCAGCGACGCCTGGCAGGATCCGGCAGCGCGCCGGGTAGCCCATGGCGCGGGTGAGATCCTCGATAATGTTCAGACCTTTGCTACTCTTGCCGAGGCATTAGCGGATATCGATTTTTCGGTCGCGACGACGGCGCGCAGCCGGGCAAAGTTCCGTTACTACGCCACACCCGAACAGGTTGAAACGCAACTGCTGGAAAAGCGTCAGTGGGTCAACAGCATGGCGCTGGTGTTTGGCCGCGAAGATAGCGGGCTGACCAACGAGGAGCTGGAGCAGGTCGATCTGCTCACCGGCATCCCGATGGCAAATGACTATCCCTCACTGAATCTCGGTCAGGCAGTGATGGTTTACTGCTATCAGCTGTCGAAACTGAATCAGGTCGAAGCGCCGGTCGCGTCCGCCGCCGACGGGCAGCAGCTGCAGGCATTGCGTCAGCGTTTCCATCAGCTGCTGGCGCAACTCGACGTCAGTGATGATGAGAAACTCTCAGACTGGATCGATCAGCGGGTGGGTCTGCTGGAACAGCGTGATAGCGCGATGCTGCATCGTCTGCTGCACGATATTGAAAAAAAACTCACAGATAAATCCTCGGCAAAAAGCTGATTTTACAGCAACAGATCGCAGGGAATGTCTGCATTACAAACGATCGAGCAGCGTTTTACGGTTTGACCGGAGGCTGTGCGCAGTGGTGGAAAACTGTCCGCCGGACAAATCGGGTTGACTTAATGTGCGCTTTGCTTTACTTCTGGAAGCAAGACGGACAGACAAAAACAGACAGAAAATAAATCTAAATGCGTAAAATCAGCCTGAACACCACAATTATTACCACCACCATTACCTCAGGTAACGGTGCGGGCTGACGCATACAGGAAAAACAGAAAACAAGCCCGCACCTAAACAGTGCGGGCTTTTTTTTCGGCTTAAATTCAGGAGAGTTAATATTATGCGAGTGCTGAAATTCGGCGGGACCTCGGTAGCGAATGCGGAGCGTTTCCTTCGCGTCGCTGATATTCTGGAAAGCAATGCGCAACAAGGACAGGTTGCAACCGTGCTCTCTGCACCTGCGAAGATCACCAACCATCTGGTGGCGATGATTGAAAAAACCATCAGTGGTCAGGACGCTTTGCCGAATATCAGCGACGCCGAACGCATCTTCAGCGAGCTGCTGCAGGGGCTCGCAGCCGCGCAGCCGGGCTTTGAGTTCGATCGACTGAAAACCCGTGTAGATCTGGAGTTTGCGCAGCTGAAGCAGGTACTGCACGGCATCAGCCTGCTGGGCCAGTGCCCGGACAGCGTCAACGCAGCGATTATCTGTCGTGGTGAAAAACTCTCGATTGCAATCATGGAAGCGCTGCTGCAGGCGCGCGGTCATGAGGTGAGCGTGATTGATCCGGTCGAGAAATTGCTGGCGGTCGGCCACTACCTCGAATCCACGGTCGATATCCCTGAGTCAACCCGCCGTATTGAAGCGAGCCAAATCCCGCCGCAGAACATGATCCTGATGGCTGGCTTTACCGCCGGTAACGAGCGCGGCGAGCTGGTAGTGCTGGGCCGCAATGGCTCAGATTATTCAGCGGCTGTACTGGCCGCCTGTCTGCGCGCCGACTGCTGTGAAATCTGGACCGATGTGGATGGCGTCTATACCTGCGATCCGCGTCAGGTGCCGGATGCACGCCTGCTGAAGTCAATGTCCTATCAGGAGGCGATGGAGCTCTCCTATTTCGGTGCCAAAGTGCTGCATCCCCGCACCATCGCGCCTATCGCCCAGTTCCAGATCCCGTGCCTGATCAAAAACACCGCCAATCCGCAGGCGCCCGGCACGCTGATTGGTGCCGAAGGCGAACAGGATGAGAGCCCGGTTAAAGGCATCACCAACCTGAATAACATGGCGATGGTCAACGTCTCCGGTCCCGGCATGAAAGGGATGGTTGGAATGGCGGCCAGAGTCTTTGCGGCGATGTCGCGCACCGGCATCTCGGTGGTGCTGATCACTCAATCCTCTTCCGAATACAGCATCAGTTTCTGCGTGCCGCAGAGCGAGCTGGCGCGGGCGCGTCACGTGCTGGAAGAAGAGTTCTATCTTGAGCTGAAAGATGGCCTGCTGGATCCGCTGGATATCATCGAAAACCTGGCGGTGATTTCAGTGGTGGGCGATGGCATGCGTACCCTGCGTGGCATCTCAGCGAAATTCTTCTCGGCGCTGGCACGCGCCAATATCAATATCGTGGCGATTGCACAGGGCTCCTCTGAGCGCTCCATCTCGGTGGTGGTAAATAATGACGAAGTGATCACCGGCGTGCGCGTGGTGCATCAGATGCTGTTCGCCACCGATCAGGTGATCGAAGTGTTTGTGGTCGGTGTCGGCGGTGTCGGCGGTGCGCTGCTGGATCAGTTACATCGCCAGCAGGCGTGGCTGAAGCAGAAGCATATTGACCTGCGGGTCTGCGGCATTGCGAACTCGCATGCGCTGTTAACAAACGTCCACGGTATCGATTTAAGCAACTGGCAGGCGGCACTCGCCGAAGCGAAAGAGCCGTTCAATCTCGGACGCCTGACCCGTCTGGTGAAAGAGTATCACCTGCTTAATCCGGTCATTGTGGATTGTACCTCCAGCCAGGCCGTTGCCGATCAGTACGCGGATTTCCTCAGCGAGGGCTTCCACGTGGTGACGCCGAACAAAAAGGCCAACACCTCCTCCTGGAATTACTATCAGCAGATGCGCGCCGCCGCCGCCAAATCGCGTCGTAAATTCCTTTATGATACCAACGTCGGGGCCGGGCTGCCGGTGATCGAAAACCTGCAGAACCTGATGAACGCGGGTGATGAACTGCTGCGCTTCTCCGGTATCCTTTCGGGATCGCTGTCGTTCATCTTCGGCAAGCTGGATGAAGGGGTTTCGCTGTCGCAGGCAACGAACATGGCGCGTGAGATGGGCTTTACCGAGCCCGATCCACGTGACGATCTCGCTGGCACTGATGTGGCGCGTAAGCTGCTGATTCTGGCACGCGAAGCAGGCCATCAGCTGGAGCTGAGTGATATTGAGATTGAGCCGCTGCTGCCCGCCAGCCTGGTCGATATTCAGGATGTGGAGCAGTTTATGCAGCGTCTGCCTGAGCTGGATAACGCCTTTGCCGACCGCGTTGCACAGGCGCAGAATGAGGGCAAAGTCCTGCGCTACGTGGGCGTGATTGAAGAGGGCGGTGTCTGCAAAGTGAAGGTCGACGCCGTTGACGGCAACGATCCGCTCTATAAAGTGAAAAATGGCGAGAACGCGCTGGCGTTTTACAGCCGCTACTATCAGCCGATTCCGCTGGTGCTGCGCGGATACGGTGCAGGAAATGATGTCACAGCGGCCGGTGTCTTTGCCGATCTGCTGCGCACGCTGTCATGGAAGTTGGGAGTTTAATCATGGTAAAAATTTACGCACCGGCCTCGATTGGTAACGTCAGCGTCGGGTTCGATGTGCTGGGCGCGGCGGTTTCGCCGGTAGATGGCTCCCTGCTGGGTGACTGCGTCTCCGTTGAAGCGGCAGAGCAGTTTTCACTGACCAACGCCGGACGTTTTGTCAGTAAACTGCCCGCCGATCCTAAAGAGAATATCGTTTATCAGTGCTGGCAGCGTTTCTGCGAGGCGATTGGCAAAGAGATCCCGGTGGCGATGACCCTGGAGAAGAATATGCCCATCGGCTCCGGTCTGGGCTCCAGCGCCTGCTCGGTAGTGGCCGGTCTGATGGCAATGAATGAGTTCTGCGGCAAGCCACTCAGCGACAGCACGCTACTGACGCTGATGGGTGAGCTGGAAGGGCGGATCTCCGGCAGCGTACATTATGATAATGTCGCTCCCTGCTTCCTCGGCGGCATTCAGCTGATGCTGCAGGAAAATGACATCATCAGCCAGGCGGTGCCGGGCTTTGACGACTGGCTGTGGGTGATGGCCTATCCGGGCATTAAAGTGTCGACTGCCGAAGCGCGCGCCATTTTACCGGCACAGTACCGCAAAGAGGACTGTATTAAGCATGGCCGCCTGCTGGCCGGCTTCATTCACGCCTGCCATACGCGTCAGCCGCAGCTGGCAGCTAAACTTATGCAGGATGTGATTGCCGAACCCTACCGGACCCGGCTGCTGCCAGGCTTCGCCGAGGCGCGGCAGGCCGCGAAAGAGATTGGCGCACTGGCGTGCGGTATCTCCGGCTCTGGTCCGACACTTTTCGCCGTTTGCAATCAGATGGAAACGGCACAGCGGATGGCTGACTGGCTGAGCCAGCACTATCTGCAGAATGATGAAGGCTTCGTCCATATCTGCCGTCTCGACACGGCTGGCGCACGACAATTGGGATAACGCATGAAACTCTACAATCTTAAGGATCACAACGAGCAGGTCAGCTTCGCCCAGGCGGTGAAACAGGGTCTGGGATCGCAGCAGGGTCTGTTCTTTCCGCTGGAACTGCCAGAGTTTGAACTGACTGACATCGACGCGATGCTGGAGATGGATTTTGTCAGCCGCAGCAGCAAAATTCTCTCGGCTTTCATTGGCGATGAGATTCCGGCCCATCATCTGCATGAGCGTGTTAAAGCCGCTTTTGCTTTTCCGGCCCCGGTGAAAGCCGTCAGCGAAGATATTGCCTGTCTGGAGCTGTTCCACGGTCCGACGCTGGCGTTTAAAGACTTCGGCGGCCGTTTTATGGCGCAGATGCTGTCGTATGTTTCAGGCTCAGATGAGCAGATCACCATTCTGACCGCCACCTCCGGTGATACCGGCGCGGCTGTGGCGCACGCGTTCTACGGCATGAAGAACGTGCGCGTGGTGATCCTCTATCCGCAGGGCAAAATCAGTCCGCTGCAGGAGAAACTCTTCTGTACCCTGGGCGGCAACATCGAAACCATCGCTATCGACGGCGATTTCGATGCCTGTCAGTCGCTTGTGAAACAGGCGTTTGATGATGACGAGCTGAAAAAGACGATTGGTCTGAACTCGGCGAACTCTATCAACATCAGCCGCCTGCTGGCGCAGATCTGCTACTACTTTGAAGCGGTCGCGCAGCTGCCGCAGGAAAAACGTAATCAGCTGGTGGTCTCCGTGCCGAGCGGCAACTTTGGTGATTTGACCGCCGGTCTGCTGGCGAAATCGCTGGGCCTGCCGATCAAGCGCTTTATTGCCGCCACCAACGCCAATGACACGGTGCCGCGCTTCCTTGGCAACGGCGAATGGCAGCCTAATCTGACGGTCTCTACGCTGTCGAATGCGATGGACGTCAGCCAGCCAAACAACTGGCCGCGTGTGGAAGAGCTGTTCCGCCGTAAAACCTGGCGCTTAACCGATCTCGCCTGTGGTGCGGTCTCTGATGAGACCACGCGCGCCGCAATGCGTGAACTGGCTGAGATTGGCTATGTTTCCGAACCACATGCTGCCATCGCCTGGCGTCTGCTGCGCGATCAGCTGCAGGAAGGGGAATATGGTGTGTTCCTGGGTACCGCGCACCCTGCGAAATTCCGCGAAAGCGTGGAAGCGATCCTTGAACAGACACTGACGCTACCGCCAGAGTTAGCGGAGCGTGCCGATCTGCCGCTGCTGTCGCACGAGATGAAGGCGGACTTCGGCTCACTGCGTGCGTTCCTGCTGAAGTAGTGCTGTGAATGGCTTCCAGGTGGCGGGAAGCCCATTTGCAGAGAGTACACTACGCGCGCGGGATATTACTGCTCCGCGCGCTTAAAGACCAGTTCGCTTTCGCTGCTGCTGGCCGCATCAAAACGATAGCCATCCAGATCAAACGCCTTAAGCTGCTCCGGCTTTGTCAGGCGCTGCTGAATCACATAGCGACTCATCAATCCACGCGCCTTTTTGGCATAGAAGCTAATCACTTTGTAGCTGCCATTCTTCTCGTCGAGGAATACCGGCTTAATCATTTGTGCCTTCAGCGTCTTCGGCTTAACTGCTCTGAAATATTCGTCTGAGGCGAGGTTGATCAGTACCTCATCACCCTGTTCCGTCAGCGCGGCATTCAGCGTTTCAGTGATGAGATCGCCCCAGAAGGTGTAGAGATCTTTGCCCGCCGGATTGGCCAGGCGAATCCCCATCTCCAGCCGGTAAGGCTGCATGAGATCGAGCGGACGCAGCACGCCATACAGGCCTGAAAGCATGCGCAGGTGCTGCTGAGCAAAGCTGAAATCCTCATCGCTGAAGGTTTCGGCCTGCAGACCCGTGTAGACATCACCTTTGAACGCCAGGATGGCCTGACGGGCATTCTGTGGGGAAAAATCGGGTTGCCAGCTGTTAAACCGTTCGGCATTGAGGTGTGCCAGTTTGTCGCTGATACCCATTAACGAGGCGATGCTGGCGGGTGACAGCTCGCGCGCAATCTCAATCAGCTGTTGTGATTTTTCTAACAGCGCAGGCTGGGTGAAACGCGTGGTCGCCAGCGGGCTTTCATAATCGAGCGTCTTGGCAGGAGAGATCACCATCAACATTGTTGCTTCCTCGGTTAATGCCTGGTTTAACAGGGCATTGGCTGCTTATCAGGCTCTGCAGTGTACCAAAAAAGCCGCAAAGAATGACGAATCACACCTATTTGTTCGCGCTATCGTAAACGGCATTCCCTGACCTTGCGCCACCGTTGGCGCGTGATATTATCCCAACAGCCTTTTTTCACACTGACAGTTAACTAAGAGAAAAGAACATGACGGACAAACTTACCTCCCTGCGTCAGCTCACCACCGTCGTCGCCGACACCGGTGATATCGCAGCTATGAAGCTGTATCAGCCGCAGGACGCTACCACCAACCCTTCTCTGATTCTTAACGCCGCACAAATCCCTGAATACCGTAAACTGATCGATGAAGCGATCGGCTGGGCGCGTGAGCAGAGCAGCAACAAAGAAGAGCAGCTGCAGCTGGTTTCTGACAAGCTGGCCGTGAACATTGGTCTGGAAATTCTGAAACTGATTCCAGGCCGTATCTCGACTGAAGTCGATGCGCGTCTCTCTTACGACACTGAAGGCAGCATCGCGAAAGCCCGCAGCCTGATCAAACTCTACAACGATGCCGGTATCAGCAATGACCGCATCCTGATCAAACTGGCCTCTACCTGGCAGGGCATCCGCGCTGCAGAGCAGCTGGAAAAAGAGGGTATCAACTGTAACCTGACCCTGCTGTTCTCGTTTGCTCAGGCGCGTGCCTGTGCCGAAGCGGGCGTGTTCCTGATCTCTCCGTTTGTTGGCCGTATCCTCGACTGGTACAAAGCCAACACTGACAAGAAAGAGTATGCCGCGCACGAAGATCCAGGCGTGGTTTCTGTTTCTGAAATCTACAACTACTACAAGCAGCACGGCTATGAAACCGTGGTGATGGGCGCCAGCTTCCGTAACGTTGGTGAAATCATCGAGCTGGCTGGCTGTGACCGTCTGACCATTTCGCCTGCGCTGCTGAAAGAGCTGGCAGAGAGCGAAGGGACCCTGGAGCGTAAACTGAGCTACAGCGGTGAAGTGAAAGCGCGTCCGGCCCGCATGACCGAGTCTGAGTTCCTGTGGCAGCACAACCAGGATCCAATGGCGGTGGCTAAGCTGGCAGAAGGTATCCGCAACTTTGCCGTTGATCAGGGCAAACTTGAGAAGATGCTGGCAGAACTGCTGTAATCTGCTGACCGTGGCGGCGCAGGCTGCCACGGTTTTCTCTTTTCCGACCCTTTCACTTTATATTATCCTCTCTGCTATTCCCCTTTTACTCCACCGCACCGCGGTAAATCACAGCGAAGCTCATCATGAATACATTACGCATTGGCCTGATCTCGGTCTCCGATCGCGCCGCGAACGGCATCTATCAGGATCAGGGGATCCCCGCGCTGGAGAGCTGGCTTAGCAGCGCAATCAGCAGCCCGTTTGAGATTGAGTCCCGGCTGGTGCCCGACGAGCAGCCGATGATTGAGCACGCCATTTGCGAGCTGGTCGATGAACGCTTTTGCCATCTGGTGTTAACTACCGGCGGCACCGGTCCGGCCCGACGCGATGTCACGCCCGATGCCACCTTGGCCGTGGCCGATCGGGAAATGCCCGGCTTTGGTGAGCAGATGCGTCAGATCAGCCTGCAGTTCGTGCCGACCGCGATTCTGTCGCGTCAGGTTGGGGTAATCCGCAAACAGTCGCTTATCCTCAATCTGCCCGGTCAGCCGAAGTCGATCAAAGAGACACTGGAAGGGCTGAAAGATGAGCAGGGCAAGGTAAAAGTTCACGGTATCTTTGCTTCTGTACCTTATTGTTTACAGTTGCTGGAAGGACCTTATGTTGAAACGCATCCTGACGTGGTAGCAGCATTTCGGCCTAAAAGCGCCATCCGTAAGATAAATAACTAAATATCCCGCATTTCAGGCATAAGCTACAGTTCGGCTGGTGTGGCAAAAGATTGACGATATAGTAAGGGTATCTTTACAACCTTGTCTCTTTTGCCTCTGGACTATTATGAATCCGACTCACACGCAGCGTCTGACCGGTAAGGATTACAAAACCCTGGCGCTGGCCGCGCTGGGCGGCGCGCTGGAATTTTACGACTTCATCATCTTTGTCTTCTTCGCCACCGTGATTGGCGAGCTCTTCTTCCCCTCCGATATCCCGGAATGGCTGCGTCAGCTGCAGACGTTTGCCATTTTTGCCGCAGGCTATCTGGCACGCCCGCTGGGTGGCATCGTGATGGCGCATTTTGGCGACAAACTCGGGCGCAAAAAGATGTTCAGCCTGAGTATTCTGCTGATGGCGCTGCCAACCCTGATGATGGGCGCTTTACCCACCTGGCAGACGATTGGCATTGCTGCGCCACTGCTGATGCTGCTGATGCGGATGCTGCAGGGCGCGGCGATTGGCGGAGAAGTGCCAGGTGCATGGGTGTTTGTCGCTGAGCACGTGCCATACAAACGTATCGGCATCGCCTGTGGCACGCTGACGGCCGGGCTGACCATCGGCATTTTACTGGGCTCGCTGGTGGCGACGCTGATTAATACCTCGATGTCGCAGCAGGCGATTCATGACGGCGGCTGGCGTATTCCATTCTTCCTCGGTGGCGTGTTTGGTCTGATCGCCATGTACCTGCGGCGCTGGCTGCATGAGACGCCGGTCTTTGTTGAGATGCAGCAGCGTAAAGCGCTGGCTGAAACGCTGCCGCTGAAGACCGTGCTGGCGGAGCATAAAAAGTCGATTGTCATCTCCATGCTGCTGACCTGGCTGCTCTCCGCCTGCATTGTGGTCGTGATCCTGATGTCGCCGGTCTGGCTGCAGAAGCAGCTGGGCATCGCGCCCGCGCTGACCCTGCAGGCCAACAGTATCGCTACCGTGATGCTCTGCATCGGCTGCATTGTTGCCGGACTCGCTGTCGATCGTTTTGGTGCCAGTCGTACGTTATGTATCGGCAGCCTGCTGCTGGCACTCTGTAGCTGGCAGTTCTATCACCTGACTGCCCTCTATCCGCAGCAACTCTTTCTGCTCTATGGCGTGGCGGGCCTGAGCGTCGGTATTGTCGGCGTCGTGCCCTTTGTGATGGTGCGTGCCTTCCCGGCAGAGGTGCGTTTTACCGGCCTCTCGTTTTCCTACAACCTTTCCTATGCCATCTTTGGCGGGCTGACCCCGATCTTTGTGTCGCTGCTGATGAATGTCTCCGTGATGGGGCCGTGCTGGTATGTGATGGCACTGGCGCTGGTGGGATTGCTGACCGGTATCTGGTTGCGGCGTGATGTCAGCCATGAGCCGGACCTGCAGCAGGGCGTTAAGACGTTGTAACAGGGAAACGCGGAGCCAGGCTCCGCGTTTTTTTCAGGCGTGAAGCAGGCTTAAAGTGCCTTTGCGCCAATCGGCAGAAGAGTGCGGCCAAAGGTTTCGTTCAGCACTTCACCCATTGCCAGATAGCAGGCGCTGGCACCACAGATGATTCCGACCCAACCCGCAGACACGACCAGCGAAGGCTGGTGCATAAGGTGAGCCACGGCCAGCAGCAGAAACAGCAGGGTGAGGGAGCCGAAGACAAACTGCAGCATCCGCGTACCTTTCAGCGTGCCGATAAACATAAACAGCGTGAAGATGCCCCACAGTACCAGCCATGCACCCAGGAAGCGTTCGTCAGGCGCTTTCGCCAGACCCATCTGCGGTAACAGCAGGATCGCCACAAAGCTTAACCAGAACATGCCGTAAGAGGTAAAGGCGGTCAGCCCAAAGGTGTTGTTCTTTTTAAATTCCAGCAGACCGGCCAGCACCTGCGCGATCCCGCCATAAAAAATTCCCATCGCTAAAATTGCCACGTCCATGTCAAACAGACCCGCGTTGTGCAGGTTTAGCAAAATGGTTGTCATGCCAAATCCCATTAAGCCCAGCGGGGCAGGATTAGCCAGCGTTGAATTTGCCATAGTTCCCCGGCAGTAAGATGATCGTTAATGAAATAAAAGGACTTCAGCCTGCTCACAGAAAGGAGCAAGGCGACGCATCATATTCAGTGGGTTAATCGTGTTCTTTGATCCCGGCAGGGCCAGAGGTAGAAAAATTTTTTTTGGTTTAGCCCTTGATGCGCATCGAAGCGGCCCCATCTACTTGTCATCGAGCGTTGTGAACGTTGGAAAAAAAGCATGTGCTGGCAGGTTGAATGCAAACAACCCGCCCACATAAAAGGTTCACAACCCAAATTGGCAACGAATTTAAGTGGGAGATGTTTAGATGGGTAAGATTATTGGTATTGACCTGGGTACAACCAACTCTTGTGTTGCGATCATGGATGGCACTAAAGCACGTGTGCTGGAAAATGCCGAGGGCGATCGCACCACGCCTTCAATTATTGCGTATACACAGGATGGCGAAATTCTGGTTGGTCAACCGGCTAAACGTCAGGCAGTGACCAACCCGCAGAATACCCTGTTCGCAATCAAGCGTCTGATCGGTCGTCGTTTCCAGGACGAAGAAGTGCAGCGTGATATTAAAATCATGCCATACAAAATCACCGGCGCTGACAACGGCGACGCCTGGCTGGAAGTGAAAGGTCAGAGAATGGCACCACCGCAGATCTCTGCTGAAGTGCTGAAGAAAATGAAAAAGACCGCCGAAGATTACCTCGGTGAGCCAGTGACCGAAGCGGTTATTACCGTACCGGCCTACTTCAACGATGCGCAGCGTCAGGCGACCAAAGATGCCGGCCGTATCGCGGGTCTGGAAGTCAAACGTATCATTAACGAACCGACTGCTGCTGCACTGGCATACGGTCTGGACAAAGGTCAGGGCAACCGCACCATCGCGGTTTATGACCTGGGTGGCGGTACCTTCGATATCTCAATCATCGAGATCGACGAAGTTGACGGCGAAAAAACCTTTGAAGTTCTGGCAACCAACGGTGATACCCACCTGGGTGGTGAAGACTTCGACAGCCGCCTTATTAATTATCTGGTTGCTGAATTCAAAAAAGACCAGGGCATCGATCTGCACAACGATCCACTGGCGATGCAGCGTCTGAAAGAAGCGGCAGAGAAAGCGAAAATCGAACTTTCTTCTGCACAGCAGACCGACGTTAACCTGCCATACATCACGGCAGATGCGACTGGTCCTAAGCACCTGAACATCAAAGTGACCCGCTCTAAACTGGAGTCACTGGTTGAAGATCTGGTTGCACGCTCAATCGCGCCACTGAAAGTTGCGCTGCAGGATGCAGGCTTGTCTGTATCAGACATCAACGACGTTATTCTGGTGGGTGGTCAGACCCGTATGCCACTGGTTCAGGCGAAAGTGACCGAATTCTTCGGTAAAGAGCCGCGTAAAGACGTGAACCCGGACGAAGCCGTTGCCGTTGGTGCTGCGGTTCAGGGTGGTGTACTGGGTGGCGACGTGAAAGACGTGCTGCTGCTGGACGTTACCCCGCTGTCACTGGGTATCGAAACCATGGGTGGCGTGATGACTTCGCTGATCAGCAAGAACACCACTATCCCAACCAAGCACAGCCAGGTCTTCTCGACGGCTGAAGATAACCAGTCAGCCGTGACCATTCATGTGCTGCAGGGTGAGCGTAAGCGCGCCAATGACAACAAGTCACTGGGCCAGTTCAACCTCGACGGTATCCAGAATGCGCCACGCGGTATGCCACAGATCGAAGTCACCTTCGACATCGATGCGGATGGTATCCTGCATGTATCGGCGAAAGACAAGAACAGCGGTAAAGAGCAGAAGATCACCATCAAAGCCTCTTCAGGTCTGAGCGATGAAGAGATCCAGAAAATGGTGCGTGATGCAGAAGCGAATGCTGAATCTGACCGTAAGTTCGAAGAGCTGGTACAGACGCGTAACCAGGGTGACCAGATTGCCCACAGCACGCGTAAGCAGCTGGACGAAGCAGGCGACAAACTGTCAGCTGATGACAAAGCGCCAATCGAAGCCGCTCTGGCCGCGCTGGAAACTGCGCTGAAAGGCGAAGACAAAGCGGAAATCGACGCCAAAATGCAGGCGCTGATGGAAGTATCCGGCAAACTGATGGAAGCAGCACAGCAGTCTCAGGCGGGTGCAGCAGATGCCGGTGACGCGTCAGCGAAGAAAGATGACGACGTTGTCGATGCTGAATTCGAAGAAGTGAAAGACAACAAGAAATAATTGCCCCTGACCGGGCGCGACGGTTGGCCTGACAGCCGTTGAAACCAGCACGGGCGTAGGAGATCTCTCCACGCCCGTGCGATCATGTTAAGGGCTAAAAAAACATGGCGAAGAGTGATTACTACGAGATTTTAGGCGTCGCCAAATCCGCGGACGAGCGTGAAATCAAAAAGGCTTACAAACGCCTGGCAATGAAATTCCACCCGGACCGCAATCCCGGTGACAAAGAAGCCGAAGCTAAATTCAAAGAGGTCAAGGAAGCCTACGAAATCCTGACCGATGCGCAGAAGCGTGCGGCCTACGATCAGTATGGTCATGCAGCCTTTGAACAGGGCGGCATGGGTGGCGGTGGATTCGGCGGCGGCGGCTTTGGTGGCGGCGGTGCAGACTTCAGCGATATCTTTGGCGACGTATTCGGTGACATCTTTGGTGGTGGACGCCGTCAGCGCGCCTCCCGTGGCGCCGATTTACGCTACAACATGGAGCTGTCGCTGGAAGAAGCGGTACGCGGCGTGACCAAAGAGATCCGCATTCCAACCCTGGAAGAGTGTGATGTCTGCCACGGCAGCGGTGCGAAAGCGGGAACGCAGCCACAAACCTGTTCAACCTGTCACGGTGCAGGCCAGGTGCAGATGCGCCAGGGCTTCTTCACTGTCCAGCAGGCCTGTCCGACCTGTCATGGTCGCGGCTCGGTGATTAAAGACCCGTGCAACGCCTGTCATGGTCACGGCCGCGTCGAGAAATCGAAAACGCTGTCAGTGAAAATCCCGGCAGGGGTCGACACCGGCGATCGCATTCGTCTGAGTGGCGAAGGCGAAGCGGGCGAGCAGGGCGCACCAGCCGGCGATCTTTACGTTCAGGTATCGGTGAAGAAACACCCGATCTTCGAGCGTGAAGAGAACAATCTCTACTGCGAAGTGCCGATCAACTTTGCGATGGCGGCGCTGGGCGGCGAGATTGAAGTGCCGACACTGGATGGTCGCGTGAAGCTGAAAGTGCCGTCAGAAACCCAGACCGGCAAGCTGTTCCGCATGCGTGGACGTGGCGTCAAATCGGTACGTGGCGGCGCAGTCGGCGACTTGTTATGCCGTGTCGTGGTGGAAACACCGGTCAGCCTGAATGAGAAACAGAAAACGCTGTTGCGTGAACTGGAAGAGAGTTTTGGCGGCCCAAGCGGCGAGCATAACAGCCCGCGCTCCAAGAGCTTCTTCGACGGCGTGAAAAAGTTCTTCGATGACTTAACCCGTTAAGTTCATCCACTCTGAAAGCCAGCGCCTGCAGCTGGCTTTTTTTTTGCGTGCACTTCTCAATTCGCTATTTCCGAATGATTACCGCCAAATAAACTGTTTTTTTCGAGCTGTTGTTACCGCTATTCTTAGGGCCTTTGATTGACCTCTGGATTAAGGACAACGCGTGTGAATATCAGACTAAAAAAAATACTGGAAAGCGACGCTACCGGCGGTGTGGTGCTGATTATTGCGGCTGCGCTGGCGATGATGCTGGCCAATAGCGGAGCGACGCAGCAGGGCTATCGCGATCTGCTGGCGATTCCGGTGGAATTTCGCTTTGGTGCGCTCGATATCAGCAAAGACCTGCTGCTGTGGATTAACGATGCGCTGATGGCGCTATTTTTCCTGATGGTGGGACTGGAGGTCAAACGCGAACTGGTGATGGGTGCGCTGGCTAAACGTGAACAGGCGCTGTTCCCACTGATTGCGGCGCTGGGTGGCATGATCGCCCCGGCGATCATTTTTCTGCTGTTTAACGGTGCCGATGCCACCACCCGTAGCGGCTGGGCGATCCCGACCGCCACCGATATTGCCTTTGCGCTGGGCATCCTGGCACTGCTGGGAAGCCGCGTGCCGCCTGCTCTGAAAATCTTCCTGATGGCGCTGGCGATTATCGACGATCTCGGGGCTATCGTAATTATCGCGCTGTTCTACACGCATCACCTTTCGATGGCCTCGCTGGGCGTTGCCGCCGCTGCCATTGCCGTGCTGGCGCTGATGAACCTGCTTAACGTTCGCAACACCGGTCTCTATCTGCTGGTGGGGCTGGTGCTGTGGGTGGCGGTACTGAAGTCGGGTGTTCATGCGACGCTGGCGGGTGTCGTGGTCGGCTTCCTGATTCCGCTGGCGAAGAAAGAGGGCCACTCTCCGGCGATTCATCTTGAGCATGCGCTGCATCCCTGGGTGCGCTGGGTGATCCTGCCACTGTTTGCCTTTGCCAATGCGGGTGTGTCACTGACGGGCGTTTCGTTCGGCAGCCTCTTCTCGCTGCTGCCGCTGGGCATCATCGCCGGGCTGCTGATTGGTAAGCCTCTGGGCATCACGCTGTTCTGCTGGCTGGCAGACAAAACCCGCATAGCCAGGCTGCCGGAAAATACGCACATTAAAGATATTGCGGCGGTAGGGGTGCTGTGCGGTATTGGCTTTACCATGTCGATATTTATCGCCTCGCTGGCCTATGGCGACATCAGTGCTGAACTGATGACGCTGGCGAAGCTGGGGATTCTGTCAGGCTCGATTCTGTCGGCGGTGCTGGGCTATGTGATCCTTGGCTGGCGTCTGAAGCAGCGTGCGGCGTAGGGCAGCCTATGGCGCACATTAATTACAATCACCTCTATTACTTCTGGCACGCTTGCCGCGCGAGGTCGATTGCGGGTGCTGCAGAGGCCCTCTCGCTGACGCCACAGACCATTACCGGGCAGATTAAGGCGCTTGAAGAGCGCCTGCAGGGCAAGCTGTTCCGGCGTCAGGGGAGGGGGCTGGTGCCGACAGAACTGGGGCAACTGGTGTTCCGCTACGCTGACCGCATGTTTATGCTGGGTCAGGAGATGCTGGATATCGTTAACTACCGCAAAGAGTCCCATCTGCTTCTGGATGTTGGCGTGGCAGATGCGCTCTCTAAGCAACTGGTCAGTAAGGTGCTGGAGACCGCAGTGGCTGCCGGGGAGAAGATTCACCTGCGCTGTTTCGAGTCGACCCACGAGATGCTGCTGGAGCAGCTCAGTCAGCATAAGCTGGATATGATTATCTCTGACTGCTCCATCGATCCGACCCAGCAGGAAGGGCTGTTTTCGGTGAAGCTGGGGGAGTGCCCGATCAGCTTCTGGTCCGCGCAGCCGATCACCGATCTCTCTTTTCCGGCCTGCCTTGAGACGCATCCCCTGCTGATTCCGGGTCGCCGCTCGATGCTGGGGCGCAAAATCCTCAACTGGATTACGACCCAGGGGCTGCAGGTGGAGATTCTCGGTGAGTTTGATGATGCGGCCCTGATGAAGGCGTTTGGTGCGCGGCAGAATGCATTTTTTGTAGCAGCAGCGCTGGACAGGGATCAGCAGGAGGGGAGTTATGAAGTTGGCCGGCTTGATGCGGTGTCAGAGGAGTATCACATCCTCTTCGCGGAGCGGATGATTCAGCATCCGGCGGTGCAGCGTCTCTGTCACGCAGACTTCAGCGGACTCTTTCCCCGCCAGAGTACAGACGAAAAAAAACCGGCGTAAGCCGGCTTTTTCAACAAAGCGATTAACAACGGGCGATTAAGCCAGTTTGTTGATCTGTGCAGTCAGGTTTGATTTATAACGTGCAGCTTTGTTTTTGTGGATCAGACCTTTAGCGGCCTGACGATCCACGAGTGGTTGCATTTCATTGAATGCGTTCTGCGCAGCAGCTTTGTCGCCTGAAGCGATCGCCGCGTATACTTTCTTAACGAAGGTACGCATCATTGAGCGGCGGCTAGCGTTATGCTTGCGGCGTTTCTCAGATGTTACGGCGCGTTTCTTAGCTGATTTGATATTAGCCAAGGTCCAACTCCCAAATGTGTTCTATAGAGACAAATCAAAGGCCGAGGACTATGCCCTTCTAACCTGATTTTGTCAATGGATTTGTGCAAATAAGCGTCGCTCTATGAGCAGCACTCGGTTACGTATTTGATGGCGCAAGATTCTACCAGCTTCCCCTCGCTGAATACAGTATTTCGCGACAAAATTCTTAACATGCGCATCTGCAACAGGAAATGCAGCACCTAAAGCATGAAAGGCGTGCTGACGGGTTAACCTGAGTCGCTTTCAAGGGTATAATCCGCCGATTTCCACCGGTTTGGGCCAGCCATGAAGTTTATCCGCGGTATTCATAATCTTAACGAGCAGCATCGCGGCTGCGTTCTGACCATTGGTAATTTCGATGGCGTACACCGCGGGCATCAGGCGCTGATGTCCCGTCTGTGTGAAGAGGGACGTAAGCGTAATCTGCCGGTCGTGGTCATGGTTTTTGAGCCACAGCCGCTGGAGCTGTTTGCCGGTGATAAAGCCCCGGCACGCCTGACGCGCCTGCGTGAAAAACTGCGCTATATGGCGGAAGCCGGCGTCGATAAAGTGCTGTGTGTGCGGTTTGACCGTCGCTTCGCAGCCCTGTCCGCCCAGCGTTTTATCAGTGACCTGCTGGTCGACAAGCTGGACGTAAAGTACCTCGCAGTAGGCGATGATTTCCGCTTCGGCGCTGGTCGCCAGGGGGATTTCCTGTTATTACAGAAAGCCGGTGCGGAGTATGGTTTTGAGGTCGTGAGCACCGAAACCTTCTGTGACGGCGGGAAGCGAATCAGCAGCACCGCCGTGCGTCAGGCACTGGCCGCAGATGATTTAGCGCTGGCGCAGTCGCTGTTAGGTCATCCTTTCACCATTTCCGGCCGCGTCGTGCACGGTGATGCACTGGGACGCACGCTGGGTTTCCCCACTGCGAACCTTCCTTTACGCCGCAGCGTCTCGCCGGTGAAAGGAGTTTATGCGGTGGAGGTCCAGGGGCTGACGCCCGAGCCACTGCCGGGTGTTGCCAATATCGGCACCCGTCCGACCGTAAAAGGTTTACGCCAGCAGCTTGAAGTTCACCTGCTCGACATCAATATGGATCTCTATGGTCGTCACATTGATGTGGTGCTGAAACAGAAAATACGAAACGAGCAGCGCTTTGCCTCACTGGAGGCGTTGAAAGAACAAATTGCGAACGATGTGGTAACGGCCCGGCAGTTCTTTGGGCTGCTTTAACCTGAGCGAAAAACGGAATCGAGAATCTGATGAGTGACTATAAATCTACCCTGAATTTGCCGGAAACGGGATTCCCGATGCGTGGCGATCTGGCCAAACGCGAACCGGGAATGTTGCAACGCTGGTATGCCGACAACCTGTACGGCATTATCCGCGAAGCCAAAAAAGGGAAAAAAACCTTTATCCTGCATGATGGCCCTCCGTATGCGAACGGCAGCATTCATATTGGTCACTCTGTTAACAAGATTCTGAAAGACATTATCGTCAAGTCGAAAGGCATGGCGGGTTATGACTCGCCGTATGTGCCGGGCTGGGACTGTCACGGTCTGCCAATCGAACACAAAGTTGAGCAGATGATCGGCAAGCCAGGCGAGAAAGTCAGCGCCGCTGAATTCCGTGCCGCGTGCCGCAAATATGCCGCTGAACAGGTTGAAGGCCAGAAGGCAGACTTTATCCGTCTGGGCGTGCTGGGCGACTGGGATCGTCCTTACCTGACCATGGATTTCGGCACCGAAGCTAACATCATCCGTGCGCTGGGTAAAATCATCGGCAACGGCCACCTGCATAAAGGCGCGAAGCCGGTGCACTGGTGCCTGGATTGCCGTTCTGCTCTTGCAGAAGCGGAAGTCGAGTATTACGACAAAACGTCACCGTCAATTGATGTGATGTTCAACGCTATCGATGCCGACGCGGTGCGTCAGGCATTTGGCGTAGCACAGGTCAATGGCCCAATCTCACTGGTGATCTGGACAACGACGCCGTGGACATTACCGGCTAACCGCGCCATCTCTCTGCATCCTGAATTTGAATACCAGCTGATCCAGATCGAGGGACGCGCCCTGATCCTGGCGAAAGAGCTGGTTGAGAGCGTCATGAAACGCGCCGGTGTCAGTGAATGGCAGGTACTGGGCGAATGCAAAGGCGCTGCACTGGAACTGCTGAAATTCCAGCACCCGTTCCTGGCGATTGAGTCGCTGGTGGTGCTGGGCGATCACGTGACGCTGGACGCGGGTACGGGTGCAGTTCACACCGCACCCGGCCACGGTCCGGATGACTACGTCATCGGTCAGAAATATGGCATCGAAACGGCGAATCCGGTCGGACCGGATGGCAGCTACCTGCCAGGCACCTATCCGACGCTGGATGGGATTAACGTCTTCAAAGCTAACGACATGATCGTTGAGCTGCTGAAAGAGAAAGGCGCGCTGCTGCACGTTGAGAAACTGCTGCACAGCTACCCGCACTGCTGGCGCCACAAAACGCCGATCATCTTCCGCGCCACGCCGCAGTGGTTCATCAGCATGGATCAGAAAGGACTGCGTGCGCAGTCGCTGAAAGAGATCAAAGGCGTGCAGTGGATCCCTGACTGGGGCCAGGCGCGTATCGAATCGATGGTGGCGAACCGTCCTGACTGGTGTATCTCCCGTCAGCGTACGTGGGGCGTGCCAATGGCGCTGTTCGTTCATAAAGAGAGTGAAGAGCTGCACCCGGACACGCTGGCGCTGATGGAAAAAGTGGCGCAGCGCGTTGAGCAGGAAGGCATTCAGGCCTGGTGGGATCTCGACCCGCGCGAACTGATGGGCGACGACGCCGATCATTACGTCAAAGTGCCGGATACGCTGGATGTCTGGTTCGACTCCGGTTCTACCAGCTACTCTGTGGTGGATGCGCGTCCGGAATTTGGCGGACATGCGCCTGACCTCTATCTGGAAGGCTCCGATCAGCATCGCGGCTGGTTTATGTCCTCGCTGATGATCTCCACGGCGATGAAGGGCAAAGCGCCTTATCGTCAGGTACTGACACACGGTTTCACCGTGGATGGTCAGGGCCGTAAGATGTCGAAGTCGATCGGCAATACCGTTGCGCCGCAGGATGTGATGAACAAGCTGGGCGCTGATATTCTGCGTCTGTGGGTGGCCTCAACCGACTACTCAGGCGAAATGGCGGTCTCCGATGAGATCCTCAAGCGCTCTGCCGATGCCTACCGTCGTATCCGTAACACCGCACGCTTCCTGCTGGCTAACCTCAGCGGCTTCAACCCGGCCACCGATCTGGTGAAACCGGAAGAGATGGTCGTCGTGGATCGCTGGGCAGTGGGTCGCGCACAGGCAGCACAGGCCGATATCGTTGCCTCTTATGAGAACTACGATTTCCACGAAGTGATCCAGCGTCTGATGCAGTTCTGCTCAATTGAGATGGGCAGCTTCTATCTCGACATCATCAAAGATCGTCAGTACACCGCGAAAGGTGATGGCCTGGCACGTCGCAGCTGCCAGACCGCGCTGTGGCATATCGTCGAAGCGCTGGTGCGCTGGATGGCACCGATCATGTCCTTTACGGCGGATGAGATCTGGGGCTACCTGCCAGGTGAACGCGCGCAGTATGTCTTCACCGAAGAGTGGTATGAGGGTCTGTTTGGCCTGGCGGAAGATGAAGCGCTGAATGACGCCTACTGGGCTGAGCTGCTGAAAGTGCGTGGCGAAGTGAACAAGGTAATCGAGCAGGCGCGTGCGGATAAACGTATCGGTGGCGCACTGGAAGCGACGGTGACGCTGTATGCCGATCCGGAACTGGCGGCTAAGCTGCAGGCGCTGGGCAATGAACTGCGCTTTGTGCTGCTGACCTCTGGCGCACAGGTGGCGGATTACGCCCTGGCGAACGACGAAGCACAGCAGAGTGAAGGGCTGAAAGGTCTGAAAATCGCGCTGCACAAGGCGGAAGGCGAGAAATGTCAGCGCTGCTGGCATTACACTACCGATGTCGGACAGAATCCTGAGCATGCTGAGGTCTGTGGTCGTTGTTACACTAACGTAGCCGGTGACGGCGAACAGCGTGAATTTGCCTGATGCGTAAACCTATTTTATCAACCGGATTGCGCTGGCTGTGGCTGGTGCTGGTGGTGATTGTTGTGGACTTCGCCAGTAAGCAGTGGGTGATGAACAACATGATGCTGCATGAAACCCAGCCGCTGATGCCTTATCTGAATCTGTTCTACGCGCACAACTACGGCGCGGCGTTCAGTTTCCTTGCAGACAAAGGTGGCTGGCAGCGCTGGTTCTTTGCGGGCATCGCACTGGCTATCGTGATCTCACTGATGGTGATGATGTACCGCAATCATGCCAGCCAGAAGATCGCTAACATCGCGTATGCGCTGATTATCGGCGGCGCGATAGGTAATCTGTTCGATCGCTCATACCATGGCTTTGTGGTCGATTTTATCGATTTCTATGTCGGTAACTGGCACTTCGCTACATTTAATATCGCTGACTGCGGCATCTGTATTGGTGCGGCACTGGTGGTGCTGGAGGGCTTTTTCAGCCCGAACGGCAAACAGGCTAAACAGAAAGGGTAAGTGATGACTGAGTCCGTACAGCGCGAAAGCGCGGTGTTGGTGCATTTTACGCTGAAGCTGGAAGATGGCTCGACGGCGGAATCGACCCGTGCAAACGGCAAGCCCGCGCTGTTCCGCCTCGGTGATGGCAGCCTCTCTGCGGCACTTGAGCAGGCGCTGCTGGGGCTGAAATCGGGTGAAACTAAGCAGTTCACCCTCGAGCCAGAAGACGCCTTTGGCGGCGTCAGCCCTGACCTGATTCAGTATTTCTCGCGTCGGGACTTTATCGATGCAGGCGAACCTGAAGTGGGTGCCATCATGCTGTTCAGCGGCATGGGCGGCAGTGAAATGCCAGGCGTGATCCGTGAAGTCTCCGGTGATTCGATCACCGTGGATTTCAACCATCCGCTGGCAGGTCGTCGTATTCAGTTTGATGTAGAGGTGCTGGAAATCGATCCGGCACTGGAGGCGAACGATGCAAATCCTGTTAGCTAATCCGCGCGGTTTCTGCGCTGGCGTTGATCGCGCCATCAGTATTGTTGAGCGCGCGCTGGAGATGTATGGCGCGCCCATCTATGTCCGTCACGAAGTGGTGCATAACCGTTACGTGGTGAACAGCCTCCGTGAGCGCGGTGCTATCTTCATTGAAGAGATCAGCGAAGTGCCGGATGACGCGATTCTGATCTTCTCGGCACACGGTGTTTCACAGGCCGTGCGTGCCGAAGCTAAAGCGCGCAATCTGACCATGCTGTTCGACGCCACCTGTCCGCTGGTGACCAAAGTGCATATGGAAGTGGCGCGTGCCAGCCGTAAAGGTGTGGAAGCGATTTTGATTGGTCATGCGGGTCATCCGGAAGTTGAAGGCACTATGGGGCAGTACAACAACCCTAATGGCGGCATGTATCTGGTGGAGTCACCGGAAGATGTCTTCAGGCTGACTGTCAAAGACGAAAACAATCTGAGCTTCATGACGCAGACCACGCTGTCGGTGGATGACACCTCTGACATCATTGATGCCCTGCGTCAGCGTTTCCCTGCGATCATCGGGCCGCGTAAAGATGATATCTGCTACGCCACCACCAACCGTCAGGAAGCCGTTCGTACGCTGGCGAAAGATGCGGAAGTGGTGCTGGTGGTAGGGTCGAAAAACTCCTCGAACTCTAACCGTCTGGCTGAGCTGGCACAGCGTGCCGGTAAGCTGGCGAAGCTGATCGACTCTGCGGATGATATTCAGGAAGAGTGGGTAAAAGGCGTGGCCTGTATTGGTGTGACCGCGGGTGCCTCAGCCCCCGATATTCTGGTGCAGCAGGTGATCCAGCGGCTGCGTGAGCTGGGCGGCGAAGCAGCGATTGAGCTGATTGGCCGTGAAGAGAATATTGTTTTCGAGGTGCCTAAAGAGCTGCGCGTCGAAGTACGTAACGTGCAGTAACTCTTCGATATAACTGATAAAAAGGCCGACTCTGTTCGGCCTTTTTTGTTTTTCTGGTCTGACTAAAAACGCCGTGGTTTGCTGCGGTGATTGCTTTTACTGATAATCACAGGCGGCTGGCATAAAATTCTTATTATCACGGATTAATAGTGGCGTGACTGTTAACTCATCGTTAACCTGATGACGCTTTGGATGCATAGTTTTGTTTTAGGAATGAATAAATATGAGCACTATCCGCATTGCTATTGTGGGCGCGCCAGGCCGAATGGGCCGTAATCTGATTCAGGCGACGCAGCAGGCAGAGGGCACAGAACTGGGTGCCGCACTGGCACGCCCGGGTTCATCGCTGACCGGCAGCGACGCTGGTGAATTAGCGGGCATCGGCAAGAACGGCATTCTTATCGCTGACGATTTACGCGCGGTGATAAACGACTTTGATGTGCTAATCGACTTCACCCGCCCGGAGGGCACGCTGGAGTATATGGCGATCTGCCGTGAGCAGGGTAAAGCGATGGTCATTGGCACTACCGGTTTTGATGAGGCAGGCAAAGCGGCCATTCGCGCGGCGGCAGAAGATATCGCCATCGTGTTCGCTGCGAACTTCAGTGTGGGGGTTAACCTGGTGCTGAAGCTGCTGGAGAAGGCCGCTAAAGTGATGGGTGAGTACGCGGACATTGAGATCGTTGAAGCACACCACCGTCATAAAGTGGATGCGCCGTCTGGCACCGCGCTGGCGATGGGAGAGGCGATAGCCGATGCGATGCAGTGGAAACTGGATGAGCATGCAGTCTATACGCGTGAAGGCCACACGGGTGAACGCCAGCCGCAGACCATCGGTTTTGCAACGGTGCGCGCAGGTGACATTGTCGGTGAGCATACAGCGATGTTTGCAGATATTGGCGAGCGGATAGAGATAACCCACAAGGCTTCGAGTCGTATGACCTTTGCAAATGGTGCAGTTAAGTCAGCTTTATGGCTGAATGATAAAAAATCTGGCCTGTTTGATATGCGGGATGTGCTGGATTTGTCGATGTTGTAAGTGTTGTGAGCCATCGTGATGTGGTTATTTCAATCGGTAATTGATTGATTGAAAAGGGGCAATGTTTTCATTGCCCTTAATTTTATCTGAAAAATACCATTCCGATTTAAAATATTCATCTGATGCTCATTTGTATCTGTTTTCCAGGTTTAGCAGCCCGGTGAAACACCATTTTTGACCATTTGGTCAAAAATAAAGGCCCTGCTGCGCCGGTTTCGTTTTTATGCTGCCTGGCAAACGATTATTCCGCCGGGTTTTCCCCTCTTTTTGCCGCTTATACCCATTTTTTTCCTCATAAGGCAGATAATCATTAAAAAATACCGCTTCAGGGTAGACAATGACCAGGGCGATCATTAGAATGCGCGCAATTTGCCAAAAATCGACAATTCAGGCGGTTTTTGCATTGATTCAGGCGGCTATTTTGAATTAATATGCAGATATATTGACTGTTTATTCCCTGGAGGATGTTTTGATCAAGTCAGCAATCCTGGTTCTGGAAGACGGAACCCAATTCCACGGTCGGGCCATCGGGGCAACAGGTTCGGCAGTGGGAGAAGTCGTTTTCAACACTTCAATGACCGGTTATCAAGAAATCCTCACTGATCCTTCCTATTCCCGCCAAATCGTTACTCTCACTTATCCCCATATCGGTAATGTCGGTGCCAATGCCGCCGATGAAGAATCCAGCCAGATTCACGCGCAAGGCCTGGTTATTCGTGACCTGCCGCTGATTGCCAGCAACTTCCGTAGCGAAGAGGGCTTATCGGCTTACCTGCAGCGCAACAACATCGTGGCGATTGCCGATATCGATACCCGCAAGCTGACGCGCTTGCTGCGTGAGAAAGGGGCGCAGAACGGCTGCATTATTGCTGGCGACAATCCGGATGCTGCGCTGGCGCTGCAAAAAGCCCAGGCGTTCCCGGGACTGAAAGGAATGGATCTGGCGAAAGAGGTCTGCACCACGGAGACTTACAGCTGGCAGCAGGGCAGCTGGACGCTGGACGCGGGTCTGCCAGAGCAGGCTACTGCGGAGTCGCTGCCTTACCATGTGGTGGCTTACGACTACGGCGCTAAGCGCAACATCCTGCGCATGCTGGTTGATCGCGGCTGCCGTCTGACCGTGGTTCCGGCACAGACACCTGCCGAAGAGGTGCTGAAGCTGAACCCGGATGGCATTTTCCTCTCCAACGGTCCTGGCGACCCGGAGCCGTGCGACTACGCCATCAGCGCGATTCAGGCCTTCCTGAAAACCGAGATCCCGGTGTTCGGTATCTGCCTGGGTCATCAGTTGCTGGCGCTGGCCAGCGGGGCTAAGACCGTGAAGATGAAGCTCGGTCACCACGGCGGCAACCATCCGGTGAAAGATCTCGAAAACAATCGCGTCATGATCACCGCCCAGAACCACGGTTTTGCAGTCGATGAGAACAATCTGCCTGCGAACCTGCGTGTCACCCACATTTCGTTGTTCGATAAAACCGTGCAGGGTATTCACCGCACTGACAAGCCCGCATTCAGCTTCCAGGGACACCCGGAAGCCAGCCCTGGACCGGGTGATGCTGCGCCGCTGTTTGACCACTTTATTGAATTGATTGACACATTCCGTCTGCAAGCGAAGTAATCAGGAGCTAATTCATGCCAAAACGTACAGACCTAAAATCCATCCTGATTCTTGGTGCCGGTCCGATTGTGATCGGCCAGGCCTGCGAATTTGACTATTCCGGTGCGCAGGCGTGTAAAGCGCTGCGTGAAGAGGGCTACCGCGTCATTCTGGTGAACTCTAACCCGGCGACGATTATGACCGACCCGGAAATGGCCGATGCAACCTACATTGAGCCGATTCACTGGGAAGTGGTGCGCAAAATCATCGAAAAAGAGCGCCCGGATGCGGTGCTGCCAACGATGGGCGGACAGACAGCGCTGAACTGTGCGCTGGAGCTGGAACGCCATGGCGTGCTGGAAGAGTTTGGCGTCACCATGATTGGCGCGACCGCTGATGCGATCGACAAAGCGGAAGATCGTCGTCGCTTCGACGTGGCGATGAAAAGTATCGGTCTGGATACCGCGCGCTCCGGCATTGCGCACACCATGGAAGAAGCGCTGGCCGTGGCGGAAGATGTTGGCTTCCCGTGCATCATCCGCCCCTCCTTTACCATGGGCGGCACCGGTGGCGGCATCGCCTATAACCGCGAAGAGTTTGAAGAGATTTGCGAACGCGGTCTCGACCTCTCACCAACCAATGAGCTGCTGATTGATGAGTCGCTGATTGGCTGGAAAGAGTATGAAATGGAAGTGGTGCGCGATAAGAACGATAACTGCATCATCGTCTGCTCCATTGAAAACTTCGACGCGATGGGCATTCACACCGGTGACTCCATCACGGTCGCACCTGCCCAGACGCTGACCGATAAAGAATATCAGATCATGCGTAACGCCTCGCTGGCGGTACTGCGTGAAATCGGTGTTGAAACCGGCGGCTCCAACGTGCAGTTCTCGGTTAACCCGAAAGATGGTCGCCTGATTGTCATCGAGATGAACCCACGCGTATCGCGCTCCTCGGCGCTGGCCTCAAAAGCAACGGGCTTCCCGATTGCGAAAGTGGCGGCCAAACTGGCGGTGGGCTATACCCTCGATGAGCTGATGAACGATATCACCGGCGGTTTAACGCCAGCCTCGTTCGAGCCGTCAATCGACTACGTCGTCACCAAGATCCCGCGTTTCAACTTTGAAAAATTTGCCGGTGCCAACGATCGCCTGACCACGCAGATGAAGTCAGTCGGTGAAGTGATGGCGATTGGCCGCACATTCCAGGAATCGATGCAGAAAGCGCTGCGCGGTCTGGAAGTGGGCGCTAATGGCTTCGATCCGAAAGTGCACCTGGACGATCCGGAAGCGTTAACCCGCATCCGCCGCGAGCTGAAAGATGCCGGTTCAGACCGCATCTGGTACATCGCAGACGCTTTCCGCGCTGGCATGTCGGTTGATGGCGTGTTCAATCTGACCAACATTGACCGCTGGTTCCTGGTGCAGATTGAAGAGCTGGTGCGGCTTGAAGATCAGGTGGCAAGCGAAGGAGTGAATAGCCTGGATGCCACGTTCCTGCGTACCCTGAAGCGCAAAGGCTTTGCTGATGCGCGGCTGGCGACGCTGGCGGGTGTGGCAGAGAGCGAAATCCGCAAGCTGCGTCAGCAGTTTAACCTGCACCCGGTTTATAAGCGTGTGGATACCTGTGCCGCCGAGTTCGCCACGGATACGGCCTACATGTACTCCACCTATGAGGAGGAGTGTGAAGCCAACCCGAGTCCGGATCGCGAAAAAATCATGATTCTGGGTGGTGGACCAAACCGTATCGGTCAGGGTATCGAATTCGACTACTGTTGCGTTCACGCCGCTCTGGCGCTTCGTGAAGATGGTTACCAGACCATTATGGTCAACTGTAACCCGGAAACGGTTTCGACCGATTATGACACCTCCGACCGCCTCTACTTTGAGCCGGTCACGCTGGAAGACGTGCTGGAGATTGTGCGGATTGAGCAGCCAAAAGGCGTCATCGTCCAGTATGGCGGTCAGACCCCGCTGAAACTGGCGCGTGCGCTGGAAGCCGCAGGCGTGCCGGTTATCGGCACCAGCCCGGACTCGATTGACCGTGCGGAAGACCGTGAACGTTTCCAGCAGGCGGTTGATCGCCTGAAACTGAAGCAACCGGCTAACGCCACGGTAGCGACGCTGGAACAGGCGGTCGAGAAAGCCGCTGGCCTGGGTTATCCGCTGGTGGTGCGTCCTTCTTATGTACTGGGCGGCCGTGCCATGGAGATCGTCTACGACGAGATCGACCTGAGACGCTACTTCCAGACGGCGGTTTCGGTTTCCAACGATGCGCCGGTACTGCTGGATCGCTTCCTTGATGATGCGGTTGAAGTGGATGTGGATGCGATTTGCGACGGTGAGCGTGTGCTGATTGGCGGTATCATGGAACACATTGAGCAGGCTGGCGTTCACTCCGGTGACTCCGCCTGTTCACTGCCGGCCTACACGCTGAATCAGGAGATTCAGAACGTGATGCGCCAGCAGGTTGAGAAGCTGGCGTTTGAGCTGAACGTTCGTGGCCTGATGAACGTTCAGTTCGCAGTGAAAGACAATGAAGTCTACCTGATCGAAGTTAACCCACGTGCGGCACGTACCGTTCCGTTCGTCTCTAAAGCGACCGGCGTACCGCTGGCGAAAGTGGCCGCGCGCGTGATGGCAGGTAAAACACTGGCAGAGCAGGGCGTCACGGAAGAGGTGATTCCACCTTACTACTCGGTCAAAGAAGTGGTTCTGCCGTTCAACAAGTTCCAGGGCGTTGACCCGATTCTGGGACCAGAAATGCGCTCTACCGGTGAAGTCATGGGCGTGGGCCGCACGTTCGCTGAGGCATTCTCCAAAGCGATGCTGGGTGCCCAGAGCAATATGAAGAAATCGGGCCGTGCGCTGCTGTCGGTGCGTGAAGGCGACAAGAAACGTATCGTCGACCTGGCTGCGAAGCTGCAGAAGTTTGGTTTCGAACTGGATGCGACCCACGGCACGGCAGTGGTGCTGGGCGAAGCGGGCATCAATCCCCGCCTGGTCAACAAGGTGCATGAAGGACGTCCACACATTCAGGACCGCCTGAAGAATGGCGAGTATAGCTACATCGTCAATACCACGGCGGGTCGTCAGGCGATTGAAGATTCGAAGCTGATTCGCCGCAGCGCACTGCAGTATAAAGTGCACTACGACACCACGCTGAACGGCGGCTTCGCCACTGCGATGGCGCTGAATGCTGACCCGACGGAACAGGTTATCTCCGTTCAGGAAATGCATGCCCAGATAAAGGCGATGTAAGACAATGTAGTGTGAAAAGCGGCTCCTGCGGGAGCCGTTTTTTTTGCCACTTATCTGGCGATAATCCGAATTTCAGGTTCAGGTAAAGCCAGGTATTTGCGTTAAAGTCACTGATTTGGCTTAATTTTTTAGCTTTAGGTGCGAATGTGGCCAGTTCGCACAAATTTATAAGATAAACACTTCCTGTGCGGATTTTTCGCCAGTACTATGCCTGCCGCTTATCACTGAAGCGTATCAGGACATAAATAAAAAATGAAAATGCGTACTTTTTCTCTGAGTGCAGTGGCTGCACTGATGGTTACTCTTCCTTTCGCCAGTCAGGCGGAAATTACCCTGTTAAAACAGGATCCGCAGGCAGGCGATCCGCTTAGCCGTCTTACCCTGAATGTTGGCGGCAGCATCCGTGCTCAGGTCAATCATCAGACCGGCGTGGGTGACAAATCCTACAAGCGTGACGGTTTCGATGGCGGCACCCGTTTCCGTTTCGGTGCGGATTACTACCTGTTTGATGACGTTAGCTGGATCAGCTACTACGAGCTGGGCGTTAACATCCCGGCAGTGTTCAGCTGGGATCGTCACTATGCCGATGGTGCCAATAACACCACGCGTCGCCAGCTCTACACCGGTCTGAAAAGCAAAACCTGGGGTCAGCTTACCTTTGGTCAGCAGAACAGCGTCTATTACGACACCGTGGGCGCCAAAACCGATATCTGGGATTACGATATGGTCGGCCAGGCACCGGGTAACGGAATCAACGGCGACTACGACGGCTCTTACCGCTCACGTAAACAGCTGAAGTATAAAAACAGCTTCGGCGACGCGGATGTCTACGCTTCTTATCTGTTCGAAGACAACGAGTATCTGCCAGGCAACGGCCTGCGCTATAAGCGCAAAGGCGGCGGCTCACTGGGCGTGGATTACCACATCACAGAGGATCTGAGCTGGGGCACGGCGTGGAACTACACCCGCGCGGCAATGCGTAACCCGAACAACGGCGACAGTCACGATTACGACCAGAACATTTACGGCACCGCACTGAGCTGGACACCAGGCAACTGGACGCTGTCAGCCGGTGGTGGGTGGTATGAAAACTTCATGACTACCAAACGCAAAGATGTCCATAACTACTTTGCCGGCGATGCGTGGGGCATTGAGTATTTCGCCGGTTACAAGATCCCGGTGGCGCAGTACGGTCTGAAAGCCGTCCAGCCTTATGTCATGGGTGACCGCATCGAGTATGCGACAGGCCGTGATTACCTGCGCATCGACAATGGCCTGGGTGTGACGCTGTTCCTCGACTATGGTTTCCGTGTTGATTACGAACATGTCTTCACCTCCAGCACTGATAACCTGGGTGATATGAATCTGGTGCGTCTGCGCTACGACTTCTGATAACTCTGACGGCTTCCCTTGGAAGCCGTTTTCTTTTGCGCACGCTTTTTGTGCCAGCCTGAGGCAAATCGCTGGCGTGCTGCAGCAAACTGACGCGATTACGCGGTGAAAAACGCTGCACAGGCCGTGAAAAACGGCGTCCTGAAAAGGTTTACGCAAATAGACCTTTCCCCCTATCGACGAAAGTTTCACCTTTACGTATCATGGCGCCAATTTTTTTCAGTGAGTGGTTAACATGATTAGTCTTATCGCGGCATTAGCAGCAGATCGCATTATTGGGATGGAGAACGCCATGCCGTGGGACCTGCCTGCAGATCTGGCGTGGTTCAAACGCAATACGCTGAAGAAACCGGTCATTATGGGCCGACTGACCTTTGAATCCATCGGGCGCCCGTTACCTGGCCGGCTGAACATCGTGGTCAGCAGTAAGCCAGGCACCACGGAAGGCGTCACCTGGGTTACGTCGCTGGATGAGGCGTTACAGGCAGCCGGTGATGCAGAAGAGATCATGGTGATTGGGGGTGGACGCGTCTACGAGCAGATGCTGAAGCGTGCCGATCGTCTCTATCTGACGCACATTGATGCGGAAGTGGAAGGCGATACGCAGTTCCCGGATTACGAGCCGGATGAGTGGCAGTCCACGTTCAGCGAATTCCACGACGCTGATGAGCAGAACTCCCACAGCTACTGCTTTGAGATCCTCGACCGTCGCCGTTAATCCTCTTCCAGCCCGGCTGTAACCTGGCTGTCATCTCTGTTTATTAGCATTGCTTCTTTTCTGGGAACGTCATAAAGGAAGCAATCAATAATGAAAACCGAACTCTCCGCATTAAGCACTGACCGCCTTCGTGATCCACATCGCCGTAAATTTCTTGCCGGTTCCGGTGCAATAGGGCTGACCGGCTTTCTCAGCGGCGGCCTGACGCTCTCATCCAGCGCACTGGCTCAGACGAAGCCTGTCGGCAGCCCACTGCTGGGCTTTCAGGCGATTGCTGCATCCACGGCCGATGAGGTTGTGGTCGCTCCCGGCTATCGTGCTGACGTGCTGATCTCCTGGGGTGATCCGCTGGTGAATGGCGCGGCCGCGTTTGACCCGCTGGGCAATAACAGCGCAGAAGAGCAGGAAAAGCAGTTCGGTGATAACAACGATGGCATGAGCTTCTTCGCCATTGATGAGCATCGCGGCGTGATGGCGATTAACAATGAGTATGTGAATGAGCCGACGCTGTTTGCCCACGGCGGCAGCAAAGCGACCAGCCTGGAAGATGTGAGGAAGTCACAGGCGGCACACGGCGTCTCCATTGTTGAAGTTAAACGGGGTGAAGACAATCGCTGGCAGGTGGTACGTCCTTCTGACTACAACCGCCGCATTACTGCCAATACGCCTATGCGGTTTTCCGGTCCGGCCGCCGGTGATAACGCGCTGAAGACCGCCGCCGATCCTCAGGGAATGCATGTCCTTGGCACCTTTGGTAACTGTGCCAACGGTAAAACGCCGTGGGGCACCTATCTCACCTGTGAAGAGAACTACGACACCTACTTTGGCACTCATCAGGCAGACTTTACCCCGACTCCACAGCAGAAGCGTTACACCCTGAATGCCGCCGAGCCGGAGCGCAACTGGTCTGACTTTGATCCCCGCTTCGATATCGCGAAAAATCCCAACGAATTTAATCGCCACGGCTGGATTGTCGAGATCGATCCCTTTGATCCTCACGCCGTGCCGGTCAAACGCACCGCGCTGGGCCGCTTTAAGCACGAGAACGCGGCTGTGACGGTCGCGAAAACAGGGCAACTGGTGGTTTACATGGGCGACGATGAGCGCGGCGAATATATCTATAAATATGTCTCCGACGACAAGGTCATCCCGGATGATGCCAAAGCCAGTCAGGGATTGCTGGATAAGGGCACGCTCTATGTGGCGCAGTTCAACGGCGATGCGCAGGGCACACCGCTGAAAGGCACCGGGCGCTGGCTGCCACTAAAGTGGGGCGAAAATGGACTCACCGCTGAGAAGGGCTTTAACAGTCAGGCTGATGTCCTGATCAATGCGCGTGCGGCGGCCGATGTGGTGAACGCCACGCGGATGGACCGGCCCGAATGGATTGCCGTTAACCCGCACGATGGCCGTGCCTACTGCACCCTGACCAACAATAACAAGCGCGGCAATGAGGGCATGCCGGTCAATGCGGCGAATCCGCGGCCCAAAAATATCTACGGTCAGATTATCCGCTGGGATGAAAAGGGTGATGCTACGGCACAGACCTTTGAGTGGGATATCTATGCGTTGTGCGGCAACCCGATAGCGCATCCCGAGGGGATCTATCGCGGCACACCCAACATCACTGCTGACAACACCTTTAACAGTCCGGATGGCCTGGGCTTTGATGCGCACGGGCGCTTATGGATCCTGACCGACGGCAAGTACAGCAACAAAGAGGATTATCAGGGGCAGGGGAATAATCAGATGCTGGTGGGTGATCCTGACAGCGGAGAGATCCGCCGCTTTATGGTCGGCCCCAAATCGTGCGAGCTGACCGGCATTACCTTCACGCCCGACTACAAAACATTGTTCGTGAACGTGCAGCATCCCGGTGAAGAGGGTGACTCGCACTTTCCCAATAACAGTCCACGCCCACGCTCATCGGTGATCATGATCACCCGTGAAGATGGCGGCATTATCGGCGCCTAAAACAGGATGCTGGCCTGACGGGCCAGCATCAAAGTTTACAGCGTGGGCGGTGCCAGACTGTCGCTGGAGGCCAGCGCTTTTTCGCGATTGGAAGGCTGCACGACATAACGCTGCGTTTCCCAGTTCAGCAGGGTCAGCGTTCCGCCCCAGCAGCAGCCGGTATCCAGACCGATAATGCCGTCTGGTGTTCCTTTGCCTTCCAGCGACGCCCAGTGACCAAACACGATGGTGTAGTCACGTGCGACCGGCCCCTCGATGTTAAACCAGGGTTTCAGCGGCGGAAGAGCGGATTCAGGGGCATCTTTGCAGATCATGTCCAGCTGGCCGTTGGGGAAGCAGTAACGCATGCGGGTCAGAGCGTTGGTGCTGAAGCGCAGACGCGCCAGTCCGGTCAAATCTTCACTCCAGTTGTTCGGCATGTCGCCATACATCGCATCCAGGAACAGCGGATAACTGTCGCTGGCGAGCACTGCTTCAACTTCACGCGCGCACTTTTTCGCAGTCTCAATATCCCACTGCGGCGTGATACCGGCGTGGCCCATCACCAGCTTTTTCTCTTCATCCACCTGCAACAGCGGCTGACGGCGCAGCCAGTTGATCAGCTCATCTGCATCGTCCGCTTCGAGCAGAGGCGTCAGGCGATCTTTAGGCTTGTTACGGCTGATCCCGGCGTAAACCGCCAGCAGATGCAAATCGTGATTGCCCAGCACCAGACGTACCGCGTCACCCAGCGATTTCACGTAGCGCAGGACCTCAAGGGAGCCCGGACCGCGTGCCACCAGGTCGCCGGTCAGCCACAGCGTATCCTGCTCAGGATTGAAATCGACCTGTTGCAGCAACGCACGTAATTCATCGTAGCAACCGTGAACATCGCCAATCAGGTATGTGCTCATAACGTTTTATCCATCAGGAAGGTGCCCGACTTAACGGGCAAAAAGCGTGTAAATCAATGAATGTGGGTCTGAATGGCGAGGCGGAACACCGGGATCTCGACGTGGAAAGTATCACCCTGTTCGTCGACCATCACATAATGTCCCTGCATGGTGCCCATCGGCGTTTCGATCACGGCACCGCTGGTGTACTGAAATTCATTGCCAGGCGCAATAAACGGCTGTTCACCGACCACACCTTCACCCTGAACTTCCGTTTCGCGGCCATTACCGTTGGTAATCAGCCAGTAACGTCCCAGCAGTTGCACGGAGGAACGGCCCAGATTGCGTATCGTAATGGTATAGGCGAAGACGTAGCGATCATCATCCGGTGAGGATTGTGAGGCGACGTACTGGCTTTGCACATGGACGGAGACGCGGGCCGTTTCACTCATGACTTACTCCTGCGATTTTCCCTGATGATTCGCCAGCCAGTTCGCCAGCTGACAATATTGCGCGACGGAGACGTTCTCGGCACGCAGGGTTGGATCTATGGATAACTCTTCCAGTGCCCCGGCAGCCACCATGTGGCTCAGGCTGTTGCGCAGCGTTTTGCGGCGCTGGCCGAATGCTTCCGTGGTAATACGGCTCAGGATGCGCACGTCGCTGACCGGATGAGGCGGTTCAGCAAACGGCACCAGCCGCACTACGGCCGAGTCCACTTTTGGTGGCGGCGTAAAGGAGTGCGGAGGCACTTCCAGCACCGGGATGACCTGGCAGTAATATTGCGCCATCACCGTCAGACGACCATATGCTTTACTTCCCGGACCGGCAACCAGACGGTTGACCACTTCTTTCTGCAGCATGAAGTGCATATCTTTGATCGAACCAGTATAGCTGAAAAGGTGGAACATCAGCGGGGTCGAAATATTGTACGGCAGGTTACCAAATACCCGCAGCGGCTGGCCTCTCTCCTGCGCCAGCGCGGCGAAGTCGAAGGTCATGGCATCCTGCTGGAAGATAGTCAGTTTCGGGCCAAGGAACGGATGGGTTTCCAGACGCGCAGCGAGGTCGCGGTCCAGTTCTATTACCGTTAATTTATCGAGGCGTTCGCCAACCGGCTCGGTTAAGGCACCCAGGCCCGGGCCGATTTCCACCAGCGCTTCGTCGCGCTGTGGATGGATGGCGGAGACAATGCTGTCGATAATGTACTGATCGTTCAGGAAGTTTTGCCCGAAACGTTTACGGGCGTAGTGCCCCTGATGGACGCGATTATTCATTACTGCTCTTGATCATAGTGATGGCGAGGTTAAGCGCCGTGATGAAGCTGCCCGGTTCAGCCTGACCCAGACCGGCGAGTTCTAGCGCGGTGCCGTGGTCAACGGAAGTCCGGATAAAGGGCAGGCCCAGGGTGATATTCACCGCCCGGCCAAACCCCTGAAATTTGAGTACTGGCAGGCCCTGGTCGTGATACATCGCCAGCACCGCATCGGCATACTGCAGATATTTAGGCTGGAAAAGGGTATCTGCAGGCAGTGGGCCGGTCAGATTAATGCCCTGCTGGCGCAGTTCGTTGAGTGCTGGCGTGATGGTCTCGATTTCTTCACGTCCCATGTGGCCACTTTCACCCGCATGAGGGTTAAGACCACAGACGTAAATATGCGGTTCGGCAATCGCAAATTTCTGCTGCAGATCGCGATGCAGAATCGTGATCACTTCATGCAGACAGTCGCGGGTGACCGCCGCAGGGACATCCTTCAGCGGCAGATGCGTAGTCGCCAGTGCAACTCGAAGCTCTTCTGTCGCCAGCATCATGACTACGCGATGGCCGCCAGCGCGATCGGCGAAGAATTCGGTATGGCCGGTAAAGGCGATGCCGGCATCATTAATAACACCTTTGTGTACCGGGCCGGTTATCAGGGCAGCAAATTCACCGTCGAGACAACCATCGCAGGCGCGTGCCAGCGTAGCCAGCACATAGTCGCTGTTGGCGACGCAGAGTTCACCTGGCGTAACCATCTCTGCCGTTTCAATGGGCAGGACAGTCAGCGTACCCGCCTGCTGCGGCTCTGCCGCCGCGTCAGGCTGGTAGGTCCGTAGCGTCAGCGGCAGACCAAGTTGGGCCGCACGCTGCTGCAACAGTGCTGGCGAGGCGCACACCACCAGTTCAACCGGCCACGACTGCTGAGCCAGCTGAACCGTGAGATCGGGACCAATCCCGGCAGGTTCGCCGGGCGTGATCACCACACGAAGATTACTGCGCATTGCCATCCAGAATTTTCACGTAGGCGCTGGCGCGTTGTTCCTGCATCCAGGTCTGTGCTTCTTCCGCAAACTTACGGTTAAACAGCATACGGTAAGCACGCTCTTTCTGGGCGGCATCAGTTTTGTCCACCTGACGGCTGTCCAGCAACTGGATCAGATGCCAGCCGAAAGAGGAGTGAACCGGCTGGCTGGTCTGGCCTTTCTGCAGACGCAACAGCGCGTCGCGGAACGCCGGGTCGAAGGATTCCGGTGAGGTCCAGCCAAGATCGCCACCCTGGTTCGCCGAACCCGGGTCATCAGAGTACTGTTTAGCCGCCGCGGCGAAAGTAGTTTTGCCACTGCGAATATCAGCAGCGATCTGTTCCAGCTGCGCGCGTGCCTGGTCGTCTGTCAGAATCGGCGACGGCTTCAGCAGAATGTGACGTGAATGGACTTCGGTGACAGAGACATTTTTGCTCTCGCCACGCAGGTCGTTTACTTTCAGGATGTGGAAGCCGACACCGGAGCGAACGGGTCCGACGATATCGCCTTTTTTCGCGGTCGCCAGCGCCTGTGCAAACAGGGTTGGTAACTCTTCGATTTTACCCCAGCCCATGTTGCCGCCTTTCAGCGCCTGAGAGTCGGCAGAGTAGGTCACGGCCATCTTGCCGAAGTCAGCGCCATTTTTCAGTTCGCCAACCAGCTGTTTCGCCAGCGTTTCCTGCTCATCAACCTGCTGCTGCGTCGGGTTTTCCGGCAGCGGCAGCAGAATATGGCTGACATTCAGTTCGGTGCCCTGACTGTTCTGAGAGCCGATCTGGTTAGCCAGCGTATCGACTTCCTGCGGCAGAATGGTGACGCGACGACGTACTTCGTTGTTGCGCACTTCAGCAATGGTCATCTCTTTACGGATCTGAGAGCGATAAACGCTGTAGTTCATGCCGTCATAAGCCAGACGGCTGCGCAGCTGATCAAGGCTCATGCGGTTCTGCGCAGCGATGTTCTGAATCGCCTGGTCCAGTTGCTCGTCGCTGATCTGGATCCCTGCTTTTTCACCCATCTGCAGAATGATGTTGTCCATGATCTGACGTTCCAGAATCTGATGGCGCAACGTTTTATCATCCGGCAACTGCTGACCTGCCTGCTGGGCCTGAGATTTAACCGTGCCCATCATGCCATCCACGTCACTCTCAAGAACCACGCCGTTATTGACCACGGCTGCAACTTTATCAACGACTTGTGGTGCTGCGAACGCGGTGTTGGCACTGATTGCCACACCAAGAATCAGCATTCTCCAGTTCTTCATACTTTATCCATTGTTGGTTCCGCACTGCGGGATTGCCTGTCAAACATCACAACATCAGAAAGCGGGCTGGTAAGGGATAATGCCCTGACGCAGCATATCGTTGGTGCCTAAGCCATAGTTAGGACTCAGACCACGCAGCTCAATGTTGAATGAGATTTGGTTGTCATATTTACTGTCGTTGTTTTCCCAACCGTTAATTTTGCGTTCGTAACCGACCCGAATCGCGTAACAGCATGAGCTGTACTGCAGCCCAACCAGCTGCGACGCCGGACGCGTGTTGCGGGTATCGTAGTAGTAAGCACCTACCACAGACCATGCATCCGCAATCGGCCAGCTGGCCGTGGTGCCCACCTGTGAAATCCCGTTTTTAAAGATAGGGTTTGTCACCAGGCTGCTATCGTTCAGCGCGGTCGCTACATATTCCGGGCTGCTGTAACGGTAGCTCAGCTGTACCATGCGGTCGGCATCACGACGGTATTCCAGTACGGTATTGCCCTGGGAGACGTTGTCGAGTTTGGTGTCATATTGCAGCCCACCTCTGACGCCCCAGCGATCGCTGATTTTCCAGTATGTATCACCAGCCCAAATCAGGCTGCCGGTATCATCTTCTTTACTGGTTTGATTCACACCAGTACGAGAAGGGGTAAACGAGTAGATTTGACCCACAGAAACGTTAAAACGTTCAACCAGATCGGTATCATAAATACGCGAGGTGACACCGGTAGCCACTTCATTGGCCGACGCGATGCGATCCAGCCCGCTATAAGTACGATCGCGGAACAGACCGGTGTAGTCGGTTTGCAGCAATGTTGAGTCGTAGGGATAGATGTTGCTCTGATTGCGATACGGGATATAGAGGTACTGCACGCGCGGTTCCAGTGTCTGGGTATAGCCCGCAGCCGAATTCATATCGCGGTCAAATACCAGCCGGCCATCCACTTTAAACTGCGGCAGGGTGCGGTTTACAGATTCATCCAGTTCGCCGCTCTTATCACCCCGGAGACCGTTAGCAGCGTTGTTATAGTAATCAACGTCAGTCTGCTGATAGTGGGTCGCCAGGAACTTCGCTTCGGTATCCAGGCTGGCCCAGCCATTGGAAAGTGGCAGATTCAGCGTTGGCTCAACATGCAAGCGGGTCGCCTCGGGATAGCGGCTGTTGACGTTGGTGAACTTCACCGCCTGGGCATAAACGCGGCCATCAAACGGGCCGATATCGTTCTGATAGAGATTAACGTCCAGCTGCGGCATCGCGCGATAGACATTATTGCTGGTGGTATTGCCAAATACCTGGAAATCTTTGGTGGAGAGCGTGGCGTCCCAGTTGGTGTCCGCATAGCCAACGCTGAATTTCTGCGTGGCGTAGTTGTCGGTCGAGCTGTAGTACTTCGAGTCGAGATCGTTGAAGTAATATTTGTCGCTGACTTTGGTATAGTCCGCGTTGAAACGCCAGTGCTGGTCATAAACACCCGCATGACGCCAGTAGAACAGCCAGCGATCGGAGCTGGCGCTTTCGGCGATGCCACGCTCTGATTTGTCGTTATCGTACTGTTTATCGGAGCCGAGGTAGTCGAACTCCACCAGACCGGCACCCAGCGTAGTCAGATAACGGAATTCATTTTCAAACTTCATGCCGCGCTTACTGATGTAGTGCGGCGTGATGGTCGCATCGGCCTGTGGCGCGATGTTCCAGTAGTAGGGCAGAACGAACTCAAAGCCGTTATTGCTGCCATATTTTGCGTTCGGGATCAGGAAACCGGACCGGCGGCGATCGCCAATCGGTAACTGCAGATAGGGGCTGTAGAACACCGGAACCGGACCGAGCTTAAAGCGAGCATTCCAGATCTCCGCCACTTCCTCTTCGCGATCCTGGATCACTTCTGAACCCACTACGCTCCAGCTGTTGGAGCCAGGCAGACAGGAGGTAAAGGTACCGTTTTCCAGAATGGTATAGCGGTTATCGCCGCGCAGCTTCATCTGATCGGCGGTACCACGTCCCTGACGATCCACCATCTGGTACTGACCATTCCAGACGTTGGTATCTTTGCTGTTCAGGTTTGACCAGGCTTTCGGACCTTTCAGGATGACCTGGTTGTCATCGTAGTGCACATTACCCAGGGCATCGACGGTACGCACGGGCGCGGTCTGACCTTCCTGCTGACGCTGATGAAGCTGAACTTCATCCGCCTGCATACGGCTGTTGCCCTGCTCAATGTTTACGTTGCCGGTAAAGACCGCATCATTGGGATAGTTTCCTTTCGCGGCATCGGAGTGAATGGTGACAGGCAGCTGGTTCGTATCACCGTTCACCAGCGGGCGGTTGTAACTCGGCACGCCTAACATACACTGCGACATCAAATCGTCGGCAAAGGCTTGCTGGCTAATGGCTGCGCCGATCAGTGTGGCCAGCAGAGTAGGTATATGTTTTTTCATACGCGGTATCGAGAATTCCATGAAAACTGGCATCATGCCGACAATCGGGTCAGAGACTAACTTACTGCCCGGCGTTGCGCCAGTGTTAATCCTGGTCTGTCAGCGTTGCCGTTAGGCGCTGAGATAAATGACAGGTATGATAATGCAATTTTCAGCCGCAAGCATGGCGAATTGAGGAGTTTATGCGCTACTGGGGAAAAGTTATGGGTCTGGCGGTGGGATTACTTTCTGGCGCAGGCTTTTGGGGTATTGTGATCGGTTTGATCATTGGCCATATGATTGACAAAGTACGCGGCGCACAAGGCAAGGCTTACTTCTCAAATAATCAGACCCGACAGACGCTGTTTTTCAGCACCACCTTTCAGGTGATGGGCCATCTGACCAAGTCAAAAGGGCGCGTCACGGAAGCGGATATTCAGATTGCTTCGCTGTTAATGGAACGGATGCAGCTGCACGGTGACTCCCGCAGTGCAGCCCAGCGCGCGTTTCGCGAAGGCAAGCAGGCAGATTACCCGTTACGCAGCAAATTGCGTGAACTGCGCAGCGCCTGTTTTGGCCGGTTCGATCTGATTCGGATGTTCCTGGAGATCCAGATTCAGGCCGCCTTTGCCGACGGTTCACTGCATCCCAATGAGCGTCAGGTGCTCTATGTGATTGCTGAAGAGCTGGGCATTTCACGGGTCCAGTTCGACCAGTTCCTGCGCATGATGGAAGGTGGTCAGCAGTTTGGCGGTGGTCAGCGCAGTTCTGGCGGTTTCCAGCAGGCGCAACGTGGCCCCACGCTGGAAGATGCCTGTAGCGTGCTGGGTGTGAAAAGCAGTGATGACGCCACCACGATCAAACGCGCTTACCGTAAACTGATGAGCGAGCATCATCCCGACAAGCTGGTGGCGAAAGGGCTGCCGCCAGAGATGATGGAGATGGCGAAGCAGAAAGCGCAGGAAATTCAGGCGGCGTACGATCTGATTCGCAAAGAGAAAGGCTTTAAATAATCACTGTTTCCCCTGGCCTCTTCTGCAACAGAGGAGGCCAGGGTGACAGGTCGAACATCTCAAAAATCGGCGGGCTGACGAAACGTCATAGCATTACCAAATGCCGGATGGGTAATGGTCAGTGACTCCGCATGCAGCAGCAGACGGGCTGCCATCGCTTTGGCTTCCGGGTGCGCATAGAAGTTATCTCCCAGAATCGGATGGCCCAGCGCCAGCATATGCACCCGCAGCTGGTGTGAACGGCCGGTAATCGGCTTCAGCGACACGCGTGCACTGTTATCCGCACGATACTCCAGCACCTGATACTCCGTCTGCGCGGCTTTGCCGGTCTCGAAGCAGACCATCTGCTTTGGACGATTTGGCCAGTCACAAATCAGCGGCAGATCAACCAGTCCCTCTTCCTTTTCAGGATGTCCCCAGATACAGGCCACGTAGGTTTTGGAAGGCTCCCGTTCGCGGAACTGGCGTTTCAGCTCGCGTTCCGCCGCCTTGGTCAGCGCCACCACCATTACGCCGCTGGTCGCCATATCGAGTCGGTGGACCGACTCGGCCTGCGGGAAATCACGCTGTATCCGCGTCATCACGCTATCTTTGTGCTCATCCAGACGACCGGGTACTGAGAGCAGACCGCTGGGTTTATTTACCACCATGATATGCGCATCCTGATAAAGGATGTGCAGCCAGGGTTCACGCGGTGGATTGTAAGGTTCCATGGGGCTTTCCAAAAATAAGGGGCCATGTGGCCCCTGAGCTTACTGGTGTGTCACCACAATCAGGCGCAGCGCGTCGAGACGCCAGTTGGCCTGGTCGAGACTTTCCAGCACCTGTTCGCGGTTGCTTTCCAGCGCCTCAACTTCGTCGTCGCGGATGTTCGGGTTGACGGCTTTCAGCGCGTTAAGACGCGAAAGCTCGGCACCCAGCTTCTCGTTCGCTTCAGCACGTGCCGCATCAATCACCGCACGCGCTTCACTGACGACGCTCTCTTCGGCCTGCGTCAGAATCGCATGCACATCCTGCTGCACCGCATTCACCAGTTTACTGGCGGTGTGACGGTTAACCGCATTCAGCTGACGGTTAAAGCTTTCGAACTCCACTTTGCCTGCCAGGTTAGTACCTTTGGTATCCATCAGCAGACGGATTGGCGTCGGTGGCAGGAAGCGGGTCAGTTGCAGATGCTTCGGTGCCTGCGCTTCAACCACATAGATCAGCTCGACCAGCAGCGTCCCCACCGGCAGCGCCTTGTTCTTCAGCAGTGACAGTGCGCTGCTGCCGGTATCGCCTGACAGGATCAGATCCAGACCGTTACGGATCAGCGGGTGTTCCCAGGTAATGAACTGAGTATCCTCGCGTGACAGTGCCTGATCGCGGTTAAAGGTAATGGTGCAGCCATCTTCCGGCAGGCCAGGAAAATCGGGCACCAGCATGTGGTCGGAAGGGGTCAGCACGATCAGGTTATCGCTGCGATCTTCCTGATTGATGCCGACGATATCAAACAGGTTGAGCGCGAAGTTTACCAGACCGGTGTCGTTATCCTGCTCGCTGATAGCATTGGCCAGCAGCTGCGCCGATTCACCGCCGTTGGAGTTCAGTTCCAGCAGGCGATCGCGACCCTGTTCCAGCTGCGATTTCAGCGCGTCGTGCTGTTTACGGCAGTCAGTGATAAACGCATCGAAGCCTTCATTGTTCTCCGGCGCGGCCAGATAGCCGATCAGCTGTGAATGGACGCTGTCATAGATGGTACGGCCGGTCGGGCAGGTGTGCTCAAACGCGTCCAGCCCTTCGTGATACCAGCGCAGCAGCACCGCCTGTGCGGTCTGCTCCAGCCACGGCACCAGAATCTGAATATCGTGCGCCTGACCGATACGGTCCAGACGACCGATACGCTGCTCCAGCAGGTCCGGGTTAAACGGCAGGTCGAACATCACCAGACGGCTGGCAAACTGGAAGTTACGGCCTTCTGAACCGATCTCGGAGCACAGCAGCACCTGCGCGCCGTTCTCTTCTGAGGCGAACCAGGCGGCAGCACGGTCACGTTCAATGATCGACAGACCTTCGTGGAACACCGCGGCGCGGATGCCTTCACGTTCACGCAGCACCTGCTCCAGCTGCAGCGCGGTGGCGGCTTTGGCGCAGATCACCAGCACTTTCTCTTTACGGTTGCTGGTGAGATAGCCCATCAGCCATTCGACGCGCGGGTCGAAGTTCCACCAGGTCCCGCTGTCGCCCTCAAATTCCTGATAAATCTGCTCCGGGTAGAGCAGGTCACGCGCCCGCTCCTCGGCGCTTTTGCGCGTACCCATAATGCCGGAGACTTTAATCGCCGTCTGATACTGCGCAGGCAGCGGCAGGCGGATCTGGTGCAGCTCGCGTTTCGGGAAGCCTTTAACGCCATTACGGGTATTACGGAACAGTACGCGGCTGGTGCCGTGGCGATCCATCAGCATGGAGATCAGCTCCTGACGCGCCTCCAGCTTGCCATCACGGTCGCTGTTGGCGACCTGCAACAGCGGCTCAATGTCCTGCTCGCCGACCAGATCGTTGATCCGATTCATCTCCTCCTGGGAGATCGCGTTGTCCGCCAGCAGCGCCGTGACGGCATCAGCAATCGGACGGAAATGCTGCTGCTCTTCTACAAAGGCGGCAAAGTCATGGAAACGGTCCGGGTCGAGCAGGCGCAGACGGGCGAAGTGGCTCTCCATACCCAGCTGCTCTGGTGTTGCGGTCAGCAGCAGAACGCCGGCAGTTTTTTCGGCCAGCTTTTCGATAACCTGATATTCGCGGCTTGGCTCGCCTTCTGACCAGGCCAGATGGTGCGCTTCATCCACCACCAGCAGATCCCATTCGGCATCGGCCAGCATCTCAAGGCGCTGTTTGTTACGGCGCACAAAGTCCAGCGAGCAGATAATCAGCTGCTCCGTTTCAAACGGGTTATCGCTGTCGTGCTGCGCTTCGGTATAGCGATCGTCATCAAACAGCGCAAAGCGCAGGTTGAAGCGGCGCAGCATTTCGACCAGCCACTGGTGCTGTAAGGTTTCAGGCACCACGATCAGAACACGCTCAGCACGACCCGCCAGCAGCTGTTGCTGGATGATCATCCCGGCTTCAATAGTTTTACCCAGGCCAACTTCATCGGCCAGCAGCACGCGCGGCGCATGGCGACGGCCGACATCGTGGGCGATATGCAGTTGGTGAGGGATCAGGTTGGTGCGCATACCGCGTAAGCCGCTGATCGGCAGGCGGTACTGCTCGCTCTGGTATTTACGGGCGCGGAAGCGGAGGGCGAAACGATCCATCCGGTCGAGCTGGCCGGCAAACAGGCGATCCTGCGGCTTACTGAATACCAGCTTGCTGTCGAGCATCACTTCGCGCAGCATCACGTCGCTTTCTTCGGTATCCAGCCGGGTACCGATATAGGTCATCAGGTCATTTTCGTTGCGTACTTCATCGACGCGCATCTGCCAGCCTTCGTGGCTGGTGATGGTATCACCCGGATTAAAGATGACGCGGGTAACCGGCGAATCGTTGCGGGCGTAGAGGCGGTTTTCCCCCGTGGCCGGAAACAGCAGGGTGATCATGCGGGTATCGATCGCCACCACGGTGCCCAGTCCCAGTTCACTTTCCGTATCACTAATCCAGCGCTGACCTAATGTAAAAACCATATATTTTTTGCTCGAATTTTAACGTTTTTAGAGGTGTTCCCAAAGCTCAGGCAATAGCGTTACCGCCAGACAAACGAGGTCTGGAGCGGGAGTAAGAGCGGTGAGTTTCAGGAAGGGCGCTATGGTACTGGATGGCAGGGCGTTCGTCACCTGTCAAAAAAGCCCCAGTTGCCCTGTAATCAGTGTAGCAAAGTCCCCTTCAACAAAGGGCAGAATCCCCTCAGCGACCGGCTGAAGTTGCTTCGTTACATAGTGGTCATAGTCCAGCGGCGTGCTGCGCGCTTCCAGTGGTTCCGGGCCTGCCGTCGCCATAACGTAACGAATACGGCCTCCCTTCTGATACTGCAATGGCCGGTTTAATTTACGATTCTGCTCATCGGCCAGCCTGGCGGCACGCACATGCGGGGGCACGTTTCGTTCATATTCATTCAGCGGCCGCCGCAGACGCTTTTTATAGATCAGCTGATCGTCGAGTTCACCCGCCAGCAGCTGCGCTACGGTCGTGCGGATGTAGTCCTGCCACGGCTCACGGTGAAAAATGCGATGGTAGAGCTGCTGCTGAAACTGTTTGGCCAGCGGCGTCCAGTCGGTTCGCACCGACTCCAGCCCCTTGAAGACCATGCGCTCACCGGCAGCGTCACGAATCAGTCCGGCGTAGCGTTTCTTGCTGCCCTGTTCCGCGCCTCGAATGGTCGGCATCAGGAAGCGGCAGAAGTGGCTTTCATACTCCAGCTCCAGAGCGCTGGTCAGCCCCTGCGTCTGCTGGAGGTGGTCACGCCACCAGTCATTTACTTTCTGCACCAGCTGCTGACCAATCGTGGCAGCATCTTCTTCACTGTGCGCCGACTTCAGCCAGACAAAGGTGGAGTCGGTGTCGCCATAGATAACGTCATAGCCTTCCGCTTCAATCAGCGTGCGGGTCTGCTGCATGATGGCGTGACCGCGCAGGGTAATCGAGGAGGCGAGACGAGGATCGAAGAAGCGGCAGGCGCTGGTACCCAGCACGCCATAAAAGGCGTTCATGATAATCTTCAGCGCCTGAGACAGCGGCTGATTTTTCTGCTTTTTCGCTGCCTCACGACCCAGCCAGATCTGCTCAACAATCGCGGGCAGGCAATGGGTATGCCGTGAGAAACGCGCTTCGCGGAAACCTTCTACTGAATCGGCATCATCCGGATGGGCCAGTCCCTCTACCAGACCCACCGGGTCGATCAGGAAGGTGCGGATAATCGACGGATAGAGGCTTTTGTAATCCAGCACCAGCACCGAGTCATACAGGCCGGGGCGCGAATCCATCACATAGCCGCCCGGGCTGGCTTCCGGGGCGACATCGCCCATGTTCGGGGCGACAAACCCGGCGCGATGCATCCGCGGAATATAAAGATGACCAAAAGCCGCCACCGAACCGCCGTGGCGATCGACGGCCAGGCCATTCACCGCCGCACGCTCCAGCAGAAACGGCATAATTGCGGTTTTGTGAAAAATGCGCGTCACCAGCTCGCAGTCTTTCAGGTTGTAGCGTGCCAGCGCCGGTTTATCGTTGGCAAAGCGCCAGTTGATCTCCTCCATGCGATCCCAGGGATTATCAATCGCTTTTCCTTCACCCAGCAGCTGTTGCGACACCGACTCCAGGCTGAACGACGGAAAATCCCAGAACGCCGATTTCAGGGCGTCGATGCCATCGATAATTAACCGGCCGCTGGCCTGCGCGAAAAAAACGCCGGGCTTGAAGCCGTGTTCACGCCACTCCAGCGCGGCCTGCTGGCGGCCAAGACGCAGCGGTATGCCGTAGCGATCGGCATGCTTCTGCAGCACCCGCAGGTCAAACTGCACCACGTTCCAGCCAATCAGCACGTCCGGGTCATGCTCTGCAAACCACTGGTTCAGCGCTTCAAGCAGCTGCGGGCGGCTGTCGAGATAGATCAGCTCGAAGTCCAGCGCGCTGGCATCACCGTTTGGCGGGCCGAGCATAAAGACCTGGCGCTGACCGCAACCCTCCAGCCCGATGCAGTAAAGCTCGCCATGCTGCGTGGTTTCAATATCCAGTGAGACCCATTTCAGTGGCGGGCGATAGTCGGGGTGGGGTTTGAGCCGCGCATTGACCACGCTGTCGCCGCGCTGCTCGCCGTCAAACCAGACCGGGGCGGTAATAAAACGCTCCATCAGGTAGCGCTCCGGCGGGCGGATATCCGCCTCATAGACCGGGATGCCCTGTTCGCGCAGCCGCTTTTCGATGCGCTGTAGCTGACGGTTCTGCGGACAGTAGAGGCCAAAAACCGGGCGGCGGCGGAAATCTTTCAGCGCCAGCGACTGAATCCGAAACTGACGTTCATCTTTGAGTAATTCGCTGACCTGCGCCTGAAATTCCTCAGGAATAAACGCAACGGACTCCTGTACCGGCAGTACCACGCGCTGTGCGCCAGCATCCGTGGCGAGCCAGAGGATAATTTCGGTGCCTTGCGGGCTGTCGCGCCAGTGGCGGGTGAGCAGAAAACCTGCGCGGGCCATATTCAGATGTTCTCCGGACTCAGCAATTCAGGGATGAGAAAACTGCTTAAGTATATCATGGATATTTATACAGTTCCCGCCGCCGCTTTTGTCAACATTGTCCTACAATTCTTGCCTTGACGCTGTGTGGCTGGCTCTGGACAATCCAGCCTTCTGCTTTTACTTAGGATGATTATGGAAGCCTGGATTCAACAACTGATTACGCAGTCCCTGGAGTGGGCGCTGTTTGCCGTTGCGCTGGTGACGTTTCTGGAGTCGCTGGCGCTGGTCGGGCTGTTGCTGCCAGGTACGGTAATGATGGCCAGTCTGGGTGCGCTGGTGGGCAGTGGCGAGCTTGGTCTCTATCCTGCCTGGGCGGCGGGCTTTGCCGGCTGCCTGATTGGTGACTGGGTCTCCTACGGCATCGGCTGGAAATTCCAGGGGCCGCTGCATCGCTGGAAGTATCTGCAAAAATATAAAGGCCTGCTGGATAAAACCGAGCACGCCCTGCATCAGCACAGCATGTTTACGATTCTGGTCGGGCGCTTTGTGGGGCCGACACGTCCGCTGATTCCGCTGGCGGCCGGTATGCTGGAGCTGCCGGTGCGTAAATTCCTGCCGCCGAACATTATTGGCTGCATCCTCTGGCCGCCGCTCTATCTGCTGCCCGGGATTCTGGCGGGGGTGGCGATCGATGTGCCGAAAGCCGCGCAGGGCGGCAGCTTTAAATGGCTGTTACTCGGCGCAGCCCTGCTGATCTGGCTGGGTGGCTGGTTATGCTGGCGCTGGTGGCGCAGCGGCAAGAGCCGCGACTGGGCGACCGCCTGGCTGCCGCCTGAACGTTTACGCTGGGCAGGACCGCTGGGGCTGGTGATCGCCGTTGCGGCGTTTGTGGGTATTCAGTTCCATCCGATGATGCCGGTTTTCCGTCATCTGCTGTGGCAGGTGTTCTTCGCCTGACGCTTAACGACGCGGGATGCCGAGCACCTCAGCCTCCCGCGTCTCGCCCGACAGCAGCAGTCGGGTCTCGCCATCCCAGTACACCCGTCCATCCACAATCACCACACTGCGCGGCGCAATCTGCTGTGCATCTTCCAGACTGTGCGACACCATCAGCAGCGTGATGCTGCGCGCTTCGCACACCGAACGCACCAGTTGCAGCATCTCGCCACGCAGCGCCGGATCCAGTGCAGAAAAAGGCTCATCCAGCAGCAGCACCGGCCGGTCACGCAGCAGACAGCGAGCCAGCGCCACGCGCTGTCGCTGTCCGCCCGACAGTTCGCCTGGCAGACGGGTCAGCAGATCGCCTAATCCCACCTGATCGGCCAGCGTGGCCAGTTGCTGACGCTGCTCAGCGCTGAGTTTTAATCCCGGATGCAGGCCCAGCGCCATGTTCTGCTGCACGCTGAGGTGCGGAAACAGGTTGTTCTCCTGAAACAGCATGGACACCGGTCGTCTGGCCGGAACGCTGTGGGTGTGCTCCTGACCGTCAATCATCAGGGTGCCCTGTTTCACCGGCAGGAAACCGGCGATCAGGCTCAGCAGCGTGCTTTTACCGGCTCCGCTGGGTCCGAGAATCGCGATCCGCTCGCCGCGCGCGGCAGTGAGGCTGAAGCGCATCGGCAGATGCTGATAAAGGTAAGTGAGGTTATCAAGTGTCAGCATGGCGGCCTGGTAATTTTTCCATTAGCGTGAACAGCAATAAGCAGAGCAGCAGCAACAGCAGAGCGGTAACCGCGCCATCAGCGCCGCGATAGGCGCCAATCTGCTGATAAAGGTAGAACGGCAGCGTGCGGAAGTCGGCATTGCCAAACAGCGCCACCACGCCAAAATCACCAATCGACAGCACGCAGGCAAAGGCCAGCGCCTGGGCCAGCGGACGCTTCAGCGCCCGCAGCTCGATCAGCCGCAGCCGGTTCCAGCCGTGAATATCCAGTGAATCGCAAAGTCTGCCGTAGCGCTCTGCGACATCCCGCATCGGGTTTTCCAGCACTTTCAGCGCATAGGGAATGGCGATTAGCGAATTGGTAAAGATCACCAGCCCGTCGGCCGACTCGGGCAGGCCGATGGTGGCATTTAACAGCAGGAAAAAGCCGGTGGCGAGCACAATGCCTGGCATTGCCAGAATCAGCATGCCGCTGGTGTCGATCAACTGTGCCGCCGCCGGACGCTGACGCAGACGCAGTTCCCGACTGCTCCACAGCAGCATCATGGTCAGGACCACTGAGAGTAAACCGGCACCAATGGCGATGCGCAGTGAGGTAAAGGTGGCCTGCCACAGTGCAGGCTGTGCCAGCGCGCCACGCAGTCCGCCGTGCAGACCATCGACGATCACAGCCGCCAGCGGAGGCAGTAGCAGAATCAGCGCCAGCCCGATCAGCAGCGCATCCATCAGCTGTGCTGCACGGGAATCCTGCGGATCGCGCCAGCCGTTCAGCTGGCTGGTTCCGGCGGGAATCGCCTTGCTGAAGCGCTGGCTGAGCAGCACCAGCGTAAGGCAGCAGCCGAGCTGAATCAGCGCCAGCAGCGCCGCACGTCCGGGATCGTAGTCATAACTCAGCGCCTGGAATATCGCCAGTTCGATGGTGGTCGCCTGAGGACCGCCGCCCAGCGACAGCACGGTGGCAAAGCTGGCGAAACAGAGCATAAAGATCAGCGCGCCGGTTGGCAGTAGCTGACGCCGCAGCCACGGCCACTCCAGCAGACGAAAATGGTGCCAGCCGCGCAGGTCGAGCTGCGCCGCCAGCTGACGCTGTTCAGCCGGGATGCTCTCCAGCGCCTGCAGCATCAGGCGGGTCGCCAGCGGCAGGTTAAAGAAGACGTGCGCCAGCAAGATGCCCGGCAGACCATAGGGCGAGAAGTGATAACCTAGCCCTGCCATCTGGCACAGCTGCGCCAGCCAGCCATTGCTACCGTAAACGGTCAGCAGGCCGAACACCGCGACCAGCACCGGCAGCACCAGCGTCATGGCGCACAGGCGCAGCAGCAGTTGGCGGCCTGGGAAGCTGCGTCGATAGAGCGCCCGCGCCAGCGGTACTGCAGGCAGCAGCGACAGCAGGGCGGAGAGCAGCGCCTGAGCGAAAGAGAACGCGATAACGTGATGCAGGTAGTCATCCTGCAGCACGCCGCGTAAGTCCGTGTCCGGTGCGGCGCTCCAGAGTGCACCGAAGGCCAGAAACGCCACGAGTGTCAGTAACACCGTGGCGAGGGAACCGGGGATCAGCCAGCGCGGCATCAGCGGCTGACGGCGCGTTGCCACTGGCTAATCCAGCCCGAACGCTGGCTGGCAACCTCTTCCGGCGAGAACTGCAGTGCGATGGAAGGCACGCTGAGCGCCGCGAAACCCGCTGGCAGTGGCGTGTCGATCACCGGGTACATCCAGTTGCCGGTGGGGATAGTGCGCTGGAAGTCAGGCGAGACCATAAATTTCATGAACTGCTGTGCCAGCGCCGGCTGCTTGCTGCTGGCTAACTGCGCGGCCACTTCAACCTGCAGATAGTGTCCTTCGGCAAAGGACGCGGCAGCGTAGTTCTCTTTCTTCTCTTCGATAATGTGATAAGCCGGTGAGGTGGTGTAGCTCAGCACCAGATCGCCTTCACCCTTCAGGAACAGGCCATAGGCTTCACTCCAGCCTTTAGTGACCGTCACAGTTTTCTGCGCCAGCTTTTGCCACGCCTGCGGAGCCTGATCGCCATAGACCTTCTGCATCCATAGCAGCAGACCTAAGCCGGGCGTGCTGGTGCGGGGATCTTCGTAGATCACCCGCCACTTCTCCGGGCTGTCGACCAGCTCTTTCAGGCTTTTTGGCGGATTTTTCAGCCGGGTTTTGTCATAGACAAAGGCGAAGTAGCCATAATCGAACGGCACGAAGGTGGTGTTGTGCCAGCCATCGGGCAGTTTTAATGTCGAGGTGTCGACCTGACTTTCGGCAAACAGGCCGGTTTTCTGCGCCGCCTGCACCAGATTGTTATCCAGCCCCAGCACCACATCGGCTTTGCTGTTTTTGCCTTCCATGCGGACGCGGTTCAGCAGCGAGACGCCATCTTCCAGCGTGACGAATTTCAGCTCGCAGTCGCACTGGGCTTCAAAGGCTTTTTTCACTGCCGGGCCAGGGCCCCAGTCGGCGGAGAAGGAGTCGTAGGTGTAGACCGTGAGAACTGGTTTTGCCGCCAGAACGGGGGCGGAGAGTAACAGCAGCACCGGCAGAACTTTGTTTAACACTTTGCGCTCCTTCAGGAGAATAGGGGATGAGTCGCAAAGGATCTGAGCACAGAGGCCTCTCAAATCCCTACGTCGGTATTAACCGAATCAGGTTCGACGGGTCTCTCTCAGCGGCTTGCTTGTGGCAGGCCGCACCCCGTTGAGAACGTCACATTCTAGTCATTTCAGCGCCGGGGCGAAAGCGTCACAGCGCCGGTGGCGCGAACCAGGCCGATTTAAAATCAAACCAGCCCAGCGTATTCATCCGCACGCCGCGCATGCTGCGCTGTCCTTCCAGTAGCAGCCAGTGGTGAAACAGCGGATGCAAACCGGCTTCTTCGACTAACTGCTTGCTCCATTCGGCCAGCGGCAGTGTTTTCTCACGCCAGCGGGCCGCATCGCCATGCCAGTCGATCGGCAGGCAGTGATGCAGCAGCGGGATCTCATAAAGCTGCGCGAACAGGGAGTAATTCAGCGGCAGGGTAAAGTTCACGCTGCCCAGCCAGATATCACTTTCCGCCTCGCCCTGATACCAGCTTTCGTAGCTGATCTCGCGTGTCTCCAGCGTGACGCCATGCGCTGCCAGCAGCGGACGCAGCGCGTTGGCGATGCCCTCATGCTCCACATGCTGACTGTACCAGGTCAGCGTCAGATGGGTTAAGCCGGGCGGTTTTTCCACGGGCGTCAGATCACGGCGATGATGCCAGCGCGGCAGCAGACCATACGCCGGAAACCAGTAGCGCTGATAGCCGACGCCGGCATGATTGAGCAGGGCAATGGGGTTAAACAGGTAGCTGACCCAGCGCCGCACCGCCTCGTTGCGACCCTGCTCTGAACGCTGATCGAACAGCAGATAGTAGCAGCCCTCTTCAAGGCGGCTCTCCTCCTGAACTTCATCGACGCTGTCGCCCTGCAGTCGGACACCGGCATAGACCAGCTCATTGCTGATGTCGGGCAGGACCCAGATAGAGACATCATCAATCAGGGCGCGAAAACCGAAGTAGTCATCAAACGCTTCGATTTTCAGCTGGCTCTCCTGATTGCGGATCACCCGGTAGGGACCGGTGCCAACAGGCTGACGGGCAAAATCACGCAGTGTCGGCCATTCGCGCGGCAGGATCATCGCACTGACGCTGCCGAGCAGCCAGGGTAATCCCTCGTCGGGCTGGCTTAAACGGATATCCAGCGTCCAGGGGGCAGGCGAGTCAATCTGCGCGATATGGGAAAAGAGTGGATGGGCGCGCTGACGCTCCAGCGTGGCGAGCACATCCTCCATCTCCAGTTCTCTGCCGTGATGGAAGCGAATCGCCGGACGCACAAAGAAGCGCCAGTGAAGTGGGGAAGTCTGCTGCCAGTGGTGCGCAATATCGGGTTCGATTTCCCCGTTTTCCTCATTTATCCGCGTCAGGCCGTTAAAAATCTGTCGCGCAATATGCGTTTCCGAGCGCCGCAGCGGCGAACCGGGCAGCAGGTTAAGCAGCGGACGATAGTAGAGCACCCGCAGGATATGCTTGCCCTGGCGGAAACTGCGCCCCAGGTGTGCCCCAATCATCTGCCGCACCTGGTTTTTATCGCCCACCAGCTGGACCAGTTGATCGATGCGATCCTGTTCCAGCAGATCCTCAGCACGCTGCTGCTGCAACGCCAGACCGGTGTAGCAGAAGGTGAGTTGCGATCGCCTGCCGCGGCCGGCTTCCGCCTGCCAGATCAGCCATCCTGCAGCCTGCATCCGGTTGAGCAGATTACGCATATGACGGCGAGAGCAATGCAGCAGGTCAGCCAGTTCGCTGAGGGTAATCTCCTGCGTTTGCCCCTGGCAGCTCTGCCACAGGCGAATGAACTGCTGCTTCAGACGTGATGAGGACATAAAAGAGGAACTCCCGGTGAAAAGCGCTCTGTTTTTTCTGCCCCATTTTAAGAGCAAACTTTGCGCTATGGGAAGAGCGGGAGGCATTCAGCAGTGAATGGCGTTCGACCCTCACTTCGCTGTTCAGTGGAGTGCTTTTCTGAGTAGGGTGCATTTACACCGCCAGCAGATGATCTCTGCTGGCTTTTTTCATGTTGCGCGGTATCGTCTACCCTTCTTTTTCCCGTCTGTTTGTTCTGAAAGGGATTTCGCTATGAAATCGCTGTTAACGCGGCAGCGCCGCATCAATCCGGTTTACCTCGCTTTTATGGTTGCCTCGTTCATGCTGGGCATCGCGGGCGCATTACAGGCACCCACGCTCAGCCTGTTTCTGACGCGCGAGGTGCAGGCGCGGCCCTTCTGGGTCGGGCTGTTTTTCACCATCAATGCGGTGGCCGGTATCGTGGTGAGCATGCTGGTGGCTAAGCGCTCAGACAGCGTTGGCGATCGTCGGCATATCATTCTCTTCTGCTGCCTGATGGCGCTGATGAATGCGCTGCTGTTTGCCTTTACCCGCCACTATCTGACCCTGCTGACGCTGGGTGTACTGCTGTCGGCGCTGGCCAGCGTCTCAATGCCGCAGCTGTTTGCGCTGGCGCGGGAGTATGCCGATCAGTCGGCACGGGAAGCGGTGATGTTCAGTTCGGTGATGCGTGCGCAGCTGTCGCTGGCGTGGGTGATCGGGCCACCGTTATCGTTCGCGCTGGCGCTGAACTACGGCTTTGTGACGCTGTTTTTGGTGGCCGCTGCGCTGTTTCTGATCTGTATCCTGCTGGTCTGGTTTACGCTGCCATCTGTGCCACGCACGCAGCCGCTGATGCAAAGCGGCGGGCTGCCGATAAGCGGCTGGCGGGATCGGGATGTGCGGTTGCTGTTCATCGCCTCCGTCGTGATGTGGACCTGCAACACCATGTATATCATCGATATGCCGCTCTATATCAGCACCACGCTGGGGCTGCCGGAGAAGCTGGCTGGTTTGCTGATGGGAACGGCGGCCGGGCTGGAGATTCCGGTGATGCTGCTGGCGGGACATTACGCGCGCCGCATCGGCAAGCGGCGGTTAATGCTGATCGCGGTGGCAGCGGGCGTCCTGTTTTACCTGGGGCTGATGTTGTTCAACTCCCGCACTTCGCTGATGGTATTGCAGCTGTTTAACGCGGTATTTGTCGGGATTATTGCGGGTATCGGGATGTTGTGGTTTCAGGATCTGATGCCAGGACGACCCGGCGCGGCGACCACGATGTTCACTAACTCGATCTCGACCGGCATGATTCTGGCCGGGGTGATTCAGGGAACGCTGAGTGAGCGGCTGGGACATGAGGCGGTTTACTGGCTGGCATTCGGGCTGGCGATCGTGGCGCTGGTGATGTCGGCGCGGGTGCGCGACGTATAAAAGAGAAGGGCGACAGGATGTCGCCCTCACAGTGCTGATAACGTCCGGCTCGGTGGCGGTAAGACCGAGCTGGCGAAGAGAACACGGTCAGATCGGAAAGTCGCTTAAGCCATCCCTGGCCGCTCGGCCCGCGCCGTCCCTGGCGCGGGACGCTTTCCTCTTCTGACCGTGTTCCCAGCGCATCAGGTTTTTTTATTGCTGTCAGATTCACCCTGATTTGGGTTTGTCAGCAGTCTGAGGGCGACCGAATGTCACCCTTCATTAACTCAATCAGCGCAGAAAAGCGGGCTGATTCTGCTCGTACTGCGAAATCGAGGCTTCGTGCTGCAGGGTCAGGCCGATGCTGTCGAGACCATTAATCATGCAGTGGCGGCGGAAGCTGTCGAGTTCAAACGGATAGACTTTATCGCCTGCGGTGACCGTCTGCGCTTCCAGATCGACCGTGAAGCTGATACCCGGCTGGGCCGCAACCAGTCTGAACAGCTCATCCACTTCCTCTTCGCTTAACTTCACCGGCAGCAGTTGGTTGTTGAAACTGTTGCCGTAAAAAATATCCGCGAAGCTCGGCGCAATCACCACGTGGAAACCGAAATCGGTCAGCGCCCAGGGCGCATGCTCACGTGAAGAGCCACAGCCAAAGTTCTCGCGCGCCAGCAGGATGCTGGTGCCTTTGAACTCAGGCTTGTTCAGCACAAAGCCGGGCGTCGGCACCGTACCAGCGTCATCTTCAAAGCGCCAGTCATGGAACAGATGCTGACCGAAACCGGTACGGGTGACCTTCTGCAAAAACTGCTTGGGAATGATCGCGTCCGTATCGACGTTCGCGGCATCCAGCGGTGCAACAATGCCAGTGTGCTGAGTAAATTTATTCGCCATGACTTAAGCTCCTGTCGTCAGTTCACGGATGTCGGCAAAGTGGCCGGTCACGGCAGCCGCCGCGGCCATCGCCGGGCTGACCAGATGGGTACGTCCACCACGTCCCTGGCGACCTTCAAAGTTACGGTTGCTGGTAGATGCGCAACGCTCGCCCGGATTCAGGCGGTCATTGTTCATCGCCAGGCACATTGAGCAGCCAGGCAGACGCCATTCAAAGCCCGCTTCCAGGAAGATTTTATCCAGACCTTCCGCTTCAGCCTGCGCTTTGACCGGGCCGGAACCCGGCACCACCATCGCGACCACGCCAGGCGCGACTTTGCGGCCTTTGGCGATAGCGGCGGCGGCACGCAGATCTTCAATACGTGAGTTGGTGCAGGAGCCGATAAACACTTTATCAATCGCAACATCGGTCAGTTTAATGCCCGGCTGCAGGTTCATGTAGGCCAGCGCTTTTTCCGCTGAGGCGCGCTCAACCGGATCGGCGAATGAGGCCGGGTTCGGGATCAACTGATCAACGGCAATCACCTGGCCCGGGTTGGTGCCCCAGGTGACCTGCGGTGCAATCTCTTCAGCATGCAGCGTCACTACCGCATCATACTTCGCGCCTTCATCAGATTTCAGGGTGCGCCAGTATTCAACGGCCTGCTCCCATTTCTCGCCCTGTGGGGAGAACTGACGACCTTTCAGGTAGTTGAAAGTAGTGTCATCCGGTGCTACCAGGCCCGCTTTCGCGCCCATCTCAATCGCCATGTTGCACAGGGTCATACGACCTTCCATGCTCAGCGCCTGAATGGCCGGGCCGCAGAATTCAACCACATAACCAGTACCGCCTGCGCTGCCGGTTTTACCGATGATCGCCAGCACGATATCTTTGGCGGTAATGCCGGTGGACGCCTGGCCCAGTACTTCAATCTTCATGGTTTTCGCCCGACCCTGTTTCAGGGTCTGAGTGGCAAATACATGTTCCACTTCAGAGGTGCCGATACCAAAGGCCAGCGAGCCGAACGCGCCGTGGGTGGCGGTGTGCGAATCGCCGCACACAATGGTCATGCCCGGCAGCGTCATACCCTGCTCAGGACCGATAACGTGGACGATGCCCTGGAATGGGTGATTCAGGTCATACAGCTGTACGCCAAATTCTTCGCAGTTCTTCATCAGCTCCTGCATCTGAATACGCGCCATCTCGCCCGACGCATTGATATCTTTGGTCTGGGTAGAGACGTTGTGATCCATCGTGGCAAAGGTTTTGCCCGGCTGACGGACTTTACGTCCGTGTGCGCGCAGGCCATCAAAGGCCTGTGGCGAGGTCACTTCATGGATCAGGTGACGATCGATGTAGAGTAACGGCGTTTCGTTCGGCGCTTCGTGGACGACATGTGCATCAAATAACTTCTGGTATAAGGTTTTCATTTTTTTATTTTTCCTCGGCGATAAAGCGGGCAATGATGCTGCCCATCTCATCTGTGCTGACCGCAGGGCCATCACCGGCTAAATCTTTGGTGCGGTAGCCCTGTTCCAGCGCACGGCTGATGGCGCGTTCGATACTGTCGGCTGCCGCATCGGCATTCAGGCTATAACGCAGCAGCAGCGACAGCGACAGAATCTGAGCGACCGGGTTAGCAATGTTCTGACCGGCGATATCCGGCGCTGAACCGCCCGCCGGTTCGAACAGGCCAAAGCCCGCTTCATTCAGGCTGGCTGACGGCAGCATGCCCATCGAGCCGGTGATCATGGCGCACTCATCAGAGAGAATGTCACCGAACAGGTTGGAGCAGAGCAGCACGTCAAACTGCGACGGGTCTTTGATCAGCTGCATGGTCGCGTTGTCGATATAGATGTGGCTCAGCTGCACGTCCGGGTACTCTTTTGCCACTTCATTAACAATTTCACGCCACATCACCGAGGTCTGCAGCACGTTGGCTTTATCCACCGAGGTGACTTTGTTGCGACGTTTGCGCGCCGATTCAAACGCGATACGGGCGATGCGCTCAATTTCGAAACGGTGATAGACCTCGGTATCAAAGGCACGCTCTTCCGGGCCGCTGCCTTCGCGTCCTTTCGGCTGACCAAAATAGATGCCGCCGGTCAGTTCACGAACACAGAGAATGTCGAAGCCCTTTGCGGCGATATCGGCGCGCAGCGGGCAGAAGGCTTCCAGTCCGCTGTAGAGCGCCGCCGGACGCAGGTTACTGAACAGCTTAAAATGCTTGCGCAGCGGCAGCAGCGCACCGCGTTCCGGCTGTGATGCCGGCGGTAAATGCTCCCACTTCGGACCGCCAACGGAGCCAAACAGGATCGCGTCGGCCTGCTCGCAGCCTGCAACCGTAGCCGGTGGCAGAGGTTCGCCGTGCTGATCGATAGCAATGCCGCCGACCGCATATTCCTGGGTGGTAATCTGCATATCAAAGCGCTGACGAATGGCATCCAGCACTTTCATCGCCTGTGCCATCACTTCCGGGCCGATACCGTCACCGGGTAAAACTGCGATATGAGAGGAGGTGGACATGGTTATACGGTTTCCTTCTGATCTTTAAATTTACGCTGCAATTCTTGTTCAACCTGACGGGCACGCCAGATATTGTTCAGGGCGTTGACCATCGCTTTCGCAGAGGACTCGACGATATCGGTCGCCAGACCAATGCCGTGGAATTTGCGGCCGTTGTAGCTCACAACGATATCGACCTGACCCAGCGCGTTCTCGCCGTGGCCTTTCGCGGTCAGCTTGTAGTTGACCAGCTCAGCGTCAAACTGCGTGATGCGGTTAATCGCCTGATAGACCGCATCAACCGGACCGTTACCGGTGGCGGCATCCGATTTAGCGACATCACCGCAGCCCAGATTGACAGAGGCGGTTGCGGTGATGCCGGAACCGGTCTGGACGTTAAATTCGTGCAGCTGGAAATGCTCCGGCTCTTCATTCTGTTTGTTGATGAAGGCCAGCGCTTCCAGGTCGTAATCGAAGACCTGACCTTTTTTGTCGGCCAGCTTCAGGAAGGCGTCATACAGCGTATCCAGATTGTAATCCTGCTCGGCATAGCCCATCTCTTCCATGCGATGTTTTACCGCCGCACGGCCTGAACGCGAGGTCAGGTTCAGCTGGATTTTGTGCAAGCCAATCGACTCTGGCGTCAGGATTTCGTAGTTCTCGCGATTCTTCAGCACGCCATCCTGATGAATACCGGAGGAGTGGGCGAAAGCGTTGGAGCCGACCACTGCTTTATTCGCCGGGATCGGCATGTTGCAGATCTGGCTGACCATCTGGCTGGTGCGGTAGATTTCCTGATGATTGATAGTGGTGTGCACGTTCATGATCTGCTGACGGGTTTTAATCGCCATGATCACCTCTTCCAGCGCACAGTTACCGGCACGTTCACCCAGCCCATTCATCGTGCCTTCAACCTGACGCGCGCCGGCCTGAACAGCAGCCAGGGCGTTACCGGTTGCCATGCCCAGGTCATCGTGGGTATGTACAGAGATAATCGCTTTATCGATGTTAGGAACGCGGTTCATCAGTTCGCTGATGATGTGAGCATATTCGCCTGGCAGGGTGTAGCCAACGGTGTCCGGGATGTTGATAGTGGTCGCACCGGCGTTAATCGTGGCTTCCACCATCCGGCACAGGTCATCAATGGGGGTACGGCCGCCATCTTCACAGGAGAACTCGACGTCACTGGTGTAGTTACGCGCACGCTTTACCATATGCACCGCACGCTCAATCACTTCCGGCAGCGTACTGCGCAGTTTGGTGGCGATGTGCATCGGGGAGGTCGCGATGAAGGTATGAATACGGAAGGCTTCGGCAACGCGCAGTGATTCATATGCCGCGTCGATGTCTTTCTCCACACAGCGCGCCAGTCCGCAGACCCGACTGTTTTTGATGGTGCGCGCAATGGTCTGTACTGATTCAAAGTCGCCTGGTGAGGAGACCGGGAAACCCACTTCCATCACATCCACGCCCATACGCTCCAGCGCTAAGGCAATCTGCAATTTTTCTTTCACACTCAGGCTGGCCTGTAATGCCTGCTCACCATCGCGCAGAGTGGTATCGAAAATAATGACTTGCTGGCTCATCGTATTCATCCTTTTGCTTTTTTCGGGCCTGGCAACGAGCATAAAAAAACCCGCGACAGGCGCGGGTTTTTAACTTTCAGCAGGTTTGAATCAGTGTTTGATTCCGCCCACAAGTCTACCGCGCAAGCTGAGTGCGTTTAGTAGTAGACCGAGAAGGCGAACAGAACGAAACATGGATTCAAACCTTATAAAATGTTGTGCTGTACATATTGGTACTGGAATCGCTCAGGGATGTCAACCTTCAATGCAGGGGTATTATCCGGGACGATGAAGGAAGATATTCTGTTATTTAACGGTCAGGCAGCGTAATGAACAGCGCGTCAGTCACTGCGTAAGCAATCAGCCCCGGAAGGCTGCCTTTTATGGGCTGTTTAAAGATTTATTCTATTGAAAAATAATAATTTTATTGGTTTGCAGCCTAGCAGCACCACAGGATTTATCACCTGTCGGTTAGCATAATCGAATGCGCTTGCGTGATTTACTGGTTAATTACGCCAGAAAAGAAAAGCGTCAGGCGATTGTGGGCTATTGCAGGCGGTAATAAGTTTTCGTTATTTCTTATATCACGCTGAAAATAATTTCTTACTTAGCATTTTCGTCTGCGGTTCTGCGACGTAATTAGTTTAATCCGCGCAGCCAATTCTTATCAGGCAGAGCCTTTACGTCCCGGCCTTTTAATTTACGCGGGTTTGCGGTTTGCCTGCCCGGTTAACTGCGGTTATGGTAATTGACCTACTCTCAGAACAATGAACTCAACAGATTTCTCTGTAACCGGACAGCGGCACATGTTTTCGCTGTCGTGCATAAACATAAGATTTTGATTGGCAAAGCAGGCACCAGGGCAACGTGTTACACACCAACGGGCGTAGTAACCGGGCCGGGTCCTCAAGCCTGGAGGCAGAAGATGGAGATGTTGTCAGGAGCCGAAATGGTCGTCCGTTCGTTAATCGATCAGGGCGTTAAGCAGGTATTCGGTTATCCGGGTGGCGCAGTCTTAGATATCTATGATGCGCTGCAAACCGTCGGGGGTATCGATCACATTCTGGTGCGCCATGAGCAGGGCGCGGTGCATATGGCTGACGGTCTGGCGCGTGCTACTGGTGAAGTTGGCGTGGTGCTGGTTACCTCAGGACCCGGTGCAACCAATGCAATTACAGGTATCGCTACCGCCTATATGGACTCGATTCCGCTGGTGATCCTGTCGGGTCAGGTTCCCTCGTCGCTGATTGGCTATGATGCCTTTCAGGAGTGCGACATGGTCGGCATCTCTCGTCCGGTGGTGAAGCACAGCTTCCTGGTAAAAAGCACCGAAGAGATCCCAACCGTACTGAAAAAGGCATTCTGGCTGGCCTCCAGCGGACGTCCGGGACCGGTGGTGATCGACCTGCCAAAAGATATTCTGAACCCGGCCAACAAACTGCCTTATCACTGGCCGGACTCAGTAAGCATGCGCTCCTACAACCCGACCATTCAGGGTCACAAAGGGCAGATTAAGCGCGCGCTGACCACCTTGCTGGCCGCGAAGAAGCCGGTGATTTACGCGGGTGGCGGGGCCATCACCGCTGGCTGCGAAGCGGAACTGTTACAGCTGGCCGAAAGCCTGAATATTCCGGTGACAACTTCGCTGATGGGCCTGGGCGCGTTTCCGGGTACCCACCGTCAGTGCGTCGGCATGCTCGGTATGCACGGCACGTACGAAGCCAACATGACGATGCACAATACCGACCTGATTTTTGGTATTGGTGTTCGCTTCGATGATCGCACCACTAATAACCTGGCGAAATATTGTCCCAACGCCACGGTGATGCACATCGATATCGACCCTACCTCTATTTCCAAGACGGTCGCGGCGGATATCCCGATCGTAGGTGATGCGAAACAGGTACTGCAGCAGATGCTGGAGTTGCTGGCGCAAAGCGACACGCCATCGCGTGCTGAGAGCCTGCACGACTGGTGGCAGGCGATCGAAGGCTGGCGCAGTCGTCACTGCCTGGAATTTGATCGCACCAGCGATAAAATTAAACCACAGGCCGTAATTGAAACCATCAGCCGTCTGACCAAAGGCGATGCGTACGTCACGTCGGATGTGGGCCAGCATCAGATGTTTGCTGCGCTCTATTATCCTTTCGACAAACCGCGCCGCTGGATCAACTCCGGCGGTCTGGGCACCATGGGCTTTGGTCTGCCTGCTGCGCTGGGCGTTAAGATGGCGTTGCCGGAAGAGACCGTCATCTGCGTAACGGGCGATGGCAGTATCCAGATGAACATTCAGGAGCTCTCTACAGCACTGCAGTACGATCTGCCGGTGCTGGTGCTGAACCTGAATAACCGGGTGCTGGGCATGGTGAAGCAGTGGCAGGATATGATCTATTCCGGTCGTCACTCCCAGTCTTATATGGAGTCGCTGCCTGACTTCGTGCGTCTGGCGGAAGCCTACGGTCATGTCGGCATCGCGATTGAACATCCGGCTGAGCTGGAAGAGAAACTGACGCTGGCGCTGGAAACGCTGGCGAAAGGACGTCTGGTGTTTGTGGATGTCACCGTTGACGGTAGCGAGCACGTTTACCCGATGCAGATTCGCGGTGGCAGCATGGATGAGATGTGGTTAAGCAAAACGGAGAGGACATAATTATGCGTCGCATTTTATCAGTTCTGCTGGAGAACGAATCCGGCGCATTATCCCGTGTCGTCGGTCTGTTTTCGCAGCGCGGCTATAACATTGAAAGCCTGACTGTGGCACCGACCGACGATCCCACGCTGTCGCGGATGACCATTCAGACGGTGGGCGATCAGAAGGTGCTGGAGCAGATTGAAAAGCAGCTGCACAAGCTGGTGGATGTGCTGCGCGTTACCGAACTGGGGCAGGGCGCCTATGTTGAACGTGAAATCATGCTGGTGAAGATTCAGGCCAGCGGTTATGGCCGTGAAGAGGTGAAACGAAACGCCGAGATCTTCCGCGGTCAGATCATTGACGTGACGCCAACGCTGTACACGGTTCAGCTTGCAGGCACCAGTGACAAACTGGACGCTTTCCTGAATACCGTCCGCGATGTTGCCGAAATTATTGAAGTGGCACGCTCCGGGATCGTGGGCGTTTCACGCGGCGATCGCATCATGCGTTAATTACGCTCCGTCATCATCAATCCTCACCTAACCCGGCGAAATGCCGGGTTTTTTTATTTTTTATGCGCCAGGCGGGTTACATTCAGAAAAGCGGTTGCTCCGCGCACTTTTCTGCTGTTAGATGATAGTCATAAGTTATCCATAGCTTAACTGCGGCTATTTTTGCCGTTAAAGCGGATTTGATGGTGGGGTTATCGTGAAACTGGATGAAATTGCGCGTCTGGCAGGCGTATCGCGCACCACGGCCAGTTATGTGATCAATGGTAAAGCGCGGCAGTATCGTGTCAGCGACAAAACCGTTGAAAAAGTCATGGCGGTGGTACGTGAGCATAATTATCACCCTAATGCGGTGGCTGCCGGGCTACGTGCCGGGCGAACGCGCTCCATTGGGTTAGTGATTCCCGATCTGGAAAATACCAGCTATACCCGTATTGCGAACTATCTGGAGCGCCAGGCGCGTCAGCGCGGCTATCAGCTGCTGATCGCCTGTTCTGAAGACCAGCCTGATAACGAGATGCGCTGCATTGAACATCTGTTACAGCGGCAGGTCGATGCGATTATCGTCTCTACCTCATTACCGCCAGAGCATCCCTTTTATCAGCGCTGGATCAACGATCCCCTGCCGATTATCGCGTTAGACCGCGCGCTGGATCGTGAACATTTTACCAGCGTAGTGGGTGCCGATCAGGATGATGCACAGACGCTGGCCGCTGAACTGCGTCAGCTTGAGGTTAAAAATGTGCTGTTCCTTGGCGCGTTACCTGAGCTCTCAGTAAGTTTCCTGCGGGAGATGGGGTTCCGCGATGCCTGGAAAGACGATCCCCGTCCGATTGACTACATCTACTGCAACAGCTTCGAACGCACCGCCGCTGCCGCGCTGTTTGAAAAATACCTTGAAGATCATCCGATGCCGGAGGCGCTGTTTACCACCTCATTTGGTCTGCTGCAGGGTGTCATGGATGTGACGCTGAAACGTGACGGAAGGCTGCCGACCGAGCTGGCCATTGCCACCTTTGGCGACCACGAATTACTAGACTTTCTTGAGTGTCCGGTACTGGCGGTGGGTCAGCGTCATCGTGACGTGGCAGAGCGTGTACTGGAATTAGTTTTAGCCTCGCTGGATGAACCCAGAAAACCGAAACCGGGTTTAACCCGCATTCGTCGTAATTTATACCGTCGCGGACAATTAAGCAGAAAAGTTAAATGAGTAACGGGCAGTATTATGCTGCCCGCCCATTTTATTTCCGTGATGTACTGATTAAATAAACAGGTCGACGTAAAAAAGCGTAAATTCTGCTCATCAAATCTAACAAAGTCGACAGGCTTATTTTTATTATCTGCTTACAACTTCAACAAACTTCCTGCCCCGTCTCGCCTGAAGCTGCTGTGCTTCCTTTCGGAAATCCCCTAAAATGCCGCCGCTGTCTCAGAAACTACGATAAATATTCAGCGCTGCATGTTGTTTCATTTTTAATCGTTTTTTTGTGGGTCCTTATTTTTATTCAGGTATTCATTGGCTTAATTTTTACTTTCCCTTTTTATTCGTTTATATCGTCGCCAGAGATTAATTTTGCGCTCTGTAAAGAGTGATATTCAACTACCGCTCCGGCTTGACAAGGATTTCATGGGATCCTTAAACTCGTTTCGTGGTAAAAAGTGGGATAAAGTGGCGTAAATGGGTGACCAGGAGGAGAGACTGGCATGTTCCGCGGAGCAACGTTAGTCAATCTCGACAGCAAAGGGCGGCTCGCCGTACCCACGCGATATCGCGATTTGCTGATTGGGGAATCTCAGGGGCAGATGGTCTGTACCATCGACCTCCACCAGCCATGCCTGTTGCTTTATACCCTGCCCGAATGGGAAATCATTGAAAAAAAGCTGGCACGCCTTTCCAGCATGAATCCACTTGAGCGCCGCGTACAGCGTTTGCTGCTGGGACATGCCAGTGAATGTCAGATGGACAATGCAGGCCGCCTGCTGCTGGCAAATACGCTTCGGCAGCACGCAAAATTAACCAAAGAAGTGATGCTGGTTGGACAGTTCAACAAGTTTGAGCTGTGGGATGAACAGACCTGGTATCAACAAGTCAGGGACGATATTGACGCAGAACAGTCGGCTCAGGAGCCTTTATCTGAGCGGTTGCAGGACTTGTCGCTATAGTTATGCAGGAAAATTTCAAACATACCACCGTACTGTTGGATGAGGCGGTTAACGGCCTCAATATCAGGGAAGACGGTATTTACATCGACGGCACTTTTGGCCGTGGTGGCCATTCACGCCTGATTCTTTCGCAACTGGGAGAGAAGGGAAGGCTGATCGCCATCGATCGCGATCCGCAAGCTATCGCCGCTGCCGCTGAGATCACCGATCCGCGTTTTTCAATTATTCATGGCCCTTTTTCCGCGCTGGCAGAGTATGTCGCTGAACGGGATTTAGTCGGGAAAATTGACGGCATTTTACTCGATCTGGGGGTTTCATCACCGCAACTGGATGACGCCGAACGCGGCTTCTCCTTTATGCGTGACGGACCACTGGATATGCGCATGGACCCTTCGCGCGGTCACTCCGCCGCAGAATGGTTACTGCACGCGGAAGAAGCGGATATCGCCTTCGTCCTGAAGACCTACGGTGAAGAGCGATTCTCTAAACGTATTGCCCGGGCCATTGTCGAGCGCAATCGTGAACAGCCGATGACCCGCACCCGGGAGCTGGCTGAAGTGATCTCTGTCGCCATGCCGGTGAAAGATAAGTTTAAGCATCCGGCTACACGCAGCTTCCAGGCCATTCGTATCTGGATTAACAGCGAACTGGAAGAGATCGATATTGCTCTGAAAGGGGCGGTTGAGGTGCTGGCACCACAGGGGCGCCTCTCTGTTATCAGCTTCCATTCACTGGAAGATCGGCTGGTGAAGCGCTTTATGCGCGATCAGAGTCGCGGGCCACAGGTGCCAGCCGGGATACCGATGACTGAACATCAGCTGCGAGCGCTGGGCGGGCGTGAGCTGAAGCTGCTTGGCAAGATGTCACCGGGTGATGCTGAAGTCTCTGAAAATCCACGTGCGCGCAGTTCGGTATTACGTATCGCGGAGAAAACCGACGCATGATCGGTAATGAGCGCCACAGTCTGCCCGCCGTCATCGGCGGGGATTTGCTGCGAAAAGGCAAGATTCCGGTGCTGTTGCTGATCGCTGTGGTGGTGTCTGCCGTGCTGGTGGTCACCACCACCCATAAAACACGACTGCTGACCGCGCAGCGCGAACAGCTGGTGCTGGAGCGTGATGCGCTGGATATCGAGTGGCGCAACCTGATTCTGGAAGAGAATGCGCTGGGCGACCATAGCCGGGTTGAACGCATCGCCACCGAGAAGCTGCAGCTGCAGCACGTTGATCCTTCACAAGAAAATATCGTGGTGCAGAAATAAGGATTTCAGATAGCGAATGAGCGGCACAGGCAGAACGCTGAAGTTAAAGAAACCGGAAGATAAAGCCAGCTTTGTAAGCTGGCGTTTTGCGTTGCTGTGCGGCTGTATTTTACTGGCGCTGGGTGGCTTGCTGTCGCGTGTGGCCTGGCTGCAGGTCATCAATCCCGGCAAGCTGGTGAAAGAGGGCGATTTGCGCTCGCTGCGTGTTCAGGCAGTGCCGACTTCGCGCGGGATGATCAGCGATCGCGCTGGCCGCCCACTGGCTGTCAGTGTACCGGTTAATGCCATCTGGGCTGATCCAAAAGAGCTGCATGCTGGTGGTGGCGTAACGCTCGACAGCCGCTGGAAAGCGCTGTCCGATGCGCTCTCTATTCCGCTTGATCAGCTGGCGGCCCGCGTCAATGCCAACCCTAAAGGCCGCTTTGTCTATCTGGCGCGCCAGGTTAATCCGGCCATCGGTGAATACGTCAAAAAACTCAAACTTCCCGGTATTCATCTGCGCGAAGAATCGCGTCGTTACTATCCTGCCGGGCAGGTCACCTCTCATCTGATTGGCTTTACCAATATCGACGGCCAGGGCATCGAAGGCATTGAAAAGAGCTTTGATAAATGGCTGACCGGTGCGCCGGGCGAGCGGACGGTGCGCAAAGACCGTTATGGTCGCGTCATCGAAGATATCTCCTCTGTGGACAGCCGCGCCGCCCATAACCTGACCCTGAGCATTGATGAACGCTTACAGGCGCTGGTTTACCGTGAACTGAATAACGCCGTTGCTTTTAACAAAGCGGAATCGGGTACGGCGGTGCTGGTGGATGTGAACACCGGTGAAGTGCTGGCGATGGCCAACAGTCCGGCTTACAACCCGAATAATCTCACCAATACGCCAAAAGATCTGATGCGTAACCGCGCGATTACCGACATCTTCGAGCCGGGTTCTACCGTGAAGCCGATGGTGGTGATGACCGCGCTGCAGCGCGGCGTGGTCAGAGAGAACAGCGTCCTGAATACCGTGCCGTACCGCGTCAATGGTCATGAGATCAAAGATGTGGCGCGCTACAACGAATTGACCCTGACAGGGGTTTTACAGAAGTCGAGTAACGTCGGTGTTTCACGTCTGGCGTTAGCGATGCCTTCCTCAGCGTTGGTAGAAACTTACGCGCGCTTTGGACTGGGCAAACCGACCAATTTGGGGCTGGTCGGGGAAAGCAGTGGCTTATACCCTAAAAAACAACGGTGGTCTGACATAGAGAGGGCCACCTTCTCTTTCGGCTACGGGCTAATGGTAACGCCGTTACAGTTAGCGCGAGTCTACGCAACGATTGGCAGCTATGGCATTAACCGTCCGCTGTCGATTACCAAAGTGGATCCGCCCGTCGCGGGACAACGCGTTTTCGATGAGTCACTGGTGAAAACTGTGATGCACATGATGGAAAGCGTGGCGCTGCCCGGTGGCGGTGGCGTTAAAGCGGCAATCAAGGGTTATCGCATCGCGATAAAAACCGGTACGGCGAAAAAAGTCGGGCCGGACGGACGCTACGTCAATAAATACATTGCCTATACCGCAGGCGTTGCGCCTGCCAGTCATCCCCGATTCGCGCTGGTGGTGGTGATCAACGATCCCCAGGCTGGCAAGTATTATGGCGGTGCGGTTTCTGCACCGGTGTTTGGTGCCATCATGGGCGGCGTACTGCGCACCATGAACATCGAGCCGGACGCATTACCGACGACCAATGACAGGAATGAGTTGGTGACTAACAGAAGTGAGGAATCAAGTGACAGATCGTAACCTGCGCGACTTACTCGGCCCCTGGGTGCCAGGCGCGCCGGCGCGCCCATTGCGCGACATGACCCTGGATAGCCGCATGGCGGCGTCTGGCGATCTGTTTGTCGCTGTTGCAGGCCATCAGGTTGATGGCCGCCGTTTCATTCCGCAGGCGATTGCGCAGGGCGTTGCCGCCGTGGTGGCTGAAGCTGAAGGTGAAGCGACTGACGGCGAAATCCGTGAAATGCACGGCGTACCGGTCATCTATCTGGCACAGCTGCATCAGCGGCTGTCGGCTTTAGCAGGACGTTTTTATCAGCAGCCGGGCGAGAAGCAGACGCTGATTGGCGTCACCGGCACCAATGGTAAAACCACGACTACCCAGCTGCTGGCGCAGTGGGCAACGCTGCTGGGTGAGACCAGCGCGGTGATGGGCACCGTCGGCAACGGGCTGGTGGGTCACTTAGTCGCTGCAGAAAATACTACCGGTTCAGCCGTGGACGTTCAGCATATGCTGCACGAGCTCGCTGAAAAAGGGGCGACCCTGACCGCGATGGAAGTCTCCTCACACGGTCTGGTGCAGCATCGCGTTGCGGCGCTGCCGTTTGCTGCAGCGGTCTTCACTAACCTCAGTCGCGATCACCTCGATTACCACGGTGACATGCCGAGCTATGAGTCGGCCAAATGGCTACTGTTTTCTGAGCATCAGGTCGGACAGGCGATTCTTAACGCTGATGATGAAGTCGGCCGTCGCTGGCTGGCGCGCTTACCTGATGCGGTTGCCGTCACCATGGAAGATAACCTTCAATCGGGCTGCCATGGCCGCTGGCTGAAAGCCGATGCGGTGGAGTACCACGACAACGGGGCTCATATCCGTTTCAGCTCCAGCTGGGGCAACGGTGAAATCGACAGCCCGCTGATGGGCGCGTTCAACGTCAGCAATCTGCTGCTGGCGCTGGCGACCCTGCTGTCACTGGATTATCCGCTGGCGACGCTGATAAGCGTTGCACCACGATTACAGCCCGTTAACGGGCGTATGGAAGTGTTCAGCGCTGCAGGAAAACCGACGGTCGTGGTGGATTATGCCCACACGCCGGATGCGCTGGAAAAAGCGCTGGAAGCGGCACGTCTGCATTGCAAAGGAAAACTCTGGTGCCTGTTTGGCTGCGGTGGCGACCGCGACAAAGGCAAGCGCCCGTTAATGGGGGCGATTGCTGAACAATTTGCGGATGTGGTGGTGATTACCGACGACAACCCGCGCAGCGAAGATCCGCAGGCGATTGTAAAAGACATTCTGGCCGGTTTGCTGGATCCGGGCCGCGCCCGCGTGGTATCGGGTCGTGCGCAAGCGGTCACTAACGCCATTATGCAGGCACAGCCTGACGATATCGTGCTGGTGGCGGGCAAAGGCCATGAAGATTATCAGATCATCGGCAACCGTCGTCTCGACTACTCCGATCGTGCCACGGTAGCGGCACTGCTGGGAGGCGCAGCATGATTCCGGTTTCATTAAAGACCCTGGCGGAAATTACCGGCAGCACGCTGCACGGCAGCGATTTAACCCTGAATGATGTGACCACCGATACCCGCAAAGTGACGGCGGGCAGCCTGTTTGTCGCGCTGGTGGGCGAACGCTTCGATGCACACGACTTCGCTGAAGAGGCGATTGCCAGTGGCGCACAGGCGCTGCTGGTGAGTAAGTATTTACCTGTCGCTGTGCCTCAGGTGGTGGTTGAAGATACCCGTATCGCCTTTGGCCGACTGGGTGCCTGGGTTCGTCAGCAGTCGACCGCCCGCGTCGTGGCGCTGACCGGCTCCTCCGGCAAAACCTCGGTTAAGGAGATGACCGCAGCAATTCTGCGTCAGTGTGGCGAAACGCTCTACACCGCAGGCAATCTCAACAACGATTATGGCGTGCCGATGACCCTGCTCCGCCTGACCGCAGAACATCAGTATGCGGTCATCGAGCTGGGTGCTAATCATCAGGGCGAAATCGCCTACACCACTGACCTGGTTAAACCAGAAAGTGCGCTGGTGAATAATCTGGCCGCGGCCCATCTGGAGGGCTTTGGCTCACTGGCGGGTGTTGCTAAAGCGAAAGGTGAGATCTTTCAGGGCCTGCCGGCTCACGGCATTGCCATTCTCAATGCGGAGAGCAACGACTGGCCGAACTGGCAGAGCACACTGCAGGATAAAACCGTGTGGCGCTTTTCACCGCAGGCGGCCGAGTGTGATTTCTCCGCCCGTGATATCCGCATTGCGCAGGATGGCACCCATTTTGTGATGAACACACCGCGTGGCACGGCTGAGATCGTACTGCCGTTGCCGGGCCGTCATAACATCGCTAACGCTTTGGCGGCGGCGGCACTGGCCCTGTCGGTGGATGCGCCGCTTAGCGCCGTTCAGCAGGGACTGAAAAACCTGCAGTCGGTGCCGGGTCGTCTGTTCCCGGTGCGTCTTTCTGCGCATCAGCTGCTGCTGGATGACAGCTACAACGCTAACGTCGGCTCGATGACCGCCGCCGTCCAGGTCCTGTCAGAGATGCCAGGTTACCAGGTGCTGGTCGCGGGTGATATGGCGGAACTGGGCGAAGAGACTGAAAAATGTCACCGCGAAATCGGTGAAGCGGCACGCGAAGCAGGCCTTGACCGCGTACTGACCTGTGGAAAATTCAGCCATTTCATTAGTGAAAGCAGTGGCGTTGGTGAACATTTCAGCGATAAGACGGCGCTGACTGAACGTTTGCGAGAATTGTTGTCCCAACACTCAGAAATTACCGTCCTGATAAAAGGTTCACGTAGTGCCGCCATGGAGCAGGTAGTACAGAGCTTAAAGGAGAAAGGAACATGTTAGTTTGGCTGGCCGAGCATCTGGTCGCTTTTTATTCGGGCTTCAACGTCTTTTCCTATCTGACGTTTCGCGCCATTGTCAGCCTGCTGACCGCGTTATTTATCTCGCTCTGGATGGGGCCGCGCCTCATCGCCTGGCTGCAGAAATTACAGATTGGCCAGGTCGTCCGTAACGACGGTCCGGAATCGCACTTCAGTAAGCGCGGGACGCCTACCATGGGCGGCATCATGATTCTGACTTCCATCACCATTTCGGTACTGATGTGGGCCTATCCGTCGAACCCCTATGTCTGGTGCGTGCTGTTCGTGCTGGTCGGCTTTGGCATCATCGGCTTTGTCGATGACTACCGCAAAGTGGTGCGTAAAGACACCAAAGGCCTGATCGCCCGCTGGAAATATTTCTGGATGTCGGTGATTTCGCTGGGTGTGGCGTTCGGACTTTATGCGGCGGGCAAAGATACCCCTGCGACTCAACTGGTCGTGCCGTTTTTCAAAGACATCATGCCGCAGCTTGGCCTGTTTTATGTGCTGCTGGCCTACTTTGTCATTGTCGGAACGGGTAATGCGGTCAATCTGACCGATGGTCTGGATGGCCTGGCGATTATGCCAACCGTCTTTGTCGCTGCGGGCTTCGCGCTGGTTGCCTGGGCAACCGGTAACGTGAAGTTTGCTGAATACCTTCATATTCCCTATCTGCGTCACGCCGGTGAGCTGGTGATTGTCTGTACCGCTATCGTCGGGGCAGGGCTGGGCTTCCTGTGGTTCAACACCTATCCGGCTCAGGTCTTTATGGGCGACGTCGGCTCGCTGGCATTAGGCGGCGCGCTGGGCACCATCGCGGTGTTACTGCGTCAGGAATTTTTACTGGTGATCATGGGCGGCGTATTTGTGGTTGAAACGCTGTCGGTAATCCTTCAGGTGGGATCGTTCAAGTTGCGCGGCCAGCGTATTTTCCGCATGGCGCCGATCCATCACCACTATGAACTTAAGGGCTGGCCGGAACCGCGCGTCATCGTGCGCTTTTGGATTATTTCGCTAATGCTGGTGCTGATTGGCCTGGCCACGCTGAAGGTGCGTTAATCATGGCTGACTATCGGGGTAGAAAAGTCGTCATCATCGGACTGGGCCTTACCGGGCTCTCCTGTGTTGATTTCTTTTTAGCGCAGGGCGTCACGCCTCGCGTGATGGACACCCGTGTCTCGCCGCCGGGGCTGGATAAATTGCCCGGGCAGGTTGAACGCCATCTGGGCGGCATTAACGGTGACTGGCTACTGGCGGCAGATCTGATTGTTGCCAGCCCTGGCGTCGCGCTGGCGCATCCGATTCTCAGCGAAGCGGTAGAAGCCGGAATTGAAATCGTCGGTGACATTGAGCTGTTCTGCCGCGAGGCGCAGGCTCCCATCGTGGCAATTACCGGTTCTAACGGCAAAAGCACCGTGACCACGCTGGTAGGTGAGATGGCGAAAGCCGCAGGCTGGCAGGTGGGCGTCGGTGGCAATATTGGTCTGCCCGCGCTGAGTCTGCTGCAATCACCGGCCCAACTTTATGTACTGGAACTCTCCAGTTTCCAGCTTGAGACCACCCACAGTCTGAAAGCGGCTGCGGCAACCGTGCTTAACGTCACCGAAGATCATATGGACCGCTATCCGCTGGGTATGCAGCAGTATCGTGCTGCCAAGCTGCGGGTCTATGAGAATGCGCAGATCTGCATCGTTAACGCTGATGATGCGCTGACGATGCCGGTACGTGGTGCGGATAAGCGCTGTGTCAGCTTTGGTGTCGATTTCGGTGACTACCACCTTAACAAGCAGCAGGGCAGTATCTGGCTGCGGGTGAAAGGTGAGAAAGTCCTGAACACCGCTGAAATGAAGATGGTGGGACAGCATAACTACACCAACGCGCTGGCTGCGCTGGCGCTGGCCGATGCGGTCGGTCTGCCACGCGCCTCCAGCCTCGCGGCCTTAACGCAATTTAACGGTCTGGCGCATCGCTTCCAGCTGGTCCATGAACACCAGGGCGTGCGCTGGATTAATGACTCCAAAGCGACCAACGTCGGCAGCACCGAAGCGGCGCTGAACGGCCTGCAGGTTCAGGGAACGCTGTGGCTGCTGATGGGCGGTGATGGTAAGTCAGCCGATTTTACACCGCTGATCCCGTGGCTTCAGGGCGACAACGTGCGCCTTTACTGCTTTGGCCGTGACGGCGATGCGCTGGCCGCGCTGCGTCCTGACATCGCTGTGCGCACGGAAACGATGCGACAGGCAATGGAGCAGATCGCGCCGCAGGTTAAAGCAGGCGATATGGTTCTGCTGTCGCCGGCCTGCGCCAGCCTTGACCAGTTCCGTAACTTTGAGCAGCGCGGTGAGCAGTTCGCGCAACTGGCGAAGGAGCTGAGCTGATGCGTATTCCTGGTGCCGGACTGGCGGGTTACTTCTCAGGACGCCTGAAAGACTGGGTGATGGGCGCACGCGAAAGTGATGATTCATCGCTGGTGCTCTATGACCGCACACTGTTATGGCTGACGCTGGGCCTGGCGGTAATTGGTTTTGTGATGGTGACGTCGGCGTCTATGCCGGTAGGTCAGCGTCTGAATGACGATCTCTTCTACTTCGCCAAACGTGATGCGTTCTACATTGTGCTGGCTTTGGGTATGGCGCTGGTCACACTGCGGGTACCGATGGATTTCTGGCAGCGCTACAGCAACGTGATGCTGATGGTCACGGTGGCGATGCTGCTGATTGTTCTGGTCGTCGGCAGCTCGGTCAACGGTGCCTCGCGCTGGATCTCGCTGGGTCCGCTGCGTATCCAGCCTGCAGAGCTGTCGAAGCTTTCCCTGTTTTGCTATCTCGCCAGCTACCTGGTGCGCAAAGTGGAAGAGGTGCGAAACAACTTCTGGGGCTTCTGTAAGCCGATGGGCGTGATGGTCGTGCTGGCGGTGTTACTGCTGGCGCAGCCGGACCTGGGTACGGTGGTAGTGCTGTTTGTTACCACGCTGGCGATGCTGTTCCTGGCCGGTGCCAAGCTGTGGCAGTTCATGGCCATCATCGGCTCCGGCATTTTTGCGGTGATCCTGCTGATCATTGCAGAACCTTATCGTATGCGCCGTGTGACCTCGTTCTGGAATCCGTGGGAAGATCCGTTTGGTAGTGGCTACCAGCTGACACAGTCTCTGATGGCATTTGGTCGCGGAGAATTCTGGGGGCAGGGACTCGGTAACTCGGTGCAAAAGCTGGAATATCTGCCGGAAGCGCATACCGACTTTATTTTCGCCATCATCGGGGAAGAACTCGGCTATGTCGGTGTGGTACTGGCACTTTTAATGGTATTCTTCGTCGCTTTTCGTGCGATGTCGATTGGCCGTCGTGCTCTGGAACTGGATCAGCGTTTTTCCGGCTTTTTAGCCTGTTCAATCGGTGTCTGGTTCAGCTTCCAGGCGCTGGTTAACGTCGGGGCTGCAGCCGGTATGTTACCGACCAAAGGCCTGACCTTACCGCTGATCAGTTACGGTGGGTCGAGTCTGATCATTATGTCGACCGCCATCGTCTTTTTATTACGCATAGATTATGAAACGCGCCTGGCTAAAGCGCAGGCGTTTACCCGAGGTGGTCGATGAGCGGTAAGCGATTGATGGTGATGGCAGGCGGAACCGGCGGACATGTCTTTCCCGGTCTGGCTGTCGCCCATCATCTGATGGAACAGGGCTGGCAGGTTCGCTGGTTAGGCACAGCCGACCGTATGGAAGCCGATCTGGTGCCAAAGCACGGCATCGACATCGACTTCATCCGTATCAGCGGATTACGCGGGAAAGGCATGAAAGCACTGCTGCTGGCACCGCTGCGTATCTTCAATGCCTGGCGCCAGGCGCGTCGCCTTATGAAAGCCTGGCAGCCGGATGTTGTGCTGGGCATGGGCGGCTACGTTTCAGGACCAGGCGGCTTAGCGGCCTGGAGCTGCGGGATTCCGGTGGTGCTGCATGAGCAGAACGGGATCGCCGGGCTGACTAACAAATGGCTGGCGAAAATCGCTACCAAAGTACTGCAGGCGTTTCCGGGCGCGTTTCCCGCCGCCGATGTGGTGGGGAATCCGGTTCGTACCGATGTTCTGGCTCTGCCTTTACCCGCGCAACGTCTGGCGGATCGTCATGGCCCGATTCGGGTGCTGGTGATTGGGGGCAGTCAGGGGGCGCGGATTCTGAACCAGACGCTGCCGCAGGTTGCGGCGCTGGTGGGTGATGAGATCACCCTGTGGCATCAGACCGGTAAAGGGGCACAGCCCGAAACAGAGAAAGCCTATCAGCAGGTGGGACAGACGCAGCATAAGGTCACTGAGTTTATTGATGACATGGCTGCCGCCTACGCCTGGGCTGATGTGGTGGTATGTCGCTCCGGCGCATTAACCGTGAGCGAAGTCGCTGCCGCTGGTTTACCGGCGATTTTCGTGCCGTTTCAGCACAAAGATCGCCAGCAGTACTGGAACGCGCTGCCGCTGGAGAAAGCGGGCGCCGCCAGAATTTTTGAGCAGCCGCAATTTACTGCGGAGGCTGTAGCGGATTTGCTACGCCACTGGGACCGCGCAACACTGCTGACGATGGCTGAGCAGGCCCGTCAGGTGGCGATCCCCGATGCGACTGGACGGGTCGCTCAGGAAGTGGCTCGCGCCGCAAAGTAATCATTCCGGTCAGCGTGTCTGACCTGTACCCGAAGTGGGTACAAACTGAAATAGCAGGTAACTGAGAGCGATGAATACACAACAATTGGCAAAACTGCGTTCTATCGTGCCCGAGATGCGTCGCGTCCGGCACATCCACTTTGTCGGCATCGGTGGTGCTGGCATGGGCGGTATTGCCGAAGTGTTAGCAAATGAAGGCTACCATATCAGCGGTTCAGATCTGGCCCCTAACCCGGTGACGCAGAACCTGATCGCCCTGGGCGCCACCATTTATTTTAACCATCGCCCCGAAAACGTGACCGATGCCAGCGTCGTTGTGGTCTCCAGCGCCGTATCGCAGGATAACCCGGAACTGGTAGCAGCTCGTGAACAGCGTATCCCGGTCATCCGTCGTGCGGAAATGCTGGCTGAACTGATGCGTTTCCGTCACGGCATCGCCGTTGCGGGTACGCATGGCAAAACGACCACCACGGCGATGGTGTCGAGTATTTATGCGGAAGCCGGTCTTGATCCGACGTTCGTTAACGGCGGACTGGTTAAAGCAGCAGGTACCCATGCACGTCTGGGTCACAGCCGCTATCTGATTGCTGAAGCGGATGAGAGCGATGCGTCGTTCCTGCATCTGCAGCCGATGGTGGCCATTGTGACCAACATCGAAGCTGACCATATGGACACCTATCAGGGCGATTTTGAGAACCTGAAGCAGACGTTTATTAACTTCCTGCACAACCTGCCGTTTTACGGTCGTGCGGTAATGTGTGTGGATGATGTGGTTATCCGTGACCTGATCCCACGGGTGGGCCGTCATATCACCACCTACGGTTTCAGTGACGATGCGGATCTGCGCATTGAAAACTACGAGCAGAGTGGCGCGCAGGGGCATTTTACCCTGATCCGTCAGGACAAAGCGCCGCTGCAGATTACGCTGAATGCGCCGGGTCGCCACAACGCCCTGAACGCGGCAGCCGCGGTTGCCGTCGCCAGTGAAGAGGGCATTGAAGACAATGCCATCCTGGCTGCGCTGGAGAGTTTCCAGGGCACGGGCCGTCGCTTTGATCTGCTGGGTGAATTCCCGACAGAGCCGGTGAACGGTCAGCCGGGCACCGCCATGCTGGTGGATGATTACGGTCATCACCCAACCGAAGTGGACGCGACGATTAAAGCCGCGCGCGCAGGCTGGCCGGATAAAAAACTGGTGATGGTGTTTCAGCCGCACCGATACAGCCGTACCCGCGATTTGTTTGATGATTTCGCCAACGTGCTGTCGCATGTCGATGTGTTGCTGATGCTGGATGTGTACTCCGCCGGTGAAACCGCGATTCCGGGTGCTGACAGCCGTTCGCTGTGCCGTGCCATTCGTAACCGGGGCAAGGTTGATCCGATTCTGGTGCCGGAACATGACGCGCTGCCGGAAATGCTGGCACCACTGCTGTCAGGCAATGACCTGATCCTGGTGCAGGGCGCCGGTAACGTCGGCAAGGTTGCCCGCAAGCTGGCGGAGACTAAGCTCCAGCCGGAACGCAAAGCGGAGGATCGTCATGGCGGATAAAGTTGCCGTATTAATGGGCGGCACCTCAGCAGAGCGTGAGGTTTCGCTGAACTCGGGTCAGGCCGTCGTCGCCGGACTGCGGGAAATGGGCATCGATGCGCATGGCGTCGACACCCGTGATGTATCGGTGCTGACGCTGAAAGAGCAGGGCTTTGCCAAAGCCTTTATCGCGCTGCATGGCCGGGGCGGAGAAGATGGCACGATGCAGGCGGTGCTGGAGTTCCTGCAACTGCCTTACACCGGCAGCGGCGTAATGGCATCGGCTGTGACCATGGATAAGCTGCGCACCAAACTGCTGTGGCAGGGTCGCGGATTACCCTCAGGCAAATTTGTCTGGCTGACGCGTCAGCAGTTTGATGCCGGGCTGGATGCAGAGAGCAACGCAGCAATTGCGGCGCTGGGTCTGCCACTGTTTGTAAAGCCAGCCTGTGAAGGCTCGAGTGTGGGTATCAGCCGGGTTAACGATCTGAGCGCGCTGCCTGCCGCACTGGACATGGCGTTTAAGCACGACGATGACGTACTGGTCGAGGCGTTTCTCAGCGGCGCGGAGTATACCGTCGCGATTGTGGGCGATCGTATTCTGCCCTCAATTGAAATAAAGAGCGCCAGTGAGTTCTATGACTATGAAGCTAAATACATTTCTGACGATACTCAGTACGTCTGTCCGGCCGATTTGAGCGCTGAACGTGAAGCTGAATTACAGCAGCTGGTGCTGGCGGCCTGGCGTGCACTGGGCTGTCGTGGCTGGGGACGGGTTGATGTGATGACGGATGGGGAAGGGCGCTTTCAGTTGCTGGAAGCCAATACCTCTCCGGGCATGACCAGCCACAGTCTGGTTCCTATGGCTGCGAAACAGGCGGGCATGAGTTTCCCGCAGCTGGTTGCCCATATTCTGGAGCTGGCCGACTGATATGTCACAGGCGGCGATGAGAGTTCGAAACCGTGAACCGCAGGAGCGTATTCGCACCGGGCGCAGTAACGGAGCCCGACTGTTCGGCATTGTTTTTCTGCTGATGGTTATCGGGATTATGGTTGCCGGCGGGCTGGTAGTGCTGAAGTGGATGAACGATGCGTCCCGGCTGCCGCTGTCAAAACTGGTGGTGACAGGACAGACGCACTACACCACCCACGACGATATCCGCCAGGCGATTCTATCGCTGGGTCCGCCTGGCACGTTTATGTCTCAGGATGTGGATATCCTGCAGCAGCAGATTGAGCGGCTGCCGTGGATAAAGCAGGTCAGCGTGCGTAAGCAGTGGCCGGACGAACTGAAAATCCATCTGGTGGAGTATACGCCGGTGGCGCGCTGGAACGATTTGCATATGGTGGATGCTGAAGGTGTCTCCTTCAGCGTACCCGCCAGTCATGCCGGCAAAGAAACAATGCCGATGTTGTATGGGCCAGAAGGGAGTGAGAAAGAGGTCCTGGCGGGCTATCACAGCATGGATGATGTGCTGAAAGCCCGGAAGTTTACCCTGAAGGTGGCGTCGATGACGGCCCGTCGTTCATGGCAGCTGGTCACCAGCGATGATGTACGTATCGAACTGGGCCGCAGCGACACCATGAAACGACTGAATCGCTTTATTGAGCTCTACCCGGTGCTGCAACAGCAAGGTCAGAACGAGAGCAAACGTATCAGCTACGTGGATTTGCGATACGACTCTGGCGCTTCTGTTGGCTGGACACCGGTCGTGATGGAGCCACAGGACAGTAATCAGCAACAGAACCAGGCACAGGCTAAACAACAATGATCAAGGCAACGGACAGAAAACTGGTAGTTGGACTCGAAATCGGCACTGCAAAGGTTGCCGCCCTGGTTGGGGAAGTTCTGCCCGATGGTATGGTCAACATTATTGGGGTGGGCAGCTGCCCTTCCCGCGGTATGGATAAAGGTGGCGTAAACGACCTTGAGTCGGTGGTGAAATGCGTTCAGCGCGCCATCGATCAGGCTGAGCTGATGGCAGATTGCCAGATCTCCTCCGTCTACCTTGCTTTATCGGGCAAACATATCAGTTGTCAGAACGAAATCGGGATGGTTCCGATTTCGGAAGAGGAAGTGACTCAGGATGATGTAGAGAACGTTGTACATACCGCCAAATCGGTGAGAGTACGTGACGAGCACCGCATCCTGCATGTAATTCCTCAGGAATACGCAATCGATTATCAGGAAGGGATTAAGAATCCGGTCGGGCTGTCCGGCGTGCGCATGCAGGCAAAAGTACACCTGATCACCTGCCACAACGATATGGCGAAGAACATCGTTAAAGCCGTTGAGCGTTGCGGACTGAAAGTGGATCAGCTGATTTTTGCCGGCCTCGCCTCCAGTTTTGCGGTTCTGACTGAAGACGAACGTGAGCTGGGCGTCTGTGTTGTCGATATTGGTGGCGGTACAATGGACATAGCCGTATATACCGGCGGCGCTTTACGGCACACTAAGGTGATTCCGTATGCAGGCAACGTCGTCACCAGCGATATCGCCTATGCGTTTGGTACACCACCAACGGATGCTGAAGCGATTAAAGTGCGCCATGGCTGTGCGCTGGGCTCGATTGTCGGCAAAGATGAGAACGTTGAAGTGCCGAGCGTAGGAGGACGTCCACCGCGCAGCCTGCAACGTCAGACGCTGGCGGAAGTGATTGAGCCGCGTTATACCGAACTTTTGAATCTGGTCAATGACGAGATTCTGCAGTTACAGGAACAACTGCGTCAGCAGGGCGTGAAGCATCATCTGGCCGCAGGCATTGTCCTGACCGGTGGTGCAGCGCAAATCGAAGGACTGGCGGCCTGTGCGCAACGCGTATTCCATACGCAGGTGCGTATCGGACAGCCGCTGAATATTACCGGCCTGACTGACTATGCGCAGGAATCGTACTACTCCACCGCCGTGGGACTGTTGCATTACGGCAAAGAGTCGCACATGAACGGTGATGCAGAGACCGAAAAACGGGTTTCAGTAGGTAACTGGTTCAAGCGTATTAACAGTTGGTTAAAAAAAGAGTTTTAATTTTTGTGAAAGGGGATCATGCTGTTTTCTTTAATGATCTCCAGGCGACAGGCACATAACGGAGAGAAATCATGTTTGAACCTATGGAATTAACCAACGACGCGGTGATTAAAGTCATCGGCGTCGGTGGCGGCGGCGGTAACGCCGTAGAGCACATGGTACGCGAACGTATCGAAGGTGTGGAATTCTTTGCTGTGAATACCGACGCGCAAGCGCTGCGTAAAACAGCGGTCGGCCAGACCATCCAGATCGGTAATAACATTACCAAAGGTCTGGGTGCGGGTGCGAACCCGGAAGTGGGCCGTAACTCTGCAGAAGAAGATCGCGAAGCACTGCGGGCTGCGCTGGAAGGGGCAGACATGGTCTTCATCGCAGCAGGCATGGGCGGCGGTACCGGTACCGGTGCAGCACCTGTGGTTGCTGAAGTGGCCAAGGATCTCGGTATCCTGACGGTGGCGGTTGTCACCAAGCCATTCAACTTCGAAGGCAAAAAACGCATGGCGTTTGCCGAGCAGGGGATCGCTGAACTCTCCAAGCATGTCGATTCACTGATTACCATTCCAAACGACAAGCTGCTGAAAGTGCTGGGTCGTGGCATTTCCCTGCTGGATGCGTTTGGTGCGGCCAATGACGTGCTGAAAGGCGCAGTCCAGGGTATCGCCGAACTGATCACTCGTCCGGGCCTGATGAACGTCGACTTTGCTGACGTGCGTACCGTGATGTCCGAAATGGGCTATGCAATGATGGGTTCAGGCGTGGCGTGCGGTGAAGATCGTGCGGAAGAAGCGGCTGAAATGGCGATCTCCAGCCCACTGCTGGAAGATATCGACCTGTCTGGCGCCCGTGGCGTGCTGGTCAACATTACTGCGGGCTTCGACCTGCGTCTGGATGAGTTCGAAACCGTGGGTAACACTATCCGTGCCTTCGCCTCTGACAACGCGACCGTGGTAATCGGTACGTCGCTGGATCCGGAAATGAACGACGAACTGCGCGTCACTGTCGTGGCAACCGGTATTGGCATGGACAAGCGTCCAGAAATCACGCTGGTCACCAACAAGCCAGCCAGCCAGCCAGTGATGGATCATCGCTATCAGCAGCACGGTATGTCACCACTGCCGCAGGAGCAGAAGCCTGCTGCCAAAGTCGTTAACGACCAGGCTGCGCAGTCGAATAAAGAGCCAGACTATCTTGATATTCCGGCCTTTTTACGTAAGCAGGCCGACTAGGATTAACCCTATAATTGGGATTCTCCGCTCTTTGTGCTAAAGTGTCTGTCCGCTGGTAAAGTATACTGGCGGTCGGAAAGGTGATACTGCGAGATAATGCGATGATCAAACAAAGGACATTAAAACGTATTGTTCAGGCGACTGGCGTCGGTTTACATACCGGCAAAAAAGTCACACTGACATTACGCCCTGCGTCGGCTAACACCGGGGTCATCTATCGTCGCACCGACTTGAATCCACCGGTAGATTTTCCGGCTGATGCAAAATACGTGCGCGACACCATGCTGAGTACCTGCCTGGTGAATGATGAAGGCGTGCGTATTTCAACGGTTGAACACCTTAATGCCGCCCTGGCGGGTCTGGGTATCGATAACATTATTGTTGAAGTCGATGCGCCAGAAATCCCGATCATGGATGGCAGCGCAGCACCGTTTATCTATCTGCTGATGGATGCGGGTATCGAGCAGCTCAACAGCGCGAAGAAATTTGTGCGCGTTAAGCAGACCGTGCGTGTGGAAGAGGGTGACAAATGGGCAGAGATCAAACCGTACAACGGTTTCTCGCTCGATTTCACCATTGACTTCAAACACCCGGCTATCGATTCCAGCTCACAGCGCTATGCGATGAACTTCTCTGCTGACGCCTTTGTTCGTCAAATCAGCCGGGCGCGTACATTTGGCTTTATGCGTGAAATCGAATATCTGCAGTCTAAAGGCCTGTGCCTGGGCGGTAGCTTAGATTGTGCGATAGGTCTGGATGATTTCCGCGTACTGAATGAAGAAGGTCTGCGTTTTGAAGACGAGTTTGTCCGTCACAAAATGCTGGACGCGATTGGCGACTTGTTTATGTGTGGTCATAACATTATTGGCGCATTCACTGCGTTCAAATCGGGCCACGCGCTGAACAACAAGCTGTTGCAGGCGGTTCTTGCGAAGCAGGAAGCCTGGGAATGGGCTACCTTCGAAGACGAAGCTGAACTGCCAGTGGCATTCAAAGCACCGAATCTGGTTCTGGCTTAACTACCCCAGAACGTGAAACGGCTGGTTATGCTGACACCCTCTCCGGTCAGCGGCACCAGCCGTTTTTTTATTGCCTTCCGTAACACACCTGATGACTGCGACCTTGCTCGCAAAGCGTTGTCTGTTCTGCTGAATTGCTGAACAATCACACGCGTTTTCTCACGCCGCCTCTTTAATCCCAGGTGTGGATGCCCCACATTAATGTTACTATCTGTGGCGCTTTTACAGGCCGAAATCCGTTGCGGCTCGCGGCGGGTACACGAAATCAAGAGCGCAACAGAGCATGCGCGATGGAAAGGTTGTGATCGGGATTCTTCTGCGCTGGCGACAATTAGGTAGACGCTACTTCTGGCCCCATCTCCTGTTAGGGATGGTAGCGGCCAGCTTTGGCCTGCCAGCCTGTGCGCAAAGCTCCGAACTCAACGCCTCGTCTGAATCGCCGGCAAGTAGTCTCTTTCTTGGCAATGCCACACGCTTCGATCATTTAATCCGGCTTCAGGAAGCATCCCGACGTCCAAGCTTCAGCGTGGATTACTGGCATCAGCACGCCATCCGCACCGTTATTCGTCACCTCTCTTTCACGCTGGCACCTCAGGTGCAGGCGGAGCAACAGCAGTTACCGCTGGCGGCACAAAAGCTGGCGCTGATCGACTCACTGCATAATTTACTGACATCGCATTCTGCGCTGCACACTGCACCGCAGCAGATATCTGTACCGCCTCTTTTCACGGCCACTACCCGCTCATGGGTAGAATGGCATGCCAGCGTGCATGGCATTCGCGCCGGACCCGCCCGATTGTTCTGCTAATATTTTTGGTTTTATTCACGCTGTTTAGATTTTGCAGTCCGGAATGCGCCGGCTGAATTGAGAATATATTTACTATGTTAAGCAAAATATTGACCAAGGTTTTTGGTAGCAGTAATGATCGTACGCTGCGCCGTATGCGCAAAGTGGTGGACGTCATCAATAAGATGGAGCCCGATTTTGAGAAGCTCTCTGACGATGAACTGAAAGCGAAAACCGACGAGTTCCGCGAGCGCCTGAAAAAAGGTGAATCTCTGGAAAGCCTTATCCCGGAAGCGTTCGCGACCGTGCGTGAAGCGAGTAAACGTGTGTTCGGCATGCGTCACTTCGACGTGCAGCTGATCGGCGGCATGGTGCTGAACGACCGCTGCATCGCTGAAATGCGTACCGGTGAAGGTAAAACCCTGACCGCAACGCTGCCAGCCTATCTGAATGCGCTGTCCGGCAAAGGCGTTCACGTGGTGACCGTCAACGACTATCTGGCACAGCGTGATGCGGAAAATAACCGTCCACTGTTCGAGTTCCTGGGTTTAAGCATCGGTATCAACATGTCAGGCCTGCCGGCGGTGGCGAAGCGTGAAGCCTATGCTGCTGATATTACCTACGGCACCAACAATGAATATGGCTTTGACTATCTGCGCGACAACATGGCTTTCAGCCCGGAAGAGCGCGTACAGCGTAAACTGCACTATGCGCTGGTGGATGAGGTCGACTCCATCCTGATCGATGAAGCGCGTACGCCGCTGATTATCTCTGGTCCGGCAGAAGACAGTTCTGAGCTTTACACCAAAGTGAACAAGATCATCCCTCATCTGGTTCGCCAGGATAAAGAAGATACCGAAACCCATCAGGGTGAAGGTGACTTCTGGGTCGATGAGAAAGCGCGTCAGGCTCACATGTCTGAGCGTGGTCTGGTGAAAGTGGAAGAGCTGCTGGTCAGCCAGGGCATCATGGAAGCGGGCGAGTCTCTCTACTCACCGACCAATATCATGCTGATGCATCACGTCACTGCGGCGCTGCGTGCGCACGCACTCTTTACCCGCGATGTTGATTACATCGTGAAAGATGGCGAAGTGGTGATTGTTGATGAACACACCGGCCGTACCATGCAGGGCCGTCGCTGGTCCGATGGTCTGCATCAGGCGATTGAAGCGAAAGAAGGCGTTGAGATTCAGAACGAGAACCAGACGCTGGCCTCGATCACCTTCCAGAACTACTTCCGTATTTACGAGAAGCTGGCCGGTATGACCGGTACTGCTGATACCGAAGCGTTCGAATTCAGCTCTATTTACAAGCTCGACACCATTGTGGTACCGACCAACCGTCCGATGGTGCGTAAAGATCTGGCCGACCTGGTCTACATGACCGAGAAAGAGAAGATCGATGCCATTATCGAAGATATCCGTGAGCGCACAGCCAACGGTCAGCCGGTGCTGGTGGGAACCATCTCGATTGAAAAATCAGAAGTGGTTTCTAATGAACTGACCCGTGCCGGTATCAAACATAACGTCCTGAACGCCAAATTCCACGCCCGCGAAGCGGACATCGTGGCGCAGGCTGGTCAGCCGGGTGCGGTCACTATCGCCACCAACATGGCCGGACGTGGTACGGATATTATGCTGGGCGGTAGCTGGCACGCTGAAGTGGAAGAACTGGAAGAGCCAACTGAAGCGCAAATCCAGGAGATTAAAGCGGCATGGCAGATTCGTCATGATGCGGTTCTGGCGTCAGGTGGTCTGCACATTGTCGGTACCGAACGTCACGAATCGCGTCGTATCGATAACCAGCTGCGTGGTCGTGCCGGCCGTCAGGGTGACGCCGGTTCTTCACGCTTCTACCTGTCGATGGAAGATGCGCTGATGCGTATTTTCGCCTCAGACCGCGTCTCCAACATGATGCGTAAACTGGGCATGAAGCCAGGCGAAGCGATTGAGCATCCGTGGGTTACCAAAGCGATTGCCAACGCACAGCGTAAAGTTGAAAGCCGCAACTTCGATATTCGTAAGCAGCTGCTGGAATATGATGATGTGGCAAATGACCAGCGTCGCGCGATTTACAGTCAGCGTAATGAGCTGCTGGATGTCTCGGACGTTAGCGAAACCATCAACAGCATTCGCCACGATGTCTATAAAGCCACCATCGACACCTATATTCCGCCGCAGTCGCTGGAAGAGATGTGGGACGTGCCGGGTCTGGAAGAGCGTCTGCGTGCTGACTTCGATCTGAATCTGCCGATTGCAGAATGGCTGGATAAAGAGCCTGATCTGCACGAAGAAGTGCTGCGTGAGCGCATCATGACCCACGCCACGGAAAGCTACGCAGAGAAAGAGCAGATCGTTGGTGCAGAGATGATGCGCAACTTCGAAAAAGGCGTGATGTTGCAGACGCTGGATTCATTGTGGAAAGAGCATCTGGCTGCGATGGACTATCTGCGTCAGGGTATCCATCTGCGCGGCTATGCGCAGAAAGATCCGAAGCAGGAGTACAAGCGTGAGTCCTTCGCTATGTTTGCCGCAATGCTTGAATCACTGAAGTATGAAGTGATCAGTACGCTGAGCAAAGTGCAGGTGCGCATGCCAGAAGAAGTTGAAGCGATGGAGCAACAGCGTCGTGAAGAAGCTGAACGTCTGGCGCAGCAACAGCAGCTAAGCCATGTAGAAGAAGATCTGCTGGCAGCCGAGTCTGTGGCGGAGCAGAGCGGCGAACGCAAAGTCGGCCGCAACGATCCTTGCCCATGCGGTTCCGGTAAAAAGTACAAGCAGTGTCATGGCCGTATTGCCTGAGACTGAATGCTGATAAAAAAGGAGCCGATGGCTCCTTTTTTTATGCACTCTGCTAACGTAATCTCTGCGCCAGCGCTGAGCTAAAGCGGTTAACTTCCGCTCCGGCATGCTCTAGAATCAGCCTTCATTCACTTATGACGACCGGATAGTTTCCATGAAGCACCTGCAGGTTGCAGTTGGCATCATTCGCAATGCCAATAAACAGATTTTCCTTGCCCAGCGCGCGGCAAGCTCTTACATGGCGAACAAGTGGGAGTTTCCTGGCGGTAAGATTGAAGCGAACGAAAGCGCCGAACAGGGGCTGGTCAGGGAGCTACACGAAGAGACCGGGATTGACGTCACTGAGGCGCGCCCGATTGGTCATGCAGACCACAGCTATGACGATCTGCGCGTAACGCTGCATTTCTTTCTGGTTGAAGGGTGGAAAGGCGAGCCGTGGGGCAAAGAGGGTCAGCCACAGCGTTGGGTTGATCAGCATGCGCTGGTGGCGGAGGAGTTTCCACCCGCGAATCACCAGCTGATTGCGCGTCTGGTCGCGGGCGAACTCTGACTGGATGGGGCAGTGCGCCCCATCTCATCAGCGATCTTCTTCTTCGCTCCAGTTGTCACTGTCGTTCATGTCGTTGCTGCTGGGAATGCGTTTTTCTTCTGCGGCCCATTCTCCTAAATCGATGAGCTGGCAGCGCTTACTGCAAAAAGGGCGCCACGGGCTGAGCTCATCCCAGATCACATCTTTGCCGCACTGCGGACAGGAAACGGTCATCACTTCTTGCTGCATATTTACCTCTAACAACAGGCCAGCTGGAAGTTAAGGCGGGCCGGAACTTCACCGCGCTCACTATCAAGTGGCATAAAACGAATGGCGTAGCGGCTTTTATGTCCGGACACCTGGGGATAGAGCGCATCGTCCAGCGACAACTGTAGTCGCAGCAGATCGGCACCCTCGGCATTATCCTGATAAAAACCATTAAGACTGGTCTGCATATGGAACGCGCCGGACTGGCGGATTAGATCCAATACCATCGCCAGCGCATGATGCAGCGGCTCCAGCGTCTGCATCCAGGCCTCGACCTGCGCATCGCGCGTTTCCTGCGGCAGATGGAGCCAGATGTGCAGGCCCGGCAAATCAAAGCTGCAGCATCCGCCTGGGATGCTCAGTCGCTGACGCACCAGGGCAATCAGACGATCCTCGCGCAGTTGCTGGCCCATACGCGGTGCATTCATCAACTGCGTTGACTGAATTTTGAGTTTATCGCGCAGAGCATCCACCAGCGTCATATCGACGCCAGGCACGTCAGCCCACGCCCGTAATTTTTGCTGTTGACGCTCAAGCTCTTTCAACAGTTCTGTCCGCATATCGCCGCGCTCAAAAATATCGAGCAACTCGCCAGTCAGGCGAAAAAAGGTCAGCGCATTAACGGTTTTATCCAGTGGGGTCGTTTCATCTAACTGATTAATCAAAAACTCAACCCGTAACCAGGTTCGCATTTTTTCATTCAGTGGGTGTTCAAACAGAACGGGTGTGCTCATGGTATTAATCCTGTTTCGTTGCCGCCAGCCTGAGATAGCGCTGATGGAGTTCGGCAACCTGTGGCAAGGCGTCGTCGGGCTCACCACTGTTATCAATAATGTCATCGGCACAGGCGAGGCGCTGCTGGCGCGTGGCCTGTGCGGCAATAATACGTTTCGCCTGTTCGACGGAAAGATGGTCACGCTGCTGGGTGCGCTTTAACTGCGTTGCCTCATCAATGTCTACCACCAGTACCCGATCAGCCTGGTGCTGTAACTGATTTTCCACCAGTAATGGCACCACCCAGAGCACATAAGGTGAGGTGGCCTGGGCGATCAGTTCTCGTGTCCGGGCGTTAATCTGCGGATGCAGCAGGGCGTTTAACCAGCTTTTCTCTTCAGGCTGCTGAAAAATAATGTCGCGAAGCTGTTTACGATCAAGCATTCCCTGTTCCGTCACGATTGACGCGCCATAGCGTGCCTGTATGGCCTGCAAAGCGGGCGTGCCAGGTTCAACAACTTCACGGGCGATCAGGTCAGCATCAATAATGTCCACGCCAGACGCGGCGAATGCCTGGGCAATCGTACTCTTTCCACTGCCGATTCCCCCTGTAAGCGCGACGATATAGGGCATGTTTCTCACCTGACTTCATAATCCGACATAGGTACAGGGTAATGATCTGGCTAAGAAAGGCAAAAATGCGCGACAGATCACACCGATAAAGCACAACTAAATTTAACGGATTGTAGCGTAAATAAAGTGAAATTCGCAGTCTTGTCGCGCAGCCAGAGGCGCGTATCATAACGTCACTGGAGCTGTGCTTACTTCGTGAACGACGATTCATTGCCACTTACCAGGACACTGTTTATGCGTATTGAAGAAGATTTGAAACTGGGCTTTAAAGATGTCTTGATCCGCCCCAAACGTTCAACGCTGCAAAGTCGCTCACAGGTTGAGCTTGAGCGCAGCTTTACCTTCAGACATTCAGGCCTGAGCTGGAGCGGCGTACCGATCATCGCCGCCAACATGGATACCGTCGGCACATTTTCGATGGCCGAGGCGCTGGCCAGCTTCAATATCCTCACTGCCGTCCACAAGCATTACAGCGCAGACGACTGGCGGGCGTTTATTCAGCGCGTGCCTGCGACAGTCCTGAACCATGTGATGGTTTCAACCGGCACCTCAGAAGCCGACCTGACTAAACTGGTCGCGATTATGGCGCTGTCTGACGATCTGCAGTTTATCTGCATTGACGTGGCTAACGGCTACTCGCAGCATTTTGTCGATTTCCTGCAGCGCGCGCGTGAAATGTTTCCGGCTAAAACCATCTGTGCCGGTAACGTGGTCACGGGCGAAATGGTGGAGGAGCTCATCCTCTCCGGCGCGGATATCGTCAAAGTCGGTATTGGCCCGGGTTCGGTCTGTACTACACGGGTGAAAACCGGCGTGGGCTATCCGCAGCTTTCTGCAGTCATTGAGTGTGCCGATGCGGCGCATGGCTTAAGCGGACAGATTGTCAGTGATGGCGGCTGTTCCGTGCCGGGCGATATTGCAAAAGCCTTTGGCGGCGGCGCTGATTTTGTGATGCTGGGCGGTATGCTGGCGGCACATGATGAGTGTGAAGGGCAGGTCGTCGAAGAGAATGGTGAAAGCTTCATGCTCTTTTACGGCATGAGTTCCGAATCGGCAATGAAGCGTCATGTCGGCGGTGTCGCGCAATACCGTGCCGCAGAAGGTAAAACCGTGAAGCTGCCATTGCGCGGTCCGGTGGCTGACACCGCGCGTGATATCCTGGGTGGACTGCGTTCCGCCTGTACGTACGTCGGGGCTGAGCGCCTTAAAGAGCTGACCAAGCGTACGACCTTTATCCGGGTTAACGAGCAGGAAAACCGCGTTTTCAATCGATAGTCTTTCGGGGCGCACTTTGCGCCCCCTTAATGCATCGCATCACCCAGCCCGAACACCGGCAGATACATCGCAATCACCAGCGTGCCGACAATCCCGCCAATTACCACCATCATAATTGGTTCCAGTGACGCCGCCAGTGTGTCAGCGCGCTCTCGCGTTTCTGCCTCGTGCCATTCCGCCAGGCGGGCCAGCATCAAATCCAGTGCGCCCGCCTCTTCACCCACCCGAATCAACTGACCACATAAGGGCGTGAATAGCGGATGCTGCATCAGCGCCTGATGCAGAGGACTCCCCTGCGCAATATGCTGCTGCAGTCCGGCCATCGCTTCCCGCCAGAGTAATGAAGAGAGCGTGACTTCCACGGCGGCCAGCCCCTGTAACAGGGTTAACCCGGCGCGCTGCGTGAGATTCAGGATGGTATAGATCTGCGTCAGCTGCGTGCCACGCCACAACCCGGAAAGCAGCGGGATGCGCAGGAAAAGCGTCTGTTCACGACGTTGCCAGCCTGGAGAGCGTCGTCGCAGCTGATGCCATCCAGCCAGCATCAGCGAAATACCAAAGGCCAGCACACCGCCCCATTCCTGAAGCGCGGCAGATAACTGCATAACCGCGGCTGTAAACGCGGGCAGGGGCGCGTCAAAGGAGTCATACACCGCAACGAATTCTGGCAGCACGAACAGCAGCATGCCGCAGGTGACCGCTATCGCCACCAGCAGAATGAACAGCGGATAGCGTAACGCCTTTGCCACCTGATGCCATAACTGATGCTGGCGGATCTGCTGCTGAGCCAGCTCACTGCAGCAGACATCCAGCTGCCCCGTCAGTTCGCCCACTTCCATCAGAGCCGGGTAGAGCGGCGGAAAAATCTGCGGCCATTCACGCAAAGCCTGTGAAAAAGGGGCACCGCTGAGTACCCGATGATGCAGGGCGAGCATCAGAGCCCGCCAGCCTGCATGCGGATGCCCCTCAGCCAGCAAAGCCAGACTCTCAGCCAGTGGCAGGCCCGCTTTGAGCAGGGTAGCCAGCTGAAGAATCAGATCGGTTTTGTGCTGCCACGTCCACTCCCTCTGACGCCAGATTTTTTCCCGCTTCCAGCTCACCGGCAGAAGATCGCGCTGTGCCAGCATCTGCAGCAGGTTGTCAGTGTCGACAGCCAGTAGCTGACCACTGAGTAACTGCCCCTGGCTATCGACTGCCTGCCAGCTGAATAAAGCTGCGTTAGCCATCGTCCAGCCCAATCACCCGTTGCATCTCTTCCAGCGAGGTATCGCCCCGGCTTACCGCTTCCAGGCCGGAAACCAGTAAAGTGCGCAATCCCTGCTGTTTGGCTAGACTGAGCAGATTCTCCAGCGGCATCTCGGCTGCAATCGCATTCTGCAGCCTGGCATTGATCGGCAGCAGCTCAAACAGCGCCAGCCGGCCAAAATAGCCGGAGAAGCAGTGGTCACAGCCGGGGGCCCGCCAGGTCTGCAGAGTGCCGGGCCAGAGTTCCGCAGGATAGTGCGCCACCGCCTCAGCGGGCTGACGGCAATGGGGGCAGAGGCGTCGGACCAGACGCTGTGCAACGATCAGTTTCAGCGCTGACCCCAGCAGATAACCGGGAATCCCCATCTGCCGCAGCCGGGTTAGCGTTTCGGCGGTGGAGTTGGTGTGCAGCGTCGATAGCACCAGATGCCCGGTCTGCGCCGCTTTCACCGCAATCTCCGCTGTTTCGGCATCGCGGATCTCGCCCACCATGATCACATCCGGATCCTGCCTCAGCAGCGCCCGCAGCACACGGTTAAAATCGAGACCGTTTTTGGTGTGAATCTGCGTCTGGTTAATGCCGGGCAGTGGGATCTCAATAGGATCTTCAACGCTGCACAGATTTTTTTCCGGTTTATTCAGGGCACTGAGTCCGCTATAAAGCGTAAACGTCTTGCCACTGCCGGTGGGGCCGGTGACCAGGATCAGTCCCTGTGGCTGGGCCAGTGCGGCACAGAACAGACGCAACTGGGCAGCGGGTAAGCCGAGCTTATCCAGAGACAGCGCCGCGCTTTCACTCTGCAACAGCCGGACCACTGCTTTCTCGCCGCCATAGATGGGCAAGGTCGCCAGGCGGAAAGAGGCGGGTTTACCGGCAATCTCCATGCTGAACTGACCATCCTGCGGTAAGCGGCGTTCGGCGATATCCAGCCCGCCAAGGATCTTCAGTCGTGCCAGCAACGCCGCAGGCTGAGTGGAAGGCAGTGAAGAGAGCGGATGCAGTACGCCATCAATGCGCAGTCGCACACGCAGACCCTCGCGGCAGGGTTCGATATGCACATCGGAGGCTCGTCGCTCCAGTGCCTGACGCAGGATAAGCTGTGTCGCTTCAATTGCTGACTCGGTAGGTGTCTCTTCGCGCGCTACCAGCGGTTTATCAGCGTGCTGGAGCTGGTCAAGCCGGGCCTGTGGCCAGCATTCGATCTCAATCTGACACTGGCTGGCAAAGTTGAGCGCTTCAGCCAGTCCGGGCGGCACGCTCTCCGCGACGGCAACGCGCAGCAGACTGGCATCATGATGCAAAACCAGAGCACGATAGCGCTGGCATAATGCCGCAATCGTCTCATCAGGCTTGCTCATCGCTGGCTCCTTTATCCGCAAAGCGGAATTGTTCCCGGCAGCTGTCCTGCAGGCTGGTGTTACTGCTGGTGCAGCTGCGTTGCCAGCTGATGCCGCCCTCTGTGCTGTCCCAGATCGGCAGCATTTCAACGCTCAGACCATTCAGACTCTCCTGGCCAGTCAGCGTAATTACCCCGTTGGTCACGCTCAGTGTTGAGACATAGCGCGATCCTCTGGCTGCCGGAATGCCTGCTTCTCCGGCCTGACATTGTGTGGGGCCACCGCGCTCCATGGCGCAAAGCTCTACCGCGGTTTTATAGGGCACCATCGTTTGCAGCATGTCGGTGAGGGCCGCACGCTGCAGATAGTTTTGATAAGCGGGCAGGCCAATGGCACTTAAGATCGCCACAATACCCACCACAATCATCAGTTCAACCAGCGTAAATCCACGTTGATAATTCATCACATCGTCTCCTGAGTTAAGAAGGCGACAGGGTAAAAATTGGGGGCAGTGAAAGACAGTCAGAGATCGGCGAACTGGAAAGCGTAATGTGAAGAGATTTCAGAATTGCAGCGCAGTCGAAACTGCGCCGGAAGCGGGGTCGCAAAATCGCCGTGTCAGGTTACGGCGGGACAGGCTATTTTTGTTTAAAACGCATTGAGAGATCCAGCGCCCGCACATGCTTGGTCAGCGCGCCAACCGAGACATAGTCCACACCGGTCAGGACGATCTGTGGCAGGGTGGTTTCGGTCACGTTGCCGGAGACCTCCAGCAGCGTCCGCCCCTGGTTGAGTTCGACGGCTTCACGCATCTCTTCCAGACTGAAGTTGTCCAGCATCACAATGTCGGCTTCCGCTTCCAGCGCCTGACGTAACTCTTCTAAGGATTCCACCTCTACCTCAACCGGCACATCGGGCTGCAGCCACTTCGCGCGTTCGACTGCCTGAGCAATCGATCCGCTGGCAATAATATGGTTTTCTTTGATCAGATAGGCGTCAGAGAGGCCGAGGCGATGATTGCTGCCTCCGCCGCACAGCACGGCATATTTCAGCGCAGTCCGCAGTCCTGGCAGAGTTTTGCGCGTATCCAGCAGTTGCGTCTGGCTTCCCGCCAGCAGCGCAACATAGCGGCTGACTTCAGTGGCAACGCCCGAGAGCGTCTGTACAAAATTAAGCGCCGTGCGCTCGGCGGTCAGCAGCAGGCGGGCAGGCCCCTCAATTTCAAACAGCAACTGATCTGCTTCGATTCGATCACCATCTTCAACATGCCAGTTCAGAGTCACATGCGAGCCAAGCTGAATGAACACCTCTTCAACCCAGCGTTTACCACAGAAAACACCGGCTTCACGGGTGATGACCTGCGCATGGGCCTGCGTTTCAGCAGGTAACAGCTGCGCGGTAATGTCGCGATCAGCGTCGATTTCACCACCGAGATCCTCTTTTAACGCCAGCGCAACGGCATCCGGGATGTCACTTTCAATGCGTTTAATCAGGGCCTGACGGCGGCTGTCGGGATCATAACCACGGGATGACATAGGCATTTTACTCCAGAAACAGGAAGGACAGAGGCGGTCACAATAGCCTGAACCGGCATCAGGTTCCAGCAACGGATAACATTTTGTTTAGTATCCTTAACAAAGGGCAATTTAATGTCACCGGACCGACACACTAAGAGGCAAGAATCCTTTATTATTCATGCTATTCTCAGCCTGGCGATATAAGGAAAAGCGGTATGAAAATCAAACAGGGCTGGCTGACCGGTGTGCGTCACGTGCCGTCAACGCATTGTAATGAACGCCCTGACAATGAGGCGCCTTCACTGCTGGTGATCCACAATATCAGCCTGCCACCCGGTGAATTTGGCGGACCCTGGATCGACAGACTGTTTACCGGCACATTACCGCCGGATGCTCATCCCTATTTTGCGGATATTGCCGCCCTGAAAGTGGCAGCACACTGCCTGATTCGTCGTGACGGGGAGATTGTGCAGTATGTCCCCTTTGACAAACGCGCCTGGCATGCAGGCATTTCGCAGTTTGAAGGACGTGAAAACTGCAACGACTTCTCCATCGGTATTGAGCTGGAAGGAACTGACAGCGAGCCGTATAGCGAGGCGCAATATCGGGCCTTGCAGCAGGTCACGCAGTTACTGCTGCAACACTATCCGGTAACGCCTTCACGTATCACGGGGCACAGCGACATCGCGCCGGTACGCAAAACCGATCCCGGACCTGCTTTTGACTGGGACTACTACAAACAGCTGTTAACGCAGCAAAAATCGTGATTTTTGCGGAGTCAGTATGACGTTGTTTACCTTGTTGTTGGTTTTAGGCTGGGAGCGCCTGTTCAAACTGGGCGAGCACTGGCAGCTCGAACACCGGCTGGAGCCGATTTTTCGCCATCGCCGCCATTACTCCATGATGCGAACCCTGCTGATGACCGTACTGGCGATGGCGCTGACCGCGCTGGTGGTCTGGAGTCTGAAAGGATTGCTGTTTGGCGTGCTGCAGTTGCTGTTCTGGATCGTTGCCGGACTGCTCTGCATCGGTGCCGGCTCAGTACGTCAGCACTACCATAGCTACCTGAAAGCGGCCAGCCATGACGACGACGCGGCACATCAGGCGATGGCGGCTGAGCTGACGCTAATCCATGGTGTGCCGGTGGAGTGCAGCGAACGTGAGTTCCTGCGCGAGCTGCAGAATGCGCTGATCTGGATAAACTTCCGTTTCTATCTCGCCCCGATGTTCTGGCTGGTGGTGGGTGGGCCGTGGGGACCTGTGCTGCTGGTGGGTTACGCGTTTCTGCGTGCCTGGCAGGGCTGGCTGGCAAAGCACGGTACACCGATGGCGCGTGCACAATCGGGCGTGGATGCGATTCTGCATCTGCTCGACTGGATCCCGGTGCGGCTGGCGGGTGTCGCTTACGCGCTGCTGGGCCACGGCGAAAAAGCGCTGCCCGCCTGGTTTGCCTCGCTGACCGATCGTCACCGTTCTCAGTATCACGTGCTGACGACGCTGGCGCAGTTCTCACTGTCGCGCGATGCGCACACCGATAAAGTTGAAACGCCACGGGTGGCCGTGGCGTTAGCAAAACGGACTTCGCTGGTGCTGGTTGTTGCCGTCGCGTTGCTGACGATTTACGGCACGCTGGTGTAATCAGCAGGTGGCACGCCGAAATCGGGCGTGCCATCTTCCCGCCAGCTGAAATATTTCAGTCGGGTATGGCGGTTCGGATCCCAGAGCGGATCGCCCTCAATTTCAGTGTAATTACGCGCGTGGTAAACCAGCACGTCGCGTCCTGCCTCATCCTGAGTAAAGCTATTGTGACCCGGCCCGTACTGGTGGTTGTCCCAGCTGGACACAAACACTGGTCGCGCTGATTTCTGCCAGGCTGCGGCATCAAGCGGGTTGGCATCTGCGGCAATCGACAGGAGCCCCAGACAGTAATTCTCATCGGTGGCGCTGGCGGAGTAGGTCACAAACAGCCGATCGCCGTGACGGATGACCGCCGGACCTTCATTAACGCTGAACCCTGCACACTCCCACTCATATTCCGGCCGGCTTAGCATCACCGGCGTGCCTTTCAGCGTCCAGGGATTCAGCAGCTCAGCCAGGTAGAGGTTAGAGTTGCCGGGAATCAGGGGATCTTTCTGCGCCCAGAGATACCAGTTTTTGCCCTGATGCACGAAGTGGGTAGCATCCAGTGAGAAGCTGTCAAACTGACTGAAGACGCGGCGGCAGGGCTGCCATTCGCCCTGCAACGGATCTGCCGCCTCACACATCAGCGCATACATCCGGTGCTGAAACAGTCCTTCTTTGATCTCCCGCGTCGGGGCTGCTGCGAAATAGATGACCCATTGACCGTCAATGTAGTGCAGCTCAGGTGCCCAGATTAATTCGCTGCAGGAACCACTCGCGGGCTTGCGCCAGACCACAACCGGTTCGGCGTTGCGCAGGCCAGCCAGCGTGGTAGCGCGCCGGATCTCCAGCCGGTCATACTCCGGTACCGAGGCCACAAAATAGTAGTGCTGTTCATGGCGCAGGATAAAGGGATCGGCGCGCTGCTCAATAAAAGGATTCGGCAGGATTGCGGTCATTTAACATCTCCGGTTGGCGTGACAACACCGTTACGCAGGCGAACAGTGTGTAACTCATGAAAGTTTTCGCGGCGCAGCGCAAGATCCTGCTGGATGGTAATCATCATTTTGCGGTCAACTTTCATCAGCCGCACCACACCTGCAGTAATCAGATAGCCAACACCCGGAATAACGGTGAACAGCAGCATGATGCCGTTAATCGCTTCCGGTGACTGCTGTTTAGCGCCAGCATTGTAGCCGTAGATCGACAGCAGAAAGCCGACCATCGCACCGGCGACCGCCAGCCCCACCTTAAGGAAGAACAGGTTGCCGGAAAAGCTGATACCGGTAATGCGTTTGCCGGTTTTCCATTCGCCATAGTCATCCACATCGGCCATCAGTGACCAGTGCAGCGGAGAGGGGATCTGATGCAGAATATTCAGCACAAAATAGGCGACCACAACCATCACGGTAGCGTGGGGATCGATCCAGTAGAAGGCGCTGGAGAAGAGAGCCAGTACGATATTGGTCCAGAAGAAGACTTTGAGTTTGCACCAGCGATCGGTGAGCAGTTTTGCCAGCGTGCTGCCGAACATCATGCCAATCACCCCCAGGCTGATAAACAGCGTGGCAAAGTGCGTTGACTGGCCCATGACCCAGGTCACGTAATACATGGTGGCCGCCATGCGGATAAAGCCAGGACAGACGTTGCAGAAGGTCAGCAGCAGAATGCGCACCCACTGGTCATTCTTCCAGACGTCACGCAGATCTTTCTTCAGGTCATCATTGCTCGGCACGGCCGGGCGAATACGTTCCCGTACCGTGGCAAAGCAGAACAGAAACATCGCCAGACCAATGGTGGCCAGTACCGCCATCGCCATCTGATAGCCACGTGCTTTGTCTTCACCGCCAAACCACTCCGCCATCGGCAGCAGCGACAGCGACAGTATCAGCGTGGCGATGCCGACCATGACAAAACGGTATGACTGACAGGAGACACGCTCACCGGGATCGTTGGTAATCACGCCGCCCAGCGAACAGTAAGGAATGTTAATCGCGGTGTAGGTCAGCGACATCAGGAAGTAGGTGACGAAGGCCCAGATCACCTTATTGTGATAAGTCCAGTCTGGCGTGGTGAACATGAGAACGCTGAAGACCACATAGGGCACGGAAACCCACAGCAGCCAGGGACGAAAACGGCCCCAGCGACTCTGGGTGCGATCGGCGATGGCACCCATAATCGGGTCGGTGACCGCATCCAGCACCCGGACCGAAAGCAGCAGGGTCCCGACCAGCGCCGGAGCCAGCCCGAAAACATCGGTATAGAAGTAGTTCAGGAACAGCATGATGGCACCGCCAATCATGTTGCATCCGGCATCGCCCATGCCATAACCCAGTTTTTCCCGAAACGAGAGGGCTGCACCTTTCATGGTTTTCTCCTGCGCATCCAGTGTGAACAGGAATTATTGTCATCAAATCAGCGAGATGAACGGGAGTAATTCGTCATGAAGATGGACAAAACAGGTGCGGGAAGAGAAGTGTGAACTGGATCGGGGCTGAAGAGGGGCAGGGGAACGCGTGTGACGTACTGCAACCTCCCACAGGAGGTTGCAGTACGCGGTAAGGCATCAGGCCTTTTGCGTCTGGTTCTTGATAAAGTAACCAATACCCAGAATGACCAGCCAGACGGGGATCAGCCAGACAGAGATCGCCATGCCCGGCGTGGTCGCCATCAGCACCAGAATCGCCGCCAGGAAGACCAGGCAAATCCAGTTACCCGCCGGATAGAGCAGCGCTTTGAAGCGGGTGGTGACGCCCTGCTGATCTTTCTTACGACGGAACTTGAGGTGCGCCAGGCTGATCATCGCCCAGTTAATCACCAGCGTGGAAACGACCAACGACATCAGCAGGCCAAATGCTTCACCCGGCATCAGGTAGTTGATCAGCACGCACAGCGCAGTGGCGACAGCCGAGACCAGAATCGTTAAGACCGGCACACCGCGACGATCGACTTTCAGCAGCGCTTTCGGCGCATTGCCCTGCTGTGCCAGACCAAACAGCATGCGGCTGTTGCAGTAAACGCAGCTGTTATAGACCGACAGGGCCGCCGTCAGGATCACCACGTTCAGCGCATTCGCTACCATGGCATCGCCCAGCTCGTGGAAAATAAAGACGAACGGGCTGACTTCTGACGTGACACGGCTCCACGGCATCAGAGACAGCAGCACCGCCAGTGAACCAATGTAGAAAATCAGGATACGCCACAGCACCTGGTTAGTTGCTTTTGGAATGCTCACTTCCGGGTTGTCAGCCTCTGCAGCGGTGATACCCACCAGCTCCAGTCCGCCGAACGAGAACATGATAATTGCCATGACCGCGACCAGACCGCCGATGCCGTGCGGGAAAAAGCCGCCCTGTTCCCACAGGTTGCGCACGGTCGCCTGCGGACCCGCGTGACCGCTGAACAGCAGCCAGCCACCAAACAGGATCATGCCGATGACCGCGACCACTTTAATAATGGCGAACCAGAACTCCATCTCACCAAACACTTTCACGTTGGTCAGGTTGATGGCGTTGATCATCACGAAGAAGATGGCGGCTGAGGCCCAGGTCGGAAAGTCTGGCCACCAGAACTGGATATATTTACCGACGGCGGTAAGTTCCGCCATGGCAACCAGTACGTAAAGGACCCAGTAGTTCCAGCCCGAGGCGAAGCCGGCAAAGTTGCCCCAGTATTTATACGCGAAGTGGCTGAAGCTGCCGGCGACCGGCTCTTCCACCACCATTTCACCCAGCTGACGCATGATTAAAAAGGCAATAAAACCGGCAATCGCATAGCCCAGAATAACGGCCGGTCCGGCGGATTCAATGACCGATGCACTGCCCAGAAACAGCCCGGTTCCCACTGCACCACCCAGCGCGATGAGCTGAATATGGCGGTTCTTAAGACCACGTTTCAGCGCTTCGCCTTGCTGTTGTTCCATACAAACCTCGTGATGTTTTTATTCTTCGTTCGCAGCGCAGTCCGCTGTAATGAAGTAGTTACAATAACGTATTGATTATTTTACGGTATCTGGCCTGCTGAATGCTGCCATCTGCTACCCTGGCGACAAGAATAGTGATAAGCGAATCGCTTTGCACCTGCTTTCGCCTTTCGTGCTGAGAGTTGACTGAAAAAACGCCGTCCCGGTCACGTCTGTCCCCCGCAAACTTCTGCCATGAAATGCCGTTAATGACGAATAGCTTTCACTTATGGTTACCGCTGCGCTCAGGCCCTGAGCGGGTGTAAGGTTTGGTAAAAGTGCATTTATTTAACATTTACAGGAACGGGGATTTTTCATTTTTTTAACCGCGAGTTAGCGTCAGCACAGGCTTGCGGGGGAGGTGAATGTCGCAGACACCATATAGACACAAGGTGAATACTTTGTTACTTTACCGGCACCTCTTTGCAATTGGTATTACCAATTTACTCCGGACGATTGGCTTAATAAGAAGGGATGATGGCTTACAGTAAGATTCGCCAACCCAAGCTCTCCGACGCTATCGAGCAACAGCTCGAATCCCTGATTATGGAAGGGACACTGCGTCCGGGAGAGAAGCTGCTCCCTGAGCGCGAACTCGCTAAACAATTCGATGTCTCACGTCCATCTCTCCGCGAAGCGATCCAGCGCTTAGAAGCCAAAGGATTATTGCTGCGCCGACAGGGTGGCGGAACATTCGTACAGGAGCATCTCTGGCAAAGCATGAGCGATCCACTCGTTGAGCTTCTCGCCGACCATCCGGAATCACAGTTTGATCTGCTGGAAACGCGTCATGCCTTAGAAGGCATCGCGGCCTATTACGCAGCTCTGCGCGGCACGGAAGAAGACCTGCTGCGCATTCGCGACTGCCATGTGCATATCCAGCAGGCGCAGGACAGCGGCGACTTAGACGCCGAAGCGGACGCAGTGATGCAGTATCAGATCGCTGTCACAGAAGCGGCCCATAATGTTGTGCTTTTACATTTGCTACGCTCAATGGGCCCTATGCTGGAACAAAACGTTCGTCAGAATTTCGAATTGCTCTACTCGCGCCGGGAAATGCTGGCAAAAGTGAGCGGTCACCGCGCCAGAATCTTTGAGGCGATTGTGGCTCGTGAGCCAGAAAAAGCGCGCGAGGCTTCACACCGTCACCTGGCGTTCATAGAGGAAATCTTGCTGGACAGAAGTCGGGAGCAGAGCCGTCGAGAACGCTCCCTGCGTCGTTTACAGCAACGTAAGGAATAACGTGCGACAAAGATCGTACGGACATCAGACGAGGCTGCCTGCATCTGCTTTAACAGGCTCCCGATTATTCAACGTATTAGACACAGATAAGGAACACACCCATGTCAGAACGTTTACACAATGACGTGGATCCGATTGAAACTCGTGACTGGCTACAGGCGATCGAATCGGTCATCCGTGAAGAAGGTGTTGAACGTGCACAGTATCTGATTGATCAGGTACTGGGTGCAGCCCGCAAAGGCGGCGTAAAAGTGGCTGCAGGTTCGTCTGCAATCAGCAACTACATCAACTCTATTGCCGTTGAAGATGAACCCGATTATCCGGGCAACACCTCTCTTGAACGTCGTATCCGTTCCGCAATCCGCTGGAACGCCATCATGTCGGTGCTGCGCGCGTCGAAGAAAGATCTGGAACTCGGTGGTCACATGTCCTCCTTCCAGTCTTCTGCGACGATTTATGAAGTGTGCTTCAACCACTTCTTCCGCGCCCGCAGTGACAAGGATGGCGGCGATCTGGTCTATTTCCAGGGCCACATCTCTCCAGGCATCTATGCCCGTGCGTTCCTTGAAGGTCGCCTGACTGAAGATCAGATGAACAACTTCCGTCAGGAAGTTGACGGTAAAGGCCTCTCTTCTTATCCGCACCCGAAATTAATGCCGGAATTCTGGCAGTTCCCGACCGTATCAATGGGTCTGGGTCCATTGTCAGCGATCTATCAGGCGAAGTTCCTGAAGTATCTGGAACACCGTGGCCTGAAAGACACCTCTGCTCAGACCGTTTATGCCTTCCTGGGTGACGGCGAGATGGATGAGCCGGAATCTAAAGGTGCGATCACCATCGCCACCCGTGAAAAACTGGATAACCTGGTCTTCATCATCAACTGCAACCTGCAGCGTCTGGATGGTCCGGTAACCGGTAATGGCAAGATCATCAACGAGCTGGAAGGCATCTTTGCCGGTGCTGGCTGGGAAGTGATTAAGGTCATCTGGGGCGGACGCTGGGATGAGCTGCTGCGCAAAGATACCAGCGGCAAGCTGATTCAGCTGATGAACGAAACCGTTGACGGTGACTACCAGACCTTCAAATCCCGTGATGGTGCCTATGTGCGTGAGCACTTCTTCGGCAAGTATCCGGAAACCGCGGCGCTGGTTAAAGATATGTCCGATGATGAAATCTGGGCATTGAACCGTGGCGGCCACGATCCGAAGAAAATCTATGCGGCACTGAAAAAAGCGCAGGACACTAAAGGCAAGCCAGTACTGATCCTGGCGCATACCATCAAAGGTTATGGTATGGGCGACACCGCGGAAGGCAAAAACATTGCCCACCAGGTGAAGAAGATGAACATGGATGGCGTACGCTATATCCGTGATCGCTTCAACGTGCCGGTTGCTGACGATAAAATCGAAGAACTGCCGTACGTCACCTTCGAGAAAGGCTCAGAAGAGCATGCTTATCTGCACGGTCAGCGCGAGAAATTAGGCGGCTACCTGCCAACGCGTCAGCCGAAGTTCACTGAGAAGCTGGAAATGCCAGCACTCGAAGAGTTCAGTGCGCTGCTGGATGAGCAGAACAAAGAGATCTCGACCACCATCGCCTTTGTGCGTGCCCTGAACGTGATGCTGAAGAACAAGTCGATCAAAGATCGTCTGGTTCCGATCCTCGCCGATGAAGCGCGTACCTTTGGTATGGAAGGTCTGTTCCGTCAGATTGGTATCTACAGCCCGAACGGTCAGCAGTACACCCCGCAGGACCGCGAGCAGGTTGCTTACTATAAAGAAGACGAGAAAGGCCAGATTCTGCAGGAAGGGATCAACGAGCTGGGCGCAGGTTCATCCTGGCTGGCTGCGGCGACCTCTTACAGCACCAACAACCTGCCGATGATTCCGTTCTACATCTATTACTCCATGTTCGGCTTCCAGCGTATCGGCGATCTGATGTGGCTGGCGGGCGACCAGCAGGCACGCGGCTTCCTGGTCGGCGGCACCTCGGGTCGTACGACGCTGAACGGCGAAGGTCTGCAGCATGAAGATGGTCACAGCCACATTCAGTCGCTGACTATCCCGAACTGTATCTCTTACGATCCTTCATACGCTTATGAAGTGGCTGTCATCATGCATGACGGTCTGGTGCGTATGTATGGCGAAGCGCAGGAGAACGTTTACTACTACATCACCACGCTGAACGAAAACTACCATATGCCAGCCATGCCGCAGGGCGTGGAAGAAGGTATCCGTAAGGGTATCTACAAGCTGGAAACGGTAGAAGGCAGCAAAGGTAAAGTGCAGCTGCTGGGCTCAGGTTCTATCCTGCGTCACGTGCGTGAAGCCGCGCAGATCCTGGCGAAAGATTACGGTATCGGCTCTGATGTCTACAGCGTGACCTCGTTCACCGAGCTGGCGCGTGATGGCCAGGATTGTGAGCGCTGGAACATGCTGCATCCGACTGAAGAAGCGCGTGTACCTTACATCGCTCAGGTGATGAACGACGCACCTGCTGTTGCTTCAACCGACTATATGAAACTGTTTGCTGAACAGGTTCGTAGCTATGTCCCGGCCAGCGATTATCGCGTACTGGGTACTGATGGCTTTGGTCGCTCTGACAGCCGTGAGAATCTGCGTCATCACTTCGAAGTTGATGCATCTTATGTGGTGGTTGCCGCGCTGGGTGAGCTGGCTAAACGCGGCGAGATCGAGAAGAAAGTGGTGGCCGATGCGATCACCAAATTCAATATCGATGCCGATAAAGTTAACCCGCGTCTGGCTTAAGAGGTAATAGAGTAATGGCTATCGAAATTAAGGTACCGGATATCGGGTCTGACGAAGTTGAAGTCACCGAGATTCTGGTGAAAGTTGGCGACAAGGTGGAAGCCGAGCAGTCGCTGATCACCGTGGAAGGCGACAAAGCCTCAATGGAAGTGCCGTCGCCACAAGCTGGCGTAGTGAAAGAGATTAAGATCTCTACCGGTGACAAAGTTGAGACCGGCTCACTGATCATGGTGTTTGATGCTGAAGGTGCTGCTGAAGCAGCACCAGCACCGGCCGCAGAGAAAAAAGCGGACGCGGCGCCAGCGCCAGCCGCTGCTGCGGCCACTGCCAGCAAAGAAGTGGCGGTTCCGGATATCGGCGGTGACGAAGTCGAAGTCACTGAGATTCTGGTTAAGGTTGGCGACAAAGTCGAAGCCGAGCAGTCACTGATTGTGGTGGAAGGTGATAAAGCCTCAATGGAAGTTCCGGCTCCGTTCGCGGGTGTGGTCAAAGAGATCACCATTGCGACTGGCGACAAAGTCAGCACCGGATCAGCCATCATGGTCTTTGAAGCAGAAGGCGCAGCACCGGCCTCTGATGCGAAGCCAGCAGTGAAAGAAGAAGCAGCATCGGCACCCGCTGCTGTTGCAGGTGCAAAAGAGGTCAACGTTCCGGATATCGGCGGTGATGAAGTCGAAGTCACCGAGATCCTGGTCAAAGTTGGCGACAAAGTTGAAGCTGAGCAGTCACTGATCGTGGTTGAAGGCGACAAAGCCTCAATGGAAGTCCCTGCGCCGTTTGCAGGTACGGTCAAAGAGCTGAAAGTCGCAACGGGCGATAAAGTCAGCACCGGCTCACTGATCATGGTGTTCGAAGTCGAAGGTGCAGCTCCGGCCGCCCCTGCGGCTGCGAAACAGGAAGCTGCTCCGGCGCCTGCTGCGAAATCTGATGCTAAGCCAGCCGCCGCGGCGCCAGCAGCCAAAGCCGACAGCAAAGGTGAGTTCGCAGAGAACGACGCTTACGTTCACGCAACTCCGGTGATCCGTCGCCTGGCGCGCGAGTTCGGTGTTAACCTGGCGAAAGTCAAAGGCACCGGCCGTAAAGGTCGCATTCTGAAAGAAGACGTGCAGACTTACGTGAAAGACGCCGTGAAACGCGCTGAAGCAGCACCTGCTGCGGCAAGCGGCGGTGGTCTGCCGGGCATGCTGCCATGGCCGAAAGTTGATTTCAGTAAGTTTGGCGAAATCGAAGAAGTCGAACTGGGTCGTATCCAGAAAATTTCTGGCGCGAACCTGAGCCGTAACTGGGTGATGATCCCGCACGTTACGCATTTCGACAAAACCGATATCACCGATCTGGAAGCGTTCCGTAAGCAGCAGAATGCTGAAGCAGAGAAGCGTAAGCTGGATGTGAAGTACACGCCTGTCGTGTTCATCATGAAAGCGGTCGCGGCGGCGCTTGAGCAGATGCCACGCTTCAACAGCTCGCTGTCTGAAGATGCGCAGAAACTGACGCTGAAGAAATATATCAACATCGGTGTGGCGGTTGATACGCCAAATGGCCTGGTCGTTCCGGTCTTCAAAGACGTGAACAAGAAGGGCATCACCGAGCTGTCGCGTGAACTGATGGCGATTTCGAAGAAAGCGCGTGACGGTAAGCTGACAGCGGGCGACATGCAGGGCGGATGTTTCACCATCTCCAGCCTGGGCGGCTTGGGCACCACACACTTCGCGCCGATCGTTAACGCGCCGGAAGTGGCTATCCTGGGTGTCTCTAAATCGGCGATGGAGCCGGTGTGGAATGGTAAAGAGTTTACGCCGCGTCTGATGATGCCGATTTCTCTCTCCTTCGACCACCGCGTGATCGACGGTGCTGATGGTGCGCGATTCATCACCATTATCGGCAATATGTTGTCTGACATTCGTCGTTTAGTTATGTAAATGTGAAGAAGGCCGGCGGATGCCGGCCTTCCTTTAACGATTCGTCGCGCCGCTGTTGGCAGTTTGTTAACAATTCTGTAAACTCTTGCGGTGAAAGTCCCGGTGGAACAAGGGCATTATAAGAACGTCTGACCCGCCGGATATCAATTAAGAGGTCATGATGAGTACAGAGATTAAAACCCAGGTCGTGGTACTTGGGGCAGGTCCTGCAGGTTACTCTGCAGCCTTCCGTTGTGCGGATTTAGGTCTGGAAACCGTACTGGTAGAGCGTTACAGCACCCTCGGTGGTGTTTGTCTGAACGTCGGTTGTATCCCATCTAAAGCGCTGCTGCACGTTGCTAAAGTGATTGAAGAGGCGAAAGCCCTTGAAGAGCACGGCATTGTGTTTGGCCAGCCATCTACTGATATCAACAAGATTCGCAGCTGGAAAGAAAAGGTTATCAACCAGTTGACTGGCGGCCTGTCAGGTATGGCAAAAGGTCGTAAAGTCACCGTGGTGAATGGCCTGGGCAAATTCACCGGTGCTAACACCCTGGTGGTTGAAGGAGAAGGCGGCGCGACCACCATCAACTTCGATAATGCCATCATCGCTGCGGGTTCACGCCCAATCGAACTGCCATTCATTCCACATGAAGATCCACGCGTCTGGGACTCTACCGATGCGCTGGAACTGAAAGAAGTTCCGAAGCGTCTGCTGGTCATGGGCGGCGGCATCATCGGTCTGGAAATGGCGACGGTATATCACGCGCTGGGTTCAGAGATCGATGTGGTTGAGATGTTCGACCAGGTTATCCCGGCTGCGGATAAAGACGTGGTGAAAGTCTTTACCAAAAAAATTAGCAAGAAATTTAACCTGATGCTGGAAACCAAAGTGACCGCCGTTGAAGCAAAAGACGATGGCATTTACGTTTCAATGGAAGGTAAAAAAGCACCAGGCGAAGCGCAGCGTTATGACGCGGTGCTGGTTGCTATCGGTCGTGTGCCGAACGGTAAAGGTCTGGATGCCGGTAAAGCGGGCGTGGAAGTGGACGATCGCGGCTTCATCCGCGTCGACAAACAGATGCGTACCAACGTGCCACACATCTATGCTATCGGCGACATCGTCGGTCAGCCAATGCTGGCGCACAAAGGCGTGCATGAAGGCCACGTAGCGGCTGAAGTGATCTCTGGTCTGAAGCACTACTTCGATCCGAAAGTGATCCCTTCAATTGCCTATACTGAGCCAGAAGTTGCCTGGGTCGGTCTGACCGAGAAAGAAGCGAAAGAGAAGGGCATCAGCTACGAGACCTCCACCTTCCCGTGGGCTGCCTCTGGCCGTGCTATCGCTTCTGATTGTGCAGACGGCATGACCAAGCTGATTTTCGACAAAGAGACGCACCGTATTATCGGTGGCGCGATTGTCGGTACTAACGGCGGCGAGCTGTTAGGCGAAATCGGTCTGGCTATTGAGATGGGTTGTGATGCGGAAGATATCGCGCTGACCATCCACGCTCACCCGACCCTGCATGAGTCAGTGGGTCTGGCTGCAGAAATCTTCGAAGGTAGCATCACCGATCTGCCTAACGCGAAAGCGAAGAAGAAGTAAGTTTCTGCCGCTGCAAAGAGAAAGCTCCCGCTATGGGGGCTTTTTTTTGGTCTGTCATTTTGATCATAAGCGTCAGTAGATTCTGCCATTCATTCCTCTGACAGACACGTTAGACCGAGAGCAAATCGCCCGGAATCGCACTTCAATATTACTGATATTCAGCCTTTGTGCTGCCAGACTAGCAATGCCAGTAAGCCGTTAACCCCTGACGTGCGAGGCGGTGTGTCAAAAAGCCCGGCAGGGGAGGTGGGGCATCAGAACGGCTATATAGATTTAAGAGAAGGCATGTTACCTGCCAGAAATGTGCGGATGGCATTATCGATGACTTCACGCGTCAGCTCTGACTCTGCGACGATGATTTGCAGACCAATACCACTACGATAGCCATGCTGGATGCGATAACCAGGGGTGATTACGGGTGGGGTGTCGCGGAGAATATCTGCCACGCGCTTGTTAATGTAATCATGATATGTCATCCCGCCGAACTGGGGATAAGCAACGCGGGTGCGTTTTACCTGCTTATAGCTGACAATCTTTCCTTTCGCGTCATAGTTGGACACTGTCTCTAAACGGAATTCATCCTCCAGTTGGGTCTGGTCAAGCATTGCAGTGGCTTCATTGAGTACCCGGTTTTCGATGATATCCATGCGAGCGACATCAGCAGTAACGATCTCGGCGTTCCAGTAGATGGTGGGATCTTGATCATCCAGGAAAAGAACATCACTCCAGGTCCAGACCCAGCCCGCCGCAATAGCCTCTGCGTTTTCAGAATCACAATCATCGTAATGTAAACCACCGCAGCGCTCACGCTCGCGATGGATAAGATTTTTGATGTGCTGAACACGCGTGCGACGGTGGCGGCGGGAAAGGGAGGTGAAAGGCTTGAATTTGCGGGTCATGGGTTACTCTGCGCAATTTATGCTGGGAGGAATCCAGCCCCGCAGTTTAGCGAAAGGAAATGATGAGAGCTAGCGAAATAGCGGGGTTATAAGGAGCGAGCGGCCAGAAAGAGCTGCTGTGTGCGTGCCTTTACATTTACGTTCAGCGGCGCACCTCCCACGCTGCCACCCGTTCCATAAACATCTGCGCCAGTTCAGCAATGGCGCTATTGCCGGGCAGTCTCTCTTCATTGATGTACATCACCAGCGTACTACTGCGTCGGCGGCCCTGAAGCAGCGGCAGGGGACGGAGTTCACCGCTCTTTAAGAGGCTGGCGATATTTTGTTCCGGCAGCCAGCCATAGCCTAGCTGGTGCTGGACCGCTTCAATCGCTGCCGACAGGGTAGTGAATGACCAGTTTTCTGCCTGATTGCCACTCACCTCTGACTGCTGCTGTTGCTGGCGATCCAGAATGGTAATGCAGGGCCAGCGCGCCAGTGTGGCAGCATTAAGCGGGGCAGGTTCACTGTGCAGCGGGTGATCGCGATGGGCAACGGCGACGAAATCGACACTCATCAGGCTTTCGCCCGCTAAAGGGGTATCACCGTATTGCGCCACCAGCCAGAGATCGGCCTGTTGTTCAGCCAGCCTGTCTGGTGTTTCGCTGCGGACAATTTCGCTGAACCAGATGCGCACATGTGGATAGCGTTGCTGAAATATATTGAGCACATCAAACAGCAGAGGTTTTGGAAAGGTAGCATCTACCATTAAATCAATACGCGAACGTTCACCTCGTCGCAGGGCACTGGCCTTAGCTTCAAGCGCGCTAAATCCTTCCAGCAGTGGACGCACCTGCGCAAGTAACTGATGTCCTTCAGCACTCAGGACGGCACGGCGTCCCACCTGCTCCAGCAGTTCCATGTCGAGCCGTTGTTGAAGCAGACTCAACTGATAGCTCAATGAGGACTGGCTACGATTATTCTTCTCCGCTGCCAGCGCAAAACTCCCTTCCTTTACGATGGCGTCGAGCAGACACCACTGTTCCAGCGTTGTTTTGTACATGATAACCCATCTAAAAAATGAATGATTTAGTGCTAAAAATAGCGTTATTCATCGCTTTTGTAACGCGCAATAATCACATCAGGGAAAACAAATGAGGAATTAATCATGAGCACTTTTGATAAACATGACCTGTCTGGCATCGTTGGCAAACATCTGGTTTATACCTATGACAACGGCTGGAACTACGAGCTCTACATAAAAAATGCCAGCACCATCGACTATCGCATTCACAGTGGTATGGTCGGCAATCGCTGGGTTAAAAATCAGCATGTTTATGTGGTTCGCCTGGCGCAGGATGTCTATAAAGTCTCCTGGACTGAACCAACCGGCACTGATGTCAGCCTGGCCGTTAATCTGGCGGATAAAATTTTCCACGGCACCATCTTCTTCCCACGCTGGGTTATGAACAATCCGGAAAAAACCGTCTGCTTCCAGAATGATCACCTGGAAGAGATGGCGAAATTCCGCGAAGCGGGTCCGGCTTATCCAACTGAAGTGATTGATGAGTTCGCGACGCTGACCGTGATTCGTGATGTGGGTGAAAACAACGAAAGCGTGATTGACTGCCCGCCTGATCAGCTGCCCGCCAATTTTCCGGAAAACCTGAAAAATTAAGAGTGAACAGAAGAGGTCATCATGACCTCTTCTGCTTAGTTGTTTCTGACGTGTAGCTTCTGATGTGTAACGTATGAGGACGAAAAATGGATTTATCGACGAAGGTTTTTATCAGCAGTGACCAGCACGACGGCTTCGGTGTCAGTTCCACCATTATAATGGGTGAGAAAGAGGCGATGTTAGTCGATGCCCAGTTCACGCTGGCGAATGCGCATCGGTTAGTCGCTGAGATTATCGAAACCGGTCTCGACCTGAAACGCATCTTTATTACCCATCTGCATCCCGATCATTTTCTGGGACTTGAAGTGATTAAATCGGTCTTTCCGGCTGCTGACATTCTCTCTTATAAGCAGGTCGCCGAAGATGTTAATGACGCCTTTGACTTCAAAATTGATTACTGGGGTAAGCAGGTTTTAAAAGAGAACGGTGCCCGCACTAAGTTTGCGATCACCGAACTGGAAGAGGATACGATCTGGCTGGAAGGGCAGGAGATTAAAATCCTGAGCGATCTCAGTGGCGATTGCATCCGGGTGACACCGCTCTGGATCCCCTCGACGAAAACATTGATCGCCTCCGATGTGGTCTTCGCGGATGCACATGTATGGATTGCCGATATGCGCACGCCGGAACGCATGGCGAAATGGATGGAAAGTCTGGATAAACTCGAAGCGCTGGCGCCGAAAGTCCTGATTCCTGGCCATTCGCGAACGACGCCATCGCTCAGCCCCTCAGCAATAGGCTTTACCCGCACCTATATCAACGATTTCATTAAGACGCTGCACAAGGTCAAAAACAGCGAAGAGCTGGTACAGGAGATGGAGCGAATCTATCCCAACCTGCCGGTGAAAATCTGTCTCGACTACAGTGCGCGGATTCTGAAAGATCACTACGTCTGGCCGGGTGACTGGCCGGTATCACTGCGGGAAATGAAAACCACGCTGTAATCGTCTCAGGTGCCAATGACACCAGGCTTATCTCTGGCCTGGTGTTGCTATCCGCCTGCATTCGCCTCTGCGGTAACCCGGAGGACCGTTTACTTCTATTCCTGCCAGTTATCTATTCCCCTGAATCACCTCACTAAAACTGCGCCAACGCTGACATAACCCTGCCGTTTTTACTCTGAGATGCGGTACGCTGCGGAGTGACCCGATTAGCCAGCTTAGCTGGCTGATGCGGGAGTATAAGCGGGCAGAACGGGCGCAGTGGATTATGTTGTATTTTTGTAAACAGATTAACAAACAGACGAAATCCTGCTATTCTGCCCTCCGCGAAACCGGGCACCTCAACCTGGACGAGAAAGGGAAGTGTGTTCTCCATAAGTGAGCAAGGTGGTCGGAAAGCCCTACATAATGAGAGCGAGGATAACGTCGTGCTAGAAGAATACCGTAAGCACGTTGCCGAGCGTGCTGCCCAGGGAATTGTACCTAAGCCTTTAGAGGCTTCCCAGATGGCCGCGCTGGTTGAACTGCTGAAAAATCCACCTGCGGGTGAAGAAGAATTTCTGACCGATTTATTGGTCAACCGAGTCCCACCTGGCGTCGATGAAGCGGCGTATGTTAAAGCCGGTTTCCTGGCGGCTGTCGCCAAAGGCGAAGCAACCTCTCCTCTGATATCTCCTGAAAAAGCGGTTGAACTGCTCGGCACCATGCAGGGCGGTTACAATATTCATCCGCTGATTGACGCGCTGGACGATAGCAAACTGGCGCCCATCGCGGCGAAAGCCCTTTCACACACGCTGCTGATGTTCGACAACTTCTATGATGTCGAAGAGAAAGCGAAAGCGGGTAATGAATACGCGAAACAGGTGATGCAGTCCTGGGCAGATGCGGAATGGTATCTGGCACGTCCTGAGCTGGCTGAGAAAATCACCGTTACGGTGTTCAAAGTCACTGGCGAAACCAACACCGACGACCTCTCTCCGGCCCCGGATGCCTGGTCACGTCCTGACATCCCGCTGCACGCCCTGGCGATGCTGAAAAATGCCCGTGAAGGTATTGAGCCGGATGAAGCGGGCAATATCGGCCCGATCAAACAGATCGAAGCACTGAAGACCAAAGGCTTCCCGCTGGCGTATGTCGGTGACGTTGTCGGAACCGGTTCTTCACGTAAATCCGCCACCAACTCGGTGCTGTGGTTTATGGGCGATGACATCCCGAACGTGCCGAATAAAAAAGGCGGCGGCGTGGTGCTGGGCAGCAAAATTGCACCCATCTTCTTCAACACCATGGAAGATGCGGGCGCACTGCCGATTGAAGTGGACGTCAATGACCTGAACATGGGCGATGTCATCGACATCTATCCGTTCAAAGGCGAAGTCCGCAACCACGAAACCAACGACCTGCTGGCCAGCTTCGAACTTAAAACCGAAGTGCTGATTGACGAAGTCCGCGCCGGTGGCCGTATTCCGCTGATCATCGGTCGCGGCCTGACCACTAAAGCGCGCGAATCGCTGGGTCTGCCGCACAGCACCGTATTCCGTCAGGCGAAAGATGTCGCGGAGAGCACCCGTGGTTTCTCACTGGCGCAGAAAATGGTTGGCCGTGCCTGTGGCGTCGCCGGTATTCGTCCGGGTGCCTATTGTGAACCGAAGATGACCTCGGTTGGCTCGCAGGATACGACCGGTCCGATGACCCGTGATGAGCTGAAAGATCTGGCTTGTCTGGGCTTCTCGACCGATCTGGTGATGCAGTCCTTCTGTCACACCGCTGCGTACCCTAAGCCGGTGGATGTGAACACGCACCATACGCTGCCTGACTTCATCATGAACCGTGGCGGTGTCTCACTGCGTCCGGGCGACGGCATTATCCACAGCTGGCTGAACCGTATGCTGCTGCCGGATACCGTGGGCACCGGTGGTGACTCGCATACCCGTTTCCCTATCGGCATCTCTTTCCCGGCGGGTTCAGGCCTGGTGGCGTTTGCGGCAGCGACGGGCGTCATGCCGCTCGACATGCCGGAATCAGTACTGGTGCGCTTCAAAGGTAAGATGGAGCCAGGCATTACCCTGCGCGATCTGGTTCACGCCATTCCGCTGTATGCCATCAAACAGGGTCTGCTGACCGTTGAGAAGAAAGGTAAGAAAAACATCTTCTCTGGCCGCATCCTTGAGATTGAAGGTCTGCCGGATCTGAAAGTCGAGCAGGCGTTTGAACTGTCCGATGCGTCAGCCGAGCGTTCCGCTGCGGGCTGTACCATCAAGCTGGATAAAGCGCCGATTATCGAATACCTGAACTCCAACATCGTGCTGCTGAAGTGGATGATCGCAGAAGGCTACGGCGATCGTCGTACGCTGGAGCGTCGCGTTGAAAGCATGGAGAAATGGCTGGCCGATCCTCAGCTGCTTGAGCCGGATGCGGATGCTGAATATGCCGCCGTGATCGAAATCGATCTGGCTGACATTAAAGAGCCGATCCTGTGTGCGCCAAACGATCCGGACGATGCCCGTCTGCTCTCTGACGTTCAGGGCGAGAAGATCGACGAAGTGTTTATCGGCTCGTGCATGACCAACATTGGTCACTTCCGTGCCGCCGGTAAACTGCTGGATAGCCACAAAGGCCAACTGCCAACCCGTCTGTGGGTGGCTCCGCCAACCAAGATGGATGCGGCACAGCTGACCGAAGAGGGCTACTACAGCGTATTCGGTAAAAGCGGTGCGCGTATTGAGATCCCGGGCTGTTCACTCTGCATGGGTAACCAGGCACGTGTGGCTGATGGTTCGACGGTGGTTTCTACCTCGACCCGTAACTTCCCGAACCGTCTGGGTACCGGCGCTAACGTCTACCTGGCATCTGCAGAGCTGGCGGCAGTGGCTTCACTGTTAGGCCGTCTGCCAACGCCGGATGAGTATCAGCAATTTATGGCGCAGGTCGATAAAACGGCCAGCGACACCTATCGCTATCTCAACTTCGACCAACTGGCGCAGTACACCGATAAAGCTGACGGCGTGATTTTCCAGACCGCGGTCTGATTCTTCACCTGCCAGTCATGACTAAGGGGCGATGATTCGCCCCTTTTTTACGTCTGTGCATTGAGGGCGGTTCGATCAAAAGCTGGATTTCGCCAGACAGCCTGTAATAATGCGCGACGTGTCACACTATGCCGCGCAGGCAGCGCTGACACTCATTTAGTGACGCGATGACGTTAAGAGGAACGGGCGATGGAATATGAATTTTTACGCGATGTGACCGGACAGATTAAGGTTCGTATGTCGATGGATCATGAAGCGGTCGGCCACTGGTTCAACGAAGAGGTGAAAAACGATCCAGGATTGCTGGATGAAGTTGAAGCCGCAATCGAAGACGTCAAAGGCAGCGTGCGTCAGTGGCAGCGCATCGGCAGCGAGTACACTATCCTGCTGGATGAGGAAGAGGTAATGATTCGCGCCAATCTGCTGGCACTGGAAGATGACGGAATGGAAGAGGGGATGAACTACTACGACGAAGAGAGCCTCTCCTTCTGCGGCATTGAAGATTTTCAGCTGGTGATCGCCGCCTATCGCCAGTTTGTGAACCAGTACGGTAAACCCGTACGGTAATTTTTACGCTGATACAGGCCGGGCTACCCGAATCGCCCGGCCTGTTCATTAACTCAGCGACGCACCGCCGCACATCACCAACTGCTGACCGGTGATTGTCGCGGCCGCAGGCGAAAGCAGGAACCCGACCAGTCCGGCGACTTCCTGCGGCTGAATATAGCGGCCTATCGGTGGCAAGCGCGGCGGGGAACTGGCCCGGCCCGGCTGTTGTAGCATCGGCGTTTCGGTGGCACCTGGCGCCACGATATTGGCTGTAATGCCGCGCGGTGCCAGCTCTGCCGCCCAGCTGCGCACCATGCCGATCATCGCTGATTTGGTGGCCACATACTGACTACGGCACGCCGCACCGCCTGACGTGCGACTACCCAGCAGCACGATTCTGCCGCCCGCGCTCATCCGGGGCGCAAAATGATTGGCCAGCTGTTCTGCGGCGGCAACATGCAGTTGCCACAGGCGTGTGCTGGCGTTCAGATCCAGCTCCCCGAGCGGCGCGGCCTGCATCATTCCCGCAGCATGGATCACCGCCTGCGGCACCGGCAGTTTGTCCAGTAAAGCCTGCAATGTCGCACTGTCGCTGATATCGATCTGATGGCTCTGCCAGCCCGTGTCTGCCCGGTTTATCGCCGATCGGCTCAGGCCAATCACCTGCCAGCCCTCATCCAGCAGGCGATTCACAATCGCCTGACCGATGCCGGAGCTGGCGCCGGTCACCAGCGCCATCTTTTCAATCACGCGTCACCTCCCTGCACCCAGGACTCCCCGACCCGCACATACTTGATCGCCTGGCGATACCAGGTGTAGGCGATATGCAGTTCGCCATTCACGCCCTGTTTGATGCTGGGATAAGAGAACTCACGGTTTAACTTCTGCTGAGAGTTATTGGTCATGCAGTAGCCGTCACCCTCGTCAAGATTGCGCTGCAGCGGCCAGCTTTTTCCGCCATCCGTTGAGATCGCCAGCGTCATTGGCGCACGTGGCGCGCCCCAGAAGGCGGTGCGCCCGCTGTGCAACACCGGCTCGGCGGCAACCGCAACGTCACCGTCTTCTTCATCATCTTCAATTTCGTCATACAGCGACAACCGGCGCTCGCTGGCCCCTTCGGCGCTCATCGCATTGAACACCAGCGCCAGATGACCGTTGCGCAGCGTCGTGACCTGAATGGAGGAGTTATTGTTGGGCAGCGACAGCGGCTCGGGCGCACTCCAGCTTTCACCCTGATCAAACGAGCGGCTCTGGTAGATATGGTCGGCCCAGCGACTGCGGTAGAGTGCCAGCAGCGAGCCATCATCCAGCAGGGTGACGTTCATGTGAACGCAGCCGGTGCTGTCAGGCACGCTGACGTCGCGCCAGCTCTGGCCTTTATCTTCTGAAATTTTTACCGCGCTGACGTCATAGCTGCCGACCCACTTTTCGCCGGGCTGCGTCAGGCAGTAGAACACCGGCAGTAACCAGTTGCCGTTAGGCAGCACGACAATCGGCTGACGAATAAAGGTGCCGGGCTTATCCAGCAGGGTTTTGATCTCGCCCCAGCTTTTGCCCATATCGTGAGACTGGCGATAGCGCACGATCGCGGTGTCCTGATTGCCCGATTTCTGCGCTGTCCACAGCAGCCACAGCACCTGGTCCGGATCGAGAAACAGCACCGGATTCTGTTCTGAGCGACCCGGATCGTCAGAAAGCTTCTGCGCGTCACTCCAGCGATCGCTGCCTTTTGTCAGCCGGGAACACCAGACTGAGATATCGGCAATCCCTTCCTGCGTGCCACCAAACCAGACGCAAAGCAGATCGCCATCGGGCAGCGGCAGCAGGTTAGCCGCATGATTTTGCGGGCAGGAGGAGGGCAGCATCGCAATCTGCTGGGCGCTATCCTGCGGGTGCGGCGCAACCAGGCCGGTGCGTTCTGCGGTGACAGTTTCCTGAGTCATATTAGGCTCCACTATTTTGTGCATTGTGTTGCGGTTGAGGCTGAGACTGGCGTGACGGGATACAGCGGTCAATCACCATAATGATGGCCGGCGTAATCAGCGCCACATACATATTGTCGATACCGAACGGGTTACCCATCAGGAACCAGACGGACGTAACCACGCAGGCACCAATCAGACCGGCGTTGGCTCCACGCGTGCTCTTAAACCACGGCAGATAGAACGCCATAATCGCCACCACGGTGATCGACAGGCGAATCGCGCGGGTAAAGAACGAGAGCTTCAGCACTTCCGGGAAGAACAGGACAAACAGCAGCGGGAAGAAGCCGATGCCAATCGAGATCCAGCGCGTCACTTTAAATTCGCGCTCCGGCGTCGGGTTACGATAAGGCACGTAAAAATCTTTGACGACCAGCGAGGCGATGGCCAGCGCAACGGTGCCGACGCTGACGAAAATCGAGGCCACCAGCGAGGTGGTGACAATGCCTGCCAGCCACGGTGACATATCCTGCAGAAACACTGGCAGCGCATAGAGGCTCTTGATATCGGGATGCGCGAACTTCGCCGCCACGCCAATCAGCGCCATCGCCAGACCGATTGGCAGGCAGAAGATGAAGGCGACCCAGGTAGCGCGCTTCGCGGACTTCACATCTTTGGTGGAGGAGATCGCCTGGATCACAAACTGCGTACAGAAGATCGATCCCACGGTCCCGATCAGCCAGGCCACAATGGTACTGGCCCCGACGTGACCGTCCCACGTCCAGTAGAACGCCGGCATTTTCTCGATCATCGGGGCCACGCCGCTGGTCATCTTCAGTGCCACATAGAGAATAATCAGAATCCCGATGTACTTGATGGCGCTGTGCAGCAGCGTAACCCAGGCGACGCCTTTCATGCCGCCAAACGCAAAGTAGAAGGTACTGACCACCGCAGTGATAAAGGCCGCCTGCGTCAGGTCGATCTTCAGCACCGTGGAGATCGCCGCCGCACCGCTGATGTAGTTCCCGACGTTCACCAGCAGCAGCGCATAGATCATGATCAGCGAGATAATGTTCTTGGTCGAGCTGCCATATTTCTCGGCGATGGCACCGGAGATCGTGATTTTTCCGGTGTTGTAGATGCGTTTGACCAGAATCAGGCCAAACAGCGGGAATCCAATCGCCGCGCCAATCACCGACCAGGAGGCGGCGAAGCCATCCTCAAAGGCTGCCTGCGCCGTGCCGATGGTCGATTTTGCCCCGATATACTCTGACATCAGCATAATGCCGACGATAAAGGCGGGCATGGCGCGGGAGCCTTCCATGAAGTCGCCGCTGGTTTTACTGCGCAGCCGCCAGGTCAACCAGGTTGTGAACAGGATATAGGCGACCACCATGCCGACGATCAGTAAGGTGCTCTCAGTTGAAAATGCTTTCATCATGACCTCGATTGTTCTGGCAGATGGCGACCATCAGGTTCGTTCTCATCTGACCGATAGGGTACAAAGGCGATGGACGTTATTGCAGGTAGTGGTTCACGATTTGACGGATCTGCTGCTGCTCGTCGGCGCTGAACTGCACCGCATAGCGGCTTTCACCCACCTCAAAGCCCTGCAGGCTGACCGCTTTTTTCACGGCGGCCGGTGAGAAACCGATGCTGTACAGCGCAGTGCGCAGGCCGGTGACGTTCTCCTGTGCCTGATGCGAACCGGCAATGTCACCGGCACTGAAGCGCGTCCAGATGGCATTAATCGCTTCCGGTGCCACGTTTGCCAGCCCGGAAATGGAGGCGGAGCAGCCATCGACAAATCCCTGATGAATCAGCGAGTCAGGGCCGTTCAGCACATCAAAGCCCTCACAGTCGGCGGTGGCCTGCAGAAATCCGCTCAGACTTTCATAGCTGCCTGCGGAGTCTTTAATACCGATGATGTTCGGGTGCGCGGCCAACGTATGAACAGTCTCTGGCTGCAGGGTATTGCCGGTTCGCGCCGGAATGTTGTAGAGGAACAGCGGCACCGTCAGCGCGTCCGCTACGCGCTGATAGTGGTCGATCAGCTCCTGCTGTTTCAGCGGCACAAACCATGGCGTGATCGCCGAGACGGCATCCACGCCCAGGCGGGCAATCTGTTTGCCGAGCCGGATCGTTTCACGGGTCGAAATCTCGCCGATGTGCGCCACCACAGGTGCCCGACCGTTGACTTCATCGACGCAGGTGGTGGTGACGGCGATCTTCTCCTGCTCGTTCAGCACAAAGAATTCGCCGTTGGTGCCGCCACAGAAGATGCCGTTTCCGGCGTTGATCTGGCGTCTGACCTGCTCACGCTGTCTCACCGGATCAAAGGCACCTTCACGATCGAAGGTGGTGACGATGGCGGTCAGTACGCCGTTGATTTTCTTATTCATGACAATCCTCATTACGCCTGGCAGGAAGGGAACAGCGTCAGATAGACGGCGCGCACATCGTCGGCGGTGACCGCCATGGGCACGTTTTTCATCAGGCGCTGCACGTCGAGTGCCGCTTCCACTAAATAAGGCAGGTGATCCGGGCCGATGCCCAGTGCTTCCAGGCTGGCAGGCAACTGCAGCCGCGCAACCAGCGCGGTGAAGTAGTCGACCAGCGCGTGTGATTTCTCTTCATCGCTTAAACGGACGTCGGCGTCGGGCAGCAGGTCATAGGCCTGAGCGAATTTGCTCACCGCGGCCGGACGGACAAAGCGCATGCAGGGGGCCAGCAGAATGGCGTTGGCAACGCCGTGTGGCAGGTGATATTTGCCGCCAAGCGGATAGGACATCGCATGCACCAGATGCGTCCCGGCATGGGCAATCGATGCGCCGCCATAATAAGAGGCCCAGAGCATCTCCAGCCGTGCCTGCAGATTCTCCGGCTCGTGCAGCGTGGTTTCGAGATTCGCGAACAGCTTCTTCATCCCAATCAGCGCATAGTTGTCGCTGACCGGGTTAGCCACGTTGGCGGTGAAGCACTCAATCAGGTGACACAGGGCATCAATGCCGGTAGACGAGGCGATGTGCGGCGGCATGCTGGTGGTGAGTTCCGGCACCAGCGCTACCACATCGGGCAGCATCACCGGTGAAATAATGCCGACTTTGGTCTCTTTCTCCGGGATCGCCAGAATCGCATTCGGCGTCGCTTCAGAACCGGTGCCAGCAGTGGTCGGGATGAGCATTGAACGGGTGCGACGCTGCGGTTTTTCGCCTGCCAGCAGGGCGTCCAGCGACGGTGCTCCGTCGATGCACAGCACCGAGAGCAGCTTCGCCACATCCAGTACGCTGCCACCGCCGATGCCAATCACCATGTCGGCCTGGCGCTGCGAGAGCGTTTCTATAATAGCGGCCACATCATGCTGGCTCGGCTCGGGCGGCACGCTGTTGACCACGCTGATACGCGGAATCTGATCCCGGAGTTGCCCCATCAGCGCCTGAACCGCCGGAATCGCTTCAATGTTCCGGTCAGTCACCACTACCGCTGTCGTTACGCCACTCAGCAGATAGCGCATGTCGTTTAACGCCTGATAACCGCTAATCACCGTGCTGTTAATGTTCATTTCGTACCCTTTTTTCTGTCATGACTGAGCAGATGATTAATTTTGCTCAGCGCAATGCGATGTCAGTCACTCTCTGTGGCTAATTTTATAAGGCATATCGATTTCGATTAATTTGAACTTGCTCACATATAATCAATCATGATTGATTATAATCAAATGCAGCGGCAATAGCCTGACAGGAGTGAGGATGGGCTCATCAGTATGGAAAACCCCGGTGCTGGTCATCGCCGATGACTTTACCGGTGCCAACGATGCAGGTAGTGGACTGGCACAGGCCGATGCCCGTGTACATGTGCTGTTCGGCACCGCCGCGCCGCAGCCCGACGAGGCGGCGGATGTGCTGGTAATCAGTACTGACAGCCGGGCGGTCAGCATCAGTCAGGCGGCAGAGCGCGTCACGCAGGTGGTACAGCATTACGCGGCACAGTTTCAGCAGGGCTGGCTGTTCAAAAAGATCGACTCCACGCTGCGTGGCAACGTCGGTGCTGAAACGGTGGCGGCACTGCGCGCCAGCGGCAAAAGGCTGGCGCTGGTGGCACCGGCCGTGCCGCGCCTGGGCCGCACCACACGTGAGGGCAGCGTGTGGGTGAATCAGCGGTTACTGACGGATACCGAATTTGCCAGCGATCCCAAAACCCCGATCCTCAGCGCCCGCATTCTCGATCAGATGCAGATCGACGGTATGGAGATCGATCTCGCCACGCTGCGCAGCGATCGGCTGGATGCCGTGCTGGCGGCTGCGCAGGGCGTGGTGGTGGTAGATGCCGAAACGGAGGCCGACCTGGCGCGACTCATTACCGCTGCGGCGCGGCTGGCAGAGAAGCCTCTGCTGGTCGGGGCCGCCGGATTAAGCGATGCGCTGGGTGCTGCGCTCTCAGTTCGTCCTTCTTGTCCTTCGCGGCCTGTGCTGGCGGTGGTGGGATCGATGAGTCGTCAGGCAGAGCAGCAGATCGCCACGCTGCTTAACCAGCAGGCAGTGGAAATCGTGGATGTTGATATTCGTCAGCTGTTTCAGCAGCCCGCCTGGTGTGGCCGGGATAGCTGGATTGAACAGGCGGCTGCCGCACTGCGTGCCGGTCGCCACACGGTGATCCGTACCTGCCAGCATGAATCCCAGCGACACGCGATCGAGGATCTCTGCCAGCAGCACAGCGTGACGCGCCAGCAGCTGGGTGAGGCGATCTGTCAGCTGCTGGGCGAAATGACCCTGAGTCTGTGCCGGGCACAGCTGCCGCATGCGCTCTATCTGTCGGGTGGCGACGTGGCGATAGCCGTTGCTCAGGCGCTGGGGGCCAGCGGCTTTAAAATTCAGGGTCTGGTGGCGGGCTGTGTGCCGCACGGGGTCCTGCTTAACAGTGAATTTACTCTGCCGGTGATGACCAAAGCGGGTGGCTTTGGTGATGAAAATACCCTGGTAGCAGCCATTGGTTTTATTGAGGAGAAGTCGAGTGAGTAAAATTATTGCGATCACCATGGGCGATCCGGCGGGCATCAGCCCGGAAATCATCATCAAAGCGCTCTCTGAAGGTGAGCTGAACGGCATTCCTGCCGTGGTGATTGGCTGTGCCAGTACGCTGCGCCGCATTATGGCGATGAACATCACCCCGCAGGCCGAGCTGCGGGTGCTGGATCGGGTACAGGATGCACGGTTTGCGCCCGGCATTATCAATGTGATCGATGAGCCGCTGGCCGATCCGGACGCGCTGAAACCTGGCGTGGTACAGAAAGAGGCCGGGGATCTGGCGTGGCGCTGCGTGAAGCGGGCCACCGAACTGGCGCTGGCCGGTGAGGTGCATGCCATTGCTACCGCGCCGCTGAATAAAGAGGCGATGCATGCGGCGGGCCATCTCTATCCGGGGCACACCGAACTGCTGGCGCACCTGACTGACACCAAAGATTACGCTATGGTGCTCTATACCGATAAGCTGAAAGTCATTCATGTCACAACCCATATTGCGCTGCGTAAGTTCCTCGACACGCTCAACCAGACACGCATTAAAACCGTGATTGGTTTGGCGGATACCTTCCTGCGTCGTGTCGGCTACAGCGCCCCGCGTATCGCCGTCGCGGGTGTTAATCCGCACGCTGGTGAGAACGGGCTGTTTGGCGACGAGGAGATCACCACCGTTGCCCCCGCGATTGAGGCGATGAAAGCGCAGGGGATTGATGTCTCCGGGCCTTGCCCGCCGGACACGGTGTTTCTGCAGTGCCAGGATGGACGCTATGACATGGTGGTGGCGATGTACCATGATCAGGGGCACATCCCGCTTAAACTGCTGGGCTTCTATGATGGCGTGAACATTACCGCAGGCCTGCCGTTTATCCGCACCTCTGCTGACCACGGCACGGCATTTGATATCGCCTGGACAGGTAAAGCGAAGTCTGACAGCATGGCGATCTCGATTAAACTCGCGATGCAGCTCGCATAGGGAAATATGAAGGGACAGAGCCGTCTTGACCAGATTATGGATTACCTGAAAAGCCATAATCTGGTGACTGTTGAGCAACTGGTCAGTGCGATTTCCGCCTCACCCGCCACGATTCGACGTGATTTAATTAAGCTGGATAAAGAGGGCGTGATCAGCCGCAGTCATGGCGGCGTCACCCTGAATCGTTTTATTCCTGCCCAGCCGACCACGCTGGAGAAGATGCAGCGAAACCTGGCCGAGAAGCAGGCGATCGCCGCATGCGCCGCCAGTTTTGTCCGGGCGGGCGATGCGGTGGTGCTGGATGCAGGAACCACCATGCTGGAGCTGGCGCGACAGCTCACCCATCTGCCGCTGCGGGTCATTACGGCCGACCTGCACATTGCACTGTTTCTGTCTGAGTTTAAGCAGATCGAAGTGACGATTATTGGCGGCCGGATCGACGACTCCAGTCAGTCCTGTGTGGGTGAACATGGACGGCGGTTGCTGCGCAGCATCAATCCCGATATTGCGTTTGTCAGCTGTAACTCCTGGAGCCTTGAGCGCGGTATTACCACGCCGACTGAAGAGAAAGCGGGGCTGAAACATGACCTGCTGGCCAATGCGGCGCGTCGGGTTCTGCTGGCGGACAGCAGTAAATATGGCTCCTGGTCGCTGTTCTGCGCGTCACCGGTGGATGATCTGACCGATGTAGTGACCGACAGCCGGTTAGACGAGGATGTCTGCCGCACGCTGCGCGAGCGCGGTATTACGCTGGCGCTGACCTCTGCCTGAACTGAACGCGCCGTGCTTCTCTGACCTCATCGTAAAGCAGGGCGAGAGCAGCACTGCGCGTTTATCTTCTGCAGTCGCCGTTAACGCGCGTAGGCGTCATGCTCTTCGCGCGTCATTGCCGGCGCGTCTACCGTAACCCGCTCAAACCTCAGATTCGTTACGCCCGCTATTTTGCCAAACTCCTGCGCCTGCAGCGTAATATCGCTGAAACTCAGCTGTTCGATTGGGTTTTCCGGCGTGCCTTCAACAAAAAAGGCGCGGGAAAACGCCGCAGGCTGAGTCAGGCTGCTGCTGATATGGCTGATGCTGATGTTCTCAACCCGCGTCAGGCCAGCATCACCCGTGACGCCTGATGCCAGCTTACGCCAGTGTGGCGGCTGTTTGGTGTCGGCGGGCTGTTCGCTGTAGCTGTACTGCGGGAACCAGTTCAGCTGCAGCATAAACGGATAACAGACATCCTCCATCTTCAGATGGCGAACCACGATGTTTTTGATCCAGCCGCCGCGATTCCGGGCGGACTTGATGCGAAAGCCGACGCCGGTTCCAGAGAAGCGGTTATGTTCGATGATGACATTTTCGATACCGCCAGAGGTTTCGCTGCCCAGTGTGATGCCCGAACCTTTCAGCAGGGTGCAGTCGCGAATAATGATATCGCGTGCGGTTCTGCCGAGCTGCTGTGCTTCCACGCCGCGACCCGATTTCACGCAGATATTGTCGTCATTGCAGGAGACCGTGCAGCCCTCCACACGCACTAACTGGCTGGAATCAATATCAATACCGTCGGTGCTGGGGCCGGTGGCGTTCATGACACGTAGCCTCTGCAGATTCACCTGTTTCGAATAGCAGACGTGCAGGTTCCAGAAGCCGGAATCCTGTGAGGTGAAGTCCTCCAGCGTCACGCATTCGCTCTCGTAAACCACTACGTTACGTGGACGCCTGCAGTCGTAATCCACCACCCAGCGCAGGCCGCGACGGGTATAGTCCGCCAGCATCCCGCTGTTTTCGTCGTCGCCCCAGAATTTATGCCACCAGACGGCACCCTGTCCGTCGAGCGTGCCGCTGCCGCAGACGGTGACGTTGCGGCAGTGATTGATGTTAAGCATCGCCGCGGGCCAGACCATATCAATGCCCGCCACGCGCGTAGGGATGTCCGGGTAGTCCTCCAGCCGCTGGCTGCCGAGCAGTACGGCATCTTTCGCCAGCTCCAGCGTCATCTCACTTTTCAGAAACAGCGCGCCGGTCAGAAAGCGGCCCGCTGGGATCAGTACCGTGTCGCCTGCTGATGCGCTATCAATCGCGCGCTGTATTGCCTGAGTGGAAAGTGAGGTGGCGTCCGGGACGGCAGCGAAATCAATAATGTTAATTCTTGCCATTTTTTTGCCTGTAGTGGTTGAGAAATGAGCGTTCAGCGCTGAAAGTAGCACGCTCTGACAGGCAAATTATTGCTGGCGATCAGGGAATTACGGCGGTTGCCGTGATGAAAAGTCGGAGGGATAAGCGGGAAGAGACGCGCAGGTTTTGGGGTGTCACGCTGCGCGCCGGATCATCAGAGGGTCTTCAGGCCCACTGAGGGGATATTTCTGCCGTAGTAGATCTCACGCATCTCTTTCCACAGCAGGTCAGTAATACGCTTATGCTCCTGCGGGCTGAGATCTTCCGGGCGGGTGTTAAACAGGTAGTGTTTCAGGTCGAACTCTTTCAGCAACATCTTGGTGTGGAAGATGTTCTCCTGATAGACATTCACATCCACCATGTCATACATCGCTTTCATATCGTCAGACATGAAGTTCTGAATCGAATTGATCTCGTGATCGATAAAGTGCTTCATCCCTTTCACATCACGGGTAAAACCGCGCACCCGGTAATCGACGGTAACGATGTCTGACTCCAGCTGGTGGATCAGGTAGTTCAGCGCCTTGAGCGGTGAGATCACGCCACAGGTTGAGACTTCAATGTCCGCACGGAAGGTGCAGAGCCCGCCTTCAGGATGGCTTTCCGGATAGGTATGCACACAGATATGGCTTTTATCCAGATGCGCCACCACCGAGTTGGGCAGCGGGCCAGGATGTTCGGAGTTATCGATATCTTTGGGATCGATCGGCTCTTCGCTGACCAGAATCGTGACGCTGGCCCCCTGCGGTTCATAATCCTGGCGCGCAATATTAAGCACGTTAGCCCCGATAATAGAGCAGGTTTCGGTCAGGATTTCCGTCAGACGGTTGGCGTTATATTGTTCATCAATGTAGGCGATATAACCATCGCGTTCAGCTTCAGTATTCGCATAGCAGATATCGTAAATACAAAAACTCAGGCTTTTCGTCAGGTTGTTGAAGCCATGTAGTTTTAGCTTTTGCAATTTTGTTCACCCCCTTAAAAATGCACTGTCAGCACGCGGCCGATAGCGCATTTAACAGATATTGTGGCAGGGCAAAGCTGCCGGTATGGATCGCTGGTGTGTAGTAACGGCAGGTCAGGCCAGCTACCTCGAAACGCGCCTGCAGGGTGGCGGTATCGAGCTGGCGCAGCGCCGGATTATCACTCGCCCAGGCAAAGGTCATGATGCCGCCGTAATAGGTCGGAATCGCCGCCTGATAGAAACTGACATCCGCAAAGTAATGGCCCAGTTTGCGATGGCTGTTGATGGCCTCATCCTGCTGCAGGAAGCAGACGCCATTCTGCGCCACGAAGATGCCATTTTCATTAAGGGCCGCTTTGCAGCCGGCATAAAATTCGGAGGTAAACAGACTCTCGCCCGGACCAATCGGATCGGTGCAGTCGGAGATGATGACATCGAATTTTTCCTGCGTCTGATTAACGAAGTTAACCCCGTCATCGATCACCAGCGTAAAGCGCGGATCGTCATAGGCGCCTGCGCTGTGGTTCGGCAGATACTGGCGACAAAAGGTCACCACGCCTGCATCGATTTCCACCATGGTAATCTTTTCGATTTCCGGATGACGTGACACTTCACGCAGCATGGCGCCGTCGCCACCGCCGATGATCAGGACGCTCTTCGCCGCGCCGTGCGCCAGCAGCGGAACGTGGGTCATCATTTCATGATAGATAAATTCGTCGCGTTCGGTGGTCTGCACCACGCCGTCCAGCGCCATTACGCGGCCCATCGCGGCATTTTCGAAAATGATTAAATCCTGATGCGCAGTCTTTTCACGGTACAGTTCTTTATCGACCGTGAAATACTGGCCAAAACCGGCATGAAGGGTTTCATACCACGTTTCATTATGGGCCATGGTGCTCTCCTCTGATGACATCGCCATGAAGATGGGCGGCACATGATAGCTAACACTGACCGTGGTTGCACGGTCAATGTCCGGCAGCAGAGGGCAGAGTAATTACCTGACGTAGGCCAGCAGGCTCAGTGAATCGCGGGCCAGTGACTTGCACTTTTTGTCGTTGGTGATGGCGATGCCGCTGAGATCGCGATAGCTGTCTTCACCCAGCGCTTTCATGTTGTAGTTGCTGTAGTTGCTTAAATCCCAGCGGTTCTGCTGAGCAAAAAAGACCAGCGCTTTGCGAATCTGTGCGTCCGGTAAATCCTGATAGCCACAATCATTTTTCAGATAGACGAAAACCGCCGTGAGATCGGCCAGATCTTCCGCTTCGGATTCGCTCAGGGCAAAACTGGTGGAGGAGAAGCCAAGGAGTCCCGTCAGCAGCAGGATCCTGATACTTTGCTTCATAGTCGTTCTCTTCAATGGATATTACTCATGACGTTAGCACAGTTATTCTCAGGTTTTCGATTAATTTGGCGCTGTGAGCCGCTGCACCACCTTTTTTCATCAGATTCTCACGGCTAACACTTGACCTTCCCATAAGGTCAGGGTTTAGGCTGTGCGCTCTGATGCCACAAGGATGATCACCATGCAACGTCGCCACTTCCTGAAACTCACCGCCGCACTGAGTGCAGCCGGAGCCTTACCGCTCTGGAGCCGTTCGCTGATGGCAGCCACCCGTCCGCTGCTGCCGATTCCGTCACTGCTGGAAGCGGATGCCAGGGGCAGCTACAGCCTTACCGCGATGCAGGGCACCACGCAGTGGAACGGCAAAGCCGTGCCGACCTGGGGCTATAACGGCAGCCTGCTGGGACCGGTGCTGAAGTTGCAGAGTGGCAAACCGGTGACGGTGAATATCCATAACCGGCTCAGCGAAGCGACTACCCTGCACTGGCACGGGCTGGAAATCCCCGGCGCGGTAGATGGTGGTCCGCAGGCCGTGATTGCGCCTGGTGCTTCGCGTCAGGTCTCTTTTACCCCTGACCAGCCCGCTGCAACCTGCTGGTATCACCCGCATCTGCATGGCAAAACCGGGCATCAGGTCGCACAGGGACTCGCAGGACTGATTCTGCTGGAAGACAAGGAGAGCGGCACGCTGCGCCTGCCCACGCAGTGGGGCGTGGATGATGTGCCACTGATTTTCCAGGATAAACAGCTGACCAAAGATGGGCGCCTTATCGATTATCAGCTCGACGTGATGCGCGCGGCCGTGGGCTGGTTTGGCGACATGATGCTCACCAACGGCGTGCAGTATCCGCAGCATGCGGTGCCGCGCGGCTGGCTGCGTCTGCGTCTGCTGAACGGCTGTAATGCCCGTTCGCTGCACGTTGCCGCCAGTGATAAACGTCCTCTTTATGTGATCGCCAGCGACGGTGGCCTGCTGGCTGAGCCGGTGAAGCTCGACACACTGCCGATCCTGCCGGGCGAGCGTTTTGAGGTGATGATCGATACTTCTGACGGTAAAGCGTTTGATCTGGTGACCCTGCCGACGGATCAGATGGGCATGACGCTGCCGCCGTTTGACCAGCCGCTGCCGCTGGTACAGATCCTGCCGCTGCGGGTGATGGCCAGCGCCACACTGCCGGATAAGCTGGCAACGCTGCCTGCGCTACCCGCCACCGACGGACTGACGACACGCTGGCTGCAGCTGATGATGGACCCGCAGCTGGACCAGCAGGGAATGCAGGCATTAATGCAGCGCTACGGCAAGAAAGCGATGGGCAAGGGCGGTCATCATTCGATGCCGGAGAAAACGGCTGACGAGCCGATGCCGCCAATGGAAAACATGGAAGGGATGGATCACAGCATGCACGGCATGGCGAAGCCCGCCGTTTACGATTTCCGCAACGGCAATAAGATCAACGGCCAGGCCTTTGATATGACGAAGCCGTCATTTGCGGTGAAGCTGGGTGATTATGAGAAGTGGACGATTTCAGGGGAAGGTGACGCCATGCTGCATCCGTTCCATATTCACGGCACTCAGTTCCGCATTCTCTCCGAGAACGGCAAACCGCCCGCCCCGCATCGGCAGGGCTGGAAAGATATGGTGAATGTCGACGGCTGGCGCAGTGAAGTGCTGGTGCGCTTCAACTATGTCGCCGCCGCCGAACACGCTTACATGGCCCACTGTCATCTGCTGGAGCATGAAGACACCGGCATGATGCTGGGCTTTACAGTGAGCTGATTACGCCTGATCGAGCGCCAGCCTGATGTCTTCAATCAGGTCACCGGCGTTCTCGATGCCAATCGACAGCCGCACCGTGGCGTCCGTGATACCAATACGCTGACGCACCGCCTGCGGCACGCCGGAGTGGGTGGTGCTGCCAGGATGGCTGGCCAGCGACTCGGTGCCGCCCAGGCTCACCGCCTGTTTAAACAGCGACAGCGCATTGAGAAAACGGAACGCAGCAGGCTGATCGCCGACGATATCAAACGAGAAGGTCGAACCTGCGCCGCTGCACTGTTCGCGATACGTTTTCCCTTCGGCGCTCTCCGCATCCAGATAGGGCAGCCAGTGCAGCTTCGCCACTTTCGGGTGATCGCGCAGAAACGCCGCGACCGCTTCTGCATTGTGAAAGGCTTTCTCCATCCGCAACGATAATGTTTCCAGTGAGCGGCTGAGCATCCAGCTTGAGTGCGGATCCAGCTGCGTACCGATGGCGCTGCGCAGGGCGCGTACTTTCGCCATCAGCGCCTTACTGCCCATCGCCGCGCCCGCAATCAGGTCAGAGTGACCGCCCACATATTTGGTCAGCGAGTAGAGCGAGAGATCCGCGCCCAGCGTCAGCGGCTGCTGGAACAGCGGGCCGAGCAGGGTGTTATCACAGGCGATAATTGGTCGTGAACCCTGCTGCTGGTCAATCTCATCGGCGATGCGCGCCATCAGGCGGATATTGACCAGGCTGTTGGTGGGATTTGCGGGTGTTTCAATCAGGATCACCGCCACCCGGCCCTGGGCCATCGCCTGCTGAGCGGCTTCACGCACTTTGACTTCATCATTCCCGTCGCTGAAACCAACCGCTTTAATATCCAGATTGTGCAGCGTTTTGCTGAGCAGCGTTTCGGTGCCGCCATACAGGGGCTGCGAGTGCAGGATCACCTCGCCCGGACGGGCAAACGTCAGCAGGGCCGTGGAGATGGCGGCCATACCGGAAGAGAAGAGCGAACAGCTCTCCGCCTGCTCATAAACCGCCAGCCGGTCTTCAACAATTTCGCTGTTAGGATGGTTAAAGCGGGAGTAGACCAGCCCACCCGATTTACCTTCCGGCGGCTCACGACGACCTGAGACATAATCAAAGAAGTCCCGTCCCTCTTCGGCGCTGTTAAAAACAAAGGTTGAAGTCAGAAACACCGGCGGCTTCACCGCACCTTCAGAGAGGCGGGGATCATAGCCATAGTTCAGCATCTGGGTTTCAGGGTGCAGCGGCCTGTCGCCGATATGCGTCTTTTTGCTTGATGATGAAGTCATTGTAATCTCCGGCCAGCGGCGCGAGTAGGGTAACGATCTGTTGGATAAAGGCTACCACGCAGCGAATCATGCTGGTAAATGCCAGAATGTTCTAAGGTAATGCGCATTTCAGCCAGCCGCCGGCAGCAGGGAATAATTTTCACGACGTAATCGTTTGCTCAGGAGCCGGCAGAGTCCTCATAGCTGCGTCTGTGGTAGACTTCGGGGCTTTTCTGACGTAACCGGGCTGAACGCAATGAAACACACTGTTGAAGTGATGATCCCTGAAGAGGCAATCGCCACGCGCATCGCTGAACTGGGCAAAGAGATTAACGAGCACTACCGCGACAGCGGCAGCGATATGGTGCTGGTGGGGCTGCTGCGCGGCTCATTCATGTTCATGGCTGATCTCTGTCGCGCCATTGATGTGCCGCATGAAGTCGACTTTATGACGGCGTCCAGTTACGGTAGCGGCATGTCCAGCACGCGTGATGTGAAAATCCTGAAAGATCTGGATGAAGACATTCGTGGCAAGGATGTGCTGATCGTCGAAGATATCATCGACTCCGGCAACACCCTGAGCAAAGTGCGTGAGATTCTGCAGCTGCGTCAGCCAAAATCACTGGCGATCTGTACCCTGCTGGATAAGCCAGAGCGCCGTGAAGTTGAAGTCAATGTCGAGTATGTCGGCTTTGCCATTCCGGATGAGTTCGTGGTGGGCTTTGGTATCGACTACGCTCAGCACTATCGCCATCTGCCTTACATCGGCAAAGTGGTGCCGCTGGAATCCTGATACTGCTCTGACCGCACATTCTTCCAAGGCCTGCACCCGATGCCTGGTGTAGGCTATGTCGCGCTTTACGCCGCGATCGGCTCAGGCCTCGCCGTTCATCTGCAGATTAGCAATGCCGTGACGATAGCGCTGTTCAAGGATCTCCCGGCTGTTTGCCGTGACATCCAGGTTACGCAGACAGCCATCCTGAATCCCGTAAACCCAGCCGTGCAGGGAGACATCCTTGCCACGTTTCCAGGCTGACTGCAGGACGGTCGAGTGCCCCAGGTTATAGACCTGTTCAATAACGTTGATTTCGCACAGCTTGTCCAGGCGCTTATCCGGCGGGAGTTCCCCCAGCAACACGCTATGCTTGTACCAGAGGTCGCGGATGTGCAGCAGCCAGTTGTCGATTAACCCCAGCTCCGGGTTATCCATCGCCGCCTGCACGCCGCCGCAGCCGTAGTGGCCGCATACGATAACGTGTTCCACTTCCAGCACTTCGATAGCGTACTGCACCACGGACAGACAGTTCAGATCGGTGTGGATAACCAGATTGGCAACGTTGCGGTGAACGAAGAGCTCGCCCGGTTCCAGTCCGGTCAGGCGCTCGGCAGGGACTCGGCTGTCAGAGCAGCCAATCCACAGGAAGCGCGGTTTTTGTGCCTGGGCGAGCCGCTCAAAAAAGCTGGGATCTTCTTCAACCAGCAGTTTTGACCATTCGCGGTTGTTTCTGATCAGGGTATTGATGTCTGTCATGGCGTTGAGCGACCGGTTACTGCGCAAAGTGCGCGCGCGTACTATATGCCAGGGCCTGATAAATTTAAACGGCATTGCAATGCCATCAAAACAGGGTATGGATGCAGAATGACTTATGCACTGGAACTTTCCCGGCTGACCAAGACCTATCCCGGCGGCGTGCAGGCGCTAAAGGGCATCGATCTTAACGTTGAAGCGGGTGATTTTTATGCACTGCTGGGGCCAAACGGTGCCGGTAAATCGACCACCATCGGGATTATCAGTTCGCTGGTCAATAAATCCGAAGGTAGCGTGCGGGTGTTTGGCTACGATTTAGAAAAAGATGTGGTGAATGCCAAGCGCCAGCTCGGCCTGGTGCCGCAGGAGTTTAACTTCAACCCGTTTGAGACGGTGATGCAGATCGTCGTGAATCAGGCGGGTTACTACGGCGTTGAGCGTCGTGAAGCCAATGAGCGTGCGGAAAAATATCTGAAGCAGCTCGACCTGTGGGGAAAACGCAGCGAACGTGCGCGCATGCTCTCCGGCGGGATGAAGCGCCGCCTGATGATCGCCCGAGCACTGATGCACGAGCCAAAACTGCTGATTCTGGATGAGCCGACAGCTGGCGTGGATATCGAACTGCGTCGCTCAATGTGGGTGTTCCTGAAAGATCTCAATGCTAAAGGCACTACCATCATTCTCACCACCCACTATCTGGAAGAAGCTGAGATGCTGTGCCGTAACATCGGCATCATCCAGAGCGGTGAGCTGGTGGAAAACACCTCGATGAAAGAACTGCTGTCCAAGCTCAAATCAGAAACCTTTATCCTGGATCTGGCACCGCGCAGTCCGCTGCCGAAACTGGAGGGCTTCCAATACCGGCTGACCGATACCTCAACGCTGGAAGTGGAAGTGCTGCGTGAGCAGGGCCTTAACAGCGTCTTCAGCCAGCTGAGTGCGCAGGGTGTGCAGGTGCTGAGTATGCGCAATAAAGCCAACCGTCTGGAAGAGCTGTTCGTTGGCCTGACGACTCAGGGAAAAACAGGAGCAAAAGCATGACACATTTGTACTGGGTGGCGCTGAAAAGCATCTGGGCCAAAGAGGTTAACCGTTTCGCCCGTATCTGGATCCAGACGCTGGTGCCGCCGGTCATCACCATGACGCTCTATTTCATCATTTTTGGCAACCTGATCGGGTCGCGCATTGGTGAGATGCACGGCTTCAGCTATATGCAGTTTATTGTGCCGGGATTGATCATGATGGCGGTGATCACCAACGCCTACGCCAACGTGGCATCATCGTTCTTCAGTGCCAAGTTCCAGCGCAACATTGAAGAGCTGCTCGTTGCACCCGTGCCGACCCACATTATCATTGCTGGCTATGTAGGCGGCGGTGTGGCGCGTGGCGTCTGCGTCGGCATTCTGGTGACGGCCATCTCGCTGTTCTTTGTGCCGTTTCATGTGCACTCCTGGTCGATGGTGGCGATCACGCTGCTGCTGACCGCGATTCTGTTTTCACTGGCCGGTCTGCTCAACGCCGTCTTTGCGCGCACCTTTGACGATATCAGCCTGATCCCGACCTTTGTGCTGACGCCACTGACCTATCTGGGCGGCGTATTCTATTCGCTGAGTCTGCTGCCGCCGATCTGGCAGGCTGTCTCTAAACTGAATCCAATCGTTTATATGATTAGCGGATTCCGTTATGGCTTCCTGGGCATTAATGATGTGCCGCTGGTCTTTACGCTCTCGGTACTGATGGCCTTTATTCTGGTGTTCTACTGGCTGGTCTATGCGCTGATTCAGCGCGGACGCGGACTGCGCACCTGACAATACGTTGAATGGTAAGGGCCACGCTGCAATAAGGGCGTGGCTTTTTTTTTGGTGAGTGAAAAACAACCCGAACTACGGTTCTCCCTGGCCTTAAAAACGATGTTAAAATCTGCCTGGTCATTTCTTTTCTGTCTCTGAAGCCGCTCACGGCCTAGCTTTCATCCTTTTTCACAAAAAGTAACCCTAAGTATTATCTGATAATAATCTGTCACCTTTCGCTATCTTAATGATTCTTAACTGTTAAATATTTTTTAAGAATAGGCTTAAAGGCTGGCTGTTGTTTATTTGATTATGAATTATCAAAATACCGCCGGAATAAAGTTATTCCTCTGCTCAGGGATGAACGAGTGGGTTAAGAGTCTTCTTAATAAGCAAAATGGCATCTTAAACAGGGCCAGTTTTTAATCAAAGGCAGGAAAAGATGAATCGTATAACGTGGATCGATAATCTGCGGGGATTGAGTATTCTCGCAATTATTTTTTTGCATAGCACTATTGCCGTACATAATAATGCCGGACATTTTACCGCCTTCAGCAGCCTGTTAAATGAGATGCTGGCACCGGTAAGACTGGGGCTGATGTTCTTTGTTTCGGGTCTGTTTGTCGATGCCGGATTAAGAAAAGGCCTGGGTCCTTTTTTTAATAACAAAGTACGCAGTATTCTCTATCCGTTTGTGGTCTGGGTGGCGGTCTATGGCGGGTTAAAGATCCTGTTCAGCTCAATGGCAAATACGCCGCAGTCACCGATGAATATTATTCTCTCCCACCTGACCGGCGGCGGGGATATGACCTGGTTCCTGCACTCGCTATTTATCTTCTTTATAGTGATTATCTTTGCCCGCCACCTGCCATTCCTGCTGGTGTTTGCTATCTGTATGGCGCTGAGCTGGGCGCTGCCGGCCATCGATCCGGATGGCGTATTTGCCAGCTTCGACAATACGCACATCAACAAATCGCTTTATCTGTTTGTCTTTTTCTACCTGGGCGATTACGTGGTACGTAAGCAGGTGGATATCGCAGAGAAAGTACAGCATGGCCCGACGCTGTTAATCTCAGCGATCAGTTTTGTGCTGCTCTCCTGCCTGAATATCTTTATTCTGGAGCGTCATTCCCAGGCGTTATTATCACCGCTTGCACTCTTATCGGTGCCATTCTTTGTCTGGATTGCGCTGAAGCTGAAATCTGAGCTGGTCTACTACATTGGCGTCAATTCTATCGTCTTCTACCTGTCGCATTATCTGGCGATTCAGTTCTTCAGTAAGATTGTGAAGTTTGAAAGTCCGTCAGCCTGGGTGAATGACCTGAAATTCATTTCGGCGTTTCTGGTGGCGCTGGCGCTGCCATTGACAATATGTCTGATGAGAAAACGCGGCTGGTTTAATTTCCTCTTTACGATGAAAAAGTCATCGAAGCCGATGACAACCAAAGCGGTTTAATTGCAGAAGCAGAAACAAAAAGGGCCGCCCATGTTAATGGCGGCCCTTTTTTATCAGCTGATCGATTAATCAGGCAATTTGTACCGGCAATGCTTTCGCCAGACGCTTCATCTGGTTGTCACCTTCAAAATAGGCGACTTTAGGCTGCCACTGACGCGCGACGGCATCCTCTACCTGCACATAGGAGCAGATAATTAAAATATCGCCTTCGCAGGCGCAGCGGGCAGCCGCACCGTTGACCGAAATAATTTTCGAACCACGCTCAGCCGCGATAGCGTAGGTGGAAAAGCGCTGACCGTTAGTGACGTTATAAATATCGATCGCTTCATATTGCAGAATGCCGGAAGCATCCAGGAAATCCTGATCGATAGCGCAGGAGCCTTCATAATTGAGGTCCGCCTGCGTCACTTTTACGCGGTGCAATTTGCCTTGCAGAACTGTGCGAATCATAGCCAGAAACCTTATCAGAGAAATAAAATAACCTGCAGCGGGCGTACTTACAGCGTCAGGTCAACAGTTTGATTATCAATCAGTCGGGCTTTACCCAGCCAGGCGGCCATCAGCACCACCGCACGCTGGCTGTCCACCGTCAGCGGCTGCAGCGTTTCCGCATCACAGATTGCCAGGCCATCAGGACGCAATCCCTGTGCCAGCAGCGCCTCGCTGGCTGTCTCGATAATCTCTTCAATGTGACGCTCGCCGTTCTCAAGTCGCTGAGCCATCTGATGCATCACCTGGCTCAGCACCGGGGCCAGTTTGCGCTCATCGGATGTCAGGTAGCCGTTGCGTGAACTCAGTGCCAGGCCATCTTTCGCCCGCACGGTTGGCACGCCAACAATCTCAATGTCGAAGCCCATATCAGCCACCATCTTACGAATGATAGCCAGCTGCTGAAAATCCTTTTCACCGAAACAGGCAATATCGGGCTGCACCAGATTAAACAGTTTGCTGACGATGGTTGCCACGCCGCGAAAATGGCCTGGACGCGTTGCCCCTTCCAGCAGGGAAGAGAGCACCGGCACCTCAACAAAGGTCTGATTCTGCACGCCCTGCGGATAGACTTCAGCCGGGGAGGGCGCAAAGACCACGTCAACCTGATGGCGGTTCAGCTTTTCACAATCTTCCTGCAGCGTGCGCGGGTAGCGCGCTAAATCATCGGCGCGATCGAACTGCATCGGATTGACAAAGATCGAGACAATGACGATGTCGCCGCGCGCCCGGGCTTCATCCACCAGCGTCAGATGGCCTTCATGCAGGTTGCCCATGGTCGGCACCAGCGCAATGCGTTTACCCTGCTGGCGCCAGCGACGGACTTCCTGGCGCAGCATCAGCAGCGTTTCAATGATCAACACGGTGACTCTCCTGAATTACTGGAAACTGTGCTCTGCCGCCGGATAGGTTCCGGCCTCGACTTCGGCGATATAGTGGCGAATCGCCGCGCGAACGTCGCCGGTCTCCGCCAGGAAATTTTTGGCAAATTTGGGAATATGACCGCCGGTTACGCCCAGCGCGTCATGCATCACCAGAATCTGACCATCGGTCACGTTACCGGCACCGATGCCGATCACCGGGATGGTAAGCGCCCCGGTGATCCGCTGCGCCAGCGACACCGGCACGCACTCCAGCACCATCAGCTGTGCGCCTGCCGCTTCCAGCGCCAGGGCATCGGCCAGCAGCTGATCGGCACCGGCCTCATCACGGCCCTGCACTTTATAGCCGCCAAAAATATTCACCGACTGCGGGGTCAGCCCAAGATGACCGCACACCGGCACGGCGCGTTCGGTCAGCATCTGTACGGTCTCTGCCAGCCAGCTGCCGCCTTCCAGTTTCACCATATTGGCACCGGCACGCATCAGCTGTGCGGCACTCTCAAAGGTCTGCTCTGGTGTGGCATAACTCATAAAGGGCAGGTCGGCGAGCAGCAGGGCCTGGGGCGCACCACGGCGCACGGCGGCGGTGTGATAGGCGATGTCGCTGACCGTAACCGGCAGGGTGGAGTCGTGCCCCTGCACCGTCATCCCTAAGGAATCACCAACCAGCAGCACCTGAATGCCTTCATCGGCAAACAGGCGGGCAAAACTGAAATCGTAGGCGGTCAGCGTCGCGAATTTTTTACCGCTGGCTTTCGCCTGACGCAGATGTGAAATCGTGGTGGGTTTCATGGCGCTCTCAACTCAGGAATTCTGATGGGCGCAGTTTACTGGATAGCGTGAAAGAGCGGAATCAGAGATGTGCGTTTGTCTGATCAGTCGTGCCACAGCACGATGTTGCTGCTGCCGAGGGTGGCCAGAACGGTGCTGAGTGCGCGGCCATCGGGCAGGCGGGCATCGGGCGCAATCGCCAGCAGGGGCACCAGCATAAAGGCGCGATTCAGCAGGTCGTAGTGCGGCACAATCAGCCGCTCAGTGTTAATAACTGCGTCGCCAAACAGCATGAGATCGATATCCAGCGTGCGCGGTCCCCAGCGTTCTTCCTTGCGTATCCGGCCATGATCCCGCTCAATCTGCTGGGTATGGTCAAGCAGGGCTTCAGCGCTGAGATCGGTTTCCAGCGCCACGGCGGCATTGAGAAAATCGGGCTGATCGGGCGGGCCATAAGGCGGCGTGCGATAGAACGGCGAGGTCGCGATGCGTTGCGTCTGCGGCAACGCATCCAGTGCTGTCAGCGCTGCATCAACCTGATGCAGCGGATCGGCCAGATTACTGCCTAACGCGATGTAAACCCGTGTCATGACACGTTTTGATTGTCACGACGTGGCGCGGAAGAGCGGCGGCGCGGACGGCGCGATTTATTGCGCGGCACCGGATCGTCACCCAGATTATTCAGCATGTTTTTCTGATGCGGCGGCGCAGCGACCTGGAATTCACCCCACCACTGGCTCAGACGCAGCAGTTCCGGATTGTTTTCCACTTCCGCGCGCAGCGCCAGCAGATCGTATGCGGCGCGGAATTTCGGATGCTCCATCAGTTTCCAGGCGCGTTTACCGTGACGGCGCGACATGCGTAACTGCAGCAACCAGATATCGCGGATCAGCGAGGTAATACGTTTTGGAATCGCCAGCGCACGGCAGGCTTCGTCCAGCGTATCGTTCATCGCCATCGCAAAGGCCTCGAAGTAGGTCAGGCCACTCTCCTGCGCAATGCGTTCGGCCGCCTCAAGCTGCGGATACCAGAACATCGCTGCAAACAGGAACGCCGGATTCACGCGCATGTCGTTATGAATGCGGTTGTCGGTGTTTTTCAGCACCTGTGCCAGCATCCGCTCCATGTGGCTGTCACTGTTTTCCGTGAAGTTGCGCGCCAGCGTCGGGAACAGCGGCTGGAACAGCTGATATTCACACAGCTTCAGATACGTGCTGTAGCCATAACCCGCCTGCAACAGCTTCAGGGACTCTTCAAACAGGCGCGCAGGCGGGATATCACGCAGCAGCGAGGCCAGACGGGGAATCGGCTCGGCGGTTTCCGGCGCAATGCTCATATTGAGCTTGGCGGCAAAGCGCGCGACGCGCAGCATGCGCACCGGATCTTCGCGGTAGCGGGTTTCCGGATCGCCAATCAGGCGAATGATGCCCTGTTCGAGATCGCTGATGCCGCCAACGTAGTCGCGCACGCTGAAATCAGCCACGCTGTAGTAGAGGCTGTTGATGGTGAGATCGCGACGCTGGGCATCATCTTCGATAGAGCCGAAGATATTGTCGCGCAGCAGCATGCCGCTCTGGGCGCGCTGCGAACTGTTGCGATCTTCCGCAATCTCTTCAACCTGATGATGACCACGGAAGGTGGCGACTTCGATCACTTCCGGGCCAAACATCACGTGTGCCAGCCGGAAACGGCGACCGACCAGGCGACAGTTGCGGAACAGCTTGCGCATCTGCTCAGGCGTGGCGTTAGTGGTCACGTCGAAATCTTTGGGTTTTTGCCCCAGTAGCAAATCGCGCACGCCACCGCCTACCAGATAGGCTTCATAACCGGCTTTGTTCAGGCGATAGAGCACTTTGAGGGCATTTTCGCTGATGTCTTTACGTGAGATGGTATGGCTTTCACGAGGGATGATGGTCATCAGACGCTCTGGTTCAACCTCTGCTGGGGCTTCCTCTTCATCACGCTTCAGGACTTTCCGGCAAAAATTAGCTACTCGGGTAAAAATGGGACACCTCGACAGTGGCAATTAGGGTGTAGGTAAAATCAGCGGCTAATCATAGCCTGTTGAGAACCGTTTGAGAATGCTGTTGTCTATGCATCCGGTTTCAGGGCGTTCTGTTGCGGCATCAAAGCGATATTCCACTGTGACACCGCGTCAGACAGCAGTTTGTCCTGCGTTAAGTCCTGCCAGCCGCCTGAAACAGGCTGTCCGAGGAAGCGTAATGCCGCTACCAGCAGGGGTCTGGCATCGCCATCGGGCAGCGAAGGCGCATGATTCTGCTTTGATAACTTATTGCCATCGTGATTAAGCGCCAGCGGCAGGTGCAGCCAGGCCGGCACCGGCCAGCCAAACTGCTGATAAAGCGCAATCTGCCGTACCGTCGGCTCAATCAAATCTGCGCCGCGCACCACTTCGGTAATGCCCTGAAAATGGTCATCGACGACCACCGCCAGGTTGTAGGCAAACAGGCCATCGCGACGGTGAATAATAAAATCTTCCTGCGCCAGACGTCTGTCCGCCTCTACGCGCCCGCGTAATCGATCGTCAAAGGCAAAGACCGGCGCATGCTGGCGTAAACGCAGCGCGGCATTCTCTGGTCCGCGTTGCCGTTCACGGCAGTAACCATCATAGAAACCGCCAATCTCCTGAATGCGACGTCGGGGACAGGTGCAGAAATAGCTCTGACGATGCTGCTGCAGCCAGGCCAGTGCGTCACGGTAGGCCTCATGACGTTGCGACTGCCACAGCACCTCGCCATCCCACGTCAAACCGTAGTGTTCCAGCTGATGCAGAATGCGGCTGGCAGCACCCGGCACTTCCCGTGGCGGATCGATATCTTCAATTCTCACCCGCCAGATGCCGTTTTGCGCGCGCGCGCTCAGGTAACTGCTCAGGGCAGCTATCAGCGAGCCAAAATGAAGTTCACCAGAGGGAGAAGGGGCGAAGCGACCAATGCAGGAAGGTGACATAGGGTTCAGAAGTGACCACGCAGCGGACAACACAACGGTTTTTCCACTGCGTGGTAACAGGCTGGACGCGACATTAGCCGGCCATTTGTTTCTCACGAATTTCTGCTAACGTCTTACAGTCGATGCAGAGATCGGCAGTAGGACGTGCTTCGAGACGGCGGATACCAATCTCAACGCCACAGGAATCGCAATAACCGAAGTCGTCGTCTTCGACTTTCTTCAGCGTCTTCTCGATCTTTTTAATCAGTTTACGTTCGCGATCGCGGTTACGCAGCTCCAGGCTGAACTCCTCTTCCTGCGCGGCACGGTCAACCGGGTCCGGGAAGTTAGCGGCTTCATCCTGCATGTGCGATACGGTACGATCGACTTCGTCCCGCAATTGATTACGCCAGGCTTCCAGAATCTTGCGAAAATGGGTCAGCTGCGCGTCGTTCATATACTCTTCGCCAGGCTTAACCTGATAAGGCTCAACGCCAGCGATAGCGAGAATACTCAGGGACGATGTTTTACGGTTTTGACCTTCTTGCATGTTGCTTCTCCTGGATAACACGCACTATACCCTCTGACTTACGTCCCGCAGGGGCGTTACTGCCGGCCTGCATCTGACGTCTGCGGGGTACATCGATCCCCCATTGGGGAAAAAAACAGGCCGCTATAAATAACAGAAGCAGTCAGGGTTGGCAATTCTTCATGAACACACCTTGACAAGCCTGTGAGGAACAGCGTAATTAGCCCTTAGCTCAGAACATTCTTACCACATAAAATTGCAAAAGATATTACAAGGTTACGTTGATCGGCGATTTAAGAAACATTCCCTCTGCCGATAAGTCTGCCTGATACGCTAAAACCTCTACACCTTCCCGTTGCGCCTGAGCCAGTTGTTCTGCATACGCCGCATCAATGTGGCGTGCCGGGGAAACGTCCTCAATCCCCGAGTGCAAAACGGCAAACAACAAAACGGCCCGATGACCCTCTGCCGCCACTGTCGCCAGCTCGCGCAGGTGTTTCTGTCCTCGAATCGTCACCGCATCCGGAAAATAGCCTTTACCATCATGTAAAAGGGTTACGGATTTCACCTCAATATAGCAGTTGCGCCGTGCCTCTGCTTTGAGCAGGAAATCAATTCTGCTTTTTTCACTGCCATATTTCACTTCCGCCTGTCGATGCGAATAACCGGCCAGCGATGGCAGCTGATGCTGGTCCAGCGCTTCAGCCACCAGCTGGTTCGCGCGCAGGGTATTCACGCAAATCCAGTGGCCCTGTTGCGTTTCGGTCAGCTCCCAGCTGTGAGGGTATTTGCGCGTCAGGCTGTCGGACGTGGAATACCAGACTGTATCGCCCGGCGTGGCGCAGCCGGTCATGGCACCGGTGTTGGCGCAATGAATCGTCAGCACTTCGCCTTCTGGCGTCTCGACATCGGCCAGGAAACGTTTGTAACGGGCGATCAGGCGGGCGGATTTAAGGGGCGGAGAGAAGTGCATGCGGATCCTGAGACGTTAATGGCCAGCTGGCCAGCGCGCGGTAGCGGGTGCGGCCCCGGGCATAGTCAGAGGCGAACAGTGAAAAGGTGGAGACGCGAAAACGCCAGTGAAAGCCGCGTGGTGGCAATGCAACCGGCTGGGTGGCCTGGCGTAACAGCGTGATGTGCGGATGAAACGGCTGTGGGCTTTGATAACAGCCATGCCGGGCAGCCTGCGCCCGCAGCAGGCTGGCGAGCTGCAGCAGGCCGCGAGGCGCGCGCTGGCAGCCGAGCCAGACCACGCCGGGACGCGGCCAGTGCCCGGCATCATCCAGGTCGAGATCGAAACCGGGCTGGACGATGCGGGAGGCCAGCGTCTGCAGGCGCAGTGAGGTTTCCGGTGCAACCTCACCCAGAAACGCCAGCGTCAGGTGCAGATTCGCTGCGACCACAGGCGTGCCTGCCTCTGCAGGAAAGGTGTCGGCCCGCCAGCGCACCAGCTGTTGCTGCATTTCGTCAGGCAGGCTGATGGCAAAAAATAAGCGTTGTGTCGCCATGGCGCTCTCCGGCAAATATCACGTGCTACAATGCGCGCCATCTTAGCACAGGCAGAAGCGGAGTTTGCTGTGAGCGATTTACCAGTCAGCGCGGTGCTGCCAGACATCCTGGCGGCGCTGCGTGACGCCTCTCAAATCCTGCTGGCCGCCCCTACCGGCGCGGGCAAATCGACCTGGCTGCCGCTGCAGTTGTTGCAGCAGGCGGCGCTGCCAGGACGCATCATTATGCTGGAGCCACGCCGGCTGGCGGCACGTAATGTGGCGCAGCGGCTGGCGGAGCAGCTCGGCGAACAGCCGGGTGCCACGGTGGGATTCCGGATGCGTGGCGAAAGCTGCGTCGGGCCAGAAACCCGGCTGGAAGTCGTTACCGAAGGGATGCTCACGCGCATGCTTCAGCACGATTCGATGCTGGAGGGCGTGTCGCTGGTGATCCTCGATGAGTTTCACGAGCGCAGCCTGCAGGCCGATCTGGCGCTGGCGCTGCTGCTCGATGTGCAGCAGGGATTACGCGACGACCTTAAAATCATGCTGATGTCCGCCACGCTCGACAATGCCCGGCTGGCGGCGCTGCTGCCGGATGCGCCACTGATCGTCTCAGAAGGGCGCAGCTATCCGGTTGAGCGGCGGTACGCGTCGCTGAATCAGCACGTGCGTTTTGAAGAGGCGGTCGCGCGTGAAGTCGCTCAGCTGCTGCGCGACGAAGCGGGCTCGCTGCTGCTGTTTCTGCCGGGCGTGGCGGAAATTGAACGGGTGAAACGTGAGCTGGAACCACGCATCAGTGACGATGTGGATCTGACACCACTCTATGGCGCACTGCCGCTGGCGGCGCAGCGACGGGCGATCCTGCCCGCCGCCGCCGGACGTCGCAAAGTGGTGCTCGCCACTAATATCGCCGAGACCAGCCTGACCATTGAGGGGATTCGCCTGGTAGTCGACAGTGCGCTGGAGCGCAGCGCCCTGTTTGACGCTCGCAGCGGCGTAACGCGTCTGCAGACGCAGCGCATCAGCCAGGCCTCAATGATTCAGCGCGCAGGTCGCGCCGGGCGACTGATGCCGGGAATCTGTCTGCATCTGCTGCCGCAGGAGCAGGCGTCACGTGCAGCAGCGCAGAGCGAACCGGAAATCGTGAACAGCGATCTCTCGTCGCTGTGGCTGGATCTGCTGCAGTGGGGCTGTACCGGGCCGCAACAGCTGCAGTGGCTGGATCAGCCGCCCGCCAGAAATCTTGAAGCGGCACAACAGCAGCTGACCCGTCTGGGTGCGCTGGACAGCAACGGCATGCTTAACACACTGGGACGGCGTATGGCACAGCTGGGGTGCGATCCGCGGCTTGCTGCTATGCTCTGTGCCGCGGGCGATGAGCCGGATGCGGTCGCCAGCGCCGCGCTGCTGGTGGCGATTCTGGAAGATCCTCCGCGCAGCGGCAGTGCCGATCTGAGGGATGCGCTGCATCGGCCTCAGGCTCAATGGCAGCGGCGGGCGCAGCAGTGGCAGCAGCGACTCAAAATTCTTGGCGGACGGATCGATGAAGATCGCTTCGCGGGCCTGCTGGCGGTGGGGTTTGGCGATCGGCTGGCGCGGCGTCGCGATCAGAGCGGTCGCTATCAATTGGCCAACGGGCTGGGGGCCAGACTCGATGAGCAGGATGGCCTGACGCGCAACGAATGGCTGATTGCACCCGCCCTGTTGCAAAGCAGTGCGACGCCGGATGCCCGGATGCTGCTGGCACTGCCGGTCGACATTGAAACGCTGTACCAGCAGCAGCCCGCACTGATTGAGCGCCGGACTGAAGTGGAATGGGACGAAGAGAAGGGCACGCTGCGTGCGTTCAGACGTGAGCAGATTGGCGCGCTGATCCTGAAGACCCAGCCGATGGCGCGCCCGGAGCCGGACGTTCTGCACGCCGCCATACTGCGCTGGATCGCCGAAAAAGGTCTGTCGGTATTGGGCTGGACGCCGGATGTCGAACAGTTGCGCCTGCGCATCCAGTGTGCGGCACAGTGGCTGCCGGAAGAGAGCTGGCCCGCTATGGACGATCAGACGTTGCTTGAGAGCCTGCCGCAGTGGCTGTTGCCGCAGATGTCAGCGGTACGCGATCTGCGCAGCCTGCAGGCGGTAAACCTGACCACGGCGCTCTTACATTTACTCACATGGTCACAACGTCAGCGGCTGGATAGTGTGCTGCCAACTCATTACACTGTGCCGACCGGAAGCCGGCTGCCGATTCGCTACGATGCGGATAAGCCGCCCGCGCTGGCGGTCAGGATTCAGGAGATGTTTGGCGAAGCGCAGAATCCCACCGTGGCGGAAGGACGTATTCCGCTGGTGCTGGAGCTGCTATCGCCCGCCCAGCGACCGTTGCAGATCACCCGCGATCTGGCGGCGTTCTGGCGCGGTGCCTGGCCGGAGGTCAGGAAAGAGATGAAGGGACGCTATCCGAAACACCTCTGGCCAGAGGATCCGGCCACCGCTTTGCCAACAAGGCGAACCAAAAAAATGTCCCCGCAGGGTTGAGTCCGCTGGATCGAATTCAGAGGGTTCTGCCATGCGGCACGCGAGAAAGCAGTTAGAGTAGCGGCGCTGCCGTAAGCACTGCCTGGAGAAGAAAAGTAATGTCTGGGAACGATCGCGAACCAATAGGGCGCAAAGGTAAACCGTTGCCGCCGCGCAGCAGTGCGGGCCGGGGACGACGCAGGGATATCGAACAGGATATCGATCAGGACGATTTTAATGATGACGAGGAGGAAGCGCCGGTGCCACGTAAAGGTAAAGGTGGAAAACCGCCGCGCGGCAAACGCCGTTGGCTGGGATGGATAATTAAACTGTTCCTGGTGTTTGTGGTGGTTATGGCCGCGTGGGGCATCTACCTCGACTCGGAAATTCGCAGTCGTATTGACGGTAAGGTGTGGCAACTGCCCGCCACCGTCTATGGCCGCATGGTCAGCCTGGAACCGGGCATGGCCTACAACAAAAGTGAAATGGTGGCGCTGCTGGAAGGGACTCAGTATCGCGAAGTCTCCCGTATCACCCGCCCCGGCGAGTTTTCGGTGAAGGGCAACACCATTGATCTGCTGCGTCGCCCGTTTGATTTCCCCGACAGTAAAGAGGGGCAGATCCACGCGCGTATGAGCTTCACGAAAGATGAGCTGAGCGAGATTAAAAACCTCGAGACCGGCCGTGATTTTGGCTTTTTCCGCCTCGATCCGCGCCTGATCACCATGCTGCAGTCGCCGAATGGTGAACAGCGACTCTTCGTGCCGCGCACCGGTTTCCCGGATCTGCTGGTCGATACGCTGATCGCCACTGAAGATCGCCATTTCTATGAGCATGATGGTATCAGCCCGTACTCCATTGGTCGCGCTTTCCTGGCGAACATCACGGCAGGAAAAGCGGTGCAGGGCGGCAGTACGCTGACGCAGCAGCTGGTGAAGAACCTGTTCCTGACCAATGAGCGTTCGCTGTGGCGTAAAGCGCGTGAAGCCTATATGGCGGTGATCATGGATGCGCGCTACAGCAAAGATCGCATCCTGGAGCTCTACCTGAACGAGGTCTATCTCGGTCAGGCGGGCAGCGATCAGATCCGCGGTTTCCCGCTGGCGAGCCTCTACTACTTTGGCCGTCCGGTAGATGAACTGAGTCTGGATCAGCAGGCGATGCTGGTTGGCATGGTGAAAGGGGCATCGCTCTATAACCCGTGGCGCAACCCGAAACTGGCGCTGGAACGCCGCAACCTGGTGCTGCGCCTGTTGCAGCAGCAGAAAGTGATCGACCAGGAGCTGTATGACATGCTGTCGGCGCGTCCGCTGGGCGTGCAGCCAAAAGGGGGCGTGATCACGCCGCAGCCTGCCTTTATGCAGATGGTGCGTAACGAGCTTCAGGCGAAACTGGGCGACAAGATTAAAGATCTCTCCGGCGTGAAAATCTTCACCACGCTGGACCCGGTGTCGCAGGATGCAGCTGAAAAAGCGGTGGTTGATGGCATTCCGACGCTGAAAAAACAGCGCGGCCTGAAAGATCTGGAAACCGCGATGGTGGTGGTTGACCGCTTCAGCGGCGAAGTCCGTGCCATGGTCGGCGGGGCCGATCCACAGTACGCCGGTTACAACCGTGCGCTGCAGGCGCGTCGCTCTATCGGTTCACTGGCAAAACCGGCGACCTACCTCACCGCGCTGAGCCAGCCAAACAGCTACCGCCTGAACAGCTGGATCGCCGATGAGCCGATTGCGCTGAAGCAGCCAAATGGCACCATCTGGAAACCGATGAACGACGATCGTCGCTTCAGCGGCAAAGTGATGCTGGTGGATGCGCTGACCAACTCCATGAACGTGCCGACGGTTAACCTCGGTATGACGCTGGGGCTGGATGCGGTAGTCGATACCTGGAACAAGCTGGGCGTGCCGAAAGAGCAGCTGCATCCGGTGCCGGCGATGCTGCTGGGTGCCCTGAACCTGACGCCGGTTGAAGTGGCGCAGGCGTTCCAGTCGATCGCCAGCGGCGGTAACCGCGCGTCACTGTCTGCGGTGCGTTCAGTGATTGCAGAAGATGGCAGCGTGCTCTATCAGAGCTATCCGCAGGCGCAGCGTGTGGAACCGGCGCAGGCGGCTTATCTGACGCTTTACACCATGCAGCAGGTCGCTGACCACGGTACTGCCCGTGCGCTGGGCGCGCGTTTCCCGAATGCCCATCTGGCCGGAAAAACCGGTACCACTAACGATCTGATCGACAGCTGGTTTGCCGGTATTGATGGTAAAGAAGTGGCGATCACCTGGGTGGGCCGTGATAACAACCAGCCGACCAAACTCTATGGTGCCAGTGGTGCGATGCAGCTCTACCGTCGCTACCTCGACAATCAGGCACCGATGCCATTGCAACTGACGCCGCCGGAAGATGTGTCGATGATGAATGTCGATTCGGCCGGTAACTTTGTCTGTGGCACGGGCAGCAGCACCTGGCGTTCTCTGCCGGTGTGGGCGCTGGATCCGAATGCGCTGTGTCAGCAACAGCAGCAGCAGGTTCAGCAGCAGCAACAGCTGTTTGACCAGCAACAGCAGCAACAACAGCCGCAACAGCAACCGGCCCAGCAACCGCAGGAGCAGAAAGACAGCGACGGCGTAGCAGGGTGGATAAAAGATATGTTTGGCAAATAAATCAGTCAGACAGGTTAAAAAGGGCGCTTCGGCGCCCTTTTTTTGTTTGTGATCAATACGGGTAAATGGCCCTGCAAACGGCGTCACTACTGGGATTTCTGCTTGCAGTGTCCGCGGCAGTTCGCATATTATCTAATCCGTTATAATAATCATTATCGTTTCGATTCGCTCGCCTGAGCCTATTTTAAGAGACACCTTTTTATGAATGCGCGAACGACTTTTGCAGACAACACCAAAAAAACATTTTCCCGGCCGCTTCTGGGCGTCATGATCTCACTGAGCCTGAGCTCCTCGCTTTACGCCGCGCAGCCAGAGACCATGGTGGTCTCGGCGGATGGCGGCAGCGGCGTCGAGGCGGAAAGCGCCTGGGGGCCGGCACCGACGGTGGCAGCAAAACACAGCGCCACCGGCACCAAAACCGATACCCCGATTGAAAAAAACCCGCAGTCTGTCTCCGTGGTTACCCGCGAAGAGATGGAAATGCGCAACGTGACCAGCGTGAAAGGGGCGTTTAACTATACGCCTGGCGTGCTGACCGGTAACCGTGGCAGCTCAGATGTGATTGATGCGCTTTCGATTCGCGGCTTCAGCGAAACCAATACCAACCAGTATCTGGATGGCCTGAAACTGCAGGGAGATAACTACTCTGAGTTTGCCATCGATCCCTACTTCCTGGAGCGCGCTGAACTGCTGCGCGGTCCGGTCTCTGTGCTCTATGGTAAAAGCAATCCGGGCGGTGTCGTCTCACTGGTGAGCAAGCGTCCCACCCAGGAAACCCTGCGCGAAGTGCAGTTCCAGATGGGCAATGACAATCTCTTCTCGACCGGCTTTGACTTTGGGGGTGCGCTGGATGATAACGGCGTCTACAGCTATCGCCTGACCGGTCAGGCGCGCAGTCAGGATGCGCAGCAGTCGATGAACAAAGAGAAGCGCTACACCATTGCCCCGTCATTCAGCTGGCGTCCCGACGATCGCACCCGCATTGATCTGCTGACCTATTTCCAGAACGAGCCAGAAACCGGCTATTACGGCTGGCTGCCGCGTCAGGGCACCGTGGTGCCGATCACTCGTGCCGATGGCAGCCAGTACAAACTGCCGACCGACTTCGACGAAGGTGAGCAGAGCAATAAGATTTCGCGCACCACCAAAATGGTGGGCTATAACGCCGAGCACAGCCTCAACGACACCTGGACGCTGCGCCAGAACCTGCGTTACGCCGACCTGCGCACCGATTACCGCAGTATCTATGGCAATGGTTTCAATACAGCAACCCAGGAGATTACCCGTGGTTCAGCGGTCTCCAGCGAGAAGCTGAATCAGTTTGCCGTGGATACTCAGGCACAGGCGAAGTTTGCTACCGGCCAGGTCGATCATACGCTGCTGTTAGGCGTGGACTTCCAGCGTACGCGTAATGATATCGACGCACAGTTTGGCTCGGCCTCCAGCCTGAATGCGGTTAACCCGCAATATGGCGATGATAGCGTGACGCCATATGGCCCTTATCAGCATCTCAACAAGCAGCGTCAGACCGGCCTCTATGCGCAGGATCAGATGGAATGGAACCGCTGGGTGCTGACGCTGGGTGGCCGCTACGACTACGCCATGAACTCCGTTTACGATCGGGTGGCAGACAGTGTTGATCGCCAGAACGATCAGGCCTTTACCTGGCGTGGTGGTCTGAACTATGTGTTTGATAACGGCATCGCGCCTTATTTCAGCTACAGCGAAGCCTTTATTCCTAATGCGGGTTCAACCTATGAGGGGCAGGCATTTGATCCGTCACGCGCTAAGCAGTATGAAGCGGGCGTGAAATATGTACCGAAAGATCGTCCGGTGGTGCTTACCGCAGCGCTTTATCAGCTGACCAAAACCAAAAACCTGACTGCCGATCCGGATACGGCTAATCATCCGTTTGCCAGCGTCCAGAGCGGTGAAATCCGGTCGCGCGGCGTAGAGCTGGAAGCCAAAGCGGCGCTGAATGCCAACGTTAACCTGACGGCATCCTACACCTACACCGATGCGGAATACACCGAAGACACCCAGCTTAAAGGCAAAACACCGGTGCAGGTGCCGAAGCATATGGCTTCACTCTGGAGCGACTACACCTTCCACGAAACCGCCTTATCGGGTGTGACAGTGGGCGCAGGTGTGCGTTATGTCGGCGAAAGCCAGGGGCTTTACAGCACCGGCACGGAGCAGAACCAGAACTTTAAGGTAGCCGGTTACACCACGGTGGATGCGGCGCTGAAGTATGATCTGGGTCGTTTCGGTCTGCCAGGTTCGACGGTAGGCGTCAACGTTAACAATCTGTTCAACCGCGAGTATGTCGCCAGTTGCTATCGTGAATACGCCTGCTACTGGGGTGCGGAACGCCAGATTGTCGGCACCGCGACCTTCAGATTCTGATTTAACCGGGCGCTCCGGCGCCCGTTCACAGGGATAATCATGCCGCATCCGCACGCAGAAGAGGCAACCTTCAGGCTGGAGAATGCCAGTTTCGAGGTGCTTGGCCGCACTCTCCTCCAGCCCCTGTCGCTGACTTTTCCACCGGGTAAAATGACCGCGCTGATTGGTCACAACGGCTCGGGCAAATCGACGCTGCTGAAAATGCTGGGTCGTCATCATGCGGCCAGCAGCGGAGAGGTTTTGCTGAATCAGCAGCCGGTCGGGCGATGGAACAGTAAAGCCTTTGCCCGCGAGGTGGCCTATCTGCCGCAGCAATTACCGGCAGCCGAAGGGATGACGGTGCGTGAGCTGGTGGCGATTGGCCGCTATCCCTGGCACGGGGCGCTGGGGCGCTTTGGTCAGGAGGATCGCGATAGGGTGGAGGATGCCATTACGCAGGTCGGGCTAAAGCCCTTTGCCGGTCGGCTGGTGGACAGTCTGTCAGGCGGTGAGCGTCAGCGCGCCTGGCTGGCGATGATGGTGGCGCAGAACAGCCGCTGTCTGCTGCTGGATGAACCGACCTCGGCGCTGGATATTGCCCATCAGGTTGAGGTACTGGCGCTGATCAAAGATCTGAGCCAGCAGCGCGGCCTGACAGTGATTGCGGTGCTGCACGATATCAATATGGCGGCACGCTACTGCGATCATCTGGTGGCGCTGCGTCAGGGCGCGATGATTGCCGAAGGTGACGCCGGAGCGATTATGCAGCCTGAGGTACTGGGTGCAATTTATGGCATTCCAATGGGCATTTTACCGCACCCGCAGGGCGGCGCGCCGGTTAGTTTTGTCTGTTAAGGAAAGGATGATGCCCGATCTTTATCGCCGCCGACTGTTGCTGGCACTGGCGGCCTCGCCGCTGTTTTGTGCGCTTCCTCTGCGTGCTGCCACGCCGAATCCGGGTCGGATTATTGCACTGGAGTGGTTACCCACCGAACTGCTGATCGCGCTGGGCGTTACTCCCTTTGGCGTGGCCGATCTGCACAACTACAACATCTGGGTAGGTGAGCCGAAGCTGCCTGCGGTCGTGATCGATGTCGGCCTGCGCACTGAACCCAATCTTGAGCTGATGGCGCAAATGCAGCCGTCGCTGATCCTCTGCTCCAATGGCTATGGCCCGCCCAAAGAGAAACTGACGCGCATCGCACCCATCATGGGCTTCGACCTTCACAGCGGCGACGGAAAACCCTTCACCGCCGCGCGCGCATCACTGCGTCAGCTGGCGGCGCGCCTGGGATTAAGCGAGCGGGCGGAGCAGCATCTGCGTGAGGTCGATGATCAGCTGGCAGCGGCGCGTGAGCGGCTGGCACCCTATGCCGGACGCACGCTTCTGCTGATGTCGCTGCTCGACAGTCGTCACGCCATTACCTTCGGTAAAAACAGCCTGTTCCTGGAAGTGATGACCCTGCTGGGCCTGAAAAATGGCTGGCAGGGTGAAACCAATTTCTGGGGCAGCGCAGTGATCGGCATCGAACAGCTGGCGCAGGCCGGGGAGGTGGATGTCATCTGTTTCGATCACGACAACGACGTGGAGATGCAGCAGCTGATGCGCAGTCCGCTGTGGCAGGCCATGCCGTTTGTCCGCACCGGACGCTTTCAGCGCGTCCCGGCGGTCTGGTATTACGGTGCAACGCTCTCGGCGCTGCACTTTGTTCGCGTGCTGGAACGCGCGCTGGAGACGCACTGATGCGCCATGCTCTGTTTCCCGCAGGCCTTCTCAGCCTGCTGTTTCTGCTCTCACTCAGCCTGACACTGATTAATCTGCACCACGCCTTGCCACAGGCTGAATGGTGGCAGGCATTCTGGTCACCGGCCGTCAATAGCCTGCCGCAGATGGTGTTTCACTACAGCCTGCTGCCGCGCACGGCGCTGGCGCTACTGGTGGGGGCCGGACTGGGGTTAGCCGGTCTGCTGTTTCAGCAGATCTTACGCAACCCGCTGGCGGAGCCGACCACGCTGGGCGTCTCTTCCGGCGCGCAGCTGGGCATTACCGTCGCGACGCTGTGGCATCTGCCGGGCGGGGCGCTGACACAGCAGTTTGCTGCGCTTAGCGGTGCGCTGCTGGTGGGCGCGCTGGTGTTTGGTGTGGCCTGGGGCAAACGTCTGTCGCCAGTGACGCTGATTCTGGCCGGGCTGGTACTGAGCCTGTACAGCGGCGCGGTAAATCAAATCTTCGCTATCTTCAATCACGATCAGCTGCAGAACATGTTTCTGTGGAGCACCGGCGCGCTGAATCAGATGAGCTGGGAAAACGTGCAGCAGCTCTGGCCGCGCCTGCTGCTGGCGTTTTTGCTGGCGCTGGCGCTGCTGCGTCCGCTGACGCTGATGGGACTGGATGATGGTGTCGCGAAAAACCTGGGTCTGGCGCTCTCTGTGGCGCGGATGGGCGGCCTTGGACTGGCGATTCTGCTCAGTGCGCAGTTGGTCAATATCGCCGGTATCATCGGCTTTATCGGGCTGTTTGCACCGCTGCTGGCGAAGCTGCTGGGTGGACGACGGCTCCTCACCCGGATGTTGCTGGCACCGCTGACTGGCGCGCTGCTGCTGTGGCTGGCAGACAGCTGCGTATTATGGCTCAGCACGCACTGGCGCGATATCCCGACCGGCACGGCCACGGCCCTGCTTGGCGTACCGATTCTGCTGTGGCTGCTGCCGCGACTGCGCACCGGTTCAGTGCCGCCCGCGCTGAATCAGGGTGACAATGTGCCCGCCGAGCGACAGAACCTGCTGCGCTGGGCGCTGATCGGTCTCGCTGTTCTGGCGCTACTGGGGTGGGGGGCGCTCGCGTTTGGGCGTGATGCGCAGGGCTGGAGCGGGTCCACAGGCGAGATGCTGCAATCACTGCTGCCGTGGCGCGCACCGCGCGTGCTGGCGGCGCTGGTAACCGGTCTGATGCTGGGCGTGGCGGGGAGTCTGATTCAGCGGCTGACCGGCAATCCCATGGCCAGCCCGGAAGTACTGGGCATCAGTTCCGGGGCCGCCTGCGGCGTAGTGGTCATGATGTTCTTTGTGCCAGGCGATGCGATGGCCTGGCTGCTGCCCGCCGGTGCGGTGGGTGCCGCGCTGACGCTGCTGGTGATTATGGCGGTAGCCAGCCGTGGCGGCTTCTCGCCGGAGCGGATGCTGCTGGCGGGTATGGCGCTTAACAGCGCCTTTGTCACCCTGCTGATGCTGCTGCTGGCCAGCGGCGATCCGCGCATGGGCGGGTTGCTGAGCTGGATCTCCGGCTCGACCTATAACATCAGCGGCAGTCAGGCAGTTCAGAGCGCAATCTGCGCGCTGGTGCTGGTGTCGCTGGCTCCGCTGGCGAGCCGCTGGCTGACGCTGCTGCCGCTGGGAAGTGCGACCGCGCGCTCGGCGGGTATGGCATTGACGCCTGCACGGCTGAGTCTGCTGCTGCTGGCGGCAGCACTGACCGCCAGCGCGACGCTGACTATCGGTCCGCTGAGTTTTGTCGGACTCATGGCACCGCATATGGCGCGCATGCTGGGATTCCGGCGGGCTTTGCCACAGCTGTTGCTATCGGGATTGCTGGGAGGCGGATTGATGATGCTGGCTGACTGGTGCGGGCGGATGCTGGCGTTTCCGGATCAAATCCCTGCCGGACTGATGGCGACGTTTTTAGGTGCGCCGTACTTTATCTGGCTGCTACGGCGTTCAGGTTAAGAGGAAAAAGCAGGCTGGTTTCAGACCGCGGCCAGATCCAAAGTAGGGTGAATCTGACAACAACGAAGAAGCTCAATGCGCAGGGAATGGGGGCAGAGGAGGAAAGCGTCCCGCGCCATGGACGGCGCGGGCCGAGCGAGTCATGGATGACGGCTTTCGCGCCTTTCCGATCTGACCCTGTTTCCTGTGCATGCACCCTCCCACAACAGAGCGGGGCAAACCTCATCAATAACAAAAGACCGGCTGCTGCCGGTCTTTGTCTTTAACGCTGCCGAAATTACAGCTTCGCGAAACAACGACGCGCGGCGTCAACCGTGCGCTGAATATCCTCTTCGCTGTGCGCCAGCGACATAAAGCCCGCTTCATAAGCTGATGGCGCAAAGTAAACGCCTTCCTCCAGCATCAGATGGAAGAAAGTTTTAAAGCGCTCTACATCGCAGCGGGTCACATCGGCATAACAGGTCACGCTGTCAGCCTCGGTGAAGAACAGGCCAAACATCCCGCCAACATGGTTGATCACCAGCGGGATATTTTGCTGTTGTGCTGCCTCGCGCAGACCCTCAGCCAGCTGGCGGGTCAGGGCATTCAGCTTTTCGTGCGTACCAGGCTGCGCGATCTGCGTCAGGCAGGCAAAACCGGCGGCCATCGCGATCGGGTTACCGGAGAGCGTCCCCGCCTGATAGACCGGGCCGGTCGGGGCCAGCGCGGCCATCACGTCGCGACGTCCACCGAATGCGCCAACCGGCATCCCGCCACCGATAATTTTTCCAAGGCAGGTCAGGTCAGGACGCACATTGTAGTGAGCCTGTGCGCCGCCCAGCGCCACGCGGAAACCGGTCATCACTTCATCAATAATCAGCAGTGCGCCGAACTTATCACAGAGCGCGCGCAGGCCTGGCAGGAATTCTGGCTGCGGCAGAATGCAGTTCATGTTGCCGGCAACCGGCTCAACGATGATGGCTGCGATGGCATCAGGATATTGCTCGAAGGCGCTGCGCACTGAGTCGAGGTCGTTAAAGGTGCAGGTCAGGGTGTGTTTAGCGAAATCAGCCGGTACGCCCGGCGAGTTTGGCTGACCCAGCGTCAGGGCACCAGAACCGGCTTTCACCAGCAGATGATCGGCGTGACCGTGATAGCAGCCTTCAAACTTGATAATTTTATCGCGGCCGGTAAAGCCACGTGCCAGGCGAATCGCGCTCATGGTCGCTTCGGTGCCGGAGTTGACCATCCGCACCATCTCCATGGAAGGCACCAGCTCACACACCAGCTGCGCCATGGTCACTTCCATTTCGGTCGGTGCGCCAAAGCTCAGGCCGCGCTGGGCCGCTTCGATCACGGCATTGCGGATCGCCGCATTGTTATGACCCAGCACCATCGGGCCCCATGAGCCGACATAGTCGATATAGGCTTTGCCATCGGCGTCATAGAGATACGCGCCATCGGCATGTTCAATAAACAGCGGAACGCCGCCCACACCGGTAAATGCGCGTACTGGCGAGTTTACCCCGCCCGGGATCAGGCGTTGTGCCTCGGCAAACAGTTGTTCGGACTTACTCATTTTCGGCTCCAGCGGTTCATAAAAAATATTGCACCATTCTACGGAAGAGGGGCAGCAGACGAAAGGCGGATTCACTCGCCGCGCCCTTAACGGAGGTGAAAGCGGCACAGAGTGCGAAGGGCAGAGCTTGATTGCGCTGAGGTGCTGGCTGATAATAGCGTTATTAAGGTCGTTTTCTGACCTGGGCGTTTACCGGAGTAAAACATGAGTGATGAAGTAGTAGCACTGCCGTTGCAGTTTACCGACGCCGCAGCCACCAAGGTGAAGAACCTGATTGCCGACGAAGAGAACCCGGCGCTGAAACTTCGCGTCTACATCACCGGTGGCGGTTGCAGTGGTTTCCAGTACGGCTTCACCTTTGATGATCAGCTGAATGATGGCGACATGACGATCGAAAAGCAGGGCGTCTCGCTGGTGGTTGACCCGATGAGCCTGCAATATCTGGTGGGCGGTTCGGTGGATTACACCGAAGGTCTGGAAGGCTCACGCTTTATCGTGACCAATCCGAATGCCAAAACCACCTGTGGCTGTGGCTCTTCCTTCAGTATCTGATAACGAAGGCCGTCATCGCGACGGCCTCGTTTACCACTCTATTGTGACCAGCCGGTTACTCTGTTTCACACTTCCCTGCGACTGAATCTGACTATGGGTTACGCGTGGCTGCGCGCTTGCCTGTCTGCCGCAGTTCACCTGCGGCGCGGGCTGACCGTTAGCCATGTTGATTTCACAGCGTGAATAGATGACAAGCCTGGCGCCTATAGAGCCATTAATCGATCCCGCAAATGCAGATCCGGCGAGCGATAGCCCTATGGCCAGCAGCAGTGCTCTGGTCATAGATGGTTCCTGGTGTTTTAAAAAAGCGCTGTGACGCTAAAAGGACGGCAAGCATACGTGGCCGGCTCGTCTCTGGTATTGATTAACGGCAAAAAGTGCAGCAACTTTAATCATTTCGCCGATTTATTCAGCGGGATGCAGGGCCACACAGAGTTGCTGCGCCGCCAGCAGCAGTCGTGGGCCTGGCCGGCTCAGCCAGTCCTCGTTGATGGCAATCACCGGCACAGTGAGCTGTGGCCGCCAGAAGTCACGGATGTTCTCCGCCTGCTGGGCACTGCCCGCTGTTACAACGGCCTGAGGATGGCGCATCAGTACCTGCTCGCGGCTGACCTGTGGCCATCTGACGCGGCTGTCGGCAAAGATATTCCTGCCACCACATAAGGTAATAATCTCATTCTGCAGCGTGGCTCTGGCGGCGGTAAACAGCGGCTGCTGTCCAAACTGCAAAAAAAGCGGAACCGCAGTCAGGTGAGCATAGCGCTGACGCAGTGCGGCTTCCTGCTGCCGTAACGTCTGGGCAGCTCTGCTTGCCTGTTCCGGGCTGGGACTCCAGCGGCCCAGATCGGCCAGCGCCGTGAACATCTCATCCAGCGTCTGCGGATCAATCCATTTAACCGGTACGCCGAGCTGTTGCAACTGATCGATCTGCCGCTGCGGATTACCGCCACGCCAGGCTAAGACCAGATCCGGTTTGAGCTGCAGAATGCGTTCGGCTTTGATGCCCTGCCAGTTGGCAACCTGCTCAAGCTGTTTTGCCTGCGGCGGATAGTCAGACCATGCACTGACCGCAATCGGCGTAATCCCGGCAGCAAAGGCGAGTTCGGTAAGGTGGGGAGCGAGGGTGATAACACGGGGCGGTGAGGCAAGCAGGCTGCCGCTTAACAGCAGCAGCCAGCAGAAAAGCAGCGTTTTAGCCACGCGCCAGATGCGCCAGCAGGTTCTCCACCAACAGCGAAGATTGCTTCGCCGCTACGCTTAAGAATTCATCAAAGCTGAGGTGAGATTCCTTATCGGCCACGTCGGAAATCGCACGGACCACCACAAACGGTACCTGGAACTGATGACAGACGTGACCGATGGCAGTCGCTTCCATCTCAACGGCAATCGCCTGCGGGAACAGGTTGCGAATGCGCGCCAGCGGTTCGGCACCATTGATAAAGGCATCGCCGCTTACCACCAGACCGCGTACGGCATTCAGATCCAGCTGCTTAATGCAGGCTTCTGCCGCTGCGATAAGCTTGCTGTCGGCCACAAACGCGGCCGGACAACCCGCCATCTGACCCGGCTCATAACCAAAAGCGGTGACATCAGCATCGTGATAACGCACTTCGTCTGACACCACGATATCGCCGACGCTGAGCGACGGCGCTAAACCGCCCGCCGAACCGGTGTTGATCACCACATCGGGTTTGCATAGCTGCAGCAGCAGCGTGGTGCCCAGCGCCGCAGAGGTTTTACCAATGCCCGATTTCAGCAGTGCCACCTCAACGCCCTGCAGGGTGCCGGTATAGATTTCACAACCCGCCAGCGACAGCGTTTGACGGTTTTCAATTTTGTCGCGCAGCAGTGTGACTTCCTGCTCCATCGCGCCAATAATGCCTGCTTTCATAGTGAGTTCCGCTAATGTAAAGAATCAAAATTTAGGGCATAGTCTACCATGGCATCCAGGGGATTAATTCACGAAAAAGTCAGGGGTAATTCATGTCGGCGATCAATTTCAGGAAGAAGATCAGCTTCTCGCGCCCTTATACCAGTCGAAAAGATCCGGAAGGCGAATATTACATTACCCGCCATTTTGAGAGTGACCGTGGACGGATTATCAACTCCGCTGCCATCCGGCGACTGCAGCAGAAAACGCAGGTCTTTCCGCTGGAGCGCAATGCCGCCGTCCGTTCCCGACTGACACACTCGCTGGAGGTGCAGCAGACCGGACGCTACATCACCAAAGAGATCCTGCAAACCCTGAAGATGCAGGGCGGGCTGGCGCAGTATGGTCTGGATGAGCTTGAAGGCGCATTTGAAAGCCTGATCGAAATGGCGTGTCTGCTGCATGACGTGGGTAATCCGCCGTTTGGTCATTTTGGTGAGGCAGCCATTAACGACTGGTTTGAAGAGAACCTGGCTGCCGAACTGGTCGATCCGCTGGTGGCAGGCGTTGAAGGGGATGCGCAGCGTAAAGCCTTTGATGAGCTGAATGCCATGATACGCCAGGATCTCTGCCATTTTGAGGGCAACGCGCAGGCTATCCGTATGGTTCACACCCTGCTGCAGCTCAATCTCAGCTACTCTCAGGTCGCCTGTATCCTCAAATATACTGCTCCTGCCTGGTGGCAGGGTGAAAAGCCCGCCGAATTTAGCGTGTTAATGAAGAAACCCGGTTTTTATCTCTCCGAGCAGGATTATATTGCCGACCTGCGTGCTGCCACCAATATGGAAGAACACCACCGCTTTCCGCTCACCTATATAATGGAAGCGGCGGATGATATCTCCTATTGTATTGCCGATTTGGACGACGCTGTAGAAAAAGATATCTTTAATGTTGAGAGTTTGTTTGAATTTCTCAATAAAGCCTGGGGGCCGGTAAAAAATAATGACGCCTTTAGCCGGACTATTGGCGAAGCATGGCGTGAAGCCTGCAGTAAAAAACGCCGCAGCCGCAGCGATCAATTTTTTATGTCATTACGCGTAAATGTTCAGAGCGTGCTGGTCAGTTACGCGGTGAAACGTTTTGTTGATAATCTTCCTGCAATATTCGAGGGAAGTTTTAACCATGCGCTGCTGGAAGATGAGGGTGAAGAGGGCCGTTTACTGCAACTGTTTAAGACCGTTGCGCGCCAGCAGGTGTTTAATCACTCCGAAGTTGAACAGCTGGAGCTGCAGGGTTACCGCGTGATTAAAGGGCTACTGGAGATCTATCAGCCGCTGATGCGCCTTAATTATGAATCCTTTACCACGCTGATGAATGAGGATTTTTTACGCCAGCACCCGATTGAAACGCGGCTTTTTCATAAGCTCTCCGGGAAACACCGCAAAGCCTATTTGCACAAGATGCGTAATCTGGTTGTGGAGCATAAATATCAGCGGCTGTTGTGGGAACGTTATTATCGCTTCCGGCTTATTCAGGATTATATTAGCGGCATGACCGATCTCTATGCCTGGGATGAGTACCGGCGGCTGATGGCAGTAGAATAAGCCGCCGATTGTAAAGAGCGCGAATAAATTTTTACCTTTGGCTTAAACTTTTAAAGGAACTTCGCGCTAAAACATTTATCTCACCTTTCGACCACAGCAATGGTCTGAACAGTAATCTTATTGAGAAACGAAAAATGAAAAAAAAGACTTTAGTGTTAAGTGCGCTGGCGTTGAGCCTGAGCATGGCGCTCGCCCCTGTTACTGTTTCTGCTGCGCAAACGGCCTCTTCCGAAAGCCAGCAACTGCCAAGCCTGGCTCCCATGCTGGAGAAGGTGATGCCGTCTGTGGTCAGTATCAGCGTTGAGGGCACCACCACAGTAAAAACCCCACGCATGCCGCAGCAGTTTCAGCAATTCTTTGGCGACAATTCGCCATTCTGTCAGGACGGTTCCCCGTTCCAGGGCTCACCCATGTGCCAGAACGGTGGCGGTGAAGGTGGTAATGGTGGCGCACCCGCCCCTGATACCCAGCAGGAAAAATTCCGTGCACTGGGATCGGGCGTGATTATCAACGCCGAAAAAGGCTACGTGGTGACCAACAACCACGTGGTGAATAATGCCACCAAAATTCAGGTGCAGCTCAGCGACGGTCGTCGCTATGACGCAAAAGTCATCGGTAAAGATCCCAGCTCTGACATTGCACTGATTCAGTTGCAGGAAGCTAAAAATCTGACCGCCGTGAAAATTGCTGACTCTGACAATCTGCGCGTCGGTGATTACACCGTGGCAATCGGTAACCCGTATGGACTGGGTGAAACCGTGACCTCCGGTATCGTCTCGGCACTGGGACGCAGCGGCCTGAATGTAGAAAATTACGAAAACTTTATCCAGACGGATGCGGCGATTAACCGGGGCAACTCCGGTGGTGCGCTGGTTAACCTCAACGGTGAACTGATTGGGATTAACACCGCTATTCTGGCGCCGGATGGCGGCAATATCGGTATCGGCTTTGCTATTCCGAGCAACATGGTGAAAAACCTGACGGCGCAGATGGTTGAGTTTGGACAGGTTAAACGCGGCGAGCTGGGCGTGCAGGGCACGGAACTGAACTCCGAACTGGCAAAAGCGATGAAAGTCGACGCACAGCGTGGTGCATTTGTCAGCCAGGTACTGCCAGACTCTGCTGCCGCAAAAGCGGGCATCAAAGCGGGTGACGTGATTGTCTCCATGAACGGCAAACCGCTGAGCAGCTTTGCTTCACTGCGTGCAGAAGTGGGTTCACTGCCGGTTGGCACCACCCTGAAACTGGGCCTGCTGCGTGACGGCAAACCGGTCGATGTTTCTGTTCAGTTGCAGCAGAGCAGCCAGGCGAAAGTGCAGTCCGCCACCATCTACAACGGCATTGAAGGGGCTGACCTTAGCAATGTTGAAACCGGTGATAAAGGCGTTCGCGTTGATAATGTGAAAGCGGGCAGTGCCGCAGCGCGTATCGGCCTGAAGAAAGGGGACGTGATTCAGGGCGTTAACCAGCAGCCGGTAACCAACCTCGGCGAGTTGCGCAAAGTCCTTGATACCAAGCCAGCCGTTCTGGCGCTGAATGTGAAGCGCGGCGATAGCAGCATCTACCTCCTGATGCAGTAACGGAACGACCACTGATGAAGAGGCGGACTGCGGTCCGCCTTTTTTATGTCCGGCATTTGCCCTGGCAGAGTGTGATGCTCACCGCAAATTCGGCAAATGACCGCCTGGCTCTGTGCAAATGCACAATGTTCTGCCTGCTTTCCATGCGTATTCTGTTTCTCCCCCTCTTTTTCAGGAGTAATGGATGGCTACCTATCACCTTGATGCCCGGCTGGCACAGGATATCGTGGCGCGCACCATGAAAATTATTGACAGCAATGTCAATGTGATGGATGCGCGGGGCCGCATTATCGGCAGCGGTGACCGGGAACGCATTGGGGAGTTGCACGAAGGTGCGCTGCTGGTGCTTTCACAGGGTCGCGTAGTCGACATTGATGAAGCGGTGGCTAAACATCTTCATGGCGTACGGCCCGGCATTAACCTGCCGCTGCGCATTGATGGTGACATCGTCGGGGTGATTGGCCTGACCGGCGAGCCGCTGGCATTGCGGCACTACGGCGAGCTGGTCTGCATGACCGCAGAGATGATGCTGGAGCAGGCGCGGCTTCTGCATATGCTGGCACAGGACAGCCGTCTGCGTGAAGAGCTGGTGCTGAATCTCATCCGCAGCGATACCCTGTCGCCACAGCTGACTGAATGGGCTCAGCGGCTCGGCATCGATCTCAATCAACCGCGTGTGGTGGCCGTTCTGGAGGTGGATAGCGGTCAGCTTGGCGTCGACAGCGCGATGTCAGAGTTACAACAGCTGCAAACGCTTCTGACCACACCGGAGCGCGATAATCTGATCGCCATTGTCTCACTGACCGAAATGGTGGTGCTGAAACCAGCCCTGAACGGGCATGGACGTTACGATCAGGATGATCATCGCCGCCGCGTCGAGCAGTTGCTGCAGCGGATGAAAGAGAGTGGCCATCTCCGGATGCGTATCGCGCTGGGTAACTTCTTTACCGGGCCGGGCAGCATTGCACGCTCTTACCGGACGGCGCGCACCACCATGATGGTAGGCAAACAGCGTATGCCCGAAGTGCGCAGCTATTTTTATCAGGATCTGGTGCTGCCGGTGCTGCTCGACAGCCTGCGAGGCGGCTGGCAGGCCAATGAGCTCGCCCGGCCGCTGGCGAAGCTCAAGAGCATGGATAACAACGGCTTGCTGCGCCGTACGCTAATCGCCTGGTTCACCCATAACGTCCAGCCGAGCGCTACCGCACGTGCACTATTCATTCATCGCAATACGCTGGAGTACCGCCTGAACCGGATTTCTGAACTGACGGGACTGAATCTGGGTCATTTTGACGACAGGCTGTTGCTCTATGTGGCTTTGCAACTGGATGAGCAGGGGTAGGGGCAGGTTTGCGGCATAAAAAAGGCCAGCAAAGCTGGCCTCTCTTGTCTCTTGTCGGACAGGAAATTAACGGCTGTTACGGGTTAATTTTTCCAGGTCCGATTCAATTTCCGAGATCTTGTGGGCGACCACGCTTTCCAGGTGACGCAGGTCATCCAGAATTTTGCGTTTCAGATCCACTTCAACCTGATCGCGCTGGCAAATCTGGTCCAGTTCATCGATGACATAACGCAGATTCGGGCTGATTTCCTGAACTTCTTTGTAGCCCTGCGTCGCGTGATCGGCAACGACAGTTTTGCGCTGGCGCGGATATTTGAATTTAACGCTCTTCGCGAAAAACTCGCCTTTATCTTTGCGGAAGTAGATCTTCAGAATGTCGTTATTGGCTTCCTGACGCAGGCTGTAGCGGTCAATGTCGTCCGGGTTACTGATACCTAAGCTTTTCAGATTGTCATACATAGCGTTGTTTCCATCAAAAGTGAGAAGCGCGCAGACTTGTTCATGACGTCCGTCAACTGTAGACATAAATAAGCGGGATGAACATTGCGCGACAGGATTTAACTGGCGCGGATTATGACCTGGATAAAAACTAAACGCACCAGTTAATTCGCGGCGCGAAGCATGTTATTTGGTAACGACTGTAAAGAAAAGATGACGGGCTGGTTTCCAGCCCGTCAGTGAAATCAGTCGATGGTGCGCAGCAGTTCGTTGATACCGGTTTTGCCCAGCGTTTTCGCATCCACTTTCTTCACGATCACGGCACAATAGAGGCTGTAGCTGCCATCTTTGGACGGCAGGTTACCTGAAACCACGACGGAGCCGGCAGGCACACGACCATAATGCACTTCGCCTGTTTCACGGTCATAAATTTTGGTGCTCTGACCGATGTAAACACCCATTGAGATCACTGAGCCTTCTTCAACAATCACGCCTTCAACGATTTCAGAGCGTGCGCCAATGAAGCAGTTGTCTTCGATAATGGTCGGGTTGGCCTGCAGCGGTTCCAGCACGCCACCGATACCCACGCCGCCAGAAAGGTGAACGTTTTTACCAATCTGTGCACAGGAGCCGACGGTCGCCCAGGTGTCTACCATGGTGCCTTCATCCACAAACGCACCGATGTTGACGTAAGAAGGCATCAGCACCGTGTTGCGGGCGATATAGGCACCCTGACGCACAGCCGCAGGCGGCACGACGCGGAAGCCTGCTGCTTTGAAACGCGCTTCATCCCAGCCGGCAAATTTCATCGGCACTTTGTCGTAAAAGCGGGTTTCCGAACCTTCCATCACCTGGTTGTCATTGATGCGGAAAGAGAGCAGCACTGCTTTCTTCAGCCACTGATGCGTTACCCACTCGCCGTCGATCTTCTCAGAAACGCGCAGCTCACCGCTGTCCAGCAGAGAGATCACCTGGTTAATGGCATCACGGGTTTCGCTGTCAACGCTGGCAGGTGTGATGTCAGCGCGACGTTCGAAGGCGGATTCAATAACGCTCTGTAACTGTTGCATATTTTTTTCCTGATCTGTCATGTGCGATGCCGGGCAATAACCCGACACAAGTAAAGAGATTAATGTTTACAAATCGAGTCTGGTCACACTTTATCGTTTGGATTAAGGGCCTCTGTCAACCGTTGTTGCAACGCTTTGCGCATTTCTTCGTCCAGCGCCTGACGTTCACTGTTAGCCAGAATAAACAAATCTTCGACCCGCTCGCCAATGGTGCTGATGCGTGCGCCGTGCAGTGAGACACCGAGATCGGCAAAGACTTCACCCACGCGCGCCAGCAGGCCAGGCTGATCCAGCGCCACCAGTTCAAGGTAGCTGCGACGGTCGGTGTGCGTCGGCAGGAAATTGACCTCGGTATCCACGCTGAAATGCCGCAGTTTGGCCGACGGACGACGGGTTCGTGGCGCCACCCAGTCAGACTGGGTGATCGCCTGCTCCAGCGCCTGAATGATCATCGGATGGCGGTCCGGCGACAGCGGGCTGCCATCCGGTTCCAGCACAATAAAGGTATCCATGGCCATGCCGTCGCGGCTGGTAAAGATTTGCGCGTCGTGGACGCTGAGGTTGCGGCGGTCGAGTTCTCCGGCGACGGCGGCAAACAGGTGTGGGCGATCGGGACTCCAGATGAAAATTTCGGTTCCGCCGCGTGTGGCCTGCGGGCTGACCAGCACTAATGGTTTCTTCAGGTCGTGAACCAGTAAGTGGCGGGCATGCCAGGCAATCTGATTAGGCGTATGGCGCAGGAAATAATCTGCGCGGCAGCGATTCCAGATCTGGTGCAGACGCTCTTCATCGATGTTGTCCATCCGCAGCAGCGCCAGCGCCTGCAGGCGATGGTGACGCACCCGCTCACGCAGGTCCGGACTGTTTTCCATGCCGCGTCGCAACTGCTTCTCGGTGGCGAAAAAGAGCTCACGCAGCAGGCTCTGCTTCCAGCTATTCCACAGGCTTTCGTTGGTGGCGCAGATATCGGCGACGGTCAGGCAAACCAGATAGCGCAGCCGGTTCTCATTCTGCATCACCTCAGCGAACTGCTGGATCACCGTCGGGTCCTGAATATCGCGCCGTTGCGCCGTCACTGACATCAGCAGATGATGGCGAACCAGCCAGGCCACCAGCTGCGTTTCACGCGAGTTAAGGCCATGCATTTCAGCGAAATCGAGTGCATCCTGTGCGCCGAGAATAGAGTGATCGCCGCCGCGCCCTTTGGCAATGTCATGCAGCAGTGCGGCCATCAGCAGCAGCTCCTGCTGCGGCAGGCGCGGCCATAACTCTACGCACAGCGGATGCTGCGGCCGGGTGGTTTCATTGGCAAAGCTTTCCAGCTTCTGCAACACGCGGATAGTGTGCTCATCCACGGTGTAGGCGTGGAACAGGTCGAACTGCATCTGCCCGACAATATGGCCCCACAGCGGCGTGTAAGCCCATAACACGCTGTGACGGTGCATCGGCACCAGTGCCCGGCTGACCGCGCCGGGATGACGCAGAATCGACATAAAGGTACGTCGCGCTTCCGGAATCTGGCACAGCGGCTGTTTAAGATGACGACGCGCATGGCGCAGATGACGGAGGGTAGTGGAGTAGATCCCCTTGATGCTGTCGTTACGCACCATGACATAGAACATACGCAGAATTGCCTGCGGTTCGCGGGTAAACAGCGTTTCGTCGCGCAGGTCGATCAAATTGCCACGCAGCTGGAAATCGTCATCGACAGGTCTCGGTTTTTCGCTGGTAGAGAGCGCCAGAATCGCCTCATCAAACAGCTGCAGCAGCATCTGATTCAGTTCGCCGATGCGCCGCGTGACGCGATAGAAATCTTTCATCATCCGCTCGACCGGCTCATTGCCTTCGCCCTGGTAATTCAGGCGCTGCGCCACGCTGAGCTGGCGATCGAACAGCAGGCGATTATCGTAGCGGGGCAGGGAGAGGTGCAGGGCAAAACGGATGCGCCAGAGAAATTCCTGGCATTCGTTGAGTTCGCTGCGTTCCGCGTCGGTGAGGAAACCAAAGCCAACCATCTCATCCAGCGTGGTGGCGCCAAAATGGCGTCGGGCAACCCATTGCAGCGTGTGGATGTCGCGCAGGCCACCCGGACTGCTCTTGATGTCCGGCTCAAGGTTATAGCTGGTGCCGTGGTAACGCTTGTGGCGTTCCTGCTGTTCTTCGATTTTGGCCGCAAAGAAGGTGGATGAGGGCCAGAAACCATCGCTGAAGATGTTTTTCTGCAGTTCCAGAAACAGCGCCACGTCGCCGGTCAGCATCCGTGATTCAATCAGGTTAGTGGCAACGGTCAGGTCAGACAGCCCCTCCAGCAGACACTCTTCCAAAGTGCGCACGCTATGGCCCACTTCCAGCTTGAGGTCCCACATCAGCGTCAGCAGATCGCTGGTACGCTGTGCAGCCTGTTCATTCAGCGGCTGGCGGCTGAGGATCAGGACATCAATATCAGAGAGCGGATGCAGTTCGGCACGGCCATAGCCGCCCACGGCGACCAGCGCGATAGAGGGCATCGCATCAAAGCCATAGAAGCGCCACAGGCGACGCAGCAGCCGATCGATAAACAGCGTGCGGGCATCTATCAGCGGCTCAACGGCTTCACCGGCATCAAATGCGGCAGCCAGATGCTGCTGAAACTGCTCCAGCCGCGGCTTCAGAATGTCGCGGGTCAACTGGTCGTCACCCCATTCGGCTGGCGAATCGACCAGACCGTTTTTTACCTCTTCCGACAGACTCACGCTCATGCAGCTCTTCTCTTTTTTAGCCAAAAAAAAGCCGGCTCATCGCCGGCTTGATCTGCGTGAAGAAAATTACCCTTCAGCAACGAGCACGGCAGGGATCGTGTCATCTTTACGCAGGGTTAAAATCTCACAGCCGTTTTCCGTCACCACAATAGTATGCTCATACTGTGCGGACAAGCTGCGATCTTTGGTTTTTACCGTCCAGCCATCTTTCATGGTGCGGATGCGGTAATCACCGGCATTGACCATCGGTTCTACCGTAAAGGTCATGCCCGCCTGCAGTACAACGCCGCTATCATCGGCATCGTAATGCAGCACCTGCGGCTCTTCGTGGAAGCCCTTGCCGATGCCGTGACCGCAATATTCGCGCACAACAGAGAAGTCGTTCGCTTCCACATACTTCTGGATAGCCCGGCCCAGTTCGCGCAGACGAATACCGGGCTTAATCAGACGCAGGGAAAGATAGAGGCTCTCCTGCGTGACGCGGCACAGGCGCTCACCCTGAATGGTCGGTTTACCAACGATAAACATCTTTGAGGTATCGCCGTGGTACTCATCTTTAATCACGGTGACATCAATATTGACGATATCGCCATCTTTTAACGGGCGGTCATCGCTGGGAATGCCGTGGCACACCACTTCGTTGACGGAGATGCAGACCGACTTCGGAAAGCCGTGATAGCCGAGGCAGGCAGAGACCGCCTGTTGCTTTTGAGTAATGTGCTCGTGGCAGATGCGGTCCAGCTCACCGGTGGTCACACCCGGTTTCACGTAAGGTTCGATCATCTCCAGCACCTCGGCGGCCAGTCGGCCTGCGACGCGCATTTTTTCGATTTCTTCAGGGGTTTTAATTGAAATTGCCATTAAATTAATCCGCAGTTGTCGAAATTTTCGACAATAATAAGTTCTGTGCTGTCATGTTAGCAGCCAGCAAATGGGCTGCCAAATAGAGAACGCGCTGGCCTCTGTCAGCGATGATTTATTGGCGTCACTGGGCTGGTTGTGATATAAAGCGCGCCGACGATTCTCTGTATGGCCGTTTCGGTCAGCAGGAAACGCATAACTCTCATTATGTGTACTAAAACACACATGTATCGACACATACGCCGGGGTGCCTTGAAAGAGGTCGGTCGTATGGGATACATGGAGGCCCAACCCCAATCAAACTTTAGAGGTTTTATCATGGCAACTGTTTCCATGCGCGACATGCTCCAGGCTGGTGTTCACTTCGGTCACCAGACCCGTTACTGGAACCCAAAAATGAAGCCATTCATCTTTGGTGCACGTAACAAGGTTCACATCATCAACCTGGAAAAAACTGTACCTATGTTCAACGAAGCTCTGGCTGAACTGAACAAGATCTCTTCCCGTAAAGGTAAGATCCTGATCGTAGGTACTAAGCGCGCTGCTGCTGAAGCGGTAAAAGAGTCTGCACTGAGCTGCGACCAGTTCTTCGTAAACCACCGCTGGTTGGGTGGCATGCTGACTAACTGGAAAACCGTGCGTCAGTCAATCAAGCGTCTGAAAGATCTGGAGATTCAGTCTCAGGATGGTACTTTCGACAAACTGACCAAAAAAGAAGCGCTGATGCGTGCGCGTGAGCTGGCCAAGCTGGAAAACAGCCTGGGCGGTATCAAAGACATGGGCGGTCTGCCAGACGCGCTGTTTGTTGTTGATGCTGACCACGAACACATCGCAATCAAAGAAGCAAACAACCTGGGTATCCCGGTATTTGCTATCGTTGATACCAACTCAGATCCAGATGGCGTTGATTTCGTTATCCCAGGTAACGACGATGCGATCCGTGCTGTAAACCTGTACCTGACTGCCGTTGCGACCACCGTTCGCGAAGGCCGCTCTCAGGACCTGGCTGAGCAAGCTGAAGAAGCGTCTTTAGAAAACGCTTAATTAAGGTTTGCTCTGCATAAGAGCCCTTAGCATTCAGATGTGATCTGTAAGGGGCCTATAGTGGCCCCTTTATTTATCTAAGTCTGTTACGCCCCTAACCGGACGGCGGGACAGAGTAAATTTTCCGCAAATAAGTGTCTGCATGTACGTATGTACACAGGCACGAACCGAGGATTCTGGAATGGCTGACATTACCGCTGCATTGGTAAAAGAACTGCGCGAGCGTACTGGCGCTGGCATGATGGATTGCAAAAAAGCGCTGACTGAAGCGAACGGCGACATTGAGCTGGCGATTGAGAACATGCGTAAGTCTGGCGCAATCAAAGCAGCGAAAAAAGCAGGCAACGTTGCTGCTGATGGCGTAATCAAAACCAAAATCGTTGGCGACTACGGTGTGATTCTGGAAGTTAACTGCCAGACTGACTTCGTAGCAAAAGATGGCGGTTTCCAGGCGTTCGCAGACAAAGTTCTGGATGCGGCTGCCGCTGATCGTGTTACTGACGTTGAAGTCCTGAAAGCGCAGTTCGAAGAAGAGCGCGTTGCACTGGTTGCTAAAATCGGTGAGAACATCAACATCCGTCGCGTTGCAATCCTGGAAGGCGCAGAGCTGGGCAGCTACCTGCATGGCGCGCGTATCGGCGTTCTGGTTTCAGCGAAAGGCGCTAACGAAGATCTGATCAAACAGATCGCGATGCACGTTGCAGCGAGCAAGCCTGAATTCGTTAAGCCAGAAGACGTTTCTGCTGACGTGGTAGATAAAGAGTACCAGGTTCAGCTGGACATCGCGATGCAGTCTGGCAAGCCAAAAGAGATCGCAGAGAAGATGGTTGAAGGCCGTATGAAGAAATTCACCGGCGAAGTCTCTCTGACGGGTCAGGCTTTCGTTATCGACCCAAGCAAAACCGTTGGCCAGGCTCTGAAAGAGCAGGGCGCTGACGTGATCAACTTCATCCGCTTCGAAGTGGGTGAAGGCATCGAGAAAGTTGAATCAGACTTCGCTGCAGAAGTTGCAGCAATGTCCAAACAGTCTTAATGCTCTGAAAGAACCGCCAGATGGCGGTTCTTTTTTGTCTGTGAATCGCAACAGACACGTTTTCAGTTTCATCCCAATAGCATTTTCTTTGCGGTAAGCGGATGATCGATCAGAATTTACTTCTCCTTTACACCCAATCTTCCAGGAAGAACTGACCATGGCGACCAACGCAAAACCTGTTTATCAACGTATCCTGCTTAAACTCAGCGGCGAAGCTCTGCAAGGCGCTGAAGGTTTTGGTATCGACGCGAGTGTGCTTGACCGCATGGCACAAGAGGTAAAAGAGCTGGTTGAGCTGGGCATCCAGGTTGGCGTGGTAATTGGCGGAGGGAACCTGTTCCGCGGCGCGAGCCTGCAGCAGGCAGGTATGAACCGCGTCGTAGGTGACCACATGGGTATGCTGGCGACCGTGATGAACGGCCTGGCGATGCGTGATGCACTGCACCGCGCCTATGTGAATGCACGCCTGATGTCAGCGATTCCACTGAATGGCGTCTGTGACAACTACAGCTGGGCAGAAGCGATCAGCCTGCTGCGTAACAACCGCGTCGTCATCTTCTCCGCCGGTACCGGCAATCCGTTCTTTACCACCGACTCTGCGGCGTGTCTGCGCGGCATTGAGATTGAAGCGGACGTGGTACTGAAGGCGACCAAAGTTGACGGCGTTTACTCTGCCGATCCGGTGAAAAGCCCGGACGCGACGCTGTATGATCAACTGACCTATGCCGAAGTCCTGGATAAAGAGCTGAAAGTGATGGATCTGGCGGCCTTTACCCTGGCACGTGACCACAAATTACCTATCCGTGTTTTCAACATGAATAAACCTGGCGCACTGCGTCGCGTAGTGATGGGTGAAAAAGAAGGCACCCTGATTACGCATTAATACCCGAGGCGAGATAAAATAAGGTATATTCTGTCAGCGCGATGAGAACGCATCGCGCACCAGTCAGGATTATCGATGATTATCGATCCCGCTTCCGGTTATGCCGGAACTGGCCAGGTCAAACCGAATCCAAGGGTTTCAACGTGATTAACGACATCAAAAAAGATGCTGACACGCGCATGGAAAAATGCGTTGAAGCATTCAAAACTACCATCAGCAAAGTGCGTACCGGTCGTGCGTCACCTTCGCTGCTCGACGGCATCGTCGTCGAATATTACGGCACGCCGACGCCACTGCGTCAGCTGGCTTCTGTCACTGTGGAAGATTCACGCACGCTGAAAATCAACGTGTTTGATCGTTCACTAAGCCAGGCAGTCGAAAAAGCGATCATGAAGTCCGATCTCGGTCTGAACCCAAGTTCAGCCGGTACTGACATTCGTGTTCCGCTGCCAGCGCTGACAGAAGAGCGTCGTAAAGATCTGATTAAAATCGTGCGCGGCGAAGCCGAGCAGGGCCGTGTGTCGGTACGTAACGTCCGTCGCGATGCCAACGATAAAATCAAAGCGCTGCTGAAAGATAAAGAAATCAGCGAAGACGACGAACGTCGTGCGCAGGACGAAGTGCAAAAAATGACCGATGCGTACATCAAGAAAGTTGATGCTGCACTGTCAGAAAAAGAAACGGAGCTGATGGATTTCTGATTCCATCACTGCCGGACAAAACGCCGTACAGAGAGGTATTCGTATGAATGCGACATCTGGCGGCGTTTTACATTGTGCCTGCGGGCACGCTGACTTCACACGGATAGCCTCATGAAGCGATTAACTCTGCTGGGATCCACCGGCTCGATCGGCACCAGTACGCTAGCGGTGGTTCGCGCCAACCCAGAGCTTTATCAGATTACGGCGCTGGTTGCCGGCCATAACGTGGCGCTGATGGCCGAACAGTGTGCGGCCTTTACGCCACGCTACGCCTGCATGGCAGACGAAACTTCTGCCGCTGCGCTGCGTGAGCGACTGAGAGCAATCAGGGTCAATACTGAAGTGCTCTCCGGCGTTCAGGCAGCCTGTGAGCTGGCCGCGCTGGATGAGGTGGATCAGGTGATGGCGGCCATTGTCGGTGCGTCAGGTTTGCTGCCAACGCTGGCCGCCATTCGCGCCGGTAAAACGGTATTGCTGGCCAACAAAGAATCGCTTGTCACCTGCGGCCGTTTGTTTATGGAGGCGGTGCGTCATCATAACGCGCAGTTACTACCGGTCGACAGCGAACATAACGCCATTTTTCAGAGTTTACCGGCTACCATCCAGCATCAGTTAGGTTACGCTGACCTGCGGGATAATGGCATTGAGTCAATTATCCTTACGGGATCGGGTGGTCCTTTTCGTGACACAGATTTAGCGGATCTCAGCGCCATGTCGCCTGATCAGGCCTGTGCACATCCGAACTGGTCGATGGGGAGAAAAATCTCTGTCGATTCGGCCACCATGATGAATAAAGGTCTTGAGTACATTGAAGCCCGTTGGTTGTTTAATGCCAGCGCAGCGCAGATGGAAGTGATCCTTCACCCACAGTCGGTGATTCACTCTATGGTGCGATACTGCGATGGCAGCGTGTTGGCTCAGTTAGGTTCTCCCGATATGCGTACGCCCATTGCCCATAGCATGGCCTGGCCTTCGCGCATCAAAGCAGGCGTGACGCCGCTGGATTTTACCCGCATGTCGGCGCTGAGCTTTGCAGAACCTGATTTTAGTCGCTACCCCTGCCTGAAACTGGCCATTGATGCCTGTGATGCAGGGCAGGCGGCGACCACCACGCTGAATGCAGCCAACGAGGTTGCCGTCGCGGCTTTCCTGAACCACCAGATCCGCTTCACCGACATCGCAGCGCTTAATAGCGCGGTGATGGCGGCACAGGTGTGTCCGGAGCCTGATTCGGTGGACGCTGTCCTTGAAATTGATCGCTCCGCGCGCGCGCTGGCGGCAGAAATGTTGCCGCGCTTCACGTCGTGAAGCCGATCGTTATGAGGCCATTTGTTCGCTTCAGGTGAAAATGGTATAGTCGCTGGCTCGCGTTTCACGGTCTGTCACCGAATTCGGTGTGGCCCGGCACCAAAAGCGTGTCGGGATTTGAATCGGGCGCAATGTATTCAGAAACCACAGCATTTCTGATGAAAGGAATTGGTTAAGCGTTATGTCGTCTAACAATCACAACAACACTGATGACCAGCAGGGAAACGGTCCGCGCCACGTCGCTATCATCATGGATGGCAACGGTCGCTGGGCCAAAAATCAGGGAAAATTGCGTATTTCAGGCCACAAAGCGGGCGTTAAATCGGTGCGCCGCGCCGTCAGCTTTGCGGTCAGCAACAATCTTGAAGCCCTGACGCTTTACGCCTTCAGCAGTGAAAACTGGAGCCGTCCGGCGCAGGAAGTCACCGCGTTAATGGAACTGTTTGTCTGGGCGCTCGACAGCGAAGTGAAAAGCCTGCACAAACACAATGTTCGCTTACGCGTCATTGGCGATACCAGCCGTTTCAGCCCGCGTATTCAGGAACGTATTCGCCGTTCTGAGACGCTGACCGCAAATAATAGTGGCCTGACGCTCAACATTGCTGCCAACTATGGCGGCCGTTGGGATATTATCGAAGGCGTGAAAAAACTGGCTGAGCAGGTGCAGGAAGGATTACTGCGTCCTGACCAGATTACCGAAGAGAGCCTGACGTCGCAGCTCTGTATGCAGGAGCTGGCGCCAGTGGATTTAGTGATAAGGACCGGGGGAGAGCATCGGATTAGCAACTTCCTGCTGTGGCAGATTGCCTATGCTGAATTCTATTTTACCGATGTGCTCTGGCCGGATTTCGATGAACACGTTTTTGAAGGTGCACTGAATGCATTCTCTCTGCGGGAGCGTCGTTTTGGCGGCGCTGCACCAGGCGGCGCCTGAGCAATCTGGGGGTAACCTTTGCTGAAGTCTCGTCTGATTACCGCGTTGATATTAATTCCGCTGGTAATAGCTGCACTGTTCTGGTTACCACCTGTGGGCTTTGCCCTTACAACCATCGTTATCTGCATGCTGGCCGCCTGGGAATGGGGGCAGTTTGCAGGGATGGCATCACGGCAACAGCGCGTCTGGATGGCTGTACTTTGTGGTCTGCTGCTGGCGCTGATGCAGTTTACGTTGCCGCCTTATCAACACACGGTGCATCTGCCCCAGGTCGCGACATCGCTTTGGGCGTCGCTGGTGTGGTGGGTCGTTGCACTGCTGCTGGTCCTCTCTTATCCCGCATCTGCGGCCTTCTGGCGTCATTCGCGCCCGCTCCGCTTACTGTTTGGCGTGCTAACGCTGGTGCCTTTTTTCTGGGGCATGGTGGCGCTGCGCCAGTATCATTACGAAACCGATCACTTCGCCGGTGCCTGGTGGCTGCTGTTTGTGTTGCTGCTGGTGTGGGGTGCGGATTCAGGTGCCTATATGTTTGGCAAGATGTTCGGCAAGCACAAGCTGGCACCGAAGGTCTCGCCAGGTAAAACCTGGGAAGGCTTCCTGGGCGGCCTGGTCTCTTCTGCGCTGATTGCGCTGCTGTTTGCCTCGCTGGCGCCGCTGACGGTCTCCACCGGTACGCTGGTGATTTGCGCGGTTATCGCAACGCTGGCCTCCGTGCTGGGCGACCTCACTGAAAGTATGTTTAAACGTGAAGCGGGTATCAAAGACAGTGGCAATCTGATACCGGGTCACGGCGGCATTCTTGATCGCATTGATAGTCTGACTGCGGCAGTGCCGGTGTTTGCCTGTTTATTGCTGCTGGTGTTCCGCACCCTTTAAGGACAGGCAAAGATGTTGAGCATAATCTGGAGTTTCTTCGCCTTTATCGTTGCGCTGGGCGTGTTAATTACCGTTCATGAGTTTGGCCATTTCTGGGTCGCTCGTCGCTGTGGCGTCAAGGTTGAGCGTTTTTCCATTGGGTTTGGTAAGTCGCTCTGGCAGCGCCGTGACCGCCACGGCACGGAATTTGTCATCGCGCTGATTCCCCTTGGTGGCTACGTGAAAATGCTCGACGAACGTGTCGAAAGCGTGCCAGCCGAGCTGCGTCATCAGGCTTTTAATAATAAAGCCGTCTGGCAACGTGCCTCCATCATTGCGGCAGGTCCTGTCGCTAACTTCCTCTTTGCCATCTTTGCCTACTGGGTTGTGTTTATTCACGGCGTGCCTGGTGTGCGCCCGGTAATCGGTGAAATTTTAAACGGTTCGGTCGCTGCGGAAGCGCAAATTGCGCCCGGCATGGAACTTAAGGCCGTTGACGGTATCGAAACGCCTGACTGGGATGCTGTGCGTATGGCGCTGGTGGGTAAAATCGGCGACAGCAGCACCACGTTAACGGTGGCACGATTTGGCGAGGATGCGACTCAGCAGAAGCAGCTGGATTTGCGTAACTGGCAGTTTGAGCCTGATAAGCAGGATCCGGTCGTCGCGTTAGGCATTCAGCCTCGCGGTCCGCAAATTGAGACCACACTGGCAGAAGTTCAGGCGAATTCGCCAGCCAGTGAAGCCGGTTTGCAAGCAGGCGACAGGATCGTTAAAGTCGATGGTCAGCCATTATCGCAGTGGCAGACGTTTGTTACCCAGGTCCGGGACAATCCCGGCAAAAGCATGGCGCTTGAGGTGGATCGCGGCGGTGAATCAATTGCGCTGACGATGACGCCAGAAGCGAAAGCTGGCACGACAGCGGGCTTTGCGGGTGTGATTCCGCGCATTGTTCCGCTGCCCGAAGAGTACAAGACGGTAAGGCAGTATGGCGCGTTTGCGGCTATCGGTGAGGCCAGTGTAAAAACCTGGCAACTGATGAAGCTCACCGTTTCCATGCTGGGCAAGTTAATAACCGGTGATGTGAAGCTGAACAACCTGAGCGGGCCAATCTCGATTGCGCAGGGTGCAGGGTTGTCAGCGGAGTATGGGTTGATTTACTACCTGATGTTCCTGGCGTTGATTAGCGTCAACCTGGGCATTATCAACCTGTTCCCTTTGCCGGTTTTAGATGGTGGGCACCTGCTGTTCCTGGCGATCGAAAAGATCAAAGGTGGACCGGTGTCCGAGCGAGTTCAGGACTTTAGTTATCGCATCGGCTCAATTCTGCTGGTGCTGTTAATGGGGCTTGCACTTTTCAATGATTTCTCACGTTTGTAACCGCTGGAACGCGAACATTCGAGGGATGTGTTAGGAAAACGCATAACAACGATGGCGATGAAAAAGTTGCTCATAGCGTCGCTGCTGTTTAGCAGCGCCACCGTTTACGGTGCAGACGATTTCGTGGTGAAGGATATTCATTTCGAAGGGCTGCAGCGAGTCGCCGTCGGCGCGGCTTTGCTGAGCATGCCAGTACGGGTTGGCGATACGGTGAATGACGATGATGTCAGAAATACCATTCGCTCGCTGTTCGCTACTGGCAACTTTGAGGATGTTCAGGTCCTGCGAGACGGTACAACGCTGATTGTCCAGGTCAAAGAACGTCCTACCATTGCCAGCATTACCTTCACCGGTAACAAAGCGGTGAAAGAGGATCAGCTCAAACAAAATCTGGAGGCTTCAGGTGTCCGTGTCGGCGAAGCGCTGGACCGTACTACCATCTCTTCTATCGAGAAGGGACTTGAAGACTTCTATTACAGCGTCGGTAAATATACCGCCAATGTGAAAGCCGTGGTCACGCCACTGCCGCGTAACCGCGTTGATCTGAAGCTGGTCTTTACGGAAGGTGTCTCTGCCAAAATTCAGCAGATCAACATCGTCGGTAATAAAGCCTTTAGCTCCGATGAACTGATCTCCCGTTTCCAGCTGCGCGATGAAGTGCCATGGTGGAACGTGGTCGGCGATCGTAAATACCAGAAGCAGAAACTGGCGGGCGACCTTGAGACCCTACGCAGCTTCTATCTGGATCGCGGTTATGCCCGCTTCAACATCGATTCGACTCAGGTCAGCCTGACGCCAGATAAAAAAGGCATCTACATCACGGTGAATATCACCGAAGGTGACCAGTACAAAATCGCTGGTGTGATCGTCAATGGCAGCATGGCAGGCCATTCAGCAGAAATTGAGCATCTGACCAAAATTCCGGCAGGCGAGCTTTATAACGGCGCCAAAGTCACGAAAATGGAAGATGACATCAAGAAACTGCTGGGCCGCTACGGCTATGCCTATCCGCGTGTCGCCACACAGCCTGAAATCAACGACGCCGATAAAACCGTAAAACTGCATATCAACGTCGATGCGGGTAACCGCTACTACGTGCGTAACGTCCGTTTCGAAGGCAATGACACCTCTAAAGACTCGGTGTTACGTCGCGAAATGCGTCAGATGGAAGGCGCATGGCTGGGCAGCGATCTGGTTGAGCAGGGTAAAGAGCGTCTGAACCGTACCGGTTACTTTGAAACCGTGGATGTGGATACGCAGCGTGTGCCTGGTTCGCCGGACCAGGTTGATGTGGTCTATAAGGTTAAAGAGCGTAACACCGGTACCTTTAACTTCGGCGTCGGCTACGGCACCGAAAGTGGTGTGAGCTTCCAGGTCGGGGTAACGCAGGATAACTGGCTGGGCACCGGTAATACCGTGGGCATCAGCGGCACCAAAAATGACTACCAGACCTATGCTGAATTCTCGCTTACTGACCCTTACTTCACCGTTGATGGTGTGAGTCTGGGTGGTCGTCTGTTCTATAACGACTTCAAAGCGGACAATGCGGATCTGTCTGACTATACCAACCGAAGTTATGGTCTGGATGGCACGCTTGGCTTCCCGGTTAACGAAAACAACACCCTGCGTGTCGGTCTGGGCTATGTCCACAATGACCTGTCAAACATGCAGCCGCAGGTTGCGATGTGGCGTTATCTGGATTCAGTCGGCAAGCCGCAGCAGTTGAATGACAAAGGCGAATTCTCAGCCGATGACTTCACCTTTAACTACGGCTGGACGTACAACACGCTGGACCGCGGCTTCTTCCCGACATCTGGTAACCGTACCAACCTGAACGGTAAGGTAACGATTCCAGGCTCAGATAACAGCTTCTATAAGGCCACGCTGGACACTCAGCAGTATGTGCCGATTAACCAGGATCGTACCTGGGTGCTGCTGGGCCGTGGTCGTGTTGGCTATGGCGATGGTCTCGGCGGCAAAGAGATGCCGTTCTATGAGAACTTCTACGCCGGTGGCTCGAGCACCGTGCGTGGCTTCCAGTCCAACACCATTGGACCGAAAGCGGCTTACTACAATAACAACTCGTCGAACTGCCGCATTGCCGATCCGGATGGCGTTTGTAAGTCTGACGATGCGGTGGGCGGTAACGCCATGGCGATTGCCAGCCTTGAGCTGATTACGCCAACGCCGTTCCTGAGCGAGAAGTATGCTAACTCGGTGCGTACCTCGGTGTTTGTTGATACCGGTACTGCGTGGGATACCCACTGGGAAAACACCGCTAAAACACGTGCTGCGGGTATTCCTGACTACAGCGATCCAAACAATATCCGCGTATCAAGCGGTGTGGCGCTGCAGTGGATGTCACCGCTCGGCCCGCTGGTGTTCTCGTATGCCCAGCCGATTAAGAAAGTCGATGGAGACAAGTCAGAGCAGTTCCAGTTTAACATTGGTAAAACCTGGTAATGTTCTGAGCATGGATGCATAGCTGAAGTCTTGCTGCCGGGCAGCACTTGTTGCTGTTCCGGGGCAAACACTGTGTCGCTGACACAAACGTTGATGGTAAGGAGTTTATAGTGAAAAAGTTGTTGTGTGCCGCAGGTCTGGGTCTTGCTTTAGCGGTCTCCGCTGGTGTTCAGGCTGCTGACAAAATTGCAGTGGTAAACGTGTCCAGCATTTTCCAACAGTTACCGCAACGTGCGACTGTTGCTAAACAGCTGGAAAACGAGTTCAAAGGCCGTGCAACTGAGTTGCAGAGCCAGGAGCGCGATCTGCAAACCAAAATGCAGCGTCTGCAGCGTGACGGTTCTACCATGAAGGCCAGCGAACGCAGCCGTATGGAAAAAGATGTCATGTCACAGCGTGAAGCTTTCTCTTCAAAAGCGCAGGCTTTTGAGCAGGACAATCGCCGTCGTCAGATGGAAGAGCGTAATAAGCTGCTGAGCCGTATTCAGGATGCCGTGAAGAAAGTCGCTGACAGCGATGGTTACGACGTCGTGATCGACGCTAACGCGGTGGCTTATGCATCAAACGCAAAAGACATCACTGCTGACGTGCTGAAACAGGTTAAATAATTCATGTCATCTATTCGACTGGCTGATTTAGCCCAGCAGTTGGATGCAGAATTGCACGGAGATGGCGATATCGTCATCTCCGGCATTGCTTCTATGCAATCCGCCACAACTGGCCAAATCACTTTTCTTGCAAACAGCCGTTACCGCGAGCAACTCGCCCTGATAAAGGCCTCAGCCGTGGTGCTGACGGAAGCGGATCTGGAGTGGTGCAAAACCGCAGCGCTGGTAGTCAAAAATCCCTACCTGACCTATGCGCGTATGGCACAAATACTCGATACCACGCCACAGCCGGCGCAGAATATCGCCCCCAGCGCAGTCATCGATCCCTCAGCGCGACTTGGCAATAACGTTGCCATTGGTGCCAATGCGGTGATCGAAGCGGACGTTGAGCTGGGTGATAACGTAGTCATTGGTGCGGGATGCTTTGTGGGCAAAAAAACCCGTATCGGCAGCGGAACCCGCCTCTGGGCCAACGTCTCTGTGTATCACGAGATCGAAATCGGCCAGGATTGTCTGATTCAGTCAGGTACCGTCATCGGTTCTGATGGTTTCGGCTATGCCAACGATCGCGGTAACTGGGTGAAAATCCCGCAGTTAGGCGCGGTAATTATCGGCGATCGCGTCGAAATAGGTGCCTGCACCACCATCGATCGCGGTGCGCTTGATAACACTCTGATCGGCAATGGTGTTATCATAGACAACCAGTGCCAGATCGCTCACAACGTAGTTATTGGCGACAATACTGCGGTTGCAGGCGGTGTGATCATGGCGGGTAGTTTGAAAATTGGGCGTTACTGTATGATTGGCGGTGCCAGCGTCATTAACGGCCATATGGAAATCTGTGACAAAGTAACGGTGACCGGTATGGGTATGGTCATGCGTCCTATCACAGAGCCTGGTGTCTATTCGTCAGGCATTCCGCTGCAACCCAACAAAACCTGGCGCAAAACTGCAGCGCTGGTGATGAACATCGATGACATGAGCAAACGCTTAAAAGCCATCGAGCGCAAGGTCGGCAAAGACGACTAACCGCCATCCCAAAACTGACCGGCTTTCATAATAAAAATGTTAAGCAGGGAAGCCCGGCGCCACAGAACCTATTTGCGGCCTGCGGAAGATCATTTTGATCTGTGCAGGCCGTGTTATTGATGTCATCAGATTTTTAGGACAGGAAGAGTATTTTGACTACTGAAACTCATACTCTGAAAATTGAAGAGATTTTAGAGCTGCTGCCGCACCGCTATCCGTTTCTGCTGGTAGACCGCGTGCTGGAATTTGAAGAGCACAAATACCTGCGTGCAGTGAAGAACGTTTCTGTTAATGAACCGTTTTTCCAGGGGCATTTCCCTGGTAAACCGATTTTTCCTGGCGTTCTGATCCTGGAAGCGATGGCGCAGGCCACCGGTATTCTGGCGTTTAAAAGCGTAGGTAAACTGGAACCAGGTGAACTCTATTACTTTGCCGGTATCGACAGTGCCCGCTTCAAGCGCCCTGTGGTACCAGGCGACCAGATGATCATGGAAGTCACTTTCGAGAAAACCCGCCGTGGTCTGACCCGCTTTAAAGGCGTGGCGACTGTCGATGGTAAAATCGTTTGTGAAGCGACCATGATGTGTGCCCGCAGCCGGGAGGCATAATTCGTGATTGATCCAACCGCCACTATCCATCCCAGTTCTGTCATTGAAGAGGGCGCTGTTATTGGCGCCCGCGTTCACATTGGCCCGTTTTGCTTTATTGGCGCGAATGTTGAAATCGGTGAAGGAACGGTACTGAAGTCACACGTTGTGGTGAACGGCCACACGCGTATCGGTAAAGATAATCAGATCTATCAGTTTGCCTCGATTGGTGAAGTGAATCAGGATCTGAAATATGCCGGTGAGCCAACACGGGTTGAGATCGGCGATCGCAACCGCATCCGTGAAAGCGTGACGATTCATCGCGGCACCACGCAGGGTGGCCATGTCACCACGGTGGGCAGCGATAATCTGCTGATGGTCAATGTCCATATTGCGCATGACTGCGTGATTGGTAACCGCTGTATCTTCGCCAACAACGCCACCCTGGGTGGTCACGTGACGGTCGATGATTTCGCCATTATTGGCGGCATGACAGCGGTACATCAGTGGTGCATCATCGGTGCTCACGTGATGGTAGGTGGCTGTTCCGGCGTGGCGCAGGATGTGCCGCCTTACGTTATTGCGCAGGGCAACCACGCGACGCCGTTCGGGATCAATATCGAAGGTCTTAAGCGCCGTGGCTTCAGCAAAGAGTCGTTGCACGCGATTCGCAATGCCTACAAGCTGCTCTATCGCAGCGGCAGAACGCTGGAAGAAGTGAAGCCAGAAATCGAAGCCATCGCGCAGCAGCACAGCGAAGTGCAGCCTTTCTACGACTTCTTCACCCGTTCAACCCGTGGATTAATTCGTTAATCCATGTCAGCGCGTCCTTTAACGATTGCCCTGGTCGCCGGAGAAACCTCCGGCGATATTCTTGGTGCAGGTCTCATTCGTGCCCTGAAAGCCCGTCATCCTGATGCACGCTTTGTCGGCGTGGCGGGACCACTGATGCAGGCGGAAGGGTGCGAAGCCTGGTATGAGATGGAAGAGCTGGCGGTGATGGGCATTGTTGAGGTGCTGGGCCGCCTGCGACGTTTGCTGACAATTCGCCGCGATCTCACCCGGCGTTTTACCGAACTCAGACCCGATGTCTTTGTCGGGATTGATGCGCCCGATTTCAATATCACGCTGGAAGGCAACCTTAAACGCACGGGCATTCGCACGATCCACTATGTCAGTCCCTCGGTGTGGGCATGGCGGCAAAAGCGCGTGTTTAAAATTGGTCGTAACACCAATCTGGTGCTGGCCTTCCTGCCGTTTGAAAAAGCTTTCTACGATCGCTATAACGTTCCCTGTCGCTTTATCGGCCACACCATGGCAGATGCCATGCCGCTGCAACCTGATAAGCAGGCTGCGCGCCGTCATCTCGGCATTGCCGATGATGCACTCTGTCTGGCTTTGCTGCCCGGCAGCAGAGGCGCAGAAGTGGAAATGCTCAGCGCTGATTTCCTGAAAACAGCGCAATTGTTGCGTCGTCACTATCCGGCACTGGAAATCGTGGTGCCGCTGGTTAATGCCCGTCGCCGCGAACAGTTTGAAAAAATTAAAGCTGACGTCGCTCCTGAGCTGCCGATGCATCTGCTGGATGGTCAGGGACGTGAAGCGATGATTGCGAGCGATGCCGCACTCCTGGCGTCAGGTACTGCCGCACTGGAGTGCATGCTGGCAAAATGCCCTATGGTCGTCGGTTATCGCATGAAGCCGGCCACGTTCTGGCTGGCGAAACGGCTGGTAAAGACGCCTTATGTCTCTCTGCCGAATCTGCTGGCCGGGCGTGAGCTGGTCAAAGAGCTACTGCAGGATGAGTGTCAGCCAGAAGCCCTGGCCGCGGCGTTAGATCCGCTGCTGCATGCCGGGCCTGAGCGCGAAACCCTGCTGCAGACGTTTCATGAATTACATCAACAGATCCGCTGGAACGCCGATGAGCAGGCAGCGGATGCGGTACTGGAGCTGGTGAATGCCTGATTTTATCTATCCTGTCGCCAGACTGATTGCCGGTGTGGACGAAGTGGGGCGTGGTCCGCTGGTCGGCGCGGTGGTCACTGCTGCCGTCATCCTCGACCCGGCTAATCCGATTACCGGTTTGGCTGACTCCAAGAAATTGTCGGAAAAGCGCCGCCTGTCATTGTATGACGAAATCAAAGAGAAGGCGCGGGCCTGGAGTCTGGGACGTGCAGAGCCGGAAGAGATTGATCAGCTCAACATTCTGCACGCCACTATGCTGGCGATGCAGCGCGCCGTTGCTGGCCTGAGTATTCAGCCCGACTATGTGCTGATTGATGGTAATCGTTGTCCGGCGTTGCCAATGCCTTCACAGGCCGTGGTGAAAGGGGATGGCCTGGTGGCCGAAATCAGTGCAGCCTCCATCATCGCCAAAGTGTCGCGCGATCGTGAAATGGCCGAGCTGGATCTGCTGTTCCCGCAGTATGGTTTTGCGCAGCACAAAGGTTATCCGACGGCGCTGCATATGGAAAAACTGACGCAGTATGGCGCCACGCCGCACCACCGTCGCAGTTTTGCGCCTGTACGCAACGCGCTGCTCGACGCTGAAGTACTGGCTGCCCGCCAGATCCTTACGCTTTAATAGCCTGACGCTGTTTTAACCGGAAACTGATATGGCTGAACCCCGTTTTATACATCTGCGTGTCCATAGTGACTATTCGATGGTTGATGGCCTGGCGAAAACCGGGCCGTTGATCAAGAAGGCGGCTGCCCTTGGCATGCCTGCTATCGCGATTACCGACTTCACTAACCTGTGTGGTCTGGTGAAATTTTACGGTGGCGCACACAGCGCAGGGATAAAGCCGGTCATTGGTGCCGATTTTAACGTTGCCAGTGAGCTGATGGGAGATGAGCTGACCCAGCTGACCGTGCTGGCGTCCAGTGATACCGGATACCAGAACCTGACGCTGTTGATCTCCCGCGCTTATCAGCGTGGTTATGGTGTGGACGGACCGATCATCGATCGCGACTGGCTGATTGAACTGCAGGAAGGGTTAATTCTGCTGTCGGGCGGGCGACGTGGCGACGTGGGCCGCAGCCTGTTGCGTGGCAACAATGCCCTGGTTTCGCAGTGTCTGTCGTTTTACCAGCAGCATTTCCCCGATCGCTACTATCTGGAACTGATCCGCACCGGTCGTCAGGACGAAGAGAGCTATCTGCATGCCGCCGTTGAACTGGCGATTGCCGAGGGCATCCCGGTCGTCGCCACCAATGAAGTCTGCTTTATCAACGCAGAAGATTTCGATGCGCACGAAATTCGCGTTGCCATTCACGACGGCTATACGCTGGACGATCCCAAGCGCCCGCGCAACTACAGTCCTCAGCAATATATGCGCAGCGAAGAGGAGATGTGCGAGCTGTTCTCGGATATCCCGGAAGCGCTGGAAAACAGCGTAGAGATTGCTAAGCGTTGTAACGTGACTGTCCGGCTCGGTGAGTACTTCCTGCCGCAGTTCCCGACCGGCGATATGACCACTGAAGATTATCTGGTGGTGAAATCCCGTGAGGGACTGGAAGAACGTCTGGTCTTCCTGTTCCCGGACGAGGCTGAGCGCGCGGAAAAACGCCCGGAATATGATGAGCGTCTGGAAATTGAACTCAACGTTATCAACCAGATGGGATTCCCCGGCTACTTCCTGATCGTAATGGAGTTCATCCAGTGGTCCAAAGATAACGGCGTGCCGGTCGGACCGGGCCGTGGTTCGGGTGCGGGTTCGCTGGTGGCCTATGCGCTGAAAATCACCGATATCGATCCGCTGGAATTTGACCTGCTGTTTGAACGCTTCCTGAACCCGGAACGTGTTTCGATGCCCGACTTTGACGTCGACTTCTGCATGGAGAAACGCGATCAGGTGATTGAACACGTCGCCGATATGTACGGTCGTGAAGCAGTTTCCCAGATTATTACCTTCGGTACCATGGCGGCGAAAGCGGTTATCCGCGATGTGGGTCGCGTGCTGGGGCATCCTTACGGCTTTGTTGACCGTATTTCAAAACTGATCCCGCCCGATCCCGGCATGACGCTGGAAAAAGCGTTTATTGCTGAACCACAACTTCCTGCGATGTATGACGCAGATGAAGAGGTTAAAGCGCTGATCGACATGGCGCGCAAGCTGGAAGGGGTTACGCGTAACGCCGGTAAGCATGCGGGTGGCGTGGTCATTGCGCCAACGAAGATCACCGATTTTGCGCCGCTCTATTGCGATGAGCACGGCCAGTTCCCGGTCACCCAGTTCGATAAAAATGATGTGGAATATGCCGGCCTGGTGAAGTTCGACTTCCTGGGACTGCGAACGTTGACCATCATCGACTGGGCACTGAAGATGATCAATCCGCGCCGGGAAAAAGAGGGACTGGAGCCGATCGATATCGCCGCGATCCCGCTGGATGACAAGAAAAGCTTCGATATGCTGCAGCGCTCGGAAACCACCGCGGTATTCCAGCTTGAATCGCGCGGCATGAAAGATCTGATTAAGCGTCTTAAGCCCGACTGCTTCGAAGATATGATCGCACTGGTGGCGCTGTTCCGCCCTGGTCCTCTGCAGTCCGGCATGGTAGATAACTTCATCGACCGTAAGCATGGTCGCGAAGCGATCTCCTATCCTGATATCCAGTGGCAGCATGAAAGCCTGAAGCCAGTGCTGGAGCCAACGTACGGCATCATCCTCTATCAGGAACAGGTGATGCAGATCGCCCAGGTCCTGTCCGGTTACACCCTGGGCGGTGCAGATATGCTGCGTCGCGCCATGGGTAAAAAGAAACCCGAGGAGATGGCTAAGCAGCGTTCAGTTTTCCGCGACGGTGCCGAAAGTATGGGCATCGACGGCGAACTGTCGATGAAGATCTTCGATCTGGTGGAAAAATTTGCAGGTTATGGCTTTAACAAGTCACACTCTGCGGCCTACGCACTGGTCTCCTATCAGACGCTGTGGCTGAAAGCGCACTATCCGGCTGAGTTTATGGCGGCGGTGATGACCGCCGATATGGATAACACCGAGAAAGTGGTCGGCCTGGTCGATGAGTGCTGGCGGATGGGGCTGAAGGTCCTGCCGCCCGATATTAACTCCGGTCTCTATCCGTTTCACGTTAACGAAGCGGGCGAGATCGTGTACGGCATAGGCGCGATCAAAGGCGTGGGCGAAGGTCCGATCGAAGCGATCATCGACGCCCGTAACGAAGGCGGCTATTTCCGCGAACTGTTTGATCTCTGCGCCCGTACCGACACCAAAAAGATCAACCGTCGGGTGATGGAGAAACTGATCATGTCCGGGGCCTTTGATCGCCTCGGACCGCACCGCGCCGCGCTGATGAGTGCACTCAGCGACGCGCTGAAAGCGGCCGATCAGCACGCGAAAGCGGAAGCGATTGGTCAGGCGGATATGTTTGGCGTGCTGGCAGAAGAGCCAGAGCAGGTGGAGAAATCATACGCCAGCGTCACGCCGTGGCCTGAGCAGGTGCAGCTGGATGGTGAACGGGAAACGCTGGGGTTATACCTGACCGGCCACCCGATTAATCAGTATCTGAAAGAAATTGAGCGTTACGTTGGCGGGGTGCGGCTGAAAGATATGCATCCTACCGATCGGGGTAAAATTACCGTGGCGGCCGGTCTGGTGATCGCCGCGCGGGTAATGGTGACCAAACGCGGCAACCGAATTGGTATCTGTACTCTGGACGATCGCTCCGGTCGTCTTGAGGTGATGTTATTTACCGATGCGTTAGATAAATACCAGCAGTTGCTGGAGAAAGACCGAATCCTGATCGTCAGCGGACAGGTCAGCTTTGATGACTTCAGTGGTGGGCTTAAAATGACCGCGCGTGAAGTCATGGACATCGACGAAGCTCGCGAAAAATACGCGCGCGGACTTGCTATCTCGCTGACGGACAGGCAAATTGATGACCAGCTATTAAACCGACTCCGTCAGTCCCTGGAACCCCATCGATCAGGGACTATTCCGGTGCATCTCTATTATCAGAGAGCCGACGCGCGAGCGAAGCTGCGCTTTGGTGCAGCGTGGCGTATTTCGCCCAGCGATCGTTTACTTAACGATCTGCGCTCGTTGATTGGATCGGAGCAGGTGGAACTGGAGTTTGACTAGAACAGGAACATTATGAGTCTTAATTACCTGGATTTTGAACAGCCAATTGCAGAACTGGAAGCGAAGATTGATTCGCTGACCTCAATTGGTCGTCAGGATGATAAACACGTTAATCTGGATGAAGAAGTTCAGCGTCTGCGTGAGAAAAGCGTTGAGCTGACCCGTAAAATCTTCGCCGATTTGGGCGCATGGCAGATTGCCCAACTGGCACGCCATCCTTTACGTCCTTACACCTTTGACTACGTTCGCAACGCTTTCGACGATTTCGATGAGCTGGCGGGCGACCGTGCTTATGCGGATGACAAAGCGATTGTCGGCGGGATTGCGCGTCTTGATGGACGTCCGGTGATGATCATCGGGCACCAGAAAGGCCGTGAAACTAAAGAGAAGATTCGCCGTAACTTCGGCATGCCTGCACCGGAAGGCTATCGTAAAGCGCTGCGCCTGATGGAGATGGCTGAACGTTTCAAAATGCCAATCATCACCTTCATCGACACACCGGGTGCTTATCCGGGCGTGGGCGCGGAAGAGCGTGGGCAGTCTGAAGCGATTGCCCGCAACCTGCGTGAAATGTCTGGCCTGAAAGTGCCGGTGATCTGTACGGTCATCGGTGAAGGCGGTTCAGGTGGCGCGCTGGCGATTGGCGTGGGTGATAAAGTGAATATGCTGCAGTACAGCACCTATTCAGTGATCTCACCAGAAGGTTGCGCCTCCATTCTGTGGAAAAGCGCTGACAAAGCGCCGCTGGCCGCCGAAGCGATGGGCATTACCGCGCATCGTCTGAAAGAGCTGAAGCTGATTGACTCCGTGATCCCTGAGCCGCTGGGTGGCGCACATCGCCGTCCGGTGGATATGGCGCAGTCACTCAAGCAGCAGCTGCTGGCTGACCTGGCCGACCTCGATGGATTAACCACCGAAGAGCTGCTGGATCGTCGTTATCAGCGTCTGATGAGCTACGGCTACGCCTGATTTTAGCTCATCCATAAAAGCGGACTCCGGTCCGCTTTTTTTATGCCGCCAGTTCAGCCCCCGCACGCGGTCTGACGCCTTTCAGCCTCATCTGATCGTCCCCTTGCTACACCTTCCCTGAGTTAGCGGTTATGCTTGTCCGGTTCCACAACAATCAGGGAGAGGGGCATTGAATATTCTGGCGATCATGGGCGCGCACGGCGTGTTTTATAAAGATGAACCGTTACGCGAACTCGACGCGGCGTTAAATCTGCAAGGCTTCCAGCTGCTTTACCCGAAAAACAGTGACGATCTGCTGAAGCTGATCGAACACAATCCGCGTATCAGCGGCGTGATCTTCGACTGGGACGCGCACAACAGTCCGGAACTTTGCGGCGAGATTAATCAGCTCAATGAATACCTGCCGCTGTATGCCTTTATCAATACCCACTCGCAGATGGACATCAGCATCAATGAGATGCGCATGCCACTGCACTTTTTTGAGTATGCGCTGAATGCCGCCGACGATATCGCGCTGCATATCCGGCAGTATACCGATGACTATCTTGACCACATCACGCCGCCGCTGACTAAAGCGCTGTTCACCTATGTGAAAGAGGGCAAGTACACCTTCTGCACGCCGGGCCATATGGCGGGCACCGCGTTTCAAAAAAGCCCGGTAGGCTGCCTGTTCTACGATTTCTTCGGGGCCAATACGCTGAAGTCGGACATCTCTATTTCAGTGACAGAGCTGGGTTCGCTGCTGGATCACACCGGCCCGCACCTTGAAGCGGAAGAGTACATCGCTCGCACGTTTGGCGCCGAGCAGAGTTACATGGTGACCAATGGCACCTCGACCTCGAATAAAATTGTCGGCATGTATGCGGCACCGGCGGGCAGCACCGTATTGATCGATCGCAACTGCCACAAGTCTCTCACTCATCTGCTGATGATGAGCGATCTGGTCCCCATCTGGCTGAAGCCGACCCGCAATGCGCTGGGGATTCTCGGCGGTATCCCGAAGCACGAGTTCACCCGCGAGAGCATTACGCAGAAGGTCGCGACCACCGATCGCGCTACCTGGCCAGCGCATGCGGTGATCACCAACTCCACTTACGATGGGCTGCTCTACAACACCCAGTACATTAAAGAGACGCTGGATGTGCCGTCGATTCATTTCGATTCGGCCTGGGTGCCATATACCAATTTCCATCCGATTTATGCCGGTAAAAGCGGCATGAGTGGCGATCGTATTCCGGGCAAGGTGGTATATGAGACGCAATCGACCCACAAACTGCTGGCGGCGTTCTCGCAGGCCTCCATGATTCACATTAAAGGCGACTACGACGAACAGACGTTTAACGAAGCCTACATGATGCACACCACCACCTCACCCAATTACGCTATTGTCTCCTCCATTGAAACTGCCGCCGCCATGCTGCGCGGTAACCCCGGTAAGCGGTTGATCAATCGCTCGGTGGAACGTGCCTTGCACTTCCGTCGGGAAATCCAGCGCCTGCGCGAAGAGTCTGACAGCTGGTTCTTCGATATCTGGCAGCCGGAACAGATTGACGAAGCACAATGCTGGGCGATCCAGCCCGGCGAAGAAGAGTGGCATGGATTTACGCAGGCCGATCGCGATCACATGTACCTCGATCCGATCAAAGTCACTATCCTGACGCCAGGCATGAGTGAGCTGGGTGAAATGGCGGAAGAGGGGATCCCGGCCGCGCTGGTAGCGAAGTTTCTCGATGAGCGCGGCATTGTAGTGGAGAAGACCGGCCCCTATAACCTGCTGTTCCTGTTCAGCATCGGCATCGACAAAACCAAAGCGATGAGCGTGCTGCGCGGTCTGACTGAGTTTAAACGCGCCTATGATCTCAATCTGCGCGTGAAAAACATGCTGCCGGATCTCTACGCTGAAGATCCCGACTTCTATCGCAATATGCGCATTCAGACGCTGGCGCAGGGGATCCATCAGCTGATCCGCCATCACGATCTGCCGCGTCTGATGCTGCAGGCATTTGATGTCCTGCCCGAAATGAAGATGACGCCGCATCAGGCGTTTCAGCAGCAGGTGAAGGGCAACATCGAAACGGTGGACCTCAGCGAACTGGTCGGGCGGGTGTCGGCCAACATGATCCTGCCTTATCCGCCGGGCGTTCCTCTGGTAATGCCGGGCGAGATGATTACCGAAAAGAGCCGTGCGGTGCTCGATTTTCTGCTGATGCTGTGTAGCATCGGCCGGCACTACCCGGGATTCGAAACCGATATTCACGGTGCCAGCCTGACGGAAGAGGGCGAGTATCGCGTCCGCGTACTGAAAAACGACCTCGCGTAACCCTTTAAATGACTATCAGTGGCGGGCGGTCTGCGGACAGCCTGCCCCAATCAGGAAATTCACTATGTTGCAGTTAACCGCTATTCACCACATCGCCATCATCGCCTCCGACTATCAGCGCAGCAAAGCGTTCTATTGCGACGTGCTGGGCTTTCGTCTGATGGGCGAAGTTTACCGCGAGGCGCGTGACTCCTGGAAAGGGGATCTGGCCTTACAGGATCGCTATACCATTGAGCTGTTCTCTTTTCCCGCGCCGCCAGCACGCGTCAGTCATCCCGAGGCGTGTGGCCTGCGTCATCTGGCCTTTACCGTGCCCGATGTGGCCGCTGCCGTTGCGACGCTGGCCGATAAAGGCGTTGTCTGCGAGCCGATTCGCATTGATGAACTGACCGGTAAACAATGCACGTTCTTTGCCGATCCGGATGGTTTGCCGCTGGAGCTTTATCAGGCGTAAAATAGCGCGCTCAGCGGGCGACATTCGGTCGCCCGATTATCCGGATTCTGCCATGCCTTTGCCCGCTTTTGACGCCCTGTTGCAACCCGATGCCGCGCTGGTGGTTGCGTTCAGCGGCGGACTTGATTCAACCGTGTTGTTGCATCAGCTTCGTGACTGGCATCTGCAGCATCCCGAATCATGCCTGCGAGCGTTGCATGTGCATCACGGTCTCAGCCCAAATGCCGATGCATGGGCCGCCCATTGCCAGACGATATGCGAACAGTGGCAGCTGAGATGTGACGTGCTGCGCGTGACGGTGGATGGCAGGGAAAATGGGATTGAAGCAGCTGCCCGCACCGCCCGTTATCAGGCGCTGAGCGCCGCGCTCAAGCCGGGCGAGATATTGCTTACCGCGCAGCACCTCGACGATCAGTGTGAAACCTTTCTGCTGGCGCTGAAGCGCGGCAGTGGTCCGGCCGGGCTGGCAGCAATGCCTTTATCGCGCATGCTGGGTACGCATCAGCTGGTGCGTCCGCTGCTGAATCAGTCGCGACAGTCGCTGGAAGCTTATGCCGACGTCCATCAGCTGGTGTGGATAGATGATGAAAGTAATCAGGATCTTCGCTACGATCGTAACTTCCTCCGCCAGCGGCTGCTGCCTGAGCTTAATCAGCGCTGGCCCCATTTTGCTGAGGCAACGGCCCGAAGTGCGGCATTGTGCAGTGAGCAGGAGCAGTTACTGGATGAGCTGCTTGCCGGGCAACTGGCCGAGCTGATCCAGCCTGACGGCAGCCTCTATTTTCCACCTTTAATGAACATGAGCACGCTGCGCGCTAACGCGTTATTGCGCCGCTGGATCGCCGGACAGGGTGGAGCGATGCCATCGCGGGATGCGCTGAAGCGTATTCGCGATGAAGTGATGGCGAGCCGGGAAGATGCACAGCCCCGGCTACGCTTCGGCCAGGCTGAATTGCGTCGTTTCCGTCAGCAACTCTACTGGCTGCCGTTATTCACATCGCTGCGCGACACCGAGCTGGCATGGCCCGATATCCGCCAGCCGCTGTCATTACCGCAGAACCTCGGTACGCTGCGTGCCAGCATGTCGCAGAGCCTGTTGCGCTATCCTCTGCCGGATGAGCAGATCAGCGTGCGGTTCCATGCGCAGGGTCAGGTCCATCTGGTGGGCCGCAATGGCGGAAGAGAAATGAAAAAGCTGTGGCAGGAGTTACAGATACCGCCGTGGCAGCGAGAACGGCTGCCGTTAATTTTTTATAACCAGACGCTGGTCTATGTGCCGAATCTCTTTGTCACACACGCGGGCGCGACCAGTGATCAGCAGGGCTGGCAGATAATCTGGGACAGGGCATCCCGCTCAGGAGAGCAATAACAATGAAGCAATGGCTTATCGTCTGTTTAGTGGCCGCCGTATTACCGGCATGGGCGGCGGGTGATGCGCAGCGCGGCGCAGAAAAAGCGGCCAGTTGCATGGCGTGTCATGGCGCAGCGGGCAAAGCGGCGGTGCCGCTCTACCCAAACCTGGCAGGACAACACGCCCCTTATCTGGAGCATGCGCTGCAGGCGTACAAAAAGGGCGAACGCAGTGGCGGTCAGGCTGAGGTCATGAAGGCGTTTGTGGCGGGATTAAGCGATAGTGATATGGCGGATCTGGCGGCATACTACGGTTCGTTACAGCCCTGACGTTTAACAGGGCGGGAAGGTCCCGCCCGGAATACGTGGATTACTCTGCGCTGACCACGACCGTACCCAGTTCGGGATGGGTAAAGCTGGCGATATGGTCGAGACGTAATTCGCGATGCTCACCGGAAAGATCGATAGCCAGATATTCCACATTCTTGCGTGAGAAGATCTCTTTAGCCTTTGCCTTGAGCTGCTCGCCATCTTTCATTTCCAGCGACAGCATCCATTGGTTCTGGCAGGCGAGCTCCAGATTATCGTAATCATCGCAATTGATAGGTTGGTACGCTTCATTTATCAACATAGTCGCTCACCAATAAGTTAGCAGCGGCGTAAGCCGCCTGTTCCCTGACAGAAGAGTTTAGCTCAGTATTTGCGGCAATATCATTAAGCGCCTTTAATGCGCAGCCAATCGCATCCGGTATGTAACCTAAATCCCCGCTGCCGATTTCGGCATATTTCCGGCGAACTAACTCACAATAATTTTGCACGTGGCCCTCCTCAGCAGAGCGTAAATACTCTGGTTAACTGGCGACTATATCATAGCCATTTAGAGGAAATCAGCCTGCGTAAAGCAGGATCAGTGCGCGAATCACTGCTAAAGTGACAGATTCCGCTGTCTGAGACGGAATGAATCAGAGCACAAAAGGTTAATTTGATGAACAGGTTATCGGAGGTCAACGTGATTAAGGTGTGGGGAGCGCGCTAATGATTATGCTATCCCGTTCGGTTGAGATTCCGGAGAGTGAGATCGAGCTGACGGCGATTCGTGCCCAGGGGGCGGGCGGACAACATGTCAACAAAGCCAGTACCGCCATTCATCTGCGCTTCGATATTGCGGCCTCTTCACTGCCTGCGTTTTATAAAGAGCGGTTGCTCACCGCCAGCCATCATCTGATTACCGGTGAGGGCGTGGTGGTGATCAAGGCGCAGGAGTATCGTAGTCAGGAAATGAATCGTGAAGCGGCATTGCAGCGTCTGGTCAATCTGATCCAGGAGTTGAGCACTGTCGAAAAAGCCCGGCGCGCCACGCGCCCAACCCGCGCCTCGAAAGAGCGGCGTCTGGAAGGAAAAGCGCGACGCAGTTCGACGAAAGCGATGCGCGGCAGGGTGCAATAAAAAACGCCCCGCAGGCGGGGCGTTTGTTTCCTGGGCAGGCCCGGTCTCAAAGCAACCGGGCAAACTCTTCAGCTATCAGACGCCCCTCAGGAGAGGCATCTGACCGTTCCTTCAAAGCTTACTTATTCAGAGCCTTCAGCAGGAAATCAACGATTTCATCCTGCTTAATCATCTGCTTCTCACCGGCGCGACGTGATTTATATTCAATCTCCTGATTGTCGAGATTGCGGTCGCCGATGACGATGGTGTGTGGCACACCGATCAGTTCCATATCTGCGAACATCACGCCCGGACGCTCTTTACGGTCATCCAGGATAACTTCAACGCCTTTAGCACGCAGGGTGGCATACAGCTCTTCCGCCAGCTCTTTAACGCGGAACGATTTCTGCATATTCATCGGCAGAATCGCCACCTCGAACGGTGCCAGTGCATCTGGCCAGATGATGCCGCGATCGTCATGGTTCTGCTCAATGGCTGCGGCAACCACGCGGGTGATGCCGATGCCGTAGCAGCCCATGCTCATCACCTGATTACGGCCATCTTCACCCTGAACGGAGGCTTTCAGCGCGTCAGAATACTTGGTGCCGAGCTGGAAGATGTGACCCACTTCGATGCCGCGTTTAATCTGCAGTGTACCTTTGCCATCCGGGCTTAAATCGCCTTCGACCACGTTACGGATATCCGCCACGCTCGCCAGCGGCAGATCGCGCTCCCAGTTAATGCCGAAATAATGCTTACCATCGACGTTGGCACCGGCGCTGAAGTCGCTCATCTTCGCCACGGTACGGTCAGCAATGATTGGCATCTGCAGACCTACCGGTCCAATGGAACCCGGACCAGCTCCTACAGCAGCACGAATCTCTTCTTCCGTCGCGAACACCAGCGGTGATGCAACGATAGCTGATTTCTCTGCTTTGATCTCATTCAGCTGATGATCGCCGCGAACCAGCAGGGCAACCAGTGCATGACCGCTCTCTTCAGCACCTTTAACAATCAGCGTTTTCACTGTCTTTTCAACAGGCACACTGAATTGCTCAACCAGCTCCGCGATGGTTTTTGCGTCTGGCGTCTCGACCAGCTGCATCTCCTGCGACGGCGCGGCACGTTCACCGGCGGGGGCGACAGCTTCGGCCAGCTCAATGTTGGCGGCGTAATCAGAATCGGTAGAGAAGATCACATCATCTTCACCGCTCTGCGCCAGCACCTGGAACTCATGTGATGCGCTGCCGCCGATAGAGCCGGTGTCGGCCTGCACGGCACGGAAATCCAGGCCCATACGGCTGAAGATCTGGCTATAGGCGCGATACATCGCATCATACGTTTCCTGCAGCGATTCCTGTGAAACGTGGAATGAGTAAGCATCTTTCATGATGAACTCGCGTGAACGCATCACGCCAAAGCGTGGACGCACTTCATCACGGAATTTGGTCTGAATCTGATACAGGTTGAGCGGCAGTTGCTTATATGAGCTCAGCTCATTGCGGATGAGGTCAGTGACTACTTCTTCATGCGTCGGACCCAGCACGAAAGGACGCTCGTGGCGATCGGCAATACGTAACAGTTCCGGGCCATACTCCTCCCAGCGACCGCTCTCCTGCCACAGGTCGGCGGGCTGCACAACCGGCATTAAAATCTCAACCGCGCCCGCGTTGTTCATCTCTTCGCGCACGATATTTTCGACTTTCTTCAGCACGCGAACACCGGTCGGTAACCAGGTGTACAAGCCAGAAGCCAGTTTGCGGATCATACCGGCGCGCAGCATCAGCTGGTGGCTGATCACTTCAGCGTCGGAAGGCGTCTCTTTCTGAGTAGAGAGCAGATATTGAGTAGTACGCATTGATTACGGTTCCAGTTGATCGGAAAGTCACAGACAGAATTTTGCTGGCGGCTAGTGTACCAGCGAGATCACCGGCTCAAAAGCGGGTTTTAACGCGGGTCGATAGCGATCACTTCAGTACCGGCATCGTCAATGCGCCAGCGTACATTAAAATCCATCAGCAAGGCCGCATATTCCCGCTCCTGCGTTTCACCCTGACGGTAAGCGGGACGAGGGTCCTGTGCCAGCACCTCACTGATAAAGCGTGCGAGATTGGGGTAGCACGACTGCTGCTGAAGCTGTTGCTGGGCCAGCGCGGAGAAGCGAACCGGCATATCCGCCGCCGGTGCCGTCTGAGCAAACCCGGCCTGCGCATGAGGCAGCGCTTCAGCAAAGGGCAGATAAGGTTTGATATCTACCACCGGCGTGCCATCGACCAGATCCAGACTGCCAAGCTGCAGGATTACCTGCTGTTTTTCAATCCTGATCCCTTTCAGTTCAACCAGCGACATACCAATCGGGTTAGGACGGAACGTTGAACGTGTCGCAAAAACACCCATGCGCGCATTGCCGCCCAACCGGGGAGGGCGAACCGTAGGACGCCAGCCGCCCGCCATCGTCTGATGGAAGACAAACAGCAGCCAAAGGTGACTGAAGTCTTCCAGCCCGCGAACGGCTTCCGGCTGATTGTAGGGGGGCAGCAGGTGAAGTTCGCCGCCGCCATCCTGCACCAGACCTGGCTGGCGCGGCACGGCAAACTTCTCTTTCCACGGTGAACGGATTACCCCAATTTGCGCAAAGGCGAATTCACTCATTGATTGCTGACTTTCAGCGCTGAACCCTGGCAGACGGCCTGACGATAGCAGCCCGGCGTGCCGGTGACGATTTCACACTGATGCAGCAGTACCGCATTGGCTTTCATCTGTGAGGCTTTGATCTGCAGACGTTTACGTGCTGTGGCGATGTTGGCCGGGGAGTTCTGATTACTGATCTGGCAATCTTCAGCGGAGACTTCACCCAGATCGCGGAACGGTTTGCTGACCAGATCGGCGGCATCGGTATAGAGCTTAACCGGGGCCGGTCGTACCACGGGTTTGCGGGTCGGTTGGCTGGATTGCTGCGGCCGGGACGGTGCGCTGCTTATCGGGTGATACTCATGAACACACCCTGTCAGCATCAATGCTAACAAGCAGAGCGGTAAAAAACGCATGGCAACATCCTCAGGTTTCAAAAAGTGGCGTTATTGAAACAAGGACGGGAATAAATAACAAGTCGGGCAGGGTACCCAATAACAGAAAGGGCGACATAGCGTCGCCCTTAAGGAGATGAATAGCTGAATTACCAGCCTTTGACCGCGCCGCCGTTAAAGACTTTGTTAGCGGCTTCGTTCACTTCGTCAGACTGGTAAGCCTGAACGAACTTCTTCACGTTTTCCGCATCTTTATTATCTTCGCGGGCAACAATCAGGTTCACGTAAGGTGAATCTTTATCTTCGACGAAAATGCCATCTTTAGCCGGGGTCAGGCCAATCTGGCTGGCGTAAGTGGTATTGATTACGGCCAGTGCGATCTGCTGATCGTCTAATGAGCGCGGCAGCTGTGGTGCTTCCAGCTCAACGATTTTCAGATGCTTAGGATTCTCAGTGATATCCAGTGAGGTTGGCAGCAAGCCCACGCCATCTTTCAGTTTGATCAGCCCCACTTTCTGCAGCAGCAGCAGCGTACGACCCAGGTTGGTCGGGTCATTCGGAATGGCAACCTGTGCGCCATCCTGCAGCTCATCCAGTGACTTGATCTTCTTCGAATAGCCCGCGATTGGGTAGACGAAAGAGTTACCCACTGAAACCAGCTTGTAACCACGATCTTTGATCTGCTGATCCAGATACGGTTTGTGCTGGAAGGCGTTGACGTCGATATCGCCTTTACTCAGCGCTTCATTCGGCAGCACGTAGTCGTTAAACGTGACCAGCTCAACGTCCAGACCATACTTCTCTTTAGCCACTTTCTGTGCGGCTTCAGCAACCTGCTGCTCAGCACCGACAATGACGCCCACTTTAATGTGGTTTGCGTCTTTCTCTTTTTGATCGCATCCTGCCAGCGCAATCGCGCCAATCAGTGCACCCACAGCGGCAATTTTTTTGAATCTGAAAGACATATCCTTTCCTTCTTAATAATGTGAGATTGCTGGCTTACTTATGGGACACTGCACGCACGATGCGGTCGCCACAGAATTGAATGAGATACACCAAAACCACTAACAACACCAATACCGTATTCATCACCGTGGCGTTGTATCCGATATAACCATACTGATAGCCGATCTGACCCAGACCACCGGCACCCACTGCGCCACCCATGGCAGAGTAACCGACCAGCGTAATCAGGGTAATGGTGGCTGCATTCACCAGGCCCGGCATCGCTTCCGGCAGCAGGACCTTACGGACGATCTGCATTGGCGTAGCGCCCATGGCACGTGATGCTTCAATCAGACCGGTAGGCAGTTCCAGCAAGGCATTTTCAACCATACGCGCAATAAACGGTGCAGCGCCAACGGTCAGCGGCACGATGGCTGCCTGCAGTCCGATGGAGGTGCCAACGATAACGCGGGTAAAAGGAATCATCCAGACCAGTAAAATAATGAAAGGAATGGAGCGGAAGATATTCACCAGCGCGGAGAGCACGCGGTACAGCCCCTGATTCTGTAGAATCTGCCCTGGACGGGTGACATAAAGTAAAACGCCGACCGGCAGGCCCAGTACAAAACCGAAAAAGCCTGAGACGAAGGTCATCATCAGCGTTTCCCATACGCCCCGTCCCAGCAACCACATCATCGCTTCAGACATAACCTAGCACCTCTACTTTCACATGATTCTCTTTCAGCCAGGCTATCGCCTCGCGCGTATCGCTTTCTGCGCCGTGCATTTCGGCCAGCATAATGCCGAACTTCACACCACCGGCGTAATCCATCTGGGCACTGATAATGTTGTTATTCACGTTGTAACGGCGGGCCGCTTCGGAAAGCAGCGGCGCATCAACTGATTTACCGGTGAACTCCAGTCGCAGCAGGGGCACGGTGCCTTCAGCGGCCGTGGCTGAAAGACGCTGCTGGTAATCATCCGGAATATCCAGATGCAGAGTCGACTGAATAAACTGCTGTGCTAACGGCGTCTTAGGGTGTGAGAACACTTCACTGACGCTGTCTTTCTCGATCAGCTCACCGTGACTGATGACCGCAACCTGATCGCAGATGCGTTTCACCACATCCATCTCATGCGTGATCAGGAGAATCGTCAGTCCAAGCCGGCGGTTGATATCTTTCAGCAATTCCAGAATAGAGCGGGTTGTTGCGGGATCCAGTGCGCTGGTGGCTTCATCACACAGCAGAACCTTAGGATTGCTGGCCAGCGCACGGGCAATCGCGACACGCTGCTTCTGACCGCCCGAGAGATTGGCAGGCCAGGCATCATGTTTATCGGATAATCCCACCAGTTCCAGCAGCTCAGTAACGCGAGCGTTGATCTGGGCGCGGGAGAGATTACCGAGTTCCAGTGGCAGAGAAACGTTGCCCGCGACAGTGCGTGAGTTCATCAGGTTAAAGTGCTGGAAGATCATGCCAATCTGGCGGCGCGCCTGGGTTAACTGACGCTCATTAAGTGCAGTCAGATCGGCTCCGTCGACCAGTACGCGGCCTGAAGTGGGGCGCTCCAGCAGATTCACACAACGAATCAATGTACTTTTACCGGCACCGGAAGCGCCGATAACGCCATAAATCTGTCCGGCAGGCACGTGCAGGCTGACATCCGTTAATGCCGGAATAGTCCGCGAGCCCTGCTGAAACACCTTAGTAATATTTTCTAGTTTAATCATTATGTTATTAATTATCGTGTTGCGTTGTCCGTGGTGTGGGAAGCCTCGTCACTTTTAATCGCTATAAAAGCTGGATGGATGTTAAGGCATCCAGACGTCTGAATCAATGGAAGTGATTCAATCTGACATTCTCCCTTTTATAGCAATCATGCGATACTGATCGGCAATTTTTACAGCAGGAGTTTCTACGTGGCGAATAAAGTCCCCGCTATTTTTCTTGATCGTGATGGCACCCTTAATGTCGATAGTGGCTATGTTCATGAGATCGATGACTTCCAGTTTATTGACGGCACAATTGAAGCGCTGCAGCAACTGAAGGCAATGGGATATGCGCTGGTGGTCGTGACCAATCAGTCTGGCATAGCGCGCGGTATGTTTACCGAAGATACCTTTATGCGTCTGACAGAGTGGATGGACTGGTCGCTGGCCGATCGCGACGTCGACCTTGATGGCATCTATTTCTGTCCTCACCATCCCGAAGCAACAGTAGAAGAGTTCCGTCAGGAATGTGACTGCCGTAAGCCACAGCCAGGCATGCTGCTGACCGCACAGGAAGAGCTGCATATTGATATGGCTGCTTCTTATATGGTGGGCGACAAGCTGGAAGATATGCTGGCAGGAAAGGCTGCCGGTGTTGGCACCAAAGTGCTGGTGCGTAGCGGTAAACCGGTCACGGCTGAAGGTGAAGCTGCAGCAGACTGGGTGATTAATAGCCTCGCAGAGCTGCCAGCACGCATTAAACAGGGCTAAAACGGCGCTTTTGTGCAAATTTCAGACGAACAGCAAAAAAGTCTCAATTTGCACTTGCGCTATCTGAGCCGTTCCCTATAATGCGCCTCCACTGACACGGCAAACCGGCAACGGGAAACGGGTCGGGAGGCACAGGAGACTGCGCCGCCGGAGAAAAACTTCTGAGAAAGAGGTTGACTCTGCAGGAGGAAAGCGTAATATACGCCACCTCGCGACAGGACGCTAACGCACTGTTCGCACTGCTCTTTAACAATTTATCAGACAATCTGTGTGGGCACTCGCAGGATTGATATCAGCGTCTCCGGACGCAACAAAATATCAAAGCCTCACGAGTGAACACATAATGAAATTCATTATGACGTTTTACAGATGAGCACCGCTTAACTTGTTTAAGCAAATCAAACTTAAATTGAAGAGTTTGATCATGGCTCAGATTGAACGCTGGCGGCAGGCCTAACACATGCAAGTCGGACGGTAGCACAGAGAGCTTGCTCTTGGGTGACGAGTGGCGGACGGGTGAGTAATGTCTGGGGATCTGCCCGATAGAGGGGGATAACCACTGGAAACGGTGGCTAATACCGCATAACGTCGCAAGACCAAAGAGGGGGACCTTCGGGCCTCTCACTATCGGATGAACCCAGATGGGATTAGCTAGTAGGCGGGGTAATGGCCCACCTAGGCGACGATCCCTAGCTGGTCTGAGAGGATGACCAGCCACACTGGAACTGAGACACGGTCCAGACTCCTACGGGAGGCAGCAGTGGGGAATATTGCACAATGGGCGCAAGCCTGATGCAGCCATGCCGCGTGTATGAAGAAGGCCTTCGGGTTGTAAAGTACTTTCAGCGGGGAGGAAGGCGATGTGGTTAATAACCGCGTCGATTGACGTTACCCGCAGAAGAAGCACCGGCTAACTCCGTGCCAGCAGCCGCGGTAATACGGAGGGTGCAAGCGTTAATCGGAATTACTGGGCGTAAAGCGCACGCAGGCGGTCTGTTAAGTCAGATGTGAAATCCCCGGGCTTAACCTGGGAACTGCATTTGAAACTGGCAGGCTTGAGTCTTGTAGAGGGGGGTAGAATTCCAGGTGTAGCGGTGAAATGCGTAGAGATCTGGAGGAATACCGGTGGCGAAGGCGGCCCCCTGGACAAAGACTGACGCTCAGGTGCGAAAGCGTGGGGAGCAAACAGGATTAGATACCCTGGTAGTCCACGCCGTAAACGATGTCGACTTGGAGGTTGTTCCCTTGAGGAGTGGCTTCCGGAGCTAACGCGTTAAGTCGACCGCCTGGGGAGTACGGCCGCAAGGTTAAAACTCAAATGAATTGACGGGGGCCCGCACAAGCGGTGGAGCATGTGGTTTAATTCGATGCAACGCGAAGAACCTTACCTACTCTTGACATCCAGAGAACTTAGCAGAGATGCTTTGGTGCCTTCGGGAACTCTGAGACAGGTGCTGCATGGCTGTCGTCAGCTCGTGTTGTGAAATGTTGGGTTAAGTCCCGCAACGAGCGCAACCCTTATCCTTTGTTGCCAGCGATTCGGTCGGGAACTCAAAGGAGACTGCCGGTGATAAACCGGAGGAAGGTGGGGATGACGTCAAGTCATCATGGCCCTTACGAGTAGGGCTACACACGTGCTACAATGGCGCATACAAAGAGAAGCGACCTCGCGAGAGCAAGCGGACCTCACAAAGTGCGTCGTAGTCCGGATCGGAGTCTGCAACTCGACTCCGTGAAGTCGGAATCGCTAGTAATCGTGGATCAGAATGCCACGGTGAATACGTTCCCGGGCCTTGTACACACCGCCCGTCACACCATGGGAGTGGGTTGCAAAAGAAGTAGGTAGCTTAACCTTCGGGAGGGCGCTTACCACTTTGTGATTCATGACTGGGGTGAAGTCGTAACAAGGTAACCGTAGGGGAACCTGCGGTTGGATCACCTCCTTACCTGAAGATACCTTCCCGCGCAGTGCTCACACAGATTGTCTGATAAAAAGTAATGAGCAGGACGGCTGCGAAGTCGTGACACTATCGTGTCCCCTTCGTCTAGCGGTTAGGACTCCGCCCTTTCACGGCGGCAACAGGGGTTCGAATCCCCTAGGGGACGCCACCTGCTTGGTGACAGGTGAAAGGTGTCTCCATACAGTATCTCAAAACCGATTTGGTTGCGTAAGCAGCCGGGTCGCGTTTGAGATATTTGCTCTTTAACAATCCGGAACAAGCTGAAAATTGAAACGACGTGTCGTTTTCATTCTCCGTAATAAGAATGAAAAATACGATGCGTTCGAGTCTCTCAAATGCTTGCAGCTCGCAGCGTTGAAAAACGCCTGTGGGTTGTGAGGTTAAGCGACTAAGCGTACACGGTGGATGCCCAGGCAGTCAGAGGCGATGAAGGACGTGCTAATCTGCGTAAAGCGACGGTAAGGTGATATGAACCGCTACAGCCGTCGATGTCCGAATGGGGAAACCCGGTGCACTCTGTGCATCATTGCAGCATGAATACATAGTGCTGCAAGGCGAACCGGGGGAACTGAAACATCTAAGTACCCCGAGGAAAAGAAATCAACCGAGATTCCCCCAGTAGCGGCGAGCGAACGGGGAGCAGCCCAGAGCCTGAATCAGCATGTGTGTTAGTGGAAGCGTCTGGAAAGTCGCAGGGTACAGGGTGATACTCCCGTACACAAAAGCACATGTGCTGTGAGCTCGATGAGTAAGGCGGGACACGTGGTATCCTGTCTGAATATGGGGGGACCATCCTCCAAGGCTAAATACTCCTGACTGACCGATAGTGAACCAGTACCGTGAGGGAAAGGCGAAAAGAACCCCGGCGAGGGGAGTGAAACAGAACCTGAAACCGTGTACGTACAAGCAGTGGGAGCCTTCTTTATGGGGGTGACTGCGTACCTTTTGTATAATGGGTCAGCGACTTATATTCTGTAGCAAGGTTAACCGTATAGGGGAGCCGCAGGGAAACCGAGTCTTAACTGGGCGTTAAGTTGCAGGGTATAGACCCGAAACCCGGTGATCTAGCCATGGGCAGGTTGAAGGTTGGGTAACACTAACTGGAGGACCGAACCGACTAATGTTGAAAAATTAGCGGATGACCTGTGGCTGGGGGTGAAAGGCCAATCAAACCGGGAGATAGCTGGTTCTCCCCGAAAGCTATTTAGGTAGCGCCTCGTGAACTCATCCTCGGGGGTAGAGCACTGTTTCGGCTAGGGGGCCATCCCGGCTTACCAACCCGATGCAAACTGCGAATACCGAGGAATGTTATCACGGGAGACACACGGCGGGTGCTAACGTCCGTCGTGAAGAGGGAAACAACCCAGACCGCCAGCTAAGGTCCCAAAGTCATGGTTAAGTGGGAAACGATGTGGGAAGGCACAGACAGCCAGGATGTTGGCTTAGAAGCAGCCATCATTTAAAGAAAGCGTAATAGCTCACTGGTCGAGTCGGCCTGCGCGGAAGATGTAACGGGGCTAAACCATGCACCGAAGCTGCGGCAGCGACGCTTAGGCGTTGTTGGGTAGGGGAGCGTTCTGTAAGCCGTTGAAGGTGTGCTGTGAGGCATGCTGGAGGTATCAGAAGTGCGAATGCTGACATAAGTAACGATAAAGCGGGTGAAAAGCCCGCTCGCCGGAAGACCAAGGGTTCCTGTTCAACGTTAATCGGAGCAGGGTGAGTCGACCCCTAAGGCGAGGCCGAAAGGCGTAGTCGATGGGAAACAGGTTAATATTCCTGTACTCGGTGTTACTGCGAAGGGGGGACGGAGAAGGCTATATCAGCCGGGCGACGGTTGTCCCGGTTTAAGCGTGTAGGCGGAGGGTCCAGGTAAATCCGGTCCCTTATTAACGCTGAGGCGTGACGACGAGGCACTACGGTGCTGAAGTGATAAATGCCCTGCTTCCAGGAAAAGCCTCTAAGCATCAGGTAACACAGAATCGTACCCCAAACCGACACAGGTGGTCAGGTAGAGAATACCAAGGCGCTTGAGAGAACTCGGGTGAAGGAACTAGGCAAAATGGTGCCGTAACTTCGGGAGAAGGCACGCTGGCGCGTAGGTGGAGGGATTTACTCCCCGAGCCGAAGCCAGTCGAAGATACCAGCTGGCTGCAACTGTTTATTAAAAACACAGCACTGTGCAAACACGAAAGTGGACGTATACGGTGTGACGCCTGCCCGGTGCCGGAAGGTTAATTGATGGGGTTATCCGCAAGGAGAAGCTCTTGATCGAAGCCCCGGTAAACGGCGGCCGTAACTATAACGGTCCTAAGGTAGCGAAATTCCTTGTCGGGTAAGTTCCGACCTGCACGAATGGCGTAATGATGGCCAGGCTGTCTCCACCCGAGACTCAGTGAAATTGAACTCGCTGTGAAGATGCAGTGTACCCGCGGCAAGACGGAAAGACCCCGTGAACCTTTACTACAGCTTGACACTGAACATTGAGCCTTGATGTGTAGGATAGGTGGGAGGCTTTGAAGCGCGGACGCCAGTCTGCGTGGAGCCAACCTTGAAATACCACCCTTTAATGTTTGATGTTCTAACGTAGGCCCGTGATCCGGGCTGCGGACAGTGTCTGGTGGGTAGTTTGACTGGGGCGGTCTCCTCCTAAAGAGTAACGGAGGAGCACGAAGGTCAGCTAATCACGGTCGGACATCGTGAGGTTAGTGCAATGGCATAAGCTGGCTTGACTGCGAGAGTGACGGCTCGAGCAGGTGCGAAAGCAGGTCATAGTGATCCGGTGGTTCTGAATGGAAGGGCCATCGCTCAACGGATAAAAGGTACTCCGGGGATAACAGGCTGATACCGCCCAAGAGTTCATATCGACGGCGGTGTTTGGCACCTCGATGTCGGCTCATCACATCCTGGGGCTGAAGTAGGTCCCAAGGGTACGGCTGTTCGCCGTTTAAAGTGGTACGCGAGCTGGGTTTAGAACGTCGTGAGACAGTTCGGTCCCTATCTGCCGTGGGCGCTGGAGAATTGAGGGGGGTTGCTCCTAGTACGAGAGGACCGGAGTGAACGCACCACTGGTGTTCGGGTTGTCATGCCAATGGCATTGCCCGGTAGCTAAGTGCGGAAAAGATAAGTGCTGAAAGCATCTAAGCACGAAACTTGCCCCGAGATGAGTTCTCCCTGACCCCTTGAGGGTCCTGAAGGGACGTTGAAGACTACGACGTTGATAGGCCGGGTGTGTAAGCGCAGCGATGCGTTGAGCTAACCGGTACTAATGACCCGTGAGGCTTAACCTTACAACGCCAGAGGCGTTTTTGAGAGACACGATTTTCAGCCTGTACCGGATATTCTGCGCGGCCCCTGTGGCGGCGCGGAGACAGAATTTGCCTGGCGGCTTTAGCGCGGTGGTCCCACCTGACCCCATGCCGAACTCAGAAGTGAAACGCCGTAGCGCCGATGGTAGTGTGGGGCCTCCCCATGCGAGAGTAGGGAACTGCCAGGCATCAAATTTGTTCCTTTTCCTCTGACAGGGAAAATAACGGGAACAGACGGTTATCAGCCGGTTGCTGATAAGCGTGAAAGAATCGGTGGAGCGGTAGTTCAGTTGGTTAGAATACCTGCCTGTCACGCAGGGGGTCGCGGGTTCGAGCCCCGTCCGTTCCGCCACTTAATTGGAAAGCCCTGACTTAACGGTCAGGGCTTTTTCCATTGCAGCAAATAAGCCAGTTCAAAAGACCTCACATGCGCCACGGCTGCTCAGCTGTCCACTCGCTGAGAAAATCGATAAAAGCCCGCACACGCTGACTCACGCCGATATCGCTGTAGTAGACCGCATTGAAGGGCATCTCGACCGGCAGACGTTGATCGGCCAGCACCTCCACCAGTGTTCCTTCTGCAACCTCACGATCGATCATATAGTCTGACAGACAGGCAATACCATTGCCGGTAAGGCAGAGCTGCTTAATCGTCTCTCCACTATTAGAAGAGATAGCCCAGTCAATATCATAGAGTTCGCCGCTTTCACGTGCGATGGGCCAGCGATTGAGCCTCGGGGATTCTTCAAAGCCAAGACAAGCGTGGTTATCCAGATCGGTCACCTTTTGTGGTACACCGTGCTCACGGAGATAGGCAGGTGACGCGACAACCCTGCGAAAACTGTTAAACAGCAATCTGGCGCGTAGCGTTGAGTCCGTAAGATTGCCGGCACGAATCGCAATATCCACTTTCCGTTCAATCAGATTGATAAAACTCTCTGAGGAGATCAATGAAAGCGTCACCCCGGGATAGCGCTGGCGAAAGGGCTTAACCATCGGCATCAGCAAATGCAGAATAACCGGTGTCGCGGCATCAACGCGCAATAGCCCTTTGGGCTCATGTAAGCTTTCTATCAAATCGCTTTCTGCGGTAGTCATCTCCTGCAAAAAGCGCTGAACATGGCGGAAATAGCATTCGCCTTCCTGCGTAAGTGCCAGCTGTCGCGTGGTACGGGTCAGCAGAGCAATGCCCAGCTTGTTTTCCAGTTTTTTTATGGTTCTGCTGACGGCAGAGTTTGCCATCTGCAACTGCTCAGCAGCGCGGCTGAAACTTCCACTCTCTACTACACTGACAAACACTTTAAGTTCGTCAGAAGATGCCTTCATTTTGCCGCCCTATAGTATCGTATTTATTTAGCTATTTTATGAACGATTATACTGGCATAACCAGTACAGGTGTCCTCAATGATGGCACCGTTGATGTGGCCTGGCTCTGCCTCGTTTAGCTTAGCGAGCTTAAACTAACGCCTTTATTCTGGAAAAGCGTGATGAATTCTGACATTCACCTGCATCCATTGAAACCCCGGTCTAGAATCCCTATAACAGACAGGTGTTAACTGTATTTTTGAATTATCAGCCAGGCGGGAAAGTGCGCAAAAAAACTTATGCAATGCGATATGTAGCAGGACAACCAGTGGAACAGATCTTTCCACCTGGGGCGATGCTCCATCTCGGCCAGGCACTGCCACCCGGCGCACCGTTGCCCGCGCATCCAAACCTTAAAGTTCTGGTATGGAATATTTTCAAGCAGCAGCGTGCAGACTGGATGTCAGTGCTGGAAGGATTTGGTAAGGATGCGCATCTGGTGTTACTGCAGGAAGCGCAGACCACACCCGAACTGGTGCAGTTTGCCACCAGTAATTATCTGGCTGCCGATCAGGTGCCTGCCTTTGTGCTGCCTCAGCATCCCTCTGGCGTGATGACGCTTGCTTCTGCCCATCCGGTCTATTGTTGCCCATTACGCGAGCGTGAGCCTCTGCTGAGGCTGTCAAAATCGGCACTGGTTACGGCGTATCCGCTGCCAGCAGGAGAAATGCTGATGGTGGTTAACATCCATGCGGTTAACTTCAGCCTGGGTGTCGACGTCTACAGTAAACAGCTGGGGCCCATCGGCGAACAGATCATGCATCATCAGGGACCGGTAATCATGGCAGGGGATTTCAATGCCTGGAGCCGTCAGCGTATCAATGCGCTCTACCGGTTTGCACAGAGGATGAAGCTGGAAGAGGTGATGTTTACGGCCGATCACCGCCGCAAAGCGTTTGGTCGCCCGCTGGATTTCGTCTTCTATCGCGATCTCAGAGTAAGTGAGGCATCCGTACTGGTGACGCGCGCTTCCGATCATAATCCGTTACTGGTGGAGTTCAGTTCAGGCGGCTAATACGGCGCCGGGCCTGAGAGGGATATGGGTGTGAGGCCTGAATAGCGGCAGATGAATAAATGAAAAAGGCTGACAAATGTCAGCCTTTTCAACGTATCAGGTATCCGGTGTTGCGTTATTATTCACAAACAGCGTTAAGTTATCGCCGGGTTGAATATCTTTCGCACTGTCCAGCACACTGTTCCAGCGCATCACGTCTTTGATATTGACGCCGTGATGACGGGCAATACTGTCAAGAGAATCACCCTTACGAACACGATAGGTGATGCTGTTGCCGTTATCAGCCAGTCGGGTGCCGTTCGAACCGATGGTCAGCGTCTGACCCGGTCGGATATCAGCACCGCGCAGGTTGTTTTCCTGCTTCAGTGTCGAGACGCTAACGCCAAGTTTAGCGGCGATACCAGAAAGCGTATCACCCCGTCGCACTTTGTACCCGCCACTCGCGCTGGCTTTCGCAAGCTGCACAGGCTGTATCGCTGCGATGTCACCGGAAGCCAGTGAGTTTCGCAATTTCGCGACGTTCGACTTCGGCACCATAATATAGTGCGGGCCGTTTGGCGCTGTTGCACCGCCTTTGTAGCCGGTATTGAAGCTCTTAAGTTTCGTGAGCGACATACCTGCCATTTCAGCAGCCTGCGTCAGCTGTATCTGCTGACCCACTTCCACTCGTGCCAGAGCACGACTTTCATTGGGTGTCGGCAGTTTGATACCGTAACGCTTGTTATTTTTGAGCAGTTCACTCAGAGCTAACATTTTAGGCACATACACGGTCGTTTCGCGTGGCAGCGATAAATGCCAGAAGTCAGTCGGCTTACCGCGCGCCTTATTCTGCTTAATCGCTTTGAGCACCCGTCCTTCACCACTGTTGTAAGCAGCGATGGTCAGTAACCAGTCACCGTCAAACATGGTGTTAAGACGCTGCATCATATCCAGCGCAACTTTCGTGGATGCGACTACATCACGTCGCCCATCGTAATACTGGTTTTGTTTCAAACCATAGTTTCGACCCGTAGCTGCAACAATCTGCCAGATACCAGCGGCATTGGCGGATGAGGTTGCGCGAGGGTCAAAAGCGCTCTCCACTATGGGTAGCAGTACCAGTTCCATCGGCATTTTACGTTTCTGTATCTGCTCGACTATCCAGTACATGTACGGCTCTGCCCGTAATGTTACATCGTGGAGATAGCTCTTATTTTTTAAAAATTTACTTTTTTGTTCGCGGATTGCCGGGTTTTCCGGAATCCCCATCTTCAACTCGTCACTAATGAAACTCCAGAGATCTGCGTCTGCTGCGAGGCCAGTTCCATCTTCCTGCCATCGCGGCGACAAAAACTCGTCTCCGTACTTTCCATTTTCACCTTGACCAGCTGAAGACAGACTCTGTGCATGCTGTTCGGGGATATTGGCATCGTTCCTGGACGCCTGACATCCTACCAGCAAGACTGAGGCGAGTAAGATCGCTTTAGCCTTCATGTGTGTGTCAATAGTTCGCTTAAAAGACGAGCAACTATACGTGACGACTTTTCACAACACAACCCGAAAAATCAAAAAGCGTCTTTCTTCTCGCGTAGAACAGCAAATGTCCGCCATATCGGTTCATCAGTAACGTTAACGTTTAATGCCCTTTGCAAATCAATATCTTGCGTACGCAGAAATAAATTTATTGACCGTTCGTGCGCCAGTTTTGTTGGCAAACTAATGCCATTTTCGGCACGTAAGTCCTTAATTTTCTGGTATTCGGCCGTTATTTGCGGGTCATGGGGCAGAATAGCCGCAGCAAACTTCAGATTGGATAAAGTATATTCATGCGCGCAGCAGACTAAGGTTTCTCCTGGATGCTGATTAAGCTTTTGAAACGAATCATACATCTGCTCTGGTGTACCCTCAAAAAGGCGTCCGCAGCCGCCTGAAAAGAGAGTGTCGCCACAGAAAAGATAAGGTGAGCTGTAATATGAGATATGTCCTAAAGTGTGACCAGGGGTATGGATCACTTCAAAGGTCAGGCCCAGTACGGTGACTTTATCCCCTTCGCTGACTATCGTTCTGGCCCCTTTCGCTTCGGTTTCCTGAGGACCGTAAACCTCAAGGTGAGGGAAGTGCTCACATAATGTTTTCACGCCGCCCGTATGGTCGTTATGGTGGTGAGTCAACAGAATCGCGACTGGCTGCCAGCCGTTTGACGCCATTTTTTCTAACACTGGCTGAGCTTCGCCGGGATCAACGATCAGGCATTTACCCTCATCATCATTCAGCGTCCAGATGTAGTTGTCCTGCAACGCAGGAATACTGGTAAGATTCATCATCACCTCTCGCAGGTCGTAGGAAAAGGAAGAGCGTAAAGCATGAAGCCCGCTAAATCACGCCAGGTTCTGAACGCACCGCTGTCCTGGCGCAATATGCCGTGGGGAGATTATTTCCGCGACGCGCTAACGCAGCAGCTTCAGCCTTACCTTGGAAAGCTTTATGGCTTTCATATGCTTAAGCTTGGCAACCTCAGCGCAGAAATCAACACCGAAAACTGTGCTATTTCACATCAGGTCAATGTGGGCAGTGAAGGCGAGCTGTTACAGGTGCGGGCTGACCCGATGCAGTTGCCGTTTGAGTCGAAGTCGATTGATGCCTGTTTGCTGGCCCATACGCTCGCCTGGAGTCAGGATCCTCACCGGGTGCTACGCGAAGTGGACAGGGTGTTAATCGATGATGGCTGGATGATCATCAGCGGCTTCAATCCCTTCAGCCTGCTTGGTGTGAGTAAAATGGTACCGGGATTAAACCGCAAAGCACCCTGGAGCGGGCGGATGTTCAGCCAGATGCGATTGCTCGACTGGCTGGGATTGCTGAATTATGAGGTGGTCTACCGCACCCGATTTCAGGTGCTGCCGTGGCACCGGCAGGGCGGAAAACTGATCAGCGCCCACTTACCGGCGCTGGGGTGTCTGAATATTGTGGTGGCGCGTAAGCGAACCTTCCCGCTGCTGCCAACCCGGGCAAAGAAGAGCCTGAGCACCAGCAAGATCCGCCAGACGGTCAATGCCACGCGTCAGTTTCGCAAGGCAGAGGATCAGGACTCCGCTTTATAACCGATATCCTCAAAGGCAGGATTTTCGGCCGCGCTGCGGGCCAGCACGTCGCAGCGCTCGTTTTCCGGGTGTCCGGCATGCCCTTTAACCCACTCCCACTGAATCTTATGGGTGCTGAGGGCTAAGTCGAGACGCTGCCAGAGATCGACATTCTTCACCGGCTTTTTATCGGCAGTTTTCCAGCCACGCTTCTTCCAGTTATGGATCCAGCTGGTGATCCCCTGACGCACATACTGACTGTCGGTGCTGAGCACCACATCGCACGGCTGGGTCAGCGCTTCAAGCGAGATAATCGCCGCCATCAGCTCCATCCGGTTGTTAGTGGTAAGGTAATAGCCCGCGCTGAAGGTTTTCTCATGGTGACCGTAGCGTAAAATCGCACCGTAACCGCCGGGACCGGGATTTCCAAGACAGGATCCATCGGTGAATATTTCTACCTGTTTGCGCATCTCTGGTAGACTTCCTCTCAAAAGCGCCAAGTCTGACATAAAACGGGTCTTATGAGCACTGCAAATAACCGCCAGATCGTTCTCGATACTGAAACCACCGGCATGAACATGATCGGGGTACATTATGAGGGGCACCGCATCATTGAGATTGGTGCGGTAGAGGTGATTAACCGTCGCCTGACCGGCAACAATTTCCATATGTATCTCAAGCCCGATCGGCTGGTCGATCCTGAAGCTTTTGGTGTACATGGGATTGCGGATGAGTTTCTGGCCGACAAGCCCGCGTTCAGCGAAATCGCCGATGAGTTTCTCGACTACATTCGCGGTGCCGAGTTAGTCATTCATAACGCGCCGTTTGATATCGGCTTTATGGATTACGAATTTTCAAAGCTGAACCGCGGCATTGAGAAAACCGAAACCTTCTGCAAAATTACCGACAGCCTGGCTCTGGCGCGTCGAATGTTTCCCGGCAAGCGTAACAGCCTTGATGCGCTCTGCTCACGTTACGAAATAGACAACACCAAACGTACGCTGCACGGCGCACTGCTCGATGCCGAGATTCTGGCTGAAGTGTTCCTGACCATGACCGGCGGGCAGACGTCACTCTCCTTCTTATCAGAAAGTGAAAGCGCCCGGCAGGCACAGGGAGAGAGCATTCAGCGCATCGTGCGTCCCGCTTCTGCACTGCGTGTGGTGACGGCCAGCGAAGAAGAGGTCGTTGCTCATGAGTCCCGTCTGGATCTGGTGATGAAAAAAGGCGGCAGCTGTCTGTGGCGCGGCTGAAGAGCCTGTTTTTGTGGATAAAATCAGCGCCAAGCTGAAAAAAACAGCAAACGATTCATTCACCTGGAAAAAGCGTTGACGCCGTAACGGCCTGCCATTACTATGCGCCTCGTTCCCGACGGGGAACAAAGCGCGGAGCGGTAGTTCAGTTGGTTAGAATACCTGCCTGTCACGCAGGGGGTCGCGGGTTCGAGCCCCGTCCGTTCCGCCAATCTCTTTAAAAAAGCCGATTCAGAAATGAATCGGCTTTTTGCTGTCTGCTATTCAGCGGCGGCTTGCTTCTTCTGCGCCATTCCCTCGCTATGCCAGCGGGTCACATCCTCCTTCTCGCGATCTTCACGGGCGATAAAGCGATAGCAGCCTGCCGCCAGACCGGCACCAATAAACCAGCTGAAGTTCGCCACCTGATGCAGGGAAGGGATAAAGCTAATCACCAGGCAAATCGCTACCGACGGCAGCAGCGCGCCAATCGCTTTGGGGTTAAAGCCACCGCGATACCAGTAACGGCCTACTGGCGTATCGTTAAACAGGTCATCGACCGAGATACGTGCACGTTTAATCAGGTAGAAATCGGTCAGCAGAATGCCGAACAGTGGTCCGATGAACGATCCCAGTACATCCAGCGTGTAATGAATCAGCTCAGGGGACTGGAACAGGTTCCACGGCGTTAACAGCACGGAACCCACGGCGGCGATCATGCCACCTGTGCGGAAGCTGATTTTCTGCGGTGAACAGTTGGAGAAGTCAAAAGCAGGTGAAACGAAGTTCGCCACGATATTGATGCCGATGGTAGCAGTAATCATCGTCAGCAGGCCAATCGCCACCGCCAGATCGTTGCCGACCATGCTCACGGTTTCGATGGGATCGGTAATCATCTTGCCAAACAGCGACTGGGTACCTGACACAATCACCACCGTCACCACAGAGAACAGCAGGAAGTTGAACGGCAGGCCCCAGCGGTTGCCACGGCGAATCTCGGACATGTTTTTGCCATAGCGTGAAAAGTCACCGAAGTTCAGCAATGGACCGGAGAAGTAGGAGACCACCAGCGCCGTGGCCGTAATCATCTGCCACGTCTGCTCACCTGCAGTCAGTGATTTGCTGGCAAGGGTAAAGGAGATCCCATCGAAGCCGGTCTTGTATACAATCCAGCCCGCCAGTGCCACCATTACCACATAGACAGCCGGTCCAGCGACATCAATAAAGCGTTTAATCGCGTTCATGCCGTGCCAAAACACCATCGCCTGCAGTAACCACATAATGCCAAAGCAGCACCAGCCCAGCAGCGACAGGCCCAGCCAGTGCGGTACGGTCATCGACGTCAGCGACGGCGCGAACTTCAGCAGCACCAGCATCAGGGCGTTCGCCGCCAGGTAGGTCTGGATGCCATACCACGCGAACGCGATCAGCCCGCGGATCACTGCCGGAATATTGGCGCCGAACACGCCAAACGCCTGACGGCAAATCACCGCATAAGGTACGCCCGCCATCTGGCTCGGTTTCGCCACCAGATTCGCACAGATCTGCACGATGCAGATCCCGGCCAGCAGACAGAGCAGCACCTGCCAGCTGGCTAATCCCAGCGTGAAGAAGCTGGCGGCCACCACATAGCCACCCATGCTGTGCACATCGGACATCCAGAAGGAAAAAATGTTGTACCACGACCAGTTCTGATCGCGTGTCGGTGCCAGGTCGTCGTTACAGAGCCGTGGGCTGTAACGGGCACTGGCTTCAGAGGCCGTGCTGGCCACCGTTGATTGATTTGGCATGAAACCTGCTCCTATACCTGAGAGTGAAATGAATAATCTGGTAAAACGGTATTGCAGGATTCAGGCCAGATCTCTTTTCTTGTATACAATTTTTACTTTTCACGTATACGATATGTGGCATACAGCGAGCGACCGGAGCAGGTAATGACGAGTAAAACAGGCCAGCGAGACGCCACCAGGCTGCAGGATAAGGATGAAGGGATCTACCAGGCGCTAATGAACGCCATTGTTGAGCATCAGCTGCCGCCGGGCAGTAAATTGCCGGAAGAGGCCCTTTCCGGAGTCTTTGGCGTGAGCCGCACCGGCATCCGCAAAGTGTTGCAACGCCTCGCGGCGGTGCAGATGGTGACGCTGACGCCCAAACGTGGTGCGCAGGTGGCGACACCCGGTGTTGAAGAGGCGCGGGACATCTTCTCTACCCGCAGTTTAATGGAGTGCGCCAATCTGCCTGCGGTACTGGCGCATCTGCAGCCGCCTCATCTGGTGGCGCTGGAGCAGCTCATCGCGCAGGAGAACCAGGCCCTTGCCGATCAGGATGGTCCGGTAGCGATCCGGCTCTCTGCGGCATTTCATATCCAGCTGCAGGCGATCTCCGGCAATCAGGTGCTCACCGGCATGGTAACCAGCCTGACGCAGCGCTCGTCGCTGGTGATTGCCGCTTATGGCGCGCCGTGGCAGCGCGGCTGCCGCTGTGACGATCACGCGAATCTGCTGAAGTTACTGCGCGCGCGTGCGCTGGAACCGCTGACGCAGGCGCTACAGCATCACTTTGAGCACATCGTTTCCAGCCTGCATTTTGAGCGCAGCGGGGAAACCCTGCCCGATTTCTCCCGACTGTTTGCCTCAGGCTCTGGAGCTGCCTTATGAGCCTGATTCAGGTTATTAACCCCAACACCAGCCTGGCGATGACTGAAACCATCGGCCAGGCCGCCCGTGCGGTCGCCGCGCCGGGTACCGAAATTCTGGCCGTTTCGCCGTCGCAGGGCGTGCCCTCCATTGAAGGCCACTTCGATGAGGCGATCGCCGCCATCGGCGTGCTGGAGCAGATCAAACTCGGCAGGGAGCAGGGCGTCAGCGGCCATGTCATCGCCTGCTTTGGCGATCCGGGTCTGCTGGCGGCACGCGAGCTGGCCAGCGGACCGGTGATCGGTATTGCGGAAGCGGCGATGCATACCGCCACGCTGCTGGCGACGCGTTTCTCCATTGTTACCACGCTGCCACGCACCCTGGTGATTGCGCGTCATCTGCTGCAGCAGTATGGCTTTACCCATCACTGTGCCGCGCTGCACGCCATCGATCTGCCGGTACTGGCGCTGGAAGATGGCAGCGGCCTGGCGCAGGAGAAAGTGCGGGAACGCTGTATTCAGGCGAAACGGGAAGATGGCAGCGGGGCGATTGTGCTGGGCTGTGGCGGAATGGCCACGCTGGCTGCTTCGCTGACCCAGGAGCTGGGCCTGCCGGTGATCGACGGCGTCAGCGCGGCGGTGAAAATGGTGGAGTCGCTGGTGGCGCTTGGCTTTGGCACCAGCAAACATGGCGATCTGGCCTGGCCTTTGCAGAAACCTCTCTCAGGTGCGTTTCAGCATCTAAACTAACGGAACTTTCCCGATTTAAGACAGGAAGCGAGTGATGACTGACGCTGCAGAGAAGAAAGAATACAGCTTTAACAAAAACTATCCGCGCGATTTAATCGGTTATGGCGCTAATCCGCCGCACGCCGCCTGGCCCAACAACGCCCGTGTGGCGGTGCAGTTTGTTCTGAACTATGAAGAGGGCGCAGAAAACAGCGTGCTGCACGGCGATGCGGGCTCAGAACAGTTCCTCTCCGACATCATCGGTGCAGCCAGCTATGCCGATCGTCACATGTCGATGGAGTCGCTGTATGAATATGGCTCCCGCGCCGGTTTCTGGCGCATTCACAATGAGTTTCAGAAGCGCGGTCTGCCGCTAACCGTGTTTGGCGTGGCGATGGCGCTGGCGCGTCACCCGGAAGTCGTCGAGGCGATTAAACAGGCGGATTACGATGTGGTCAGCCACGGCTGGCGCTGGATCCACTATCAGGGCATGGATGCAAAAACCGAACGTCAGCATATGCAGCAGGCGGTTGATGTGCTGGTGGATCTGTTTGGTAAAGCACCGACCGGCTGGTACACCGGCCGCGACAGCCCGAATACCCGCCGGCTGGTGGTGGAGCAGGGTGGTTTCAGCTACGACAGTGACTACTACGGCGACGATCTGCCGTTCTGGACCCAGGTCACCTGTCAGGATGGCACGGTGAAACCGCACCTGATTATTCCTTACACCCTGGAATGCAATGACATGCGCTTTGCCTCGCCGCAGGGTTTTAACACCGCCGAACAGTTCTTCACCTATCTGCGGGACACCTTCGATGTGCTGTATGAAGAGGGGGAAACCGCGCCGAAGATGATGTCGATCGGCATGCATTGCCGCCTGCTGGGGCGTCCTGGCAAATTCCGCGCGCTGCAGAACTTCCTCGATCACATTCAGCAGCACGATGACGTCTGGATTTGTACCCGTCAGCAGATCGCTGACCACTGGATCACCACGCACCCGGCTCCGTAAGCCCGGTCCGGCGCTTGCCCCGTACTGATTGGGCGAAGCGCCGGAGGCCGTCAGCTTATCAGACTGACCTGCGCCGCCACGATGCACCAGCCGTGGGGCATGCGCACCCAGGTCTGCTGCTGGCGGCCAATTTTATCGCTGCCGGTGCGGGTAAATTCGGTGCTGCAGACCGCATAATCCTCGCCAAAGGTGGTAATCACGGTGTTGCGCAGCGTCCGGTCCAGCCCGGCTGACGGACGCGCGGCACGGAAGGCCCGAATCTCATCAATGCCATACAGATTCTCACCCGCGCCGAGGCGCACGGTTCGCGGGTCGTGCCAGAACAACGCATCCAGTTCGTCCACATCATTGCTGACCAGCGCCTGCTCGTAGCGGTAAAACTGCGCCGTCACCTCGCTGAGCACCTGCGGTAAATTAATCTCTCTGTTCATCAGGCTCCTGCCATATTGATTTGCGGTATCGTAATGCCCTGTTGTTCCAGTGCCCAGGCGGCGCGTAGCACTGCCTCTTCGTTAAACGGACGGGCGATAAGCTGTAAACCAATCGGCAGGCCGCTCCGGGTCGCCAGCGGCACGGTACAGACCGGCAATCCCAGGAAGGAGATCGGCTGCGTCAGCATCCCCATGCTCGCTTTAGCGGGCAGGGATTCACCCTGAATCGACAGCGTCTGCTGGCCGATCGTGATCGCGCTGCAGGGCGTTGCCGGGGCGATCAGCACATCGAAATGATCAAACAGCGGTAACACCTGCTGCTGGAAATGACGACGGAAGCGCTGCGCCTGCACATACCAGGCGCCTGGCATCATGGCACCCGCCAGCAGACGCTCGCGTGAGTTCGGTTCAAACTGCTCCGGCATCTGACGCAGGGCAGGCAGATAGTGATTGCCGCCTTCTGCGGCGGTCATGATAAACGCCGCCGAGCGTGCCAGCTCCGCGTCGGGCATCAGCACCTCTTCCTGTGCATCCAGCGCGGCCGCGACCACCGCGACGGCATCGCGCGCGTCATCATCGCACCAGCGGGAAAAAAAGCCGCCCAGCACGCCGCAGCGTAAGCCTTCGCTGCCCTGTGACAGCCCCGGCAGCGTCGCGGCAAGCGGACGATCGGCCTGAAACGCATCGGCGTGGTCTGCGCCCTGTAACAGGTCATACACCAGCGCCAGGTCTTCAGCCCGCCGGGCCAGCGGCCCGATATGGTCAAGGCTGGCGACAAACGGATGGCTGCCGCTACGCGACAGACGGCCAAAAGTGGGCTTAAGGCCAAAAATACCGCACAGCGACGCGGGCACCCGAATCGAACCGTTGGTATCGCTGCCGAGCGAAAAGTGAACCAGCCCGGCGGCTACCGCGGCGGCCGAACCGCCTGACGAGCCGCCCGCCACGCGGCTGAGATCGCGCGGATTGTGCGTCGCACCATAGTGGGTGTTTTCGGTAGTAAAACCATAGGCGTAGGCATCCATGTTCAGCATGCCCGACAGCAGTGCGCCAGCGTTACGCAGTTTCCCGACGGCAAACGCATCGGCCTGGGCCGCAGGGCGATCGCGGAACAGGCTGGCACCGGCCAGCGTGCTGTGACCCGCCACATCAAACAGGTTTTTCACCGCATATGGGATGCCCGCCAGTGGTGGCAGGGTTTCGCCGCGCTGCCGCTGCGCATCAATCGCGCTGGCCTCTTTTAACATGCGTGGCCCGGTCACTTCCGTCCAGGCATTCAGCGCCGGGTTGTGCTGCTCAACCGCCTGCAGCGTGTGTTTCGCCACCTCCAGTGCGCTGATCTCACCCTGCTGGATCGCCCGTTGCAGCGTCTGAATTGAAACATCACCTAATCTCATGCCTGATATACTCCTGCGACTTCCAGCCGGTCATCCAGCGGAAACGCCATCAGCGGCGCAGCCATCTCCGCAATGCGTGAAAGCTGGATTAGCAGCTCAGCGCGACGTGCCTCATCCAGTTCCAGTTGCAGGATCTGCTCCATATGGCCGATGTAGCTGGCCCAGTCGTGTTGATTCATGATTCGCTCCTGTTAAAAACCGGCAGCGCTGCCGTTACTACGCGGGTCGCTTGCGCCCTCAAACATGCCGTTGCTGTGACGCACAATCGCGCCCGCATGACCTACGGATTCGCTGAAGTCCGGCAGCCGTTCCACCTCATGTCCCCACAGACGCAGCATCAATACCGTTTCGTCGTCAAAGCGGCCTTCCAGTTTTAATGAGTCGGACGATTGCCCCCAGGTCCGGCCCAGCAGCCAGCGCGGTGCACTGACCGCCTGCTGTAACGGCAGCCCCTGAATCACATGGCGGGTAAAAATCGCCGCCTGAGTCTGCGGCTGCCCATCTCCGCCCATCGCGCCATACACCATTGTCCGGCCATCTTTCAGCCGCGCGGCGGCGGGATTGAGGGTATGAAACGGCTGCTTACCGGGCGCGAGCGCCAGCAGATGGTCAGGGTCGAGGCTGAACGCAGCGCCCCGGTTCTGCCAGGTGATGCCCGTGCCAGGCAGCACCACACCGCTGCCAAACTCGTGGTAAATGCTCTGAATAAAGGAAACAGCCAGGCCGCTGCTGTCCATTACGCCCATCCAGACCGTATCGCCCGGTCCGCGTCCGCTGCCCCAGGCGGCGGCCTCGCCATCGGCGATCTGGCTGGCGAGCGTATCGAGATGATCACTATCCAGCAGCGCCTGCACATCTTCGGTGACGTGACGCGGATCGGTGATGTGTTTGTCGCGCAGCGCAAAGGCTTTTTTGGTGGCTTCCACGATGCGGTGCACCGTCTGCGCGTCGTCAGCCTCCGTCATCTCCAGCCGATCGGTGATGCCGAGGATCGCCAGCGACACGACGCCCTGGGTTGGCGGAGCGATATTCCAGATGTCGCCTTCGCTGTGGGCGAGATGCAGCGGCGTTGTGCGACGAGCGTAATGCTGCTGCAGATCGGCCAGCGTCACCGGCATGCCCAGCGTCGCCATCTCACCGGCCATATGGTGAGCCAGCGGGCCGCGATAAAAGCTGTCGAGTCCCTCTTCGGTGAGCTGGCTCAGGGTGTTCGCCAGCGCGGGCTGGGTAAAACGGCTGCCCGGCTGCGGCACATCGCCGTCGGGCATAAAATGGGCACGAAAGCCGGGCTGATGCTGCAACTCACTCAGGAAGTTCGTGGTCGCGGCGGTCTGTGAGGCGGTCACCGGAATCCCGTCGGCGGCGTAGCGAATCGCATCCCGCAGCAGACGGGCCAGCGGCAGTGGCGGGGTGCCTATCTCTGCAGAGAGCGTCAGTGCCTCCTGCCAGCCGCTGACCGTACCGGCCACCGTCAGCGCCGCTTTCGGCCCGCGATGTGGGATCTTCGGGTGATCGGCGTAAAAATCGCGGTGAGCCAGTGAACCGGCTGCGCCGCTGGCGTCGATAGCGACCGGATCGCCGCCAGGCGGCAGAATCAGCCAGAAGCCATCGCCGCCCAGTCCGTTCATGTGCGGATAGACCACGGCGATTGTTGCGGCAGCAGCCACCATCGCTTCAATGGCATTACCGCCATCGCGCAGCACCGCGAGCGCACTTTCACTCGCCAGATGGTGTGGCGTCACCGCCATCCCCTGCGGGGCCATATTGCTTTGAATCATCTTTTTCTCGTTATCCGGGTGACAGAACCCATAACAAAGCAAGAGCTGTTCCAGTTTTCATGCTCAGCTGACAATGCGCCGGTTAACCTGGCGTAAATTGTGCTAGCTTCTGCTGAAACAAAAGTTACAGGACGCCTTATGAAACAGCTTGATGAACGACTCAGAAGTCACTATCCCCAGCTCTCTCCGCAGGAGCAGCGTATTGCCGACTTCGTGTTTGACCACTTCGATGACCTGATCAGCTACAACAGCGCCGAGCTGGCGCGGCTCAGTGGCGTGTCGAAAGCCACGGTCAGTCGACTGTTTAAGCGTCTGGGCTATGAGAAGTACAAGGATATGCGTGATGAGCTTCGCATCCTGCGGCAGAGCGGCATGCCGCTGACCGATAACCGTGATGCGGTGCAGGGCAATACGCTGCTGGCGCGCCACTACAAGCAGGAGATGGCTAATCTGACGCAGTGGGTAAACAGCCTGGATGCCCGACACTTTAATGAGGTGATTCAGCAGCTGGCGCAGGCTAAGCGCGTGTTTATCATCGGCATGCGCAACGCCTATCCGGTGGCGCTCCATCTGCGCCAGCAGCTGGTGCAGGCGCGTTCACAGGTGCATATCCTGCCGCAGCCGGGCCAGACGCTGGCTGAGGAGCTGGTGGATATCACGCCGGACGACATGGTGATCGTGATGGCGTTTCGTCGTCGTGCGCGCATCATTCGTCCGCTGATGCAGCAGCTGCAGGCTGCCGGTGTCCCGATGCTGGCACTGTGTGAGCCGCAGGCGCAGACGGTGATTGCGCTGGCGCGCTGGCAGCTCTGTACGCCACTCGACAGTGTTTCCGCCTTCGACAGCTACAGTGCCGCCATGAGTCTGGTTAATCTGATCGCCAATGCGCTGCTGCATGAAATGCTGGCACAGGGACGTCAGCGTATTCATCAGATCGCCGACCTTTACCAGCAGTTTGACGAGCTGGAGCACCGTTAACAGGCACCGTTTTGGTGCTTTGCCCCATTTCAGAACACCACTTCCCCGGCGTGATTGCCCCGATTACGCCGGATTTCCGTTGAACTCTCTGCCGCTTAACCCTTTTTCTGTTGCTATCCGGATTGGCACATTAGTTGCAGATTGCTTGTTAAAGAATCTTTTGTTTCACGTTAATCTCACCGGGGTGCATAATGAAAAAAGCTTTGATGGCGGTAGCGACAGCGGCATTACTGATGGCACAAACGGGCAGCGCGCTGGCCGATCAACTGCAGGATATCCAGAAGCGCGGCGTCATCCGTGTTGCCGTGCCGCAGGATTTTCCACCGTTTGGCTCGGTCGGCACTGACCTGCAGCCGCAGGGATATGACATCGACACGGCAAAATACCTGGCGAAACAGATGAAACTTAAGTTGCAGCTGGTGCCGGTCAGCAGTGCCAACCGCGTGCCTTATCTGCAAACCGACAAGGTCGATCTGGTTATCTCCAGCATGGGTAAAAACGCCGAGCGTGAGAAAGTGATCGACTTCACCCGTGCCTATGCGCCGTTCTTCCTGGGCGTCTTCGGTCCGAAGGGCGATGAAATCAAAGCGGCGTCGGCTCTGAGCGGCAAGTCGATTGGCGTCACGCGCGGTGCGGTAGAAGATATGGTGCTCAGCGAAGTGGCCCCGAAAGATGCGCAGGTGAAACGCTACGAAGATAACAACACCACCTTGTCTGCGTATCTTTCTGGTCAGGTGCAGTATGTCGCAACCGGTAACCTGGTCGTCGCCGCGATTGCGCGCCAGAATCCGGCCAAAGCGCCTGTGGCGCAGTTTATGCTGAAAGATTCACCCTGCTATATCGGCCTGAAAAAAGATGAGCCTGCATTGAAAGCGAAAGTGAATGAGCTGATTGAGCAGGGCATTAAAGACGGCACGCTGAATAAACTCTCTGAAGAGTGGCTGAAAGCACCGCTGCCTGCGAACCTCGGCGCCTGAGGACGGATTCATGATCGGGCAACTTAACTTTCCCGCCCTGTGGCCCTACTGGCCGGAGCTGCTCTCCGGTCTGTGGGTCACCATCCAGCTGACGGTGCTGGCGACCACCGGTGGCGTGGCGCTCGGCATTGCGGGCGCGGCGCTGCGCAGCGGCAAACCGAGCTGGATGAGCCGTCTGTGGGGCATCTATGTCGAGCTGATCCGCAATACGCCGTTTGTGGTGCAACTGTTCTTTATCGTTTTCGGTCTGCCTGCGCTGGGGCTGAAACTCACTGCGGGTGAGGCGGCACTGCTGGCGATGCTGATTAACCTTGGCGCCTACAGCACCGAGATTATCCGCGCCGGGATTCAGGTGACGCCCAAAGGGCAGTGGGAAGCGGGACGGGTGCTGGGATTAACCCGCAGCCAGACTTTTCTGCGGGTCGTGCTGCCGCCTGCGCTGCAGCGCATTTATCCGGCGCTGGTGAGTCAGTGCATCATCGTGATGCTGGGCTCGTCGGTGGTGTCGCAGGTCTCCTATGAGGAGCTGACCTTCGCCGCCAACCTGATCCAGTCGCGCACCTTCTTAAGTTTTGAGGTCTATCTGGTGACCACGCTGATCTATCTGGCGTTGTCGATTGCGATGCGCCATCTGCTGCTGGCGATTGGCCGTAAATGGTTTGGAGTGCAGCCATCATGACGACGACCTTTACCGACTGGGACATTCTGCGCAACCTGCTGCTGGCGGCGCGCTGGACCCTGTTGCTGTCGCTGGTGGCCTTTGTTGGCGGCACGCTGGTGACGCTGCCGCTGCTGTTTATGCGGCTGCTGCAGCGTAAATGGCTGACGCGCCTGATACGCGGTTACACCGCGCTGTTTCAGGGCACGCCGCTGCTGATGCAGCTGTTCCTGGCATTTTTCGGCGTCGGCCTGTTTGGGATCGATGTCGCCCCCTGGACCGCCGCCTCACTGGCGCTGACCTTCTACACCAGCGCCTTTCTGGTGGACATCTGGTACGGCAGCATCCGCGCCCTGCCGAAAGGGCAGTGGGAAGCGTCGCGCTGCCTCGGCCTGACCTTTGGTCAGACGCTGTGGCGGGTGGTGGCACCGCAGGCGATCCGCATCGGTATCGCCCCGACGGTGGGATTCGCCGTGCAGGTGATCAAGGGCACCGCGCTGGCGTCGATTATCGGCTTCATCGAGCTGACCAAGGCGGGCACCATTCTCAACAACGTCACATATCAGCCGTTTAAAGTCTTTGGGCTGGTGGCGCTGGGCTACTTCCTGATGTGTTATCCGCTGTCTCGCTACAGCCAGTATCTGGAGAAAAAATTCAATGCCGCTCATCACCATTAATCAGGTGCAAAAATATTACGGCGACAACCATGTGTTGAAAGGCGTGGATCTGGATATCGACATGGGCGAGGTGATCTCGATCATCGGTCGCAGCGGATCGGGTAAAAGCACGCTGCTGCGCTGTATGAACGGGCTGGAAGGCTATCAGGAGGGCAGCATCAAGCTCGGCGGGATGACGATCACCGACCGCGATTCGCAGGCGCGTGAAATCAGCCGCTCGGTCGGGATGGTGTTTCAGAGCTTCAACCTGTTCCCGCACATGACAGCGCTGGAGAACGTCATGCTGGCACCGCGCCGCGTGCTGAAGAAAAGCGAGGCCGAGTGCCGGGCGCTGGCGGCACAGATGCTGGAGAAGGTCGGACTGGGCGAACGCCTTAACTACTATCCTGCCAGCCTCTCCGGCGGGCAGCAGCAGCGCGTGGCGATCGCCCGTGCGCTGGCGATGACGCCGAAAGTTTTACTCTGTGATGAGATTACCTCCGCGCTCGATCCTGAACTGGTGGGCGAAGTGCTCAAGGTTCTGGAGCAGCTGGCGGCAGAGGGCATGACGCTGATCCTCGTCACCCATGAAATGAACTTCGCCCGCGACGTGGGCGATCGGGTGGTCTTTATGCATCAGGGGCGCGTCTGGGAGCAGGGCGACAGTAAAACGCTGTTCGCCCAGCCGCAGACGGCGGAGCTGAAGCAGTTTATTTCTTCGGTTCGTCTCTGAGTCTTAGAAAAGGAAATGATGATGGATATAACACAATTCCCGCAACTCAATCCGCCACAGCGTTTGCTGATGGGACCGGGGCCGATCAACGCCGATCCCCGTGTGCTGCGCGCCATGTCGAGTCAGCTGTTGGGTCAGTACGATCCTGCGATGACCCACTACATGAACGAAGTGATGGCGCTCTATCGCGGCGTGTTCCGCACCGAAAACCGCTGGACGCTGCTGATCGATGGCACGTCACGTGCCGGTATCGAAGCGATTCTGCTGTCGTCTATTCGCCCTGGTGACAAAGTGCTGGTACCGGTGTTTGGCCGTTTCGGTCATCTGCTGTGCGAAATTGCCCGCCGCTGTCGTGCGGACGTGCACACCATTGAAGTGCCGTGGGGCGAAGTCTTTACCCCGGACCAGATTGAAGATGCGATCAAAAAAGTGCGACCGCGTCTGTTGCTGACCGTGCAGGGCGACACGTCGACCACCATGCTGCAACCACTGGAGCAGCTGGGCGCAATCTGCAAACAGTATGGCGTGCTGTTCTACACCGATGCGACCGCGTCGCTGGCGGGTAACGCGCTGGAAACGGACGCCTGGGGACTGGATGCGGTGTCGGCGGGGATGCAGAAATGCCTGGGCGGGCCATCGGGCACCTCGCCGGTCACCCTGAGCGCAGAGATGGAAGCGGTGATCCGCAAACGCAAATGCGTAGAGCAGGGGATCCGCACCGAAGCGCATCAGGATGGCGAAGAGGAGATGATCTACTCCAACTATTTTGATCTCGGCATGATCATGGATTACTGGGGCCCGGAGCGGCTCAACCATCACACCGAAGCGACCAGTGCGCTGTTTGGCGCGCGCGAATGCGCCCGTCTGATCCTGCAGGAGGGGCTGGATAACGGCATCGCCCGCCACAAACTGCATGGCGAAGCGATGCTGAAAGGCATTCAGGGGATGGGGCTGGAGACCTTCGGCGATCTGAAAAACAAAATGAACAACGTGCTGGGCGTGATGATCCCGTCCGGCGTGAATGGCGATCAGGTGCGCAAGCTGATGCTGGAAGATTTTGGCATTGAGATTGGCACCTCATTTGGTCCGCTGCATGGCAAGGTCTGGCGCATCGGCACCATGGGCTACAACGCGCGTAAAGATTGCGTGATGCAGACCCTGTCGGCGCTGGAAACGGTGCTGACCTACGTCGGCTACCGCACGCCGCAGGGTGCCGCCGCACAGGCCGCGTGGGATCACTACGGGAGCCACGCATGATGATGAGCGCCAGCGAAGCCCAGGTCGCGGCACAGCGCGTGATGGCGCGCTGCGATACGCTGGCCGCGATCAGCGAAACGGCTGAGGGACTGACCCGCGTCTACCTCTCGCCAGAACATCTGCGCGCTAACGCCTGCGTCGGTGAGTGGATGCAGGCGGCGGGAATGCAGGTGTGGCAGGATGAAGTTGGCAATATCTGTGGGCGCTACGAGGCGGCAGAAGCGGGTGCGCCTGCGCTGCTGCTCGGCTCGCATCTCGACACGGTACGCAACGCCGGGCGCTATGATGGGATGCTGGGCGTGCTCAGCGCCATTGAAACCGTGCAGTGGCTTAACGAACATCAGTGCCGTCTGCCGCTGGCGATTGAGGTGATTGGCTTCGGCGACGAAGAGGGCACCCGTTTTGGCATTACGCTGCTCGGCAGTCGCGGTATTACCGGCAGCTGGCCGCAGAGCTGGGTGACGCATCCTGACGGCAACGGCATCACCGTGGCGCAGGCGATGACCGATGTCGGGCTCGACAGCGACAGGATCGTATCTGCGGCGCGGCGGGTTGAGGACATCGTCGGATATCTTGAGCTGCACATTGAGCAGGGCCCCTGTCTGGAGCAGGAGGAGCTGGCGCTGGGCGTGGTCACGGCGATCAACGGTGCGCGCCGCCTCAACTGCCGTTTTACCGGCGAAGCGGGCCATGCGGGCACGGTGCCGATGACGCACCGCAAAGATGCGCTGGCCGCCGCTGCCGAGTGGATGGTGTTTATCGAGCAGACCACCCGTGAGCAGGACCCGCAGCTGGTCGCTACCGTCGGTACGATTAACTGTGCGCCGGGTGCGGTGAATGTCATCCCCGGCGAGGTGTCGCTGTCACTCGACGTACGCGGTCCGCTGGACACGCCGCTGGAGACGCTGCTCTCCAGCCTGTTAACCCAGGCAGAGGCGATTGCTCTGCGCCGTGGACTTCAGTTTGAATCGAACGAATATTATCGCATCGGTGCCACCGCCTGTGACTCTGCGCTGCAACAGGCGCTGAGCCATGCGGTGGAAACGGTGCAGGGTCGCAGTCTGTCGCTGCCGAGCGGTGCCGGACACGACGCTATCGCCATCGCTGAACGCTGGCCGGTCGGCATGTTATTTGTGCGTAACCATCGCGGCATCAGTCACCATCCGGCTGAGTCGGTGGCGGTGGACGATGTGGCACCTGCGCTGCAGGCCTATTTACAGGCGGTCTTGCTGATTGCCGGACGGAGCTGAACATGGAATTAGCCACATTTAATCAGCTTTCCGCTGACGAAGCGCAGGCGGCCATCCGGCACTGTGTGGCGATCCCGCACTGGCAGCAGGCGCTGGTGGCGGCCCGGCCTTTTGCCAGCACCGATGCATTACTGGCTACTGCCGATACGCTGGCGCGTCAGTGGCAGCAGCCTGAACTGGAGGCCGCCCTGTCGGCACATCCGCGCATCGGTGAGCGCGTGAACGGCGCAGATAAGGAAGCCGCGTTGTCACGTGGCGAGCAGTCTGCAATGCAGCAGGCCGATCACGCCCTGCAACGGGCGATGCAGCAGGCTAATCAGGCGTATGAAGCACGTTTTGGCCGGGTGTTTCTGATACGCGCTAAAGGGCGCAGCGGCGAGCAGATGCTGGCAGAGTTGCAGCGTCGGTTGCAGAATGATGATATTGCCGAGCAGCAGGAGGCGCTGGATCAGCTGCGTGAAATTACCCTGTTACGCCTTAAGGAGATGATGCAATGAGTACCGTGACGACCCATATTCTTGACACGGCGCTGGGCAAACCGGCCAGCGCCGTGGCGATTTCACTGGAGCAGAACAGTCCGGAAGGGTGGTTTCCGATTTCACAGGGTGAAACGGACAGCGACGGACGTCTGAAAGATCTGACGCCCGAGCCGCTGACGCCGGGCCATTACCGTTTAACGGCGGAAATTGGCGACTATTTTGCCGCTGCCGGTCGGGATGCGCTCTACGTCAGCGCCCAGATCGATTTTGTCATTGCCGAGGCGGGCAGCCACTTCCATCTGCCGTTTCTGATTTCACCCTGGTCGTGGTCAACCTATCGCGGCAGCTAATCGTCGGTGGTTTACAGCGAAAAACGATCCGCATCCTGCCACGCCGGGAAACGCTCGCGGTAGGCCTTCAGCGCGTCCAGCGACAGCTCAGCATCCAGCCGGGCGCGCTGATGCGGCTCGGCCGCGCTGAGGATCTCGCCCTGCGGCGAAATAATCTGACTGTCGCCGCTGTAGTGATGCTGATTGCCGTCACTGCCAACACGATTACAGCCTGCCACATAAGCCTGATTTTCAATCGCCCGCGCTAACAGTAGCGCCTGCCAGTGCAGCGTACGTGGCGCTGGCCAGTTGGCAACATAGAGCGCCAGATCGTAATCGTTGCGGTTGCGCGAGAAAACCGGAAAGCGCAGGTCGTAACAGATTTGCGGCAGAATGCGCCAGCCGCGCCACTCAAACACCTGACGCTGTTCGCCGGGCAGATAGTGGTGATGTTCATCCGCCATGCGGAACAGGTGACGCTTGTCATACTGATGCAGCGTGCCGTCCGGCTCGACCAGCAGGAAGCGGTTAACCGCGCCATTGTCGGTCTGAATCGCCGCGCTGCCGCCGACCAGGGCATCGGTGCGGCGGGCATGCCGATGCAGCCATTCAACCACCTGCGCCTCTGGCAGCGAGCTTTTCGCCGCCTCCATCGCAAAGCCGGTAGTAAACATCTCCGGCAGCAGAATCAGATCGCGTCCGGTGAGTCCGGCCAGCTGCGCATCAAAATGGCGCAGGTTGGCCTCGCCATCCATCCAGCTCAGCGTCTCCTGCAAAACGGTAATTTTCAAAGCTGACATAAGCGCTCCGCGGCGGCATCTAATGTCGCCGGCTGTTTGGCAAAACAGAGGCGGATCAGTTTATGAGGGAAAGCATCGGCGCAGAACACCGACAGCGGAATCGCGGCGACGCCCACTTCGCGGGTCAGCCACTGGCAGAAACTGACATCATCCAGATCGGAGATGGCGCTGTAATCGACCAGCAAAAAGTAGGTGCCTTCGCAGGGCAGTACCTTAAAGCGGCTGTTGCTCAGCGCCGTCGCCAGCCGATCGCGCCGGTCACGATAAAACGCCGGCAGCTCAAAATAGTGTTCCGGATGCTCACGCAGCATATCGGCAATTGCCAGCTGCGCCGGGGTATTCACCGAGAAGGTCAGGTACTGATGCACCTTGCGCAGTTCAGCGCTAATCGCCGCAGGAGCAATGCAGTAACCCACTTTCCAGCCGGTCATGTGGAACGTCTTGCCAAACGATGACACCGCAATGGCGCGCTGGCGCAGTTCAGGATGGGCCAGCACGCTGGCGTGGCCCGCCTCATCGAAACAGATGTGCTCATACACTTCGTCGCTCAGCACATAGATTGGGTGCTGAGCAATCGCCTGCCACAGCGCGGCGAAATCCTGCTGCTGCCAGACGGTGGCCGAAGGATTGTGCGGCGTATTCAGGATCACCAGCCGGGTTTTGTCACTCAGCAGCGCAGCAAATGCCTGCCAGTCCACCCGGAAGGCAGGCGGCTGCAGCGTAATGCGTTTCATCACGCCGCCCGACAGCTCCACCGCAGGGGCATAACTGTCGTAGCTGGGATCAAAGCAGATCACCTCATCGCCCGGCCGCACCAGCGCGGTAATCGCCGCATAGAGCGCTTCGGTCGCGCCCGCCGTCACCGTAATTTCCGTTTCCACATCCGGACGATAGTCATAAAGCCGCGCGGTTTTCTCTGCAATCGCCTCACGCAACGGCAGCGCACCGGTCATCGGCGCATACTGGTTCGCGCCCTGGCTGACGTGATACGCCAGCCGCTGCTGCAGATAGTCCGGGCCGCTGAAATCGGGAAAGCCCTGGGAGAGATTGATGGCGTTATGCTGCTGCGCCAGCGCACTCATCTGGCTGAAAATCGTGGTGCCGAGCAAAGGGAGTTTGCTCTCGGGGATCAGGTTGTGCTGCGTCATGGTGTCAGGCCTTAAGCGCGAAGATTGATGCGGTGTCACCCGGGGTTTGTGCCACTATAAACAGGATGGTAGTATTTGGCAATCAAGACGCTTAGACGGCTAAATGCGTCATGCTCCGCACGTCAGCGGCGTTGGCCGCGTTTGCTTACCCCGGTCACTTACTTATGTAAGCTCCCGGGGATGCGCGCACTTGCCGCCTTGCTGAGATGCGGATCATTTAGCATTTACATGCGTCATGAGCCACGCGTCGGCGGCGTTGGCTACGCGTACTTACCCGGAATCTCATTTCACCGCAAGGAACCATTATGTCGCAGAGTCTTACGTTAGATCAGCTGGTTGCTGCCTGTCACTGGATTGGGGCGAAAGGCTGGGCACCCGCCACCGGCGGCAATATGTCCGTGCGCCGCGATGAACATGTCTGCCTGCTGAGTGAATCGGGTAAAGATAAAGGCACGCTGACGCGGGATGACTTTATCGAGGTCGACATTGCCACCAGCCAGTCGCTCTCTGGCCGTAAGCCGTCGGCTGAAACCGGGCTGCACACGATGATCTATCGCCTTTTTCCCGAGGCGGGTGCGGTGCTGCATACCCACACGGTGAATTCGACCGTGCTGTCGCGGGTGGAGCAGGGCGCGGCGCTGCTGCTGCACGGCTATGAGATGCAGAAATCGTTAAGTGGCCAGCACACCCATCTGGATACGCTGGCGATTCCCGTATTCGACAACAGTCAGGACATTGCGGCGTTGGCGTCAGAAATTGAAGATTACGCCGCCCGCTTTCCGCTGCATTATGGCTTCCTGCTGCGCGGCCACGGCTTAACCTGCTGGGGCCGGGATGTCAGCGAAGCCCGCCGTCATCTGGAAGGTCTGGAATTTTTATTCGAATGTGAACGTCAACGTCGCCTGCTGGAGAAAGCATGATTCGCGCCATTGTTACTGATATCGAAGGCACCACCAGCGATATTCGCTTTGTACATAACATCCTGTTTCCCTATGCCCGCCAGCACCTGCCGGACTTCGTGCGTGACAATGCGCAGCAGCCTGAGGTGGCGGCGGCGCTGCAGTCGGTGCGTGAAGAGGCCGGTCAGCTGCAGGCCGATCTGGACGGGGTGACGGACATTCTGCTGGGCTTTATGGACCAGGATCGCAAATCCACCGGCCTGAAAGCGCTGCAGGGGATGATCTGGCGCGACGGCTACGTGAACGGCAGTTTTACCGGTCATCTCTATCCCGACGTCCTCCCAGCACTCACCCGCTGGAAGGCACAGGGTATTGAAATTTACGTATATTCCTCCGGATCGGTTGCGGCGCAGAAATTGTTATTTGGCTACAGCGACGAAGGTGATATTACTGGCCTGTTCAGCGGCTATTTTGACACCCACGTCGGCGCCAAGCGTGAAGTCACGGCTTATCGCGCTATCGCCGCTGAAATTGGTCAGCCAGCGGCGCAGCTGCTGTTTCTCTCCGATATTCATCAGGAGCTGGATGCCGCCGCGGAGGCGGGCTGGCAGACGTTGCAATTACTGCGTGGCGAGGCGGATGACGAGAGCCGCCATCGTCAGGTGACGGATTTTTCCCAGATTAACCCGGAGTCGATTTAGGATGAGCGCACTGACTATTTTTACCGACCGCGAAGCCAGCCAGCCGGTGTGGTACAGCACCGACGCAGAAGCGATTCGTGACCGTCTGAATGCTAAAGGCGTCCGTTTTGAACGCTGGGAAGCCGATCGCGATTTGGGTGAAAACCCGGATGCCGAAACGGTGATCAACGCCTATCAGCATGCGATCGATCGGCTGGTGGCGGAGAAGGGCTATCAGAGCTGGGACGTGATCAGCATGCGTGCCGACAATCCGCAGAAAACCGTGCTGCGCGAGAAGTTTCTCAATGAGCATACGCACGGCGAAGATGAGGTGCGTTTCTTTGTCGAGGGGGCCGGGCTGTTCTGCCTGCATCTGGATGGCGAGATCCTGCAGATCCTGTGCGAGAAAAATGATCTGATCTCGGTGCCCGCGGGCACCCCGCACTGGTTCGATATGGGATCGTCACCGCACTTCACGGCGATTCGGATTTTCGATAATCAGGAAGGCTGGGTAGCGAACTTTACCGGCGACAAGATCGCGGATGCCTATCCGCGTCTGGCGTAATCTTTCAGCCGATGTGCGAGGCGTCTGCCATCAGCGGCAAACGCCTCGCAGCACGTTACTGCGGCTGGAAGATGCCGTTCTGTACCTGGTCAGGCGTGACCACGCCGGTATCCAGTACCCAGCCGCTGATCAGGGCGGCAGGCGTGACATCGAACGCCGGGTTGTAAACCTTCGCCGCTTCCGGTGCCCACTGTACGCTGCCAAAACTGCCGGCCACGCCTGTCACTTCGCTGGCGGCGCGCTGCTCGATGGGAATCGCTGCGCCGTCAGGACAGCTGCGATCCAGCGTGGTATGGGGAGCCGCCACGTAAAATGGAATCTGATGATAATGCGCCAGCACGGCCAGGCTGTAGGTGCCAATCTTATTGGCGACATCGCCGTTGGCGGCAATGCGGTCAGCGCCAACCCACACCGCATCCACCTCGCCACGGGCCATCAGGCTGGCAGCCATGGAATCGGTGATCAGCGTGTAAGGAACCGCCAGTTCGCCCAGCTCCCAGGCGGTCAACCGGCCACCCTGTAGCAGCGGGCGGGTTTCATCCACCCAGACATTCTTAACCAGCCCCTGCTGATGGGCGCGGGCAATAACGCCCAGCGCGGTGCCCACGCCAGCAGTGGCCAGCCCGCCGGTATTGCAGTGGGTCAGCAACTGGCTGTTGGGTTTTACGAGTGTGCAACCTGCGTCTGCGATGGCGTCGCACAGTTGCTTATCCTCCTGCACCAGCCGCCAGGCTTCTTCAACCAGCGCGGGGACAAAGTCCGGCTGAGCCAGCGCCACTTTCATCCGATCCAGGTTGTTCATCAGGTTGACGGCAGTAGGGCGGGCGGCGCGCAGCGTCTCCAGCGCCTGTGCCAGTTCAGCGCGCGTCAGTCCCTGTTCTGCCAGCAGCGCCAGCAACAGCGAAGCGGAGAGACCAATCAGCGGCGCACCGCGCACCCGCAGCGCATGAATATGTTCAACCAGCTGAGGCACGCTGTGCGCAGGCAGCCAGTTTTTCTGCTGCGGCAGCGCCTGCTGATCCAGAATCCAGAGCTGATTGTCACGAACCTGTAAACTGGTGGTTTGAAGTGTCTGCATTGTGGGTGAAATCCATGTTGCGTTAATGATGCGTATTGTGCCAACATGCTGAACGGATGTATAGACGTCTGAACGGCTTATTACACCTGAGTGACCCCCTTCGAACGATGAGGAACAGGCAATGTCGCAATACCGTACCTTTACTGCTGCTGATGCTGTGGAGTATGCCCGACAATTTGGCGGCGTGGACAATCCTGCCGCGCTGAGCAGCGCAGAAGAGATTGGTGATGGCAACCTTAACCTGGTGTTTAAGATTTATGACGATCAGGGCAATAGTCGCGTTATCGTCAAGCAGGCACTGCCCTATGTGCGCTGCGTGGGGGAGTCCTGGCCGCTGACGCTGGATCGGGCGCGGCTGGAAGCGCAGACCCTGGTCGAGCACTACAAATATTGTCCGCAGCATACGGTGAAGATCACGCATTACGATGCGGATCTGGCGGTAATGGTGATGGAGGATCTCTCCAGCCATCGCATCTGGCGCAGCGAGCTGGTGAAGGGCGCTTATTACCCGGAAGCCGCTCAGCAGTTAGGTCACTATCTGGCACAAACCCTGTTCCATACCTCCGATTTCATCCTGCATCCGCATCAGAAAAAAGCGGAAGTGGCGCGTTTTATTAATCCGGAAATGTGTGAAATCACCGAAGATCTTTTCTTCAACGATCCCTACACCAACCATGAGCGCAACAGCTATCCCGCGGCGCTTGAGCCGCTGGTCGCCAGCCTGCGTGATGATGATGTGTTACGCATTGCGGTGGGCGGCCTTAAACATCGCTTCTTTGCCCACGCTGAAGCGCTTCTGCATGGGGATATTCACAGCGGCTCAATTTTCGTTGCGGACGGCAGTCTGAAAGCGATTGATGCAGAATTTGGCTATTTTGGCCCCATCGGGTTTGATATTGGCACAGCTATCGGCAATCTGCTGATTAACTACTGTGGTCTGCCGGGGCTGCTACCTCCGCGTGAGGCTGCCGATGCACGCGAGCAGCGTCTCAGCGATGTTCACACCCTCTGGACGACCTTTGCGTCAGGCTTCCTGGCGCTGGCGGCTGAGAAAACCCGCGATGAGGCGATGGCTTATCCAGGCTATGCGGCGGCGTTTCTGCGTAAAGTGTGGGCCGATACCATCGGTTACTGCGGCACGGAACTGATTCGCCGCACGGTGGGGATGTCACATGTGGCGGATATGAAGCTGATTGCCGATCCGGCAATGCGTACCGACTGCATCCGTAATGCGATTAACCTGGGACGCACGCTGATTCTTGCCGCCGATCACGTAGAAGACGTGGATGCGCTGATTGCCCGTATCCGTCAGGCGGGATAAAAAAGGCCGACGTGATGTCGGCCTGTAAAGCAGTACTGGCTCAGGGAGCATACGCCCTCCCTTGCTCGCCCGGCCCGTAGCACGGGATGCTTTCCTTTTCTGACCCTGTTCCCTGCGCTTTGGGCTTAATCATTGCGGTCAGATTTCCCCTGATTTGGCATAGTGTCGCCCTCCTGATGAAGAGCGCTGAACTTCAAGCGATGGGAGCATACGCCTGGAGTAAAGCATCGCGAGCCATGGATGGCCCGCGCTGAGCATGCCATGGATGGCGTTTTTGCGTCTTTACGGAGGGCGTATGCTCCCTGAGCAGACGCTAATCCTATGCCGCCTCACTCGCCCGTGATGCAGGCTGAGGGGCTTTCTCCGGCACCGGTACTGCCAGTGCCTCCGGCTCAAACTCATCAACGTTAATTGACCGCAGACGACTGGCTTCAGCACGCTGCAACACATCCGCCTCTTTAGCATCAATCCAGGCCTGCTCCAGCGCACGCTTCGCCAGCGCGTCCAGCCGGGTAAAGGAGAGGTGCTGCTTCGTCTGTTTGCACAGCCTGTCATGAATCACTTCTGCCGCCATCACATCCTGCAACGCCTGTTCCAGCTGACCGGCAGGGTTGTGCTCGCTCGGCGTCAGGTACATGCCACGGCCCAGACGGCTACGGGTAGCTGACGGCTGTTGCAGCATTTTTGCCAGTTGATGATCCAGGCGATCAGATGGCGCAGGGCAGTGATGACCGCCAGCAAAAATGGTCATCCGCAATGCGCCCGCCACCAGACGGTTGGGGAAGTTACGCAGCAGATCGTCGATAGCCACTTCCGCCTGATGCAGCGCATCCTGCACGCCCCAGTGAACCAGCGGCAGATCGGCTTCGTTACGGCCTTCATCGTCATAGCGTTTCAGCGTCGCGGAAGCGAGATAGAGCTGGCTCAGCACATCGCCCAGACGCGCCGAGATACGCTCGCGACGTTTCAGGCTGCCGCCCAGTACCGCCATCGACACATCAGAGAGCAACGCCAGATTGGCACTGATGCGGTTCAGGTGCTGGTAATAACGGCGGGTGCCATCGCGGGTCGGGCTGGCGCTGGTACGTCCGGCGGTTAAGCCCAGCCACAGACTGCGCAGGGTGCTGCTGCCCACATAACCGATATGGCTGAACAGCGCGTGATCAAACGCGTTCACATCGTTGCTGGCGGCGGCTGCCATCTCCTGCAGCACATAAGGATGGCAGCGAATCGCGCCCTGTCCGAAGATAATCATGCTGCGGGTCAGAATGTTAGCGCCTTCCACCGTGATAGCGATCGGTGCGCCCTGATAGGCACGGGCCAGGAAGTTGCTGTTGCCGAGCATGATGCCTTTACCGCCCGCAATATCCATGGCGTCGATAATGGCGCGCTGGCCGCGATGGGTGCAGTGATATTTCACAATCGCCGACAGCACCGCCGGTTTTTCACCCTGCATAATCCCGGCGGTAATCAGCGTGGCCGCCGCATCCATCACGTAAGCGTTACCGGCGATGCGCGCCAGCGGCTCTTCAATCCCTTCCATCTTACCGATTGAAACCCGGAACTGACGGCGGATATGGGCATACGCACCTGTCGCCAGCGCCACACTTTTCAGGCTGCCGGTTGAGTTCGAAGGCAGCGTAATGCCGCGGCCCACTGACAGACACTCCACCAGCATCCGCCAGCCCTGTCCGGCCATTTCCGGCCCGCCGATAATATAGTCAATCGGTACAAAGATATTATTGCCGCGCGTTGGGCCGTTCTGGAATGGTACGTTAAGCGGGAAGTGGCGATGGCCAATTTCCACGCCGGGGGTATTCGTTGGGATCAGCGCACAGGTAATGCCAGGATTCTCGTTGTCGCTGAGCAGATGCTCCGGGTCAGAGAGTTTAAACGCCAGGCCCAGCACGGTGGCGATCGGTGCCAGCGTGATGTAGCGCTTGTTCCAGGTCAGGCGCATGCCCAGCACCTGCTGACCCTTCCATTCACCCATGCAGACGACGCCGGTATCGGGGATTGCGCCGGCATCTGAACCCGCTTCCGGGCTGGTCAGCGCAAAGCAGGGGATCTCATCGCCGCGTGCCAGCCGCGGTAAATAGTGATTTTTCTGCTCTTCGGTGCCGTAATGCTGCAGCAATTCGCCCGGACCCAGTGAGTTAGGCACGCCCACGGTAATCGCCAGAATCCCGGAGACGCCAGACAGTTTTTGCAACACACAGGCCTGCGCATAGGCGGAGAAATCGAGTCCGCCATACTCTTTCTTAATGATCATCGCGAAGAAACGATGCTCTTTCAGATAGGCCCAGAGTTCCGGCGGCATATCGGCCAGCTCGTGGGTGATCTGGAAATCGTTAGCCATGCGGCACGCTTCTTCGACCGGGCCATCAAGAAAAGCCTGCTCTTCGGCGGTGAGGCGCGGCTGTGGATAGTTGTGCAGCTTCTGCCAGTCCGGTTTGCCCTGGAACAGATCGCCTTCCCACCAGGTGGTGCCCGCATCAATCGCTTCTTTCTCGGTGCGCGACATCGGCGGCATCACCTTCTGGAAGCGCTGAAAGATCGGTTTTGAAAACAGGCTGCGGCGCAGTGACGGCAGGTTAAATGGCAGCAGGACGATCGCCAGCGGCAGCAGCAGCCACGGCGTCCAGAGGTGAGCAACAGCCATCGCGGCAGTCCACAGCAACAGGATTGCGCTGCTGAGCCGTAACGACAGGCGGTGATAGAACAGAGCGCCAATCAGCGCCAGCGTGGCAAATATTGAAACAATTATCATGATGAACCGCTCCAGGAAGTAAGAGGTCTGACCTGTTGTGTAGAGAGGTTTAGAGTAGTTGGCGGGATTTATCAATTTGTTTACATCGCAATTACAACCTGCCTCACAAAAACCGTTTTTAGCCCATTTTTGCATCAACTGTGGCAATGTTAATCGCCGCCACTGCCTGGCCGGACATGGCATGACGCTTTGCGCTGACCGGCCATTCCGTTAAACTTGCTGCGATTAACCTCTCCTAAAAAAGGACATCCCTATGTACCAGGACATCATCCGCTCTGAGCTTAATGAAGCTGCTGATACGCTGACAAAATTCCTCAGCGATGACGCCAATATTCATGCGATCCAACGTGCTGCGGTGCTGCTGGCTGACAGCTTCAAGGCGGGCGGCAAGGTGCTTTCCTGCGGTAACGGCGGTTCACATTGTGATGCCATGCACTTCGCCGAAGAGCTGACCGGTCGCTACCGTGAAAATCGTCCTGGCTATCCGGCGATTGCCATCTCAGATGTCAGCCATCTCTCCTGCGTCAGTAATGACTTTGGTTATGACTATGTCTTTTCGCGCTATGTGGAAGCGGTAGGACGACCAGGCGATGTGTTGCTGGGCCTCTCAACCTCCGGGAACTCTGCCAATATTATTAAAGCGATTGAAGCTGCACGTGCGCAGGGGATGAAAGTGATCACCCTGACCGGTAAAGATGGCGGTAAGATGGCAGGCAGTGCCGATATTGAAATCCGCGTGCCACACTTTGGTTATGCCGATCGCATTCAGGAGATCCACATTAAAGTGATCCATATCCTGATGCTGCTGATCGAAAAAGAGATGGTGAAGTAACAGCGTGGGCCTCCCGCCTGACGGGAGGCCTCAAAATCAGAGGTGGTGGCTATGTGCGAATTGCTCGGGATGAGCGCCAATGTTCCCACGGATATCTGTTTCAGCTTTACCGGACTGGTTCAGCGTGGCGGTGGAACCGGGCCTCACAAAGATGGCTGGGGCATTACCTTTTACGAAGATAAAGGTTGTCGTACGTTTAAAGATCCGCTGCCGAGCTTTAACTCGCCGATTGCGCGTCTGGTGCAGGAGTATCCGATCAAATCGCATTCGGTGGTGGCGCACATCCGCCAGGCGAATCGCGGACAGGTGTCGCTGGAAAACACCCATCCGTTTACCCGCGAGCTGTGGGGGCGAAACTGGACCTATGCGCACAACGGTCAGCTTAAGGGCTATCGTCAGCTGGAGACCGGTACATTCCGGCCGGTGGGTGAAACGGACAGTGAGAAGGCGTTCTGCTGGATCCTGCATCAGCTGGCGACGCGCTATCCACGCACGCCGGGCAACTGGCCTGCGGTGTTTCGTTTTATCGGAGAGCTGGCCGGTTCGTTGCGGCAGAAGGGCGTGTTTAACATGCTGTTGTCAGATGGCCGCTATCTGATGGCCTTCTGCTCCACCAACCTGTTCTGGATCACCCGCCGGGCACCGTTTGGCCGGGCGCAATTACTGGATCAGGATGTGGAGGTTGATTTTCAGCAGCACACCACGCCGCATGACGTGGTGACGGTGATTGCTACGCAGCCACTGACGGCCAATGAAACCTGGCAGCGGATTGCGCCAGGTGAATGGGCGTTATTCTGCCTTGGAGAGCGCCAGGAATGAACGTGAAGCGGCTTCGGGACTGGCTAACACCGGTGCCGGGCTGCTGTTCATCACATATTTCCCGCTGGTAACATTGACCATCGGCGGCTGGTGATATTTCGCAAAGTACGCATAGCCCGGCTGCAACTGCTGCCAGAAACTGGCGTCGCTGGAGTAGCGGTGACGCTGCATGTTGCTGTCGGTCATGCGGAACGGATAGATGCTGATGCCAACATCCTGCTGACCGTTACGCAGCGCCGCGTTCACATAGGTAAAAATCTCATCCATATAGGCGTTGGTCATGGCATAGCAGCCAATTGACTTACAGTCGCCATGAATCATCAGGTAGTTGCCGCTATACCCCTGATTACGATCGTACTGATTCGGGAAGCCGATGTTGATCGCGCGATAAAAGCGGCTATCCGGCTTCAGCTGATTCAGCTTCACGTTGTAAAAACCTTCCGGGCTTTTGAAATCGCCTTCACGACGTTTCGGGCCGAGGCCGCCAGAAAAGTTACAGATGCGATAGGTATCCAGCAGGCGGAATTCGTTACCGATTTTGCCGTAGAGTTCGAGCGTGCGTTCTTCCTTGAAGATCTGGATGTAGACCGGGGTGCCGAGTAACTGCTTTTTTAATTCTTTGCTGACCGGTGCCGCTGAGACGGGTTCGGGTGTCATTGCCATGCTGAGGGCTGGCAGTAAAATCATCGCAAACAGGAGTGCGATTTTGCCCATGCTGTGTATACCTTGAGGTGAAGAGAACATGACGCAAAATGTGCGTCTTTGTTTGCATTATCGGAACTGTCCGCTACCGCAGCGCAACATTAAACATTGTCTGTTTTTTTAGCAAGACGCCGACAGCCAGATTCGCGATTTAATGAAAGATATTCGGCCACAAATTTGTAAACTTTAATTGTGGGCCCGACAAATATTGCAGTTACCCCTGCCAACTGTATACTTATCCAGTGCCGGAGGGGGTATGCGTAAAATCATTCATGTCGATATGGACTGCTTCTATGCCGCGGTGGAGATGCGTGATAATCCCCAGCTGCGCGATATCCCGATCGCCATTGGCGGCAGCCGCGAACGCCGTGGCGTGATCAGCACTGCTAACTATCCGGCCCGCAAATTTGGCGTGCGCAGTGCGATGCCAACCGGCATGGCCCTCAAGTTATGCCCGCATCTGCGCCTGCTGCCAGGTCGTTTCGACGCCTACAAAGAAGCCTCCGCACAGATTCGCGACATTTTTACCCGCTACACACCGCTGATTGAACCGCTCTCACTCGATGAAGCCTATCTGGATGTCACCGACAGTCCGCACTGTCACGGCTCCGCCACGCTGATGGCGCAGGAAATCCGTGCGACCATCTTCCGTGAAACCGGGCTTACCGCGTCAGCGGGTATCGCGCCAATTAAGTTTCTGGCGAAGATCGCCTCGGACCTGAATAAGCCGGACGGACAGTATGTAATTACCCCGCAGGAGATGGCCGGTTTTCTGCTGTCCCTGCCGCTGGCGAAAATTCCCGGTGTCGGCAAGGTCTCGGCCAAAAAGCTGGAGGAGATGGGGCTGGTCACCTGTGGCGACGTACAGAAGGCTGATTTAGCGCTGCTGCTGAAGCGCTTTGGTAAGTTTGGCCGGGTGCTGTGGGAACGCAGCAACGGCATTGATGATCGTGAGGTGATCGTCGAGCGCGAGCGTAAATCACTGGGGGTGGAACGCACGCTGGCGGAAGATATCAGCGACTGGGACGCCTGCCTGGAGATTATCGACTTTCTCTATGCTGAACTGGATCGCCGGCTGACGCAGATTCGACCGGACAAGCAGGTGGCGCGGCAGGGCGTGAAACTGAAGTTCAGCGATTTTCAGCAGACGACCCAGGAGCATATCTGGCCGGTGCTGAATAAAGAGGACATGATTGCCATCGCCCGGAAAACCTGGGATGAGCGTCGCGCCGGGCGTGGCGTGCGGCTGGTGGGACTGCATGTCACCATGGTGGATCCCCAGCTGCAGCGTCAGCTGCTGCTGGGTCTGTAACGGTCAGCCTCACCAGTCGGCAAGGCTGACGCCGGATTACTTCTTGTATTTCGCCTCAAGGGTCGCAAACCACGGTGCGATGAAATCTTCATTGCCGCCCCAGCCCGGAATGATCTTGTTCAGCGAGGCAACGTTCACCGCGCCAGGCTGACTGTTGAGCTGCTGCTGAGAGATCGACGCGGCTTTAAACTGATACGTCGCTGGCGTCTCTTCACCGGCAATCTTCTTCGCCACCAGACGCATATTCACCGCGCCGATGGTTTTAGGATCGACCGCCACCGTCTGCACCCATGGGCTGTTTTTCTCGCGCATCAGCTGCAAATCCTGGTTCGAGACGTCGATGCTGTAGAGCTTAATCTCGGTACGACCATTCTCCTGCAGCGCCTTGTAAGCACCCTGACTGAACGCATCCCAGGCGCCCCAGATGGCATCGATTTTGCCTTTCGGGTATTTCGCCAGAATCGCGCCAATCTTGTTGGCGGTGTCGCCCTGAACGTCCGTAGAGACGGCGCCAATCGACTCCAGCTGGTGAATGCCCGGATTCTCTTTCAGCAGTTTTTCATACACGACCTGACGGCGTTCCATCGGCGGGAAACCGGCGACCCACAGCTTGACGATGTTCGCCTTACCGTTGAAGTCGTGGATAAGCTGACCTAGCGACAGCTGCGCCAGCGAAGCATCATCCTGCGCAGTGACGGTGACGCCAGGAATCGGGTTATCCACCGGGGTATCAAACACGGACAGCTTAATACCGGCATCGGCAATACGCTTTACCAGTCCGCTGGCGTAGGGTGCTTTGCCGTGCGACAGCACGATGCCGTCATATTTCTGGCTGATCGCCTGATTCACGAAATCCTGAAAGCGCGCATCATCGCCGTTGCTGAGAAAGGTGCTGACCTTAAAGCCCAGCTGGCGACCCTGCTGTATGGCACCGGCAACAAACTGGGTGGTGTTGTCATCGGAGCCAAGGTTGCGGATCACCGCAATACGAATCGGGCCATCATGGCTGGCGATTGCCGCAGGCACCGGGGTGACGGTGTCCGCGAAGGCGGCGCTGGCGTTCAGCAGGCTCAGGGCCAGCAGCGAGAGTGTTATTTTTTGCATTGTTATCAACTCCGGTAAACGCGCCTCAGCGGCGCTGGATATAGGTAATCGCCAGTGCTAACGCCAGCACCAGTCCTTTAATAATGTCCATGGCGTAGTAGGGCACAGAGAGCATCACCAGGCCGTTCTGCAGCACGCCGAGAATGACCGCGCCCACCAGCGTGCCCAGCGCATTGGGCTTGCCTGAGCCCGCGAGGGAAAAGCCGATCCACGCCGCCGCGACCGCATCCATCAGATAGCCGCTACCGGCATTGACCTGCGATGAACCGATACGTGAAGCAAGCAGGATGCCGCCCAGACCGGCGAGCAGTGAGGCGATCACATAAGCCAGCACCCGGTAGCGGGTGGTACGGATGCCCGAGAGGCGCGCCGCTTCCGGATTACCGCCCAGCGCATACATGCGGCGGCCATGCTTAGTCAGAGATAGCGCCAACTGTGCGGCAACGGTCACCACCAGCATAATGATGACGATGGTCGGCACCTGACCCAGCAGGCCAAACGCGGCCGGAATAGTGCCTTCCGCCATATCACCGCTCGGCAGCACCATGTTCTCGGTGATCGACCCGCCAAAGCTGTAGGTCATCGCCACACCCTGAATCACGAAGAGTGTCGCCAGCGTCGCCAGCATGTCGGGGATACGCAGGATCACAATCAGAAAGGCGTTGAACAGCCCGACCAGGGTGCAGAGCGCCAGGGTAATCAGGATTGCGGTCGTGGTGCCGAAGCCGTACCAGACAAACAGCGAAATCACTAACGCATTGGCGAGCGAGGCGGTTGAGCCGACCGACAGATCAAAGCCGCCCACGGTCAGCGAGATGGACACGCCGATCGCAATCACCGTCACAATCGCAATCGATCGCAGAATGTTGATGATGTTGTTGGGCTCAAGGAAGCTGTCGGAAGCCAGGCCAAAGGCGGCGATCAGGATCACCACCGTGAGTAACATGCCCCATTTATAGAGAAAGTCGAACAACTGGTGACGCCATGGCGCGGCCGTCAGGTTCAGGCTGGTTTCTTTGCTGCTCACGCAGGGGTTCCTCCGGTGGAATAGAGCAAAAGCGTCTCTTCGGTGACGTCGCGTGCGGCCAGCGCGGCCACAATACGTCCATCCCAGAGCACGCAAATCCGGTCGCATAAGCCGACCAGTTCAGAAAATTCACCCGACGCGTAGATGATGCCTTTACCCTCGCGCGCCAGGCTGTCGATCAGGGTGAACAGCTCGGTTTTGGCTTTGATATCGACGCCTTTGGTCGGCTCATCGAAAATCAGCACGTCAGCGTTGTTGCGCAGCCATTTGCCAATCGCCACCTTCTGCTGGTTGCCGCCTGAGAGACGCCGCAGTGTCTGTGCCGGGCCGGTGGTGCGCACCTGCAACTGCCGGATAACCTGCTCCGCCCAGCGCCACGCCTGGCGATGCCCGAACAGGCTCCAGCGCGAAAAGCTGTCGTCCGCGCTGACGCTGAGGTTCATCGCCACCGACTCATCGATAAAGATCCCCTCTTTGCGCCGCTCTTCCGGCACCAGCGCCATGCGGCGACTGACCGAGTCGTGCGGCGAGCGCGGCTGCCACGGCTGACCGTGCAGTTCACCGCGACTGACGCGGCTTTTGCTGGCACCAAACAGCGCCTTGCAGAGTTCGGTTTTGCCGGCACCGGCCAGTCCGGCGATGCCCAGAATTTCGCCTTTGTGCAGCCGCAGCGAGATATCCTGCAGCAGCTGCTCATCGTGCAGTCCTTCCACCGCCAGCAGCAGCGGCTGTGTCTGCTGTTCACGGCGGGCCGGGAAGATATCGGTGAGCTGATGGCCCAGCATCTTCTCCACGATCTGCTCGCCGCTCAGCGCCGCCATCGGGCCGGTTTCGATCAACCGGCCATCACGCAGCACCGTCAGCTGGTCGCAGATGGCTTTCAGTTCATGGATGCGGTGAGAGATAAACACTATGCCGATCCCACTGGCCTGCAGACGACGTACCACGGCAAACAGTCGCTCGCTTTCGTGCTGATCCAGCGGGGCAGTGGGTTCATCCAGAATCAGGAAGCGGCAGTGGTGCGACAGCGCCCGCGCCAGCAGAATTTGCTGCTTTTCCGCCAGGGTGCAGCGCTCCACCAGCCGGTTGACGTCCAGTGCCACGTCGAGCTGCGTCAGCAGCGCCCGCGCCTGACGGCGGATCTCACCCCAGCGATAGCGGTGGCCGGGTTCTGCCAGCCGATCCAGCAAAATGTTTTCCGCCACGCTGAGCTGCGGCACCAGCGCCACGTCCACTTCCTGCTGAACCAGATGGATACCCAGCTGTTTTGCATCACGTGGCGTGCGGATGGAGACCGGTTCACCATCCAGCAGGATTTCGCCGCTGTAGTGGCTGTGCGCGCCGGAAAGGATCGCCATCAGGGTAGATTTACCCGCGCCGTTCGCGCCGGTCAGGGCATGAACCGAATGGCCGTCACTGCGGAAATCCACCGACGATAGCGCGGCAAACCCGCCAAAAGCGATGGAGATGTTACGCATCTCAAGGCGGTTTAACCCTGGCATGTCATTACTCTCCTGAAGAATCACTGGCCGCATTTTTTCCTGAACCTTCAGGCGCGGCAACAGCCGAAAGCGCATAAGCTAGCACGAAATCTTATTAGCCATCCAGACATCCGGACATAACGGCGGCTGTGACCAGCGAAGCGCGGGAACGTGGCGGAATAGCGGGGTAAAGCGCGGAAAAGGCAGCGAATTATGCTGGGGATAAGTGACAGGCATAAAAAAACCAGGCCGGAGCCTGGTTTACTTTTTTGTGACAGAATTACTTTTCTGGCACCACATTCAGCAGGGTGGTCAGTAATTTCCAGTAAAGACCCACGCTTTCGATGTGAACCTGCTCATCCGGCGAGTGCGGCCCGGTGATGGTCGGCCCAATCGAGACCATATCCATATCCGGATAAGGCTTTTTGAACAGACCACACTCCAGACCGGCGTGAATCACCTGAATGTTCGGGGTCTTATCAAACAGCGCGATATAGGTCTGACGGGTCAGTGCCATGATGGCGGAGTCCGCATCCGGCTGCCAGCCTGGGTAGCCGCCTTTCGCTTTGGTCTGCGCGCCCGCCAGCTGGCCCAGCGAGGTCAGCATCTGTACCACATAATCGCGGCCGGTGTCGATCAGCGAACGGATCAGGCAGTTGATCTCTGCGTGGTCATCTTCCATCGTCACCACACCGATATTCAGTGAGGTTTCGACCACACCTTTCGCCACGTCTGAATTGCGGATCACGCCGTTTGGCGTGCTGTTCAGCAGATTCAGGAAGCGATCGCGGCTGTCAGTGCTCAGGGCATTACCCTGATGCGCCAGCGGCTCGGTGACCAGTGCGATGTTTGGCTCTTTAACGCCATGCTCGTTTTTGATGGCGCTCAGGAAGTGCGCCGCTGCGGATTTCAGCGCATCCGCTTTGTGACTCTCGACCGCCACAGTAGCAAAGGCTTCACGCGGAATCGCGTTGCGCAGCGTACCGCCGCTGAACGCCAGCAGACGCAGATCCAGTTCAGCCGCGTGTGCCGCCAGGAAGCGTGCCAGCAGTTTGTTGGCGTTGCCGAGGCCCATATGAATGTCGGCACCGGAGTGACCGCCACGCAGTCCCTTCAGCGTCAGCTTCAGGGTCTGGAACTCAGCAGGCACGGCTTCGCGGGTCAGTGGCAGGGTAGAGACGAAGTCGATACCGCCTGCACAACCCATGTAGATCTCACCTTCTTCTTCGGAGTCGGTGTTGATCAGGATTTCAGCCTGCAGCCAGTTGGGTTGCAGACCGAACGCGCCATCCATGCCAGTCTCTTCGGTCATGGTCAGCAGCACTTCCAGCGGGCCATGCGTCAGGCTGTTGTCAGCCAGCACCGCCAGCGCAGAAGCCATACCGATGCCGTTGTCCGCGCCCAGCGTGGTGCCGCGTGCTTTTACCCACTCGCCGTCAATCCAGGGCTGAATCGGGTCTTTGGTGAAGTCATGCACGGTGTCGTTATTTTTCTGCGGCACCATGTCCAGATGCGCCTGCAGCGCAACCGGGGTACGGTTTTCCATGCCTGCGGTGGCGGGCTTACGAATCAGGATGTTGCCGACCTGATCGCGCTCACACCAGAAGCCCTGCTCTTTAGCCCAGCCGGTGATGTAGTTCGCCAGCGCTTCTTCGTGAAAAGAGGGATGGGGAATAGAGCAGATCTTAGCGAAAATATCCCACAGTGGCTGTGGAGAGAGTTGAGACAATTCAGACACGACAGGTCTCCTGTGTCAGTGTACCGGCGAGGCCGGACATCGCGAGTTTCCAGTGAAAAATCGCCGTCAGAGAATCTGACGAGCCAGGCCTGAGAATATCACTGTTTTTTACCGGGTGCGCTCTCAGACGCGCTAAAAAGCCGCAACCAGCGCGCGGGTGCTGGTTTTTAGTGCGTCAACTCCTTATAATCTCGCGCAACCTTTTCCCCGTTGCACATTTTTACGCCACCTCGGTTGGCTGGGATTTCTATTTTATGAGCGAAAAATACGTCGTTACCTGGGACATGCTTCAGATTCATGCCCGTAAACTGGCCCAGCGCCTGCTTCCTGTTGAACAGTGGACAGGCATTATCGCGGTGAGCCGCGGCGGTCTGGTACCGGCTTCGCTGCTGGCACGTGAACTGGGTATCCGCTACGTTGATACCGTCTGCATCTCCAGCTATGACCACGATCATCAGCGCGAAATGAAAGTGCTGAAGCGTGCGGAAGGCGACGGTGAAGGCTTTATCGTGATCGATGACCTGGTGGATACCGGCGGCACCGCTCAGGCGATTCGCGAGATGTACCCGAAAGCGCGTTTCTGCACCATTTTCGCGAAACCCGCTGGTCGCTCACTGGTTGATGATTATATTGTCGATATTCCGCAGGATACCTGGATTGAGCAGCCGTGGGATATGGGCGTGGTCTACATTCCGCCGATTGTAAAAAACTGATTGATACACATCAGACAACGCCCGGTTTTCCGGGCGTTGTGCTTTCTGAGCCTCGCACCCCGAATTGCCGTACAGTACACTTAGCCATCGCCGTTCTGTTGCAGGAGAAGTGAGTATGACGAGCAAAAATCTCAGCGAGGAGCTATTCAAGCCGCGCTTTAAGCATCCTGAAACCTCTTCCCTGGTTCGCCGCCAGCATCACGCTACCCCGGATATCCACTCAGCCCTGGATGGTGACAGCCAGCGTGGCTGGTATCGCATGCTGAACAAGCTGATGTGGACATGGCGCGGCCTGACGCCGCAGGAGATCAGTGAAGTGCTGGCGCGTATTGCCATCAGCAACGTTGAACATACCGATGAGACGCTGCTCGATACGGTAATCGGTTTCCGCAGCGGTAACTGGCATTTTGAATGGTGCAGACAGGCAGGCATCTGGCAGCAGAAAGCGCTGGAGGCGACCGACGACAGCGAGGCGGGTGACTACTGGCTGCACGCGGCGCACCTCTATAGCGTTGCCGCTTATCCCTATATAAAAGGCGATGAGCTGGCTGACCAGGCACAGACGCTGGCCAATCGTGCCTATGAAGAGGCCACTCAGCGGTTGCCGGGCGAACTGAAATCCCTGACGTTTGCCATAACGGGCGGCAGTCCGGTTAGCGGCTTTCTGCACATACCACCGGATGTCGAAGCGCCTTATCCCACCGTGCTGTTCTGCGGCGCGCTCGACTCGTTACAGAGCGATCATTACCGCCTGTTCCATGACTATCTTGCCCCGCGCGGCATTGCGATGCTGACCATTGATGTGCCGTCGGTGGGTAACTCGGTGAAATGGACGCTGAATCAGGACACCAGTTTTCTGCATCAGCAGGTGTTGCGCGATCTGAAAAACGTGCCCTGGGTTGACCACACCCGCGTGGCGGCGTTTGGTTATCGCTTTGGCGCGAACGTGGCGGTGCGGCTGGCCTATCTGGAATCGCAGCAGCTGCGCGGCGTCGCCTGTCTTGGCCCGATTGTGCATGCGCTGCTGACGCAGACGGCATTGCAGGATGAGATCCCGGATATGTATATGGATATGCTGGCAAGCCGGTTAGGCATGGCGACCACTTCCGACAGCGCGCTGCGCACCGAACTCAATCGTTATTCGCTTAAAACCCAGGGATTGCTGGGCCGCCGGACGCCGACACCGATGCTGTCGGGTTACTGGCAGAACGATCTTTTCAGTCCGGAAGAAGAGAGCAAGCTGATCGCTAACTCGTCGTCAGACGGCAAAGCGCTGCTGATTCCGGTGAAGCCGATGATGGCCAGTTTCGACAAGGCGCTGAATGAGATTTGCGACTGGCTGGAGAAGCGTTTAAAAAGGTAACTGGCAAAATTTACAGTATTTGCTACAACTAGTAGCGGAATTCTTCCGGGCGGCCTTATAAAGGCTTATGACGTAATCGGGCCGCCCGGAAATCAAGGCTGTATAGCGGTCAAAACCTATGGAGAATCAGCATGACGTTACCAAGTGGTCATCCCCGCAGTCGCCTGCTTAAGCGTTTTACCGAGCTTGGGCCTTATATTCGCGATGGGAAATGTGGCGAAACCCGCTTCTTCTTCGACTGTCTGGCTGCCTGCGTCAATGTGAAACCGGCACCGGAACTGCGTGAGTTCTGGGGCTGGTGGATGGAGCTGGAAGCGCAGGCTGACCACTTTACCTATGTCTACCATATTGGTCTGTTCGATAAAGAGGGCGACTGGTCGGTGGCAAACATCAAAGGTAAAGAGAACACGGCACGTGTGGAAGAGACCTTACGGAATTTCCATACCCGCCTGAAAGCGATGCTGAAGGAGTTAGAGCTGGATCTTATCCCGGCCAGCGACTTCGATGAGAAACCGGTGAAGCTGAGTGCTTGATTAGGTAGTTCAGTAAAATAAAGACGAAAAAAATGGCGAGTTTAAAAACTCGCCATTTTTGTTGAAGTCTGGCCCGCTGTTAGATCGCGTTTTCGCAGAGAACACGGTCAGATCGGAAAGACGCAAAAGCCGCCATCCATGGCACGCTCTGCTCACGCGATTACGCACCTCATCCCTGAGGTGCGTCCGTAAACGGGCCAACGCTTTGCGTTGTTCAAAAACGCTCCCGGCGTTTTTGTCCGTGGCGTGGGACGCTTTCCTCTTCTGACCGTGTTCCCTGCGTGTTGAATTTATGCGTTGCTGCCAGATCCAAATCCGCCCGGTTTTCGAGCCTCAAATCAGAACTGGTAAGTCACACCCATTGCCACAATGTCGTCGTTGTTGATCGACAGCGCGTTGTCATCATCCAGCTGGTTGATTTTGTAATCCACGAAGGCGGACATGTTTTTGTTGAAGTAGTAGGTTGCACCCACATCGATATATTTCACCAGATCTGCATCACCGATACCGTTTTCAATATCTTTGCCTTTGGTCTGCACATAGCCAATAGAAGGACGCAGGCCGAAATCAAACTGATACTGCGCCACCAGTTCGATGTTCTGCGCTTTGTTGGCTGCGCCCGCGACGGCAGCGCCGGTATTACGGTTGGTGCCGCTGATTGGCGTCATGTTGCGGGTATCGGTGTAAATCGCCGCCAGGTAAACGCTGTTGGCATCATACTTCACCCCTGCGCCCCAGGAATCTGCGCGGTCACCGCCGCCATAGGCGCGCGCCTGCTGCTGGTTGGTGCGGTCAGATGAGGTGATGGCACTCATCAGGCTCACGCCGCTATCACCCAGCGCATAGCCCAGTGAAGCACCGTAGCCGTCGCCGTTCTGGCGGTTAATGTCAGTACGGCTGTTGGCGCTGGTGGCGTCGTTCTTGCCCTGATACTGCAGCGCAAATTTCAGGCCATCGACCAGACCAAAGAAGTTGTTGTTGCGGTAAGTGGCGACGCCGGTGGCGCGCTGGGTCATAAAGTTATCGGAACGGGCCGTGCCGTCCCCACCGAATTCCGGGAACACGTCGGTCCAGGCTTCAACGTCATACAGCACGCCATAGTTACGGCCATAATCCACCGAACCATACTGCGAGAATTTCAGGCCAGCAAAACCCAGGCGGGTCTTGTTGCCGTTATTGGCGTCGCTGCCTTCAGAGTTATTAACGTTGTACTGATATTCCCACTGACCGTAACCGGTCATCAGGTCATTAATCTGCGTCTGGCCTTTAAAGCCGATACGGGTATAAGACTTGTCACCGTCTGCGCTGGCATTATCGCTGATGTAGTGCTCAGCTTTAACTTTGCCGTATAAATCCAGTTTGTTGCCGTCTTTGTTATAGATTTCGGCAGCGTGCGCGGCAGAAGCCAGCGTCAGCGTGGAGACGATCATGGCCAGTGTGCTTTTCTTCATTTGCTATCAATCCCAATGTGAACGCCGTAAAAAAACGAAAGTTTTTGTAAAACACCGACTTTTTACCCGTCCGTGATGAACTTTTTATGACACTTTTCCGGATTTCTTGTTAATGATGAACTTTTGGTCTACCGCCTTGTCCGCGTAAATTCGTGCTTTTCCCCCGCTGGCTGTTGGCTTCCGTATCGACTCCTGTTAAAACGTCCTTTCGTAAAAATTTTTCACTACGGCAGGAAATATGAGTGGCAGTCAGACCTTAGTGGTCAAGTTGGGTACCAGCGTTCTTACCGGCGGCTCTCGCCGGTTAAATCGGGCGCACATGGTGGAACTGGTTCGTCAGTGTGCGCAGCAGCATGCCGCAGGCCACCGCATTGTGATCGTCACTTCTGGCGCGATGGCCGCCGGACGCGAACATCTGGGCTACCCCGAACTGCCACCCACCATCGCCTCAAAGCAGCTGCTGGCTGCGGTGGGGCAGAGCCGTCTGATTCAGCTGTGGGAACAGTTATTCTCCATCTATGGCATCCATATTGGTCAGATGCTGCTGACCCGTGCCGACATGGAAGATCGCGAACGTTTCCTGAATGCCCGCGATACGCTGCGCGCGTTGCTGGATAACCACATTGTGCCGGTGATCAACGAGAACGATGCGGTTGCTACCGCTGAAATCAAAGTGGGCGACAACGACAATCTTTCGGCGCTGGCGGCGATGCTCGGCGGTGCCGACAAGCTGCTGCTGCTGACCGATCAGCAGGGTCTGTTTACCGCCGATCCGCGCAACAATCCTGACGCTGAGCTGATCAGCGACGTCCACGTGATCGATGATGCGTTACGCGCGCTCGCGGGTGACAGCGTATCCGGTCTCGGCACCGGCGGTATGTCGACCAAGCTTCAGGCGGCGGATGTTGCCTGCCGCGCCGGAATAGACGTGATTATCGCCTCGGGCAGTCGCAGCGGTGTGATCAGCGATGTGATTGACGGTAAGCCGGTTGGTACGCGATTCCATGCACAGCAATCGCCGCTGGAGAACCGTAAACGCTGGATTTTCGGTGCGCCACCGGCGGGCGAACTCACCGTCGATGACGGGGCACTGGCGGCCATCATTGAACGCGGCAGTTCGCTGCTGCCCAAGGGCATTCGCGCAATCCAGGGGAATTTCTCGCGCGGTGAAGTGATCCGCATCCGCAGCCTGCAGGGCCGGGATATTGCTCACGGTGTTTCTCGCTACAACAGTGACGCGATGCGCATGATTGCCGGCCATCACAGCCAGCAGATCAGCGAAATTCTGGGATATGAATATGGCCCGGTGGCCGTTCACCGCGACGACATGATCGTCAGTTAAGGAGCGGACAATGCTTGAAGAGATGGGAAAAGCGGCGCGTGCCGCAGCGTATACCGTGGCCGATCTGTCGACGGCTGAGAAGAATCAGGTTCTGATGACCATTGCTGACCGCCTTGAGGCGGAGAGCGCAGACATTCTGGCTGCTAACGAGCTGGATTTAGCCGATGCGCGTCAGAACGGCATGAGTGCCGCGCTGTTAGACCGGCTGACACTCAACCCGCAACGCCTCGCCAGCATCGCCAGCGATGTGCGTCAGGTCTGTCAGCTGGCCGATCCGGTGGGACAGTTAATCGACGGCGGTCAGCTCGACAGCGGACTGCGTATTGAACGCCGTCGCGTGCCGCTGGGCGTTGTTGCAGTCATTTATGAGGCGCGTCCTAACGTCACGGTTGATGTCGCCAGCCTGTGTCTGAAAACCGGCAACGCCGCCATTCTGCGTGGCGGCAAAGAGACCTGGCGCACCAATGCGGCCACCGTCCGGGTGATCCAGAACGCGCTGAAACAGCACGGTCTGCCGACGGCTATCGTGCAGGCGATTGAAAATCCGGATCGCGAGCTGGTGAATCAGCTGCTGAAGCTGGATCGCTACGTCGATATGCTCATCCCGCGTGGCGGAGCCGGGCTGCACAAGCTGTGCCGGGAAAACTCCACTATCCCGGTGATTACCGGCGGCATCGGCGTCTGTCACATCTACATTGATGAGACGATGGAGATTGAACCGGCGCTTGATCTGATCGTCAACGCCAAAAAACAGCGTCCCAGCGCCTGTAACTCGCTGGAAACGCTGCTGGTGGATCAGGCGATGGCCGAACGTTTCCTGCCCGCTTTCAGCGCGCGTATGGCGCAGGAAGGCATCGCGCTGCATGCTGACAGCAACGTGCTGGCGCAGCTGCAGCAGGGCCCGGCTTCGGTCATCCAGGTTAATCCTCAGCAGTACAATGATGAGTGGCTGTCGCTGGACCTTAACGTCAAATTAGTGGCGGATATGGATGAGGCGATCGATCACATCCGTACGCACGGCACGCAGCACTCGGATGCCATCCTGACCCGTGACACCCGCAACGCCGCGCGTTTTGTTCGTCAGGTCGACTCCTCAGCGGTCTATGTTAACGCCAGCACCCGCTTCACCGATGGCGGGCAGTTTGGCCTGGGTGCGGAAGTGGCGGTCAGTACCCAGAAGCTGCATGCACGCGGGCCAATGGGATTAGAGGCGCTGACCACCTATAAATGGATTGCCTGGGGCGACGACACGCTCCGGTCATAGCTACGATAATTTTTAACAAAACGGGAGTCTTTCAGAGACTCCCGTTTTTTTTAGCCCGGCTTTCCGGTCCAGTGAAAGATAGAGTTTTCTGCCCGCCTGATCAATTTTCATTCCGATTTCGTCACCGTTGCCCGTTATGCTGGCTGAATTTCACGCAATTTCTTACGGAACATTCCTGAAAGCCGGGGCTGTATGCGGCCTGAGGCAATATTTTTTGTTCAGCTGCAGGCCGAAGCGGATAATGATAATTAGAAATGCTTGATAAAGCGGTTAGGTAGTAAACGAGCGGTAATATAAAATGAACTGGTAGCAATAATGAAAATAACATCCAGTATCTCTTCTATGGCTGATTATTAACTAATGGTTAAAAAAGAAAGTACAAGACAAGCTTTCACCACCAGGCTGATAGCGGCCTGTGAGAGTGCCGGCATTGTCGGACATGGACGAAACAAACAGGTTGCCAGAGCCCTGCAGCAGCAGGGCTGTAAGATTTCAACACCAGGAGTGTGGAAGTGGTTTAACGCGCAGTCAGTGCCTGATGGCGGCAATTTACTGGCGCTCAGCCAGCTGCTGGGAGTCAGGGTAGAGTGGCTGCAATACGGTATGGAACAACCCGCAGACCCGGTAACGCTGAGTACGTTTACCGGCCATAAGAATGTGTTTCGGGTGGATAGCCTTGATATCGGGCAGCGAAGCGCTGCGGGTCTGCCCGCGCGTGATGAGTTTGTAGAGACCATCCAGGCGATCGAATATGGTCTGGATGAGGCGCGGGTGCTATTCAACGGGCGGCCGGCGGAGAACATCCGGTTAATTGCCATCAATAGCGACTCTATGGCTGACACCTTTGCACCGCGCGATCAGCTGTTTGTGGATATCAGCGTGCGGATGTTCGACGGTGATGGCATCTATATTTTTACCCTCGATGAGCAACTCTATCTCAAGCGTCTGCAGCTGCAGCATAAGAAAATTGCTGTAATTTCAGATAATAAACGCTATGAAACCTGGTATCTCAATCACGACGACGTTACCAGCCTGAAGGTCCTGGCAAAAGTGATCATGAGTCAGGCGCGTCACTATCAGATCCTCGGCTAAGGCCGCTTTTGCCGCCTTTCTCAGACAGGCTGCAAAAAAATAATCGGCATAAATTCATAAATTTAACCAGCAGTAAATAAAAAATTAACCAACAGTGTTTGATAAAGCATAAGAACCTGTTAATAATTTGGATATGGATGAACGAAGCAGTTCTTTCACGGATGAGCCGCTCTTAAACAATTGAGGCGCTGCACAAGCGCGAATCATACCACCCAAAAGTCAGTGAACTTTGGGATGGGGTGGATGCGCAAAATGCAGCGTCGTCAGATGCCGTTTATTTCCCCTCGCTTACTTTCCACCTGGCTGCTAACGCAGCCGGGCGGCGAGCGTGCGAGCGCGATACACGTCATTCGGGCCCGTTCGGATCACCGAAAGCTCGCGCCTGCCACCCCATCGCCAAAGACTCATTCACAGGAGGAGTTATGGCGATAATTCACTATGGCAAAAGCGTTTTTGTGGGCAACGCACGTACTCGTCGCCATCGGCGGCGCCAACCTCTCAGCAGCCTGACTCAGAGCATCGACCAGGCCCTGAACTTCCCAACTGAACCCCCCGTCCTGAGACGTGCAGAGCAAATCTGCCAGCGTCAGGTCGCCCCGCGCGTTGATCGCGCAATCACTGCACCCCGCGTCACCAGTCAGGAAACACCCAGTTTCGACAATTGCTGTCTTCCGCATGTTCACCTCTACGCCGTGAGCTGAAGCGCGAAGAAAGCGTGCATTTCCGTTCCGGCTAACTCTTCGTTATCTCCAGCTCTCACTGGACGCAATTTGCTGAATTAATGTTCAGTTTTGCTGCAGGGTCAGTCAGGCCTCTTGCCGCGCCTGAACGGGTAATGATCAGCAGGCGTTATGTATTTCTTTTCACAATGGTGAATTGCTTTAACCCGTCATTAAGGAGTCGTTATGAGCCAGATAATTGCAGTACTGAATTTTGAAGAGGGATATGTCGACACGCCTTACCTCGACACGCTGGGCTTTCCCACGGTCGCGGGCGGTATCCGCATCGGGCCTAAGGGGGCATCGCTGAGTAATTACACTTTCCGCGTGCCACGGCGCGTCGGGGATGTCTGGAAGCAGTGCATTCTTGAAAACAAAGTTCAGGAGATGCAGGGCACGGATCTGCTGCGTAACGCGCTGGCGAAGTGCAATGACGCCCGCACGGATGTGTTGCTGAGCATGACCTATCAGCTGGGCGTCGAAGGCGTTATGCAGTTCAAAAACATGCTCACCGCCATCGCTGCTGAACAATTCAATGAGGCAGCTGACGCGATGATGAACAGCCTCTGGGCCCGCCAGACACCGGGCCGCGCCCGGCGTCATGCGGAGATGATGCGCAGCGGAACCTATGCGGTTTACAGGGGGCTGCTATGAGATGGCTCATGTTTCTCGTCGCCGTACTGACGGCGATCATCATCCTGCTGCTGTTGCAGCGCTTCACCACCCTGCAATTTGTCTCTCATGCCCGCCTGCTCTTCAAAACCTGGTCCGTCTGGCTCGCGTCGCTGGGATCCATGCTCAGCGCCTGGGCACAGTCATTCCCTTCTGCCGCCGTTGATGCCTGGAACGTGCTGCCGGAGGACGTGAAATCGATTCTGCCACACAACTACCTGGGGTTTGTGGGGGCGTTCATGGTGGCGATGGGCGTGATTGCACAATTTGTTCGTCAGAAAAATCTGCTTAACGCGAAAGAGCAAACGGAAGGAGCGAAACCATGACGCTGATTACCACTTTACTGGGCGGCAGCTGGCACTGGCTTGCTGCACTGGCCGGCATCATTGCGGCACTGGGCGCCAGTTATTTCGGCGGCAGGAAAATCGGCAAAGTGCAGCAAAAAGCGCGATCTGACGTCGCAAACGCGCAACAGGAGGCGTCCCGCGTCAGCGCAGTGGCGCAACAACAACAACATAACCGCGAGGAGGCTAACCGTGTGGCGACTGACAACCATAGCCTTGATGACGCTGCTGCTCGCGACAAGCTGCAGCAGTCGAAATACCACAAACCCTGAGCCGGTGGCGATCACCGACTCTGCCTGCGTACTTTTTTCCCCTCTTTATACCTACGGCGATGACGCGCAAAAAATGGACGTCAGGACAGTGCGCGCCATCAACACCCACAACGACATGTGGGACACCCTTTGCGGCCATCCGGCTGCGGCTAAGTAGTGCGCTGATGGTCAGCGCGATATCTCAATGATCCTGAGGAGGATTCTATGATCGAAGTTAACTCTTTTGCTGAACTGCGCACCACTGTTCCACCAAAATCAGGTGAAGTCGCGAGCCTGAAACGCTATTACGACAAAGACTCCAGCTTCCGTGGCGGTGCAGACTTTGTCGGTTTCCTCACCACCACGCCGCTGAAAGATGATGGCGGTACAGTGGCGGTGGGTAACGGTTTCTACTGGAAGCGCACCATCAACGATCCCGCCGAAGTGAATATCCTGCACTTTGGCGCGAAAGGGGATGGCGTCACAGATGACACTGATGCCTTTAAGCGCATGCTGGCATGGACGCAGAGCTACAACACCTATGCGAAAGCGATTCCGGTACGTTTTCCGGGTGGTCGCTTCCTGATTTCACCTATCGATATCAGCGATACAGAGTTGCCGTTCTTTGGTCTGGCAGGTGACGATATCGAACTCGGCTCGTCACCGCGCACCACTATTATTTCTGACAAAAGTGCTACTCCGGTGTTTAAGGTTAATGCGCGTAAAATCGCCATCAAAGGCATCTGCTGGCACGGACAGGCTAATGCCGGGACTGTCGACACCACACTCAAAGTCACCGTCACGCCTGAACAGTGCAGCAACGTTCAGCCGTTCTTCGAAAACACGATTGTCGGCGGCCAGATCGTCAATATCTTCTGCTTCAAGGCGCAAAGTACCGGGGGAACCGTCTTTAAGCTGCAGGATACGCTCGACAGTAAGTTCGATCAGATCTACACCTCCACGACCTATTCACGCGTGTTTGATGTCGGCTGGTCAAACACACCGAAGGGGAACTGGGACCACTCAACCGCCATTGAGCTCTGTAATGCCAACTTCCAGTCGGGCTACGGCGACGCCACGCTCTACATGCCGCGCGTTACGCAGGGCGTCATACGCAACGTCTGGATTGAGCACACGACTAACCCGGGTGATCTGTCGGACGGCGGCTGGAACATTGAGACGCTCAATATTGAAGATTGCGCCACGCCGCTCAATCTCAATAATGCCCGCGTGGTAATGCGCCATATTAACCTCCAGGCGGGGGCGAAAATTACTAATGATCTGGCCGGGAGTAAGTGGTTATCGACCTTTGAATATGGCTATCGTCGGGATGAGAACTACGGCACATTCATGACCGGTTCGCTGCGTGCTGGCTATTATAGCGGCTATAAAGTGGTGAATAACACCGCGACCGACAACTGGTATCGGCTGGGGCAGCTCTATTTCCCGGCGCCTAACCAGCAATGGGTGATGGAGCTGATCAGTAAAGCGGATGCCACCACGCCGTCCGGCACCGCCGGTTCACCGGTCAATATGCCTGCCACTGGTAAAACCCTGATCAACCTGCAGCGACTGGAGACGGTCTGGGCCGATGCTTACCACATGGGACAGCCTTCCGTGCTGGACATTCGTTATGGCCGGGTAGGGACCACCTATGCCGTCATCTGGGTCAAGCTGAAAGCCAACAGCGGCGAGACCATGTTCAACCTGAAGACCACCGGTCCGACCCGTTTCGACACCGGTTCCTGCTCGCTGTTCCAGTCGGATATGTCGGTGGTGACGGACATCACCAATATCAGCAACCTGAAACCTGCGGCACGCTTCGGCATGCACAATGGACTGGCAGGTATTGGTGCTAACGAGAAGGGCGTGGTGACGCTCGCGACCGCTGCGGGTACACCGACCAATAAAACCGCGCCAACCGGTTTTGTGCTGATCAATATCAACGGCGTTGACCGCAAGGTTCCTTACTACGATTGATGATCGGCATGTTTTGGGCGAGGCTCCGGCCTCGCCCTTTTTTAACCGGTAACAAAAGTCAGGTGAAAATATCATTGTCATATGGGGAAATATGAATGCTTTTCAAACAAGTGCACTTGACGTAATAACGGCTCTTTTTTACCGTAGCACCCGTACTTCTCACCCTTGCCGGTGTAGCTCAGTTGGCAGAGCAGCGCATTCGTAATGCGAAGGTCGCAGGTTCGACTCCTGTTTCCGGCACCACTCCGCTCTTTTTCAGCCTCACGCCGGAATAAATTTCTGCAGGCCATTCTTAAGCCTTCATTCTGATTAAAGAACCCACACTGAGAATTTACCGTCGCCAGCCGCTATCTGCTGGTGCGGCAGGGTTTGTCTGCCATAAACAATGCGCGCTCTGGCCAGGTTGTCAGTCCGGAACGCTGAACCGTTCACTCATCGCCGCTAAGTTCAGGCCACGCTATTTGCGTTTAATTTGAATAACGGCTTGCGTCGCCTGGTGAAGTGTGGCCTAATGAATCGTCGGTTTGATTAACAGACACTATCAAAGTAAGTAACCAAAGCAGTTCTCATCTCTAAGTTTGTCGCGAGACATCCCTTCTTTTTGAGTCTTCTCTTACGTTCTGATTAAAATCTGTTCTCAGGCCATTATGCCGGAAGGCTCGATATATTAAGGATTTAAGCATGTCTAACAAAATTCGCGGTACCGTTAAATGGTTTAACGCAGAGAAAGGCTTCGGTTTCATCTCTCCTGCAGACGGCAGCAAAGATGTATTCGTACATTTCTCTGCAATCCAGGGCACCGATTTCCGTTCATTAGACGAAGGTCAGCAAGTTGAATTCACAGTAGAAAATGGCGCCAAAGGCCCAGCTGCTGCGAACGTTGTTGGTCTCTAAGGACTGAAAATTACTTTTAAATGTCCTCACTGTAATGGCTCACAGTTTCGTACATCACATTTTGATGTTACAAGAGCCAATCCGCATGGAGCGAAATGCATTTTCTGCAAATCTGTCGTTGTTCAGGTGAACGCGGCGAGGATTGCAATTCAGAGCCAGCTTCGCGCTCTCTGATAAAGGCTAGTGAGCTTTATAGCGTTGTTGCATTTACAGTAATAAAAGGCTGCCTCTGGCAGCCTTTTTTGTTTTCTGCTGTTTCCCCTCCGCAATTCCTCATCCTTTCTTCTGTACCCGCCGGAATACCTTAGCTTCCCTACGTAATGCTTTACTCAACCACCTGTAACCTGTTCGCTTACTGTCACCGATCTGAAACAGGCCCGCCGGAGCAGGCCATTAAAGGGAATCAGCGAAGCACGGGTTGCAGTGCGAGCTTGCCGGTGTTAAACACGCTCATCGCCTGCGCCATACGCTCAGCCTGATCCTGCAGTGCCTGTGAAGCAGCTGATGCTTCCTGAACCAGCGCGGCGTTCTGCTGCGTTACCGCTTCCATCTGGGTAATCGCCTGATTGATCTCATTGATGCCGCTGCTCTGCTCGCTGCTGGCAATGGTGATTTCGCTCATGATGTTCGCCACGCTCTGCACGCTGTTTACCACTTCACCGATGGTCGAACCCGCATGAGTGACCAGTTTGCTGCCTTCATCGACTTTAGCGACCGAATCTTCAATCAGTACCTTAATCTCTTTGGCCGCGGAGGCTGATCGCTGTGCCAGATTACGCACTTCACTTGCAACCACCGCAAAGCCGCGACCCTGTTCACCCGCCCGCGCCGCTTCAACGGCGGCGTTCAGAGACAGAATATTGGTCTGGAAGGCGATTGAGTCGATAACGCTGATGATATCGACAATTTTGCGTGAGGAGAGGGCGATCGCTTCCATCTTCTCGATCACTTTTTCCATGACCACGCCACCCTCACGCGCTACGCTGGAAGTCGTCGATACCAGGTGATTAGCTTCACGTGCGTTGTCGGCATTGTGTTTCACGGTCGACGTCATCTGCTCCATGGCAGAGGCGGTCTCTTCCAGCGAACTGGCCTGCTGTTCGGTGCGGGTCGAGAGGTCCAGGTTACCACTGGAGATTTGATTAGAGGCGACTGCGATAGTGTCGGAGCCGGTGCGTACTTCAGTCACAATCGACAGCAGGTTATCGTTCATGCGCTGCAGCGCCTGCATCAGGACGCCGGTTTCATCGCGCGAGGTGACCTGCATCTGGGTACTCAGATCGCCCGCGGCAACGCGTTCAGCGACGTCAACCGCAGCAACCAGCGGACGGACAATAGAGCGGGTCAGGAAGTAGCCCAGCATAATCGCGGCCAGAATCGCCAGAGCGGAGAAAATCAGCGTGATGGTGATAGCAGACTGACCATTTTCCACAATGCCCTGACCTTCACTGCGCAGCTGCGAGTCCTGAGAGTTGGCAAAATTCACCGCATCCTGCAGGAATTTGTTCTGGGTGGCGGTCATCGATTTCAGGACATAGGCGCTGGCTGCATCAAAATTGCCCGCTTTGATCAGGCCGATCAATTCAGTTTTGACCTGCTCAAATGCCTGAGACGAGGCCAGCAGACCGGCGATCTTTTTCTTACCGACGGGTGTAACCTGGATGTCCTCAATCTTTTTCATCGCGATGTTAGTGCGTTGCGTGGCTTCATCCAGCTGACCATAACGCTTCACATTCATTTCCGGACGGTTTGTGTCGATCACCATGCCGCGCAGGTATTTGATCTGATCGTTGACGCCATCGCGCACATCAAATGCCAGTCGTACTTTCACATAGCGATCGTCAACGATCGATGAGATCGCGGTATTAATACTGTTAATTCTGGTAATGGATGTTACGCCAATCACTATCAGTAACGTCACAATAATACCGAAGGCTGCTGCGAGCCGCATTCCCACCTTCATATTCTTGATACTGAACATGTTCTCTTCCCCGTTTTATTATTAATCAGTTTGTTAGCAACACTCAGGTTCTCTGCTGTTGTGCGCAGTGCCTTGCTGATGTCTGTGGTCACAGCCGCAGGCAAAAAGGTGATCTCGCGCATACAGTTATCGGAGCACAAACATGTACCTTTAATAATTTTTAAGTAATAACGGTGCGTGAATAAATAGTCACTGAAAAGCTTCAGAAAGGGTTAACAAATAAACAAAGGGGAAACTCAGGCAAAAAAAAGGGCCGTCAGCAGGAATGCTGACGGCCCGATCCAGACAAGCATGACCGGATTCAGAAAACTAAGAAGTAGAGGCCTACCCAGAATGCGAAACTTAACGTGACGGCGGTAATCCAGGCCAGCTGGCGTAAACGGCCACGCAGCACTTTCTGAGGAGAAGGGGTAGCAGGTGCCGGTGTAACAGGTAAAGTTTCAATATGCATAGTCGGTTCCTGATCAGGCCAGCCATTCTGCTGGCTAAAAAGTAAAAACATACCGGGCATTCTTCGCGGCCCGGATTTGTTTAGCGGGCAGTGTCGAGAACGTTGAAAATCACGTCTGACAGCTCATTCAGTTCAAACTTCGCCACATAACCGTCGGCACCCACTTTGCGCACATGATCTTCGTTGGCGCTGCCAGAGAGTGAGGAGTGAATGACGACCGGCAGAACCTTGAGAATCGGGTCCCGCTTAATGTTGCGGGTCAGCGTAAAGCCATCCATCTCAGGCATCTCCAGATCGGTCAGGACCAGCGCAATTTTGTCGTGAATCGACTCGCCCGCAGCCTGTGCTTCCTGGCTCATCAGCTTAATTTTTTCCCAGGCTTCAAGACCGGTGTTAAACATCAGCGCCGGAATGCCCATGCTCTTCAGGCCCTGCTCCAGCAGCTGACGCGCCACTTTAGAATCTTCTGCCACAATGGCGACTGCACCAGGGCGATAGTTGAACGCACGTGGTCTGGCCGCTTCCGGTTCAACGCCGCGCACTGAAGGAATGATGTCATACAGAATCTGCTCAACGTCCAGCACCATCGCCAGCTCGTTGCTCTGTTTGTCGCTGTCCAGGCAGGCGATGCTGGTAATATTACGGCCGCCGATACCGGCTTCAGCGGTATGCACCTGGCTCCAGTCGAGACGCACGATGTTTTCTACTGACTCCACGGCAAACGCCTGGGTGTTACGGGCATACTCGGTCACCAGCAGCAGGTTAAGACCGGTTTCCGGCACACAGCCCGCTACTGCAGGCAGGTCGATCACCGGAATGAACTGACCACGAATACTCGCCATCCCCAGAAGCGGCGAACGCATGCCCGCGGCTTTAGTGATGGTCGGCATCGGTACAATTTCACGCAGCTTGAAGACGTTAATGCCAAACAGTTCAGACTTGCCTTTCAGCTGATCGGAACCTAAGCGAAACAGCAGCAGCTCAAACTTGTTCGATAACGCGAGGTTCGCTCTTTCATCAATCTCTTTTTGAAAATTATCCATGGTTGCCTCTGCATTAACGCAGCTGGTGAAATAGGGTGTGAACAGGTTATCGGCAGCAAACGGAAAAAGGTGAGAAGAGAAGGGTGAAATAAAACGGATGCCAATTATTGTGCCAGGCTTAACCCTGAAGGTTCAACATGGACACCTTTCCAATAAAGGAGTGTGAAATGAAAAAAGTGATTTTAGCGTCGTTGCTGGTGATGATGAGCGCGGGCGTTTCAGCTGAAGAGGGCGGATACAAAGCAGGCGATACGCCGCCGCCGCAACACAAGCAGGATGCCGGCTATAAAGGGTCAGAAGATACCGGCCAGACCCACATCGATCAGATCCGCGATTTCCGTCAGGGCGGGTATGTGACGCTGGAAGGCTACATCGTGAAGAAAGAGCAAGGCGAGCGGTATCAGTTCCGCGACAACACCGGGACCTTACCGATTATTGCCCCGAAGAAGACCTTTGATGGTAAAACCTACACCGCTGAGGACAAAGTACGCGTCAGTGGCAAGGTACAGGGTAAAGGCGATAAAACCACGCTGCACGTGTCACGCATCGAAGAGCCATAACAGACCGGGCGAGGTCATGACCTCGCCCTTTTTTATTTAGTCTTTCAGCAGAATCGCCCGGCAGGTTTTGCCTTTGATTTTGCCCTGCTTAAGTTTCACCAGCGCCGCTTTAGCCTGCTTTGCCTCAATCGCTACGTAGGCATGGGTCGGGGTCAGGACAATTTTCCCAATCTGCTCAGCGCGATAACCCGCTTCACCCGTCAGCGCACCCAGAATATCTCCCGGACGTATCTTGGCTTTACGGCCACCATCAATGCACAACGTCATCATGGCGGCAGGCAGTGGCTTACTGCTGCCCTTTTTCAGCGTGCTGGCCGAGACCCACGGCAGTTTCTGCTGCAGGAAATCTTCCAGCGCATGCGCACGCGCCATCTCATCGGCCGCGACCAGGCTGACGGCAACACCATGCTCGCCTGCACGCGCCGTACGACCAATGCGGTGCAGGTGAACTTCAGGGTCCCAGGCGAGCTGATAGTTGACCACCATCGCCAGCGATTTGATGTCGAGTCCGCGCGCGGCGACATCGGTGGCGACCAGCACACGACCGCTGCCGTTCGCGAAGCGAATCAGCACGCGTTCACGATCGCGCTGCTCAAGGTCGCCATGCAGTGGCAGGGCGCTGATATCACGCGCGTTAAGTGCTGCAGCAACATCATCACACTCACGTTTAGTGTTGCAGAAGACCACGCAGGATGAAGGCTGACGATCGCTGAGCAGGGCTATCAGCAGGCCCAGTTTTTCATTGTGGCTGGCTTCAAAGAACTGCTGGTCGATTGAGGGCAGTTCGCTGACATCTTCAGTGACAACGCTCAGTGCATCACGCTGAAAGCGGGTGCTGATAGCGGTGATACCGTCGGGCCAGGTAGCGGAAAAAAGCAGCGTCTGACGCGAGGCGGGCGTCGCTTCAATGATCGTTTCCATATCATTGAGGAAGCCCATCTCCAGCATCCGATCCGCCTCATCCAGCACCAGCGTGCTGAGCTGGTCCAGCTTGAGGTTTTCGCGGTTGATGTGGTCGAGGATACGACCCGGCGTGCCGACCACAATATGCGGTGGATGCACCAGCGAATCACGCTGCGCGCTCATTGGCTGTCCGCCACACAGGGTCAAGACTTTGATGTTGCGGGTGAAGCGTGCCAGCTGGCGCAGCACGTTACCCACCTGATCCGCCAGTTCACGGGTCGGACAGAGGATCAGTGCCTGCGTCTGAAAGCGGGTGCTGTCGATATGGTGCAGTAAACCAATACCAAAGGCAGCCGTTTTACCGCTGCCAGTTTTCGCCTGCGCACGCACGTCGCGTCCCTGCAGAATGGCGGGCAGCGTAGCGGCCTGCACGGGCGTCATGCTGGTGTAGCCCATCTCGCGCAGGTTATCGAGCTGGCTGTCGGGAAGCGAATTGAGGGTAGAAAAAGCGGTCACGGGCGCGGCCTCTGAGGCTGAAAGTGTCGGGCATTATTGCGGGGCAAGTCTGGCAGAAAGCACGCCTGACAGCAACGGGAACCTCGATGGTTAGCGGTATGAAACTAAATCTGCCGGTGCGCTTAGGAATAAGCTGAAGTTTACTGAAAAAAGGTGGTTTATTTTTATAGATTAAAGCCGGCTTAACGTGGTTGTTCCAGAGTGACGATCGGTTAATACCAGTAATTATTTTATAAGTGACCGTTTTTAAAAAAATATTTCATTGTTAATCAGATAAATCCTCAACTAAGACTCCAGTAATAGAATTAATCATTAAAAAATATCACCACTGGTGCCGATAAAAATCCTGATCTAATTGCTTTATATTTATCGCGCCATATTCCTGGTACAACGACCGGTAGAGGGTATTTGCATTGAGTAATAGCATCCAGGGACCACATGAAAATGTGCTTAAAATAGTAGGCCGCGCCGTACTGACACTGCATGTTCATGGCGAGAGTTTATCTGCGGATAAAATCGCATCCATGATCGGCTGTTATGCGGAAGATGAGCCCTGTGATCAGGAAGATCGTCGCTTATACGCGCTGGCAATGGAATTAATGTCGAATGATCAATGGGCCAAAAGCGCGTAACCCGCACTCCGCTCAGGTAAATGCAGAGCCTCCCGTGTGGAGGCTCTGTTGTTTTTAGGGGGCGTATGAGGGGGACATGTTCAGGCAGTAAGGTCGCTGCTGGCAAATCCTGAGCAGGTATGTGTTAGCCGCAGAGCAGGCTTCAGGGAGTATATGCCCTCGACAAAGACGCAAAACTGCTATCTGTGGCCCGCTATGCTTTGCTACAGGCATAGGCTCCCTTCGCTTCACGTCCGGCAGACGCTTCCCGTTTCAGGACCGTCGCTGCTGGTAAATCACGGGTACTGAGAATCTATCAGCAATAAACAAGCTTAAAGCGCAGGGAAGCCGGTCAGGAGAGGAAAGCGTCCCGCGCCAGGGACAAAAACGCCGGGAGCGTTTTTGAACAACGCTGAGCGTTGGCCCGACTACGGGCGCACCTCAGGGATGAGGTGCGTAATCGTGCGGGCCGAGCGGCCATGGATGGCTTAAGCGCCTTTTCGATCTGACCGGTTTCCCTGAGCAGGCTCGATCTCACCGCTAGCTGAGAAGGCTCAGGCCGAGGCCAGCGCAAAGACCGGCTTACCGCGTGAGAAGGTCGCCACTACCGGTGAAATGCGCGCCACGGCTTCAGCGGAACAGCTCGCTGCTACCAGCATCATGCTCGCATCATCGCCCGGCGCAGGCCACTGACGATCGCCCTGAGCAGAGAGCGGCAGCCGATCGTCTGTGGCGATGGCCAGCGCTCGCGACAGCGAGAACTCGTCCGAACCACGATAGAGCTGTGCATAGAGATTCGCTTTTTCCAGCATGCTGCCGGTGCCAAACGGGGACCAGTGATCGATCACGCTGTCGGTGCCGGTCATCACCTTTATGCCCGCCGCCTGCAATTGAGGAATCGGCATAGTGAGCCTGCCAATCGGCAACGTGGAAGCGACGCTGAACTGCTGCTCCGCCAGCCCTTCGATCATGTTATCCAGCGCACTGCCGGTGAGCGTCGCCAGCGCAAAACCGTGGCTCAGCGTCACTTTACCTTTCAGCACCGGATTCTGCGCCACGGTGTCAATCATGTACTGAATCGCCGTCACGCCAGCCGGTGAGGTTTCATGCAGATGAATATCCACACCGCGCTGATAGTCGAGCGCAATCTGAAACATGGCATCCAGCGACTTCTCCATCGCACCATCCACGTTGGTGGGATCCAGCCCGCCGACATATTCAACGCCGTTCTGCATCGCCTCACGCATCAGGCCATCAACCTGCGAATGCAGCAGGCCGTGCTGCGGGAAGGCAACAATTTCACAGGAAAAAGCAGGATGACGGGCTAATGCCGCCTGCAGATGTTCCAGACTTTTCAGGCCGCTGACCGGATCGATATTGCAATGGCTGCGGGCGCGGGTAGTACCTTTGGCGTGCAGCAGGGCGATCAATCCTTCGGCACGGGCCTGGGAGTGCGGCAGTAGCTGCGGAATCAGCACCTGCTCGCGCGCAATCATATCCATGATGGTTTTGCCCTGACGTGGACGTGGAGCCTGCCACGGACCGCCGTAGAAGGTTTTATCAAGATGGATATGCATATCCTGCGTCGCGGGCAGCAGCAGCGCCTCCTGCGCATCCCATGACGGTAGCGTGCTGTCACCCTGGCCCGCCGAGGTCAGCTGGTCAATTTTGCCGTCGCGCACGCTGATGTCGTAAAGACCGGTCCGGGTCGCGACGACGTCGTCACCCTCGCGGATAAAACTCTCTTCCAGTCGCACATTGCGCAGCAGATAGTGGTCCTGTCGGGGCAGGGCGGCGGGCTGGTCGGGATTGATGGCGGACAACGATGAGCGGGTGGCGGCACTGGCCTGACCGAGACCGGCGGCCAGCAAGCCGCCTGCGGCGGTCCAGCGAACGCTTTGCCCCAGGAAATCACGGCGGCTCGGCGAAGAGGAAATAGGCATCAGAGGCTCCTGCAAAGTGAACAAGGTCTTAATCTGACAAACGACGCGTCACCCTGCTGCGTTATTTTCCACTGACGGCTATTCGATATTTCACTGCCAGCGCAGCTTGCCGAATGCCGCCAGTGACGCCGCCAGTTCGCGCTGCAGCGGATCCTGCGGATGACGGCAGAACAGCGCCAGTTCAAAGGTATTAATCACCGGCAGACCCTGTTCAGGACCCAGAACCCGGTGCTCCGGCAGACGGCAGCTGGCAGGCAGTAACGTCAGCCCCAGCCCCTGTGCACTGGCGGCGGCCAGCGCGACCAGGCTGGCGCTGCTGTAGCTGATGCGCCAGCTTCGGCCCAGCGCATCAAGCGTCTGACAGACCTCATCGCGATAGAGCCCCTGCTGGGGAAACAGCACTAGCGGCACCGGCGTCTGCTCAAAGCAGGGCCACTCTGCACTGTCGAGCCACAGCAGCGGTTCAGGACGCGACGCCAGCGGACGGTCGCCAGCGGGCTGTTTAATCAGCATGATGTCCAGCTCTTCACGCTGCCAGGCACGACGAAGCTCCACCTGCATACCGCTCATCACATCCAGCCGCAGTTGCGGATGATCACGACTGAAGTGCGCCAGCAGACCGGCCGTGGGGGCGGCAAAATCTTCCGGCACGCCAAGGCGCAGCACGCCATCGCGCCACTGGTCACTCAGTACATCGTGCGCTTCCCCGTTTAGGGCAATAATCCGCCGGGCGTAACCTAAAAGTTTTTCGCCTTCTTCGGTGATCTGTACCTGATGCGAGGAGCGGACCAGCAGTTCTTTACCGACCATCTCCTCCAGCCGCCGCACCTGCTGGCTGACGGTAGACTGCGACAGGTGCACTCTGTTGGCGGCGCGGGTAAAGCTGGCGGTTTCGCACACCGCCACAAAGCTGAGCAGCTGTTGCGGAGTGAACATCGGCTGACGATTCATTTTTCCACTACCTGGCAGAGTAATATTTCATTTCCAGATAGTAGCGACTGCTGTCAGGCTGGCAACTTTTAATGGCGTAGATTTCATATGAAGAGAGAGAACAACCTGCTGCTGGCGGCGCTGGTGCTGGCCGGGCTGAATATGCGGCCACTGATGACTTCTGTCAGTCCGTTACTCGGTGAGCTGCGGCAGAGCATCGGTCTGTCACCGCTGGCGGCCTCGCTGCTGCCTGCGGTGCCGATGATGATGATGGGTGCCATTGCCCTGGTCAGTGCGCCGCTGATGCAGCGCTTTGCGGTACGTAAATTACTGCTGGGCGGGCTGTTGCTGCTGTTGCTGGCGCTGGTGAGTCGATGGTTTGTGACTGACGGACGCGGGCTGGTGCTGACTGCAGTGCCGGGTGGGGCGGGCATTGGTATCGTCCAGATGGCGATGCCGGGATTGATTCGTCAGCGCTTTGGCAGCCGCAGTGCGGGCGTGACCGGACTATGGGCAGCGGCGCTGATGGGCGGCGGCGGGATTGGCGCGGCGATCTCGCCGTGGCTGAGTGCACATGCTGGCTGGCAGGGGGCACTGAGCAGCTGGGCGCTGCCGGTGGTGCTGGCTATCCTGCTCTGGCTGTTGATCACCACCACGCCACCCGCAGCCCGCACGGAGGCCGACGCAGTGCCTTCGTTGTGGCGAAAAACCCGCGCCTGGACGCTGGCGCTGAGCTTCGGGCTGGTGAACGGCGGTTACGCCATTTGTGTTGCCTGGCTGCCCGATTTTTACCATCAGCGTGGCTGGAGTGCGCAGGCGGGCGGTTCACTGCTCGGTATGATGATCGGCTGTCAGGTTACCGGTGCGCTGCTGCTGCCGTTGCTGGCGCGAGGCCGCGATCGTCGTCCATTGCTGCTGCTCACCCTGGCTATGCAGTTCTGCGGCATGCTCGGCTTCCTGTTTGCACCACAGCTGGCACCATGGTTCTGGGCGGGGATAGCGGGCTTCGGGCTGGGCGGGGCGTTTCCGCTGGCACTGGTGCTGGCGCTGGATCATCTGGAGCAGCCCCAGGCTGGCGCGCGGCTGGTGGCCTTTATGCAGGGTGTCGGCTTTATTATTGCGGGCAGCATGCCGTTTATCGCCGGTCAGCTGCATGCGCTCACCGGAAATTTCACCAGCGTCTGGATTCTGCAGGCGACGGTCACGCTGCTGCTGATTGTGCTTAATCTGCGTTTTCATCCGCACAGCTATCAGCACGCTTTCCCGGAGATAAATTGCTGATTTTGGTCCGACCAATTCCGGTAATATTTTTCTCTGGTTCACACTCCGGGAAAATTCGCCCAACTTCTGTTGCCATATATTAACAATGCATTAACTATCTGTTGCCATAAGCCCCAATACAGCGGTTTGGTCTGACCAATCCGGGGGCAGATGGCATACAGTACTGCATCTGCATGCCACATCACCTTTTCCTCTGGAGATACTGGCATGCAGATCTGGCAACAAAACTACGATCCGCTGGGTAATATCTGGCTCTCAAGCCTGGTCGCGCTGATCCCGATTCTGTTTTTCTTCTTTGCACTGATTAAGCTGAAGATGAAAGGCTATCTGGCCGCCACCACCACCGTGGTGCTGGCGCTGCTGGTGGCGCTGTTTCTCTATCAGATGCCCGTTGCCCAGGCGCTGGCCGCCGTGGTGTACGGTTTTCTCTATGGGCTGTGGCCGATTGCCTGGATTATTGTCGCCGCCGTGTTCGTCTACAAAATCTCGGTCAAAACCGGCCAGTTCGATATTATCCGTGCCTCTATCCTCTCCATTACCCCCGATCAGCGTCTGCAGATGCTGATTGTCGGCTTCTCGTTCGGGGCCTTCCTGGAAGGCGCGGCGGGCTTTGGAGCGCCGGTGGCGATTACCGCGGCGCTGCTGGTGGGGCTGGGATTTAATCCGCTCTACGCTGCCGGGCTCTGCCTGATTGTGAATACCGCGCCGGTCGCTTTTGGCGCAATGGGCATTCCGATTATCGTGGCGGGTCAGGTCACCGGACTGGATAGCTTCGCCATCGGCCAGATGGCCGGACGCCAGTTGCCGCTGCTGACGCTGATTGTGCTGTTCTGGATTATGGCGATTATGGATGGCTGGCGCGGCGTGAAAGAGACCTGGCCAGCGGTCGTTGTGGCGGGTGGATCCTTTGCCCTTGCCCAGTTCCTCAGCTCCAACTTCCTGGGGCCGGAGCTGCCCGATATTATCTCGTCGCTCGCCTCGCTGATTTCGCTGACGCTGTTCCTGCGGGTCTGGAAACCGGTGCGCATCTTTCGTTTTGCCGATGCAGAGGCGAAGCACGGCGATGTGCTGCAACCGCCACAGAAGTATCGGCTGGGGCAGGTGATCCGCGCGTGGATGCCGTTCCTGTTTCTCACCGCCACCGTCACGCTATGGAGCATCCCGCCTTTTAAAGCGCTGTTCGCCAAAGGTGGTGCACTCTATGAGTGGGTGCTGGCGGTGCCGGTGCCGATGCTGAATGAGCTGGTGGCGCGGATGCCGCCCGTGGTCGGCAGCGCCACGCCTTACCCGGCGATCTTTAAGCTGGATCTGATTTCCGCCACCGGCACCGCCATTTTAATTGCGGCGATTGTGGCGATGCTGTTCCTGCGCATGAAGCCAAAGGCAGCGTTGCAGACCTTTGGTGAAACGCTGAGAGAGCTGGCACTGCCGATCTACTCCATCGGGATGGTGCTGGCCTTTGCGTTTATCTCCAACTACTCCGGTCTCTCTGCCACGCTTGCTCTGGCGCTGGCGCACACCGGCCACGCGTTTACCTTCTTCTCGCCGTTCCTGGGCTGGCTGGGCGTCTTCCTGACCGGATCCGATACCTCATCGAATGCGCTGTTTGCCGCGTTACAGGCGACTACCGCCCAGCAGATCGGCGTTTCCGATGTTCTGCTGGTGGCGGCTAATACTACCGGCGGTGTGACGGGTAAGATGATCTCGCCGCAGTCGATCGCCATCGCCTGTGCGGCGGTCGGGCTGGTGGGAAAAGAGTCCGACCTGTTCCGGTTTACGGTTAAACACAGCCTTATTTTCACCTGTATGGTGGGGGTGATTACCACACTTCAGGCCTACGTCTTCCCCTGGATGATCCCATGAGCAACACTGCCGATCCGCTGGTGACACGCCTGCGGGCCTATATCACCGAACATCAGCTCGAACCGGGCATGCGCCTTCCCGCCGAGCGCCAGCTCTCTGCGGAGCTCGGCGTCTCACGTTCCTCGCTGCGTGAAGCGATACAGCAGCTGATCAGCAGTGGCATGCTTATCAGCCGGCGCGGCGGCGGCACTTGGATTCGTCAGCAGCTGGCACCCTGGTCGGAACAGCGCATCGTCGAACCGATTCGCCAGCTGCTGCGCGACGATCCCGACTACCGCTACGACATTCTGGAAGCGCGCCATGCCATCGAGGCCAGTACTGCCTGGCATGCGGCACTGCGCGCCACCGACGCCGACAAAGAGAAGCTGCAGTACGCCTTTGACGCCACCCTGAAGCTGAAAGAGAGTGACGATCCTGACCTCGCTGCCCAGGCGGATGTGCGCTTCCATCTGGCGATTGCCGAGGCGTCACACAATGTGGTGCTGCTGCAGACCATGCGCGGCTTTTTCGAGCTGCTGCAGTCGTCGGTGATGCAGAGCCGTCAGCGCATGTACACCCAGCCAGCCATTTTTGCCCGCCTGACGGAACAGCATCGGGGGCTGCTGGATGCGATCCTCGCGGGCGACGCCGACGCGGCCCGTCAGGCGGCGATGCAGCATCTGGGCTTTGTCCATACCATGCTGAAAAGTCTCCATGAAGATGAAGCGCGCCAGGCGCGCATCACACGCTTACCGGATAACGACACACGCAACCCAAAGGAATCTGACTGATGATTATCTCAGCTGCCAGTGACTATCGCGCCGCCGCGCAACGTATCCTGCCGCCGTTCCTGTTTCACTATCTTGATGGCGGGGCTTACGCCGAGCACACCCTGCGACGTAACGTGGAGGACCTTTCTGACGTGGCGCTGCGCCAGCGCATTCTGAAGAACATGTCGGAACTTAGCCTCGAAACGAAATTATTTAATGAAACCCTGTCGATGCCGGTTGCGCTGGCACCGGTCGGCCTGTGCGGCATGTATGCCCGTCGCGGCGAAGTGCAGGCGGCGCGTGCGGCAGCCCTGAAAGGCATTCCGTTTACCCTGTCGACAGTCTCGGTCTGCCCGATTGAAGAGGTGGCCCCGCAGATCAATCGTCCGATGTGGTTCCAGCTTTACGTGCTGCGTGACCGCGGCTTTATGCGCAATGCGCTGGAGCGTGCAAAAGCCGCTGGTTGTTCAACGCTGGTGTTTACCGTGGATATGCCGACGCCGGGCGCGCGCTATCGCGATGCGCACTCCGGGATGAGCGGTAATCACGCGGTGCTGCGTCGTTACTGGCAGGCGGTCACCCATCCACAGTGGGCGCTGGATGTGGGACTGCAGGGCCGTCCGCACGATCTGGGGAACATTTCCGCCTATCTCGGCAAGCCGACCGGGCTGGAAGATTATATTGGCTGGCTGGCGAACAACTTTGATCCCTCGATTAGTTGGAAAGATCTGGAGTGGATCCGCGAGTTCTGGGACGGGCCGATGGTGATCAAGGGCATTCTCGATCCGGAAGATGCACGCGACGCGGTACGTTTTGGCGCTGATGGCATCGTGGTCTCGAATCACGGCGGACGCCAGCTGGATGGCGTGCTCTCCTCAGCCCGTGCGCTGCCAGCGATTGCCGATGCGGTCAAAGGTGACATTACTATTCTGGCAGACAGCGGTATTCGCAACGGGCTGGATGTGGTGCGGATGATTGCGCTGGGGGCAGATAGCGTGCTGCTGGGACGGGCATTTATCTATGCGCTGGCGACCCATGGACAGCGCGGCGTGGAAAACCTGCTGAACCTGATTGAGAAAGAGATGCGCGTGGCCATGACGCTGACCGGCGCAAAATCGATAAGTGAAATTACCCGCGATTCGCTGGTGCAGGCGGAGGCGCTGCTGACACCAACAGGCACGGTATCACGTCCCCGCGCGGTGAGTTAGCCTGCGAAAATGAATGTATTGTCTATACTTAGCTTCTTTACCAACAGGAGGAATGACATGACCATTCATAAGAAAGGTTCGGCGCACTGGGAAGGCGATATTAAAGGCAAAGGCACCGTCAGCACCGAAAGCGGCGTGCTGAGCCAGCAGCCTTATGGCTTTAATACCCGTTTCGAAGGCGTCAAAGGCACCAACCCGGAAGAGCTGATTGGTGCAGCGCATGCGGCCTGTTTCTCTATGGCACTGTCGCTGATGCTGGGCAATGCGGGCCATAAACCGGAAAGCATTGATACCACGGCTGATGTGTCACTGGATAAAAATGGCGAGGGCTTTGCCATCACCAAAGTGGCGCTGACCAGCACCATCTCCCTGCCAGGCATTGATGAGTCGACCTTCGACGAAATCATCAACAAAGCCAAAGCGGGCTGCCCGGTTTCTCAGGTACTGAACGCGGAAATTACGCTGGATTACACCCTGAACAACTGATGCCGGCAACGGGTCGCCTTTTGGTGGCCCGGACGTTATGCTATGCCTCCCGGTCCTGTTGCTGACCGGAACAGATGCGCCTTCTGGCGCATCTTCGCTTTCTGATTAGGGGAGACCGAGGTGACAAGATACCGGGCGGCCAAAAAGTACTGGAAGATGGTGCTGGTTCTGTTGTGCATTTGCGGCGCGCTGCTGCTGATACGCTGGGCTGCCATGATCTGGGCCTGAGCAGATGAAGTGGATTAGTCGCCACTCGCTGGGCATATTAGTGATGGTAATTATCGTACTGGAAGCGGTTTATTTTCTGCTCACCGCCTCGTGGCTGCCGTGGCGATAAACGCATTCAGACAAAGGCATCCTCGCGCCGTTTAGTCCGCACATCGCTGCGCGCAATGCGATAAGCCTTACGCGGATCGCCCACCACAAACTCAAAAGTTGGCGTGTAATAAAATGGCAACCAGCCGCCATAGCTGCTCTCCCACTCCCATCGGACGGGGCAGGGCCACAGAATGCCATCATACAAAAGATAGTAAACCCAGCGTCCACCAGGACGACGGGGGCGTGATGTTTTCATGGGATTCACAACGGTAATGGATAACAACAGCTTATATTTTGTACGCTAAAGCGCCAGCTTGCAATGTTGCAGCCCTGCTTTATTGAATCTGGTCCTGAATCAGCGATGGACCTCACCACAAAGCAGGACCACATTCGGTCTGACTTTATGAATACGGTTTGCCATCGTTTCACAGTCCACCTTCGTCGGATAAATGCGCTCCGAGACCGGCAGCGCTTCGCAGGCGTCGTAGCCACACGCGCTCACTAACAACACAAATCCTATCAACATAGATCCTCTCCTTTACACGGTCTGGTGGTCCGGACTGTGGTGCTTTTTATCCCTTTTTAACATCCAGTATAGACAAACGTGACGGGGCGGCATTGTCAGTGTGAGCTATGACCTGCCAGGAAGCGGTCTGCGGCAGGATGAGGGCTGTGTAAGACAAGGACGCAGGCGGGGAGTCAGCCAGCGAAATACCAGGCGGGCAGCAGCGCAATCAGGTTATTCAGGGTGTGCAGGAAAATGGGCAGCGCCAGACTGTTACTCCGCAGCCGCGCATAGCAGAGCAGCAGTGAAAACAGCGTCAGAGCGATAAGGGTCTGCCAGTGCACATACTGTGTATGCATCACCGCAAACAGCAGTGAGGTCAGCAGCATGCAGGCGAAACGGCTGCGCGGCGCCCACAGCAGAAAACCCTGTAACAGGAAACCGCGGAACAGCACCTCTTCAAACACCGGCGCCAGCAGTACGGCGGTCAGCAGCAGGATCAACAGCGAATTGCGTCCCTGCTGGGCCTGCATCACCAGCCAGCCTTCCGGCTGCATGAACTGCATCTGTGCCGCCATCAGCACAAACAGCGCGCCGGTAAACAGCAGGGTTTGCAGCGTATAAAGTTCACCCAGCGGCAAATCGGTGCGGCGCTGGCAGTAGAAGCGATAAAGCGGATAGATAACAGCAAATTCAAACAGGCAGAGTACGGGCACCAGCAGGCCGTCATTACGCAGCACGCTGTAATTAGGGAACAGCGTGATCAGCATGGTAACCAGGTAATAGACCACAAAGCTGCCGACGTAGAACAGCGTCAGGGTCACTCTGTCGGAATTGGTGTTCATAGGCGACTCAGCCAGCGAAGGTAAGCGCATAGTAGCAATGCACCCGATCGCTGTCGAGTGAGCCTGTTACACATTATTTAAGCGCAAAATGTTAGCCGCAGACTAAACACCAGAGCACCCAGGCCGATAACTGATGAAACTAATCTGGCCAGCAACGCATGTTGTATTGCAGGTCTGTGATCTCAACCCCTGGCTGTGTAGTGAGCACTCTTAATGACTTTTAACCCTCCGGCGCCGCCGTCGCCGCCATTCAGACATGCCGCTGAAGATCGCACTGTCCGCTTTACGCGGCGCAGCCTGCGTACGCTTTCGCTGCTGCTGTCTGGTGTGCTGGTGCTCTCGATGCTGATGGTGCTGACGATTGCGCAGCGTCAGAACAGCGCATCGGTTGAGCATGACCGCATGCTGATGCAGCAGACGTGGCAAAATCGTCAGGAGGCGATGGTCACCGATATCCGGGATTATGCCTTCTGGGGAGAAGCCTGGCGCAATCTCCATGTCAGGGTGAACAAGGTCTGGGCGTTTGACGAAGAGAACTTCGGACCGGGTCTTTACGAAGAGTATCACTATGAAGGCGTGTTCGTGGTTGACGGCAAAGGCCGCACTACCTACAGCGTGATTAATGGGCAACTGGCGGATACGTCGCTGGAAGCCTGGCTGGGTAATGAAACACCGTTGCTTATTGCGGCAGCGCGTCAGCTCAATAATAAAGCGATGACCCGCAATGCGCTGATCAATCATCTGCCCGCGATTGTGGTGGCTGCACCTATCAGCAGCGGTAAACTGCCGAACGCGCCGCCTATGGCCGGACCTGCGTCTATCATGGTGTTCGTGAATCTGTTCACACCCGCCAAATTACAGGCACTCGGCGCGACGCTGGATGTGCGCGAACTGCGTCTGCCCGCCAGTGAAGAGGATGCCCTGCGTGAACCGCGAATGGTACTCCCGTTGCCAGGCGGCGAGTCCATTGTGCTGCGCTGGACGTCAAAAATGCCGGGCATGGGCCTGATCGGGTTGCTGTTGCCACTGCTGCTGCTGACGGCGATCATCATCGGCATCATCACCCATCGCGTCAGCCGCCATGCGCTCTCTAATGCGATTCTCTCTGACCGCCGCTTTGCCATGCTGGCAATCAGTCAGCAGGAGCTTGCCAACAGTGAAGCGCGGTTTCGCGATCTCGCTGAGGCGGCGTCAGACTGGATCTGGGAAACGGATGAAGAGGGCCGTCTGATCTATCTGTCAGCGCGTTTTCATACCCTTACCGGCCATGACATCACACACTGGCTGGGACGTCACATCGATCATCTGCTGACTCATCCCAGCCATTCGCTGGTCGCCTGGCTGCTGCGGCAGGAGGCGGAAGAGCAACAGATGCCGCTGCGCTGTCAGTTTATGTCGGCTCAGGGTCACCGCCGCATCGGTCAGCTGGTAGCGAAAACCATCTGGCATGATGCGCGACGTATCGGGTTTCGCGGCACGGTATCGGACATTACCCAGGGCATGGAAGCGGAGGCTCGCATTCAGTTTCTGTCGCGTCACGACGTTTTAACCGGTCTCTCGAACCGCGTGCAGCTGCTGGAGTTTCTGACGCTGCACCTTGCGCTGCCTGATGGCGCTGCGCCGCTGACGCTGATTACTCTCGATCTCGATCAGTTCCGGCCAATCAATGAAACCTGGGGCCATGCGGCGGGCGATGAGGTACTGAGCCAGATAGCGCAGCGTCTGAAGCACTGTATCGGCCCGCAGGAGCTGGTGGCGCGGCTGAGCGGAGATGAATTTGTCCTGGTGTTGCGGGAAACGAACCGTGAGCGGATCGATCAGCGTTGTGCTCAGCTGGTGCACGAGGTTCAGCAGCCAGTCAGCACCGGCCAGCATGTCCACTATCTCACCATCAGCATGGGCATTGCCTGTGCGCCGCAGGATGCCAGCCATCCGGAAGCGCTGCTGCAGATGGCGGATATCGCACTGAATGAAGCACGCGATGCGGGACGTAATCAGTGGGTCTGGTACGCCAATGAAATGGCGAGCCAGCGCGAAGATAAGCGTGAAATGGCGCGGCGCATTGAGAAAGCGCTGACTAACAACGAATTCCGTCTGCACTATCAGCCCCGTTATCAGCTGCTGACCGGTCAGCTGGCCGGCGCTGAAGCGCTGATTCGCTGGCAGATTGCCCCGGATCAGTGGATTACGCCTGACCACTTTATTCCGCTGGCGGAAGAGAGCGGTCTGATCGCCACTATCAGCGACTGGGTTCTGATGCGCGCCTGCCAGGATGCGCTGGGCTGGGGCGGCGATCGCTATGTGTCAGTCAATATTTCGCCGATGGAGTTTCGTACCAGCGATCTGGTGCAACGTGTGGCAGATGTTCTGGCGAAAAGTGGTCTGCCAGCGACAAGGCTGGAGCTGGAGATCACGGAAAATGTCACCTTTGAACATCCACAGCATGCGCTGGAGGTAATGCAGGGCTTACGGTCACTGGGGGTGAGGTTAACCGTTGACGATTTTGGCACCGGCTATGCCGCGCTGGGCTACCTGAAGACCTTCCCGTTCAACGGTCTGAAGATAGACCGCTCCTGGATGAAAGATTTCCCGGAGTCGCAGCAGGCGCAATCGGTCGTGGCGGGCATTATTGCGCTGGCACGCGCTTTTGCGCTGACGATTACGGCGGAGGGAATTGAGACAGAAGCGCAGCTGAACCAGCTAAAACAGCTCTCGTGCGAAGAGGGGCAAGGCTACTTCCTCGGTCGGCCGATGCCGCTGGCTGCATTCAGTACGCTTCTGGAAAGAACAACGCAAAATCAGGCTGAGCCGGTTTAACGGACTTTGACCGCCACGGCGGTCATCAGCATTGCGCAGACAACAAAAATAATCAGTTCCATCATGATCTCCACGGCGCTAAGAATAGTCTTAAGATAGTGTAGCGGCTCACTGTATTTTTTTAGGCAGTGAGTGCGATTAATCTTAAAAAATGCCCCTGTGTGACACCCGGATCCGCGCTCACTGTAACAACTTTACCTTTTCCGGCTTCTGGTCAGCAGGCACGCTTTGCTACTCTTGGGGCAGGTTTTACACGTCCAACAGGAGAACAAACGTGAAATTTTATGGAAAAGGGCTGCTGGTAGTGGGTCTGTTTGCATTAACCGCCTGTCAGTCTGCCAGTAAACCTGACACCGCCAGTGTGCCGCAGGATCCTGAAGCCGACCGCTGCGGTGCCTCTCAGTTTCAGAACTATGTCGGCAAACCGTTAACCGTGCTTCAGGGTCAACACTTTGAACAGCAGGTGCGTCCAATCCCCTATAATTCTGCGGTCACCATGGACTTCAACCTCAACCGGCTTAACTTCCTGGCCGACAAAAATGGCAATATCAGCTCAGTTTATTGTGGCTGACGGCCGGTCTGTCATAGGCTTGTCATAACGGCAGGCGAGGATAGCAGCGCGTTTAAGAAACTTCCTCGTCACACAATAAATAGTGCTCGTCTTGTTTATTCCCGCCCCGGCGGGAATTTTTTTAGCGCCTTCGGGCCGGAACAGGAGCGGAGAAGATGAAACGCATCATCGTGGCACTGCTGCCCACGTTGTTACTCAGCAGCACGCTGGCACAGGCCTCCAGTGAAGAGGCCTGGCAGAAGAGCCGTCAGATCATGACGCAGGCGTGTATTAACGCCAGCCACCTGAGCAAAGTAAAAGTGCTGGGCGAGCCGATTGAGTATGACGACAACACAGGTTACAGCGCACTGTTGCTGGAAGGACGCTATCCCCAGCAGCATATGAAAAACAGGCGTGGACGGGAGCTCTGCCTGTTTCAGCGCAGCAGCGGACGGGCCAGCGTCAGCGAAGCGGATAAACTGCGCTGGGTGAAGTAAACCGCCGTTTTATACCGCCGGCTGCGTGTCGATGAGCTGTGCCAGCAGGGTGCGATACCGCTGCAACTGCGCCTCATCGCCTTCCACTTCCAGTTTGTCGATCACTCGCGCAATCAGTGCCTTACTGGTTGCGGGTTCTCCCGCCTCCATAATTTCACGCAGAATAACCGCCAGCAGATCGGACTCTGGCGGTGTTCGCCAGTTCGGGCTGTTGAAATAGTCACTGATAGCGCGGCTGGCACTGTTCGTTTGCACTCTCATTTCCCTACCTCCGCTGAAACACTACCCCGACCCTTACACAGGTGTAAGGGCATCTATGCATGTCATAAGCTGAACTGCCTCAGCGTAGCCGGATGGTCTGGACCGTTTTTTAGCGGAGGACGTCGCGCCAGGCAGAATGATCGCCACATCGCCACGACTGGCGATTTTTTAAACATAGAAGCGGCGTGAATCGTTGTCAGTAACAGAATGACATATTTTTCCATATTGATGAGGCATGGTTGAGGAAGAGGGTACCAGGGCAGGCCGTCGGCCACGGGATTCACGCTGTAAACCGCTGGTCAGAGAAAATTTTCGCGGGTAATTGCGCTGAATCAAGAGGAATCCGGTCTTTTGCCGTTTGTGCCATGTTATGTCGGTCACGTTAAGAATCGTCGCGTTAAACTAAGTACTCCCTCTTTTTGAATTATCTGCTCATGCCACGCATTATTGAACCCTGGAAGATAAACCTGATCTCGGTCTGGTTTGGCTGTTTTTTTACTGGCCTGGCCATCAGCCAGATTATCCCGTTTCTGCCGCTCTACCTTGAGCAGCTTGGCGTCACCGGAGGCGAGTCCCTGAGTCTCTGGTCGGGGCTCACCTTCAGTATCACCTTCGTGGTTTCGGCGGCGGTCGCCCCGCTGTGGGGCAGTCTGGCCGATCGCAAAGGCCGTAAATTGATGCTGCTGCGTGCGGCGTTTGGTATGGGCGTGGTGATCCTGCTGCAGGCTTTTGTCACCGAAGCCTGGCAGTTGCTGCTGCTGCGCGCCCTGATGGGGCTGACCTCCGGCTATATCCCCAACGCGATGGCGCTGGTGGCGGCTCAGGTGCCGCGTGAACGCAGCGGCTGGGCGCTGAGCTGTGTCTCCACCGGACAGATTGGCGGTGTGATTCTGGGGCCGATGCTGGGTGGGCTGCTGGCTGACTGGGTCGGTTTGCGCACGGTATTTATCGTCACCGCGGCGCTGCTGATGGTCAGCTTTCTGGTGACGCTGTTCCTGATTAAAGAGACCGGTTACACCCCGGTGAGTAAAAAAGAGAAGCTCAGCGGACGCGAGGTTTTCCGCTCGCTGGACAACCCCAGGCTGATGCTCTGCCTGTTTTTCACCACCATGGTGATCCAGATGTGCAACGGATCGGTGAACCCGATCCTGACGCTGTTTGTGCGCGAGCTGGCGCCCACCGCAGAGAATATCGCGTTTCTCAGTGGCGTAATTGCGGCACTGCCCGGCGTCTCTGCACTGCTGGCCGCGCCACGTTTGGGACGACTCGGTGACCGCATTGGTACGCAGCGTATCCTGCTGGCGACGATGGTCATCTCGCTGCTGCTGTTTATCGCGATGTCTTTTGTGACCAGTGCCACGCAGCTGGGCGTCTTACGTTTTCTGCTGGGCTTCGCCGATGGCGCGATGATGCCTGCGGTGCAGACCCTGCTGGTGCGTCATTCGCGCGACAATATCACCGGCCGGATCTTCGGTTATAACCAGTCGTTTATGTATCTTGGCAATGTTGCTGGCCCATTACTGGGCGCAGCGGTCTCGGCGGTGGCAGGTTTCCGCTGGGTCTTTTGTGCCACCGCCGTTGTGGTGCTGATTAACGTGCTGTTTCTGAAACGCTTTTACCGGCGTCCGAAGACTGTGTTGCCCGCGTCGGCTGACAAATCGTCAGTTCAGCCTGCCAGCGCTGCTGAGTCAGCAAAAACTCAGGACTGACGCTGGGGCTCCAGGAGTCATCACCGCCGATGCCCATGTGGAAGGCATCCAGATGCAGCCAGCAGCCCGCCTCCGGACGCAGAAGGTGGCGGTGGGATGCCTCACGCAGCTGTTCCAGACTGAAGCGGCTCAGTGAGAAAGCGAAATCGCCGCTGACCTGCCAGCTGCCGCTGTCGAGCTGGCGGGTGCCGCCACGCAGACCATTCTCACCGGGGAAAACGTAGGGGGTTGAAAGCTGATCCAGCGGCAGTTGCCAGTGTGAGAACTGCGCGGCCAGCTGGCGATCGGGATAGTTTTCATGCGGTCCCAGGCCGAGCCAGCTTACCTGCTGCGGTATCTGCGCCAGCTCACAGCGTAAGCCGATGCGTGCGGGCGGTGGCAATCCGCGTGACTGCTCAACGGAAAGCTGTAACTGCAACTCCCCCTGCGCATTGATCAGATAACGCTTACGGCTGATAAAGGCAAGCTTGCCACTGGCGAGCCAGCTATGCAGCGTTTCGATCTGCACCGCCTGCGGCAACGCATGCGCGGCTATCGACACCAGTTGGCTGCTCATCTGGTCATATCCTGCCGCCTTCCAGCGTTCGACCCACGCATTGGGATCTACCCGTTCCGCTTCGCTGGTGCCGATGTCATTGTCCAGCGGCGCGCGAATAAAGCAGTCCTGAAGCGGCGAGAGTAGCGTCGGCTGTTCATCAACAAACCATTGCGTCAGTTCGCCGCTGTGGCGTGAGAAATGCCAGCGCTGCTGCTGATGGGTGACGATAATCTCACTGGCGTCATCATGGAGGACAGGTGCTTCAGCTTTTTCCGGCAGCGGAGGCAGCGCCAGCAGCGAAGGCAGCGCCCACTGATGCCAGGCGACACGCCAGTCGGCAGCACTCCAGCGGGTCGGGTGAATCTGATGAACAGCAACATTAAGCCAGCATTCGCCCTGTAAGGCGGGCGGTGACGGCAGAGTGATCCGCTGCTGACCCTGTGGGCCGATATCCAGTAAAACTTCACCTTCCGTCACTACCAGGCCTTCCTGCTCAATGCGCCAGCGCAGCACTTCATTGTCACTGTGACGGAATAAGTAGTCGCTGCTGACCGTAACGCTCAGCGGGTCGCCGGGATCGACGGTGAACTGCCAGAACTGCTGTGCGCGCTGCGCCTCATACAGCGCCGGATGCGGCGTGCGATCGGCAAACACCAGCCCGTTCATACAGAATTGACGATCGTTGGGTTTATCGCCAAAATCACCGCCGTAAGCCTGCCACGGGTTGCCCTGATCGTCATAGCGGGTCAGGCTCTGATCCACCCAGTCCCAGACGAAGCCGCCCTGCAGGCGCGGGAACTGGCGGAAGGCCTCCCAGTATTTCGCGAAACCGCCAAAGCTATTGCCCATGGCATGCGCATACTCACACAGGATCAGCGGACGCGTTTCGCCCGGCAGGCCGATCCACTTTTTCAGCGACCACTTCGGCACCGCCGGGAATGGCTGATCTTCATCGACCCTGGCATACATCGGGCAGATGATATCGGTCGCGGCGGTGTCCGCACCACCGCCTTCATACTGAACCGGACGGGTAGGATCGCTGCTTTTCACCCAGCGGTAGAGCGCGTCATGCGTGGCACCATGTCCCGACTCATTGCCCAGCGACCAGATAATAATGCTGCAGTGATTACGATCGCGCTGCACCATACGCGTCACACGTTCGCTAAAGGCAGCGAACCAGCGGGGATCGTCGGAGAGCCGGTTCATCGGCTGCATGCCGTGGGTTTCGATATTCGCTTCATCCACCACATAAAGCCCGTACTGGTCGCACAGCCGATACCAGAGCGGATGATTGGGATAGTGCGAACAGCGCACCGCGTTGAAATTGTGCTGCTTCATCAGCTCAATGTCGCGGCACATCGTTGCCTCATCCACCACCTGACCGAGCTCCGGATGATGTTCGTGGCGATTAGTGCCACGGATCAGCAGCGGTTTGCCGTTGAGACAGAGCAGGCCGTTATCGATAGTGACCTGACGGAAGCCGACATCATACGCTTCCACCTCGATCAGCTGCTGATCCCCATCCAGCAGCGCCAGCGTGGCGCGATAGAGGTGTGGCGTTTCAGCGCTCCACAGCGCGGGCCGTTCCACCGGCAGGCTGAGCAGGGCGCGTTCAGGATAGTGACCCCGCTCGTCAATAATGGCACTGCCCAGCAGCTGCTGACACTGCGCAACCGGCTGTTCACCCTGCCATAGCGTCAGGCGCAGCTGATAGCGCGAGGTGAGGTCAGGCGGCAAGGCAACGCGGACCTGGGCGCGCAGCTCGGCACGGGTAAACTCCGGGCTGAGCCGGGTTTCCAGTTGCACGTCAGCCAGATGCACCTGCGGCTTATGCAGTAACGTGACATCGCGGAAAATGCCGCTCATCCGCCACATATCCTGATCTTCAAGATAGCTGCCGTCGCTCCAGCGCAGCACCATCACCGCCAGCCGGTTTTTGCCCGGTCGCAGATAAGGGCTCAGGTCGAATTCGGCGGGCAGGCGGCTGTCCTGAGAGTAGCCAATCCACTGTCCATTGCACCACAGATGAAAGGCTGAATTGACGCCGTCAAAGATGATGCGTGTCTGCCCGGAAGTGAGCCAGGCGGCGTCCGTGCTGAATGTGAGCGAGTAACATCCTGTCGGGTTCTCTTTGGGTACAAACGGGGGATTAACCGGAATGGGATACTGCACGTTGGTGTAAATAGGCGCATCAAAGCCGTGCATCTGCCAGTTTGCCGGCACCGGAATCGTGCTGGCATCCGGCAGATCCTGCAGTAACCAGCTGGCCGGGACCGCCTCAGGCTGCGCAAAGTAACTGAAACCCCACTCCCCATTCAGGCTTTGCAGTGACACCGAGGGCGTGTCATCACGCGCCGCTGCTTCGTCCCGCCAGCTGGCAAAAGGCGGGTGCGCATCCAGCCGATGCAGCGAGGTCACGACCGGATTTTCCCAGTCGCGCCGGGAGAGGATGTCACTGAAAGCAGCCTGTGAGAGAGTCATGGTTATATCCTGTAAATGTGATGCGCTCACAATGCGCAAAATTGTTCAGGCTGTAAAGCGTTCGCCATCCCGATTTGCACAAATAGTTTTCCCCGAAAGCGGGCCGCAGTGTTGAGAATGTGGCGGCTTACTGACTGTAAAACGTTAAGTCTGGTCAGCAAAGATGAATAGCGGCCGGATGCGGAGGAATCTCACTTGTCGCCATACGGGTGGCTTCATACACTCAGCCCGATTTCATCACCCTGAGGTAAATATGGTACGAATCGTTAAGCTGGCTGCCGTTGTGGCATTAGTGACTGCATTAAGCGGATGTCTTTTCCCGCCTCCTGGCGGCGGCGGTGGAGGAGGTGGTGGCTGGGGCGGACCTGGCGGCGGACCGGGCCGCGGATTTGTCGATCCGCGTTAAGTCTGCTTATTGAATGCTGGCAGGCGAAACGTTTAACAGCGGTGATGTTTGTCCGCAAAACGTTTCGCCTGCAAAGTTAGCCGGAAATCGCCGTGAAAAGCGCAGCGGTGCAGGCTAACTCGCTGAAAAAAGGTGAGTTGCCCTCTGTTTTTTTAGCCAGCGTGGTGATAGTTTCAGCTTTTCTTCACCGCTGAGACAACAGCATGAAAAACCTGATTGCTGAGTTACTGGTCAAGCTGGCTGAAAAAGAAGCGACAGCGAAAGAGCAGGTGGCGCAGATTGAGGCGCTGGAAATTGTCGTGACCGCACTGGTTCGCAAGCTGGATCCGCAACAACATCTGGACATGACGACTACGATTGAAACCGCCATGGACAACGTGGCCTGTGCCGATGACAACGATGCGCTGTTGCTGCGTAATTACATCGAAAAGCTGCTCCGGCATCCCCGCCAGTAACGAGCCCGGTACCAATCTGGAATGGGATCTTCACATCACTTTGACATGAAACATTTTCCGCTTTGCTTATTCGCTGCCAGAATAACAGGGGACAATCCATTGTGGAGATAACAAGATGAAAGTCGGTTTAATGGCGATGATGATGGCGGGCCTGCTGGTCAGCGGGCTGGCGGGTGCGGCGGAGAAGACCCCGCAGCAGGAAAAGATGACAATGTGTAACCAGCATGCTAAATCACAGGATCTCAAAGGGGATGCACGTAAAAACTTTATGAGTGAATGCCTGAAAAAAGACAGCAAACTGTCGCACATGTCGTCGCAGCAGATGAAAATGAAAAGCTGTAACGGCGAAGCTGGCGATAAAAAGCTGGCAGGCGATGCGCGTAAAACCTTTATGAGCCAGTGCCTGAAAAAAAGCTGATCATCCCCCACGGCCACGCAGGTGGCCGCTTCTTCTTTCTGCGCAACAATGATTCAGTTCCTTAACGCTGATTAAATTACCTTCCACAACAAAACCTTAACCCCTCTGACAAACATTCCTCATCAGGCTTCCCGGTTCCTTTGCCACACTTACTGTTTGTGGGGATTTGCGCAGGCTTTGTTTTACCGCGCAGCACCAGACCCGAAACAGCGAAAGGAGCCATGCCGTGAACTATCAATTTACCGCCGACCTGAACGATCTGCCGCAGCGACAGCCGGTTAAGAAAACGCTGGGTGAGGTAGAGGTGTTACTGATTCGCGACGGGGACAACGTACGCGCGTATCAGGCGAAATGTCCGCATGCGGGCGCGCCGCTGGAGCAGGGCGCGATTTGTGGCGACCGGCTGGTCTGCCCGTGGCACAAAGCCGCGTTTCATATCGCCGATGGCAAAATGTGTGAACCGCTGGCGCTGGCCGATCTTAAGCAATATCCGCTGCGCATTGAAGAGGGCCGGGTGCTGGTAAACCCAAAAGCGATGTCTCCCGCTGCACCCATTGGCAGCGGAGCAGACGCACCGGTTTATGTAGTGCTGGGTGGTGGCGCTGCGGGCAGCGCAGCGCTGTGGCGTCTGCGTCATGACGGCTTCAAAGGCCGCCTGATTCTGGTTGAGCGGGAAGCGGACGCGCCTTACGACCGCACTGCGCTGACCAAATTTGTGCCGTCGGGCAAAATGGACATCAGCGAGGTGCCACAGCTGCTGAAAGCGGATGTGATGGATCACGTTGAACGCGTGCAGGCTACCGTGAGTCGCCTTGATACGCAGCAGCAACGGCTGATCTTCGACGATGGCGAAACGCTTGCCTTCGACAAACTGCTGATCGCCAGCGGCGCAAAGCCTGTCCGTCCCGATTTGCCAGGCAGCGATCTTGAAGGAGTTTATTTGCTGCGCAGCAAAGCGCAGACCGATGAGCTGCTTAAAGCGGTGGATGCCAGCCATAAAATCGTGATTATCGGCAACAGTTTTATCGGCACCGAGCTGGCGTCGGCACTGCGTAATCGTGACATCGACGTTACGGTGATTGCCCGTCAGGCGCTGCCCTTTGCAAAACGGTTTGGCGATCAGATAGGCCGCTATTTCTACCAGCTGCATGAGCAAAACGGCGTGAAGTGGGTGCAGGGCGAGATTGAAGCTATACAGGGCGACCAGCAGGTGAGTGGCGTACAGCTTAAGGGTGGACGGCAGCTGGATGCGAACGTTGTGCTGTTTGCTACCGGCGTAAAACCGGCTACCGACTTTATCCACGATCTGCCGCTGGCAGAGGATGGCAGTCTGCAGTCAGACGAGCATTTACGGGTCGCTGACAATATCTGGGTGGCGGGTGATATCGCCACGTATCCGTCGGCACAGGGTCCGCTGCGCATTGAGCACTATCGCGTCGCGCATCAGCAGGGACAGACCGCCGCATGGAATATGCTGGATCAGAACGTTGCCTTTGATCGTGTGCCGTTCTTCTGGACCACGCAGTATGGCACCCGTTATGAGTATGTTGGCCATGCGGCAGAATGGGATAATGTCGAGCTGATCGGCTCGCTGGAGGACAAAAAGTTTATGGCGTTTTATGGTCAGCAGGGGCAACTGGCGGCGATCTGCTCATGCGGTATGTATACGCTGACTGCTGAGCTGGTGGAGCGGATGCAGCAACCGATGTCGCTTGCCGACGCGGTGGCGCTCGCTCAGGCGCACATCAGTTAAGTTGCGCACAAGGCGGGCCGCGAGCCGGTCCGCCCTGCGCAGTGCCTGAACGCTTAGCTGCGGCTTAGTTTTTCGGACTTCGCCATGCACTGCTGCATTGCTTCAATCACCGCCGAGCGCATCCCTTTCTCTTCCAGCACCTTCACGGCTTCAATGGTGGTGCCGCCAGGCGAGCAGACCATATCTTTAAGTTCAGCCGGATGTTTGCCGCTGGTCAGCACCATCTCCGCCGCCCCTTTTACCGCCTGTGCAGCAAACTGATAGGCCTGGGCGCGCGGCATGCCGCCCAGTACGGCCGCATCCGCCATCGCCTCGATAAACATAAAGACGTAGGCCGGTGCAGAACCGCTGACGCCGACCACGGAGTGAATCAGATATTCATCCACCACGGCCGCTTTGCCGAAGCTCTCAAAAATCGCGACGACCTCGTCGATCTCCGCCTGCTCAACCAGCACGTTGGGCGTGACCGAGGTCATGCCTTCGCTGACCAGCGAGGGCGTATTCGGCATCGCCCGGACAATTTTACGATCGTAGCCCAGCACCGATGAAAGCGAATCCAGCGTCACGCCCGCCGCAATCGACACTACCAGCGCCTCTTTTTTCAGGCTGCCGGCCAGCTCTTTTAATACTTTCAGAATCACATTGGGTTTTACCGCGCCGAACAGGATGTCCACCTCACGCGCCAGCGCATCCGCGCTCTCAGCTGCGTTGATGCCATACTGCTCTGCCATCGCCTGGTTGGTCTCTGCTTTGCGATCGTAAACGAAGATATCAGACGGGGCGATTTTGCCGCTGTTGACCAGTCCGCCGATAATAGCTTTCGCCATGTTTCCCCCGCCGATAAACCCGATTTTTTTTGCCAGCATCGCCATCTCCTTAGGACATTATTCGGTTTTCTCAGTGGGCTAGCTTACTTCAGCCAGCCCGAATAACAAGTCAGCCGGATGCGGGCTGGAAAGCGTGCCGCAAATAAAATTTGCCATTCAGGGAGAACCCGGCAAGATCTCAGGCTTCTCTGACTGTAAGGAATCATGATGTTTATCTGGGTCGATGCCGATGCCTGTCCGAATGTGATCAAAGAGGTGCTCTACCGTGCGGCGGATCGCACCTCCACCACGGTCACTTTTGTGGCAAACCAGTTTCTGCGTGTGCCGCCATCGCCTTATCTGCGCACCCTGCAGGTGCCAGCCGGATTTGATGTGGCGGACAATGAGATTGTCAGGCGTTGTCAGCCTGGCGATCTGGTGATCACCGCCGATATTCCGCTGGCGGCTGAGGTGATTGAGAAGGGGGCGGCAGCGCTGAATCCGCGCGGTGAACGTTACTCACCGGCAACGATACGTGAACGCCTGACGATGCGAGATTTTATGGATACTCTGCGGTCAAGCGGCGTGCAGACCGGCGGCCCCGCGACGATGAGTCCGCGTGACCGCCAGCAGTTTGCGAATGAGCTGGATAGCTGGCTCACTCAGCAGAAACGCTCGACTTAAACGAAGCTGTCGTCATCGTCGAAATCACCGCCGCCAAAATCGTTCAGATCGCTGTTGTCGGCATAATTACTGTCCCAGCCTGAGTTCTGATCGAGGAAGGCGTTATCGTTACCGCCGTTAAAGGCATCGGCGTTGTCATCGCCACCGTTAAAGGTGTTGAGATTATCATTCACCTCCGGCAGCGGCGGCTCATTGATGATGTTCACAATCTCTTCCGGCTGTGAATGGTGGAACATGCTGGTCAGCATATCGGCCATCACCACACCCCCTGCCACGCCCACTGCTGTTTGTAGTGCGCCGCCAAGAAAACCGGTGCCGCGTGGCGCTGCTGCCTGAGCAGGGGCATATTGCTGCTGTGCCGGTTGTTGCGGCGCACTGTTCCACGGCGATGGTTGCTGTTGCTGCTGCTGGACGGGCTGCTGCTGGCGCGAACCGCTGCCAAACAGTCCCGACAGAAAGCCGCCGCTGCTCTGTGCGGGTTGTTGCTGCTGTTGCTGCTGCAACTGTGCAACCTGGCTTTCCAGCGCTGACACTTTCTCATTGAGTTTTTTCAGCGCCGCTTCCTGAATCAGGATCGCCTGCGCCATGTAGTAAGGCGCGCCCGGCTGCGCCTGAAGATGCTGGTTAATCAGTTGTTCGGCTGCGGCATCGCGTGCCGCGGTCTGGCTTTCAGCCTGTTTCAGACGGCTGAACAGCCCTTCAATCAGTTGTTGTTCTTCGCGTTGCATGATGACTCTCCTGTGGCGATTGTTACCAGTATATGGGGGCGCCGGTAAGAAAAGTAAAATCGCGGCGGTAAGCAAATATTGCCAGCGCATTCCGGACGCTGTTTTGCGCGTTTTTTATCGTCCTGTTAGCGCCGTGATGCACAAAACGTGCATGCTTTTCCCGTTGAAAACACAAAGATTATCGCTGTTCAGGTAACGAAAATGCGTAAATCATGCCTGACAGGTGGAGGCAATAATAATTTCCAGTTATCATGCGTCGCATTATTAAGCTAACCATGCAGCCGCATCGCGCGGTCAGGCGGAGGAACGGCCCTGATGTCACTACCCATCTTTTTGATTGGCGCTCGCGGTTGCGGCAAAACCACGGTCGGCGAAGCGTTGTCGCAGGCGCTGGGCTACGCCTTTACGGATACCGATCATCATCTGCAACTTAGCACGCAGCGCAGCGTGGCCGAGATTGTTGCAGCAGAAGGCTGGGACGGTTTTCGCGCCCGTGAAACGGAATCGCTTAAAGCGGTGACGGCACCCGGGACTGTGATTGCCACCGGTGGCGGGATGATTCTGGCTGAAGAGAATTGCCGTTTCATGCAGGAGCAGGGCCGGGTGATCTGGCTCAGCGCGTCGCCGGAAGTGCTGGCAGAACGACTGGAAAGCGAACCTGAAGCGGCTCAGCGTCCGACGCTGACCGGACGTCCGATTGCCGATGAAATGAGTGATGTGCTGCGTGAGCGCGCGCATCTCTATCAGTCCGCAGCCCATCATCAGGTGAATGCCATGCAATCGCCTGAGTGCGTAGTGGAAGAGATTTTGCTTTCCCTCTCTCTGGCGCGCGCCAGCTAACCCTCAGATTTTTCCCGCTTTGATCCCGCTTCGGATGGCATTGTCTATACTGATCCTATGACAGGCAGCAGCCTGTCCTGTGGAATGTTATTCAGACAAGAGGGACACACTATGCCGACCAGACCACCATACCCACGTGAAGCGAAAGTTGTGCCTGTTGAAAAGGGTCCTGAGGGAAACAAAGTAACCTCCTACGAATTGCGTGCTGATCATCCCAAACCGAATTCATTAATCAGTGAGCACGAAACGGAAGAAGAAGCGCGTGACGCCAAAGAGCGTTACGAAGATGTCGAGAAAGAGTAAAGCTTTGCTGCTGGCAGGGACGCCAGCCTGTCATGTCTGATAACCCTGTCTTTTTCAGCGCAACGCTGTTCCAGTACAACGCCTTTTTGCCCTCATAGCGACCTGATTATTAAAGAAGCGAAATTTACGCAGATTTACTGTCGTATGCTTTCTGCTCATGCGTCTGTTCTGCACTCTCTTCACGTCGCCATATAAAGCCCCGCTAATCATTTCTGTCACATTATTTTCTCTGCTGCCGATAACGGTAAGTGTTGAATTGTCGCTTGACCGATTCAGCGTCACGTTTTACTTTCGTCAAACCAACAGAGGAACTTAGTTCCATATAGTGGAACACGTTACATGACCACACTTGAAAATGCGGCTGCCGTACTCCGATTGTTTCAGCACAAAGGTGTGACGCAGGGGCATGTCGGTCTCTCATTCAGTGAGGTGGTTGAGGCGCTGACGCTGCCGAAGAGCACCGTTTCACGTCTGCTGGCCACGATGGAAAGTCAGGGGCTGCTGGAGCGGGATGCGGACACGCGCGGTTATCATATTGGTCGCGTGTTGCTGGCCGCCGCTGGTCATTATCTCTCGGCACCGCTGGTCGATAGCGTTTCAGCGGCGATGGTCCGGCTGGCTGCGAAGACCGGCTGCATGGGATACGTGTCGAAGCTCGATGGACGGGAAGTATTAGTAATGCGCATGTTTCATGGGCGTCACTTTACGCAGATGGTCACACCGCCCGGCAGTCGAATGCCTGCCGCTGCGACGTCAACCGGTCGGGCGCTGTTAGCGCAACTCAGTGACGAAGAGGTCATAGCGCGCTTTCATGATCACTGGCAGGCTGGCCCGGCGAACTCGCCGCAAAGTCCCGAGGCGCTCTGTGCCAGACTGGCTGAAATCCGCCAGCACGGCTGGTCACTGGCCCGCAATGAATCACTGCCAGGCATCAGCTCGCTGTCGGTCATTGTTCATAACAAACATCATGGCGAAACGGTGGCACTCTGCCTGTCGTTTCTGTCACAGGAGAGTGAACCGGGTTTCCCGCCAGCGCTCCTTGAAGCACTACGTGCAACGGCCACAGAGATGACCGACAAATATGGCGCGTAACTTCACCACGATTTTATCGGCGTAATACTTTCGCCACACCAGGGAAAACCAGGGCCTTCGGGCCTTTTTCTTTCAATCTGATCGCTACGTTGTCCGCAGCAACCCGGTTGCCTGTGTTCGTCTCCCCCTGTCTCCTGTATCGGTTCAGCATCCGGGGTGACGACCATCTGCAATGGCTGTTGCTATGCGGCGCGCATCAGGGCAGTGAACCAGAAAACCGGCGTAAACCTGACATCAGGCAGGCGGACGTTATTTCATTTCTTCTCAACAAGGACTGGCGGGGACATATGGAACGGGTAAATCCAATCAGACACATTGGCGTGGCACTGGTTTTAATTTTTCTTTCCATCGCGGGTGCCATTATCGGCATTCAGCTGATTACGACGATTGGCGTAACGCCTAATACCTCCATTATCGGGGCGCTGTTTGCCATGCTGCTGGCGCGTATTCCGCTGCAGGCATTTCGCCGTTATCGTTCGATTGAAATCCAGAACCTGGCGCAGACCGCCATCTCTTCAGCGACCTTCGGGGCGGCTAACAGTCTGCTGATGCCGATTGCTGTGCCCTGGGCGCTGGGTGAGCCTCAGCTGGTGCTGCCGCTGTTCTGTGGCGTCAGCGCCGCGATGCTGCTCGATGCCTGGCTGCTCTATCGGCTGTTTGATACCCGCGTCTTTCCGGCCAGTAATGCATGGCCACCAGGCGTTGCAGCAGCAGAAGCGATTAAAGCGGGGGATAAAGGCGGACGCCAGGCGTGGCTGCTGGTGGCGGGCATTGCCGGTGGCGTTGTCGGCGCCATGCTGAAGATTCCGATGTCCGCTTTTGGCACCGCGTTTATTGGCAATATCTGGGCGCTATCGATGCTCGGAATCGGTTTTCTGCTGCGCGCCTACGCGCAGCCGGTGGCCGGTATTGATATCAATGCGCTCTATATTCCGCATGGGGTCATGGTCGGTGCCGGTCTGGTGGCGCTGATTCAGGTGGTGATGGTCATCCGCAGCCGTAAAAATGATGCGCTGACGGTGAGTCGCAACGGTAATGAAGTGCAGCGGGCGCTGGGTTTCGGTAGCGTGGGGTATATCGTGATTTCGGCGCTGCTGGCCCTAGCGGGTGGCCTGTGGAGTGAGATGGGCATCGCGATGCTGCTGCTGTTTGTTCTCTATGCTGCGTTTGCCGCTTTCGCCCATGAACTGATAGTCGGCATTGCCGCCATGCACTCTGGCTGGTTCCCGGCCTTTGCCGTGGCGCTGATTACGCTGATTATCGGCATTCTGATCGGCTTTCCACCGCTGGCGCTCTGCCTGCTGTGCGGCTTTACGGCCGCTACCGGCCCGGCGTTTGCTGACATGGGTTACGACCTGAAGGCGGGCTTTATCCTGCGCGGTAACGGGGCGGATCTGCAGCAGGAGTTGTGGGGACGTCGTATTCAGCTGATCGCGGCCATGATCGCCTTTGTGGTGTCGATTCCCCTTGTCTGGTACGCGCATACTCTTTTCTTTACAGACAATCTGCTGCCGCCGGTGGCGCGTGTGTATGCCAAAACAATTCAGGCGGGTGCTGAACCCGGTATCGCCGGAAACCTGCTGATGTGGGCTATTCCGGGTGCCCTTATCCAGCTGATCGGCGGGCCGAAACGCCAGCTGGGCGTGCTGCTCGCCACCGGTTTATTAATTAATAACGCGATGGCGGGCTGGGCGGTGGTGGTGGGGATCGCCTTACGCATTGTGATCATTCGCATCTGGGGCGAACGCGGCCGCTCGCCCATGGAGGTCATGGCGGCAGGCTTCATTGCCGGTGATGCTCTCTATAGCTTCTTTCATTCGCTGTTTGCCAGCAGCAGCAAAAAATAAAGGATAAAGCATGAGCTTGCAGCAGACCCTGGCGGTTTTTGAGTTACTGGATAGTGCCCACATTGACGGGCAGCAGGTCGTGGATCTGTTTACCTCTTATCCTGACGTTATGGCCCGCTTTACCCGCGTCACCGGCCCCAAAGGTCGTACTGATTTTGTGCGCATTGATATCCCGGGCACCCAAGGTAAATCAGGCGGCGGCACGGCACCGACGCTGGGCATCATTGGTCGCCTGGGTGGCATTGGTGCCCGTCCTGGGCGTATCGGCATGGTATCCGATGCGGATGGCGCAATAGCGGCGATCGCCAGTGCGCTTAAACTGGCGCAGATGCAGAGCAAAGGTGACAGGCTCGCCGGCGACGTAATCATCACTACTCATATCTGTCCCGATGCACCGACACGGCCGCATCAGCCGGTCGATTTTATGGATTCGCCGATTGATGATGTCACCATGAATGATAATGAAGTGGTGGCGGACGTGGATGCGATTCTGTCGATCGATACCACCAAAGGTAACCGCATTATCAATCACAAAGGCTTTGCCCTGTCGCCGACGGTGAAAGAGGGCTATATCCTGCGGGTTTCGGAAGATCTGCTGCGCATTATGGAGATGACCAGCGGCCGTCCGGCGGTGACCTTTCCCATCACTACGCAGGATATTACCCCTTACGGCAACGGTGTTTATCACCTCAACAGCATCCTGCAACCCTCGACCGCCACCGATGTGCCGGTGGTCGGTGTGGCGATCACTGCCGAGTCGGTGGTGCCGGGCTGCGGAACCGGGGCCAGTCATGAGGTGGACATTGCGGCAGCGGCGAAGTTTGCAATTGAGGTGGCGAAGGCGTTTGGTCGTGGAACCTGTCACTTCTATGACGCTGAAGAGTATGCGCGGCTGATTACGCTCTATGGCAGCCTGGCGCACCTGCGCCACCGGAACCACTAAGATGGCGAAATCACTGGCGACCCTGACAATCGGGCAGTCACCACGCAGCGATATTCTGCCGTTGCTGCGTCAGCATCTGCCGGATGCGGTGACCGATCATGCCGGTCTGCTGGATGGACTGGACGCTACTGAGATTGCCGACCACTTCGCGCCAGCCGCAGGCGACAGAGTTCTGGTGTCACGGTTACAGAGTGGCGAACAGGTGCGGCTGTCGGCGTCGGAAGTGGAGCAGGGGTTACAGCGTAAAATCAGCGCGCTGGAGCTGATGGGGTATGACACCATTCTGTTGCTATGCACCGGTGAATTCAGCCAGCTCGTGACCCAGCGTGCGCTGCTGCTGGAGCCGGATCGCATCATTCCTCCGCTTATACGCGCCATGGTGCAGCAGCAGCGGGTCGGGATTGTGGTGCCGGTTGAGGAGCAGATTGTTGAACAGGCTGGCAAGTGGCAGCCACTGCCCGCGCAGCCCTGTTTTGCGGTCGCCAGCCCCTATCAGGGCGATGAGGCAACCTTCGCCGATGCCGCAAACCGCCTGAAAGCGCAGGGCGCAGAGCTGGTGGTGCTTGACTGCATGGGCTATCACCAGCAGCATCGGGCATGGTTACAGCAGCGGCTGGACGTGCCGGTTCTGCTCTCTAATCAGCTGGTAGCCCGACTGGCGGCGGAGCTGCTGCCCTGACGCAGGCGATCACAAACCGCCATCATTTCGCGTGACAGATCAGCGGGTTCCCTTCTACACTGCCTGACACACAACATGTGCTCTGGAGAACTATTATGCTCAACGTAAGTGAGTATTTTGACGGAAAAGTTAAATCTATCGGTTTTGACAGTGCGAGCACCGGCCGTGCCAGCGTGGGCGTGATGGCTGAAGGTGAATACACATTTGGTACCGGCCAGCCGGAAGAGATGACCGTGGTCAGCGGCTCGCTTAAGGTGCTGCTGCCAGGTGAGACCGAGTGGAAATGGTTTGAAGCGGGTTCGGTGTTTAACGTGCCGGGCCACAGCGAATTTCATCTGCAGGTTGGCGAGCCAAGTTCCTATCTCTGCCGTTACCTGAAAGATAAAGATTAAAAAAAGGGCCGCCAAGCGGCCCTTGAAGTTGCTGATAAAGTTTGCCCTGGCCAGCTGTGAGATCGAGCCTGCGAAGGGAAAACGGTCAGATCGGAAAGTCGCTTAAACCATCCATGGCCGCTCGGCCCGCGCCGTCCATGGCGCGGGACGCTTTCCTCCTCTGCCCACTTTCCCTGCGCTTTTAGCGAATGTGCAGTTGCGAGATCAACCGTGATTGGGTTTGTCAGCATTCTGAAATGGCCGCTAAGCGGCCATTTTTTTGGCAAACAATATCTGTCCGGGTGATTCTGATTAACGCTGGGCTTCGCCGCCTAACGCTTCCACCAGATTGCTGGTCAGTGCCGCCAGTTCGCTAGTCATCAGAATAAAGTCTGCATCAAAGCGCTGGGCAAAATCTTCGCGATCGATATCGTCGTTCTGGTCGCGCAGCGTGTCGCTGAACTTCAGACGTTTTACCGAACCGTCATCCGCCAGCACGAACTGAATGCGCTCCTGCCAGTCGAGTGCCAGTTTGGTCACTACCTTACCGGCTTCGATATGGTTGGCGATCTCGTCACACACCAGATCCTGTTTCTTACAGCGGATGACGCCGCCATCTTCCAGCAGCGCTTTCAGCTCCGCTTCATCCATCAGTGCAAAACCGGCAGGCAGGTCGCCCGAACGCACCCATTCGGTCAGGGTCAGCTCGATCGGGTTTTCCAGCGTCAGCGGCACCACCGGCAGTGAACCCAGACTTTTGCGCAGCAGCGCCAGAGTATCTTCCGCTTTTTTCGCGCTGGCACAGTCAACCATAATCAGGTTATTGACCGTATCGATCCACAGATAAGTCTGGCTGAAACGGCTGAAGGCGCGCGGCAGCAGGCTGTGCAGCACTTCATCTTTCAGCGAATCTTTTTCGGTCTTTTTGAGCTTGCGGCTCTGCTCAGATTCCAGCTTGTCGATTTTCGCTTCCAGCGCCTGTTTCACGACCGGCGACGGCAGGATTTTCTCCTCTTTGCGGGCGCAAATCACAATCTGGCCTTTGTTCTCGTGGGTCAGCGCATCGCTGCGGTTACCCATCGGCGGGACCCAGCCGGTCTTGCTCATATCCTGACTGCCACACGGTGAAAACGTGAAGGCGTCGAGCTGTTTTTCCATCTCATCTGCGGACAACGGAATGTCACGATTCAGACGATAAACCATCATATTTTTAAACCACAACATCGGGATTCCTTACCGGGGCGCGATCGGGCGCACAAGTCTGCGAGAGTCAGCGCGCATGATAGCGAAACATCGGAGTGGTTTCATTGCCTTTAAGGCAGCCGCCTTCTACTGTATCTCTCACCTGAACGAATAACGAGGACGTAACCTTGCGCATAGGCATAGATCTGGGTGGCACCAAGACAGAAGTGATTGCATTGTCGGATAAGGGACAGGAGCTGTTCCGCCATCGGGTGAATACCCCGCGTGACGACTATCAGGCCACGGTGCAGGCGATTGTCGATCTGGTCACACTGGCCGAGCAGAAAACCGGCGAGACCGGTACGGTCGGCCTTGGGATCCCTGGCTCGCTTTCGCCCTTCAGTAAGCGGGTGAAAAATGCCAACTCCACCTGGCTCAACGGCCAGCCGCTGGATAAAGATCTGGCTCAGGCGCTGAACCGGGAAGTGCGCATCGCCAACGATGCTAACTGCCTGGCCGTGTCGGAAGCGGTTGATGGGGCGGGAGCCGGACAGTCGCTGGTGTTTGCCGTGATCATCGGCACCGGGTCGGGCGCGGGAGTGGCGATCAACGGGGAATCGCGCATCGGTGGCAATGGCAATGCTGGCGAGTGGGGCCACAATCCGCTGCCGTGGATGGATGAAGATGAGCTGCGCTACCGCCAGGAAGTGCCCTGCTATTGCGGGCAGCAGGGCTGCATCGAGACCTTTGTTTCCGGCACCGGTTTTGGTATCGACTATCAGCGGCTGAGCGGCGTGCATCGCAAAGGCGCAGAGATCGTTTCGCTGCTGGCACAGCAGGATCCGATCGCCGAACTGGCGATGAGCCGCTATGAGCTGCGGCTGGCAAAATCGCTGGCGCAGGTGGTGAACCTGATCGATCCCGACGTGATCGTGCTGGGTGGCGGGATGAGCAATGTGGATCGTCTCTATCAGACCGTGCCGGTGCTGATGAAGAAGTGGGTGTTTGGCGGGGAGTGTGAAACGCCGGTGCTGAAGGCGCAGCATGGCGATTCCAGCGGCGTGCGCGGTGCGGCGTGGCTCTGGCCGCTTAACGGCTGATGCCGATCCTGCCCGCGGTTCAGCACCTGAAGCCCGGGTGCTGAACCGTTAACCTCTGGCGCAGCATCCTGCCGCGCCGCGGTTATTCGCCAGCCAGCATCGTGTCCTGCGGTGCCCGATCGCGCTGCGCTTTGGTGGCGAGGAAGTAGAGATAGCCGACCACCATGATGGCGACAAACAGCGCGCCAATCACCGGATTAAACCACAACATCGCCAGCAGGCAGACGACTGACAGCAGCAGGGCGATGCCCGGCACAATCGGATAACCCGGCGCGCGGAAGCTGCGCACCATCTTCGGCGCGCTGCGGCGCAGTTTAAACAGGCTCAGCATGCTCATGATGTACATCACAATCGCGCCAAACACCGCCATGGTGATCATCGCTGCCGTCAGCGTCATCCCCTGCAGATTAATCACGCCATCGCTGTAAATCGCCGCGATGCCCAGCACGCCGCCGAGAATAATTGCGCGATGCGGAGTCTGGAAACGCGACAGTTTTGCCAGCGAAGGGGGCAGATAGCCCGCGCGGGCCAGGGCAAAAAACTGCCGTGAGTAGCCGAGAATGATGCCGTGGAAGCTGGCAATCAGGCCAAACAGCCCAATCCACACCAGCATATGCATCCAGTTAGAGTGTTCGCCAACGATCATTTTCATCGCCTGCGGCAGCGGATCGTTAATGTCAGCAAGTTTGCGCCAGTCACCTGCGCCGCCTGCCATCAGCATCACGCCAATTGCCAGCACCACCAGCGTCAGGATCCCGCTGATATAGGCACGTGGAATGGTCCGGGTGGGATCTTTCGCCTCTTCAGCCGCCATCGCGGCGCCTTCAATAGCAAGGAAAAACCAGATGGCGAAAGGAATGGCGGCGAAAATGCCGGAGAAGGCGGGCAGTCCGAAGCTGTCGCTGCCCGCCCAGCCGTGCGCAGCAAAGTTTGCCAGGCTGAAGCCAGGCGAGACCACGCCCATAAACACCAGCAGCTCAATGACCGCCAGCACGGTGACAACCAGCTCGAACATCGCTGCCAGTTTTACGCCGAGAATATTCAGCGTCATAAACACTAGGTACGCGCCGACCGCTGCGGTTTTCGGGTTCAGCTCGGGATACTGCACATTGAGATAAGCCCCGATCGCCATGGCGATCGCCGGTGGCGCAAAGACAAACTCAATCAGCGTCGCCAGCCCGGCAATCAGCCCGCCGGTTTCGCCAAAGGCGCGACGGCTATAGGCAAAGGGGCCGCCCGCATGGGGGATCGCGGTGGTCAGCTCGGTGAAGCTAAAAATAAAGCAGGTGTAGAGCGTGGCGATCAGCGCCGTGGTCACCAGAAATCCCAGCGTGCCTGCCACAGCCCAGCCGTAACTCCAGCCAAAATATTCGCCTGAGATCACCAGGCCAACCGCAATCCCCCACAGATGCAGGGTGCCCAGCGTGGGCTTGAGTCTGTTTGTCATACTTTTATCCCCGTCGTTGTTGGTCTCACGCGGCGTTACACCGCCATAACTACTAAAGTAAGGGGATAATGCCGTTGCATTACTCACCACGACTTGACGCGGGCGCAGTAACTTCTGTCCTCCACAGTCAACTCACAGGCAACAACCTGGCCAGCTGCACGCTGCGGTCAACTTTGTCTCTTCTGAGGTCAAGCAGCTCACCTTCTGGCAACGCATGCTGAGATAACGCAAGTGAAAAGGAGCCGGATGATGAGCGCTAAACAATATGACAACCTGACTGATTCCCAACTCACCCTGATGGCGCAGCAGGCGCTGGCCTGTTATCCCGACGCACTGCAGGGTCAGCTCAGCCTGCTGTGCCGCTCAGAGAACGCCACGTTCCTGGTGAAAGCGGCAGGCCGGCGTTATGCGTTGCGGCTGCATCGCGGCGATTACCATCAGAAAGCGGATATCCTCAGCGAACTGCTTTGGCTCGATGCATTGCGCGAAACCGGCATTATGGTGCCGGAAGCGGTGCCGGACAACGCGGGCGAAACGGTGCTGACGCTGCGGCTGCCGGATGGCAGTGAGCGCTACGTGGTGCTGTTTCACTGGATCGACGGGGAGATGCCGACCACCGACGTTGATCCCCGCGCCTTTCAGCAGCTGGGCCAGATTACCGCGCGGCTGCATCAGCACAGCAAACAGTGGCAGCCACCCGCGGGTTTCCAGCGGATTGTCTGGGATCACCACACCATGACCAGCGCTGAGAGTCACTGGGGGCGCTGGCAGGATGCGCCGAATCTGCCTGTTGCCGATCACGGCGTCGTCGAACAGACGATCGCGCAGGTCGGCGCGGCGATGGCGCAGTTTGGTAAGGGATCGGATCGCTATGGCCTGATCCACGCCGATCTGCGGCTGACCAATCTGCTGCTGCACAAGGGCGAAACGCGGGTGATCGACTTCGATGACTGCGGACTCGGCTGGTATCTGCACGATCTGGCGGCCGCGATCAGTTTTGTTGAGCATCACCCGCGCGCGCCAGAGTGGATCGATCACTGGATACGCGGTTATGAGCAGGTGGCGCATATCAGCGATGCGGAGATGGCCATGCTGCCCGCGCTGCTGATCCAGCGTCGTATTCAGCTCACCGCCTGGGTAGGATCGCATGCTGAAACCGAAATGGCGCGTAGTCTCGGCCCGGCGTGGGCCAGTCACTCGGTCCGCCTCTGCCGCGATTATCTTGAGGGTAAAGCGCTGCCGGTCGGCGTCTGATGCACCAGCGGCGGGCGTGGCTGCGCCGCCGCAGTGCCGGATGCCGTGTCCGCGCGCAGTCCGGACCGCCCGCAGGCGGGGCTTAGAGACCTGGTATGGAATTTGCTCTGATCTCAGGAACGGGTGATCCACCTGACTTCTGACTGAGGCGACCATGAATCCGACACTGATCAAGCCCGATGCTTTTGCGGCCTGCTCTGCCGCGGCGGGGGCAGGCAATCACGGCGTACTGGCTGCGGCGGCGACCGGCCTGAGCGAGTTTATTCATACTCAGGGTGGCGATGTTGATCGCATATTTGGCATCAGCGGCATCGATCCGGAACGTCTGGCCAGTCCGACGCTAAGCCTGGGGCTGGTGAACTACTGTCGGGTGCTGGAAGAGGCGGCGCGCCACTCTGGTTTTGATAACTTCGGTTTGCACTACGGCAGGCAGTTTAAACCGCAGTCATTAGGCCTGATCGGCTACATTGGCTTGTGCTCCGCCACGCTGGAACAGGCGCTGCACAATGTGGTTAACGCATTTCCCTGGCATCAGCACGATACCTTAACCCGGCTGGTGGATAAGGGAGAGTGCTGGCGGCTCGACTATCAGGTGCGCCACGGGGCTATTCTGTCGCGCCGTCAGGATGCCGAGCTGACGCTGGGGATGTTTATGAATCTGATCCGCCATGTCGCGGGGAGGCACTGGGCGCCGCGCGAAGTCCATTTCGAGCATCCGCGTCCTGGTCAGTGGCACGATCACTGCAAAGTGTTTGATGCGCCGGTCTGGTTCGATCAGCCGTTTAATTCGCTGGTGATCCCGAAACGCGATCTGCTGCGCGCGATGCCGGAGAGCGATCCGATCCTGTTGATGGTGATGCAGGATGCGATACGGCGGCTGAACCGCGGGACGTCTCAGCAGAGCATGATTGAGCAGGCGCGTTCGCAGGTTAATTTATCGCTGATGCAGGGCGAGCCGGTGCTGGAAGAGGTGGCGGATAAACTCGGGCTGTCGAGCTGGTCACTACAGCGGCGGCTGCGCGAAGAGGGCAGCAGCTTTACTGCGCTGGTGGATCAGGTGCGCTGCGAAATGGCGACGTACTATCTGCAGCAGAAGCAGCTGCCGATCTCGGAGATGGCGCTGCTGCTGGGCTACTCGGAAGTCAGCGCGTTCTCACGCGCATTTCGCCGCTGGTTTGGCATCAGTCCGCGCCAGTGGCGCCAGGAAGGTCTGGCCAGCTAACCACGCGGCGCAAAGCCAAACCACGCCGGTTGTCCCGGCTCCGGCGGCGGGGGCAGATCGCGCGTTTGTGCCACCAGCTGCCAGGCACGCAGGCAGAGCGCCTCATCCCCCTGAGTCTGCGTCACGGCATAATGTCTGCTGTGTTGTTGCCACTCCATCCGTACCAGACATTGCTGACCGGCGTAACGCGCCGCATCAGTAAACTGTCGATTCAGTACCGGCTGCATTTGATTAGTCCAGTGACAGGATTTGCTGTCCGGATCCTTCGCAGGCTCACACAGGTTTGCCTCGCTATCCCGTTGCTTTGACACAGGTTGCTGACAGGCGCTGAGTGCCATTGCAATAATCACACCTGGCAATACTCTCACTATTGTATTAATTAAATTCATCAAATTAGCCACTTTTTTCTAAAGATCTTCCGGTCTGCTGCCGACAGTCTACAGACCGGCCTGCTGAATGCTATGGCATTCCTCCGACTGTCGGCAGAACCAGAATTTACCGCCCCTGTGCGGATGATGTCTTTTTTCACTTCATGGATTAGAAATGCAGAAAAAATATGCCTTTGCGGCACTCTCCTTGTTAACCACCTCGCTAATCAGCGGCTGTGCTACCGAATCTTCCCGTGCTATTCAGGCTCCGCAGGTTCGTGCAGCCAGCCAGCCGGTTTATCAGGGCGTGCGCAGCCCGATTGCGGTAGGTCAGTTCGATAACCGCTCCTCGTACATGAACGGCATCTTCTCTGATGGTGTCGATCGGCTGGGTAATCAGTCGAAAACCATTCTGATTACCCATCTGCAGCAGACCAATCGCTTCAGCGTGCTGGATCGCAGCAATCTGAAAGAGTTGCAGCAGGAGTCAGACTTCAAACGCAGCCAGCAGAATATCAAAGGCGCGAACTACATCATCACCGGTGATATTACCGAGTTTGGCCGCAAAGAAGTGGGCGATCAGCAGCTGTGGGGCATTCTGGGCCGCGGCAAAACCCAGATCGCCTATGCCAAAGTGAATCTCAACGTGGTGGATGTCACTACCTCTGAAGTGGTTTACAGCACCCAGGGTGCAGGCGAGTACCAGCTTTCGGCGCGTGAAGTGATCGGCTTTGGCGGCACCAGCAGCTATGACTCGACGCTGAACGGCAAAGTGATGGATCTGGCGATTCGCGAAGCGGTCGATCATTTAGTGGATGGAATCAACAACGGCGCATGGCGTCCGGCTAAATAAGGAAGCAGTAAATGAAAATGATGACACTGAGCAGCCTGCTGATGGCAGCGGCGCTGCTGGCCGGCTGTGCGCCAAAAGCGCCGAAAACGATCTACTACTGGGGCGACTATCAGGAACAGATTTATAGCTACTATCAGCAAAGCGGCGATCCGCTGAAGCAGATCGATGCGCTGAGTCTGGATGTGGAAAAAGCCCGTGCTGCGGGTCAGCCCGTACCGCCAGGCCTGCATGCGCAGCTCGGCCTGCTCTACGCTAAAACCGGTGATACCAATAAAGCGTTTGGTCAGTTCGCCACCGAGAAGCAGCTGTTCCCCGAATCAGCACCTTACATGGATTTTCTGATGAGTAAAAAACAAGGAGTGGTACAGTGAAAAAATGGATTGCCCTGAGCGGCGCGCTGATGGTGCTGTTGCTGACTGGCTGTGCGCAGCCAAAAAAACCGTACGACTACACTGCGTTTCGTGCCAGCAAGCCTGCCTCGATTCTGGTGCTGCCTGCCGCTAACACCTCGCCGGATATCAACGCCGCTCACAGCCTGAACTCGCTGGTGACGCGTCCGCTGGCCGAAGCCGGTTACTACGTCTTCCCGGTGGTGGTGGTTGAAGAGACCTTTCAGCAGAACGGCCTGACCAGCGCCAGCGACGCCCAGGCGGTCAGCGCGAAACGTCTGAATGAGATCTTCCACGCCGACAGCGCGCTCTATATCTCGATCAGCGACTATGGCAGCAGCTATCGGGTGATCGACAGCGTGACCACCGTGACCGCCAAAGCACGGCTGGTGGATTTACGCAGTGGCAAAGAGATCTGGCAGGGTTCTGCCACCGCTACCGACAATGATCAGGGCAACAATAATAACAACGGCGTGATTGGTATTCTGGTCAGCGCGGCGATCAAGCAGATCTCCGACAACGTCACTGACAAAGCCCATACCGTGGCCGGACTGACCAGCAATCGTCTGCTGTCACAGAACGAGCAGGGCGGATTACTTACCGGCCCTCGCTACAAAGTCGTCAGCGCCCGCTGATCAGACTCAAACGGGCGCTCTGGCGCCCGTTATCCCTGCGGCAATTCCAGCTGGCTGTACCCTAATCCATTCATCTTGCGCACTTTAATCTGCACCGGGATACGCTCTTTCATCGCTTCCACGTGGCTGATCACCCCGATGGTTTTGCCGCTGGCGTTCAGCGCGTCGAGGGCATCCAGCGCGGTGTCCAGCGTCTGGGCATCCAGCGTGCCGAACCCCTCATCCAGAAACAGCGATTCGATGCGCGTTTTGTGGCTGACCAGATCCGATAACGCCAGCGCCAGCGCCAGACTGACCAGGAAACTCTCGCCACCTGACAACGTGCGGGTATCGCGAGCCGCGTCGGCCTGCCAGGTATCGACGACATCCAGCTCCAGCAGATCCTGCGCCCGGCGCTGCAGCAGATAACGGCCATGCAGCCGATCGAGCTGACGGTTGGCAAGCGCTACCAGATGATCCAGCGTTAACCCCTGGGCGAAGCGCCGGAATTTATCGCCGCTGGCGGAGCCGATCAGATCGTTGAGCAGGCTCCACTGCGCCAGCACCACACCATCCTGTTCAATCTGCGTCATCAGGCTCTGTTGTCGGGCGCGGAGGCTGGCGTCGCTGTGCAGCTGCTGCTGAATCTGACCCTGCTGGCTGGCGTTGTCGCGCAGGGCCAGCCGTAACTGCTCCAGCTGCTGCGCCAGTGCTTCGGCGGATTCCGGCATCGCATCGGGTTTCGCCTGCTGATGAACGCTGAGCCGCTGCTGCAGATCCGCTAGTCGCGCCTGCTGCTGCTGGCATTGCTGATCGAGCTGCTGCAGCTGCTGACGCAGTTGCAGCGCAGTCTGCTCATCCAGCAGCGCCGCGCGCAGGCTGGTTTCATCGATAAATCCGGCGCTCTCCAGTGCCTGCTGCAGCGTGCTTTCCGCCTCTGCCAGTTTGCCGCTGAGCGTCTGACGCTGATTTTCCAGCCCCGACAGCTCACCCTGCAGGCGACTGACCTCGGCCTGCGCCTGCTGCAGGGCGGTGAGCTGCTGTGCCAGCTGTTCATCAGCGTGCTGAACGCGGGCCTGCAGCTGCTGACGGGCGTTGGCGACATCGCGATCGCCAAACAGCGCCAGACGGGCACGACGCATTTCGCTGAGCTGCGTCTGGCTCTGCTGCTGCTGCTGTTGACGGATGGCGAGCTGCTGCTGTTCCTGCTCTGCCTGTTGTTGCAGGGCAGTGAGCTGGGTTTCCCCTTTTAACAGCTTCGGCTGCAGGTTAGCGAGCAACTGCTCACTTTCCTGCCAGCGCTGCCAGCGCCGCTGTTGCTCCGCCAGCCACGCATCGCGATCGGCAGCATCGGGCAGGGCAAGATGGTGCGCGCTGAACTGCTGCTCCAGACGGCTCTGCAACTGCTCCCAGGCCTGCTGTTCCTGCTGCTGACGCTGTTGCAGCGCATCCAGTGCCTGTTGCAGGCTGGTCAGCGACTGCTGCGCCAGCTGTTCGGCCTGCTGGTGCTGCTGCCAGGCCTGTAGCTGCTGAAGATGGTGATCTTTCGCAGCCTGACGCGCCTGTTCAGCGGCCTCCTGAGCCTGTCGCTGCTGCTCAAGCTGACTTTCACGGTCGCTTTGCTGCTGCTGCCACGTGGCTAAGGCCTCGCGATCGGCAAGCGGGATGGTAAGTGCCAGCTCACCGCTCAGCGCCTGCCATTGCTGCTCAAGCTGCTCAAGCTGTTGCTGCATCCCGGCGATTTCATCGCGCAGGGCCTGCTGCTGCACTGCTGACTGCTTCAGCTGTTCATTTTTTGCCGTGCCCGCTTCACGCAGTGCCTCGGTTTGCTGCTGCAGCGCAGCCCGGCGCTGCTGGTTAGCACTCACTTCCAGTGTGCTGTAGGCCTCAACGGCGGGATGGGTGCAGGAGCCGCACAGCGGGCAGGGCTGATCGGCGGTGAGCCGGGCGCGGTAATCGCTGAGGTCGACAATCTGCTGCTCCAGCGCGCAGATTTTTTCGACATCATCCAGCTGCTGTTTTTCGCGTTTCCACGTCTCGCGCAGGCTCTGGAGTTCCGCTTCACTCTGCTGATGCGCTTTTTCCAGCGCGCTCAGCCTTTGCTGGCGCTGGCCCAGCTGCTGGTGCAGCGGCTGCCACTGCGTTGAGAGCAGCAGCAGTTGCTGACGCGCCGGACGGCTGTTCTGCAACTGGCTTAATGCCTGCCGCAGTGCGGCAGGCGGATGCTGCTCCTGAAGCGAAGTGAGTACCTGCTCCGCCTGCGACAGCGCCTGGCGGGCCTGTTGCTCTGACAACTGGCGCGGCAGTGCCTGTTGTGCCTCTTGTTGCTGTTTCGCCTGTTGCGCATCGATCTGTTGCTGCTGCTGTTCGCGCTGTTGTGTCAGTCCCGCCAGCGTTGCCTCACGCTGTGCCAGCAGGGCAAAGTTCTCCTGCCATACCGGCAGCGAAGCACCCCAGTGCGCAAGATCGGCCAGCTGCTCACGTAACTGATGCTGTTCGGTAATCGCCTGCTGCCAGCCCGCGACCTGCTGCTTCTGTTGCGTCAGGCTGGCCTGGGTCTGGTCGGCATGCTGTTGCTGCCGGGCATTTTCCTGCTGCTGCTCTGCAAGCTGCTGCTGCAGCGTCGTGATGTGCTGATCCAGCGGCAGCACCTGTTCCGTCAGCAGGCTCTCCTGCTGCTGCTGTTCCTGCTGCGCCTGCTGGCGGGCGGTCTGAGCGGCCGCATAATTCTGCTGATGATGCTGCTGCTGGTTTTGGGCCTGCTGCTGCGCTGCGGTAAGCTGCTGATAGCGGCTCTCAGCCTGCTGCTGTTCACTGCGCAATGCGTCACGTTGCTGCAGTTTTACCCGCAGCTTTTCAGCCGGTTCGCTGCGAGCCAGCCGCTGGCGGTCGGTTTCAGCCGCCTGTGAGGCGGCCTGCGCCTGCTGTAGCGCCGCTTCAGCCTGCGCACTCTCCTGCTGTAACTGCTGTGCCTGTTGCTGCCACTGCTGCTGTTGCTGCGCCTGCTGATAATCCGCGCTGAGCTGCTGTTCAGCCCTGGTCAGATCGCTGAGCTGCTGTTGCAGCGCGTCGCGGGCGTCGCTATCCAGCAGCGCCATCGCTCCCGCCTGGCTGCGCAGCAGATCCAGCTGGGTTTTCGCCTCTTTATGACGCTCGTAGATGGCTGCGGAAATCAGGCCGTAAATTTCGGTGCCGGTCAGCTCCTCCAGCAGTTCGGCGCGTTCACTGGCTTTCGCGTTGAGAAAGGCGGCGAATTGTCCCTGTGACAGCATCATTGAGCGGGTGAAGCGTTCGAAATCAAGACCTGACAGGGTTTCGATCAGCTTCAGCTTGTCACCGACCTTATCGGCAACAATGGTGTTGTCGTCACAGCGCGCCAGCTCAACGCGCGGCGCCTGTAGCTTGCCGTCAGCGGTGCCGCGCGCGCGGTTCTGGCTCCAGAAGGCGCGCCAGGCTTCACCTTTGATCTCAAACTCGACCTCAGCCAGACATTCTGCGCAGTCGCGGGTCATCAGCGCATTCTGGCTCTGGGAAATCGCGCCCAGGCGCGGTGTCTGGTGATAGAGCGCCAGGCAGATGGCGTCCAGCAGCGTGGTTTTACCCGCCCCGGTGGCCCCGGTTATCGCAAACAGGCCGTTGCTGGCAAAAGGCTCGGCGCGGAAGTCGATGAACCATTCACCGCGCAGGGCATTGAGGTTTTTAAACCGTAGCGTGAGGATCTTCATTGGGTCTCTTCCATAGCGGCCAGCGTCTGGCGAAACAGCGTGGTCATCTCGTCGATTTGCGCCGGTTGCAGCTCTTCATCCAGCGCCAGGCGGCGCGCGAAGACCTCTTCCACCTTCAGCTCACTCAGCGTTTCGTTGTCGAGCCCCGCCAGGCTCTGCTGCCGCTGTTCACGGCTGCGGCGCAGCAGCAAGACTTCGACCGGCAGCGTAGCGGTCAGGGTTTCGACCTGACGTTGCAGATCGCTGAGGTACTCCTGGGTAGTGACTTCGATGTCGAGCCAGGTCGGCTTCTCCTGCTCTGCCGTGCTGAAGGCGTTTAACTGCTCTGCAATCTGCGCCAGCGATCCTTTCAGCACCTGCATGGGTTGCGACTGCGGCACCACCAGCGGCGTAACTGACTGCAGGCCGCTGGCCGTCAGCTCCAGCAGGAAGACGCTCTTTTCAGTCCCCAGCTCATCAAAACTCAGCGGAATCGGCGAGCCGCTGTAGCGGATATGTTCGCTGCCCGCCACGCGCTGGGCGCGATGAATATGGCCGAGCGCAATATAATCAGCAGCGGGAAACGCGCTGGCGGGAAACGCGTCCAGCGTGCCGATGTAGATGTCGCGCACCGAATCGCTCTGGCTGACGCCGACGGTGGTGAGGTGACCGGTAGCAATGACGGGCAGCGCATAGCCCAGCGCCTGGGCGGCGGCGAAACGCTGCTGATAGTGGTGGGCAATCGCCTCCAGCAGCGAGGTCTGCTTGTCGCGGCCCGACTGACCCGCCCGGCTGCGCAGGATATCGCGCGGGCGCAGATAGGGAATGGCGCACAGCAGGGCACCCGGCTCGCCCTGGCGGGTGTTGAGCAGCAGCACATCATCCTGCGCCTGCGGGGTGGCGATCACCCGCGTGTTGAGGCAGGCCAGCAATTCGCGTGACTCGTTCAGCGTTGCCACGGAATCGTGGTTACCCGCCAGCACAATCAGCTGACAGCCCGCAGGCTGCAGTGCCACCACGAAGCGGTTAAACATCTCGCGGGCGTAGCTGGGCGGCGTACCGGTATCAAACAGGTCGCCTGCAATAATCAGCGCATCCACCTGATGCTGTTCAATCTGGATCAACAGCCAGTCGAGAAACGCCTGATGTTCCGCCGCCCGACTTTTGTTGTAGAAGAACTGCCCCAGATGCCAGTCCGCAGTATGAATGATGCGCATGATGAGTCCCTGCCGTTGTGATTCGCCGGGCGATTATACTGGCTCTGCGGCCAAAGCAAAAAAATGTCGCTGCGCTGTCATAAATGATTACCAGTGAGGTTACAGGCAGGTTATGTTTTTCATAAAAGTGTCACAAATCTGACGCATAATGGCGCCGCGAATCTCAGTGACAGCCGTCATAATCAGCAGGAGTAATAATGGCTAAGCGCATTTTGGTTGTGGAGGATGAAGCCCCCATCCGTGAAATGTTGTGTTTTGTTCTGGAGCAGAACGACTATCAGCCAATCGAGGCGGAAGATTATGACAGCGCCGTTGGCAAGCTGATTGAACCCTGGCCCGATCTGATTTTGCTGGACTGGATGTTACCCGGTGGCAGCGGGATTCAGTTTATCAAGCATCTTAAGCGCGAGGCGATGACCCGCGATATCCCGGTGATGATGCTGACCGCGCGCGGCGAAGAGGAAGATCGGGTACGTGGCCTGGAAGTGGGCGCCGATGATTACATTACCAAGCCGTTTTCACCTAAAGAGCTGATGGCGCGGATCAAAGCGGTAATGCGCCGCATTTCGCCGATGGCAGTGGAAGAGGTGATTGAGATGCAGGGGCTGAGTCTGGATCCCTCCTCACATCGCGTGATGTCAGAAACCACGCCGCTGGAGATGGGCCCCACCGAATATAAGTTGCTGCACTTCTTTATGACGCACCCGGAGCGTGTCTACAGCCGCGAACAGTTGCTGAACCACGTCTGGGGCACCAATGTGTATGTGGAGGATCGCACTGTCGATGTTCACATTCGCCGTTTACGTAAAGCGCTGGAAGTCTCCGGCCACGATCGCATGGTACAAACCGTCCGTGGAACAGGGTATCGTTTCTCTGCCCGCTACTAAACGGAGCCTTTACCGTGCTGGAACGCCTCTCCTGGAAGAGATTACTGACAGAACTGCTGCTGGCCTGTCTGCCTGCGGCGCTGCTGGGCCTGCTGTTTGGCGGCCTGCCCTGGTGGCTGCTGCTGAGCGTACTGGTGGTGCTGTTGTGGCATTTCCACAATCTGATGCGGCTGTCGCACTGGCTGTGGCTCGACCGCACCATGACGCCACCGACCGGGCGTGCCAGCTGGGAACCGCTGTTTTATGGGCTTTACCAGATGCAGCTGCGCAACCGGCGGCGGCGGCGTGAACTGGGCAATCTGATTAAGCGTTTCCGCAGCGGGGCCGAATCGCTGCCGGATGCGGTGATCCTGACCACGGAAGAGGGCACTATTTTCTGGTGTAACGGCCTGGCGCAGCAGCATCTGGGCCTGCGCTGGCCGGAAGATAATGGCCAGAATATCCTTAATCTGCTGCGTTACCCGGAGTTCTCCCGCTATCTGCGCCAGCGCGATTTTGACAAGCCGCTGACGCTGGTGCTGAACAACAAACTTCATATGGAGTTCCGCGTCATGCCCTATAGCGAAGGGCAGTGGCTGCTGGTGGCGCGTGATGTGACGCAGATGCATCAGCTGGAAGGGGCGCGCCGCAACTTCTTTGCCAACGTCAGCCATGAGTTACGCACGCCGCTCACCGTGCTGCAGGGTTATCTGGAGATGATGAATGACTCGGTGATGAGCGAGCCGTCGCGCAGCAAAGCGCTGCACACCATGTCGGAGCAGACGCGCCGCATGGACAGCCTGGTGAAACAGCTGCTGACGCTGTCGCGCATCGAAGCCGCGCCCGCGATCGATCTCAAAGAGAAGGTCGATGTGCCGGTGATGCTGAAGCTGCTCCAGCATGAGGCGGCGACGCTGAGTGGCGGTCGTCACGATATTCATTTCCATACCGATCCCCATCTGAAAGTGTTCGGCAACGACGAACAGCTGCGCAGTGCTATTTCCAATCTGGTGTACAACGCGGTGAATCACACGCCGGAGGGCACGCGGATTGATATCAGCTGGCTGCGTGGCAAGCAGGGCGCGACCTTCCGGGTGTGCGACAACGGGCCGGGTATCGCCTCTGAACATATTCCGCGTCTGACCGAGCGGTTCTACCGGGTTGATAAGGCGCGTTCGCGTGCCACCGGCGGCAGCGGGCTGGGACTGGCGATTGTGAAACATGCGCTGAGCCACCACAACGCGCGGCTCGATATCACCAGCGTGCCGCATAAAGAGACCTGTTTTACCTTTACGCTGCCCGCGAGGTTGATTGTGAACAGCGTGATGCAGGAGAATGCCGTTCATTAATCGCTGCCGGATCTCTCTGATGCGCCTCCTTCTTTTGTTAATCGTCTCTCTGCTGCCGGGGCTGGCGCTGGCCCAGCCCGGCGCGCTCTCCGGCAATCTCAGCAGCGTCGGATCCGACACGCTCGGCTATCTGATGACCCTGTGGGGCGAAGATTTCAGTCGTCAGGCACCGGGCGTCAATGTGCAGGTTCAGGCCTCCGGTTCGTCTACCGCGCCGACCGCGCTGGCGGCGGGTGCCGCACAGCTCGGGCCGATGAGTCGCCCGATGCAGGCCGATGAACGTCAGGCCTTTGAGGCGCGCTACGGCTATCCACCGCTGGCGGTGCCGGTGGCAATGGATGCGCTGGTGGTGGTGGTCAATCAGCGTAATCCGCTGCAGCAGATTGAACCGCGCCAGCTCGACGCGATTTTCTCCATTACCCGCCTGTGTGGCGCGCACAGTGTGCCGCTGCGCTGGGGCGATCTTGGTTTAACCGGCGACCAGTGGCGCGAACGGCCGATTCAGCGTTATGGGCGCAACTCCGCCTCCGGCACCTGGGGGTTCTTCAAACAGCAGGTGCTGTGTAAAGGCGATTTCCGCAGTGACGTAGCGGAGTTTCCCGGCTCGGCCGCGGTGGTGCAGGCTGTGGCCGGTAATTCGCGCAGCATCGGCTACGCCAGTTTTGGCTTTCACCTCAGCGGCGTAAAAATGCTGGCGGTGATGAATGACCAGGGCCAGGCGATTGCTCCGGATGCCGATGCTATCCGCAGCGGCCGCTATCCCTGGGCGCGTCCGCTCTATCTCTATGTCAACAAAGCGCCCGGCAAACCGCTGCCGCCGCTGGTAGCCGCGTTTCTGCAGCAGGTGCTTTCCGTGCAGGGACAGCGGCGCGTCAGCGAAGCGGGCTACCTGCCGCTCTCTGACAGCCAGATAGCGCAGGCGCGCGCAGCGCTGCAATAATCTTCCAGCATGAATTTTTTTCATCATCGCTGAATTTTCTTCAGTTGCAGACAGAGTTTACTCGTGTCACTCTGCATTCAGACATATAGCCATCCAGATGGCTATTTATATCAGAATGTAATTATTTCCTGCCGTAATCATTTGCAGGAAGCACAGGAGTGATCATGCAAAGAGAAACCGCCCCGTTCCGTGCCGACACCGTTGGCAGCTTCCTGCGTCCCGCTGCAATTAAGCAGGCACGCGAACAGTTTTCAGCCGGAGAGATTGATGCCGCCGCCCTGCGTCAGGTTGAAGATGCGGCAATCCGCGATGTGGTCGCGAAACAGCGTGAAAATGGCCTGAAAGTGGTGACAGACGGCGAGTTCCGTCGCGGCTGGTGGCACTTCGACTTCTTCTATGGTCTTGACGGCGTTGAGAGCTATGAAGCGGAACAGGGCATCCAGTTTAATGGCGTGCAGACTAAAGCGCATGGCGTGAAAGTGGTGAGCAAACTCGGTTTCCCGGCGGATCACCCGATGCTCGACCATTTCCGCTTCCTGCAGAGTATTGCCGGTGATGCGGTACCGAAGATGACCATTCCCAGCCCCAGCGTTCTGCACTTCCGCGGTGGCCGCAAAGTGATTGATTCGGAAGTCTATCCCGATCTGGCGGACTACTTCGACGATCTGGCGCAGACGTACAAACAGGCGATCAAGGCGTTTTATGACGCGGGCTGCCGCTATCTGCAGCTGGATGACACCGTCTGGGCGTACCTCTGTTCTGAAGATCAGAAGCGCGATATCCGCGCTCGTGGCGATGATCCGGACCAGCTGGCACAGACGTATGCTCAGGTGCTGAATAAAGCGCTGGAAGATAAACCTGCCGATCTGACCGTGGGTCTGCATGTCTGCCGCGGGAATTTCCGCTCAACCTGGATCTCTGAAGGCGGCTATGGCCCGGTGGCCGAAATCCTGTTCGGCAGCGTCAACGTGGATGCATTCTTCCTGGAGTATGACAACGCCCGTTCCGGCGGCTTTGAGCCACTGCGTTACGTTAAGCCGGGCCATCAGCAGGTCGTTCTGGGGCTGATCACCACCAAAGTGGGTGAGCTGGAAGATCCGGCGCAGGTAAAAGCCCGGCTGGAAGAGGCGACGCAGTATGTCAGCCTGGACCAGATCTGCCTCAGCCCGCAGTGCGGCTTTGCCTCTACCGAAGAGGGCAACAGCCTGAGCGAAGCCGAGCAATGGCAGAAGATTCGTTTAGTGGTCGATATCGCTAATCAGGTATGGTAATGCTGTAACGTTGTGCAGACAGGCGCGTAAAACGCGCCTTTTGTGTATCTTCTGGCCCGTTTATGCGGGGTTTTCTCACGCTCTGTCTGTTATTTAAGCACATCATCTTGTGTGCCTGCGGCAAAAATTAACGCTATCCACTGCCTTTTGAAAAAATGGCGGCATAACCTTCTGGTTTTCCGATCCCGTATTGCCTTTCACCGCTATAAACGTTTTACTTAGCGCCGTTGTCGATCCATCCCTCTGTGAACAGAATAAAAGCAGCTTAAATCACCTGCGCTTTACCCTGCGACGAGCATAATGCGCTGACATTGTCAGCCAGATCGCGGTTTGCACGCAGCGAGGGGACAACACTAACCCAACTTCCACCGCAACATCAGTGACAGGCCGTATGACACATCGTTTAACTTCGAAGGACATTCTCGCGCTGGGCTTTATGACATTTGCCCTGTTTGTTGGCGCGGGCAACATCATTTTCCCGCCCATGGTCGGTATTCAGTCTGGCGAACACGTCTGGACAGCCGCCATCGGCTTTCTGATTACCGCTGTTGGTCTGCCCGTGATGACCGTGATCGCCCTGGCCCGCGTCGGCGGCGGCGTGGATGCGCTCAGCACCCCGATTGGCAAGGTCGCTGGCATCGTGCTGGCCACCGTGTGCTATCTGGCTGTCGGGCCGCTGTTTGCTACGCCGCGCACGGCAACCGTCTCGTTTGAGATGGGCATTGCACCGCTGACCGGCGATGGCGCGCTGCCGCTGTTCATCTATAGCCTGATCTACTTCGCGCTGGTGATTGGCGTGTCGCTCTATCCGGGCAAACTGCTCGACACGGTAGGGCACTTCCTGGCGCCACTAAAAATTATCGCGCTGACCGTGCTGGGCGTGGCTGCACTGGTGTGGCCCGCAGGCGGCACCATTCCGGCGACCGCGGACTATCAGCGTGCGGCGTTCTCCAGCGGTTTCGTTAATGGCTATCTGACCATGGATACGCTGGGCGCGCTGGTGTTCGGCATCGTGATCGTTAACGCCGCCCGTTCACGTGGTGTTGATAATGCCGCGCTGCTGACCCGTTATACCGTGCTGGCAGGACTGATTGCCGGTCTGGGCCTGACGCTGGTCTACCTCTGCCTGTTTAAACTGGGCGCAGGCAGCGGGGCGCTGGTGGATCAAAATGCTAACGGCGCAGCGATTCTGCACGCGTATGTTCAGCATACCTTTGGCAGCATGGGCAGCTTCTTCCTGGCCGCGCTGATCTTCGTCGCCTGTATGGTGACCGCCGTCGGCCTGACCTGTGCCTGTGCGGAATTTTTTGCGCAATACCTGCCGTTGTCGTATAAAACGCTGGTGTTTATTCTGGGTCTGTTCTCGATGGTGGTGTCGAATCTCGGCCTGAGCCACCTGATTCAGATCTCCATCCCGGTACTGACGGCGATCTATCCGCCCTGTATCGTGCTGGTGGTGCTGAGTTTCACCCTTAACTGGTGGAATAAGAGCAGCCGGATTATCGCGCCAGCGATGCTGGTCAGCCTGCTGTTTGGCATTGTTGATGCGATTAAAACCACCGGGTTTAAAGATTTGCTGCCGGCATTCAGTCAGCACCTGCCGCTGGCTGACCAGGGTCTTGCCTGGTTGCCACCGTCACTGGTAATGCTGCTGATTGCCGCTGTTGTGGATCGGGTGAAAGGACCGGAACAGGTGACGGTTCACTCGTAACAGAGCGCACTGATTCTTCTTTAACCACGGGCTTGCCCGTGGTTTTTTCATTTCACAGGTACAGGTTGTTATGCAAGAAACCAACAAGCTCAAACGCGGACTGAGCACGCGCCACATCCGTTTTATGGCGCTGGGATCGGCGATTGGCACCGGGTTGTTTTACGGTTCCGCTGACGCGATAAAAATGGCCGGACCGAGCGTGCTGCTCGCCTACATCATCGGCGGTGCAGTGGCGTATATCATCATGCGCGCGCTGGGTGAGATGTCCGTTAACAATCCTCAGGCCAGCTCTTTCTCCCGCTACGCGCAGGACTATCTTGGGCCGATGGCGGGCTATATCACCGGCTGGACCTACTGTTTTGAAATCCTGATTGTGGCGATAGCGGACGTTACCGCGTTCGGCATCTATATGGGCGTCTGGTTCCCTGAGGTGCCGCACTGGATTTGGGTGCTGAGCGTGGTGCTGATCATCGGTGCCGTCAATCTGATGAGCGTGAAAGTGTTCGGCGAAGTGGAGTTCTGGTTCTCCTTCTTCAAAGTCGCCACCATCATCGTGATGATTCTGGCTGGTTTCGGCATGATTATCTGGGGGATTGGCAACGGCGGTCAGCCGACCGGTATCCATAACCTGTGGACCAACGGCGGCTTCTTCGCCCACGGCGTCGTCGGCATGCTGCTGTCGCTGCAGATGGTAATGTTCGCCTATGGCGGCATCGAAATCATCGGTATCACTGCGGGTGAAGCGAAAGATCCGGAGAAGTCGATTCCGCGCGCGATTAACTCGGTGCCGTGGCGCATTCTGGTGTTCTACGTTGGCACGCTGTTTGTGATTATGTCGATCTACCCGTGGAATCAGGTAGGAACCTCGGGCAGCCCGTTTGTGCTGACCTTCCAGCATCTGGGGATCGCGGCAGCCGCCTCTATCCTCAATTTCGTCGTGCTGACCGCGTCACTCTCGGCGATTAACAGCGATGTGTTTGGCGTGGGCCGTATGCTGCACGGGATGGCGCAGCAGGGCCATGCGCCAAAAGTCTTTATGAAGGTTTCGTCGCGCGGCATTCCGTGGGTGACGGTGGTGGTGATGATGTTCGCCATGCTGATTGCGGTTTATCTCAACTACCTGATGCCGGAAAAAGTCTTCCTGGTCATCGCCTCGCTGGCGACCTTTGCAACGGTGTGGGTCTGGATCATGATTCTGCTGTCGCAGATCGCCTTCCGTCGCAAAATTGGCAAAGAGGCGGCGAGTAAGCTGCAGTTTGCGCTGCCAGGTGGCAGCTGGACGGCTGGCGTCGGCGTGGCGTTCCTTTGCTTTATTATCGGTCTGATTGGTTATTTCCCCGATACCCGCATTTCACTCTATGTTGGCATGGTGTGGATTGTGGTGCTGCTGCTGGGCTATAAGCTGGTGCGTAAACCACGCTAATCTCCTGTTCTGCTCTCCCGATTTATGGGGGAGCAGAAGCCGCTATTTCCCTCTTTTATTTTCTCCCGTCACTGTTTATTTGTGTGATCTTCGCCACAACGCTGAATTCTTTTATTACGCGTTGAACCACTGTTATCGAAATAAGACGCTGCGCCGGATTATTACGGTGAATGCATCCCGAAAAGATTATTCAGACGGGCAGTGAATATCGCTGAAGATTACAGGCGGGCAAAGGCGTTGATGGGGCTTCATGCTCAGAAAAGTGCGGCTATACGGGCACTGGCGGGCTAAAAAAGCAGAGAGGCAGAAATAAAAAACGGCGAAACCAGTCGCCGAAATACGCAAGAATTACAGGAAAATAGATAATAAAGGGATGATTGACAGGACTATCGTAAATCAAAATGCGTGGCGCTGATAGTCAGGCGAATTAAATAAGAAAAGGTCGGAGTAGCGTTAATTAACAGCGGTTAACATTATTAAGGCCGCATTGCGGCTGCGGCCTTAATTTGATTAGCCACAGACTCAGGGCAATATAACCGAAACCGGCAGCACAGCGCTGTTATCCAGGTTTTTACGCAGCTGAGTCAGCGTGGATTGATAAGGGCAGAGCAGGCCGGCATCGGTAACTCTGCAGTCGGGCTGATGCCATTCCTGCTGTAATAACGGATGTTTTTCATTAATCGGTTGCAGCTGACGGATGTCATCCAGACTCTGCGCCTGAAAATAGATCCGCAAAAAACGCTCGCCGCTGCGGGTGTCGCGCCAGCGCTCCAGCACCAGACTGCTACCCGGCGGAATGTTACCGCGAGAATAGCCGGGTAACTGCCAGTTAAAGTCCATCAGGGTGCGCACCATCGCAATGTTGGTGTCATGCGCGACGAGAACCAGCCAGCGGCCCGGTGAGCTGTCGGCAGCGATCGCTTCCAGCATCGTGTTGAGCAATATCGAGCCACGGCGCTGTGCCAGGTAGAGTACGTCGTTGCTGAGATCGTAGTTGGCGGTCAGCAGCGGCAACAGTGAGGTGATCTGCGCGGCCGTGGTGATGTGTCCCCAGGCGAGCTGATCAAACGGCAGATTTTCGCTGTAGCCCAGTCGCAGCGTCTCCACCATGCTCGCCATCACGCTCAGCCCGTAAACGTAACTATTCCCGTTGCGGGTTTGCCGGAACGTCCAGGGCGCCTCAAACAGGGGACAATCCGTTGCGGGGGGACAGACGGCGGCTTTCAACTGCTGAATCGCCGGTTGCAGTTGCTGTTGCAGGTGTGCCAGATCGCCCGCTTTCTGCTGTTTCGCGGCCAGCTCCTGAGCGGGATCGGTCCGGGTGACCGTCAGCTTTTCAGTCTGAAAAAGGGGATCCACATCGCCCGCGACGTGATGCACCGGCACGCCGCAGCCGGGAAACGCGCCGTCCGTCAGCGCCGCAGCCGTGGCGCGGGTGCGCTGCAGCGGACTGGCGCGCACGTAGACCTGAGCCGCATCCGGACAGCCCGCGCTCAGCAGGCCAAGCTGGCGATAGTGATCGCCTTCCCAGCGTCCTTTATTCACCACGGCACTGTAGCCGTGACCCGTCAGCTCGCCATCGGCAGTGGTCCACTGTGTCCAGGGTTGCTGGCTGGCGGCTTCCATCTCTTTACGATTGCCTGGCGTGGGTGGACGTACGCCGTGACGGTTCAGTTCAACCACTTTCTCCAGCTGGTAATCCGCCGCCTGTGTCGCCGGGCTTAACAGCCAGAGAGAACCGAGGATTAGCGCACAGCGGCACAGGGTTGGCAGCGTCATTTACTCTTCCAGTGCGCCGTTGCCGGTCAGCGCTTTAATTTTTGGATACAGAGCCGCATTGGCCAGCAACACCGGGTTACCGTTTTTCAGGCCTTCATTACGCAGATAATCATTGGTAACACCGCCTGCTTCGCGCATAAGAACGATGCCCGGCAGACTATCCCACGGATGCATATGCGCTTCGTAGTAACCAATCAGCCGACCGGCTGCTGCCCAGGCGCTGGTCAGCGCACCCGAACCAATGCGAATAAACATACCACCCTGTTCAATTAAGCCGCTGATCAGGCGTGAGACGCTTTCGCCCGGCGTCCGGCTGGAGTTACTGATGCCAAGTAAACCCTCGTTGAGATGCGTAGCGCTATGAACCTGCAGGCGACTTTCATTCAGCCATGCCCCCTGGCCTGCCCGTGCGTGGAACAGCTCCTGATGATTGGGATCGCAGACTACGCCGATCACCGGTTCCCCTTCGCAGACCACCGCCAGCGAAACGCACCAGTTAGGCAGGCCGTTGACGAAACAGGCGGTGCCATCGATTGGATCGACAACCCAGATAAAGGGCGCACCCTCAACCTCGCCGCCGCTCTCTTCGCCATAGACGATATCCTCAGGAAAACGTTCAGCGATTAAGGTCTTAATTAATGCCTCAACGTTACGATCAGCCTCGCTGACTACGTCCTGCAAATCCCTTTTGTGTTCCACGACCAGTGTCTGACGCTGCTGATACCATGACAGGGCCCGGCTGCCCGCTGCACGGGCGATGTCGCAGGCGTAACGGTAACGCGCGTCTATTTCAGAATGCGAAGCGGATGACATCTTTTCCTCTTATGATTTTTTTGCCATAACGAACGGAAGGCGCGCCTGAACAGGCGGTCTGGCTATGATGTTTACTTCACTATTGTTAAGAAAGGCTTCATTAAGCCGCAGATAAGCAGCAATGGCAAGATGGTGCTGAGCCGGGCTGCTGGCTTTTTTCATCAGGCAAAAGCGCATGTCCGTCAGCCCGGTAGCAGAGGATCGGGTTTTACAGGGTTCTGCTGGTCGCCAGCGCCATTAAACGCGGATAAAAAACAAAAAACAGCGCTTCCAGCTGATCATAATGTTGCGTGAAATCGTGGTAGGAGTCGCGCAGTGCCGCCAGGCGTGGACGGCGGCTGGCCATGCCGTGCAGCACCCGCTCCAGCCGCGCAGGCTGGGCATAATGCTCAAACCAGCGCTCGCGCCACATCACCGCGTTGAGTGCCTGAAATTCAGGAGGCGTGTCGGCCAGCTGCGGCAGGATTTCGCGCTCGGCGGTGGCAGAAAACTGCACCAGCGTCTGGTCGGGCGTAAATTGCTGCCAGTGACGGGCCAGAAAATGGTCCCAGATGACGTCCAGCGTAATGGGGGCGACGCGATAGGTTTCCGCACGGAACAGCTGACGGGCGCTGCGCACTTCCGGCAGCGCATCCGTCATCACATCCAGACGACGATGCATCAGAATGCCGTCTGCGACAGGCGCGGACCAGTGCTGGTGCGGGTTGCCCCGCACAAAGTCGGCCATTAGATTGCCGAGTAAGGAGCTGTCGGCCAGCTTAGCCAGATGGAGATGCGCAAGAAAGTTCATGCCGCATTATAGGCTGAACTGCCTTTGCGCAGCCAGTTGTTCAGAATTGGTCGGTTTTCCGCTAAACTGTGCCGCCTGTTTTTGCCTGAGAAAGAACATTTCAATGCGTGTCGCCGATTTTGCTTTTGAACTGCCCGAATCCCTGATTGCTCACTATCCCCAGGCGCAGCGCAGCGGCTGTCGTCTGCTGTCGCTCGACGGTCCCAGCGGTGCGCTGTCGCACGGTGTTTTCACCGACGTGCTGGATAAGCTGAAACCAGGCGATCTGCTGGTGTTCAACAACACCCGTGTGATTCCGGCGCGCGTCTTTGGCCGTAAAGCCAGCGGCGGCAAAATCGAGATGCTGGTGGAGCGGATGCTCGACGACAAGCGCGTGCTGGCACATGTGCGCGCCTCAAAAGCGCCGAAGCCGGGGGCAGAACTGCTGCTGGGCGAAGATGAGAGTGTGAAAGCGACCATGGTGGCACGCCACGATGCGCTGTTTGAGATCGCGTTTGATGATGAGCGCGCGGTGCTCGATATCCTCAACAGCGTCGGTCACATGCCACTGCCGCCGTATATCGACCGTCCTGATGAAGAGGCGGATCGCGAGCTTTATCAGACGGTTTACAGCGCCCGTCCGGGTGCCGTCGCGGCTCCGACAGCTGGTCTGCACTTCGATGAACCGCTGCTGCAGGCGCTGAAAGAGAAGGGCATCGAGATGGCCTTTGTGACGCTGCATGTCGGTGCAGGCACCTTCCAGCCGGTGCGTGTCGAAACCATCGAAGAGCATCACATGCACGCGGAGTATGCCGAAGTGCCGCAGGAGGTTGTCGACGCGGTGCTGGCCTGTAAAGCGCGTGGCAATAAAGTGGTCGCCGTCGGCACCACCTCTGTCCGTTCGCTGGAGAGCGCCGCCAAAGCAAGTCAGGATGCCCTGATTGCGCCGTTCTTCGACGATACGCAGATTTTCATCTATCCGGGCTATGAGTATCAGGTGATCGATGCGCTGATCACCAACTTCCACCTGCCCGAATCGACTCTGATTATGCTGGTCTCGGCGTTTGCCGGTTATCAGCACACCATGGCGGCGTATCACGCAGCCGTGGCTGAGCAATATCGTTTCTTCAGTTATGGAGATGCGATGTTTATCAGCAAAAATCCGCAGGCGCCGCTGGAAAAAGTGGGCGACTGATTTATTAACCGATAGCCGGAATCGCCTGTCGTGCGACTGAAGGTTATCTGCATCGGACTGTTTCTCCGATGGAGGCTTTGTGAAATTTGAACTTGATACCACAGATGGGCGCGCACGCCGTGGCCGTCTGATTTTTGATCGCGGTGTGGTAGAAACCCCGGCGTTTATGCCCGTCGGCACCTATGGCACTGTGAAAGGCATGACGCCGGAAGAAGTGCAGGAGACTGGCGCGCAGATCATTCTGGGCAATACTTTCCACCTCTGGCTGCGTCCCGGCCAGGAGATTATGAAACTGCATGGCGATCTGCATGACTTCATGCAGTGGAAAGGGCCGATCCTGACCGACTCCGGCGGTTTCCAGGTCTTCAGTCTGGGCGACATCCGTAAAATCACCGAAGCGGGCGTGCATTTCCGTAACCCGATCAATGGCGACCCGATCTTCCTCGATCCGGAAAAATCGATGGAGATCCAGTACGACCTGGGTTCCGACATCGTGATGATTTTCGATGAATGTACGCCGTACCCGGCGGATTGGGACTACGCCAAACGCTCCATGGAGATGTCGCTGCGCTGGGCGCAACGCAGCCGTGATCGTTTCGACAGCCTCGGAAATAAAAATGCCTTATTTGGCATTATTCAGGGCTCGGTTTACGAAGATTTACGAGATGTCTCGGTGAAAGGTCTGGTAGAGATTGGCTTTGATGGGTACGCTGTGGGCGGCCTGGCGGTGGGTGAGCCTAAGCAGGACATGCACCGTATTCTTGAGCACGTCTGTCCGCAGCTTCCGCAGGATAAACCGCGTTATCTGATGGGTGTCGGCAAGCCAGAAGATCTGGTTGAAGGCGTCCGTCGCGGCGTTGATATGTTTGACTGCGTGATGCCAACCCGTAATGCGCGAAATGGTCACCTGTTTGTCACCGAAGGTGTGGTGAAGATTCGCAACGCCCGCTACAAAGATGACACTGCGCCGCTGGATGCGGAGTGTGATTGTTACACCTGTCGCAATTATAGCCGTGCCTACTTGTATCATCTCGACCGTTGTAACGAAATACTGGGCGCGCGTCTGAATACTATCCACAATTTGCGCTACTACCAGCGTCTGATGGCAGGTTTACGCCAGGCCATCGAAGAGGGTAAATTAGAGCGCTTTGTAACTGAGTTTTACCAACGGACGGGCAAAGAAGTTCCGCCATTAACGTCTGATAATTCATCAATGAGGGAAATTTAATGAGCTTATTCATTTCTGACGCCGTGGCCGCAGCAGGCGCTCCGTCTCAGGGAAGTCCGTATTCTCTGGTGATCATGCTGGTGGTGTTTGGTCTGATTTTCTATTTCATGATCCTGCGTCCGCAGCAGAAACGTGCGAAAGAGCACAAGAAGCTGATGGATTCCATCTCTAAGGGTGATGAAGTGCTGACCAGCGGTGGCCTCGTAGGCCGCGTAACGAAAGTCTCTGACACGGGCTACGTAGCTATCGCGCTGAATGACACCAATGAAGTCGTCATTAAACGTGATTTCGTCGCCGCCGTGCTGCCGAAAGGCACTATCAAGGCGCTGTAATTCTTTCTTCCCTAAGGGAACTGCCGTGTTAAATCGTTATCCTTTGTGGAAGTACGTAATGCTGGTCGTCGTGATTCTCGTCGGCCTGCTCTATGCGCTTCCCAACCTGTATGGTGAGGATCCGGCCGTTCAAATCACTGGTGCGCGCGGAAGCGCCGCCAGTGAGCAGACGTTGGATCAAATTCAGTCCGCATTAAAACAAGACAATATCCAGAGCAAATCTGTTGCGCTGGAAAATGGTGCGATTACCGCGCGTTTCGCTAATACGGATGTGCAGTTACGCGCCCGTGAAGCGATCATGAAAGCGCTGGGTGAAAACTACGTTGTCGCGCTGAACCTTGCGCCTGCCACGCCGCGCTGGCTGACGATGCTGTCAGCAGAGCCGATGAAACTCGGTCTCGATCTGCGTGGTGGTGTGCACTTCCTGATGGAAGTGGACATGGACACCGCGCTCAGCAAGCTGCAGGAGCAGAATGCTGACACGCTGCGTAGCGACCTGCGCACCAAAAATATCCCCTACACCAACGTCAATAAAATCGCGAACTACGGCGTGGAAATTCGTTTCCGTGACGCTGCCAGCCGCGACGCGGCGATCTCCTGGCTGAGCTCGCGTCATCAGGATCTGGTGATCAACAGCAGCGGCAGCGATGCGCTGCGTGCCACCATGAGCGATGCCCGTCTCAGCGAAGCACGTGAATATGCGGTTCAGCAGAACATTACGATTCTGCGTAACCGTGTAAACCAGCTGGGCGTAGCTGAACCGCTGGTTCAGCGTCAGGGTTCCGATCGTATCGTGGTTGAGCTGCCGGGTATTCAGGATACGGCGCGCGCCAAAGAGATTCTGGGTGCCACCGCGACGCTGGAATTCCGTCTGGTGAACACCAGCGTGGATCCGACTGCGGCGGCCAGTGGCCGTGTACCGGGTGACTCTGAAGTTAAAGACATGCGTGATGGCCAGCCGGTCGTGCTTTACAAGCGGGTGATCCTGACCGGTGACCATATCACCGACTCAACCTCCAGCATGGATGAGTACAACCAGCCACAGGTGAACATTTCACTGGATGGTGCAGGCGGTAACATCATGTCCAACTTCACCAAGGACAATATCGGCAAGCCGATGGCGACCCTGTTTGTGGAGTACAAGGACAGCGGTAAGAAAGATGCCAATGGCCGTTCCATTCTGGTGAAGCAGGAAGAGGTGATTAACGTCGCCAATATCCAGTCTCGCCTGGGGAACAGCTTCCGCATCACCGGTATCAACAACCCGAACGAAGCGCGTCAGCTGTCGCTGCTGCTGCGTGCCGGTGCGTTGATTGCGCCGATCCAGATTGTGGAAGAGCGGACTATCGGGCCGACCATGGGTCAGCAGAACATTACTCAGGGTCTGGAAGCCTGCCTGTGGGGTCTGCTTGCCTCGATCCTGTTTATGGTGGTGTTCTATAAGAAGTTTGGTCTGATTGCGACGAGTGCACTGCTGGTGAACCTGGTGCTGATTGTCGGCATCATGTCCCTGCTGCCGGGCGCGACCCTGACCATGCCGGGTATTGCCGGTATCGTGTTAACGCTGGCGGTGGCAGTCGATGCCAACGTACTGATTAACGAACGTATTAAAGAAGAGCTGCGAAACGGGCGCTCGGTTCAGCAGGCAATTCATGAAGGCTATAAAGGCGCCTTCTCCAGTATTGTCGATGCGAACGTGACCACCCTGATCAAAGTTATCATTCTTTACGCGGTCGGCACCGGTTCGATCAAAGGCTTTGCGATTACCACTGCAATTGGTATCGCGACCTCAATGTTCACCGCGATTATCGGTACCCGTGCCATTGTTAACCTGGTTTACGGTGGCAAACGCATCAACAAGCTGTCTATCTGAGGAGTGCGTTGTGGCACAGGAATATAACATTGAGCAGTTGAACCACGGGCGTAAAGTCGTCGACTTTATGCGCTGGGATAAGCTGGCCTTCATCATTTCGGGACTGCTGATTGTGGCCGCGATTGCGATCGTGGGCGTGCGTGGTTTTAACTGGGGCCTCGATTTCACCGGTGGTACGGTGATTGAGATCGCGCTGGAGAAACCGGCCGACCTCGACACGCTGCGTAGCGAACTGGTGAAAGCGGGCTTTGACGAGCCGCTGGTGCAGAACTTTGGCAGCAGCCGTGACGTGATGGTGCGTATGGCACCGGTTACCGGCCCGGCAGGTACCGAGTTAGGCAATAAAGTGGTGTCGGTGATCAACCAGACCACGCAGCAAAACGCGACCGTTAAGCGCATTGAGTTCGTGGGGCCGAGTGTGGGCAGCGACCTGGCGCAGGCGGGTGCGATGGCGCTGTTGTCGGCACTGATTGCGATTCTGATCTATATCGGCTTTCGCTTTGAGTGGCGTCTGGCGCTGGGCACTGTGCTGGCGCTGGCGCATGACGTGATCATCACCTGCGGCCTGCTGGCGCTGTTCCGCATTGAAATCGACCTGACGATTGTTGCCTCGCTGATGTCGGTGATTGGCTACTCGCTTAACGATAAAATTGTGGTCTCTGACCGTATTCGTGAAAACTTCCGCAAGATCCGTCGCGGCAGCTCTTACGATATTACCAACGTATCACTGACCCAGACGTTAAGCCGTACCCTGATTACCTCGCTGACGACGCTGGCGATGATCCTCATCCTGTTCATATTTGGTGGTGCGCTGCTGAAAGGCTTCTCACTGACCATGCTGATTGGTGTGACGATTGGTACGATTTCATCCATTTATGTCTCTTCAGCGCTGGCGCTGAAGCTGGGCATGAAGCGTGAACATATGATGGTGCAGAAAGTCGAGAAAGAGGGCGCCGATCAGCCTTCTATCCTGCCTTAATCGCGCGTCAGAAATAAAAACGGGCAGCCTTTTGGCTGCCCGTTTTTTTTGCACCACGGCTAAGGATTAGCGGGTGCCGCAGGGGATGTCGGGGGTGGTGCGTCAGCGGTCACGTTATGCACGCGGACATAACCCAGTTGCTCCGGCGTCAGGCCGCTGAGACGCAGCGGAATGCTCGCCGAATGCTGCGGCAGCAGCGAGGCAGGCAGCGCGACCGTCTGCGTCAGACTGTCACTGCTCAGCGGTTTACCGGTCGTCGGGTCGAGTTCACCCCAGATCACCGTTGCGTGCAGGGCGGGCAAAGGCCGATCGTCCATTGAGCGTACGGTCAGGGTTGCCCGCGAACCGCTGGCTTCCGCAGTGACAGGGGACAGCGTCAGTCGCAACGTGCCGAGCTGAGTCTGCAGCGCCACTGGCGTATTCGCCTGTGGCACCAGCCAGGCACCCTGCTGCAACTGGCTGTTAAGCTGTCCCTGAATCTCCAGCGCGCTGGCCTGCGTGGTCAGATGCTGCATCTGCTGATTGAGCTGACTCACTTCCTGATGCAGCTCTCTGACCTGCGGGTTACCTGCACTGCTACTGCAGCCGCTCAGCGCCACCAGTGAGAACGCCACCGGAACCCAAACCATCCTGCTCATAAGTTATCCTTGTCCGTTATTTTGGAATACGTAAAACCTGGCCAGGATAGATCTTATCAGGATGGGTGAGCATTGGCTTATTCGCTTCGAAAATCTTGTTATATTCGTTAGCGTTACCGTAAACCTGTTTAGAAATAGCGCTCAGCGTGTCGCCTTTCTTCACGGTGTAAAGCTCTGACTCGGCCGCGCTGTCTGTCACGGTGACCTTGTCTTCCACTTTTGTGATGCCTGCCACGTTACCTGCCGCGATCAGAATCTTCTCTTTCAGCTCCTGAGAAAGGCCATCGCCGGTCACGGTGACGGTATCGCCATTGACCTTTACGTCCACCTTGTCGCTGTCTGGCAAACCGAGCTTGTTGATGTGATCCTGCAGCTTTTTATTCTGATCGTCACCGCCGTTTACGGCGTCCCAGAGTTTTTCACCGGCTTCTTTCACAAAGTTAAACAGACCCATACAACCTCCAATGTGTTAGTGGAAAATTTTAATTGCAGCTCTTAAAGCGTAGTCCCTTTTGCCGCAGACGAAATTTAGCATCGTTTATCCTGCGATGAGAAGCCCGCGAAAGACACGGAAGAGATTTTGTTGATTCGCAGTTCGCGCTACACTGTATGGCCCATCACTCTCGCGTCAGGAAACGTCATGCATTGCCCATTCTGCTCCGCTGTGGACACCAAAGTGATTGATTCTCGTCTGGTTAGTGAAGGCTCCTCGGTGCGACGCCGCCGCCAGTGTCTGATGTGTCATGAACGCTTCACCACCTTTGAGGTGGCGGAACTGGTGATGCCCCGCGTGGTGAAAAGCAATGATGTGCGCGAGCCTTTCAATGAAGACAAAATGGCCAGCGGGATGATGAAAGCGCTTGAGAAGCGTCCGGTCAGTGCCGACGCGGTAGAAAGCGCCGTAAACCATATTAAAACGCAGCTGCGCGCCACCGGCGAACGTGAGATCCCCAGTAAGCTGATTGGCAATCTGGTGATGGATGAGCTGAAAAAGCTCGATAAAGTCGCCTATATTCGCTTCGCCTCGGTTTACCGCAGCTTTGAAGATATTCGCGATTTTGGCGAAGAGATCGCCCGGTTACAGGATTAGAGTATGGACGAACGCTATATGGCGCGTGCGCTGGAACTGGCGCGACGCGGCCGTTTTACGACCATGCCGAACCCGAATGTCGGCTGTGTGATTGTGCGCGATGGTGAAGTCGTGGGTGAGGGCTGGCATCAGCGTGCTGGTGAACCCCATGCCGAAGTCCACGCTCTGCGCATGGCTGGCGAGAAAGCGCGTGGCGCAACGGCCTATGTCACGCTGGAGCCGTGCAGCCATCATGGCCGCACGCCGCCCTGCTGTGATGCGCTGATCGCCGCAGGTGTGATCCGTGTCGTCGCCGCCATGCAGGACCCGAATCCGCAGGTCGCGGGGCGCGGACTGCACCGTCTGCATCAGGCGGGCATCGACGTCAGCCATGGTCTGATGATGCCGGAAGCCGAAGCACTCAATCGCGGCTTCCTCAAGCGCATGCGCACCGGCTTTCCCTGGATTCAGCTCAAGCTGGGCGCGTCACTGGATGGCCGCACGGCCATGGCCAGTGGCGAGAGCCAGTGGATCACCTCTGAGGCTGCCCGCCGTGATGTGCAGCGTCTGCGGGCGCAAAGCGCCGCCATTCTCAGCAGTAGCGCTACGGTGCTGGCGGACGATCCCTCTCTGACCGTGCGCTGGTCTGAACTCAATACCGACAGCCAGGCTCTGGTTGATGAGCAGCAACTGCGTCAGCCGGTACGTGTGATTATCGACAGCCAGAATCGCGTGACGCCGCAGCATCGGCTTATCTCACAGCCGGGCGAAACCTGGCTGATGCGCCATCAGCCGGATCAGCAGCTCTGGCCCGCTGACGTCACGCAAATCGCCGTGCCGCTGCGCGAACAGCAGCTGGATCTGGTGGCGATGATGATGCTGCTGGGACAGCGACAGATTAACAGCGTCTGGGTTGAAGCGGGTGCGACGCTCGCCGGTGCCCTGTTACAGGCCGGGCTGGTGGATGAACTGATCGTTTATCTGGCACCTAAGCTGTTAGGTCATGAAGGACGCGGCCTGTGTCAGCTGCCGGGGCTCAGCCAACTGGCTGACGCACCTGCGTTCCGTTTCAGCGATGTCCGGCAGGTCGGTGACGATTTACGTCTGACCCTGACACCGCAATAGCATGCCCGGAAAAGCGAGAGCACGCCGCCTAAGAGTATGATAGAATCCGCCCCCCTGCGCGGGGCCAACCAAACCCCTGAAAGGATAAGTATGAAAGTTATCGAAGCTGCTGTTGCAACGCCTGAGGCCAATGTTGCCATCGTCATCGCGCGTTTTAACAACTTCATTAATGACAGCCTGCTGGATGGCGCAGTTGATGCCCTGAAACGTATCGGCCAGGTCAAAGATGAAAATATCACCGTTGTCTGGGTGCCGGGTGCTTACGAACTGCCGCTGGCAGCACGTGCGCTGGCGAACTCCGGCAAACATGATGCGATTATCGCACTCGGCACCGTTATTCGTGGTGGCACTGCGCACTTCGAATATGTGGCGGGTGAAGCCAGCTCTGGTATCGCCAGCGTTGCCATGAACAGCGACATTCCTGTCGCGTTCGGCGTGCTGACCACTGAAAGCATCGAGCAGGCCATTGAGCGTGCCGGCACCAAAGCGGGTAACAAAGGTGCTGAAGCGGCGCTGACTGCGCTCGAAATGATCAACGTATTGAAAGCCATTAAAGCCTGATTTTTGTAAGGGGAATTTTGTGAAACCTGCTGCTCGTCGTCGCGCCCGTGAGTGCGCTGTTCAGGCGCTTTACTCCTGGCAGTTGTCGAATAACGACATTGCCGATGTGGAATACCAGTTTCTGGCGGAACAGGACGTCAAAGACGTCGACATTACTTACTTCCGCGAACTGCTGTCCGGTGTGGCGACCAACAGTGCGTATCTGGATGGACTGATGAAGCCCTATCTGTCGCGTCAGCTCGAAGAGCTGGGCCAGGTAGAAAAAGCTATCCTGCGCATCTCGCTGTATGAGTTGAGCAAGCGTGATGATGTGCCCTATAAAGTGGCCATCAACGAAGGGATTGAGCTGGCGAAAGTCTTCGGTGCCGAAGACAGTCATAAATTTGTTAACGGCGTGCTGGATAAAGCCGGTCCACAAATTCGACCCAATCGCAAATAAACAAAAAGGCCGGCTTGCCGGCCTTTTTTCATGAAGAGTTAAGCGGAACGTAATTATGTCTTGTGGTGAATTTGAACTCATCGCACGCTACTTCAACCGCAGAACACGCAGCCGCCGTGATGTCGAACTCGGCATCGGTGACGATTGTGCGTTACTTAGCGTGCCGGAAAAACAGACGCTGGCGATCAGCACCGATACCCTGGTCGCGGGTGTGCACTTCTTACGGGATATTCATCCCGCCGATCTGGGTTACAAAGCCCTGGCTGTTAATCTTAGCGATCTCGCTGCCATGGGCGCGGATCCCGCGTGGCTGACGCTGGCCTTAACGCTGCCGCAGGTCGATGAGAGCTGGCTCTCTGCCTTTAGCGAAAGCCTGTTTGAACTGCTGGAATATTACGACATGCAGCTGGTGGGCGGTGACACGACCCGTGGCCCGCTGAGCCTGACGCTGGCGATTCACGGTCTGGTGCCGCAGGGCCGCGCCCTGAAACGCTCCGGAGCGAAGCCGGGCGACTGGATCTACGTGACCGGCACGCTGGGTGACAGCGCAGCGGGTCTGGCGCTGTTGCAGCATCACTGCCGCATCAGCGATCCGGCGGTGCATGAGGCACTGATTAAACGGCATCTGCGTCCGATGCCGCGCATTCTGCAGGGCCAGGCACTGCGTGCGCTGGCCTCTTCAGCGGTGGACCTTTCTGATGGCCTGATTTCCGACCTCGGCCACGTGCTGAAAGCCAGCGGCTGTGGTGCACGGCTAAACCTGGATGCGTTGCCGCTGTCGCCGGCGCTGCGCGACCATTTCGACCCTGAGCAGGTATTGCGCTGGGCGCTGAGTGGCGGAGAAGATTACGAACTCTGCTTCACCGTGCCGGAAGTGAATCGCGGCGCGCTTGATGTGGCGCTGGGGCATCTGGGCGTGCCTTATACCTGCATCGGGCAGATAGCACCGGAATCAGAAGGCTTAACGCTGCTGGATAATGGCAAACCTGCCACATTCCATCATAAAGGGTTTGATCACTTTGATACTAAATAACGACGTGGCGAAGAGCCGCCTGCGGATGAGCAATCCCTGGCATCTGCTGGCCACCGGTTTCGGCAGTGGATTAAGCCCGGTCGTGCCTGGTACCATGGGATCGCTGGCGGCCATCCCATTCTGGTGGCTGATGACCTTTCTGCCGCAGGATCTCTATTCGCTGGTTGTGCTGGTTGGAATCTGCGTCGGTGTCTATCTCTGCCATCGCACCGCCAAAGATATGGGTGTACACGATCACGGCAGTATTGTCTGGGATGAGTTCATCGGCATGTGGATTACGCTGATGGCGATTCCGGTCAACAGCTGGCAATGGGTGCTGGGCGGCTTTGTGCTGTTCCGTATTCTTGATATGTGGAAACCATGGCCGATTCGCTGGTTTGACCGCAATGTGCATGGCGGTATGGGCATTATGGTGGATGACATCATTGCTGGCGTGATTTCTGCGGCCATGCTTTATGGCTTTGGGGTCTGGCTGGCGGGTTAATTGCCGAGGCTGAACGCCTGAATAAGAGGTGACGCCCGGCCAGGGCGTCACATTCTGATTTATTCGAATCCCACCGCCTGATGCGGCTGATAGGTTTCTTCCAGCAGGGTAATCTCGTCGTCACTCAGCGTGACATCCACCGCCTTCACCAGATCCTCAAACTGCTCAGCGCGCGACGCGCCAATAATCGGTGCCGTAACGGCAGGCTTGCTCAGTAGCCAGGCCAGCGCCACCTGCGCCCGCGTCACACCTTTGCTTTCCGCCACCTGTGCCAGCCGCTCTGCAATCACGGCATCGTTCTCTTCGGTGTTGTCATAGAGCTTCGCCATCACCTGATCGGAGGCGGAACGCGCGGTGTTTTCCCCCCACGGGCGGGTCAGTTTACCGCGCGCCAGCGGACTCCAGGGCAGCACGGCGATCTGCTCTTTCAGACAGAGTGGATGCATTTCCCGCTCCTCTTCACGCTGAATCAGGTTGTACTGATCCTGCATGCTGACAAAGCGATGCCAGCCCTGTTCTGACTGCAGCTGCAACGCCTGCGCAAACTGACTGGCGTGCATGGATGAGGCGCCGATATAGCGGGCTTTTCCTGACTGCACCACGTCATGCAGCGCTTCCAGCGTCTCTTCCAGCGGTGTCTCGTAGTCCCAGCGGTGAATCTGCAGCAGGTCGACATACTCCATGCCGAGACGCTGCAGGCTGTCATCAATGGATTGCAGGATATTTTTGCGCGACAGTCCCTGTGAGAGATTGGTCAGCGGGAAATAGACTTTGGTGGCGACCACGATCTCTTCGCGGCGGGCAAATTCTTTCAGCGCCCGGCCCAGAATCTCTTCACTGCTGCCATCGGAATAGCTGTTGGCGGTATCAAAGAAGTTGATGCCCGCGTTCAGCGCCTGCTGGATCAGCGGACGGCTGCTCGCTTCCGGCAGCGTCCAGGCATGATTACCGCGCGTTGGCTCGCCATAGGTCATACAGCCGAGACAGAGACGCGACACCTGCAGATCGGTGGTACCCAGTTGAATCGTTTTCATGGTGGAGGCTCCTGCGAAAGTGCAAAGGTTACAGCATAGCAGGATGTTGCGCTCCCCAGGGGGGAGCGCAGAGAGGAGAGGTTACTGCGCCAGCCAGCGGGCGATCTGTTGCTGAATGCCCTCCGCGTCCAGCAGATAGTCATGACGCACTTCATCCTGCGTGCCCTGCGGGATGAACTCATCGGGCAGGCCGATGTTCAGTACCGGAATGCCCAGGCGTTTCGCCATCACAAACTCATTTACGCCACTGCCCGCACCGCCTTTGATGGCACCTTCTTCCAGCGTTATCAGCGAGTCGTGGGTGTTAGCGAGTTCGGCGATCAGCGCTTCATCCAGCGGCTTCACAAAGCGCATATCGACCAGTGTCGCGTTCAGCGCTTCCGCCGTGGCGGCGGCTTCCGGCAGCAGGGTACCGAAGTTCAGAATCGCCAGCTTTTCACCCTGACGTTTCACGACTGCTTTACCCAGCGACAGACTCTTTAGTGGAGCCAGCGGGGTACCGACACCGGTGCCGCGCGGATAGCGCACCGCACTCGGGCCAGCCTGATGGTGATAGCCGGTATAGAGCATCTGCCGACACTCATTTTCATCGCTCGGCGTCATGATCACCATATCCGGCACGCAGCGCAGATAGGCGAGATCAAACGCGCCCTGGTGGGTCTGACCATCCGCGCCAACAATACCACCGCGATCGATAGCAAACAGGACCGGCAGTTTCTGGATGGCGACGTCGTGGATCAGCTGATCGTAGGCGCGTTGCAGGAAAGTGGAATAGATGGCAACAATGGGCTTATAGCCGCCAATCGCCATACCGGCCGCGAAGGTCACCGCATGCTGCTCGGCGATCGCTACGTCAAAATATTGCTTAGGGAATTCACGTGAGAAGGCCACCATGCCGGAGCCTTCACGCATCGCCGGGGTAATCGCCATTAGCTTCGGATCGTCGGCGGCCATTTCGCACAGCCAGTTGCCGAAGATTTTAGAGTAGCTCGGCAGACCCTCTGCGCTTTTCGGCAGTTCGCCAATAGCCGGGTCAAATTTAGGAACGGCGTGCCAGGCAATCGGATCTTCCTCTGCCGGGGCGTAGCCTTTACCTTTCTTCGTCATGATATGCAGGAACTGCGGGCCTTTCAGGCTGCGCATGTTGCTCAGCGTATTGACCAGCGTCAGCACATCGTGACCGTCAACCGGGCCAATATAGTTAAAGCCCAGCTCTTCAAACAGCGTGCCCGGCACGACCATGCCTTTGAGATGCTCTTCGGTGCGTTTGACCAGCTCTTTGATTGGCGGCAGATTTGTCAGCACGCGCTTACTGCCTTCGCGCAGTCGTGCGTAGGTTTTCCCCGACAGGATCTGCGCCAGGCGATTATTCAGCGCGCCGACGTTTTCGGAAATCGACATCTCGTTATCATTGAGGATGACCAGCATGTCCGGCTTGATATCACCGGCATGGTTCATCGCTTCAAACGCCATACCTGCGGTAATCGCACCATCGCCAATAATACAGGCGGTGCGACGGCCCTGACCTTCACGTTCTGCCGCCGCTGCCATGCCGAGACCGGCACTGATAGAGGTAGATGAGTGACCGACGCTCAGGACGTCATATTCACTTTCACCGCGCCACGGAAACGGGTGGACACCGTTTTTCTGACGGATAGTGCCGATGCGATCGCGGCGACCTGTCAGAATTTTATGCGGATAAGCCTGATGACCCACATCCCAGACCAGATGGTCAAACGGGGTGTTATAGACATAATGCAGCGCGACCGTCAGTTCAACCACGCCCAGACCCGATGCAAAATGGCCGCTGGAGCGGCTCACACTGTCTAATAGGTACTGACGCAGTTCATCACACAGCGCAGGCAACTTCTCTTTTGGCAGGGCACGCAGCGCCTGAACCGTGTCTGCCAGCGCCAGTGTCGGGTATTTAGCAATATCAAAACTCATCAGAGACTCATTATGGAAGTTATTTGTCGCGTTCAATTATGAAGCTCGCCAGCGCCTGCAGTGCTGTAGTGTTATAAGAGTGCGCAGCGAGCAATTCTAAAGCATCAAGAGCTTCCTGATACAAATCCCGCGCTTTGTCACGGGCACTTTCAAGGCCTAACAGTGAAGGATAGGTGCTTTTCCCCAGATCCTGATCGGCACCCTGACGTTTTCCGATCACGGCTGTGTCGCCGATCACATCCAGAATGTCGTCCTGCACCTGAAACGCGAGACCAATCGCCTCTGCATAGCGGTCGAGCAGCGGCAGCGCTTCGCGACCCGCATCGCCTGCCGTTAATGCGCCTAGCCGTACCGCTGAGCGGATCAGGGCGCCGGTTTTGTGGCGATGGATCTGTTCCAGCTGATCGAGATCGACGGATTTGCCTTCCGCCGCTAAATCCAGTGCCTGCCCGCCACACATTCCGGCTACGCCACTGGCTTTTGCCAGTTCGGAGAGCATCATCAATCGATATTCGGCGCTGACACCGGGCATTGCTTCATCGGCCAGAATGGAAAAGGCCAGCGTCTGCAGGGCGTCGCCCGCCAGAATCGCGGTATCTTCGCCATATTTAATATGACAGGTTGGCTGCCCGCGACGCAGTGCATCATCGTCCATCGCAGGGAGATCGTCATGAATCAGAGAGTACGCATGAATGCATTCAACTGCGGCGGCAGGAGCATCCAGACTCGCCGGATTGGCGTGGAGCATTTCGCCGGTCGCGTAGACCAGAAAAGGACGCAGACGTTTACCGCCTAATAATGCCCCATAATGCATGGCATTCACCAGAGGAGAACTCTGAAAAGGAAGTGGCTCTATAAAACGCGTCAGCGCGGCGTTCACCTGCTGCTGATAAACGTCGAGTAAGCGGGCAAAATCCATTAGTCATTTTCCGGCGTGAAAGCAGTGAGGTCGGCATCTTTATCATCGTTCAGCAGAATGCGGACCCGCTGTTCAGCCTGCTGCAGCGTCTGCTGGCCATTCCGCGCCAGCTGCACGCCGCGCTCAAATTCGTTCAGGGCTTCTTCCAGCGGCAGTTCACCACTTTCCAGACGGCTGACAATCTGCTCCAGCTGCTGCAATGACGTTTCAAAGCTGGCTGGCTGTTCGGCTTTTTTCGGCATATTTCGTGTCGACTCACGGTTGGGACATTATCTCGCAATCGGTCATGGTAGCTGAGACCCTATGATTAGCAAAATAATCAATGCGGCGGCTGATGAAGAAGCAGTCACCTGACAAAGGTGATATACTCCCGCGCCTCGGATGCGGTTGCGCCTTGCAGCCCGCAATTTTGTGATTTTACCAGCTAAGTGCCGCCTGTTTTAGCACTTATTTGCCCAACGAAGCTGTGTCGCCATGAAGTTTATCATCAAGTTATTTCCTGAAATCACCATCAAGAGTCCGTCGGTGCGTTTGCGCTTTATCAAGATTCTTGCCAGCAATATCCGCAACGTCCTGAAAACCGTCAGCGACGACATCGCCGTTGTGCGCTACTGGGATCACATTGAAGTGCGGTCAAAAAATGCGGCGCTGGCGGACATTATTCCCGATGAGCTTTCCCGCATTCCCGGTATCCATCACGTTTTAGCGGTTGAAGATCGCGAGTACACCGATATTCATCACATCTTTGAACAGACGTTAGCGCAGTATCGCGACAGTCTTGAGGGCAAGAGCTTCTGCGTGCGTGTGAAACGTCGCGGTAAGCACAGCTTCAGTTCGCAGGATGTAGAGCGCTATGTGGGTGGTGGTCTGAATCAGCATATTGAAAGCGCCCGCGTGCAGCTTAAAAATCCTGACGTGACGGTGAACCTTGAAGTTGAAGAGAATCGCCTGACGCTGGTGACGGCGCGCTACGAAGGTCTGGGCGGTTTCCCGATCGGCACGCAGGAAGATGTGCTGTCGCTGATTTCCGGCGGTTTCGACTCCGGTGTCTCCAGCTATATGCTGCTGCGCCGCGGCAGCCGCGTGCATTACTGCTTCTTTAACCTTGGCGGTGCCGCGCATGAGATTGGCGTGCGTCAGGTTGCGCACTATCTGTGGAATCGTTTTGGTCGTTCACACCGCGTGCGCTTCGTGGCGATCAATTTTGAGCCGGTCGTCGGTGAGATCCTCGAAAAAGTGGATGACGGCCAGATGGGCGTGGTGCTGAAGCGCATGATGGTACGTGCTGCCTCGACGGTTGCTGAGCGCTACGGCGTGCAGGCGCTGGTCACGGGTGAAGCGGTAGGGCAGGTGTCGAGCCAGACGCTGACCAACCTGCGCCTGATTGATAACGCGTCGGATACGCTGATTCTGCGTCCGCTGATCTCTCATGACAAAGAGCACATCATCAGAGTTGCCCGGGAGATCGGCACTGAAGATTTCGCCAGCACCATGCCGGAATATTGTGGTGTGATCTCAAAAAGCCCGACGGTGAAGGCGGTGAAGGCGAAGATTGAGGCGGAAGAGCAGAATTTCGACTTCTCGATTCTGGATCGGGTCATCGAAGAAGCGACCAATGTCGATATTCGTACTATTGCTGAGCAAACGGAAGAGGAGGTGGTGGAAGTTGAGACCGTCGCGCTTCTGAGTGACAACGATGTGGTGCTGGATATCCGCTCTATTGATGAGCAGGAAGAGAAGCCCCTGACGCTGAACGCCACGGAAGTGAAGTCGCTGCCATTCTACAAACTCAGTACGCAGTTTGGCGATCTCGATCAGAACCGCACCTGGTTGCTCTACTGCGATCGTGGTGTGATGAGCCGTCTGCAGGCGCTCTATCTGCATGAGCAGGGCTTTAAGAACGTTAAAGTCTACCGCCCGTAGTCATCGCTCTGAGCCAGTCAGTGCCTGTTCAGGTCTGACTGGCTTTCTCGTTTTAAGCCTGAGTCTTTACGCCTGATAGTCATAAATGCCGGGAGCCAGCACCAGCTGTGCAGCGACCTCACGCGCCATCTCTTTTCCCACCAGCAGATCGATCAGCTTCAGCGCAAAATCCATTGCCGTGCCAGGTCCCTGGCTGGTCAGCAGATTAACGCGGGGATCCCAGACGACACGTCGCTCCATCCACTTTTCCTCCGGAATCGTCTCTTTCAGGCCAGGAAAGCCGGTCATGTTACCGACCGGGAAGAGATCGTGAGGGATCAGTACCGTGCCTGCGGCTGCGCATATCGCGGCGACAATCTTCTCATTAAGGTGAAACTGACGCACCGTTTCGACCAGCAGCGGACTGTCACGGAAGGTCTCAGCCCCTTTCAGGCCGCCGGGCAGGACGATGGCGGCGAAATCGTTGTCGGCGACTTCAACCAGCGTGACGTCAGCCAGCAGACGAACACCGCGTGAGCAGACGATCTCACGGCTGCCATCGCTTTCGACGCTGGCGGTGACAACCTTCAGGCCCGCCCGAACCAGCAGGTCGATGGTGGTGACAGCTTCGGTTTCTTCACTGCCATGTGCCAGGCAAACCAGCACCGATGCGTTCGCGGTCATAATGGGACTCCTTGCGTTTTACAATGTCATACAGACGGGTGTTCTCCGTCAGCACCAGGCCGTGCGTCCGGGCGCGGCGCAGCAGAAAGCCGCTGATATAGTCGATTTCGGTGAGCCGCTGGGCGCGCACGTCCTGCAGCATCGAAGAGGTATTGGCCGCGGTGCTTTCGATCACGTCGAAGATGATGTCCTGCAGGCTGTCGCTGGCCACATTCTGGCCTTCACGCTCCATAACCCAGCTGATCTCTTCGCACAGCTGCGCGATCTGCTCCGGATACGCGCGCAGTGCGCCGTTCTGGCACTCATACTCCACGCTGAGCGGGTTGATGACGCAGTTGACGGCCAGTTTGCGCCAGCAGGCCGCCCGGATGTTGTCATGCCAGGCAACGTCGGGCAGGGCAGGGTGCAGGATGTCGGCGAGGTCACTGTAAGCGGCGCTTTTGCGGTTACCGGGACCAATGTGGGTGATGCCACTGGCGATGTGCTTGATAACGGTGCCATCACGCATCGCCGCATGCGTGGTGACGCCACGCAGGAGTGGCTGAGTCAGCCCTTTGAGTTCCTCCAGCGTACCCATACCGTTGTGCAGTAGCAGCACCGGGCAGTTTTCTGGCAGCACACTTTCCAGATTCTTCACGGCGGGTGAAACCTGTGGCGCTTTGAGTGTGACCAGCAGCAGCTGGCTTTCCGCCAGGAACAGCGGATCGTTGGCGATAAACGTGCGATTCGAGATGTTGCCCTGAGGATCGATTACATTGGCTGAGCAGTAAGGCTGCGGCACGCGCAGCCATCCCTGTACTTCATGTCCCTGGCGGGCAAGCGCTGTCAGCCAGACCTGACCCAATGCACCGCAACCTAACACGGTAATTTTCATGCTGCCTCCCGCTGGCGGGCTATCCATCTGTTATTTACTGTCACACCTACATTATAGCGTTGTGTGCAGCCTGATTTTATTTAGCACCTTAAGACGCGTATTATGCATGTCACTTTAGCGTCAGGAGAAGAAGAGATGCCATCTTTCGATATCGTTTCAGAAGTCGATCTGCAGGAAATTCGCAATGCGGTGGAGAATGCTAACCGTGAAGTGTCTACCCGCTTCGATTTCCGCAACGTGAGCGCCGAGTTCGAGCTCAACGAAAAGAATGAAACCATCAAGATCACCAGCGAGTCTGATTTCCAGGTTAAGCAGCTGGTCGATATTTTGCGTGAGAAGTTGCTGAAGCGCGGGATTGAAGGCGGAGCCTTAGAGGTGCCGGAAGAGATCGAGCACAGCGGCAAAAGCTGGGCGGTCGATGCCAAACTGAAGAAAGGCATTGAGAGCGACGTGGCGAAGAAGCTGGTGAAGCTGATTAAAGACAGCAAGCTGAAAGTGCAGACCCAGATTCAGGGTGAAGCATTGCGTGTGACCGGCAAAGCGCGCGATGATTTGCAGGGTGCGATGGCGATCGTGCGCGGCAGCAATCTGGGCCAGCCTTTCCAGTTTAAAAACTTCCGCGATTAAGTGGGGGAGGCTGAATTTTCAGCATGAATGCAGTGATAAAAAACCCGGCTCAGGCCGGGTTTTTTGTTATTAATAGGGGATATTACTTTGAAAATGTCTAACGTATTGAGCAGGTTGGAAGTTGCGGCGTCTGCGAGATCGTGTACCGGCTCAGGGAGCCAGTGCCTTACGCAAAGACGCAACAGCGCCATCCATGGCTGGCTCAGTGCGGGCGATTACGCACCTCATCCCTGAGGTGCGCCCGTAGCCGGGCCAACGCGTTGCGTTGTTCAAAAACGCTCCCGGCGTTTTTGTCCCTGCCCGCGATGCTTTGCTACAGGCACAGGCTCCCATCGCTTTAAGCTGGTTAGTGGTCTGTAAGAAGGATTGCGCGGGTTGATATTTATTCAGAAACTTAAATGCGGGTGAACCTGGCAGCAGCGCAAAAGCTCAGGAGCGCATGGAACAGGGTCAGAGGAGGAAAGCGTCCCGCGCCAGGACGGCGCGGGCCGAGCATGCCATGGATGGCGGCTTTTGCGACTTTCCGATCTGACCCTGTTCCCTGAGCCAGCTCGATCCTGAAGCGAAACGAGCGGAAGTTGTCGCGAAAATTTTCTTAAACTAGCAACTCCCCAGCAGCGCTTCCAGCTCAGGGCGGCTGGTGACCTTACTATCAATTTTGATATACGCGCTTTTCTCTTCCGGCACGATAAACACTGAGTTAACGCCCTTCTGCGCCTTCAGACGTTGCTCCAGATTCGGCACAGCCAGTGCGGCATCACTCAGGACGATGCGCAGGCTACTGACATAAGGCGGCTCCTGCATCGTCATGCTGACAAACAGCCAGGCCGCTGCCACCATCGCGCCCACCAGGAACACGGTCTGCGCATCGAAATGACCAAACACCCAGCCACCCATGCTGCCGCCAACGGCCACGCCCAGGAACTGGCTGGTGGAATAAATCCCCATCGCCGTGCCTTTGTAGCCTGCGGGTGACTCTTTACTGATCAGCGAAGGCAGAATGGCTTCCATCAGATTAAAGGCGAAGAAGAAGAGCTGAACACCCACTACCAGCGTCCAGAAGTGGCCTTCCGCACCCCACAGCACGATCTCCGCAATCACAATCATCCCGACGCAGCCGACAAAGACGCGCTTCATACGGCGCTTCACTTCGGCATAGATGATGAACGGGACCACGCCCGCAAAGGCGATCAGCATAGTAGAGAGATAGACTTTCCAGTGCTCGGGGGCCGGGAATCCAGCCTGTTCAAACTGCCCAGGCAACGCGACAAAGCTCGACATCAGCAGAACGTGCAGGCAGAAAATCCCGATGTTGAGCTTTACCAGACGCGGGTTAGCCATCACTTTGCGGAAGCTGCCTTTCACCATGCCTGATTCACGGTTCAGGACATGATGGGAGGCGGATGGCACTACCAGCAGGGTGATCACGATTCCCAGTGACGCCAGAATCGCAATCATCCAGAACAGCGCATGCAGACCCAATGCATGAGTCACAACCGGGCCGACCACCATCGCAATCGCGAAGGTCACGCCAAAACTGATGCCGATAAAGGCCATCGCTTTGGTGCGGTTCTGCTCACGGGTTAAGTCTGATAACAGCGCCATCACCGCAGCCGCAATCGCGCCCGAGCCCTGTAATGCGCGGCCCAGAATAATGCCCCAGATGGAGTCGGTGCAGGCTGCGATAACGCTGCCCAGAACAAACAGCAGCAGTCCGCCAACGATCAACGGCTTGCGGCCGATGCGATCAGAGAGCAGACCAAAAGGAATCTGAAATATCGCCTGAGCAAGGCCATAGATGCCAATCGCCAGACCAATTAAGGTTTCACTCGCGCCCTGTAATGCCATGCCATAAGTGGTCAGTACCGGCAGGACCATAAACATCCCAAGCATACGCAGGGAAAAGACCGTACCGAGGCCCCATGTGGCGCGCAGCTCCACCGGAGTCATTTTATTATCGTTCATTCCAACCTCTGTTAATGTGCTGCATTTATTCTAGGGGGCGGGGCAGGGCGGGTAAAACAATAGTTTTTAAGCAGTGGTAACAAAAAGAAAGGGCGCGAAAATCGCGCCCTTTTCATGCTGTATCGGTGCCGGTTACCAGACGTAGGTCAGCAGGTCCTTCGAAGCCGGAGCCATCGAATCTACCGACATCATCACGCTCAGCGCGGTGATGGTTACGATAGAGAAGACAAACAGCTTACGCGCCCAGACACGATCATCTGCGGTTTTGTAACCCGATAACGCCATGCCCAGCCACCAGACGCTGACCGCAGCGGCCACCACCAGATATTTGTAGCCCGCGTAACCGCCCAGCGTCAGCATCAGCGTGGCAATCATAAACGCCAGGATATAGAGCGTAATATGATTCTTCGCCACGGAAATGCCTTTCACCACCGGCAGAACCGGGATGTTCGCTGCCTGGTAATCTTTAAAGCGGAAGATAGCAATCGCGTACGAATGCGGCATCTGCCACAGGCTAAAGATAGCCAGCAGGATCAACGCGCCAGCATCAAACTGGTTAGAGACGGCGCAGTAGCCGATAACCGGCGGCGCAGCACCCGACAGACTGCCAATCAGCGTTCCGTAAACGGAATGACGCTTCATGTGCAGACTGTAGATGCCCACGTACACCACGAAGCCCATCACCGCCAGCCACATGGCCAGCGGATTAGCACCGAAGTAGAGCAACGCAAAGCCAGCAATACCCAGCACAGTGGCATAAACCAGGCTTACTTTCGCGGAGATAAGGCCTTTTACCAGCACCCGATTCCTGGTTCTCTCCATCTTGACGTCGATGTCGCGGTCAATCACGTTGTTGAAAACACAACCCGATGCAACCACCAGTGACACGCCCACCAGGGTGATGAGAAACAGGGCGTAATCCGTGTTGCCTTTGGAGGCCAACAGGAATCCGCCGATCACAGAAATTAAATTCCCGAAAATAATTCCTGGTTTTGTAACTTGCAGGTATTGCTTAAACATTACGCGTGACTCTTTAGTGAGGCATCATGTTGTAGTTGAGGTTCCACATGATCCACAGTGAGCCTACTACGACAATCAGGATGATGATGGCCGAGAAAACAATGGCTACCATGTTCCAGCCACCCTCAGATTTGCTGTCTAAGTGCAGGAAGTACACCAGGTGAACCAGCACCTGAATGACCGCACACACCAGAACAACACCGAGGATAGTACCGTGAGATGCACTGCCATCCATCACCATCCAGAACGGGATTGCCGTCAGGATGATAGAGAGGATGAAGCCGATCATGTAGGACTTCACGCTACCGTGTGAAGCGCCATGTTCGTTAACAGAATGACTCATTACATGGCTCCCATCAGGTAAACAACGGTGAAGACGCAAATCCAGACCACGTCCAGGAAGTGCCAGAACAGGCTCAGACACATGATACGGGTGCGGTTAGTCGCGTTCAGGCCACGTTTAGACACCTGGAACATCAGAACCAGCATCCAGATCAGACCGGAGGTCACGTGCAGACCGTGGGTACCGACCAGCGTAAAGAAGCCAGACAGGAAGCCACTGCGATCCGGACCAAAGCCTTCAGCAATCAGGTGATGGAATTCATAGATTTCCATACCGATGAAGCCCAGACCAAACAGGAAGGTCAGCGCCAGCCAGCCGATAACGGCACCTTTTTGCTCCTTGTTCATGGAGATAACAGCCATGCCGTAAGTGATCGAACTCAACAGCAGCAGGGCGGTTTCTACCAGAACAAACGGCAGCTCAAAGATATCTTTACCTGCCGGACCACCGGCAGTGTTGTTGACCATGACGGCATAGGTCGCAAACAGGGTTGCGAAGATAATGCAGTCACTCATCAGGTAGATCCAGAAGCCAAAGACTTTATTGGCTCCTGCATCGTGATGCCCATGCTCCGCATGGGCGTCGTGGTGATGTTTAATCAGAGTTTCAGTTGACATTATTTCAGACCTGCTTTGCTGATTTCGTCAAAGTGCTGGTTCTCAATCTTCTGAACTTCGGCAACCGGAACGTAGTAATCCACGTCTTCGTCGAAGCTCTTCACGATCCAGGTAACGATCATGCCGAGGAATGAAAGACCCGCCATCCACCAGATATGCCAGATCAGCGCGAAGCCCATCACAGTAGCGAATGCGCAGATGACGATTGCCGCACCACTGTTTTTCGGCATATGAATTTCTTCATACGATGCCGGCTGTTTGTACGCTTCGCCTTTCTCTTTCATTTCCCAGAACGCATCACGCTCATGGACATGTGGGATCACAGCAAAGTTATAGAACGGAGGTGGTGAAGAGGTTGCCCACTCCAGCGTACGACCGCCCCACGGGTCACCTGTCACATCACGGTTCTGGTCGCGATCACGTACGGAGACGTAGAACATGGTCAGCTGACACAGGATACCCAGTGCAATCAGACCTGCACCGACCGCAGCAACCACCAGAAGAGGGTGGAACTGTGGATCGATATCCTGGCTCAGACGACGGGTCATACCCATGAAGCCCAGTGCGTACAGCGGCATAAAGGCAACGAAGAAGCCAATGATCCAGAACCAGAATGCGCGCTTACCCCAGGTTTCGTTCAGGGTGAAGCCGAATGCTTTCGGGAACCAGTAGGTCACGCCCGCCATACAACCGAAGACCACACCACCGATGATTACGTTGTGGAAGTGTGCAATCAGGAACAGGCTGTTGTGCAGAATAAAGTCAGCGCCCGGAACGGCCAGCAGTACGCCGGTCATACCCCCTACAGAGAAGGTTACCAGGAAGCCAACGGTCCACAGCATGGCAGAGTGCATCTGAATGCGGCCCTGATACATGGTGAACAGCCAGTTAAAGATTTTAACCCCGGTCGGAATCGCGATGATCATCGTCATGATACCGAAGAAGGCGTTAACGTTGGCACCTGCACCCATGGTGAAGAAGTGGTGCAACCAGACGATGAACGACAGCACGGTAATGGCGATGGTCGCCCATACCAGTGAGGTATAACCAAACAGACGTTTTTTGGAGAAGGTCGCGGTAATTTCTGCGAACACACCAAACACCGGCAGTACCAGGATATACACTTCCGGATGGCCCCAGACCCAGATCAGGTTGACGTACATCATCATGTTCCCGCCCATTTCATTGGTGAAGAAATGGAAGCCGAGATAACGATCAAGGGTCAACAGCGCCAGGGTCACGGTCAGAACCGGGAACGCAGCGATGATCAGGACGTTGGTGCACAGCGCGGTCCAGGTAAAGACCGGCATTTTGAACAGGCTCATGCCCGGTGCGCGCATCTTCAGGATGGTCACGAAGAAGTTAATACCGGTTAAGGTCGTACCAATACCTGAGAGCTGAAGGCTCCAGATCCAGTAATCGACCCCGACGCCGGGACTGTACTCCGCGCCGGAGAGCGGCGGATAAGCCAGCCAGCCGGTCTGTGCGAACTCGCCCACACCCAGAGACAGGTTAACCAGGATCACACCGACCGCGGTAAACCAGAAGCTCAGGTTGTTCAGGAACGGGAACGCAACGTCACGTGCACCAATCTGCAACGGAACGGCGATGTTCATCAGGCCAACCACGAAAGGCATCGCCACGAAGAAGATCATAATCACGCCGTGCGCGGTAAAGATCTGGTCGTAGTGGTGCGGTGGCAGAATGCCCGCTTCACCGGCCGAAGCCATCACCTGCTGGGTACGCATCATAATGGCATCTGCGAAACCACGAATCAGCATGACGAACGCCATGATGATATACATGATACCCAGGCGTTTGTGGTCAACTGACGTCAGCCATTCAGACCACAGATATTTCCACTTACCAAAATAAGTGAGCGCAGCGACCAGCGCAGCACCACCTATCAGGATAGCGGCAACCGTAACCATGATAATCGGCTCATGATACGGCACTGCATCAAGTGTTAATTTTCCTAACATCGTATTATTCCTCGGCTCCCGCGGAAGCGGCGTGACTCATGTCCATACCTTCATGCTGTGGCATGTCCATTTTCCCGTGGCTCATCCTGAACTTGTCCATAACCTGCATGAACAGTTTCGGATCAGCTGAAGAGAAATATTCCACCGGATGATTTTCGCTTGGCACAGCCACTTTCTCGAAATCTTCCATGGTGGTCAGCGTGTTAGGGGCTGCTTTGACTTTAGCCACCCACTGCTGGAATTCCGCATCGTCTTTGGTTGCAATGGCTTTAAACTTCATGCCAGAGAAACCGCGACCACTGAAGTTCGCAGAGATACCGTCGAAAGTGCCTGGTTCATTCGCAATCAGATGCAGTTTGGTCTGCATACCCGCCATCGCATAAATCTGGCTGCCGAGTGTTGGAATGAAGAAAGAGTTCATGACAGAGTTAGAGGTGATTTTAAAGTTCACCGGAGTATTTGCCGGGAAGGCAATCTGGTTCACGGTCGCAATACCCTGTTCCGGGTAAATGAACAACCATTTCCAGTCCAGTGCAACCACATCGATCTCAACCGGTTTCACATCAGATTGCAGCGGTTTGCTGGGCTCCAGTGCGTGGGTTGATTTCCAGGTCAGTACGCTGAGGAAGAGAATGATCAGGATCGGAATGGTCCAGACCACGGCTTCAACCTTGTTAGAGTGTGACCAGTTAGGGCTGTACTTCGCATTCGTGTTGGACGCCCGATACTTCCAGGCAAACACCACGGCCATCAGGACTGCGGGAATCACGACGATCAACATCAGGCCAAAGGCAGTCAGTATCAGCGAACGTTGCTCCAGTGCAATCTGTCCTTTGGGATTTAACAATGCACTATCGCAGCCACTCATTAATAAAGTGCCTGCAATTAATGACAAAATCCCCAAACTTTTATTGTATTTACTGAGTCTCATTTAACGACCTCAATGACAAAGGGCTCTATTGTCGTTTAAGTGTGCGCGCATTTTACGGGAAGGTTTATGCAGTGTAAACCAGCTTAAGGATGTGTCAGATACGTGTTGACACCTTTTGCTAAGGGTGTCACAGATGTTGCGCCAGGTGACAAATAATTAACGCAGACAAGCAGTTGGCATCAATATAACAAAAACCGATGGAAGTAACCGTAAAAAAATCAGGGAAAGGAATAACCCTTACTTTTAACTCCCAAATATTTAACAAGTCTGCATCATTTGCGCGATGAAATTTAACTAAAGTAATTGCTAACCGGTTTTTAGTATTTCCGCTACGCCTCCTCAGGATCTATTCTTATTTTTTAAAAATAACACGCGATGATAAATGACAGCGACTTATCCGGACGTCACAAAATAAGCCGCAGCCCGTTAACCTATCGATTTCACTTAAGCATCTGGCGCGGGCAACACCGGCGTTCTCTTCAGCGCCCTGTAATCCAGCAACACCCCGGCAAGCACCGCCAGCAGAGAGAGGCTCATGCCCAGCTCAAACAGGCGGGTCAATAGCGGTGCCAGCGCAGTCAGCCCGAGTGCATTCAGTGCCAGCGCGACCAGCCAGAGAGCCAGCACGCCGCAGCCGGCTGCAAACAGACGATTAGTCCAGCGATAGCCATGAGGATAGTAGCTTCGTGTGAGGAAATTGCCACTCTGCTCGACCTGATTAAGCGTCTGGCGGCAAAAAGCCAGCAGCACCAGGCCCGGCACACCCGCGATCACCGTGAAAGCATAAAAAGTTGGCCAGCCCCAGAGTTCTACCAGCCAGCCCGCTGCGGGGCCGACATAGACCCGGCCCACTGCGGAGAGTGCCGATAACAGGGCAAACTGGGTAGCTGAGAACGATTTATTGCACAGCGTCATTAACAACGCGACAAAGGCCGCGGTGCCCATGCCGCCGCAGAGGTTTTCGACAAAGACTGCGCTGGCCATGCTCCACAACTGTTTGTCGGTCACCGCCAGCAGCCAGTAACCAAAGTTTGAACCCGCCTGCAGCACGCCGAAAATCAGCAGCGCCCGGAACAGACTCAGGCGCTGCATCAGTACGCCGCCATAAAGCGCCCCGATAATGGTCGCCAGCAGACCCAGCGTCTTATTAACCAGGCCGACGTCACCGGCATTGAACCCGACGCCGCGGATCAGAAAAGTGGTGGTCAGCGAGGCGGCAAAGGCATCGCCCAGCTTGTAGAGAATAATCAGCGTAATGAGTAGCCAGGCGTTGTTGCGCTGAAAGAAATCTTTCAACGGGTCGACAACTGCCTCTCGCAGTGAATGCGGGGTGGAAGTGCGCGTGTCCGGCTCGCTCGCCATCAACGTGGCAATAATGCCTGGCACCATCATCAGCGCCATCAGCCAGTAGGTCGCCTGCCAGCCCAGATAGCGGTCAGCCAGCCACAGCGCCAGCCCGCCTGAAACCAGCATCGCCAGTCGATAACCCAGCACGGTAATCGCCGCGCCGCTGCCGCGCTCTTCAGGTGGCAGAATATCGGTTTTCCAGGCGTCAAAAACGATGTCCTGTGAGGCGGAGCAGAAAGCGATCAGCACTGCCAGCGCCGCCATCAGGGTCAGATCGCGTCCTGGCTGCAGAAATCCCATCGCGACAATCCCGCCCACCAGCGCCAGCTGACTCAGAAGTAACCAGCCGCGACGCCGGCCGAGAAACGGCGGTGTATAGCGGTCCATCATCGGCGACCAGAGAAATTTAAAGACATAGGCCTGGCCGACCAGTGAAAAGAAGCCGATAGTTTTCAGATCGACATTTTCCACCGTCATCCACGCTTGCAACGTACCCGAAGTCAGTGCCAGTGGCAGTCCGGAAGCAAAACCAAGGAGCAGCAGTACGGCGGCGTTTTTCTGGCTGAAGAGGCGAAGATAGTGGTTCATGCGGATCCTGCAGATAACAAAAAGCCCTGCACGAGGCAGGGCAGAGGTGAGACGATATTAACGGGCGTTCTGCTTGATGAAGTCGTTAACGCTGGTGTCCTGTGCCATATCCGCGATTACATCGCTCATGGTGGCGTTGACCGCGTTAGTGATCTTCTGGTTATTAGCGTTGAACGCGCCTTCTACGCTGTAAGTCTGGCGGTAGTTTTTAACCTGCTTGTTGCCGTTTTTGGCGGTCGCGATGATAGAGATGTCCGCTTTAGTGGTGATGCTGTAGCGCACATTGCCCTGCGTCACGTCAGCGTAGAGATTGTTAACCACAATCTGCAGATCGACCGCGCCATCAGGACCAATCATATAACCACGTGCGGTCATCTGCTTCTCCAGCACTTCCTGCAGCAGGAAACGGAGATCGCGCGATGGCGTCAGGGTCACTAACTGACCATCACGGTTAACTTTTGCCAGCGCCTGATCTTTACGCTGGTCGGCACCATTGATGCTCACAGTCACGCCCATCAAGCCCGGATCCTGCTGCGGCAGCTGAATTTTAGGCTGGATAGTGAGGGTATTATTGCTGGTTGCACAGCCGGCTAAAATGAACGCAGCCAACAGTGGGAATAACAGTTTTTTCAACATACTTTTTCTCGTGGGTGTCAGGGGGTTGGTTTGCAAAAACTGCGGCCATCATAGCATTGCCCGGCAGTGAAAAAAGCCCTGCTACGGGTGAAATTGTCTCTGAAACCGTTTTAAGCCTCTTCTCTGACAGGCTGGTTTGCTGATGGTTTCGACTGCGTTATGATACCTGCCGGAAGCGGGCTGACATAAAATGCAATATTTAGCGTCCGCCGGCAGGTAAGCGCACTAAAAGCGACTAAGATTGAATAAGATGGGGCACCGCGCTCGCCATTGAGGAGTAATAGCCATGATCCGCGAACAAATAGAAGAAAAGCTGCGTGTGGCGTTTCAACCAGCTCATCTGGAAGTGCATGACGAAAGTTACCGGCACAACGTGCCTGCCGGATCGGAAAGTCACTTCAAAGTGGTTATTGTCAGCGACTGCTTTGCAGGCCAGCGCTTCCTGGCGCGTCATCGTCTGATTTATAGTGAACTGGCGGCTGAATTAGCGGGCAGTGTCCATGCCTTAGCCCTGCATACTTACACCCTGAAAGAGTGGGAAGGGTTGCAGGATACCGTTCTGGCTTCACCTAACTGTCGTGGTGCCGGAAGTCTCGCCTGATTTCCCTTCTCTGAAACGGCCTGCTGGCCGTTTTTTCTGTGATTTAGCGAAAAACGCGATCCCTGGCTCAAAAAAGCAGCAAACCTGCTGAAAAGTGGTGAGTTAGCGTCCTCGACTCATTCCAGCGATGCCGCTATAATGCTGCGTCTATTTTTCCGGAATGTCTTCGGGACGCTTCTGGTAACAGGGATCAGGTTCTCTTCACGGAAGCCGTCCCGGTTGTTGGATACGGCGCATTTCACGATGTGTGGTGTCTGAAGTTGACCGAGCACGTGATTTTTTGAGGTAACAAGATGCAAGTTTCTGTAGAGACCACTCAGGGCCTGGGCCGTCGCATTACGATTACTGTTGCAGCTGACAGCATCGAAAGCGCAGTAAAAAAAGAACTGGTTGACGTTGCCAGGAAAGTTCGCATCGATGGTTTCCGTAAAGGCAAAGTGCCGATGAACATCGTAGCGCAGCGTTACGGCGCTTCTGTCCGTCAGGACGTGCTGGGCGAGCTGATGACGCGCAACTTTGTTGACGCCATCATCAAAGAAAAAATTAATCCGGCTGGCGCACCAAACTACGTGCCAGGCGAATACAAAGAAGGTCAGGATTTTACCTACGCGGTTGAATTCGAAGTTTATCCGGAAGTTGAGCTGAAAGGCCTGGAAAACATCGAAGTTGAAAAACCTGTCGTTGAAGTGACTGATGCTGACGTTGATACCATGCTGGATACCCTGCGTAAGCAGCAGGCCAACTGGATCGAAAGCGACGCAGCTGCAGGCCCGGAAGATCGTGCAACTATCGATTTCAACGGTTCTGTTGACGGCGAAGAGTTCGAAGGCGGCAAAGCCACTGATTTCGTTCTGGCCATGGGCCAGGGCCGCATGATCCCAGGCTTTGAAGAAGGCGTTGTGGGCCACAAAGCGGGCGAAACGTTCACTATCGACGTGAAATTCCCGGACGACTATCACGCAGAAACCCTGAAAGGGAAAGATGCGAAGTTCGAGATCGTGCTGAAGAAAGTTGAAACGCGTGAGCTGCCAGAGCTGACTGAAGAGTTCATCAAACGTTTCGGCGTTGAAGATGGTTCAGTTGCCGGTCTGCGTACTGAAGTGCGTAAGAACATGGATCGCGAGCTGAAAGGCGCTATCCGTAACCGCATCAAAACTCAGGCGATCGACGGCCTGGTTGAAGCGAACGAAATCGACGTGCCAGCTGCGCTGGTTGACAGCGAAATCGACGTTCTGCGTCGTCAGGCTGCACAGCGTTTCGGTGGCAACGAACAGCAGGCGCTGGAACTGCCACGCGAACTGTTTGAAGAGCAGGCTAAACGCCGTGTTGTTGTCGGTCTGCTGCTGGGCGAAGTGATTCGTACCCACGAGCTGAAAGCTGACGAAGCGCGCGTTAACACCATGATCGAAGAGATGGCTTCTGCGTATGAAGATCCGAAAGAAGTTATCGAGTTCTACAGCAAGAATAACGAGCTGATGAACAACATGCGCAACGTCGCGCTGGAAGAGCAAGCGGTTGAAGCGGTCCTGGCGAAAGCTAAAGTGACCGAGAAAGAGACCAACTTCCAGGAACTGATGAATCAGACCGCTCAGGCCTGATCACGCAGTTAACCGTCTGTGCTAAGCCCGTGACTGAAAAGTCGCGGGCTTTTTTGTGTTTTGCGTACAGAACGCGACTCTTCGCCGCTATTTGCTTAATTAATCGGCAAATTATTCACGCATCGCTTTTTCCGGGTTAGCGAACAGGGAAAAGATTGTTATGCTTGAAACATGCGTGCAGCATCCCCAGATAGTGGGAGTATGCAGAATGAAGAGTGAGGCTGGCTGATTAACCGTCCTGAAGGTGTCGGAAAAGGTGCGACGTGGAGTTTCCCGCGCGTCTTACGTAGAATCGGTACAGAATGTTGCCAATGAAATTTATCCAGGAGACGGTAATGTCATACAGTGGCGATCGTGAATATACTGCACCGCACAATGCGCTGGTGCCAATGGTGGTTGAACAAACTTCGCGTGGTGAGCGTTCTTACGACATCTACTCCCGTCTGCTTAAAGAGCGCGTTATCTTTCTGACTGGCCAGGTTGAAGACCACATGGCGAATCTGATCGTGGCGCAGATGCTGTTTCTGGAAGCTGAGAACCCGGAAAAAGATATCTATCTTTACATCAACTCGCCAGGCGGTGTGATCACGGCCGGTATGTCGATTTACGACACCATGAAATTTATCAAACCGGATGTCAGCACTATCTGTATGGGACAGGCCTGTTCAATGGGTGCGTTCCTGCTGACAGCGGGCACCAAAGGCAAGCGTTTCTGTCTGCCAAACTCGCGCGTGATGATCCACCAGCCGCTGGGCGGCTATCAGGGCCAGGCGTCAGACATTGAAATCCATGCGCGTGAAATCCTCAAAGTTAAACAGCGTATGAATGAGCTGATGGCTGAGCACACCGGTAAAACGCTGGAAGAGATTGAGCGTGATACCGAGCGTGACCGTTTCCTCTCTGCAAATGAAGCGGTAGAGTATGGATTAGTCGATTCAATTCTGACGCATCGCCAATAAGACCCCGACTTACCGTTGTCCCTGGTCTATAGTTAACAGGACAACGGTACTATTATGGGTTGAATGAATTTCGGCCGTCCCTGTACGGCCTGAGCCGTACGCGGGCATGGCCTGAGAACAAGAAGAGGTTAACTGATGACAGATAAGCGCAAAGACGGTTCAGGAAAGTTGCTGTACTGCTCTTTTTGCGGCAAAAGCCAGCATGAAGTGCGTAAGCTGATTGCCGGGCCGTCAGTGTATATCTGCGATGAGTGTGTTGACCTGTGCAACGACATCATTCGCGAAGAGATTAAAGAAGTTGCCCCGCATCGTGAACGCAGTGCGCTGCCAACCCCACATGAAATTCGCCATCACCTTGATGATTATGTTATCGGTCAGGAAAGAGCGAAGAAAGTGCTGGCGGTTGCGGTTTATAACCACTACAAGCGTCTGCGTAACGGCGATACCAGCAATGGCATCGAACTGGGTAAAAGTAACATTCTGCTGATCGGCCCGACCGGTAGTGGTAAAACGCTGCTGGCAGAAACGCTGGCGCGCCTGCTGGATGTGCCATTCACTATGGCTGACGCCACCACGCTGACTGAAGCCGGTTACGTGGGTGAAGACGTTGAAAACATCATCCAGAAACTGCTGCAGAAATGTGACTACGACGTACAGAAAGCACAGCGCGGCATCGTCTACATCGATGAAATCGACAAAATCTCACGTAAGTCAGATAACCCGTCGATTACACGTGATGTGTCAGGCGAAGGTGTACAGCAGGCTCTGCTTAAACTGATTGAAGGCACCGTGGCTGCTGTTCCGCCGCAGGGTGGACGTAAGCATCCGCAGCAGGAATTTTTGCAGGTTGATACCTCGAAAATTCTGTTTATCTGCGGCGGCGCATTTGCCGGCCTGGACAAAGTGATCTCCCAGCGTGTGGAAACCGGATCCGGTATTGGCTTCGGCGCTACCGTAAAAGGGAAGTCGCAGAAAGCCAGCGAAGGCGAACTGCTTTCACAGTGTGAACCTGAAGATTTGATCAAGTTTGGTCTGATCCCTGAGTTTATCGGTCGTCTGCCTGTGGTCGCGACCCTGAGTGAGCTGAGCGAAGAAGCGCTGATTCAGATTCTGCGTGAGCCGAAAAACGCCCTGACAAAACAGTACCAGGCGCTGTTTAACCTGGAAGGCGTTGAGCTGGAGTTCCGTGACGAGGCGTTAACCGCCATTGCGAAGAAAGCGATGTCACGTAAAACCGGTGCGCGTGGTCTGCGCTCTATTGTTGAAGGCGCGCTGCTGGAAACCATGTATGATCTGCCTTCCATGGATGACGTGGAAAAAGTAGTGATTGATGAATCAGTTATTGAAGGTCAGTCTGAGCCCATGCTGATCTACGGCAAGCATGAAGCGCAGGCATCTGGCGAATAATTAAACAGATCGTCCATGTTGTTCTATTAAAAAAGGGGAAAATGTTTCCCCTTTTGCTTTTCTCGCCTCTGTGACGTTGAATGTCGGACAATCATCCCCATATACTCAGATACCTGTGGGTTTAACTGCATACCTGCCTGATGCGGTTCCCATCACCTGGCGGACATTAAACAAAGAGAGAGCTCTATGAATCCTGAGCGTTCTGAACGCATTGAAATCCCCGTGTTGCCGCTGCGCGACGTGGTGGTTTATCCGCACATGGTAATTCCGTTGTTTGTTGGCCGGGAAAAATCAATTCGGTGCCTTGAAGCCGCAATGGATCATGATAAAAAAATCATGCTGGTCGCACAGAAAGAGGCTTCAACGGATGAACCTGGCATTAACGATCTCTTTTCAGTAGGGACCGTTGCCTCAGTATTGCAAATGCTGAAACTGCCGGATGGCACGGTCAAAGTCCTGGTGGAAGGTTTACAGCGCGCCCATATTACGACGCTGGCCGACAACGGTGACCATTTTGTGGCTCAAGCTGAATATCTGGTTTCGCCAGAGATTGAAGAGCGCGAGCAGGAAGTGCTGGTGCGTACGGCGATCAATCAGTTTGAAGGCTACATCAAACTTAATAAAAAGATCCCACCCGAGGTTTTAACCTCACTGAATAATATTGACGATGCGGCCCGCCTTGCCGACACCGTTGCAGCACATATGCCACTGAAACTGGCAGACAAACAGTCTGTGCTGGAGATGTCCGACGTCAATGAGCGTCTGGAATATCTGATGGCGATGATGGAATCTGAGATCGATCTGCTACAGGTTGAGAAGCGTATTCGCAACCGTGTTAAGAAGCAGATGGAGAAGAGCCAGCGCGAGTACTATCTGAATGAGCAGATGAAGGCAATTCAGAAAGAGCTGGGCGAGATGGACGATGCGCCTGACGAGTATGAAGCGTTAAAACGCAAAATCGACGCGGCAAAAATGCCGGAAGAAGCGCGTGAAAAAGCAGAAGCTGAGCTGCAGAAGCTGAAAATGATGTCCCCGATGTCCGCTGAAGCGACCGTGGTTCGCGGCTACATCGACTGGATGGTGCAGGTTCCGTGGAACGCGCGCAGCAAAGTGAAGAAAGATCTGCGTAAAGCGCAGGAGACCCTGGATACTGACCATTACGGCCTGGAGCGCGTGAAGGATCGTATTCTTGAGTATCTTGCGGTTCAGAGTCGCGTCAGCAAAATCAAAGGGCCGATTCTGTGCCTGGTCGGACCGCCAGGGGTAGGTAAAACGTCCCTCGGTCAGTCGATCGCCAAAGCGACCGGACGTAAATATGTCCGTATGGCGCTGGGTGGCGTGCGTGATGAAGCGGAAATCCGTGGTCACCGTCGTACCTACATCGGCTCCATGCCGGGTAAACTCATCCAGAAAATGGCGAAAGTCGGGGTTAAAAACCCGCTGTTCCTGCTGGATGAGATCGACAAAATGTCTTCGGACATGCGCGGAGACCCGGCTTCAGCGCTGCTGGAAGTGCTGGATCCTGAGCAGAACATTGCGTTCAACGATCACTATCTGGAAGTCGACTACGACCTCTCTGATGTGATGTTCGTGGCAACGTCGAACTCAATGAACATCCCGGCACCGCTGCTGGACCGTATGGAAGTGATTCGTCTGTCGGGTTATACCGAAGATGAGAAACTGAATATCGCTAAGCAGCATCTGCTGACCAAGCAGATTGAACGCAACGCCCTGAAAGCCAGTGAAATTACGGTTGAAGATAGCGCGATTGTCGGCATTATCCGTTACTACACCCGTGAAGCCGGCGTGCGTAGCCTTGAGCGTGAGCTGTCGAAATTGTGCCGTAAAGCGGTGAAATCACTGCTGATGGACAAGACGAAAAAGCACATCACCATCAATGGTGAAAACCTCAAGGACTTCCTGGGCGTACAGCGCTTCGACTATGGCCGTGCTGACAGTGAAAACCGGGTGGGTCAGGTCACCGGCCTGGCGTGGACGGAAGTGGGCGGCGATCTGCTGACCATTGAAACTGCATGCGTACCGGGTAAAGGCAAGCTGACTTACACCGGTTCTCTGGGCGAAGTGATGCAGGAGTCGATTCAGGCTGCGCTGACCGTGGTGCGTGCCCGTGCCGAGAAGCTGGGCATTAATGGTGACTTCTACGAAAAACGTGATATTCACGTTCACGTGCCAGAAGGCGCCACACCGAAAGATGGTCCAAGTGCGGGTATCGCAATGTGTACCGCGCTGGTCTCCTGTCTGACCGGTAACCCGGTACGTGCGGATGTCGCTATGACCGGTGAGATTACCCTGCGTGGTCAGGTTCTGCCGATTGGCGGTCTGAAAGAGAAACTGCTGGCAGCACACCGTGGTGGCATTAAAACCGTGCTGATTCCGGACGACAACAAGCGTGATCTGGAAGAGATTCCACAGAACGTGATTGCCGATCTGGAGATTCATCCGGTGAAACGCATTGAAGAGGTGCTGAATCTGGCACTGGAAAATGCGCCTTACGGCATGCAGGTCGCAACAGCAAAATAGTGATTAACGGCATAAACCGTTAAAAAGCGGAGCTGGCAAGGCAATTGGCGCTTGCCAGCTTTTTTTTGTGCCGTTAATTTAGGTGGCTGTCGGGGCGACGTTCTCAGAGAAATTCCGTTGTTTCGGCTCCACAGGCTTGATATAACTTGCTGCGCGTTCGTACCCGGCCGGAAGCCCGGTACGATGTGAAATAATAAAAGAGGGGATGAAGAGAGTGAATAAGTCACAATTGATCGACAAAATTGCTGCCGATGCTGATATTTCTAAAGCTGCAGCAGGACGTGTTTTAGATGCATTTATGGGCTCAGTTTCAGATGCGCTGAAAGAGGGTGATGAAGTGGCTCTGGTGGGTTTCGGCACATTCTCTGTGCGTGACCGCGCTGCACGTACCGGCCGCAATCCGCAAACCGGTAAAGAGATCACCATCCCGGCTGGTAAAGTACCCGGTTTCCGTGCTGGTAAAGCATTGAAAGACGCTGTCAATTAATAACAACGAATAGATTCATTGACGCATTTTCTTCAGTGGATTAGAGGACGATTAACCCGTTCTCATGTAACATACGGGCACATCAATGAGATGTGCCTTTTTTGTTTTAACCGGTGAGAATCGGGCCGTAAGATGGACCTGGACCGGATTGAGACTGCCAGCTAAGCCAGCAGTTGCGTGAGTCGCCAGCCAGTGGCGAATTGCGACCGAGCTTTACATTCACACTACAGCGGAGTGTTGCCATACCATGATGGACAATTTACGCGCGGCGTCGAACCATGTCGTGCTCAAGATTATTCTGGGACTGATTATCGTCTCTTTTGTGCTGACAGGCGTTGGCAACTATCTGATTGGCGGCAATAACGACTATGCGGCCAAAGTTAACGGTCAGGAGATAAGCCGGGGACAGCTGGAGCAGGCGTTTAACAGCGAACGCAGTCGCCAGCAGCAGATGCTGGGTGACCAGTTCTCGCAGCTGGCCAGTAACGATGGCTTCATGCAGCAGATGCGTCAGCAGGCGCTGTCGCAGTTGATCGACCAGGCGCTGCTCGACAGCTACATCAAAGAGCTTCATCTCAGCATCAGTGACGATCAGGTTAAGCAGGCTATCTTCAATCAGCAGGCTTTCCAGACCAACGGCAAATTCGACAATGCTAAATATCTGGCGCTGATCGGCAACATGGGTTTCAGCGCCGACCAGTATGCTGAAGCGCTGCGCAAGCAACTCTCCAATCAACAGTTGATCAATGCCGTGGCGAACACAGATTTCACGCTGAAAGGCGAGGCCAGCAAACTGGTGGACCTGGTTTCACAGCAACGTGATATTCGTCAGGCGACGCTGGATGTTAATGCCCTGATGGCGAAACAAACCGTCACCGACGACGAAATCAGTCAGTACTATCAGCAGCATAAAACCAGCTTTATGGCGCCGGAACAGTTCCGCGTCAGCTACATCCTGATGGATGCCGCCAGCATGCAGCAGGATGCCAGCGAAGCAGATATTCAGGCCTGGTACGACCAACATAAAGCAGACTATTCGCAACCACAGCGTAATCGCTACAGCGTTATTCAGACTAAAACTGAAGCGGATGCCAATGCGGTACTGGCTCAGCTGAAAGGTGGCGCCAGCTTCGCTGATGTGGCGAAAGCCAAATCAATCGACCCCATCTCTGCGCGTAAGGGCGGTGATATGGGCTGGCTGGAACCGTCAACCACCCCGGATGAGCTGAAAAATGCGGGTCTGACTGAGAAAGGCCAGATGTCAGGCGTGATCAAATCGTCAGTGGGCTTCCTGGTGGTTCGTCTCGACGACATTCAGCCAGAGCAGGTTAAGCCACTGGATGAGGTTCGCAGCGCTGTTGCAGCGAAAGTGAAGCAGGAGAAGGGCGTTGATGCCTTCTACAAACTGCAGCAGAAAGTCAGTGAAGCGGCCAGCAATGACAATGAGTCACTGGCGGGTGCCGAGCAGGCTTCGGGTCTGAAAGCGAAAGAGACCGGCTGGTTCAGTCAGGACACGCTGCCAGACGCGCTTAACTTCGATGCGGTGAAACAGGCGATCTTTAACGGTGGTCTGGTGGGTCAGAACGGTGCGCCGGGTAACAACTCCGATATTATCACCGTCGATGGCGACCGTGCCTTTGTACTGCGTATTAGCGAGCATAAACCGGAAGCGGTAAAACCGCTGGAGCAGGTGAAGGCGCAGATTACGGATACGCTTAAGCATGACAAAGCGACACAGCAGGCTAAAGCCCAGGCCGATAAACTGCTGACCGACCTCAAAGCGGGCAAGCTGGACGCACTGACTGCAGCAGGCCTGACCCTGAGCGCCAGCAAAACCGTTGATCGCAATGCACAGGATCCGGTGGCACAGGCCGCCTTTAACCTGCCTCAGCCTGCTGATAATAAGCCTTCATGGGGTGTCAGCGAAGATATGCAGGGCAATGTGGTGCTGGTGGCGGTAGATAAAGTTAAAACCGGCAGCATGCCGCAGGCGCAGATTGACGAAATGGTCAAAGGCGTTACGCAGAATAATGCGCAGCTGACGTTTGAAGCCCTACTGCAAAATCTGCGTAAAGAGGCCAAAATCAAGTACGGCGCTGCCGCACAAATGCAGTAAGCCTCGCAAAAATTACGCAACGACTGTAACAATCAAAGGCCGCATTCGCGGCCTTTTCCATTTCTGATATTCCGCTTTTGAGCCTTGTGCGGCGTAGTGCCACTCTGTCGCTGCTGTTTACACACAAGGAGAAACACAGCATGGCTAAATCTAAACTTGTTGCCTTCTATCTCTCACTCGCACTGGGCGGTGTACTCTGTCACGGTAGCGTCTCTGCGGCACCTGAACCTGCCAGTCCGGCGGTCTCGCAGAACACACATCCTGCACCGAAGCCGGAGACAGCCGCGCAGCTGCAGCCAAAGCAGGAGCAGGTCAGCATCAATGAAGCGACAGCGGAACAGCTCTCTGCCGCTATGAATGGTGTGGGGCTGAAGAAAGCGCAGGCGATTGTGAACTATCGCGAACAGTACGGACCCTTTAGCGCGATTCAGCAACTCAGTGAAGTACCGGGTATCGGTAACGCGCTGATAGAGCGAAATGCGACCCGGCTGAAATTGTGAGGCAGTACACATCTGTGATGCTTAACCCACGCTAACCAGACGACTCTGCTAAAGTGAACAGGTCCAACCAGTTAACTCACAGTAGCAGGAGAGCATGATCATGCAGACCACCATAAAAGTGCGTGGCTATCATCTGGATGTCTATCAGCACGTCAACAATGCGCGCTATCTTGAGTTTCTTGAGGAGGCGCGCTGGCAATGGCTGGAAGAGGCTGAAGCGTTCCACTGGTTGCTGGAGCAGAAACTGGCTTTTGTGGTGGTCAATATCAACATCAACTATCGTCGCCCGGCCGTGCTGGGCGACGTACTGGTTATCGACAGTGAGATCACGCAGTTAAATGGCAAAAGCGGCATTATTGCGCAGCGGGTGTTGCTGGCAGGTCAGGAGACCGTGGTGGCGGATGCTGCACTCACGTTTGTCTGTATTGATTTGCGGACCCAGAAGGCGGTTGCGCTGGAAGGAGAGTTACGCGAACGGCTGATGCGTCTGATGGCATGAGCCGATAAAAAGCGGCAAACCGAACTGCTTTGCCGCCACGCCAGACAGCCTTAGTTAAGGCCGCTCTTTGCTTTCATGGCTGCCATGACGCCAGCACGATCGTTGAGATAACCCTGGAGGCCATTAGCCCGTAAATGACAGGCAGCACACTCACCACATCCGTCGCCTTTCACACCGTTATAGCAGGTCAGCGTCTGCTCGCGTACCAGCGCAAGCTGCTGCCAGTAATCTGCAAGCGCCCAGGTTTCCGCTTTATTGAGCCACATCAGCGGCGTCTCAAAACGCACCTCGCGCGCCATGCCAAGCGACACCGCATGGTTCAGCGCTTTGACAAACTCATCGCGGCAGTCGGGATAGCCGGAAAAATCGGTTTCGCAGACGCCGGTGATGACCGCTTCTGCTTCGACCTGATACGCGTAAACCGAGGCCAGCGTCAGAAAGAGAATATTGCGGCCCGGCACGAACGTACTGGGTAAGCCACTGGCCTCAGGATTATAAGCCGGCACCGGAATGTTATCCCGCGTCAGGCTGCTGACGGCGAGTTCGTTCAGCATGGTCACGTCCAGCACTTTGTGCGCGCGCGCACCCAGTGTCATCGCCAGATCGCGGGCGACCTCGATCTCTTCCCGGTGGCGTTGTCCATAGTCGAAAGTGACGCAGTGAACTTCATCATAAAGCTGTACAGCCTGAATCAGGCAGGTAGTGGAGTCTTGTCCACCGCTGAAAACTACAACCGCGCGTTTCATGGTGTTTCCCTGATAATTAATTTTGCGCTTATGGTAATGCCTCAGTCCGCCGCTGAACAGCTGCAAGGCGGATCAATAGGCGGCGGAATCCATGCGCGGCTGAAATCAAACCAGCCCAGCGTGTTCAGCTCTATCCCTTCAACGGCAGGGGGGGCATAAATCTGGTAGCGATAATTGAACAGGGGCAGCAGGATGCCGTCCGTCATCAGTTGATGATAAAGCTGCTGCAGCGCACGGGTACGACTATTGCCGTCTGATATCTGCTGGATAGCCAGCAGTTGCGCCTGGACTTCTTCGCCCTGCGGTGTGGGCCACAGCCGACGCCATAGCGGGTCAATCTGTAACCAGCTCGCCAGTGTGAAGACCGGCGCATCGCCAATCAACCGATCGCCCATCACGATATCCGCCTCATCAGGCGGGGCGATATGATGCCAGCTTTTGACCGGATGAAAAACGACGTTCAGAGTACAGCCGTGCTGTTTTAACAGGGCGACCAGTGCCTGTGACATCTGATGCAGCTCAACCGGCAACTGATAATGCAGCGTCAGGGTGGGGGGCAAGGGGACCGGAACACTATCAATCAGCGGTACTTCCCAGCCGGGTAACAGCTCTTTGCTGGGGGTAATTAACCCCTCATCCAGTGGCAACCGGCTGACGATGCCGCTTTGCTGGATGAGCTGAAAAAGCGTGCGCGCCTGATCGGGTGTAAATCCGGCTCGCGGGCGGCAGACCAGATAACAGAAGCCGAGACTGATGCTACTGCTGACCGGCTTCAATGTCCTGAGTTCAGCGGCATCGCCAATGGCAATCTGCACCGGATGGCGACAGCTGCTGCCGAGTGCGGCATCAAACAGCTGAGGAGTAATCCAGTACTCTACCGCCTGCAACAGCGGACGCTGCAGATGCCAGCGCGCATGGCTTTCAATCCTGACCAGCTCAGCGCTGAAATGCCTGAGTTTCCATGGCCCGCTGCCTGTGGCGGGATAAGAGGGATGGGGCAGCAGGCACAAAAGATGGGCAAGCCGGTGAGGCAGCCAGAAATCAGGTCGTCGCAGGTTAAACCGCACCGCCAGCGGGTGAGGCGCATCCACGCTGACCACATCGGCAAGCAATATCCTGACACGCGTATCCTGCAGCAGCTGGCGGAACTGCACCACCAGTTGCGCGGCCTGCACCGGCTCGTCGTTATGCCACATCAGCTGAGGCCGTAACCAGAATAACCAGCTACAGGACGCTTCATCGTGCTGCCAGTGATGCGCCAGATCGCCGACCGGCTCATCCTGCTCAAAACGGGTCAGACCGGAATAGATCTGACGAACCAGATGCTGTTCAGCCCGCCCGGTAATCTGGCGCGGCTCGGTACTCTCCATGGGACGATAGTAGGGGATGCGCAGAACCGGCGTGTCGTTCTGCCACTGTCCACCCATTAACGGCCGCAGCATATTAATCAGCCTTTCCGGCGGCAGATCCAGCAGCTGTAAAGCGTCAGCTGCCTCTCCGGCATCAAGCTGTTTTTGCAGCAACTGCTGCCGTAACTGTTCAGGCGTGCGCAGAAACACTAACCGACCCTGTTTGCCACGGCCCGGTTCACCGTGCCAGCTAAGCCAGCCAGCGTGCTGCCACTGTGACAGTAACGTGCGCAGATGACGCTCACTGCAGATGCAGTGGCGCGCCATCTCTGCCACGCAGGTCTGCTGAGGGATGCCCTGGCTCTGCTGCCACAGGCGCTGAAACTGATTAAGGCGGTTAAGCTGACGCATGATAAACCCGGAACAGTTTTTTAAAAGTATTCACTATTACTTCCGTAATTAACAGGCAATAGTAAGCTCATCTTTTCAGCAGGAGGGTAACCATAATGCGTTTAGCCGCATTCGATATGGATGGCACATTATTGCTGCCGGATCATCAACTGGGTCAGCAGACGCTGGACAGTCTGCAGGCGCTGCATCTGCGCGGCGTTAATCTGGCGCTGGCGACGGGCCGCCATCTGCTGGAGATGCAGATTCTGCGGGAGAAATTAACGCTGCCCGCGTGGCTGATTACCGGGAATGGCACCCGCGTACACGATCGGTCTGGCAATCTGATCTTTGCCCGCGATCTGCCCTCTGCGGTAGCTGAAGAGGTCATTCATCGCCATTGGGAAACACCCGCGTCGATCCACGTTTTCAACGATCAGGGATGGTTTACCGATCGACCCCAGCCTGAGCTACTGGTGGCCCATCAGATGAGCGGATTTGGCTATCAGCTGTGCGATCTGAAAAGGCTGCCCGCGCATCAGGTAACAAAAATCTGCTTTATCGATCAGCATCAGCGTCTGTGTCAGCTGAAAACAGAGCTGGATGCGGCGCTGGGTGAGCAGGCAAATATCTGCTTCTCTGCGGTGGACTGTCTGGAAGTGTTGCCCGCCAGCTGCAACAAAGGCAGCGCGCTGGCACTGTTGTGCGACCATCTGTCACTGACGCTGGCGGAGTGCATGGCGTTCGGGGATGCAATGAATGACAGAGAGATGCTGTCGCAGGTTGGACGTGGTTTCATCATGGGCAATGCGATGGCGCAGCTGAAAGCCGCGCTACCGCATCTGCCGGTATTAGGGCATTGCGAGACACAGGCGGTGTCTCACTATTTAAATCACTGGCTGGCTACACCCGACCTCGCGTATTCCCCCGAATGCTGAGGATTGCCGTGAACCGGACAGGATGTCCGGTTTTTTATTCGAGTTCGCGCTGCCACGGCGTGATATCGCCAATATGTTTTGCCACCCATTCCGGCTGATAGTAGCTATCGGGATAACGTTCGCCACTGTCGCACAGCAGTGTCACCACGGATCCCTGCTGATTCGCTGCCCGTAAGCGTTTCGCCACCTGCATCATGCCCCAGAAATTGGTGCCGGTAGAGGCCCCAGGCTTGCGTCCCAGAATCTTTTCCAGCTTCAGCATGGCGGCCAGCGTTGCACCATCCGGTACTTTGATCATTTCATCAATCACGTCAGGCATGAACGACGGCTCCACGCGCGGACGGCCAATTCCCTCGACCATGCTGCCACGTGTGCTGGTCAGCGTTGCATCACGCTGTTGCCAGTAATCGAAAAACACCGAATGCTGCGGATCCACCACCAGCAGTTTCGTATCCAGGCCCTGATAACGGATATAGCGGCCCAGCGTCGCCGAGGTGCCGCCGGTGCCCGCGCTCATAATCACCGTATGGGGAATCGGATAGGGCTCATGCTGCATCTGACGGAATATGCTTTCAGCAATATTATTATTACCGCGCCAGTCGGTAGCGCGTTCAGCATAGGTAAACTGATCCATAAAATGGCCATTCAGCTCACGTGCCAGCCGTTCAGATTCTGCGTAAAGCTGGCAGGGATCCTCGACAAAATGGCACTGTCCGCCATAAAAGGTGATCTGCTCAATTTTACGTTTCGCCGTACTGGCGGGCATCACCGCAATAAAGGGCAGGCCTAGCAGCCTTGCGAAGTACGCCTCAGAAACGGCCGTGCTGCCTGATGAGGCTTCGATAATCGGCGTATTCTCTTTAATCCAGCCGTTGGAGAGACCGTAGAGAAACAGGGATCGTGCCAGCCGATGTTTCAGACTGCCACTGGGATGGGTACTCTCATCTTTCAGGTAGAACCAGATGCCGGGAAAATCCGCCAGATCGAAACGGATCAAATGGGTTTCAGCCGATCGTTGAAAATCAGCGTTAATTTCGTTGATAGCGTGGCGAATCCAGCAGGTCTGCATCTCAGGCATCCGGTAAAGAAGTGATGCGGCTATTTTATGGCACGTGCAGGAAAAAGAGATTGCAAAAATACCGCTAAAATCGCGGTAATGGAGAAAATGATTCTCCCGGAGTCCCGTATGTTAGATAAAACTGACCTTAAACTGCTCTCACTGCTGCAGCAGGATTGCACGCTGTCACTGCAGGCGCTGGCGGATGCCGTCAACCTCACTACCACACCCTGCTGGAAGCGCCTGAAAAAGCTGGAAGATGATGGCATTATTCGCGCCCGGGTGGCGCTGCTGGATGGGGATAAAATCGGACTGTCACTGACGGCGTTTATGTTTGTGAAGACCCAGCAGCACAGCCGCGACTGGTATCAGGCTTTTGTCTCGGTGGTCAGCAGCATGCCCGAGGTGATGGCCTTTTACCGGATGGCAGGTGAGTATGATTACCTGCTGCGCATTCAGGTGGCGGACATGAAGAGCTATGATGCGTTCTACAAGCGATTAGTGAACGGTGTGCCCGGCCTGATTGATGTGACATCCAGCTTCGCCATGGAAGAGATTAAATACACCACGGCTTTACCTGTCGCCCCCTGAGGGCCTGAGATTGAGAGCAGCGTTGTGCGATTATTCAGTCAATTAAGTTGGTATTTTCTGCGGGAGTGGCGGCGCTATCTGGGCGCGGTCATCCTGCTGATTGTTATTGCTGTTCTGCAATTACTGCCGCCGCATGTCGTCGGTGTCATTGTTGATGGTGTCACACGTGACAACATGAGTACCAGCCGCATCATGATGTGGATTGGTATCATGCTGGCAACCGCAGTGGTGGTCTATCTGCTGCGTTATGTCTGGCGCGTGCTGCTCTTTGGTGCCTCCTACCAGCTGGCGGTTGAGCTGCGCGAAGATTTCTATCGCCAGCTGAGTCGGCAGCAACCGGCATTTTATCTGCGTCACCGTACCGGTGACCTGATTGCGCGTGCCACTAACGACGTGGATCGGGTGGTGTTTGCGGCCGGGGAAGGGGTGCTGACGCTGGTCGATTCGCTGGTGATGGGCTGTGTGGTGCTGCTGGTGATGAGTACGCAGATCAGCTGGCAGCTGACCCTGCTGGCGCTGGTGCCGATGCCCATTATGGCAATCGTCATCCATCGCTACGGTAATCAGCTTCATCATCGGTTCAAACTGGCCCAGGCGGCCTTCTCCAGCCTTAACGATCAGACGCAGGAGAGCCTGACCAGCATCCGGATGATTAAATCCTTCGGTCTTGAACAGCATCAGTCGCAGCAATTCTCCGATATCGCCCGCGATACCGGTGATAAGAACCTGCGCGTGGCGCGGGTCGATGCCCGTTTCGATCCCACAATCTACATCGCTATTGGTTTCTCAAACCTGCTGGCGATTGGCGGCGGCAGCTGGCTGGTGTGGCATGACCAGATGACGCTGGGGCAGCTGACCAGCTTTGTGATGTATCTCGGCCTGATGATCTGGCCGATGCTCGCCCTGGCGTGGATGTTCAATATCGTCGAACGCGGCAGCGCCGCCTGGAGTCGCATCGGTGCATTGCTGGCGGAAGCGCCCGCGGTGGAAGATGGCGATAAGTCTCTGCCACCTGAACCGGGCACGCTGCAGGTCGCGATTCGCGCCTTTCACTATCCGGCCAGCGCGGCTCCGGTGTTAAGTGATGTCAGCTTCCAGCTGAAGCCCGGCGAAATGCTGGGACTGTGTGGGCCAACTGGCAGCGGAAAAAGTACCTTACTGAGCCTGATCCAGCGCCATTTTGATATTCAGCAGGGCGACATCCGTTATCACCAGATCCCGCTGACGCAGTTGCGGCTGGACAGCTGGCGCAGTCGTCTCGCCGTGGTCAGCCAGACACCATTCCTGTTTTCGGACAGCGTAGCGAACAATATTGCGCTGGGGAAACCGGGCGCAACCCGGCAGGAGATTGAACAGGCCGCCACGCTGGCCTGCGTGCATGACGATATTCTGCGGCTGCCGCAGGGTTATGAAACCGAAGTCGGGGAGCGAGGTGTGATGCTGTCGGGTGGACAGAAGCAGCGTCTTTCAATTGCCCGGGCACTGCTGCTGAACGCAGAAATCCTGATTCTGGACGATGCGCTCTCTGCGGTGGATGGTCGTACCGAGCACGAAATCCTGCATAACCTGCGCATCTGGGGGCAGGGAAAAACACTGATTATCAGCGCGCATCGCCTGTCGGCGCTGACGGAAGCCAGTGAAATCCTGGTGTTACAACAGGGCAGCGTGGCACAGCGTGGCGATCATGACGCGCTGACCACCAGCGCTGGCTGGTATCGTGACATGTACCGTTACCAGCAACTGGAAGCGGCGCTGGATGATGATGAAAATGAGAAAGGAGTGCCGCATGGCTAAGTCTGCCCGCTTGTGGCCTACCCTGAAGCGCCTGCTGAGCTACGGTAAGCCCTGGCGTAAATCCCTGTCGCTGGCGGTAGGCATGCTGTGGATCGCTGCCGCGGCGGAAGTAACCGGTCCGGTGCTGGTCAGCTATTTTATCGATAACCTGGTGGCGAAACATCAGATGCCCTGGGGGCTGGTGGCCGGTCTGGTCATCAGCTTTGTCCTGCTTCAGCTACTGGCCGCCGGGCTGCACTACTGGCAGGCGCTGCTGTTCAATCGCGCCGCCATTGGTGTGGTGCAGCGGTTACGCAGTGACGTGATGAATGCCGCGCTCTGTCAGCCGCTGAGCGCTTTTGATACTCAGCCGGTCGGGCAGATTATTTCGCGCGTGACGAATGACACCGAAGTGATCCGCGATCTTTATGTCACGGTAGTTTCAACCGTACTGCGCAGCGCTGCGCTGGTCGGCGCCATGATGGTGGCGATGTTCAGTCTTGACTGGCGCATGGCGCTGGTAGCAATGATGATCTTCCCGCTGGTACTGATAGTGATGCTCATCTATCAGCGTTACAGCACGCCGATTGCCCGACGGGTTCGCAGCTATCTGGCTGACATCAACAACGGCTTCAACGAAGTGATCAGCGGCATGAGTGTGATTCAGCAGTTTCGTCAGCAGGCGCGATTTGGTGAGCGTATGGGCGAAGCGAGCCGCTCTCACTATCTGGCGCGAATGGAGACGCTGCGTCTCGATGGCTTTCTGCTGCGTCCATTGCTGAGCCTGTTTTCAGCGATGGTGTTGTGCGGGCTGCTGATTCTGTTCAGTTTTTCGGTGCCTGGCGTGTTTGAAGTGGGGGTGCTCTATGCCTTCATTACTTACCTGGGCCGTCTGAATGAGCCACTGATTGAGCTGACCACCCAGCAGTCGATGCTGCAGCAGGCGGTGGTGTCTGGCGAGCGTATCTTCGAGCTGATGGATGCCGCCCAGCAGCAGTATGGTGCCGATCAGCAGCCACTGGCTTCAGGTCGTATTGCCCTGAACAACCTCAGTTTTGCCTACCGTGAAAACCGCGATGTGCTGAGTGATATCAATCTTGACGTCGCACCGCGTGAGTTTGTGGCGCTGGTGGGCCATACCGGCAGTGGCAAAAGTACCCTGGCTAACCTGTTGATGGGTTATTACCCGGTGACGCGCGGCGAAATCCGTATTGATGATCGTCCGATTGGCGACCTGAGCCATGCCGTGCTGCGACGCGGTATCGCGATGGTGCAGCAGGATCCGGTGGTGCTGGCCGATACGCTGCTGGCCAATGTGCGGCTGGGCCGCGACATCAGCGAAGAGGCCGTCTGGACCGTGCTGGAACAGGTGCAGCTGGCACTGCTGGCGCATGCCCTGCCGGAGGGGATTCACACCCGGCTGGGCGAGCAGGGCAATAATCTGTCGGTCGGGCAGAAGCAGCTGCTGGCGCTGGCCCGGGTACTGGTTGATCTGCCGCAGATCCTGATCCTCGACGAGGCGACCGCTAACATCGACTCCGGCACCGAGCAGGCCATTCAGCATACGCTTGCGACGCTACGGCAACACAGCACGCTGGTGGTGATCGCTCACCGCCTCTCAACGATTATCGATGCGGATAAGATTCTGGTGCTACATCGTGGTCGTGTGGTTGAGCAGGGCACTCATCAGCAATTGCTGGCGCTACAGGGACGTTACTGGCAGATGTATCAGCTGCAACAGGCAGGGGAAGATCTGGCGTCGGGCGTACCTGTAACATCTGAAAGCTGACTTGCACCTTTTTTGCGCAGCTTTATCGGAATAATCTGTATAAATGCACTCCTTTGACGCCTGGAGCACCAAAGGAGTGCAGTCTCAGGCTGCGATCCCTGTCACACACCCATTCTCATTCATATCTTCCTTGAAGCATCCCTTGCTCCGTCTCGCCTGACTCACTGATTAAGGGCACTTTTACACTCTGGCACAGGCTTTGCTTATATCCCTGCGTGTCCATAAACGTTACCTATTTACTCGCTGGAGGGGATCCAATGAAGCTGGTTACCGTCGTAATTAAGCCATTCAAACTGGAGGATGTACGTGAAGCTTTATCCTCTATCGGCATTCAGGGACTGACCGTCTCCGAAGTGAAAGGTTTTGGTCGTCAGAAAGGCCATGCAGAGCTCTATCGTGGCGCAGAGTACAGCGTTAACTTCCTGCCGAAGGTCAAAATTGATATCGCAATTGCCGACGATCAGTTAGACGAAGTGGTGGATGTCATCAGTAAAGCGGCCTACACCGGCAAAATTGGCGACGGTAAAATTTTCGTGGCTGAACTGCAGCGCGTCATCCGTATTCGTACCGGCGAGACCGACGAAGCCGCTCTGTAATTAAGACTCAGTACTGTGATGGGATGGAATAAAAATGAATAAAATTTTCACGAAGCTGGGTCTCACCAGCCTGGCACTGTTACCCTCACTCGCAATGGCTGCGCCTGCCGTTGCGGACAAGGCTGATAACGCATTTATGATGATTTGCACCGCGCTGGTGCTCTTTATGTCAATTCCAGGTATTGCACTGTTTTACGGCGGTCTGATTCGTGGCAAAAACGTTCTGTCGATGCTGACGCAGGTTGCTGTGACCTTCTCGCTGGTCTGCGTGCTGTGGGTGGTCTACGGCTATTCACTGGCCTTTAGTGAAGGCAATGCCTTCTTTGGCGGCTTTGGCTGGGCCATGCTGAAAAACATTCAGCTCACCGCCGTTATGGGCAGTTTCTATCAGTATATCCACGTAGCATTCCAGGCCTCGTTTGCCTGTATTACCGTGGGCCTGATTGTTGGTGCCATTGCAGAACGCATCCGTTTCTCTGCCGTACTGATCTTCGTCGGTGTCTGGCTGACGCTTTCATATTTACCTATCGCACACATGGTCTGGGCGGGCGGTTTCCTGGCTCAGGATGGCGCTCTGGACTTCGCTGGCGGTACCGTGGTGCACATCAACGCGGCTGTCGCAGGTCTGGTGGGTGCTTATCTGGTGGGCAAACGTGCGGGCTTTGGTAAAGAGGCGTTCAAGCCACATAACCTGCCGATGGTCTTCACCGGCACCGCTATTCTTTATGTTGGCTGGTTTGGCTTTAATGCCGGTTCAGCTTCAGCAGCAAATGAAATCGCGGCACTGGCTTTCCTGAACACCGTGGTGGCAACAGCGGGTGCCGTACTGGCATGGACCTTTGGTGAGTGGGCGGTACGTGGTAAGCCTTCTCTGCTGGGTGCCTGCTCAGGCTTTATTGCGGGTCTGGTCGCCATTACCCCAGCCTGTGGTTATGTCGGCGTTGGCGGTGCATTAATCATCGGTCTGGTCGGCGGCCTCGCGGGACTGTGGGGCGTCACCACCCTGAAAAAATGGCTGCGCGTCGATGACCCGTGCGATGTATTCGGTGTGCATGGCGTCTGCGGTATTGTCGGCTGTATCCTGACCGGCGTGTTTGCTTCCTCTTCACTGGGCGGCGTCGGCTATGCGCAGGGCGTCACCATGGGCCATCAGGTCTGGGTGCAGCTCTTCAGCGTGGGTCTGACGATTGTCTGGTCCGGCGTTGTCGCTTTCATCGGCTTCAAGCTGGCCGATCTGATTGTCGGACTGCGCGTACCGGAAGAGCATGAACGCGAAGGCCTGGATGTAAACAGCCACGGCGAGAATGCTTACAACCAGTAATGGACAGGCACTGAAATGAACAATCGGGGGCGAGCAATCGCCCCTTTTTTTATTCTCTTCATTCGCTGCGCTGGCGCATTACCCCTTCCTGAACGGTTGAGGCTACCAGCACACCCTGCTGATTGTAGAACTCGCCGCGGACAAAACCGCGTGCGCCAGAAGCTGAGGTACTGACCACGCTGTAGAGCAGCCATTCAGTGAAGTCGAACGGGCGATGGAACCACATAGAGTGGTCGATTGTGGCGACCTGCATATCCGGCTCTAAAAAGCCTTTGCCATGCGGCTGCAGCGCGACCGGCAGGAAGTTGAGGTCAGAGGCATAGCCGAGCAGGTACTGATGGATACGCAGGTCATCGGGCAGGGGGCCGGTGGCACGGATCCAGACCTGACGCTCCGGTTTATCCACATGTCCACGAAGCGGGTTATGGATCTGCACCGGGCGAATCTCCAGCGGACGTTCAGCAATAAATTTTTCACGTAACTTTTCTGGCAGCAGATGCGCCATTTTCTGCGCCATCGCCTGTTCGGTTAGCAGGTTTTCTGGCCCCGCCACCTGGGGCATCGGATTCTGATGCTCAAATCCGCTTTCCGGTGACTGGAAAGAGGCCGTCATATAAAAAATCGGCTGGCCATTCTGAATGGCGCTGACCCTGCGTGCGCTGAAACTTTTGCCATCACGCAGAGTTTCAACATCATAGATAATCGCTTTCTGGCTATCGCCGGGCCGCAAAAAATAGCTGTGAAATGAGTGAATAATGCGATCTTCCGCGACGGTTTGCTTCGCGGCATACAGTGCCTGACCCACCACCTGACCGCCAAACACCTGGCGCAGTCCCAGATCTTCGCTCTGGCCGCGATATAAACCTTCTTCCAGTTTTTCCAGATTCAATAAATTCAGCAGATTTTGCAGTGCCTGACTCATGGCGCATTCCTCAATATAGTGACCCGCTCAGTGTGAAAGATCGGACCAGTTGACGTCAATCAGACTTTCCGCTTTGCCTGTGCCAGGCAAAATTTCATTTTTGTGCCAATATTAAGCACATACGGCGAGTGAAGCGCTGTAAGCAGGATTCGCTGCCGACAATCATTTTGATCAAATGGAGACGACATCAATGAAACTCAGGCATGTGTTCAGTGGGGTAGTTATTGCGGTTGCTGTTGCGGGATGTGCCGACAAGAGTAAACCAGTGCCAACACCAACGCTGGGTTCTGCAGTTGCAGGACAGACGGCCGCGATTGCGCAGCCAAACGTAAGTGGTTCAGTCTTTATCCGCCAGCGCATTGCGCTGCCGCCGGATGCGGTATTAACCGTGACGCTTTCTGATGCCTCTGTATCCGACGCGCCATCAAAAGTGCTGTCGCAGCGCGTGGTGCGTACTGAAGGCAAACAGGCACCGTTCCAGTTTGTATTACCGTTTAACCCGGCCGACATTCAGCCCAACGCGCGCATTCTGTTAAGCGCAGCCATCTCAATTGATGGCAAGCTGGCCTTTGTCACTGAAGGCGTGAAGCCGGTCATCAACCAGGGCGGCACTAAAGCTGAACTGCTGCTGGTACCGGTACCGTCAGTAGCGATGCCAACTCAGCCAGGCGCAGCGACGACTGTTCCGTCGACGTCACCCACTCAGGTGACGCCATCGGCTGCTGTTCCGGCACCAACCCATATTTAATTTATCGGGGCGACGTTGTCGCCCCTTTTTCCTGCCTGAAATCCCAGCGATAAGTTTCAAGATCGAGCTGTCCCTCATTACTGACCTCTATACCTTCCGCTTCCAGCGCATCCCGCTGCCGCAACAGACTGTCGCCCTGCAGTGAGATAGTACCGTGACGATTGACGACACGATGCCAGGGAAGCGTGGTGCCTTCTGGTAACCGGCTCAGCACGCCGCCCACCTGACGTGCCGCGCGCGGGGAACCCGCCAGTCGCGCAACGTCGCCATAGGTCGCGACGTGGCCATAGGGAATGGCGGCAACAATTTGCCAGATGCGTTGCCGGAAAGAGTCAGGCTGATCCATGTGCTTATTTCGTCTGCTTTTTTCATCAGGAATAGGGTTTTAACTTTAGCATGGCGAGGATGAAGAGACAGTGCCAGCACGTTGGTTGTTCAAGAAAACAACGGTTGTCCCGACTACGCTTGCAATTGCCACCTCCTTCCCAGATAATGCCCCCGCTCTCGTAAAGAGGGCTTGTCAATGGGGGCCCTGTTGGTTCTCCCGCAATGCTAGCTTGTGAACTCGGTCAGATCCGGAAGGAAGCAGCCGCAGCAGGTGACGCGTGTGCCGGGATGTAGCTGGCAGGGCCCCCACCATTTTCTCCCTCTGAATATATCCTCTCCATAAACTGCAGACAGGCAAAACCCGCCTGGGCCGATCCTTTGCCGGCAGGCAGGAATATCTGGTACTAAAGAGGAGATTAAACGTAGCAGCAATCCGTCAGATTAGCGGACAAATTTCCATACTGAACCTGGGACTTTATCATAAAGCTTGTTCATCGTCAGTTCCGCCAGGCGATGGTCAGCTGCAGAGTAAAATACCGCTAATTCATCCTCGGGTAATTCATACTTATTTTTTTCAATGACCCTTTCCAGGGTATCCAGAGAGCGGCAACGCCGCAGTCGCATCAAATAATCGGTTTTAGTCAGGGTTTTGTTCATAAATAAACCGTTCTCATGTCTGTACTATAATGAATGGCTTGGTTGCTGGAGAAAAGCGCACTCTTCAGTGAACAGATTAAATAAGCGTTTTGCTGAACGTTGCCACCGTTGAAGATCCGGACTATTGATACCATAGTTGCTGAATAGCATAAAAGTATCATCAAGATATTCATCGATTTGCGAAATCAGCGCTTCATCTTCAACGTGCTTAATTTTGTAATTCATGGTGAAAGAGGCAATGTGTTCAATCAAATCGTTAAGCTGCAGATTGCTTTCAGAAGTGGGGTCGTTCACCCAGCCGTGATGGCTGTCGGTTAATGTTGCCATGCTGTCGTCAAACAGGCTCTCACACAGATATTTAAGCTGGGCAATATCATGCCGTTTCGGTGAGTATTCGTCCATCTTTTTCCCCTCCATAGCTAGCACAGTTGCCGCAGGGCAGCGATATTGGATAACGCGGCCAGGAAGCGATTATTCGGGCAGTTATTAAACGGGATACCTTAAAGATAGTGTAGAACCATTAGTTCTGCTCACCTCCATTACTAAATATTACAATTCATCGCCAGGGGAGGGCTGCTGATTGTCGATCACATCAAACTCAAGTGCTCCGGGCTTAATGTGAAAGTTTACCTGCTCAGATTGCGTCACGGTTTCATTTAGATCCAGACAGGGACTAAATAAATTCCAGTCAAAATCGTAAAGTAATTTAAAACTATTCATATCCAGGTATTCAACCGAAACAATTTTTAAACTGCCTGGAACTAACTGTGCATTCTGTGAGTACCAGCGTAAATCGCCCACCAGCAAATCTGTTATTTTGAGAATATTCCGCTGAACAATCTCTGCTATTTTTGCGCAGTCTGATTCGCCCGGGGCAATATCACATTCAATACGTGACAGCATATCTGATCCACTAATAACCGTTAATAAACCTATCATTGGTTTTCTGCAACTGGTTTGCAAGCCAGCAGAGCACAAAACTGTCAGCATCTGCGCGTCAGCAGGCGACTGTGCCTGCCAGCCTCCTGCCGTAAGTCCCATCGCTGTTTATCTTTTGATACACAATCACGCGTTTCCCTGACGGGAATATCCGGTATCTTGATTGTTATGTTATAACATATTGGTGAGACGATGCGTCAGAGTGGATTACTTATGTCATTGGGTGGGCGGCTGAGTGTAGCGGTGCTATTCATCGCGCTGCTTGCCGTGGCCATAAAATGGGGGATCAGCGCATGATCCGGTTCAATACGCTTCGTGCTGGCTATCAGGGACAGAGCGTAACCCCGCCGGTTACCGGGCAGCTTGCAGCTGGCTCAATGACAGCCTTGGTCGGTGCTAATGGCAGTGGCAAATCAACCCTGCTCAAAACCATTGCGGGTTTGTTGCCACCGATAGCCGGACGTTGTGAATTGCAGGTTTCGCGTCGGGATATCGGCTGGATGCCGCAGCGTACAGAACTTGAAACCCGTTTTCCCCTGACAGTATTTGAACTGGTCTCCATAGGCTGCTGGCCGCGCTGCGGCTGGTTCGGCGGTATTAACCGGGTACTACGCCGGGAAATCTGGCAAGCGCTGGAGGCCGTTCAGATGGGTGATTATGCAGATGCGCAGCCCGCGACTTTATCAGGCGGACAACTTCAGCGCGTATTGTTTGCGCGGCTGATGTTGCAGCGCAGCCAGCTCTGGCTGCTGGATGAGCCTTTCAACGGCATTGACAGCCAGACCGTGACATTACTGATGTCGATCCTTGAACAGCAACAGCAGGCCGGCACAACCCTGCTGGTGGTGCTGCACGATCGCCCGCTGGTGGCGCGCTACTTCAGTAACGTGATGTCGATGGATGATAGTGAGGTCAACTGCACCAGCCAGCCTGCTATCCCTTTGCGGAGTTGTGCGCCGTGACCCTGATGCAGCCTTTTATTGAGTTCGGTTTTATGCGGCGCGCGCTGGTGGCCTGCTTTGCACTGGCGGTCAGCGCTACGCCGCTCGGCGTGTTCCTTTCACTGCGCCGGATGAGCCTGATTGGTGATGCCTTATCACATGCAGTGCTGCCCGGTGCCGCTATTGGCTATCTGATTTCCGGCCTGTCACTGGTTGCGATGGGTATCGGCGGCCTGATCGCCGGTTTAGCCGTGGCGCTGCTTTCTGGCGCGGTCAGTCGTTATACGCCCCTGAAAGAGGATGCCAGTTTTGCCGGATTCTATCTTGGCTCCCTCGCGCTGGGCGTCACGCTGGTCTCATTACGCGGATCAAGCGTGGATCTGCTGCACGTTCTGTTTGGCTCGCTGCTGGCGGTGGATAACGCCGCGCTGCTGCTGGTCGGCGGCATCGCTGCCTTTACGCTGATTGTGCTGGCGATCATCTATCGTCCGCTGGTCATCGACGCATTTGACGGTGACTTTCTGCGGGCGCAGGGGAAATGGAGCGCGCCGCTGGTGCATGGTCTGTTTTTAATGCTGGTGGTGCTGAATCTGGTCGCGGGCTTTCAGGTTCTGGGCACGCTGATGTCGGTGGGACTGATGATGCTGCCCGCCGCCAGCGCCCGTTTCTGGAGCCGTCATCTTGCCGCCATGCTGGTGATTGCCATTTTCCTGGCAATGATTTCAGCGCTGGCGGGACTGATGCTCTCCTGGCACTTTTCATTGCCGGCCGGCCCCGCTGTGGTGCTGAGCGCCGCCATGCTGTTTTTTCTCTCCATTCTTGCAGGGCCGTGCGGCGGGATTTTGCGCCGCCATTAATCTTAAGGGGTATCTATCTATGAAGAAATTACCGGTTAGCCTGGCGCTCGCGGCGCTGTTTGCCACGCCTTTTGCGATGGCAAAAACAGTGGATGTGGTGGCCAGCTTTACCGTGCTGGCAGACATCGTTAAGCAGGTCGGCGGCGACCATGTCAACGTGAAAAGCCTGGTGGGGCCGAATGGCGATCCTCATACGTTTGAACCGACGCCACAGGACAGTCAGGCATTGGCAAAGGCCGATCTGGTTTTTGTCAGTGGACTGGGACTGGAAGGGTGGATGGATCGGCTGGTCAGCGCTTCCGGATATCGCGGCCAGCCGGTTGTCGCCTCCACCGGCGTTACGACCCGCAGCATGGAGGAGGACGGCAAAACCGTTACCGATCCGCACGCCTGGAACAGCATGCAGAACGGTGTGATTTACGCGACCAATGTGATGAATGCGCTGGTCAAAGCCGATCCTGAAGATGCCGCAGCCATTCGTCAGCGCGGTCAGAATTACATTCAGCAACTGGAGGCGCTGGATAGCTGGGCAAAAATGGCCTTTGATGCTGTGCCTGTCGACAAGCGGAAAGTGCTGACCAGTCATGATGCGTTTGGGTATTTTGGACAGCGCTATGGCGTGACGTTTCTTGCGCCGGTAGGGTTCTCTACTGAAGCGGAAGCGAGTGCCAGTGACGTGGGTAGTTTAATCACCCAACTCAAGCAGCAGCATATCAACCGCTATTTCATTGAGAACCAGACCGACCCGCGCCTGGTTAAACAGATTGCCAGCGCCACCGGTGCCGAACCGGGTGGTGAGCTCTATCCGGAAGCGTTGTCCACCGCCTCTGGCCCGGCAGCCACTTATCAGGCGGCCTTTAAACATAACGTGAATGCGATGCTGAAGAGCATGCGCTAAGCATAAAAAAGGCCGGGCAAGCCCGGCCAGTCATCACGACACACACTAGCGTTTTTTCTTCCTTCCCTGTACGGCTTTAAAGCGTGGATTCGTTTTACAGATCATGTAAATCCGTCCCTTGCGGCGCACTACCCTGCAATCCCGATGGCGATTTTTTGCTGAGCGCAGCGAACTCAATACCTGCATGAATCTCTTCCTTATTTACGGCCAAGAAAGCGCCCGAAACGCTGATTAAAGCGCGCGGTGCTGCCCTCTTTGGCGAAATCTTTCTGTTTGCCGGTATAGAAAACGTGCGAGGCCGACGACACATCCAGCGTGACGTAGGGCAGCATTTCACCTTCAAACTCTACGGTGCGATCGGTTTTGATGGTTGAACCGATTTTGAAATAAACGTCAGCTGATGTGTCATGGAAGACCACATGACGATAGTGAGGATGAATATTCGCTTTCATAATGCCCGCCTTTGTAATGTTATAATATAACATTATTATGCGCTGCACCGTTCAGGATTGCAACTGCCAGAATGTCAGCTCGCGTGAAGTGTCAGGAAGGGAGAAGGGCAGAATCGCAGGCAAAAAAAAGGCCGCTTGCGCGGCCTCAGATGATTTACAGCTTAGTGAGTCGGGTTGTGCTCAACCGGATGACTGTTCGCTGATTCTTCTTTTTTCTTGCCAAAGCGGCGGCGTACCACCACAAAGAACACAGGAACGAAGAAGATCGCCAGTATGGTCGCGGTGACCATGCCCCCGATAACGCCAGTACCTACGGCGTTTTGTGAACCGGAGCCAGCACCCGTACTGATCGCCAGCGGCAGCACCCCGAGAATAAACGCCAGTGACGTCATCAGGATAGGACGCAGACGCATACGACAGGCTTCCAGCGCTGCTTCAATCAGCCCTTTACCCTCTTTATCCATCAAATCCTTGGCAAATTCGACGATAAGGATGGCGTTCTTGGTCGAGAGGCCGATGGTTGTCAGTAACCCCACCACGAAGTAGACGTCGTTACTCAGGCCACGCAGCGTGGTAAAGATCAGCGCACCGATGACCCCGAGTGGAACAACCAGCATGACCGAGAATGGAATCGACCAGCTCTCGTACAGTGCGGCAAGACACAGGAAGACCACAATCAGCGAGATGGCATAGAGCGCAGGTGCCTGGTTGCCTGACAGACGTTCCTGATAGGACATACCGGTCCAGTCATAGCCGATGCCAGCAGGCAGCTTCGCCGCCAGCTCTTCCATCAGGTCCATTGCTGCACCGGAGCTTTTGCCTGGTGCGGCCTGGCCCAGAATTTCCATGGCTGGCAGACCGTTGTAGCGCTCAAGACGCGGTGAACCATATTGCCACTTCGCTGACGAGAAGGCAGAGAAGGGCACCATGGTTCCACTGCTGTTACGCACGTACCATTTACCAATGTCGTCCGGCAGCATACGGGAATCCGCATTACCCATGACATAAACTTTCTTCACACGACCGCGGTCGATAAAGTCATTTACGTAGGAGCCGCCCCAGGAGGCTGCCAGCGTGGTATTGATATCACTCAGTGATACGCCCAGCGCCTGCGCTTTTTCCTGATCGATAGTCAGTTTGTACTGCGGTGTATCTTCCATCCCGTTAGGGCGAACACCCACCAGCGTATCAGGATGCTGCGCAATCATACCGAACAGCTGATTACGTGCTTCCGTCAGCTTATCGTGGCCGAGGTTGTTCTGATCGATCAGCTCAAAGTCAAAGCCGGTCGCGTTACCCAGCTCGATAATCGCTGGCAGGTTGAAGGGGATGACCATCGCATCTTTGATCGCGCCCAGCGCCTGCATGGCACGGCCAGCAATCGCCGGAACTTTCATGTCGCTACCGGCACGCTCATCCCACGGCTTGAGACTGACAAAGGCGATACCGGTGTTCTGTCCACGACCAGCAAAGCCGAAGCCGTTAACGGTGAACACGGATTTAACCGTATCTTTCTCTTGCGTCAGGAAGTAATCCGTCACCTGATCCAGCACTTTCTGTGTACGTTCCTGAGTTGCACCCGCTGGCAGCTGAGCCTGAGCGAGCAGCAGACCCTGATCCTCTTCCGGTAAGAATGAAGAGGGCAGTCGCATAAACAGAAACGCCATACCGACCACGATCAGCAGGTAGATCACCATATAGCGACCCGTACTGCGGATCATGTGACCGACGCTGTCGACATAGTGGTGGGTGCTTTTGTCGAACATGCGGTTGAACCAGCCGAAGAAACCGGTGGTTTTACCGTGCTCGCCTTTTTTAACCGGCTTCAGCATGGTGGCACAGAGTGCCGGCGTCAGAATAAAGGCGACCAGCACCGACAGCGCCATCGCTGAAACGATAGTGATTGAGAACTGACGATAAATAACGCCGGTCGACCCACCAAAGAACGCCATCGGAATAAATACGGCGGCAAGCACCAGCGCGATACCGACCAGCGCGCCCTGAATCTGCTCCATGGAACGCTTGGTCGCTTCTTTTGGCGGCAATCCTTCTTCCGCCATGACGCGCTCGACGTTCTCGACCACCACGATGGCGTCATCCACCAGCAAGCCGATGGCCAGCACCATCCCGAACATCGTCAGGGTATTTATCGAATAACCAAACGCGCTGATAACGGCAAACGTACCCAGCAATACCACAGGTACGGCGATGGTAGGAATCAGCGTGGCGCGGAAGTTCTGCAGGAACAGGTACATGACCAGGAACACCAGCACAATCGCTTCGATCAGCGTTTTCACGACTTCGAAAATTGAGATCTTAACGAACGGGGTGGTGTCATACGGATAAACCACTTTTAACCCGGCCGGGAACGTTGGCTGCAATTTGGCCAGCTCGGCTTTTACCGCATTGGCAGTATCCAGCGCATTCGCACCGGTGGCCAGCTTGATACCGATACCGGATGCAGGCTTGCCGTTATAACGGGCAACGATCTCGTAGTTTTCTGCGCCGAGCTCAATTCTGGCCACATCACGCAGACGAACCTGAGAACCATCCTCGTTTACTTTGAGCAGAATTTTACCGAACTCATCCGTTGAGGTCAGACGGGTTTGCGCAATGATGGAGGCGTTAAGCTGCTGGCCCGGAACCGGAGGCGTACCGCCCAACTGACCGGCAGCGACCTGGGTGTTTTGAGTGTTCAGCGCGCTGATCACATCGACCGGGGTCAGGTTGTAGTTGTTCAGCTTGTGCGGATCCATCCAGATACGCATCGCGTACTGCGCACCAAATACCTGGGTATCACCCACACCTTTGGTACGGCTGATAGGATCTTTGATGGACGATGAAATGAAATCAGAAATATCATTCTGCGTCATATTGTCATCATCGCTGATGAAGCCCGCAACCATCAGGAAGCTGCTGGAGGATTTTTTAACCTGAATCCCCTGTTGCTGCACTTCCTGCGGCAGCAGCGGCGTCGCCAGCTGCAGTTTGTTCTGCACCTGAACCTGCGCGATATCCGCATCTGTTCCTGACTCAAAGGAAATAGTCAGGGTCAGCGTACCGGATGAGTCGCTGCTCGAGGACATATACATCAGTCCATCGATACCGTTCATGTTCTGCTCAATGACCTGCGTCACCGAGTCCTGCAGCGTTTTTGCATCCGCACCAGGGTAGGTCGCCTGAATCTCAATCGCCGGCGGCGCAACATTAGGATATTGCTCGATCGGAAGTTTGAGAATCGATAGCGCACCGACCAGCATGATGATGATGGCGAGCACCCACGCAAAGATGGGGCGATCGATAAAGAACTTAGCCATGAATCAACGGCTCCTGTTATGACGATGACTTGTCAGACTGCGGCTTTGAATCGGGTGCCGCTTTCGCATCGTCTGAGACTTCTTGTGGAGTAACCTGTGCGCCTGGCTTGGCACGCTGCAGACCGGTGCTGATCACACGTTCGCCTGCTTTAACGCCGTCGGTCACTAACCACTTGTCACCGATCGCCTGAGAGGTGGTGACCTGACGTGATTCGACTTTGTTATCTGCACCCACAACCATCACGGTTGCCTGACCCGTTGGCGTGCGGGTGACAGCCTGTTGCGGCACCAGCATTGCATTCGGGTTGATCCCCTCATCCAGACGCGCACGAACAAACATGCCCGGTAACAGCGTGTGGTTAGGGTTCGGGACAATGGCGCGCAGGGTGATGGAGCCGGTGGTTTCATCAACGGTCACGTCAGAGAACTCCAGCGTACCGGTCTGTGCATAGCTGCTGCCATTCTGCATCAGTAGCGTCACGTTGGCTTTGCCATCATTCTGCTTCAGCTGACCCGATTCCAGTTCTGAACGTAAGCGCATGAAATCTTCGCTCGACTGGGTCACGTCGACATACATGGGATCAAGCTGCTGCACGGTAGCCAGCGCGGTGGTTTGTGCGCTCTGTACCAGTGCACCTTCGGTAACAGAGGATTTACCGATGCGGCCACTAATAGGCGAGGTCACTTTGGTATATGCCAGGTTAATACGGGCCGTTTCAACATTGGCTTTTGCCACCTGCACGGCAGCATCGTTCTGCGCGGCAGTGGCAACGGCGGTGTCATAATCCTGCTGACTGATATATTTGGTGCCGAGCAGCGGTTTATAGCGCTTGACGGTCAGCTGAGCGATGCGTGCATTCGCCTGAGCCTGGGTCAAATCGCCTTTAGCGCTGTCGTAAGCGGCCTGATAAGTCGCCGGATCGATCTGATAAAGAGACTGACCTGCTTTGACATCGCTGCCTTCAATGAAATTACGCTTCAGAATGATACCGGAAACCTGCGGACGGACTTCAGCCACACGATATGCTGAGGTGCGGCCAGGTAATTCAGTCGAAATTTTCAGGGGTTCAGTTTTAAGTGTCACAACACCCACTGCTGGCGGTTGCTGGGCGGCTTGTTCGGATTTATTGTTGTCACATCCTGTTAACAAAAAGCTGCCTGATAGCATCAGGACGGCCGCCAGAGGCGATAATCCTCTGATTTTATTCATAAATAAACCTCTAGTGTCCGATATCAATTGGTCAATGGATCACAAACTGAAAAACCCATTGCTGTGTCAAGTCGCAGGTCATGCTATGGTACATACATTCACAAATGTATGTAAACTTACCTGTTTGTAAAAAAAGCCCCCTATGGCACGAAAAACCAAAGCGCAAGCACTTGAAACGCGACATCAAATTCTTGATGCCGCCATTGTTCTGTTTTCGCAGCAGGGCGTCTCAGCCACTTCTCTTGCAGAGATCGCCACAGCCGCCAGTGTCACGCGTGGGGCTATCTACTGGCACTTCAAAAATAAAGCCGATGTATTACATGAAATATGGCTTCGTTGTGATGCTGGTCTGGACGATGTGGAACTTGAGTATCAGACAAAATACCCTGGTGATCCACTCTCTGTGTTGCGCGCAATGCTGGTCTATATCTTTGATGCAACAGCAAAGGATCCGCAGCGCCGCGCTCTAATGGAGATCATTTTCCATAAATGTGAATTTGTGGGCGAAATGTCGGCGCTGAAAAATATTCAGCAAAGCCTGCTGCTGGAGTGCTACGACAAAATAGAAGATGTCCTGCGTCAGTGCATTGAAGCCGGACAACTTCCGGGCAGTCTCAGTACGCGTCAGGCCGCACTTATCCTGCGTGGTTACGTTAATGGCATGATGGAAAGCTGGCTGTTTGCGCCCGAAAGTTTTGATTTAGCCGCTGACGCGCCAACGCTGGTCAATGCCTTTATTGATATGCTGCGTCTTAGTCCGACGCTGACTGCTCAGCGCTAAGCAGGCTGCCCATCGCGCTTGTTCTCGAAATCGCGCTGCACCATGGCCAGCGCTGAAAGCACCGTTTCAACCGGCAGTTGATGCTCTTCCAGAAGCTGAATCAGATCCACTGCCAGTTTGACGTCGTCAGGGGCGTTTTCCAGTGACATCTTTTCTCCTAAATACGTAAGCGGGCCGCGACCAGCAGCATCAGCACTGCGCCGAGAATCGCCATGCCCAGCGCGCCAGCGTGCAACGTTGCCAGCGAGCCCAGTTCAAAATAGGTGGCGATATAGCCGCCAATCAGTGCGCCGATCATCGACAGCGTCAGGGTCGCCATCAGGCCGCCGGGTCGTCCCGGCATCAGCAGACGCTTCAGCAATCCCAGCAGCAGCCCGCATAGCAGCCAGGTCAGTAAACCCATGGTTCTTCTCCACGCAGAATTACACCCAGTATAGAAGCGCTTTTATCACGCTGCGCTTTATTCGCCGTCTTCACTGCCGCGCAATGACGAGGCCCACTCAACCGAGCGAATCGCCTGTCGACAGCGTGCCAGTCGTCCCTCCAGCGTTTCCAGATCCTGCTTCAGCTGATGCTGTACCGCCAGGGTTTCAGCCAGTGCCAGACGCTGCTCACGCTGATCGATCATCGCCAGTAAACGCCGTTCAAATTCACGGTACTCCTGATATTTAGTCGCGCGTGGGTTCTTTACTGGTTGTTCGCGTCGGGTACGCAACTGTTGGGTACTCGCCTCGCGTTGCAGGGCGGCAATCTGATCGACCAGGCGTTCAGCCAGCCAGGCACTGCGGGCAAGGTCATGGCTAACATCGCATAGTCGGGCGAAGTTCTGTTCCACCTCCTGCAGATAATCTGCCAGTCGCGTACCTTTGGTCTGGAATAGCTGAGTATCAAAACGTGGCAGACGGCAAACGCCATCGGGATGGCGGGCAATCTCCTGACGTAGGGCGATAAGGAGCTGGTGCAGGCGCTGTTGCACAGCGATCGCACTCATCGTCTGGCCCTGAGTTGTGCTAACGTACGCTGATGAGGAAAGAGCTGGGCGAGATTCATGCAACGCATTCTGTTATTAACCCTCGGGTGGCTGGCGATTGTGCTGGGGACGCTGGGCATTGTATTACCTTTATTACCCACCACGCCATTCATGCTGCTGGCGGCCTGGTGTTTTGCCCGTTCATCGCCGCGATTCCATCACTGGCTGTTGTGGAAATCACCGTTTGGCCGCTATCTGCGTCACTGGCAACAGCATCGCGCCATGCCACCGGGTGCCAAATTGCGCGCTATCTGCCTGATTGTCGCCACCTTTAGTCTCTCACTTTTCCTGGTGCATCAGCTCTGGGTTCGCATCATGCTGCTGATCATGCTGGCGGCGCTGCTGCTGTTTATGTGGCGTATTCCGGTGGTGGCAGAAACAGCGGACGCACCGCCGCCGCCGCGATAAAGTTGCATTTAGCCGGTCATTTGCTTAGATTTGGGCGTCTTCGTGCGTGGCTTCCCTTTGTGAATTGACTTCCGCTGAGCCTTTTACCAGGTATTAGCGCTTTTGAAGCTGCGCGAAACAGAATTTTTTACCAGGCGTATCATTATGACCGACACTGCGCAGCAGCTTGAATTCATTAAAAACAGCATTAAAAGTATCCCCGATTATCCTAAGCCAGGCATCCTGTTCCGCGATGTCACCAGCCTGCTGGAAGATCCGAAAGCCTACGCCGCGTCGATTGCGCTGCTGGTTGAGCGTTACCGTAATAAAGGCATCACCAAAGTGGTGGGTACGGAAGCGCGCGGTTTTCTGTTTGGTGCACCTGTGGCATTAGGTCTCGGTGTCGGTTTTGTTCCGGTTCGTAAGCCTGGCAAACTGCCGCGTGAGGTTTACAGCGAGTCCTATGAACTGGAATACGGCACCGATAAGCTGGAATTGCACAAAGATGCCATCCAGCCAGGCGATCTGGTGCTGGTGGTTGACGATCTGCTGGCGACCGGCGGCACCATCGAAGCGACCGTTAAACTGATTCGCCGTGCTGGTGGTGAAGTGAAAGACGCAGCCTTCATTATCAACCTGTTCGATCTGACCGGTGAATCGCGTCTCAATGCCCTGGGCGTTGAGAGCTACAGCCTGGTCAAATTCCCCGGCCACTAAGCCACGCTTTCGGTCTCGCTACCCGGCGAGGCCGTCACGCCTCCGGCGTCAAGATAACGAGTGCCAGCCAAAAGCGTAGCTGATAGACTACTGCAATCTTATACAGGGGTTGCAGAGCGTCTGCGCTCATCTTTCCATCCAACTTCGTCGAACTCCACATGAGCTATCAGGTACTTGCGCGAAAATGGCGTCCCCAGGCTTTTGCTGATGTTGTCGGTCAGGAACATGTTCTGACGGCGCTGGCGAATGGATTGTCTCTGGGACGCATCCATCATGCTTATCTCTTCTCCGGCACCCGCGGCGTAGGGAAAACCACCATTGCGCGTCTGCTGGCCAAAGGCCTTAACTGCGAAACCGGCATCACCGCCACGCCCTGTGGTCAGTGCGATAATTGCCGTGAAATTGAGCAGGGCCGCTTTGTCGATCTGATTGAGATTGACGCCGCCTCACGCACCAAAGTTGAAGACACCCGCGATCTGCTCGACAACGTGCAGTACGCCCCGGCGCGTGGCCGCTTCAAAGTCTATCTGATCGATGAAGTGCACATGCTGTCGCGTCACAGCTTCAATGCGCTGTTAAAGACGCTGGAAGAGCCACCTTCACACGTTAAATTTTTGCTGGCGACCACCGATCCGCAGAAACTGCCGGTGACCATTCTTTCGCGCTGCCTGCAGTTCCACCTCAAAGCGCTGGATGTTGATCAAATCCGTCAGCAGCTTGAGCATGTCCTGAAGCAGGAACAGATTGAGAGCGAGACCCGGGCGCTGCAGCTGCTGGCGCGTGCCGCCGATGGCAGTATGCGTGATGCGCTGAGCCTCACCGACCAGGCGATTGCCATGGGGCAGGGCGCGGTGACCAGCAGCACGGTCAGCGTTATGCTCGGCACGCTGGATGATGAACAGCCGCTGGGTCTGCTTGAAGCGCTGGTTGACGGTGATGGTCAGCAGGTAATGAACCTGCTGAGCCAGGCCGCGTCACGTGGGGTGGAATGGGAGGCGCTGCTGGTCGAGATGCTGCGCCTGCTGCACCAGATTGCGATGGTGCAACTGCTGCCGGCCTCGCTCAACGATGACGAAGAAAGCAATGCGATCCGACTGCGTGAACTGGCCCGCGTGGTGCCGCCAGCCGATCTGCAGCTCTATTATCAGACCCTGTTGATGGGCCGTAAGGATCTGCCGATTGCGCCCGATCGCCGCATGGGCGTTGAGATGACGCTGCTGCGCGCCCTGGCGTTTCATCCTAAAGCGGCGGTGGCAGAACCCATTGCGCGTCCCGCGTTAACGGAACAGATGGCACCTGTTGCTCCGGCGCAGACGTCACCGGCACCATCTGGTCCTGCGCCTGTAGCACGACCCACGACAGCACAGCCAGCCACATCGTCACCTGCTCAGACAAGGTCGCCCGTAGCGCAGCAGCCGATGCCTGCTCCGCAACAGCAGGTGGCCGCTCAGCCACAGATGGCCGCGCCCGATCCGGCTCCGCAGCCTGCGCCGCCACCGGATGCGGCGCCTGACACGGCACTTTCCAGTTCCACCAGCCAGCTCCTGCAGGCGCGCACTCAGTTGCTGCGTCAGGGAGCGAACAAGCCAAAAAAGAGTGAGCCGGCGGCGCCAGGTGCGCGGCCGGCCAACTCCGCGCTGGAGCGGCTGGCCTCGGTTACCGAGCGCAGTCAGCAGCGTATCCGCGATCGTGAGCCCGCCGCCCCGGTAAAAGAGGAAGCATACCGCTGGAAAGCGGTTAATCAGCCGGTTGAAGTGGCGGAGCCGGTGGCGACGCCTAAGGCCTTGCGTTCCGCACTGGAGCATGAGAAAACCCCTGAGCTGGCGGCGCGTCTGGCCGAAGAGGCGCAGCAGCGCGATCCCTGGGCCGCAGAGATTACAACCCTGCCGCTGCCAAAGCTGGTGCAGCAGCTGGCATTAAATGCCTGGAAAGAGACAACTGAAAATGGTGTCTGCCTGCATCTGCGCAGCAGCCAGCGTCACCTTAATTCACCGTCGGCGCAGCAGGTGCTAAGTGATGCGCTTAGCCAGAGTGCCGGGCAGAAAGTTGAACTCTCTGTCGTTGAAGACGATAATTCATCGGTGTTGACGCCACTGGAGTGGCGTCAGGCCATTTACGAAGAGAAACTGGCGCAGGCGCGTCAGTCGATCACCTGTGATACCCACATTCAGACGCTGCAGCGATTTTTTGATGCCGATCTGGATGAGGAGAGTATCCGACCTGTTTAGACACGCTGCTGCTATCGTAACGATAGCGTTGTAGCCTCAGCTGAGAGAGAAAACTATGTTTGGTGGTAAAGGCGGATTGGGCAACCTGATGAAACAGGCCCAGCAGATGCAGGACAAAATGGCCAAGGTTCAGGAAGAGATCGCCGCGATTGAAGTGACCGGTGAATCGGGTGCTGGCCTGGTAAAAGTCACCATCAACGGCGCGCACAACTGCCGTCGCGTGGAAGTCGATCCCAGCCTGCTGGAAGATGACAAAGATATGCTGGAAGATCTGATTGCCGCGGCGTTCAACGATGCGGCACGTCGCATTGATGAAACCCAGAAAGAGAAGATGGCGTCTGTCTCCTCAGGCATGCAATTGCCACCAGGCTTTAAGATGCCGTTCTGATGCAAACCAGTCCACTGCTTGAATCATTGATGGAGTCGCTGCGCTGTCTGCCCGGCGTTGGGCCGAAGTCGGCACAGCGCATGGCTTTTCAGCTGCTGCAGCGCGATCGCAGCGGTGGCATGCGGCTGGCACAGGCGCTGACCCGGGCGATGTCGGAGATCGGACACTGTTCTGACTGCCGGACATTCACCGAGCAGGAAATTTGCACTATCTGCGCCAATCCACGGCGTCAGCAGAATGGTCAAATCTGCGTGGTAGAAAGCCCGGCAGATATCCACGCCATTGAGCAAACCGGTCAGTTTGGCGGTCGCTACTTTGTGCTGATGGGGCATCTCTCGCCGCTCGACGGCATCGGTCCGGCTGATATCGGTCTGGATCGTCTGGAGCAGCGGCTGGAGAGTGAAACGCTGCAGGAAGTGATCCTCGCCACCAACCCGACGGTAGAAGGCGAGGCAACCGCAAACTACATCGCGGAGCTCTGTGGCCAGTATGGCGTTGACGCCAGCCGTATCGCGCACGGTGTGCCGGTAGGCGGAGAGCTGGAGATGGTGGATGGCACCACGCTGTCCCACTCGCTGGCAGGCCGCCAGAAGTTTAAATTTTAATCACTTGCCGGTGTTGTGACAGACACCGGCTTGAAATTCCTCCTGTCATCCCCACATCAACCTCAACGTTTGTTCAACCTGTTTTGTTGAGGTAGCAATGACCATGAAAGGACAAGAGACCCGTGGCTTTCAGTCGGAAGTAAAACAACTTCTGCACCTGATGATCCATTCTCTCTATTCAAACAAAGAGATTTTCCTGCGTGAGCTGATTTCCAACGCCTCGGATGCGGCAGACAAACTGCGCTTCCGTGCGCTGTCAGATTCCAGCCTGTATGAAGGTGATGGCGAGCTGCGTGTTCGTCTCTCTGTTGATAAGGACAACCGTACCATCACGCTCAGCGACAACGGTATCGGTATGCGTCGCGATGAGGTCATTGAGAACCTCGGGACTATCGCCAAATCAGGCACCAAATCTTTCCTGGAATCGCTGGGCTCCGATCAGGCGAAAGACAGCCAACTGATCGGTCAGTTCGGTGTCGGTTTCTACTCTGCCTTTATCGTGGCGGACAAAGTCACGGTGCGTACCCGTGCCGCTGGCGCATCAGCCGATGAAGGCGTGTTCTGGGAATCCGCAGGCGAGGGCGAATATACCCTGGCGGAGATTGAGAAAGCCGATCGCGGTACTGAGATCACCCTGCATCTGCGCGAAGGCGAAGATGAGTTCCTGGACGCATGGCGCGTGCGCAGCATCATCAGCAAATATTCCGATCACATCGCACTGCCGGTTGAGATCGAGAGCAAAGATGAAGAGGGCGAGGGAACGCACTGGGAGAAAATCAACAAAGCCCAGGCGCTGTGGACCCGCAACAAATCTGAGATCAGCGACGACGAGTACAATGAGTTCTACAAGCATATCGCCCATGACTACAGCGATCCGGTCGCCTGGAGCCACAATCGGGTGGAAGGTAAGCAGGAGTACACCAGCCTGCTCTACATTCCGGCGCGTGCGCCATTCGATATGTGGAACCGCGACCAGAAGCATGGCCTGAAACTTTACGTGCAGCGCGTCTTTATCATGGATGACGCTGAGCAGTTTATGCCGAACTACCTGCGCTTTGTGCGTGGTCTGATTGACTCGAACGATCTGCCGCTGAACGTCTCCCGTGAGATCCTGCAGGATAGCCGCGTGACCCAGAGTCTGCGTGCTGCGCTGACTAAGCGTACCCTGCAGATGCTGGAAAGACTGGCGAAAGAAGATAACGAGAAATACCAGACCTTCTGGAATGAGTTCGGTCTGGTGCTGAAAGAGGGCCCGGCGGAAGATAACGCCAACCAGGAAACCATTGCAAAACTGCTGCGTTTCGCCACCACCCAGAGCGAAGGTTCGGCACAGACCATTTCGCTGGAAGATTACGTCAGCCGCATGGTGGAAGGTCAGGAGAAGATTTACTACATCACCGCTGACAGCTATGCCGCCGCGAAGAGCAGCCCGCATCTGGAACTGTTCCGCAAAAAAGGCATTGAGGTGCTGCTGCTTTCCGATCGCATCGACGAATGGATGATGAGTTACCTTACCGAGTTCGACGGTAAAACCTTCCAGTCGGTCAGCAAAGCGGATGAGTCGCTGAGCAAGCTGGCGGATGAAGAGACCGAAGAGCAGAAAGAGGCGGAAAAAGCGCTGGAGCCGTTTGTTGAGCGGGTGAAAAATCTGCTGGGCGAACGCGTGAAAGAGGTGCGTCTGACCCATCGTCTGACCGATACGCCAGCGATTGTGACTACCGACGCCAACGAGATGACCACGCAGATGGCGAAGCTGTTCGCGGCGGCTGGACAGGAAGTGCCGGAAGTGAAGTACCTGTTTGAAATCAACCCGGATCACCCGCTGGTGAAACGTGTTGCCGATACGCAGGATGAAACACGCTTTGGTGAGTGGATTGAACTGCTGCTGGATCAGGCGTTGCTGGCCGAGCGCGGCACGCTGGACGATCCTAACCAGTTTATCCGTCGCATGAACCAGCTGCTGACCGCATAACGGCAACAGGCTGGTGGTTTTCACCGGCCTCAGACGGCTGTTAAAGTCAAAGCAGGGGGATTCTGGCCGCAACGAATGAACCCAGTGCGCAGGGAACACGGTCAGAAGAGGAAAGCGTCCCGCGCCATGGATGACGGCTTTTGCGTCTTTCCGATCTGACCGTGTTTTTTGCGCTGGCTCGATCAAACAGCAGTCCAGGCCTGACGCGGTCATCAAAATCAAGCCGGTGATGATCACCGGCTTTTTTTATGGCTGTGCGGCATCCCGCCATTTCTGCTCAGCGCAGGCGGTTAATCTGAAAAAGCAGCAGTCCGACCCGCCGGGTCGGGTTCAGGGCCACAAACAGAGTAAAGCCGCCCTGAGCGATCCTCGCCCTTCCTTGTGATGAGCGGGTCATAATGGTATGTTCTTCCGCTTCTAAGATAGATCAATGCGATTCGCAAGGGGATTTACGCAATGCGTATTATTCTGCTCGGAGCTCCGGGCGCAGGTAAGGGGACTCAGGCCCAATTCATCATGGAGAAGTACGGCATTCCGCAAATCTCCACTGGCGACATGTTGCGTGCAGCAGTAAAAGCAGGCAGCGAGCTGGGTAACCAGGCGAAAGCCATCATGGATGCTGGCAAACTCGTAACCGATGAGCTGGTGATTGCGCTGGTTAAAGAGCGTATCACTCAGGAAGACTGCAAAAACGGTTTCCTGCTCGACGGTTTCCCGCGCACCATTCCTCAGGCAGATGCAATGAAAGAAGCCGGGATCACCGTTGATCACGTGCTGGAGTTCGCTGTACCGGACGAGCTGATTGTTGAACGTATCGTGGGCCGTCGCGTTCACGCGCCATCTGGCCGCGTTTATCACGTCACCTTTAATCCACCGAAAGTGGAAGGTAAAGATGATGTCACAGGCGAAGAGCTGACCACGCGCAAAGACGATCAGGAAGAGACCGTGCGTAAGCGCCTGGTGGAATACCATCAGATGACCGCGCCGCTGATTGCTTACTACAGCAAAGAAGCCGAAGCGGGCAACACCGCCTATCACAAAATCGACGGCACCCGTAAGGTGACCGAAGTGAGTGCCGAGCTGGCAAAGATCCTCGGCTAAGCTCAATGGGGCCGGTATCACTGGCCCCTTTTGCAGTAATTGCTTTTACCTCCCACTAATTCCGCTACAATTTCCCTGTTTTCACGCATCCCCGTTGTCATCAAGGAACTCAAATGAGGCAAGATAAGCCCGGCGTGTTATTGGTTAATTTAGGTACGCCAGACGCCCCAACCACACCTGCAGTTAAACGCTATCTGAAACAGTTTTTAAGCGATCCGCGCGTGGTCGATGCACCGCGCTGGCTCTGGTGGCCGGTTCTCAATGCTGTCATTCTGCCGTTTCGCTCGCCGCGCGTGTCGAAGCTCTACGCATCGGTCTGGATGGAAGGTGGATCACCGCTGCTGGTCTACAGTCAGCGTCAGCGTGATGCCCTGGCGGCTCGCGTCGATATGCCTGTCGAGCTGGGTATGAGCTATGGCAATCCGAGCCTGAAAAGCGCAGTGGATAAGCTGATGGCGCAGGGCGTCACCCGCCTGATTGTACTGCCACTCTATCCGCAATTCTCCTGCTCTACCGTGGCCGCGGTATGGGATGGCCTGACCACCGTCTTCAGAGGGTATCGCTCGCTGCCCGATGTGCAGTTTATCCGTGATTACGCCGAACATCCGGCCTATATCGCTGCACTGAAAGCGACGGTAGAGCGCTCGTTTGAGCGGCACGGTCAGCCCGATCTGCTGGTATTGTCGTTCCACGGCATTCCGCAGCGCTTCGCCAACGAAGGTGATGACTATCCGCAGCGCTGTGCCGATACCACGGCGGCCCTGGTCAAAGCGCTGGGTCTGCGTGAGGATCAGTACATGATGACCTTCCAGTCGCGTTTTGGTCGTGAGCCGTGGCTGATGCCTTACACCGACAAAACCATGGAAAGTCTGCCTGCCAAAGGGATCAAACATGTTCAGGTCATGAGTCCGGGCTTCTCGTCTGACTGCCTGGAAACGCTGGAGGAGATCAGTGGTGAAAACTGCGAAATCTTTATGCATGCCGGCGGTGAGAAGTTTGAGTATATCCCGGCGCTGAACGCCGATGAGGCGCATATCGACATGATGGTGCAACTGGTCGACGCACGCCGTTAAAGCGCAGGCGGAGAGTGTGATATCATTCTCCGCCTGTTTTTCCAGACGGCATTCCCGATGAAATTTCCCGGCAAACGCAAATCCAAACACTACTTTCCCGTCAGCGCACGCGATCCCCTGTTACAGCCCGCTCAGCACGATGTAGATGCTGGCAGCTGGGTGGTGGGTATCGACCAGACGCTGGTGGATATCGAAGCCAAAGTCGATGACGACTTTCTCGCCCGTTACGGCCTGAGTGCCGGGCACTCGCTGGTTATCGATAATGCCGTCGCGGAAGCGTTGTACAACGAGCTGATGCGCGATGCGCTGATCACCCATCAGTTTGCCGGTGGCACCATTGGTAACACGCTGCACAACTTCTCGGTGCTGGCCGATGACCGCTCCGTGCTGCTGGGCGTGATGTGCAACAATATCCAGATTGGCGGCTACGCCTATCGCTATCTCTGCAACACCTCAAGCCGGGTCGATCTTAACTATCTGCAGGGCGTTGATGGCGCTATTGGCCGCTGCTTTACGCTGATTGGCGAGCATGGCGAGCGCACCTTCGCGATCAGCCCCGGCCAGATGAACCAGCTGCATCCGGATAATGTGCCGGAAGAGGTGATTGCCGGAGCGTCTGCGCTGGTGCTGACCTCCTATCTGGTGCGCTGTGCAGAAGGTGAACCCATGCCGCAGGCAACGTTACAGGCGATTGAATATGCCAAACGCCACAACGTGCCGGTGGTGCTGACGCTGGGCACCAAACATGTGATTGGCGACAATCCTCAGTTCTGGCGGGATTTCCTGCGCGAGCACGTCAGCATCGTGGCGATGAACGAGGAGGAAGCGCTGGCGCTGACCGGCGAATCCGATCCGCTGCTTGCTTCCAATATGGCGCTGGACTGGGTGGATCTGGTGCTCTGCACCGCTGGCCCGATTGGGCTTTATATGGCGGGCTACACCGAAGACGAGTTCAAACGTAAAACCAACCATCCGCTGCTGCCTGGCGCGATTGCGGAATTCAACCAGTATGAGTTCAGCCGCGTGATGCGTCAGCAGGATTGCCAGCAGCCGCTGCGCATCTTCTCGCACATCGCGCCTTATATGGGCGGGCCGGAAAAGATCATGAACACCAATGGCGCCGGAGATGGCGCGCTGGCGGCGTTGCTGCATGACATTACGGCTAACAACTATCACAGCCTGAATGTGCCGAACTCCAGTAAACATGCGCGTCCGTATCTGACCTATTCGTCGCTGGCACAGGTGTGTAAGTATGCCAACCGCGTCAGCTATCAGGTGCTGAATCAGCATTCACCGCGTTTAACCCGCGGCCTGCCGGAGCGCGAAGACAGTCTGGAAGAGTCTTACTGGGATCGGTAACGCGGGTCGCCTCAGGGCGTAAAAAAGGCCCTTCTGAACAGAAGGGCCTTAGATGACTGGCAACGTCTGGCTCGTTTAGCGGTGAGATCTAGCCTGCTAAGGGAACACGGTCAGATCGGAAAGGCGCTTAAACCATCCCTGGCCGCTCGGCCCGCACCGTCCATGGCGCGGGACGCTTTCCTCCTCTGCCCATGTTCCCTGCGCATTGAGTTTATTCGTTGCGGTAAAATTTACCCTGATTTTGATATATCAGTAGCCTGCGAGGCCTTGCTAAAAAGGCATTAGCGCACGACGTCGCAGGGCTGTAAATCTTCGCCCTGCGTCATCTCATCCTGCAGGATTTGCAGCATACTGCTGGCAATCTCACGTTCACCCATCACCACGCGCGAAGCACCACGCTCCATTATGTACTCCACCTCATCGTCATAGTGAGCGCGGGCGATAATCTCGATATTCTGATGTTTTTCACGCGCCGCCGTCACCACTTCACCCGCTTCGTAGCCATTCGGTATGGTCAGTAACAGCCAGCGGGCGCAGTCGAGCCGTGCCAGTTCCATGGTGTCCGCGCGAGCGGCATTCCCCAGCACCGCCTTGATGCCCTGTTCGCGCAGCGCTTCGACCCGCGTACGGGAGTTTTCAACCACCACTAGCGGAACATTAGCCTCAAGCAGCTTCTGACCAATCAGGCTGCCAACCCGGCCATAGCCCACAATCACTGCGTGATTGCAGAAATCCACTGGGATCTGCTTCTCTTCTTCGATAGCTTCTTCCAGCGTCTGCTCTTCCATGGATTCTGTTTTGGCCAGGAAACGCTCCAGCAGGGTAAACAGAATCGGGTTAAGCATAATCGACAGAATAGCGGCGGCCAGCACAAGATTACGGCCCTCATCACTCAGCAGGCCCAGCGAGATGCCCAGACCGGCCAGAATAAAGGCGAACTCACCAATCTGCGCCAGGCTGACCGAAATGGTCAGTGCTGTGCGGCGCGAATGGCCGAGCAGCGACACCAGCAGCCACGCGGCGACCGACTTGCCCACCACGATAATCACCAGCGCGCCCAGTACCGCCAGCGGCTGTGTCACCAGAATCGACGGGTCGAACAGCATCCCGACCGAAACAAAGAACAGCACGGCAAACGCATCACGCAGCGGCAGGGTATCGCGTGCGGCACGGTGGCTTAGTTCCGACTCGTTCAGCACCATACCGGCGAAGAAAGCACCCAGCGCAAACGAAACATCAAAGAATTCAACGGCCCCAAAGGCGATGCCCAATGCCAGCGCTAACACCGCCAGCGTAAACAGTTCGCGTGAGCCGGTGGCGGCGCTGCGGGCGAGGATCCAGGGCACGGCACGGCGTCCCACCACCATCATCAGCACCATAAACGCAGCGACTTTGCCGATGGTCCACAGCAGGTCCCAGGCCAGCAGTCCGGCGCTGGCGTTGCCCTGTTCCATCATGCCCGCAATGGCTGGCAGCAGCACCAGCGTCAGCACCATCACCAGATCTTCGACAATCAGCCAGCCAATGGCTATCTGTCCACGCTGGCTGTCAATCAGCTGTCGTTCCTCTAACGCGCGCAGTAACACCACGGTACTGGCGGTAGAGAGGCAGAGACCAAACACCAGGCCGGTCATCCACGACCATCCCAGCGTCCATGACAATCCCATTCCCAGTAGCGTCGCGACTGCGATCTGCGCGATGGCACCGGGAATGGCGATCGACTTTACCGACATGAGGTCTTTCATTGAGAAGTGCAGGCCGACACCAAACATCAGCAGGATAACGCCGAGTTCTGCCAGTTCAGGAGCCAGATTGGTATCTGCGACAAAGCCGGGCGTAAAGGGGCCAGCCAGCACGCCGGCCATCAGATAGCCAACGAGGGGCGAAATACGCAGGCGGTTTGCCAGCATCCCAAGGAGAAATGCCAGAACCAGCGCTCCGACAATGGTAGTGATCAACGGTGTGGTGTGATGCATGCCTGTCTCCTTGTATACAAATGTATCCGCTTGTAACAAATGAGTTTAAAACAAAATCACCTCTTTCGCTGAGCAATTTGCGGGAATACCTTAAAAAATCATGAAAAAAAGTCAAAACTACAATCGAAAGGGTGTTTTAGTCCATTATCCATAATATTGGCTGATTTGACGCTTTAAACAGGGCCGGATAAATAAAAATTAGCTTCGGTAAATTACGCCGGTCTGGGATGAATAAGGGATAAATGTGCGCGCAGAGGGTGTAAAGCCAGCCAGCGGCACTTTTGCAGCAGTAAACAATCGGTTAACAACATGGTTTACTGCCTGTTTCTGCTCAGTTGTGAGAAACCGGACCCGGCGTGGCACGATAGCCCGCTGTTACACGGGTGTCACTCTGCGGCCACTTTCCTGCTCTGCAAAGGGGAAGCAGAGACGAAAAGCGTGAGCACCTGCATGCACGCAGATGTGCATTGGCCTTGAGTTCGCCGGGGGAATATGCGACACAGTGGGGCAAAGCGGCAGATAATCGGGCCAGAAAGTAAATTAAGGAGAATCACCGTGTTGTTATCAAAATGGACAGGGGCAGGTGTGGCGCTACTGGTGGCCCTGATGCCGCTGTTTTCACAGGCCGCCGAGGCCGATCGCACCTATCGTTTCAGCCTGCTGCACACCAACGATGAGCATGGCCACTTCTGGTTTAATGCGCAGGGCGAATATGGTCTGGCGGCGCAGAAAACGTTGATGGATACCCTGCGCTACGATGTCCAGGCCAGAGGCGGCGGCGCACTGATTCTCTCTGCCGGTGATGTAAATACCGGCGTGCCGGAGTCCGACGAGCTGGATGCTGAACCCGATTTTCGCGCGATGAACCTGATTGGCTATGACGCGATGGCGCTGGGCAACCATGAGTTCGACAAGCCGATTACGGTTCTGCGCAAGCAGGAGAAGTGGGCGCGATTCCCGCTGCTGGCTGCCAACGTTTATCAGAAAAGCACCGATCAGCGCCTGTTTAAACCCTGGGCGGTATTCAACCGTCTCGGGCTGAAAATCGCTGTCGTCGGGTTAATTACCCCGGACACTGCAAAACTCGCTAACCCGGATGGGCTGAAAGATACCGAGTTCCGCGATCCTGTCGCGGAGACGGTGAAGGCGGTTGCTGAACTGCGTGCCGCCGAGAAACCGGACGTGATTGTCGCGCTGACTCACCTTGGCCACTATGACGACGGCAAGCATGGCAGCAACGGCATCGATGACGTCACTCTGGCCCGCAGCCTGCCTGCCGGCACAATCGATCTGATTGTGGGTGGACATTCTCATGATGCGGTCTGCATGGAAAAAGAGAACGTTAGCGTTAAAAATTATCAGCCCAGCCAGCCCTGCAAACCCGATCAGCAGAACGGCATCTGGATTATGCAGGCCGACAAGTGGGGCAAATATGTCGGCCGTGGCGACTTCACCTTCCGTAATGGAGAGGTGTCGCTGGAGGCTTATCAGCTGGTGCCGGTCAACCTCAAACATCAGGTAAAGAATGCAGATGGCAGTGAAACCTGGCTCACCTGGCAGGAAGAGATCCCGAAAAATACCGCGATGATGAAGCTGCTGATGCCGTTTCAGAAACGGGCAGAGGCGAAGCTGACCCTGAGTGTCGGCAGCGTTGACGGCGACTTCAGCGGTGAAAAAGAGCAGGTTCGGTTTGAGCAGACCAATCTCGGCCAGCTGATTCTGCGCGCCCAGATGACGCATACTAAAGCCGATTTTGCGGTGATGAGCGGCGGCGGTATTCGCACCTCGCTGAAATCGGGCAAGCTGAGCTGGCGTGATTTGCTGCAGGTCCAGCCGTTCAGCAACCAGGTAGTCTCGGTCAGCCTGACCGGCGCAGAGATCAAAAAATATCTGGATGTGGTCGCCAATATTCAGCCTGACTCAGGTGGCTATGCCCAGTTTGCCGGTATCAGCCTGACCGCCGACGGAAAGCATGTCAGTAACGTCCGTATTAACGGCAAACCGATTGAAGATACGCAGCATTATCGCATGGCGACCAACAGCTTTAATGCGGCGGGCGGCGACGGCTATCCGCGTCTGGATAATCATGCCGGGTACGTCAACAGCGGAGCAGTCGATGCGCAGGTGCTGCGCGACTTTATTAAGGCGCATTCACCGGTTAAAGCCAGTGACTTTCAGCCGAAAGGCGAGATCGTACATCTGACCGATGAGCAGATTCGGGCGCGGGATGAGGCAGCAGAGAAAGCACGGAAGCGTAATTATCCCAAAATGATTCTGGCGTGGATCTGGCCGTGGGGGAATGAAACAGCCGCCACGCATTGAACTGACCGGGAGGCGCTTGCGCCTCCCGTTTTTCTTATGCCCGGCAGGGGTGACGTCTGATCCAGCGCTCGCGCAGTTTGTCCCATCCCCAGTTGTAAGCCATGGTGAAAGGCAGGAAGAATAGGAAGAAGGCTACTTCGACCAGGAAAGCTTCCCACAGGGTGATATCCAGCATCAGGGCGGCGATCGGCAGACCAATCAGGATAAATCCCCCTTCAAATCCCAGCGCATGTAACACGCGCACGCCCGGACCGCGTTTCTGGCCTGGCGCATAGATCCGATCAAACCCGCTGTTGTAAATCATATTCCATAGCATCGCGACCGTAGAGAGCATGATCGCCAGCGAGCCCATCTGAAACAGCGGTTTATTCATGATCCATGCTGCCAGCGGCGAAACGGTCAGAATCGCCAGCGTTTCAAAGCAGACAGCATGAAGAATACGTTCTTTAAGTGAGCGGGTACGCATTGTTTGTTCTCCTTCAATAATGCGGCGCATTTTCACATGTCAGAATGCTAAGATAAAATGAACACCTATCGAAAAAAGCGATGGAACAGATGCGATACTCCCCGGAATCCCTTGAGGCGTTTATGCAGACCGTGGCGAGTGGCTCTTTTTCGGCGGCCGCGCGTGCGCTGGGTAAAAGTCAGTCCACCATCAGCGCAGCGGTGGCAAATTTAGAAGATGACCTCGGCTTTGAGCTGTTCGACCGCACGGGCCGTCAGCCGATCCTCACCGAGCAGGGACGCCGGGTTGTTCCTCAGGTTCAGCAGATTCTGTCGGCCAGCGAGCGGCTGGATGCGCTGGCGATACGTCTGTCGCAGGGCGTTGAACCCCGGCTCAGTTTTGCCATGTCCGATTTCTGGCAAACCGATCATCATGAACATTTGCTGAGGCAATTTGATGCCCGTTATCCGGAGATCGAACTGGAAGTCATGATTGCTGAAGACGGGGATGTCCTGGATCTGCTGCAGGCCGGGCGGGTACATCTGGGCGTCGTGCGGGCGCAGCCCAATCTGCCGGTTGATATCGCAGTAGCGCGGCTGCAGGTTGAAGCGCAGATGGCGGTCTTCTTACATCGCGATCATCCGCTGGCACAGCCTGATACCCTGAGCGAAAGCGAACTGGAAAGCGTGCGGCATCTGCGACTTAACACCTGGGTTGAGGCACATGAACCCGCGCCCATGGGTCGCATCTGGTCAGCACCCACCTATTTACTGTTGCTGGAGATGGCGGAGCAGGGATTTGGCTGGACGATTCTGCCACGCTGGCTGGTGAAACAGTTTGGGCATGGCGTGCTGAAAGAGTTGTCGATGTCGGGCTGGCCACAGCACATCGCCGTTGAAGTCGTCTGGTCACGACGAACGCCGCCCGGTCCGGCGGGGCGCTGGATGATCGATCAGCTGTGCGCCCAGCCGCGGGTTTAGTCGTGGCGGGCGATATCCGCAAACGGCGCGTCCAGCAGGCGTGAAAGATCCTGAGGCGCCAGTTCAATATCCAGGCCCCGTTTGCCGCCAGAGATAAACATGGCGTCAAACGCGCTGGCAGAGTCATCGATTACCGTGGGCAGACGCTTTTTCTGCCCCAGCGGACTGATACCGCCCACCAGATAGCCGGTAACCCGCTGTGCCAGCTGCGGATCGGCCATATCCGCTTTCTTCGCGCCCAGCGCTTTTGCCACCTTTTTCAGATCGAGTTGGGTCGATACCGGCGTAATCGCTACCGCCAGCTGTTTCGCCTCACCATTCAGTGCCACCAGCAGCGTTTTATAGACCTGGCGCGCATCAAGATTAAGCTTGCGGACCGCTTCGTCACCAAAATGCGTTTCGTTACTGTCATGCTCATAAGGATGCAGAATAAAGCTGACCTTTTGTTTTTCCAGCAATTTTACGGCGGGCGTCATACAGGTTCCTTACTAAGAAAAATCTTATTGCGCAGAATCATTGAAAAAGGTGGCGAAATTTTGTTCTTTGCGTAAAATTGGCCGCGCGCCAGCAATCTGATTGCTGAGCGATAACCAAAATCATAAACAAATTCCTCTTTGACGGGCCGATAAACTTATCGGCTCTCTTTTTTTCAGGGCTTCTTCAGCATCTCAGGCAGATTGTCTTCGCCGTAAAGATGCAAAGCACCCACCGCAACCACATAGTTTCCCGCCGCCAACCCCTGCAGCCGGTCACACCACTGCGCATTACGCTGACCGATCAACGTATCATTCAGCGCCTGACTGAACGTCGCGGGCAGGGTGATTTCCGGCTGGCGTGGCGGCGTATCAAGCCACCAGCTCACCATCATCTGCAGCAGTCGTGCATTAGTGTGCCAGTGCAGCAGCGTATCCTGTAACAGCGCCATGCCATCATCCGGTAACGCGGTCAGCAGGGCGATCTGCGCATCGGCGCCTTCCAGTTCAATCACGGGTTTGTTCAGGCTTTTCGCTGCCTGCAACAGCTGATAATCAATGCCGTAGTCAGGCCGTAATCCCAGCCTCTGTGCCTGTTGAGCCTGTAACATTAGCGCCACCTGCCAGGCAGGCAGATTATCCAGCAGGCTAAGCGTAAGACTCATCTCCTGACACAGTGCGGTGAGCGTTTGCATCGCGCTGCTCTCAAGTCGTTCAGAGAGCGCAGGACGATCGCCGTAATGGTCAAAGGGTGAGCCACCCTGGGTAATATCCGCTTCCACAATCAGCGCATCCGCCTGCTGCAACTGCCGCAGCAGGCGAGCGGGCAACGGCTGCATGTCACGCGTTCCCATGTGGATGCTGCCCACCAGATGCAGCTGACGATTGCCAATCCGGACATCCAGCGCAGGCCAGCGGTAACTGGCGGGAAAAAGTTGGCTGATAAGGCCGCGCAGTGAGCGCCAGATGTTGCCTGTCATTCCCGGTCCTTTGCGATTCAAAACCCCATGCTAGCGACTTCAGAGCGTGAAAAACAGCGCTGAAACGGCGATTACTGGCGCGGTGGCCGGTAACGCAGCAGGCGGTTAGCATTGCTGACCACGGTAATGGAGGAGAGCGCCATCGCCGCACCTGCCACAATCGGGCTGAGCAGGGTGCCGGTCAGCGGATAGAGCACGCCCGCGGCTACCGGAATACCGATACTGTTATAGATAAATGCGCCAAACAGGTTCTGCCGGATATTGCGCAGCGTCGCGGAAGAGAGCGCTAACGCATCTGCCACGCTGTTAAGATCGGCGCGCATCAGCGTAATACCCGCGGTTTCTACCGCCACATCGCTGCCGCCACCCATCGCAATGCCCACATCCGCCTGCGCCAGTGCAGGTGCGTCATTGATGCCATCACCGACCATCGCGACGCGACGGCCCTGCTGCTGTAGCTGTTCGATTGCAGCCGCTTTGCCTTCAGGCAATACGCCTGCAATCACTTCATCAATGCCGGTTTCGGCAGCGATGGCGCGTGCGGTACTTTCATGGTCGCCGGTCAGCATAATCAGGCGATAACCCTGCTGATGCAGTCGCTTAAGGGCTGCACTGCTTTCAGGACGCAGCCGATCGCGCAGCGCGATAAGCCCGGTGAGCTGCCCCTGTTCCGCCAGTAATACCGGCGTGGCACCCTGTTGCGTCAGGCGCGTGATCGCTGCTTCTGCCGCCCGGTAGTCGACGCCGTTATCCTGCAACAGCGCTGCGTTACCCAGCAGCAGCGCTCTGCCATCCAGACTACCGCTGACCCCTTTGCCGCGTATTGTACGAAATTGCGTTAACGACGCTGGCTGAGTCAGCTTCGCTTCGGCGACAATCGCTTTCGCCAGCGGATGACCTGAGGCGAACTCCAGCGCAGCCGCAGTCGTTAACACCGACTCACGGCTGGCATTACCCCAGACCAGCACTTCACTGACCTGCGGCTTTCCGGCCGTCAGGGTGCCGGTTTTATCAAACACCAGCGTGTCGATCTGGCTGGCGCGCTGCAGGGCATCGGCGTCGCGCACTAGTACGCCCAGCTCGGCGGCACGGCCAACACCGGCAATAATCGACATTGGCGTCGCCAGTCCCAGCGCACAGGGGCAGGCGATAATCAGGACGGTTGTTGCGATCACCAGCATGTAGGCGATTTGTGGCTGCGGCCCGAACAGGTACCACACTGCGCCGCTGAGCAGCGCAATTAATACCACTACCGGCACAAACACAGCGGAGATGCGATCGGCCAGGCGGCCCACATCCGGTTTGCTGCTCTGCGCCTGACGCACCAGCCGGATAATGCGCGACAGGGTAGTGTGATTCCCGGTCGCCCGGGCGATAAACTCTACCGCGCCATCCTGCACCAGGGTGCCGGCGAAGATCGCCGCACCCGGACTTTTGCTTTGCGGCACCGCTTCGCCGGTGAGCATCGCTTCATCAAACCAGGCTTCCCCTGTGGTGATGTCGCCATCGACCGGCACCCGATCGCCGGTGACCAGCCGCAGCGTCATGCCGGGCTGGACGTCACTGACCGCGATCAACCTGTCGCCCCGGGGATCGACCAGCCGCGCCTGAGCCGGTGTCAGATCCAGCAGTCGTTCCAGCGCTTTGGACGATCGCTGACGCGCGCGCTGCTCCAGCGCATGCCCCAGATTGATCAGGCCCAGAATCATTACACTGGCTTCGAAATAGAGATGGCGCGCCTGCGGCGGGAAAAAGTCGGGCCACAGCACCACGCTAAAGGAGTAAATCCAGGCCGCGCCGGTGCCGAGTGCCACCAGCGTATCCATGGTGGCGCTGCCATTACGTAAACTGCGCCAGGCGCTGCGATAAAAGTGACTGCCGGTCACGACCATGATCAGCAGGGTCACGACGCCCAGCGTCAGCCAGATGCGGTGGTTATGGTCGGTGAGCATCATGTTGTCGCCCACCATGCCCCAGACCATCAGCGGCACGCCAAAGGCTAACGCAATAGCCGCCTGCCAGCTGAAACGCCGCATCGCGCTGCGGGCGCTGTGCTGCTGCTTCTCACGTCGCTCCTGCTCGTCATCCACCACCTGCGCGCCATAACCCGCGGCATCAACGGCAGCGACCAGCTGCTGCGGGTCAGCATTGCCCAGCACCAGCGCACTGCGCTCACCGAGATTGACCCGCGCCTGGCTGACGCCTGTGACCTGCTGTAGCGCTTTTTCCACCCGACTTACGCAGCTGGCGCAGGTCATACCTTCAATCAGCAGCACGTGGGCAGGTAATGTTTTTTCTGCCGGATGAGAAGGGATCTCCGTTGTCAGCGCCTCCGGCGGCTCCGATGCTGTCAACGGTTCAGACTTTGGGGACGCGTCCGCCGCTTTCAGCGTCGCGTGATAGCCCGCCTGCTCAACCGTGGCGATCAGTGCAGTCGCATCCGCGTGACCGGAGACCTGCGCTTCCTGTTGGGTCACCTCAGCCTGATCAACATCGTCGCGTTGCTCGAGTGCCTCTTTGACGCGTTTGACACAGTGGCCGCAGGACAAGCCGTCCAGTGCCAGAGAAATAGTGTGTGACATAATCAACTCCTCTTGTGATCCCATTTGACCGATTGGTCAGTTTCGATTCATGCTTAAGCATAAACCTTCCATCAAGGGGAAGGTCAAGGGGACGAAAATGAACATCAGCGATGTGGCGAAAAAGACCGGGCTGACCAGCAAGGCGATTCGTTTCTACGAAGAGAAAGGCGTGGTGACGCCGCCGTTGCGCAGTGAAAATGGTTACCGCCATTACGACGGTCACCATCTGGATGAACTGAACCTGTTACGTCAGGCGCGGCAGGTGGGTTTTACGCTGGATGAGTGCCGCGAGCTGGTGGCGCTGTTTAATAATCCGTCGCGACACAGTGCCGATGTAAAAGCCCGTACGCTGCAGAAAGCCGAGGAAATTGCGGCGCACATTGAAGAGCTTCACGCCATGCGCGCTCGTCTGCTGGCGCTGGCAGACGCCTGTCCGGGCGATGAGAGCGCAGAGTGCCCGATTATCAATAATCTGGCCGGGTGCTGCGGTCAGCGTGGCTGAATTCGCAGAGTAATCCCCTCAATGCCGACCACGACGACCGGCGTGCCGGCAGGCAGATCCTGTTCCGCCTCAACCCGCCAGCTGCTGTCACCGATGCGTATATGCCCGGTACGGTTATGCAGCGCGGTATCCAGCGTCAGCTGCAACCCGATCATCTGGCTGCCGCGCTGGTTCAGGGCATTGGGCGTCTGACGCGTTTCACGGTGGCGCATCCAGCGATACCACAGAAAGACGCAGACCAGGGTCAGCACGGCAAAGAGTGACCCCTGTGTCGTCCAGCTCACCGGCACCAGCCACTCAAAGATGCCGACAATAACTGCCGCCAGCCCGCTCCACAGCAAATAACCGCTGGTGCCCAGCATCTCAGCCGCCAGCAGTAATCCACCCAGCGTCAGCCAGAACCAGTGCGGATGCGCGATGATTTCCATCAGCATCAGCGTTTCGACTCGGTACGCGATTCCTTCAGCAGTTCACCGATGCCCGCAATCGACCCCAGCAGACTGCTCGCTTCCAGCGGCATCATCACGACTTTGCTGTTAGTGCCTTCACCGATTTTTTGCAGCGCATCTGTGTACTTTTGCGCCACGAAGTAGTTGATAGCCTGAATGTCTCCCGCGGCGATCGCTTCCGAGACCATTTTAGTGGCGTTAGCTTCCGCTTCAGCCTGACGTTCACGGGCTTCTGCCTGCAGGAACGCCGAGGTACGTTCACCTTCCGCTTTGAGGATCTGCGACTGCTTCTCCCCTTCAGCGCGCAGGATTGCCGCCTGTCGTACCCCTTCGGCTGTCAGAATATCGGCGCGCTTGGTTCGCTCCGCTTTCATCTGTGCATTCATTGCGCCGATCAGCTCCTGCGGTGGACGCACGTCGCGAATCTCGATGCGGGTAATCTTAACGCCCCACGGATTGGTGGCTTCATCCACGATATGCAGCAGACGGGTATTAATGCTGTCGCGCTGTGACAGCATTTCGTCCAGCTCCATGCTGCCCAGCACGGTACGCATATTGGTCATCGTGAGGTTCAGAATCGCCTGCTCAAGATTGCTGACTTCATAGGCGGCACGCGCCGGGTCAACGACCTGAATAAAACAGACCGCATCGATGGTGACGTTGGCGTTATCTTTGGAGATAATCTCCTGAGAGGGGATATCCAGTACCTGTTCCATCATGTTGATCTTGCGACCAACGCGATCCATGAACGGCACCACCAGACTTAATCCTGGCTGTAGCGTGCGGGTATAACGGCCAAAGCGCTCAACCGTCCATTGAAAACCTTGTGGGACGATCTTGACGGTCGCCCAGACCGCAACCAGTGCCAGAATAATCAGGGCAGGAATGACAGTTATCATACAACCTCCGCATTGTCAGATTAACGGGCCGAGTCGCTTCGGCCCGTGGTGCTGCTGTTTAGTACAGCAGGGAATAGAGCTGGCGACGATAACGCGCAGCCAGTGCATCGCCGGTTCCCAGCGCTGCCAGAATCTCCTGCAGCATTTTACGCGCCTGGCCATCAGCGGCATTGAGATCGGATTTCAGGAAGCTGAACAGCAGTTCCAGTGCTTCTTCATTACGACCCACCTGATGCAGCTGTAACGAGAGTTTAGCAGCCAGCCCGGCGTTAGACGGGTCCGCTTCCAGCTCGGATTGCAACTGCTGAATCTCCGGCGTATCCGCAGCCTGTTTCAGCAGATCGATCTGCGCCATCAGGCTCTGATAGCGGGTATCCTGATCCTGAAGGGGGACAACTTTCAGCACCGCCTCCGCTTCATCGCTGCGGTTCAGGGTAATCAGCACGTCTGCCAGCAGGAAACCAATCTCACTGGATTGGTTGCTCAGCTGCCACGCATCTTTTAACAGCGGCAATGCCTCCAGCGGTTTACCTTCCTGCATCAGTGCCATCGCCTGCTGCGCTTTCAGTTCTTCTTCACGCGGCAGCACTTTTTCCAGCAGGGCACGGATCGCCTCTTCCGGCTGCGGTCCCTGGAAGCCGTCAACCGGCTGACCATCCTGGAACAGGTAGACGGTCGGGATTGAACGCAGACCAAACTGCGACGCCACCCTTTGCTCTTTGTCGCAATCGAGTTTTGCGAGAATAAACTGACCCGCGTACTCCTGCGCCAGACGCTCCAGCACAGGTGTCAGCTCCTGACAGTGCTGGCTGCGCTCAGACCAGAAGTAGAACAGCACCGGCAGCTGCATCGACTGCTCAAGGGTCTGCTGCAGGTTAGATTCGTTGATGTCGATGATAGAAGCGTGTGGTGACATGGATAAGTCTCTTTGCAAAAAGTGTTCTAAGAATATGGGGCCAACTGGCCCGGCTTCAAGCGCTATTGCGCATGGCTGATTAATGGCTGCGCAAAATGCGATCCAGCATCCAGCCTGGCAGTAACCGTTTCAGCAGGCTCATTACGTGTGCGACCAGCGTCACCGGATAGCGCAAACGTGGATGTTTACTCTCGAGTGCGTGACGAAGTTTAGGCAGAATGGCTTCTGCTGGCAGGGTAAAGCGTGCCGCGATACCCGGGTTACGCACCGGGTTATGCTGTTCCCCCTGCGTCACATTGTTGGTAAAGCGGGTCTCAATCGGGCCAGGCTCAATCAGGCTGACCCGGATGCCACGGCTGCGCACTTCGAGCCGCAGCGCATCGCTCCAGGCTTCCAGCGCATATTTACTGGCGGCATAGGCACCCCGGCCAGGCGTGGAGATCAGGCCCAGCACCGAGCTGGTATTAACAATGCGGCCATCACCGCTGGCCTGCAGCGCGGGCAACAGCCGCAGCGTCAGCTGATGGACGCCGAAAAAGTTGCTGGAAAACTGCTGCTCCAGCTGCTGACGCGAGAGCGTATGCAGCGGGCCATAGAGACCAAATCCGGCATTGTTAAACAGTGCGGCCAGACGGTTATCGCAGAGCGCGAGTACCGCATCCGCTGCCCGATCGACACTCTGCGGATCGTCGAGATCGAGCTGGATGCCCGTATAACCCAGCGTGTTCATGCGGGCGACATCGTCGGCTTTTCGGCAGGCGGCGATCACCTTATAACCCCGCGCCAGCAGATCGTGCGCGGCGACCAGGCCAATACCGCTGGAACAACCTGTAATCAGAATGGTTTTTTGCATTTCTTTACCCTTTTTGCGCATCCAGGCGCGCTACGGCTGCTTAACTAAGGGAGCCAGTTCTTTTGCCATTAACCCGGCGATAAACGGCTGGGCATCAGGATTAGGATGAATGCCATCCTGCTGCATCCACCCGGGCTTCAGATAGACCTGCTCCATGAAAAAGGGCACCAGAGGAATATCATGCTGCTGCGCCAGGCCAGGGTAGATGCCGCTGAACGCTTCGGTGTAGCGGCGGCCATAGTTGGCGGGCAGGCGGATCTGCATCAGCAGCGGCTTTGCATTGGCGGCTTTGACATCGTCGATGACTTTACTCAGATTCTGCGCGATAGCATCAGGCGGAAAACCGCGCAGACCATCGTTACCGCCCAGTTCGATTAACACCCATTGCGGCTGATGCTGTTTTAATAGCGCAGGCAGACGCGCCAGTCCCTGTGCGGCAGTATCGCCGCTGATGCTGGCGTTGACCACTTTCGGTTTTTGCTGCCACTGCTTATCGAGCAGGCTGGGCCAGGCCGCCGTGGCAGACATACGATAGCCTGCACTCAGGCTGTCGCCCAGCACCATCAGGGTATCTGCAGCAGCAAGACGCGACGCCATCAGAAGAATCAATAACAGGAAGGGATAATGCCAGCGGAAAACATTGTTGAAGTTCATCATCTTACTAAGTCCGTCGGTCAGGGAGAGCATCAGTTAACCATCCTCACCGGAGTTGAGTTGGTTGTCAAACCAGCCGAGACCATTGCGCTGATTGGCGAGTCCGGCTCCGGCAAGTCAACCCTGCTGGGCATTCTGGCCGGGCTGGACGATGGCAGCAGCGGCGAAGTTCATCTGCTGGGGCAGCCGCTGCACCAGATGAACGAAGAGCAGCGTGCGGCCCTGCGTGCCCGGCAGGTCGGCTTTGTGTTTCAGTCATTCATGCTGGTGCCGACCCTGAATGCGCAGGAGAACGTTCAGCTGCCATCACTCCTGCGCGGCGACAGCGACCGCCAGAGCCGCGAACAGGCACGGGAACTTTTGACGCTGCTCGGGCTGGGTGAACGTCTGCATCATCTGCCCGCTCAGCTGTCAGGCGGTGAACAGCAGCGTGTCGCGCTGGCCCGCGCCTTCAGTGGTCGTCCGGGTCTGCTGTTTGCCGATGAGCCGACCGGCAACCTCGATCGTAAAACCGGTGATCGCATCGCCGATTTGCTCTTTTCCCTTAATCGCGACTTCGCCACCACGCTGATTCTGGTGACGCATGACGAGCAACTGGCGGCGCGCTGCGATCGTCGTCTGCGGCTGCGCGACGGTAAATTGTGGGAGGAGCAATGATCTGGCGCTGGTTCTGGCGCGAGTGGCGTTCGCCCTCGCTGCTGATTGTCTGGCTGGCCCTGACGCTGGCGGTAGCCTGCGTACTGGCGCTGGGGTCGATCAGCGATCGCATGGAAAAAGGGCTGAATCAGCAGAGCCGTGATTTTATGGCCGGTGACCGCACGCTGCGCAGCACCGATGCTGCGCCCGAAGCCTGGCTGGAAAAGGCGCGGGAAACCGGCCTGACGGTCAGTTCCCAGCTCACCTTTATGACCATGACTTTTGCAGATCAGTCACCGCAGCTCGCCTCCGTCAAAGCGGTGGATGACCGCTACCCGATGTTTGGCACGCTGCAGACGCAGCCGCCGGGGCTGCGGCCCCAGGCAGGCACCGCGCTGGCGGCACCGCGCCTGATGGCGCTGCTGAATCTGAAAGTGGGCGACATGCTGGAAGTGGGGGATACCCAGCTGCGCATCAGCGGTGAGGTGATTCAGGAGCCGGATGGCGGCTTTAACCCGTTTGAGATGGCACCGCGCCTGCTGATCAATCTGGCGGATGCCGCCAGAACCGGTGCGATTCAGCCTGGCAGCCGCATCACCTGGCGCTATAAATTTTCCGGCAATCCTGAGCAGCTGGCCCGCTATGACCGCTGGATTCAACCACAGCTGAAGGCGGATCAGCGCTGGATCAGCGTAGATAACTCAGAAGATGCGCTGGGCCGTTCGATGCAGCGCGCGCAGCAATTCCTGCTGCTCTCGGCCTTACTGACGCTGATGCTGGCGATTGCGGCTGTGGCGGTTGCCATGAGCCACTATTGCCGCAGCCGCTACGATCTGGTGGCGGTGCTGAAAACCCTGGGCGCAACGCAGGGCGCGTTGCAGCGGTTGATCATCGGCCAGTGGCTGGCGGTGCTGCTGCTCGCGGCGATTGCCGGAGGCGTTGTGGGACAGGGGGTGGAAGCGATCCTGATGACGATGCTGAAACCCGTGTTGCCTGCCAGCTTACCGGCGGCCAGCGTCTGGCCGTGGATCTGGGCGGTGGGTTCGCTGTTTGTGATTTCGCTGCTGGTGGGTCTGCATCCCTATCGTCTGCTGCTGGCAACCCAGCCGCTGCGGGTGCTGCGGCGCGATGCGGTGGCAAATCTCTGGCCGCTGAAATTTTATATTCCGGTAATGATCGTGGTGGTGGTGGCGCTGTTAGCGCTGCTGGTCGGCGGCAGTAAAATGCTCTGGGCGCTGCTGGCGGGTGTGGTGGTGCTGGCGGGATTACTGGCGTTACTCGGCTGGGGAACCCTGCTGCTGCTGCGTCGGCTGGTGGTACGCAATCTGGCACTGCGACTGGCGATCAACCGGCTGCTGCGCCAGCCCGGGATGACGCTGAGCCAGCTCGCGGCCTTTTCCCTGTCGTTTATGCTGCTGGCGCTGCTGCTGGTGATGCGCGGCGATCTGCTGGATCGCTGGCAGCAGCAATTACCGGCGGATAGCCCGAACTTCTTCCTGCTCAACATGACGGCGGATCAGGTGCCGCAGGTGCGTGATTTCCTGCAAGCGCATCAGATTAAGCCTGAAACCTTCTATCCGATTGCGCGGGTGCGGCTTAGCGAACTCAACGGTAAACCGGCCGATCCGAAACTGGATAATGCCCTTAACCGCGAGCTTAACCTGACGGCGCTGGCCGATCGCCCGGATCACAATCCGCTGGTGGCAGGCAACTGGCCGCCGAAAGCGGGTGAAGTGTCGATGGAAGTGGAGCTGGCGGATCGGCTGGGGCTGAAGCTCGGCGATACCCTGACGTTCGACGGTGATACGCAGACGTTCAGCGCCCGTATTACCAGCCTGCGTAAAGTGGACTGGGAAAGTCTGAAGCCGAACTTCTTCTTTATCTTCCCGCCGGGTGCGCTCGACAGCCAGCCGCAGACCTGGCTCACCAGCTTCCGCATGGAGGCGAATCCTGTTCTGCTGGCGCAGCTGAACCGTGCTTTCCCGGCGCTGAGTCTGCTGGATATCGGCAGCATTATGCAGCAGATCGGTCAGGTACTGACGCAGGTCAGCCGGGCGCTGGAGATCATGGTGGTACTGGTCACCGCCTGCGGTGTGTTGCTGTTGCTGGCGCAGATTCAGGTCGGGATGCGGCAGCGTCGGCAGGAACTGGTGGTCTATCGCACGCTCGGTGCGGGCAAACGCCTGCTGCGCACCACGCTGTGGTGTGAGTTTGCGCTGCTCGGCGTGGTCTCCGGCGTGGCGGCCGCAATGGGAGCAGAAGCGGCGCTGTGGGGATTACAGACTAAGATTTTCGACTTCCCATGGCAGCCTGACTGGACATTATGGCTGGCGTTGCCGTTGTGTGGCGCGCTGCTGCTGTCGCTGTGTGGCGGCTGGCTGGGGATCCGGTTACTGAAAGGGAAGGCGCTGTTCAGGAAGTTTGATGCGGCATAAGGCAGGGCTGAAATAAGGCGGCGCCAGGCCGCCTTTGACCTTTATCCAGACGCACCCGTTACCCGCAATCGGGTAACGGGTTCAGGGAAACTACAGCTTTTCAACGGCCCAGGCGATGTCGCTGGCGTACTCTTCCGGAAGCTGAGGCACCAGCGCATTCAGCGCCGCTTTCAGCCGCTCTGCATTGCTGTCGGTCAGATTGAGGTGGCCCACTTTACGACCCGGACGCACTTCTTTGTCATACCAGTGCAGATGCACCAGCGGCTGCTGCAGCCAGCTGAGATTCACGTCGGTACCAATCAGATTCACCATTACCGACGGCGCAAACACCACCGGCTGCGGTAAGGCCAGGCCCAGAATGGCGCGCAGATGCAGCTCAAACTGGCTGATCGACGCACCGTTCTGTGTCCAGTGACCACTGTTGTGTACACGCGGTGCGAGCTCATTGATCAGCAGTCCGGCTGGCGTCACAAAACACTCCATCGCCATCACGCCCACGTAATTCAGCGCCTGCATGATCGCGCTCAGCATCGCTTCGGCCTGCTGCTGCTGTGTCTGATCCGCCTGCGGCTGTGCCACGCTGGTGCGCAGAATGCCGTCCTGATGCAGGTTATGCGTCAGCGGATAGAACACCACCGAGCCATCGTGACCGCGCGCGCCGACCAGTGACACTTCACCGGAAAAGTTAATGCCCTGCTCAACGATGCATTCGCCGTAGCATGCCTCCGGCAACTGGTCAGTTTCATCAGCACGCAGACGCCACTGACCCCGCCCGTCGTAACCGCCGGTGCGGCTTTTCACAATCGCCAGCTCGCCCAGTGAATCAAACACCGCTGGCCATTCGCTTTTGTCCGCCAGCAACTGCCATGGCGCGGTCGCCAGTCCCAGCTGATCCAGCAGCTGTTTCTGCGTCAGGCGATCGGCCAGACGTGGGAAAATATCACGGTTAACAAAAGCCGGATGACTCGCCAGCTCACGCGTCAGCGCGGTCTCCGGCCAGCGTTCGATTTCGGCGGTGATCACGCTGTCAGCGATCGGCAGGGCGGCAGGATCGGCATCCAGACCTACCGGATAGACCGCGATACCTAGCGGTTCACCCGCCTGGCGCAGCATACGACCTAACTGGCCGTTGCCCAGTACGCAGACCGGCTTCATGCATCCACCCGCGGATCGGGATGGTTCAGCACCTCATCGGTCTGACTCTGACGCCAGGTATTCAGACGGGATGCCAGCGCGCTGTCATGCAGTGCCAGAATCTGCGCGGCCAGCAGGGCGGCATTGGCTGCGCCTGCTTTGCCAATCGCCAGCGTACCGACCGGAATACCGCGCGGCATCTGCACAATCGAATAGAGGCTATCGACGCCGCTCAGGGCTGCACTCTGCACCGGTACACCCAGCACCGGCACCAGGGTTTTTGCTGCCAGCATTCCCGGCAGATGCGCCGCGCCACCTGCGCCAGCAATAATCACCTGCAAACCGTTGTCCGCTGCCGTTTCGGCAAAGCTGAACAGTTTATCCGGGGTGCGGTGCGCAGAGACCACTTCAACGTGAAAAGGGACGTCCAGACTGGTCAGGATTTCAGCGGCGAACTGCATGGTGGCCCAGTCACTTCTGGAACCCATAACAATGGCGATGCGGGCCGGGGCGTTGGATGACATGCGGTCAACTCCTGTGAATAAACAAACAGACCTGGCCGGGCGGACAGGTTTTGAAGGGCACCGAGAATAGCATGACAACGACGCAAGGAAAACGGTTGCGTCGGCCAGATGTCGTGGATTTAACCGGCGATCAGAAGTCGAAATGGATAAGCTGAATGCCGCTGGCGTCGAGCTGAATCATCGAGCCACGGCTGTGCCAGGCACCCAGCACCGCGCGCTGCGCCGTTTCACCTTTTAAGCTCAGCGTATGGATTGCCGGGCGATGGGTGTGGCCGTGGATCAGCAGCGGCACTTGCTGGCGCAGCATCGCGGCGGCCACGGCATCCTGATTCACATCCATAATGGTCTGGGATTTGTGCTGGTTGGCCTGTTTGCTGTCGGCGCGCATCCGGGCGGCAATGCGTTTGCGTATCCACAACGGCAGCGTCAGGAACAGTCGCTGAATCCAGGGATTGTGCACTTTGGCACGAAAGCGCAGATAACCCGCATCGTCCGTGCAGAGCGTATCGCCGTGCATGATCAGCAGTCGATGGCCGTAGAGCGTCAGTACCTGTTCTTCCGGCAGCAGCGTCATGCCGCTGGCGCGCGCAAAGCGTCGGCCAATCAGGAAGTCGCGGTTGCCATGAATAAAATAGACGGGAACTGGCAAGGCGCGCAGGGCGCGGGCAATCTGCTGATGCAGCGGATTGGGATCGTCGTCGCCAATCCAGGCTTCAAACAGATCGCCGAGAATATAGAGCGCGTCGCAGTGGGGCGCTTCGCGCTGTAAAAAATGCAGAAAACCGGCGGTAATCGCCGGTTCTTCCTGACACAGATGGAGATCTGCGATAAACAGCGTGCGGGACATTACTCGCTGACGGTCACTTTCTGGATCACGACGTCATCCTTTGGCACATCCTGGTGCATGCCGCTGCGGCCGGTAGAAACGGCTTTGATCTTCTCGACCACGTCCATGCCTTCAACCACTTCTGCGAATACGCAGTAGCCCCAGCCCTGAACGCTTTCGTCACGGAAGTTCAGGAAGTCATTGTCAGCCACGTTGATGAAGAACTGTGCGGTCGCAGAGTGCGGTGCAGAGGTACGTGCCATTGCCAGCGTACCTTTGGTGTTTTTCAGACCGTTGTTCGCTTCGTTCTGGATTTCATCTTTGGTAGCTTTCTGCTTCATGCCCGGCTCGAAGCCGCCGCCCTGAATCATAAAGCCGTTGATGACACGGTGGAAAATGGTGTTGTCGTAAAAACCTTCACGGCAGTAATCCAGGAAGTTCTGTACGGTTGCCGGCGCTTTATCATCGAAAGTTTTGATTACGATATCGCCATGGTTCGTCTGGAAAGTTACCATTTTTGTTGTCCTGTAAAGGTTGTGATCAGTTGCCGGGATCGCGCTGTTAACTGGCGTACCCCTTTTAGTCGACCGTTCTTATATCATAATTTCCAATGACGCGTCAGCAGCACGGCGCAGTTGGCTTGCTTTGCGTCGCGCGAGCGATAAAAATACGGCACAATGTCTGGATACTTAAAAAAGCCAACCACACGCAAAAACGGAACCGTTCAATGCTTAAGATTTATAACACCCTGAGTCGACAGAAAGAGGAATTCAAACCCATTCATGCCGGTAAAATCGGGATGTATGTTTGCGGCATCACGGTGTATGACCTCTGTCACATTGGTCATGGGCGGACGTTCGTGGCGTTTGACGTGGTGGCGCGCTACCTGCGTTACCTCGGTTATCAGCTTAACTATGTACGTAACATCACCGACATTGACGACAAAATCATCAAACGCGCCAATGAAAACGGTGAGAGCATCGAAACGCTGACCAACCGTATGATTGGCGAGATGCACAACGACTTCGCCGCGCTGGGGATCCTGCCACCTGATGAGGAACCGCGCGCCACCCGCCACATTGCTGAAATCATTGAGCTGGTGCAGACGCTGATCGCCCGCAATCACGCCTATGTGGCGGACAATGGCGACGTGATGTTTGATGTGCTGAGCGACACCGATTATGGCGCGCTGTCGCGTCAGGATCTGGAGCAGCTGCAGGCGGGCGCGCGGGTTGAAGTCGCGGACGTGAAGCGTAATCCGATGGACTTCGTGCTGTGGAAAATGTCTAAAGCGGATGAGCCTGCCTGGTCATCACCGTGGGGCAACGGCCGTCCTGGCTGGCATATCGAGTGCTCGGCGATGAACTGCAAACAGCTGGGCACCCATTTCGACATCCACGGCGGCGGTTCGGACCTGATGTTCCCGCACCATGAAAACGAAATCGCCCAGTCGAGCTGCGCCCATGACGGTCCTTACGTTAACTACTGGATGCACTCCGGCATGGTGATGGTTGACCGCGAGAAGATGTCTAAATCGCTCGGCAACTTCTTCACCGTGCGTGACGTGCTGCAACATTATGATGCGGAGACAGTGCGTTACTTCCTGATGTCCGGTCACTATCGCAGCCAGCTTAACTACGGCGAAGATAACCTGAACCAGGCGCGTGCGGCGCTGGAGCGTCTTTATACCGCCCTGCGTCACACCGACAGCAGCGTTAAAGCGCACGGCGGCGAAGCGTTTGAAGCGCGTTTCCGCAGCGCAATGGACGATGATTTCAACACCCCGGAAGCCTACTCGGTGCTGTTCGATATGGCGCGTGAAGTTAACCGCCTGAAAAGCGAAGATGGCGCTTCAGCACATGGGCTGGCGTCGAAGCTGCGTGAGATGGCTAACGTGCTGGGCATCCTGCAGCAGGATCCTGAGCTGTTCCTGCAAAGCGGCGCGCAGGTGAATGACGAAGAGGTTGCCGAGATCGAACATTGGGTGAAAGCCCGTGCCGATGCGCGTGCCGCCAAAGCCTGGGCGGAAGCGGACATCGCACGCGACAAGCTTAACGCGCTGGGGGTCATCGTCGAGGATGGGCCACAAGGCTCCAGCTGGCGTCGAAAATAAACCGGAGAGGGCGAGCAATCGCCCTTTTTTATTATGGCGATTGAACAGATTCAGATCCGCGGCTTCCGCTCAATACGTAACCTGACGCTGTCACTGCAGCAGCTGAATGTGGTGAGCGGTCCCAACGGCTGCGGTAAATCCAACCTCTACAAAGCGGTGCGACTGCTGCACGAAGCGGCCTCCGGTCGTCTGGCGCTGGCACTGGCTGACGAAGGCGGCATTCAGAAAACGATGTGGGCGGGTGGCTTGCGCCGGGGCGATCGCCGACACGATCCAAAGCGGCTGGAGCTGGCCGTGGTGATGGATGATATGGATTACCAGCTGGAGATTGGCTTTCCCGAGCCGCTGTCGACCAGCCTGTTCAACCTCGATCCGCTGGTGAAGCAGGAGCGCCTCTGGCTCAGCGGTCAGCGTCGTCGCCCTTCTGCCTGCATCATGCAGCGAGAAAATCAGACCGCCTTTCTGCACAACGTTGAAGGGGATCGCGTCGCTTATCCGGCGGTGCTGCATCCTGAAGAGTCGCTGTTTGGTCAGCTTGGCGAACCGCATCTCTACCCGGAACTTTCCCAGCTGCGTGAACGACTGCAGCAGTGGCGCTTCTACCATGAGTTCGCCGTCTGGCCTGGCTCACCGATACGTGCGCCACAGATTGGGGTGCGTGCGCCGGTGCTGAGCCATGATGGCAGCAATCTGGCAGCAGCCTGGGCAACCATCGTGGAGCGTGGTCATTCAGAACTGTTGTCTGAGGTGATGACGCAGGCGTTTCCCGACAGCCAGTTTGACGTCGACGTGCAGAACGGTCGCTTTCAGATGCTGATGTCCCGCCACGGCATTCTGCGTCCGCTGGAGAGCGCGGAGTTTTCAGACGGCACGCTGCGGTTTCTCTGTCTGGTTGTGGCGCTGCTCAGCCCGCGCCCACCCGCCTTTATGGCACTGAATGAGCCGGAAAACAGTTTGCATGAAGATCTGTTGCCTGCGCTGGCGCGTTTAATCGCCGAAGCCAGTAAGTACAGCCAGCTCTGGATCACCAGCCATTCACCCCGCCTCGCGACACTGATTGCACAGCACACGGCGGTGAATCATATTGCACTGGAACAGCGGGAAGGGGAGACGTGTGTCGCGGGGGATGAACTGCTGTGACAGCGTCCCCGCAGGGACGCCCGGGAATTACTCGACGACAGTGATGCGAAAACCGGCAAATTCCACGGTCTGACCGGCAACGATCTTGCAGCGCTTGCGGGTCTCTACCGCGCCGTTGACCTTCACTTCACCCTCGGCAATCACGACTTTCGCCTGTGCGCCGCTCTGAACCCAGCCTTCCAGCTTCAGCAGGTCACACAGATCGACGTGCGGGAATTTACCCAGTGAAAAACTTGCCATTTAAACGTCCTCTTTATCGTGAAACTCTTCGCACGCTTGCAGCGTATTTTGAATCAGTGTTGCGACTGTCATCGGTCCGACACCGCCCGGTACCGGGGTAATGTAGGAGGCGCGCTCTGATGCGCTGTCAAAATCAACGTCGCCCACTACTTTGCCACTGTCCAGACGGTTAATGCCCACGTCGATGACGATGGCACCGGGTTTAATCCAGTCGCCCGGAATAAAGCCTGGCTTGCCCACCGCAACGACCAGCAGATCGGCGTGCTCAACGTGATGGCGCAGATCTTTGGTAAAGCGATGGGTGACGGTGGTGGTGCAGCCCGCAAGCAGCAGCTCCATGCTCATCGGACGACCGACGATGTTGGACGCCCCGACCACCACAGCGTTCAGGCCGTAGGTGTCGATGTTGTAACGCTCCAGCAGCGTCACGATACCGCGCGGCGTGCAGGGACGCAGCGTTGGCGCACGCTGACACAGGCGACCAACGTTATAAGGATGGAAGCCATCGACATCTTTATCCGGCGTGATGCGCTCCAGCACCTTCACATTATCGATGCCAGCTGGCAGCGGCAGCTGCACCAGGATGCCATCGATTTCGTTGTCCTGATTGAGCTTATCGATCAGCTCCAGCAGCTCAGCTTCGCGGGTGGTGGCAGGCAGATCGTAAGAGCGGGAGTGGAAACCGACCTCTTCACAGGCGCGGCGTTTGCTGGCCACATAGATCTGCGATGCCGGGTTTTCACCCACCAGTACCACGGCCAGACCTGGCGCACGTTTTCCGGCGGCCAGACGCTGCTTCACTTTGTCCGCAACCTCAACGCGCACCTGCTGCGCAATCGTTTTACCGTCAATAATTTTTGCTGCCATCAGAGAGGAAATCCACTGTGTTGTGTTGAATCGGGGAAGGGGGCTATTTTGTCAGAAGCGCAGGCTGCTGTCAGTCACAGTTTCAGCCGCGTATGCGCTTTCCGGCTTTTTCGTCGCGACGAGTGCCTGCCTGCATGCGTATGATATCTGCAGGACAATCCGGGGACGATGTAATGATTTGGATAATGCTCGCTACTCTGGCGGTGGTGTTTGTCGCTGGATTTCAGCTGCTCACCGCTGGCTCACGCCACGCCGCTCAGCGGCTCAGCAAACGGCTGCAGCTGCCACCGCTACAGGTGGAATCAATGCTCTCTATGATGGGGAAAGTGGCGGCGAAAGAGTTTACCGACTATCTCAGCAGCGATAATGAAACGCATCTGCATAACGGTGCGGCGGTACTGCTGATCTGGCAGGTGTTAATTGTTGACGGCAGCGAGGAGAACAGCCAGCGCTGGCATGCCATTCTCAGTCGTGCCGGTTTTCCACCGCTTATCAGCCGCCAGCAGTTGCTGCTCGCGCTGGGCTTTCTGCGCCAGCTGGAGCCGGACAGCCAGGAGCTGCACGCACTTCGTGAGCAATACAATGCGCGTTTCACATCACAAGGGATTGAGCTGGAAGGAGAATTTACCGGCACCAGCAAACTCGTGTCGCTCAGCGAATGGCGCAGGCGTCACTGACGCCAATTGGTTATTACCGCAGCACTTCGCTGCGGTGAAACGGCAAAAACGTTGACGTACCCGCTTCCCGACGTATAATCCGTGCCATCTCCATGCGCCCTTAGCTCAGTTGGATAGAGCACCGGCCTTCTAAGCCGTAGGTCACAGGTTCGAATCCTGTAGGGCGTACCAAATTCTCTTCTGTATTGCATCCCGAGACTCACTTTTGCTTAACTCTCAGAAGCATACCTCAACGTTTTACTCTTATTCTTCTCCACGAAATTAATTGTCATCAGTACTTTCATGGCGTTTTGAACAGGTCTTTGATTTTTCGAGGCTTATAATGTGCTTGTTGTTTATCCTGCTGTTTATATTGAGCGCTATTATATTTTGCGCTTTAGGATTTCAGCTTGATGTTCAGGCAGAGCCTGCAAAAGTGAGGAAACATTGATACCAGAGCAAGCCAGTTGGTTAGCATGCGCCGGGTTCACTGTGCTATATTTCGCACGTATCGCAACGTCATTCAGGATGAATCAGATGAACGAATTTGAGCAAGAACTTTATGATAACGGCTTCTCTGCTAAAGACATTGGTAAGCTCAAAAGCATTATTAAAAAAGACGAGTCAAAAAAAGATACACTCCAAAGTCTTGTGATTGATCTGAGTAAACGCTTCTGGGGCGGAATGATTGCCCTTGTTATTTTGACACTGGTTGGATTAGATGGCATTTTCAATGCAGATGCTTCAAATGCCATTCCATATATTATTGTTCTGACGTTTGCATTCTTTGTAGTCTATTTTGTCACCCCTCTGAATCTGGCCTGGAAAGCGAACAGGTTTATCAGAAAAAACAGAGGTTAGTTTTGTGCGGGGCTATTTTTCATTTGATAAAGTTTTAAACCTATTCCAGCCCCATTATAGACTGATCCAGCGCCTTTTAAAGCAAGTGCTAATCTACTCATACCCTGAACTTTGCGATCATGAGCAGTTGGCAGATATTTGTATAACATCCAGACTTCTGACTTCAAAGTCAGCTTGCATAATATGATATACCTGCCTGTCTGAATACTGGACGCCATTCAGTGTTTAAAACGCAGCTCATCTTCCTGACGCTTGCCGTTGTCGTTCCCTCATCATTCATTTAAAAAGCACAAGCCAGCGAGTCTTCTTCTCAATGGCCAGGCCCAACACCTTACTGGCACCATAAACCACCGTGTGTTAAGCCCCTAAGGTAATTCTGAAGGCCTGTCGATGATGAGCTGCTTGAGTGTTGCTTTATTATCGCCGGTTAGCTTTGCGATAAAGCCAGACACCAACAAAGGCTAGCATCAGAGAAAAAACTGCTTTAAGTACAAGCACGGTGAATTCGAAACTATCCATAGCGCTTTCACCATCACCACTGATATGGCCTTCAACCAGTGATCTGATGAAACCTTCAGGTATGAGTATCCAGGAGGCGGATAGGATGACAATAAATATCAGTATTTTCATCGAGCGACACACTTTGTGAAATCAGGAACACCACGAACATCAATGCGGCCATATGCTAATAAACCATGACTACCCGGTACGACGACTTTTTTCCTCCGCAACAACGAACTGCGTAAAGTCTGGAAGTCAGTTGAGCGATAGAAGGTTATGCATCCCCATGATACGCCGGAACCGTCAGTATTAAGTGGGTGAAGCCTGAAGCTGCCGCGCTTTACACCATTAACAAAAACGTAGTCACTCATGGTTTCCGCGCTGTACAGACCAAACCACTCGGAGTGGTGATTCCGGTACATATGGGCCAAATCAATCAACTCTGCGCGGGCACGATTTAGCAAACTGCCTTCTGGCCTGTCTACGATCCAGTACGTTCCTGGCGGAATGGCGGCCTTCTCAATGTCAGAACAATCTGGATTGTTTATATACCGTTCGATACCAGACAAAATATCAAAAGAACCGACACCATAGCAGCTTAGCTTCACACGTTTCCCATCACTGGAAAGTTGACCATAATCCATCATGCATATTTGCATCGTAAGGCTCCTGGTATCAATTCACAGCCCATTCATGCTGCTTCTGGCGGGTTACTCAAATGTCTCTTCCGGTCACTGTTTTTTAAATCAGTCTGGCTTCGTTTATATTGCCACACCCAGCATCCTGTAGTCACCGTCCACCGGCAATCATAAATAAGCTATCTGCCGCCTCTAACCAGAAGCGGCATCCTTTCACCTCAACGCTAATAACCCGCAACCACACCCGACAATGCCAGCACCTGCTTCTGTTTTCTTGCAGGCAGCTTGTTCAGCTGCGCTAACGCGTTAACCAGTTGTTCATCGACAGGCTCGGGTGGCTTCACGGTCAGCACGATACGGCCCTCTGTGACACTCACCTCAACTTCGGTGCCGGTGGTGAATCCGGTGGCTGCCAGCCACTGGCCTTTCATAATGATCGAGGGAATACGGATATAGTCTGGATACCGGCTGGCGTAACTCACCGTTAATTTACGCCGGGTAATGGAAGGGTCTTCTGGATTTAAACCAACTGCATTACACTCTGACTCAGTCATGATCTCTATTCTCGCTAAATAGTGGTTGTGATTAGCGATCCAGGGGTGCTCCAACACCTCTGGTTCGCGCTAAATACCTGTATATATAATCAACAAATATGAATAAAGTCCAGATGAAAATTGATGTAAATCAGCGAGTTTCCTCACAGTTAAAATGCTATTATTTGCGGCGCAGATCGCAAAATAAAGTAATTAACTGCTGCACTTTCATATGAAGTAAAAGTGATAAAGAATTAGAATTTTGTGGAATTGAAATATTGCCTTTCATCTGACTGTAATTATTTATAAAGCGCTACGGATCCTGAATTCAGGTAACTGATTATTCCGCCTGTACTCATCTCTCAAGCCTTTAAACCTGCCAGCCACAATTCTGAGTAAACAAACTGCCACACCACGCCCGGACCCAAAAATTTACGACACCTTTTTTTCCTTCCGCCGCAATGCCATTATAGCCGCCTCATAACCCTCCTCTCCGGCCAGCCCGCCACAGAGCACATAAACAGGGAGCACTCCGTCATGGAAAGTAAAAATCTTGTTGATATTGCTGAGGCCTTTCCTCAGTCAGCCATCGATCTGAAATACGCCACCGCCGACAACCTGACCGGTCAGCCGATCTACCGCGACGCACGCTGTCTGCTGCATGTTGATGCGGCAAGAGCGCTGGCGAAAAGTATCGATATTGCAAACGTGGCGGGCTATTCGCTGCTGATCCTCGACGCGTACAGGCCACCTGCCGCGCAGGCAATTCTGTGGCAGGCCTGCCCTAATCAGGATTATGTTGCACCGCTGACGCGCGGATCAAACCACAGTCGTGGTACGGCGGTAGACGTGACGCTGATCGACGAGCAGGGCGAAATCGTGGATATGGGCACCGGCTTCGATGAGATGAGTGAGCACTCCCATCCTTATCATCCTGCGGTGCCCGTTCAGGCTCAGCGCAACCGTCTGATGCTTAATGCCATTATGCTGGGTGGGGGCTTCACAGGCATTGCGAGCGAATGGTGGCATTTTGAATTGCCCGGTTCAGAAACTTATCCGCTGATCGACGGCGTATTTGGCTGTTACTCCTCACCGCAGGCCGAAAATATCAGCCTCTGAGAAGACAGAACAGTTTTGGTATATTCAGGGGAAATGCACAAAGCACTGTTTATTCGCTGTTTATTCAGAGAATGCAGAAGGGCAGAGCGATAAAATAAGCGGGTTCGGGCAGGGTGATAACCAAAAATAGCGTAACGTGCAGAAAAGAAATAAGCCGTGGCAGGTGCCACGGCTAACGCTTTATGCAGACTGCCACTCGCTTTCGACATCCGCTTTAGATTTAGACAGGATGACTTTATTATCATCAACGTCTTTCACCCAGCTGAATGGAATAATGTGGTGTTTGCCGCCTGCTTCAGGATCGCTTTTCGCCAGCTTAATTTTGTCGTCGCCTTCGAAATGGTCAACAATCCCGACGTGTTCGCCATTCACATCAACAATCTGTGCGTGATCCAGAATCTCTGATTTATCTACCATGTTGACTTAATCCTTATATTTGATGAGTTCAGTTGCCCTCAGACAGAACAAGCCTGGTTGTTAATCGCGGTTTCCGCCAGGCAATTAACAAAATGAAATAGTTAAGCCGACTGGAGCTGAACGCGGTTATTTGTTTACGCAACACGAAAAAACGAAACCGCTAACCGATCCCGATGTTTGCAGTATCGGGGCTGCTCAGCTAAGTATTTTCCACTCCGGCATGTTCAGATTGGCCGCGATCCTCTCCGGCTGTTTCACCAATCAACGCTATGATAATCAGGTCAATCGCCGCGTCCGGGTGTGCCCGAACGCAGGCGATTTAACTCACCTAAAGGAGTGCCTATGTCCGCAGTCAGCTCACTGACCACCGAAGGTGGCGTCTGGATTAATCAGCCGCCTGTACACAGTCTGGATGGCGATACGCTACAGTTCGAAACCGCGTTAAACAGCGATTTCTGGCAGCGCACCTGGTACGGCTTCGAACGGCACAGCGGCCACGCTTTTGGCTTCTGGGTGGAAAATGATTTTACCGTTCAGGTGCAGGTTAGGGCGGACTTCAGCCAGCTCTACGATCAGGCCGGTCTGTTTATTCAGGACAGTGAAACGCACTGGGTTAAAGCGGGCATTGAGTTTAACGATGACCAGCCTGCCATCGGCAGCGTGGTCACGCGTGAGTTTTCTGACTGGTCTACCGGTGTATTCCCTGGTGATGCGCGTCAGTTCTGGCTGCGCGCCACGCTGGAAAAAGGGGCGCTGAGAATTCAGTACTCCACCGACGGCCTGACCTGGCCGCTGTTGCGACTCTGCCCATGGCCGGGTCAGGCGCGGCGTTTTGTCGGCGTGATGGGCTGTTCGCCTGAACGCGAGGGGCTGGCGATCCGTTTCAGCAACTTCACGCTGGGTCCGCCATCCGGCAAAGCCCTGCACGACCTTTCCTGACTTCATTGCATATCATCGCGGAATCAGCTTAATTGTCAGGTCCGAATTTGCGGTGACGCGTCGTCCATACCGAACGACGCCTTTACAGGGAAAGCTATGCGTTGCGCCATCTTACTGACCCGGCTGCTGGTCATCTTCTGCTGTACCGGATGGGCAGAGCAGGCCGCAGCCGATACCGTCTGGCTGAATAATGGCGATCGGCTGACCGGCACGATCCGTTACCTCAGCGACGGCAAGCTGGCGATTGAGACACACTACGCGGGCACCGTCACCCTGGCGTGGAATGCGGTCAGTACGCTCGCCAGCGACAATCCGGTCAATGTCGAAAACAAAAAGACCGGCGAACACTATCAGGTGCGGCTCTCTTCGTCCGATCCCGGTTATGTCTGGGTGGAACGCAATGAGCAGGAGCAGCAGGTCTCCGTCAGTCGCATCGATGAGTTTATGAAAGCCAAAGTCCGCACCGATCAGCTCGCCTGGACCGGCAACATTGATGCGGGCGTGAAGGTCAAAAAAGCCTCCACCAAGACCGACGACTACAGCTTTGCGCTCAACACCAAACTGAACCAGGGCAAATGGCGGCACGATATCGGTGCGACCTACAATCGCGAGCAGGAAAACGCGAGCATCAACACCAATAACTACAGCCTGCGCTACGCCTTCGACTATCTGGTCAGTGAGCAGTTCTTCTGGCAGACCCGCGCGACCTACAAGCGCGACTGGGTAGAGAACCTCTCACGGCAGGCGCTGCTCGGCACTGGCCCGGGTTATCAGCTGTGGGACACTGAACTCAGTTCCTTCTCACTCTCGCTGCTTGGCGGTGCCTTTGAGTATGGCTACAGCGACGATCGCGAAGAGCGGCACTTTGGCGGCTCGCTGCGCTGGAACTATCAGCGCTATCTGCTGGGCAAGTCGGTCACGCTTTACAGCAACGGCGATGTCGGTCACTCACTGGATGATGACGGAGTATTTATGCTGGATGCCGAAGTCGGGATGCGTTACAGCCTGACCTCCTGGTCAACGCTGCACCTTGGCTATCATCGCAATCTGGTCAGCGGCATTCCCGATACCCTTAACGAAGGCATCTTCTCAACCGGATTAGGCCTGAAGTGGTAACCCGCTGATAGTTGAGTCGCAGCAAATCCTTACTGTTTTTATCCGGTTACCGGCCCGGCTTTGGCTAAGCTGCATGTACTGTCACAACGGGAATGCAGAAGATGATCGTAAGCAGCAGGGTTTATCGTCCTGGAAGTGCGGGCGAAGAGGTCGACGTCGAAGATATCAGTGAAGTGATCAAAGAGCCGGAAGCGTTTATCTGGCTCGGGCTGTGGCAGCCAGACGCTGAATTTATGGCGAAGATTAAAGAGGAGTTCGGCCTGCACGAACTGGCGGTTGAAGATGCGCTTAATGCCCATCAGCGACCCAAAATCGAACATTACGGTGACTCACTGTTTATCGTGGTCAAGACGGTTTGTGCAAAGGATGACAGCTGCGAACTGGGCGAAACCCACTTCTTTGTCGGAAAAAAATTCCTGATCAGCATCCGTCATGGCGCATCTGAAAGCTATACACCGGTGCGGCAGCGGGCGTCTGAAAATCCGGCGCTGCTGAAGCTTGGCCCTGCCTGGCCGCTCTACTGCCTGCTTGATTTCATTATTGATCGTTATGCCGCGCTCTCCACCTCGCTGAATGAGCGGGTGGGGCAGATGGAGAACGATCTCTTCACCAGCGAATTTGACCGTAAGTCGGTCCAGTCAGTCTACACCATGCGGCGTCATCTGCTGTCACTACGCAATGCAGCGCTGCCGGTAGAAGAGATCTGTAATCAGCTTATCCACCTGCATGAAGATCTGATCCCGCGTCCGCTGCGCGCCTATATCCGCGACGTGCAGGATCACGCCCGTCATGTGGTGACCGACGCGGAAGATATGCGCGAGATGCTGACCAGCGCCATGCAGGTCAATCTGGCGCTGGTGACGGTGCAGCAGAATGAGGTGGTCAAAAAGCTGGCGGGCTGGGGCGCGATCCTGGTGATCCCGACCGTGGTGTTCAGCATGTACGGCATGAACTTCGAACATATGCCGGAGCTGAAGTCGCTGTATGGCTATCCGCTGGCGGTTGGGCTGACGCTGCTGGCCTGCGGCGGGTTGTGGGCTAAACTGCGCCGATCGGGCTGGCTGTAATCGTCGTCAGGCAGCATTGGATACTGAGACGTTTGGCGCAATTCTGAAACTGCGCCTTTGCGCTACGATTAACGTAATGATGGGTTTCCGTTCCTGATCCGCCTGAAGATGACCGGCATCAGTCCTGACGATGTGCTGGAAGCGGCGCGATCCGGTCCGGGGCTGGAGCGGTTCAATCAGATTAAATATGCGGTGCTGGAGGTTAATGGCCATATCTCGATTATTCCGCAGACTGATTAGCCGGGCGCTGGTTATAGCCTCTGACCGGAAAGGATTCACCTACGCCAGCGCCTCGGTTAACAGGAGGCGCTGGCATGATTTACCGGCATTTGCCTGTCAGGTCAGGCTCCAGGCACCGCAACGATGCTAACCGTTTAACGCTGCGCTTATTCTCCCGCTTCCCTTGTAATCCTGTGGATTTAGTTCAGACTCAGCACTCCACTCATGTTTTATTATCAGAGCTGGCCTGACCCCAATCAGCGTTATGCTTGTATAGTCAGGATCAAAGTGAATGAATTTAATCGTTTTATCTTCTATCCGGTTACCGGCTGGCATATTGGCCCCTTAAGCAATCATAAGGCGCTGGTCCTGCAGTTCAGCTACCTCGACCCTGAGGCCTCCCGCGAGCAGGCTCCGCAGGAGACGCTCTTTCTTGGCCTGACCATTGAGATGGCAAAAAAACTGGTCAGCAACCTCTCTGAACAGATCGAATACGCCGAAAATAATGTCGCTAAGCATTAATCCTGCGTTATCTGACTGACTGACCGGCGGGTGCATAAACCCGCAGTGCACGGGTGAGCAGGCGAAAATGTGCGGGTGTCTGACCGACAATCTCGCCGTCTGCATTGATATAGTGAGGACGACGCGTCTCAATGGTCAGTTCCGTGGTGCTGAATGCCCGCACGTTGCGCCAGCGGCCATGGGTGCCGCGCCGCAGAAAGGGCAGCAGCGCAATCAGCTGCCAGCTATGCTGCAACTCCAGGCTGTAGACATCCAGTAGCCCATCGTCGGGTGCTGCGCGCTGTTCCACTGTCATGCCACCGCCGTAGAAGCGCCCGTTGCCCACCGACACCTGAACCGTTTTGATTGGTATCCGCTGACCATGATGCACCAGCGTGGCGCTGAACGGACGGCTCTGCCGCAGCAGCCGTAAAGCCGCCAGGGCATAACCGCCCACACCCCAGCGTTTTTTCGATTCCGCCGTAAGGTTATGCGCCAGCTCGGCCGAAAAGCCGATGCTGGAGACGTTAAGAAACAGGTGCTGATTCACTTCCCCCAGATCCACGGCGCGCAACTGCCCGTCTGCGATAATTTTCACCGCCTGTTCAAGGCTGGCGGGAATGCCCAGCGTACGGGCAAAATCGTTGGCGGTGCCCAGCGGTAAAATGCCCAGCGGCAGGCCGGTCTGCATCAGTCCCGGCGCGGCTGCGTTAAGCGTGCCATCGCCACCGCCGACGATCACCGCATCGACGCGACCGGCATACGCCGCGATGAGCTGGCTGTAGCTACAGGTCTCATCCTCGTCCGGTTGCAGCAGGGTGAAGCTAGCCTGAGCCAGCAGCGTCTGCGCCCGACTCGCCTCAATGCGTCCTTTACGTGAGCGCTGATTAATCAGCAACAGAGCCGTTCTTTGAGGGTAAGACATACTTTTACATCATCCTGCTGTCAAAATGGGGAACGAGACGGCAAGTACAGCATCGGCCTGACCCGTGAACAACCCTGTTTGCGCGACTTTACGTACCCGTTCCATGCCATAAGCGGCGATAAAGATCGTCTACACTGCTTAGGATCAGTTCCATATTGAGGCGTTGCGATGACAGAACACGAATTCAGAAAATTGTTAGCCGAACAGGGTTTTGATGAGCCACTGCTGATTGAGCGTGCCGCATCAGCCCGGCTTGATAATCACGTCCATCCTTTTGAAGCGCTGGCCCTGATTCTCACGGGTGACATCACTATCAGTACCGAGCAGGGCGATACCACTTACTCTCCTGGCGAGACGTTTCACCTGCAGCCGAATGAACTGCATCGTGAAGCGTTCGGACCACAGGGCGTCAGCTATCTGGCGGGGCGTAAATATGAGTAACCGGCAATCAGTATGAACGTGTCTGATGAACTGTTTACCCGGCTGGCACGTTCGCCGTTTCGTCAGCGTTTTCGCCTGGGACGCGCTGAGTACGATTATGCGAGCAGCAAAGGCGAGCCGGTTTTGCGACAGCACGCCGCTGAGTTTGTCGCACAGCGACTGGCACCTGCTCAGCCGGAAAATGATGGCAAACAGACGCCGATGCGCGGTCATCCGGTGTTTATCGCCCAGCACGCCACCGCGACCTGCTGTCGTGGCTGTCTGAGCAAGTGGCACCACATCGGGCAGCATCAGCCGCTGAGTGCTGAGCAGCAGGAATATGTGGTGACGGTGTTACTGGCGTGGATCACCCGGCAGATGCAGCAGCCGGCACCCCCTGCTCGCGTGAGCCGGAATAAGCCGAAACCGGACGACGATCCGCAGCTGGCGCTCTGGTAATGGATAAAAAAGCTACAGTCAGCGTCTTTTTCTGGTGAAAACTGGCCCTTTTTCATTCCTGGTTTATTCTTAAATCTTTCCTGGGAAGGCTATGCCAGGATTAAAACCTACACGGCAACGATGAATACAGAGGGAATTATGAAGAAATCAATTATTGCACTGTCTGCTATTTTGCTGGCCTCGCCAGTATTTGCTGCTACTACTACCGATAACACCGTTGCGGAAGCGCATAAAGGCGCTGACACCGCGAAAGAAAAACTGCATCAGACCCAGAATGAAGGCAAAGAGCTGAAGCTGAAGTCTGAGCACGCCGCTGAAGGCAAAAGCCACACCACCGGTAGCAAAATCACCGAAGGTGCTCAGAAAGGCTGGCACAAAACCAAAGAAGGCACTGAAAAAGGCTGGGATAAAACCAAGCAGGGTGCTGAAGATCTGAAAAACAAAGCGACCAACTAAGACGCTGGTTTTCAGGTAAAAAAGAACCCACCGAAAGGTGGGTTTTTTTATGGCTGAGCCGGATTACGCTTTGTTTTCTGCCGCCTTTCTTTCCGCAGCTTCTCTTTCCGCCGCCGCTAACGCCGACACTTTAATTTCCGCTTCAGCGGCCGCATCGGCTGCCGCAGACGCCGCTTCAGCTGCAGCTTCTGCGGCTGTCTCTGACTGCTTTTTGCCTTCTTCGATCACTTCTTCGTCAATGACTTCGATGTTTTCGCGGTTATCGCGACCGGAGAGCAGGTTCCAGCAGGCGATAAACAGCGCGGCAATCACCGGACCGATCACGAAACCGTTGATGCCGTAAATCTCCATCCCGCCCAGCGTGGCGATCAGAATCATATAGTCCGGCATCTTGGTGTCTTTGCCGACCAGCAGCGGACGCAGAATATTATCCACCAGACCGACAATCACCACGAAGAAACCAACCAGGAACAGCCCTTTCCACAGTGCGCCAGTGGCGAAGAAGAAGATCGCCGCAGGTACCCAGATGATGGCGGAACCGACCGCCGGAATCAGGGAGAGGAACGCCATCAGCGCGCCCCACAGCAGGCTGCCGTCGATGCCGGTAAACCAGAAAGCCAGCCCGCCGAGAATACCCTGCACGATACCGACAACCACCGTACCTTTCACCGTCGCACGCGCCACGGCAGCAAACTTCACCATCAGGTGATGTTTCACGTAGGTGGAAAGCGGCAGCGCTTCCAGAATCAGATGCACCAGATAGGAGCCATCTTTCAGCAGGAAGAACAGCAGATAGAGCATGATGCCAAAGCCGACGGTGAAGCTGAACGTCCCTTTACCGATGATAAAGGCGCTGCCCGCGACATACTGACCGCCCTTAAGCGCAAACGAGGAGAGCTTCTGCTGAATCTGTTCGGCGTTATCCAGATTATTTTCAGCCAGGAAATGCTTCGCCCAGCGCGGCAGATGCTGCAGCAGATCGGCGAACACGGCCGGGAACTGCGATGAGTTGGTCTGCAATTTGTGATAGACCGCGTTGGTTTCAACCACCAGCGAGGAGGCGATAATCGCCAGCGGCGTGAAGACAATCAGGCAGATACAGAACAGGGTAATTAGCGCGGCCACGCCGTTGCGGTCACCCAGTCGGCTGCGCAGCCAGGTTTTCAGCGGATGGAAAATCACCGCCAGAATTGCCGCCCATAAAATCGGCGAGAAGTAGGGCGAAAGCACCTCGAAAAATGCGACGGTGGCGATAGCCAGAATCAAAATGAAAAACCCGATGTTCAATCCTTTAAAACGCATGGAGAAACCTCATCTGGAACAAACTCTGATAAACCCGACGCGCAAATTTGCTGTGTCCGGCTTCGCTTGCGCGGCAGCCTCGTCACAAATTAACGCTCAGGCTTTGCTCGTTAAATGCTGCTGCTGGCAGCATCATGCTGGCTAACTGTTTGAAAGGTCTTGCAGAAGTGATGAACGGGTAAGGTGCGTTCGCTGCGTGACTTCCGGTCGGTAGCGGGCTGCCTCTGACGGCAGCGCGCTGAATCCTACATTAGCGTAGCGGTTTCGACCATTATTGGTAGGTCAGAGACTCATGTTCCCGGTGTATGCTGCCGATAACATTATTAAGTGAGCAAAAAACAGGCAGTGAGAAATGAGTAAACAGAGAGTCTTAGTGGTGCTGGTGACGCTGGTATTGACCGGCTGCGCGACCAAGCATTATCCACAGGCGGCTGCGGTGACGCCGCAAGAGACAGCGACGCTGAACTGCAACGCCCTGGATCAGGAGCTGGTCAAAGCGCACGGCGTGCAGAGTGATATCGAGCAGACCGGCCAGTTTAATGCCCTGACCGTGCTGGGCTTTGTCGGGGATTTCGGACTGGGCAATGGCATTGCAAAATACAATGCCACCCGGAAAGCGGAAAATCGGGTCACTGCGTTGCAGTCACTGAAAGCCGCAAAGTGCAGCCAGCGTCTTTCATAACGGGCTGCGTCAGATCAGCCAAGCGTCCCTGCGCTGACATGTTGCAAACGGACATTTTCGGCCGCGCGTTTACCGGCCAGGAAGGCGTGATCCGAGTTGTAATATTCCCACTCGCTGTAACGACCCGACAGATGGATATCCTGAGTCAGCAGCCACTGGCGGATCAACGCCACGTTATCGCTGCGCGCATGGTCATAGACCACGTAGGCGTAAGGCATATCAACCTCAGATGCGCAGAGCAGCGGATCGTCCGCGGTGATCATGCCGACCCGGATGCAATCCTGACGGCAGCGCTCAATCAGCGCATCACCCTCCAGCGGCAGCGGATTAGCCGCGTTGTAGGTAATTTCACAGGTTAAGCCGAAACCGCCCGGCGGATTGCAGTGCGGACTGGCATTACCTTGCACAAAGATGCGGTGAAACAGCGTATCGCCAGGGTAGTAAATCCAGTGTTTTTCAGTGAGGTCAGCCCGGCCAATGCCCAGATTCACACAGCGCACCGACACAAACTGCAGCTGCTGTGCCGCCAGCTGGACGCTCTCCGGTACCTCATCACCCATCAGCTTAATCAGCTCCGGCAGCGGCATGGTGCTGATCAACTGCTCATACCGGTAGTGGCGACCATCCGCCAGCAGGGCGACATGCGCCTGCGGGTAGATGCGCGTCAATGTTGTATCGGTCTCCAGCGTGCATTTCAGGTGCGGTAAAAATCCTGACATCAGTGCCTGGAAGCCACCGCGCAGCGGATAGCCGAAACGGGCGTTGGGGCCGACTGGTTTCGCCAGCGGTTGCAGCGCACCATCGATGATCTGTGACAGATCGGGCAGCGGCACGCGTCCGCCGAGCCATGAGGTTTCCATGTCGGTCAGCGGCACTTTCCACAGTTTCTGGTTGTAAGGCAGGGCGAAATGCCGCGCGATGCCTTTACCCCAGGTGCGCATAATAAAGTGTTGGAAATCCTCTTCGCCCTCCACCACGCCGGTGCTGCTGCCCTCATCGGGGATTGCGCCATCCGCACAGCAATCCCGCCGCGCACGCGCCCGATCCAGCGGCACAGCGGCGACGGCTGTTTCGCCATAGCGCGCTTCAATAGCGCCCAGCACGCACTCTTTTACCACCTCGACCGGCAGGCCGTGTAGCGCGGACTGGAAGGGATAGCGGGTATAAACACCGTCGCTGTAAACCCAGGCCTCGCGCGCCTGCCAGTGCAGATTGTCGCCCAGCAGCATCTCATAGAGCTGCAACACGTAGGGATCCTGCGAGAACATGATGTGACCGGCATAGTCGAAGGTGAACCCCTGATCGTCAATCGAGCGGCACCAGCCGCCTGGGGTGCTATTTTTCTCCAGCAGCACTGCGCCTTCGCCATAGTGATATCCGGCGCTCAGACCTGTCGGTCCGGCGCCGATAATCAGGCAGGGCACCGCGTCGCTCTCCAGCATCGCTGGCGTTAAAGGCATGACGTTAGCCTGCGCGCGGGTCTGGCTGGCTGACTTCAGAGCAGACTGACGCTGCGTCAGCGCCTGCTGGATCAGGCCATGTATCTGCTCTGCGGTGCGATCCCAGGAGGTGACATCGACTTTTGCCTGCATCCGTCCCGCCAGCGCCAGCCTTTCTGCGGCACTGATTGCCATTGCCTGTTCACAGGCGGCAATAAATTCCGCATGCGTCTCTGCTACCGCCACTTCCTCTGCGTAGTGGCGCGCCACATCGACAATGGCAGTACTGACAATCGGCAGCTGCGCCGCCATATACTCCAGCACCTTGGTCGGGGAGATGTAGCGGGTCGAAGCATTGATGGCAAACGGCATCAGACAGACATCCCAGCCCGCCAGAAACTGCGGCAGAGCCTGATACGGCTGCTGACCGAGCCAGTGAATATTGGCGCGCTGCGGCAGGCTGGCGGGATCAATTTTCACCACCGGTCCGACCATAATGATCTGCCATTCGGGATGGCTGTCTGCCAGCGCGGCTATCAGCGGCAGGTCAATACGCTCATCCAGAACGCCGTAATAACCCAGACGCTGCGACGGAATGGCATCCTGTAACGGATGACGATTCGTGCGATCGCGCGCCTGTTCAAAATGAATGGCATCAACGCTGCTGGGGAAGCAGTAAACCTGAGCGTGTTTATCACGCTTCGCTTCATAGAGGCTGGAGCCGCCGGTAAAGACCAGATCGGCGCGGGTCATGAGCGCCGATTCGCGCTGCTGCAGCTGGCGCGGCGCATTCTGGAAGGCCGAAAGCTCATCCATACAGTCGTAAATTACCAGTGCCGGATCAAAAGGCGTCAGCAGCGGCAGTGCCATTGGCGTATAGAACCAGATCAGCGGCTGATCGTCCTCCTCCAGCAGCGGCGTCAGCAGCAGCAGCAGCGGGGCGATCTGGCTGTCGTGAAAGCCGGGCGCGTCGCTGTCGGTATGGGGCTGGATCACCGTGATATTGGCGGCAGGCGAACTCTGATGCAGGCCTGGTGGCCCTGCCTGCCAGACCGGCTCCTCGACAAACAGTACGCGATAGTGCTGTGCCAGGCGAGTCAGTAGCTGCTGCGGACGCTGAAAAACAAAACCCCAGCGTAAATGGCTGAAAACGATGAGAACAGGTGGTTTCATGGTGTGCTCCTGGCTGGGATGTTGTAGGGACTGGATGTGCTGCAAAAAGCGCTGCGCCTGACGCAGGGCGTCGGCATAAGGCTGCTGTAACTGGCGGGCGTAAGGATCGGCGCCCAGAAGATCGAGATCCCACAGGCCGCTGCGGGTCCAGAAGGTGGTTTCCTCCCACAAGGGACGATCGAGAATCGGATAGAGGCAGATGCCGAGCAGATCAGCGCCCGCCAGCTGCGCCTGTGCAACCTGTGTGGCGATCTCACGGATCCAGGCGCCGCGGCCGCTGCCGACGTGGCTGGTTTCCGCCAGCAGCAGTGGCCGCTGATAACGCTGCCAGACCTGCAGCAGCAGCTGATGCAGCGGCTGGCGTCGGCTGTCGCCCAGATGCCAGTAAAGCCGCCGGTTTGAGCCCTGTTCCCACTGGTTGTCGTGGTAGTAATTCACGCCAATCAGATCGAGATAGCGGGGTGCGCCGCCCAGCTCCGGATTACGGCGACCACTGAGCATGTCCCATGCCTGATACTGGGTGTCACACATCTCACGTGCCAGACGGCCGCTGTCGGGATCGGCGGGATCGGACGCGATATGGATCAGCGGATCGCAATGCAGCACACGGGCACGCGGATCGGCCTGCCAGATCGCATCACAGGCGGCCAGGGTAGCGCGTACCAGCTGACGCTTGGCGACATCGGCCCGATCCGGCTCCGGGATCGCCTCACAGGGGAACAGCCCGACCGAGATGCCCCAGCTGACAAAGGAGATCTCATTCATCGGAGAGTAGATCGGTGCCTGCTGATACCAGGGCGCCAGGAAGCGGGCCAGTGCGCCACAGAAGGCAGCGAAACGGGGGATAAAGTCGTGATCAAACAGGCTAACGCCCGCGGGCCAGCCGTAGTGACAGATTGTCCAGCTCAGCTGAATACCCTGCTGCTCTGCGGCCTGCATCCGTGCAGCGACCGTGGAGAAGTCATAGCGGCCGTCGCGTTCACATAGCCGCCAGCCGACGCTTTCCCGCACGGTGCGAATGGCAAAGGGGCTCAGTGCTGCATAATCTTCTGCCGCCCGCGCCTGATGCTGGTTCAGATCGTTCATCGACAACGCAAAACCGGCCGGATTGATATGATCGGCACCTTCATAGCCGGCCTGCCAGAAACTGGAAAAGGGCGTCATGGCATCTCCCGAAAAAAAGCAACACGCTTCCCGCTGACGAGCCGTTGTGAAACGGGTCAGGGCGTTACAGGTATGCAAAGCAGATTGGCGATCCTTGCCATAAGCCACAGACGCTAAATTGCAGGCAACAGAGCCTGTGGCGGTTTGGATGCGTGAGATAGCAGAACTAAACGTGCGGCGCTATCGGCAGGAAAAAGAGTGGCTTCTCTGAATGTTAACGGATTTTGCGGAAGCCTTACTGGAAAGTATAGACAGGGAGGGATGCTTCGCAAATTATTGAAGTGAAAAGGAAAAAGCGTAGCGGCAAAAGTCATCCACTCAGAAACAGGAATTTTTCACTATTGTCTGTGCTGTCGGGTTGATAAGCGCAGCGTGAAGCGCATCAGCGTTATTTTCAGCTTTGTTAACCTTTTCCTCAACATGCAGAGCGGTCAGACTTACCTGTTTTAACGTTACTGCTTCGCTTGCCTTTTAACGGGCTGGCGGCAAGATTGACTTATTACTGGCCTGAATCTGTGGGCGATCAACAGGCGGCGGGTTAAGCGGCGCGGCTCTTAAAACAGGATGTTTAACCGACTATGTTCTCATTCGACTGGCACCGTTTTTTACTTAACGATCAACCAGCCACCTTTTTATTTGAAGTGGTGGCGCGGGTTCTGATCGCCTATCTGGTGGTTTTTACTTTTCTGAAAGTGTCAGGACGACGCGGCGTACGTCAGCTGTCGCTGTTCGAACTGGTGGTGATTCTGACGCTGGGCTCTGCGTCCGGTGACGTCACGTTTTATGACGATGTACCGGTGCTGCCGGTGATTATGGTGTTTGTGGTATTGCTGGCGCTCTACCGCCTGACCACCTGGCTGACGTCACACAGTCCGCGCTTTTCACGGCTGATTCAGGGCGACGTCATTACCCTGATTAAAGATGGCCTGTATGTGCTGGAAAGTCTGGATCAGCTGAATATTTCCGAAGATGAGTTCTATATGGAGTTGCGCCAGAGCGGCGTAGAGCATCTGGGGCAGATCCGGCTGGCGCTGGTGGAAGTCGATGGTCAGCTCAGCCTCTATTTCTATGATGATGACGAGATGCGCGCCGGATTAAGCGTGCTGCCGCCAGAGCACCGACAGGATTACAGCACCGTGCCGGTCAGCGCGCTCTACGCCTGCACCCATTGTGGCCAGACGCAGAGGATAGAGGCGGAGCAGCAGGCCGTCTGCCCGCGTTGTCAGCGACAGCGCTGGTCTGCGGCACTGAGCGTACGTCGGCTGCATTAGCGGTATCAGAGCATCGGGCTAAACCGCGATTAAACCCGTCGCAGCTTGTTCCCGCTTTCCACATAACTTTGCCTGTTACTGACAGAAAATGAAAACCCGTCGGGCAGCATAGCGACACCGTTATCAGAGAGGTGTGCGTATGAAAGTGAGGGCGGCCAGTGCATTACTGTTTTTACTGTTATCGTTTGGTGCATTTTCACAACAGGTGATCAGCGAAAGTCATCCCCATTCACGCAGTGCGCGACTGCTGGAGCAGGGGAGTCAGGTCGATACGGCGGACTCGCCGGATGAACATCTGCTGGAAAGGCGGGAGTGGCGAAGCAGTCTTCAGCGCAAGCCGTATTAAAATGCGATCCCCGGCAGCGAGCTCTGCCGGGGATCCGGTAGTGAGGTTCAGGCGATTAAATCGTGGCCTGCGTGGCGGCCATGCCTGGCACCAGAATCACCTTCCGGCACTCCTCTTCGCGTTTAGCGAAAATATCGTAGCCGCGAGCGGCATCTTCGAGCGGCAGATGATGGGTTACAATCTCTTCCGGCGTCAGATGCCCCTGTTCAATCAGCTTCAGCAGATCGGGCAGATACGCATGCACATGTGTCTGTCCCATCTTAAAGGTCAGCCCTTTGTCGAAGGCATCACCAAACAGGAAGCCGTGAATGAATCCGGCGTAGACGCCCGGCACGCTGACGATACCGCCACGCCGCACCGCAGCAATACACTGACGCAATGCTTTACCACTGCTGCCTTCCAGCTTGAGATTGGTGAGCACGGTTTCAGTCAGGCTGCCTTTCGCCTCGAACCCGACGGCATCGATCACGGCATCCACACCGCGATTGCCGGTACTGTGTTCGATAATCCAGCCGGCCGGATCATCGATCTCATCGAAGTTAATCGGGATGACGCCGTAGCGATCGCGGGCAAAGTTTAAGCGGTAGTTGTTGTGATCAATCATGTAAATCTGTTCGGCACCCTGCTGTCGGGCGCAGGCTGCACTGAGCAGGCCAACCGGGCCGGCACCGAAAATCGCCAGGCTGGAGCCGGGTTTAACTTCGGCATTTTTAACCGCCTGCCATGCGGTGGGCAGAATGTCCGACAGGAACAGCACTTTCTCATCTGACAGTATGGACGGCACCTTGAACGGACCGGTATTGGCTTTCGGCACTCTGACATACTCCGCCTGGCCGCCGGGCACACCGCCATAGAGCTTACTGAAACCAAACAGCGCCGCGGGCGGCGTGATGTTTTTACGGTTCAGAATAGCACCCCGTCCGCTGTTGGTATTTTCACAGGCGGCATACTGGCTCAGCAGGCAGAAAAAGCAGTCGCCACAGGCGATCACAAACGGAATGACGACCCGATCGCCTTTGGCGACGGCAGTCACTGCGCTGCCCGTCTCAACCACTTCGCCCATAAACTCATGGCCAAAAATATCGCCATGCCCGGTGCCGGGAATTTTGCCGCGATAAAGGTGCAGGTCTGAACCGCAAATGGCGGTAGCGGTCACGCGCAGGATAATGTCATCGGCCGCTTCCAGACCCGGGTCGGGTACGTTATCCACGCTGACTTTATGCGGGCCGTGATACGTTAATGCTTTCATTTTTTGATCTCCTGCTGACGGGGGAAGGGCGGCCAGACCAGAAGGTGTGGCTGCCTGCGAGAAAGACTCAGGGAATCTGAGATCGAAACCTGCCTGAAGTGTAGTAACCCTTTGAGGAGTAAGCCGAGCGGTGCTGGAGGCGAGGCGGTTTCAGACCGGCGGGCTGGATGAATGCCTTTGCAGTGTGGCGGCAGTGACGGACAGCGCATCCGGCTGCCAGCCAGTGAGATCAGCCAGCGCGCGCCGGTAAGGGGTGTCGATTTGTGCCGGAACCTGCCCGAGGTAGTGAAAAGCATGCTCACGTGTTTCACCGGTGAGGTTCTGCAGATAGTGTCGCGCATCATCCAGCGTCGGTATCTGCCCTTCAACTCCCGCCATGCGGGCAGGCAGACCGGTCCAGATTAATCCTTCGATGCCTTTCGCCTGCGCCCATTCCGCCAGCGGTCCCACTGAGGTTTCTGTCACCGTCATCATGCCGACGCCATCGACGCGGCTGTCTGGTATCGCCTCCCGAATGCGCAACGCGCGGCAGGCGCTCTCCAGTGAGGCGGTGTTCAGCCAGGCCCAGAACACTGTCACCGGGCGGGCGTTGAGACAGATCGCCGTTGATAGTTCACCGCCGTCAGCGATGCGCACAAACTCAATCGGAACGGCAGGTCCATCATGATGCCACTGACTGGCCACCGGCAGTGCGCCAGGTTTCCAGATTAACGATCCCCATCCCAGGCAGGCAATTTTCATTCTTTTCTCCTGTGTCCCTGTCGGCGTGATCGCGACAGCGTCAGATAAAGCGTAGCCCGTTACGCTTAATCGTTAAAGGGATCACCTTTTCAGGGCAGTAAAGCGGGCGCAAAAATGGCATGATCGCCGCGCAGTCACTTTGCACAACCTGACGGTTTTATCATCAATCCATGCGTGTTTGTCTTCGCGGCTTGAACTTTTATCGTCAGGTAGTGTAAAAAGTGGCGCACGCAATCGATTACCTTTGTATGCGCGGATCATTTTACGCTTCACCGATCCGTCTGCAGCTGAGGCTGAGAGCGGGGCATACGTTTACCTGCCTGACGGCTCAGGTTTACTGGCGGCTTTTAACACGGACTATCTGATGAAAACCACGCAAACTGGCACGCTGGGCGCGCTTGAGAGTGACGTCGATACGGGATGGCGTAAAACCGACACGATGTGGATGCTGGGTTTATACGGCACCGCAATCGGAGCCGGTGTGCTGTTCCTGCCCATCAATGCCGGTGTCGGCGGGCTGATCCCGCTTATTATCATGGCGGTGCTGGCCTTTCCGCTGACCTTCTTCGCGCACCGCGCCCTGACGCGTTTTGTCCTTTCCGGTAAAAATCCGGCGGGTGATATCACTGAGGTGGTCGAGGAGCATTTCGGCGTTGGCGCGGGCAAGCTGATTACGCTGCTCTATTTCTTCGCTATTTACCCGATTCTGCTGATGTACAGCGTGGCGATCACCAACACAGTTGAGAGCCTGATGGTGAATCAGCTCGGCCTGGTGCCGCCGCCGCGGGTGCTGCTGTCGCTGCTGCTGATTGTCGGCCTGATGACCATTGTGCGCTTCGGCGAGAAGATGATTGTCAAAGCGATGAGCGTGCTGGTCTATCCCTTTGTGGCGGTTTTGATGCTGATGGCCTGCTATCTGATCCCGCACTGGCACGGGGCTGCACTCTCAACCCTGAACGTTCAGCCTGCGGGCAGCAGCCTGTGGATGACGCTGTGGCTGGCGATACCGGTTATGGTCTTTTCGTTTAACCATTCACCCATCATCTCCTCCTTTGCACTGGCGAAGCGCGAAGAGTATGGCGACGCCGCCGAGAAAAAATGCTCGCGCATTCTGGCCTGCTCGCACCTGATGATGGTGGTGACGGTGATGTTCTTTGTCTTCAGCTGCGTGCTGAGTCTGTCGCCTGACGATCTCCATGCCGCCAAGGCGCAGAACATTACCATTCTCTCCTATCTGGCGAACCATTTTCAGGTGCCGATGATTGCCTGGCTCGGGCCGCTGATTGCCATTGTGGCGATCACCAAATCGTTCCTCGGCCACTATCTGGGCGCGCGCGAAGGGTTTAACGGTATGGTCAATAAGGCGCTGCGCAGCCGCGGTAAAACTATCGCGCCTGCCAGACTGAATCGCCTGACGTCACTCTTTATGTTGCTTACCACCTGGCTGGTGGCAACGCTGGACCCGAATATTCTCGGCATGATTGAGACGCTGGGCGGGCCGGTGATTGCCATGATCCTGTTCCTGATGCCGATGTATGCCATTCACAAAGTGCCGGCGATGCGTAAGTACAGCGGGAAAATCAGTAACCTGTTTGTGGTGCTGATTGGTCTGATTGCCATCTCCGCGATTTTCTATTCGCTGGTGAAGTAACAGATCAATCAACAGGCGCCTCTCCGCGGTATTGAGAGGCGTCTGCTGTTCTGCCCGCCACGCGTCATTTCTCCATGTATCGCCAGCCCTGGTCTCCCTGTTTTAACCAGCCGCCGCACAGTGAACCCTCTCCGTCAGACGCATCTCGTCAGCAATATTTACATTTGTTACTTTTTCACATGGTAGAGTTAACGCGAATAATTATTATTCCTTTAAAGGACAGGAGAAAAATGAAAATCGGGATTGTTGCTGCCACCACACTGTTACTGTCAACTGCCTGCGCGGCAACCACCTATCCGGTCACGGTGACTGATATGGATGGTCAGAAAATTACGCTGCAAAAAGAGCCGCAGCATGTGATTTTGCAGGACGGACGCGACGTGATGGCGCTGGCCTTACTGGATCGACAGAACCCGTTTCAGCGGGTCGTTGCCTGGAATAACCTGCCGAAAAAGCAGGATACCCAGACCTGGGATCTGCTGAAGCAGCGCTGGCCGCAGGCGGCATCGATTGTGGATATGGGCTTTAACGATCAGGGGCAGGTCAATCTTGAGAGCGTGCTGGCGAAGCAGCCCGACCTGATGATTGCGCAGCTGCGCGCCAAACCGGCACTGACGCAGTCGGGCGTGCTGGCTACCCTGAAAAATCTGCATATCCCGGTGCTGTTCCTGGATGATGAGCTCCACCCCAAAGAGAACACCCTGAAGAGTGTGAAAGTGCTGGGTACCGTTCTGAATCGCGAAACCGAAGCAAAAGCCTACGCCGATTTTTATCAGCAGCGCTGGCAGATGATTCAGCAAAAGATTGCGCAGGTGCCGCACAAGCCGACGGTATTTATTGAACCGATTGCCGGTAACAGCGACAACTGCTGCTTTACCCATGGTCATAACGGCTGGGGTGCGCTGGTGGAAGCGGTCGGCGGGAAAAATATCGGCTCAGCGCTGCTGCCCGGCAGCTCAGGTTTTGTGTCGCTGGAGAAGATTATCGCCATGAAGCCGGACGTTTACATCATGACCGGCTCGAAGCGTCCGAACAGCAACGTGCTGCCGTTTGGTTATGGTGCCAGTCAGACTGACGTGACCGCCACTTTTAATCGCCTGCAGAGCCGAACCGGCCTGGAGCAGATCGAACCGGTGAAACAGAAACGGGTCTATGGCGTTTATCACCATTTTTATAATCACCCTTACAACATCATCGGTATGGAAATTCTGGCTAAAGATCTCTATCCAGAGGTATTCCGTGATCTCGATCCGACGGCCGATTATCACCATATCGTAAAACAGTTCACGGCGTTGCCGGATGCGCCGGTGATCCTCAGCACGCCATAACCGGGTAAAGCGTCGGGGTGCATTTCAGCACCCTGACGTTGAACAGGTTTTAACGGGTCAGCCTGAGACGTGATGTTCAGGCTGCCCGGTTAACATCTGGATTGCGTCAGAAGAGTTTTAAAGTTATGACCTGTGTTAAGAAATCGCTAAGCAAGCGTAATACTGTGTAAGTTACCGGATTTTAAGACTTTTACAGATGCCTCCCGCCAGAATTATTGCCATGATGCCGATCAACGGTGCCTGAACAGCCGTTATTTTCGGAGGCAGTATCATGAAAAAAACAACATTAACGCTTATCGCTTCACTTTTAACATGCAGCACGCTCTTCTCTCAGGTTTCACTGGCAGACGATCATGATGACGGTCAGCGTAAGCCGGTGCCGCATCAGAACAGTGATAAACGTCCTGACAATCGCGGCCCCGATCAGAATCGCGACCGCGGCAACAATCGCCATGATGATAAAAAGCCTCACGACATGGGCAATAATCGGCATGATGAAGATAACAACCATCGTGGCAGAGAATCCCGCAATGACCGTGACCATTTTGCCTGGCAGGGCCACGACTTCCGTCGCGGCCATCCTGTTCCGCAGGAATACCGCGGCGACCATTATCGCGTAGCCGACTGGCATGAACGCGGTCTGCGTGAACCGCCGCGCGGTTATCACTGGGCAAACATCGACGGCAACTATGTGCTGATTGCTGCCGCGACCGGTGTGATTACCGCGCTGGTGCTGAACAGCGCCCTGAACTGATTCTATCCTGAACCGATCGCCAGGGATGGCTGCGGCCATCCCTCTTTCTTTCCGTTTTGCTGCGCCAGCGGCTATCCTGTGACTCCACGCTGAAAATTTCCTGTGTAAGGAGTCATGATGACGACGGTTAAGATGGTTGCAGTCGATATGGATGGCACGTTTCTGGACGACAATAAGCAGTACAATCGATCCCGCTTTCTCGCCTGCTATCAGCAACTCACCGCCCGCGACATCAAATTTGTGGTGGCCAGCGGCAATCAGTACTACCAGCTCAAATCCTTTTTCCCGGAGATCGCCAGCGATATCGCCTTTGTGGCGGAAAACGGCGCATGGATTATCGATCGTGACGAGGAGCTGTTTTGCGGTGCCTTTGAACGCCGCGATGTAGAAGCGGTGATCAGCACTCTGCAAAACGGCAATTACCCTGGCCTGCGTTACCTGCTGTGTGGTCGTAACAGCGCGTATTACTTCGACGGCATGGAAGAGAGCTGGCTAAAGAAGATGCACCATTACTGTCACCGGCTGAAGCCGATTCATCATCTGGATGAGGTGCAGGATGACCGGCTGTTTAAGTTCGCGCTGAACCTCTCGGATGACTACATCGAGCCACTGATGGCGGATATTGAGCGACTGCACCAGGGACGCGTGGCCGCGACGTCAAGCGGTCATGGCTCGGTCGATCTGATCGTGCCGGGAAATCACAAAGCGCACGGTCTGGATCTGCTGGCAAAACGCTGGGGGATCACGCACGACCAGGTGCTGGCCTTTGGCGATGGCGGTAACGATCTGGAGATGCTGAAACAGTCCGGCTTCAGTTTTGCCATGGACAATGCGCCAGAGCGGGTGAAGCAGGCGGCACGTTATGCCGCGGCGTCTAATAATGAGGAGGGCGTGTTGCAGATCATTGAGCAGATGCTGGCAGGTGAGGGGCCTTTTGCCGCCCCGCGGCGCTGAGACTGAACGTGCCAGGATAGCGCTGAGCTGCTGCATGACCTGCCAGGCTGGCAGGTCAGTGAAGGAGGTTAGCGCGTTGATCACGCCGTGATGTGCCAGGCCTGGGCAATCATCGTCTGCATCTGTTCGCGGCTGTAATTCACCAGCGAATTTTTACTGTTGGCACGCGCCAGGATCCACTCCACCTCAGTGCGGCTCAGCGACGGGCCATCCTGCCAGAATGGCGTGATGGCCTGCTGCTGCAGCCACTGCTTCAGAAACTGTGCCGGTGAATCTGTGGATTCACTGAAGAGCTGCGGGTGCAGCTCCGCCATCAGCGTACGCTGCAGCGGCTGCTGGCTGTCAGACAGAAGATCCAGGAACGGAAACAGCAGGCGTCCGCACACTTCACCGTGATGGAACGGCTTAATCGCGCCCAGTTCCCCGGCAATACCGTGGATCACCCCCAGCCCCGCGCTGCTGAGACTGACGCCCCCCAGCCACGATGCCATCATCATTGCTTCACGTGCCGCGTCACCCGCCGCATCCTCGCGATTGAGGGCAGGCCACGCCTGAACAAACTGACGCAGACCGGTCAGCGCCAGCTGGCGGGTGAAGAGGTTGCCTTTGCCGGAGAGATACGCTTCAAACAGATGGGTAAAAGCATCGATGCCGCAGGTCGCCAGCACCTTGTCAGGCGTGCCTTTCAGCAGATCCGGATCAAGAATCGCGACCTCCGGCACAAAGACCGGGTGGCGCAGTGACGCTTTGATCTGAATATCCTGCTGGTCTGTCACCACCGCATTTTGCGTGACTTCGCTGCCGGTCCCGGCCGTTGTCGGAACCGCAACCAGCGGCAGCGTGATGGGCTGAACCGCAGTGTCACCTACCTTCTCCAGATAGCGGGCCGTGGGCAGCGGGTGTTGGATCATGGCGCTAAAGGCTTTCGCCGCATCCAGCACGCTGCCTCCGCCAATCGCGACCACCCGATCAACATGACCGCGCCAGCGCGCAACCCAGCCATCGATCTCAGTGGGCGAGGCTTCATGGCTGACAATTTTATAACCGAGAATGTGATCGTTGAGGTCAGCTTTTATCCGGGCATAGGCTGGCCCCTGCAGGAAAGATTGTCCGCAAAACAGCAGGGTAGGTTGTGACCGGGCGGCCAGCAGCGGCACCAGTTTATCCAGACTACCGCGACCAAAGAGGGTTCGTTGATTACTGTACAGCTCACTCAGGTTCTCACTCACCGGCGCATCCTTTTTACATTTCGCTAAAATCTGAGTGTAACGAAAAGCGCGACGCCAGCATGGGCAAACTTTCTGATAACACACTGGCAAAAAGTTGATCATCTTCGCAAAACAGAAATTCACCGTCGGCGGGGTGGTGCTTTCCTGCGGATGTTACCCTTAACATGTTATCGGTAACAGCGTTTGTCGGGATGTGTAAGCATCTTACAGCGCACTGTTTTGCAGCCCTCCGGGGATCATGATAATAAACCGACACTGAATTCCCTTCAGTGCGCAAGGTGGAGAAAACCTATGCCATTACTCTATGTGGCGATTGGCGTCGCGTTACTGCTGCTGCTGATGATTCGCTTTAAGCTTAATGGATTTATCGCGCTGATCCTGGTGGCGCTGGCGGTCGGTGTGATGCAGGGCATGCCGGTAAATAAAGTCATTACCTCAATCAAAGCGGGCGTAGGCGGCACGCTGGGCAGCCTGGCGCTAATCATGGGCTTTGGTGCCATGCTCGGTAAGTTGCTGGCCGACTGCGGTGGTGCGCAGCGTATTGCCACCACCCTGATTGAAAAATTCGGCACAAAGCATATTCAGTGGGCGCTGGTGCTGACCGGTTTTATCGTCGGTTTTGCGCTGTTCTACGAAGTGGGCTTTGTCCTGATGCTGCCGCTGGTGTTCAGCGTAGCGGCGTCAGCGCGTGTGCCGCTGCTCTATGTCGGGGTGCCGATGGCGGCTGCTTTATCAGTGACGCACGGTTTTCTTCCCCCGCATCCTGGTCCTACAGCCATTGCCACGCTGTTTAATGCTGACATGGGTAAAACGCTGCTGTTCGGAACGCTGCTGGGTATCCCTACGGTAATTCTGGCGGGTCCGGTTTATGCCCGTTTCCTGAAAAACATCGACAAACCGATTCCACAGGGGCTTTACAACCCGAAGACCTTTACCGAAGCGGAAATGCCCAGCTTTGGCGTCAGCGTCTGGACTGCACTGGTGCCGGTGGTACTGATGGCGCTGCGTGCCGTGGCGGAGATGCTGCTGCCAAAAGGCCACGTACTGCTGCCCTATGCGGAGTTCTTTGGCGACCCGGTAATGGCAACGCTGATTGCGGTACTGATTGCGATCTTCACCTTTGGCCTGAATCGCGGTCGTACGATGGAACAGGTGATGGATACCCTGACCGACTCGATCAAAATCATTGCCATGATGCTGTTGATCATTGGCGGTGGCGGGGCCTTCAAGCAGGTGCTGGTGGACAGCGGCGTGGATAAATATATCGCCAGCATGATGCACTCGACTCAGCTTTCACCCATCTTTATGGCCTGGTCGATTGCTGCTGTGCTGCGTATTGCCCTGGGTTCTGCCACGGTAGCGGCGATTACCGCCGGGGGCATTGTGGCACCGTTGATTGTCACCAGCGGTGCCAGCCCGGAATTAATGGTTATCGCCGTGGGTTCCGGCAGTGTGATCTTCTCGCACGTTAATGACCCTGGCTTCTGGCTGTTCAAAGAGTATTTCAACCTGACGATTGGCGAAACCATTCGCTCCTGGTCGGCGCTGGAGACCATTATTTCGGTCTGTGGTCTGGTGGGTTGCCTGCTGCTCTCCTGGGCCATTTGACCTCTGGCCGCTGGCAACCCTGCCAGCGGCTCCTCTCTTTGCTTCTCTCCGGCCCGTTTCTTTTTGTATCGCGGGCAGCCTCCAGAGCCGGCTTATTCGCAGCCTGTAACCACGAATATAAAAAGGGCCGCAAAACGCGGCCCACAGGTCTGTAATAACGTAAATCTGGCCTCTTAATGAGGCGGTTCAAAACCGGCTTTGACCATCTGTTCGCGTAGCGCTCGCGCAATTTCGCGATTGCCGCCGGTGACCGGATAGATAACGTTGTTTACCACATCATCAAGATAGTGCTCGTCAAACTCCTGCATAGAGAGCTGCGTGCCGCCTTCATCGTTGATGGCGAAAGAACCTTTGATGTGGTTACCGCTGTTTTTTGCCTTAAGGCTGTAGCGGCCCATGCTGGTATTAATCGTGCTCATAAGATCTCCTCGCGACTCATTTCAATCTCATCACTACTGAGGCCTGCCTTGCCGCCTGAATTTTAGCCAGGAATGGTCTGTAAAACGAAGAAAGAGGGCCAGTAAGAAGTGGTGTTGCGATCGTTATCTCAGAACATAAATAAAAGCGAAATCTGCTGAACTTATGAGCAGTTGAACACTGAGTGAAGCGGCGTGACAAATTTTTCTGTCTATACTGCTTACAGGAAAAATGTTTAATCGGTGAGGGGAAAAGGAAATGAAAATTATTCTGTGGATTATCGCGATCATTTTTATCGTGGGCTTACTGACCCTGACAGGGGTGTTCAAACTGATTTTCTGATGTCATAGTTTTGTTAAAGCTTCAGCGACGGCGGGCACCTAATCAGGTGCCCGAACTGTTTTCTGGCTTGCTAACAAATACTGGCTAACGGGATCCATCGGCGTATTCGGTAGCAGATCCTGTGAGCCCAGCTGTTTTTTACAGCATGCACAGCAGGCACCATGAAAGTTGCGCTTACCCTCCCGATAATCAGTGAAAACGAACCGTGCGCTTCCACACTGGCTACAGCGTATCTTCATCACCATTCTGCGTCTCATCCTCCTTTTTAATGCGCCCTGACGGATGCCTGCCTCTGTACGGTTAAGCAGATTTTATCTATTGCTGCGCAACATTATTCCGGACTGCGATGAGAAACGTAATTTCTTATAACGCTGATTGTTTGTTGCCAAATGCGAATTCAACCACTAAAAAGCACTTCATTGATCTCGCTCAATGTTTCTTTACTGTTGGTTAAAATATCCGCGAACACCCCACTCTGACTGGGATTATTGGCACTTAACGCTTATCCTGGTGCAATTAAAAGCAGGAACCGCGCTCAGAAATTTAAGAATTTTTGCTCATTTGATGAGCATTTGTGCCGCAATGACTACGAGAGCCCTTAAAAATGGGTCAGGCAGAGAAAAGCGCTGTTCCGATGAAGATAAAAAAATTGCGTTTTTACTTCTGTCGCCTTCATTAAGAAGAGGAATACGTCTTAATAAGATTTTTCTTTTTAACGTAAGTGCTCTGTAACTCTTAAAGAGAAAAGGTGCGTCTTTCCAGCGGGTTAGCGTTCAGTGCAGGTCATCGCCCTGCTAGCTGTTTACGGACGATTCGCAAGTCCGGAAGCAGGAAAGTGTGATGGACGCACGGAAAGGCGATATTTATCACTTTTTCATCAAATCATGCTGGACAAATCCCTCAGCAATTGCTGTACTAGACCCCGACACAGTTTAGTGTCCATTTTTCATGTAAAGGTAATATAGATGTCTAAGATCAAAGGTAACGTTAAGTGGTTTAATGAATCTAAAGGATTCGGTTTCATTACTCCTGAAGATGGCAGCAAAGATGTATTCGTACATTTCTCTGCAATCCAGAGCAACGGCTTCAAAACTCTGGCTGAAGGTCAGCGCGTAGAGTTTGAAATCACCGACGGCGCTAAAGGCCCATCTGCTGCTAACGTTATCAGTCTGTAAGTTAACAGTCAGAATTCTAAAAACCCGCCTGATGGCGGGTTTTTTTATGGCTGTAATCTGCGCTTCATCCCTTTCATCGTAACCTCCTGTATCGTCCCTGTGGCCGCACAAACTGCGCGGCGGTTCACAATAAATTCCCGTAACATATTTATAACAACCTGGCATGCAGCTTTTTAGTTTGTGACGCTATATAACTGAGCGACAGAACCCGGTGAGTGAGGAGGCAGGATGAACATACGTCAGGCAGAGTTGAAAGACAGTTTTGCGTTGAGTGCCCTGTTGAGCGAGTTAGGCTACGGCGGCACCGAAATCTTCATTGAACAGCGCCTGGCGCAGTTATGCAGCGATCCCAGTGAAGCGCTGCTGGTGGCGGAACATGGCAGCCAGGTGCTGGGTTTTCTTTCCCTGCATTTTATTCCTCAACTGTCCCTGGCCGGTGATTTTGCCCGCATCAGCTACTTCTGCATTGCAGAGGGTGAGCGCAGTAAAGGCGTCGGCCAGCAGCTGCTTCAGCACGCTGAAACGCTGGCAGCGCGTCGTGGCTGCGACCGTATGGAAGTTCATTGCCATCAGTCACGTCTTAAGGCGAATCAGTTCTACGCCCGCGAAGGTTATACTGAGTCCCCCCGTTATCTCATCAAAGATCTGCAAGCGGGTTAACTTCCCGTCCGGAGGCGATGACCAGTGCCCCGGCAATCATTTCCCGCTGTTCATCCCTGAGGCTGGCGATGCTGACGCGAATAAACTGCGTGGGGCCAAGCCGACAGCGCTCGCCCGGCACGACCGCAATCCCGCGGGCCGCCAGCGTAATCATGGCAAACTGCTCCGACGCTACCGGGATATAGAGGCTTAACCCGTCGCGAAGCGGCAAAGGCAGACCGCGCCGCGCCAGCGACGTCAGCATCGCTTCGCGTCGTTGCCGGTAAATTGCGCGCGCGGTGGCAATCTGCTGTTGCGTTGCCTCATCCTCCAGCAGCCACGCGACTGCGTCCTGCAGAATGCGGCTGGTCCAGCTGACGCCAAAATTTCGCCATGACTGTATCCGCTTCACCATCTCCGAGGTGGCAGAGAGCACGGCCAACCGCAGATCCGGCCCGTAGGCTTTGGAAAATGAACGGATGTGTAGCGTTCTCTCAGGAAAACAGACGCCAAGGCTCCAGCTCGCCTCCGCGGAGAGATCGCCAATCCCATCATCCTCAACAATCAGTGTGCTGCTCATTTGCAGAACCTGCGCCAGTGCCTGACGTCGCGCCACGCTGATGCTGTTCCCGGTAGCGGAGTGAGTACGGGGCTGATAGATCAGCATCACCGGTGCCTGCTCCAGCAGAACAGACAGGACATCCGGCAGCGGACCCTCCTCATCACACGCCAGCGGCAGGATCTCTGCGCCGACGTTATCCAGCATATCGAGCAGCCGGGTTGCGGTTGGATCTTCAATAATCACCCGGTCACCCGGCGAGACGAGGGTCTGTACCAGCAGGTTCATCGCATCAAAACCGCCATCCGTTGCCAGAAACGCTTCTGCCGCATAGGGCCAGCGCGGCTTAATCGCCTGAAGCAGCGGCGCTGAAATCGCTTCACGGGTGTAACTATTGAGTTGCGGTGAGTGCAGAGCCGCCTGCAGGGCGCGCTGCAGGTCAGGCAGCAGGGCAGGGTCGGGCGAGGCCAGAGTCAGATCGGCCCGGATGTTATCGCCGTAATTACCGATCTTCTCAAAGCGAATCGGACGCGGCATCACCGTGTTACCACTCACCCAGACACCACTGCGGCCCTTGCCCGCCAGCACTTTCTGCTTTCGCAATTGCGCCCAGGCAGCAGAAACGGTTGCCGGACTGACGCCCAGCTGCTCCGCGATATCCCGCACTGCGGGCATCTGCATGCCTGTCGCAATCTGTCCGTCCCGAATCAGGGCGGAGGCGGCCTGGGCGATGCCTTTCACTGAAGGCGATGTTATCTGGCTGCAAAACCAGTTGAGGTCGACGCTCTCTGTCATAAGAAAATACTTTGTTCAGTAACAAAATAGTAATTGTTCAGGTAAGTATTCCGGATCTAGTATCAAATTCAAGCACTATTTTAAGCCCCTTACCGACGGCCAAGCGTAAACGGAGAGATCATGGCAAAGCTACTCATCAGACTGGCGGTACGCGACTGGGACTACTTCACCCCACTGGCGCTGGGCGATATCAGACCGGAAGGCTTTGATCTGCAGATCGACCGCGTCGGCACGCTGGTGAATGACCTGGCGACCAGCCCCGATTATGACGCGGGCGAAGTCTCCTTCAGCCGTTACGCCCAGAGCCGGGCCAGAGGCGACGAAACCTTACTCGGACTGCCGCATTTCCTGATGCGCGGCTTCCGCCAGCGCTGCATCATCACCACCGCCAGCAGCTCCCTCACTACGCCTGCAGAGTTGAAAGGCAAAAGGATTGGCATCACCGGCTGGCAGGATTCGGGCAATACCTGGACACGCACGGTGCTGCGTGAAGCAGGTGTCGAAATTGATGATGTCTTCTGGTATGCCGGTCGTCTTACGGCAGAGCATCCGATAGTCGATCGTCTGGCGGGATTTGGCCGGCCCGGCCGCATTGAGCCGGCTCCTGACGAGCGACCGCTGATTGAGATGCTGCAGGCAGGTGAGCTGGATGCCATCTTCACTCCCTTTATGCCGGAGGGATTTTTCCTGCCTGATTCGGGTCTGCGGCAGCTGCAGACCGATTTTTATCAGGCGGAACGGGACTACTTTCACCGTGTCGGCTATGTGCCGGGCATTCATATTCTGGCCCTTAAACCGGCGCTGGCGGCGGAACATCCGTGGCTGCCTGCGGCGTTAAGTGAAGTGATCGATCGCTCTTATCAGCTGTGGATGCAGAAAAGAGAGAAATATGCCGACACCACGCCGTGGCTGCTGGACGATTTGCGACGCACTGCGCAGGAATTACCGGCGGACTGGAATCAGAATGGTTTTAGCGCTAACAGGAAGATGATTGCGGACTTTAGCCGCGAGCTTTATCAACAGGGACTGACTCACCAATTACTGACGCCGGAAGCGATGTTTCCGGCCGCTGCGGGAGAAGAGAAATGATGAAAGTGGCACTGGGACAGTTTGCGGTAAGCCGCGAATGGCAGGACAACGCTCATATCTGTCAGGATTTAATGCAGCGGGCGTCAGACGGGGGGGCCGATCTGCTGGTCCTGCCGGAAGGTGTGCTGGCGCGTGATATTGCCGACCCTGATTTAGTGCTGAAGGCAGCACAGCCGCTGGATGGCCCTTTTCTGAGCCAGTTGCTGGCCGCCAGTAAGCACACTGCGCTGACCACCATGATGAGCGTTCACGTTCCCACCGACCAGCAAAAAGCGCTCAACGTGCTGGTGGCTATCCGTAACGGTGAGATCATCGCCGCCTATGAAAAGCTGCATCTGTACGATGCCTTTGCGATGCAAGAGTCGCAGCGGGTCAATCCGGGCCACGTCATTCCGCCGCTGATTGACGTCGCGGGTATGAAAGTCGGATTAATGACCTGCTATGACGTACGTTTCCCGGAGCTGGCGCGTCGGCTGGTGCTGGATGGTGCAGACGTACTGGTGCTGCCTGCAGCCTGGGTTAAAGGTCCGCTGAAAGAGATGCACTGGGAGTTACTGACCCGCGCCCGTGCGCTGGAGAATACCTGCTATATGGTGGCGGTGGGCGAGTGTGGCCCACGCAATATCGGCAACAGTCTGGTGGTCGATCCGCTGGGCGTCGCGGTGGCGAATGCGGCGGAGTCACCCGCACTACTGTTTGCCGATCTCGACCCTGAGCGCGTCGCCTATGCCCGCCGGGTACTGCCAGTGCTGGAGAACCGACGCTTCGCCCGTCCCGAACTCAACTGATCCGCTGAACCAGGAATTCCTTATGACGAAGAGAGCAACCGCCTTAATCGTGGCGCTGGGGCTGACTGCCTCCCTGGCGCAGGCTGCCGACGCTATTCCGGTGCAAAAAGTTGACCAGGCGCTGCATGATCGGCTGCCGGATGAGATCAAAAAAGCGGGCAAAATGATTTCAGTGAACAACGGTTCATTTCCTCCCTATGAAATCGTTAATGGCCCGCACGCGATGGAGGGCGCCTCAGCGGAGCTAACCACCGCGCTGGCGCAACTGCTGGGTGTGAAGATCGAGCATGCGACGGTGAGCGGCCTGTCAGGCGTGCTGACCGGCATCAATGCGGGTCGCTATCAGCTGGCGATTGGCCCGATTGGTGATTACCCGGACCGCCAGCAGAAAGTGGACTTCGTCGATTTTGTGCAGGAGTTTGTGGTGTTCGGCGTGCAGAAGGGGAATCCGGCAAAAATTAATCAGCTGGATGACACCTGCGGCAAGCGTATTGCTGTTATGGCCGCCGGCTCTGCGGAACAGGTTATCCGTAAACAGTCAGCGCAGTGTGTGGCCGATGGAAAGCCGGCGGTGACGGTGCAGGCCTTTACCGATCAGCCTTCGTCTATTCTGGCGGTGCGCTCTAAACGTTCCGATGCCTTCTTCTCATCACAGGCTCCACTGACTTACTTTGTTAATCAGGCGAAGGGACAACTTGAACTGGCGGGCAAAGGGCACAAAAACGGTTTTGGCGATATCTTCCAGGGTACTGTGGTGCCAAAAGGCTCACCGCTGGGCCTGGTGGTGCTGGATGCCTACAAAGAGCTGTATCAGAACGGCACTTATGCAGCGATCATGAAAAAGTGGCAGCTTGAGGGCAACATGACCAAAGCGCCCGGGCTGAATCTGGCGAAAGAGGCCAGCAAATGAGCCCGTCTCGCCATCTGCACCGCGATGAGAGTGGCGAGGCGCAGCTGCGCGACGTGGCGTTCGCCCGCAGCGCGCCCACTTACGGCCGCTGGATCAGCTGGATTCTGGTGCTGGTAATCGGCTCGAATCTGCTGTGGCTGGTGGCGACCAATCCTAATTTTGAGTGGCAGGTGGTGCTGAAGTGGTTTACCGAAGAATCCGTACTGAAAGGGTTGCAGGTCACTCTGGGGCTGACGGTCGTGTCGATGATACTGGGCACGCTGCTGGGTCTGCTGCTGGGCGTCTGGCGGCTCTCTGAAAACCGGCTGCTGCGCGGCGTCGCCGGACTCTATATCTGGTTCTTCCGGGGTACGCCGCTACTGGTGCAACTGATCTTCTGGTACAACCTTTCTACGCTGTTTCCCGCGCTGTCGCTGACGCTGCCGTGGAGCAGCGTCACGCTGGCCAGCTGGAACACCAACGATCTGATTACGCCGCTGACGGCAGCCATTGCCGGGCTGGCACTGAATGAAGCGGCCTATATGGCGGAAATTATTCGCGCCGGTCTGCTGTCGGTGGATAACGGTCAGGTGGAGACCACGCTAGCCTTTGGCATGAGCCGGTCGCGGGCGCTGCGACGCATCATTATTCCGCAGGCGATGCGGTCTATCATTCCGCCCACCGGCAACCAGTTAATCAGCATGATCAAGGCGACGTCGCTGGTCAGCGTGATCGCGATGGGCGATCTGCTCTACTCGGTGCAGGCGATCTACAACCGCACCTTCGAGATCATCCCGATGCTGATGGTGGCAGTGATCTGGTATCTGCTGATCACCTCGATCCTCAATCTGGGCCAGTCCGCCATCGAGCGCTACTATGCGCGTGGCACCCGCCGGGTGGCCAGCGTCCCCAGACGCGCCGCTACGGTAGCGGGCAGCGCGCAATCTCAGCGGGAGGAACAATGAGTCAGAGTGAACCCCTGGTCTGTGCCCGTAACGTGCAGAAGAATTATGGCGACAATCAGGTCCTGAAAGGAATCGATCTGGATGTCTGGCCCGGCGAAGTGGTGGTGATTCTCGGACCCTCCGGGTCCGGCAAATCCACGTTTCTGCGCTGCATCAATCATCTTGAAGAGATGAACGCCGGATCGATTCGGGTCGGCGAAGAGCAGATTGGCTATGTGCTGAAAGGGCATGTGCTGCATCGGCTCTCGCCACGCCAGATCGCCCGTCAGCGTCAGAAAATCGGCATGGTGTTTCAGCAGTTCAATCTCTATCCGCATATGACGGTGCTGCAGAACATCATTGAAGCGCCCATCGGCGTGCATAAATTTCCGCGTCAGGAGGCAATGGCACACGCCCGAGCGCTGCTGGCGACGGTGGGATTAAGTGATAAAGCGGACGCCTGGCCGCGTCACCTGTCGGGCGGCCAGCAGCAGCGTGTGGCGATTGCGCGGGCGCTGGCGATTAAGCCGCAGCTGATGCTGTTTGATGAACCGACCTCTGCACTCGATCCGGAACTGGTGGGGGAAGTACTGGCAACCATGCGTACCCTGGCAGATCAGGGTTTGACGATGATTGTGGTAACCCATGAAATCAGCTTTGCCCGGGAAGCCGCCGATCGCGTTGTCTTTATGGATGGGGGAGTGGTGGTTGAGCAGGGTACGCCGGAAGAGGTGATTGCGAATCCGCAGCATCCACGGACCCAGGCGTTTCTCAGTCGCTTCATCTGAGATCTTACTCTGTTACAGATTCCAGTTGTCGCCGCAGGCAAACTGCGCGTAAATAACAGTCACCGTGATTCGATAAAGTTGAAAGGTTAAATATGGAAGGTATCAGTATTGCCAAGCTGCTGATTATCGGTGCGCTTATCGTACTGCTTTTTGGTACCAATAAGTTGCGCTCTCTGGGCGGTGATCTGGGCTCCGCGATCAAGGGCTTCAAAAAAGCCATGAAAGACGAAGATACCAGTGCAACCCGAACAACGGCTGAAGACGTGCCGGCAGAACGCGTCGTTCATAAAGATTAATCAGTTATTTGCTGCAAATAACTGTTACTTTTTATTTCAGGCCATTTCAGGCACGTATAAAAAAAACCAGGCTGTTTCCAGTCTGGTTTTTTGTTTTTCAGGCGTCTGATAGCAGAGGTGTACTTATTTCACTTCTTCGCCTTTAGCCTGCATATCCGCATGATAGGAAGAGCGGACAAACGGACCGCACGCGGCATGGGTAAAGCCCATCGCCATCGCTTCTTCTTTCATCTCATCGAACTCAGCCGGGCTGACGTAGCGCTGAACCGGCAGATGGTGGCGACTCGGCTGCAGATACTGGCCCAGCGTCAGCATGGTGACGCCGTGGCGACGCAGATCGCGCATCACTTCCACGATTTCGGCGTTGGTTTCACCCAGGCCAACCATCAGACCCGATTTGGTCGGGATATGCGGATGCGCTTCTTTGAACCGCTCCAGCAGCTTCAGTGACCACTCGTAGTTCGCGCCCGGACGTACTTGACGGTAGACGCGCGGTACGTTTTCCAGGTTGTGGTTAAACACATCCGGAGGCGTCGCGGTGAGAATCTCCAGCGCGCGATCCATACGGCCACGGAAGTCCGGCACCAGTGTTTCAATTTTGATGGTGGGATTTTTTTCGCGAATCGCGCTGATGCAGTCGGCAAAGTGCTGCGCGCCGCCATCACGTAAATCATCACGGTCAACCGAGGTGATGACCACGTAGCGCAGGCCCATATCGGCAATCGTCTGCGCCAGTTTCGCGGGTTCATTAGCATCCGGTGCATTAGGACGGCCATGCGCCACATCGCAGAACGGACAACGACGGGTACAGATTGCGCCCAGGATCATAAAGGTGGCGGTGCCATGGTTAAAGCATTCGGCAAGGTTAGGGCAGGACGCCTCTTCACAGACCGAGTGCAGCCCGTTTTTGCGCATCGCAGCTTTGATACCCTGAATACGACTGGAGTCGGCTGGCAGCTTGATTTTCATCCATTCCGGCTTACGCAACATCTCCTGCCGTTCAACAGCCACGGTTTTCACCGGGATCAGCGCCATTTTGTCTGCGTCACGATATTTGACGCCGCGTTCCATCTGAATTGGTTTACTCATAAATCAGCAGGTTCCGGTCGGATTGCGATTTGAAAGCGTTCCCAATCAAACCGGGAAGGGGGCTTTCAACTTTATTTGAAAAAAGTGCAAAAATTATATCATCTCATCGTCTGGGAAGCAGCCACCGTCAGCGCTGAAAAGTTACATATTTGTAAATTCGCATTCTGCGTTAAGGCTTAACAGGAAGATCGCCTGCTATCCATTCAACATTTTCATAACCTGCCAGCCGCGCAAAGGCGCTGACCAGCGGAGCGCGTACCTGCTCTGTGGTCACCTCTGGCTGGAAATGTTTTAACTGGGTCATGCTCATGCCAGCGTAACCACAGGGATTAATGCGCAGGAAAGGCGACAGATCCATGGCCACATTCAGCGCCAGACCGTGAAACGAGCAGCCTTTGCGAATGCGCAATCCCAGCGAGCAGATTTTCTCTTCTCCGACATAGACGCCGGGTGCATCCGCGCGGGCGCGGGCGCTGACGCCGAACTCTGCCAGCGTAGCGATCACCGTCTCTTCAAGAAAAGTCACCAGCTGGCGCACGCCGAGCTTACGGCGTTTTACATCGATCAGGACATACATGACCTGTTGTCCCGGCCCGTGATAGGTGACCTGACCGCCACGATCGCTCTGCACCACCGGAATATCACCGGGCATCAGCAGATGTTCTGCTTTTCCCGCCTGACCCTGCGTAAAGACCGGAGGATGTTCGACCAGCCAGATTTCGTCACGACTCTGGTCATCGCGCTGGTCAGTATAGTGGTGCATGGCGTCGGAGACGGATTGCCAGTCGGACAGACCGGACTGGCGGACAAAGAGGGTTTCAACTGACAAAGCGATAGCCCGCTAAAGGAAAAAACGCTGAGGATAATGTCGGCAAACCGTCAGGTAGCGGCGCCTTGCCGACCCGTAAATTACAGTACCATCCGCACAATTTCGATCTGGCCCAGCTCTTCGTACAGGCGTTCGACCTGCTCAATGTGGGTGGCGTTGATAGTGATGTTTACGGAGTGATAGTTGCCTTTGCTGCTCGGCTTAACTTCAGGGCTGTAGTCGCCGGGCGCATGACGTTGCACCACTTCAACCACTTGATCAACCAGCTCCGGTTGCGCCAGACCCATTACTTTATAGGTAAACGGGGTAGGAAATTCGAGCAGCTCATTCAGTTTGGTTTTCATATTTACTCCGGTGCATAAAAAACAGGCTCCCGCCTGAGCGGGAGCATCATAATATCTGGTAATGGGGACGAAGGGGCGATTTTTCAATCACCCTTTACGCTTAACCGAACCAGTGATGGAACATCAGTTTGATGTAATCCACGATACGGCCAAAGAAACCACCCTCAGAGATCTCGTTCAGCACCACCAGCGGACGCTGTTCGATCGTCTTGCCATCCAGCTGGAAGTTGATGCTGCCGACAACCTGGTTTTTCTTCAGTGGGGCATGCAGTTCTGTGTTGGTCAGCACATAGCTGGCTTTCAGATCTTTCATACGGCCACGCGGAATGGTCAGATAAGCATCTTTTTCCACGCCCAGTTGTACACGGTCATTATCACCAAACCAGACCGGCTCAGAGGCGAACTCTTTACCCGCTTTCAGTGGCGCAACGGTTTCAAAGAAACGGAAGCCCCAGGTGAGCAGTTTCTTGCTCTCAGTTTCACGACCTTTGAAGGTATGACCGCCCATGACCGCAGAGATCAGGCGCATCTGGCCTTCGGTCGCTGACGCCACCAGGTTGTAACCGGCTGAGTTAGTATGACCGGTTTTGATCCCATCCACGTTCAGGTTGGTGTCCCACAGCAGACCGTTGCGGTTCATCTGGCGGATATTGTTGAACGTGAACTCTTTCTCTTTATAAACAGCATACTCTTCCGGCACGTCGCGGATCAGCGCCTGGCCAATCAGCGCCATGTCGCGCGCGGAGCTGTACTGACCTTCAGCGTCCAGACCATGGACGGTCCCGAAGTGAGTATTCTGCAGGCCAATCGCTTTAACGTAGTTGTTCATCAGATTAACGAACGCATCCTGGCTGCCGGCGACATAGTCAGCCATCGCAACACAGGCGTCATTACCTGACTGCAGCACAATTCCACGGGTCAGCTGAGAAACCGGTACGCGGTCGCCTGGCTTCAGGAACATCAGCGAGGAGCCTTTGAAGACCGGGTTACCGGTCGCCCAGGCATCCGGACCGACGGTGACCATATCGTCCTGATGAATTTTGCCGGCTTTCACGGCCTGTCCAATGACATAGCTGGTCATCATCTTGGTCAGACTGGCAGGATCGCGGCGTGCATCGGCGTTTTTCTCTGCCAGCACTTTGCCCGAGTTGTAGTCGATAAGGACATACGCTTCGGCATCAATGTCCGGCACGCCCGGAATCATGGTCTTGAGATTGACGTCATCAGCAATAGCAGCATGGCTGAGAGAGAAAGCGATCAGTGATCCCACTGTCAGGCGTTTCAGCAAACGAGATGATTTCAGCGTGTTCATGTGTAGGACTACAACATCCGTGAGTTTGAGGTTAAAAATGTCACTCATCATACCCAATGCCAGTGAGTCTGGCACCGGGCGTGATGATTGGGTTGTTAGCAGACGTAACGTGTCGCTGTCTGATAAACCGATCAGCGACGCGTGTTAGTAATAAATGAGGCGGTCTGGCCTTCACTGCTCAGGCGCTGTTGTAGCGCAGCCGCTTCGGCGCGTGAGCTGTAGCCGCCGAGCTGAACGCGATAAACGTTGTTGCCCGCGTCTTCGACCTTGCCGGGCACACCGTAACGCTGGCTCAGGCTTTTCATCATCTGCTGAGCACGCGCCGGGTCATTTAGTGCACCGACCTGTACGACATATCCGGCTGCGGCACCACTGCTGGCTGCCGGCGCGGCGCTGGCGACTGCAGGAGCAGCACTGCTGGCGGCTGGTGCGGAACTGGCAGGCGCGGCGGCGGGTGGTTCACTGCCTTCCAGCACGCCGTTCGCTAATGGCTGAGGTGCGCCAAGAAAGCCGCTGCTTTGTACCGGCGCGCCCATGTTGTCACCGCCCTGCAGCGTGCTGTTGCTGATGGCTTCCACGTTTTGAGCAGGCGGTTCAGCGTTTGCGGCGTTGCCGCCATTCATCACCGCACCACCACTCAGGTCCGGGCGGGCAGGCAGCGAGTAGCTCTGTTTGGCGACCACAGTACCAATGGTGCCCGGGCCTGAGAGCGTACCGTCGGGAGCCACCTTGATATAGTCGACCCGCACCCGAGAATTATTGGAGATGTTCAGACGGTCACCGGCTGCCCGCGACAGGTCGATGATGCGTCCTGGCGTGTAGGGGCCGCGATCGTTAACGCGCACCACAATCTGACGGCCGTTCGCGATATTGGTCACGCGCACATAGCTCGGCAGCGGCAGAGTAGGGTGGGCGGCCGTCAGCGCATCGGGATCGTAGGCTTCGCCGGTAGCGGTGCGGTTGCCCTGTGCCTCTTCGCCGTACCAGGTGGCCAGGCCGACCTCGCTGTAGTTCGACGGATCTTTGATGATGCGATAATTTTTGCCATTAACGCTGTAATCCTGGCTGGTGCCCGGATTAACTGGCTCATAACGAGGCTCAACGCCTGGAATCTCTACGACCGGTCCATTGTAAGCCGGTTGCGGCGGCGCCGTATTTTGGGGTTCGGGCGTGGTACAGGCCGCCAGAACCAGTGATGCCAGTGCAACGCCAAGCCATTCCTTACGCATCTGCAGCCTCTTAGACACTTTTAGATAACATTTTTCGGTGAGTGTGGATCGACATCACAATGCCGAATCCCGCCATAAGCACGATAAGCGCGGAGCCGCCGTAACTGACGAGCGGCAGCGGCACGCCAACTACCGGTAAGATACCACTAACCATGCCAATGTTAACGAAAACATAAACGAATAAAATCAGCATTAAACCGCCCGCCATGACCCGGCCAAACGTGGTCTGCGCGCGGGCTGCGACAACCAGTCCCCGCATGATCAGCAGCAGATAAAGGGTCAGCAGCAGCAGTACGCCAACCAGACCCAGCTCTTCGGCCAGAACCGCGAAGATAAAGTCGGTATGACGCTCCGGCAAAAATTCCAGCTGAGACTGGGTGCCCTGCAGCCAGCCTTTGCCGCGCAGTCCGCCTGAACCAATGGCGATTTTCGACTGGATGATGTGATAACCGGCACCCAGCGGATCTGTTTCAGGGTCGAGCAGCATCATGACGCGGTCACGCTGATAGTCGTGCATCAGGAAGAACCACAGAATCGGGATAAAAGCCGCGACCAGCAGAACGGCAACGCCAATCAGTTTCCAGCTCATTCCCGAAAGGAACAGGACAAACAAACCGGAAGCGGCAACCAGAATCGAGGTGCCGAGATCGGGCTGTGCGGCGACCAGCAGGGTCGGCACGAAGATCAGCAACAACGCAATGCCGGTGTTTTTCAGGGTTGGCGGACAGACATCGCGGTTAATAAAGCGCGCCACCATCAAGGGCACCGCGATTTTGGCAATCTCCGAGGGCTGAAAGCGAACAAAGCCGAGATCGAGCCAGCGCTGCGCCCCTTTACTGATCTGCCCGAAGGCATCGACCGCCACCAGCAGAATGACGCAGACAATATAGAGATAGGGTGCCCAGCCCTCATAAACGCGCGGCGGCACCTGCGCCAGCACAATCATAATCACCAGTCCCATCGCGATCTGACCGAGTTTACGCTCCATCATGCCGGGATCCTGACCACTGGCACTCCAGATCACCACGGCGCTGTAGGTCAGCAGGCCGAGAATGATCAGCATAAACAGCGGATCGATGTGGATGCGCATCCAGATCGATCGTTTCTGCGGACTATCTTGCATCGACATGTTTATTCACCTTCATAACCGGGCGGCACAGGGGCGGCGTCCGGCAGGACAGTATTGTTATCACCCAACATAATGTGATCCAGAATCTGGCGCATGACGGTGCCGACAGCCGGACCGGCGCCACCGTTTTCCAGGATAATGGTCACTGCGACCCGAGGCTTGTCATAAGGGGCAAACGCGGTCATTAATTTATGGTCGCGTAATCGTTCAGCAATTCTGTGGGCGTTATAGGTTTCGTTCTCTTTCAGGCCAAAGACCTGCGCCGTACCGGACTTGGCGGCAATTTTATAAGGCGCATCAGCAAAGCTTTTGTGTGCAGTACCGTTGGGGCGATTCGCCACGCCGTACATACCATCTTTGGCGATTTCCCAGTAGCCGGAATGAATATCACCGATCGGGGCTTCTGGCGGCTGGCGATAGGGCACAAGGGTCCGGCCTTCGCGGGTGGCGCGCAGCATATGCGGCACCTTGACGACGCCGTCGTTGATCAGAATCATCATCGCTTTGTTCATCTGCAATGGGGTAGCCGTCCAGTAACCCTGGCCGATCCCCACCGGAATTGTGTCACCCTGATACCACGGCTTTTTAAAGCGTTTCATTTTCCAGTCGCGGGTTGGCATGTTACCGGCGCTCTCCTGCGGTAAGTCGATGCCGGTCCGGCTGCCGTATCCGAATTTATTCATCCACTCTGACAGTCGGTCGATACCCATGTCATAGGCGACCTGATAGAAGAAGGTATCGGCAGACTCCTCCAGCGCTTTGGTGACGTTAAGACGACCGTGCCCCCACTTTTTCCAGTCGCGGAAGCGCTTTTCTGAACCAGGAAGCTGCCACCAGCCCGGATCGAACAGGCTGGTGTTGCGGTTAATCACGCCCGCACTCATGGCAGAGACCGCCACATAAGGTTTCACTGTTGAAGCCGGTGGGTAAGCCGCCTGAATCGCACGGTTATAGAGTGGGCGATTTTCATCTTCCAGCAGGCCGCGATAATCCTTACTGGAAATGCCGTCGACAAACAGGTTGGCATCGTAACTGGGTGTGGAGACCATGGCGAGAATTTCGCCGGTGCGCGGATCGCTGACGACAACAGCAGCGCGACTGCCCGCCAGCAGGGTCTCGACATACTGCTGCAGTTTGAGATCGATAGTCAGATAGATATCACGGCCAGCCTGAGGTGACTCCTCGTGCAGCTGGCGAATAACCCGGCCCCGGTTGTTGACCTCAACCTCTTCAAAGCCGGTTTTGCCGTGCAGCAGACTCTCGTAATACGCTTCAATGCCCAGCTTGCCGATGTCGTGCGTGGCGGCGTAGTTCGGCCATATGCCTTCTTTATCGAGGCGTGCAACGTCACGATCGTTGATTTTTGAGACGTAGCCGACCACATGCGTCAGCGTGGCGCCGTAGGGGTAGTAGCGGCGCTGATAACCTTTAACTTCCACGCCGGGAAAGCGGTACTGATTGACCGCAAAGCGTGCCACCTGAACTTCATTCAGACCGGTTTTAACCGGAATGGAGGTAAAGCGACGCGAGCGTTTGCGCTCTTTCTGGAAGTTTTCGAGGTCTTCGTCCGTCAGCTCAAGAACAGGGCGTAAGTTTTCCAGCGTCTGCTGCAGGTTATCAACTTTCTCCGGCACCAGTTCTGCCTGATAGATGGTGCGGTTCAGTGCCAGCGGCGTGCCGGTGCGATCGTAGATAATGCCGCGGCTGGGCGCGACAGGCACCAGTTTAATGCGGTTCTGGTTGGAGCGGGTGCTGTAATCATCAAAGCGAAGAATCTGCAGATGGTAAAGGTTAACTACCAGTACTGAAGAGAGCAGTAAGATACCGACGAAGGCGATGAACGCCCGACGGACAAAGAGTTTCTGTTCGGCGCTGTAATCGCGAAAGGCGTTGCTTTGTAATTTCATCCGCTACTTGTCATGTCTGATGTGGGCTGATCGGTCATTCACGATGATAAGGATGATTAGTCGTTATACTCCAGGCCCGGTACAGACTTTCGGCCACCAGCACGCGCACCAGCGGATGAGGTAACGTCAATGCTGACAGTGACCAGCTCTGCTCTGCCGCCGCTTTACAGGCGGGAGCCAGGCCTTCAGGCCCGCCAATCAGCAGGCTGACATCGCGACCATCCAGCTTCCAGCGTTCAAGCTGCTGCGCCAGCTGCGGGGTTTCCCACGGTTGGCCAGGAATATCCAGCGTGACAATGCGATTGCCTTTGCCGACCGCCGCCAACATCGCTTCCCCCTCTTTTTCAAGGATGCGTTTGATATCAGCATTTTTGCCGCGTTTACCTGCGGTGACTTCGGTCAGCTCAAACGGCATATCTTTCGGGAAGCGGCGCAGATATTCCATGAAACCGGTCTGCACCCAGTCGGGCATTTTTGTGCCGACGGCAACAAGTTGCAGTTTCACCGATTAACCCCAGAGTTTTTCCAGCTCATACAGCTGGCGACTCTCTTCCTGCATCACATGTACGATGACATCACCCAGATCAACCACAACCCAGTCTGCCGCGCCTTTGCCTTCAATGCCTAATGGCATCAGGCCCGCTAAACGGGATTCCTGCTCAACGTGTTCTGCGATCGAAGTCACATGACGCGTGGAGGTGCCGGTGCAGATGATCATGAAATCGGTGATGCTGGATTTGCCCTGAACGTCGATGGTGACAATGTCCTGGCCTTTGAGATCATCAATCTTATCAATAACGAACTCTTGGAGTGCTTTACCTTGCAAAAGGTTCCCCTTGGAATCTGGTGGTATCGGGCTGGCTGTAAGCCCGGAGAGTGCAGCCAAAATTTAAGCGGCGCAGTATAGCATGCCCGGATCAGTCGCGATATAAGCCTTCGCGGTCGATATAGTCGATAACTGCCGCAGGCAACAGGTCGTCGCAGGGCTGGTTCTGATGGCGACGACGACGGATTTCAGTCGCCGAAATGTCATAGAGCGGGGTTTCCGCCAGCCAGATATGGCCTGCGGGCTGCTGATGCAGTTGCCGGATATCCTGAGCAAGGTTTTGTTCGAGCCACTGCTGCATCTCCGGCGCGTCAAACCGGGTCGGATAGCCGGGGCGCTGGCACACCAGCAGATGGCAGAGTGACAGCAGATCCTGCCAGCGATGCCATTTCGCTAAGCTCAGCAGGGAATCCTGACCAATAATAAAGCCCAGCGGCTGTTCTGCACCGCGTTCGGCGCGCCAGGCTTCCAGGGTAGTTACGGTCCAGGAGGGGGTGTCGCGCTCCAGCTCACGGGTATCAATCTCAAACAGCGGTAAGCCGCGGATCGCACAACGCAGCATTGCCACCCGCTGGGCAGCACTGGCTTCCGGTTGCGGGCGATGCGGTGGCACATTGTTTGGCAGCAGCGTCACATGCTGCAGTCCGGTCTGCTGAGCCAGCGCTTCGACCGGACGCAGATGACCAAAATGAATCGGGTCGAAGGTGCCACCAAACAGCGCGTGTAACTCAGACATGGGCAAAACTCGTCGGAAAAGCACGACTGCTGAGCAGCAGCGTCAGGGTCTGTAACTGTGGCCACACCGGCTGCCCATAGTCCTGTTTCAGGGTGATCTCAATCTGGCTCAGCAGATGAATGGCGCGTTGCAGACGCGTGGCGTCCAGGCGTTGCAGTGCGTCGGTGAACAGCGCGCGGCGGTTCTGCCAGATCCGCTGCTGATCCATCAGCGTACGCAGCGGCTGCTGCGACTGGTGGCGCTGCAGATGCAGCAGTGTCAGCAAATCGCGCTGCAGCGTACGCAACAGAATCACGACCTCGCTCTCTTCTTTCTCCAGCTGATGCAGGATATGCAGCGCGCGACGGCTCTTACCCGCCAGCAGAGCATCCACCCAGTGGAAGGGGGTAAAGTGTGCGGCATCACTGACTGCCTCTTCAACACGGGGCAGGGTCAGCTTGCCGTCAGGCCACTGCAGCGAGAGACGCTCCAGCGCCTGGGCCAGCGCCAGCAGATTACCTTCATAGCAGTAACACAACAGCTGCACAGCTGCGTCATCGACCGAGAGTTTCAGCGCCTTAGCGCGATTCACGACCCAGCGCGGCAGTTGCGCCTGTTCAGGCGTCTGGCAGGGCACTAAAACTGCAGAGGCGGACAACGCTTTAAACCAGGCGCTGTTTTCCTGCGCTTTGGTCAGCTTTGGCATCCGGCAGATCAGCAGAATATCGGCGTGCAGCAGCTTAGAGAGCTTAACCAGCTGCTCGGCCATTGCGGCGTTGGGAGCATTCTCGGGGAATTGCAGCGTCATGGTCTGACGCTGCGCAAACAGACTCAGTGACTGACAGCTGACAAACAGGCTCTCCCAGTCGGTCTGGGCGTCCAGCGTAAAACTAAAATGTTCTTCAAATCCCTGTGCGGTTGCGGCGGCACGGATGGCATCCGCACTCTCCTGCAACAGCAGCGGTTCGTTTCCGGCTAACAAATAACAGGCGCGCAGCCCCTCACGGAGCTGCGCGCTGAGTTGCTCAGGGTAAATCCTGATCATTGCAGGCTGGTAGCAGAGGAAGACGGTGCTTCCTGTGAACCCTGACCCGGAACCGGAATCACTGACGCCGGTAAGGTCTCTTTGTTGTTGATCTGTGCAGCATGCACGGTCAGCAGTTTACGTACCAGCTGTTCGGCAGCACGCTGACGCATCTCCTGCGTAATCAGATCCTGCTCAGCATCTTTCGCCAGCGCAGCATTCGGGTTATCGAAGAATGAACGATAAACCGTGGTGCTGATTGGGTAGATTCCTTTGCCCGGCAACAGGACCTGCGCCGTAAGGGTCATGACCAGCTGATACTCAGCAGAGGTGCCGCTGATAAAGACCGATGCGGTGTTACGTCCCGATACCTCAGGACCCAGACGCAGCGTCGGAATATCGGTGCGGTTCTGTTTGTTGTCTTCAACGATGGTGACATCGTTGATACGCAGTTGCTGACGCACGGTACGCGCCAGCGGTCCATACGGATCGCCGGTTGAAACAATCAGGGTTTTCAGTTCGCTGGGCACCTGCGTGGTGCCGCGCGGATGAAAACCACAGCCAGCGGTGATCACCACCGCCAGCATGACAAACAGCCTGATAATCGGATGTCGCACAGTTCCTCCTGAACTTAACCTACGACCAGGTTAAGCAGTTTGCCCGGTACATAAATGACTTTACGGATAGTCACGCCGTCCAGATACTTCGCCACCAGATGCTCCTGCGCAGCGCGTGCCTGAACCTGTTCCTGTGTTGCATCGGCAGGTACGGTAATTTTGCCACGCACTTTACCGTTCACCTGCACCACGACCAGCAGTGAATCTTCAACCATAGCGGCTTCATCAGCCACCGGCCAGCTCGCTTCGTCGATGGTACCTTCGCCACCCAGCGTCTGCCACAGAACATAGCAGGCGTGCGGGGTAAACGGATAGAGCAGACGGACGATAGCCAGCAGCGCTTCCTGCATCAGAGCGCGATCCTGCTCGCCTTCCTGCGGCGCACGCGCCAGTTTGTTCATCAGCTCCATAATCGCTGCAATGGCGGTGTTGAAGGTCTGACGACGGCCAATATCATCCGCCACTTTGGCGATGGTTTTGTGCAGGTCGCGACGCAGCGATTTCTGCTCGTCATTCAGGCTCTTCACATCCAGCGCCACGGTCGCACCCTGTGAGGTGTGCTCGTAGACCAGCTTCCAGACACGCTTCAGGAAGCGGTTAGCCCCTTCAACGCCCGACTCCTGCCACTCCAGCGTCATATCTGCCGGTGAAGCAAACATCATGAACAGACGTACGGTATCCGCGCCATAACGCTCAACCATCAGCTGTGGGTCGATGCCGTTGTTTTTCGACTTCGACATTTTACTCATGCCCGCGTAGATCACTTCGCGGCCTTGCGTATCCACCGCTTTCACTATGCGGCCTTTCTCGTCACGCTCAACCTCAACGTCAACCGGTGAAACCCAGTTACGCTCGCCGTTGTTACCGAGGTAGTAGAAGGCGTCAGCCAGCACCATGCCCTGGCACAGCAGACGTTTGGCTGGTTCATCAGAGTTCACCAGGCCCGCGTCACGCAACAGCTTGTGGAAGAAGCGGAAATACATCAGGTGCATGATGGCGTGTTCAATACCACCCACATACTGATCGACCGGCAGCCAGTAGTTTGCCGCGGCCGGATCCAGCATGCCTTCTTTGTAGCTGGCGCAGGTATAGCGCGCGTAGTACCAGGAGGACTCCATGAAGGTGTCAAAGGTGTCGGTTTCACGCAGAGCAGGCTGGCCGTTCACCGTGGTTTTCGCCCACTCCGGATCGGCTTTGATCGGGCTGGTAATGCCATCCATCACCACATCTTCCGGCAGGATCACCGGCAACTGGTCTTCAGGTGTCGGCATTACGGTGCCATCTTCCAGCGTGACCATTGGGATTGGTGCGCCCCAGTAGCGCTGACGGGAAACACCCCAGTCGCGCAGACGGTAGTTCACTTTACGCACGCCCACGCCTTTTGCCGCCAGAGAATCCGCAATGGCGGTAAACCCTGCGGCGTGATCCAGACCGTTGAACTCACCTGAGTTAAACAGCGCGCCTTTGTCGGTCATTGCCGCGGCGCTGACGTCAGGAATAGAGCCATCCAGGTTGAGTACCACTGGCTTGATCGCCAGATCGTATTTAGTGGCAAACTCCCAGTCGCGCTGGTCATGCGCCGGGACCGCCATGACAGCGCCGGTGCCATATTCCATCAGCACGAAGTTAGCGACCCAGACCGGGAGAAGCTCACCGGTGAGCGGATGAATAACAGACAGGCCGGTCGCCATGCCTTTCTTCTCCATGGTCGCCATATCGGCTTCGGCCACTTTGGTGTTGCGGCATTCAGCGATAAAGTCAGCCAGTGCCGGATTGTTCACCGACGCCTGGGTTGCCAGCGGATGACCCGCCGCAACGGCGACATAGGTTGCGCCGATAAAGGTATCCGGGCGGGTGGTGTAGACGGTGACTTTCTCTTCGCTGTCAGCAACGTCGAACGTGATTTCGACGCCTTCAGAACGGCCAATCCAGTTACGCTGCATGGTTTTGACCTGCTCAGGCCACTCTTCCAGCGTATCCAGGTCGTTCAGCAGCTCTTCCGCATAATCGGTGATTTTGATAAACCACTGCGGGATCTCTTTGCGCTCAACTTTGGTGTCGCAGCGCCAGCAGCAGCCATCGATCACCTGCTCGTTCGCCAGCACCGTCTGATCGTTCGGGCACCAGTTCACGGCGGAAGTTTTTTTATAGACCAGGCCTTTCTCATACAGTTTAGTGAAGAACCACTGTTCCCAGCGATAGTACTCTGGCTGGCAGGTCGCCAGTTCACGACTCCAGTCATAGCCAAAGCCCAGCAGTTTAAGCTGGTTTTTCATGTAGGCGATATTGTCGTATGTCCAGGGAGCCGGTGCGGTGTTGTTTTTGACCGCAGCGCCTTCCGCAGGCAGGCCGAAAGCATCCCAGCCAATCGGCTGTAGTACGTTTTTGCCGAGCATACGCTGATAACGCGCGATTACGTCGCCGATGGTGTAGTTACGAACGTGGCCCATATGCAGGCGGCCAGAAGGATAGGGCAACATGGAGAGGCAATAGTATTTCTCTTTACCTTCCTGCTCAGTCACTTTAAACGTTTCGTTTTCATCCCAGTGTTGCTGCACACGGGATTCAATCTCTTCCGGGCGGTATTGCTCTTGCATGGCTGCCTGTGGTCCTTTATGAATAACATTTTTCGGGCTCTGTGATCCGCATAGCATACCCATAAGGCCGCGTATCAACAACACTTCCCACTTTTGCTGGCACGATTTCTGCTGAAAGCGTCAGCCTCTTCACCCTTTTGTAATTCACTGTACAGACGACACGGCAAAAGCCGCATTGCGACTAAACTTAATTCAGCGAGGGTCTGCATAAAGGAGAATAAAATGAATAAAGTAGCTCAGGAATATCGCGAGTCGTTAGCCGTACTGACCGAACGTCTCCGTCAGGGCGATCGTAACCTTGATGAGCTGATTGCCGGTCGACGCAGCCAGTTACGGGTGCGCGATGACATGACGGAAAAAGAGATTGATCAGGCGCTGAGCTCGGTGCGCCGTGATTTGGGCGAGTTTGCACGCAGTTATACCGATGTGGAAGAGCCGCTGGCGGATTCACTGTTTATGCGCATTATTCGTGAGAGCGTCTGGAAAGAGCTGGCGGATATCACCGATAAAAGTCAGCTGGAGTGGCGCGAAGTCTTCCAGGATCTGCATCATCACGGTGTGTATCAGAGCGGTGAAGTGGTGGGGCTGGGCAATCTGGTGTGTGAGAAGTGTCAGTTTACCCGGGCGATCTATACGCCGGAAACCCTGTCGCGCTGTCCGGAATGCGGCAACGACCAGTTTCAGCGTCAGCCTTTTGAACCCTGATAACAACAACGATGCGGGCCACTCAGGTGACCCGCATAGGTTATTTAGTGCAGAATTTTAGCGAGGAAATCTTTCGCACGGTCAGACTGTGGGTTATTAAAGAAGTCATCTTTATTGGTGTCTTCGATAATTTTCCCTTCATCCATAAAGATCACGCGATTGGCCACTTTACGGGCGAAGCCCATCTCGTGTGTTACCACCATCATCGTCATTCCCTCCTGCGCCAGCTCAACCATCACATCCAGCACTTCGTTGATCATTTCCGGATCCAGCGCGGAGGTCGGTTCATCAAACAGCATCGCGATAGGATCCATGCAGAGCGCACGTGCAATCGCCACGCGCTGCTGCTGACCGCCGGAGAGCTGGCCAGGAAACTTCTCGGCATGCGCTGACAGTCCCACACGCTTCAGCAGTTTTAGCCCTTTATCGCGGGCCGCCGCTTTGTCACGCTTCAGCACTTTTACCTGTGCCAGTACCAGATTGTTGATAATGCTCAGATGCGGGAACAGCTCGAAGTGCTGAAACACCATACCGACCTGACTGCGAAGTTGTGCAAGGTTGGTTTTTTTGTTGTTCACCTCGGTGCCGTTGACCGCAATCACGCCCTGCTGAACAGGCTCAAGTCCGTTCACCGTTTTGATCAGCGTCGATTTACCGGAGCCGGACGGCCCGCAGACCACCACTACCTCACCGGTTTTGACCTCGGTTGAGCAGTCGGTCAGCACCTGAAAGTGACCATACCACTTAGAAACATTTTTCAGGCTAATCATTTAAACCGTCCTTTTTCTTTTCAGATAGCTGACCAACAGCGATGCGCTCAGGCTGATAACGAAGTAGACCAGACCTGCAAACAGAACCATTTCAACCTGGGTGCCGTCGCGCTCACCAATGGTGGACGCGGTACGGAAGAAGTCCGCCAGGCTTAAGACATAGACCAGCGAGGTATCCTGGAACAGCACGATACCCTGCGTTAGTAACAGCGGAACCATGGCGCGGAACGCCTGCGGCAGGATGATCAGTCGCATTGCCTGCCACTGTGTCATACCCAGCGCCAGCGCGGCGTTGCCCTGTCCACGTGAAATACTGATGATGCCGGCACGAATGATTTCTGAGTAGTAGGCCGCTTCAAACAGCGAAAAGGCGACCATGGCGGAAATCAGCCGGATATCGGTTTTCGGCGACAGGCCCAGCACCTGCTGCAGGAAACTCGGGACCACCAGATAGAACCACAGCAGCACCATCACCAGCGGCACCGAGCGGAACAGGTTGACGTAGATTTTGGCGAACCAGCTGACGGGCTTAAAGCTCGACAGACGCATCACCGCCAGCAGGGTGCCCCACAGAATGCCGAAGACCACGGCGGTAATGGTGATCTTGAAGGTAATCACTAAGCCGTTAAGCAGATAGGGCAGGCTGGGTGTAATCGAACTCCAGTCAAAATCGTACATTACTTGCCTCCCGCATTGCCTGGCAGCCGAACTTTGCGCTCGACCAGACTCATCAACAACATAATCACCAGGTTAATCGCGACGTAGGCCAGCGTAATGGCGGTAAAGGATTCATAGGCGTGAGCAGAATAGTCGAGCAGTTTGCCCGCCTGTGCCGCCATATCGACCAGACCAATGGTGGAGGCGATAGCGGAGTTCTTCACCAGGTTCAGCATTTCCGAGGTCATCGGCGGCACAATCACGCGATACGCATTCGGCAGCAGGACATAGCGATAGGTCTGCGGCAGCGTTAATCCCATCGCCAGACCGGCATTTTTCTGTCCTGCCGGCAGTGACTGAATGGCTGCGCGCACCTGCTCGCAGACGCGGGCGGCGGTAAACAGGCCAAGACAGATCATTGAAGAGAGGAAGAACTGAATGTTGGGGTCCAGCTCAGACTTAAACCACATGCCAAGCTTTTCGCCCACCAGTTCGGGCGCGACCAGATACCAGAAGAAGAACTGGACGATCAGCGGGATATTACGAAACAGTTCCACATAGCAGGTGCCAATGGTCGACAGCAGGCGATTCGGCACGGTGCGCAGAATGCCGAAAAATGAACCCACGCAGAAGGCGATAATCCAGGCGCAGCAGGAGACGGCGATCGTCACCTGAAAACCGGACCACAGCCAGCCGAGGTAGGTCGTGTTACCGAACGGGGCCTGTTCGAGGAATATGCCCCAGTTCCAATCGATACCCATAACGAGCTCCGGAAAAAAAGGGTAGCTAAGCTACCCTGAAGATTGATGAACGGCGTTTTATTGCCTGACTCAGGGGAACGACCCGGGTCAGTCAGTCTGTCCATGCCGCGGTTTCAGCAATCGAGAGGGCAGCCAGGCCGCCCTTGTTATACCCGCCGTCTTTCAGGCTGCATTTTGTTGGCGATGTTCACGCATCCAAATGCCTTACCTGAGTAAGGTCACCGGGATGCATTCTCCTGCCGACTCAATGCAACCTGAGATCCATTGGGTATTTTTTTGTTAATTCAGTGCTTTGTCATTTGGCGTTTTGAACAGGGCTTTCATGTCATCAGAGAGTTCAAAATTCATGTTCAGATTCTTTGGTGGAATCGGCTGTTTGAACCAGGTATCGAACCATTTTTCTGCCTGACCTGAGGTCTGGGCTTTAGCAATGGTTTCATCGACCAGCGCTTTAAACTGCGGATCATCTTTACGCAGCATGCAGCCATAGGCCTCTTTTGACTGTGGCGTACCTAAGATTTCCCAGTTATCCGGCTTTTTGGCTTTGGCGCGTTCGCCGGCCAGCAGAGCATCATCCATCATGAAAGCCACGGCACGGCCGGTTTCCAGCGTACGGAAGGAGTCGCCGTGATCTTTGGCGCTGATGATGCGCATATCCAGTTTCTGTTCGTCGTTGAGTTTATGCAGCAGCACTTCAGAGGTGGTTCCTGAAGTCACGACCACGGTTTTGCCTTTCAGATCGGCGAAATCTTTGATCGGGCCATCTTTTTTAACCAGCAGACGGGTGCCGATGACAAAAATGGTGTCAGAGAATGCGGCCTGTTTCTGGCGCTCAAGGTTGTTGGTAGTGGAGCCACACTCATAATCGTAAGTGCCGTTTTGCAGCAGCGGAATACGGTTTTGTGAGGTGATCGGGATCATTTTGACCTGCAGGTCCGGCTTGTTCAGCTTCGCTTTAATGGCTTCCACGATGGCGTTTGAGTAAGCCTGTGAATAGCCGACGACTTTTTGCTGGTTGTCATAGTAAGAAAAGGGAACTGATGATTCGCGATGCCCGACCACAATGACGCCGTTGTCATTGATCTTCTTCAGGGTGCCGCTGAGATCTTCCGCCTGGGCCGCTCCCGCCGCTGCGCTGATCAGCAGAAGAGATAATGCCACTTTGCGTAGTTGCATGTTCCAACTCCTTCGTATGAAAAAGGCCCAGGCTATTACCTGTGCTGATTATGATGTTGTGTCTGTTATTTGCTGCGTTTCTGCTCATTCTGCGGATTAAATGGGCGCAGAAGAGTCACTAACATAGCGGATTGTTAACGCAATGAAACAAAAAAGTTTCTTTTTTGCGAGGCGATCCGCACCAAAAAAAGGCAAATATCTTACTCTGCGCGTTAGCGGTGCAGCAGAAGCGACTGTTTTGGTGCAACCTGCCAGGCGACGGCGCCTGCAATCCGCCTGTCGGCGAAAAACAGTGAAACATTCTGCAATCATCGTGCCAGAAAGCGGTGCAGCGCGAGAAAGCCAGCAGAGTATGTGGTCAGGGGAGTGAGATATACCGGGGAGGCAGTAAAGAAAAAAGGCCAAGCCTGCGCTTCGCCTTTAAGGATCGGATAGGTTACCGGCGTCGACGCAGCAGAGCTATCAACGCCGCCATCAGCGTCAGTGACCAGACTGGCCAGATGCCCGCCCGCGCATACGGGGTTTCACCCTGCGTCGGCGTGACCTTGCTGGTCAGCACATCGCGGGTAAACTGCGGCAGCATCGCCTCCACATCACCACTGGCATTGACCACCGCCGTCACGCCGTTGTTGGTGCTGCGCAACAGCGGACGTCCCAGCTCCAGCGCCCGCATTCTCGCCATCTGGAAGTGCTGCCATGGGCCGATTGAGTGACCAAACCAGGCATCGTTCGAAACGGTCAGCAGGAAATTAGTGTCGGGATGGAAGTTAGCCCGCACCTGTTCACCGAGCACAATCTCATAACAGATGGCGCTCGTCAGGTTATAGCCCGCCACGCTGAGTTGCGGCTGGAGATAGTTGCCACGGCTGAAGGCTGACATGGGCAGATCGAAGAACGGGGCCAGCGGACGCAGCAGATCGGCCAGCGGCACAAATTCGCCAAACGGCACCAGATGATTCTTCTGGTAACGATTGCCGCTGAAGTAGTTGTACGGCGTTTTGCCGCCCAGCACGATCACGGTGTTGTAGTCGTGATAACGATTCTGCTCCAGCCGGGAGTCAACGATGCCGGTGACCAGCGAACTGCCGCGTTCACGCAGTTCATCATCCAGCGAACGCAGGAACGGCTGCTGATTGCTTTCCAGATCGGTAATTGCCGACTCTGGCCAGATAATAATCGGCGCCTTACCCATCAGCGGCTGACTCAGACCGTTATAGATGCGCAGGGTCGTGAGCAGTTGTTGAGGATCCCACTTCATCGACTGCGGGATATTTCCCTGCACCAGCGCCACTTCTACGGCACGCTCCGGCATTGGCTGAACCCACTGGATGTAGCGCAGCGGCCACGGCAGGGCCAGCAGCAGCAACGCCGCCACCAGACTTCTGACGTTGCGCTGCTGCAGGGCATAAGCCAGCAGGCCAGCAATGACCATCAGCAGGAAGGTCAGGGTCTCTACACCCGCCAGCGGGGCCAGGCCTTTTAACGGACCATCGATCTGGCTGTAACCAAACTGCAGCCACGGAAAGCCGGTCAGCACCCAGCCGCGCAGGAACTCGGTCATCTGCCACAATGCCGGTGCAGCCAGTGCCAGCCGCCACAGCGTCGTGCGCGGCCAGATGCGATTCAGTACACCGGCAAACAACGCCGGGTAGATCGACAGATACGCCGCCAGCAGCGCCACAATAAAGACATTAACCGGGCCAGGCATACCGCCAAAGGTGGCGACACTGACGTAAACCCAGTTGATGCCGCTGCCGAACAGACCTAAACCCCAGACAAAGCCGATCGCGGTGGCCTGTGGGCTGGAGCGGTTCAGGGTGAGCAGTTGTAAGCCGCACAGCGAGAGCAGGGCGGCGGGCCAGAAATCGTAAGGAGAGAAGGCGAGGGTGCCCAGTGCACCCGTTATTAAAGCCAGCAGCAGGCGAACCCGCTGGCGCGGGTAGAGTGAGGCTAAAGCCATAGACTTATTCGTCTTCCAGTTGGGGTTGTGGCGAATTTTCCGGAATAGTCACGTGAACCTGGATGATGCGGCGGCTGTCAGCCATCGCCACCTTGAACTGGTAACCCTCAATCTCGATGCTTTCACCGCGTGCGGGCAGATGGCCGAAGCCCTGCATGACCAGACCACCAATGGTGTCGACTTCATCATCACTGAACTGTGTGCCAAATACCTCATTGAAATCTTCAATGGCGGTCAGTGCGCGCACCGTGAAGGTATGACGGTTGAGCTGACGGATATCACGATCTTCTTCATCGTCATACTCATCTTCAATCTCACCTACGATCAGCTCAAGAATGTCTTCGATAGTGACCAGGCCAGAGACACCACCAAACTCATCAATAACAATCGCCATGTGATAACGCTGTGAGCGGAACTCTTTCAGCATCCGGTCGACACGCTTACTTTCAGGCACCACCACCGCAGGACGCAGCACTTTCTCAATGCTGAACGGCTCTGACTCACTGCTCATAAACGGCAGCAGATCTTTCGCCATCAGAATCCCTTCCACATGATCTTTGTCTTCGCTGATCACCGGGAAGCGGGAATGCGCGGAGTCGATAATGACATCCAGACACTCTTCGAGGCTCTGATTACGTTTCAGGGTGATCATTTGCGAACGCGGGATCATGATGTCACGCACGCGCTGCTCCGCAATATCCAGTACCCCTTCGAGCATGTCGCGGGTGTCCTGGTCAATCAGCTCTTTGTTATTCGAGTCGCGGATCAGCTCCAGGAGCTCATCACGGTTTTTTGGTTCACCGTGAAAGAGTTGGTTGATCAACAGGGAGAAAAATCCCTTTTTACTACTGGGTGCATCGCTGTTTTGAGAATGGTCGTCGCTCATGGCGGTTTTTAAAGATCTCTCTGGTGAGGAATAGGTGCTGTCAGCAAACCGTGCTGACAGCCGGATAGCCTGAATTCAGGATTCAGGCGTCTTCTTTCTCCGAAATGTACGGATCAGGATACCCAAGAGCAAGCATTATCTCGGTCTCCAGTCCTTCCATCTCGTCAGCTTCGTCGTCTTCAATATGGTCGTAACCCAGCAGATGGAGCGTACCGTGTACCACCATGTGTGCCCAGTGGGCTTCAACGCTTTTTCCCTGTTCTGCGGCTTCCTGCTCAACCACCTGACGGCAGATGATCAGATCGCCCAGCAGCGGCAGCTCAATGCCCGGCGGCGCTTCAAACGGGAAGGAGAGAACGTTGGTTGGCTTGTCTTTGCCACGATAAGTCAGATTAAGCTCATGACTTTCCACTTCATCAACCAGACGTACTGTGACTTCGCTTTCGGGCTGGAAAGGGGTCACAGCCGCTGAGAGCCAGCGGTGAAACTGGCCTTCATCAGGCAGATCAGCGGTGTTATCACAGGCGACCTGCAGGTCGAGAATCACCTCGCTCATTTGCTCTCCTGCGTGGCGCTCTGTGCTGCCAGCGCTTCACGTTTACGCTCTTCAGCCTGCTGGTCACGGCGGGTCTGATCGGCGGCTTCCCAGGCTTCATAAGCGGTGACAATGCGGGCAACGACCGGATGGCGCACCACATCTTCGCTGTGGAAGAAGTTAAAGCTGATCTCTTCCACGTCTGCCAGCACCTCGATAGCATGACGCAGGCCCGACTTGACGTGACGGGGCAGGTCGATCTGGGTGACGTCGCCGGTTATGACCGCTTTGGAGTTAAAGCCGATGCGCGTCAGGAACATCTTCATCTGCTCGATGGTGGTGTTCTGGCTTTCATCAAGAATGATGAACGCATCGTTCAGGGTTCGACCGCGCATATAGGCCAGCGGGGCAACTTCAATAACGTTGCGCTCCATCAGCTTTTCAACGCGCTCGAAGCCGAGCATTTCAAACAGCGCATCGTAGAGCGGACGCAGATAAGGGTCGACTTTCTGGCTCAGGTCGCCCGGCAGGAAGCCGAGCTTTTCACCCGCTTCGACGGCAGGGCGGGTCAGCATGATGCGGCGAATCTCCTGACGTTCCAGCGCATCCACGGCCGCAGCCACCGCCAGATAGGTTTTACCGGTACCGGCCGGGCCAACACCAAAGGTAATGTCGTGGTCAAGTACATTCGCGATGTACTGGGCCTGATTTGGCGTGCGCGGTTTGATCACACCACGCTTGGTCTTAATGTTGACCGCTTTACCGTACTCTGGCACGCTTTCAGCGGTTTGCTCCAGTACCCGGCTCTCTTTGATCGCCAGGTGAATCTGGTCAGGCTCGATATCCGGGATCTCACCACGCATTGGCGCGGTATCGACATACAGGGTCTTCAGAATATCTGCGGCGGCATTAACGCAAAGTGGACGTCCAACCAGCTTAAAGACGTTGTCGCGACGATTGATCTCAATGCCCAGACGACGCTCAAGCTGTTTCACATTATCGTCGAAAGGCCCGCACAGGCTCATCAGACGACGGTTATCAGCCGGTTCAAGGGCGATTTCACGAGTTTCGATATTCAAACGAATCCTTTGGGTCACTCAGGGCCAGTTATGGGATGTGTCTGACGCACCGTTGGGCTTAACCGGATGCACCATAACGAAATTATTTATGCCGTAACGCCTGGGCGCAAGCTTAAGGAGAGATATTTGGGCGACACTTTCAGAAACCAAGTGTCGCGGCGTGAAATTGGCGGCAACGCAATGCGCGCTGCCGCTCAATATAGCAGGTATCACGGCTGGAACAGACCCACGCCGATTTCGTTTTCTTTGCGGGTACGGGCAATCACGGATGCCGGGCTTTGCGCCATGCGCAGGCCCATCTCTTCTTCAGTACGCACCAGCTTGCCGCGCAGCGAGTTGGTGTAGACATCGACAATTTCAACATCTACAAAGCGGCCAATCATCTCAGGCGTGCCTTCAAAGTTGACCACACGGTTATTTTCGGTGCGGCCAGAGACTTCCATGACGTTCTTGCGGGAGATGCCTTCCACCAGAATACGCTGCACGGTGCCGAGCATGCGGCGACTGATCGCCTGCGCCTGCTGGTTAATGCGGTCCTGCAGGATCCACAGACGCTGCTTTTTCTCCTCTTCGCTGACATCATCCGGCAGGTCAGCGGCGGGTGTGCCGGGACGGGCAGAGTAGATAAAGCTGAAGCTGACGTCGAAATTGATGTCGGCGATGAGCTTCATGGTCTGTTCGAAATCCTGCTGGGTTTCTCCGGGGAAGCCAATGATGAAGTCGGAGCTGATCTCAATGTCCGGGCGCGCCGCGCGCAGCTTGCGGATAATCGCCTTATACTCCAGCGCGGTATGCGCGCGCTTCATTAGTGTCAGAATACGGTCTGCGCCACTCTGAACCGGCAGATGCAGGAAACTCACCAGCTCCGGGGTATCGCGATAGACATCAATGATGTCATCGGTGAACTCAATCGGGTGGCTGGTGGTGAAACGAATGCGGTCGATGCCGTCGATGGCGGCGACCAGGCGCAGCAGCTCAGCGAAGGTACAGATCTCACCATCAAAGGTGGCACCACGGTAAGCGTTAACGTTTTGACCCAGCAGGTTAACTTCACGCACGCCCTGCGCCGCCAGCTGGGCGATCTCCAGCAGAATGTCATCGCTGGGACGGCTCACTTCCTCACCACGGGTGTAAGGCACCACGCAGAAAGTACAATATTTGTTGCAGCCTTCCATAATGGAGACAAAGGCTGTCGGGCCTTCTGCACGCGGTTCCGGCAGGCGGTCAAATTTCTCAATTTCCGGGAAGCTGATGTCGACTACCGGGCTTTTGGTGCCGCGCACGGTGTTGATCATCTCCGGCAGGCGGTGCAGTGTCTGCGGACCAAACACAATATCTACGCAGGGCGCACGCTGACGAATATGATCGCCTTCCTGCGACGCCACACAGCCACCCACGCCAATAATCACATCCGGGTTGCGCTCTTTGAGTTTTCTCCAGCGTCCCAGCAGATGAAACACCTTCTCCTGCGCTTTCTCACGAATGGAGCAGGTGTTAAGCAGCAGAATATCCGCCTCTTCAGGGACCTCGGTCAGCGTATAGCCGTGCGTACTGTTCAGCAGATCAGACATCTTGGATGAATCATACTCATTCATCTGACATCCCCAGGTTTTGATATGCAGTTTTTTTGTCATCGCGCTAGCCATTGATTCAGTGCAGTGAAGTGAGGGGCGCGTATTGTAATGCTTTGATGCTGTGGTGACCAGCCTGAGGGCTTTTCTGCCAGCCATCGGGTTTTCCGGTACACTTTGCTCTATTCAGACCCGCGATGCGCAGGCTGGCGGGAATAAGAGAGGGAGTTAAGCAATGCAGGGTAATCAGTTTGATGTCGTGATTGTCGGCGGTGGCATGGTCGGTGCTGCGCTGGCCTGTGGACTGACACAGCAACATTTTCGCGTAGCGGTGATTGAGCGTGCTGAACCCGCGCCGTTTGATGCCGACAGCGACCCCGATCTGCGAATTTCAGCGATCGGATCCTCCTCGGTTGCGTTGCTGAAGCAGCTCAACGTCTGGCCGCGGGTCGAAGCGATGCGCAGCGCGCCCTATCGCAGACTGGAAACCTGGGAGTGGCAGACGGCGCAGGTGAGTTTTGATGCGGCCTCGCTGGGCCTGCCTGAACTGGGCTTTATGGTTGAGAACAGCGTGCTTCAGCGGGCGTTATGGGAGGAGATGCAGTCGCTGGGCGTGACCTGCTATTGCCCGGCCACGCTGGAAAACCTGCAGCCAGAAAATGGCGGCTGGCGCGTCGACCTTAACGACGGCGTGGCCTTACATACCCGGCTGGTAATTGGTGCAGATGGCGCAAACTCGCAGGTGCGGCAGATGGCCGGTATAGGGATTCATGGCTGGAGCTATGCGCAGTCCTGCCTGCTGATCAGCGTGACCTGCGACCATCCGGCAGGGGACGCGACCTGGCAGCACTTTACGCCACAGGGACCACGTGCCTTCCTGCCGCTGTATGGCAACCGGGCCTCGCTGGTCTGGTATGACGCGCCCGCAAGAGTGCGACAGCTTCAGGCGATGCCAATAGCCCAGCTGGAGAAAGAGATTGCCAGCCACTTCCCGGCGCGGCTGGGACGGTTCAAAGCCCATGCGGCGGGCGGCTTTCCGCTGGTGCGACGTCACGCTTCACGCTATGTCCTGCCGGGGCTGGCGCTGGTCGGCGATGCCGCGCATACCATTAATCCGCTGGCCGGGCAGGGCGTGAATCTGGGGTATCGCGATATTGATGCGTTGATTGATGTGCTGGTTATCGCGCGCGGTGCAGCGGAGGACTGGGCGTCAGAGCGGGTGTTACAACGCTATCACCGTCAGCGTCGCAAAGACAATATGCTGATGCAGGGCGGGATGGATCTCTTTTACTTTGCCTTCAGCAACCAGCTGGCACCGCTGAGGTTTGCGCGAAATCTCGGACTGATTGCCGCTGAACATTCTGGCGTACTGAAGCGGCAGGTATTGCGTTACGCGCTGGGGCTATAGCCGCTTGCGCGTTCAGGCTCGCCGCAGGGCGGGCCAGTAATCAGGATGGTGGAGAAGGGACAAAAACAACAAAGCCCGCAAAAGCGGGCCTGGTTGTGCAATTTGGCTGGGGTGCAGGGATTCGAACCCCGGAATGCTGGTATCAGAAACCAGTGCCTTACCGCTTGGCGACACCCCAATAATGGGTTTTTCAAATTGTCTTTGTATGGCTGGGGTGCAGGGATTCGAACCCCGGAATGCTGGTATCAGAAACCAGTGCCTTACCGCTTGGCGACACCCCAATTATATGGTGGCTACGACGGGAATCGAACCTGTGACCCCAGCATTATGAGTGCTGTGCTCTAACCAGCTGAGCTACGTAGCCAAATTGTACTGCCTTTCAATGATGGCTGGGATACCTGGATTCGAACCAGGGAATGCCGGTATCAAAAACCGGTGCCTTACCGCTTGGCGATATCCCATTCGTCCGTTCTCAGCATACAAGAATCATCGAAATTGGCTGGGATACCTGGATTCGAACCAGGGAATGCCGGTATCAAAAACCGGTGCCTTACCGCTTGGCGATATCCCATCCACGCTGCCGAATAATGAAATGGTGCGGGAGGCGAGACTTGAACTCGCACACCTTGCGGCGCCAGAACCTAAATCTGGTGCGTCTACCAATTTCGCCACTCCCGCAAAAAAAGATGGTGGCTACGACGGGAATCGAACCTGTGACCCCAGCATTATGAGTGCTGTGCTCTAACCAGCTGAGCTACGTAGCCATCTTTTTTTCGCGTTACCTTCATCGGCGTTGCGGGGCGCATTATGCGGAGTTGACCAGACAGCGTCAACAAGTTTTTTACCGTTTTTTGCCAGATAATCGCTGTTTGACTGGCTTATAACCAGCCTGGCGGTTTATTCGGCAATTTTTCAGTGAATACAACGCTAATCGTAAAAAAAATGGGCCATAACCGGCCCATTCTGGTGGCTTTCTGTCGGCTTATTTATAGGCTGACTGATGCACACCCACGGCACGTCCGGAAGGATCGTCCATGTTTTTAAACGCTTCATCCCACTCAATTGCTTTAGCAGACGAACAGGCGACGGATGGACCGCCAGGCACACACTCTGCCGCACTGGCTAACGGGAATAGCTCTTCGAAGATCTCACGATAGAGATAAGCTTCTTTCGAACCCGGCGTGTTGAACGGGAAGCGGAAATGAGCGGTTGCCAGCTGCTGGTCGCTGATTTGCTTCGCGGCCACTTCCTTGAGTGAGTCGATCCAGCTGTAACCCACACCATCAGAGAACTGCTCTTTCTGACGCCACGCTACGCTCTCTGGCAGGTAAGAGGAGAAGCATTCACGCAGAATGTGTTTCTCCATTTTACCGTTGCTGCCACACATTTTGTCGGCAGGGTTGATACGCATTGCCACATCCAGGAATTTTTTATCCAGGAACGGTACGCGGGCTTCAACGCCCCAGGCAGACATCGCTTTGTTAGCGCGGGCGCAGTCAAACATATGCAGCGCCTGCAGTTTACGCACGTTTTCTTCGTGGAACTCTTTTGCGTTTGGCGCTTTATGGAAGTAGAGATAGCCGCCAAACACTTCATCTGCACCTTCGCCAGACAGCACCATCTTAATACCCATCGCTTTGATTTTACGCGACATTAAGTACATCGGCGTAGAGGCGCGAATGGTAGTGACGTCATAGGTTTCAATGTGATAAATCACATCGCGGATGGCATCCAGACCTTCCTGCACGGTGAAATGAATTTCGTGATGCACGGTGCCCAGATGTTCCGCGACAGATTTTGCTGCTTTTAAATCAGGTGAACCTTCCAGTCCGACCGCGAAAGAGTGCAGCTGCGGCCACCATGCATCACTTTTATCCTGATCTTCAACCCGTTTTGCCGCAAAACGCTTGGTCACAGCTGAAATGATAGAGGAGTCCAGACCGCCTGACAGCAGCACGCCATAAGGGACATCTGACATCAGGTGGCTTTTCACGGACTCTTCCAGCGCATGTTTCAGGCCAGCCGCATCTGTGGTGTTGTGTTCAACGTTCTTGTATTCCATCCAGTCACGCTGCCAGTAACGGCGGATTTCACCATCGGTGCTGGAGAGGTAGCTTCCCGGCGGGAACTCTTTGATCGAACGGCAGGCCGGTACCAGCGCTTTCATTTCTGACGCAACAAACAGGTTGCCGTGCTCATCGTTACCCATGTAAAGCGGGATGATGCCGATATGGTCGCGGCCAATCAGATACGATTTCTTAACGCTGTCATAGAGGATAAAGGCGAACATGCCTTCCAGCTCATCAAGGAAGTCGACACCTTTCTCCTGATAGAGCGCCAGAATCACTTCACAGTCAGAACCGGTCTGAAATTCGTAGCGATCGCTGAGTTCAGCGCGCAGTGCCTGATGGTTGTAAATTTCGCCGTTAACGGCCAGTACGTGGGTGTGATCGGCGTTGTACAGTGGCTGTGCACCGTTGTTAACGTCAACAATTGAGAGGCGTTCATGCGCCAGAATAGCCTTGTCATCTGCATATACACCTGACCAGTCCGGTCCGCGATGACGCATTAAACGTGAACATTCCAGCGCTTTTTTGCGCAGCTCAACAGGATCGGTTTTCAGATCCAGCACACCAAAAATTGAACACATAACTGACTCCTGATCTCACCTTACGGCGATGTTATCTTTTGCGTTTGTCCGGCAGCCTGACGCTGCGTGATAGATAAGAAAATGCGCTATTTGGTGCATTCAATGCAAGAGGAATCGTGATTTACTGATAAAAATATTGCTCACATGGCTATAAAATTGAAGAAACGACAATTTAAATGTTGTTTTGTTGTTGGATCGGCAATGAAAAGGCATTTGTGAGTAAAAAACAGGCAGTGAAAGTAGGCGGGAGCATGAAAAAAAGGGGGGACGCATCACAGATTAAACGGATGCGTCATAAGAAAAATGAATCAGAACAGGTCAATATCGGCAACAGAAGGGTAGATCCAGTCCGGACGGAACGGCATGGCATCGATATCGCTCAGCGTCGAGACGCCTGACAGCACCAGTACTGTCTCCAGACCTGCCTGGAAACCGGCGAGAATATCGGTTCGCAGGTTATCACCCACAATGACCGTCTCTTCTGAGTGGGCCTGCATTTTATTCAGCGCTGCGCGCATGATGTAAGGGCTGGGTTTGCCCACCACAAACGGGCTACGTCCTGAGATCTTCTCAATCCCGGCGCAGAGCGCGCCACAGGCGGGTATAAAGCCGCGCGCGTGCGTATCGGGGTTAGTGGCGATAAAGCGCGCGCCGTTAGCGACGAAGAAGGCCGCTTTGTGCATCATGTCCCAGTTGAACGAACGCGTCTCCCCGACAATGACAAAATCGGGATTCACATCCGTAATGGTAAAACCCGCTTTATAGAGCTCATGAATCAGCGCGCCTTCACCAATGACATAGGCCTTTTTACCCTCCTGACGCCGCAGGAAGTCGGCGGTAGCCATGGCAGAGGTATAGAAAACGGATTCAGGAACCTCGACACCAGCCGAAGCAAAGCGGTTAGCCAGATCCTGCTCTGTCTGCGAGGGATAGTTTGTCAGCACCACCAGCGGCATCTCTTTGGCCAGAATGCGCTGTAAAAATTCCTGCGCGCCAGGAACGGCCGTGTTGTCGTGCATCAGCACGCCATCGATATCACAAATTACGCTTTTAATGGTCATAGTCAGATCCGATGTGGCCCGCCACAACAGCGGGTTAGCTTAGAGCCTGTCCCATTAGGCTATTTTATTTGTCATTCTAAACCTGGGCAGTGCTCACAATCCTCACGTACTACGTGTACGCTCCGGTTGTTCCGCGCTGTCCGTGTCCAGACTGCCTGCACCAATTACGCCTACTGGGATAGGCTCTTAGTCTTCCAGAAGATGTTGCAGCAGAATGCCGTTAAGCATGGCACGTTTAGCCAGCGCAAACGCACCAATCGCAGAACGGTGATCCAGGGTAGAACGCACCACCGGCAGATTTTTACGAAAGGCTTCTAATGCCTGGGTGTTGATGCAGCCTTCAATCGCGGGCAGTAGCACTTTTTCTGCTTCCGTAATCTCGCCCGCCAGCACCACTTTTTGTGGATTAAACAGGTTAATCGCGATGGCAATCGCTTTGCCCAGATACCGGCCCACCTGTTCAACCACTTCGCAGGCCAGCGCATCACCCTGATTGGCCGCTTTGCAGATGTGGGACATCTGGCACGCCTCCAGCGTCAGTACACTGGGGTAGCCCTGATTCAGCAGATGCCGCACTCGATTCTCAATGGCGCCGTTAGCGGCAATGGTTTCAAGGCAGCCAAAGTTACCGCAGTGACAGCGCTCGCCAAGCGGGTCAACCTGGATATGGCCGATTTCGCCGACGTTGCCGTTGCTGCCGAGGAAAATATGGCCGTTAGCAATAATGCCGGCACCGGTGCCGCGGTGTAAGCGCACCAGGATTGAGTCAGCACAGTCGCGGCTTGCACCGAAATAGTGCTCGGCCAGCGCCAGACTGCGAATGTCGTGCCCCACAAAGCTGGTGACGTTGAACCGTTTTTTCAGACTGGCGACCAGCGGCCAGTGGCTGACAGAGATGTGCGGCATATAACGGATCACGCCGTTAATCGGATCAACCAGGCCTGGCAGGATGACGGAAATCGCGATCAGCTCGCGTATTTTACGCTGGTGCTGCTCAATGAAGCCGCTGATAGCGTTAAACAGCGCATGTTCCAGTGTCTCCTGGGTGCGTTCCGGCAGCGCATAATCCTCCTGCGCCAGCGATTTACCGCTAAGGTCGAACAGGGTCAGAGTCGCATCGTTGCGGCCGAGGCGAACCCCGATGGTATGAAAGTGGCGGGTTTCAGTGATAATCGAGATAGCGCGGCGACCACCGGTAGACGCCTGCTGGTCTACCTCTTTGATCAGGCCGCGCTCAATCAACTGGCGGGTAATTTTGGTGACGCTGGCGGGGGCGAGCTGGCTGAGTTCGGCAATCTGAATGCGCGATATCGGCCCCTGTTGATCAATCAGCCGGTAAACCGCTGCGCTATTAAGTTGCTTAACAAGATCGACATTTCCTATTTGTGACTGGCCGCCAGTGGTCATTCAGTGCTTACTCGCTCAGGACGTCGTCTCCGTTGACTAACGTCTTAATGATTTTAAAGTCGCGCGTAAACACAGTCAGGTTCGCGATTTTTCCTGCTTCGATCGAGCCCAACTGTTTTTCCACGCCCATCGCCCGTGCCGGGTAGAGTGATGCCATGCGTAACGCTTCGTCCAGTGCGATACCGACATGCTCGACGCTGTTTTGTACTGCTTCTATCATCGTCAGGGCCGAACCACTAAGTGTGCCGTTTTCGTCAACACAGAGGCCGTCACGATAATAGATTGTTTTGCCTGCAAAAATAAACTCGCTGATGTCAGCGCCAGCCGGTGCGGTGGCATCGGTTACCAGCACCAGTTTGTCGCCTTTAATGCGCTTTGCATTGCGCACGTTAGCGTAATGTACATGTAAACCATCCGCAATAATGCCGCAGTATACATCAGGCGAATCAAACAGCGCACCGATAAGCCCGGGTTCACGTCCGGCAAACGCCGGCATAGCATTGTAGAGGTGGGTTGCGAAACTCACGCCAGCAGAAAAACCTGCTTTTGCCTCTTCATAGGTCGCATTCGAGTGACCCGCTGAGACAATGATTCCGGCGTCGGTCAACTGACGAATCACGTCGCTGCCGGCGTTTTCTGGTGCCAGGGTGACTTTGGTGATGACGTCGGCGTTGTCGCAAAGATACTGCACCATCGCCGCATCCGGCAGGCGAATCAGTGCCGGATCGTGGGTGCCTTTTTTCGCCTTACTCAGCCACGGGCCTTCCAGATGCAGACCCAGCGCCTGATGCTCATGCTTCTGCAGGTAAGCGCGCATGGTTTCAATTGCCCGCTTCATCAGCGCGTCGCTGCTGGTGATCAGCGTCGGTAAAAAGCTGGTGCAGCCAGACTTTTCATTGGCGCGCTGCATCGTTTCCAGCGTCTCAATGCTGAGCGCATCAAGGCTGTCATTGAACTGCACGCCACCGCAGCCATTGAGCTGGAGATCGATAAAGCCCGGCGCAATAATCGCACCTGCCATATCCCGCTGCTCAATATCGGCCGACAGCGATTCACGTAGGCAGACGCGCGCAATATGCCCGTCAGCCACCACGACGGCGTGATTATCCAGAATCTCATGGCCGCTGTAGATTCGACCGTTTACTAATGCGTACATCTTTCTTCTCCCGTCCTGGCCTGCTGTCACTCAGCGTAACAGCAGGGCAAGAGACTATTCTGTTACACGCCTTTCATATTTTCCGCTTCCATTTCGCGGAAATATTTCACGGTTTTCACTTTCAGTTCCATGGTGGCTGGCTCATCACAGACCACAACCGATTTCGCATGCAGCTGCAGGCAGCTGATGGTCCACATATGATTCACGTTGCCCTCAACCGCCGCCTGCAGCGCCTGCGCTTTGACATGGCCGGTAACCAGAATCATCACTTCTTCTGCATCCAGCAGCGTGCCGACGCCGACCGTCAGCGCATACTTAGGCACCTGATCCACGTCACCGTTAAAGAAGCGCGAGTTCGCTACGCGGGTATCATGGGTCAGGGTTTTAATACGGGTACGGGAAGCCAGTGAAGACGCCGGTTCGTTAAAGGCGATATGACCGTCGTTGCCGACACCGCCCATAAACAGGTGAATTTTACCCAGTGCGCGAATTTTCTCTTCGTACTGACGACATTCTGCGTCAATATCGGGCGCATTACCATTCAGCAGGTTGATATTTTCCGGTTGTATATCAACGTGATCGAAGAAGTTGCGATACATAAAGCTGTGATAGCTTTCAGGATGCTCTTTTGGCAGACCGACATATTCATCCATATTGAAGGTCACGACATGTTTAAAACTGACCTGGCCCGCTTTGTGCATATCAATCAGGTGTTTGTACGCCTCCAGTGGCGTGCCGCCGGTTGGCAGACCCAGAACAAAAGGTCTGTCCGCCGTCGGGTTAAACGCATTGATGCGGTTAACAATATGTCGGGCGGCCCATTTACCCACCTGGGTTGGCGTCGCTAAAGGAATCAGTCTCATGTTTCACCTCATTTGAAAATAGAAAGGGGATCGCTAAACCGTTGCGTTAGTCATCAGCCTGAGCAGATTGTCTATTCTCGCTACGGGCGGAGCGTAATTCAATATTTCGGATCATAAAATAAGTTTGTGGTGATAGCCAGATGTTGCCGTGTGACATGATGTTTTTTAGTGATAAAAATCACATTTACCAGGGTTTTAATTTGCGAGGCGAATTAATTTATCATTACACTTCGCAGCGTGATATGAAGTGTATTAGCGATCTTTGCAGCTGACATAACAACATTAAGCGGCGCAAAGCGACAAGTCAGGCTCATAGGGGGAAGGGGATATGTTAGGTTATTTACAGAAGGTGGGGCGCGCACTGATGGTGCCGGTAGCAACCCTGCCAGCAGCAGCAATATTAATGGGGGTGGGTTACTGGATCGATCCGGACAGCTGGGGTGCAGGTAATGCGCTCGCTGCGTTGCTGATCAAATCCGGTGCCGCCATCATCGAAAACATGTCAGTGCTGTTTGCGATTGGTGTCGCATATGGCATGTCAAAAGATAAAGATGGTGCCGCTGCCCTGACTGGCTTTGTCGGCTTCCTGGTGGTTACCACGCTCTGCTCACCGGCCGCGGTGGCGATGATACAGAAGATGCCGGTTGACCAGGTGCCTGTGGCGTTTGGCAAAATCAACAACCAGTTTGTCGGTATTCTGGTCGGTATTCTGTCGGCAGAGGTCTATAACCGCTTCAGCCATGTCGAGCTGCCTAAAGCGCTTTCCTTCTTCAGCGGACGCCGGCTGGTGCCGATTCTCGTCTCGTTCCTGATGATCTTCGTCGCTTTCATTCTGATGTATATCTGGCCGGTTATTTTTAATGGCCTGGTGGGCTTTGGTGAGCATATCCAGAAGCTCGGCTCTGCCGGTGCCGGTATCTACGCCTTCTTCAACCGCCTGCTGATTCCTGTCGGTCTGCATCATGCACTGAACTCCGTGTTCTGGTTTGATGTTGCTGGCATTAATGACATTCCTAAATTCCTGGGCGGTGCGCAGTCACTGGCTGATGGATCGGCAACCGTGGGCATCACCGGCCGTTATCAGGCGGGCTTCTTCCCGATTATGATGTTTGGTCTGCCGGGTGCTGCGCTGGCTATCTACCACTGCGCGCGTCCAGAGAATCGTGTCAAAGTCGGTAGTATCATGCTGGCTGCAGCATTTGCTGCTTTCTTTACCGGTATCACCGAACCGCTGGAATTCTCCTTCATGTTCGTGGCACCAGTGCTCTATCTGATCCACGCCGTCCTGACCGGCATCTCGGTCTTCATCGCTGCCAGCATGCACTGGATTGCCGGATTTGGTTTCAGCGCCGGGCTGGTGGATATGGTGCTGTCGACCCGTAACCCGCTGGCAACACACTGGTACATGCTGATTCCGCAGGGCCTGGTCTTCTTCGTTATCTACTACGTGGTGTTCCGCTTCACCATCAAAAAATTCAACCTGATGACGCCGGGCCGTGAGCTGGCTGTTGCCGGTGATGAAAGCGATGGTTATGACGTTAACGTCGATAAAACTGACAATGGTGAAACGGCTACTGAATCGCTGGCGCGCCGTTATATTGGTGCCGTGGGTGGCTCATCTAACTTAACCAGCATCGATGCCTGTATTACCCGCCTGCGTCTTAACGTGAATGATTCGGCTCAGGTCAATGAGGGCGTTGCAAAGCGTCTGGGTGCATCCGGGGTGATCCGTCTTAATAAGCAGAGCGTACAGATCATCGTAGGTACCCAGGCCGAAAGCATTGCCTCGGCGATGAAAAAAGTGCTGACCAAAGGCCCGGTCGCAGCCGCTGCTACCAGCAGTGCGCCAGTGGAGCCTGACGTTAAACCGCAGGCCGTGCTGAACAGTGAGAAGCGTGTTATTGCGACATTGCTGGCACCGGTAACCGGTGACGTCGTGGCGCTGGATGATGTGCCGGATGAAGCCTTTGCCAGCAAAGCGGTAGGCGATGGTCTGGCGATCAAACCCAGCGACAAATGGGTCGTGGCACCGATTGCCGGTACGCTGGTGAAAATCTTCAACACCAATCACGCTTTCTGTCTGGAAACGGACAATGGTGTAGAGATTGTGGTGCACATGGGACTGGATACCGTGGCGCTGGAAGGTAAAGGCTTTACCCGTCTGGTTGAAGAGGGGGCCACGGTGGTCGCCGGTCAGCCTGTGCTGGAAATGGACCTTGAATTCCTGAACGCCAATGCCCGCTCGATGGTGAGTCCGGTGGTTGTCAGCAACAGCGATGATTTCGCCGGTCTGACATTACTGGCCCGCGGTCAGGTGATGGCAGGTGAAACTCCGCTGTATGAAGTGAAAGGCTAATCCCCGCAACAGAACCCCACAGGCAGGAAGCGATTCCTGCCTTTTTTGTTTTAAAGGCTTAACAAACGGTTGTTTCCCTCAGACGCTTTGTGGATCATACTCCGTTACTTCGTGGTACAAATCACCCGTTATTCGTATTGAGGATTTTTGAGATGAGTGAGGCTGAAGCCCGCCCAACTAACTTTATTCGTCAGATCATTGACGAAGATTTGGCGAGCGGTAAGCACAGCAGCGTGCATACCCGTTTTCCGCCAGAGCCCAATGGCTATCTGCATATTGGTCATGCGAAATCGATCTGTCTGAATTTTGGCATCGCCCAGGATTATCAGGGGCAATGCAACCTGCGTTTCGACGATACCAATCCGGTTAAAGAGGATGTGGAATTTGTTGAATCCATCAAGCGTGACGTCCAGTGGCTGGGTTTTGAGTGGAGCGGTGAGGTCTGTTACTCATCAAACTATTTTGATCAGCTTTATGACTATGCCATCGAGCTGATTTCTAAAGGTCTCGCCTACGTTGATGAGCTGAGTCCGGATCAGATTCGCGAATATCGCGGCACCCTGAAAGAGCCGGGCAAAAACAGCCCTTATCGCGACCGCAGCGTGGAAGAGAATCTGGCGCTGTTTGAGAAGATGCGTAACGGTGAGTTTGCCGAGGGCACGGCCTGTCTGCGCGCTAAAATCGACATGGCCTCTAATTTCATCGTGATGCGCGATCCGGTGCTTTACCGCATCAAGTTCGCGGAACACCACCAGACCGGCAACAAGTGGTGCATCTACCCGATGTATGACTTTACCCACTGCATCTCCGATGCGCTGGAAGGCATTACGCACTCGCTGTGTACGCTGGAGTTCCAGGACAACCGCCGACTCTATGACTGGGTGCTGGATAACATCACCATTCCGGTTCATCCGCGTCAGTATGAGTTTTCGCGCCTGAATCTGGAGTATGCGGTGATGTCGAAACGCAAACTCACTCAGCTGGTGACTGAGAAGCACGTAGAAGGCTGGGACGATCCGCGCATGCTGACCGTTTCAGGTCTGCGTCGTCGTGGATATACCGCCGCCTCTATCCGCGAATTCTGCCGTCGTATTGGCGTGACCAAGCAGGATAACATCGTGGAGATGGCCTCGCTGGAATCCTGTATTCGCGACGACCTGAACGAGAACGCGCCACGTGCTATGGCCGTGCTGGACCCGCTGAAAGTAGTCATTGAAAATCTGCCAGCAGGCCATAACGAAATCATCACTATGCCAAATCATCCGGGTAAACCGGAGATGGGCACGCGTGAAGTGCCGTTCAGCCGTGAGATCTGGATCGACCGTGCCGATTTCCGCGAAGAGGCGAACAAGCAATATAAGCGTCTGGTGCTGGGCAAAGAAGTCCGCCTGCGTAATGCCTATGTGATTCGTGCTGAGCGCGTCGCTAAAGATGAAGCGGGCAACATCACCTGCATCTACTGTACCAGCGACACAGATACGCTGAGCAAAGATCCTGCCGATGGCCGTAAGGTCAAAGGGGTGATTCACTGGGTGTCTGCGGATCACGCGCAGCCAGCAGAGTTCCGTCTGTATGATCGTCTGTTCAGTGTGCCAAATCCGGGCGCGGCAGAGGACTTCCTGGCGGTAATCAATCCTGAGTCACTGGCGATCAAACAGGGCTTTGTGGAACCGGGCCTGCGCGATGCAGAACCGACCACTCCATTCCAGTTTGAACGTGAAGGTTATTTCTGTGCCGACAGCGTTTACTCTAAACCGTCGCAGCTGGTGTTTAACCGCACCGTCGGTCTTCGTGATACCTGGGCGAAAACCGGCGAATAAATTTTTTTGAGGCTAACCTCATAAAATGACAAAAGGGCGATTTATCGCCCTTTTTTGTTGCCCCGATTTTAATCATTGCCGACGATTATTCTGACCTAACCGCAACCGATTAAATGCCGCATTGTGAGAGAAATCTGAGTTTAAAAAAATTAATCAATTTCCGGATGTGAATTATCCGCTTTCAGGTAGGCTATGCGCTCTCAGAGGTTGCAAAGCGGGTTACAGAAGGAAAAAAAATGACAGTTCTCGCCCAGGAAGCCAGAAACAGTGTGGTCGTTTTACATCAGCTCATTGAACGTATTTTTAACCAGCCTGCCGGATCTGATGACAGTTTTGAGCTGCTGATGTCCTATTTCCATCCTGAATTCCGCATGGTCACCCCAAAGGGCAGAGAGTGCAATCTGAACGAGGTCGAGGAACTCTTCAGGCAGTTGCAGGGACAGCGCGAAGGGATGCGTATTGCCACCTGCGAGCACGTCATCCTTTCTCATCATGAGAAAGAGATCACCGTGCAGTATCGCGAAATGCAGATGATGAATGGCAATAATCAGAGCCGTATTTCGCTTGCGATACTGGACTGCAGCAGCTCCATTCCACGCTGGCGCTATCTGCAGGAGACGCTGGTCGCCTGATATCACAGCCCAGGACAGACGAAAAAAAACCGGTGAATTCACCGGTTTTTTTATTTCAGTTCGCGTTACTGGTCGTGCAGGGTTTCATCTTCCCGGCAATCGCCCAGCGTACAGTGTCCATAGAGATAGAGGCTGTGGTTGGTCAGCTTGATGCCATGACGGGTGGCGATTTCGCGCTGACGTGTTTCGATCGACTCATCGCTGAACTCAATAACTTTGCCGCAATCCAGGCAGATCAGATGATCGTGGTGATGCTGCTGCGTCAGTTCAAAGACAGATTTGCCGCCTTCAAAGTTATGACGGGTCACGATACCAGCGTCATCAAACTGGTTCAGAACACGGTAAACGGTAGCCAGGCCAATCTCTTCGCCGATGTCGATCAGGCGTTTGTACAAATCTTCCGCACTGACGTGATGGCACTCAGGTTCCTGAAGCACTTCCAGAATTTTCAGTCTGGGCAGCGTCACTTTCAGGCCAGCCTTCTTTAATGCGGTGTTGTTGTCAGTCATGCGGATTTTGTCCTGTCACTATATTCACTTTTGTGGCTTGTCGCCTTGAATGTCGATCTGCGCTCATTCTCATTTGCGTCTCATTATAGAACTGAAGCGATGAAATGAAAACCAGAGGGCGTGCCTGAATCATCACGGGCTGTGGGGGATAGGTCACCGGGCCGGGGAGGATTCTGGCAGATGTCTGTTGGTACATCGCTTAGTCTTGCCGCCTGAGAAATAAGCGGAAGATCGATGCGGGTATTCTACAGATTAAACGGAGAAAGTTAAAAAAATGTGGCTATTATTTCTATAGGAATTTCCATTGCCTCAATGTGAGCTGGCGCTCACATTGAGTCGGGCAGGATCAGGCTTCGAGAATATCTTTCAGCTGCAGTTCATCAGAAATCTGCTTAACCCACTGCTCTACGCGCTGGTTAGTCAGTTCAGGCTGGCGATCTTCATCAATGGCCAGACCCAGGAAGTGGGTATCATCGGCCAGACCTTTTGAGGCTTCGAAGTGGTAACCTTCGGTTGGCCAGTGTCCGACAATTACTGCACCATGTGGCTCAATGATGTCACGGATCGTGCCCATCGCATCACAGAAGTACTCCGCGTAATCTTCCTGATCGCCGCAGCCAAACAGCGCAACCAGCTTACCGTTGAAATCGATCTCTTCCAGCGTCGGGAAAAAGTCATCCCAGTCGCACTGCGCTTCACCGTAGTACCAGGTCGGAATGCCCAGCAGCAGGATATCAAACGCTTCCAGATCTTCTTTTGTGCTTTTCGCGATGTCATGCACTTCTGCAACGTCTGTACCCAGCTGTTTCTGGATCATTTTTGCAATGTTTTCGGTATTGCCGGTATCGCTGCCAAAGAAGATGCCTACGAGTGCCATGAGTAAAATAACCTCTTAAATCCTGATAATGAGATGTGTGCCGCAGCACATTTCAGCGAATAATAGCAGACGAGAGAAAACCGGTGAACGGTTAAAGCCCCGACATTTGCTCCTGCGTGCGATTTGCCCGCATTAATCCAGTTTGAGCTGTGCCAGCAGCATCTGTTCAATCAGCTCGCTGCGGCTGAGATTGCGCTGTTCTGCCAGCGTGTTGAGCGCATCGACGGCTTCACTGTTCATTTTCAGTTCGACACGACGAAGTCCGCGTCCTTTGTCACGTTTAAGCTGATTGCGCTTGTTGATGCGCAGCTGTTCATCACGCGAAAGCGGACTGGTTTTGGGTCGACCAGGGCGGCGCTCATCAGCAAAGAGATCGAGCGTCGTGCGGTCAGTCTGTTCTTTTGCCATGGCTTAGTAAAACTGAATGGGGGCGGGCGCCAGTCACTCACCGCGCAGATTATAAATTATTGGCTATTGCCGCAGCAAAACGGACGCGCGGCAAAATTTTAGCGCGCCATCATACTTCACGCTTACTCCGGACGCCAATCCTAAACCTTTGCCGCCATCTATTTGCTTTTAAAGCGCAAAAAAGCGACGGACACTGCGCAAAACGGCATCGGGTTTCTCTGCATGAACCCAGTGTCCCGCGCCTCCAATGACATGTGCCTGCGCGGCCGGGAACTGCTGCAACAGCGCATCGCGGTAGCGGTTGTCCAGATAGCTGGAGTCGCCTCCGCGAATAAACAGTGCCGGATGATCCCATGCCGGAACGGGCTGCCAGCCCGAAATCGTGGTGTAGTTATCCCACAGCACCGGGACGTTGAAGCGCCACTCGCCCGCCTGAAATGACTTCAGCAGGAACTGAATCACCCCTTCTTCATCGATAAGCGTACGCATAATCTTCGCCGCCTCACTGCGTGACGAGACGCCTGCGTCGGTTACAGCACGAATACCGGCAAAAATCTCATCATGGCGGCGGGTCTGGTAGTCGACCGGAGCGATGTCAATCATCACCAGCCGCTCGATGCGGTCCGGCACCAGCGCGCTCATGGTCATGGCGATCTTCCCGCCCATTGAGTGACCGATCACCGCGACGCGTTCAATGCCGTGCGCATCCAGCGTATCGACCATGTCCTGCGCCATTACAGCGTAGTTCATCTCGTCAGATCGTGGTGAGAGTCCGTGGTTGCGGACATCAACCTGCAGCAGAGGCCCGGCATCTTTGAGCCCACGCGCCAGCACGCCAAGGTTATCCAGACTGCCAAACAGGCCGTGGATAAGCAGGACAGGTAAGGAATCAGCAGGGGATTGTTCAGTTTGCAAACGGGCGTTCAAAATCATAGCAAAGTTCTTAAGTTTGAGACCTGTGCTTAGGTTATCATGGTTTCACCTTTTCAGGCGCGCCGGTTCCGGCGGCATTAGGACATATTCTGACTTTTGCCCGTAAACCGTTTGATTGCTAACAACCCGCCTGAATTTAACTTTATAATCCTGATGTTAGAACCCGCACATCCTTTGAATTGCCTGACTATACTCAGAGCTTTTCAGGAAACAGGTGGTTCTGTCATGAGAAAGAACCGTACGGAATAAGATGAAAACGATCGAAGTTGACGAAGAGCTCTACCGTTATATTGCCAGCCACACGCAACACATTGGTGAAAGCGCATCCGACATTCTGCGTCGTATGCTGAAGTTCACTGCCGGTCAGACTGCACCCGCTTCGCCTGCTCAGCCAGCCTCAAAAGAGGCAGCGAAAGAGTCTCAGCCTGCGTCCGTGGGTTCGCGCCCGCAGGATCGTGTCCGCGCGGTGCGTGAGCTGCTGCTTTCCGATGAATATGCGGAGCAGAAGCGGGCGGTGAACCGCTTTATGCTTATCTTGTCAACGCTCTATCGTCTTGATACTGCAGCTTTTGCTGAAGCTACTGCATCTCTGCAGGGCCGCACCCGCGTCTATTTTGCTGGTGATGAGCATACGCTGTTACAGAATGGCACCCATACTAAGCCGAAGCATGTGCCCGGCACACCGTACTGGGTGATCACCAACACCAATACTGGTCGTAAATGCAGCATGGTCGAACACATCATGCTCTCGATGCAGTTCCCGGCGGAACTGACCGAGAAAGTTTGCGGCACCATTTAAAACTTAAGCGTCAGGGAGCAGCGCCAATGGCCAATCACCCACGTGCCGGGCAACCCGCCCAGCAGAGCGATTTGATTAACGTTGCACAATTAACGTCACAATATTATGTCCTGCAGCCCGATGTGGCGAACCCGGAACATGCGGTGAAGTTTGGCACCTCTGGCCATCGCGGCAGTGCAGGGCGTCAGAGCTTCAACGAGATGCACATTCTGGCTATCGCGCAGGCGATTGCCGAAGAGCGTAAAAAGAACGGCATCACCGGGCCGTGCTACGTCGGTAAAGACACCCATGCGCTGTCAGAACCGGCGATCCTGTCGGTACTGGAAGTGCTGGCGGCGAACGGCGTTGATGTGATTGTGCAGCAGGACAATGGCTATACGCCGACCCCTGCGATCTCGAACGCTATTCTTGAGCACAACAAAGCGGGCGGCCCGCTGGCTGACGGCATCGTTATCACGCCTTCGCACAACCCACCGGAAGATGGCGGCATCAAGTACAACCCACCTAATGGTGGACCGGCTGATACCAACGTCACCAAAGTGGTGGAAGATCGCGCCAACCAGCTGATCAAAGATGGGCTGAAAGAGGTGAAACGTCTGCCACTGGAGCAGGCGATGGCCAGCGGTTACGTGGTCGAGAAAGATCTGATCCAGCCTTACGTTGAAGGTCTGGCCGAGATTATCGACTTCCCGGCGATTCAGAAAGCGGGTCTGAAGCTGGGTGTTGATCCACTGGGCGGTTCCGGTATTGCTTACTGGCAGCGTATTGCTGAGCACTACAAGCTGGATTTGACGCTGGTGAATGACGCGGTCGATCAGACCTTCCGCTTTATGCATCTGGATAAAGATGGTGTCGTGCGCATGGACTGCTCGTCTGAAAGCGCAATGGCAGGCCTGCTGGCCTACCGTGACAAGTTCGATCTGGCATTCGGTAACGATCCTGATTATGACCGCCACGGCATTGTGACTCCGGCCGGTCTGATGAATCCGAACCACTATCTGGCGGTCGCGATCAACTATCTGTTCCAGCATCGTCCACAGTGGGGCCAGGATGTCGCCGTGGGTAAAACCCTGGTGTCCAGCGCCATGATTGACCGTGTGGTCAACGACATTGGCCGCAAGCTGGTGGAAGTGCCGGTTGGTTTCAAATGGTTTGTTGATGGTCTGTATGACGGCAGCTTCGGTTTCGGCGGCGAAGAGAGCGCGGGTGCATCATTCCTGCGTTTTGATGGCACGCCATGGTCAACGGACAAAGATGGCATCATCATGTGTCTGCTGGCGGCTGAAATCACCGCTGTGACCGGTAAAAACCCGCAGCAGCATTATGACGAGCTGGCCGCGCGCTTTGGCGCACCAAGCTACAACCGTCTGCAGGCATCCGCCACTTCAGCGCAGAAAGCTGCACTGTCGAAGCTGTCACCAGAAATGGTAAGCGCGGATACGCTGGCGGGTGATCCCATCACCGCGCGTCTGACTGCGGCACCAGGTAACGGTGCGTCTATCGGCGGTCTGAAAGTGATGACGGAGAATGGCTGGTTTGCTGCTCGTCCGTCAGGCACCGAAGACGCCTACAAAATCTACTGTGAAAGCTTCCTGGGCGCAGAACACCGCGCGCAGATTGAGAAAGAAGCGGTAGAGATTGTCAGCGAAGTGCTGAAAAACGCCTGATAGTCGGGTAAAGAAAAGGCGCCTCTGGCGCCATTTAGATTGTTGACAAAATCTACTCCAGTTAGCTGCGGGAACGTGCCAGCACAGGAAACAGGGTCAGATCGGAAAGACGCAAAAGCCGTCATCCATGACAGGCTCGGCCCACGCCATCCATGGCATGGGACGCTTTCCTCCTCTGACCCAGTTCCCTGCGCCTCAGGTTTATTCGTTGCGGTCAGATTCACTCTGATTTGAGTTTGTTTGCAGTTATGAAAGGCGCCTCTGGCGCCTTTTTTATGGCATAAAGCGATAGCCGATCCCGGTTTCGGTCAGCAGATGGACCGGTTGGGTCGGATTCTCTTCCAGCTTCTGGCGCAGATGCCCCATATAAATACGCAGATAGTGGCTGTGCTCCACCGCATTGGGTCCCCAGACCTGACTCAGCAGCTGCCGCTGCGTCAGCACCTTTCCGGCATTATTCAGCAGAATGCTCAACAGACGAAACTCAATCGGCGTGAGGTGAATCTCACTGCCGCCGCGCTGTACCCGCCGTGCGGCAAAATCGACGCTGACGTCGGCAAACTGAATTCTGGCTTCGGGCTGCTGGCCACCATGACGGCGCAGTGCAACACGGACACGCGCCAGCAGTTCGCCAATGCCAAAAGGTTTGGTCAGATAGTCATCCGCCCCGGCATCCAGTGCGGCGATCTTATCCTGTTCATCACTGCGCGCCGACAGCACTATCACCGGTATGGCGCTCCACTGGCGCAGATCACGGATAAAATCGGTGCCATCCCCATCCGGCAGGCCAAGATCAAGGATCACTAAATCAGGTTTACGGGTTGCCGCTTCAATCAGCCCGCGCTGCAGCGTATCGGCGTCAAACACCTTCAGATCTTCATTTTCCAGCGCCAGCCGGACAAAGCGGCGGATCTCTTTTTCATCTTCAACGATCAAAACCGTGGTCACGCAATACCTGCCTTGAGTGAGAGCCGAAGCGCTACTTTATCAATATTTTATGCTGCCGTCCGCGCGCGTCATCTTTCGGGCATTCAAACCCTCTCGTAACCTGGCGGTAACTTATCTGTAACTAAATTACAGGTTAATTCTTAAACAGCAAAAATAGCGACAAATAAGTGGTCAGATGAGTAGTAAAATTACACAACCTGGCGTAAAGTTGAACACAGATCACATTCGCACACTTTAACTTACCGGGAGGAGAAACCATGTATCAGGCTTATCCACGTTATAAAATACTCGCGCGTCGTACGCTGGTGGTTCTTCTCGGCGTTCTGGCACTGCCTGTCATGCTGTTTCGACAGGATCGGGCACGCTTCTACAGTTACCTGCATCGCGTCTGGTGCAAGACCAGCGCAAAGCCAGTCTGGCTGGCGCAGTCTGAAGCCGGTGGTGGCGCATTCTGGTAATGACCCCTCCCGCAGAACAGGCCTGGTCATCTGACCGGGCTTTTTTTTGCGTTTTTTCTGAGAATAAGCGGTCCGGAACCGCGTTTTCCCCCTTTATTCCTGACCATTTTGCGCTACACTTAAACCTCTACAAGATTTCGGAGGTTGTACAAGTATGAGCAAAAAAATCCCCGTTGGAATCAGTGCATGCCTGCTCGGCGATAGCGTGAGGTTTGATGGTGGCCATAAGCGTCTTACTTTTGCAACTGAGGATCTTACGCCATTTGTCCGCTTTGAGCCGATCTGTCCTGAAATGGCGATTGGGCTGCCTACGCCGCGTCCGGCATTGCGTCTGGTAAAGCAGGGTGATGATGAGGTGCATCTTTGCTTCAGCAAAGACGGCGGCGAAGAAGTCACCGCTCAGATGCGTGACTGGTCTGCGGAGCGGGTAAAATCGCTGCATCATCTCTCCGGTTATATCCTGTGCGCCAAGTCGCCCAGCTGCGGGATGGAGCGCGTACGGGTCTACGAACCCGACAACAACAATAACCGCAAAGTGGGCACCGGCATTTTTGCTGAATTCCTGCAGCGCGAGATGCCCTGGCTGCCGCTGGAAGAGGATGGTCGTCTGCACGATCCCGCTCTGCGAGAGAACTTTATCGGCCGTATCTGCGCACTGCATGAATTTAATCAGATGTGGGAAAGCGGCCTGACCCGTCACGGGCTGATCGCCTTTCACAGCCGCTACAAACTGATGATGCTGGCGCATTCGCAGGAGAAATATCGCGAGCTGGGACCCTTTGTTGCTTCGATGAGCCAGTGGGATTCGCTGGATGCCTTTGCCTTTGAGTACCGCAATCGCATGATGGAACTGATGTCACGTCCCGCCTCACGTCGTAATCACACCAATGTGCTGATGCACGTGCAGGGCTACTTCCGCCGCCAGCTAAGCTCACCGCAGCGTCAGGAGCTGGCAACGCTGATTGACCGCTATCGTCAGGGTACACAACCGCTGCTGGTGCCCATTACCATTCTCAAGCACTACATGGCTGAGTTTCCGCATCCGTGGCTGGCACAGCAGCGCTATTTCGATCCCTATCCCGAAGCCTTGTGCTTACGCTACGGACAGTAATTCAGGAGGCGTATGACCACTCATCTGGTCTGGCTGCGTAATGATTTACGCATCAACGATAATCTGGCACTTCACGCCGCCTGTCGCGACAGCAAGGCAAAAGTGATTGCGCTCTTCCTTGCTACGCCGGAACAGTGGCAGCAGCATGACATGTCACCCAGGCAGGCGGCGTTTATTCACGCCAGTCTGGTGGAAGTACAGAACGCGCTGGCTGAGCGGGGCATTGCGCTGCACTATCAGGCGTGTCACGCCTTCAGCGACAGTATCGATGCGCTGGCCGAATTCTGTGACAAGCACCAGGTCGACCAGCTTTTCTATAACTATCAGTATGAAGTTAATGAGCGTCAGCGCGATGCCGAGGCGGAAAAGCGTCTCGATGACGCGGGCGTGATCTGCCAGGGCTTTGATGACAGCCTGCTGCTGCCACCTGGCAGTGTGCAGAGTGGCGATCGCTCGATGTATAAAGTCTTTACGCCGTTCAGCAAAGCCTTTGTCCGCCGTTTGCAGCAGAGTCTTCCGGAGTGTGTGCCTGCACCTAAGCCGCGCGACGGTGCGCCGGTGAAAACTACCCGGATCCCTGCGTTTGACTGTCCGACCGAAGCCTTTGACGAGGATCTGTTTCCGGCAGGCGAAGCGGCTGCCCTGAAGCGGTTGCGCCATTTCGCCACTCAACCCATTATCGATTATCCCGCGAAGCGCGACCTTCCTGCGCTGGACGCTACCAGTCGCCTGTCGGTCTATCTGTCGACCGGCGTGCTGTCGCCTCGTCAGTGCCTGCATCGCGTGCTGCATGAACATCCCGATGCGCTGGATAACAGTCGCGCATTTACCTGGCTGAACGAGCTGATCTGGCGTGAGTTCTATCGTCATCTGCTGGTGGCCTATCCGGCACTGTGCCGGCACAAGCCATTTATTGACTGGACGCGTAACGTGGAATGGCAGCGTGAAGACGCGCATTTCGATGCCTGGAAAGCGGGAAAAACAGGCTATCCGATCGTCGATGCTGCAATGCGTCAGATGAAGGCGCTGGGCTGGATGCACAACCGTTTACGGATGATCACCGCCAGTTTCCTGGTTAAAGATCTGCTGATCGACTGGCGCGAAGGCGAACGCTATTTCATGCAGCAGCTGATTGATGGCGACCTGGCCGCAAACAATGGTGGCTGGCAGTGGGCGGCTTCCACCGGTACAGATTCAGCACCCTATTTCCGCATTTTTAACCCGACCACACAGGGCGAGCGCTTCGATGAGCAGGGCGAGTTTATCCGTCGCTATCTGCCGGAGCTGGCGGACGTCCCTGACAGCCATATTCACCAGCCCCACGTCTGGGCGGAAAAGAACAACAGGAAACTCGATTATCCGGCACCAATCGTGGATCATAAGGCAGCCCGTAAAAAGACATTAGACGCCTTTGAGCGCGCCAAAAGCGCCGCCTGAGGCCTCGAAGGAGCCTGAATGAACCATTATGAATTAGAGACGCTGATCAATCAGCAACTCGACAGCCACAGCTTCAGCGACTATGCCCCCAACGGGTTGCAGGTTGAGGGACGCAGCGAAGTTAAAACGATTATCACCGGCGTGACGGCCTGTCAGGCCCTGCTGGATGAGGCGGTCGCACGTCAGGCCGATGCAATAATCGTCCATCATGGCTACTTCTGGAAAAGTGAACCGGCCGCGATTAAAGGCATGAAGCGCCGCCGTCTGCGGACGTTGCTGGCTAACGATATTAATCTCTATGGCTGGCACCTGCCGCTTGATGCGCATTCAGAACTGGGCAACAACGCCCAGCTGGCGAAACTGCTGGATATCGACGTACGTGGCGAAGTCATGCCGCTGGTGTTCTGGGGTGAGCTGGCTGAGCCGATCTCCGGTGAACAGCTGGCCCGCCGAATTGGCGATAAGCTGGGACGCGAACCGCTGCATTGCGGTGATAACGCGCCAGCACTGATCCGTCGCATCGCCTGGTGCAGCGGTGGCGGACAGGGCTTTATCGACCAGGCCGCCGCTGCGGGCGTTGATGCCTACATTACCGGTGAAGTCTCTGAACAGACCATTCACAGCGCACGCGAGCAGGGGCTGCATTTCTTTGCCGCAGGTCATCACGCCACCGAGCGTGGCGGCGTAAAAGCGCTGGGCGAGTGGCTGGCACAACACCACAATCTTGATGTGACCTTCATCGATATTCCTAATCCTGCCTGATCTCTCCCTTGTCCTGCGTGCCTGCGCAGGACCTAAATCTGTTGACACATCCCTGCCACTTTCGCATAACTATTTGCTTTAAGTAGATAAGCCATCGGCTGATCCGGGCATCCGGTCAGGTCGGCCAGGCACGATCTCAATCAGGCGGGAGGTAGCTGTTGCAACGAGCACGGTGTTATTTATTGGGTGAACGCGCTGTCGTGCTGGAGCTGGAGCCGCCGGTCTCACTGGAGAGTCAGCAGCGTATCTGGGGACTGAACCAGCGACTGCAGTCGGATGCGGGCGTGCTGGAGGTCATTCCGGGCATGAACAATATCACCCTGATTCTGCGCGATCCCCAGCAGAGTGCGCTGGATGCGATAGAGCGGCTTCAGCGCTGGTGGGAAGAGAGTGAAGCGCAGTTGCCAGAATCGCGTCTGGTGGAGATCCCGGTGATCTATGGCGGCGAACATGGCCCCGATCTGGTGGTGGTGGCGGAACATGCCGCGCTGACGGCCGGTCAGGTGGTTGAGCTGCACAGCAGCAGCGACTATGTGGTGTTTTTTGTCGGCTTTCAGCCGGGCTTTCCCTATCTGGGCGGACTGGATCCGCGCCTGCACATACCACGCCGTGCGGAGCCGAGAGTTGCGGTACCGGCCGGATCGGTTGGCATCGGTGGCAGCCAGACGGGCGTCTATCCGCTGGCTTCGCCCGGCGGCTGGCAGTTAATCGGCCAGACCCGCACCGCGCTGTTTGATCCCCTGCAACAACCGCCCACACTGCTCCGTCCCGGTGACAGGGTTCGCTTTGTGCCGCAACAGGAGGGCGTATGTTAAATATTCTTCGCGCCGGGCTGGCCGCCACCCTTCAGGATGCGGGCCGCTACGGCTGGCGTCAGTATGGCCTCAGCCCCGGCGGCGTGCTGGATCATCCCGCGATGTTCACCGCCAATGTGCTGGTGGGCAATGCGCCTGACAGCGCGGTGCTGGAGCTGGTGCTCGGCCAGTTCAAAGCGGAGTTTACCCGCGACGGCTGGTTCGCACTGACTGGCGCAGGCTGCCATGCGGAGCTGGACGGTCAGCCGGTCTGGACGGGCTGGCGCACGCCGGTGAAACGCGGCCAGGTCCTGTCGCTGGCGATGCCGCAGCGCGGCATGCGCAGCTATCTGGCAGTGCAGGGTGGTTTTGACATCCCTGCGGTGCTCGGCTCAGCCAGCACCGATCTGAAAGCAAAATTTGGCGGATTTCACGGTCGCGCCTTACGGGATGGCGATCAGATCCCGCTGGGCAAACCGACGCGTCAGTTCGACCGCAAAGTCGGGGTACGGCAGCTGCTATGGGGCAATCGCATCCGCGCACTGCCTGGTCCGGAATATCACGAGTTCAGCCCCGACGCGCAGCAGGCGTTCTGGCGTACCGCATGGAAACTCAGCCCGCAAAGCAACCGGATGGGATACCGGCTTGAGGGACGTGAGCTTAAACGTGAAAGTCCGCGTGAGCTGCTGTCACACGGCGTGATGCCGGGTGTGATTCAGGTACCGCCGAACGGACAGCCTATCGTGCTGATGGCGGATGCCCAGACCACCGGCGGCTATCCGCGGATCGCCTCCGTCATCGAAGCCGATCTCTACCATCTGGCGCAAATCCGCCTCGGTGAGCCGATTCACTTTATTCATTGCACGCTGCCGGAAGCGATGCTGGCACGTCAGCATCAGCAACGCGCGCTGGACCAGATGAAATGGGGACTTCATGAAAATTGATTTAAACGCCGACCTGGGCGAAGGCTGTGCCAGCGATCAGGCGCTGCTTAAACTGGTGAGTTCCGCCAATATCGCCTGTGGCTTTCATGCAGGGGATGCGCAGACCATGCTGCAGTCGGTGCGCTGGGCGCAGGCATCCGGCGTCGCCATCGGCGCGCATCCTGCTTTCCCCGATCGGGAGAACTTTGGCCGCAGTGCCATGCAGCTGCCACCGGAAACGGTCTATGCCCAGATGATCTACCAGATTGGCGCGCTGAAAAGCCTGGCGGAAAGCGAAGGTGCGCGGCTGGTTCACGTTAAGCCGCACGGCATGCTCTATAACCAGGCCGCGGCTAATCCGGTGCTGGCAGACGCCATTGCCCGCGCCATCCGTGCCGTCGACAGCCAGCTGATTGTGGTGGGACTGGCGAACAGCGAATCGATACGTGCCGCATCGCACTACGGTTTACGCACGCGGGAAGAGGTCTTTGCCGATCGTGGCTATCTCAGCAGCGGTGCGCTGGTGCCGCGCAGCGAGCCGGGCGCGCTGATTGACGATGAGCAGCAGGCTATCGATCAGACGCTGACGATGGTGCAGCAGGGCAAGGTAAAAAGTATCACGGGAGAATGGGTGGCAGTGAATGCGCAGACCGTCTGCTTACATGGCGACGGCGCGCACGCCCTGCAGTTTGCACAGCGGTTGTGTGATGCGTTTGCCGGACAGCAGATCCGCGTCACCAGCATCTGAAAACACTACTTAGCCCGGCTTATGTCGGGTTTTTTAACTCTGGGGGAAATCCATGGAAAGTGCAGTGAATCTCTGGCCTTTACTGGGCATTGCCGCGATCGTCGTCGGCTTCGTATTACGTTTTAATCCGGTGCTGGTGGTGATTGTCGCCGGCTTTGTGACCGGTCTGGCGGCGATGATGCCGCTGGCGGACATTCTGGAAAAGCTCGGCGCGGGTTTTCTGAATACCCGTAACCTGCCACTGATTCTGCTGCTGCCGCTGGCGGTCATTGGGCTGCTGGAGCGTCACGGGCTGAAGGAGCGGGCGCAGGCGTGGATTGCTCAGATCAAAACCGCCACCGCCGGACGTCTGCTGATCGTCTACCTGTTTGTACGTGAAATCACTGCGGCGCTAGGGTTAACCAGTCTAGGCGGGCATCCACAGATGGTGCGTCCGTTGCTGGCCCCGATGGCAGAGGGCGCAACGGAAAACCGCTACGGCGAAATCACACCTGAACTGCGTCATAAGCTGCGTGCCATGTCAGCAGCCACCGACAACGTCGGCCTCTTCTTTGGTGAAGATATCTTCGTGGCATTTGGCGCGATTATCTTTATGCACAACTTCATGCAGGAGTCGGCCGGGATTCAGACCGAACCGCTGCACATTGCGTTATGGGGCATTCCGACTGCTATAGCCGCCTTCCTGATCCACTCGGCACGTCTGGTGCGACTCGATCGTCAGCTGGCGCGTGAGCTGCAGCTGCTGAACAACCAGGCGCTGAAAGCCAAAGGAGGTCAGTAATGTTCCAGCAACAATATCTGATGTGGCTGGCGGGCATTATCCTGCTGGTGGTGGCTATCCTCTCGTGGCGTGACAGTGCGAACCCACGCCGCTTTACTACCGGACTGTTCTGGGCCTTGTATGGCCTGGTGTTTCTGGTGGGTGACTGGACGACGCAGATGATGAGCAGTCTGATGGGCTCGGACGCGATGGGCACCCGAATGCTGCACATCACCATCGGTGTCATTGTGGTGGTAATGGCGCTGATTGCCGGTCTGGGTGGTGTCCGGCTGGGTCGTTATCATCAGCGCAGTGATGAAGAGAAGCAGGCCAGTGCGCTGCGTCTGCGCAACAAACTGTTTCTGCCTGCGCTGGCGATTCCGGTCGTGACCGTGGTCGGTGTGCTGGCGTTTAACCATATTCCCGGTCTGCAGGAAGCGGTGTTCGGTCCCGGCAATCACGCCACGCTGGTGACACTTTTTTCAATGATGGTCGGCTGTGTCATTGGCTGGCTGGTGGCGTTGAAGCTGACCCATGAAAAACCGGTGCAGTCGATGCAGGAGACCCGTCGCCTGCTGGATTCGATTGGCTGGGCCTTTATCCTGCCACAAATCCTCGCCACTCTCGGACTGCTGTTTACCAGCGCGGGCGTGGGCAGTGCCATTTCGCATCTGACCGAAACCTGGCTGGCGGTGGATAACCGGTTTATTGCGGTAACGGTCTATGCCGTCGGGATGGCGCTGTTAACCATGATCATGGGTAACGCCTTTGCGGCATTTCCGATTATCACTGCAGGCGTCGGCATTCCGATTCTGGTGTTGCAGCACGGCGGAAATCCGGCAGTAATGGCGGCGATTGGTATGTTCTCCGGCTACTGCGGCACGCTGATGACGCCGATGGCGGCCAACTTCAATATTGTTCCGGCGGCGCTGCTGGAGCTGCCCGATCGTAACGCTGTCATCAAAGCTCAGATTCCGACTGGTGTGCTACTGTTAATCGTTAACATTTTCCTGCTCTATTTCCTGATGTTCCTGTGAGGCTGCATGAAAACTGTCCTGATGACCGCTTTTGAACCTTTTGGCGGTGAAACGATTAATCCCTCCTGGGAAGCGGTACGCGCGCTGGAAGGCAAACAGATTGGCGGGGCGACGATAGTCATCCGCCAGCTGCCGGTGGTGTTCAGTGAGGTGCTGAACGTGCTGAACCGGGCACTGGATGAGGTGAAACCGGATGCAGTGCTGTCGGTAGGGCAGGCGGGCGGCCGCAGCGACATTACCGTAGAACGTATCGGTATTAATGTTGATGACGCCCGCATCCCGGACAACGCGGGAAACCAGCCGGTGGATGAACGGATTGTCGCGGGCGGCCCGGCAGCCTATTTTTCCCGGCTGCCCATCAAAGCGATTGTGGCCGCAGTGCGTGAAGCGGGGATCCCCGCATCGGTCTCACAAACCGCTGGCACCTTCACCTGTAACCGGGTGATGTATGGCCTGCTGCACTGGCTGGAGCAGCAGAAAAGCCCGGCGCGCGGTGGCTTTATTCATATTCCCTATCTGCCTGAACAGGCTGCGCAGCATCCGGGGGCACCCAGCATGGCGGTGGCGACCATCATTCAGGCGCTGGAGATTGCGGTAAAAGTGACGCTGGAGACCGGCGACGATATCAAACAGGCTGGCGGCGCCACCCATTAAGAGGAAGAACGATGCCTGAAGGACCGGAAATTCGCCGCGTGGCGGATAAGCTTGAAGCCGCGATTGTGGGGCAGCCGTTAACGGAGGCGTGGTTCGCGTTTCCTCAGCTCAAGACTTACGAACCCTCGCTGATTGGTGAGCAGGTGCAGGCGATTGAGACGCGGGGCAAAGCGCTGCTGACACATTTCAGCAATGGCCTGACGCTCTACAGCCATAACCAGCTTTATGGTGTCTGGCGCATCGTGAAACCCGATACTGAACTGAATACCACACGTCAGTTGCGGGTGCGGCTGGCGACGGCAGGCAAAGCGATTCTGCTTTACAGCGCCTCGGATATTGAACTGCTCAACGCAGATACGCTGGCGGCGCATCCGTTTCTGACCCGCATCGGACCGGATGTGCTGAACAGCCAGCTTAACGTTGAAGAGGTGAAAGAGCGGCTGCTGTCGCCCCGGTTCCGGCGGCGACAGTTTAGTGGTCTGCTGCTGGATCAGGCTTTTCTGGCCGGGCTGGGGAATTACCTGCGCGCCGAGATTCTCTGGCTGGCGCAACTGCTGCCCAATCATCGGGCGCAGGATCTCAGTGACGATCAGCTGACGGCTTTCAGCGAGGCACTGCTTTCAGTACCACGTCATGCCTATCGGATGCGTGGAACCATGAAGAAATATCATGAGGAAGCGGCGTTTCAGTTTGAAGTATTTCATCGGCAGGGCAAAAAATGCCGGCGTTGTGGCACGGTGATTGAGAAAGGCACGCTTTCATCACGGCCTTTTTACTGGTGTCCGGGTTGTCAGGGATAGAAAGGGCATGAAGTTAAACGCGGGTGAGGGTAGAAACAAGCTGCTGTAAGACCGAGCCTGCTCAGGAAACACGGTCAGATCGGAAAGACGCAAAAGCCGTCATCCATGACATGCTCGGCCCGCGCGATTACGCACCTCATCCCTGAGATGCGCCCGTTGCCGGGCCAACGCTTTGCGTTGTTCAAAAACGCTCCCGGCGTTTTTGTCCCTGGCGCGGGACGCTTTCCTCTTCTGACCGGGTTTCCTGCGCGTTGAACTTATTCGTTGCGGCCAGATTCACCCATATGCAGGCTTATCAACTGGCTGAGCGGAGATCCCTCTCCGCCATCCATCAAATCTTACTTCTTCAGCTGTGAGCTGAACTCGCGCTCGGTATAACCGGTGTAGAGCTGACGCGGACGGGCAATCTTCATGCCTTCGTCGTGCATCTCTTTCCAGTGGGCAATCCAGCCAACCGTACGGGCCATCGCGAAGATCACCGTAAACATGGACGAAGGAATACCCATCGCTTTCAGAATGATACCGGAGTAGAAGTCCACGTTTGGATAGAGTTTACGCTCGATGAAGTACGGGTCGTTCAGCGCAATGTGTTCCAGCTCCATCGCCACTTCCAGCAGATCATCCTTCATACCCAGCTCATTCAATACTTCATGGCAGGTATCGCGCATCACGGTTGCACGTGGGTCATAGTTTTTATAAACGCGGTGACCAAAGCCCATCAGACGGAAGGAGTCATTCTTGTCTTTGGCGCGTTTAACAAATTCCGGGATGTGCTCAACGGTGCTGATCTCTTCCAGCATACGCAGGGTCGCTTCGTTGGCACCGCCGTGCGCCGGTCCCCACAGAGAGGCGATCCCTGCGGCGATACAGGCAAACGGGTTCGCGCCGCTTGAACCGGCGGTACGTACGGTAGAGGTTGAGGCGTTCTGCTCATGGTCAGCATGCAAAATCAGGATACGGTCCATGGCGCGTTCCAGCACCGGGTTCACTTTGTACTCTTCGCACGGCGTGGCGAACATCATGTGCAGGAAGTTACCGGCGTAAGAGAGGTCATTGCGCGGATAAACAAACGGCTGGCCGATTGAATATTTGTAACACATCGCTGCCATGGTCGGCATCTTAGAGAGCAGACGGAATGCCGCGATTTCGCGGTGGCGCTCAATGTTTACATCCAGTGAATCGTGGTAAAACGCAGCCAGTGCACCGGTCACACCGCACATTACCGCCATCGGATGTGAGTCACGACGGAAGCCATGGAACAGGCGGGTAATCTGCTCATGAATCATGGTGTGACGGGTAACGGTGGTACGGAACTCATCAAACTGTTTCTGATCTGGCGCTTCACCGTTCAGCAGGATATAGCAGACTTCCAGATAGTTAGAGTGGGTCGCCAGCTGAGAAATCGGGAAACCACGGTGCAGCAGGATGCCTTCATCACCATCAATAAAGGTGATGGCAGATTCGCAGGACGCCGTAGATGTAAAACCGGGATCGAAGGTGAACAGGCCACTTGAACCCAGAGCGCGGACATCAACCACATCCTGGCCCAGCGTACCTTTCAGTACGTCCAGTTCAATAGATGTTCCATCTTGCAGGGTTAGCGTTACTTTTTTATCTGTCATTTTCGTCTCCATAGCGCCTTATGTAGGTAAGGATCTTTAGACACCTGAAACGCGTTCATGTTGCGGTTGGCAAAACTACACAGTATCACTCTGCGGGTATAAAGCGGGTGCAGGGTACAGAGTGAGCGGCGCGTTCCCAGCGGGAACCGGTGAGCCATGGACATGCTGCATATCGCGGTTGTTAAAGATCCGGTCAGGACATAACTTCTTGGTAACCAATAACCTGATGCTTTTTAAAGCTCATATTCGCAATGTTACATAACTTGCGCTTAGGGGAAAGTGTATCCCCATAACTTTTGTGCATCATAGGAATTTACAGGCTTAGTTTGTAACTGAATTGTTGAACTATTGTCAAATCAGATAATTAAAATTGTATCAATTGTGAAAATCGTGAGTAGGATCACTGTTCCACCTAAAATATACCAAAGAGTTTGTAGGGGAATTGTAATCAGAATGTGATCCTCCTATACTCCTGGCAGGTCTCCGGAACACCCTGACACCAGGAGCCACCCAGCGTTTACTACCGCGTCAATTAACACTGGATGTTGCTTGTTTGGTGACGGTTAAGTCTGCCACACGTTGTGATTAGACTCCGCCTCAGGTCCGGAGGAAGCAAAATAAAAAAGAGCTGTGTGGGCAAAACCGTGAAAAAACAAAGACCTGTCAACTTGGATCTCTCGACGATCCGGTTTCCCGTTACTGCAATATCGTCCATTCTTCACCGCGTCTCCGGCGTAATCACCCTGGTTGCCATTGGCATCCTGCTGTGGCTGCTCGGTCTCTCTCTCTCTTCTCCTGAAGGTTTCCAGCATGCTGCATCCATCATGGATGGCTTCTTCGCGAAGTTCATTATGTGGGGCATCTTAACCGCGCTGGCCTATCACGCGGTGAGCGGGATTCGTCATATGTTGATGGATTTTGGTTATCTGGCTGAAACGCTGGAAGTGGGCAAGCGTTCTGCTCATATGACTTTTGTGATCACTGTCGTGCTGGCAATTCTGGCGGGAGTTCTCGTATGGTAAGCAATGCATCCGCATTGGGTCGCAACGGCATTCAGGACTGGCTGCTGCTGCGGGCAACTGCAATTCTCATTACGCTCTACATCGTCTACATCCTCGGTTTCGTTGTGATGACAGACACGCTGACTTATGACCTGTGGCGTGGCTTCTTCGCTTCGGCATTCACTAAAGTGTTCACGCTGCTGACGCTGTTCTCCATTCTGATTCACGGCTGGATCGGCATGTGGCAGGTGTTAACAGACTACGTTAAATCACTGCCAGCGCGCCTGTTGTTGCAGTTTGTGATTGTCGTGGCGCTGCTGTGGTATGCGATTTATGGATTTGTTGTGGTGTGGGGTGTGTAAATGAGTTTGCCAATCAGAGAGTTTGATGCCGTGGTGATCGGCGCAGGTGGCGCAGGAATGCGGGCCGCACTGCAAATCTCCCAGGCCGGCCAGAGCTGTGCCCTGTTGTCGAAAGTTTTCCCGACCCGTTCCCACACCGTATCTGCGCAGGGCGGTATTACCGTTGCGCTGGGTAATACCCATGAAGATAACTGGGAATGGCATATGTACGACACCGTCAAAGGTTCCGACTACATCGGTGACCAGGACGCGATTGAATATATGTGTAAAACCGGCCCGGAAGCGATTCTGGAACTGGAGCACATGGGCCTGCCGTTCTCGCGTCTGGAAGATGGTCGTGTCTATCAGCGTCCGTTTGGTGGTCAGTCGAAGAACTTCGGCGGCGAGCAGGCGGCACGTACCGCTGCTGCTGCAGACCGTACAGGCCACGCCCTGTTGCATACCCTTTATCAGCAGAACCTGAAAAACAAAACCACCATCTTCTCTGAGTGGTATGCATTGGATCTGGTGAAAAACGCCGATGGCGCGGTAGTCGGTTGTACCGCTATCTGCATCGAAACCGGCGAAACTGTTTATTTCAAAGCGAAAGCGACCATTCTGGCCACCGGCGGCGCGGGCCGTATTTATCAGTCCACCACCAATGCACATATCAACACCGGCGACGGCGTGGGTATGGCACTGCGTGCGGGCGTGCCGGTGCAGGATATGGAGATGTGGCAGTTCCACCCAACCGGTATCGCCGGTGCGGGCGTGCTGGTCACCGAGGGCTGCCGTGGTGAAGGCGGCTATCTGCTGAACAAACATGGCGAACGCTTCATGGAGCGTTATGCGCCAAACGCTAAAGATCTGGCGGGCCGCGACGTGGTTGCGCGCTCAATGATGATTGAAATCCGTGAAGGTCGCGGCTGTGATGGTCCATGGGGTCCACATCTTAAGCTGAAACTGGATCACCTGGGTAAAGAGGTGCTTGAGTCACGTCTGCCTGGCATTCTCGAGCTGTCACGCACCTTTGCTCACGCCGATCCGATCAAAGAACCTATCCCGGTCATTCCGACCTGCCACTATATGATGGGCGGTATTCCGACCAAAGTGACCGGTCAGGCACTGCGTGTGAATGAGCAGGGTGAAGATGTAGTGATTCCTGGCCTGTTCGCTGTCGGCGAAATTGCCTGCGTATCGGTACACGGCGCCAACCGTCTGGGCGGCAACTCACTGCTCGACCTGGTGGTCTTTGGCCGCGCTGCGGGCCTGCACCTGCTGGAGAGCATTCAGGAGCAGGGCGAACTGCGTGACGCCACGGAAGATGAAATTGCCGTGGCGATGGCGCGCTTCAACCGCTGGGAAAACAACACCACCGGTGAAGATCCGGTTGAGATTCGTAAAGCGTTGCAACGCTGCATGCAGAACAACTTCTCTGTATTCCGCGAAGGCGACGCGATGGCGCAGGGTCTGGAAGAGCTGAAAGAGATTCGCCAGCGTCTGAAATCAGCGCGTCTGGATGACCGCTCACCGGATTTCAACACCCAGCGTATTGAGTGTCTGGAGCTGGATAACCTGATGGAGACGGCCTTTGCCACGGCGGTAGCGGCTAACTATCGCACCGAGAGCCGCGGTGCGCACAGTCGCTTCGACTTCCCGGATCGTGATGATGAAAACTGGCTGTGCCACAGTCTTTATGTCCCGGAAACCGAAAGCATGACGCGCCGTGAGGTGAACATGCAGCCGAAACTGCGCGCGGCGTTCCCGCCGAAAGTGCGTACCTACTAATTTCGGAGACGATCATGAGACTCGAGTTTTCAATTTATCGCTACAATCCGGACGTCGATGACAAGCCGCGCATGCAGGATTACACCCTGGAATCGGAAGATGGTCGCGACATGATGCTGCTGGACGCGCTGATTCGCCTGAAAGAGAAAGATCCGACGCTGGCGTTTCGTCGCTCCTGTCGTGAAGGCGTCTGCGGCTCTGATGGCCTCAACATGAACGGTAAAAACGGACTGGCCTGCATTACGCCGGTCTCGGCCTTGGGCAACGGCAAACAGAAAATCGTTATCCGTCCATTGCCAGGTTTACCGGTTGTGCGTGACCTGGTCGTAGACATGAGCCAGTTTTATGCGCAGTATGAGAAAATTAAGCCTTTCCTGTTGAATAATGGGGAAAATCCGCCAGCACGTGAGCATCTGCAGTCACCGGATGAGCGCGAGCACCTGGATGGCCTGTACGAGTGTATTCTCTGTGCCTGCTGCTCAACCTCATGCCCATCATTCTGGTGGAATCCTGAGAAGTTCATCGGTCCTGCCGGCCTGCTTGCGGCATACCGTTTCCTGATTGACAGCCGCGACACTGAAACGGATGCGCGTCTCGACAATCTGAATGACGCTTTCAGCGTATTCCGCTGCCATAGCATCATGAACTGTGTGAGTGTCTGTCCGAAAGGGCTGAACCCGACGCGCGCCATCGGCCATATCAAGTCGATGCTGCTGCAGCGCGGCGCATAAGTCGTTTCTGCCGGGAACCTCAGGTTCCCGGTGTTTTAACGGAAGCCTCTGTAAGCGCGGTGATGACCACGTTTACAAAGGTTCCCTTACGGGCCACGCGCGCTGCGCAAAGTGCTCGTATCGCTGAACTCACTACGGCAAACCGCGAAAGCGGCAACAAATGAAACCTCAAAAAAGCATAGCAATGCTTAAGGGATCACAATGCAGAACAGCGCGATGAAGCCCTGGCTGGACTCTTCCTGGCTGGCCGGCGCGAATCAGTCTTACATAGAGCAGCTCTATGAGGATTTCCTGACCGATCCTGACTCTGTCGATGCAGTGTGGCGCTCGATGTTCCAACAGTTACCGGGCACCGGAATGAAACCTGAGCAGTTTCACTCCACCACACGTGAGTACTTCCGTCGCCTGGCGAAAGACGCATCTCGTTACACCTCATCTGTCTCCGATCCGGAAACCAACTCCAAGCAAGTGAAAGTGCTGCAGCTGATCAACGCGTTTCGTTTTCGCGGTCATCAGCACGCCAATCTCGATCCGCTTGGCCTGTGGAAACAGGATCGGGTCGCCGATCTTGATCCCGCTTTTCATGACCTGACCGAGGCCGATTTTCAGGAAAGCTTTAACGTAGGCTCTTTTGCCATCGGTAAAGAGACCATGAAGCTGGCCGATCTCTTCGACGCGCTGACGCAGACGTACTGTGGCTCAATCGGTGCGGAATATATGCACATCAACAACACGGATGAGAAGCGCTGGATCCAGCAGCGTCTTGAGTCTGTGGCGGGCCGTGCAGCGTTCAGCAACGAAGAGAAAAAAGGTTTCCTGAAAGAGCTGACCGCGGCAGAAGGACTGGAAAAATATCTCGGGGCGAAATTCCCGGGTGCCAAACGCTTCTCGCTGGAAGGCGGCGATGCGCTGGTGCCCATGCTGCGCGAAATGATCCGTCACGCCGGCAAGAGCGGCACCCGTGAAGTCGTGCTGGGCATGGCGCACCGTGGTCGTCTCAATGTGCTGATCAACGTGCTGGGTAAAAAGCCACAGGATCTGTTCGACGAGTTCGCCGGTAAGCATAAAGAGCATCTTGGCACCGGTGACGTGAAGTACCACATGGGCTTCTCTTCTGACGTAGAAACCGAAGGCGGCCTGGTTCACCTGGCGCTGGCGTTTAACCCGTCACACCTGGAGATCGTCAGCCCGGTCGTTATGGGTTCCGTACGTGCCCGTCTGGATCGTCTGGATGAGCCTGCGAGCAACAAAGTCCTGCCGATCACCATTCATGGTGACGCGGCGGTGATTGGCCAGGGCGTGGTTCAGGAAACCCTGAACATGTCACAGGCACGCGGTTATGAAGTGGGCGGTACTGTTCGCATCGTCATCAACAACCAGGTTGGTTTTACGACGTCCAACCCGAAAGATGCGCGTTCAACCCCTTACTGCACCGATATCGGCAAAATGGTGCTGGCACCGATTTTCCACGTCAACGCGGATGACCCGGAAGCAGTCGCTTTTGTGACCCGTCTGGCGCTCGACTATCGCAACACCTTTAAGCGTGATGTGTTTATCGATCTGGTCTGCTATCGCCGTCATGGTCACAACGAGGCCGATGAGCCAAGTGCGACTCAGCCGCTGATGTACCAGAAAATCAAAAAGCACCCGACGCCGCGTAAAATTTACGCCGACCGTCTGGAAGGTGAAGCCGTTGCCACGCAGGAAGATGCGACCGAAATGGTCAATCTTTACCGTGATGCGCTGGATGCGGGCGAGTGCGTAGTACCAGAATGGCGTCCGATGAGCCTGCACTCCTTTACCTGGTCACCTTACCTGAACCATGAGTGGGATGAGCCTTACCCGGCCCAGGTCGACATGAAACGTCTGAAGGAACTGGCGCTGCGTATCAGCCAGGTACCTGAAGAGGTTGAGGTGCAGTCGCGTGTTGCCAAGATTTATAACGACCGTCGTCTGATGGCTGAAGGCGAGAAAGCCTTTGACTGGGGCGGCGCGGAAAACCTGGCCTACGCCACGCTGGTTGATGAAGGCATTCCGGTTCGCCTGTCGGGTGAAGATACCGGTCGCGGCACCTTCTTCCATCGTCACGCGGTGGTTCATAACCAGGCAAACGGCTCAACCTACACCCCTCTGCACCATGTGCACAGCGGCCAGGGCCAGTTCAAAGTCTGGGACTCCGTGCTATCAGAAGAGGCGGTACTGGCCTTTGAATATGGCTACGCCACTGCTGAGCCACGCATCCTGACCATCTGGGAAGCGCAGTTTGGTGACTTCGCCAACGGTGCACAGGTTGTTATCGACCAGTTCATCAGCTCCGGTGAGCAGAAATGGGGCCGTATGTGTGGCCTGGTCATGCTGCTGCCGCACGGCTATGAAGGTCAGGGGCCAGAGCACTCGTCTGCGCGTCTGGAGCGTTATCTGCAACTCTGCGCTGAGCAGAACATGCAGGTCTGCGTACCGTCAACGCCTGCGCAGGTTTACCATATGCTGCGTCGTCAGGCGCTGCGCGGTATGCGCCGTCCGCTGATTGTGATGTCGCCGAAATCGCTGCTGCGTCATCCGCTGGCGATCTCCACGCTGGATGAACTGGCTAACGGCAGCTTCCAGCCGGCGATTGGCGAAGTGGATAATCTGGATGCGCAGGGCGTGAAACGCGTCGTGCTGTGCTCTGGTAAAGTCTATTACGACCTGCTTGAGCAGCGTCGTAAAAATGAGCAGACCGATGTAGCCATTGTCCGTATCGAGCAGCTCTATCCGTTCCCGCATCATGCGGTTCAGGAAGCATTACAAGCGTATTCTCACGTACAGGATTTTGTCTGGTGTCAGGAAGAGCCGCTGAATCAGGGCGCCTGGTACTGCAGCCAGCATCATTTCCGTGAAGTTGTGCCGTTTGGTGCGACCTTACGTTATGCAGGCCGCCCGGCCTCCGCCTCACCGGCCGTGGGTTACATGTCCGTACACCAACAACAGCAGCAAGACCTGGTTAATGACGCGCTGAACGTTAATTAATTAAAAGGAAAGATAATGAGTAGCGTAGATATTCTCGTTCCCGACCTGCCTGAATCGGTTGCCGATGCCTCCGTGGCAACCTGGCACAAAAAACCAGGCGATGCAGTGACTCGCGATGAAGTGCTGGTTGAAATCGAAACCGACAAAGTGGTGCTGGAAGTGCCAGCCTCTGCTGACGGTATTCTGGAAGCGGTTCTGGAAGAAGAGGGCGCCACCGTCACTTCACGCCAGATTCTGGGTCGTCTGAAAGAGGGCAACAGCGCCGGTAAAGAGACCAGCGCGAAGTCTGAAAGCAAAGAGTCTACCCCGGCTCAGCGTCAGACTGCGTCACTGGAAGAAGAGAGCAACGATGCGCTCAGCCCGGCCATCCGCCGTCTGATTGCCGAGCACAACCTTGATGCTTCGCAGATCAAAGGCAGCGGTGTGGGCGGACGTCTGACCCGTGAAGATGTTGAAAAACATCTGGCCAACAAACCACAGGCCGCTAAAGCCGCCGCACCTGCGTCAGAAACTGCAGCCGTGCAGCAGCCTGTGGCGAATCGCAGCGAAAAACGCGTGCCGATGACCCGTCTGCGTAAGCGTGTTGCCGAGCGTCTGCTGGAAGCGAAAAACAGCACTGCGATGCTGACCACCTTCAACGAAATCAACATGAAGCCCATCATGGATCTGCGCAAGCAGTATGGTGAGGCCTTCGAGAAGCGTCACGGTGTCCGTCTGGGCTTTATGTCCTTCTACATCAAAGCGGTTGTTGAAGCACTGAAACGTTACCCGGAAGTGAATGCCTCCATCGATGGCGAAGATGTGGTTTACCACAACTACTTCGACGTCAGCATCGCGGTCTCTACGCCACGCGGTCTGGTGACACCGGTTCTGCGTGACGTTGATGCGCTGAGCATGGCGGACATTGAGAAGAAAATCAAAGAGCTGGCAGTGAAAGGCCGTGACGGCAAGCTGACAGTAGACGATCTGACCGGCGGTAACTTCACCATTACCAATGGCGGCGTCTTTGGTTCCCTGATGTCCACCCCGATCATCAACCCACCGCAGAGCGCCATCCTGGGCATGCACGCTATCAAAGATCGCCCGATGGCGGTCAATGGTCAGGTTGTGGTGCTGCCAATGATGTACCTGGCGCTCTCCTACGACCACCGTCTGATCGATGGCCGTGAATCAGTGGGTTATCTGGTTGCAGTGAAAGAGATGCTGGAAGATCCGGCGCGTCTGCTGCTGGATGTCTGATTTTCACCGGGCGCGCCTCGCGCGCCCAACCTCAATACTCTTTTCAGACCTGAATGGATAGAACATCATGAACTTACACGAATACCAGGCGAAACAACTGTTTGCACGGTATGGCATGCCGGCACCAACGGGTTACGCCTGTACTACACCACGTGAAGCGGAAGAAGCAGCCTCTAAAATTGGCGCAGGCCCGTGGGTAGTTAAATGTCAGGTTCATGCCGGTGGCCGCGGTAAAGCGGGCGGTGTGAAAGTGGTTAACAGCAAAGAAGAGATCCGCGCATTTGCTGAAAACTGGCTGGGCAAACGTCTGGTGACCTATCAGACAGACGCAAACGGCCAGCCGGTAAACCAGATTCTGGTTGAAGCGGCAACCGACATCGATCAGGAGCTCTACCTGGGCGCTGTGGTCGATCGCGCAACGCGTCGCGTGATTTTCATGGCCTCAACCGAAGGCGGCGTGGAAATCGAAAAAGTGGCGGAAGAGACCCCGCACCTGATCCACAAAATGGCGCTGGATCCACTGACCGGTCCGCAGCCTTATCAGGGCCGCGAGCTGGCATTCAAACTGGGCCTGACCGGTAAGCTGGTTGGTCAGTTCACCAAGATCTTCATGGGTCTGGCAACGCTGTTCCTGGAGCGCGATCTGGCGATGGTTGAGATCAACCCGCTGGTCATCACTAAGCAGGGCGATCTGATCTGCCTGGATGGCAAACTGGGCGCCGATGGCAATGCCCTGTTCCGCCAGCCAGAGCTGCGCGAAATGCGCGATCCAAGCCAGGAAGACCCACGTGAAGCGCATGCGACACAGTGGGAACTGAACTATGTTGCGCTGGAAGGCAACATCGGTTGTATGGTTAACGGCGCAGGTCTGGCGATGGGCACCATGGACATCGTTAAGCACCATGGCGGTCAGCCAGCCAACTTCCTTGATGTCGGCGGCGGCGCAACTAAAGAGCGCGTGACCGAAGCCTTCAAAATCATCCTGTCTGACGATGCGGTTAAAGCCGTCTTCGTTAACATCTTCGGCGGTATCGTACGCTGTGACCTGATTGCCGACGGCATCATCGGCGCAGTCGCTGAAGTGGGTGTTAACGTGCCAGTGGTGGTACGTCTGGAAGGTAACAACGCCGAGCTGGGCGCACAGAAACTGGCGGACAGCGGTCTGAACATCATTGCAGCAACCAGCCTGACAGACGCCGCACAGCGTGTTGTTGCTGCCGCGGAGGGTAAATAATGTCCATTCTGATCGACAAAAACACCAAAGTCATTTGCCAGGGTTTCACCGGTGGCCAGGGGACTTTCCATTCTGAGCAGGCGCTGGCTTACGGTACTCAGCTGGTTGGCGGCGTGACGCCAGGCAAAGGCGGCACGACGCATCTCGGCCTGCCGGTGTTCAACACCGTACGCGAAGCGGTAGAAGCGACCGGCGCAACTGCCACCGTGATCTACGTTCCGGCACCTTTCTGTAAAGATGGCATCCTGGAAGCGATCGAAGCGGGCATCAAGCTGATCATCACCATCACCGAAGGTATCCCGACGCTGGATATGCTGACTGTGAAAGTGAAGCTGGATGAAGCGGGCGTGCGGATGATCGGTCCAAACTGTCCGGGCGTAATCACCCCAGGTGAATGTAAGATCGGCATCATGCCAGGCCACATTCACCAGCCGGGCCGTGTCGGTATCGTATCCCGTTCAGGCACCCTGACCTATGAAGCAGTTAAGCAGACCACTGACATCGGCTACGGCCAGTCAACCTGCGTCGGCATCGGTGGTGACCCGATCCCTGGCTCTAACTTCATCGACATCCTGAAAATGTTCCAGGATGATCCACAGACTGAAGCGATCGTGATGATCGGTGAAATCGGTGGCAGCGCAGAAGAAGAAGCCGCAGCCTTCATCAAAGAGCACGTGACCAAGCCGGTTGTAGGCTACATTGCTGGCGTCACCGCGCCGAAAGGCAAGCGCATGGGCCATGCGGGCGCCATCATTGCCGGTGGTAAAGGTACAGCAGATGAGAAATTTGCTGCACTGGAAGCCGCAGGCGTGAAAACCGTTCGCAGCCTGGCTGACATCGGTGACGCAGTTAAAGCCGTATTACCGGCAAAATAAGTCGTCGTCATCTGAGACTAAGCCACCTCCGGGTGGCTTTTTTTATGCCGGTAACACACAGACATCACCCAGACATTTAAAGAAAAGAGGGCGTGGTCAGATAACCACGCAGGTATTAGTTACGTTAATAAAAAGTGGCAAAGGTAAACTATTTTTCCCCGCCTTATTTCATTAATGACATCTCATTAACAAGAAACCCACCTGGCTCTATCTGGAAACTTATTGCGTTAATCCAGATCAATTAATCGCGATTTATATCCAACTATATCGCTGGCAAAGCGCAACGCTAAGAGCGTAAATTGCGCTGCATCAATCCAGCCTTTTACACAAATATTCAAACGTCTGCTCAGCCCGGGATGACACCCGCTTTCCTCCTGTTAAAGCACGCGTTAATGAAAGCGCGGATTGACAATTTTCAGAGCTGCTTTATTCGCTACTCGCCTGTTCGGGCAGCTCACAAATCTGTTCTGCTGGTCATAAAAAAACTGGAATCAATAAACAGTCGTTCCTGACTCTGATTACGTTCGTTCTGATCGCGCGCGTGACGGAGACAAAGCGAGGAGCAAGGAGTCCTTATGTTAGATATCGTCGAACTGTCGCGGTTACAGTTTGCCTTAACAGCGATGTACCATTTTCTGTTCGTCCCTTTAACGCTGGGTATGGCGTTTTTGCTGGCGATCATGGAGACGGTCTATGTCCTGAGCGGTAAACAAATTTATAAAGATATGACGAAGTTCTGGGGCAAGTTATTTGGTATTAACTTTGCGCTGGGTGTCGCCACTGGCCTGACCATGGAATTTCAGTTCGGGACAAACTGGTCATATTACTCTCACTACGTCGGCGATATCTTCGGCGCGCCGCTCGCCATTGAAGGTCTGATGGCGTTCTTCCTGGAATCGACCTTTGTCGGCCTGTTCTTTTTTGGCTGGGATCGGCTGGGTAAAGTGCAGCACATGGCGGTGACCTGGCTGGTGGCGCTGGGCTCGAACATGTCCGCGCTGTGGATTCTGGTTGCTAACGGCTGGATGCAGAACCCCATCGCCTCTGAATTCAACTTCGAAACCATGCGCATGGAGATGGTCAGCTTCTCAGAGCTGGTACTGAACCCGGTGGCGCAGGTGAAATTCGTTCACACCGTTGCGGCCGGTTACACCACCGGCGCGATGTTCATTCTGGGCATCAGCGCGTGGTACATGCTGAAAGGGCGCGATCTTGCTTTTGCTAAACGCTCGTTCGCTATTGCGGCCAGCTTTGGCATGGCGGCGGTGCTCTCCGTGATCCTGCTGGGCGATGAGTCAGGCTATGAAATGGGCGACGTGCAGAAAACCAAGCTGGCCGCTATCGAAGCGGAGTGGGAAACCCAGCCGGCACCAGCCTCATTTACGCTGTTTGGCCTGCCCGATCAGGCAACGCAGGAGAACCGGTATGCCGTGCAGATCCCGTGGCTGCTGGGCCTGATCGCGACCCGATCCATCGATAAGCCGGTTACCGGCCTGAAAGATCTGATGGCTCAGCATGAAGTGCGCATCCGCAACGGCATGAAAGCCTACACGTTGCTGAATGAACTGCGCAGCGGCAGTCAGGATCCCGCAGTACGTGACGCGTTCAACAGCCACAAGCAGGATCTCGGTTATGGTCTGCTGCTGAAGCGCTATACCGATAACGTGGCGGATGCGACCGAAGCGCAGATCAAACAGGCGACGCAGGACTCTATCCCGCGCGTAGCGCCGCTCTATTTCGCGTTCCGCATCATGGTGCTGTGTGGCGTACTGCTGCTGGGCATTATCACGCTCTCTTTCTGGAGCGTAATACGCAATCGCGTGGGCAAAAATCGCTGGTTACTGAAAGCGGCGCTGTTTGGTATTCCGTTACCCTGGATTGCCGTCGAGTCAGGCTGGTTCGTAGCCGAGTATGGTCGTCAGCCCTGGGCTATCGGTGAAATCCTGCCGACCGCGGTGGCCAACTCCTCGCTGACTGTTGGCGATCTGCTGTTCTCGATGATCCTGATCTGCGGACTCTACACGCTGTTCCTGGTGGCAGAAATGTACCTGATGTTCAAATTCGCCCGCCTTGGGCCGAGCAGCCTGAAAACCGGGCGATATCATCATGAGCAGATTACGGCAACTACTCAGCCGGTTCAGGGATAAGGAGAGCGACCATGTTTGATTATGAAGTTCTGCGCTTTGTCTGGTGGCTGCTGATTGGCGTGCTGCTGATTGGCTTTGCTGTTGCAGATGGTTTTGATATGGGCGTCGGCATGCTGACACGCATTCTGGGCCGCACCGATACTGAACGTCGCATCATGATTAACAGTATCGCCCCGCACTGGGACGGTAACCAGGTCTGGCTGATCACCGCGGGTGGCGCACTGTTTGCCGCCTGGCCGATGGTCTACGCGGCGGCCTTCTCCGGCTTCTATGTGGCGATGATTCTGGTGCTCGCGTCACTCTTCTTCCGTCCGGTCGGTTTCGATTACCGCTCGAAGATTGAAGATAACCGCTGGCGCGGTGCCTGGGACTGGGGCATTTTCATTGGCAGCTTCGTGCCACCGCTGGTGATTGGCGTGGCCTTTGGCAACCTGTTACAGGGCGTGCCGTTCCATGCCGATGCGTATCTGCGCCTGTTCTATACCGGCAACTTCTTCCAACTGCTGAATCCGTTTGGCCTGCTGGCGGGTGTGGTCAGTGTGGCGATGATTCTGGCACAGGGCGCAACCTACCTGCAGATGCGCACCACTGGCGAACTGCATCTGCGTTCGCGTACCGCTGCACAACTTGCCGCGCTGGTGATGATGGTCTGCTTCATCCTGGCGGGTGCCTGGGTAAAATACGGTATTGAGGGTTATGTGGTGACCAGCACAATGGATCACTTCGCCGCCTCGAACCCACTGGGAAAAACCGTCGTGCGCGAAGCGGGTGCCTGGATGGTTAACTTCCAGAATCATCCTGTACTGTGGCTGTTCCCGCTGCTTGGTTCGGTGCTGCCGCTGCTTACCGTACTCTGCTCGCGGGTTGAAAAGGGTGCCTGGGCGTTCCTGTTCTCATCACTGACGCTGGCCTGCGTCATCATGACTGCCGGCATTGCGATGTTTCCGTTCATCATGCCATCCAGCACCGTACCGGGGACCAGCCTGACCATGTGGGACTCCACGTCCAGTCTGCTGACGTTGCAAACCATGACCGTGGCCGCCGCTATCTTTGTCCCAATCATTCTGATTTACACCACCTGGTGCTACTGGAAGATGTTTGGCCGTATTACCAAAGAGCAGATTGAAAGCAACAGTCACTCACTCTATTAATAAAGGAGATGTCGCATGTGGTATTTTGCCTGGATTCTCGGCACGTTGCTGGCCTGTGCCTTTGGTATCGTGACCGCGCTGGCGATTGAGCACGTTGAAGCGCAGGATGAGACTCACTGATGCGCACGCCAGTTCGGATGCTCTATGATCTGATGGATAAGGGCCCGTTACGGGCCCTTTCACTGCTGCTGGCGCTGCTGACGGCGGGCGGCGTAATGTGGGATCCGACCCGTTTTGCCAATCAGGCGGGCCAGCTTCCTGCTCTGCAGGGGCTGGTGCTGATCTGGGCGGTCTGCTGCGGCGTAATTCACGGTGTGGGTTTCCGGCCACGGAAAACCCGATGGCAGGCGCTGTTTACGCCGTTACCGGCTCTGCTGGCGTTAGTGATTGCGCTTTACCGTTTTTATCTTTAATCCCCCACCTTACCCGCGCTGTCAGTGAATATTTGTCAGCATCTGGTCAATAAATCTCTCTGAAATCGTTCCGTTTGTTACGGAGCGATAATTATTTTCGCCTGGCTCTGGCGACCCATTCCCAACCCCAATTCTCTTGCGTATAGTAGCAACGTTTAAAACGAGGCCGGGATGTAGAGTGAGTACAACGCTGTTTCGCTGGCCGGTTCGGGTCTACTACGAAGATACTGATGCCGGTGGTGTGGTTTATCACGCCAGCTATATCGCTTTTTATGAACGAGCACGTACCGAAATGTTGCGACAGCACCATTTCAATCAGCAGACGCTGTTAGAACAGCAGATCGCTTTTGTGGTACGGCGCATATCGGTGGACTATCTGGCGGCGGCGCGTCTTGATGACCTTCTGGAGATCCAGAGTGAGGTCACCTCAATGACACGGGCAACCATGACGTTCACGCAGCGTATCGTGAATACTGAAGGCAAAGTGCTCAATGAGGCAGAAGTCCTGATTGCCTGCATTAACCCACATCTGATGAAGCCGATTGCGCTTCCCAAGTCTATTGTCGCGGAGTTCAAGCAGTGACTGACATGAACATTCTTGATTTGTTCCTGAAGGCGAGCCTTCTGGTCAAACTTATCATGTTGATTTTGATCGGCTTTTCTATTGCCTCCTGGGCCATCATTATTCAGCGCACACGTATTCTGAATGCGGCGGGAAGAGAAGCGGAGGCGTTTGAAGACAAATTCTGGTCCGGTATCGAACTCTCGCGCCTGTATCAGGAGAGCCAGGAGCGCCGGGAAGAACTGGGCGGCTCGGAGCAGATTTTCTATTCCGGCTTCAAAGAATTTGCCCGCCTGCATCGCGCCAATAATCATGCGCCGGAAGCGGTCATTGACGGGGCGAGTCGTGCTATGCGCATCTCAATGAACCGTGAGCTGGAAGCACTGGAAAACCACATTCCATTCCTCGGCACCGTCGGCTCTATCAGTCCTTACATCGGGCTGTTCGGTACCGTCTGGGGAATTATGCACGCCTTTATCGCGCTGGGCGCGGTGAAGCAGGCGACGCTGCAGATGGTGGCACCGGGTATCGCTGAAGCACTGATTGCGACCGCTATCGGTCTGTTTGCCGCGATTCCGGCGGTTATGGCGTACAACCGTCTGAACCAGCGCGTGAACAAACTGGAGCAGGGCTACGACAACTTTATGGAAGAGTTCACTGCCATCCTGCATCGCCAGGCTTTCTCCAGCGATAGCGCTAAGTAAATAGAGGTTAATGATGGCCAGAGTACGTGGTCGCAAAAGCCGCGACCTGAAGTCGGAAATCAACATCGTTCCGCTACTGGACGTCCTGCTGGTGCTGTTGCTGATCTTCATGGCAACGGCACCCATTATTACCCAGAGCGTGGAAGTGGATCTGCCTGATGCGACCGACTCTAAAACGGTTTCCAGCGATGATAATCCGCCGGTAATTGTTGAAGTCGCGGGCGTGGGGCAGTACAGCCTGGTCGTGGATCACGACCGCATGGACCAACTCCCGCCTGAGCAGGTGATCAGCGAAGCGCAGCGTCGACTGGAAGCGAATCCTAAGACGGTCTTTTTGATCGGGGGCGCGAAAGAGGTGCCTTACGATGAAATTATTAAAGCGCTCAACCTGCTGCACCAGGCGGGTGTTAAATCTGTCGGTTTGATGACGCAGCCGATTTAAAATCGAACCGTTTTTTGGGAACCGAGTGTGTCGAAGGCAACCGAGCAAAACGAGAAGTTAAAGCGCGCGATAATCATTTCGGTGATTCTGCATATCGTGCTGATCGCGCTGCTGATTTGGAGCTCGTTTAATGAGCACGTTGACCCCAGCAGTGCGGGTGGCGGAGGCAGCGATATCGATGCAGTGATGGTCGATCCGGGTGCCGTCGTGAGTCAATACAATCGTCAGCAGAACCAGCAGAGCGACAGCCAGCGGGCTGAGCAGCAGCGTAAAAAGCAGGCGCAGCAGCAGGCTGAAGAGCTGCAACAGAAACAGGCTGCTGAACAGCAGCGTTTGAAAGCGCTGGAGAAAGAGCGTTTAGCCGCGCAGGAAACCGCGAAAGAAGAGGCTAAACAGCAGGCTGAGCAGCAGAAAGCGGCTATCGATGCTGCTAAACAGGCTCAGGAGCAACAAAAAACCGCTGAAGCGGCGGCAGCCAAAGCGAAAGCGGATGCGAAAGCCCAGGCGGATGCACAGGCAAAAGCCGCCGCCGAGCAGGCGAAGCAGGCCGCAGCCGACGCAAAGAAGCAGGCTGATCAGCAGGCGAAAGCCGCCGCGGCGGCCGCCGCAAAAGAGAAAGCTGTTGCGGAAGCCAAAGCAAAGTCTGAAGCGGATGCAAAAGCGGCAGCCGAAGCCAAAGTGAAAGCGGCGGCGGAGGCAAAAGCTAAAGCGGCCGAAGAGGCGAAAGAAAAAGCCGCTGAAGCCAAAGAAAAAGCAGCTGAGGCAGCGAAAGAGAAAGCTGCAGAAGCGGCGAAAGAGAAAGCTGAGGCCGCTAAAGAAGCGGCTAAAGAGAAGGCAGAAGCGGCTGCAAAGGCGAAAGCCGATGCTGCGGCAAAAGCCAAAGCCGATGCGGCAGCCAAAGCAAAAGCGGATGCTGCTGCTAAGGCCAAAGCAGATGCGAAAGCGAAAGCTGCAGCGGATGCCGCCAATGGCAGCGATGTCGATGATTTACTGGGCGGACTCGCTTCCGGCAAAAATGCACCGAAAAGCGGCACTTCCGGTGGCGCAGCAGGGCAGGGAAACCAGAAGAAAGCGGGCGCATCAGGCGCGGAAATCAACTCCTATATGGGGCAGGTTGTCAGTGCGATTCAGAGCCGATTCTACGATGCCGATCTGTATCGCGGAAAAACCTGTGATTTGCGGATTAAACTTGCGCCTGATGGCTTGTTAATCGATGTTAAGTCAGAGGGTGGCGATCCTGCGCTCTGTCAGGCCGCGATTGCTGCCGCTAAACAGGCACGCATTCCGAAGCCGCCTTCGCAGGCGGTCTACGAAGTGTTTAAAAACGCCCCAATGCGTTTTAAACCGCAATAATGCAGTAACGGGCGGCAAGTTGTTCTATGTTTAGCTTGCCGTACTTAAGTTGTACTCGTGGTTTCCAGGAACAGTGCCAATTATCGTGGACTGAGGTTCAGATAAGGGAGATAAAATGAAGCAAGCTCTTCGCGTTACGTTAGGCTTTTTTATCCTGCTGTGGGCAGCCATGCTGCATGCAGAAGTTCGAATTGAGATCACCCAGGGTGTCAACACTGCGCGCCCGATTGGCGTGGTGCCGTTTAAATGGGCGGGTGCGGGTGCTGCGCCGGAAGATGTCGGCGGCATCGTAGCGGCTGACCTGCGTAACAGTGGCAAATTTAATCCACTGGACCGCTCGCGTCTGCCACAGCAGCCTGCCAGCGCGCAGGAAGTTCAGCCTGCCGCCTGGAGCGCGCTCGGCATTGATGCCGTTGTCGTCGGTCAGGTCGCTTCTAACCCGGATGGCAGCTATCAGGTTTCTTACCAGCTGGTTGATACCGGCGGTGCGCCAGGTACCGTACTGGCACAGAACTCGTATAAAGTGACTAAACAGTGGCTGCGTTATGCTGCCCACACGGCCAGTGATGAGACGTTCCAGAAGCTGACCGGCATTAAAGGTGCTTTCCGTACCCGCATCGCCTATGTCGTGCAGACCAATGGCGGTCAGTTCCCGTATGAGCTGCGCGTGGCTGACTACGATGGTTACAACCAGTTCGTGGTACATCGTTCACCACAGCCACTGATGTCGCCAGCCTGGTCTCCGGATGGCAGCAAAGTTGCCTACGTGACCTTTGAAAGCGGCAAATCTGCGCTGGTGGTTCAGACGCTGTCTAACGGTGCTATCCGTCAGGTCGCCTCTTATCCACGTCATAACGGTGCACCTGCGTTTTCGCCAGATGGCTCTAAGCTCGCTTTCGCGCTCTCTAAAACCGGCAGCCTGAACCTCTATGTGATGGATCTGGCGTCAGGTCAGACGCGTCAGGTGACAGATGGTCGCTATAACAGCACTGAACCGACCTGGTTCCCGGACAGCCAGACGCTGGCTTATACCTCGGATCAGGCGGGTGCCCCTCAGATCTATAAAGTTGGTCTGAATGGCGGCACGCCACAGCGTATTACCTGGGAAGGTGGTCAGAACCAGGATGCGGATGTCGCAACAGATGGTAAATCTATGGTGATGATTAGCACCAGCGGTGGTGCTCAACACGTCGCCAAACAGGATCTGGAAACGGGAGCCGTTCAAACGTTAACGGACACGTTCCTGGATGAAACGCCGAGCCTGGCACCAAACGGCACAATGGTAATCTATAGCTCTACTCAGGGGATGGGTTCCGTGCTGCAGTTGGTTTCAACCGACGGTCGTTTCAAAGCGCGTCTTCCGGCAACTGATGGACAGGTCAAATTTCCTGCCTGGTCGCCGTATCTGTAATGTCTGACAGTTCAGACATCGCAAACAATAAACAATAATGGGATTTTTGAAATGCAACTGAACAAAGTGCTGAAGGGTTTGATGCTGGCTCTGCCGGTTCTGGCAGTAGCGGCTTGTAGCTCACACAAAAACAACAACAATGACCAGACTGGCATGGGCGCTGATGGCGCTTACGGTGCTAACTCTGGCATGAACGGTAACGGCGGCAACATGTCTTCTGACGAGCAAGCTCGTCTGCAGATGCAGCAGCTGCAGCAGAACAACATCGTGTACTTCGGCCTGGACAAGTATGACGTTCAGTCTGATTACGCACAGATGCTGGATCAGCACGCGACCTTCCTGCGCAGCAACCCATCATACAAAGTGACCATCGAAGGTCACGCGGATGAGCGCGGTACGCCAGAATACAACATCGCCCTGGGCGAACGTCGTGCTAACGCCGTTAAAATGTACCTGCAGGGTAAAGGCGTGTCGGCTGATCAGATGTCTATCGTTTCTTACGGTAAAGAGAAGCCAGCCGTTCTGGGTCATGACGAAGCAGCGTATTCTAAAAACCGTCGTGCCGTACTGGTCTACTAAGAGAATCACATGGTTAGTAACTTCAGACGTCATCTGTTGAGTCTGTCGTTACTGATTGGCGTAGCGGCCCCCTGGGCCGCTAATGCCCAAGCGTCAATCAGTAGCGTTGGCTCCGGCTCGGTCGAAGACCGTGTCACCACTCTTGAACGAATCTCTAATGCCCAGGCACAGCTGATGCAGCAACTGCAGCAGCAGATGAGCGATAACCAGCGTGATATCGATGCGCTGCGTGGGCAAATCCAGCAAAACTCGTATCAGTTGAATCAGGTGGTTGAGCGGCAGAAGCAGCTTTACCAGCAGATTGACAGCCTGAGCAGCGCCAGCAGCAGCGGCGGGCAACAGGCAGCCGGCAGCGATGCCGCAGCAGATACCGGCGCAGCAGCCACCGCAGGCGCGGCAGCATCCACGGAGAGCGCACCTGCTCAGACCGGTGACGCTAACAGCGATTACAATGCGGCTGTGGCGCTGATTCTGGAGAAGAAACAGTATGACCAGGCGATCAGTGCGCTTCAGGCGTGGGTAAAACGTTACCCGGATTCGACCTATCAGCCGAATGCGAATTACTGGCTGGGTCAGCTGAACTACAACAAAGGCAAAAAGGACGACGCGGCGTATTATTACGCTACGGTGGTGAAGAACTATCCGAAGTCGCCGAAAGCTGCAGAAGCGTTGCTGAAAGTGGGTGTCATCATGCAGGAGAAGAAAGACACGGCGAAAGCCAAAGCGGTCTTCCAGCAGGTGATCAAACTTTATCCAGACACCGAATCTGCTAAACAGGCGCAGAAACGTCTGGCAAGCCTGTAATTTGTCCGGTTCAGACCAGATATCGTGTGATTTCTGGTCTTGCCGTATGAAAGGTAAGCAACTGAAGCATTTAGCAGAAATAAGAGTTGCGCTACCCCGCTAAATCAGTAATATATGCCGCCGTTGCCGGGACACATTGCAAAGTGTCTGGTAAGCCTGAAGATGGGTCGTTAGCTCAGTTGGTAGAGCAGTTGACTTTTAATCAATTGGTCGCAGGTTCGAATCCTGCACGACCCACCATCTCCTTCAGACGCGCTTTACCGCGCAGTTTTAAGAAGAACACTTCAGCATTGCTTCACAACCTAAGATGGGTCGTTAGCTCAGTTGGTAGAGCAGTTGACTTTTAATCAATTGGTCGCAGGTTCGAATCCTGCACGACCCACCATCTTATCTCAGCCGCCTGGCGCGCTGAACGGTTGTAAGCCTCCAGCGGGTCGTTAGCTCAGTTGGTAGAGCAGTTGACTTTTAATCAATTGGTCGCAGGTTCGAATCCTGCACGACCCACCAATTAAGAAAGAAGCGCCTTTAAGGCGCTTTTTTCGTTTTCAGAGCACGGTATTCACCGTGCAGGGTGAGAACCTGCAGCAAGTTCGACTGAATCGCCCGGCGATTCAGGCTGATGCTTCAGCATCACCCGGAGGGCGAGGCCCTGGAAGGGCCGAGGCAATCCTGCACGACCCACCAATTAGAAAGAAGCGCCCTTTGGGCGCTTTTTTCGTTTCTGCGGTATCTGGCTCACGTTAAATGTATAAAGCCACTGGCGTTTGAGGTAGTGGGCAAAGTCTGGCGCAGTTCGCTGAGAGATCCAGCCTGCGCAGAGAACACGGTCAGATCGGAAAGACGCAAAAGCCGTCATCCATGACACGCTCGGCCCGCGCCGTCCTGGCGCGGGACGCTTTCCTCCTCTGACCGTGTTCCCTGCGCATCGGGCTTAATTGTTGCTGGAGGATTAAAGCTGATTTAGCTTTCTCAGCCATCTAAAAGCGCTGCTGGCGATAATTGCGCAGGACGCTTTCTTCTTCTGAGCGTATTAACTGCTCGCTTTGCTTTTGCTTTGCGGGGAGAGTTGCCCTGTACTCATCCTCACGCCTTTTTCTTCACCTTCGCCACTGCCAGGCTCTCCCAGATATGCATCACCGCATAGCTGCGCCAGGGACGCCAGGATTGCGAACGCGCTTCCGCTTCTCTGGATGACATGCCGCCCAGGTTGTTACGGATGGCGATATCTTCCTTGGGAAAGGCATCCGGCCAGCGCAGGGCGCGCATCGCGATATAGTGCGCAGTCCAGGGACCAATGCCCGGCAGGCTGACCAGCTTTTTTATCACCTCGTCAGGCTGCTGAGCGGCGCTGAGACGCAGGTCACCGCTGGCGCAGGCGCTGGCAAAGGCGATGATGGCGCGGGAGCGCGCGGCGCTGACAATGCCCATCGGTGCGACATCGTCCACCGTCAGTCCGGCGATGCGTTCAGGAAGCGCGGTATAACGGGTGAGATCGGCAAAAGGCGTCTCGCAGGGCTCACCAAAGGCGGCGGCAAAACGGCTGCTGACCGTGGTGGCCGCTTTGACGGTTACCTGCTGGCCGATAATGGCGCGCACGCCCAGCTCAAAGGCGTCGAATGCGCCGGGCACGCGCAGACCGGGATGTGCGATCAGGCTGGGTGCCAGCAGCGGATCCTGGGCCAGGCAGGCGGCGATACGCTGTGGCTGCGCATCGAGATCGAACAGGTCACGCAGACGGCGCAGCAGCAGAGGCAGCACTGGCGTCAGGGACGTTGAGAGCGTCACCTGCAATGCGTTCTTCTGCGGCAGATGGGAAACGCTGACCCAGCCCCGGCAGCGACCCAGCGCCACAGTGCGTCGCCAGCTGCCATCTTCCACCGCTTCGACCTCCTTCATCAGGTGCGTCTGCAAAAACCAGAGCATCGCCGCCCAGTCATAGGGGGGGCGATAGGTCAGCCGCAGCGTCACGCGGTCGCCGGGCTGCGCACGCTTAGTGCCAGTGTCATCCCGGCGCAGCGCGCTCGGCGTCATGCGGTAGCGCGCCTGGAAAACATCATTAAACCGGCGCAGGCTGCTGAAACCGCTGGCGTAGGCGACCTCTATGACAGGCAGTTGTGTTTCTGTCAGCAGCTGTTTTGCCAGCAGCATTCGCCGCGTCTGCTTCAGCTCCAGCGGCGAAACGCCGAGTTCATGCTGCACGATACGGCGCAGCTGACGCAGGCTGAGGCCGAATTCCGCAGCAATTGCTTCCAGGCCTTCGCGCTCCTCCAGCATGCCTTCCTCGATACGCTGAATCAGCCGCTCTGCGACGCGATGCGGCTGATCAACCGGCGCATTGCCGGGTGCCAGTTCTGGCCGACAGCGCAGGCAGGGGCGAAAGCGCGCTTTTTCCGCCGCCTCAGCGCTGCTGAAGAAAAGGCAGTTCTTCTGCATGGGTGCTTTAACCGGGCAGACCGGACGGCAATAGATACCGGTTGACGTCACACCCACAAAGAAAACGCCGTCAAAGCGGGTATCACGAGAGGTCAGCGCCTGGTAGGCAATTTCGGGATCGAGCATGGCATTTCTCCGGCAAATAGGGACAGCCTATACCGGCTGGATCCGTCAGACTGGCTGTTTTCGGACAGCAAAACAGTTTAACTCCATGACCGGAAACAGCCAGTCAGGGGGAAAAAAAGTGCGATACTGGATGACGGAACCGTGACGGGAGAATCACCATGTACTACTTCAAACCGATAGCTACCCCGGTAGGTGAACTGAAACTGGTCGCCAGCGACAGTGGCCTGGCGGGCATCTTGTGGGAAAACGACGATCCGAAGCGCACCCGATTTTTGCCGCAGACGCGCAATGACGATCATCCCATTCTGATCGAAACTGAGCGTCAGCTCAGCGAATACTTTACCGGTGAGCGTCGCTGCTTTGAGCTGCCACTCGACATGGTCGGCACCGACTTTCAGAAAAAAGTCTGGCAGGCGCTGGTGGCGATTCCATTTGGTGAAACGCGCAGCTACAGTCAGATTGCCAGAGAGATCGGTCATCCGCAGGCAGTACGGGCGGTCGGCGCGGCCAATGGTCGTAATCCACTCTCCATTGTTGCGCCATGCCACCGCGTGATTGGCGCTAACGGCAAGCTGACCGGCTTTGCAGGCGGGCTGGACATTAAAGCTTTCCTGCTGGCGCTGGAAGCGCCGCAGTCGCTTATCGATAAAGCAGCTTCAGAGCCGGTCCAGTTAGTGATACAGGCGGACTAAAAATCCCACGACACAGTCTGGCTTTTCCGCTATCGTGTTTAGCATATAAAACACGATGGTGGATTGAACGCCATTATTCGCCTTTACTGGCTATTTTCGTTAATTAGATAAAACGAGAGCTGTGTCATGAGTGTGATGTTCGATCCTGAAAGCGCCGTTTACCCTTTTCCGCCTAAACCTGCCCGCCTGAGTGATGACGAGAAGGCGTTTTACCGTGAGAAAATCAAAGCGCTGCTGAAGGCGCGTAACGCGGTGATGGTGGCGCACTACTACACCGATCCGGAAATCCAGGCGCTGGCGGAAGAGACCGGCGGCTGCGTCTCCGACTCGCTGGAGATGGCGCGTTTCGGCAGTAATCATTCCGCCACCACACTGCTGGTGGCAGGCGTGCGCTTTATGGGCGAAACCGCCAAAATCCTCAGCCCTGAAAAAACCGTGCTGATGCCGACGCTGCAGGCGGAGTGCTCACTGGATCTCGGCTGCCCGATTGAAGAGTTTAACGCCTTCTGTGATGCCCATCCCGATCGCACCGTCGTGGTCTATGCCAATACCTCAGCGGCAGTCAAAGCGCGGGCCGACTGGGTAGTGACCTCCAGCATTGCGGTTGAGCTGATTGAGCATCTCGACAGCCTGGGCGAAAAGATTATCTGGGCGCCGGATCGTCATCTGGGCCGCTACGTCACTCAGAAGTCGGGCGCGGATGTGCTGTGCTGGCAGGGCGCCTGCATTGTGCATGACGAGTTTAAAACCCAGGCGCTGCAGCGTATGAAAGCGCTCTATCCCGACGCGGCGGTGCTGGTGCACCCGGAGTCGCCACAGGCCATTGTCGATCTGGCGGACGCGGTCGGCTCGACCAGCCAGCTGATTCAGGCGGCGAAATCCCTGCCACATCCACAGATGATTGTGGCGACCGATCGCGGCATCTTCTACAAAATGCAGCAAATGGTGCCGGATAAAGAGCTGCTGGAAGCGCCGACCGCGGGCGAGGGCGCAACCTGCCGCAGCTGCGCTCACTGTCCGTGGATGGCGATGAACGGCCTTAAAGCTATCGCAGAAGCGCTGGAGACGGGCGGCGCGGAACATGAGATTCAGGTGGATGAGACGCTGCGAGAGGCGGCGTTACTGCCGCTAAATCGCATGCTATCCTTTGCAGCGGAACTTAAACTCAACGTGAAGGGCAACGCCTAAGCGTTCCCGGACAGGTGCTCAGCATGGACTTCTTCAGCACACATAATATTCTGGTTCACATTCCTCTGGGTGCCGGAGGCTACGATCTCTCATGGATTGAGGCCATCGGCACGCTGGCGGGCTTACTCTGTATCTGGTTTGCCAGCCTGGAAAAAATCATCAACTATCCGTTCGGTCTGATCAACGTGACGCTGTTTGCGGTGATCTTCTTTCAAATCCAGCTCTATGCCAGCCTTCTGCTGCAGCTCTTCTTCTTTGCCGCCAATATCTATGGCTGGTACGCCTGGAGCCGTCAGACCGCCGATCATCAGGCCGAGCTGAAAATCCGCTGGCTGCCACTGCCCAAAGCGCTCGCCTGGGCGGCGGGTTGCGTGATCGCCATTGCGCTGATGACGCTTTATATCGACCCGGTGTTTGCGCTGTTAACCCGTGCAGCGGTGACGCTGATGAACGGTATTGGCCTATCGGTGGCGATGCCCGCGTTGCAGCCGGATGCCTTCCCGTTCTGGGATTCCTGCATGATGGTGTTGTCGATTGCGGCGATGGTGCTGATGACGCGCAAATATGTTGAGAACTGGCTGCTGTGGGTCATCATCAACGTGATTAGCGTGATGATTTTCGCCCGTCAGGGCGTCTATGCGATGTCGCTGGAGTATGTGATCCTGACACTGATTGCGCTGAACGGATCGCGTATGTGGATCCGCAGCGCGCGGCAACAGGGTTCCCGCGCGCTGTCGGCTCAGTGAGTGTGTGCTTCGCCTTTAGCGTGAGCAGGGTCATGATCATGATCATGGTCGTGAGAATGACTGTGATCATGGCCGGAGGCAGCCGCGCTGCTTAAGCCGAGTTCACACTCGGCTCCGGCACAGGGCTGATACTCCATCTGCACCGTCGCATGCTCAATCTGGTAGTTCTGGCGCAGGTAGTCGTGAATACGATGCAGCAGCGCATCGTGATCGTAAGGCGGGATCACCTGCGCATGCAGTGTCAGCAGCGGCTTTTCGCCGACCTGCCACAAATGCACATGGTGAACATTGCGCACTTCGGCGATGTTCAGCGTCAGATCCCGTATCAGCCGGTTCACATCCAGTGAATGCGGTGCCCCTTCCAGTAACTCCTGCAGACTTTCACGCAGCAGCGCCCAGGCGCTGCGCAACACCAGCAGCGACACCAGCAATGACAGAATCGGGTCGATAGGCGTCCAGCCGGTCAGCAGGATGATTACCGCTGCCACAATCGCGCCCACCGAACCCAGCAGGTCACCCATGACATGCAGCGCGGCGGCACGCACGTTGAGATTCTTCTCTCCGCTGCCGTGGTGCAGCAGCCAGAACGACAGAATATTGGCCAGCAGGCCGCCAACTGCGATCCCCAGCATCAGGCCGCCCGTGACCGGCTGAGGGTCGGCAAAGCGGCGCACCGCTTCCCAGACGATGAGCGCGGTAATGCCCAGCAGTGCGATGGCGTTAACAAATGCGGCCAGCGTAGTCAGGCGCAGCAGGCCAAAGGTGTGACGTGCATTAGGTTTACGGCGCGAGAACTGCACCGCCAGCAAGGCCATCAGCAGCGCGGCGGCGTCGGTCAGCATATGCCCTGCGTCCGCCAGCAGCGCCAGTGAACCCGAGAGCCAGCCGCCAATCACTTCAGCAACCATGAAGACGACGGTCACCCCGAAGGCGGCCGCCAGACGCGTGCGATTACTATCCTGCCCGCTATGAGTGTGGGTATGTGCCATAAGTTTCCAGTTTTTTCAGTAACCTGTTTACGAATAATATCAGTAATTGCCACGTCTCAGACGTATCCTGATGCTGTTTAACCTGCTCCGTCAGCTGCTGGCTGAGCTGCGCGCCATGCTCCAGCCCTGCCAGCAGGCAGCTTCCTTTCATCCGGTGTGCTGCTTCGGCGAACTGCGTCCAGTCTGCGCGTTCGTGTGCCTCACGCATCACAGCCAGGTCCTGTGTCACTGTACTGTGTAGCGTCTGGCTCAGACGGCTGAGGAATTTGTCATTCTGCTGCGCCAGCTGCCACAGATTGTCATCCAGTGTCGCCAGCGGATCTTCCTGCCACGCCTGCTGCCACTCTGCCAGCAGCGCGCTGAGATCGGCTAACTGCACCGGTTTAATCAGCACCCGCTCGCCCGCCTCAGGCGGTCGTGACAGAAGCTGCGCGTCAGCCGAGCAGAGCACCCGCATCGCCTGACGTCCACGCTGGCGGTCACGCCGACGCAATATCCGCAGCAGCAGCGTACCGTCAGGGCGCGGCATCATCTGGTCGATAAACAATAGATCATAAGGCTGCTTTGCGTCAGCCTGCAGCAGCGCGCGTCCCTGTTCGAAGGTGTCAGCCTGAATCGCAAAGCGCACCAGCTGCTGCTGCATCACCAGCAGATTGGCTGGATGGTCATCGACAATCGCCACCCTAAGATGAGGAAAGCCGGGCAGGGACGTCTCATCCGCATGGCTTAGCGGCGCGCAGATCTCCAGCGGCAGCGTTACGGTGACCTGAGTGCCGTGACCAGGTTCAGAGGTGAGCCGGATGTCGCCGCCCATCCGCAACACCATTTCGCGGCAGATAAACAGTCCCAGCCCGCTGCCCTGCACCGAAACGGATTTTCCGGACGGCGCCTGATACCACGGATCAAACAGCTTCTGCTGTTCCTCCGGCGGAATCCCGCTGCCGCTGTCGCTCACCGTCAGAACCAGCTGCTGCTCTGCGGCCAGGGTCAGACGAATCGCGCCGTGACGGGTAAATTTCAGCGCATTGGTCATCAGGTTATTAACCACCTGCTGCAGGCGGTCGGCATCGATCAGCACGGTGTCAGGCAGCGGCGTCAGCGCCTCGACGATCAGACGCGGGCCGTCAGTGCGCATCAACGGATGATAAAAATGCTGCTGTTGATTGAGCCACTGCGCCAGCGCCAGCGGACGTGGTGCCAGGGTAAAACTGTTGCTCTCGATGCGCGCATGATCCTGCAGGTCATTCAGCAGAGTCAGCAGCGATTGTGCGCTGCTGTGCAGCAGCGAAAGATTCTGGCTACTGTGCTGTTGTTTCTCCAGCTCCAGCAGACCCAGGATCGCCTGCATCGGCGTGCGCAGTTCATGACTGACGGTCGCCAGGAACTGGCTTTTCATCGCATTGGCATGTTCCGCCTGCTCACGCTGCTGACGTTCCCGGCGCTGCTGCCAGTAGCGGCGCGCCAGCAGTAACAGCAGCAGCACAATGGCTGCACCGGCTACTGCCAGCACCACCATCGGCAGCGAACGCATCACCATCACGCTGCCGGGCTGCGGCGGCGTTGACCAGCTATCACGCATCTGGCTCTGGGTATCGGCCGGAATCTGCTGCAGCGCGCGATCCAGCAGGGTGCGCAGCGCTGGCTGGTCCGGTGTGACGCCGAGTGCAATCGGCCAGGCGATGTCGCTGGCGGCAAAGGCGAGGTGAATACGGGCATCATCGCGGCTGGCGATACGCCAGCGGGCGGAGAGCACGTTATCGACCAGCGCATCGATCTGCCCCTTTGCCAGCGCGTCATAGAGGCTATTACGGTCGGCAAACAGCTGTGGCTGCAGATCCGCAGGCAGCAGACGCAGCGCCAGGTCATCCTGCAACACGCCGATCCGCTTGCCGCGCAGGTCGCGCCAGTGTGCCAGCGTATCGGACTGGACGCTGTAGATGCCCCACAGCGCGCGCCACACCGGCAGCGACGTGCTCTGCATCGCATCGCCATTCAGCGGCTGCATCAGCTGCAGCATCGCCTGCTTTTGCTGAATCAGCGTGCTGGCCTGGCGGGGATTACTGACCCACACCGGCTCAAACGCTAATCCGGTGCTCTGCGCAATCGCTTTCAGCAGGTCGACGCCATAGCCCCGGGCGGTTCCGCTGGCATCGCGATAACTCCAGGGATAGTTGTCCGGTTCGGCGGTGTAGGTAATACGCGGATGATCGGCAATCCAGGCGCGCTCAGCGGGGCTGAGCATCAGGGTCTGCGTATCCTGATAGCGCGGCAGGCTGCTGCTCCAGCGCGCCTGTAGCGTGTTCATCAGTTCTGCAGGCAGCTGACGCAGGCTCTGATTTATCCAGCTGATAAGCTGAGGATCGCGCGCCACCGCGCGCAGGTTGAGCTGGCCGGCCTCGATGTGGGAGGCGATCTGATAAATCTGGCCCTGTTGCAGCTGGCTCAGCAGAAAGCCGGCGCTGGTCTCATCCGCCACCACATAGTCATTCTGCTGATTAAGCAGGGTATAGAGCGCCTGAAGATCGCTGCTGTAGCGTCGCCAGCTGTGACGGGCCGCCAGCGCAGATGGCAGCTGAGCCAGGGTGCTGTCGCTGATTGCAAGCGAGGCATTCTGGCTGTTGAACATTACGGCACGCTGGTTTTGCTGATTGCGATAAACCCGCAGCGGACTGCTTAACCAGTTTTCGCTGCTCAGGGTGCCGGGTGGCAGCGGGGCACTCCACATGCCCAGCGCAAAATCGATTTGGCCGCTGCTGAGCGCCTGCATCAGGTGCGGTTGATCGCTGTAGAGATTGAGCGTGAACTGCGCGCCGGTCAGCTGTCGCAGCGCGGAAAGATAGTCGGCGTTGATACCATAGAGGTCATTGCCGATACGCATCGCCCAGGGTGCGTGGTTCTCTTCCAGCAGGCCGACGCGCAGGATCCTGCCCTGCATGGTTTCCGCATGGGTCACCGGCAGCATCATCGGCAGATTCACGCTGCTCACCGGACGCACATCAGCCAGCGCGGAGCCGCACCAGAACAGCAGGATCAGCAGAATAATTCTCACTGCTGGGCTTTCCACAGGTCAGCCAGTTCCACCACTGATCGGGCACCGGTTTTTTCCAGAATGTTCTTTTTATGGGTACTGACCGTTTTGTTACTGATGTGCAGCTGAGCCGCGATTTGCAGATTGGATAACCCACTGGCCAGCAGTGCCAGAATCTGACGCTCCTTCTGGGTCAGCGGCAGTTCAGGCTCATCATCCATCTCCGGAAAGGCCGTCTGACCGCCCAGCACCGCCAGGATGGCGCTGAGCAACTGCGTCATGCGCTGACTCTTTACCACGTAACCGGCGGCACCCAGCGCCTGAGCGCGACGCATATAGTGGCGGGTCTGCTGCGCAGAGTAGATAAGGACCGGGCAATCAGGACGATGGATCTTCAGGCGACGCAGGAACTCCAGCCCATCGCTGTCCGGCAGGCCGATATCCAGCACAATAATGTCCGGTTGCTCCTCAAGTAAGGGGCGGGCGGCTTTTTCACTGCTGGCAGAAAGCAGCTTAACGGGTATGGGCGACTGGCTCAGGGCAGCTTCAAGTGCCACTTCAACCAGCGGATGATCGTCAATCAAAAGCAAAACGGCCATGAAGGATTTCCTGTAAATTTCACAGGATTAGCATAGCGGAAGAGTGGGGCTGAGGGGAGAAAAACCCGGAGAGCCGCAGCTCTCCAGGCTAAACAGAATTACTGTGAAGTGCCGTCGGTTTTCGTATTTACGTCACCGCCGCCCACTTTGGTCTGAACTTTTTTATTCACGTTCGGACATTTGCCATCTTTACACTGGCTGTTCTGGTCAATTTCGTTAGCAGACATATTACCATTGCTGGTGGTGCTACCAGACGTTGCAGGATTAGTGTTAGTACCAGTGTTATTAATTTTGCTGTTATCGACATTATTTGGTGGCAGATTCTCTTTCGCTCCACCCGCTGCTGCACCTGCACTGGCCGCCTGGTTCGCTGTACCGTTATTGCTGCTGCTGTCTGCAGCCAGTACCGCGCCGCTGCTCAGTGTCATTGCTGCTGTCAAAAAAATTAAGGCAAACTTTTTCATCATTATGCTCCCGTTAATAAATGAAGAGGCTTTAAGCCCAGAGGTGCAATTTCGGGTAAAGAAATCCCTGACGAAATAAAATTCGCCAGTTGGCTTAAACAGGGTAATTAAATAAGGTAAGCGGGACGTTCCTCAGTGCTTACCATTAAAAAGTTTAGTCGCTAACCTGATTAATGCAAATATGACCCGCACATTTAACCCGCAGCGGGAATTTACACCCCTGACGCTTCGGGCTACATTGGACAGGATGTGTCCGGCGGGCGCCGGGCAAGAAATAATATGGAATCAGTATGAATTACCAGAACGATGATTTACGCATCAAAGAGATTAAAGAGCTGTTACCTCCTGTTGCGCTGCTCGAAAAATTCCCGGCGACCGATCGTGCTGCACAGACCGTTTCACATGCCCGTCAGGCGATTCATCAGATCCTGCAGGGCAAGGATGATCGTCTGCTGGTGGTGATTGGACCCTGCTCAATTCATGACACTGACGCGGCGAAAGAGTATGCAAGCCGCCTGCTGGCACTGCGTGATGAGCTGAAAGGCGAGCTGGAAGTGGTCATGCGGGTCTATTTTGAAAAGCCGCGCACGACGGTGGGCTGGAAAGGGCTGATTAATGACCCGTATATGGATAACAGCTACCAGCTGAACGACGGTCTGCGTCTGGCGCGTAAGCTGCTGCTGGAGATTAATGACAGCGGTTTACCGGCGGCGGGCGAGTTTCTGGATATGATTACCCCGCAGTATGTGGCAGACCTGATGAGCTGGGGCGCGATTGGTGCGCGTACTACGGAATCTCAGGTTCACCGCGAGCTGGCATCCGGTCTTTCCTGTCCGGTAGGCTTTAAAAACGGCACCGATGGCACGATCAAGGTGGCGATTGATGCGATCAACGCAGCGGGCTCCCCGCACTGTTTCCTGTCAGTAACCAAGTATGGTCACTCCGCGATTGTGGAAACCAGCGGCAACGGTGACTGCCACATCATCCTGCGCGGCGGCAAAGAGCCGAACTATAGCGCGCAGCATGTCGCTGATGTTAAAGCGGGTCTGGCGAAAGCGGGTCTGCCACAGCAGGTGATGATCGATTTCAGCCATGCCAACAGCAGCAAGCAGTTCCAGCGTCAGATGGTTGTGGCAGACGATGTTTCACAGCAGCTGATCAACGGTGAGCAGGCGATTGTCGGTGTGATGATTGAGAGTCATCTGGTGGAAGGCAACCAGAGCCTGGAGAGCGGCGAGCCGCTGGTCTATGGCAAAAGCGTCACCGACGCCTGTATCGGCTGGGAAGATACTGATAAAGTGCTGCGTCAGCTGGCGGCAGCGGTTAAACAGCGCCGCGGTTGATTGGTTATTCAGACTCATTAACAAAGTCTGGCCGGATTTGCTGTGGAGAGTGAGCCTGCTCAGGGAACACGGACAGATCGGAAAGACGCTCAAGCCAGTCCCTGGTCGCTCTGCCCGCGCGATTACGCACCTCATCCCTGAGGTGCGCCCGTTGCCGGGCCAACGCGTTGCGTTGTTCAAAAACGCTCCCGGCGTTTTTGTCCCTGGCGCGGGACGCTTTCCTCTTCTGACCCTGTTCCCTGCGCGTCGAGCTAGTTTATTGCTGCCAGACTTAGACGGATTTGAGTATGTGATTAGTCTGGTACGTGCTGACATCCAGGCTTTTACTCTGGCAGTTAAACATGACGCGCAGCATTGCCGGGCGCAGCCCAATAAAAAAGGCCAGACTTTCGTCTGGCCTTTTTGCATGTCAGCGAGAAATTACTTCGCTTTACCCTGATTCGCAACAGCGGCAGCTTTCGCAGCAATCTCGTCCTGGTCGCCCAGGTAGTAGCGTTTCAGCGGTTTGAAGTTTTCATCGAACTCATACACCAGCGGAACGCCGGTAGGGATGTTCAGCTCGAGAATTTCATCTTCGCTCAGGTTATCCAGATATTTCACCAGCGCACGCAGTGAGTTGCCGTGTGCGGCAATGATCACTTTCTCACCGCTTTTGATGCGCGGCAGAATGGTGTCGTTCCAGTAAGGGATAACGCGGTCGATGGTCAGCGCCAGGCTTTCGGTCGTTGGCAGCTGCTCCGGGGTCAGTTTCGCGTAACGCGGGTCATGGCCCGGGAAGCGCTCATCTGAACGATCCAGCTCTGGTGGGGTAACGGCAAAGCCGCGACGCCACTGTTTAACCTGCTCGTCGCCATATTTGGCAGCAGTTTCCGCTTTGTCCAGACCCTGCAGCGCACCGTAGTGACGCTCGTTCAGACGCCAGGTTTTCTCAACCGGCAGCCAGGCCTGATCCAGCTCATCCAGCACATTCCACAGCGTATGAATCGCACGCTTCAGTACGGAGGTGTAAGCGAAATCAAAAACAAAGCCCTCTTTCTTCAGCAGCTGACCTGCTGATTTGGCTTCGCCACGACCTTTCTCAGAAAGGTCAACATCATACCAACCGGTAAAGCGGTTTTCGTTGTTCCACTGGCTTTCGCCGTGTCGCACCAGAACCAGCTTAGTTACAGCCATAGCTTAACTCCTTAATACTGTGATGTTTCTGTGAGATTGGAAACCTGCTGCTGCCCGCCTGAAAACACGAGCTGATTGCGCCATACCATAACGGAAAAGCGGGCAGCGCGTAAGCCTGTGTGTGACGCACTGCGCGTTTTTCAGCCGGAGGCTCAGCGTGGCGTGAAGCGATACCGCGTCACCGATTCCCAGCGATCTCCCGGCTGCAGCCAGCAATCCGGCTGAGGCCACTCAGCATGATTAGGCGAATCCGGTAAAAATTCACTCTCCAGCGCAATGCCCTGGAATGCAGTATAGCTCGCCTGCTCACGGGCACGCGTACCGGCCAGGTAGTTGCCGGTGTAGAACTGCAGTGCCGGTGCCGAGGTGGTCACGCTGAGCTGTAACCTGCTATCTTCTGACCAGAGTTCCGCCGCAGGCTGACTATCGTCGCCTGCACTGTTGAGCAGAAACGCATGGTCATAACCCTTCACCGCCCGCTGATCGTCGTCTGTCAGAAAATCCTGCGCCACGACTTTGGCGTTGCGGAAATCGAAACTGGTATCGGCGACGGCTTTCAGCGGGGCATTCGGAATCCCTTCGCTGTCGACCGGCAGATACTGGTCGGCGTGCAGTTGTAAGCGATGCTGGCGTGCGTCGCCATGATGCGCATCAAGGTTAAAGTAGGCATGGTTAGTCAGATTGACCGGGCAGGGCTGGTCGCAGCGCGCTTCATAGCGGATGCTCAGGCAGTTCTGGTCATCCAGCTGATAGTGCAGGTCGGCAATCAGATTGCCCGGATAGCCTTGATCGCCATCCGGCGAATCGATGCGGTAATGCACCTCGCTGTCGGACTGGCTGACAATCTGCCAGCGGCGTTTATCAAAGCCTTCCGGCCCGCCATGCAGCTGATGGGCACCCTGGTTGGGCACCAGCTGGCGGTTCAGCTTATTGAGCTTTGCTCCGGCGATGCGGTTGGCGTAACGGCCCACCGTGGCACCCAGATAGGCATCCTGATGCAGATAGTCAGAGGGTGTGGCGCAGCCGAGCAGCGCTTCACGCACGGTGCCATCCTGCATCGGGATGCGGGCAGAAAGCCAGGTTGCGCCCCAGTCCATAAAGGTCGCCAGCATGCCGTTGGCATTGCGCAGTACCGTTATGCGCCACGGCTGACCGTCGGGCGCATGGGAGTTGACGTCATTCAGCATTGGCCCGCTCCTTCAGAGGCTTTGCAGACGTAGAAGGTCTCTTTGATGCCAGTCGCGGCTTCATACTGCTCAGCAACGGCGGCTTTCACCTGATCGACGAGATCCAGTGGCATGAGTGCCACGATGCAGCCACCAAAGCCGCCGCCGGTCATACGCACGCCGCCGCGTTCACCGATCTGCGCTTTCACGATCTCAACCAGCGTATCGATCGGCGGCACGGTGATCTCGAAGTCGTCACGCATCGAGGCGTGTGATTCGGCCATCAGCTGGCCCATACGGGTCAGGTCGCCCTGAGTCAGCGCATCGGCCGCTTCCAGCGTACGGGCGTTCTCGGTCAGGACGTGACGCACGCGTTTTGCCACCTGCGGGTCGAGCTGCGCCTGCGCCGCTTCAAACTCGGCCAGTTCAACGTCACGCAGCGCCTTCTTGCTGAAGAAACGCGCGCCCGCTTCACACTGCTCGCGGCGGGTATTGTATTCGCTGCCGACCAGGCTGCGACGGAAGTTGGAGTTGATGATCACCACCGCGATATCTTCCGGCATCGACACCGGACGCGTGCCCAGCGTGCGGCAGTCGAGCAGCATGGCGTGATCTTTCTGCCCCAGTGCGGAAATCAGCTGGTCCATGATGCCGCAGTTACAGCCAACAAACTGGTTCTCCGCTTCCTGACCATTCACCGCGATGGCTGCGCCATCCAGCGGCAGGTTATAGAGCTGCTGCACCACGGTGCCGACCGCGACTTCCAGCGACGCCGATGAGCTCAGGCCCGCGCCCTGCGGCACGTTGCCGCTGATCACCATATCGATGCCGCCGAAATCAGCATGACGCTGCTGCAGATGTTTCACCACGCCGCGCACATAGTTAGCCCACATTGGTTCCTGCACGCTGACGATCTCTTCGTCCAGCGAGAAGGTGTCCTGCGCATTCTCATAATCGGCCGCGACCACGCGAATCTGGCGGTCGTCACGGCGGGCACAGGCGATCACTGTCTGGTAATCGATGGCGCACGGCAGCACGAAGCCGTCGTTATAGTCGGTATGCTCGCCAATCAGGTTAACGCGGCCCGGCGCCTGAATGGTGTGGGTGGCGGCGTAATCGAAGGTGTCAGAGAAAAGCTGCTGCGTGATGGTTTTTAAGCTCATTGTTGTGCCTCACGGAAGTGAACGTCGCTGACAGAACGCAGACGTTCCGCCGCCTGTTCCGCCGTTAAATCGCGTTGGGTTTCGGCCAGCATTTCATAGCCAACCATAAATTTACGTACCGTTGCTGAGCGCAGCAGCGGCGGATAGAAGTGCGCATGCAGCTGCCAGTGATCGTTGGCTTCGCCGTTAAAAGGCGCGCCGTGCCAGCCCATGGAGTAGGGGAAGGAGCACTGGAACAGGTTGTCGTAGCGGCTGGTCAGCAGCTTGATGGCTTTCGCCAGATCGGCACTCTGCGCTTCACTGAGATCGGTTAGCTGTTTAACGTGCGCTTTCGGCAGCATCAGGGTTTCAAACGGCCAGGCGGCCCACCACGGCACGACGGCCAGCCAGTGTTCGGTTTCCACCACGGTGCGGCTGCCATCCTGCTGCTCACGTGCCAGATAATCGACCAGCATCGGCGAGCCATGTTTAGCGAAATAGTCGCGCTGATGATCATCTTCGCGCTGCGCTTCATTCGGCAGGAAGCTGTTAGCCCAGATCTGACCGTGCGGATGCGGGTTAGAGCAGCCCATCGCCGCGCCTTTGTTCTCAAACACCTGCACCCACGGATAGTGCTGACCCAGATCGGCGGTCTGCGCCTGCCAGGTGCGCACCACTTCTTCCAGCGCGCTCAGTGACATCTCCGGCAGAGTTTTGCTGTGATCGGGCGAGAAGCAGATGACCCGACTGGTGCCGCGTGCGCTTTCACAGCGCATCAGGATATCATCGCTCTCGGGCGCGTCAGGCGTGTCGGTCATCAGTGCAGCAAAGTCATTGGTAAAGACGTACGTGCCAGCATAGTCCGGGTTTTTGTCACCGGTGATGCGGGTATTTCCGGCACACAGGAAGCAGTCCGGATCGTGCGACGGTAAGGTATTGACCGCCGGCGTTTCCTGCGCGCCCTGCCACGGACGTTTGGCCCGATGAGGTGAAACGAGAATCCATTGATCAATCAGTGGATTGTAACGGCGATGCGGGTGATCGACCGGGTTGAATTTTTCCATGTGAGATCCTGGTAAGCGTCAAAAGCCAGAGAGGCATCGGTAAAAAGTAGCACATCAGCGCGCCCGAAAGCGTGATCAAGTCTGGATAAATGGTATCGTTTACACAAGCTGAATATTCTTATTCCGTGGCGTTGCGTGCGCATTCAGAAGATTAAAGGCGGGTAGGAATGGTAGCGCTTACACAAAGGTGCATTAAAATGCCGCGATAGCGGCGTTGCAGATTGCTGACAAACCCAATCAGGGTTGCTCTGACAGCAACGCGTTAGCTAAAAGCGCAGGGAACACGGGCAGAGGAGGAAAGCGTCCCGCGCCATGGACAAAAACGCCGGGAGCGTTTTTGAACAACGCAACGCGTTGGCCCGGCAACGGGCGCACCTTATGGATGAGGTGCGTACTAAAAACGCCGGGAGCGTTTTTGAACAACGCAACGCGTTGGCCCGGCAACGGGCGCACCTCAGGGATGAGGTGCGTACTAAAAACGCCGGGAGCGTTTTTGAACAACGCAACGCGTTGACCCGGCAACGGGCGCACCTCAGGGATGAGGTGCGTAATCGCGCGGGCCGAGCGGCCATGGATGGTTTAAGCGACTTTCCGATCTGACCGTGTTGCCTTCGCAGACTCGGTCTCACCGCTGGGTATGGCAGACTTTGTCAGCAATCTCGTTGAGGGACATTGTTAACGCGTTAGCGCAGCGTTTCCTGCTGAAAAGCGTAGCCGCCATCATGGGGAATAAAGCTCAGACGATGCGTGATGCAGGCGGGCGCATCTTCGGCATGATGGGAAACAAACAGCAGCTGCGTGCGACCTTCGCCAATCAGCACATCGACGAAGCGCCGTACCAGCTGACGGTTAATCGGGTCGAGGCCTTGGAGTGGCTCGTCCAGAATCAGCAGCGTCGGATGCTTAACCAGCGCGCGGGCAATCAGCACCAGCCGCTGTTGTCCCCATGAGAGCGAGTGGAACGGCGCATCGCCCAGCCGGTTATCCATTCCCAGCAGTGTCAGCCACTGTTGTGCCAGCGCTTTCTGCCGATCGGACGCCGCCTGATACAGACCGATGGAGTCGAAGAAACCCGACAGGATCACCGTCCGCACATTGGTGCTGACGCGATAATCGAGGTGCAGGCTGCTGCTGACATAGCCAATATGCTGTTTGATATCCCAGATGGTTTCGCCACTGCCGCGACGACGGCCAAACAGGGTGAGATCATTGCTGTAGCCCTGCGGATGATCGCCGGTTACCAGACTCAGCAGCGTCGATTTTCCGGCGCCGTTCGGACCGACAATCTGCCAGTGCTCGCCCACGTTAACTTGCCAGTTCAGCCCCTGAATCACCGGCTTATCATTGTAGGAGACGGTGCCGTTGCGCAGGATAACGCGCGGGGCATCATCCGCCAGTGAAGGCAGCTGATCCGGCACATCCGCTTCGGGCAGCGCCATACCCATCAGCTGCTCACTGTGTGCCAGCTGTGCCACCAGCGCTTCCGTTAAGATCGTCTGGCGCGGGCCACTGTGCGTGAGCGTGCACTCCGCCAGCACACCCACCTGCTGAACGAAATCGGGAATATCGTCAAAGCGATTAAGCACCAGCACCAGCGTAAACGCCGGATGCTGCAGATTGCATAACGTGTCGGTCAGGCTGGCACGCGACGCCACATCCAGTCCGTCAAACGGCTCATCTAAGATCAGCAAATCTGGCTGGTTCATCAGGGCCTGGCAAAGCAGGGTTTTGCGGGTTTCGCCGGTTGAGAGATATTTGAAGCGGCGTGACAACAGCGGTTCGATGCCAAACTGCTGTGCCAGTTGTTTGCAACGTTCCGGCTGCTGCACTTCCGCCTGAATCACCTCTGCCACGATCAGCCCGGTATCCTCTTCGCCTTCGCTGAGCATATCGGTGTTGTTGCGCTGCCACTCCTGCGCCACCAGCGTCTGTAACTGCTCCAGCGACAGACGGACCGGCCTTGTGAAATCGCTGCTCACTGAACCCGCAAGCGGCGGCAGTTCACCGGAGAGTGCGCGCGCCAGTGAGGATTTACCGCTGCCGTTGGCACCGACAAAGGCCCAGCTTTCGCCGCGCTGAAGTTCCACCTGATTCAGCGTCAGTATCCGGGTATCGCTAAGATGAAACGTGCCTTGCAAAATATGCAATGAAGCCATGATTTGTTCCATTTTCTGCATCGTGTCATTGAGTTGTAACCATTGGCTGTAATGATGTCAAATCAGCTGCTAGAGCAGGGTGGCGACGATGGCGTTCTCCGCATTGAAACTGGCGATCACCGCGTCGCCGGGCTGCAGCTTCAGCTGCTGTAGCTGTTCATTAGTAAGAGTGGCACACAGGGTTTCGCCGCTGGCGAGCTGCATCAGCACCTCAGTCATCTGCTCACCCGGTTCGATGGCAGTGACGGTGGCGGCCAGCTGATTGTCTTCCTCTGCGGCGTCACGACTGATGCGGATCCACGGCGCTTTGATCAGCACCAGCACCTCTTTACCCGCCGCCAGCTGCAGACGATCGGCGCTGCGCTGGGTCAGCGCCACATTGAGCTGAGTGACGCCATCAGCCAGCTGAATCAGCAGATGCTGAACCACCTGCTGCGCATCGTTGCTGACCACGGTGCCGAACAGCTGGTTGCGGGCGCTGGTCTGCAGTGAGAAGCGAGCGATGGCCGCCAGCAGGCTGTCGAGCGGCAGCGTATCCTGCTGCAGCGCATCGAAGGCTTTCTGCTGGATCTGCTCCATCAGATGAAACAGCTGAATCAGGCGTTCACCGTAGCGGGTCAGCGTGGCTCCGCCGCCGCCTTTGCCGCCGGTTGCCCGCGCCACCAGCGTCTCATCCGCCATCTGGTTCATCTCATTAATCGCATCCCAGGCACTTTTGTAACTGATGCCAGCCAGCTTCGCCCCCTGACTGATCGATCCGGTCTGCTGGACGCGTTTCAGCAGCTCAATACGCCGCGGATCGGCAAACAGTTTCTGTTGTAAACGGATATGAAGGGATAGTTCAGCTTCCATGACAGCTCCGGCAAAGGGTTAAGGCGAAGGCCGATGATAGCGGCGTTTTATGACCAAAGTAAAAGCACGAAAAGGGCTGCGCAAAATTTTACTGACCCGTTACAATCACTTTTTTGTTAGCAGAGTGAGACTCTCCATGCTGGAATTACTGAAAAGCCTCGCCGTGGCCGTACTGATGGTCCCTGTGGTAATGGCGCTGATGCTGGGTATGATTTATGGCCTGGGTGAAGTGTTTAATATCTTCTCTAAAGTGGGTCATCGCGAAAAATCTTCAGCCCGTTCGCATAATTAATTTCTGCCACGCCCGCCATCCTGGCGGGCGTCGTCATTTTTGTAACGCACCGATTCAACCTTCTCTGACGCCTGCCGATAATTTACTGAACCTCCCTGATATTGCGTTATATTATCCGCTACACAACGAATAGCCGGAGAGAATCATGTCATTTAATTACACCCGCTGGGGCGTCGCGGCGCTGGTTACCGTGTCGCTGGCCGGACAGGCCGTGGCCGCCGATAACATTACCGTGTTTGCCGCGGCTTCGCTGACCAATGCGATGCAGGATATTGCCAGTCAGTATCAGAAGGAAAAGGGCGTAACGGTCGTCTCTTCGTTCGCCTCATCCTCCACGCTGGCGCGTCAGCTTGAACAGGGCGCGCCTGCCGACCTGTTTATCTCTGCCGATCAGCAGTGGATGGATGATGCCGTAGCGAAGAAAAGCGTGATCACCCGCACCCGCTACACCCTGCTGGGCAACGACCTGGTACTGATTGCGCCACGCAGTGCCGCAGCTAAAGCGGTGACGCTGGATCCTCAGACCGACTGGAAAACATTGCTGCACGGCGAACGTCTGGCGGTTGGCGATCCGGACCACGTTCCGGCGGGAATTTACGCCAAAGAAGCGCTGCAAAAACTGGGCGCCTGGGACGGCGTTGCGCCCGCGTTAGCGCCCGCTAATAATGTGCGGGCAGCGCTGGCGCTGGTCGAGCGTAACGAAACGCCTTATGGCATTGTCTACGGTTCGGACGCCGTCGCCAGCGACAAAGTGCAGGTGGTGGGGCGTTTTCCGGCAGACAGCCATAAACCGGTGGAATATCCGATGGCGATCGTAAACGATCACGACACGGCTACCGTTAAAGCCTTTTATGATTACCTGAAAGGGCCGCAGGCTGCGGCGATTTTCAAACATTACGGATTCACACCAACGAAATGATACTCAGCGATCCCGAATGGCAGGCAGTACTACTTAGCCTCAAAGTCTCTGGCATAGCCGTGCTGGGCAGTCTGCCGTTTGGCATCCTGATGGCCTGGATTCTGGTGCGCTGCCGTTTCCCCGGCAAAGCGCTGCTCGACAGCCTGATTCACCTGCCGCTGGTGCTGCCGCCGGTAGTGGTGGGGTATCTGCTGCTGGTTAGCCTGGGACGACGCGGGATCATTGGTGAAAAGCTGTTTGACTGGTTTGGTTTCAGCTTTGCGTTCAGCTGGCGCGGTGCGGCACTGGCGTCTGCCGTCATCGCCTTTCCACTGATGGTACGCGCCATCCGGCTGGCGCTGGAAGCGGTGGATAGCCGGCTGGAGCAGGCAGCGCGTACGCTGGGTGCCGGACGCTGGCGGGTCTTTTTCACCATTACACTGCCGCTGACGTTGCCGGGTGTGATCGCCGGAACGGTACTGGCGTTTGCCCGATCGCTGGGCGAATTTGGCGCCACGATCACGTTCGTTTCCAATATTCCCGGTGAAACGCGCACGCTTCCGCTGGCGATGTTTACCCTGATCGAAACGCCCGGTGCAGAGGGTGCGGCGGCGCGACTCTGCGTGATCGCTATCGTGCTGGCACTGGGTTCACTGCTGGCGTCGGAATGGCTGGCACGGGCAGGCCGTAAGCGGATGGGAAGCTGATGCTATCACTCAACTTTATGCAGCAGCAGGGCGATCATCAGCTTGAGGTCGATCTGCAGATCCCGGCCAAAGGGATCACCGCCATTTTCGGTGTTTCCGGTGCCGGTAAAACCTCACTCATCAACGCCATCAGCGGACTGACTCAGCCGCAGCGCGGGCGAATTGAGCTTAACGATCGCCTGCTGTTTGATGCAGAGCAGAAGATTGCGCTGCCGCCGGAAAAACGCCGCATCGGTTATGTGTTTCAGGATGCTCGGCTGTTCCCGCACTACCGGGTCCGGGGCAACTTGCAATATGGTATGGCGCCGTCAATGAAAGCGCAGTTCGACAGTCTGGTCTCGCTGCTGGGGCTGGAGGCGCTGCTGTCGCGCTTTCCGCTGTCGCTGTCGGGCGGTGAAAAGCAGCGGGTCGCGATTGGCCGGGCGCTGCTGACCGCACCGGATATGCTGCTGCTGGATGAGCCGCTGGCGTCGCTGGATTTGCCGCGCAAACGTGAACTGATGCCGTATCTGCAAAAGCTGGCGAAGCAGGTCGATATTCCGATGCTCTACGTCTCGCACAGTCTGGATGAAATCCTGCATCTGGCTGATAACGTGCTGGTGCTGGATGCGGGCAAGGTTAAAGCCTTTGGTCCGCTGGAGCGGGTCTGGAGCAGCAGCGCGATGCGGCCCTGGCTGCCGGTGAGCGAACTGACCAGCGTGCTGCGGGTGCAGGTGCTGGAGCAGCATCCCGACTATCCGATGACCGCACTGTCGCTGGGCGATCAGCACATCTGGGTCAGCCGGGTAAATCAGCCGGTGAAAACGCCGCTGCGTATTCGCATCGCCTCATCCGATGTTTCGCTGGCGCTGCAACCGCCGCAGCATACCTCCATCCGCAACATTTTACCGGCACAGGTCGTTGAGCTGCTGGAGGTCGGAGACCAGGTAGAGGTGAAGCTGCGTATCGGCATCAGCGAACTCTGGGCGCGCATCACGCCGTGGGCGCGCGATGAACTGGGCATCCGGCCCGAACAGTGGCTCTATGCCCAGATTAAAAGCGTCTCCGTGACGCCCTGATTACAGGACGAACTGACGGAGAGTATCGGCAATACCGGTTTCAAGGTTAGTGCCGATCACCTTTTTCGCCCGTGCTTTGATCGCCTCGTCGGCATTGCCCATCGCCACGCCCAGTCCGGCCGTTTCCAGCATGCTGAGGTCGTTGTAGTTATCACCAAATGCGATCACATCGGACATGCTCAGCCCCAGCGATTCAACCCACTGCGCCAGCCGTTTGCCTTTGCTGTTGCCGCCTTTAGCGATATCCACCTGATCGTGCCATGACCATTCGCAGGCCAGTCCCAGCTCCGCTTCCACCGCAGTGGCGAACTGTTGCAGCTCCTGATGATTGTCGTGCGACAGGGCAAACTTCCAGATCGAACTGGCGTCACGTGCCGCCTGGGCTAAATCAGGCACCTGACGGAACAGCGGACGCTGATGCTCAGGCAGCGATTCGGCCCATTTCAGCGTGCGCATCACGTGACCGGTCGGCGTCTGATAGAGCATCGCATCATCCACGTAAAGCAAGCCGTGAATCTGCTGCTGATCCAGCCTCTCAATGACCTGTAACGCCAGCTGCGGGTCGAGAGGATCGGACGCCAGCACCTGTTTCGCCTGGTAATCATACAAATAGGTGCCATTACAGCAGATTGCGGGTGTATCCAGTTGTAGTGCCTGATAAAAAGGGTGGATAGCGCAGTGATGGCGTCCGGTCACAATAGCGACATGAACACCCGCCTGGCGGGCCTGGTTCAGTGCGTCAATTGACTGCGGCAGAATCGTTTTGGCTGGGGTCAGCAGCGTGCCGTCGAGGTCGAGGGCAATTACCCGGTAGCTCATTCATCCTCTCGTTTTTTCAGGTTTGCAGAGGCTGAAGTCTACACCTGTCCACGGTCCGGAGACAAAAAACAGGGCACAAATGATTCCAGCGCAGGCCAATAAAACACGCTACAGTGATTCACAGATCATGATCAGGCAGCAAAAAAGGAGAATGCATGAAACAGGTTGTCTACACCGCCAGTCCCGAGAGCCAGCAGATTCACGTCTGGCAGATGAATGATGAGGGTGCGCTGACGTTGCTTCAGGTGATTGATGTCGCCGGCCAGGTTCAGCCGATGGTGGTGAGTCCGAAACGCGATTTTCTCTATGTCGGTGTGCGTCCCAATTTTCGCGTGCTGGCGTTCCAGATTGCCGCCGATGGCACGCTGACCGAAGCCGGTCAGGCACCGCTGCCGGGCAGTCCGACCCACATTTCCACCGATCGCGAGGGCCGGTTCCTGTTCTGCGGTTCCTACAATGATGCCTGCGTCAGCGTCAGCCCGATTGGCGATGATGGCATTCCGCAGGCCCCGCTGCAGGTGATCAACGGTTTGGATGGCTGCCACTCGGCCAATATCGATACCGATAACAAGACACTCTATGTACCGGCACTGAAGCAGGACCGTATCTGTCTGTTTGCGCTGGGCGCAGACGGTCAGCTGACGCCGCGCAAACAGGCGCAGGTCACGACGGTAGAAGGCGCAGGTCCGCGTCATATGCAGTTTCATCCGTGCGGGCAGTTTGCTTACTGCGTCAACGAGCTCGACAGCACGGTTGATGTCTGGGCATTAAATACCGGTGAAGGCGAAGCAGAAAGCGTGCAGACGCTGGATATGATGCCGCCTGACTTCAGCGGTACGCGCTGGGCAGCCGATATTCATCTGACGCCGGATGGCCGTTTCCTCTACGCCTGCGATCGCACCAGCAGCACGCTGGCAATTTTCAGCGTCAGCGAACTGGGCGATGAACTGACGCTGGAAGGGTTCCAGCCGACGGAAACGCAGCCGCGCGGGTTCAATATCGATCACAGCGGACGTTTTCTGGTGGCGGCGGGACAGAAATCGCATCACATCGAAGTGTATGCGATTAGCGAACCGAAGGGGCTGTTACAGCCGCTGGGACGTTATGCGGTAGGGCAGGGCCCGATGTGGGTGGTGATTCATCAGCTGCAGGCGTAACGCATCCTGAAAAACGCCTCTCCTGAGCGGGAGGGGCGTGAGATTGTTAACGAAGTCTGCCACTGCCAGCTATGAGATCGTGCAGACACAGGGAATAGGGTCAGATCAGAAAGACGCAAAAGCCACCATCCATGGCACGCTCGGCCCGCGCAATTACGCACCTCATCCCTGAGGTGCGCCCGTTGCCGGGCCAACGCGTTGCGTTGTTCAAAAACGCTCCCGGCGTTTTTGTCCCTGGCGCGGGACGCTTTCCTCTTCTGACCCTGTTCCCTGCTATTTAAGCTAATGCGTTGCTGCCAGATCATTTAGCTTTGGGTTTGTCAGTTGTCAGTCTTACTGATAATTCACGGTCAGCGAGGCGCTCGCCAGGGCGTGGAAATGCACATTAAAGCCGACCATTGCGCCACTGGCGCCTTCATCCACCTCAATCGTCTCCACATCCAGCGCATGCACGGTGAAAATGTAGCGATGGGTTTCGCCCTGTGGCGGTGCCGCGCCACCATAGCCCGCCTGACCGAAATCGGTGCGGGTCTGGATTGCGCCTGCTGGCAGTGACGCTTTGCCGGAACCGGCACCCTGCGGCAGTGACGTGGTGCTGGCCGGAATATTCGCCACGACCCAGTGCCACCAGCCGGAACCCGTCGGCGCATCAGGATCGTAGCAGGTCACCACAAAACTTTTGGTGCCTTCCGGTGCCGCTTCCCAGGCAAGATGGGGAGAGATATTCTCGCCCTGATAACCCATGCCGTTGAAAACATGCTTTTCTGGCATCTTCTCGCCGTCATTAAAATCCTGACTAAAAACGCGCATCACATCTCCTTAACTGTCGATGAATAGCCTTTCATCATAACCAAAAGCGCCACCAGTGCCAGTGGTCAGCCCGCTTCAGGCGGCAAAATGTTGCGAATGTTCCAGCGCGCCGCCAATTGCCTGCACCAGCTGACTCAGTGCCTGGGGCGTGATGATGTAGGGCGGCATCAGGTAAATCAGCCGACCGAATGGCCGGATCCAGACGCCCTGTTCAACAAAGAACTGCTGCAGCGCCGCCATGTTGACCACCTGATGGGTTTCCACCACGCCAATCGCCCCCAGCACGCGCACATCGGCCACCTGCGGTGAACGGCGCAGCGGCAGCAGCTCAGCCCGCAGCTGCTGTTCGATTGCGGCCACCTGACGCTGCCAGTGACCGTCCGCCAGCATGCTCAGGCTCTCCGCCGCCACCGCACAGGCCAGCGGATTGCCCATAAAGGTCGGGCCATGCATAAAACAGCCTGCCGCGCTGCGGCTGATGGTGTCGGCGACGTCGCGGGTGGTCAGGGTCGCTGCCAGCGTCATCATGCCGCCGGTCAGCGCTTTGCCGACGCAGAGAATATCCGGGGTAATGCCTGCATGTTCACAGGCAAAGAGCTTGCCGGTGCGGCCAAAGCCGGTAGCGATCTCATCCGCTATCAGCAGTACGCCATAGCGGTCGCACGCTTCCCGCACCTGCTGCAGATAGCGCGGATGATAGAAACGCATGCCGCCCGCACCCTGCACAATCGGCTCAAGGATCACCGCTGCCAGCTGCCGGTGATGCTGTTCGATCAGTCGGGCGAAATCATCGAAATCGCGTTCGTCCCATTCATCATTAAAGCCGCAGGCCGGTGCCGCCGCAAAGTGGTGCTCAGGCAGATAACCGCGCCACAGACTGTGCATCGAGTTATCGGGATCGCAAACCGACATCGCGGCAAAGGTATCGCCATGATAGCCGCGCTTCAGCGTCAGGAACTGCTGGCGCGTCTCACCCCGGCCCAGCCAGTACTGTAGTGCCATCTTCATCGACACTTCCACCGCCACCGAGCCGGAATCGGCCAGGAAGACGCACTCCAGCGCCTCGGGCGTCATCGCCACCAGCTGACGGCAGAGCGCCACTGCTGCCGGATGGGTAATGCCGCCAAACATCACGTGCGACATCTGCGTGACCTGCTCCGTTAGCGCCCGGTTCAGTCGCGGGTGGTTGTAACCATGAATCGCCGCCCACCACGATGACATTCCATCCACCAGCTCACGGCCATCGGCCAGCTGCAGCTGAAAACCCTGCGCAGCGACGACCGGGTAGCAGGGCAGCGGATCCTTCATCGAGGTGTAGGGATGCCAGATGTGCTGGCGGTCAAAACGGGCATCATCGGAGGAGAAAACGGGGGTAGTCATCGGAGTTGTAAACCAAAATAAAAAAATATAGTTTACAAGTATACCCCTGCTTTCTGTCGGGATGACACCCTTTTCTGGAGTACGTAATGGCTCAACGCTGGACAATTGCACAGGCGCAAGCGCTGTTTGATCAACCTTTTCTTGAACTGATGTTTAAAGCGCAGCAGGTGCATCGTCAGCACTTCGACCCGCGCCAGGTGCAGGTCAGTACCCTGCTGTCGATCAAAACCGGCGCCTGCCCGGAAGATTGCAAATATTGCCCGCAGAGCGCGCGCTACAAGACCGGCCTGGAGTCGGAACGTCTGATGGAAGTGGAGGAGGTACTGACCTCCGCGCGTCAGGCCAAAGCCGCCGGTTCGACCCGTTTCTGCATGGGTGCCGCGTGGAAAAACCCGCACGAGCGCGATATGCCCTACCTGGAAAAGATGGTCGAAGGCGTGAAGGCGATGGGAATGGAAACCTGCATGACGCTCGGCACGCTCAGCGATCAACAGGCGCAGCGGCTGGCGGGCGCGGGCCTCGATTACTACAACCATAACCTCGACACCTCACCGGAATTCTATGGCTCCATCATCACCACCCGCAGCTATCAGGAACGTCTGGATACGCTCGGCAAAGTGCGCGACGCCGGAATCAAAGTCTGTTCGGGCGGCATCGTCGGCCTGGGCGAAACCGTGAACGATCGCGCCGGTCTGCTGGTGCAGTTAGCCAATCTGCCGACCCCGCCGGAGAGCGTGCCGATCAACATGCTGGTTAAAGTCAAAGGCACGCCGCTGGCGGATAACGATGACGTTGAACCGTTCGATTTTATCCGCACCATCGCGGTGGCGCGCATCATGATGCCGACCTCGCATGTGCGCCTCTCCGCGGGCCGCGAGCAGATGAGCGAGCAGACTCAGGCGATGTGCTTTATGGCCGGGGCGAACTCGATTTTCTACGGCTGCAAACTGCTGACCACGCCGAATCCGGAAGAGGATAAAGACCGCGTGCTGTTCCGCAAACTGGGGCTGAACCCGGAGCATACCCACACCCAACACGGCGATCAGCAGCAGGAAGAACACCTCAGCGAGCAGCTGTTCCATGCCGATACAGAACAGTTCTACAACGCGGCGCTGTAATGAGCTGGCAGCAACGACTTCAGCAGGGGCTGGCGCAGCGCCGTGCGGCCGATGGCTGGCGACAGCGTCGAATCATCGATCAGCAAGCCACCCGCACGTTAGAGAGCGGTGGCCGCCGCTATCTGCACTTCTCCAGCAATGACTATCTCGGTTTAACCCGCCATCCGGCGGTGATTGCGGGCTGGCAGCAGGGCGCGGCGCTGGCGGGCGCGGGGGCGGGTGCCTCAGGTCACGTCACCGGTTATCACCGTCAGCACGCCGAACTTGAGGCGCAGCTGGCCGACTGGCTCGGCTATGACCGTGCGCTGCTGTTTATCTCCGGCTTCGCGGCCAATCAGGCAGTGATTCATCTGCTGGGCGAGAAAAACGATCGCATCCTGGCCGATAAACTCAGCCATGCCTCGCTGCTCGACGCCGCCAGCCACAGCCCGGCGCAGCTGCGGCGTTTCAGTCATAACGACCCGGAGAGCCTGACGGCACGGCTCGCGTCACCCTGCGAGGGGGAAACGCTGGTGGTGACCGAGGGGATTTTCAGCATGGATGGCGACAGCGCACCGCTGGCTTCGCTGGCGCAACAGACGCGTCAGGCACAGGGCTGGCTGCTGGTGGATGATGCGCACGGCATCGGCGTGGCAGGTGAGCAGGGGCGGGGCAGCTGCTGGCAGCAGGGCGTTAAGCCGGAACTGCTGGTGGTCACTTTTGGCAAAGCCTTTGGCGTCAGCGGTGCCGCGCTGCTGTGCGATGCGGATACCGCCGACTATTTCCTGCAGTTCAGCCGGCATCTGATCTATTCCACCGCCATGCCCGCTGCGCAGGCTGTGGCGCTACAGGCGGCACTGCGCGAAATTCAGCAGGGTGATGCGCTGCGCCAGCTGTTGCAGCAGAACATTGCGCATTTCCGGCGTGGCGCGGCCGCGCTGCCGTGGCAACTGATGGACTCAGCCAGCGCGATCCAGCCGCTGCTGATCGGTGAAAATGGCGATGCGATGGCGCTCTCGGCGCGGCTGGCGGAGGCGGGCTGCTGGGTCAGTGCGATTCGGCCACCTACCGTGCCGCCGGGAACGGCCCGGCTGCGCATTACCCTGACGGCGGCACATCGCCCGGAAGATATCGATCGGTTACTGGAGGCGCTGCATGACGCTGCGGGTTGATAAGCAGGCGGTGGCACGTGCCTTTGGTCGGGCGGCCAGCCATTACGATGCCCATGCGGCACTGCAACGGCTCAGCGGCGATGCGCTGCTGGCACGCGCACCGGCTCACAGCGGGCTGCAGCTGCTGGATGCCGGGTGTGGCACCGGCTGGTACAGCAGGCTGTGGCGCGAACGCGGCAAACAGGTCACGGCGCTGGATCTCTCACCACAGATGCTGCAACAGGCGCGGGACAACGACGCGGCGCAGCACTATCTGGCGGGCGACATCGACGCGCTGCCGCTGGCGGATAACAGCATCGACATGGTGTGGAGCAACCTGGCGGTGCAGTGGAGTGAGGATCTGCCCGGCGCGCTGCGCCAGTTCCGGCGGGTGCTGCGGCCCGAGGGCACGCTGCTGTTTTCCACGCTGGGCGACGGTTCGTTGCATGAGGTGCATGAAGCCTGGTCCCATCTGGATGCGTTACCCCATGCTAACCGCTTTCTCAGCGAGGCGGAGATTGCGGCGGCCTGCCATGCAGAGCAACTGGTTTGCAGCGCAGAAAGGGTGACGCTGCATTTTCCCGATGCGCTCAGTGCCATGCGTTCGCTGAAAGGGATTGGCGCGACCCATCTGCATCAGGGCCGCGACAGGCAGATACTCACCCGACAACGGCTCAACCAGTTAGAGGCACACTGGCCGCGCGATCGGCACGGCTATCGCCTGAGTTACCATTTAATTTACGGAGTTACGCTTTCATGAAACGGCTTTTTATCACCGGCACCGACACCGAAGTCGGTAAAACGGTCGCCAGCGGCGCACTGTTGCAGGCAGCCGCCGCAGCGGGCTACCGCTGTGCGGGCTACAAGCCGGTTGCGTCAGGCTGTGAGATGACGCCAGAAGGCATTCGTAACAGTGATGCGCTGGCGCTGCAGCGCTTCAGCAACGTGCCGTTAAGCTATCAGCAGGTCAATCCGCTGGCGTTTATGGAGCCGACCTCGCCACACATCGTCAGCGCCGAAGAGGGCAGGCCGATCACCCATCTGGCACTGTCAGCGGGTCTGGCGGCGCTGGAGCCACTGGCGGACTGGATTCTGGTCGAGGGTGCAGGCGGCTGGTACACCCCGCTGTCAGAGACGCACACCTATGCGGACTGGGTGGTCAGCGAACAGCTGCCCGTGATTCTGGTGGTGGGAATTAAGCTCGGCTGCATCAACCACGCCATGCTCACCGCCGAGGCGGTGCGTGCGTGCGGCCTGCCACTGGTGGGCTGGATCGCCAACACCGTCGAGCCGCCTGGCAAACGCTATCAGGAATATCTCACCAGCCTGAAGCAGCGACTGCCTGCGCCCTGTCTGGGCACCATTCCGTATCTCACCGATGCGCAGCAGCAGGCCTCCTGTGGACAGTATCTGACGCTGCCAGAGTAAAAAACTGGCCCCACCGGCTTTTGCTCAATCAGTATGAGCCTGTGCAGTGCTCACCAGCCTGAACGTCAGGTTGTTGCGCGCTGCCTGCAATCCTGACGCCTGCCGTGACAGGGACTCAGCGTCAGGCCACCGTCAGCCACTTATCCACGGTGTGGTCATCGAGCTGCTCCATGCTGCCCTGCGCCACATTACGGCCACGGTGCAGCAGCAGGAAATAGTCCGCCACCCGCCGAATCAGCGACAGGCGCTGCTCCAGCAGCAGGATGGTCAGCCCGTAGTCGAGGTTAAGCCGGCGGATCAAGTTGCCCATCTCCTCTTCCAGCCACGGTGACATCCCATCAGTCGGCTCATCCAGAATCAGCAGTTTGGGCTGCAGCACCAGCGCGCGCGCCAGGGCCAGCTGTTGCTGCTGATCGATGGGCAGATCGCCGCTGCGTTGCTGGCGCAGGGAGTAGAGCGCCGGGAACAAATCAAAGACCATTTCGGGAATGGCGCGATGACGATCGCGCTGGCTGGCACCCGCCAGCAGGGCAATCAGCAGGTTATCTTCCACACTCATCTGGGTAAAAATATGGCGGCCCTGCGGCACATAGCCGATGCCCATCTGCGCCCGCTGTTCGGCCGGTTGCAGCAGCAAATCTTCCGGCGGCGAGCCATCCTCTTTCCAGGAAATGGTGCCGCTGTTAATCGGCAGTCTGCCCATGATGCAGTTGACCAGCGTGGTCTTGCCCATGCCAGGACGGCCCAGAATGCCGGTGCAGGTGCCAGGCGACAGATCCAGGTCCACATCCCACAGGATATGGTTCTGACCGTAAAATTGATTTACCGAACGTAGACTCAGCATCTGACACTCTCCTTCCCGATCATTAGCCTGATTGCTTCCGCTCTTTGTCGTCTGGCAAACAAGTCATCAGCAACGGCAGCCTCACCATTGCAGCACAGTGCGCGTAAAGCGCGGTGACGTTACTGACTCCTGCAATTCCCAGGCCAGATCTTAAAACGGCCCTGTTTCCTGCTGAAGTGCGCTGTACCAGGGAGGAAAGGTGAGAAAAACTTATCAATTACCCATGGTCATCACGCGCCTGCACTTTTACAGTGCCTGCGGGCGCTGTTTGTGGTGCAGACATGCTGCGTAACGCAGAATGTCTGATTAAGAATCTTAGTGGAATGATGAAAATTTGCGTGCCACGCCAGGCGACAGATTAAAAATGCAGAATAATCCGTCAGCAGCCGACGCGAAATTTAACGCAAAAAAAATTATTTTCAACGAGGCGGGACGGCAGGGAAAAATTATACACAGCTGATGGCGGCGGGGCTGCCATCACTTATCCACTATTCCTGTGGATAACCTTGTGCATTAGGTAATGAAAACCGGTTAGAAGCGAGGAAATACGCGGCCTGGTAACATAATGACGAGATTCTGGCCTTATTAGCTTAAACCAGTAAAATCAGCTGGTTATCAAAAAACAAGCCTGCGAATTTTCTGTCAGGTAACCGAACTGTAATTTTGTGACGTTCTATTGACAAATGTTAAATCCGATCCCGGTCTGGGGATAACATTGCGCAACACGCTTTGCGATATCACGTATCTGAAGCAGGCGGGCTAAGTCTTACCCTGATTGCATTAACCTTGCACGATTACTGTTTTTATATCCAGTATTATTTTCTGGCAAAATCACCATAGCAGAGTAAAATAAGTGGCTGCCCGCCGACTTCTCCAGCAGGAACTGCATTCATGACCAAAGCTTTTAAACTCAATTCCGCCTTTAAACCTTCGGGCGACCAGCCTGAGGCGATCCGTCGCCTGGAAGAGGGGCTGGAGGATGGACTGGCCCACCAGACCTTATTAGGCGTGACCGGCTCCGGTAAAACCTTTACCGTCGCCAACGTCATTGCCGACCTCAATCGCCCGACGATGGTGCTGGCACCGAACAAAACGCTGGCGGCGCAGCTCTATGGCGAGATGAAAGAGTTTTTCCCGGATAACGCCGTCGAGTTTTTCGTCTCTTACTACGACTACTATCAGCCTGAAGCCTATGTGCCGAGCTCCGACACCTTTATTGAAAAAGATGCGTCGGTGAATGAACACATCGAACAGATGCGTCTGTCAGCGACCAAGGCGCTGCTGGAGCGGCGCGACGTTATCGTGGTGGCATCGGTTTCGGCGATCTATGGTCTGGGCGATCCCGATCTCTATCTGAAAATGATGCTGCACCTGACACGCGGCATGATTATCGATCAGCGCAGCATTCTGCGCCGTCTGTCAGAGCTGCAGTACACCCGCAACGACCAGGCGTTTCAGCGCGGCACCTTCCGCGTGCGTGGCGAAGTGATCGATATCTTCCCGGCGGAGTCGGACGATATTGCGCTGCGCGTCGAACTGTTTGACGAAGAGGTCGAGCGTCTGTCCCTGTTTGACCCGCTGACCGGGCAGATCGATTCAGTGGTGCCGCGCTTTACCATTTATCCCAAGACGCACTACGTCACGCCGCGTGAGCGCATTCTGCAGGCGATGGAAGACATCAAAGTCGAGCTGGCGGATCGCCGCCGGGTGCTGCTGGAGAACAATAAACTGCTGGAAGAGCAGCGTATTACTCAGCGTACCCAGTTTGATCTGGAGATGATGAGTGAGCTGGGTTACTGCTCCGGCATCGAGAACTACTCGCGCTACCTCTCCGCACGCGGACCGGGCGAAGCGCCACCGACGCTGTTTGACTATCTCCCTGCCGATGGCCTGCTGGTGGTGGATGAGTCGCACGTCACCATCCCGCAGATTGGCGGCATGTACAAAGGGGACCGGGCGCGCAAAGAGACGCTGGTGGAGTATGGCTTCCGCCTGCCGTCGGCGCTGGACAACCGTCCGATGAAGTTTGAAGAGTTTGAGGCGCTGGCCCCGCAGACCATCTATGTCTCGGCAACGCCGGGCAAATATGAGCTGGAAAAATCGGGCGACGAAGTGGTCGATCAGGTGGTGCGTCCTACCGGTCTGCTGGATCCGATCATCGAAGTGCGTCCGGTCGGCACCCAGGTTGACGATCTGCTGTCGGAAATCCATCAGCGCGTGGCGATCAACGAACGTGTGCTGGTGACGGTGCTGACTAAGCGCATGGCGGAAGATCTCACTGAATATCTGACGGAGCATGGCGAGAAGGTGCGCTATCTGCACTCCGACATCGACACCGTAGAGCGTATGGAGATTATCCGCGACTTACGTCTGGGTGAGTTTGATGTGCTGGTGGGCATCAACTTACTGCGTGAGGGGCTGGATATGCCGGAAGTGTCGCTGGTGGCGATTCTGGATGCGGATAAAGAGGGCTTCCTGCGTTCCGAACGATCGCTGATTCAGACCATTGGTCGTGCGGCGCGTAACATCAACGGTAAAGCGATTCTCTATGGCGATAAAATCACGCCGTCGATGGCGCGTGCCATTGAAGAGACAGAGCGCCGCCGCGAGAAACAGCAGCTGCACAACGAAAAGAATGGCATTGTGCCGCAGGGCCTGAACAAGAAGATCACGGATATTCTGGAGCTGGGCAAGAATGTGGTGAAAACCCGCGGCAAAGCGAAACCGGCTCGTCCTGGCGAGGCTCAGGCACTGGCCGATTTCCAGCTGTTAACGCCGCAGGCGCTGCAGAAGAAAATCCACGAGCTGGAAGGGCAGATGCAGCAGCACGCGCAGAACCTGGAGTTCGAACAGGCGGCCAGCGTGCGCGATCAGCTGCATGAGCTGCGAACGCTGTTTATCGCGGCCTCGTAGTGCCGTCAAAGCTCTGAATGGCGTGTTCCAGCGCCACCCGTAACAGCTGGCGGTCGTGACGATATTTAATGTCGGCGGCCTCCAGCGGTTCACGGACAATCAGCCGGTTTTCAATGCCCTCTGTGGCGACCGACGGTCCGACCACTACGGCATCGATCACCCGCTTGCCGATATAACGTTCCATCATCTGAAGCTTGTCAGCCACTGAAAGACTGGCCGCGGCGGGGCTGAGCTCACGGCCCAGATTGCCGATAAACACCATAGTGGCAGGCGTGCGACGCAGGGCCTGTGCCATCTCTTCCATCAGCAGAATCGGCATCAGGCTGGTGTAGAAACTGCCTGGACCAATCAGGATCAGATCCGCTTCTGCAATGGCCTGCAGCGCTTCCCGCGTCGGCTGGACGTTGGGATGCAGCATCAGCTCCTGCGGCGGCTGCTTCATCTCATCGATGGCGGTTTCGCCGTAAACCATATTGCCTTCGGCATCCATCGCCACCAGGTCCACCGGCTGCTCCGACATCGGGATTAAAAAGGCGTCGACCTTCAGCAGGTTACGGATGATGTTGATCGCTTCCAGCGGGCGAACGCTGAGGTGATCCAGCGCCCGTAGCATCAGATTGCCGAGGTTGTGACCGGCCAGTTCGCCGTTACCGGCAAAACGGTACTCGAACATCGCGGAGGCGACGCTGGGTTCTGCAATCAGCTGGTTAAGACAGTTGCGCATGTCGCCCCAGGCGATACCGCCTTCGGATCGACGAATGCGGCCGGTCGATCCGCCATTATCGGTGGTGGTGACGATGCCGGTGAGACGGGAGCCCAGCGGGGAAAGGGCCGACATCACGCGGCCTAAACCGTGTCCGCCGCCCAGTGCCACAACGCGATCAAGATCGGCCAGTGTGCGATTCATACTTCTCCTTAACATCTCGTCGCGTAGCGTGGCTCTAAACGCTAATCCCGCGCGGATGACTTGCGTCAAAATCTGGATCGCATTTTAACGTATCCTGTCGCGAAAATGCGGTGAAAATTCGATATGTATAAGAATATATAGCGAAAAGAGCAAATGGAAGAGTGAGGAAATTCACGCTACCATCATGTTTACCGCGCTGATCAACGGGTCAGCGTACACTCAAGCCTGAATGCCTAAGTCTGCGGATAGGGGGTTCAGGCCGTAGCCATCGAGCTGCCAGGGTGCAGGAAGAAATGACTGCATCTCCCAATCTGGAAAGGTGTTCTGGTGTCACAATTTACTGATGCATACGCGCGTAAGTTCTATTACCTGCGCCTGTCGGTCACGGATGTCTGTAATTTCCGCTGTACCTATTGTCTTCCTGACGGCTACAAACCGCAGGGAATTCGTAACAAAAGCTTTCTTTCTCTGGATGAAATCCGCCGCGTCACGCGGGCTTTCGCCGCAGCCGGAACCGAAAAAGTGCGGCTGACCGGTGGTGAGCCGTCGTTGCGCCGTGATTTCACCGACATCATTGCGGCAGTGCGTGAAAACGCCTCTATCCGCCAGATCGCAGTGACCACCAATGGCTACAGGCTGGCGCGCGACGTGAAACAGTGGCGCGACGCGGGTCTGACCGCACTCAACGTCAGCGTTGACAGCCTGGACGCCCGTCAGTTTCACGCTATTACCGGTCAGGATAAATTCCATCAGGTGATGAGCGGCATCGACGCGGCGCTGGACGCCGGTTTTCGTCAGGTCAAAGTCAACAGCGTGCTGATGCGCGATCTCAACAGCCGCAATCTGGCCACATTCCTCGACTGGATCCGCACCCGTCCGATTCAGCTGCGCTTTATCGAACTGATGGAGACCGGCGACGGCGGCACGCTGTTCCGCGACCAGCACGTTTCCGGCATGGTGATCCGCGATCAGCTCATTGCCCAGGGCTGGCAGCGTCGCGAAAGCGGACGCAGCGACGGCCCGGCGCAGGTCTTTTATCATCCCGACTATGTCGGCGAGATTGGCCTGATCATGCCTTACGCCAAAGATTTCTGTGCCAGCTGCAACCGTCTGCGCGTCTCGGCGCAGGGAAACCTTCACCTGTGCCTGTTTGGTGACGGCGGCATACCGCTGCGTGACCTGCTGGCGTCCGATGAGCAGCAGGCCGAACTGCAGGCGCGCATCGCCAGCAGCCTGGGACAGAAGAAGCAGACGCACTTCCTGCATCAGGGCAACACCGGTATCACACAGAATCTCTCTTACATTGGCGGCTAATTTCAGGAGGAAGTATGGGTAAACCAGCCAGCGAATTTCAGGCTGTGCAGATTGCGGTGATGACGGTGTCAGACCGTCGCGATGCCAGCAACGATACCTCCGGCGACTATCTGCGCGAGGCAGCGGCGGAAGCGGGCCATGAAGTGGTCGATCACGCCATCGTGCCGGATAACCTCTATCGCATTCGCGCCACCGTATCGCGCTGGATCGCCAGTGACGATGTCCAGGTGGTGATCATCAATGGCGGCACCGGCTTTAACCTGAAAAACAGCACGCCGGAAGCGCTGCTGCCGCTGTTTGACCGCGAGATTGACGGGTTTGGCGAACTGTTCCGGATGATCTCCTATGAAGAGATTGGGGGCTCGACGCTGCAGTCGCGCGCCATTGCCGGTCTGGCTAACGGGACGCTGATCCTGGCCGTGCCGGGTTCGACCAGCGCCTGCCGCACCGCCTGGGAGCGGATTATCGCTGACCAGCTTGATGCACGCACCGCGCCCTGTAATTTTGTCTCACATCTGAAGAAACGGTAAGTATGTCTCAACTCACACACATTAACGCCGCGGGCGAAGCACACATGGTAGATGTCTCCGCCAAGGCTGAAACCGTGCGCGAAGCGCGCGCCGAAGTGCTGGTGCTGATGCAGGCGGAAACGCTGCAGATGATTATGGAAGGCAGCCATCACAAAGGGGATGTCTTCGCCACCGCGCGCATCGCCGGGATCCAGGCAGCAAAACGCACCTGGGAACTGATCCCGCTCTGTCATCCGCTGATGCTGAGCAAAGTGGAAGTGAATCTGGAAGCGGAACCGGATCATAACCGGGTGCGCATCACCACGCTCTGCCGACTGACCGGCAAAACCGGCGTCGAGATGGAAGCGCTGACGGCCGCTTCAGTTGCCGCGCTGACCATCTACGACATGTGCAAAGCCGTGCAGAAAGATATCGTCATCGATCAGCTGCGGTTAATGAGCAAGAGCGGCGGCAAAAGCGGCGATTTTCAGGCGGTCGCGCATGATTAAGGTGCTGTTTTTCGCCCAGGTGCGCGAGCTGACCGGCACCGCATCCCTTGAGGTTAACGCTGACTATCCGGATGTGGCGGCGCTGCGCGCTGCGCTGGCCGAACGCGACGATCGCTGGGCGCTGGCATTGGAGTCGGGCAAACTGCTGGCGGCCGTCAACCAGACGCTGGTGCCGATGAGTCACCCGCTGCATGCTGGTGATGAAGTGGCCTTTTTCCCGCCCGTAACCGGAGGCTGAGATGGAAACGCAGATTCGCGTCGGCCCCGCACCCTTTGATATGGCGGAAGCGTATCGCTGGCTGGCGGCCTGTGATGAAGATGGAGCGGTAGTGACTTTTACCGGCAAAGTGCGTAACCACAATCTGGGTGATAACGTGGCGGCGCTGACGCTGGAGCACTATCCCGGCATGACCGAAAAAGCGCTGCAGGAGATTGTTGATGCGGCGCGCGAACGCTGGCCGCTGCAGCGCGTCACGGTGATCCACCGCGTCGGCGAGCTGTTTCCCGGCGATGAGATCGTGCTGGTGGGCGTCACCAGCGCCCATCGCGGTAGCGCCTTTTCTGCCGCGGAGTTCATCATGGATTACCTGAAAACTCGCGCGCCGTTCTGGAAGCGCGAAGCGACAGAGCAGGGCGATCGCTGGGTGGATGCCCGCGACAGCGACCATCAGGCGGTCCAGCGCTGGGACTAAGGCATTAATGGCGCAAGCGGGCAGAGGTTTCTCCGCCCGCTGCGTTACCGCTGATCCCTCCCGCGTCACAGCCCGCTAACACGCAGACACAACGCCTACGGCTGCTTCAGTTGCTCCGCCGGACCAAAGTTGGTCTGACCGTGGCTGTGCTCACCACCACCGCTGGTGCGCTTAAGCTGAATAACCTGGCCCTTTTCCCAGGCGTTAGCACCCGGCGCCGCCGGATTGGCTACGATATCCGCCCGATCGGCCCGGATCTGCTTGCTGTCCACGTCAAAGCGGCGATCGCGATCCGCCAGCAGCCGTGGATCCATCTGACCATCCTGGGTAAAGCCCATCATCAGCGCCGGAATGCCGATCGGCAGCGTTTTGTCGCGATCGGTATGCCAGGTGTGCCAGGTTTTGCCATAGGTATTCACGATGCGGGTCATCAGCGCGTGGTCGGCGACTTTCGGTAAGCCTGGCGCAATCAGCGTGCCCGATTTCACCTCATACTGATGGCTGTGCCACAGCTTCTTCTCTTCGGGCGGCAGAGTCTTAAACAGCCGTTCGCTGATGATGTACTCCACGCCCATCAGCCGCGCGTCGCGCGTGTTGCCGTCGTAAATCACCGCCTGCATCACATCGTCGTTCAGCACGGTGACATAGTGGTGGGCCTCCATCTGACCGTTTTTATCGCCGTTATAAAAATGGAAGCCATCGAGATAAGTATTGATGGCGTCGATAGGCGGACGGGACTGCATCACGCTGGCGCCGGTTTCCAGCACCTTAAGCGAGGAGGAGGTCGGCGCGCCCGGTGACTGCACCTGGGCAGGGGTATTACTGGCGCCGCAGCCGGTTAATAACAGGCTGAACGCCGCAACAGGCCAGAGTTTAAACATCGTAAGTTCCTTTAACGTTAAAAAAGGTAACCTTAGTTCAGTTCTCTCCTGCCTGTGAAACTCTGGCAATGGTAGAGTAGGGCTTTGGTTCATTCTGAGGACAGGCATGTCATCCACCCCGATTCTGCAACGTCTGACACTGGTCGCCGCCCTGGTGCTGGCGGGTTGTAGCAGCAAGAAAACTCCGGAGGCGCCGGTACGGCAGCCTGAAGATGTCAAAGCGCAAATCCAGCGGCTGCTGCCGTCGCACGTCAGTAATAAAGCGGCCTGGAGCGACGATATCTACACCACCTTCCGCACGCAGCAGATCGACCCCAGCGCCAGTAACCTGTGCGCGGTGATCGCCGTGGCGGATCAGGAGAGTAACTTCAGCGCCGAGGCCGCGGTGCCAGGCCTGCCGAAAATCGCCTGGGGCGAGATCAACCGCCGTGCAGCGCAGGTGCACGTCCCGGCCTTCCTGGTGCGCACCGCGCTGCTGATCAAATCGCCGACCGGAGAAAGCTACGCCGCCCGGCTGGACAAGGTGCGCAGTGAAAAAGACCTCAGCGCCATCTTCGATGATCTGATCGATATGGTGCCGATGGGCCAGACGCTGTTCGGCAATCTCAACCCAATTCACACCGGCGGGCCGATGCAGGTCAGCATCGCGTTTGCCGAAGCGCACGCCAAAGGCTATCCATGGCCGATCGATGGCACCATCCGGCGTGAAGTCTTTACCCGTCACGGCGGGATCTACTTTGGGACGATGCACCTGCTCGGCTATCCGGCTGACTACAGCCAGCCGCTCTATCGCTTTGCGGACTACAATGCAGGCTGGTACGCCAGCCGCAATGCGGCGTTCCAGGCGGCAGTGTCAAAAGCCACCGGTATGAAGCTGGCGCTGGATGGCGATCTGATCCTCTATGGCTCAGACGCGGCGGGCGGCACCGAACTGGCGGTGCGGACGCTCTCAAAGCAGATCGACATGAGCAACAGCGCCATTCGCCGCGATCTGGAGAAAGGGGAGAAAGAATCATTCAGCGACAGCGAACTCTGGAAACAGGTTTTTGCCCTGGCGGATAAAATGGCAGGCCGTAAGCTGCCGCGTGAAATGCTGCCGGGCATTAAGCTGGAAAGCCCGAAAATTACCCGTAATCTGACGACGGCATGGTTTGCGCAGCGCGTCGACAGCCGTTATCAGCAGTGTCTGTCGCGGCGTTAACCGGCATGTTATGGCACAGTTGAGCTGAGCTGTGCCACACTTAACTCTGGCATGGCTCCCGGCAGGGAGCTGTTCATCCGTTCAACAAGAGGTGCATCATGGACCGATATCCACGCAATGATTCCATCGTTCAACCCGCATCTCGCGGTTTACAAGCCTATATGGCGCAGGTCTATGGCTGGATGACCTGCGGTCTGTTACTGACCGCATTTGTCTCCTGGTTCGCGGCGCGTACGCCCGCAGTGATGGAGCTGGTGTTTGCCAATCGCATTACCTTCTTCGGGCTGATTATTGCGCAGCTGGCGTTGGTGTTCTTCCTGTCAGGCATGGTGCATCGTCTGAGCGGAGCCGTAGCCACCGGGCTGTTTATGCTCTATTCGGCGCTGACCGGCATTACCATGGCGAGTATCTTCCTGGTCTACACCTACTCCTCCATCGCCAGTACCTTCTTTGTCACGGCAGGGATGTTTGGTGCGATGAGCTTCTACGGCTATACCACCAAACGCGATCTGAGCCGTTTTGGCAGCCTGCTGTTTATGGGGCTGATTGGCATTGTGCTGGCGTCGCTGGTGAACTTCTGGCTCAAAAGCCCGGCGCTGATGTGGGCGATTACCTATATCGGCGTGGTGCTCTTTGTGGGATTAACCGCTTATGACACGCAGAAGCTGAAAAACATCGGTGAGCAGATTGATGCCCGCGACACGGAAAACCTGCGTCGCTATTCGATCATGGGCGCGCTGACGCTCTATCTCGACTTCATTAACCTGTTCCTGATGCTGCTGCGGATCCTCGGTAACCGCCGCTGATTTTCAGTGTAAAAGGGGGAGGCGCGAAGGTTGCGCCTCCCTTTTTTTATTACGATTTCTGTAACTTCTGCTCGTTCTTCTGACGCAGATGCTTCGCCCGACTCTCCAGGCCCAGATAGAGCACCAGCGCTAACAGCAGCGGCAGGATAAAGTAGAGCACACGATAGGCCAGCAGCGCCGCAATGATGGTGCCATGCGAAGCGTGCTGACCGCTGAGCAGCGCCAGGAACACCGCTTCCAGAACGCCAATGCCCGCCGGAATGTGAATGATTACCCCGGCAATACTGCTGATCAGCAGGACGCCCAGTACCATCGGATAGCCCACGTCGCGTCCCAGCAGCAGCCAGATAATCGCGCCCATCACCATCCAGTTGGCACAGGAAACCGCAAACTGCAGCAGCGCCATGCGCAGTGAAGGCAGCTGCAGCGTCTGGCCTTTAATCGTCCAGCGACGCTGTTTTGAGAAGGCGCAGGCCCAGAGGTAAATCGCCACCAGCACCAGCAGAACCACGCCAATCAGCCGCAGCGTAGTCTCACCGATAAACCAGCCGCCGGGGATCGAGACCATGCCCGCACTGAATACCACGCCCGCCAGCAGAATATAGCCCAGCCAGTTAGTCGCGATGCTCAGGGAGAAGATGCGGGTGATGGTGCCGCTGTCGAGGCCCAGCCGGGAATAGAGCCGGTAGCGCATGGCGACACCGCCCACCCACGTACTCAGCGTCAGGTTAAAGGCGTAACAGATAAACGACACCAGCATGACCTGCCGCTTCGCCAGCTTATGGCCGCAGTAGGCGCGGCCAATCAGGTCATAGCAGCCATACACCAGGTAACTCAGCACCACCAGTCCGGCGGCGGTCAGTACCACAAAGCGGTTGTAGTTAACGATGACCTCATAAACATCTTCCCAGTTCACTTTGCGGGCATAAACCACCAGCAGAACCACCACCGCCACGAAAAACAGCACGGTGAGGATCTTTTTTGCCAGTTGCCAGCGTGGATGTTTTTTTGCCATCAGGATTTTGCTCCCGGGTTGTCTGCTTCTACACGATCCTGCGTTTCCATTTCAGGCTGGACCGGCTCACCCACCTGAGCCAGCAGCGGCGTGTGTGCCGGAAGCCAGCCCGCGATGGCGGGGAAATGACGCAGGAAATGGAATACCACCACGCTTTTGCTCAGTTGCCACCAGTTGCGCGGCGGCAGGCGATCCTCCTGCACGCGCTGGCAGTCGTTGGCCAATAGCGCTTCCAGGTTGTCACGCAGCGTCTGGTTGAATGGCCGGTCGTGGATGATCAGGTTAGCTTCCAGATTCAGAGAGAGGCTCAGCGGGTCGAGGTTGCTGGAGCCGACGGTCGCCCAGTAATCATCTTTTACGGCGATCTTACCGTGCAGCGGACGACGGATATATTCGTAGACTTCAACGCCGCCATCGACCAGATAGTTGTAGAGCAGCTCTGCGCCCACTTTCACAATCGGCATATCCGGCTCGCCCTGCACGATCAGCCGCACCCGGACGCCACGCTGCGCGGCATTGCGCATCTCACGCAGCAGCCGGTAGCCCGGGAAGAAGTAGGCGTTGGCAATAATCACATCCCGCTTCGCCTCGCGCAGCATCTCCAGGTAATGCACTTCGATGTCGTCGCGGTGCTCGTCATTATCACGATAGACATAGAGCACCTGGGCATCGCCTGGCGTGGCGTTCACCGCCGGACGATGAGAACGCGATCCCCACCAGCGGCGGGTATGCTGTTCGCTGCCAATCGCCTGTTGCAGATAGCGGGCGATGTCTGCCACGACCGGGCCTTTAACCTGCACTGCGTAATCCTGCTTCGCCTCCGGACCGTAATTAGTATTGTGCTCGGCCGAGAAGTTGATGCCGCCAACAAAGGCAACCACGTCATCCACCACTACCGTTTTACGGTGCAGACGGCGGAAGACGTTGGTACGCATCCCCATCACCAGCGGGCGCGGATCGTAGTAGATGAAACGCACACCGGCGCTGGTCAGACTGTTCACAAACTTGTCGGAGAGTTCAGCGGAGCCGTAGCCATCGACCATCACTTCGACCCGCACGCCGCGCTGGGCGGCTGCCAGTAATTCGCGGTGCAGGGCGTTGCCGACGTCATCCTCAAACAGAATAAAGGTTTCGATCAAAACTGAGCGTTCTGCCCGCTGAATCGCGCCAAAGACGCGCGGGAAAAACGCTTCGCCATTTTCCAGCAACAGCAGCCGGTTGCCTTCCTGCCAGTTAAAATTCATAGATGAATCTCCACCGCCAGCGGCGCGTGATCGGAAAGATGGGACCAGGGCTTACGCGGCAGCGCCCACGGATGACTGACGGTGGCGTTGCGCACATAGATGCGGTCAAGCCGCAATAGCGGGAAGCGCGCCGGGAAGGTGCGCGCCGGGCGTCCGGTCTTCATACTGAATACCTCTTTCAGGCCTGCGCCCTGTTTTAATATGGCGTTAGCGCGTCGCTGCCAGTCGTTGAAATCGCCTGCTACGACGACCGGCGCGTCGGGTGGCAGCGAGTTGACCATTTCACAGATCTTCTTCATCTGCGCGTGACGATGCGCCTCTTTCAGACCCAGGTGAACACAGATGACATGCAGCGTGCCGTGCGGCTCGGGCAGGGCGATCTGACAGTGCAGCATGCCGCGATTTTCACTGCCTGCCACCGAGATATCCCGGTTCTTATAGTCAGTTATCGGAAAGCGTGACAACACGGCATTGCCGTGATGTCCCTCCGGATAGACCGCATTGCGGCCGTAGGCGAAATCGTTCCACATGGTGTCAGCCAGAAACTCATAATGAGGCGATTCAGGCCACTCTTCATGGTTAAGGGAGTGGATGGCATGGGTGCCCATTACCTCCTGGAGAAAGACCACATCCGCCGAGGTTGCGCGAACGGCTTCGCGCAATTCCGGCAGGATGAAGCGGCGATTAAACGGGGCAAACCCCTTGTGTGTATTGATCGTCAGGACTTTTATTGAAAATCCTTGCGCATTTTGTGGCATACTCGCGACGCACTCCTTTTCATCATCAATAGAATCAAAGTGTAGTCTTTGTCACAAATGGGTGGTGAGAGAGCGCGATATTTAGGGCGTTATCCGAAAATTGTTTTACATTGAGGAAACCGTTTCCGGCTTGTGCCGGTAGCACTTGGGCGACCTGTTGGGTCTGCCAGGAGAATTGAATGAAATGGTCTAATCGTATTCAAATCATCACGGGTCAGACGTTGTTGCATATCGCTATGCATCTGCTGGTGATCGCTGCGCTGATCTGGGGCTGGAAACACAAGGCGCTGGTTGATGTCTGCAGCACGCTGGTGGCGATGTACGCACTGGTTTTTGTTGCCATGCTGGTGACACAGCGCATCGCCCGTTTACGTACGCTCGGCGATTATCTTGAAGAAGCGACCACCACTTACTACTTTGGCGCCGCCATGATGACACTGTTCCTGGTGTCGCGGATTTACCACAACAACCTGCTGCTGGCCTGTCTCGGCGTAGTGATGTTGCTGGGTCCGGCGCTGGTTTCGCTGCTGGCGAAAGAGCCACCGCGGCGCATCGAAAATAAACGTAGTTAAGTTGAAGGCCACCGCGAGGTGGCCTTCCTGTTTCTGCGCAGTTAAGTTATGTCAGTAAATGTGAGCTATCTCGCACACTTCATTTAAAGCTGCTACACTCGCCCGCTTACGCATCGTAGTTTGTGCCCTTTTCACGCGTCAGCCCCAGCTGCCGTCACTATCCCTCTGAAAACTACACCGTGAATCACGGCCAGAGCGGACCGGAGTAAACCACGTAATGTCATTTGACTCTCTCGGCCTGAGTGCCGATATTTTGCGCGCGGTTGCCGAACAAGGCTACAGCGAACCTACACCTATCCAGCGCCAGGCGATTCCTGTGGTGCTGGCAGGCCGCGATCTGCTGGCGAGTGCCCAGACCGGCACCGGCAAAACGGCCGGCTTTACCTTACCGTTGTTACAGAAACTCTCTGCCACCGCGACGCCCATCCGCGGTCGTCGCCCGGTGCGCGCCCTGATCCTGACCCCAACCCGTGAACTCGCGGCGCAGGTCGGCGAAAACGTCAGCGACTACAGCAAATATCTCTCGCTGCGTTCGCTGGTCGTGTTTGGTGGCGTCAGCATCAATCCACAGATGGTTAAGCTGCGTGGCGGCGTCGATGTGCTGGTGGCCACGCCAGGTCGCCTGCTGGATCTGGCGCAGCAGAATGCCGTTGACCTGTCTCAGGTCGAAATTCTGGTGCTGGATGAAGCGGACCGTATGCTGGATATGGGCTTTATCCACGACATTCGTCGCGTACTCGCACGTCTGCCGGCCAAACGTCAGAACCTGCTGTTCTCAGCCACTTTCTCGGATGAGATCAAAGGCCTGGCGGAAAAACTGCTGACCAACCCGGAAATGATTGAAGTGGCTCGCCGCAACACCGCTTCTGAGCAGGTGGCACAGCAGGTGCATTTCGTTGATAAGAAGCGTAAGCGGGAACTGCTGTCGCAGCTGATCGGCGAAGGTAACTGGCAGCAGGTGCTGGTCTTTACCCGTACCAAACACGGCGCTAACCACCTTGCCGAGCAGCTGGGCAAAGATGGCATCACCGCTGCCGCAATCCACGGCAACAAGAGCCAGGGTGCCCGTACCCGTGCGCTGGCCGACTTTAAGTCAGGCGGCATTCGCGTGCTGGTTGCGACCGATATCGCGGCCCGTGGCCTGGATATCGAAGAGCTGCCACACGTCGTGAACTACGAGCTGCCCAACGTCGCCGAAGATTACGTTCACCGTATTGGCCGTACCGGCCGTGCGGCTGCAACCGGTGTCGCACTGTCGCTGGTCTGCGTCGATGAGCACAAACTGCTGCGTGATATCGAACGTCTGCTGAAGCGTGAAATCCCGCGTCTGGCGATTGAAGGCTATGAGCCGGATCCAAGCATCAAGGCCGAGCCGATCATCAACGGTCGTCAGCAGCAGTCTCGTGGCGGTGCAGGTGGTCGTGGGCGTGGTCAGGGCGGACAGGGTGCAGGCGCATCGCGTTCATCTTCATCCGGCGACAAACGTCCTCAGGCGCGTCGTCAGAGCCAGGCGGCACCTCAGGGCGATAAGCCCGCAGCCCGTCCACGTCGTCCGGCTCCGAAGCGCACCGGAAACGTCTGAGTATGAGGGTTTTACTGGCTCCGATGGAGGGCGTGCTGGACTCACTGGTGCGCCAGCTGCTATCGGAAGTGAACGACTACGATCTCTGCATCACTGAGTTTTTGCGCGTAGTCGATCAACTGCTGCCGGTAAAATCCTTCACCCGTCTCTGCCCCGAACTGCATCACGCTAGCCGTACGCCATCCGGCACGCGGGTGCGGATGCAGCTGCTGGGGCAGCATCCCGAATGGTTAGCCGAGAACGCCGCACGCGCGGTGGAGCTGGGTTCCTGGGGTGTTGATCTCAACTGTGGTTGTCCCTCTAAACTGGTCAACGGCAGCGGAGGCGGCGCAACCCTTCTGAAAGATCCCGATCTGATTTATCGCGGCGCGAAAGCGATGCGTGAAGCGGTGCCTGCCGATTTGCCGGTAACGGTAAAAGTGCGGCTCGGCTGGGATTCCAGTGCCCGCAGCCTGGAGATTGCCGACGCGGTCCAGCAGGCCGGTGCCAGCGAACTAACAGTGCATGGACGGACCAAAGAAGAGGGCTATCGCGCAGAAGCGATCAACTGGCAGGCGATTGGCGACATTCGTCAGCGGCTGCGCATTCCGGTGATTGCTAATGGCGAGATATGGGACTGGCAAAGCGCGCAAAACTGTATGGCGGTCACCGGCTGCGATGCGGTAATGATTGGCCGTGGTGCACTGAACATCCCCAACCTGAGCCGGGTGGTGAAATACAACGAACCGCCGATGGCCTGGCCCGATGTGGTGCGGTTATTGCAGAAATACAGCCGGCTGGAAAAGCAGGGCGATACCGGCCTCTATCACGTGGCGCGGATCAAACAGTGGCTCGGTTATCTGCGCAAAGCGTATGGCGAAGCCGATGGCTTATTCAGTGAAATCCGTGCGTTAAAAAACTCGGGCGACATCGCGCAGGCGATTGACCGTCATGCACATGTTCATGGTTTGTGATAAAAAATCAGGCGACCCCTTAACCGCCTGACGGTATAGTGGGCAAAATTTCCCACACCACAAGCCTGCTATGTCTGACACCGCTGTGTTGAGCAACAGTCAGCTCAACAAACGAATCCTCTCAGTTATCATCTTCACTTTCTTCTGCTATCTCTCCGTCGGACTGCCGCTGGCCGTGCTGCCGGGCTTCGTCAAAAATCATCTTGGTTTCAGCTCCTTTATCGCCGGTCTGATTATCAGCATTCAGTACTTCGCCACGTTACTCAGCCGTCCGCAGTCGGGCCGCCTGGCCGATCGCCTGGGGCCGAAACGGGTGGTGATGCTGGGGCTGCTCTGCTGCGGCATGAGCGGGGTGCTGACTATCGTGGCGGCACTGCTGAGCAGCTGGCCGTGGTTGAGTCTGGCGCTGCTGGCTATCGGGCGACTGTTTCTTGGGGTGGGGGAGAGCTTCAGCAGCACCGGTTCCACGCTGTGGGGCATGAATATCGTCGGGCCGTTGCAGACCGCGCGCGTCATCTCCTGGAACGGTGTCGCCACCTATCTGGCGATGGCTGTTGGTGCGCCGCTGGGCGTGCTGCTGAACAGTCAATTTGGTATGAGCGGATTTGCCGGACTGATTGCGCTGATGGGCGTCGTTGGGTATCTGATGGCCAGCCGCAAACCGGCGGTCACCGTCAGTGTGGGCGAGCGCATTCCGTTTCATCGCGTCTTCTCCCGCGTCTGGCTTTATGGCCTGGCGCTGGGCTTCGGCACCATCGGCTTTGGCGTCATTGCCACCTTTATCACTCTCTATTTTGCCAGCCGCGACTGGCAGGGCGCGGCCTATGCGCTGACGCTGTTCAGCCTGGGGTTTGTGCTGGTGCGGCTGGGTTTTGGTCGCTTTATTACCCGCTTTGGCGGACTGCGTGTGTCGCTGTTCTCTTTCCTGCTGGAGTGTCTGGGACTGCTGATTATCTGGCAGGCGGACAGCGCCTGGCTGGTGGGTGCGGGCGCGTTCCTCACCGGCAGCGGTTTCTCGCTGGTCTTCCCGGCGCTGGGCGTTGAGGCGGTAAAAAGGGTTGAGCGCCAGGATCAGGGCTCGGCGCTGGGCACCTATTCCGCCTTTCTCGATCTGGGACTCGGTTTAACCGGCCCGGTGGCGGGCTTGTTTATCGGGCACTGGGGGATGCAGTCGGTCTATCTGGCTGCCGCCGTGATGGTGCTGGGCGCGCTGCTGATTACGCTGCGGCTCTATACGCAGCAACGGCTCACCACCTGACCGGTGGTGAGCACTGACTATCAGAAATGGGTAAACACCCAGTAGAGCAGGGCAGAAAGCAGAATGGAGACTGGCAGCGTCAATACCCAGGCGACAGCCAGATTTCGCAGAGTCGAAAACTGCAGACCAGAGCGGTTGGCCGCCATGGTGCCCGCCACGCCGGACGATAGCACATGGGTGGTCGACACCGGCAGGCCAAAGCCATCGGCTGCGCCAATAGTCATCATCGCCACCAGCTCGGCGCTGGCACCCTGGGCATAGCTCAGATGGGTTTTGCCGATTCGTTCTCCCACCGTTACCACAATTCTGCGCCAGCCGACCATGGTGCCAAGCCCCAGCGCTATCGCCACCACCACTTTCACCCACATCGGAATAAAGCGGGTGGCGCTGTCGAGTTCGGTTTTCACAGCCTTAAGATTGCGTTCGGTCTCCTGCGGCAGCGTCACCTTCGCGGTCTGCAGATGCTTGATCGACTCCGAAGCCAGATACATCTGGTTGCGGGTATTGGTCACCGCCTGGGCAGGGATATTATCCATCGAGCCGTAACGGCGAATCTGATCGCCCACTTCGTTAAGCGTCCGCGCCAGCGCCGGTAACACCTCGGCGTTCATCTGGTTGCTGCCGACAAAGCCGGTCAGCACGTCGCGGGCCGCCGGGGGATGCGCCGTCGCCGGTTGCAGTTGCAGTAGCTGATGGGCGGTCACTTCAGTCAGTGCGGCCACACGTGGGATCTGATCGGCCGGCAGCGATCGGTTCAGGGCGTAGGCGATCGGCATGGTGCCCACCAGGATCAGCATAATCAGCCCCATTCCTTTCTGGCCGTCGTTGGAGCCGTGCGCAAAGGAGACGCCGGTACAGGTCAGGATCAGCAGACCACGGATCCAGACCGGCGGTGGCTGGTCACTTTTCGGGGCCTGATAAAGCTGGCGATTACGGATAAACATCTTCATCACCCAGAGCAGCAGCCCGGCGCAGACAAAACCCACCACCGGCGACAGCAGCAGGGCATAGCCGACCTTGAGTGCCTGATCCCAGTCCACGCCGCTCAGTCCGCTGCGCCCATGCAGCATGGCGTTAGCCACCCCGACGCCGATAATCGAACCAATCAGCGTATGCGATGACGACGAGGGCAGGCCAAAATACCAGGTGCCGAGATTCCAGATAATGGCGGAGAAGAGCAGCGCATAGACCATGGCGAAGCCGTTGCCGCTGCTGGCCTGCAGGATCAGCTCGACCGGCAGCAGTGAGATAATGCCAAAGGCCACCACGCCGCTGGAGAGCAGCACGCCCATAAAGTTACAGAAACCGGACCAGACCACGGCCACGCCGGGCGTCAGCGAATGGGTGTAGATCACCGTGGCGACCGCATTAGCGGTATCGTGAAAGCCATTAACGAACTCAAAGCCGAGCGCAATCAGCAGCGCCAGTCCCAGCAGAAAGAACGGCAGATAGCTGGTAACCGGGGTGTTGGTTTCTTCAACATCATTGACCAGGTTAAGTCCGGCGAAGGCCAGCCCGGCGATCAGCAGAATGAAAAACAGCGGTTTGCTGAAGCGGCTGCCCTTGCCGTTGAAATCGGGGCGTCCCCGGGCTGATGAGGAGGAGAGACTGTTTTCGCTCATGGTGTACCTCACGTGGCTGATGCCGGATGCTGATTTGCATCGGGTTAACGGAGTGTGATACGCGCTTTATATGACAGATTAATGATGGTCACGCGGGGAAAGAGGGCGGAAATGTTCGGTAATTTGCTTTAATCCAGGCAATAAAAAAGCCAGCGACAGGCGCTGGCTTCTTAGAGCAGGGCGGCAGTTACGAGTTGGTATTGGCCGCGGCTGCAGGGGCTGCTGGTGTGACCGGTGCGGCCTGCTCAGTGGCGGGCTGCTGTGGCTGTGCAGCATCACTGTTTGCACCCTGTGGAGTCACTGGCGTCATCGGCTGTTCCTGTGGTGCAGCCTGCGGGTTTTCCGGCATTGGTACAGGTGCAGTCTGGATGTTGTTTTCCACACCGTTCACTTTTACCGGCATACCGGTACGGCCCTGAATGGCGCCGTTAACCTGATCCTGATTGACGCTGGCATCAACCAGCACTTTGCTTACTGCCTGCGTCAGCGTAATCGGCACCAGTTCACGTGAGTTGAACTGCTCTTCCGTAGTCGACAGCGGGTTATGCACTTCAACATAACGTGAACCGTCTGGCTCTACGGTCGCTTTTACCGGCTGATCGACGAACTGAACGCGCGTACCGACCGGCACGTTCTGATACAGCCATTTAATATCGTCAGCGCGCAGACGCACACAGCCGTGGCTCACGCGCAGGCCGATACCGAAGTTGGCGTTGGTGCCGTGAATCGCATAGAGACGACCGATATAGAGCGCGTAAAGACCCATCGGGTTATCCGGGCCTGCCGGGAACACGGCTGGCAGCGTTTCACCGCGTGCCGCGTAGTCCGCATGCATACCTTTGGTTGGCGTCCAGGTCGGGCCATCTTTCTTACGTTCTACCGCTGTGGTCCAGTTAATCGGGGTATCTTTACCCAATTCACCGATACCAATTGGCAGCACCACGACGGTTTTGCTGCCTTTCGGGTAGTAGTAAAGACGCATCTCTGCGCTGTTAATCACAATACCTTCACGCGGTGCGTCAGGCAGAATCAGCTGCTGTGGGATGATCATTTTGCTGCCAGCTTTAGGCAGATAAACGTCAACACCCGGATTGGCTTCCAGCATATTGCTGAGGCCCATCTGGTACTGCGCCGCAAAAGCTTCCAGCGGCAGCTTGCTGTCTTCAGGAACCGTAATTTCAATATTTTCCCCGATCAGACGGCTGTTGGCCGGCGGTAACGGGTAAACCACAGCAAAGGCTGACTGGCTGAATGCCGCCAGAGCCAGAGCGATTGAAGCGAAAGCGCGAATAATTTTCATATTTTACAAGTCTTTATCGCCATATTTCAGGCTGGTCTATGTGTCGAATTCATGCTGGCCAATGTGACCTGCTGCGCATTATATGTTCATTAATCTGACGTTGTGAATCGGGAATTTAACCTGCCTGCAATACTTTACGTAAATTCACCGCGGATGTTAGCGCATTTCCGGAAAGCAGGGCGTGTAAAATGCGGCTTTCCGGGGGCAGTCCTGATTAAGGTTGCCACTGCGTCTGTTCACCGCTGAGTTTGCGATTCAGGAAAAAGGCGGCACTGATTAACGCCAGATGCGTCAGCGCCTGCGGCGTATTGCCCAGCGCATGACCGTGGCTGTCAAACTCCTCGGCGTACAGGCCCAGCGGATTGGCGTAGCTCAGCAGCTTCTCAAATTCAAAATGCGCTTCCTGAATCCGGCCCGCTCGCGCCAGACACTCGACATACCAGAATGAGCAGGCACCAAAGGAGCCTTCCGATCCCTTGAGGCCATCGGCCGGTGTTTCATGCGTATTGTAACGCCGCACCATACCGTCGCTGACCAGATTGGTTTTGATCGCGTCCAGCGTGGCAATCCAGTCCGGGTCGGTGGCACCGACGAAGCGCACCAGCGGCATCAGCAGCATGGAGGCGTCAAGATGTTCACCATGACGGGTGGCAGAGAAATGGCCGCGTTCACTGTTCCAGAAGTTTGCCCAGATATCTTCGCGGATCTCGCGACGCGCCCGATCCCAGCGTTCATAAGGCATCGGCAGAGATCGCTTCATGCCGAGACGCAGCGCACGATCCATTGCCACCCAGCACATCAGACGCGAATGCAGGAAATGCTCGGGTTCACCGCGCATCTCCCAGATACCGGCATCGGGCTGATTCCAGTGTTCACACAGCCAGTCGATCATTTTGACCACATGCTCCCAGCCGCGCTGCGAGATCGCCTCACCATACTTATTGGCCAGATAGACCGCATCCATAAGCTCGCCATAGATATCGAGCTGGGTTTGCTGCCAGGCGTCATTGCCGATGCGAACCGGACGGGAGTCGGCATAGCCGGAGAGATTGAGTAACTCCATCTCATGCAACTCGGTGCCGCTGTCCAGCCGGTACATTACCTGCAGGCGCATCTCATCATGATGGCTGTTTTCAACACAGCGGCCGACCCAGTGGGTAAAGTGTTTGGCTTCATCCACGTAGCCCAGCCGCATCAGAGCATACATGCTGAACGAGGCGTCGCGGATCCAGGAGGCGCGATAGTCCCAGTTGCGTTCGCCGCCCAACTCTTCCGGCAGGCCAAAGGTGGCCGCCGCCGCAATAGAGCCGTGCTGATGCGATGTCAGCAGCTTCAGGACCAGCGCCGAGCGCTGCACCATCTCGCGCCAGCGTCCCTGATAGGTGCTCCGGGCGCTCCAGCGCCGCCAGTAGTTTAGTGTCTCTTCAAAGCAGTGCTCGGTGGCCAGCGCTTCGATATGTGCATCATCCACGCTGCCAAATTCGAACTGCGCATGTTCGCCAGGCTGTAACGTGAAGTGGGCAGTGGCGCTGTCGTCTTCAAGCGTCATCACCACGGAGGCTGCCAGGCGCAGCGACGGCTGACCTTCAGCATGAAAGTCGATGCAGCCGTTGTGCGCTTCGGCCCGGGTCTGCGCCCGGGCGTAGTCATGACGCGGTGAACAGCGCAGCTGAAAGGTTGCGCTGCCGCGAACCATCTTGACCCGGCGGATCAGGCGCGGCAGTTTGTTCTTATCATCACAAATCGGCATGTAGTCGGTGATTTCCGCCACGCCTTCATCATCCAGCCAGCGCGTCTGCAGGATATTCGTGTCGGGCAGGTAAAGCTGCTGACGCCGCGCATTGGGCCAGTCAGGTGCGAGGGAGAAAAGGCCGGCATCATCGCTGTCGAGCAGGGCGGCAAACACCGACGGGCTGTCGAGTTCAGGCCAGCAGAGATAATCAATAGTGCCGTCGTTAGCGACCAGCGCACAGGTGCGCAAATCGCCGATGACGCCGTGGTCTTCAATCTTACGTTTTACCTTACTCATTCTTATCTCCCTGTCAGTGTCCATCCTAACTATAGCTGAGCCATCCGATGCGGCTTCGTTTGGGCACAGATGGTTAACGCGCGATTGAATAAGGAAGGAGAGGGGAAGGTGGGCGGGTGAGACTCACGTCATCGTCAACAGGTCGCCAGACGCTTTTCAGCGTCTGGCGACCTCTGTGTAATCAGGAGAATACGCCATTCGTTTATTGCTGATCGGCCCGGCGGTTGTGCCAGCGACGGATCACCCAGCGCAGCACAAAGGCAAAGACGACCGCCCCGACCAGCCACAGCAGATGTTTCAGATGCTGGTCGAGTTTATGCAGCCACGGCGCGATGATGCCGCCTGCGAAATAGCCCAGCGTCACAAAGATCAGCGACCAGATAGCCGCCCCGATGACGTTAAGAATAAAAAACTTCATCGGGTTAAGGCGGCTGGCACCGATGATGATGGGACCAATCAGCCGGAAGCCATACATAAATCGCACGCCAATCACGAACAGGCTGGGGCGGCGTTTGATCAGGCGGTTTGCCTTCACCACTTTGTCCTGATGCTTTTTAAAGCGGCGAAGGATCCGCGTGCCCCAGCGGCGACCGACCCAGTAGAGCAGCTGATCGCCAACAATGCCGCCACCCATTGCCGCCAGCACGACCCCCACATAATGCAGCAGCCCCTCATGCGCGGCCACGCCGCCCAGCAGCGTAAATGTCTCCCCCTCGGCAATACAGCCAATAAAAAGTGCCAGATAACCGTATTGCGTAATTAATGCGTTGATATCCAGATGCAAAATGACTCTCCCTGTTCGGTGATGATTTCTTTCAGTCTATACGCGATTTGGCTTCGCTTCCGCCCGGCCACCACGGGTCTGTTTATTTATGCTGTTTTTTTGTCCGGTCACCACGAAAATTTCACTGCCGTTTATACTTGAGGAGACGCTGCCCCCAAAGACGCATGCATCACCGGGCGGCCCATCGCATCAGAGGAGTGACTGTATGAACCATGTCTGGGGACTTCTGGCGCATCCGAACCAGGAAATGCGTCATATCAAGCAAGAGAATGAGAGCGTCTCGCACCACTACACCCACCATGTTCTGCTGATGGCGGCGATCCCGGTGATCTGCGCCTTTGTCGGTACAACTCAGCTGGGCTGGAATCTGGGCGAGGGGCAATATGTGCAACTTAACCTGGCAACCGGCATCGCGCTGGGCATTCTGTTCTACCTGATTATTCTGGGTGGCGTCGCGGTTATGGGGCGCGTGATCCACTGGATGGCGCGTGATTATCCGCAGCGTCCCGGCGTCCAGCGCTGCACCGTGTTTGCGGGATACGTGGCAACGCCACTGTTTCTGAGTGGGCTGGTGGCACTCTATCCGCTGGTCTGGCTCTGTGTACTGGCAGGGGCGCTGGCGCTGCTCTACACCGGCTATCTGCTCTATATTGGCATTCCGCTGTTTCTGAATATCGATCGCGAAGAGAGCCTGCGTTTTTCCGGCTCAACGCTTGCCATCGGCGTGCTGGTTTTTGAAGTGTTACTGGCATTAACCGTGGTGCTGTGGGGATATGGACCGCATCTGTTCTGACTGACCGCTGCCGCCGCTCTGGCGGCAGTTCTCTTTTTACGCCCGGAAACAATCTCACCAGGAAATTTCTTAACCTAAAGCGTATGATGCTGCTGCCAGCCCGCGCGCCGACGTGACTGAAGCGGGCGGCCTGTGTCGGTCTGACACAGTACACAATCATAACCGGGTTTTTTTCTACGATGCCTGCAAAAATTCGCTCCACCCTGCTTTCGCTGGCGCTGCTCGTTTCCGGGCAGATTGTTTCACTTCCGGCGCAGGCGACGACTTCATTGTCGCAACTTACGCCTATTGCTCAGCCGCAGATCGCTTCTGGCAGTGCGATGATTGTCGACCTCACCACCAATAAAGTGCTTTTCTCCAGTCACCCGGATCGGGTCAGGCCCATTGCGTCTATCACCAAGCTGATGACCGCGATGGTGGTGCTGGATGCGCATCTGCCGATGAATGAGATGATTAACGTCGATATCAGCCAGACGCCGGAAATGCGTGGCGTATTCTCGCGCGTTAAGCTCAACAGCCAGATCAGCCGCCGCAATATGATGTTACTGGCGCTGATGTCTTCAGAAAACCGTGCCGCCGCCAGCCTGGCCCACGCCTATCCGGGCGGTTATCGCGCCTTTATCCAGGCAATGAATGCTAAAGCGCGGTCACTCGGCATGAAACAGACCCGCTATGTGGAGCCAACCGGCCTCTCAACGCAGAACGTCTCCAGCGCGCAGGACCTGGTGAAGTTACTCAAAGCGACGCGGGAATATCCGATGCTTGGGGCGCTCAGCACCACAAAAGAAGAGACGGCCGTGTTTGCCCATCCGAGCTACGCGCTGCCGTTCCGCAATACCAACCATCTGGTCTATAAAAATGACTGGCATATTCAGCTGACCAAAACCGGTTATACCGACGAGGCCGGCCACTGCCTGGTGATGCGCACGATGATTAACAATCGTCCGGTGGCGCTGGTGGTGCTGGATGCCTTTGGCAAATATACCCACTTCGCCGACGCTAACCGTCTGCGCAGCTGGATTGAGACCGGCAAAGCCGCGCCAGTGCCTGCCGCTGCGCTGGCGTATAAAAAGCAGAAGTCGGGCCAGGTTGCCAGCAATGGTGCCGGCAGTGCCGACGTTGAGTAGAAAATAGCCGGTGTTGCGCACGGCGCGCACCGGCATTGCCTGCAGGCTGAGCAGGTAGCCGGGAAGAAACAGGCGGAGGCATACAGCGATGTTCATGCCGCTGCCTGTCCCGAATCAGCCCGAAAATGCCCGTTATTCCTATATTGCCATCCCTTGCAAAGCCCTAAACTTACGCGCGACTGGCGAGGGAATATCGCCTGATTTAAGCTGCCGGAATCTTACACATATGTTTATACGATCCCTTTTTGCATTGTTAATGCTGGCGCTGGCAGGGTTTGCCCCGGCGCTGGCGCTGGCCGCGGATGATACGGCCGGTGCTGCTCAGGAACAGGATGCTCCGCCGAAGCTGAATGCCGCGGTTGAACTGCCGAAAATGCAGAAGATCCTCGACAAAATTAAAAGTCAGGTTTCTGTCGATGCTGGCGAAAACAAGCTGACGCAGCTGAATGAAATGGCGCTGGAGCTCTCCGGTAATGCCGATACGCTGGGTCAGGCGCTGGTTCCCGATCGCCAGCAACTGGAAGCCCAGCTGCAGGTGCTGGGTCCGGCCCCGAAAGCGGACAGCGGCGTCAAAGAGACGCCGGAAGTGACGCGCAAGCGTAACACGCTGGAGAGTCAGAAAAGCAAACTCGACGACCAGATTAAGCAGGCTGAAGGCATTAAAAATGGCGCACTGATGCTCTCCTCGCAGATTGTTAACCTGCGTCGCGATCAGCTGAAAAGCCAGCTGGCGCTGAACTCCGGCAGCATCCTCGGGGCGCGCTTCTGGTCACCGTTGCTCAGCACACAGGATCTGGATGGCGAGAAAATTGGTGAGTTTCTGCAGGAGTTGCAGGACACCGCTGCGCTCTCCTGGGAGCCGGGCTGGCGCGTGGGCAGTGTCTTCTGGCTGCTGGCAGCGCTGCTGGTAATGACGGTGGGCCGTCGTTACAGTGAAGAGTTTCTGGCCTGGGTCAGCATTAATAAACTGCCGGAAGGGAAGCTGCGTCGCAGTTTCCTGGCGGCAGCGATAGCGCTCACCACGCTGGTGGCGGTTGTCCTCACCTTTAACTTTATCTCCCTGGCTTTCACCCGCCGTGATGAGGTCTCTGAAAACGTTCAGGACTTTGTGGATCAACTGGTTCGGCTCAGCGTCTTTTGTGGCCTGATTGCCGGACTGGGACGCGCGTTCCTTTCTACCCGTCGGCCCAGTTGGCGATTACCAACCATCTCTAATGAAGTGGCGATGGCGTTAAAACCGTTTCCACCGATTACTGCGGTGCTGGTCTTTATCTTCCAGACGGTCGAGGCGTTCAATTACAGCGTCGGCACCAGCCTGAATACCACCATTTTTGCCAACGGGCTGACAGCTCTGCTGATTGGCTGTACTGCGCTGGCGATCAGCATGCGCACCAACCGTGTGCGTCGTCGCATGACGCTGGCGGGCACCCCGCCTGAAGCGCGCTCAACGCTGGTCGGTCTGATTCAGATGGGCCTGACGCTGACCGCAATTGCGATCCTGGTCTCGCTGCTGATTGGCTACGTTACGCTGGCGCGCTTCCTGAGTTATGAGTTGATCTGGTGCGGCTTGCTGTTTGGCTCGTTCTACTTCCTCAGTCACCTGCTGAAAGATGGCTGTGAGAGCCTGTTTTCGACCAGTAACCCGACCGGTCGCCGCATCCAGAGTTCACTTAACATTAATGAGCGTCACCTGCAGCAGACGGCCACGCTGCTGACGGCCATCGGTAAAACCTTCCTGGTGCTGGTTGTGGCACTGGCGCTGGTCAACGGCACCTTTGCCTCCTCAACGCCGCTTGAGCTGCTGCAGAAAGCGATTGAATTCTGGGGCGGTAAAGGCCTTGAATCCCTGAACATCGTACCGGCACACATGGTGAATGCGATAATCTGCCTGATTGTCGGAATCTATGTGCTGCGCTCGGTGCGCCGCTGGCTCGACACCGATTTCCTGCCAAAAACCACCATGGATGCGGGGATGCGCGTGTCGCTGGTGACGCTGTTCAGCAACATCGGTTACGTGCTGATTATCCTGCTGACCCTGTCGATCATGGGTCTGCAATGGAACAAACTGGCGTGGATTGTCAGTGCGCTGTCGGTTGGTATCGGTTTTGGCTTACAGGAGATCGTGAAGAACTTTATCTCGGGGCTGATTCTGTTAACCGAGCGTCCGGTGAAAGTCGGCGATCTGGTGAGCATCAGCGGCATTGAAGGGGACATCCGCCGCATTAACGTGCGCGCCACCGAGATTCAGCTGGGCGACAAGTCCACGGTGATTGTGCCGAACTCGCAGTTTATCTCGCAGAACGTGCGCAATGCGACCATGGGCAATGCGCAGGGGGTGGTCACGATTACGCTGACTTTCCCGCTGGATATCGATCCGGTGAAGGTGCGCGATATTCTGCTGGAAGTTTACAACGAGAACGAACGTATTCTGGAAACGCCGGAGCCGTCTGTTTCGTTTAAAGATCTGACCCAGCAGGGCATTATTCTGAGCGTCACGGGTAACGTAGCGGGTCAGCGCCAGATCTCAGGGGCGAAGAGCGACCTGCTGTTCGATATTCTGACGCGTCTGCGTAAAGAGGGCATTCTGCTCTCCACACCGCAAACCATGATTATCGAGCGCCGTCAGATGCCGGGTGTGGAGCCGGTATCCGAAGGGAAGCTGGTTTAGGTGTGAAAGGGGCCGACTTCTGTCGGCCTTTTTTATGTTCACAACGCTGGTTTCCCGGCCTGTTCTCTCACTCTCGCTTACTACAAAGTTTCCACGCGGCTGGTGCGCTGCCCGTCGCGGCTCACCGAGCGGATTGCCACGGCACCGCTGACCTGCGGTGGTCTGTTGGTATCGTAGCGCTGCCAGTTAACCCCCTTGTCCAGACTGTACTCCAGCGTTACCCCAGGCAAGGCCACGTTCATCGACAGGATGCCATCAACGATTTTTGCTCCCGGCACCGGCAGGCGATAATCGATACCCGCCTTATCCAGCTTCGCCAGTTCCCGCTGTCCCAGCAGGTTGGCAAATCGCTGCCAGTCATGCAGGCGTGCCTGCTGATCGACGAGATGGGTTTTGCCTCCCGTGTATTCCTGACCTGGCTGGTAATCCCGCTCCCAGCTGGCGCGGTGCCAGCTTCGTTCCGCGACCACAAACAGGCGCGGATAGATCATGTGATCCATCTGGGCATCTGTTCGCACGGTTTCGCTCCACAGCTGGGCCGACATGCCATAAGCACCGCGCCACGGCTTCTCTGATTTAGCGCTGAAAACGTTGCCGTCGCGATCCACCGAGGTTTCCGCATTCTGCGGCAGGTTGTCCGGTGCGAAGCCGAAGATTTTACGCTCGTCGTTGAAACGCGTGCCCCAGTAGTAGCCGCGCTCCAGCGGGTTCACCTCATACGGAAAGTCCAGATAGAGATAGTCGGGACTGGAGATCACCACGTCGTAACCTTTCTGTGACCAGTCAGCTGCACTGTCAAAACCGCCCCAGTAGAGCGTGTCCCAGAAGTTGACCGCAACCCGCGGGGTGGCGAAGGCTGCGGCATTTCTGGCATCTTTTAAACCATCCTGCCACGCCTGCATTTTGCCGATGCCGTGCCGGTTAACAATCTCACTGACGGTCAGGGCAAAATAGCTCGGCAGGTGTGCCAGATCTTCCACTTTGCCGCTCTTCACCAGTGCCTGACAGACCTGCGATTTTGCCCACGGCAGATCTTCACGGCTCCAGTCGCGCAGTCCGGTATCCGGTTTAGGGCTATTTTTGTCAGAGTAGCCTGCGCCCAGCCGGATGTTTTTCGCCTCGTCGCCGCCAAAATGCCAGACATCGAGCGGCTGTCCCGCCTCCTGATGCATCGCCTGAACTTCACCGATCACCTTGTCAACAAAGCGCTGTGAGCCGTCAATGCAGGGATTAAGATAGCTGGTGCGGTCATAGAGCTGCACGGAGGTGGTATTGGAGTCGTCAGTAGGATCAATCAGGCGATACGCGCTGGCCTGTTCAGATTCTCCCTCCTTCATCAGCCGCTGATAGCGTGCTTCCATGGCGATAACCGCCGCGCGGGCATGGGCGGGCATATCGATTTCCGGGATCACCTGAATGTGGCGCGCCTGCGCATATTTCACAATGTCGATGTAATCAGCACGACTGAAGAAGCCACTGCCGTTGTTATCGCTGAACGGGCCGGAACCGAGCTGCGGCAGCAGACAACGCTGTTCAGTCAGGTCATGACAGCGTTTAGCGCCCACGTCAGTCAGCTCCTGTAAGCCAGGAATTTCAAGCCGCCAGCCCTCATCGTCACTCAGGTGAAAGTGAAAGCGGTTCATCTTCCACGCCGCCATTTGATCAAGCAGCCGCATCACCGCCTGCTTACTGTGAAAGTTACGGGCAACGTCAAGAAACGCGCCGCGATAAGCAAAGCGCGGCGCATCATGGGCTTCCAGCGCGGCGATACGCGCCGCACCCTCGCCAGGGACCAGTGAGAGAATCGACATCAGACCATAGAAAGCCCCGGCAGCATCGTAGGCCACCACAACGGCGCGGCGAGGCGTGATATCCAGATTGTATGCACCCGATTTCGCCGTTTTGCCGCTGAAGTGGCCTGGCTTGATCTGTGTCGTGATGGCGAATCCATCGGGTGCTTCTTTCAGGCCGAGCAGGGTGAGGCGCTGTTTTACCGCCTCACCGGTTTCAGGTGTCAGCCCGGTAAGCATCAGCCTGACGCCGCGGCTGAGATCGGCATCCTGCGGGCGGAGCTTCACCTCAAGCGGCGTGGGGGTGATTTGACCGCGCAGCGCAGAGACGGGCAGGGCAGCAACATCGCTGTTTTTATCAAACCGGCTGGCGGGCTGCATCAGGACATTGTGGTCATCGGCACTGCGTCGCCAGTGGTCACCCAGCGGCGATACAAACTGGCTGGAGTCTTCATGATCGGTGCTGGCAATAATTTTGGGCGCTGCCTGCCCGGACGTAACATACCAGCGCGGCATCACATCAGTGACAAACAGCTGCCAGTATTCGTTAACGATGGGAATCTGCACCGACTCACCTGCACCAATGCCGGTAAACTTCTCCGTCGGCTCCAGCCGGGTTAAGTCGCCTACCAGATGCGTCATTTTAAACTGATCGTTTTCGACCCGCAGCGTCTGGTGAACGTTGCTCATGTAGATGGCCCAGTGTTTGTCGGTCAGAGCCGGGCCGTTATTGGTCAGGGTAATGGTGGCGCGATTGCAGGCGGCATAATCGGCTCCCAGCGCGGCGCAGTCGGTGCCATTCAGAGCGGCCTGGTTGTCATTTACTTCATAAGTAATGCCAAACTGGCTGATTTGATTCACCACCTGCTGCTCTGACGGGCTGGCGCGGCCTGTGACTGCAACGCCCAACAGAGTGAGCGCGATAAGACTTAATTTTAACATGTTGATTTTTATCCTTGCTGGTGAAGAGATATCCGTAAGTCCGCAGGGCATCAGAACAGCGTAAACGGCACGATAACCATAAATTTGATGTCCTTCTCGTCCTGGAAAATGTTGCCGTAACCGCCGCTGTAACTGGGCAGATCGCTGTGATTGTCGTAGCGGGTGTAGTGCAGTTTAAACAGGGTATCTTTGGCGCGGCCCTGCTGGATTTGATAGATCAGATCGAGGTTCCAGGCGGACTCTTTCAGGCGCTGACTCTGGTCAACGGTGGGCAGGGTGGCGGGTCTGGCATCCCAGCCCCAGACGTACGATGCGCCCACTTTCCATCCCGCCAGCTGCCACGGTGTTAAGTCGAGCATCGCACCGGCAAAGATCGCTTTTTCGCCATTGGCATTCCAGTCGGAACGGGCATCCCACCAGATATCCAGTCGGCCATTGGAGCTGGCATAGCCCGGCGTCATGCGCTGCAGGAAGAAGCCCTGATTGCCCTCTGCTTTGACCCAGCTGCCTTCGAGGCGCAGATCCACCGGGCCGACGTTGTAACCGATCGTGATTGCCTGTAGCCAGGCGAGGCCGTCATAAACATCCCGGGAATTAGCCGCACCGCCCTGCACGTTGTCGTGTGCACCGTAAAACTGATAGCTGGTGGAGAGTGCATTGCCGTAAGGCGTGGCCGACCAGGAGGCTTTGGCAAAATATTGATCCATATAATCTGCCGCCTGACCAAATGCACCTTCCAGCACCAGTTTATTTTTGAAGTCATATTTCATGCCGAATGAGTGCAGATAGCTGATATGCGTTTTGCCATCAGCCTGCCGGAAATCATATAAATCACGATACCAGGGTGCCTTATATTTATCACTCCACATCCACGAGAATGATAATGCTCCGGCTTCCTGAAAATCATATAGCGCACCCACTTCGACACCGCGATAGGTGCCGGGTAAGAAACTCCAGTGCGGTGCAATCAGCGTCTGGCCGGTTGGCTGAATATATCCGGCGCGTAACCAGTAATCGTTATATTTAAGCTTTAGCGCGGCTTTATAAACCGAAGCACCGCCGCCGTCGCCATTCCATTTTTCATCCCAGCGGGTATGTGCCTTACTGAAGCCAATTTCGTTGGGCGCGGCGGGGCCACTGTTGGCAAGTTCGGCAGCGCCAAAAACGGCGAGGTCCAGACCTATCCACTCTCCGGCGTAGCCTGACTGGAAGTCGAGATTACTGTTGAGCGAGGCGTGATGTAAATTAGCCCGATACTGTCCCTGATAGTCACTGGCGGGGTCGGTGTCTCTGCGATCCCGCTGCCGCTGCCAGTAAAAAACATTGCCTTTTAGCGATGCGTCGTCAATAAATCCGGCCGCATGAGTGGGTGATGAATTTATTGCTGACAGGGCTATTACCACAGTGGCTATTACTGTTAACGCTAACGCGAAATTATTTTTCCGCATGGTCATTCCTCCCTGAATGAAATAAAGGCAATTACACGGCTTTTTGTTTTAGTGGCGACAATCTATTTTTCGCGACGCGAATTATCAATTGGCAGGATGATGATTTGTGAGATGTTGCGCAGAACCCAATGAGAGAAAATAAAGAAGGTGCAATCTGGGAAGAGGAATTAATTTTTTGATGAAGTTGTTAGTAATAAATATGGGCCGTAAAGGGGAGTGAGCGGGTCAAAAAGAAGTGTGACGATCAGCCTGCCCGGACCGGCAGGCTGACCGATAACGCGATTAAACCTGCTTCACCGCCCAGCCTTTTTGCTTGCTGGTTTTGCCAATGCCAGGATTGAAGCTATTGGTCGGATCGAGCTGGCGATAGAACGCCGCCAGCTGCGGTTTTGCCTGATAGAGATGGCCGACATTATGCTCAGCGGGATATTCCGCCCCGCGCGCCTGCAGGATCTCCAGCATCTGCGCTTTAAGTGCATGCACATCCACCCCTTTTCTGACGATGTAATCCTGATGGAAGACATGACAGAAGAAGTGACCATAGTAGAGGCGATGGCTTAATGATGCACGGATCGCATCGGGCAGGGTTTCGAACCAGTCCGCATCGTTGCGACGGAGCGCGATGTCCAGCGCCAGAATATCCTCGACCTCATCTGCATGGACTGCGTGGTAGCGCACGGCCGCACCCGCTGCCGCAAAGCGATGCAGAAACGCGTGCGCACCTTCTTTGCCTTCACACTCGAAGAACTCGCCACCGCCTTCACGGAAGTAGTCGCGCAGATAGTTACGCGCTTCTGCCACGCCGTCGCCCGACATCTTCAGCATCAGATGATGTTCATATTTGTCGCGATACTGTTTCATACGCTTAGGCAGATGCGCCGGGAACAGTTTGCTCAGGCGCTGCAACAGCCGGTCGCTGAAGTGCGGTTTAACGAAGGAGAGCTTGCTCAGCCAGGCGTCAACCCGTCCTTTCAGCGTGAAAAACAGCGGCATCTTGTCGGTGCCCAGCTTGTCGATCATCAGGAAGGTGTCTTTGCCGTAGACTTCCGCAATGTCATAAATGTCGCGGTGCATATATTCGCCCGCCACCGGCAGATGGGTGAAATGCGCCAGGATGTGACGGCGGATATCGTTAAGCACACCGGGTTCGTTAGTGCCGATGTAAAATACCTGCTGCTGCGGTTCGCTGGTGAACGTATCGAGTCGCACCGCGAAGACCGCCAGCTTCCCGGCACAGCCGGACGCTTCAAACAGGCGACGCGCATCGGCGTTATAACGGGCGGGCGTATCCGCATCGACTTCACGGACCCGGTCGGCATATTCATGATCGGAGGCGTGACGGGCATCGTGTTGCACGTCGCCGGGCTGCCAGCGGTCGTCATCCAGTCGTCCCAGAATCTCTTCCGGCGAGGTCCCCAGATCGATACCCAGATGGTTCACCAGCTTCAGTCTTCCCTGTGCATCAATCTGCGCATACAGGGCCATCTCACTGTAGGCCGGGCCGCGCTTAATCAGCGATCCGCCGGAGTTATTACAGATGCCACCCAGCACCGAGGCCCCAATGCATGAGGAGCCAATCACCGAGTGGGGTTCACGTCCCAGCGGCTTCAGCGCTTTTTCCAGCTGATAGAGTGTGCTGCCGGGGAACGCCAGCACCTGCTGGCCTTCTTCGATCAGCTGAAGCTTATCCAGTCGCAGGGTACTGACAATCACCAGCGGACGGTCGTAATCATTGCCATGTGGTGTTGAACCTTCGGTCAGGCCGGTATTCGCCGCCTGCATCAGGATGATGACATCCGCTTTCACCAGCGTCTGCAATACCCGCCAGAGCTCCAGCAGCGTACCGGGAAACGCCACGGCCAGCGCCTCACCTTCGCCGGAGCGAAAGCCTTTGCGATAGCGGGCAGTCTGTTCAGGTTCTGTCAGCAGATGGGCAGGGCCGACCAGGCGGCGAAGGTCAGAAAGCAGGGCAGAGGTTTGTATCATGAGCAATTCCCTTGTCTTATCAGTGCGTCCTAACTGTAGCACGTCAACTGACCTCAACGCAGTGTGACAGCGGCAGCTACCTGCTATTCTCATCTTGTGGCACACTGCCGCCTGTTTATTCGATATTGCGCAGTTACTTAAGAGAACCCAACCTGATGAAATGGATTTACTCTGTTAGTCTCGCTGTCTCCCTCGCGATGCAACCCGCACTGGCTGAGACAGTGCCAGGTAACCACCCGATGACCGAACAGGCGCGTGATGCCTTCGTTAACCAGCTGCTTAAAAAAATGACGCTGGATGAGAAGATCGGTCAGCTGCGTTTAATTAGTGTCGGACCTGATAATCCGAAAGAAGCCATTCGCGACATGATTCAGAAGAGTCAGGTTGGCGCGATTTTTAACACTGTCACGCGTCAGGATATCCGCGCGATGCAGGATCAGGCGATGCAGCTCAGCCGCCTTAAGATCCCCCTGTTTTTCGCCTTCGACGTGATTCACGGTCAGCGCACTATTTTCCCGATCCCTCTGGCTCTTGCGGCCAGCTGGGATCTGGATGCCGTTAAAGAAGTAGGGCGCGTCTCTGCCTATGAAGCGGCTGACGATGGCCTGAATATGACCTGGGCGCCAATGGTGGATGTCAGCCGTGAACCGCGCTGGGGTCGTGGTTCCGAAGGCTTCGGTGAAGATACCTATCTCACCAGCGAAATGGGTCGCAGCATGGTGCAGGCGATGCAGGGCAAAAGTGCCGCCGATCGCTACAGCGTGATGACCAGCGTGAAACACTTCGCGCTCTATGGAGCCGTTGAGGGTGGACGCGATTACAACACCGTGGACATGAGCCCGCAGCGCATGTTCCAGGACTATCTGCCACCGTATAAAGCCTCACTGGATGCGGGGAGCGGCGGCGTGATGGTGGCGCTGAACTCCATCAATGGCGTCCCCGCCACGGCGGACAGCTGGCTGCTGAAAGATCTGCTGCGCGATAAGTGGAAATTCAAAGGCATCACCATCAGCGATCACGGTGCGATTAAAGAGCTGATCAAACATGGCGTCGCCAGCGATCCGCAGGAAGCGGTACGCATCGCCCTGAAGTCGGGCGTTGATATGAGCATGAGCGACGAATATTACAGCAAGTATCTGCCGGACCTGGTGAAGAGCGGCGATGTCACGATGGCCGAAATTGATGATGCGGCGCGTCATGTGCTTAACGTCAAATATGACATGGGCCTGTTTAACGATCCCTACAGCCATTTAGGTCCGAAAGAGAGCGACCCGCAGGACACCAATGCGGAAAGCCGTCTGCATCGCGCTGAAGCACGCGATGTGGCGCGTAAAAGCATCGTACTGCTGAAAAACCGGCTGGAAACCCTGCCGCTGAAAAAATCGGGCACCATTGCTCTGATTGGTCCGCTGGCAGACAGCCAGCGCGACATCATGGGCAGCTGGTCCGCCGCAGGTGTGGCGAAGCAATCCGTTTCGCTGCTGCAGGGCATGCGCAATGCCACCGAAGGCAAAGCGACGCTGCTTTATGAGAAGGGCGCTAACGTCAGCGACAACAAAGGGATTCAGGACTTCCTGAACCTCTATGAGCAGGCGGTTTCCGTGGATACGCGTTCAGCTGAGCAGATGATCGATGACGCGGTTGCCAAAGCGAAGCAGGCCGATGTGGTGGTTGCCGCCGTGGGCGAAGCGCAGGGGATGGCGCACGAAGCCTCCAGCCGCAGCGACCTGGTGATCCCGCCCAGCCAGCAGAAGTTGCTCGCGGCACTGAAAGCCACCGGTAAGCCGCTGGTGATTGTCCTGATGAACGGACGTCCGCTGTCGATAGTGAATGAAGATCGCATGGCTGATGCGGTACTGGAAACCTGGTTCAGCGGCACCGAGGGCGGCAACGCTATCGCCGATGTGCTGTTCGGTGACTACAACCCGTCGGGCAAACTGCCGGTCTCCTTCCCGCGTTCAGTGGGTCAGATTCCGATCTACTACAACCATCTGCCAACCGGTCGTCCTTACAACTTTGCGAAGCCGAACAAGTACACCTCGCATTACTATGATGCGGTTAACGGCCCGCTCTATCCGTTTGGTTACGGTCTGAGCTACACCAGCTTCACCGTGTCGCCGGTAAAAATGTCCTCACCGACCATGCCGCGCGACGGCAGCGTTGAGGCCAGCGTGACAGTAACCAACAGCGGTAAGCGCGATGGTGCGACGGTAGTGCAGATGTATCTGAACGACCCGGTCGCGTCCATCAGCCGTCCGGTGCAGGAGCTGCGTGGCTTTAAGCGCATCATGCTGAAAGCGGGTGAGTCGCAAACCGTGACCTTTAAAATTGACGTGGATGCGCTGAAGTTCTGGAACCAGCAGATGCAGCACGTTGCAGAGCCCGGCAAATTCAACGTGATGATTGGACTCGATTCCGTCCGTACCGAGAATGCGCAGTTCAGCTATCAATAACCGTCAGCCTTTTCCCTGAACTCAGGGGAAGGTGATGCGGCGCGTCGGGAGCGTCCTGCTACCGCGCGCCGCATCATATCCACTATCAGAGCCGCCATGATTAATCTGCGTGACCGCATTCAGCAGCAGGTCTTCCGCCTTAACGGCCTGTCGATGAATGAATTTGACCTCTCTAAACCGCCTGGCGATCCCGGCCTTTTTGGCCCGGACAGCGTAATCTGGCGCGTCCACGGTGACTTCACCTCCATGATGTGCGGCGGCATCAGTGCGCTGCTGTTGCAGATGCTGCATCCGGCGGCGCTGGCGGGCGTCTGGGATCACTCCAATTTCCGCGAAGATATGATGGGCCGTCTGCGCCGCACCAGTCAGTTTATTGCCGTGACCACCTACGGTAATTCGCAGGATGCACAGACGCTGATCGAGCGGGTGAAACGTATTCACCTGAAAGTCAGCGGCGTCGACAGCGCGGGCAAACCTTATGCCGCCAGCGATCCGCATCTGCTCACCTGGGTGCATGTGGCAGAGACCAGCCGTTTTCTGGCCGCTCATCTGCGCTACAAAAATCCGCAGCTTACCCGGGCGGAACAGGATCAGTACTATCAGGAAGCGGCACTGATTGCCGAAGCGCTGGGTGCAGAGAAGGTGCCGAAAAGCGTCGTCGATGTGGCAGATTATCTGCAACAGATGCGTCCGGAGCTGCGCTTTGATGAACGCACCGCCGAAGTGACGCGATTGCTGATGAATGCCCCTGCTCCGAGCTGGCAGGCGAAACCGGTGATGAAAATCATGCTGAAATCGGGATTCGGGCTGATGCCCGCGTGGGCGCAGGCGATGTCCGGCCGTGAAATCGGCCGCTTTGAGCAGGCGATGATTGACAAGAAGATTAATGCGATTGCGGTGGGGTTAAGGTGGTCAATTCAGCGCGGGGCCTGGTATCGGGCGATGCTGAGGATGGGCAGGCTGGGGTGAGGGGCTATGAATGTCCGCTTTGTGCCAGGAGCGGACATTGAGTATCCCTTTCATGTAATCGATCGGAAGTGTTGTTATTCCATAAACGAATAATTTGACGTTGTATTGCTATTAGCGCTATTAGTATGGTCCTTTCTGTCTCTAGGACTTCCTCAATAAGGATTACAAGATGGTCTCGTTTCGCTCAATGACAGAAGAAGAGTACTCTGCTTATCTTGAATATTTTATTCCTGATTATGCAATTGAGATAGCGTCAAATTATAGAATGTCTAAAAGTGATTCTCTAACAATGGCCAGGCAGGAAATATCAAAATTGCTTGCGGAAGGAGTGAATACGCACGGGCAAATTTTGCTGTCCATTTTCTCGAAATTAGATGTATCTGAGAGGCACGTAGGCTATCTCTGGTACAAACCAGATGCGGCAATGTGCACAGTATTTATCTATGATTTTCATATTTTTAATTCATTTCAGGGAGAGGGATTGGGTAAACAGGCTCTTCGCGCTTTTGAAGAGGATCTTCAGGATAAGGGTTTTAAAGAGATTAGACTACGTGTAGCTGGAGATAATGCCCGCGCTCTCCATGTATACGAGAGCAGCGGTTTTGGAGTAACGGGTATCAATATGAGCAAGGCCATCGTACGTTAGGATATTAAATAACAGAATCAGTAATTGAAAACTACGTCTGCCTTTCGCTCATAGCGAACATTGCGCCAATTCAGTCCGCTCTGTGCCAAAAGCGGACATAAAAGATTCCCCAGTGGTAATGGTTGATAGCTCCCTTTATTTCGGAGATGGCAGCCTTAAAATTTGCATCATCAAGATAATGAACATTAAAGTTGCTCATAAATATTATGGGTAAGATCAGAGAATAACTTATGGCCAGCCGAAGGGAATTAAAAGGCATAGCGAATGCTAGTAATGAGAGTTTCGTTAGTAGAAACAACGACTTCAAAGGATACTGGTCTATTGGACAGATAAAATCACTAGCTCTTAATAATGGCCTCACCTCAATGACTTTCCCTCTTATGCTATCCAAGGCTAATCCCACATCGGAACTACAAAGTTACACTATTTGTCACTACGCTAACATGCTCAATAGCTTGTTAACCAGACAGAAATTACCTAACTTTTGGGTGAGTAACGCTGTCATTAATATTGACTTTAATCCTAATATGGAACTGGCACAACTGTACGAATACACCACCTCAGGCGAACCTTTCCAGTGCACCTGTCAGATAACGAGTGATGCCGGTAGAGATTACACGTCCATAATCTATGGACGTTGCTGGCCACATGCTGCTGCGCAGGAGTTGAAATCGACCCGAAATTCATCTTGAAGTAAATCCGTTTAACGTCCGCTTTTCGCTCATAGCGGACATTGGGCTAGATAGCGTCCGCTTTGTGCCAGAAGCAGACGTTGACAGCCCGGCACTGCAGTGGCTGCCCTGAAGCTGGACGCAAGCGATTCTTCAGTTTCAGGTCTGACTAAAATTTGGCTTCGCAATCCAAAATATATAAAATATTTTCATTTAATCTGTGACGTTCATCCTTTCCATATTTTCATGCCTTCAACAAAAAAAACCTTAAAATCAGGGTGTATCTGGCATTTAAACTATAATCAGGTTTCATCATCTGGATTCGTACGGATGGTTTTTCACTGACCTGATACAGTTAATTGTTAAGGATATATCATGAATAAAGTGACCTCTGCCCTGATTAGCAGCAGTATTTTTCTGGCTATGAGTGCGGCCGGCGCGGCCTCAAACGATGTTCATCTGGAGCATCACACGCAGTCTTTCGTTGACCAGCTGAACAGCGGTAATGGAAAACCCATTGAGAAACTTTCGCCGGAGGAAGCCCGCAAGGTTCTGTCCGGTGCACAGTCTTCAGTGAAAGTTGACCTCTCCGGCGTGACAACCTCAAACAAAACCATTCAGGTCGATGGTAAGCCCGTAGAACTGACCATCGTCAGGCCTGAAAATGCCTCAGGAAAGCTGCCGGCCTTTATGTTTTTCCACGGAGGAGGATGGGTTCTGGGAGATTTCCCGACGCATTAGCGCATGGTCCGGGACCTGGTCCTTGCGTCCGGTGCGGTGGCCGTCTTTGTAAACTATACCCCCAGTCCGGAAGCACACTATCCGGTTGCCATAAACCAGGCCTACGGTGCCACAAAGTGGGTCGCTGAACATGGCGATGAAATCAGTGTCGACGGTAAGCGCCTCGCGGTCGCGGGAAACAGCGTTGGCGGAAACATGGCGGCAGTGGTAAGCCTGATGGCAAAAGAAAAACACGGACCTGACCTGCGTTACCAGGTGTTGTTCTGGCCGGTAACCGATGCAAAATTTGACACAGCCTCCTACGAAAAATATGCGACAAAGCGCTTCCTGACCCGGAATATGATGAAATGGTTCTGGGATAATTACACAACCAGCGATGCGCAGCGCAATGAAATATACGCTTCACCGCTCCGTGCTTCAGAAACCCAGCTGAAAGGTCTCCCGCCAGCGCTTGTACAGACGGCAGAGAACGATGTGCTGCGGGATGAAGGGGAAGCTTACGCCCGTAAGCTTAACGCAGCCGGCGTGAACGTGGTTCAGGTGCGTTATAACGGCATGATACATGATTACGGACTGCTGAATGCTCTCGCCGAAGTTCCTGAAGTTCAGGCCTCACTGACTCAGGCGGGTAGTCTGCTTCGTGAGCATCTGAAATAGTTTTAGCGGGCTGCTCAGAATGCTGACCAGCCCGGTTTTACTCTTCCTGAACCCTTCTTCATGCCGTAGATCAGTGCGGTTATGGCAATCCAGCAAATCAGACATTTCATCCCGAAAGACTATTACGCCGGAAAATAACGTCTACTGTTCGCTCATAACGGACGTTAGGCTGGATAGCGTCCGCTTTGTGCCAGAAGCGGACATTTATTTACAGGCCGGTTCAGCAGAACGTTAAGATTCTTATGCAACCGTCAATTCGAGCTGGTAACGAAAAGATCCGCTTATCAGCAGATCTTTGATGTGCTTATTTTTTTCATCCGGAAGCGGTTACACTAGAAAACTGATTTTCAGTTACGTTTTTTCTGCTGATAAAACAGTTGCAGCTTTACGTGGTAACAGTCGGGAGACAAGAAGGCCTGCAAACTGTCCAGCCGCAGCCAGATAAAAAGCAAGCTGTAAGGCATTTTCGAGACTGCTCACAGACGTTTCCTGCTGCAGATTTTCGCCCCCGCTTCCGGAAAAAGCTATCAACAAAGCAATACCGACAGCATTACCCACATTCAGCGTTGTAGATGCCATCCCCGAAGCGATCCCCTGTTCGTTATGTGTTACCCCTGAACCAGAAGCTATCCACATTGCCGTCCATACAACCCCCTGGCCTGTTCCTGAAATGACCAGCCCGGGCAATATGCTCGCATAAGATGCATCAGAAAAGGCTGACGGCACCAGTGCCAGCGTACCCGCAATTCCGGTTAAAAAACCGGCCAGTAATATCGTGCGCACCGGCAGACGATTTGCAAGTCGGGCTCCGAGTTGCGTTCCGGCAAAAATTGCCAGCGAAGGAATAATAAACGAAAGGCCGGTCTGCAAAGCGCTGTATCCCATAATGCTCTGAAACATGACCGTCAGAAAATAAGGCAGAGCACCAAAGGTTCCCATATAAATGAACGTAATCACCATGCCTGTAACCAGACAGCGGTTTCTGAATAAGCGTACCGGCATCAGTGGATCGTGGCTGCGAAATTCAATAGCAGTAAACGTCAGCAGACATACCATTGCCAGACCCAGCGATAATAGAACTTGTCCCGTTAGCCAGCCCACATCCGGCCCCTGAATCAGAGCATAAACCAGCAGGGTTGATCCCAGGGTTACGGTCAAAGCGCCCGGAAAATCGAAGCTGCGGCGGTCGTTCTGGAACCTGTCTTTAGGTAAGACAAAAAAAGCTGCAAAAATTGCGATGGCTGCCAGTACAACGTTGACAAAAAATACCGCCGGCCAGCCACAGGCACTGGTGAGTACCCCGCCGGCAAGTGATCCCAGGGTAAGCCCACTTGCGCCTGCACCGCCCCAGATAGCCAGTGCCCGGTTGCGTGACGGTCCTTCCTTAAACAGTCTGTTTATAAGCGAAAGTGTGGCTGGAAAAAGTAATGCTGCGCCAATGCCCTGTATGGCTCGTGCAATTACGATGACCACAGGACTCCACGCGAACCCACCGGCGAGCGAAGATAGCGCATACAGCCATAACGCACCGATAAAAACGCGGCGCTGCCCCATAAGATCGGCAGCCCGTCCACCGAACAATAAAAAACCCCCGCAGCACACCGTATAAGCACTGACCACCCACTGAAGTGTGTGCTCTGAAAAGCCCAGTCCTGCTCCAATTTCCGGCAGTGCTACAAACACGATATTGATATCCAGGGAGTAAATAAGCTGGGAAAAAGCGAGCAGCGCAAGGCTCCAGTGCTGTAAGCGAGGGGTGAATGAATCCGGTAAGGCAATAGCCATTTGACAACCTCCATTTAAACTAAAGTACGAGTACATGCGTACAATTAATGTATGTATGTACTCGTACATTAGTCAACAGATAAAATTTAAAGTAGAGTGTCGGTATGTTGCTAACCTGATGAGAAATCTAATGCTTGCTAATCATCCTGATAAGGAACAAATACGGCTTGAGAATGTGCTGACGGCTTTGGGAAATCCGCTACGTCTGACTGTGGTCCGTGTACTGGCTGGCGGCGGTGAACATGCCTGTAGCGCCGTGCTGAGTGGTATTCCCAAATCAACGCTGACTCACCACTGGCGTGTACTACGAGACAGTGGCGTTATCTGGCAGCGTCCTTTTGGCCGAGAAAATTTATTGTCTCTACGTCGTGAAGACCTGGATGCCCGCTTCCCCGGCCTGCTTGATGTCCTGTTGGGTGCGGTGCAAAACGATGAACTAACACAGGAATCAACGACAAGGAATCTGCCGCCGCCATCCTCTGAATAGCAGGCACATACAGAATGAAGTGAACTAAGCGCATATATCCGCTTTTCACATAGCGGATCTTGTCCTGATGTCAGTCCGCTGTGTGCCAAGGGCGGACGCTGATTCCTCACAATATTATGTGTTAAACACTGGGGATGTGGTCGTTTTCTATGTGATCTATGCGTTTTCTGAATGTCAGTTAAACGCAAACGTAATGACTGGTAAGAGAGTTACTGACGTAGCGGTGAATCATCAACGCTGCCGGGTCATTCGCAGGAGGAGCTTTTACTGTTCCAAACCAGACTGGATTTGCCGGGCAGACGGAGCCACAAATGTAAGCAGGTATGCCCGCAAATGTACCTGCTATTGGTCTATGGACATGACCTGTAGAAATGGCAAGTAATCTGGCCGGGGCGCGCCTAATCAACTCTTCCATCTCAGGTAGACCTCTGCACATCGTTTCGTCTAGCGTTGGTATGCCAGATGCAAATACGTGATGGTGCAGAAACAGCAATGACGGAGGGTTGTCTGCGTCGCTAAGTTGATTATCTAACCATCTCAGATGGTCAGCCACACTGCCGTAATCCTTATAATCAATCGTCGAATCCAGACCAATCAGATGAATGCCACCCATGTTATGGGTAAAGTGTAGGGCCTCTCCCTGGGCATCAAGCGCCCACTTGTTCTCATCCCAAACAGAACGCATCAGACTTCGGTCGTCTGAATTACCTGGCAGGATCAACGAAGGGTAATTTTGCTGATTCAGGCGGTCAGCTATCTGTTTATAACCTTCCTGCCAATGCCCATCCGTTAGATCGCCAGTAAGTACCAGTAAGTCCGGTTGCAAATGCGTAAGCCAATTTAGTACCCGGTCGAACCGAAACAGATGATCATTTTCGGTTGAGGCGTGAATGTCTGAAACCTGGGCTATCAGCATAAAGACCTCATACGATTATTGTGTGGGAACAAAACCGTTATTCATGGTCAAGAATCCGGTTTCAAATTTCATTTTTTTCACCAATATGGCAACAATGGATAGGTTAATTAAGATCAGTTATTCAATTGTTACGGTGAGTCAGACTGGTAGAAAAGACGGTCGGAAATTCACAATTAATCGCTAAGTTCACTTCCGACTACTCAGAGCCAATGTTAGCAGGGATGAGTAAGGTCCGCTTTTCGCTCTTAGCGAACATTAGACTATTATCAGTTCGCTTTGTGCGAAAGCCTGCAGTCGGGTCGGAAACGCCCCAGGGGTTTCCGGTGCATTCTAACGGAATGGTTGCGCGTCAAAGCGCCCGCAGCGCAGGATTTCTCTTTACTTCCGGATCGGTTCTCTTATGTGAGTAGGGGGAAGGGTGGTTACGGTTTTCTCTGGCATAAGATTGAAAGTCTGAAGTTCAGATAATATAAAAAGCAACAGGCAGAAAAAATTAAAGTAAGGGCTATTTTTTCCGATAACTCCGGATAAATTAAACTTGGGTTTTTATTATTATGAAAAAATGTTTGCCTTTTACTTTCTTGAGCGTTGCTTTATTAAGTGGCTGTTCAGTTTTCAATTATTCCGCGCCGCTTTATCACGACCCTGTTGGTGAGAAAAGTCATCTGGCTCGCGTTCGTTTTATTGGGAATGTCACCGGTACATCGATATCTACAAAAGGAAACAGCACGTTTCAGGAATTAGTCCCGCATACATCATTTGGTTATTATAATGACTCCCGCGATATTGGCATGCCTAAAATAATCTATCGTCAGCAGGATTATAAAAGTTACTATTTTGAAGTGCTTGCAAAGCCAGGTCCAACCATTTTCCACATCATTACCGATGAAACCGACCAGGGACACTGCTCAATGTCAGCGTTAGTAAATCTTGAGGCTGGAAAAGATTACGACGTGAATTTTGATGCACATGAACAGTTTACTAAATGTGTTTTTCACTTTAGTGAAATTGTAACCGATCCAGCTACAGGCGTGAAAATCCTTAAAGCTGAGCCGTTTAAAAAAGGTGATTACTTTGCAAACGAATTTAATTAAAGGCATCGTTTGTTCAGTAATGCTGGTTTTACCTTCCGTGCAGGGCTGTATATCTGGAGGCGTACGCTCACACAATGTATCGGAAACGTCTTTTGAAGATAAATCCCTTAGTAGTTGGTTAGTCGCTGGAAAAACAACTAAACGGGAAGTCCTGAGCCGTTTTGGCCCCCCCAATTCTCCTGAAAATTTTAGCGAGGCGCTGAGGTGGCGCTATATCTGGAGTCAACAAAGCAGACTCGTAATAATTCCGATTTCACCGAAAATAGTGGGTCAGGAACAAATTCTTACTTTATCCTTTACCGAGGATGGTCATCTTATTTCTTATAAACTTGATGAGCAGAGTCCTCACTTCCAAAAAGGTGATGAGCCTAAAGGGGTTTTTAATAGGTGAGCCTTACTAACTAAAGACAGCTCTATCATACCAGTTGACCTGCACCCCTCCAATTGGTGCAATGCGGACGTTACTTACGTCCGCTCCTCGCTCTTAGCGGACGTTCATCTGATTCCGTCCGCTTTGTGCCAGAATCAGACATTGCTGAAATGATGCTGGATCAATTAACGGGAAGCCAGCCATTCGACCGGGCTAGCCAAGGCGGTTCAGTTCGGAGTCTGGATGAAATAAAGAACCCTGATTCGGATCCCATACCCTTTTGACGCCTTATGTAGCAGGTGATAGGGTCAGTTCCAGTATTCATATTTCGCCGTCATTACGGCGTTATGCTTGTTCACATACTGTTTACCTGTACGATCAGTGGGAGTGATCGTGATATCCATATTGGCGCGAATGCATTCTCTATGTGAGTTCCACTCCTCGCAGGTGACCAGGGTTTTTTCGATGGTGAAATAGGTCTGGGTCTTGCTCATGGTCAACTCACGGCCCTCGTTATCATAGCCAAACTCTTCAATTGTTGATGGTGATTGAGTTTTGATCAGCCGCTGATTAACATCATAACTATATACAACCGTATTATTATCTATCGCCATACTTCCTTTGCTTGTTGCGCTTGCCAATAGTCCTGATGAACTGAAGCCGTAGTCGATTGTGCTCACTGCGGTTTTGTCTTTATCTTCCGGTTGTGTGGCCGCGATAACCGAACGACTTACCGCGCGGCTAATAATTCCTTTATCGTTAAGCTGGTAGATTCCCTCAAGTGTCTGCCGATATACCTGAGTGGTTTTCTGACTGTTTTTATCGGCTATGACCCCTTTTGAATCCAGCTGGATGTGCCAGCCAAATTCCGTTTTATTCAACTGGCTTTCAGAGGTTGCCCTGAAAACAGTCTTCTGCCCTGTGGAGGTTTTGACTTCCTCCATACGGCCGTCAATTAGCTCACCACATTGACTAAAGTTGCTTTGAATCGATGTGCGGAGATACCCATCAGGACTATTAATAGTGATTAATATAGATTTGGGAATTCCAGTTCTTGTCTGTTGGCTACTAAGGATGAAGTTGTTCAGTTTGTTCTTAGCTAAGATTTCCGCTGTGCATTGTGCTGCATAAGTCTGAAATGTGCAGAGGGATAAGAGAGTAATAAATAATTTTTTATTATTGAATAACATTATTTGTTGTCCTTATGTTCTGGGCGGGCTTTAAACATAACATAATGTGGAAGCCGGTATGATCCTTGGTCGGGATATTATGTTTAGCAGAGTGAAGAGACTCAGGCGTCATCAGTTAAACGTCCGCTTATCGCTCATAGCGGACTTTAATGTCTAACAGCTTAACCACTGCTTTTACCAGGCTGGACGATGTTACCTGAACTCGTTCCGGGTAACGTCGTCAGCAGGCAAGCCGCGCAACGGTGCGACAGCACAATTTAATAGTTACAACATATTAATGTATTTTAATCACTGAACATGGAAAATAGCAGGCAGGATTAGGCCGGCGAACCGGCCTGAGGCATTATCAGATGGCGCAATAAACGCGCGCTTCACGTGGCGTGTAGATACCAAACGTCACCACGCTCAGTAAGCCATTAACAAACGTCTGCTGCACTTCAACCCGGCTAACTTTTTCCGGGCTGCCGCACACCTGTGCCGCATCAATGCTCTTACGCTGACCGATACCTGAAACAAAGAACGGCTGGCTGGTCGTTTTCGTCGCCGCGCCAACCTGGTTCTGTTTCATCACGAAAGTCTGCTGCGCACAGCCTGTTAAACTCAGAGCCAAAAACGCCGCAACACAAAGCTTGTTCATAAATATCCTTATCGCCAGAAATGAAAAAAAAGCTGAGTGTAATCATCACTCAGCCAGCAATCAGGTTATCGACAACGAAAGCGGAAACTTGAGAAAAATTTCTGAGTACGCCTTAACGGATACGTTGTGCTGAATAGTACAGCAATTAAAAAAGCCCCTGCACTGCAGGGGCTTTTTATGTTTACCGTTGCGTTTCCGCTTAGCGAGTCAAATTGTCGAAAAACTTTTTGACGCCATCGGGAAAGCTTTTTGAACGCCGACTGTTCTTCTTTCCCACCACACCACCAAAGCCCTCTTCCAGCTTACGTAGCAGCGCCTTTTGTTTCTCGTTAAGGCTAACCGGCGTTTAAACCACGACAAATGCAGTTCGATGGCGTGCGCATGAAAGGGCCATCTGACTCAAACGTTTTCGTGACGGAGTTTTACGATTTCTTTTCGGGCTGAAATGTCCGCTATGTAACACAAGCAAAAATCCAATGTGGTCCGTTTGCCCACTAAGAACACTTCACCTGATCGTTTCAGCAATGTTCAACAGGGGTGTCGGCTCATTTCATCATCACTGCTTAGTGACCCTTAGTATCAGGCAACCTCTCGGCTGTGCGCCGCTACTTTACGCCTGATAAATCAGATAAAAGGGCGTGAAATCGACTCTATGCCCAGCATAATTAAAAACAGAAGAAAACACTGCCTGAAGCGCATGGGACTAATACGTGCCCGCACCTTCTGGCCGAGCCACATTCCGGCCAGAGCAGGGAGTATGGATATAAATGAAAGTGAAAATTGCTCTATCCGGAACGCGTCATGAAGCTAAAGTCCTGCCGCCAGCGCAATCGTAGACACGGTAAATGACAGGCCAGGGGCCTGGACGTGTTCATCGTTACTGAAGCGAAGCGACTGAAGATAGAGAACGGCTGGCATAACTAATAGACCTGTCGCACCGGTTAGCAGGCCTGTTATGAAGCCAGTAACGGGTGACAACCCTTTCTCCCGAGCCTGAGTAACGGTAAGCGATGGAGAAACTATCGCTAAAACAGCATATACGATTAAAGCCACACCCAGGCCGAACGCTGACCAGGCGGGATTAATGCTAATCAGAAGCGAAGATGCTGCCACCGTACCAGCCAGTATAAGCAGCAGCATCAGCCAGAAGCGCCTGACGATCAGAATGACGAAGCAGGCGTCGCGTTATAAGTTAAGGCTGATATATGCCGCAGCTTACCTTTTATAGCTGTTAGCGTTGAGTTCCTGAAACTGGTATTATGCGAAAATGAGAATTTAAAAAGACGTTATTGAAAATGAAAGTCGATTCATTCAAAGATCTTATAAAGAAAGCCGCTTTGAACCTTTTTAAAGAGAAGGGGCTGAATAATGTCTCAACGCGAGACCTGAATGCCCGGCTTAATATTTCCAGAAGCCATATGTATCATTACTATAGTAACTGGGATGAGCTTAAGCTCGACGCTATAAAAAAGATGCTGGATGATGATGTTAATGACTATCTCCTGAAATTAAAAGAGCGAAAAACTGGCACAATATCAGAGGAACTATTGTTTTTTTTAGATTATCTGCTGCCAGATGCTCCCTCTTCGCACTGGATTCTCTATCTTGAAATATGGCCTCTTTCAGCAAGAGATCAGCGTTATGCTGACCTTATTCACGCCAATTTAATGCAGTGGAATGACATCGTCGAAGATATCATTACGCGTGGTATCGAAGTAGGGGAATTTACTTCTGCCAATAGTCAGGTTTCAGCCCGACAAATTGCGGCTGTGCTTGATGGTTATTCAAGCATGATCATACTTGATTATTCTGCTGAAAAACGCGCTCTCTTTCTTGAGGAAATTTTTAAGTTTTCTCTTCAGATGGTGAGATAAAGATGAGCGCAGGCGTTCTGGCTTTACCCCTGCTCATTGATGACTGACGTCCAGATATTTCAGTAGTTTTATCATTTTGCGTTCAGCGGGGATGTATCCTGGCTGGCTGGCATCGATCCAGCTTTCGTCAGCTTCAGGGTGAGGTCCGGTCAGTACCACTTTCCCTTTTCCATAGGTATAGGCCGCCATGGCAACATCGCCATTACTGTACCAGGCGATGGGAGTAAACCCTCTGCTGGCGGAACTGTTATTCAGATAAGGACCATCCTGATAATAAGCTGACTCTTTCTTTCCTCCCCACAGTATTGTTAGCGTGTAATCGTCCTCATCCGTAGCTTCTGCGCCCGGTCTTCCTGCTTCGGTATCCAGAGGTGCGTCGATCAGACCTATCCAGTCTTTATCAGCAAGATAAGCGCCCATGCAAAGGCCAAGAAATCCCTTACCAGAGCGAACAAAATTCCGGATGGCTTCTGCACCCTCATCGCCTATAGCATTATAAGCTGCGGGAATATCCTGTCCGCCCCCTGGCTGAATATAGAGGTCAAATTTTTTGAGATTACTGCTGTTTAGTTTTAAATTCTCATTTTCTCCAATATAGCTGACAGAGAGATTCAATCCTGTTTTTACAAGCGATTTCACCACCATTTCTGAGCAACCTTCACAGCCAGCTTTCCCCCGGTAAACAGCGATGTTAACGGGTTTTGTGCCAGCAGCATAGGCTGCTGGCGCATAGCCTGCCGAGGCTGCCATCAATGCTGAGGTAAAGACAAAAGCGCCCAGGTAGCGTCTGCAACGGAATTTATCGGACTTCATTACATATCCCTTAGTGTTCGACAGAAAAAATAAACAGACAGTGAAAAAGAGAATGATAGTAAAAACTCTAAATTAGAGCAGTTGCCCTAATTTACAGTTGAGGTCATAGTTGTCAAGTTTTAATTTATTCACAGGAAAGTGATTTATCTTTCATTCAGATTGGTTGTGTTGATTAAGCAAGGTAAATACTGCCGGATATCATAAAAAAGAGTCATGTATCGGGAATAGTACCGATCCTGTTCAACATGAGCTTTTCTTATGACCTGAAAGTAAGGATAAAAGTTAAGAGGATGCCAGTCAGGATGATTATCAGTAAGTTATGAAATCAGGCGCGTCTTCCGTATCCGACTCAATAGCACCGGAGAATGGACAAACTTTTATTGGCGGGAGACCTTGCGCAAGGGACTCATGTGCGTGCGGATTAGCCTTTTTATTCTTAGTGAGGAGTGGGCAGAAACCTGCAGGCTCTGTTTTTGTTTGCTCCAATAGCCCCAAAGCCGCTATCTCGCATAACGTTGAAATCAGGCCTCGCTTCTTCTTACAGCCTTTACCCTGCTTTATCCAACCCCCAAATCCCCACACTTTGAGACTATTACCCTTGTCTCAAATGGCGGCAGCCAGGATCCTGCTCTATTCTCGGGGAAAATGGATTCCTCCAGGCTTTGTCGAGGCACTATGACGTACAAATCCCTGATTGCCGAAGTCCACAATCAGCAGCGCACCCTGACCGCCATTGTCGAACAGGATGAGCGCACCGCCTATTTTTACATCTGGCCAACCGACCTGTTCCGCAGTCAGTATGCGGTGCGCGGCTGCTGGCTACGTAACCTGCTGCCTGCACCGGCACAGGAAGATCGCGAGGCGATGGAGCAGGGCATCGCGCCGCTGCTCAGCGCCGAGTATTGCCGTAATCTGGAAGCGGAGCCCGCGCTGGACCCGGCGGGTCTGCAGGTGCTGTGGGAGCCTTCTGATGATGGCGCGGCGCTGTGGTATTACGGCCAGCTGCTGGCGGTGATCCCCGGCTGGAGCCTCTATCAGGAGAAGCAGGTGAGCTTCTCTGCGGGCTGTATCAAAAAGAACCGGCTGACGGCCCCGCTGGGTTCAGCATCGACCAACGACTACTACGCCCGTGCGGAGCATCAGCGTCAGTTCTGGCGCGAATGGCACGACGGCAGCGAGTGGGACAGGGTCCAGCAGGATCTTATGGCCTGCTATCAGGCGCGCTTTGGCGAGTCAGTGAAATATTACGCGATCGATCAGGGCAGCTGGCCGCCGATGGCGATCTCGCAGCACTGGCATCAGGGCGTATGGTATTTCCTGACGCTCGGCATGAGCATCCGGCCCATGCCGCAGGTCGATTACCTGTTTGATGAGCTGGCACCGCAGTATCGCCGTATCGAACTGGGCATGGCGGTCGACGGTGAAATCATGACCGAAGGCAACGCGGTGCAGATGGCGAGTGCACTGGCGGAGTTCGTGCATCTGCCGTGGGCGCGGCTCACCTGGCTGGGTGAGGGCCACACGCTGGCGTCGGAAGTGGCTCCCGTCGGCTTTGAAAGCTTCCTGCTGGCGAATGAACTGGCAACCGAACAGGCGCAGTTCAAGCTGCCCAAGCGCGATGGCGATCGACCTGCTTTGCTCTGGACCACGCCTGTCACCGAAGCGGAGCGTCTGTTCGCGCAGGCCGATGAACATGGCGGCCAGAAGTTACGGGAATTGTTAACAGCGGAGGGCAACGATCATGTCTTCCGTCCGCGCCAGCAGGTGATCAATCCTGAGGAATAGGCCGGCAACAACGCGCCTGTTCATGCGATCCCCGGCAACAGTCGGGGACGTGATAGTCCCGTCATGAAATTAAATTTTTACAAAAATCAAACATTTCTCAAATATGTGATCCCGCTCATCTCAAGTTCCTGTTTAGCGAGCCGTTAACCCGGATCAGGCAATCGCGCCGCACCAGGTTCAGGGGAACAAAGATGTTTAAAACAACACAATCCCGCTTCACCGCAACAATGATCGCGTTCTTTGTTGCGCTTTTACTCGTTACAGTTTGGGTCATCAATCAGTTCGTCGCGCCACAGCTGGTCGACAGCGAAAGTCGTCTGGTCCGCTATCAGGTTGATTCACTCGCCTCCGGCATCGTTGAACAGATGAACCGCGTGCAGGCACAGCAGCGTGCGATTACCGAAGCCGCCTCTGTCATGGACAGCGCCACTATCGACACCCTGTTACCGACGCTGGTGAACCAGTATCAGGACAGCAACGTGTTTGGTGGTGGTATCTGGCCACTGCCAAACCGTCGCGATCCGGCCAAAGAGAAAGACAGCAGCTTCTTTGCCCGCAATGCCAGCAATGAACTGCAGGTCAACACCTACTGGAACTCCGACGCCGCCGATAAATACTGGGAGCAACCCTGGTACAAAGATGGTCTGGCTGCCGCGAAAGGGCAGTGCGCCTGGGCAAAAGCCTATCAGGATGCCGCCAGCCCGCAGCCGCGTACCAACTGCGCCATGGCTATCTACCGCAATGGCTCGGCCTGGGGTGTTGCCACCATCGACGTGACCCTGGGGTTCTTTAACCAGCTGGCGAAGCAGATGGGTGAAACTATTCACGGCAATGTGCTGATCGTCGAAGCCGACGGCAAAGTCGTGGGCAATGGCGCGCTGGTGAATGCCGCGCCGAAGCTGGAGAACCTGGCTGACGTGCAGATGTCGATGGCCGCACCGCTGAAAACGCTGCTGAACGGCGTGGGCAATCAGCCGCTGGAAACCACCTATGACAGCAGCGAAGGCGAGCAGACCCTGTTCGTGCAGGCCATTCCTGGCAGCCCGTGGTATCTCGCCAGCAGCCTGCCAACCAGCCTGCTGAAAGCGCAGTCGCACAACATGCTGACCCGTCTGGGTCTGGTGCAGATCCCACTGGCGGTCATTCTGCTGCTGGTGTCGCTGGGCTTTGTCCGCGCCATGATGAAACGCCTCAACGTGCTGAACAGCAACATCGAAGCGCTGTCGACCGGTGGTGCCGATCTGACCCAGCGTCTGCCAGCCAGCAACAGCCCGGAGTTCAACGCTGTCGCGCAGAGCTTTAACCAGTTCATCAGCTATCTGCAGGGACTGTTGCAGCAGGTGGGCGACAGCGCACTGGCGATTACCGCTGCCTCGCGCGAAATTGCCAGCGGCAACGCCAATCTCTCCTCCCGTACCGAAGATCAGGCCAGCTCGATTGTTGAGACGGCCGCGTCGATGGAGCAGCTGACCGGCACCGTGCGTCAGAACGCCGACAACGCCACTCACGCTAACCAGCTGGCGGGCGATGCCTCGCAGGTGGCCGCGCGTGGCACCGAAGTAGTCCGTCAGGTGGTCACCACGATGGGTGAGATTCATCACTCGTCCCGTAAAGTGGTCGACATCATCAGTGTGATCGACAGCATCGCCTTCCAGACCAACATCCTGGCACTCAACGCTGCGGTAGAAGCTGCCCGGGCCGGTGAACAGGGCCGTGGTTTTGCGGTAGTTGCATCGGAAGTACGTAACCTGGCGCAGCGTTCAGCTAACTCGGCGCGTGAGATTAAAAAGCTAATCGAAGAATCCGTGGCAAACATCGATACCGGCAGCGCGCTGGTTGAGCAGGCAGGTCAGACCATGGATGAGCTGATGAAGGGGGTAAGCAGCGTAACGACCCTGATGAGCGAAATCATGTCCGCCAGCCGCGAGCAGAGCCTGGGTATCGAACAGGTTAACGTGGCGATTACTCAGCTGGATGGCACCACACAGCAGAACGCCGTGCTGGTAGAGCAGGTTTCTGCTGCCGCGCAGGCGATGGAGTCGCAGAGCACCCAGCTTGAGCAGGTGGTTCAGAGCTTCCGACTGTAATCCTCTTTCAGGCCAGCCTTGCTGGCCTGATTTTCTCTCTGCTTCATCTGCTTATCTCCGCCTGAGACGCGCAAAAATTCCGCGATGTTCCCCCCAGACTGCTCATTCTGTGCCAGAATAGTTGGGAATAATCTCAAGGAAAAGCCATGTCTGCTATTGAAGTTATCCTCGTTGACCACCTCGATCGTCCCACCGGCAAAATGGAAAAGCTGGAAGTGCATGAAAAAGGATTACTGCACCGCGCGGTGACGGTCTACGTCTTCAATTCCCGGCAGGAGCTGTTACTGCAGCGGCGTGCCAGCGATAAATATCACTGTGGTGGCTTGTGGAGTAATACCTGCTGTGGTCATCCTTATCCGCATGAATCGACCCGCGACGCCGCCGAGCGCCGTCTGCGTGAAGAGATGGGGATGATCGTGACGCTGACGCCGGTATTTGAGCTGAGCTATAACCTGAAGCTGAGCAACGGCCTGACCGAGCATGAATATGGCCATGTCTTCTTTGCCGTCTGCGACAGCCTGCCGCAGCTGAATCCGCAGGAAGCAGATGCCTTCGATTATCGTCCGATGACGCTGATTGAGCAGCAGATGCAGCAGCAGCCGCAGCAGTTTACGCCGTGGTTTTTGCATACCTTCCCGCGTATCCCGGACTATCTGGAGCAGTTTCCTTTCCCGGCCGTAACGGCATAAAAAAACCGCACCGAGGTGCGGTTTTCCTGCGCTCTATTTACGCCCTGACCGCTGTTTAACGCGGCAGCTCAAAATCCTCTGCATCCACATCATAGCCTGATGGTTCCCAGCGGATCGCCAGCAGCGCCAGCAGTCCGGCCAGCGGGGCCAGGAAGATCACCCAGAATACGCTAGTGCCCAGCGCGGCAACCAGCACCGGGAACAGAAACAGCGACACAGTCGAACTGCCGCGCATCAGCGTCTGGTTGAAGCCGACGCCCACGCCGCGCAGCGAAGTCGGGTAGCTCAGCGACGCAAAGGTCATGGTATGAGACCCCGGCCCGAAGCCCTGACCAAACAGGAACAGCGCCAGCATGCCGATCGCCAGCGCGGCTTCCTGACCGCCTTCCGGACGACCAATCAGCGCCAGACCCAGCAGCGCCGCGCACTGACAGCCATAACCCGCCACCGACATCTTCCACGCACCCAGACGCGGCACCAGTCGCACCGCCAGAATCCCGCCGACAAAGGCGAACAGCAGATTCAGCGCCAGTGACACCAGAATGGTGGTGAGCATCGACTGAGCAAAGAAGCTGGAGATAATCACCGGCAGACCAAACGCCACCGCATTATAGGCAAACGACGAGGCGATAGAGGTGATGGTCGCCAGCAGCGTGCGGCGGCGATAAACGCCCTGCAGCAGCGCGCCATAGTTGCGCCAGCTCGCCTTGCGCACGGGGGTGGCAGCGGTCAGCCCGGCGTCGGGTGCCACCTGCGCGTTGATGTTCCAGGCACTGCGTAAAATCGCGGCGGCCCCGTTCAGATCGCCCTGATTAGCCGCCCATACCGGCGATTCACTCATGTAACGGCTGCGGATGGCGATGATAACAATCGCCGGAACGGCCCCAAAACCGAGGATCAGCCGCCAGAGCCAGTCGGTGTGGCTTTCAGGCAACACCGCATAAAGCAGCAGCACCAGCAGATAAGAGATGCTGATCGCCGCGTACCAGGTCGGACACCACATCGCCACGCTGGCGGCTTTATTCCCCTTGCCGCGTAGCTTTGAAAACTCCGCCAGAAACGCCATCGCCACCGGCAGATCGATCCCGACGCCCAGTCCCATCACAAAGCGCGCGCCAGCCAGCACAGACTCGTTCGGGGCAAACGCACAGGCGATGGCGGCCACCACGAAAAAGAACATATCGGCCATAAAGACCCGATAACGGCCAATTTTGTCGGTGAGATAGCCGCCAATCAGCGCGCCGATGATCGCGCCGAAGGTGATGGCCGAGGCGACCATGCCGGTGCCGGTCGGAGTGAGACTAAACTCGCGCGTGATGTCTTTTATGCCAAACGCCAGCGCGCCCAGGTCGTAGGCGTCAAGGAACACGCCGCCCAGTGCAATCGCCACCACAATACGGGCATTGTTACGGGCGCTGTCGCCGCTGTTCACTAAACGGGAGACGTCAGCTGCGCTGCGAATCCACTGTGTTTCGCCACCGGGCGAACTCCCTGCTGTTGCCACATGGGCGGAAGAGGTCAGGTCGGACATGATGTTGTACGTCTTTTATTATAAAAACAGATTTTCGAGAATAGCCGTTTAGACGCCCAGACGTAAATTCATTTCGGTTATAGATAATAATTTTTTAATCCCAAATCGTTATCAATTTGCGATAAAGTCAGCTGCATCGCCGCCGCGCCAGGCTACGCTTTTAAGGCAGATTATTTCCGCTGCACGCCTTGTCAGTCTCCCTCTCAGCGGCAGGCGAGCAGCCTCAACGTTAAGGCGTCTCATGCCTTGCGAGTCATCACGCGAAAACATCATGCAAAAACAACAAACTGCGATAAGGAAAAGACCATGGTCAGAATTCGGGGTTGGGTGGGAGTCAGCGCGTTGCTGCTCAGTATGGGGATGGCACAGGCAGCGGATCCGGTGCGGGTCGGCTCCAAAATTGATACTGAAGGATCACTGCTGGGCAACGTAATCCTTCAGGTACTGGAAAAGCACGGCGTAAAAACCGTCAATAAAATCCAGCTCGGCACAACACAGGTGGTACGCGGTGCCATCACGGCGGGCGAGCTTGATATCTACCCCGAATATACCGGCAACGGCGCGTTTTTCTTCAATGATGAAAAAGACAGCGCCTGGAAGAATGCCGCCGCTGGCTACGAAAAGGTGAAGAAGCTGGATGCGGAGAAAAACCATCTGGTGTGGCTGACACCGGCTCCGGCCAACAACACCTGGACCATTGCCGTGCGTAAAGACCTGGCAGAGAAAAACCAGCTCACCTCGCTGGCCGATCTCAGCGTCTTTCTGAAAAAGGGCGGCACCTTCAAGCTGGCCGCCTCAGCCGAATTTATCGAACGCAGCGATGCTTTACCGGCCTTTGAAAAAGCCTACGGCTTTGACCTCAAGCAGGATCAGCTGCTGTCGCTGGCGGGCGGCGATACTGCTGTCACCATCAGCGCGGCGGCGCAGCAGACCTCTGGCGTCAACGCGGCGATGGCCTACGGCACCGACGGTCCGGTGGCGGCACTGGGTCTGCAGACGCTCAGCGATCCCAAAGGTGTTCAGCCGATTTACGCGCCGACGCCGGTGATCCGCGAATCAGTACTTAAAGCCTATCCGCAGATTGCCGACTGGCTGAAGCCAGTGTTCAGCGCGCTTGATGAGAAAACACTGCAACAGCTCAACGCCAAAATTGCGGTCGACGGCCAGGACGCCAGCAGCGTAGCGACCGAGTGGCTGCAGCAGAAAAAGCTGCTGTAACCGATGCAGATATCGCGGGACGCGATACGCCGTCCGGCTCAGCAGCCGGTGGCTTTGCTGCTGCTGACGCTGCTGAGCCTGACGCTGGTGACCTTGCCGTTCCTTAACTTCGCCCCGAATCGTCTGGTGGCGGGTGAACCCCTGATGGGCTGGCAGATAAACCGCTTCGGGCTGTTGCTGCTGCCGCTGGTGACGCTGTGGCTGCTGCTGTGGCGTCAGCCCGGGCGCGTCACGCTGATGGTGGCGCTGCTGGCGGCTGAACTGATGCTGGCGGCGATCATCTGGCTCAGCGGTCATCAGGCGACGTTGCTGAGTCAGCAGGGCAGCCGTCTGGCGCGCACCAGCTTTGCCAGCGGCCTGTGGTGCAGCGGTGCGCTGATCCTGCTGCTGATCACCGATCAGGTGCGGCAGCTGACCCCGCATCGGTTGGCACAGCTGCTGCTTAATCTGCAGGTCTGGCTCCTGCCGCTGTTGCTGCTGTTCAGTGGCCAGCTCGCCGATCTCTCCCTGCTGAAAGAGTATGCCAACCGTCATGCGGTGTTTGATGCGGCGCTGAGCCGTCATCTTACGCTACTGGCCGGTACGGTCTTGCCTGCGTTAATGATTGCGCTGCCGCTGGGCGTCATGCTGTTCCGGCGGCCCGGCTGGCAGGGAAGCGTCTTCGGTGTACTGAATGTGATTCAGACGGTGCCGTCAGTGGCGCTGTTTGGTCTGCTGATTGCGCCGCTGGCCGGTCTGGCTCAGCATTTTCCGTGGCTCGGTGACTGGGGTATCAGCGGCATTGGTATGGCCCCGGCGCTGATCGCCCTGGTGCTTTATGCACTGTTGCCGCTGGTGCGCAGCGTGGTCGTAGGTTTACAACAGGTGCCGCAGGAGGTGCGCGAAAGCGCGCGCGGTACGGGCATGAGCGGCTGGCAGCAGTTTATCGCGGTGGATGTGCCGCTGGCGCTGCCGGTCTGGCTGGCGGGCCTGCGTGTCGTCGTCGTGCAGACGCTGGGCATGGCGGTAGTGGCGGCGCTGATTGGCGCGGGTGGCTTTGGGGCGATTATTTTCCAGGGGCTGTTAAGCAGTGCGCTGGATTTGGTGTTGCTGGGCGTTATCCCGGTGATTGCGCTGGCGGTCGTCATTGATGCGCTGTTCCGCCTGCTGATCTCACTGCTGGAGAGAAAAGATGATTGAGTTTGATGGCGTTTCCCGCGCCTTTAACGGTAAAGCGGCGGTAAAAAATCTGTCGCTGCAGGTAGCAAAAGGGGAATTCTGCGTACTGCTCGGTACCTCCGGCTCCGGCAAATCGACCACGCTGAAAATGATCAACCGGCTGGTGGAGTTTGATAGCGGTGAGATCCGCTTTGCCGGTGAGTCGATTCGCCAGCTCGATGCCCGTATATTACGCCGACGCATGGGCTATGCCATTCAGTCGATTGGCCTGTTTCCGCACTGGACGGTGCGGAAGAATATCGCCACGGTGCCGGTCCTGCTGGGCTGGTCCAGAGCGCAGATCGATGAGCGCATCGCGGCGCTGCTGGCGCTGCTGAACCTTGACGCGCAGCTACTGAATCGCTATCCGCATCAGCTCTCCGGCGGGCAGCAGCAACGGGTGGGCGTGGCGCGGGCACTGGCGGCTGACCCGGAAGTGCTGCTGATGGATGAGCCGTTCGGCGCACTCGATCCGGTGACGCGCGGCGTGCTGCAGCAGGAGATGCTGCGTATTCATCGGCTGTCGGGCCGCACCATCGTGCTGGTGACGCATGACATCGACGAAGCGCTGACGTTGGCAGATCGCATCGTGCTGATGGATAACGGTGAAATTGTCCAGCAGGGCAGGCCGGCAGAGCTGCTGACCCAGCCAAAAAATGACTTTGTGCGCGACTTCTTTGGCCGCAGCGAGATGGGCGTCCGGCTGCTGTCGCTGGAACAGGTCGGAAATGCGGTACGGCGTGGAGAATGGTTTGCAGGCGAACCGATCGCTGCCGCACTGACGCTGCGGGATGCGCTATCGCAGTTTATCGCCCGGCGCACTGATAAACTGCCGGTCGTTGACGATCGGCAGCAGCCGCTGGGCGTGCTCCACTTTGGCGACCTGCTGCAATTGCGCGAGGGCTTAACATGCGCAGGCTAAGGGATCCGCTGCTGTGGCTGGTGCTGTTCTATGGCGCGCTGCTGACCCTGATGCCTTACAGCGGGCCGCTGTTTCACCGCTGGTTTCCCGAACTGGCACGGCCACTCTATCAGCAGGAGAGCTTCTGGCAGCTGACGCTGGCGCATCTGTTTCTGGTGGTCACCGCCAGCCTGCTGGCCATTGTTATCGGCATTGGCAGCGGTGTGCTGGTGACCCGGCGAGCGGGGCGCGCTTTCCGGCCGCTGATGGAAACTATCGTGGCGGCGGGGCAGACTATTCCGCCGGTGGCGGTATTGGCGATTGCGGTGCCGGTAATGGGCTTTGGCGCGTGGCCGGCGGTGGTGGCGCTGCTGCTGTACGGATTACTGCCGATTTTACAGGGTACGCTGGCGGGCATTGATAGCGTACCCGCCAGCAGCCGGGAGATTGCCATCGGGGTCGGCATGAGTAGCTGGCAGCGGTTGTGGCAGATTGAACTGGCGCTGGCTGCACCGGTGATCATCGCCGGGATACGCACGTCGGTAATCATTAACATCGGCACCGCGGCTATCGCCTCGACGGTGGGCGCGAAAAGTCTGGGGTCGCCGGTGATTATCGGCCTGAGCGGGTTTAATACAGCTTATGTAATTCAGGGAGCACTACTGGTGGCGCTGCTGGCAATAGTGAGCGATCGCCTGTTTGAACGCCTGCAGCGCTGGCTTAGCGTGAGTGAACAATAAGAGAGTATCCCACCAGCATCAGACCGCTGGTGCCGCCGAGAGCCATAATGAAAAACAGCGTGGCGAAAAAGGCTTTTTTGACATTCATAGATGAAACCTGAGCTTGTTAACAGTGAGGCGGGGATAATAGCGCGCGCAAGGCAGGAGGCAAAGTGCCCGGCGTGCGTTTTTGTTATCAGGCCGGTTCGTGTAACCGCACGCCATAGCCCTGTTCCTGCCAGTGTGACAGCTGCTCCTGCTGACGACGGGTCAGTTTTTTACCGGTAAAGACAAACATATTCATGCCGGGAAAGAGTTCAGGACGGGGAACATCCAGCGGTTCTGCCAGTACATCAATCCGCCAGCCATGCTGCGACAGACGCCAGCCTTCCAGCCAGATACGTGTCCGATCGTCGATGCCCCAGCCAATAATCAGCGCATCTTTACCCGATTTTTTGCGACTGGCGGTCAGGCAGAATGCAACATAGTCGATCAGCAGACCATCAAGCAGACTGCACATGGTGCGGGCCGTGTTCTGATCCAGACTCAGCTTCTGGCGCACCGGCATGAAAACGTGATCAATCAGCGCATCAATAGGATGTTCGCGACCAATCGCGGCAATTTTATTACGAAGTTTAGCAGGTCTGACGTGGCGCAGTACGCTAATCAGCTCATCCTGTAGGGTAGTCCAGCCATCGTGTGCATCAACATCGCCACCTTCCAGCAGTGCCTTCACTTTACCGACCGGCACGCCACTTTCAATCCAGCGCATAATCTCTTCGATGCGCTGCACATCCTCTTCGTCAAACTGACGATGTCCGCCTTCGGTACGTTGCGGCTTCAGTAAGCCATAACGACGCTGCCAGGCGCGCAGGGTGACTGGGTTTATGCCACAGCGCTCGGCGACGTCACCGATACTGTATAAGGTCATAAATTCCTCTTTCGATTGGTCTGAGTGCGATTACCATAACGAAGCAAACTAAGTTGTACAATACATTTCTCAATGTACAACTTGACTGATACGGCTTTTCCAAGCTATATCTCAATAAAGAGAATTATTCCCAAAAATGAGAAAAAACCATGACGGAGCTGAATACGGAGCAACGACTGGCGGTGCGGCTGGCGGAATTACGCCTGCAACGCGGCTGGTCTCTTGATGAATTGTCTGTCGCTACCGGCATCAGCCGCGCGACATTATCGCGCATTGAGCGAAGCGAGACCAGTCCCACGGCTGCATTGCTTAATCGTCTGTGTGTCGCCTACGGCTTAACGATGTCGCGCCTGCTCAGTGAAGTGGAAGAAGAGTCCAGGCTGCTGGTCAGAAATGAGCAACAGCCGGTGTGGCAGGATGACGCCAGCGGCTTTGTCCGCCGGAATATTTCACCACCTGCCGTTCATTTTAGATGCGAACTCGTAGAGGGCAAGTTACGGCCTGGTGCGCGTATCGATTATGATGCGCCACCCATTCAGGGGCTGGAGCAGCATATCTGGCTGCGCGAGGGTGGTCTCACCGTCACGATGGGGTCTCAGGCGTGGACGCTACAGCCCGGCGACTGCCTGCGGTTTCATCTGATCGGAAAATCGGCTTTTGAGGCGCACCTGACTGACGGCGCGCGTTACTTACTGGTGGTGGCGAAACCATGACGGATTACGCAACGCTCAGCGCGACCCAGGCACAACAGCTGCTGGGCGAACTGACCGACGTTTTGCAGGGCTGCGTGGCAGACGGTGCCAGCGTCGGCTTTATTGATCCCGAAGATAGTGAGGTGATGGTGCGATTCTGGCAGCAGCGGATCGCCAGCATCACCAGTGGCGACAGCGAACTTATCGTCGCGCGTCAGCACGGTCGCATCGTGGCCACGGTCATCCTCAGCCGTAGCGGCATGCCTAATGGCCGCCACCGCGCAGAGATCAGTAAACTGCTGGTGCATCCGCAGGCGCGCCGTCAGGGTATCGCCCGTGAACTGATGCAGCGTGCGGAGCGGCGAGCACGCGCGCAGGGCAAAACCCTGCTGGTGCTGGATACACGCAGCGGCGATGTCGCGAGCGACCTCTATCGCTCGCTGGGCTGGCAGGTAGCGGGGTCGATTCCCTGTTATGCCGAATCCATCGCAGGCGTGCTGGATGCCACCACCTATTTGTACAAAGTTCTGGCGTAAAACACCGCCGTCGGACAATCGCTGAAATTTACGACACGGCACGAAAAATTCGGCGCGAAAGCTGACGTCGCCAGGATACTGTGTAAAAATACAGGCCATTTTTTCGGTGTGGTAACGCAAATCATGGCCCTGACAGCCGCAGTAAAAAGCCAGATAGCGCAGTGGTATAAAGCGCTTCAGCAGCAGGTGCCTGATTTTATTCCGCGTGCGCCGCAGCGCCAGATGATCGCCGAAGTAGCGAAATGCCTGGCGGGTGACGACGCGCGTCATCTGGCGGTCGAAGCGCCGACCGGCGTGGGAAAAACCCTCTCTTATCTGATTCCGGGCATCGCAGCCAGCCGCGCTCAGGAAAAGCAGCTGGTGATCAGCACCGCCAACGTGGCGCTGCAGGATCAAATCTTCACCAAAGATCTGCCGCTGCTGAAGAAAATCATCCCCGATCTCACTTTTACCGCCGCCTTTGGTCGCGGGCGCTATGTCTGTCCGCGCAATCTGGCGGCGATGGCGGCCGATGACGATCAGCAGGGCGATCTGCTGCTTTATCTGGACGATGACGCCGTCAGCAGCACCAAAGAAGAACAGACGCAGTGTGGCCGCTTACAGAAATCGCTGGATCGCTACCAGTGGGATGGTCTGCGCGATCACAGCGAGGAGAACGTCAGCGACAGCCTGTGGCAGCGACTCTCTACTGATAAAGCGAGTTGTCTGGGTTCGCACTGCCACTGGTATCGTGAATGTCCGTTCTTTGTGGCGCGGCGCGAAATCGAGCAGGTGGATGTGGTGGTGGCGAACCATGCGCTGGTGATGGCGGCGATGGAGAATGAGTCGGTGCTGCCACCCGCTAAAAACCTGATGCTGGTACTGGATGAAGGACATCATCTGCCGGAAGTGGCCCGCGATGCGCTGGAGATTAGCGCCGACATCACGCCGGGCTGGAGCAGCCTGCAGCTCGACCTGTTTATCAAGCTGGTCGAGAGCATTATGACGCAGACGCGGCCAAAATCGCCGCCGCCGCTGGCGAATCCGGAACGGCTGAAGGCGCACTGCGATGAGCTGCGCGAACTGCTGACTATTACCGCGCAGGCGCTGAATCCGTTGCTGCCGCCCAATAACCAGCCGGGCGAATTTCGCTTTGTGCTGGGCGCGCTGCCGCAGGAGCTGCTGGATCTCTGCGCCCGGCTGTTTAAACTCAGCGATGCCCTGCGGGGACTGAGCGAAGGCCTGATTAATGCGCTCAGCGAGCAGACCGGCAAGGTCGATATGGTGCGGCTGCATCGCAACCTGCTGCAGCTCAACCGGCAGTTTGGCTGGTTCGAATCGGTAAGCAAGCTCTGGCGGCTGGCGGCGATGGAAAAAGCCTCTGGCGCGCCGGTATCGAAGTGGATTACCCGCGAGCTGCGCGAAGGCCAGGCGCATCTGCTGTTTCACTGCGCCGGCATCCGCGTCAGCGACCAGCTGGAGAAGATGCTGTGGCGCAAAATTCCGCATGTCGTAGTCACCTCCGCCACGCTGCGATCGCTCAACAGCTTCAATCGCCTGCAGGAGATGTCGGGGCTTAGCGAAAAAGCGGGCGACCGCTTTGTGGCGCTCGACTCACCGTTTAACCATGTGGAGCAGGGCAAGCTGGTGATCCCGCAGATGCGCCTGGAGCCGCTGATGACGCACGAAGCGGAGCACATTGCCGAGATGGCCGGGTTCTTCCGTCAGCAGATGGCGGAGAAGAAGCATAAGGGCGTACTGGTGCTGTTTGCCAGCAACCGGGCGATGCAGCAGTTTGTGGCCTGTCTGCCCGATCTGCGGCTCTCAATGCTGGTGCAGGGCGATCAGCCGCGCAGCCGCCTGGTGGATCTGCACCGTCAGCGCGTTACCCAAGGTGACACCAGCATTCTGATTGGCCTGCAGTCCTTTGCTGAGGGGCTGGATCTCAAAGGCGATTTGCTGAGTCAGGTGCATATCCACAAAATCGCTTTTCCCCCGGTGGACAGTCCGGTAATTTTGACCGAAGGCGAATGGCTGAAAAGCCTGAAGCGCTATCCGTTTGAGGTGCAGAGTTTACCCAGCGCCTCATTTACCCTGATTCAACAGGTCGGACGCCTGATTCGCAGCCATCAGTGTTATGGCGAAATCGTGATTTACGACCGCCGTCTGCTGAGCAAAGCCTACGGCAGCCGGTTGTTAGCCGCACTGCCGATCTTTCCGATTGAGCAGCCGGAAACGCCAGAGCCGGCAGCGATACCGGCCGCCGTGGTGCCAAAGCACACCGTGCGTAAACGCCGTCCCACGCGGCGCTGAGCCGCGCACTTAACCGGAAGCGAGTGATGGAACTGAATAAAATCATTAAAGAGGTGGGTCGCGGTAAAAATCATGCCCGCGATATCGACTTTGATACTGCCGTGGCGCTCTATGGCGCGATGCTGGCGGGCGAAGTGCCGGATCTGGAGTTGGGCGCTATTCTGATTGCGCTGCGTATTAAAGGCGAAGGTGAAGCCGAAATGCGCGGCTTTTATCAGGCGATGCAGGCGCAGATGATGCAGCTGCGTGCGCCGGAAAACCGCCCGATGCCGGTGGTGATCCCCAGCTACAACGGCGCACGCCGGCAGGGAAATCTTACACCGTTGCTGGCGCTGCTGCTGGTGAAACTTGGCTTCCCGGTGCTGGTACACGGCGTCAGCGACGACGCAACACGCATCACCAGTGAAGCGGTGTTTGCCGCGCTGGGTATTGCCCCCGTCACCACCGCAGAGGCGGCGCAGGCAAAACTCAATCAGGGCCTGGCATTTATCACCATCGATCATCTCTGCCCGCCAATGGCGAAACAGCTATCGCTGCGCTGGCGGATGGGGGTGCGTAACAGCGCGCACACGCTGGCAAAACTGGCTACGCCGTTTGCGGAGCGGGCCGCGCTGCGGCTGTCGAGCGTCTCGCATCCTGAATATATACCGCGTGTGGCGAAATTCTTCAGCGACATCGATGCGCCTGCGATACTGCTCAATGGCACCGAGGGGGAGGTCTATGCCAATCCCCAGCGCTGCCCGGCGATCAGTATGATTCAGGGCGCAGGCGCGGAAGCGGAAGTGTGGGTGGAGCGTCAGCCAGAAGTGGCCGTTGAACTGCCGGCAGACAAGACGGCAGAGGTGACGGCGCGCTGGATTGAAGAGGTGCTGAATCAGCAGCGCCCGGTGCCTGCGTCACTGCGACTGCAGCTCGCCTGCTGCCTGCGCGCCAGCGGCCAGTGCGACTCGCTGGCAGCGGCAGAGCAGCAGATCTTCGCCGCCGGGTACTGACTCAGGCTACCGGCAGCGCCTTTTCAACCAGGTTCTGCCAGAAACGGATGCCAATCGGCAGCAGCGCGTCGTTGAAGTCATAGCGGGCGTTGTGCAGCGGCGCAGAGGGCGCTTCGCCGTCTGCGCCCAGCCAGAAGTAAGCGCCGGGACAGGCTTCCATCATGCAGGCAAAATCTTCTGACGCCATCGACGGATTAACCTGCCAGTGAACCTGTTCAGCACCCAGTGTTGAGAGCGCCACCTCGCGCACCTGCTCAGCCGGGGCCACATGGTTGGCGGTGACCGGATAGCCCGGCAGCCACTCAATCTCACCGCTCACGCCAAACGGACGCGGCAGGGTTCCGACAAACTCATCAATCAGCCCGCGCACTTTTTCGCGCACGCTGGTCTGCAGGCAGCGCACCGTGCCGCGTAAAACAATCTGCTCCGGGATGACGTTAATCGCTTCACCACCGTGAATCTGCGTCACGCTGACCACGGCCGACGCCAGCGGCGAGAGCCGGCGGGACGGAATGGTCTGCAGCGCCAGAATCAGCTCGGCCGCCACCACCATCGGGTCGGCACCGCTTTCCGGCATCGCCGCGTGGCAGCTTTTGCCGTGCAGCGTAATTTCAAACGAATCCAGCGACGCCATCATCGCGCCAGGGTTGACCGCCAGTGAGCCAAGCGGCAGTCCCGGCCAGTTGTGCATGGCGTAGATCGCATCCATCGGAAAACGCTGGAACAGCCCCTCTTCCACCATTTTACGTGCCCCGCCCAGATTCTCTTCGGCAGGCTGAAAGATGAAATGCACCGTGCCGCTGAACTGACGTGTGGCGGCCAGCTGGCGGGCGGCAGCCAGCAGAATAGCGCTGTGGCCGTCGTGTCCACAGGCATGCATCACGCCTGGCGTCGCAGAACGCCACTCGGCATCACCTTTTTCCGTAATCGGCAGCGCATCCATATCTGCACGCAGCCCGATAACCGGGCCGGGACCATTTTCCAGTGTGCCGATGACGCCGGTGCCCGCCAGGCCACGGAACACCTGCAATCCTGCCTGCGCTAACTCTTCCGCAATAAACTGGCTGGTTTGCTGTTCCTGGTAACCTAATTCGGGATGGCGATGAAACTCACGACGCCAGCGCAGGGCATCTTCAAGCAGGGCAGGGGAAAGGGTCATGCAGAGTCGCGCTCCATACAGAATGAGAAGATTTCACTTTAGTGGTCGGGTGATGCCGCGTCTATCGCCGTCAGGACTAAATCTGGCTATAGGCTAAATCAAAATGGAATAAGTAATAAGGAAGTGATGTTTATGCCAGAGGGTAAGAATGGAATAGCGGGGGAAAACGGGGCAAGCTGCTGCTCGCCCCGGTCAAAGGATTACTTCTGCATCGGCAGGTTCAGGCCATGTTCAGCCGCGCACTGCTGCGCCAGCTCATAGCCTGCGTCGGCATGACGCATCACACCGGTGGCCGGGTCGTTCCACAATACGCGACCCAGACGCGCATCAGCTTCTTTGCTGCCGTCACAGACAATCACCACACCGGAGTGCTGTGAGAAGCCCATGCCGACACCGCCGCCATGATGCAGGCTGACCCAGGTTGCGCCGCCTGCGGTATTCAGCAGGGCGTTGAGCAGCGGCCAGTCTGAGACCGCATCCGAGCCATCTTTCATCGCTTCGGTCTCACGGTTAGGAGAGGCGACCGAGCCGCAGTCAAGATGGTCGCGGCCAATCACGACCGGCGCTTTCAGCTCGCCGTTGCGGACCATTTCGTTGAACGCCAGACCGGCAAGATGCCGTTCACCCAGTCCCAGCCAGCAGATACGGGCAGGCAGGCCCTGGAAGGCGATGCGTTCCTGCGCCATATCCAGCCAGCGATGCAGCGTTTTATGGTGCGGGAACAACTCTTTGAGTTTGGCGTCGGTCTTGTAGATATCTTCCGGATCGCCGGAGAGCGCGACCCAGCGGAACGGGCCTTTGCCTTCGCAGAACAGCGGACGGATATAGGCTGGCACAAAGCCAGGGAAATCGAACGCGTTGCTGACACCCTCGTCCAGAGCGACCTGACGAATGTTGTTGCCGTAATCTACGGTCGGGATGCCCATATGGCAGAAGTCGAGCATCGCCTGGACATGAACCGCCATTGAGGCGCGCGCCGCTTTTTCTACCGCCTTCGGCTGTGAGACGCGCTCCTGCTGCCAGCGCGCCAGATCCCAGCCAATCGGCAGGTAGCCATTAATCGGGTCGTGCGCCGATGTCTGGTCGGTCACGATGTCCGGCTTCGGTCCACCCGCCTGGGCGCGTTTCACCAGCTCCGGCAGGATCTCAGCGGCATTGCCCAGCAGGCCGACCGAAATTGCTTTTTTGGCGGCGGTGGCTTCGCTGATTAACGCCAGCGCTTCATCCAGCGTGGTGGCTTTGTAGTCCACATAACGGGTACGCAGACGAAAATCGATGCGTGACTCCTGGCACTCAATCGCCAGCACACAGGCCCCGGCCAGTACACCCGCCAGCGGTTGTGCGCCGCCCATGCCGCCCAGCCCGGCGGTGAGGATCCAGCGGCCGCTGAGGTCATTGTTATAATGCTGACGGCCCGCTTCCACGAAGGTTTCATAGGTGCCCTGCACGATGCCCTGCGCACCAATATAAATCCAGGAACCGGCGGTCATCTGGCCGTACATCATCAGGCCCGCTTTATCCAGCTCATGGAAGTGATCCCAGGTCGCCCAGTGCGGCACCAGGTTGGAGTTTGCCAGCAGCACGCGCGGCGCATCCGCGTGGGTGCGGAAGATGCCGACCGGCTTGCCGCTCTGGATCAGCAGCGTCTCATCCGGCTGCAGCGCCCGCAACGAACGCAGGATCTGCTCGAAGCATTCCCAGTTGCGTGCTGCCTTACCGATGCCGCCGTACACCACCAGATCTTCCGGACGTTCGGCGACATCGGGATCGAGGTTGTTCTGAATCATGCGGTAAGCCGCTTCAATCAGCCAGTTGGCGCAGTGCAGCGTAGTACCGTGTGGTGCACGAATCTCACGTGCCACAGCCTGAGAAAGAGTTTCGCTCATGAAGGATTCCTTAATTCAAGAAGTTGGGCGCATGCTTGGCAGCAGCGCGGTCAATGCCTGAGGCCAGTCAGCGCGACTTGCCCACTGACGCATTGCCTCGATATCGGGTGCCAGCAGACGATCTTCCTCAAGGAAGGCGACCTGCTCGCGAATGGTGTCGATGGCCTGCTCAATCAGCGTGGAGCTTTTGAGTGGCCGGTTAAATTCAATGCCCTGCGCCGCGGCCATCGCCTCGATGCCCACTACGGCGGCGCTGTTAAAGCACATGCTGCCGAGACGGCGGGCGGCGTAAGTCGCCATGGAGACGTGGTCTTCCTGATTCGCTGAGGTCGGCAGACTGTCGACGCTGCCCGGATGGGCCAGCGATTTGTTCTCAGAAGCCAGCGCGGCGGCGGTGACCTGGGCGATCATAAAGCCGGAGTTTACGCCGCCGTCACGCACCAGGAAGGGCGGCAGGCCGGATAAGCCGCTGTCCAGCAGCAGCGCCAGTCGCCGTTCCGAAATGGCACCCACTTCGGCAATTGCCAGCGCCAGGATGTCAGCGGCAAAAGCCACCGGCTCAGCGTGGAAGTTGCCGCCGGAGATCACATCGCCGCTGTCGCTGAATACCAGCGGGTTGTCCGAGGCGGCGTTCGCTTCGATTTCCAGAATTCGCGCCGCGTGGCTGACGTTGTCCAGGCAGGCGCCCATTACCTGGGGCACGCAGCGGATGGAGTAAGGGTCCTGAACGCGGCCACAATGGGTATGCGACTGCAGAATTTCACTGCCCTCAATCAGGGTGCTGACAGCTGCCGCGACGGCAATCTGGCCCTGCTGGCCGCGCGCCTTGTGGATGCGGGCATCGAACGGTTTCAGCGAGCCTTTGATCGCTTCCAGCGACAGCGCACCGGCCATCAGACCGGCGGCAAACAGGTTCTCACCTTCAAACAGGCCGCGCAGCGCCAGCGCAGTCGAAACCTGGGTGCCGTTGAGCAGCGCCAGGCCCTCTTTCGGACCGAGCACAAACGGCGACAGGCCCACGCCTGCCAGTCCCTCGGTTGCCGGGATTAGCGTGCCATTGACCCGCACCTGACCTTCGCCCAGCAGCATCAGCGACATGTGCGCCAGCGGTGCCAGATCGCCGGAGGCACCGACTGAACCTTTTTCCGGAATGCAGGGCATCACGCCCGCGTTGAACAGCGCCAGCAGCGCCTCAACCAGTTCGATACGCACGCCAGAGTGACCGCGCGCCAGGCTGATGATTTTGGTGGCGACCACCAGGCGGGTGACATTGTCAGGCAGCAGATCGCCCAGACCCACGCTGTGTGACAGCACCAGATTGCGCTGCAGATCCGCCAGCCGGCTGGCCGGGATTTGCGTCTGTGCCAGCTTGCCAAAGCCGGTATTAATGCCATACACCACGTTGCCGGAGGCGACAATCGTCTCCACGGTCTGCTGCGCCGCCGCAATCGCCTGACGCGCACTGTCGTCAAGACTCAGCGTGACGTTACCCTGATAGATAGCGCGTAATGTGGCGAGGTCCACCTCGCCGGGCACCAGGCGCAATGCCTGAAACGAACCTGACATAGTCTACTCCTGTCTATACAAGTGTGCTGGCAAAGCTAAGTTGCTTTCCATGCCCTGAACCAGCGGAATAATGCGAGTGAAACATAAGCGTTAATTCTTGTCTATGCTTGTCTATACAATCAAACAGACTAAGCAAGTGCCGTGCCAGACCGATCACAAAAATCGAATGTCCACCTGGCGCGGGTCGCGGGTTAAACGCGACGGAGGGAGTGCACCATCAGGATGCGCAGACTGCACCAGTGGGGCACGGCGTGCGCTACTGGATGTATATACATTCACGCAGTGAGACAGTAAACTTAAGGGACTTTCAGCATAAGGAACAGCAAATGGTCGAGCATACGGCACTGGCACAACTGGCGGCGGCGATGAGCGATGAACCGGCCCCGATTTATCAGCGGGTGAAGCAGGCCATCGTCAGCCAGATCCGTGAAGGGTTGTGGAAAGCGAATCAGCGTGTGCCATCAGAAAGTGAACTGGTGAATGAGCTGGGCGTCAGCCGCATGACCATTAACCGGGCGCTGCGCGAACTGACCAGCGAAGGTTTTCTGGTGCGGATGCAGGGCGTCGGCACCTTTGTGGCGGAGATGAAAGGCTATACCGCTATGCTGGAGGTGCATAACATCGCCGATGAGATCGCTCAGCGCGGTCATCAGCACAGCTGTAAAATTCTCGCCATCGGTCAGGATAAAGCCGATCCTGAGCAGGCCGCCGTGCTGGGGCTTACCACCGGACAGACGCTCTACCATTCGCTTATTGTGCATTACGAAAATGATCTGCCGGTGCAGCTTGAGGATCGTCTGGTCAATCCGCTGGTCGCGCCCGACTACCTGACGCAGGATTATCAGCAGATGACGCCCTATACCTATCTGATGCGGGTCGCGCCGCTGACGGCAGGCGAGCACATTGTTGAAGCGGTGCTGCCCGATGCGCGTCAGCGTAAACATCTGTCGCTGGATGAACACGAACCCTGCCTGCTGATTCGCCGTCAGACCTGGAGCGACACAAAAATCGTCACCTATGCGCGACTGCTCTATCCCGGCTCACGCTACAAACTACTGGGGCGCTTCAGGGGACACGGTTAAGTCGGGTAAACAGCAGCCGGGCATCCGGCTCGCACGGGCTGAGTTGTGTTTCTTCATCGACCCACCACGCGCCCTGTTGCGCGGTCAGCCTTTCCCCGTCAGCGGTCTGCCACGCACCCGCCAGCACCCAGGCGACGCCGTGCAGGCTACTGACCGGTGCGGTAACCACCTCCACCGTAGCCTGCCATTCATCGCGTCGGGTCATGATATTAAAATCTTCGCTGACGCTACCCTGCAGCTGCGCCGTTAAGGCGAGTTCTCCGGCAAACGCCCAGGGCTTTTGCGGGGTTAAAAGGTGCTGCACGCCGGGCGCGGTTAACAACACCGGATCGCCATGCAGCAGGGTAATCACCCGATCGATGTCCGGAAAGGCGGAGAAGGGACCATCCTGCGCCAGGGTCGCAATGCTGGCGCGCCAGCCGAAGTGCTCAGCACCGGGCGGGAAGCTGATGATCTCGCGGGTTTCGCCGCCGCCGTTGCGCCAGCGGCTGACCGCCAGATCGTCGTACCTGAACCGGGCGATCATCGCAGTGCCGCCATCGCCTGAGCAAAGCGTGCTGCACACGCCGCCTGCTGCGGATGCACCCCATCTTCAATCACGGCTTTACCCGCCACATAAACGTCCCGAATCTGATCGCGCTGTCCGGCAAACAGCCAGCGGTTCAGCACCGCATGTGAATCCACGCTGCCGAGCCATGCATCATCGCGCAGCACCAGCCAGTCGGCACGTTGTCCCACCGCCAGCGCGCCCTGCTGAATGCCGCACGCCTGGGCTCCGCCCGCCGCGGCCTGCTGCCACAGCAAATCGCCTACCGAGGGCTGGCCGGGCAGGGTAATCCGGTTGCGACGCTGGTCACGCAGCCGCTGCGCATACTCCAGCCAGCGCAGCTCCTCCTGGGCGCTCAGCGAGACGTGACTGTCGGAGCCGATGCCCCAGCGTCCGCCCTGCGCGATATACTCCACTGCCGGAAAGATGCCGTCGCCGAGGTTGGCTTCGGTGGTCGGACAGAGACCCGCTACCGCGCCACTTCGCGCAAGACGCGACAGTTCATCTTCATCCAGATGGGTGGCGTGGATCAGGCACCAGCGTGCATCCACCGCAAAGCGGTTCAGCAGCCAGGCTACCGGACGCTCGCCGCTCCACGCCAGCGAGTCATTGACCTCTTTCTGCTGTTCAGCCACATGAATATGCACCGGCAGCGCCGGATCGCTGGCCGCCAGCACCTCGTGCATCTGGCTTTCGCTTACTGCCCGCAGCGAATGGAAACAGAGGCCACGGTTCAGCAGGGGCCGCCGCTGCTGCAACGCATCCAGCCGCGCCTGCTGTTGCAGGTAGTGGTCAGTCTGCTGGATAAAACGCTTCTGACCCGCCGCCGCAGGCTGGCTGCCAAAGCCGCTGTAGCTGTAGAGCACGGGCAACATTGTCTGGCCGATACCGGCAATCTCCGCTGCTTCAATCAGCTGTTGCAGCATCGCGTCATCGCTGTAGGGCGCGCCGCTGGGGTCGTGATGGAGATAGTGAAACTCTGCTACCTGGGTGTAGCCGCCTTTCAGCATCTCGATGTAGAGCAGGGCGGCAATATCACCCACCTGCTCTGGCGTCAGGCGCTGCACCATGCGGTACATCAGGTCCCGCCATGTCCAGAAGCTGTCCTGTGGATCGCCCGCCACTTCGGCCAGACCCGCCATCGCCCGCTGGAAGGCGTGCGAGTGCAGGTTGGCGATGGCCGGGATCACCTCGCCGTTGAGGCGGATGGCCTGATCGGCGTGGCTGTCCGGGGAAATAGAGTCGATAAAACCGGCCTGATTGACCGTAATACGTACCTGCTGCTGCCAGCCCTCCGCCAGCAGTGCGCGCGGGGCAAAAAAAGTCGCCATGGTTGATCCTCATCGGATGTGGTTGTATATACATATACATACTTTGAGGCACAGTGTAAACGGCGGAGGCATGAGGCAGCGATGACAGAAGAGATGCGCGTAGAGGCGGTGTGGACGGGGGCCGACCTGGTCACCATGCGTGACGGAAAGTACCATCTGATCCCACAGGGCGCACTGGTGTTGCGGGCGGGCAGGCTGGTGTGGGTCGGGCCTGAAGCGGAGATGCCCGCCTTCGTCGCCGATCGGCATCATCGTCTGCCAGGCGGTATCGTGACGCCGGGGCTGGTGGATTGTCATACTCACCTGGTGTTTGGCGGCGACCGCAGCCAGGAGTTTGAACAGCGTCTGAATGGCGTCAGCTACGCAGAGATTGCCGCGCAGGGCGGGGGCATTCTCTCCACCGTGCGCGCCACCCGCGCGGCGACGGAAGAGGAGCTGGTGGCCTCGGCCCGCTGGCGACTCGACCGCCTGCTGGCTGAGGGTGTCACCACCGTGGAGATCAAGTCCGGCTATGGTCTGGATGAAGAGAGCGAATTGCGGATGCTACGGGCGGTTCGTCAGCTGGGCGAGAGCGTGGCCGCCGATGTCCACGCCACCTGCCTGGCGGCGCACGCCTTTCCGCCGGAGTTTAAGCACGATCCGGATGGCTGGGTCGACATCATCTGCGACCGTCTGCTGCCGCAGGTTCAGGCGCTGGGGCTGGCGGATGCGGTGGATGCCTTCTGCGAGCATCTCGCCTTTTCCCCGGAGCAGGTGGCGCGGGTGTTTGACCGGGCGGTGGCGCTGGGCATGCCGGTGAAGCTGCATGCAGAACAGCTTTCCGCGCTGGGCGGTGCTGCACTGGCGGCCCGCTATGGTGCGCTTTCAGCTGATCATCTTGAATATGCCACCGAAGAGGATGCCAGGGCGATGGCGCAGCATGGCACCGTGGCGGTGCTGCTGCCCGGTGCGTTTTATCTGCTACGCGAAACCCAGCGTCCGCCGGTGGATCTCTTCCGCCGCCACGGCGTGCCGATGGCGCTGGCCAGCGATGCCAATCCCGGCACCTCGCCCGCGCTGTCGCTGCGTCTGATGCTCAATATGGGCTGTACGCTGTTTGGCATGACGCCGGAAGAGGCGCTGGCGGGCGTCACCCTGTGGGGGGCAAAAGCGCTGGGGCTGGCGGAGAGTCACGGCTCGCTGGAGGCGGGTAAAGTGGCAAACTTCGTCCACTGGCCGCTGGCACGTCCGGCAGAACTGGTTTACTGGCTGGGTGGTGAACTGCCCTGTACCGTTATCTATCGTGGAGAACCGCAATGAACCCTTTCTATTTTTCCCAGGGCAGCCTGCCGCTGCTGGTCAGCATTCCCCACGCCGGTACTGAACTGACGCCTGAGGTAGACGCCGGATTGAGCGAGGCCGCGCGCGGCCTGCCTGACACCGACTGGCACATCCCGCTGCTGTATGATTTTGTGCGTGACCTCGGGGCCAGTGTGTTAATCGGCCGCTATTCCCGTTTTGTGGTCGATCTTAATCGTCCGCCCGATAATCAGCCACTCTATACCACTGCCACCACCGGCCTGTTCCCGGAAACCCTGTTCGACGGCACGCCAACCTTTGCACCAGGCAAAACGCCCGATGCCACAGCGCGTCAGAGCTACATCGAGCAGATCTGGCAACCTTACCATCAGCAGATTCAGCAGGAGCTGGCGCGGCTTAAAGCGCAGCACGGCTATGCGTTGCTGTTTGACGCGCATTCCATCGCCAGTGAAATCCCCCGCCTGTTTGAGGGGCGGCTGCCCGATATCAACATCGGCACCAACGATGGCGCGAGCTGCACGCCTGAAATGAGCGCGGCGATTGAGGCGGTGTGTGCGGCCCAGACCGACTACAGCTGGGTGCTCAACGGCCGCTTTAAAGGCGGTTACATCACCCGCGCCTATGGCCAGCCTCAGCAGCAGATTGAGGCAGTTCAGCTGGAACTGGCGCAGCTGAACTACATGGATGAAACCCCGCCTTATGCCTGGCAGCAGGCGCGTGCCGCAGGGTTACAAAAAGTGTTAAAGGCGATGATCCACGCCATGCTGGCGCAGGCCAGACCGCAATAAATCTGCGATGCGCCGCCCTGGTGCAGCGCTGCGCTAATCGGGTGCAGGTGAGAGCAGCCTGTCTGGCTGCTCCCTTGCTTCCGCCTCCATTCGTCGCTTTTGCAGAGCTGGCATAACCTTTGCTTGGTTGTATGTACAAGTGCTGCAGCGCGTGCTCAATCTGAATAAATCCCGTCTGGCTCACAAAATGATAAAGCCGGCAATGAACTGCACTGCGTTAACTTGTATATACATGACATATCATCCTGTGAAATTTATGTTAAATCTTGCAGGGCGATCACCAGGCCGCTACTTTCAGGAGAATCGTATGACGCACCCTCTGACCCTTCGTCGTTTATGTCTCACTACGCTGGTTTCCAGTCTGCTGCTCTGTGGCGTCAGCGCCCAGGCTAAAGAGTGGAAGTCGATCACCATTGCCACTGAAGGCAGTTATGAACCCTGGAACCTCACCCTGCCGGGCGGTAAGCTGGGCGGTTTCGAACCAGAGCTGATGGCGGATCTCTGCCAGCGCATGGCGATTCAGTGCAAGCTGGTGGTACAGAACTGGGATGGCATGATCGCCGGACTGAATGCCGGAAAATATGACGTGATCATGGATGCGATTGTGATTACGCCCGACCGCAAAAAAGTGGTGAATTTCACCGTCCCTTACGCCTCCACGCCCGCCACCTTTATCACGGTAAAAGGGTCACTGCTGCCCGCCGACAGTAAGATCGTCAAACTTACCGACGATGAAAAAACCATAGCGCCTGCCATTGCACCCCTGAAAGCCGCGCTGAAGGGAAAAACGATCGGTATCGCCTCCGGCACGGTCTACACGCCGTTTATCGACAAATACTTCAAAGATGTGGCGGATGTGCGCGAATACACCAGTTCAGCCGATGCGATCCTCGATTTGCAGGCCGGACGCATTGATGCGGTGTTTGACGATGTGACCTTTGCGCAGTCGATGCTGGCACGACCGGATAACCGTAACCTCAGCTTCAGCGGTCCGCAGCTGGGCGGCCCGATCTGGGGTGAGGGCGAGGCGTTGGGCGTGCGCATGGCAGACAACGATCTGAAAGCCCGACTGGATCAGGCGATCAAAGCCGCGCTGGCCGATGGCACAGTGAAAAAGCTGAGCGAGAAGTGGTTCAAAACTGACGTCACACCCTGAGAGAGGTAACGGATGATAAGCCTGCTGAGTTTTGGCCCGGACGGCTGGGGACGGTTGATTCTAAGTGCCACGCTGACCACGCTGCTGCTGTCGTTTGCCGCGCTGCTGGTTGGCGCGGTGGTGGGGTCGGGCGTTGCTGCCGCAAAGTTATCGCCGCACCGGGCGGTGCGCTGGCTGGGGGAAGGTTACTCGGTGATCTTCCGTGGCATTCCTGAGCTGCTGGTGATCTACCTGTTCTACTTCGGCGGATCGGGGTTGATCACGCAGATCGGACAGCTGTTTGGCGCGGATGGCTTTATCGAAGCGCCGCCATTTCTGATCGGGGCGCTGGCTATCGGGCTTATCTCCGGCTCTTACCAGGCGGAAGTCTACCGCGCCGCACGACTGGCACTGGCGAAAGGGGAGATTGAAGCCGCTGTCGCGATTGGCATGCCGCGCTGGCGCATCCGGCAACGCATTCTGCTGCCGCAGGTGGCGCGCTATGCGCTGCCCGGCCTGTCAAACGTCTGGCAGATGAGCCTGAAAGATTCGGCGCTGGTGTCGGTGACCGGCATTGTCGAGCTGATGCGGGCCAGCCAGATTGCGGCCGGTTCGACCCGTGACTACTTTTCCTTTTACCTGGTGGGCGGAGCCTGTTACCTGCTGCTGACGCTGCTGTCGAACCGCGCCTTTCTGCGCGCCGAATCCCGTCTTGGCCGCGCCTGGCAAAGCCGCACCGCTGCGCAGCATTAAGGAGACTTATGATCGATTTTGCGTTCCTCATTGACACCTTCCTTAAACTCAGCGCTGCACTGCCGGTCACGCTGGGCCTGTTTATCAGTGCGTTTCTCTGCGGAGGCGTGCTGGCAGTAGGTATTCTGGCACTGCGCATGAGCCGCTGGCGGGTGCTGAGCGCGTTTGCCCGTGGTTACATTCTGGTATTTCGCGGCTCGCCGCTGATGATTCAGCTGTTCCTGATCTACTACGGTCTGGGGCAGTTTGGCGTGATCCGTCACAGCGTCTTCTGGCCGTTCCTGCGAGAGCCTTTTACCTGCGCAGTGCTGGCACTGTCGCTCTGTACCGCTGCCTACACCGCGGAGATTCTGCGTGGTGCGCTGCTGGCGGTGCCGCCCGGTCAGGTGGAAGCGGGAATGGCCTGCGGTATGTCGCGCGGGCTGCTGCTGCGACGGATTATCGCGCCGGTGATGCTGCGTTACGCGCTGCCCGCGTACTCTACCGAAGCGATCCTGCTGGTGAAATCGACCGCGCTGGCCAGTCTGGTGACGGTGTGGGATGTCACCGGGGTAGCGCAGCAGATCATTCAGCGCACCTACCGCACCATGGAAGTGTTTCTCTGTGCGGCGGCGATCTACCTGATCCTCAACTTCATTATTGTTCAACTCTATGCCCTGCTGGAGCGGCGTCTGACGCCGGTACATAAACCGGAAAAAAAGCCGTTACTGACCGCTAAGCCGATTACCGGAGGAGAGAAAAATGTCTGAACTGCAACCCGTCACGCTGTCGGCCAGCGATATCCATAAATCTTTTGGTGCCTTGGAGGTGCTGAAAGGCATCTCGTTGCAGGCGCACAAGGGCGATGTCATCTCTATTCTTGGTGCCAGCGGATCGGGCAAAAGTACGCTGCTGCGCTGCATTAACCTGCTGGAGACGCCCGATTCCGGCGTGGTCAGCGTCGGCGGTGAAACTATTGAGATGAAGCGCCATGCACGCGGGCATCAGCTGGCGGCCAATCCGCGTCAGATTGAACGGCTGCGTTCCCGACTGGGGATGGTGTTTCAGAGCTTTAACCTCTGGTCGCATCTCACCGTGCTGCAGAATGTCATTGAAGGGCCGCACTACGTGCTGAAGCGCGATAAAAAAGCCTGCATCGCCCAGGCGGAACAGCTACTGGATCGGGTTGGTCTGCTGAACCGCAAAGACTTCTATCCCGCCCAGCTTTCGGGGGGGCAGCAGCAGCGGGTGGCAATCGCCCGTGCGCTGGCAATGGACCCGGAGGTGATGCTGTTTGATGAGCCGACGTCAGCCCTGGACCCGGAACTGGTGGGCGAGGTGCTGAAGGTCATGCGCAGCCTGGCGGAAGAGGGGCGCACCATGCTGGTGGTTACACATGAGATGGGTTTTGCCCGCAATGTCTCTAACCGGGTGGTGTTTATGCATCAAGGCACGATTGACTGTCAGGGCACGCCAGAAGCGATGTTCGGCGAGGCGGGATCGACGCGCTTTAAGCAGTTTATCTCCAGTCATCATCAGGTGGAGCCGGTGGTATGAGTGACGTGACGAAGCAGACGCGGGTCTGGGGCGATGGTCCGCTCAGGTGGCAGGAACTGGTGCAGGTTGCCCGGCACGGTGCCACCCTGACGCTGAGCGACAGCGCCTGGCAGCGCATCGCCCAGAGCCGTGAAATCGTCGGCAACATCGTGGCGGCGGGGCAGGTGGCGTACGGTATCAATACCGGGCTGGGGGCGCTCTGTAACATCACGCTGTCTGAAGATGAGCTGGGCCAGCTGTCGCGCAATACGCTGATGAGCCATGCCTGCGGCGTCGGGCCGGTGCTGAAAAAAGCGGAGGTGCGCGCCATTCTGTGCGCGGCGATTGCTAACTACAGCCACGGCAAATCGGGTGTCTCAGTGGCGCTGGTGCAGCAGTTGCTGGCGCTGCTGAATCTGCAGATTACGCCACAGGTGCCGTCGCAGGGATCGGTGGGCTATCTGACCCATATGGCGCATATCGGCCTGGCGCTGATTGGTATTGGCGAGGTGGAGTGGCGTGGCGAAATCATCCCGGCGCAGCAGGCGCTGGAACAGGCGGGGTTAGCCCCTTACCGGCCTGGCGCAAAAGAGGGGCTGAGCCTGGTTAACGGCACGCCCTGCATGACCGGCTTAGCCTGTCTGGCTCTGGACGATGCTGAACGTCTGCTGGACTGGGCGGATGTTACCGGCGCAATGAGCTTTGAGGCGCTGCGCGGACAGCTGGTGGCCTTTGACCCTGAGGTGCTGGCGCTCAAGGCCAGTCCGGGGATTCAGCGCAGCGGCGAACGTCTGCGCCAGTTGTTACGTGACAGCCCGCTGCTGAACGCGAGCGTCGGCATCCGGACTCAGGATGCGCTGAGCCTGCGGTCGATGCCGCAGGTGCACGGTGCCTGCCGCGATCAGTTCGACCATGCCGCCCGTCAGGTGGAGACCGAACTCAACGCCTGTACCGACAATCCGCTGATTCTGGGCACGCCACAGGCCTGGCGCGTGGTGTCGCAGTCACATCCGCACGGTGAGTCGGTGGCGATGGCCTGCGACCTGCTGGCGATTGCGCTGGCGGAGCTGGGCAGTATTGCTGAGCGACGGCTGGATCGGCTGGTCAATCCGCTTGTCAGCGGCCTGCCGCCGTTTCTGGTTGCGGAGCCTGGCGTCAATTCCGGCATGATGATTGCGCAATATGTGGCGGCATCACTCTGCGCGGAAAACCGTCAGCTGGCGCAGCCTGCGGTGCTCGATAACTATGTCACATCGGGATTACAGGAGGATCATATGAGCCTCGGCACCGGGTCGGCGCTGAAACTGCTGAAGCTGGTCAGCAATGTCGATCACATTATCGCGATTGAGTATCTGCTGGCGGCGCAGGCGCTGGAGTTTCATGGTGAATCAGAGCTGGCAGCGGGCACGCGGCTCGCCTGGCAGCTGTTGCGGCAGGTGGTTGATCGCTGGCAGCAGGATCGCTGGCTGGCCCCCGACATTGCCCGCGCGGTGGCGCAGATAAAAGCGCACCGGGCCGATGCGCTTATGGAGTGAGGATTATTTGCGGCGTGCGTCCGGGCGGACTAAATCAAAGCGCTGCGCTTCACTGATCCCGTAATAGGCACTGGGTCCGCCCGCGCGCAGAATCGGCTCGGCTTTGGCGGTCTGATAGATGCCCTCTTCAAGCAGCGATTCATCGATGTGGATCGCCACCGCTTCACCCATCACCAGCCAGCTGTCGAGCAGGTTACCGCTGGCATCCTGCAGCTGAATGAGTTGCGTCAGGCGGCACTCGAAGTTGACCGGGCTTTCCGCTACCAGGCTGGCACTGACCTGTGAAGCGGCCAGCGGCGTTAGCCCGGCAAAGGCGAACTCATCCTGATCGGCAGGCAGCGAGGCAGAACTTTCATTCATCGCTTCGGCCAGCGGACGAGTCGGCAGGTTCCAGACAAACTCTTTGGTCTCTGCAATATTCCGCACGCTGTCTTTCCAGCCGCTGCTGGCGAAACCGATAATCGGCGGATGATAGTTGAAGCAGTTAAAGAAGCTGTAAGGGGCCAGATTGTGTTGACCGCTGGCGCTGACAGAGCTAATCCAGCCAATCGGGCGCGGCCCGATGATGGCGTTCAGCGGATCGTGCGGCAGTCCATGACCAGCACGGGGTTGATAGGAATAGCGTTTCCGGGTCATAACGTCTCCAGCAGATGATTTTATTTATCTTAGCCCGACAGCATCACCCGACGGAATCGGAAAGAGGTAAGCGGATTGTGCGGGTTTATTTTCCGGCGCCTACAGCGTATTGTACGCGCGCCTGAATAATTGAGAGAACGTATGAAAAAGTCAGCCAGCACGTCGCCCTTCCACGCCCGCAATCGCCATCAGGGCGAATACGATTTTGCCGCGTTAACTGCTGCTCATCCGCCGCTGGCGGCGAAAGTCCGGCCTAACGGTTATGGCGTGCAGTCCGTGGATTTCGCGGACCCGGAGGCGGTAATGCTGCTGAACCAGGCGCTCATCAAACTGTTTTATGACATCGACTGGCAGCTGGCCCCCGGCTCACTCTGCCCGCCTGTGCCAGGGCGCGCCGATTATCTTCACTACCTGGCCGATCTGCTGGCGCTGGACAACAACGGCGCGATCCCGGCGGCGGACGTGCTGGATATCGGCTGCGGCGCAAACTGCATCTATCCACTGATTGGTGCGGCGGAATATGGCTGGCGCTTTACCGGCACCGAAATTGATGAAGCCGCCATCAAAGCCGCTAACCGCATCGTCGCGGCTAACCCACGCCTGACGCGCCAGATCCGTCTGCGTCGTCAGAAAAACAGCGATGCGGTGCTGGCGGGCGTGGTCAGCAAAAATGAATTTTTCAGCGCGGTGATGTGTAATCCGCCGTTCCACGCGTCGGCTGAAGAGGCGTCCTCGGGATCGCAGCGTAAAGTGCGCAATCTCGGGCTGGATAAGAGTGCGCCACTTAACTTTGGCGGGCAGCACAATGAGCTGTGGTATCCCGGTGGCGAAAAGGCGTTTATCGGCAAGATGATCGCCGAGAGCGTGGCGTTTGGTCGCCAGATTGGCTGGTTTACTTCATTAGTTTCGCGCAAAGAGAATTTACCGGCGCTGGAAAAACAGCTGCAGGCGCTCGACGTCGAAGAGGTGCGGGTGGTGAATATGGCGCAGGGTCAGAAGCAGAGCCGCTTCCTGGCGTGGAGTTTTATGCCTGCCGCACAGCGCAGCAAGCTGCTGAGTCGCCTGGGGAACTGAGGCATCTCATTACGCAGGTAACAGGAATCTCTCTGCTGAGAAAAAAGGACGGGCTGCGATGCGGCCGTTTCAGACTGCTGACAAACCCAATCAGGGTTGCTCTGGCAGCAACACATTAGCTAATAGCGCAGGGAACACGGACAGAGGAGGAAAGCGTCCCGCGCCATGGACGGCGCGGGCCGAGCGACCAGGGATGGTTTAAGCGACTTTCCGATCTGCCCGTGTTCCCTTCGCAGGGTCGGTCTCACAGCTGGGCAGGGCAGACTTTGCCAACAATCAAAACGGGCCGCTAAGCGGCCCGTTTTGATCAGGATACGTGCTGCAGGAATTCGCGCAGACGTTCGCTGGGGGGATTGCTGATCAGACTGTCGGGATCGCCATCTTCCGCAATCCGGCCTTTGTCGATAAAGATCAGACGCGAGGCGACCTTCTGCGCGAAGCCCACTTCGTGCGTCACAATCACCATCGTCATGCCTTCTTCCGCCAGATCCTGCATCACTTTCAATACTTCGTGACGTAACTCCGGGTCCAGCGCAGAGGTTGGCTCATCAAACAGCATCATCTTCGGCTTGACCGCCAGCGCACGGGCAATCGCCACACGCTGCTGCTGGCCGCCGGACAGTTCGGACGGGAAGTGATGCGCACGCTCTGCCAGACCTACTTTGCCCAGAAGCTCTCGTGCCAGCTGGCGTGCTGCCTCTTTGCTGGCACCGCGCACCCGGATAGGACCGAAAGCGACGTTGTCCAGCGCACTCATCTGTGGGAACAGATGAAACTGCTGAAACACCATACCCGCTTCCTGACGGATCAGACGGTCGTCGACTTTCGGGTCGTTAACGCGCAGGCCATCAACAATCAGCTCGCCGCTGGTGATCTCTTCCAGCTTGTTAATGCAGCGCAGCAGCGTCGACTTACCGGAACCGGATGGGCCGATAATCACCACCACTTCACCCTGGTTAATCTTCAGATCGATATTGTGCAGCACCTGGGTCTGGCCAAAATGCTTGGAGACATCTTTAAATTCAATCACAGGATTTTCACCCTTTTCTCAATGCGGCGCAGCACAAAGCTCAACACCAGCGTAATCACCAGATAGATGATCGCGACGGCGCTCCAGATTTCCAGAGCGCGGAAGTTCCCGGCAATAATCTCCTGACCCTGACGTGTCAGTTCGGCCACGCCGATAACGATAAACAGTGAGGTATCTTTGATGCTGACAATCCACTGGTTGCCCAGCGGCGGCAGCATACGACGCAGTGCCAGCGGCATAATCACGTAGCGCAGTGTCTCGCGGCTCGACAGGCCAAGCGCCAGTCCGGCTTCACGGAATCCCTTGTTGATCGACAGCACGGCACCACGGGTGATCTCGGCAATATACGCGCCGGAGTTAATCATGATGGTCACCACGGCGGCGGTGAAAGGATCAATACGCAGGTCAGGGAATGCCATCGGCAGCGCAAAGTAAATAAACATCACCTGCACCACGATAGGGGTGCCACGGATGATTTCGATAAACACCAGGGCGATGTTATTGGTGATCCAGCCACCGTAAGCGCGGGCAAAACCGGCCACCAGCCCGATAAACAGGCCGCCAACCAGGCCAATGATTGAGATAATTAAGGTCAGTTTGGCGCCTTCGAGCAGCGCTGGCATGGCGGGCCAGATGACGCTCCAGTCAAACTCCATGGTGTCACTCCAGATATGTTGCGATGGAAAAAAGCAGGGAAAAAGTTTCCCTGCTGAAATCAGATAACGGGCAAATTATTATTTAGGCTCAGTGCCGAACCATTTTTTATAAAGCGTGTTGTAGGTGCCGTTCTCTTTCAGGGTTTTCAGTGCGCCGTTTACCTTCTCACGTAAATCGTCGCTGCCTTTCGGGAAGGCGATGCCATACTGCTGCGCTTCAATCGAATCGCCTACCGCTTTAAAGCGGCCTTTACCCGCGGTGTGGATGAAGTACAGGATGTTTGGCGTGTCATGCAGCACCGCGTCTGCACGGTTGGTGCCCAGCTCCATGTAGGCGCTGTCGATGTTCGGGAACTGACGCAGATCTTTCGATTTGATGTTGGCTTTGGCGTACTCCACAGAGCCGGTGCCGCTTTTCACTGCGACGACTTTGCCGTTCAGATCGCTGATGCCTTTGATGTTGTTTTCATTGTTACGCACCATCACCTGCAGACCGCTTTTGTAATAGCCATCAGAGAACTCGATCGCTTTTTTACGTTCTTCGGTAATGGTGATACCCGCCAGTGCCAGATCGACATTGCGCGTTTGCAGTGCAGGGATAATGCCGCTGAAGTCCATTGGCTTCAGGGTGTAATCGAGCTTCAGCTCTTTCGCAATGGCATCCCACAGATCCACGTCAAAACCGACATATTTGTCACCCTGTTTGAATTCAAACGGAACAAAGGCGGTATCGGTAGCGACGACCAGCTTCTTTTCTGCTGCAGTGGAAGAGAGGGAGAAGGCCAGCGCCAGCGCGGCCACAGAAACTTTTAACAGTGACTTCATCATTTTTCCTTTTTTTACTACCAGGCGGCAGGGCCTGCGTTTGCGGCTTGTCATATGAAAGAATTATGCCAACTTTGCAAAATCCGCGAAATCAGAGAGTTAAATAACATAGCTGACACGATTTTGCAGTTAATTCTGCCATTGCACCTTATTGGTGCTCAATTTTGGTGCAGATAACTGTTTTGGTGCAAGCGGTAGTTTGCCTCAGATGTTAAGGCTGTGAAGCGGGGGAGGGAAGAACTGTTAACAGGGTCATAAAATTGCGGTAACACAGACGTAAAAAAGGCGGGTTTCCCCGCCTGATTGAGTGCAATACGTGTTATTCAATGTTGGCTTCGATGAACCACAGGAATTTGTCCAGATCGCGCGATGCCGCAGTAAATATGTCAGCGGTATCTTCGTCTTTTACTTCTGAAATCGCTTTACGGGTATCGTTCGCCACAACGCTGTAACGGTCTGCCAGCGCTTTCAGATGATCCTGCACACTGTGGATATTCAGCGGATAGCTTTTCAGCGGAGTCTTGTCATTCACAACCTGCGTGGTGCCCAGCGCCACGCCACCCAGTTGAACCACACGCTCGGCAATGGTGTCCTGATGGTCAGTAATCGTAGTGCGGAAGCCATCCAGCATCTCATGCACACCGATAAAATTAGCACCGCGCATGTTCCAGTGCGCCTGCTTAGTGATCAATGACAGGTCAATAAACTCGACTACCAGACGGTTTAACACCGCGATGGTGGCTTTCTTCTCATCTTCGGCCACGTCGTTGCGGGTATAAATCAGGTCAGAAGATTTCGTTTTAACCAATTTAGCGGTACTCATCGTTTCAGTCCTCTCTTTGATGGTTGTCCTAATCAAGTACCGGATAAGTATAGCAGCGCTTTTGAGCTTTGCAGAAACGACTTTGACGATGGATGAAATAGCGTGTGTCTTTATTAAAGGCCGAGCTGGACGGGTAAGGTTAAAGCTATGTTAAAATATAACTATTATTAAATAGTCATTTAAATCATAATATTATAAGCAGTTGTAAATAACAGGTAAGTGACTGTTTCAAAATAGGATGAGCCGTAAAGCGCAGCGGTTAAGAATAATTCTCATGCTGAGCATGATTGTTATTTCGCCCGCCAGCGTGGCGGGCTGAAATCGCTTATTTATGCCTGTCGTCTGATAATTCAACGCTGCTTAACTGATTCTTTTTCGGACGCATAGTCAGTGTTGAACCGGCTGAGGCGATGATGATGGCCAGCAGCGCCAGCCACTGAAGTCCGGTCAGCGTTTCCCCCAGAAACAGCATGCCGGAAAAGGCGGCCATGGCGGGTTCAAGACTCATCAGCGTGCCGAAAATGCGCGCCGGTAAGCGGGTGAGGGCGATCATCTCCAGTGAATAGGGAATGGCGCTGGAAAGCAGCGCGACCAGCAACGCGATCGGCATCACCGCCCATGTCCAGATGCCGCTTTCGGCGAACGTCAGCCCAAGCGGCACAAAAATGACCGAGGCGATAAGCGAACCGATGGCTACCGTTGCGGGGCCATGCTCTGCACCTGCCCGTTGTCCCGCCAGAATATAGATCGCCCAGCAGGCACCTGCACCCACTGCCAGCGCTGCGCCCAGCGGGTCAATCGCGGTCATGTCTGTACCAAACGGCAGCAGGAACCACAGGCCAATTACCGCCAGCAACACCCAGACAAAATCCAGTGGCCGGCGCGATCCAAACAGCGCCAGCGCCAGCGGGCCGGTAAATTCCAGTCCCACCGCCACGCCCAGTGGCACGGTACGAATCGCCAGATAAAACGTGAAATTCATGGTGCCCAGAGCCAGTCCATACATCAGCAGGGGCAGACGCTGCTCCCGGCTGAAGCGTAAACGCCAGGGCTTGAAAATGACACAGAGTATCAGGGTACCAAAGCCTAAGCGCAGTGCGGTAATCCCAGTGGCACCTACAGAAGGAAACAGGCTTTTTGCCAGCGAAGCGCCGCCCTGCAGCGACAGCATCGCAATCAGTAGCACGGCAATCGGCATGACTATCGGGGCAAGATTTTTGGAAGCGGGAGAGGCAGACATCCTGTGTACTTTTCCTGGTCAAAAACGTAATGAGTCAGCCAGTGTAAAGGAAATAGCGGGCAAAGAATCACGGAATCGCGTTTTAAATCTGACTTAACTGAGCAAATTTTGGCCAGAATCAGGGCCATTTAGGTAAAGAAATGTCAGGATTTTTTAGGATTTAACTTAAAGAACGAAATGAGCACAAAATGATTATTGCAGAAAGATGACGGATTTTATAAGAAAAATGAATGACATAGGATGTCGCATTAACTTCCTGTTACACCAAACTTTCTGTTAGACAACAAAATCCGGGCAGAGTTTCTCGCTATTTTTTGTTATATTTTCAGCGTTGTCAGGAGAGAAGTATTTTCACATTTGAGGTGGTTATGAAAAAAATTGCATGTCTTTCAGCATTAGCCTGTGTACTGGCAGTATCTGCAGGTTCAGCAATGGCACAGAGCACCGTAACTGGTGGCTATGCTCAGAGCGACTATCAGGGCGTGGCTAACAAAGCTAACGGCTTCAACCTGAAATACCGCTACGAAGACGGTTCTAACCCACTGGGTTGGATCGGTTCATTCACCTACACTGAAAAAGATCGTACCGAAGCTGGCATCTACAATAAAGGCCAGTACTACGGTGTGACCGGTGGTCCAGCTTTCCGTCTGAACGACTGGGCTAGCATCTACGGTGTTGTGGGTATCGGCTACGGTAAATTCCAGCAGAACGATACTGCATCACGCGCTAAAACTGATTCAAGCGACGTAGGCTTCTCCTACGGTGCAGGTCTGCAGTTTAACCCAATTCAGGACGTTGCGCTGGACGTTGGTTACGAGCAGAGCCGTATCCGTAACGTTGACGTTGGCACCTGGATTGCTGGCGTAGGTTACAGCTTCTAAGTTTAGCTTAGCTGACCTGCAAAAAAACGGCCCCTTGTGGGCCGTTTTTTATTGTGCTGATTTTACCCCGCTCGCCTTTCACCCCGAACCGATATCCGATGGCTTCTGCTATCCGCAGCCGATAACCAGCCGTAGCTGTTAATGCCGTAAGGCATACAGATTTCGTAGGCAAATAAGAAAAGGGATGAAGAAAGAGGGAAGTGAGCCTCTCAGTCGCTGGCTGAAAGGCGCTGAAGCAGGATTAGCCGCGCCAGATCAGATTCTGGCAGCGACGATCGGCAGGCTTATGGCCCAGCAGTTTCTCAATTAACATCAGACGCAGTGTGAACGGGGAACGCGTCAGCAGGCACAGCCAGGATTTCATCTCCGTGGTTGTTTTTTTCTCAGCCTGGAAGCATTTGCTGCAATCTAAGCAACATTTCAGGGTGCTCATAGAATCACCTCCCAATCATTGTCGACGCGGTAGTCAGCAGCCTGCGGTGAGAAACGTCATCACACCGGCGCAACAGAGGATCAACCGGGATCCCGCCTTTTGCTGCTTACATTATCAACAAATATAGCACTGGCTATATTGTTTAGCCAAGCCTAATGACGAAAAATTTGAGCTTCTTTGCGGCTGGTTTACAATGAGCGCAGCTAAATCCGTATAGCAGTGTCAATACGGGAAATAATAATGAGGAAGCTGAATGAGTCGTCGTGCTAAAAGCGTGGTTTCTGCGCCAAAAGGACCACTGAAAGATATTGAAGAGCATGTCGAAGGTTTTCGGCAGGTGCGTGAAGCGCATCGTCGGGAATTAATTGATGACTACGTTGAGTTAATCTCTGATTTGATTGGTGAATTTGGCGAAGCGCGTCAGGTCGATATGGCGGCCCGCCTGGGTGTTTCGCAACCGACCGTGGCGAAAATGCTGAAGCGGCTTGGCAGTGCCGGGCTGGTTGAGCAGGTGCCTTACCGCGGTGTTTTCCTGACCGGTGAAGGCGAGAAGCTGGCAGAGGAGAGCCGTGCCCGTCATCATATTGTTGAAAGTTTTCTGCTGGCGTTAGGCATCAGCCCCGAAACGGCCCGACGCGATTCAGAAGGTATTGAGCATCACGTCAGTGATGAAACGCTGGCTGTATTTAAGAAGTTCTCCGAAACCCGTTAACGCTAAGGCGTACCCTCACCATGCCTCAACTGCTTCGATCTTTTTTGCATGACTCTATTTTGCATTTACTAATCGTGATTGGTGTAGTTCTGGCATTTCTGGCGGATTTCCGCTGGGCCGCTCTGCCCGGTGCCGTAGACTGGCATACCATCATCACGCTCACCGGGTTGTTGATTCTGACCAAAGGGCTGGAAACCAGCGGCTACTTTGACGTGCTGGGGGGACGGCTGGTTGCGCGTTTCCGGCATGAACGGGCGCTGGCACTCTTTATGGTGCTGGCTGCAGCGTTGCTCTCGACGTTTTTAACCAACGATGTGGCGCTGTTCATTCTGGTGCCGCTGACGCTGACGCTGCGTAAGTTCTCCCGTTTACCTATCTCGCGACTGATTATTTTTGAGGCGCTGGCGGTTAATGCCGGATCGCTGCTGACGCCGGTTGGCAATCCGCAAAACATTCTGTTGTGGAGCCACGGCAAGCTGAGCGTGGTGGCATTTATCGTGCAGATGCTGCCGCTGGCCGCCTGGCTGCTGCTGAGTCTGGTGGTGTTAACCTGGTTCAGCTTTTCAAAGCGGTCGATTGATAAGCATGACAACCCGGAACAGCCGCAGTGGCAGAAGCCGCTTTTTATCGTCAGCGTCGTGTTGTACCTGCTGTTTATTGCCGGTCTGGAGCTGGAGATCACCGGCTGGATACTGCTGCTGATCCTCGCCACTTTCCTGGTGATGGCACGTCCGGTGCTGCTGCGCATCGACTGGAGCCTGCTGGCAGTATTTATCGCCATGTTTATTGACGTCTTCCTGCTGACGCGTCTGCCGGTGATGCAGGCGCACTTTGATGCGGTGGCGCATTTTGGCCAGGGACAGCTCTATCTGCTGGCGATTGGGCTGTCGCAGGTGATCAGCAACGTCCCGGCAACGATTCTGCTGCTGCAAAAAGTACCGCCGACGGATGTGCTCGCCTGGGCCGTTAACATTGGCGGATTCGGTCTGCTGCCGGGATCGCTTGCTAACCTGATTGCCCTGCGCATGGCGAAAGACAAAGCTGTCTGGTGGCAATTCCATCTCTTTTCCCTTCCTCTGCTGGCCTGGTCAATGGCCAGCGGCTGGCTGCTGTTGCAGTTACTCCATTAGCCCGGACGCATCCTGCTACGCCCATCAAGTGGCAGGATGTGCGCCATTCATCAAGTTTCGTAAAGTTGCACTGGATTTTGTCAATTTCCGAGATAAGGTTAACAGGACCTTTATGCCCGGAATCAGGGCCTTAGCCAGTGATGGGAACTATGAGCGAGAATAACCAACGCGATCAACACCAGCAGGACGCAGATAACGCGACGGATAAAAGCCGTCAGTCAGAGGAAAATCAGGACAACGACCAGCAGCCTGAGCGTAAACGCCCCGGTAAAAAGCCGCTGATTATTCTGGCGGTGGTGGTGGTGGTGATGCTGATTGTCGGCTTCTGGTTCTGGTTCTCTACCCGTAATATTGAAACCACCGATGACGCCTTTACTGAAGGCGATGCCGTTACCATTGCGCCTAAAGCGTCCGGCTATGTCGTGAAACTGCTGGTAAAAGATAACCAGCGGGTGAAGAAGGGCGATCTGCTGGTGGAAATCGATCCCAGTGATAACCGTGCTCAGCGTGAACAGGCTAATGCGCAGCTTGGCTTAGCGGTCGCACAACTGCATCAGGCGCAGGCACAGCTGGCGCTGTCAAAAGTACAGTATCCGGCACAGCGCGATCAGGCGCTGGCGGACCAGGCGAAAGCAGAAGCAAACTTGCTGAATGCGCAGGCGGATTATCGTCGCCAGCGTGGCGTTGACCCGCGTGCGACCAGTCAGCGTAATATTGACAGCGCATCCGCGCAGTTACGGTCGGCGCAGGCGCAGTTACAAAGTGCGAAAGCGCAGGTTGAAGTTGCGTCACAGGTCGCCCTGCAGATTCGTCAGCAGGAGACCAATGTTGAAGCGCGTCAGCAACAGGTTGAGCAGGCAAAGGCGCAGTTAAGTACAGCCGATCTGAATCTCTCCTATACCCAGGTTCGTGCGCCTTATGACGGGTTCATCACTAAACGTAACGTTCAGCTGGGCACCCTGGTGCAGGCCGGTTCCTCTCTGTTCTCGCTGGTCTCACCTGAGATCTGGGTCACGGCGAACTTCAAAGAGTCTCAGCTGCAACGGATGAATCCGGGCGACAAAGTGGACATCAGCGTCGATGCCTGGCCGGATATGAAGCTGGAAGGGCATGTCGACAGTATTCAGATGGGTTCCGGTTCGCGCTTCTCAACCTTCCCGTCAGAAAACGCCACCGGTAACTACGTGAAAATCGTTCAGCGCGTGCCGGTGAAAATCGTTATCGATAAGGGCCTTGATCCGAACCATCCGCTGCCGCTGGGTCTCTCGGTTGAACCGAAGGTAACGGTGGAATGAGTACGGCGCAGAGCTGGAAACCCGCCAGTAATCCGTGGTTAGTGGCGATCACGGTGACGCTGGCGGTGTTTATGGAGATCCTCGACACCACCATCGTTAACGTGGCGCTGCCGCATATCGCCGGTTCGCTCTCTTCCAGTTACGATGAGTCAACCTGGGTGTTGACCTCCTATCTGGTGGCAAACGGCATCGTGCTGCCTATCTCTGCGTTCTTCAGCCGGCTGTTTGGCCGTAAACAGTTTTTCCTGATCTGCATCGTGATGTTCACCATCTGCTCGTTTCTGTGCGGTATTGCCACGGAACTCTGGCAAATCATTCTGTTCCGCGTGCTGCAGGGCTTTTTTGGCGGCGGGTTGCAGCCGGTTCAGCAGTCCGTGCTGCTGGACTACTTCAAGCCGGAAGATCGCGGCAAGGCGTTTGGTCTCTCCTCTATCGCCATTATTGTCGCGCCGGTTATTGGTCCGACATTGGGTGGCTGGATCACCGACAACTACAGCTGGCGCTGGGTCTTCTTTATCAATATTCCGGTCGGCGTGCTGACCGTACTGGCCATTTATCAACTGCTGGAAGATCCACCGTGGGAGCGTAAATGGGCCAAAGGCAAACTGAAGATCGATTACATCGGTATCAGTCTGATTACGCTGGGGCTGGGTTGCCTGCAGGTGATGCTGGATCGTGGAGAAGATGAGGACTGGTTCGCTTCACACTTTATCGTGCTGTTCGCGGTGCTGGCGCTGGTCGGTATCGTCGGGGCCATCTACTGGCTGATGTATGCCCGTAAGCCGGTGGTCGATATTCTGGTGATGAAAGACCGCAACTTCTGGGTGGCTGGCCTGCTGATGGCTGGGATGGCGATGATTCTCTATGGCAGCTCCGTGGTGTTGCCACAGCTGGCGCAGCAGGATCTCGGGTACACCGCCACCTGGTCAGGGCTGGTGCTGTCGCCTGGCGCGGTGCTGATTGTATTGACGATTCCGCTGGTGCTGAAACTGATGCCGATTGTGCAGACGCGATACATCATCGCGTTTGGCTTCAGCTGTCTGGCCGTGGCGTTTCTCTACTCCTCCACCTTAACGCCCAATGTCGATTTTAAAACATTGGTGTTGATGCGCAGCGCACAGTCCATTGGGCTGGGTTTCCTGTTTGTTCCGCTTACGACTATCGCCTTTGTCACCATTCCACAGCGGCTTAATGCTGATGCCTCGGCGCTGTTTACCATGTTCCGAAACGTGGCCGGATCGATTGGGATCTCGCTGTCGACCGCGGCCATCACCGAACGCGAGCAGGTACGCTCGGCGCATATGGTGCATAACATGACGCCGCTGAACGAGCCGTTCAACATTACGCTTCAGCACTGGGCGCAGGCGATACGTGATTTTACCTCGGCGGTGGGTGATCCCGTTACGCTGGCAACCGGACAGCTCTATCAGGAGATGATTGCGCAGTCGCGCATCCTCGCTTACATCGATGTCTTCTCAGGCCTGAGTATTGTCGCCCTGATTCTGATTCCATTTTGCTGGCTGCTTTCGCCGATTAAGAGCGAAGGCAGTGCAGGAGCACACTAACATGAAGGTTTATTTCTCTCATCGCCTGAAACCCCTGAGTTTACTGCTGGCCCTGGGGCTGGCAGGCTGCGCCGTCGGACCTGACTATCAGGCACCGAAACCCGTCGTGCCGGGCAGCTACAACACGCTGGATTCGCAGGAGGCGTCAAAACCGCAAACTGCCGCCATTAATTCACGCTGGTGGCGTAGCTTCAACGATCCACAGCTCGACAGCCTGATTGAGCGGGCGATCGCCGGTAACCTGAGCCTGCAGCAGACGGTGCTGCGCATTGCCGGGGCGCGTGAACAGCTGACACAGGCGCAGGGGAGTCTGTTGCCGAGTCTGAGCGGTTCGGCCAAAGTGACGCGACAGCAGCTTGGACTTAAAGGCTTGCTGGAATCCAATGGTGCGACCGATCAGCTCGACAGCAACGTGGCCAGCCAGCTCAATGGCCTGACCCAGCCGGTTAACCTTTATCAGGGTAGCTTTGATGCCAGCTGGGAACTTGATCTGTGGGGCAAAGTGCGCCGTCAGGTTGAGGCCGCTAATGCACAGCAGCAGGCGGCGATAGAGCAGCGCAATGATGCGCTGGTCTCACTGGAAGCCGAAGTAGCGCGAGCCTGGCTGCAGCTGCGAGGCGCGCAGAGCACCATTCAGACGCTGCAGCAGCAGATTGAGGTAGCGCAGCAGACCACCGAGCTTACGCAGAGTCAGCAGCAGAATGGACTGGCACCGCTGACCGATGTGGAAAATGCCCGAGCCCAGCTCAGCACGCTGCAGGCGCAACTGCCGCAGTATCAGTCACAGGCACGACAGGCGATGAACGGGCTGGCGGTGCTGCTTGGTAAAACGCCGGGTGCGCTGGATGCTGAACTCAGTACGCCAAAAGCGTTACCACCGCTACCGCAGTTTGTCCCGGTGGGTATTCCCTCCACGCTGGCACGTCGTCGTCCCGATATTCGTCAGGCTGAAGCGACGCTGCATGCTCAAACCGCTGAGATTGGCGTGTCTGTGGCGCAGCTTTTCCCGAGCCTGTCACTGACGGGTCAGCTGGGCCTGCGCAATACCGACGTCAGCTATCTGGATAACTGGAGCAGCCATTTCTACAGTTACGGTCCGTCGCTGTCGATTCCGATCTTCCAGGGTGGACAGCTGGTGTCGAGCGTCAAACTCGCCCGGGCACAGCAGGCCAGCGCCGCACTGGATTACCGTCAGACGGTGCTGACGGCATTGCAGGATGTGGAGAATGCGCTGGTCAGCTATCGCGCCGATCAGCAGCGTGTCACTGCGCTGGATGAGACGACCGGTGCCCTTCAGCGCGCCTTTGATCTCGCCAGCGACAGTTACCGGCAGGGGCTTTCAACCTTCCTTGAGGTGCTGGATGCACAGCGTCAGCTGGCGCAGGCACAGGAGCAGGCGACACAGGCGCGGATGCAGAGCGCTCTTGATTTAGTTGCGCTCTATAAAGCGCTGGGCGGCGGTTGGGAAACGTACCAGAACGTTGAAATGCCGCAATATCCGGTATTTGGCCCGGCCACCCAGGCAAATTAGTCCTCTGGCGGTCGCTGCCTCTGTGCAGTAACCGCCCTTAATCTTTCTTCCTGTCAGCATTACGTCAGAGGCTGACAGCCTCTCCCGGCGATTGATGATTATCTAACCTGTTGAATAACCAGGTGTCTCACCGACGCTCTGCCCGACACAGGCAGCAGAAAATAAACGCGTGATAAGCACAGGGTTATTTTAAGCAACCGAGAAGCGACGTTATTTTTATGTTGCTGGTCTATTCTGATTCAGCTTTTTGAACTCTGTCACCTTTCTGAATTTATTTCCTGAACGGATTTTTTAAGTCGCCTCATGAGCAGGCAGGTAACCCGGGCGCAACTATTCCTCCGCCTGCGTCAGGTAGAACTGTTATTGCACAGCTGAGGGAACTGCGAATAATCTGACTCTGCTGCTAAACGCAGCGGCAAAAAAAAGTTAACAGATAGCAGCGGGCATTATTAAAAATTCATCAGGGCGTTAATTATTTTGGGCTATTTAACGGCCTGGAGGGCGATTTTTAAGCATAATCTGTAAGCTGGTGTGACTGAGATCGCGATCAGAGCATGTTTTTAATCGGCTATCAGCAGGTGCGCATCGGTAAATAATGATGCTGTAAAAACCCACTTTAGTAGATAAGGTAAACGGTCAGCTTTCGGTATAAAGCCTCTGAAATCGTTTTCAACAATGGAACCGGAGCACGATTTGTTGTTAATTCAGCGTTAATAAAACGTCAGGCACTGCCGATTTTAATAGTGCTGTTTTGTCTGAATTAATACTTAAGAATTATCTGTAGCGTAAAAATAATTTATTTTTTTATTTGAATTAGGTAATCTTGGCGCTACAGTTTTATTAACCCCCCTTAATCAAGGACATTGTGATGAGTGACGCATTTAAAGTACTGAACAATATTCGCACATTACGTGCCCAGGCTCGTGAACTGCCACTGACCGATCTTGAAGAGATCCTGGAAAAATTAACCGTTGTTGTTACTGAGCGCCGCGAAGAAGCAGAAGCGGAAGAGACGCAGAATCGCGAAAAAGAAGAAAAGCTGTCTAAATATCGCGAAATGCTGCTGGCTGACGGCATCGATCCTAATGAATTATTAGGTGCGCTGGAAAGCGGAAAAAAACGCACCAAGCGTGCGCCGCGTCCGGCTAAATATTCTTACACCGATGAAAACGGTGAGCAGAAATCATGGACAGGTCAGGGCCGCACCCCGGCAGCGATTAAAAAAGCGCTGGATTCCGGTAAAAGCCTGGACAGTTTCCTGATCGATTGATCAACACAATCCTTGTAAGTGGGAGCCGGGGGGCCATTAGGGTCCTCCGGCTTTTTTATTTCTGTCGGGATATCAATCACCCCGCCAGGAATCCTCGCCTGACGCTGGCGTGCGCTGCGTCACATCTGGCATAATAGCCGCCGTTTTTTCATCCATTCTCTTCACAAAGGTCAATGCCGTGTTAGTTAGCAGCAATATCACCATGCAGTTTGGCAGCAAGCCACTGTTCGAAAATATCTCCGTTAAATTTGGCGGCGGTAATCGTTACGGTTTAATCGGTGCGAACGGCAGCGGAAAATCCACCTTCATGAAGATTTTGGGTGGCGATCTGGTGCCTTCAGGCGGCAACGTCTCTTACGATCCCAACGAGCGCATCGGTAAGTTGCGTCAGGATCAGTTCGCCTTTGAACAATTCAGCGTGCTGGACACCGTTATCATGGGTCACCATGAATTATGGGAAGTAAAGCAGGAGCGCGACCGCATTTATTCTTTGCCAGAAATGAGCGAAGAAGAGGGGTATAAAGTCGGCGATCTTGAAGCGCTTTACGGTGAGATGGATGGCTATAGCGCCGAGTCGCGTGCCGGTGAATTATTACTCGGCGTCGGCATTCCGGTTGAACAGCATTATGGCCCGATGAGCGAAATCGCTCCGGGCTTTAAATTGCGTGTGCTGCTGGCGCAGGCGCTGTTTTCTAATCCGGATATTTTGTTACTCGACGAACCGACGAACAACCTGGACATCGATACGATTCGCTGGCTGGAGCAGGTGCTGAACGAGCGTGACAGCACCATGATTATCATTTCGCATGACCGTCACTTCCTTAATATGGTCTGCACCCACATGGCCGATTTGGATTATGGCGAGCTGCGGGTTTATTCCGGTAATTATGACGAATATATGACCGCAGCAACGCAGGCACGTGAACGTCTGTTATCTGATAATGCCAAAAAGAAAGCGCAGATTGCTGACTTACAATCGTTCGTCAGTCGTTTTAGCGCCAACGCCTCTAAATCACGTCAGGCGACTTCACGTGCTAAGCAGATGGATAAAATTAAACTGGATGAAGTGAAAGCCTCCAGTCGTCAGAACCCGTTTATCCGTTTTGAGCAGGACAAGAAACTGTTCCGTAATGCGCTGGAAGTGGAAGGATTAACCAAAGGATTTGATAACGGTCCGCTGTTTAAGAATTTAAATCTGCTGCTGGAAGTGGGCGAGAAGCTGGCGGTAATCGGTGCCAACGGTATTGGTAAGTCAACACTGTTGAAATCGCTGGTGGGTCAGCTTACGCCAGATAATGGCACGGTGAAATGGTCAGAGAATGCGCGTATTGGTTATTACGCTCAGGATCACGCCGATGATTTTGCCAATGATCTGACGGTATTTGACTGGATGAGTCAGTGGAAACAGCCGGGCGATGATGAGCAGACCATTCGCGGTATTCTCGGTCGTCTGCTGTTTTCGCAGGATGATATTAAGAAGCCGGCCAAAGTGCTTTCCGGTGGTGAGAAGGGTCGTATGCTGTTCGGTAAGCTGATGATGGAAAAACCGAACATCCTGATTATGGATGAGCCGACCAACCACCTCGATATGGAGTCGATTGAATCGCTCAATATGGCGCTGGAGATGTATGAAGGCACGCTAGTGTTTGTTTCGCATGACCGCGAATTTGTCAGCTCGCTGGCAACCCGCGTGATTGAGCTGAAAGCAGACAAGGTGGTGGACTTCACCGGTAATTACGAAGATTACCTGCGCAGTCAGGGTATCGTCTGATAAAAACGGGGTGGCTCAGGCCACCCCGTTTTTTTTGGCCTGTGGTGCTGAGAATTTCATTGCTTATGACCCAGTAGTTAAGGGTTATAAGCGGGTTCAGGGGAAGTTCAGCATAGGCTCAGGGAGCATACGCCTTTCGCAAAGACGCAAAGGACGCCATCCATGGCATGCTCAGCGCGGGCGACTACGCACCTCAGGGATGAGGTGCGTAATCTCGCGGGCAGAGCGCCCAGGGATGGTTTAAGCGACTTTCCGATCTGACCGTGTTTCCGAAGCAGGCCAGGCATCACAGCTGTGCGAGCTTCAGGAAGCTGATGTTTTGCTAGCCCCACCGCCACACACTTCACAATGCGCGTCCTGCGCCACTTTCATGCTGCGGAACTCCGCGCTCATCGCATCGTACATCAGCAACCGGCTGGCGGCGGGCGTGCCAAAGGATGTCAGCACTTTAATGGCTTCCATCGCCTGCATCGCACCAATCACACCCACCAGCGGGGCCATAACGCCTGCTTCCACGCAGCTCAGGGTCTGTTCGCCAAACAGGCGGCTGATGCAGCGATAACAGGGGGTGCCAGGCTGCCAGTTGAATACGCTGATCTGACCTTCCATCCGAATTGCGGCGCCTGAAACCAGTGGTACCCGCTGCTGTCGGCAGAGCCGGTTAAGCTGCTCGCGAACCGCAACATTGTCAGTGCAGTCCAGCACCACCTGCTGTTGGGCAATCAGCGCCAGCAGCGCCGCATCGTCCAGCTGTCCATTAACCGGATGCAGCTGGCAGTGTGGATTGATGGCGGCCAGGCTTTGTGCGGCAGAGTCCACTTTAGCGCGGCCGATATCCGCGTCATGATGCAGGATCTGCCGTTGCAGGTTCGAGTGCGACACGGTATCGAAGTCCAGCAGCGTCAGATTGCCGACGCCGGCAGAAGCAAGGTAGGGCGCAGCCGCGCAGCCCAGCCCGCCCAGCCCGACGACCAGCGCGTGACTGGCTTTCAGCCGCTCCTGCCCCTCAAAATCAAAGCCGCGCAGAACAATCTGTCGGTTGTAGCGCAGCATCTCCTCATCACTTAATTCAGGCAGCATTTACGCCTCCAGCAGGGCGTTGAACGGTTCCACCTCAACCCATTCACCCGGTTCCACGTTGCCGCGATCCCGTTCCAGCACAATAAAGCAGTTCGCCTGGGCGAAAGAGCTGAAGACGTGCGAACCCTGCATTCCGGTGGTCTCCACCTCCAGTTCACCCTGTGCGTTCTGGCGCAGGATGCCGCGCTGGAAGTCGAGCCGGCCCGGTGACTTTTTCAGGCGCGAGGCGCAGCGCACTTTCTGACGGGGTGGCAAGGCGGATTTCTGCTGGCCCGTGAGGGTGGCAAGCAGCGGCTGCACCAGTTGATAGAAAGTGACGGCGGCGGAGACCGGGTTACCCGGCAGGCCACAGAACCAGCTGCTGTTAAGGCGGCCAAAGGCAAACGGCTTGCCGGGCTTGATCGCCAGCTTCCAGAAACTGATGGCACCGAGCTCTTCCAGCATGCTTTTGGTGAAATCCGCTTCACCCACAGAAACGCCACCGGTGCTGATCACCACATCGGCCTGCCGATCGGCTTCCTCAAATGCGGCGCGCAGAGCAGCGGGATCGTCTTTGATAATGCCAAGGTCGATGACTTCGCAGCCCAGCTTATGCAGCATCAGCGAGACGGCAAAACGGTTGGTGTCATATATCTGACCGTCTGCCAGCGGCTCACCGACCGGCTGAAGTTCATCACCGGTGGAGAAGATAGCCACCCGCAGTTTTCGTAGCACGCTGACCTCGGCGATACCCAGCGAGGCGAGCAGCGGCAGCTCGGCGGCACCCAGACGCGTACCCGCTTCCATCACCACATGGCCCGGCTGAATATCATCACCGGTCAGGCGAATATTCTGTCCCTGACGCACCGGCGCGGTAATGACAATCGCATCGCCCTGAGCTTCGGTCTGCTCCTGCATTACTACCGCTTCACAGCCTGCGGGCACCGGCGCACCGGTCATGATGCGAATCACGCTGCCCTGCGGCCACTCACCGCTGAACGGCGCGCCAGCAAAGGCCTTGCCTGCCACGGGAAGCGGTTGTCCGCTGCTGACATCGGCCAGCCTGACGGCGTAACCGTCCATCGCGGAGTTATCAAAGGGCGGCACGGCAATCGGTGAGGTGACTGCGGTTGCGGTGATGCGCCCGACCGCCTCGGCCAGCGGCACGCTCAGTGAGTCGGTGACGGGCGTCAGCTGTGACAACATTTTTTGTTGCGCCTCCTCAAGGGAGATCAAACCTGCAGTAAAACTTTCCATGAACAGTCCAGCCTGGTTATTTCAGATGCTGCCTATTATGGTGGGAATTGGTCGCTGAGTCACATCGGCGTCGGCCTGACCTGCCGGTCATTGCGACCAAAGTGAAATATGGCGGTAAGAAAAGGTTATAACCACAGGAACAGTTTCCGCTTTACAACACTTAGCAGGCTTTCTATAGTCAAAAATCACCAAAAATGGGTGAAAACCATTTTAAATCAGTGTTTTTCGTCCTGATGCAATCACAGGGTAGAGCGTTATGGTCAATGCAGTGATCGCCATTCACGGCGGCGCAGGTGCGATTTCGCGCGCAGCAATGAGCGCTGAAAAGGAGCAACGCTACCGTCAGGCGCTCCACGATATTGTCACTCAGGGTCAGCAGATACTGGCTCAGGGCGGCAGTGCACTCGATGCGGTAACCGAGGCCGTACGACTGTTGGAAGAGTGTCCGCTGTTTAACGCGGGCAAAGGCGCGGTCTTCACCCATCAGGGCACCCATGAACTTGATGCCTGCATTATGGATGGCCGCACGCTGGAAGCGGGCGCGGTCGCAGGCGTAACGCGATTACGTAATCCGGTCCTGGCGGCACGTGCCGTGCTGGAAAAAAGCGAGCATGTGCTGTTTATCGGGGAAGGCGCGGAGCAGTTTGCCGTGGCGCAGGGGCTGGAAACGGTCGAACCTGATTACTTTTCGACGCCGGAACGCTGGGAGCAGCTGCAGCGCGCGCTCAACAGCGATACCGCGGTGCTGGACCATGATGGTGCCGCACATAGCGACGACCCGCTCGACCCGGACCGTAAGTTCGGCACTGTCGGGGCGGTCGCGCTGGATCTGGCGGGCAACCTCGCTGCAGCCACGTCAACGGGCGGGATGACTAACAAGCAGGCCGGACGCGTCGGCGACTCGCCGCTGCCGGGCGCGGGCTGCTACGCCAGCAACGACAGCGTGGCGGTCTCCTGTACCGGCACCGGTGAAGTCTTTATGCGGACGCTGGCGGCTTACGATGTGGCCGCGCAGATGCGCTACGTCGGACGCTCGTTGCAACAGGCAAGTGTTAACGTTATTCATGACAGCGTGCTGGAACTGGGCGGCAGTGGCGGCTTAATTGCCATCGATCGCGCAGGCAACGTGGCGCTGCCGTTCAACAGCGAAGGGATGTACCGGGGCGTTGCGCGGGTCGGCGAGGCGGCTGAGGTCGCTATCTATCGCGAAAGTTAAGGATGCAGAAATGAGCGACAGGCAAACGCTACCGCCGCTGGCCCCTGATCAGGTGCTGGCGGTACGCGATCTCAGTGTGCGTTTTCAGCACGAAGCCACCGTCACAGACGCGGTGCGTCATTTGTCACTCGATCTGTTTCGCGGCGAAACGCTGGCGCTGGTAGGAGAGTCAGGTTCAGGAAAATCGGTCACCTCGCTGGCGCTGATGCGACTGATTGAGCAGGCTGGCGGCAGGGTGAGCGGTGAGGTGCAATTACGTCGTCGCAATGGCGAGGTGCTGGATCTGATGCGCGCTTCAAAAAGTCAGATGCGTCGGGTGCGCGGCGCGGATATGGCAATGATCTTTCAGGAGCCAATGACCTCGCTGAATCCGGTCTTCTCCGTGGGCGAGCAGATTGCTGAATCCATCCGTCTTCATCAGGGGCTGAGCCACGCCGGGGCACTGGCAGAGGCGCGCCGGATGCTCGATCTGGTGCGCATTCCCGATGCGCACAATGTCCTGTCTCGTTTTCCGCATCAGCTCTCAGGCGGAATGCGTCAGCGCGTGATGATTGCGATGGCGCTCTGCTGCAAACCGGCGCTGCTGATTGCCGATGAGCCGACCACCGCACTTGACGTCACTATTCAGGCGCAGATTCTGCAACTCATCCGTGTGCTGCAAAAAGAGATGCAGATGGGGGTGATTTTTATCACGCACGATATGGGCGTGGTCGCCGAAATGGCCGATCGCGTTCAGGTCATGTATCGCGGCGATGTGGTGGAGAATGCGCCCGTCGCCGAACTGTTCAGCGCACCGCAGCAGCCCTACACCCAGGCGCTGCTGGCGGCTGTGCCAAAGCTAGGTTCGATGCAGGGGCAGCCCCTGCCGGCCAAGTTTCCGCTGCTGCATAGCGACGCCGTTGATGACGTGCCGCAGGATACGGTTCGCCGCCTGCAGCCCCCCATTCTGCAGGTACGCGATCTGGTCACCCGCTTCGATATTCGCGGCGGCCTGCTGAATCGCGTCAAAAGCCGGGTTCATGCCGTCGAAAAAGTCAGTTTTGATCTCTATGCCGGAGAGACCCTGGCGCTGGTGGGGGAGTCGGGCTGTGGTAAATCGACCACCGGACGCTCGCTGCTGAAGCTGGTTGCCAGCCAGGGCGGCACGCTGACATTTGACGGACAGCGCATCGACCATCTCTCAGGTGCTGCGCTCGCCCATCTGCGGCGCGATATTCAGTTTATTTTCCAGGATCCCTACGCCTCGCTTGATCCCCGACTGACGGTTGGCTTCTCAATTATGGAGCCGCTGCTGGTCCACAAGACGATGCCGCGTCGTGAGGCGGAGCAGCGCGTCGCCTGGTTACTGGATAAAGTCGGTCTGCTGCCGGAACATGCTCAGCGCTATCCGCATGAGTTTTCCGGCGGGCAGCGCCAGCGTATCTGTATTGCCCGCGCGCTGGCGCTGAATCCGAAGGTGGTCATCGCCGATGAGTCCGTCTCGGCGCTGGATGTGTCGATTCAGGCGCAGATTATTAATCTGATGCTCGACCTGCAGCGCGAGTTTGGCATCGCCTTTCTGTTTATTTCTCACGATATGGCGGTGGTGGAGCGTGTCAGCCACCGTGTGGCGGTAATGTATCTCGGTCAGATTGTTGAGATAGGGCCGCGTCAGGCGGTGTTTGAACAGCCTCAGCACCCCTATACCCGAAAACTCATGGCCGCGGTGCCGGTAGCCGATCCGGCGCACCGGCATCGTGAACGCGCCTTACTGGTCGATGAGATCCCCAGCCCGATTCATGCCTTAGGGGATGAACCTGAAGTGGCGCCGCTGATGGAGGTGGCTCCGGGTCATTTCGTCGCCCGCCACGTTATCAGCGCGACCTGAACAGTGAAGATGTCGCCCCGGCGACCAACCCGACAGGGATTACAGGAGAACAAGATGCAGATTACGATGCGTAAAGGGTTACTGGCGGCTGGCGTGTTAAGCAGCGCAATGACATTGCCCGCCTGGGCAGCACAGGATGCGGTGATTGCCGTCGCGTCCAACTTCACCACGCTCGATCCCTATGATGCCAATGACACGCTGTCGCAGGCGGTGGCGAAATCGTTCTATCAGGGGCTGTTTGGCTTCGATAAGGATATGAAACTCACCAATGTGCTGGCGGAGAGCTACCAGGCCAGCGCCGACGGCCTGACGTACACGATTAAGCTGCGCTCCGGGGTTAAATTCCAGGATGGCACGGACTTCAATGCGGACGCGGTGAAGGTCAACCTCGATCGCGCCAGCAATCCGGATAACCATCTTAAGCGCTATAACCTGTTTAAACGCATTGCCAGCACCGAAGTCGTCGATCCGACCACGGTGAAAGTGACGCTGAAAGAGCCGTTCTCAGCCTTTATCAACAATCTGGCCCATCCGGCGGCAGCAATGATTTCGCCTGCCGCGCTGAAAAAATATGGCAAAGAGATCGGCTTCCATCCGGTGGGCACCGGTCCGTTTGTGTTTGAAACCTGGAATCAGACCGACTTTGTGAAGGTGAAAAAGTGGGATGGCTACTGGAAACCGGGCTATCCGAAGCTGGACAGCATTACCTGGCGACCGGTGGTGGATAACAATACCCGCGCGGCCATGCTGCAGACCGGCGAAGCGAACCTTGCGTTCCCGGTGCCTTATGAGCAGGCAAAACTGCTGGAGAAGAACAGTAAGCTCGATGTGGTGACCACGCCTTCGATTATGCAGCGTTACATCAGCCTTAACGTGACGCAGAAGCCGTTCGACAATCCGAAGGTACGTGAAGCGCTCGAGTATGCCATCAACCGTCAGGCGCTGGCGAAAGTGGCCTTCGCCGGTTACGCCACGCCTGCGACCGGCATCGTGCCGCCCGCCATCGACTTTGCGCAGACCTATCCGGCTATCAGCTACGATCCCGCTAAAGCGAAAGCGTTGTTGAAAGAGGCAGGCTACCCGAACGGATTTGAAACTACGCTCTGGTCGTCGCACAACCACAGCACCGCGCAGAAGGTGCTGCAGTTCACTCAGCAGCAGCTGGCGCAGATTGGCGTGAAGGTAAAAGTCACGGCGATGGATGCGGGTCAGCGTGCTGCTGAAGTCGAAGGTAAAGGCCAGAAAGAGAGCAACGTGCGCATGTTCTACACCGGCTGGTCCGCCTCAACCGGTGAAGCCGACTGGGCGCTGACGCCACTGTTTGCCACCGCAGCCTGGCCACCGGCAATCTTTAACACCGCGTTTTACAGCAATCCGAAGGTCGATAAAGATCTGGCCGATGCGCTGAAAACCACCGACCGTGCTGAAAAAGCGCGTCTCTACAAAGAGGCACAGGACACCATCTGGCAGGACCATCCGTGGATCCCGCTGGTGGTTGAGCAGCTGGTTTCTGCCAACAGCAAAAACCTGACTGGTTTTTATGTGATGCCCGATACCTCATTCAATTTTGATGAGGCCACGCTGAAGTAACGGAGCCGGCCAGCCCGTGTGGCTGGCCGCAACTGCAGGATGTTGCATGTTTAACTACTTTCTCAAACGACTGTTTGGGCTGATCCCCACGCTGCTGATCGTGGCGGTGCTGGTATTCCTGTTTGTTCACCTGCTGCCGGGCGACCCGGCGCGCCTGATCGCCGGGCCGGAAGCGGATGCCTCGGTGGTGGCGCTGGTGCGTCAGGAGCTGGGTCTGGATCTGCCGCTGCCACAGCAGTTCTGGCACTTTATGCTGAATGCGCTGCAGGGTGATTTCGGTCAGTCGATGGTCTCAAAGCGGCCGGTTGCGGATGAGATCGCCTCACGCTTTATGCCGACACTGTGGCTGACGCTTGCCAGCATGATCTGGGCGGTGATTTTTGGCATGACCATCGGCATCGTTTCGGCGGTCTGGCGTAACCGCTGGCCCGACAGGCTGGGGATGACGCTGGCGGTGTCGGGCATTTCGTTTCCCGCCTTTGCGCTGGGGATGCTGCTGATGCAGGTCTTCTCGGTTGAGCTGGGCTGGCTGCCCACCGTCGGCGCTGAGAGCTGGAAGCATTACATTCTGCCCTCCATCACTTTAGGTGCAGCGGTCGCCGCGGTCATGGCACGGTTTACCCGCGCTTCGTTCGTGGAGGTGATGCAGGAAGATTACATGCGTACCGCCCGGGCCAAAGGGGTACGCGAGTCGCTGGTGGTGGTGAAACATGGCCTGCGCAACGCGATGATCCCGGTGGTCACGATGATGGGGTTGCAGTTTGGTTTTCTGCTGGGTGGCTCAATCGTGGTCGAGGTGGTGTTTAACTGGCCGGGCCTGGGGCGTCTGCTGGTCGACTCCGTGGCGATGCGCGACTATCCGGTTATTCAGGCCGAAGTACTGCTGTTTTCTCTGGAGTTTATTCTGATCAATCTGTTTGTCGACATGCTCTATGCGGTGATTAACCCCGCTATTCGCTTCAAGGAGTCGCGATGAAAAACTGGCGACGTGAAGCGGCCCTGAAAACGATGCCGCTGATAGCGGAGAACCGGGTGCGTACGCCGTGGCGTGAGTTCTGGCGACGCTTCCGGCGTCAGCCGGTGGCGCTGCTGGCCGGGGTGTTTGTGCTGATACTGATTGTACTGGCGGTGATCGCCCCCTGGATTGCGCCGTTCGACGCAGAGAACTACTTCGATTATGACCGGCTCAACGACGGTCCGTCGCTGATGCATTATTTTGGCGTCGATTCGCTGGGTCGCGACATCTTCAGCCGGGTGCTGGTCGGCACGCGTATTTCCCTGATTGCCGGCTTTTTCTCGGTGGTGATTGGCGCAGTGATTGGCACACTTTTCGGGCTGTTAGCCGGGTATTACGAGGGCTGGTGGGACCGTATCACCATGCGCATCTGTGATGTACTGTTTGCCTTTCCCGGCATTCTGCTGGCGATTGCGGTGGTGGCGATTATGGGCAGCGGCATGAGCAACGTGATTGTGGCAGTCGCTATCTTCAGCATCCCGGCCTTTGCCCGTCTGGTACGCGGTAACACGCTGGTGCTGAAACATCAGACCTATATTGAGTCGGCACGCAGCATCGGCGCGTCTGACTGGACGATCCTGATGCGGCATATTCTGCCCGGCACGGTATCGCCGATTGTGGTCTATTTCACTATGCGGGTCGGCACCTCCATCATCACCGCCGCCAGTCTGTCGTTTCTCGGGCTGGGCGCGCAGCCGCCCACGCCGGAGTGGGGCGCCATGCTGAATGAGGCGCGGGCCGACATGGTGATTGCCCCGCACGTGGCGATTTTCCCCAGTCTGGCGATTTTCTTCACGGTTCTGGCATTTAATTTGCTCGGTGACGGGCTACGTGACGCACTTGATCCTAAACTAAAGAAATGAAACCTTTCGATTATGATCAGGACTTCAGCACGATCGACTTCCGCCAGCATCCCGAGCTTTATCAGGTCGGGCGAGGTGAGCAGGGTGTGCTGATGGTCGAGCCTTATAAAGGCGAAATTCTGCCGCACTGGCGTTTTCGCACCGTTCCCATTGCTGAAGAGTCGGCTGAAAAAATCATGGCGCTGTTTGAGGATTACCGGCGTCAGGACGATTTTGTCGGCATGGATATGGCGCGCAAATTTATCCAGATGGGGTACACCCGGGCGCGGCGTTACAGTAACCACAAAGGCGGCCGCAAATATGACGCGGACGGCAAGGAGCTGCCGCGCGGCGTCAATGAGGAAAAGGCCGCAGCGGCGGCTATCTTCAAAGCTTATTGGGACAAACTGCGTGAGGATGAGGATTATCTGCGCCGCAAAAAAGCACATCAGCAGCAGTATGGTTAAGCGCTAAATCTCTTCCCCCGGCTACCTCCACCGTGGCTGCCATCATTGCCTGAACCCGCCCGGCTCATTCTCCGGGCGTTAACCTGATCCCCTTTGTCAGCCCTGAAAGGCCAGATGCAAATGAGAAATCTTTGGTTTCGGTCAAACTGCGACGTAAAGTAGTGAAAAAACGCGTAAAAGCCGGTCCACGACTCGGACAAAAAAAGCGGATGGATCACACTCTGCCTTTTCCGGTAACGTCCCGTGCTGTAAAAAGAAATCGGCTCCGAAAACGCTGGATGACGGATAAGCGAAACGCTGACGATGACAGCAGTTCAGCGCTGTCCGAAAAACGCGGGTTGATATTCACTTGTTTTCATTAATAATAAACCAGCAAACCCCACTGAGGGGGCTATGCCCCTCAGGTAATGAAATGGATAATGTGAGAGCTAAATAATGAAAGAGATCATCAACGGATTTCTGAATTTCCAGCAGAATGTGTTTCCTGAAAGGAAGGATCTTTTCAAAAGCCTGGCGTCAAATCAAAATCCGAAAGCGCTGTTCATCTCCTGTTCAGACAGCCGTCTGGTGCCGGAACTGGTGACGCAGCAGGAGCCAGGAGAGCTGTTCGTTATCCGCAATGCGGGCAACATCGTTCCCTCATTTGGCCCGGAGCCGGGTGGTGTCTCCGCCACGATCGAATATGCGGTGGTCGCGCTGGGCGTCTCAGACATCATCATCTGCGGTCACTCCAACTGCGGTGCCATGAACGCCATCGCGTCATGCGCCTGCATGGATACCATGCCTGCGGTTGAGCACTGGCTGCGCTATGCCGATGCGGCAAAAGCAGTGGTCGAGCAGCGTGAATATGACTCGCCAGAGAAGAAGCTGAACGAGATGGTCAAAGAGAACGTGATCGCTCAGCTGAACAACATGAAGACTCATCCGTCGGTCTCCGTTGCCCTGCGTAACGGCAAGCTGCGCCTGCACGGCTGGGTTTACGACATCGAAACCGGCACCATCATGGCGCTGACTCAGGGCGGTAAGCAGTTCATCACCCTGTCTGATAATCCTGATGCCAGTTTTGAGTAATGCCTTTCACCCGCTGCGTTATGCAGCGGGTATTTTCCGATCTTCCGCACAGATAACCCCTTAAAACGACGCCTATTTTCAGCATTTCCCCCGTGATTTATCTATGCTTGCTTAAACCTTCCTGACACAAGCGAGTTGATCATGCGTAAAACGTCCGTTGCTGCTCTGCTGGCAGTTTCCGCACTGTTGCTCAGTGGATGTACTTCTCATGTTGCAGACAAGCAGCACTATTCGGGTTTCTTAGCGGATTACAGCCAGCTGAAGCCCTCTGAATCGGCCAGCGGGGAACCGACCCTGCGCTGGATTTCTCCCGACTATAAGAGCAGCCAGTATCAGGATGTGCTCTATACACCGGTCGTGTTCTATCCGACTGCGCGGCCTACGGCTCGCGTCAGTCAGCAGACGCTGGATCAGATACGCAGTTACACCGATATTCAGTTGAAAGGGGCGATTGCCACCCGTCTGCCGCTGGTTAATCAGGCTTCGCCACATACTCTTAAAGTGCGTGCCGCGATCACCGCCGTCTCGGCAGAGAACGAGGGCGTACAGTTTTACGAAGTGGTGCCGATTGCGGCAGTCGTCGCCAGTACGATGGCAGCATCAGGCCACCGAACTCAGAACAGTGAACTGTTCCTGGAAATCGAAGCCAGCGACGCCGTGACCGGCAAACCGTTGATCCGGGTTGTGCGAAAAGCCTTTGGCAAAACGGTCAGTAACAGCACGACGTCAATCACCTTTGATGATCTGAAGCCGGGTATTGATACGCTGGTTCGTGACACGGTGAGTTTCAACGCGCCATAACCTTTCGGGGCGGCACATCCTTGTCGCCCTGTTTAATCTTTTGTAAATCCTCAGGTTCACCACGCAGCGGATGACTACGCTTAAGGGCACGCTATCCCGTCAGGAGAACCTTATGTCCCGTTTTTCGACTGCTCTTGTGCTCGGCGGCGCGCTGCTGTGCGCCTCGCCACTGTTTGCCGCCGACGTAAAGGTCGAGGTATTGCAGGATAAGTTACAACATCCATGGTCTGTTGCCTTCCTGCCCGACAACAAAACGCTGCTGATTACCGAGCGTAGCGGAGCGCTGCGCAGCTGGAGTCCGGAGAGTGGCCTGTCGCAGCCGATTCAGGGTGTGCCAAAGGTCTGGGCAGAGCGTCAGAGTGGTCTGCTGGACGTGGTGCTGGCACCCGATTTTGCGACCAGCCGTCGCGTCTGGCTCAGCTACACCGAGTCAAACAGCAGCGGCAAAGCAGGTGCCGTCGTGGGCGTCGGGACGCTGAGTCCGGATAACCGGCAACTCAGCGATTTCCGCGAGGTAGTCCGGCAGACGCCGATGCTCTCCAGCGGCAATAATATCGGCACCCGGCTGGCGTTTGATACGCAGGGCTACCTCTGGATCGCGTTCGGCGATAATTTTGTCAGCAGCGCCGCGCAGGATCTCGATAAGCTGCAGGGCAAACTGCTGCGGCTCAACGCCGATGGCAGCGTGCCGGACGATAATCCGTTTGTGAAAAAGCCCGGCGCGCGGCCAGAGATCTGGGCCTATGGTCTGCGTAATCCGCAGGGACTGGCGCTTAATCCCTGGACCGGCACGATATGGGAAAATGAACATGGCCCGCGCGGTGGCGATGAAGTGAATATCATGGCCCGGGGCAAGAACTACGGCTGGCCGCTGGCGACGTACGGCATTGACTACAGCGGCGATAAAGTGCCGGAATCAAAGGGCACCCATGCTGCAGGCACCGAACAGCCGCTTTATCACTGGAAGGATTCGCCGGCCATCAGCGGCATGGCGTTTTATAACAGCGCCCGTTTTCCGCAGTGGAAGAATTCGGTGTTTATCGGGGCACTGAAAGAGAAAAACCTGATCCGTCTGAGTCTCAACGGCGAAAAAGTGGTGGAAGAGCAGCGCCTGCTGGGCGATCAGAAGGCGCGAATCCGCGATGTGCGGCAGGGACCGGATGGCTGGCTCTATGTGCTGACCGATGAGGCCAATGGCAGGCTACTGAAAGTGGGATTAGCGCAGGACGCTGGCGCGTCCCGCGGCTAAGGAGCTGGCCTGGCAGACGATTTTATTTGTCAGTCTGGACCTGAGCCGTGCTCCCAATCTTCACATACTCCATGTATGCGCCGGTTGCTGCGCACGGTCCGTGTCCAGACTGCCTGAAACAATGATGCCTGCCGGGAAGGCGCTGAGTCAGCGTGCCCAGTGGTAAACCTGCCAGCCGCGGTTTAGCGCTTCCTGGTGCAACTGTTCATCCGGGTTGATAACGTGGGCATGATCGGCCTGTTGGAGGAGCGGCAGGTCGTTCATGGAGTCGCTGTAAGCCCAGGTGCGGTCAAAGTTCTCCTCCTGCTGCAGCGCTTTCCAGTCACCCAGGCGGGTCACTTTACCCTCTTTGTAGGTCATGGTGCCGTAGGTGTTGCCGCTGTAGCGCTCATCCACGATCTCAACGCCAATCGCCAGCGCGCCGCAGGCACCCAGCTTCTCGGCAATCGGCACCACCAGATGTTCGCCACTGGCGGAGATGATCATCACTCTGTCACCGCGTGCCCGGTGCCACTCAATGCGCTCGCGGGCGGCCGGATAAACGCGTGGCATGATGTCGCGATGAATGAAGCGGCGCACCCAACCTTCAACGGTCAGTGTTGCCATGCCTGCCAGCGGGGAGAGGGTTTTATTCATGTACTCTTCAATCGACAGCGTGCCGGCATAGTACTGGTTCATCAATGCCTGTTCCTGATCAATCAGTTCGCTGGGGGCGAATCCCTGTGATACCAGCCAGCGCAGCCACAGGCTGGTGCTGTCTTCACAAATCAGTGTTTCATCAAGATCAAAAAGGGCTAAGTCCATGGTCGGTCTCCTCGGCTGACTGGCTTTCAGGTTAGCCGATAATTGTGACGGGCTTAACTCTTCTGCGAAAAATCGGAATTTCACGCAGTTTTGAAAGTGACAGACGCGGGGAAAAGCGGCACGCGCGCGGCGCTTATGCCAGGGTTACTCTACTAAACTCTAAAAAACTTTACGATTCGACGGTTTTTTTCGCTGCCGGCAACGGTTAGCGTTTGAGTGAGAATTTTCTGCCCCTGGAATTTCGATTTAACAAGGACAATCCGGCCAAGCCCATGACAAACACTCGCTTCTCATCTCGCCTGCGGCACCTTGCTGCCACCTCACTACTGATTCTTGCCCCCATCAGCGTGTTTGCTGAGCAGGCGCCCGCCGCGCCCGGCATTGACGCTAAAGCATGGATCCTGATCGATTACGCCAGTGGTAAAGTGTTAACCGAATCCAGTGCCGATCAGCGTCTCGATCCCGCCAGTCTGACCAAGATGATGACCAGCTACGTGGTCGGTCAGGCGATTAAAGCGGGCAAAATCAAACCGGATGACCTGGTCACCGTGGGACCGGATGCCTGGGCGACCGGCAATCCTAAGCTGCGCGGCTCTTCGCTGATGTTCCTCAAGCCGGGCGATCGGATACCGGTTCATGAGCTGAATAAAGGGATTGTGATCCAGTCCGGTAATGACGCCTGTATTGCGCTGGCGGACTATGTGGCGGGCAGTCAGGATTCGTTTATCGGCCTGATGAACAACTATGTGAAGGCGCTGGGACTGCAGAATACCCACTTTATGACGGTGCATGGTCTGGATGCAGAAGGGCAGTACAGTACCGCGCGTGATATGGCGCTGATTGCCCAGGCGCTGATCCGCGATGTGCCCGAAGAGTACGCACTGAATAAAGAGAAAGAGTTCACTTTTAATAAGATTCGCCAGATTAACCGCAACCGCCTGTTGTGGAGCACCAACCTTAAGGTGGATGGTGTCAAAACCGGTCACACCTCCGGCGCGGGCAATAACCTGGTGGCTTCCGCGACCGAAGGCGACATGCGTCTGATCTCGGTGGTGCTCGGCACCGCCAGCGACGCGATTCGTTTCCGCGAAAGTGAAAAGCTGCTGACGTGGGGCTTCCGTTTCTTTGAAACGGTAACGCCGATTAAAGCGGATGCGCCGTTTGCGCAGCAGCGGGTCTGGTTTGGTGACAAAAGTCAGGTGAATCTGGGCGTGGCGAAAGATGCCGCGCTGACCATCCCGAAAGGGCAGATGAAGAACCTGAAGGCGAGTTTTAAACTCAATGCGCCGCAGCTTGAAGCGCCGCTGAAGAAGAATCAGGTGGTTGGCACCATCGACTTCCAGTTAGACGGTAAGACGATCGAACAGCGGCCGCTGGTGGTGCTGCAGGATGTGCCGGAAGGCGGCTTCTTCAGCCGGATGATTGATTTTGTGATGATGAAGTTCAACGGCTGGTTCGGGAAGTGGCTATCATAAGTGAGCAGGGACGCTGATGCGTCCCTGAGACAGTTGATTAGTGTGTTCCGTAAGCTGTAAGACAGAGCCTGCTCAGGGAACACGGTCAGATCGGAAAGACGCAAAAGCCGTCATCCATGACATGCTCTGCCCGCGCCATCCATGGCGCGGGACGCTTTCCTCCTCTGCCCGTGTTCCCTTCGGGTTAAGCTTATCGATCGCTGTGAGATCCTGACTCAGGCTTATGAGCAGTCCCTTTCTTAATTCTGTGTCCAGCCCTTACGAATAGGCAAAGCAAACAGCGCCCGATAGAGCGGGTTTATCACCGCCAGCATCCGCTCGCCATAGAACTGCCACGCCAGATGCGACGCCAGACAACTCAGCAGACCCACCAGGAACCCACCCAGCATATCCATTGGCCAGTGAACGCCCAGGTAGACCCGCGACCAGGCGATAGCACAACCCGCTACCATCAGCACCACACCCGACCAGAGGCGATGCCAGAAAATAAATGCCAGCGCAAAGGTGAATATTGTCGTGCCGTGATCGCTGGGATAAGAGTCATCAGCGGCGTGATGCAGGAACTGATAACCGTAGCCAATAGCGAAAGGGCGGGGATGCGGCAGCAGATGACCCACACACCATGAGATCGCCAGCGCATAGATCAGCGCCATACCCGTTTTCAGTACCAGCACCCGCTGCGAAGAAACCTGATCGCGCGGTCCCCAGAGCCACATCGTGACGATTAACAGTGGCACGATGGCGATCAAATCTCTGGCAATAAAGGTCGCCAGCTGCAGCAACCAGGCGGGTGATGCCGGTGTGGCATTGATGGCAGTAAACAGTGCGTGGTTCAGCTCTTCCATATCGGGATAAATTCCTCAGCAGACAGGCCGGTCATCAGCTTCAGGCAACATCCGGTCACCCAGGCACGATAACAGCGGCAAATAAACGTTCAGCGACAGCGCGCCCGACCAATCAATCAGCACAATTTGCTAACTTAACAGAGCGCTATCCTGCTTTTTGCCGGGCAGTTCGTCTACGGAAAGGCTCTTAATCTCATAATGAGTTGCACAACTGTTTAAGTTTTATGACGGTTTGAGAGGTGATTTCAGAGTGGAAGCGCGGGATCGGGCGAAAAAAAGGCATAAAAAAACCCGCCGGGAAAAAGACCAGCGGGCTCCACAATTTGGGGATTTCAAAGAAAAGCAGTGGCACTTATTATGACTATCGCTTAACAATAAAGTTCTGGACGTCAGCAAAAAAATTTTATAGGGGCAGTATTGGCCAGATAATCACAATCAGCGTCCCCGCCAGCGTCAGTAACACGTTGGCGATCGCATAGGTCCCGGCATAGCCCAGCGCCGGAATATTACTGCGTGCCGTATCGCTGATGATCTCCATGGCCGGTGCGCAGGTTCGCGCGCCCATGATGGCTCCAAACAGCAGGGCGCGGTTCATCCGCAACACATAGGCACCAAACAGATAGCAGATGATCACCGGAATCAGGCTCACCAGCAGACCGCACAGCAGCATCAGCGCACCATCACTGCTCAGGCCGTGATTAATCCCGCTGCCGGCACTTAATCCTACGCCCGCCATAAACACCATCAGGCCAAACTCTTTCACCATGGTAAGCGCGCCCTGCGGAATATAGCCAAAGGTCGGATGGTTGGCGCGCAGGAAGCCGAGCATAATACCGGCGAACAGCAGACCCGCCGCGTTGCCAATACCAAAACTGAAATTGCTGAACTGAAACGTAATCAGACCAATCATCAGACCCACGATAAAGAACGCGCAGAAGGCCAGGAGATCGGTCATCTGACTGTGAATCGCGATAAAGCCGATGCGATCGGCCACGCTTTTCACCCGTCGCGCCTCGCCGCTGACCTGCAGCACATCACCTTTGTTGAGCATGATGCTGTCGTCGATCGGCATCTCAATCTGACTGCGTATCACCCGGTTCAGGAAGCAACCATGATCGGTAAGGTTTAACTTGCTGAGGCGTTTGTTCACTGCGTTGTGGTTCTTCACCACGATCTCTTCTGTGACGATACGCATATCCAGCAGATCGCGGTCAAACACCTCTTTGCCGTTACGGAAACTGGGGTCGAGCCGGGCATGTGCATCGGGATAGCCCACGAGCGAGATATCATCACCAAGCTGCAGCACCGCATCACCATCGGGACTGGCGAGAATACCGTTGCGGCGAATACGCTCAATGTAACAACCTGTCTGACGATAGATACCCAGCTCGCGCAGGTTTTTGCCGCCGCTCCACGCCACCAGTTCCGGGCCCACGCGATAGGCGCGGATCACCGGCAGGAAGACTTTACGCTGGCTGTCGGCATCCAGACCGCGTTCCCGCGCAATCTGCTGCGCACAGGTCGGCAGATCCTGATGTTGCAGACGGGGCAGGTAGCGTGCCCCGAAAATCAGACTGACCAGGCCGATCAGGTAGGTCACAGCGTAACCGAGGCTCAGCTGATCCTGCATCAATCCAAGCTGCTTTGGATCGCTGATGCTTTGCCGCAGGGTATCACCTGCGCCGACCAGCACCGGCGTTGAGGTCATCGACCCAGCCAGCATGCCGGCGGTGAGCCCAATATCCCAGCCAAAGAGTTTACCCAGCCCCAGTGCCAGCAACAGCGCGCTGACGACCATGACGATGGCGAGCATGAAATAGTTTTTGCCGTCGCGAAAGAAAATAGAAAAAAAGTTGGGACCCGCTTCAACACCAACACAAAAAATAAACAGCATAAAGCCCAGACTCAACGCATCGGTATTGATCGCGAAGTGCTGCTGCCCTAATAAGAGCGAAACCACTAATACGCCAATCGAATTTCCCAGCTGAACCGAGCCAAGACGCAACTTGCCCAGACAGAGGCCGAGCGCCAAAACGACAAATAATAACAAAATGTCATTTCCGCTTAACAATCCTGCGACGTTAATATTCACTGTTTAACTTCTTGTTTACGTGTAACCTGTTGAAGAGTGGCCTGTTTTTCGCTATCGTGATCAGGCCGTTGAGGTTCTGTTGTATCAACACTGCAAATGGAACCGTTATCGCGGCGCTATTCTAATCACAAATATCTTATACAGCTATTAGCTGTTTTCATTCGTTGCCATAACGAACTGTTTCTTTTTATTTCCACCAGAACGCATCAGGGATATCAGCAGGTTATTGTCGGGGTTACTTTTAATCAGTGGGGTGGTATGCCGCAGCGTTCTTATCTCTGGACTACCCGCCTGTGCGGCGTGGTGTTGTACAGTCTGGTGTTTGTTTTTACCTGTCATTTCTGGCAGGTCGGTCCCGGCCCGCTTCGTGGTCAGCCCGAATTACTGCTCTTTATGTTACCTGGTATTTTGATGGCGTTGATGCAGGTGGAAAGCCCGTTAAAAAGCACGCTGCTGATGGGGCTCTGGGGAACATTGCTGGCAGCACTGCTGCTCAATAACAGCCTGTTTATTCACAGCAGCGGACTGTTTGCCATCGCGTGGAGTCTCAGCGCACTGTTCTGGGCTGGCTGCGGGGCGTTGCTGGTGCGGTTAATGCAGATTGTGATGGCGTCACTCAACTAACACGCTGCCCGATGGCTGACGTCAGCCAGAAAGCAAAAAGGCGAGACAGGAAAATCCTGTCTCGCCTTTTTCATTCCGGTTATCTGCGCTTACGCGACAAATCCCAGATTCTCTTTGGTCCAGGCCGCAAACTCGGTGTAACCACCGATATGTTTTTCGTCCACGAAAATCTGCGGTACGGTGCTGACCGGTTTACCGGCGCTGGCTTCCAGGTCGGCTTTAGTAATGCCTTCTGCATTAATATCAACATACTGATAGCTAAAGTCATCGCGCTCCGCGGTCAGTTTGTCGGCCAGTTCATGGGCACGGACACAGTAGGGACAGCCCGGACGACCAAAAATAACAGCAATCATTGAGAACTCCTTGCAGCGACGATTATGTGATGTGTATCACATAATCAAACAGAGAATGGCAACCATCATGCCCGCTCGTATCGCTTAAGGAAAGCAGGATTTGCCTGTTAGTCTGATGCCCGCACGCTATTGCCGCCGTTCAGGAAGCGTCTGAAACAAGGGCTTTTTCACGACGGCAGCCCGTGTAACCCGCGCAATTTTTGGGTTGTTGACCATAATTGACGCTCAGTAAGCCGCAAAGGCAGGAGGATATGATGCAGAGTGTGGCCAGATTACCCCGGTTTATCGTGGTGCTGGAAGCGGCTGGCGGCCTGTTAATTCTGGGTGCGCTGCTGCTGATTAACCACTGGCTGCCGCTGCCAGATCAGGCGGATGCCAGAACGCTGGCTACCGTGCTGTTCATCGCTGGCGTGGTGCTGATGCTGCCTGCTGCCTGGCTATTGATGTGGCGCACCGCGAAAGCTATCGCGCCACAGCTGTTCAATCAGATTGATAAAAAAAGATAATGTTGCTGGAGACTTTATGACACCGACCATTGATTTACTGTGCAGCCACCGTTCAATCCGCGCCTTTACTGACCAGCCGGTCAGCGAAGCCCAGCGTGAAGCGATTATTAATGCGGCGCAATCGGCGTCCACATCCAGCTTTTTACAGTGCTCTTCTATTATCCGTATCACCGACAAAGCGCTGCGTGACAAGCTGGTGACGCTGACCGGCGGACAGACGTGGGTCGCAGATGCACCTGAGTTCTGGGTTTTCTGCGCGGACTTTAATCGCCACCTGCAGATTTGCCCGGATGCGCAGCTGGGCCGTGCTGAGCAGTTGCTGCTGGGCTGCGTCGACACCGCCCTGATGGGACAGAACGCGATGGTCGCGGCGGAATCGCTGGATCTGGGTGGCGTCTTTATCGGCGGGATCCGTAACAGCATTGCGGAAGTGACCGAACTGCTGGGCCTGCCGAAATTTGTGCTGCCGCTGTTTGGTTTCTGCCTGGGGCATCCGGAATCAAAGCCGGACGTCAAACCGCGTATGCCGCATGCGATGCTGGTGCATGAGAACCGCTATCAGCCTCTGGATCCGGCGGTGCTGGCAGAATACGATAGCCGCACAGAACTCTACTATCAGCAGCGCGACAGCAACCAGCGCAGCGAAACCTGGAGCGAGCTGATCCAGCGGCTGATCATTAAAGAGACGCGTCCGTTTATGCTCGATTATCTGCATCAGCAGGGCTGGGCCACGCGTTAATTCACAAAGGGAGAGCTGCGATGAAGATAGCCATTCTGTCGCGCGATGAGACGCTCTACTCCAGCCGGCGATTGCGTGACGAGGCCGCTGCGCGCGGCCACGTGGTACAAATCATCGATCCGCTCTCCTGCTATATGAATATCAATCCCGCCTCACCGGCGGTTCACTACTGTGGTGAACCGCTGGGCCATTTCGATGCCGTTATCCCGCGCATCGGCAACGCCATTACCTTTTACGGCACGGCAGTGCTGCGACAGTTTGAGATGTGCGGCAGCTATCCCCTGAATGAGTCCGCCGCCATTACCCGCACCCGGGATAAATTGCGCTCGCTGCAGCTGCTGGCACGTGAAGGTATCGATATGCCGGTCACCGGCTTTGCCTCCTCGCCCGATGACACTGACGATTTGATCGCCATGGTCGGCGGCGCGCCGCTGGTGGTTAAGCTGGTGGAAGGGACGCAGGGCATTGGCGTGGTGCTGGCGGAAACGCGTCAGGCGGCTGAGAGCGTCATCGATGCCTTCCGCGGCCTGAATGCCCATATCCTGGTGCAGGAGTTCATTAAAGAAGCGCAGGGACGAGATATTCGCTGTCTGGTGATCGGCAATCAGGTAGTGGCAGCAATAGAGCGGGTAGCGAAAGAGGGCGATTTCCGCTCTAATCTGCATCGCGGCGGTAAAGCGTATCCGGTAGCGATCACGCCACAGGAGCGGCAGATCGCCGTAAAAGCAGCGGCCACGCTCGGGCTGGAAATCGCCGGTGTCGATATTCTGCGTGCCCATCGCGGTCCGCTGGTGATGGAAGTGAATGCCTCGCCCGGGCTGGAAGGCATTGAAACCAGCAGCGGCCTTAACATTGCCGCGCTGATGATTCAGCGGATTGAGCAGCAGGCCATCCCCGGGCTCCGTCCTAAAACCGCTGGCTGACACGCGCTTTTCAGCAGTTTTCATGGCATCGCCGCGCATTTTTCCGTAAGCTAAGTCGCCTGTTTATCACCCCACTGGGATTTTACGATGGATTCTCTTGTCGTTCCGGATATCGACCTGCTGCGTCGCTGGCTGGATCAGCAAAATATCACCTGGTTCGAATGCGATGCCTGTCAGGCACTTCATCTGCCGCACATGCAAAACTTCGATGGGGTATTTGACGCCAAAATCGATCTGGTCGACAACGTCATTCTGTTTTCGGCGCTGGCTGAAGTGAAGCCGACGGCGCTGATTCCGCTGGTCGGCGATCTGTCGCAAATTAATGCCAGTTCACTGACGGTGAAAGCCTTTATCGACATTCAGGATGATAATCTGCCGAAGCTCATTGTCTGTCAGTCAATGACCACTACCGCCGGATTGACCTTTGGTCAGTTCTCACACTTTATGAAACAGAGTGAAGAGCAAATCTCCATGGTGATTCTGGAGGCCTTTGCCAATAATCTGCTGATTGTGGGTGAAGAAGAAGAGCATGTTCCGGTGACCAGCGTTCATTCTGTGCTGCACTAAGCCCGATAGGGTCGCCCACTAAGCCGTCCCTGAGACGGCTTTTTTATGCCCGCGATTTGCCTCCGCCTTTTTTTATTCTGCATTTTGCCCTTTACCGCCAGATATTTGTCGTGGTTTATGCCATGAAAGCCGAACCTCATAGCTCAGACATGCATAAAATATCGCTTTCAGGCGTTTTTTACGCTGGGGTCTGGTGAAGCCTGAGCGGGGGGGCTATGCTTGCGGGGCTGTAACAGACGTGTAACTGCGTCCCAGCTATAGGATTTTGCTATTAAACTCCCGCTGAATAATGATTCATTGTGTCACTGACGTCTTGTACAGAACGCAATGCAGGGATCTCAGGTTTGCAGCGTTGAAATGACCCGCTCAGGAGGATGGAAAAATATGTTCAACTCACGTCAGAAATGGCTGTCAGCTGTGGTAGCTGCTGCGCTGATGGCCGCGTCGGCCAGCAGTATGGCGGAAGATAAAACGCTGCACGTCTACAACTGGTCCGATTATATTTCGCCAGATACCGTGCCGAACTTTGAAAAGCAGTCCGGCATTAAAGTGGTCTACGATGTGTTTGACTCCAACGAAGTGCTGGAAGGCAAACTGATGGCGGGCAGCACCGGCTACGATGTCGTGGTGCCATCTTCCAGCTTCCTGGCGCGTCAGCTGCAGTCCGGCGTATTCCAGCCACTGGATAAGAGCAAACTGCCGAACTACAAAAACCTCGATCCGGCGCTGATGGAAAAAGTGGCGCAGCACGATCCGGGTAATAAATATGCCATTCCTTATCTGTGGGGCACCACCGGTATCGGTTACAACATCGACAAGGTTAAAGCCACACTGGGCGCCGATGCGCCGGTCAACAGCTGGGATCTGGTGCTGAAGCCGGAAAATCTGGAGAAGCTGAAAAGCTGTGGCGTCTCCTTCCTGGATGCACCGGAAGAGATCTTCGCCACCGTGCTCAACTATCTGGGCAAAGATCCGAATACCTCGGATGCTAAAGAGTATTCCGGCGCAGCGACCGACCTGCTGCTGAAACTGCGTCCGAACATCCGCTACTTCCATTCGTCGCAGTACATCAACGATCTGGCTAACGGCAACATCTGCGTCGCCATCGGCTGGTCGGGCGATATTCTGCAGGCGAAAAACCGTGCCGATGCGGCGAAAAACGGCGTGCATCTGGGCTACAGCGTGCCGAAAGAGGGAGCTCTGGCCTTCTTCGATATGATGGCGATCCCGAAAGATGCCAAAAACCTCGACGGTGCCTACGCCTGGCTGAACTACATCATGGATCCGAAAGTGATCGCTGATGTCTCCAACAAAATGAACTACGCCAACGGCAACAAAGCGTCGCTGCCGCTGATCAATGCCGACGTCCGCAACAACCCGGGTATCTTCCCGACGCCAGAAGCGATGTCGAAATTGTTCGTGCTGAAAGTCCAGGATCCGAAACTGGATCGTGTGCGTACGCGCGCATGGACTAAAGTAAAAAGTGGTAAGTAGTTCGTCCCTAACGGATTGACCTGTCACGCATCAGCAACAGAGGCGCAACCCCGGCCTCTGTTGTGCCATTTTTAGCGGCGGATTTTGCCGCCATGTTCCGCCTGGCTCCGGAGAGAACCCTTTGTGAACGATGCCATTCCCCGCCCTCAACATAAAACCGCAAAGGCTTTAACGCCGCTGCTGGAAATTCGCAATCTGACCAAATCCTTTGACGGCCAGCACGCCGTGGATGATGTCAGCCTGACTATCTATAAAGGTGAAATCTTCGCTCTGCTGGGTGCATCGGGCTGTGGCAAATCCACGCTGCTGCGCATGCTGGCCGGTTTTGAACCCCCAACCAGCGGCCAGATTGTGCTGGATGGACAGGATCTGTCGCACGTTGCTCCCTATCAGCGTCCGATCAACATGATGTTCCAGTCTTACGCGCTGTTTCCGCACATGACGGTGGAGCAGAACATCGCCTTTGGTCTGAAGCAGGATCGGCTGCCGAAAGGGGAGATCACCAGCCGCGTCGCCGAAATGCTGGCGCTGGTGCATATGCAGGAGTTTGCGAAACGCAAACCGCATCAGCTTTCCGGTGGTCAGCGTCAGCGTGTGGCGCTGGCCCGCAGCCTGGCGAAACGGCCCAAACTGCTGCTGCTGGATGAGCCGATGGGCGCGCTGGACAAAAAACTGCGCGACAGGATGCAGCTGGAAGTGGTCGATATTCTGGAGCGTGTGGGCGCGACCTGCGTGATGGTAACGCACGACCAGGAAGAGGCGATGACCATGGCGGGCCGTATTGCGATTATGAATCGCGGTAAGTTCGTGCAGATTGGCGAGCCGGAGGAGATTTACGAGCATCCGACCAGCCGCTACAGCGCCGAATTTATCGGGTCGGTTAACGTCTTTGAAGGCTTATTGCGTGAACGTCAGGCAGATGGCCTGGTGATCGACAGTCCCGGCCTGATGCATCCGCTGAAAGTCGACTCCGATGTTTCGGTGGTGGATAACGTGCCGGTGCATGTCGCGCTGCGTCCGGAAAAAGTGATGTTGTGCGACGAAGTGCCTGCCGATGGCTGTAACTTTGCGGTGGGCGAAGTGGTTCACATCGCCTATCTCGGCGACCTCTCGATTTTCCATGTCCGTCTGCACAGCGGGCAGATGATCAGCGCACAGTTGCAAAACGCGCATCGCTACCGCAAAGGGTTGCCGACCTGGGGTGATGAAGTCCGCCTCTGCTGGGAAAGCGACAGCTGCGTGGTGTTGACGGTTTAAGGAGCGGCTATGAGCCAGATTTTCCAACGCGCTAAAGCGCCCGCCCGACTGGTCGGCACACCGCTGCAACGCTGGGCCACGCGTGTAAAAATGCAGCATGGCCGCAAGCTGGTGATCGCACTGCCTTATGTCTGGCTGGTGCTGTTATTCCTGCTGCCGTTTCTGACGGTACTGAAGATCAGCTTCGCGGACATTGCGCGGGCGATCCCCCCTTACACCGAGCTGGTGAGCTGGGCCGACGACCAGTTCAGTATTGTGCTCAACTTCGGCAACTACCTGACGCTGACCGACGATCCGCTCTACATCGACGCCTATCTGCAGTCGCTGAAAGTGGCGGCGATCTCCACGGTAATCTGTCTGCTTATTGGCTATCCGCTTGCCTGGGCCGTGGCGCACAGCAAGCCGTCGATGCGCACCATTCTGCTGCTGCTGGTGATCCTGCCGTCGTGGACCTCGTTTCTGGTGCGCGTCTATGCCTGGATGGGCCTGCTGAACAACAACGGTATTCTGAACCGCTTCCTGCTGTGGCTCGGGGTGATCGATCATCCGCTGGTGATCCTCTACACCAACACCGCAGTCTATATCGGTATCGTCTACTGCTATCTGCCGTTTATGGTGCTGCCGATCTATACCGCGCTGACCCGTATCGACTACTCGCTGGTGGAAGCCTCACTGGATCTGGGTGCGCGTCCGCTGAAAACCTTTTTCAGCGTGATTGTGCCGCTGACGAAAGGCGGCATTATCGCTGGGTCAATGCTGGTGTTTATCCCGGCGGTGGGGGAGTACGTGATTCCGGAACTGCTGGGTGGTCCGGACAGCATCATGATTGGTCGTATCCTGTGGCAGGAGTTCTTTAACAACCGCGACTGGCCAGTCGCATCGGCGCTGGCAGTGATTATTCTGCTGATTCTGATTCTGCCGATCATCTGGTTCCATAAGCATCAAAACCGTGAAATGGGAGAGAAGGCATGAATAATCTGCCAACCATTCGCTCGCCCTGGCGTACCGGCATTCTGATCTGCTGCTTTCTGTTTCTCTATGCGCCGATGCTGCTGCTGGTGGTTTACTCCTTCAACAGCTCACCGCTGGTAACGGTGTGGGACAGCTTCTCATTCCACTGGTACAAAGTGCTGTTTGAGGACAGCGCGATGATTGACGCGGTGCTGCTGAGTCTGAGCATTGCCGGGCTGTCGGCCACCATGGCGGTGGTGCTGGGTACGCTGGCGGCGGTGATCATCGTGCGCTTTGGTCGCTTCCGCGGGCACAACGGTTTTGCTTTTATGCTGACGGCGCCGCTGGTGATGCCCGATGTGATCACCGGCCTGTCGCTGTTGCTGCTTTTTGTGGCCATGGGCAACGCTTTTGGCTGGCCGAGTGAGCGCGGTATGCTGACCATCTGGCTGGCGCACGTCACCTTCTGTACCGCCTATGTGGCGGTGGTGATCAACTCGCGTCTGCGTGAACTGGACCGCTCAATCGAAGAGGCAGCGATGGATTTAGGCGCGACGCCGCTGAAGGTCTTTTTCATCATTACCGTGCCGATGATTGCGCCGGCGATTGTGACCGGCTGGCTGCTGGCATTTACCCTGTCACTCGACGATCTGGTGATCGCCAGCTTTGTGACCGGGCCTGGCGCTACCACGCTGCCGATGGCGATCTTCGCTACCGTACGCCGCGGCGTGAACCCGGAAATCAATGCGCTGGCTTCCCTGATCCTGTTTGTGGTTGGTTTAGTCGGTTTTATCGCCTGGCGATTTATGGCGCACGAAGAAAAACAGCGTTTAAGCGATATTCAGAAAGCTAAACGTGGCTGAAATACGTAACCTTTGCCACTATATGAACGGGCCGGTTTAACCGGCCCGTTTTTCGATCGGGTGGAGTCAGGGACTATGTCAGAAATCTTCAAAAGCAGTGCAACGCTTTCAGACGCACCGGTTCCGGTGACGGTTGCGGGCATTGCCATTATTGCGACCCGCTGCCTGAGCGTACTGATGCTGGCCAATGAGCTGGGTTACAGTGAAATCGCCAACTTTGTTCACCGCAGCGCCCAGTCCTGGGACTCGACGCTTATCTTTATCGCCAGTCAGCTGATCTTCCTGTTCGAACTGCGCTGCGCCTTTACCCTGATGCGCGGCAGTAACCGTGGCCGCTGGGGCTATGTAGCCACGCAGGGGGTTGTGCTGATCTATATGCTTTTTGCCTCGCTGGGCGGGATCTACCCCGAGATTTTCAGCATTGATGGCGACAACAACGTCCAGATTATCCACCATACGCTGTCGCAGAAAATCCCCGATCTGGTCGTGTTGATGCTGCTGTTTCTGCCTGCCAGCAGCCGCGCTTTTTTCAGAAAGCGGTGATACAATCGCGCTCCGCCCGACCCCATCGTTAAGGCTTTACCATGCACTGCGCGCTTTATGACGCTAACCGTTGCCGCTCCTGTCAGTGGCTGGAAAAACCCTATCCCATTCAGCTGAACGACAAACAGTCGCAGCTGGAACAGCTACTGGCTGAACAGCCGGTTGCGGACTGGTTACCGCCCGTCACGTCAGCGCAGCAGGCATTTCGTAACAAAGCCAAAATGGTGGTCAGCGGTAGTGTGGAGCGTCCGGTGCTGGGTCTTGTTCACCGTGATGGTGAGCCTGTCGATCTCTGCAACTGCCCGCTCTATCCCGCCAGCTTCCAGCCGGTGTTTGCAGCGCTTAAGCCTTTTATCGCCCGCGCTGGCCTGACGCCCTACAACGTGGCGCGCAAACGCGGTGAACTCAAATTTATGCTGATCACCGAGAGCCAGCAGGGCGGCGTGATGCTGCGTTTTGTCCTGCGCTCAACCGCCAAACTGGAACAGCTGCGCGCGGCATTGCCGTGGCTGCAGCAGCAGTTACCGCAGCTGGCGGTGATTTCGGCCAACATTCAGCCGGTGCACATGGCGATTCTGGAGGGCGAAGAGGAGATTGCGCTGACGCCCGATCAGTCGCTGGCAGAGAACTTCAATGGCGTGCCGCTGTGGATCCGCCCGCAGAGCTTCTTTCAGACCAACCCGCAGGTTGCCAGCGCGCTCTATGCCACTGCGCGCGACTGGGTGCGTGCGCTGCCGGTTAACAGCATGTGGGATCTCTTCTGCGGCGTAGGCGGTTTTGGCCTGCACTGCGCGACACCGGAAATGGAACTGACCGGCATCGAGATTAGCGCTGAGGCGATTAAATGCGCCCGACGCTCTGCTGAGATGCTGGGGCTGGAAAAAGTGCAGTTTGCGGCGCTGGATTCGACGGCGTTTGCCACCGGACGCGACGCAGTGCCGCAGCTGGTGCTGGTGAATCCGCCACGCCGTGGGATGGGTGAGGCGCTGTGTGACTATCTCAGCCAGATGGCCCCGGATTATCTGCTCTATTCAAGCTGTAATCCGCAGACCATGGCGCAGGATATTGCCCGGCTGAATGACTATGAGGTTACAAAAGTGCAGCTGTTCGACATGTTCCCGCACACCGCGCATTTTGAAGTGCTGACGCTGTTAACCCGACGTCAGCACTAAGTCCGGAGCTTCAGCCGGTCATTACTCCGGGAACCATTTCTGATTGAGCTGCTGCCAGCTGCCGTTGGCTTTCAGTTCAGTCAGTGCCTGATTGAACCGATCGCGCAGCGCCGTATTGCCTTTGCGCACGGCAATGCCGAGGCCGGTACCAAAGTAGTCTGCATCCGTGACATGTTCACCGACCGTCGCGAGATCCGGATTGGCCTTTAGCCACTGATTCACTACCGCGCTGTCGCCAAACACGCCATCCAGCCGGCCACTCTTCATATCCAGAATCGCATTCTGATAGCTGTCATACGCCACCACTTTCACTTCCGGATGCTTATCCTGCAGGTACTTCTGGTGGGTAGTGCCGTTTTCAACGCCGATGCGCTTTTCTTTCAAATCACCGAAGCTGCTGAACCGGCCTTTCGGTGCAATCACGATGGCAGAATTAGCGTAATAAGGCTGGGTAAAATCGACCTGCTTGCTGCGCTCCGTGGTGATATCCATACCGGAAATCACGGCGTCATAGCGGCGAAATTTCAGTGACGGGATCAGGCTGTCGAAGGCATTGTTAGTGAAGGTACACTCCGCTTTCATCTGCTGGCACAGCGCTTTAGCCAGATCGATATCAAATCCGACGAGGTTATTTTCCTTGTCCAGAGATTCAAAGGGCGGATAGGTTGCTGAAGCAGCGAAGCGAATCGTTTCCGCGGCCTGCGCGGTCACCGCCAGCGAAGCCAGCGCAGCAGCGATAATCCATTTTTTCATTTTATGATTCCTGTGATGTGGTCAGCCAGAGAAGGCGATACCCTGCCATAAAATGAATTTTTATGCAATTAGTGTGATTTTTCAGGCGAAGAGGGCGAGGGGGCTCGCCCGGTATTCAGTTACGTCGTTCAAAGGCCAGGGCGCGTTTTTCGATCAGGCGCATCATCAGCGTCAGCAAACCGTTAACGCAGAGATAAATCAGACCCGCCGCGGCATAGACCGTAATGTCATAGGTGCGACCATAGAGCAGCTGGCCGTGGCCCATGACTTCCATCAGGGTGATGGTGTAGGCCAGCGAGGTGCCTTTAAACACCAGCACCACTTCATTGGAGTAGGAGGAGAGGGCGCGTTTAAATGCATAAGGCAGCAGAATGCGCAGGGTGTCTTTGCGGCTCATTCCCAGTGCCGCGCACGACTGCCACTGTCCGGAAGGAATCGCCCGGACCGCACCGTAAAATAGCTGCGTGGTGTAAGCCGCACTGTTCAGCGATAGCGCCAGCATCGCGCACAGCCACGGCTGCGACAGTAAATGCCACAGCCAGGGAATCTGCTGGATCGAGGGGAATTGTCCCGGACCGTAGTAGATCAGGAAGATTTGCACCAGCAGCGGCGTACCGGTAAACAGCGTGATAAACCCTTTTACCAGCGGATTCAGTACCGGCGTCTTCAGCGATAGCACCACGGTGAAGAGCAGCGCGAGCAGCAGTGCTACCACCAGCGAGGCCGCCGTCAGCGTCAGGCTGGTGTGCAGCCCTTTCATGAGTTCGGGCAGATAGGCCAGCATTAGCTGTTCCCCCGTTCAAAGCGGGTGGTGCGCAGTTCGATGCGGCGTAACACCGCCTGGCTCAACAGCGTAATCACTAAGTAGATCGCGGCCGCCACCAGGAACCAGGTAAACGGCTCCTGCGTGCGGGTGGCGATACTTTTGGTTTGCAGCATCAGGTCATTAACGCTGATTAGCGAAACCAGTGCGGTATCTTTCAGCAGTACCAGCCACTGATTACCCAGACCGGGCAGGGCATGACGCCACATCTGCGGCATAATCAGCCGGAGAAAAATGGCCGACTTTTTCATGCCCAGCGCCTGCCCCGACTCCCACTGACCGACCGGCACCGCTTTGAGTGCGCCGCGCAGCGTCTGTGAGGCGTAGGCGGCATAGAGCATCGCCAGCGCAATCACACCGCACAGGAACGGACTGACATCGAAGTTCTCAATCTGCATCTGAACCGGCAGCGTAAACAGCCCGAAGTTCAGCGTGAAACCGTCAGAGAGGGTGAGCAGCAGCTGTGAGGCGCCAAAATAGATAAACAGCACCACCAGAATTTCCGGCAGGCCACGGATCAGCGTCACCAGACCGGTGCCAATCCACGCCAGCGGTCTCAGGCGCAGTGACTCCCAGCCAGCGAATATCATCGCCAGCACCAGGCCTGCGATGAGAGCACAAACAGCAAGGCCGACGGTCATCCCGGCGGCGCTTGCGAGGGTCATCATTTCATTCATCAGAGATTACTGCTGGAACCATTTGCTGTAGATGGTTTTGTAAGTGCCATCTGCTTTGATCTTATCCAGCGCGCCATTGAATTTAGTCTGCAGATCGGTGTTACCGGTGCGTACCGCAATGCCCAGGCCAGTACCAAAGTAGGCTTTATCCGTCACTTTGTCGCCGACGGCAGCCAGCGCAGCATTCTGCTTCAGCCACTCGTTGACCACGGCAGTGTCACCGAAGACAGCATCAATACGGCCGTTTTTCAGATCCAGCACCGCGTTCTGATAGCTGTCGTAAGGCACGATGGTGATGTCGCTATGTTTATCCGTCAGATATTTCTGGTGAGTGGTGCCATTCTGAACGCCAACCCGCTTGCCTTTCAGCGCTTCAACACTGGCAACTTTGCCTTTCTGAGCAACAAACAGCGCCGAGTTGTCGTAGTAAGGCTTGGTGAACAGGACCTGTTTCTCACGATCCGGCGTGATATCCATGCCCGCCATCACCGCATCAAAGCGACGGAACTTCAGGCTCGGGATCAGGCTGTCGAACGCCTGATTGGTGAAGGTGCAGGTCGCGTCGATCTCTTTACACAGCGCGTTAGCCAGATCGACATCAAAGCCCTGAATCTTGTTATCCGCATCCACAAACTCAAAAGGAGGATAAGAGGCTTCGGTCGCAAAACGAATCGTCTGTGCCGCGGTAGCACTCAGGCTAAAACCGGCAAGCAGTGCAGCAAGTACCATTTTTTTCATTTTTAGCATCCTGACTTAGTGCGAAAGATAGTGAGCAAACGCCTCGGTTTGCGGCTGTGTAAAGCGGCTGGCATCGCCCTGTTCCACAATGTGACCGTTCTCCATGTAAACAACGCGGCTGGCCGTTTTACGTGCCACCTCCACTTCATGGGTCACAATCACCTGGGTAATGCGGGTCTGCGCCAGTTCGCGAATGATACTGACAATCTGTGCGGTAATTTCAGGGTCCAGCGCGGCCGTCGGCTCATCGAACAGCAGCACCTGCGGCTCCATCATCAGCGCGCGGGCAATGGCCACACGCTGCTGCTGACCCCCGGAGAGATGCAGCGGAAAGCGATCGCTATAGGGCGTCAGGCGCAGTCGGTCAAGCAGCTTATCGGCACGGGCACGGGCGTCGCTTTTACAGAGGCCCAGAACCCGGCAGGGCGCTTCGATCAGATTCTGCAGCACGGTCAGATGTGGCCAGAGATTATATTGCTGAAACACCATGCCGACGTTCTGACGCAGTTCGCGAATCGCGGCATCAGACGGTTTCTGCGTGAAGTCGAACTGATTGCCGGCAATCTGCAACTGACCTGAACGTGGCTGCTCCAGCAGGTTAAGTACCCGCAGTAACGAACTCTTGCCCGCACCGCTGGGCCCCAGCAGCACCAGAGTCTCGCCTTGCGGACACTCAAGGTTGATGTCGAACAGCGCCTGATGAGCACCGTAGAAGCAGTTTATTGCGTTTAGTTGAATACTCATGCGCCAGATTTGAATAGCTATTAGTGTCGCGGATTTTAACGTCACCAGAATAGTTATGCAATTAAGGTGGGTTAAAATTTGTAAAACAGCAGGTAAATAGCAAAAGCTTAGCACAATATCATGCGCTGTCTGCGGTCAGTGAAAGGCCTTGTGGCGGACAGCGGCAATAAAAAAAGCGCAGTCACCTGCGGTGGCTGCGCTTTTCATAACCGTTGAACCTTAATTATTTTTTTGATTTTTCAAGCATCTGGCTCAGGCTGCCACCCTCGGCATGCGCAGGGTTCGCCATGTAGCGCACGTCATCAACGACCCAGCAGGTGCCCTGATGGATCATCAGCACTTCGTCCTGCCACTGCTTGCCGTCGCGGCTCAGATCGACCCGCAGCGGAATGTTGCGTGCATCACGGTTCGGAATGGTGGAGGCATCGGCGACGCTGGCAGCCGTCGGACCCTGTGACAGGCTGGAGAAGAGATCGCCATTGCGCCACTGTAAACCGGCATTGCTGCCGCTGGCCGCCTGCAGGGAGTGATAAAGCGCATCACTCAGGTAAGGGCGATATTTTGCCAGCGTGTTGCTGTCGGGCAGACCCTGCACAGGCTGTTCGACACGCAGGTCGTAAAACTTCTGGGCTACCTGGTCAGGACCGCCGTCAATGCAGGGGGCGGTTCGCGGGCCATTATCCTTAATGACTGGCTCAACGGTGGTACAGGCGCTGAGCAGCAGGGCCGCCGGGATCATTAGCGCAAACGCGTTGTTTCTCATCTCGATTTCCTTATGGTTCTCTGGCAAGGTGCCCTTTTTAGCATAGAGTATAGCCGTGCTTTTTAGTCGAAAGAGCCTTAGCCCGGTTTTCAACAAGGAGAATGCGATGAAATTTTCAACAACCCCAACGCTGGAAGGTCACAGCATCAGTGAATATTGCGGCGTGGTTACCGGAGAAGCGATTCTGGGGGCCAACATCTTCCGCGATTTTTTCGCGGGCATCCGTGATGTGGTCGGTGGCCGTTCCGGCGCGTATGAGAAAGAGCTGCGTAAAGCGCGGGAGATCGCGTTTGAAGAGCTGGAAGAGCAGGCGAAAGCGCTGGGTGCCAACGCGGTGGTCGGTATCGACATTGATTACGAAACGGTCGGCAAAGATGGCAGCATGCTGATGGTCAGCGTCAGCGGTACGGCGGTGATCATTCGTTGAAACGCGGGCTGTTGCTGATACTGGCACTGCTGCTGGCGGGCTGTCACTCCGGTATGGAGTCCCGTGACGGCTACTGGGCCGATCTGCGGCATCCGGCGCAGGGCGCACGACCACGGGTGAAGGTGATTGTGGTCCACTACACCGCCGAAGATTTTTCTTCGTCGCTGGCGACGCTCACCGATCGGGAAGTCAGCGCCCACTATCTGATTCCCCGCCAGCCGCCACAGCGCGCCGGTAAAGGCGTTATCTGGCAACTGGTGCCGGAGCAGCAGCTTGCCTGGCATGCCGGGCCCAGCTTCTGGCGTGGAGCCACCCGCATCAATGACACCTCGATTGGCATTGAGCTGGTGAACCGGGGTTATCGCCGGACGCTGACCGGCCTCGAATGGCAGCCCTTTACCGCCGCGCAGATCACTACGCTGGAGGCGCTGGTGCGGGATATTGCACAGCGTTATGGCATCCCACCAGAAAACATTGTCGGTCACAGTGATATCGCGCCGCAGCGTAAGCAGGATCCCGGTCCGCTGTTCCCGTGGCAGCAGCTGGCACAGCGCGGACTCGGTGCCTGGCCCGATGCCGGACGGGTGCAGTTTTATTTAGCGGGTCAGGATCCGCACGCGCGGGTGCCTGTACAGCCGCTTATGGAAAGTCTGCAACGCTACGGTTATGCAGTGACAGCGGGGATGAGTGCGCGTGAGCAGCAGAAGGTGATTGCTGCGTTTCAGATGCATTTCCGGCCTGCGGATTATCGCGGTCAGCCCGATGCCGAAACCGCCGCGATAGCTGCCGCGCTACTGGAGAAGTATGGCGCGGCGGAATAGCGGATTACTGTTGGAGAAACGCCTTCCAGTGGGCGACAACCTGCTCCAGCGCCGCACGGTCCGCATCCAGATGAGTGACCAGCCGGGTACGTGTTCCCACGCTGATTAAAACGCCGTGTGCCTTCATCCACTCGCCTAAGGGTTTGATCTGGGCTTCCTGCACGGATACGAACAGCATGTTGGTCTGCTGATCGATGACGCTGACGCCCAGCTCATGCAGCTGCTGACCCAGCCAGGCGGCATTGTCATGATCTTCCTGCAGTCGCGCCACGTTGTGTTGTAACGCGTAGAGACCTGCCGCGGCCAGAATACCGGTCTGGCGCATACCGCCGCCGGTCATTTTACGCCAGCGACGGGCGCGTTCAATCAGCGCCTCATTGCCACACAGCAGTGAACCGACGGGCGTGCCCAGACCTTTAGAGAGACAGATGGTGAGGGTATCGCAGTAGCGGGCAATCTCTGCCAGCGTGGTCTTCTGTGCGACCACCGCATTGAAAATACGTGCGCCATCAATGTGCAGCGCCAGCTTGTGCTCGCGGGTAAAGGTCCAGGCCTGTTCCAGATAATCCAGCGGCAGCACTTTTCCGTGATGGGTGTTCTCCAGACTCAACAGGCGGGTGCGGGCAAAGTGAATATCATCCGGCTTAATGGCCGCTGCCACCACATCGAGCGGCAGGGTGCCATCGTCGGCGGCCAGCACCGGCTGCGGCTGAATGCTGCCCAGCACTGCCGCACCGCCCGCTTCATATTTGTAGTTGTGCGCCTGCTGACCGACGATATATTCATCGCCGCGTTCGCAGTGGCTGAGCAATGCCACCAGGTTTGCCTGGGTGCCGGTCGGGAAAAACAGCGCTGCGGCTTTGCCGCTCAGGCGTGCGGCTTCCGCCTCCAGCGCATTCACGGTGGGATCGTCACGGTAGACGTCATCACCGGTTTCGGCTGACATCATCGCGCTTAACATGGCGGCGCTGGGCCGGGTCACGGTATCACTGCGTAAATCGATCACCTTATGCTCCTGAACGTGGCGGAAGACAAAAAAAAGGCGGGCATCGCGCCCGCCTGGATGGAACCTCTGTTTTACCGCAGCCAGTTGGTTTTCGCCAGTTCTACCACCTCATCACCGCGACCGTTCATGATGGCGCGCAGCATGTAAAGACTGAAGCCTTTGGCCTGCTCCTTTTTGATCTGCGGCGGCATCGCCAGCTCCTCTTTGGCGGTAATGACATCCACCAGCACCGGGCCATCATGGGCAAACGCCTGCTCCAGCGCGCCATTCAGTTCCGACGCTTTTTCTACCCGGATGCCACGGATGCCGCAGGCCTGGGCGATAGCGGCAAAGTCAGGATTCTCCAGCTCGGTGCCGTCAGTGAGATAGCCACCGGCCTTCATCTCCATCGCCACGAAGCCCAGTACGCTGTTGTTAAAGATCACCAGTTTTACCGGCATTTTTAGCTGCGCCAGCGAGATAAAATCGCCCATCAGCATGCTGAAACCGCCGTCGCCGCACAGCGCGACGACCTGACGGTTGCGATCGATCGACTGCGCGCCCAGCGCCTGTGGCATCGCATTCGCCATTGAGCCATGGTTAAACGAACCCAGCAGGCGGCGTTTGCCGTTCATCTTCAGGTAGCGCGCCGCCCAGACGGTCGGGGTTCCGACATCGCAGGTAAAGATAGCGTCGTCGCTGGCGTAGTGGCTGATCTGCTGTGCCAGATATTGCGGGTGGATCGGCTGCTTATCGTTGGGCTGCGCCAGTTCGTCCAGACTTTTGCGCGCCTCGCCATAATGCTTAACCGCGCTATCCAGATGTTTGCGATCGCTTTTGGGCGTCAGTTGCGGCAGCAATGCCTGTAGCGTGCTTTTCACATCGCCGACATAAGCCTGATCGACGTGACAATGTGATCCCAGGCTGCCCGGATTGATATCGATCTGGATGATCTTAGCCTTTTCAGGATAGAAGGCGCGGTAGGGGAACTGGGTGCCGAGCAGTACCAGCGTCCCGGCATTCATCATGGCGTGGAAACCGGATGAGAAGCCAATCAGGCCGGTCATGCCGACATCATAAGGGTTGTCATACTCGATGTGTTCTTTACCGCGCAGCGCATGGACGATAGGCGCTTTCAGCGCTTCGGCCAGCGCGACCACTTCCTGATGCGCACCGGCGCAGCCACTGCCGCACAGCAGCGTAATATCGGTGGCGTCGTTCAGCGTCTGAGCCAGCCGCGCCAGTTCGGCGGGCTGCGGCAGGACCTGCGGCAACTGCGGCGGATACCACTCAGTGCTGGCGCTTTCCGGTGCCAGTTTCAGCGCCACGTCACCAGGCAGTACCACGACTGAGACGCCACGATTCAGAATCGCTTTACGCATGGCAATGCCCAGCACCTGGGGTAACTGCTCAGGATTCGAGACCAGCTCACAGTAGTGGCTGCATTCGCGGAACAGCTCCTGCGGATGGGTTTCCTGGAAATAGCCGCTGCCGATTTCGCTGGAGGGGATATGCGCCGCAATCGCCAGAACCGGGACGCGGTTGCGATGGCAGTCGAACAAACCGTTGATCAGATGTAAGTTGCCTGGCCCGCAGGAACCGGCGCAGACCGCCAGTTCGCCGCTGATATGGGCTTCCGCGCCCGCCGCAAAGGCAGCCACTTCTTCATGGCGCGTCGGCATCCATTCGATGGTGCCCATGCGATTAAGGCTGTCGCTCAGGCCATTAAGGGAGTCCCCGGTGACACCCCAGATGCGTTTGACGCCCGCGCTTTCCAGCGTTTTGGCGACCAGCGCCGCCACGGTTTGTTTCATGCTCTTCTCCTTTGTCGGCCCGTACTAAAGAGTGACGTGACCAGAACCGAAAAAAGAAGCGTAGACGACACGGCAGAAAAGCAGACGTGAAAAAATGCGCTGGCAGAGCTCAGCGCATCTCAGACAGGATTCAGGCAGAGAAGAGGGCGATCAGAATCGGGGCCAGCAGACTCATGACAAAGCCGTGCACAATGGCGGCCGGGACAATCTCATTGCCGCCCGCCCGCTGCAGTACCGGCAGGGTAAAGTCCATGGAGGTGGCTCCGCACAGGCCCAGTGCACTTGAACGATGACGGCCAATCAGTGCCGGGATCAGCATGATGGCCACCAGTTCACGCACCAGATCGTTGAAGAAGGCGGCGCTGCCGATGACCGGCCCAAAGGCTTCGGTCATGAGAATGCCGGAGAGGGAGTACCAGCCAAAGCCGCTGGCCAACGCCAGACTGGTCTTCAGTGGGATGCCCAGCACCAGCGCGGCAAGCATGCCGCCGATCAGCGCGCTGACCAGCACGACAACGGCCACCAGCATGCCACGACGGTTCAGGATGATTTGCCGCAACGTCATGCCGCTGCCGCGCAGCTGAACGCCCACCAGAAACAGCAGGAAGATCAACGCATATTCGCTTGCGGTTGAGGCGTGATGCAGCAGTGGCCACTGGGTCAGCCCAAGCAAAAAACCAAGGACAACGACGCCGCACAGCTTCAGGGAGTCCAGCGCCATATGCAGTCGCGATGGCAGTTTCTCCTGCCGGTGCGCATGATGCCAGGGGGCATACTTTTCCAGTCCGCGCAGTGCCAGCAGATTGCACAGCAGAATACAGAACGCCGCTACCAGTGCGGTGTGAAAAACCGCCAGCAGGTTGCTGCTCAGATTGTCGAGAAAGGCCAGACTGATGCCCATAAAGAACAGAATGACGTAGACCATCCAGCCCAGCAGCTGATTTACCTGGCGCAGGGTGTCGGCTTTGCGGAAAGGTAGCAGCCAGCCGGCGATCAGCGGCAGCAGAATAATCAGAAGTCCGGAGTACATATCAATGCCATCCATGGGGGAAGAGGCAACACGCTAGCGAAAAAGCGTATCGGAGTAAACCCCATCGCAGCTTGACCGGTTCGCTGGCGGCAACCATGCTGTTTATAACCTGAGGACGGACGCCTATGATTCTGGAACATATCGATATTCGCGGTTTCCGCGGCATCAACAAACTCTCACTCCCTCTAACCCGCACCAATCTGCTGATTGGTGAGAATGCGTGGGGGAAATCCAGCCTGCTGGATGCCCTGAGCCTGCTGCTTTCGCCCCATGAACCAGCCTATGATTTTACCCAGGCTGATTTCCATTTCACGCCAGGCGATTTGACCGATCCTATGCGCCGTCTGTCAGTAGTATTTCATTTTCGCGATGACGGCAGCGACCCGGATGCGGTGCTCTCGGCCTTCTGGCAGCACGATGCTCAGGGTCAGCGTCGGCTTTATTACAGTGTTAGTGCCACTTGGCGTGACAGCGGCATCGAGACCCGACGCCGTTTCGTTGATGTGAACGCACAGCTGTTGCCTGAGCAGCACTGCGCGGCGGCCATTGATCTGCTGCTGAAACGCTATCCGGTGCTGCGATTGCGCGATGCGCGTTTCAGCAAACGGACGCGAAACAGTGCACCGGTGTCACTTCCGCATCCTGAGTTGCTGGCGGGGATGGAGACGCTGGCACGCGATCTGGAGCATCATCCCCAGCAGCTCAGTGATGAGGTGCTGCGACAGGGGCTGAAGACCATGCAGCAGCTAATGCAGCACTACTTTCTGGTGCAGTTGCCCGATGCGGGCAACGAACTCAGGTCACGGGATGCGCAGACACGCGACGGGGAAAAGGGATGGCGGGCGCTGGATCATCTCAATCAGCTGATTGCCGGAACCGACTCCCGCAGCCGTCAGCTGATCCTGCTGCAAATGTTTACCCTGCTGATTGAGGCGCGAGGCGATGTCCCGCTGGCCGCTGATGCCCGGCCGCTGCTGCTGATTGAAGATCCTGAAACCCGGCTGCATCCGATTATGTTGTCGGTAGCATGGAACCTGCTGAAGCTGCTGCCGTTGCAAAAAATCGCCACCACCAATTCCGCTGAGCTGCTGTCTCAGGTGCCTGTAGAGAACGTCTGTCGTCTGGTACGCGGCCCCTCGCGCGTGGCCGCCTGGCGTATTGGTCCGGAGGGATTGAGTGCCGAAGAGAGCCGACGCATCGGCTTCCATATTCGTGTCAACCGGCCTGCAGCGCTGTTTGCCCGCTGCTGGCTGCTGGTGGAGGGGGAAACCGAAGTCTGGATCATGAATGAGCTGGCACAGCAGTGCGGTTACAACTTCGCGGCTGAAGGGGTAAAAGTAATTGAGTTTGCTCAGTCGGGCTTAAAGCCGCTGCTGAAGTTTGCCCGCCGCATGGGCATCGCCTGGCATGTGCTGACAGACGGTGATCAGGCGGGTAACAAATATGCCAGCACCGCACGTACGCAGTTACAGCCCGGCGATCCTGAGCCGCGTTTTCTGACGCAGCTACCGGCGCTGGATATGGAGAATTTTCTCTATCACCAGGGTTTCCAGGATGTCTATCATCAGATGGCGCACCTGCCGTTAAACGTTCCGATGAGTTCCAGGCGTATTATTACTAAAGCGATTCACCAGAGCTCCAAGCCAGAACTGGCAATCGCAGTGGCGACGTCGGCGGCGGAACGCGGGCCGGAGGCCATCCCGCCGTTAATACGGCAGATGTTTGCCCGGGTGATTGGGCTGGCGCAGCGCCAGGCAGATTAAGTCTGCTTCGGAAAGAAAAATGCCAGCGGCACTGGCTGGCATTTTTGCGTCACTGTTCAGAGGTGGGGTAAGTATCACGCCACGGCCTGTATCTCAACCGGCACGATGAGGCTAGCGTGATTGCCTTTCGGACCTTCATGAACGTCGAACTGAACCTGCTGGCCTGCCTTTAGCGTGCGGTAGCCTTCCATCTGGATGGTGGAGTAGTGTGCAAAAATATCGTCGCCACCGCCAACCGGACAGATAAAGCCAAAGCCTTTGGAATTATTGAACCATTTAACTGTGCCCGTCTCCATGCTTTTACTTCCCTCGCAAGACATTTTATAAGTAGGTGAGGTCTTACAGGCTGTGAGTCGGATTTGATTAAAACTCAATCAGCGTGTGCAGGTAGAATGTAGAGAAAGCGCCGCTGGCGTCAAGCAAACCACCGGGCCAGGTGGGGAAAAAATCATCAAAATTTGAGGTAGTTAACGCTATTGCAAATTTTGTGATGCAGGTCGCGCAAGGGAATTTCTGAATAAATTTTCAGCAGCGACCAGGAGCTTGACAGGCATGTTAAACTCTCAACATGTAGCCATTAAAAGGCTCAAAGCAAAATCTCAACGGAACACTATGGCAAACACAAACGACTGGCTTAACTTTGAACATCTGGCCGAAGACAAAGTACGCGAAGGGTTAAAGCCGCCTTCTATGTATAAAGTCATTCTGAATAATGACGATTATACACCTATGGAATTTGTTATTGACGTCGTACAAAAGTTCTTTTCTTATGATGTTGAACGTGCAACGCAGCTGATGTTGAAAGTTCACTATCACGGCAAGGCGATCTGTGGTGTATTTACTGCAGAAGTCGCCGAAACAAAAGCGGCCCAGGTGAACAACTATGCGCGGGAAAACCATCATCCGTTGCTGTGTACGCTGGAAAAAGCCTGAACCCGTCTCCATATAGGAAACTGGTAAGGGCGATAATTGGGGGAGGTGCCTAATGCTCAATCAAGAACTGGAACTCAGTTTAAATATGGCTTTCGCCAGAGCGCGTGAGCACCGTCATGAGTTTATGACCGTCGAGCATCTGTTACTGGCGTTGCTCAGTAACCCGTCGGCCAGAGAGGCACTGGAAGCCTGTACGGTGGACATTGTGGCTCTGCGGCAGGAACTCGAAGCCTTCATCGAACAAACCACGCCGGTGCTGCCCGCCAGTGAAGAGGAGCGCGATACACAACCGACGCTCAGCTTCCAGCGCGTCCTGCAGCGTGCGGTTTTCCATGTCCAGTCATCCGGTCGCAGCGAAGTCACCGGGGCAAATGTGCTGGTCGCCATCTTCAGCGAGCAGGAGTCGCAAGCGGCCTATCTGTTACGCAAACATGAAGTCAGCCGCCTTGATGTGGTGAATTTCATCTCTCATGGTACGCGCAAAGACGAGCCGGGCCAGGCGCCAGGCGCTGAAAATCCGGTTAACGAAGAGCAAGCAGGCGGGGAGGAGCGTATGGAAAACTTCACCACCAATCTTAATCAGCTTGCTCGCGTCGGTGGTATTGATCCACTGATTGGTCGCGATAAAGAGCTGGAACGTACCATTCAGGTGCTGTGCCGTCGTCGTAAAAACAACCCGCTGCTGGTGGGTGAATCGGGTGTGGGTAAAACCGCCATTGCAGAAGGTCTCGCTTGGCGTATCGAGCAGGGCGATGTACCGGAAGTGATGAAAGACTGCACCATCTACTCGCTGGATATCGGTTCACTGCTGGCGGGCACTAAATACCGTGGTGACTTTGAAAAACGTTTCAAAGCGCTGCTGAAGCAGCTGGAACAGGACGAACACAGCATTCTGTTTATCGATGAGATCCATACCATCATCGGTGCGGGTGCCGCGTCCGGTGGCCAGGTTGATGCCGCTAACCTGATCAAGCCACTGCTTTCTTCGGGCAAGATTCGCGTGATGGGTTCCACCACGTATCAGGAATTCAGCAACATCTTCGAAAAAGATCGTGCTCTGGCGCGTCGTTTCCAGAAGATCGATATCACGGAGCCTTCTGTTGAAGAGACCGTGCAGATCCTGAATGGCCTGAAAACCAAGTACGAAGCGCATCACGATGTACGTTATACCGCTAAAGCGGTGCGTGCAGCCGTGGAACTGGCGGTGAAATATATCAACGATCGTCATCTGCCTGACAAGGCGATTGATGTGATTGATGAAGCGGGTGCGCGTGCGCGCCTGATGCCAGCCAGTAAGCGTAAGAAAACCATCAATGTCTCTGACATTGAAACTGTGGTGGCCCGTATTGCCCGTATCCCTGAGCAAAGCGTGTCGGCAACCGATCGCGATACACTGAGAAATCTGGGCGATCGCCTGAAGATGCTGGTGTTTGGTCAGGACAACGCCATTGAGGCGCTGACGGAAGCAATCAAAATGAGCCGCGCTGGTCTGGGTCAGGATCGTAAGCCGGTCGGGTCCTTCCTGTTTGCCGGACCAACCGGTGTTGGTAAAACGGAAGTCACCGTGCAGCTGGCGAAAGCCCTGGGCATTGAGCTGCTGCGCTTTGATATGTCTGAGTACATGGAGCGTCACACCGTCAGTCGTCTGATTGGTGCGCCTCCGGGTTACGTCGGATTTGATCAGGGTGGCCTGCTGACGGATGCGGTAATCAAGCATCCTCACGCGGTCGTGCTGCTGGATGAGATTGAGAAAGCGCACCCGGATGTCTTTAACCTGCTGCTGCAGGTGATGGATAACGGCATGCTGACCGACAACAACGGTCGTAAAGCAGACTTCCGTAACGTGGTGCTGGTGATGACCACTAACGCCGGTGTGCGTGAGACTGAACGTAAGTCGATTGGCCTGATTCATCAGGACAACAGTACCGATGCGATGGAGGAGATCAAAAAGATCTTTACGCCAGAGTTTCGTAACCGTCTCGACAACATCATCTGGTTCAGTCACCTGTCACCAGAGGTGATCCATCAGGTGGTCGACAAGTTTATTGTCGAGTTGCAGGCGCAGCTGGATGCGAAAGGCGTGTCGCTGGAAGTCAGTGATGAAGCGCGTGACTGGCTGGCTGAGAAGGGCTATGACAAAGCGATGGGCGCACGTCCGATGGCGCGCACCGTACAGGACAGCCTGAAGAAACCGTTAGCTAATGAACTGCTGTTTGGTTCGCTGGTGGATGGCGGCTCAGTATCAGTCGCGCTGGATCGTGAGAAAGGTGAACTGACCTATCACTTCCTGAGTGCTGAAAAACGCAAAACCGAAGGCACTGTGCATTAATCACCTGCTACAGATGTGAAAAAGGCCGGATTAAAATCCGGCCTTTTTTTTCGCTGCAATATGCAAAGCGATGAGATTACTGCAAATTAGCGACTACGGAAGACAATGCGGCCTTTGCTCAGGTCGTACGGGGTCAACTCAACGGTCACTTTGTCACCCGTCAGGATACGGATGTAGTTTTTGCGCATTTTACCGGAGATATGAGCAGTGACCACGTGTCCGTTTTCAAGTTCTACGCGGAACATGGTGTTAGGTAACGTATCCAGTACGGTACCTTGCATTTCAATATTGTCTTCTTTGGCCATCGAATCCTCTGGGTGTACTACCTTTCAGTTGAACCGGCAAGATAATGCCCAATTCAACGATTTATGTAAAGAACCGTCGGCGATTTTGCCAACGCTTTGCCGGGGTGCACGTCAGTTGCGCGCATCCGGTAAAATTAGGGTGTTTAAGGTGACGTCTGCAGGGGATTAGCGGGCTAAGAATCTGAATCAACCGGTTACATGCGCACGATTGAAAACAGTTCCGAGAGTGCGTTGAGATTCCCAGCCTGGCAATTCCGGCTCGTTATTGCGAAGCGCGGACGACATACCAAACTCGACTATTATACCACTTATGCGCCTTTATGTGTGCAAAACATCTCTGCACGGCTAAAAAAGCGTTTGTGTCTGCCAGCAGCCATCGCTGACCGGCTGGTCAGCAAGGCGTTGTACATATTGCAGATAATCAGCGCGCGGGATCTCCTGCGCGCCCAGCGAGGCAGTATGGGGATTAAGTACCTGACAATCCACCAGTCGGCCCTGATGCCGGATGAAATGCTGACAAAAGACCCATAGTGCGGTTTTGGATGCATTCTGCTGACGACTGAACATCGACTCACCGCAGAAGATTTGTCCCATCGCCAGCCCATACATGCCACCCACCAGTTGATGTTCATCCCACACCTCGATGGAGTGCGCGTGGCCAAGTTCATACAGTCGCAACCAGGCACGCTTCATCTCAAAGGTAATCCAGGTGCCTTCCTCGCGACCGCTGGCGCAGCCCTCAAGCACCTCGGCAAAGGACTCGTTCATTGTCACCCGATAGGGTGAGCGATTGTGAAAACGCTTCATGCTACGGCTGAGATGAAACTGCTCTGGTAAAAGAACGGCCCGGGGATCGGGCGACCACCAGAGAATGGGATCGCCGGGCGAAAACCACGGAAAAATACCGTGCTGATAAGCATTAAGTAACCGGGCAGGGGAGAGATCGCCGCCCATGGCCAGCAGGCCATTTGGCTCACGCAGCGCCATCTCAGGCGGTGGAAAGAGCAGAGATTCCCGTGACAGTTGTACCAGTCTCATCGCGTTATGTTACTCATCGGCATTTCGCTAAGACTATAACGCAATACGCTGCCGGAAACGCCAGTAGCGCCCCGCTTTTGAGATTAATTCCGTATGACTGCCCTGTTCAACAATCGCGCCATTATCCATCACGCAGATACGATCCATGCGCTCCAGGCCACTCAGCCGGTGAGTAACCATGATCGTGGTTTTTCCGGCGGTCAGCCGTTGCAACAGGGCGAGAATATGTTGCTCGGTGGTCGCATCAAGCCCTTCGGTGGGCTCATCCAGCAGCCAGAGATCGCCGTCGTGCAGTAACGCGCGCGCCAGCGCCAGCCGGCGCAGTTCACCGCCGGAAAGCGGGCGACCCCCTTCGCCCATCCAGGCGTTTAATCCTTCCTGGTTCTCAAGCAGGCGCTGCAGGCCAACGTCGTTCAGTACGCGGCATAGCTGCTCATCAGTGGCATCGGGACGAGCCAGCAGCAGGTTATCGCGCAGGCTCTGACTGAAAAGATGAACCCGCTGCGTCACCACGCTGATACGCTGGCGCAACGCGGACTCTGACCAGGCGGTAATCGGCAGATCATTCAGGCTGATGACACCGTGCTGGCTCTCCCGGGCGCGGGTCAGCAGCGCCAGCAGCGTCGATTTTCCGCAGCCGGTCGGTCCCAGTAGCGCAATATGTTCACCCGCGGCGATCTGCAGGGTACAGCCATTGAGTACCTTATCCGGACGGTCGGGGTAGCTGAAGTCGAGCCGATCGATACTGACGTCGAGCGATCCTGATCGGGCGTCTGACTGTGCCGGAAAGGTGATAGCGGGTGACTGATCGATAATGTCATTGACCCGCTGCGCGGCAGTTGTCACCTGCGACATGGGCAGAAAAGCGCCTGCAACCGGTGCCAGCGCCTCAAAGGCGGCCAGGGCGCAGAACACCACCAGCGCAATCAGCGAGCCGGGTAACTGCTGTTCACTGATTGTCGCAGCACCAAGCCAGAGCAGCAGGGTTACGGTTACGCCACTGATCAGCAGCAGCAGGCTCTGGGCGGCGGCCTGTAAACGCTGTTGCTGGCTTTGTGCCTGCTGCCAGCGCTGTTCATCCTGGTCAAGTTGCTGACGCCAGCTCTGCGAGGCACCATATAACGTCAGTTCAGCCTGCGCCGCCAGCCACTGCATCAGCTGCTGACGCCAGCGGGCGCGTCCATGGGCAATTGCAACGCCTGCCGGTGAGCCCAGACGATAAAACAGCGATGGCATCAGAACCAGCGTACTCAGCATGATACCGCCGAGCGTCAGTGCCAGCGAAACATCAATAAAACTCATCCCAAGGGTAACGACCACTATCACCACAAATGCGCCGAGCAGCGGCGAAATGACGCGCAGATAGAGATGATCCAGCGTATCAACATCGGCGACAAAACGGTTGAGCAGGTCCGCCTGGCGGAACTGTGACAGCTGTCCCGGCGAAAGTGCCATCAGGCGGCTGAAGGTGTGGACGCGCAGATGCTGAAGCACCCTGAACGTCGCATCATGACTGACCAGACGTTCAGCATAGCGTGCGGCGGTACGGATGATCGCAGCACCACGGACGCCAGCCGCGGGCAGCATATAGTTGAAGGTATAGAGGCCCACTACGCCTGCTACTGACGATGCGGCGAGAAACCAGCCTGACAGGGTCAGCAGGCCAATGCTGGCCAGCAGGGTAGCAATCGCCAGCACGATGCCCAGCGCAAGACGGAAAGGGTGGCGCAGCCAGAGACGAAGAAAAGGACGCAAGGTCGACATCAGCGGATCTCCTGTTGACGATGCTTCAGCATTTCGCTGAAGGCACCGGGCTGTTGCGATAGCTGCTGCCAGTTGCCCTGTTGCACCAGTTTACCCGCCTCCATTACCCAGAGGGTCTGCCAGCGACTCAGCGTATCAATCTGATGGGTAATCATCAGGGTGGTCTGGCAGGCAGCTGCCTGGTTGAGGGCCAGCATCACATGACGTTCGCTGAGTGCATCCAGGCTGGCTGCCGGTTCATCAAGCAGCAATAAATGTGAAGATTTATAGAGCGCGCGTGCGACCGCGACCCGCTGTGCCTGACCCACTGACAGCTGATTACCACCATCGCCGGGCTGAGTTTCAATACCCCTGGGCAGACGAGGCAGGAACTCGTTAATGCCACACGATTCCAGCAGCGTCGCAAAGCGCTCGCTATTCCAGACTGCATTCATCAGGATATTGTCGCGCAAGGTGGTGGCCGGTAACTGAGGATTCTGGCCTACCCAGCTAAGCTGCTGATGCCAGTCGCTCCGCCGTATATCACGCAGTTCGACGCCATTCGCTTTCAGCGAGCCCTGATAAGGCAGGAAGCCAAGCAGGGCGTTCATCAGTGCCGTTTTCCCGGCTCCGCTTTGACCGACCAGCGCAATCTGCTCGCCAGCGGCAATAGTGAAAGTGAGCGGGCCGCACAGCACCTGACCATCAGGCGCGCAGACCCGCAGATCATCGGCGACAAGCGCGATGGAACGGTCGGCTGTGAAAGGTAACTGACCCTCCTGCGGCGCGGCGTCAGGTGTTGCCTGCATAAATGTTTCAAGTGCATCGGCACCGCCGACCGCCTGGGCTTTGGCATGATAGAACGCGCCGAGATCGCGCAGTGGCTGGAAAAACTCCGGGGCGAGGATCAGTACCAGGAACCCGGCAAACAGCGTCACGCCGTGGCCATAATCACCGAAATGTAATTCGCCCAGATAGGAGAAGCCAAAATAGACGGCTACCACAGCAATGGCTAACGAGGCAAAAAACTCCAGCACGGCGGAGGAGAGAAACGCTAAACGCAGCACGTCCATGGTGCGCTGGCGAAAATCAGTGGTGGCGTCGGCAACCGCCTGCTGCTCTGCTTCACCACGATGAAACAGCCGCAGCGTTTCTCTGCCGCGCAGACGGTCGAGAAAGTTACCGCTCAGGCGGGCCAGCACCAGGAAGTTGCGGCGATTGGCCTCGGCCGCACCCATGCCGACCAGCGCCATAAACAGCGGAATCAACGGCGCAGTGGCAAACAGGATCAGACCTGCGGTCCAGTTCAGCGGAAAAACAGTCAGCAGAATGCAGCAGGGGATCAGCACCGCCAGCGTCATCTGCGGCAGGTAGCGGGCGTAGTACTCCTGCATCTCTTCGATCTGCTCCAGCAGCAGGGTTGCCCAGCTCCCGGCTGGTTTTCCCTGAATCCACGCCGGGCCCAGATCAGATAATCGATCTAAGACCTGCTGACGTAACGCCTGACGGATAGCCTGCCCCGCCCGAAAACCGGTCAGTTCGCGGGCATAGTTGATCAGGGCGCGCAGTGCGAAGCAGAGCAGTAACAGCAGGATGCTGACCGTCAGGGTTTCACGCGGCTGCTGGTCAATGATCAGCGCCTGCAGCAGCGAGGCCAGTAAACCCGACTGGGCAATGATCAGCAGGGCACTTACCATGCCCAGCAGCGTGTTGAGCCGCAACCAGCGACCGGCGAAACGACGTTGCTGACGAAGCCAGCGGGTAAGATGCTGCTGCCGCGATTTGTCCATGCGAGACCATGCTAAATGTCGGTGACAGGGGAAAATGGAAAGACATTTCCATCTCTTCAGGCGCCAGAATCTAGCATGAGAGCTATAAAAAAGGCGACGGAAAAACCGTCGCCTGGAACATTTGAGATCAGAGGGTTAACAACTTACCGATCGTTTTTAACCAACCCGTCAAGAAAACGCTCAGCGTCTAACGCGGCCATGCAGCCGGTGCCTGCCGAGGTGATCGCCTGACGATAGATATGGTCCATCACATCGCCTGCCGCAAAGACGCCTGGGATGCTGGTCTGAGTGGCGTTGCCGTGCAGACCCGACTGAACTTTGATGTAACCGTTCTCCAGCGCCAGCTGACCTTCGAAGATAGCCGTATTCGGACTGTGTCCGATAGCAACAAACAGACCCGCGACTTCCAGCGCTTCTGTTTCATCACTGTTCTGGGTAGAACGCAGTGTCAGACCGGTCACACCCATCTGATCGCCTGTGACTTCTTCCAGCGTACGATGGGTGTGCAGCACGATATTGCCATTGCGCACTTTTTCCATCAGCCGGTCGATCAGGATCTTCTCTGCGCGGAAGCTGTCACGACGGTGAATCAGATGCACTTCAGCCGCGATGTTCGCCAGATAGAGCGCCTCTTCAACGGCCGTGTTACCCCCGCCAATCACTGCGACTTTCTGGTTGCGATAGAAGAAACCGTCACAGGTTGCACAGGCAGAGACACCTTTGCCCTTGAACGCCTCTTCAGACGGCAGACCCAGGTAACGAGCTGACGCACCGGTGGCGATGATCAGGGCATCTGCCGTGTATACGCCGCTGTCGCCAGTGAGGGTGAACGGACGGTTCTGCAGATCAACGGTGTGGATGTGATCGAAAATGATCTCAGTATTAAATTTTTCGGCATGCTCGTGCATGCGCTCCATCAGCGATGGACCTGTCAGATCGTGCGGGTCGCCCGGCCAGTTCTCCACTTCAGTGGTAGTGGTCAGCTGTCCGCCTTTTTCCAGACCGGTGATCAGCACCGGGTTCAGGTTGGCGCGTGCAGCATAAACGGCTGCGGTATAACCCGCTGGGCCGGAGCCCAGAATGAGTAACTTACTGTGTTTGGCCGTACTCATGCGTTCCTCAGTTTCATTCGGCTGACATAGCCTGCGATTGTAGGGAATATCCGGCGACAATAACAAGACTTAGCCAATTTTGTTAACGATAGCTGCAAGTGGCGTAGACGATGAGCGGCGGTTTTGCCTGGTCAATGCGCCAGAATGGGTCAAAAATCGGCTTTAAAGGGTGCAAAAGTGGAAAAATACTCATTTAAAAACAGATACCCAGCGGTCTGTCTGGCATCTTGTCCTGAATTTGGTGATTTTACTTTGACAATCGCCTGCGCTTTTGCGAAAACATTATCAGAAGCGAATAACATTTATCGGAACAAAACAGGTTTTCGTCGCCTGTTTTGCGTGTAACGCCGAATAAAAGCAGCCTGATATGGATAATGACGCATGATGTGGACAGACAACATGCGTCATATCGATAGGTGTCAGATCACAGGCTCTGTTAGCTCACTTCAGAAATGCCCCGAACATTGAGCGTTTTCAGGGCGTGGCAGGTAAAGGGAAGGAATTAAGAGAGACAATAATAATGGTAGACAATAAGAAACGCCCCGGGAAAGACCTCGACAGAATTGACAGGAACATTCTGAATGAACTTCAGAAAGATGGTCGCATTTCAAACGTAGAGCTTTCCAAACGCGTAGGCTTATCGCCTACGCCATGTCTTGAGCGTGTACGCCGTCTCGAACGCCAGGGATTTATTCTTGGTTACACTGCGCAGTTAAACCCGCACTATCTGGATGCCTCTCTGCTGGTATTCGTTGAGATTACTCTGAATCGTGGTGCGCCGGATGTGTTTGAGCAATTTAACGCCGCTGTGCAAAAACTTGAGGAAACTCAAGAGTGTCACCTCGTTTCCGGCGATTTCGACTACCTGCTGAAAACGCGCGTACCTGATATGTCTGCCTACCGTAAGCTGCTGGGCGAAACCCTGTTGCGCCTGCCGGGCGTAAACGACACGCGAACTTATGTGGTGATGGAAGAGGTCAAACAGAGCAATCGACTGGTGATCAAAACTCGCTGATGCGGGGCAGGTGCAAAACCTGTGAGATTTCGGTACACTCCTGTGCATTCATACAGGATCAGCGTCGGGCTTGCCCGACGCTGTTGCTTCTTACTTTACAGGCACCTGGAGAGTCCTCTTGAGCCAGGAATATACAGAAGATAAAGACGTTTCGTTACAATCGCTGAGCAGTGGACGTCGTCTGCTGGAAGCGTTGCTCATTCTGGTGGCGCTGTTTGCCATTTACCTGATGGTTTCACTGGTCAGTTTTAACCCTTCCGATCCGAGCTGGTCGCAAACGGCCTGGCATGAACCTATCCATAATATCGGCGGCAGCGTCGGTGCCTGGCTGGCTGACACCTTACTCTTCATCTTTGGTGTGATGGCGTACGCCATTCCGCCCGTCATTCTGGGTTTGTGCTGGATTGCTTTCCGTCAGCGCGACAGCCAGGACTATTTTGACTACTTTGCCGTCGGGTTACGCTTAATTGGCGTTCTTGCGCTGGTGGTAACGACCTGTGGTATGGCAGCGCTGAACGCTGATGATATCTGGTACTTCGCTTCAGGCGGCGTGATTGGTAGTCTGGTCAGTAATGCTATTGCCCCCTGGTTCAGTCCGGCTGGCGGCACGCTGATGCTGCTCTGCGTCTGGGCGGCGGGGATAACCCTGTATACCGGCTGGTCCTGGCTCACCATTGCAGAAAGAATTGGTGGTGTCGTCATGGGCGTCCTGACGTTTGCCAGCAACCGCTCACGTCACGATGAACCCTGGCAGGAAGAGGATGACGAACGCGACGCGCAAGATTATGCGGATGTCCCTGCATTGCATGCCGCCGATCAGGATGATGACGTGCTGCTGTCTGCGCCGCGTGCTGTCGATCAGGAAGATGATGTGCTGCTTGCCGCGCCACGCGCTGCCGCTCAGCCTGTGCCGACACAGCCGGATCCGCTACTGGCGAAAGCAGCAGCCGCAACCAGTGCGGCGGTAGCCGCCACTGCGGAAGCTGCAGAGGTGACCATCGCTCCCGCAGCGCCGGTTACCGCGGCACCTGCTGCAGCGGCCTTTACTGCATCGGCACCTGCCGCGTCAGCAGCAATACCTGCATCGTCGACGGCACAACCTGCTCCAGCATCTGCACAGAACATCCCTGCATCTTATGGTGCAACGACGGCTCCAGCGCAGAGTGCTTCTGCAGCCGCAGCTTCACCACCGCTTTACCACTTTGAAATGCCAGACGAAGCTCCGGCTGCGCCATCGTTCAATGCTTACGACGATGACGAACCTAAAATGGGTAACTGGCGTGACACATCAGCGATCCCTGCGGCCGCAACAGCCGCCGCTGCCGGAACGGCGGCCACACGTACTGCGCCTGTTTTCGACTTAGCCCCTGAAACCAATCTGAATCCTCAGGTTAAGCAGGGTATCGGACCGGCGCTGCCGCGTCCTAATCCGGTAAAACTGCCTACGCGTCGTGAGCTGGCTTCTTATGGCATTAAGTTACCTTCTCAGCGCATGGCTGAAGAGAAAGCCAAAGCGGAAGAGAGCGAAACGGCATCGGCTACGTCGGTTTCCACTGCACCTGATGCTGAAGAGGCATTGCAGCAGGCTGAACTGCGTCAGGCCTTCCAGTCTGAACAGCAGCAGCGTTACGGCACCAGCTGGCAGCAGGACGAAGAAGAGGAGCAGGATGCGCAGCAGCAGCATGCACTGGCACGTCAGTTCGCCGAGCAGCAACAGCAGCGCTATGAACCTGAAGTGAGAAAAGAGCCGGTATTGAATATTGATACTGCCTCCGCGTTCGATTTTTCACCGATGAAAGATCTGGTGGATGACGGCCCGTCTGAACCGCTGTTTACCATTGCTGCGACGCCGGAGCCGGAAGCGCCTGCGGTTTCACACGAACCGTGGCAGCAGGTAAGTGAGGTCTCTAGTCCTCAGGCACCGGCTCAGGTGCCTGCACCTGCCCGTTTTGCACCGGCAGAACCTGCCTATAGTGCCCCAGTGACGCCTGCGGCTCCCGCAGAACCTGCCTATCATGCACCAGCGGCACCTCAGGCCCCGGCTTATTCTGCGCCAGCTTACGGTACGCCAGCAGATCCTGAAGCGGGTTATGCCGCGCCGTCTGCGCCTGTGTATGCTGCACCAACGGCGCCTCACGCCCCGGCTTATTCTGCGCCGTCTTATGGGACGCCAGCCGTTGAGCCGGTTCAGCCAGTTGAAGAAGCGAAACCTTCACTGCATGACAGCCTGATCCATCCGTTCCTGATGCGCCACGAGCAGCCGCTGGAGAAACCGTCCACGCCACTGCCTTCGCTGGATCTGCTGACGGCGCCTCCTGAAGAGGAAGAGCCGGTTGATATGTTCTCGCTGGAGCAGACTGCCCGTCTGGTGGAGTCACGTCTAGGCGATTACCGCGTCAAAGCCGAAGTGGTCGGCATCTCACCTGGCCCGGTTATCACCCGTTTCGAGCTTGACCTGGCGCCGGGTGTAAAAGCAGCACGTATCTCTAACCTGTCGCGCGACCTGGCACGATCACTCTCGACTGTCGCGGTTCGCGTGGTGGAAGTGATCCCAGGCAAACCTTATGTGGGCCTGGAACTGCCAAACAAACATCGTCAGACCGTTTATCTGCGTGAAGTCCTGGATTGCCCTAAATTCCGCGACAACCCGTCGCCACTGGCCGTCGTGCTGGGTAAAGACATTGCCGGTCAGCCGGTCGTGGCCGATCTGGCGAAAATGCCGCACTTACTCGTTGCCGGTACTACCGGTTCCGGTAAGTCCGTGGGCGTGAACGCCATGATCATCAGCATGCTCTACAAGGCGACACCGGAAGAAGTTCGCTTCATTATGATCGACCCGAAAATGCTGGAGCTGTCGGTCTATGAAGGCATTCCGCACCTGCTGACCGAAGTGGTCACCGACATGAAGGACGCCGCGAATGCGCTGCGCTGGAGCGTCGGCGAAATGGAGCGTCGCTATAAGCTGATGTCGGCGCTGGGCGTGCGTAACCTGGCGGGTTACAACGAGAAAGTGGAGCAGGCCGAAGCGATGGGCCGTCCGATTCCTGATCCGTTCTGGAAGCCGGGCGACAGTATGGATATGACGCCGCCGGTTCTGGAGAAACTGCCGTATATCGTGGTAATGGTCGATGAGTTTGCTGACCTGATCATGGCAGTGGGTAAAAAGGTTGAAGAGCTGATTGCGCGCCTGGCACAGAAAGCCCGTGCTGCGGGTATCCATCTGGTGCTGGCAACACAGCGTCCATCCGTAGATGTGATTACTGGCCTGATCAAAGCGAACATCCCGACACGTATCGCCTTTACCGTTTCGAGCAAGATAGACTCCCGTACCATTCTCGATCAGGGCGGCGCGGAATCCCTGCTGGGTATGGGTGACATGCTTTACATGCCGCCAAACTCCTCACTGCCGGTTCGTGTTCACGGTGCCTTCGTGCGTGACCAGGAAGTACATGCGGTGGTTCAGGACTGGAAAGCACGTGGTCGTCCGCAATATATCGACAGTATTACGGCAGGCGAAGAGAGCGAAAGTGCCGGTGGCATCGATAGCGATGAAGAACTTGATCCGCTGTTCGATCAGGCAGTCGGCTTTGTGGTCGATAAGCGCCGAGCCTCGATTTCAGGCGTTCAGCGTCAGTTCCGCATCGGCTATAACCGCGCGGCACGTATCATTGAGCAGATGGAAGCGCAGGGCATCGTCTCTGCACCAGGACACAATGGTAACCGTGAAGTGCTGTCGCCACCGCCTCACGATATGTAGCGGTTAAATGTTTTGAAACACTACTTGATGAGCCAGTTCCGACTGGCTCATTGTTTTTACGCGGTTAACCCCCATATCTGGATCAGCTTTCGGCTTTTTCCTCTGTTCTGATGACGGAACGGCGACCAGGCTTAATGCAGTTATCGATGGGAACGTTTAAATAAGGAATTGAAGCAGATGAAATTACGCGTAATCGCTCTGGGCCTGTTGGCCACCTTTTCTTCGGCCAGCGTTCTGGCTGATGCTTCCAGTGATCTGCAACAGCGCCTGAACAAGGTCAGCAGCTTCCACGCCAGCTTCACGCAAAAAGTGACCGACAGCAGCGGTGCCAATGTACAGGATGGTGAAGGCGAATTGTGGGTTAAACGTCCCAGCCTGTTTAACTGGCATATGACCGCGCCGGACGAAAGCATCATCATCTCTGACGGCAAATCGCTGTGGTTCTACAATCCATTTGTTGAGCAGGCGACCGTTAGCCTGCTGCAGAATGCGACCAGCAATACGCCGTTTATGCTGATTGCCCGCAACCAGTCGAATGACTGGAAGCAGTACAACATTAAACAGCAGGGTGACAATTTCGAGCTGACACCGAAAAACAGCGATGGCAACCTGAAACAATTCACCATTCAGGTGACCTCCAGCGGCACCATTAACCGCTTCAGCGCTATCGAACAGGATGGCCAGCGCAGTGATTACCAGCTGAAAAGCCAGCAGAATGGTACTATCAGCCCGGATAAATTCACGTTCACACCGCCTAAAGGCGTGACGGTGGACGACCAACGTCAGTGAGGTCACGGTGAGTAACCTGTCCCTGGATTTTTCCACCGAAAATTTCAAACCTCTGGCCGCGCGTATGCGGCCAGAAACATTGAAACAGTACATTGGTCAGCAACATCTGCTGGGTGCGGGCAAACCGCTGCCGCGCGCGATTGAAGCAGGGCACCTGCACTCGATGATCCTGTGGGGACCACCCGGGACCGGCAAGACGACACTCGCTGAAATTATTGCGCATTATGGTAACGCCGATGTGGAGCGTATCTCAGCAGTCACTTCGGGTGTGAAAGAGATTCGTGAGGCGATTGAGCGTGCCCGCCAGAATAAACATGCCGGGCGGCGCACCATCCTGTTTGTGGATGAGGTCCATCGGTTCAACAAGAGCCAGCAGGATGCTTTTCTGCCGCATATCGAAGATGGCACGATTACCTTTATTGGTGCGACCACCGAAAACCCCTCTTTTGAACTCAACTCCGCATTGCTGTCACGCGCCCGCGTTTACCTGCTGAAATCACTGACGACCGAGGATATTGAGCAGGTGCTGGATCAGGCGATGCAGGATAAAGCGCGTGGGTATGGCGACAGTGACATCGTGCTGCCGGACAATACACGTAGGATGATCGCTGAACTGGTTAATGGCGATGCACGCCGGGCGCTGAACACGCTGGAAATGATGGCGGATATGGCTGAAATCACCGCCTCGGGTCAGCGTGAACTGACGCCGCAGTTGCTCAACGAAGTCTCGGGTGAGCGATCCGCGCGTTTTGACAACAAAGGCGACCGCTTTTATGACCTGATTTCGGCTCTGCACAAATCCGTGCGCGGCTCGGCACCCGACGCGGCGCTTTACTGGTATGCACGCATTATTACCGCAGGTGGCGACCCGCTCTATGTCGCACGCCGGTTGCTGGCTATCGCCTCAGAAGATGTCGGCAATGCCGACCCACGCGGCATGCAGGTGGCGATTGCGGCGTGGGATTGCTTTACGCGCGTCGGGCCGGCAGAGGGGGAGCGTGCCATCGCTCAGGCCATTGTTTATCTCGCGTGCGCGCCTAAAAGTAATGCAGTCTACAACGCGTTTAAAGCCGCCATGCGTGATGCGCGCGACCATCCCGATTACGATGTACCTGAGCATCTGCGTAATGCGCCGACTAAGCTGATGAAAGAGATGGGCCTGGGCAAAGAGTATCGTTATGCCCATAACGAAACCAACGCCTATGCCGCCGGTGAAGTCTATTTTCCGCAGGAACTGGCCAGCGCACGCTATTACACCCCAACCCAGCGCGGGCTTGAGGGTAAGATTGGTGAAAAGCTAAGCTGGCTCGCTGAGCAGGATCAAAATAGCCCGACAAAACGCTACCGCTGAAACAGACGTTACGGTAATGTGGGCAATGTTTTCAACGCATTCCGCGGGAATGCGTCCCTTCTTTCAACCAACTTTTTATACACAGGATAAGCATGCTCGATCCCAATCTGCTGCGTAACGAGCCAGACGCAGTCGCAGAAAAACTGGCACGCCGGGGATACAAACTGGATGTGGAAACGCTGCGTTCGCTTGAAGAGCGTCGCAAAGTACTGCAGGTGGAAACTGAAAATCTGCAGGCAGAGCGTAACTCCCGATCCAAATCCATCGGTCAGGCCAAAGCACGTGGGGAAGACATCGAGCCGCTGCGTCAGGAAGTGAACGCGCTGGGCGAACGCCTGGATGCCGCAAAAGCAGAACTGGATGAACTGCAGAATCAAATCCGTGACTTTGCGCTGGCGCTGCCGAACATTCCGGCAGATGAAGTGCCGCTGGGCAAAGATGACAGCGAAAACCAGGAAGTGAGCCGCTGGGGTACCCCGCGCGAGTTCAGCTTCCAGGTTAAAGATCACGTTGAACTGGGTGAAGCGGCGAAAGGCCTGGATTTTGCGGCTGCCGTGAAACTGACCGGTTCACGCTTTGTGGTCATGCAGGGTCAGATTGCCCGCCTGCACCGTGCACTGAGTCAGTTTATGATTGACCTGCACACTGAGCAGCATGGCTACCTTGAAACCTACGTGCCTTACCTGGTTAATCACGAAACGCTTTATGGCACCGGTCAGCTGCCTAAGTTCGGCGAGGACCTGTTCCACACTCGCCCGCTGGAAGAGCAGTCAGACAGCAGCAACTATGCGTTGATTCCTACCGCGGAAGTGCCGCTGACCAACCTGATGCGCGATGAGATCGTGGAAGAGGATAGCCTGCCGGTTAAACTGACCGCGCATACGCCATGCTTCCGTTCTGAAGCGGGTTCTTACGGTCGTGACACGCGCGGCCTGATCCGTATGCACCAGTTCGACAAAGTTGAAATGGTGCAGATTGTCACTCCGGAACAGTCAATGGATGCGCTGGAAGAGCTGACTGGTCATGCAGAGAAAGTGCTGCAGCTGCTGAATCTGCCGTATCGTAAGGTTTTACTCTGTACCGGCGATATGGGCTTTGGATCGACCAAAACCTACGATCTGGAAGTCTGGCTGCCAGCGCAGAATACCTATCGTGAAATTTCATCCTGTTCCAACATGGGTGATTTCCAGGCGCGTCGTATGCAGGCGCGTTACCGCAACAAACAGGAAAAGAAACCGCGTCTGGTTCATACCCTGAATGGTTCAGGACTGGCCGTAGGCCGCACTCTGGTCGCGGTGCTGGAAAACTATCAGCAGGAAGATGGCCGCATCACCGTGCCTGAAGTTTTACGTCCCTACATGAATGGCGTCGATGTCATCGGCTAAGCGATTCACCATTCTTAAACCCGGCCATGGCCGGGTTTTTTTATGCGTAGTTTTTGAAAAAAGGATTTACTGAGACTGAATTTAATCACAAATAAACGTTATCGATACCAGGTGCGTCGGAACGCTTAAAAATCTAATTTTTCATAGAGATAGCGCTCAGCAATATGCCGCATAACACAATTGTAACCCACTGAAGATTAGTAAATTAAATTGTCCAGCAGCAAAATGTGCTGCTATCAAATTCAGCCCATTGACTTTAAAAAAGCCAGTGGCAAACTGCGCGCAATTTACTTCATTTTGCTCTGGTTTCTATCCCCTATGTCAACCTGGTCACGCCCCGTGATATTGCTGCTTTGCGGCCTGATGTTAATGACTGTCGCCATTGCCGTGCTGAATACGCTTGTTCCACTGTGGCTGACGCATGACTTATTGACAACCTGGCAGGTGGGCATCGTAAGTTCCTCTTATTACACCGGCAATCTGGCAGGTACATTACTGGCTGGCTGGTTAATCAGACATTACGGGTTTAATCGCAGTTATTATCTGGCAACCGGGCTCTTTGCCGTGGCAACGATTTGCCTGGTAACGATGGAAGGTTTCTGGGCGTGGAGTTCGCTTCGTTTTGTCGCGGGGGTAGGCTGTGCGCTGATGTGGGTCGTGGTTGAAAGCGCACTTCTCTGTAGCGGAACCGTCCGAAATCGTGGACAGCTACTGGCTGCCTATATGATCGTTTATTATCTTGGCACTGTAACCGGTCAGTTACTGGTCAGCACCCTCTCTACAGAATTACTGAGCGTAGTACCCTGGGTCACTTCACTGGTGTTCTGTGCGGTACTGCCTCTGGTCTTTACACGAGTATCAGCCACCGGTGAAGCGGCTGAAGCGGCACCGGCTCGCATCTGGCCGATGCTTCGTCGTCGCAGTTCACGTCTCGGCATCAATGGCTGCATTATCTCCGGTATCGTTTTAGGTTCGCTTTATGGCCTGATGCCGCTTTACCTGTCGCATCAGGGAATGAGTGATGCCAATGTCGGCTACTGGATGGCGTTACTGGTCAGCGCCGGCATTGTCGGGCAGTGGCCAGTTGGTCGGCTGGCCGATCGTTTCGGCCGCCTGCTGGTGCTGCGGGTGCAGGTCTTTGTCGTTATCCTGGGTGCGATGGCGATGCTAACCAATGCCGCAATGGCACCAGCACTGTTTGTTCTGGGGCTGGCAGGCTTCACACTCTATCCGGTGGCCATGTCCTGGGCTTGTGAGACGGTTGCACATCATGAACTGGTTGCGATGAATCAGGCGCTGCTGATGAGTTATACCGTTGGCAGTCTGGCTGGACCGGCAATGACCTCCGTTCTGATGCAGAATTATTCTGACCGGCTGCTGTTTGTGATGATCGCTGCAGTAGCGCTGATCTATCTGCTGATGCTGCTGCGTAAAGCGGACCAGCAGGCGACGCCAGTGGCACATGCCTGATCGCTGAACAGTAAAAAGGGAGCGTTAAGCTCCCTTTTTTGTGACCGATTCTCTAGTACATCACTTCGTGGCCGTAGCTGGCGAGAATATTCTTAACGCGTTCCATCGTCTCTTTCGCCGGTGGTTTCACCCCATCCAGCTTGTACTCTTCACCCATTGCAATCCATTTATGCTTACCCAGTTCGTGATAGGGCAGCAATTCAATCTTCTCAACGTTCTCCATGTCACGTGTGAATTCACCCAGCCGATGCGCGGTGTCATCATCGTCGGAGTAACCGGGTACGACGACAAAACGGATCCAGGTCCGCTTGCCTTTTTTCTGCAGGTAGCGGGCAAAATCCAGGGTACGGTGATTTGATACCCCCACCAGAATCTGATGCACATCGTCATTCATCTGTTTGAGATCGAGCATCACTAAGTCAGTCACGTCGAGCAGTTCGTCGATTACCGGATCGTAGCGGCGTACGAAGCCATTGGTGTCGAGACAGGTATGGATGCCTTCGGCCTTGCAGGCGCGGAACCAGTCACGCACAAATTCAGCCTGAAGAATCGCTTCACCGCCAGACGCAGTAACACCGCCGCCAGAGGCATTCATAAAGTGGCGATAGGAGAGCACATCCGCCATCAGCGCGTCGACGCTGATCTCTTTGCCACCGTGGGTATCCCAGGTGTCGCGGTTGTGACAGTAGAGGCAGCGCATCAGGCAGCCCTGGAAGAAAGTAATGAAACGGATGCCGGGACCATCGACGGTGCCGCAGGATTCAAATGAGTGGATACGACCGTTAACTGACATTGCGATGTTTCTCCAGTGAGTCTGCCGGGACAGACGGCGCAATCTCTGTTGCGCTCAGGGCAGGAAATCGATTCTGGTGGGAACCTTGATGAAGATGACCATCAGAACAGACTTTTAAGGAAAAGGCTCCGCGAGGAGCCTTTTTATCGGGTTTATCCGTGATTACAGTGACTGTGTGAAGGTACGGGTAATCACATCCTGCTGCTGCTCTTTAGTCAGTGAGTTAAAGCGTACAGCGTAACCAGAAACGCGAATCGTCAGCTGCGGATATTTCTCTGGATGCTCCATCGCGTCCAGCAGCATTTCACGGTTCATAACGTTGACGTTAAGGTGCTGGCCGCCTTCGATGCTGGCTTCGTGATGGAAGTAACCATCCATCAGACCGGCAAGGTTGGTTTTGCGCACGTTATCATCTTTACCCAGCGCGTTTGGCACGATTGAGAAGGTATAGGAGATACCATCTTTTGCATAGGCAAACGGCAGTTTAGCGACAGAAGTCAGTGAAGCCACCGCACCTTTCTGGTCACGACCATGCATCGGGTTAGCACCAGGTCCAAACGGTGCGCCAGCGCGACGTCCATCCGGCGTGTTACCGGTTTTCTTACCATACACCACGTTCGAGGTGATGGTCAGAACAGACTGCGTCGGCACGGCATTACGATAGGTAGTCAACTGCTGAATTTTCTTCATGAAGCGTTCAACGAGATCGCAGGCCAGGTCATCAACACGGGCGTCGTTGTTACCGAACTGTGGATATTCACCCTCGATGTCGAAGTCAATCGCCAGACCATCTTCGTCACGAATCGGTTTCACTTTGGCGTATTTAATTGCAGAAAGTGAATCCGCAGCAACAGAGAGACCGGCGATACCACAGGCCATGGTGCGATAGACATCCCGGTCATGCAGAGCCATCAGTGCCGCTTCATAGCTGTACTTATCATGCATGTAGTGGATGATGTTCAGCGAAGTCACATACTGTTTTGCCAGCCAGTCCATGAAGTGATCCATACGCTCCATGACGGTGTCGAAATCCAGCACGTCGTCGCTGATTTTGTCGCCTTTCGGTCCGACCTGCATTTTCAGTTTTTCATCCACGCCGCCGTTGATTGCGTAAAGCAGCGTTTTCGCCAGGTTGGCACGTGCGCCAAAGAACTGCATTTGTTTGCCGACAATCATTGGACTCACGCAGCAGGCGATGGCGTAGTCATCATTGTTGAAATCAGGACGCATCAGGTCATCGTTCTCATACTGCAAAGATGAAGTATCAATAGAGACTTTAGCGGCGTATTTTTTGAAATTAATGGGCAGTTTTTCTGACCACAGAATGGTCATGTTTGGCTCAGGTGAAGGACCCATGGTGTAGAGGGTATTCAGGAAGCGGAAGGTGCTTTTTGATACCAGTGTGCGACCATCAACGCCCATACCTGCCAGTGATTCGGTTGCCCAGATTGGGTCACCAGAGAACAGCTCATCATATTCCGGGGTACGCAGGAAGCGAACCATGCGCAGTTTCATGACCAGATGGTCAATCAGTTCCTGAGCCTGTTCTTCCGTCAGCTTACCGGCTTTAAGGTCACGCTCAATGTAAACATCCAGGAAGGTTGAGACGCGGCCAAACGACATGGCAGCACCGTTTTGTGATTTAACGGCAGCCAGATAACCATAGTAAGTCCACTGCACAGCTTCCATTGCGTTGGTAGCCGGGCCGGAAATGTCATGACCATACTTTGCGGCCATCTCTTTAATCTGAGCCAGCGCATGATGCTGATCGGAGATCTCTTCACGCAGACGAATGGTTGCTTCGAGATTCACACCGTTCTCTAAATCTTCCTGCAGTGATGCGAACTGAGCGAATTTATCCGCCATCAGGAAATCGATGCCGTATAACGCCACACGACGATAGTCACCGATAATACGGCCACGGCCATAAGCATCAGGAAGACCGGTCAGAATACCTGATTTGCGGCAGCGCAGAATGTCCGGGGTATAAACATCGAATACACCCTGGTTGTGTGTTTTGCGGTATTCAGTGAAGATTTTTTTCAGAGAAGGGTCGAGTTCACGGCCATACACTTTGCATGAACCTTCGACCATTTTGATGCCGCCATAAGGAATGATGGCGCGTTTTAATGGCGCTTCAGTCTGCAGCCCAACAATTTTTTCCAGAGACTTATTAATGTAGCCCGCGTCGTGCGAGGTAATCGTGGAGGCGAGATCGGTGTCGAAGTCGACTGGCGCGTGGGTGCGGTTCTCAATTTTGATGCCTTCCAGCACGCTTTCCCACAGTTTGGTGGTCGCTTCAGTGGCGCCCGCCAGGAATGACTCATCACCTTCATAGGGGGTGTAGTTTTTCTGAATGAAGTCGCGCACATTGACGCTGTTCTGCCATTCGCCTTCAGCAAATCCTTCCCATGCTGAAGCCAGTTTTGCATTAAGTTCGGTCATAATATACCTGCCTTATATGAAGAGACTTTACGGTCGGGCACAGTCAACGTCCTGTGCCGTCAAAAATGCGTTTAATGTACCTGGTCACCTTTGCGGAGATAGATAACCCAGTAAGTCAGCCCAACCAGAACGCCACCGCCGATGATGTTACCGATCGTTACGGGAATCAGATTGTGGAGAATAAAGTTACTGACGGTCAGCGCGTGAAACTGTGCAGCCGTAGTGCCAGCAGCCTGCCAGAACTCAGGTGTTGCGAAGTCGCGGATAGTAATGGCATAGGGAATGAGAAACATGTTGGCGATGCTGTGTTCGAAACCGCTGGCGACAAACATCCCAACAGGCAGAATCATCACGACCAGCTTATCGGTCAGGCTGCGACCGGAATAGCTCATCCAGACGGCGAGGCAGACCAGCAGATTAGCTAATGTACCCAGACAGACTGCTTCTATAAAGGTGTGATGCATTTTGTGATCGGCGGTTTCCAGGACATTTAAGCCCCAGGCACCATTCGCAACCATATGCTGTCCGGCAAACCACATCAGGGCGACAAAGAAGAGTGCACCTGCCAGGTTACCGGCGTAGACGTTAAACCAGTTGCGGGCCAGTTGACCCCAACTGATGCGACCACTGGCTTTAGCCACGACGATTAATACCGTCGAGGTAAAAAGGTCGGCGCCACACACCACGACCAGCATCAAACCGAGTGAGAAACAGATACCGCCAATTAGTTTGGCTATGCCATAGGGCATCGCGCCGCTGCCGGTAGTCGCTGTAATATAAAAAACGAATGCGATTGAGATGAATACGCCAGCGTTTATTGCCAGAAAGAAGGTCGTAAAGGGATGTTTGGTTGCTTTATAGATACCGGCCTCTTCGGCCACTTTCGCCATTGCGGCTGGTAATAAAAGATTAAAAGGGTTGTCAGTTTTCACACTAACTTACTCCTGAAGTTGTCTGAAAAAATACTAACAAAGGAGTATAGGTCAGCAATTGATGTGGATCATGTTTGCCGAAATGGTCGCCATCATCTCGCATGGAAATGAAAAAATAATCGCGTAAATTATTGAAATTGTAAGTTTAAATTAATTTTAAAAATACAAATATATTTTAATGTGATGCGGTTGCTCGCACTTTTAATTCAGTCTATGTTACGAATTAATATCTTATATGTTAAGTGAAATGATGCAATGTGGCGGAAGGTATTTTTATTACAGCTAATGTTTCATTGAGATAGAGGGAAATTATGGCACCAGATAAATCCAGTGCCATGTTGAGCTATCTGTTTCCAGCTACAGGCGTTATGCCTTACGCTTTTTTCCAGTAATGACGTTTAGCGGCCTGCAGTTTTTCGTAGGCAGCAAGCAGGGATTGATGGGCCGGGAATGCCTGCAACTCTTCATCCACAGCCTGAAGCCCGTTAAACGGATTCTCACCACTAATAGCAGCGGAAGCCGCTTCCATTGCGTTCTCACCATACATACGCAGGAAGGCGTGATGATACTGCAGCGGATCGCGCTCATCTTCCATTGCCAGTAATAGCAGGGTCTGCAGGCAGCGATAGTAATTAGCCCGCTCTGGCGTAAAGATTGAGCTGTTAAACTCCATTGTCCACTCGGTCCAGATCAATGCCTGATCCAGATCGCCGCCCGCCAGCGCCAGCATCGCTTTTAATTCGCCAATACGCAGCGTGTACCAGCCGTTGTCTTTACCGGTTGCCAGGCCCAGCAGCTCGCGAACGCGGGTGAAGTCGTCAAAACCTTCATCATCCAGCTGTCCAATCAGATCCAGATACTCTTCCGGATTCCAGTTGCTGTCAGGCAGGGCAAGCAGGGTTTCACGCATGCCAGCACCCATGCTGTTATTTGCCAGGAACAGATCTTCCGCCGGGTAGATATCAGACATGCCAGGTACGATGATGCGGCAGGCATAGACGCCCAGGTGCTCGTAGTCAGCGATATAGACCTCCTGATCTTCTGAAGCGAAGATCGCCATCAGCGTAGCAAATTCCTGCTCGGTGCTGCCTGCGAAAGACCAGTCGACAAAGGGATAATCTGCCGTCTCTTTAAACAGATCCCAGGAGATCAGACCGCTTGAATCGATGAAGTGTGTTTCAAGGTTGGCATGTTCAGCCACTTCTTCGTCATCAAAGGTTGGTGGTGTAAACACATCCAGATCTTTGAGGCTGCGACCCTGCAGCAACTCAGTAACGGTACGCTCCAGCGCCACACCGAAATCAGGGTGCGCACCAAAGGAAGCAAAACAGGTGCCATTGGTCGGGTTAAACAGCACCACACAGATAACCGGATATTTGCCGCCCAGCGAAGCGTCATAGGCGAAAATCGGGAAGCCTTCCGCTTCAAGGCGCGCAATCGCCTCAATGACGTCAGGATAACGCTGCATCACCGTATCAGGAATCGCTGGCAGGCTGATTGCTTCAGCAATAATGCGATTTTTAATGTAGCGCTCAAACACTTCTGACAACCCCTGAACACGCGCTTCATTCGCGGTGTTGCCCGCCGACATGCCATTTGAGACATAGAGGTTGCCGATGATGTTCATCGGGATATAGACAGTTTGCTGATCGGACTGGCGGGTAAAGGGCAGAGCGCAGATACCACGCTCAGCATTGCCGGACTGCAAATCAATCAGGCCGGAAGCCGTCAGAGCATTGTCGGCATCGTAAAACGCATGAAGGCGCGCATCCAGAATGCCTTCAGGTAAGGAATCATCCTCTGGTAACGCAAACCATTTTTCATTGGGATAGTGAACAAAATCACCGTTAGCGATCTTTTTCCCCAGCCAGAAGTCAGCAAAAAAATAGTTAGTAGAGAGACGCTCAAAATACTCGCCCAGTGCAGAGGCCAGTGCCGCTTTTTTACTGGCGCCTTTACCATTGGTAAAGCAGAGCGGGCAATCGCGGTCGCGGATATGCACAGACCAGACATGGGGAACAGGATTAAGCCAGGAGGCTTCTTCAATATTAAAGCCAAGATCCTGCAGCTTGTTCTGGAAACGCGCGATGGAGTCTTCCAGTGCGGCATCTTTGCCCGGGATAAATGTTTGCGTCATAGTGCCGCTCTCTCTGTTGTCATAGGGTGCGTAAAGCGCGCCATGATACGGATTTTGCTAACTGACCGCTATCAGGGCGGGACATTTTTACCGGCTTAGTTTACCGGCATAGTTTTCATTGCCGCGGCACTCAGGCCAAATGCGGATTGGTGGGGCTGGATAGAGCCTCACAAAATTCCGTTCAGATTTGCATTGGTAACATAACCTCCGGCGAGCCGGATTCAGAAAATGTGACCGCACCCTGATTTATGATTGCAGCTATCAGAATGCAGTGATAAAACCGGATGGTTATTCATAACCGTTCGATATGACAGTGGTGAGGGGAAATGACGCAAGTTTATAATTTTAGCTCTGGCCCGGCGATGCTACCGGTTGAAGTCCTTCGTCGTGCAGAACAGGAACTGACGAACTGGCGCGGTCTGGGTACCTCTGTAATGGAGATCAGTCACCGCAGTAAAGAGTTTATTCAGGTGGCTGAGGAAGCAGAGCAGGACTTCCGTGATCTGCTAAAAATACCGGCTAATTACAAAGTTTTATTCTGTCATGGCGGCGCGCGTGCGCAGTTCGCTGCTGTACCGGGTAATCTGCTCGGGCAAGCGACCAGCGCCGACTATGTCGATGGCGGCTACTGGGCGCACAGTGCAATTAAAGAAGCAGAAAAGTATTGCTCCCCACGCACGCTGGATGTGAAAACCACCCGCGATGGTAAACGTGCCATTCTGCCGATGAGCGAATGGCAGGTGAGCGAATCGTCTGCTTATCTGCATTTCTGCCCGAATGAAACTATTGATGGCATCGCCATTGATGAACAGCCCGATTTCGGCAGTAAAACGGTTGTCGCTGACTTCTCATCTACCATTCTGTCACGTCCGATCGATGTGAGCCGCTATGGCGTGATTTATGCAGGCGCGCAAAAAAATGTCGGTCCGGCCGGATTAACGCTGGTTGTCGTTCGCGAAGATCTGCTGGGCCAGGCGCACGCCTCGGTACCTTCAATTCTCGATTACAAAGTGCTGGCCGATAATGATTCGATGTTTAATACCCCGCCAACATTTGCGTGGTATCTCTCAGGCCTGGTGTTTAAATGGCTGAAAGAGAAGGGTGGTGTAGCCGAAATTGATCGTATCAATCAGGCAAAATCTGACCTGCTTTATGGCGTTATCGATCACAGTGGCTTCTACCGTAACGATGTGGCTAAAGAAAACCGCTCACGCATGAATATTCCTTTCCAGCTGGCGGATGCGTCGCTCGATGCACTGTTCCTGGAAGAGTCATTTAAGGCAGGATTACATGCGCTCAAAGGCCATCGTGTAGTAGGCGGTATGCGCGCCTCTATCTATAATGCCATGCCGCTGGAAGGTGTGAAGGCGCTGACCGATTTCATGGTCGACTTTGAACGCCGTCACGGTTGATTACTAAGATATCAGCGTTGATGCTGATGCCAGACCTCGCCATATGGGGAGGTCTCTGTATTTTTTGAGGATTTCGTTTCACATGCAGGACTCCCTGACTCTCCAACCGATCGCACGCGTTGATGGCACCGTAAATCTGCCTGGTTCAAAGAGCGTTTCCAATCGCGCATTGCTGCTGGCTGCGCTGGCTAAAGGCACCACCCGTCTGACTAACCTGCTCGACAGCGATGATGTAAAGCACATGCTGAATGCGCTGACTGCGCTGGGCGTAAACTATACGCTTTCCGGCGATCGCACCGTGTGTGAAGTGACGGGAAATGCCGGGCCGCTGCGCTCCTCTCAACCGCTGTCGCTGTTTCTGGGCAATGCCGGAACCGCAATGCGTCCTCTGGCCGCAGCACTTTGTCTGGGTGAGCACGATATCGAACTGACTGGCGAACCCCGCATGAAAGAGCGTCCCATCGGCCATCTGGTTGACGCGCTTCGTCAGGGTGACGCAATCATTGATTACCTGGAAAATGAAAACTATCCGCCGCTGCGTTTACGCGGAGGTTTCATTGGGGGTGACGTCAGCGTGGATGGCAGCGTATCCAGTCAGTTCCTGACTGCACTGCTGATGACCGCGCCGCTGGCACAGCAGGACACCTGCATTACCATCAAAGGTGATTTGGTTTCCAAACCTTATATCGATATCACTCTGAATCTGATGCAGTGCTTTGGCGTCGACGTTGAGAATCAGAACTATCAGCGCTTCCTGATCAAGGGCCAGCAACAGTATCAGTCACCGGGCGATTACCTGGTTGAGGGCGATGCCTCTTCCGCCTCCTATTTCCTGGCTGCTGCTGCCATAAAAGGCGGGACGGTTCGCGTCACCGGTATCGGACGCCAGAGTGTGCAGGGCGACATCCGTTTCGCTGACGTGCTGGAAAGGATGGGCGCTGTGATTGAGTGGGGCGACGATTATATTGCCTGCACGGCCGGAAAACTGCAGGCTATCGATATGGATATGAATCATATCCCTGATGCTGCAATGACCATTGCGACCACCGCGCTGTTTGCAGAGGGCACTACCCAGTTACGTAATATTTATAACTGGCGGGTAAAAGAGACCGATCGACTGAGCGCAATGGCCACGGAATTACGTAAAGTTGGGGCGGAAGTCGAAGAAGGTCATGATTTCATCCGTATTACACCGCCAGCATCGCTGATTCATGCTGATATTGGCACCTACAATGACCACCGCATGGCGATGTGTTTTTCTCTGGTTGCACTTTCCGATACGCCGGTAACCATTCTTGATCCTGGCTGTACAGCGAAAACCTTCCCGGACTATTTTGTTCAACTGGCTAAAATCAGCCAGCACGCCTGATATTGCCTTTCCGGTGCGGTTCCGCACCGGATCTCTCCCTGATTTAATCTGGCTGCAACCGCACCGATATCCTCTGAATTGACTAACATTTCGAACCCCGTCAGTGCGAAAGGGTAACCAAGCCTTGCTATGCAGCGTATAATGCTAAGCATTAAGGGTGGCCTGAAGGTCATAATGCACGCAGCAACAGGAGGGAATAATGACAGTAACTGCCCCGGTCATAACTATTGATGGGCCAAGTGGAGCGGGAAAGGGAACCCTGTGCAAAGCGATGGCAGAATCGCTGCAGTGGCATCTGCTGGATTCCGGTGCTATTTACCGCGTGCTGGCGTTAGCCGCATTGCATCATCAGGTGGACATTGAATCTGAAGAGGCGCTGGTGCCGATTGCTGCGCATCTTGATGTGCGCTTTTTGTCACAAAACGGTGAAATGCAGGTCATACTTGAAGGTGAAGATGTGACCGGTGAAATCCGCACTCAGGAGGTCAGCAATACCGCATCACGTGTCGCTGCGTTTCCACGGGTGCGCGAAGCGTTATTGCGCCGCCAGCGCGGTTTCCGCGAGATGCCGGGCCTGATTGCTGATGGCCGTGATATGGGCACCGTGGTTTTCCCGGATGCGCCAGTAAAGATTTTCCTTGATGCCAGCCCGGAAGAGCGTGCTCAGCGACGTATGCTACAGTTGCAGGGAAATGGCTTTAATGTTAACTTTGACCGCCTTTTAGCCGAGATAAAAGAACGCGACGACCGCGATCGTAACCGCGCAATTGCGCCTCTAGTGGCTGCTGCCGATGCACTGGTTCTGGACTCTACAGAGATGTCTATCGACCAGGTCATTGAAAAAGCGCTACACTATGCCCGCGAGAAGCTGGGCATCCCGGCTTAACTGAATTTATCACCCTGTACCACGGATCCGGTGCCGGGCATGTGAAACAACCCCATCCGACATGAAGTCAGATGGACGTTAAATTGAAGAATCCTGAAGATTATCAATATGACTGAATCTTTTGCTCAACTATTTGAAGAATCCTTAAAAACAATCGAAACCCGCCCGGGTTCTATCGTTCGTGGCATCGTCGTTTCTATCGACAAAGATGTCGTTCTGGTTGATGCGGGTCTGAAATCTGAATCTGCAATTCCTGCAGAGCAGTTCAAGAACGCAGCCGGCGAACTGGAAATCCAGGTTGGCGACGAAGTTGATGTTGCTCTGGATGCAGTGGAAGACGGCTTCGGTGAAACCCTGCTGTCCCGTGAGAAAGCTAAGCGCCATGAAGCATGGATCACGCTGGAGAAAGCTTACGAAGACGCTGAAACTGTTACCGGTGTTATCAACGGCAAAGTTAAAGGCGGCTTCACAGTTGAGCTCAACGGTATCCGTGCGTTCCTGCCAGGTTCACTGGTAGATGTGCGTCCGGTGCGCGATACGCTGCATCTGGAAGGCAAAGAGCTTGAGTTCAAAGTCATCAAGCTGGATCAGAAACGCAACAACGTCGTGGTTTCACGTCGTGCGGTTATCGAATCCGAAAACAGCGCAGAGCGCGATCAGCTGCTGGAAAACCTGCAGGAAGGCATGGAAGTTAAAGGTATCGTTAAGAACCTCACTGACTACGGTGCATTCGTTGATCTGGGCGGCGTTGATGGCCTGCTGCACATCACTGATATGGCATGGAAACGCGTTAAGCATCCAAGCGAAATCGTTAACGTTGGCGACGAAATCACCGTTAAGGTGCTGAAGTTCGACCGCGAGCGTACCCGTGTTTCTCTGGGTCTGAAGCAGCTGGGCGAAGATCCATGGGTTGCTATCGCTAAACGCTATCCGGAAGGCACCCGCCTGACCGGTCGTGTTACCAACCTGACTGATTACGGCTGCTTCGTGGAAATCGAAGAAGGCGTTGAAGGTCTGGTACACGTGTCTGAAATGGACTGGACCAACAAAAACATCCATCCGTCTAAAGTTGTTAACGTAGGCGATGTTGTTGAAGTTATGGTTCTGGACATTGACGAAGAGCGTCGTCGTATCTCCCTGGGTCTGAAGCAGTGTAAATCTAACCCATGGCAGCTGTTCGCTGAGACGCACAACAAAGGCGATCGTGTTGAAGGTAAAATCAAGTCAATCACTGACTTCGGTATCTTCATCGGCCTGGACGGCGGCATCGACGGTCTGGTTCACCTGTCTGACATCTCCTGGAACGCGACTGGCGAAGAAGCCGTTCGTGAGTACAAAAAAGGCGACGAAATCGCTGCCGTTGTACTGCAGGTTGATGCAGAGCGCGAGCGTATCTCTCTGGGCGTTAAACAGCTGGCAGAAGATCCGTTCAACAACTACATCACTCTGAACAAGAAAGGTGCCATCGTCACCGGTAAAGTGACTGCAGTTGATGCTAAAGGTGCTACAGTTGAATTAGCAGACGGCGTTGAGGGTTACCTGCGCGCTTCTGAAGCTTCACTGGACCGCATTGAAGATGCAACTCTGGTTCTGAACGTTGGCGACGACGTTGAAGCTAAGTTCACCGGCGTTGATCGTAAAAACCGTGTCGTAAGCCTGTCTGTCCGTGCGAAAGACCAGGCTGATGAGAAAGAAGCTATCAATACTGTTAACACCAAACAGGAAGAAAGCAATTTCTCTAGCGCTATGGCTGAAGCGTTCAAAGCGGCTAAAGGCGAGTAATCGACCTGAAGCACCGGGTGGGCAACCACCCGGTTTCGGTAAAAGCTGTCATACATTCCCACAGGGATAAACCGGAGGTTACATGACCAAGTCAGAACTGATCGAAAGACTGGCGGGACAGCATACTCATATACCGGCGAAAGTCGTTGAGGATGCAGTAAAAGAGATGCTTGAGCACATGGCCACTACGCTGGCACAGGGCGAACGCATCGAAATCCGGGGATTCGGCAGCTTTTCTTTGCACTATCGCGCTCCGCGTACTGGACGTAACCCGAAAACGGGTGACAAAGTGGATCTGGAAGGTAAATACGTTCCCCACTTTAAGCCAGGCAAAGAGCTGCGCGATCGCGCAAATATCTACGGCTAAGCCGATACCGAACCAGATAAACGACATCTCCGGATGTCGTTTTTTTTTTGCCTGTTATTCAGATTCAGAACTGACATCCGGAATGCTGTGCCCAACACTGCAATCCGTTATTCTTTTTGCGAGACCGCCCGCGCCTGACTGATCCTCTCCTGTCACTTTCACCTGATTTGCCCAGAATAATCGTACTGAAATAATGGACACGATTATGCTGACATGGACCGTTCTGGCGCGACTGGCGATCGTTGCAACGTTACCGCTACTGCTGATGGCCCGACTGCCTTCCGGTGAGGCGATAGTGGCCCTGCTCTTTGTGGGCGTGGCTCTGCAACATTGTCCTTATCAGCCCGCTCGTCTGACGGGTATTACTCTGTTGTTTCTGGCATGGGCCTGTCACGATGCCCGCGTGATGGTGCAGGATATTGAACGGCTCTCCGCACATCCCGCCACCTTCACTCTTCAGATTAATGAATTGCGACAAGAGCGAAAACAAATCCGGGTTCGTCTGCTGGAAGAGGAGAGCAGGATGATATTTCCGCCCCGCTTTGCCTGGCTCTATTTCGATGCTGACCCAACGATTTACTGCCCTGGACAACGCTGGACGATGCAGCTGCGCTTACGACCGGTTCATGCCCGCCTGAATGAAGGCGACTTCGATGCCCAGCGTTTTGCACTCGCGAATAATACGCCGCTCCAGGGGCGGATCCTTAAACAGCATGCTGTCAGCGATCGCTGTGATGGCCGCTGGCGATTTATTGTATGGCACCGTGACAGAACCCGCGAAATGCCTTTTCGAGGCACGCTGGAGGCACTAACATTTGGCATCAGAGATGAGATGAGCCAGCAGACACGTCAGCTACTGCGAGATACCGGCACGGCGCACCTGATGGCGATATCGGGCATGCATATTGCCCTGGCCGCCAGCACCGGCTGGATGATGGCGCGTGGGGTGCAATTTATCCTTCCAGCCCGCTTTATCGGCTATCTTTTTCCCCTCATCGTGAGCTGGCTATTTGCTGCAGTGTATACGTGGCTCTCCGGGGCTCAGCCGCCCGCAGCCCGTTCACTGCTCGCCCTGACGCTGTGGGCAATAACACGGTTTGCGGGTGTTCAGCTGAACAGCTGGCAGATCTGGGCGTTCTGTATTGCGTTGCTGCTGGTAACGGATCCGCTGACGGTGCTCTCTGACAGCTTCTGGCTCTCGGTTCTGGCTGTCGGCATGCTGCTGGTCTGGTACCACTGGTTCCCGCTGCCTGCGCGGTTCCGTCATCAACGGCGCTGGATTCCGTTACAGCTGCTGCACTTGCAGGCGGGCATGATGATTTTGATGGTGCCATTGCAGGTGGCGATATTCAACGGGATCAGCCTGACCGCGCTGGTGGCCAATGTTGTCGCAATCCCGGTCGTCTCATTTATTACTATGCCCCTTGTAACACTTGCCATGTTGCTCCCGGTGGCGCAGGTATCGGGCTTCTTCTGGGGAGCGGCCGATCTCTCTTTACGCGCACTGTTTTATTGCCTGACGTTGCTGCCGCCGGGCTGGTGGCCGCTGAATGGCACAGTCTGGTTTACGGTCATGGTATGGGGTGGCCTGATTCTCTGGCGTGCGCAGTTCTTCTTCTCCCTGCCATTAAGCAGCTGCGCGTTAGCGCTGACGATGATACTGAGTCGCCAGCCAGAACCTGAACAGGGCTGGCGCATCGATATGCTGGATATTGGGCATGGCCTGAGCATAGTGCTCACTCAGGGTAACGAAGCGGTGATGTATGACACAGGACCACGCTGGCAGAACGATAATGCGGGGAGCCGGGTGATCATTCCCTGGCTGGAGCGCAGACAGTTACGTTTAAAACAGGTCATCCTCAGTCATAACCATCTGGATCACACTGGTGGGCTGCAGGCGATTACGCAACGCTGGCCCGCGGTTGAAGTGAGAAGCGCACTGGCGGATAAAACGCACTTACCCTGTGTACGCGGCACGCAGTGGCGCTGGCGACAGCTCCATTTCCGGGTTGTCTGGCCGCTGACGAACCCTTTAGCCGGTGGGAACAACGACTCCTGTGTCATCATCGTCGATGACGGTCAGGTCCGGCTACTGTTAACCGGTGATATCGAAGCTAAAGCGGAACGTCAGCTGGTGGCGCTGGAGAAGCAGGGGCTGAAGGCTGATATCCTGCAGGTACCGCACCACGGAAGCCGTACTTCGTCGACCTCCCTGCTGCTGCGCAAAACACAAGGACACACCGCGATTGCCTCTCTGGCACGCTACAATGCATGGCGCATGCCCGCGAAAAATGTGCTGGAAAATTACCGAACGGCTGGATTTCAGTGGCTGGACACGGGCCAGTCAGGACAAATCAGTATCAGGATAGAGCAGGGCAGAGTGCAGGTTTTCACCCTGCGGGAACAATTAATGCCCCGTTGGTATCATCAGTGGTTTGGCGTCAAACGCGAATCCAGGTAGAATGGCCGGCTATTTCCAACAGCGTGAATAAATAATGCATCAAGATAAAGATCTCTCTACGTGGCAGACGTTTCGCCGACTCTGGCCGATGATCGCGCCTAACAAAGCGGGATTAATCGTGGCCTCTGTTGCCCTGATTATTAATGCTGCGGGCGACGCCTTAATGCTCTCCCTGTTGAAACCGTTACTGGATGATGGCTTTGGTAAAGCTGACAGGTCAGTAATGCTTTGGATGCCATTAGTCGTTATTGGCCTGATGCTGGTTCGCGGAGTCACCAGTTATATCTCCAGCTACTGCATCTCCTGGGTCTCTGGCAATGTCGTGATGAATATCCGTCGTCGCCTGTTCAGCCATATGATGGGCATGCCGGTTTCATTTTTTGACCAGCAGTCAACCGGTACCCTGCTGTCGCGCATTACCTACGATTCGGAGCAGGTTGCTTCTTCATCTTCGGGCGCACTGGTCACTGTTGTGCGTGAAGGTGCCTCGATTATTGGCCTGTTCATCATGATGTTCTACTACAGCTGGCAGCTGTCGTTAATCCTGATTGTCCTGGCGCCTGTCGTCTCATTTGCCATCCGTACCGTATCCAAGCGCTTCCGTTCGATCAGCAAAAGTATGCAGAACACCATGGGGCAGGTGACAACCAGCGCCGAACAGATGCTAAAGGGGCACAAAGAAGTGCTGATCTTTGGCGGTCAGGAAATTGAGTCGGAGCGTTTTTCCCGCGTCAGTAACCGTATGCGCCAGCAGGGTATGAAACTGGTCTCAGCCTCTTCCATTTCTGATCCGATTATTCAGCTGATCGCGTCGCTGGCACTGGCTTTTGTCCTTTATGCTGCCAGCTTCCCAAGCGTAATGGATACGCTGACAGCCGGTACGATCACCGTCGTCTTCTCCTCGATGATTGCCCTGATGCGTCCGCTCAAGTCTCTGACCAACGTCAATGCCCAGTTCCAGCGTGGCATGGCGGCCTGTCAGACGCTGTTCTCTATTCTGGATAGCGAGCAGGAAGTGGACAATGGCACGCGCGAAATCACCCGTGCTAAAGGGGATATCGAATTCCGGGATGTAACCTTTACCTATCCAGGTCGTGAAATTCCGGCACTGCGTAATATCAATCTGTCGCTGCCGGCAGGAAAAACGGTTGCGCTGGTGGGCCGTTCAGGTTCCGGTAAGTCTACGATGGCGAGCCTGCTGACCCGCTTTTACGACATTCAACAGGGTGAAATCCTGCTGGATGGTCATGATCTGCGTGAGTACAGCCTGCGTGCTTTGCGTAATCAGGTGGCGCTGGTGTCGCAGAATGTGCATCTTTTCAACGACACCATTGCTAATAACATCGCCTATGCCCGCAGTGAGCAATATAGCCGTGCAGAGATCGAGCAGGCGGCCACCATGGCGCATGCAATGGACTTTATCAATAAAATGGATAAAGGCCTGGATACGGTGATTGGCGAGAATGGCGTGCTGTTATCTGGCGGTCAGCGTCAGCGTATCGCCATTGCCCGTGCGTTGCTGCGTGATTGTCCGATTCTGATCCTGGATGAAGCGACTTCTGCGCTGGATACCGAGTCAGAACGCGCCATCCAGTCTGCACTGGATGAGTTGCAGAAGAACCGTACCTCGCTGGTGATTGCGCACCGCCTCTCTACCATTGAGAAGGCCGATGAAATCGTGGTGATCGAAGATGGTCAGATTGTTGAACGCGGAACGCATCAGGTGCTGTTAGCAGAACGCGGCGCCTATGCACAGCTGTATAAGATGCAATTCGGCCAATGATTGAACGTATCTGGAGTGGTCGCTCCCCGTTATGGATTCTGTTATGGCCATTCAGCCTGCTGTATGGTGCGATCACGGCCCTGATACGTTTCAGTTACAGGCGCGGCTGGCGTAAAAGCTGGCGTGCGCCACTGCCTGTGGTAGTGGTGGGTAACCTGACTGCCGGTGGCAATGGAAAGACGCCGGTTGTGATCTGGCTGGTCGAGGCGCTGCAGCAGCGTGGCCTGCGCGCTGGCGTCGTCTCCAGAGGATATGGCGGCAAGGCGGACCACTATCCCTTGCTGGTCTCGGCGCAGACCCCCACACAACAGGCCGGTGATGAACCAGTACTGATCGCCCAGCGCACCGGAGCGCCGGTTGCGGTTGCGCCCAAACGGCGACAGGCGATTGAGGCGTTACTGAAGCAGGGGCCGCTGGATGTGATTATCACTGACGACGGCCTGCAACATTATGCGCTGCAGCGCGATCGCGAGATCGTGGTGGTTGATGGTGTTCGTCGCTTTGGCAATGGCTGGTGGTTGCCTGCCGGTCCGATGCGTGAACGTGCCGATCGTCTCCACCAGGTCGATGCCGTCATCATTAATGGCGGTGAGGCCCTGGGTGACGAGATTGCAATGCAACTTCAGCCCGGACTCGCCACCAATCTGCTGACCGGGGAAACCCGCGCACCTGAGCAACTGGGTGCCGTGGTTGCCATGGCCGGTATTGGTCATCCTCCGCGTTTTTTCACCACGCTGAAACAGCAGGGCATAACGCCAGTCGCAGAGATCGCCTTTGCTGACCATCATGCCTACAGTGAAGATGAGCTGACACGATTATTACAGCCGGGTCAGCAGCTACTGATGACCGAAAAGGACGCAGTGAAATGCCGTCACTTTGCGCAGCCTGACTGGTGGTATCTGCCGGTTGATGCCCATTTATCCGGTAAAGCCGTAACGCCGTTACTGGACGACATTGAACAACGCTGCCGTCGCCCGCTCTGATACCCGCACCCATTCAGGTGAAGCCTGATAAGGAAGAGGATGAACACCCCGCATTCACTTTCGTTACAGCAAGCACGTCACCTTCATCTCGCCGCGCAGGGCCTGCTGCGCCCTCCGGCAAAACGCGCAGTTTATCAGGATCTGATTAACTGCATCTCCCGCATGTCGCTGCTGCAAATTGATACCATTCATGTGGTGGCCCGCAGTCCTTATCTGGTGCTATTCAGTCGCCTGGGAAACTACCCTCAGGCATGGCTGGAACAGGCGCTGGCACAGGGAGACATTTTTGAGTACTGGGCGCACGAAGCCTGCTTTATTCCCCGCGCCGATTACAGACTGCTTCGTCATCGCATGCTGTCGCCTGAACGCCTTGGCTGGAAATACAACGCGCAGTGGGTTGCTGACCACCAGCAGGCGATTACCGAATTACTGCAGCTGATTCAGGAAAACGGTCCGGTGCGCGCCGCCGATTTCACCCATGCGGAAAACCCGAAGTCGGGATGGTGGGCATGGAAACCACACAAACGCCATCTGGAAAATCTCTTCAGCGCCGGTGAGCTGATGGTCGCGGAACGCCGTAACTTTCAGCGCGTCTACGATCTGCGCAGTCGCGTCATGCCCGACTGGCAGGATGCGGTGCATGGCATCAGCGAAGCAGAGGCCACCCGACAGATGCTGATGAACAGCGCCCGTAGCTTAGGGATTTTCCGCGCGGCCTGGCTGCCGGACTACTATCGCCTTAAACGGGCACCCCTGAACGATTTTATCTCTGATGCCCAGGCTGCGGGCGATCTGGTCGCCGTCAATACAGAGGGGCTGGGTGAGATGTGGCTGCATCGTGACTACTTACCGTTGCTGGAGACGCCGCTGCAGGCAACGCACAGCGCGCTGCTGTCACCGTTTGATCCGGTGGTCTGGGATCGCAAACGTGCGCTGGAGCTGTTCAGCTTTGACTATCGTATCGAGTGTTACACCCCCGAGGAGAAGCGCAGGTTTGGCTATTTCGTTTTGCCCATCCTTCATCGTGGGCAGATAAAAGGGCGGCTCGATGCCCGCATGCTGCGTCAGGCCAAACAGCTGGAGATTAAAAAACTCTGGCTGGAAGAAACGACCCGCGTCACGGCGCGCTTTGTGGTGGATATCCGGCGTGCGATTGAACGCTTCGCAGCCTGGCAGGGAGCAGAAAGCGTCTCAATTCTGCAGGTACCTGATGCACTCAAAGACCACTGGCCAGCCCGGTGGCAGCTGAATTAATCAATTTTGCGGCAGCCGCTGCGGGAAGGTGTTTTACCCCATCCCGCCTGCGCCGCGCTATGGTATGCTTGATGCCTTAAGCATTCGGTTCCTGATGGAGGACATATGGATCATCGTTTACTCGAAATCGTTGCCTGCCCGGTGTGCAATGGCAAACTTTACTTCAACAATGCGCAGCAGGAGCTGATCTGCAAGCCTGATGGCCTGGCTTTCCCGGTTCGTGACGGTATTCCGGTGCTGCTGGAAACCGAAGCCCGCACGCTGTCAGTGGAAGAGATTCATCCATGAGTTTCACTGCCATCATTCCTGCGCGCTATGCGTCAACCCGCTTACCCGGCAAGCCGCTGCTCGATATTCACGGTAAACCGATGGTCGTGCATGTGATGGAACGCGCCCGTGAATCGGGTGCCAGCCGGGTCATTGTTGCCACCGATCATCCTGACGTAGCCAGCGCAGTGGAAGCAGCAGGCGGTGAAGTCTGCATGACGCGCGCCGATCACCAGTCCGGCACGGAGCGGCTGGCGGAAGTGATCGAAAAATATCAGTTTGCTGATGACGAAATCATCGTCAACGTGCAGGGTGATGAGCCGATGATCCCGGCAGAGATTGTGCGCCAGGTGGCGACCAATCTGGCGGGCTCAGCGGCCGGGATGGCAACGCTGGCGGTGCCAATCACCGATGTGGAAGAAGCCTTCAATCCGAACGCGGTGAAGGTGGTCATGGATGCGAATGGCTATGCGCTCTATTTCTCACGGGCCACCATTCCCTGGGATCGTGAACGCTATGCTGCCTCACGCGAACAGATTGGCGATACGCTTCTGCGACACATTGGCATCTATGCCTACCGTGCCGGTTTTATTCGCCGCTATGTTGCCTGGGCGCCTTGTCCTCTTGAACAGATTGAGCTGCTCGAGCAACTGCGTGTCTTATGGTACGGCGAAAAAATTCATGTCGCCGTAGCAAAAACCATTCCCAGCGTGGGTGTAGATACGCCAGACGATTTGCAACGCGTCCGCGCTGCCATGCAGGCCTGATACACGGGGAGCCAGTCTCCCCGTTTCAGCGCAACGTTATTGATCCGCCGCTAAACTTATCTCCAGTACTTCCTTCAGGATATTGTGATACTCATCTGAGGAGGATGCCGCATGGAACAGCTTAAATCGGAACTCACGCTGGCGCTGGGTGAAACCATCAGCCGCCTCGAATTAATCAGTGAACATCCGCCCACCCGACTCTATGCCCTGTACGATCGGCAGGGGCACCCCATGCCGATGGTGGCAAAATATTTTCGTCATCAGGGGCGGGCAGCGCTGGAAGCCAGAAAGCTGGCATTACTGGGGCAGGCCGGATTCATCCCTGTGCCAGCGGTCTATGGTCTGGTGCTGAGCCAGCAGCCTCCGGTGCATGAAATGCTTCTGATGGCGCGACTGAATGGCGTGACGGCGGAGGCGCCTGCGCGGGATGCTCAGCGCTGGCAACAGTTTTGCGAGCAGGCAGTCGAGGGGCTGCTGGCCTGGCACCGGCTCGACAGCCACGGCCTGGTCGGAACGGTAGACAGCACCCAGCAGAATCACTGGCCGGCCTGGTATGCACAACGGGTTGAAGTATTGTGGTCGACCCTGAGCTATCTGCGCCCACCTGCCTTCACGCTGGAAGATCGTCAGATTCTGTTCCGCTGCCGGTCGCGTCTGGCACATCTTTTTCGCGACTTCGATGATCCCTGTGTGATGGTTCACGGCAACGTGCGGCTGCAGAGCATGCTGAAAAACAGCCGTAGCGACCAGTTAGTCGCGATGACACAGCCGGGCACGATTCTCTGGGCGCCCCGTGAATATGACCTGATCCATCTGGATACCTCACCCGCCGAGACAGCGCTGCTGCACGACTACCTGCAACGGGCACCCGTCTCTGAGGGCTTTGTCTGGCGCCGATGGGTTTATCAGCTGTGGGACTGCATCGAGCATCTTGTGCAGACCGGCACGTTTAATCGTCCGCGTTTTGACCATGCCTGCACGCAACTACTCCCCTGGCTCGGCTGAGCCAGGTTCCTCACCTTTAAGCCGCTGCAGTAACGTGCCCAGCGTCTCATACACTGCCCGTTCGCTGTGACTCAGCCAGATTGATGACGGTATCGCCCGTTCCCAGCCATTCAGCGGCGAGGTAATCGCCAGCTGATTAGCAGGCGCAGCAATCGGCTTCAGACCGACCGCGTGGAAAAAGCGTATCGCCCGCGGCATATGATTCGCTGAGGTGACCAGCAGCATCGGGCGATCGCCGACTACCGTTTTGACCGCCTGCGCTTCATCCGCAGTATCACGAGGCTGGTCCAGAATCTGAATATGTTCGCGCGGCACGCCCAGACTTTCTGCCACCTGAGCGGCTACCCAGGCGCTGCTCTTCGGATTGGTGCCACCGGCAGCGCCGGTAAAAATCAGGGTCGACTGTGGATTGCGTTGCCATTGACGAATACCTTCTGCCACGCGTGGCAGACTGTTATTCAGCAGGTTCGAGCTGGGTGCCCAGGCCGGATTGAAGGTATAGCCTCCGCCCAGCACCACAATGTAGTCCACCTTCTCTGCGCCGTTCCAGGTCGGATAACGGTTATCCAGCGGCAAAAGCAGCCGATCGGCCAGCGGTTGCAGGCTCAGCAGCAGCAGTAACAGCCAGCTGACGGAGATCACGGTTTTGCCGCTTTTTTGCCAGTCAGTAAACCAAAGCAGTAAAATGCCCAGCGCCATCAGCAAAAGCAGAAACGGCAAGGGTAAAAGCAGCCCGCCAATCACTTTTTTCAGGGTAAATAACATCGAAAACGCGTCCTGTTGTCCGAAAATAGAGCACCCGGAAGGGAAGATGGGGATGAAAGGTTCATTCTTCTGGTGCCTGTGACAAAATAGCACAAGTCTCACCGCAGCATACCGGAGCGCATGCCATGCAGGATCGTAACTTTGACGATCTCGCGGATAAATTTTCGCAAAATATTTACGGCACCACCAAAGGGAAGATACGCCAGGCCATCCTCCGGGATGAGCTGGAGAAGATAGTACCCGGGCTGTTGCCCCATCCGCTGTCAGTACTGGATGCCGGCGGCGGTGTCGGCCAGGTCTCCAGCGGACTTGCTGCCCAGGGCCATCAGGTTCTGCTGTGCGACCTCTCTGCTGAGATGCTGCGTCGGGCCGCCGAAAATGCAGCGGCACAGGGTGTGAGCCACAACATGCAATTCAGACAAATTAGCGCGCAGCAGGTGGGCGAACATTTGGATAAGCCGGTGGATCTGGTATTGTTCCACGCTGTGCTTGAGTGGGTCGCTGAACCGGAAAAGGTGCTCAAAGCGCTGTTCGATTTGCTGCGTCCGGGGGGCGTCATGTCGCTGATGTTTTACAATCTGCACGGCCTGACATTGCGCACCTTAACGCTGGGTAACTTCGGCTATCTGCGCACCAACCTGACTAAACGCAAAAAGCGAACCCTGTCGCCTGACTATCCGCGCGACCCCGAACAGGTCTATCGCTGGCTGGAGGAGTGTGGCTTTGTGATTGAGCAGCGTGCCGGGATCCGGGTATTCAGTGACTACATGAAACCGCCGAAGGGCGAGCCAAAAAGCGACGACGAAATTATTGAGATGGAGCGGCGTTATTGCCGTCAGGAACCCTTTTTAAGCTTAGGGCGCTACATCCATGTGACCGCGCGTAAACCGGGGCAGAAGGACGAATTATGAGTGAATTTTCCCAGACGGTACCTGAACTGGTATCCTGGGCGCGCAAAAATGACTTTTCCCTTGCGCTGCCAGTGGAACGTCTGGCCTTTTTGCTGGCTATCGCCACCCTCAACGGTGAGCGGATGGATGGCGAAATGAGCGAAGGCGATCTGATTGACGCTTTCCGTCATGTCAGTAAAGCTTTTGAACAAACCCATGAAACCGTGTTGGTTCGTGCCAACAACGCCATCAACGACATGGTGCGTCAGCGCCTGCTCAACCGCTTTACCAGTGAACTCACCGAAGGCAATGCTATCTATCGCCTGACGCCGCTGGCGATCGGCATCACCGACTACTACATCCGTCAGCGTGAGTTTTCAACGCTGCGTCTGTCGATGCAGCTGTCGATTGTGGCCAGCGAGCTCAAGCGGGCAGCCGATGCCGCGCAGGAAAACGGCGATGAGTTTCACTGGCATCGCAATGTTTTCGCGCCGCTGAAATATTCGGTGGCGGAGATCTTCGACAGCATCGATATGACCCAGCGTCTTATGGATGAACAGCAGCAGGCGGTGAAAAACGATATCGCTGAACTGCTGAATAAAGACTGGCGCGCGGCGATCTCCAGCTGTGAAATGCTGCTCTCTGAAACCTCCGGGACGCTGCGTGAACTGCAGGATACGCTGGAAGCGGCGGGCGACAAACTTCAGGAAAACCTGCTGCGTATTCAGGATGCCACGCTGGACAGCCCGGACCTGGGCTTCGTCGATAAGCTGGTTTTTGACCTGCAAAGCAAGCTCGACCGTATTACCAGCTGGGGCCAGCAGGCGATTGACCTGTGGATAGGCTATGACCGCCACGTCCATAAATTTATTCGTACCGCCATCGACATGGATAAAAACCGCGTCTTTGCCCAGCGTCTGCGGGTATCGGTACAGAATTACTTCGACGCGCCCTGGGCGCTAACCTATGCCAATGCCGACCGCCTGTATGACATGCGCGATGAGGCGCTGACGCTGCGGAATGACGAAGTGATGGGCGAACTGCCGCCAGAGATGGAATACGAAGAGATTAACGAAATTCGCGAACAGCTGGCAGCGATGATTGAAGAAGCGCTGCAGGTCTACAAATCGCAACAAAAACCGCTCAACCTCGCGTCAGTGATGCGTGACTACCTGGCCCAGTATCCACGCGCTCGCCATTTCGACCTGGCGCGCATTGTGGTGGACCAGGCGGTACGCCTTGGCGTAGCGGAAGCTGATTTAGCCGGTTTGCCTGTGGAATGGCAAGCCATCAATGATTACGGAGCCAAGGTGCAGGCACATGTCATCGACAAATATTGAACAAGTGATGCCGGTTAAGCTGGCACAGGCACTGGCCAACCCGATTTTTCCCGCGCTGGACAGCCAGTTACGCGCCGGACGCCATATCGGAATTGAAGAGCTGGATAACCACGCTTTTCTGATGGACTACCAGTCATTTCTCGAAGAGTTTTACACCCGCTATAACGTTGAGTTAATTCGTGCGCCGGAAGGTTTTTTCTATCTGCGTCCGCGTTCGACCACGCTGATTCCGCGTTCCGTACTCTCTGAGCTGGACATGATGGTCGGGAAGATTCTCTGCTACCTCTATCTCAGCCCGGAACGCCTGGCGAATGAGGGGATCTTCACCCAGCAGGAGCTCTATGACGAGCTGCTCTCGCTGGCCGACGAGAACCGTCTGCTGAAGCTGGTTAACCAGCGTTCAACCGGTTCAGACCTGGATCGCACCAAACTGCAGGAGAAAGTGCGCGCCTCTCTGAGCCGCCTGCGCCGTCTTGGCATGGTGTGGTTTTTCGGCAACGACAGCAGCAAATTCCGTATCACGGAATCGGTGTTCCGCTTTGGTGCCGACGTGCGCGGCGGTGATGATGCCCGTGAAGCGCAGCTTCGCCTGATTCGTGATGGCGAGGCCATGCTACTGGAAAATGCGACTGCACCGATCGACACCGATGAAAGTGAAGGGCAGGAAGGCGACGCGAGTGAGAACGCAGAGGAAGAACAGGCATGATTGAGCGCGGAAAGTTTCGTTCGCTTACGCTGATCAACTGGAACGGCTTTTTTGCCCGTACCTTTGATCTTGATGAATTAGTGACCACGCTGTCAGGCGGTAACGGCGCGGGTAAGTCCACCACCATGGCGGCATTTGTCACCGCACTGATCCCCGATTTAACGCTGCTGCACTTCCGTAACACCACCGAAGCGGGCGCCACGTCGGGATCCCGTGACAAAGGTCTGCACGGTAAACTGCGGGCAGGTGTCTGCTACGCCATGCTGGATGTGGTGAACTCACGCCATCAGCGTGTGGTAGTCGGTGTACGTCTGCAGCAGGTCGCCGGACGCGATAAAAAGGTCGATATCAAGCCGTTCAGTATCCACGGTCTGCCCACCGATACCAACCCGACCGATATGCTGACGGAAGTGCTTAACAGCCGTCAGGCACGCGTCTTACCGCTGAACGAGGTAAAAGAGCGGGTTGAGGCACAGGAAGGCGTGCAGTTCCGCGCTTACAACTCGGTGACGGATTATCACGCCATGCTGTTTGATCTGGGCGTGGTGCCGCGTCGTCTGCGCTCTGCCAGCGATCGCAGCAAGTTCTATCGTCTGATTGAAGCCTCGCTCTATGGCGGTATCTCCAGTGCCATCACCCGATCGCTGCGTGATTACCTGCTGCCTGAAAACAGCGGCGTGCGTAAAGCGTTCCAGGATATGGAAGCTGCGCTGCGCGAGAATCGCATGACGCTGGAGGCGATCCGCGTTACCCAGTCTGATCGCGATCTCTTTAAGCACCTGATCTCAGAGGCGACCAGCTACGTGTCGGCTGACTACATGCGTCACGCCAACGAGCGCCGTGGACATCTCGACAGCGCATTACAGCTGCGCAATGAGCTGTTCAGCAGCCGTAAGCAACTTGCTACCGAGCAGTATCGTCATGTTGAGATGGCGCGCGAGCTGTCAGAGCACAGTGGCGCAGAGAACGATCTCGAAGTCGATTATCAGGCTGCCAGCGATCACCTGAATCTGGTGCAGACGGCGATGCGGCAGCAGGAGAAGATTGAGCGCTACGATGCGGATATCGAAGATCTGACGCTGCGTCTGGAAGAGCAGACCGAAGTGGTTGCCGAAGCGCGCGAAATTCAGGAAGAGAATGAAGCGCGTGCCGAAGCGGCTGAACTGGAAGTGGATGAGCTGAAAAGTCAGCTCGCCGATTTCCAGCAGGCACTCGACGTGCAGCAAACGCGCGCCATCCAGTATCAGCAGGCCCTGCAGGCGCTGGAACGCGCCCGTGCGCTCTGCCAGCTGCCCGATCTGACCATCGATAACGCTGCAGAATGGCAGGAGAGTTTCCAGGCGAAAGAGGAGGAGGCGACAGAACGCCTGCTGCGCCTGGAGCAGAAGCTGAGCGTGGCCGAAGCCGCGCACAGTCAGTTTGAACAGGCGCTGGCGCTGGTGACCAGCATTGCTGGTGACGTGACCCGTCAGGATGCGTGGCAAACCGGCCGCGAACTGCTGCGTGATGCCAGCAATCAGCGTCATCACGCCGACCAGCTCTCGTCGCTGCGTCTGCGTCTCAATGAGCTGGAACAGCGTCTGCGCGAGCAGCATGAGGCGGAGCGTCTGCTGGCCGAGTTCTGCAAGCGTCAGGGGCAGCAGTACGAAGCCGATGCGCTGGCGGGCCTGCAGCAGGAGCTTGAAGCGCAGATCGAACAGCTGAACAGCAGCGTCTCGGACGCCGGTGAGCAGCGCATGATGATGCGTCAGGAGCTGGAACAGCTGCGCGAACGCATCACCAGCCTGACTGCCCGTGCGCCACACTGGCTGGCGGCGCAGGAGATCCTGACGCAGCTCAGTGAACAGACCGGTCAGGCGCTGAACAGCAGCCAGGACGTTACCGAATTTATGCAGCAACTGCTGGAGCGCGAGCGTGAAACCACCGTCGAGCGCGACGAAGTGGCGGCACGCAAACGTGATATCGAGCAACAGATTGAGCGGCTCAGTCAGCCGGGCGGGGCGGAAGATGCGCGCCTGACTCAACTGGCCGAACGCTTTGGCGGCGTATTACTGTCTGAGATTTATGATGATGTGACCCTCGATGATGCGCCGTACTTCTCGGCGCTCTATGGTCCGTCACGTCATGCAATCGTGGTGCCGGATCTCTCCCGCGTGCGTGAGATGCTGGATGGTCTGGAGGAGTGCCCGGAAGATCTCTACCTGATCGAGGGTGACCCGCAGTCATTCGATGACAGTGTCTTCAGCGTTGATGAGCTGCAGAATGCCGTCGTGGTGAAAGTGGCAGAGCGTCAGTGGCGCTACTCCCGCTTCCCGAAAATCCCGCTGTTTGGCCGCGCAGCGCGCGAAAATCAGCTGGAGCTGCTGCACCTTGAGCGCGACAAACTGGCTGAGCGTTACGCCACATTGTCGTTCGACGTGCAGAAAACGCAGCGTCTGCATCAGTCATTCAGTCGCTTTATCGGCACACATCTGGCAGTGGCCTTTGATGCCGACCCGGAAGCGCAGATCCGTCAGCTGGGCGCGCGCCGGGGTGAGCTTGAGCGGGCACTGAATCAGCATGAGAGCAATAATCAGCAGCAGCGTCAGCAGTATGAGCTGGCGAAAGAGGGCGTGTCGCAGTTAAACCGACTGCTGCCACGCGTCAACCTGCTGCTGGACGATACGTTGGGCGATCGCTGCGAAGAGATCCGTGAGCAGGTCGATGCGGCACAGGACGCGGCGCGCTTCCTGCATCAGCATGGCGCGAAGCTGGCGAAACTGGAACCGATCATCGCGGTATTGCAGAGCGATCCGGAACAGCACGAGCAGTTACAGGCGGATTATCAGCAGGCGCAGCAGCAGCAGCGCAACGCACGTCAGCAGGCCTTTGCGCTGACAGAAGTGGTGCAGCGTCGCGCTCACTTCAGCTACGACGACTCGGCCAGCATGCTCAACGGCAACAATGACCTCAGCGATAAGCTGCGTCAGCGTCTTGAGCAGGCTGAAGGTGAACGCAGTCGCAGCCGCGATCGCCTGCGTGAACATCAGGCGCAGCTGACGCAATACTCACAGGTGCTGGCTTCACTGAAAAGTGCTTACGACGCCAAGCGCGACATGCTCAAAGAGCTGCAGCAGGAGATGCAGGACATTGGCGTCACTGCTGACAGTAGCGCAGAAGAACGCGCGCGCGTTCGCCGCGATGAGCTCTACACTGCACTGAGCCACAACCGCGCCCGCCGCAATCAGCTGGAGAAACAGCTCACCTTCTGTGAAGCGGAGATGGATAACCTGCAGAAGCGCCTGCGTCAGCTGGAGCGTCAGTATCATCAGGTGCGTGAGCAGGTGGTCAGCGCGAAAGCGGGCTGGTGTACCGTCCTGCGTCTGGTGAAAGAGAATGGCGTTGAGCGTCGCCTGCATCGTCGCGAACTGGCTTACCTGAGCGGTGATGAGCTGCGCTCGATGTCGGATAAAGCGCTGGGTGCGCTGCGTCTGGCGGTGGCGGACAACGAACATCTGCGCGACGTACTGCGGCTGTCGGAAGATCCAAAACGTCCTGAACGTAAGATTCAGTTCTTTATTGCGGTCTATCAGCATCTGCGCGAGCGTATTCGTCAGGATATTATTCGTACCGACGATCCGGTCGAAGCGATTGAGCAGATGGAAATCGAACTGAACCGTCTGACTGAAGAGCTGACCGCGCGTGAGCAGATGCTGGCGATCAGTTCACGCAGTGCGGCGAATATTATCCGCAAAACGATCCAGCGTGAACAGAACCGCATCCGCCAGCTCAACCAGGGGCTGCAGACCGTCAGCTTTGGTCAGGTACGCAGCGTGCGGCTCAACGTGAACGTGCGTGAAACCCACGCTATGCTGCTGGATACGCTGTCAGAAGAGCATGAGCAGCATCAGGATCTGTTCAACAGCAACCGCCTGACCTTCTCGGAGGCGCTGGCGAAACTCTACCAGCGTCTTAACCCGCATATCGACATGGGTCAGCGGACGCCGCAAACCATCGGTGAGGAGCTGCTCGACTACCGCAACTATCTGGAGATGGAAGTGGAAGTTAACCGGGGCTCCGATGGCTGGCTGCGTGCAGAAAGCGGTGCGCTCTCAACGGGTGAGGCGATCGGTACCGGTATGTCCATTCTGGTAATGGTGGTGCAGAGCTGGGAAGAGGAGTCCCGTCGTCTGCGCGGCAAAGATATTTCGCCATGCCGACTGCTGTTCCTTGATGAAGCGGCCCGTCTGGATGCCCGCTCCATCGCCACACTGTTTGAACTCTGTGAGCGATTGGAGATGCAGCTGGTGATTGCGGCACCGGAGAACATCAGCCCGGAGAAAGGCACGACCTACAAACTGGTACGTAAGGTGTTTAATAACACCGAGCATGTGCATGTGGTCGGGCTGCGTGGTTTTGCTGCCGATCCTTCACCAGTGCGTGCGGGAAGCGAAGCGGATGCGCTACCCGATCTGACTGCTGAAAAATCGCAGGCGGAAACGTAGTCAAAAACTGAACCATTGGTTAATCTGATAACGGCATTTGTCCCATGAGGCAAATGCCGTTTTTGTTTGTATACTCACATTATGAGTCACGGCGCGGTCGCAGTGGATACAGGGAACATTGCGAAGTTGAAAATTAAGGGGGCAGGGATGTTGCTGGTAAAAAAATTAAATCATCATCGCGTTTTATCATTGTTAGCGCTGGCGCTAACCGCTGTTCCATTTACGCTACCACAGGCCGCTGTCATCGCCGCGATGCCAGGGACAACGCAGACGGCTATCACGGTTTCCGAAAGTCAGCACCGCATCCGTCAGGCTTTTTCCAGTGCCGACCAGCCATTCTATCTGGGACCGCTGGCAACGCTCTATGCCTCCCGCCATATGCAGCCGCTCTGGCAGGATGCTCAGGCGGTGCAGAAATTTCAGCAGCAGCTGGCTGAGGTGGCACTTTCAGGCGTTCAGCCGCAGTTCACGCGCTGGATTGAGCGTCTGACGAATCCGGCTATTACCGGCTTTGCCCGTGATGTCGCGCTCTCTGATGCGATGCTGGGCTATCTGCAGTTTGTTTCAAATGTGCCGACGCAGGGTGAAACCTGGCTCTACAGCAACGTTCCCTACAGGCTGACCCAGCCGTCAGTCGCGGTGGTGAATCAGTGGCAGAACGCAGTCAATGCGGGTTCGGCTGACACGTTTATTGCCTCATTACAGCCGCAGCATCCACAGTATCAGCCTATGCACGCCGCGCTGAAAGCGTTGCTCAGCGATAAGCAGCCCTGGCCGCAACTAAAAAGCAGTGAAACCCTGCGTCCCGGCCAGGTCAGTGATGATGTTCCTGCCCTGCGTGAAATTCTGCAGCGCAGCGGCATGTTAACGGCACAGGTTAACGCGCCCGCACCAGATGACGATGCCGTGCCTGTAGCGCCGGTACCGGTGAGCCACAGCGATCAGCCGGTCGCGGTGAGTCCTTCCGCTGCGCCAGTGGGCGAACTGGCCGCGCCGCCGCTGCAATCACCGGGCAATGTGCAGAGTCAGACGCTGGAAGGGAATACCGCCAATGTCTATGACGAGACGCTGGTTGCAGGAGTGAAGCGTTTCCAGCAGTGGCAGGGGCTGGATGGGGATGGGGCTATCGGTACCAGAACGCGGCAGTGGCTTAACGTCTCTCCGCAGATGCGCGCTTCGCTGCTGGCGCTGAATATTCAGCGCCTTCGCCTGCTGCCGGACGATATGCACAATGGCATCATGGTGAACATCGCCAACTACTCGCTCATCTATTACAACAACGGCAACAAGATTCTCTCATCGCGTGTCATCGTCGGTCGTCCCGATCGTAAAACGCCACTCATGCGCAGTGCGCTGAATAACGTCGTGCTCAACCCGCCGTGGAATGTGCCGACAACGCTGGTGCGTAAAGACATTATTCCGAAGGTGAAGCAGGATCCAACCTATCTTTACAAGCATGGGTATACACTGCTGTCGGGCTGGAGTGCAGATGCTGAAGTGATTGATCCCAGCATGATTGACTGGCGCATGGTCTCTGCGGCGTCGTTTCCCTATCGGATGATTCAGGCTCCGGGCGTGGCGAATGCGCTGGGCCGGTATAAATTTAATATGCCGAGTTCAGATGCAATCTACCTGCATGACACGCCAAACCATAACCTGTTCCAGCGTGATATCCGTGCGCTCAGTTCAGGCTGTGTGCGGGTGAACAAAGCGTCTGAACTGGCAGGGTTATTGCTGCAGGATGCGGGCTGGAATGACTCCCGAATTTCCAGCACGCTGAAAGAGGGTGACACCCGCTATGTGCCGATTCGCCACCGCATTCCGGTCAATCTCTATTACCTGACGGCGTGGGTCGCTGATGATGGCAAACCGCAGTTCCGCACAGATATTTACAATTATGATGACACCGCCCGTTCGGGCAGTCAGGCCCTGAGTCGGGCCGGGCAATTACTGCTCTAGTAATTGATTTTAAATCGTTCCCCGCAAATCCTCATTAAAGAAAAATCTTATCAAATGGCGATCCCATAAGGGATCGCCTCGCAAACTCATGGCAGATGGGTTGACGCTTCTCCGGGAGAAAGTTATGGTTCGGCCTGTGCGCTTTTTGCACATTTCTATGGCTTCACTCTCAGGTAAACCGTTACATGTCTACTATTGATTCTTTTCGTCGCAAACTACTGCTGTGCGGTAGTGCCGCCGCCGGACTGGCATTATTGCCAGCTTCTGCAAGGGCCTCGCTTTCAACGTCTCGCCCGCGTGTATTGATGCTTAATAATCTTCACACCGGTGAAACCCTTAAAACTGAGTTTTTTAATGGTAAGAGTTACGACAAGGATGAGCTGTCACGATTAAATCATTTTTTCCGTGACTATCGCGCCAACAAAGTGAAAAGCATCGATCCACATCTGTTTGACCAGATTTTTCGCCTGCAGGCGCTGCTGGGCATGCGTAAACCGATCCAGCTGGTTTCCGGCTATCGTTCACTGGCAACCAACAATATGTTACGTGAGAGTGGTCCGGGAGTAGCAAAGCACAGCTATCACACCAAAGGCCAGGCGATGGATTTTCATATTGAAGGGGTTTCGCTGGCGAATGTACGCAAAGCGGCGTTATCTCTGCGTGCGGGTGGTGTAGGATATTATCCCCGCAGTAACTTTGTACATATTGATACCGGTCCGATCAGGCACTGGTAATGACACCGGCAACGCTGCGTGAGCCGGTCATGGAGCGTTATGAATTACCACATTATTCCTGTTACCGCTTTTGCCCAGAACTGCTCAGTTATCTGGTGCGACACGACTCGCGAAGCCGCACTGGTCGACCCAGGCGGCGATGCCGAACTGATCAAACAAACGCTGGAACAGCTAAAACTTAAACCTGCTCAGATTCTGCTGACACATGGACACCTAGATCATGTCGGGGCCGCTGTTGAACTGGCGGCGTTTTATCAGATTCCGATTGTCGGACCGCAAAAGCGCGATGCCTTCTGGCTGGAAGCGCTGCCTACTCAGAGCCGGATGTTTGGACTTGACGAGTGCGCACCGTTTACTCCCGATCGCTGGCTGGAAGAGGGGGAGAGCGTGCAGGTCGGGCTGACCACGCTGGACGTTCTGCACTGTCCGGGACATTCACCCGGCCATGTCGTGTTCTTTGACCGTCCGGGACGATTGCTGATTTCAGGCGACGTGATTTTTAATGGTGGTGTTGGGCGTACTGACTTCCCGCAGGGCGATCATCAGCAGCTCATTGATGCTATCCGCACAAAATTACTGCCGCTTGGCGATGATGTGACTTTTCTTCCCGGTCACGGCCCGATTTCAACATTGGGGCATGAACGCATCAGTAATCCTTTCCTGCAGTAAACAATCCGTAATTTTTACTGCAATAAAAAATGGGCCGTCAGGCCCATTTTTGTTTGGTCATCTGCGTTACAGCACGGCGACAATCGCTTCGCACAGCGCCGACATGTTGTCTGGCGTCATGCCCGCCACATTCACGCGGCCTGAGTTAACGGCATAGACACCGAACTCTTCACGCAGGCGAATCACCTGGTCTTTAGTCAAGCCACTGAACGAGAACATACCGTTCTGCCTGATGATAAAGCTGAAGTCACGCTGCGCGCCTTTTTCAGCCAGGGTGTTCACAAACAGCTGACGCATGCGCTGAATGCGCTGACGCATATCCGACAGCTCCTGCTCCCAGATGGTACGCAGCGTGTCGTTACCGAGAATGGTAGCGACAATGGCAGCACCATGCGCCGGTGGATTGGAGTAGTTGGCACGAATGGTGTACTTCACCTGGCTGAACGCCGTATCGGCCACGCTGGCTTCCGCCGCCACCAGGGTGATGGCTCCGACACGTTCGTTATACAGACCGAAGTTCTTGGAGTAAGAGCTGGCGACGATCAACTCCTGATGCGAGGCGGCAAAAATACGCAGGCCCTCGGCATCCTCATCCAGACCACGGGCAAAGCCCTGGTAGGCGAAATCGAACAACGGTAACCAGCCATTAGTCTGTGATAGCTGCGCCAGCTGCTGCCACTGCTCAGCCGTTGGGTCGATACCGGTCGGGTTATGGCAGCAACCATGGAACAGTACCACGTCGCCAGGCTGAACCTGCTGCAGTGACGCCAGCATACCCTCGAAATCGAGCGTATGGTTTGCTGCGTCATAGTAATGATATTCACAAACTTCAAGACCGGCAGCATTGAACACGTTGTTGTGATTCGGCCAGCTTGGATTGCTGATCCAGACCCGTTTCACCGAGGTCTGCGTGGCGAGGAAATCTGCTGCTACACGTAACGCACCTGTGCCACCCGGTGTCTGAGCTGTACGTGCGCGGCCTGCGGTGATCAGCGGGCTTTGATTGCCGAACAGCAGCGTTTGTGTGCAACGAGCGAAATCCGCCAGACCATCAATGCTGAGATAGTTTTTCGTGGTTTCGTTTTCCAGCAGGTATTGCTCAGCTTTTTTTACACTGGTCAGTACCGGGGTCTTGCCGGTTTCGTCTTTGTAGACGCCGATGCCCAGATTGATTTTTTCAGGGCGGTCATCAGCACGAAACAGATCGGCCAGCCCGAGAATAGGATCGGCGGGTGCAGCAGAGATCGATTCAAACATGTGTCAGGTCCATTAGCGTGAACTTTAGCAAGAGGGCTCTCAGGTTAGCGTCCGGCCAGGCAAATGCCAACCGTTTGCGAGACAAAATCCTCTATTTTGCGGCTTTGATTTTGCTATCAAGAGAAGCTGAGGTTAACGCTGAGCAGAAGGGCGAGGAGAAATGGGGACAAGCTAAATAACAGGCATAAAAAACGGGGCCGTAGCCCCGTTTTCAACAAGTCTGAAGCAAGATTAGAACTGGTAAACCAGGCCTACTGCTACAGTGTCATCCGTGTTCAGACCCAGACGGTTGTTGTCATCCAGCTGGTTGATCTGATAGTCCACATAGGTAGACATGTTTTTGTTGAAGTAGTAAGTCGCGCCAACGTCGATGTATTTAACCAGGTCAGCATCGCCCACGCCTTCAATATCCTTGCCTTTAGACTGAACGTAAGCAATGGATGGACGCAGACCGAAGTCGAACTGATACTGTGCAACCAATTCAATGTTCTGAGCTTTGTTTGCAAAGCCAGTTGTAGAGAACGTGTTGCCGTTAGCCAGAGTACCGGTAGCAGTAATTGGAGTTGAGTTACGTGTCTCTCCGTACATTGCAGCCAGGTAAACGTTGTTAGCATCATACTTGATAGCTGTTGCCCAGTTTTCAGCACGTTTACCCGCACCCTGACCGGTAACAGTGGTTGTTGCATCACCGCCGCCATTCGCTTCGCTAGGTGTGACAGTAGTCTGTGCACCTGCTGCCTGAGCGTTAGTACGATCGCTGCTGCTATATGCACCAACGATACCCAGACCGATTGGTGAGGTATAAGAGGTTGACAGACCGTAGCCGTCGCCGTTAGAACGACGAATTGAGTCACGTTCGTTTTTGCCCTGATACTGAACAGCGAAGTCCCAGCCATCTACCAGGCCGAAGAAGTTGGTGTTGCGATAAGTCAGCAGACCGGTGCTACGACCGTTCATGAAGTTATCTGAATATCCTGAGTCGCCACCGAATTCTGGCAGCATATCGGTCCAGCCGATTGCATCATAAACCACACCGTAGTTACGGCCGTAGTCGATTGAGCCGGCATCACCGAATTTCAGACCGGCAAAGCCCAGACGGGTTTTGTTACCGTCTTGTGCGTCAGAACCTTCAGAGTTGTTCGCCTGAATGTTATATTCCCACTGGCCGTAACCGGTCAGCTGGTCATTAATCTGAGTTTCGCCCTTAAAGCCAAAACGAACGTAAGATTTGTCGCCGTTATTGCCGTCGTTGTTTGGTGCATCGTTATCAGAGAAGTAATGCAGGCCAACAGCTTTACCGTACAGGTCCAGTTTGTTGCCGTCTTTATTATAGATTTCTGCAGCATTTGCTGCGCCGGCGGCTAACAGAGCAGGGATAACCACTGCAAGAATATTGCGCTTCATCATTATTCATTACCCTCATTGGAGTTATTTGTACACCTGCCACTGCCGTCAGGAAATCTTTACAGAACCCTGAGCGAAGTTTGGTGTCTTCCTGTGTCTGCACGCATCTTTCCATCCAACCCGCCGTAATTCTAGCGCTTAAATGCTACTAAACTCGTAATCTGGTTTCTAAAGGAAAATATGTATTACAAAATGTAAAAAATACGGAACTTTGTGAGAGAACTCAAAATTTACAAAAATAAAAAAAGGCCGGCAGTGCCGACCTCTTTATATATATGAATTTCTTATATTTAATGCTGAATTTTAGAAACTTGCATTGCGTGGCGTGCGTGGGAAGGGGATGACGTCCCTGACATTCTGCACACCAGTCACATAGGCGATTAAACGTTCAAAGCCCAGTCCGAAGCCGGAATGTGGCACGGTACCGTAGCGACGCAGGTCGCGATACCACCAGTAATCTTCTTTGTTCAGACCCATCTCTTCCAGACGTGCATCCAGAACATCGAGACGCTCTTCACGCTGTGAACCGCCAATGATTTCACCAATGCCTGGCGCCAGAACATCCATCGCCGCCACGGTTTTGCCATCCTCGTTCAGGCGCATATAGAACGCTTTGATGTCTTTCGGATAGTTTTTCACCACGACTGGCGCTTTGAAGTGCTGCTCTGCCAGGTAGCGCTCGTGTTCAGAAGAGAGATCGATACCCCAGGAAACCGGGTTCTCAAAGGTCTGACCGCAGTTCATCAGGATTTCAACCGCATCGGTATAGTCTACCTGGGCAAAATCGGTGGTGATGAAACGCTGCAGGCGCTCAACCGCGTCTTTATCAACGCGCTCAGCGAAGAACGCCATGTCATCGGCGCGCTCTTCCAGCACCGCGTTGAACACATACTTCAGCATCGCTTCTGCCAGTGCAGCCGCATCATCCAGTGACGCAAACGCAATTTCCGGCTCCAGCATCCAGAATTCAGCCAGATGGCGGCTGGTATTGGAGTTCTCTGCGCGGAACGTCGGGCCGAAGGTGTAGATCTTCGACAGGGCGCTGGCGTAGGTTTCGCCGTTCAGCTGACCGGAAACGGTCAGGAAGGCCTCTTTACCAAAGAAATCTTCGCTGAAGTCGACTTTGCCCTGATCGTTACGCGGCAGGTTTTCCATATCCAGCGTTGAGACACGGAACATCTCGCCAGCACCTTCGGTATCCGAGGCGGTGATCAGCGGAGTAGAAACCCAGAAATAGCCATTTTCATGAAAGAAGCGATGCAGCGCCTGCGCCAGAGTATGGCGAACGCGGGCGACCGCGCCAATCAGGTTAGTACGCGGACGCAGGTGAGCGACTTCGCGCAGATACTCGATGCTGTGGCGTTTTGCGGCCATCGGGTAGCTGTCCGGATCTTCCACCCAGCCGACGACTTCCAGGCTGGTCGCCTGAATTTCAAACGCCTGGCCCTGACCTGGCGATGCCACCACTTTACCGGTAACGATAACGGAACAGCCGGTGGTCAAACGCAGCACTTCATCCTGATAATTATTCAGAGAATTATTGACGACAGCCTGAACGGGATTAAAGCAGGAGCCGTCATAGACAGCGATGAAGGAAAGACCGGCTTTGGAATCTCTTCGGGTACGCACCCAACCACGTACGGTGACTTCACTGTCAACCGCGACGCGACCGTGCAGTACGTCCGCTACAGGCACTACGCTCATAAATATCTCTCTATATAGAAGAAGTGAGTTAAAAGTTGCCCCATCCGGGGTTTTGCTATGTTACTTGTGAGTCTTCAGGAAACAAGCAAAATTCAGGGGGAAAGCGGATTTATTACAGCAGAGGCGGGGCGCATCAACGCCCCGATAAGAAGAGGTTTAACTCGCTTTTTTCACCAGCGGCAGATCAAAGGCTTTACGCAGGGCTCTGACAAAGGCTTTATCCTGGCAGATGGTTTTGCCCGGGCTGTCTGAAAGTTTCGCTACCGGCTTGCCGTTGCACTGCACCAGCTTGATAACGATGTTCAGAGGCGTTACGCCTGGAATATCACAGGTGAGACGCGTACCGATGCCGAACACCACATTCGTGCGCTGGCCAAAGTGGCGATAAAGCGCCAGTGCTTTGTCGAGATTTAAGTTGTCAGAAAAGACCAGGTGTTTACTTTGCGGATCGATACCCAGTTTCTGATAATGAGCCAGCGCTTTCTCGCCCCATTCAACCGGATCGCCGGAGTCATGGCGCAGCCCCTGGTAGCGGCGGGCAAACACCGGACCGAAATCGCGCAGAAACGCATCCATGGCGATGCAGTCGGTCAGTGCGATACCCAGTTGATCGTCATACTCGTCCAGCCACGCCTGCAGCGCAGCACGCTGACTGTTAGCGAGAACCGGGCTAATCTGCTGGAAGGCCTGGAACCACTCATGCGCCTGCGTGCCGACCGGCGTCAGTGACAGACGGCGCGCCAGATCATAGTTACTGGTACCAATCAGCCACGGGAAATCCTGTTTCAGCGTGGAGACAATCGACTGCTGCACATCCTGCGAATAGCGGCGGCGGGTGCCGAAATCCATCAGGCGGAAGCGCGACATATCCAGGTCAGCCACCTGCGTCTTAAAGTCGCCCAGTTTCTGATGCAGGTGGTCAATCGCCTGCTGGGTGGTGACCTGCGGCGTGCGATGACGATGCACAATCTCACTGATCAGCGCCAGGAGCGGCACCTCCCACAGGATCACCTCCCGCCACGGTCCCTGGATACGAAGTTCCAGTTTGCCATGATGATTGCGCACCTCAACCTGCTCCGGGTTATAGCGGAACTGGCGCAACCAGCTGAGGTAATCCTGCTGGAAAAAGGGAAGGTGGGATAACCAGGTCGCTTCATCATCAGTCAGCGCCAGGTGTTGCATGGCAGTAATCGCTTCACGAATTTCGTCAGCGTAGAGACCCAGCAGTTCGTCGCCGCGGCAGCGAAACTCCGCCGCCACCGTTACGTCATGATAGCGGTGGAAAACGGCCTGCTGCATATGGAGCTTATAGGCGTCCGTATCCAGCAGGGAGGTCAGTATCGGGGAAGCATGTCCTGTCATGGCGCGTTTCAGCATCCTGTTCGGTGGCGCAGTGCCCGGTGTTGTACACAGTCATAAAGACGCAAAAGTATAATTCACTATCTGAAGCCAATCACAGCATATTTCAGTCGGGCGGGTCGAGGCCAATCTGTGCCATTGTTAACAAAGTGTAGCCATTTCACCCTTCAGGTGCATTGTGCGTGGCAAGCTTGTAGTAACAAGCTTAGACTTTGCCGGTAAACTTATAACAACGCGAGACGCAATATGACGCAACAGCCCCAAATCAAGTATCGCCACGACTACCGTGCGCCCGATTACACCATCACCGATATCGATTTAACTTTTGAACTGGATGCGTCGACGACCCGTGTAACGGCCATCAGCCAGGTTAAACGCGTGGGCGACAGCCAGGCTGAGCTGCGACTCGACGGCGAAGCGTTAACGCTGATTGCGCTGGAAGTCGACGGGCAACCCTGGACGGCCTTCCGTGAAGAAGAGGGCGCACTGGTTATCAGCCAGCTGCCGGACAGCTTCACCCTGAAAATCATCAATGTGATTCATCCGGATCAGAACACCGCGCTGGAAGGGCTGTACAAATCGGGCGAGGCGCTCTGCACCCAATGTGAGGCTGAAGGCTTCCGTCATATTACCTGGTATCTTGATCGCCCGGATGTACTGGCGCGCTTTACCACCACCATTTATGCCGACGGTGAACGTTACCCGTATCTGCTCTCCAACGGAAACCGCATTGACAGCGGCCGGGATGAGCAGGGCCGCAGCTGGGTGAAGTGGGAAGATCCGTTCCCGAAACCCTGCTACCTGTTTGCGCTGGTGGCGGGCGATTTTGACGTGCTGCGCGACAGCTTCACCACCCGTTCAGGACGTGATGTGGCGCTGGAGATCTTCGTTGACCGCGGTAACCTCGATCGCGCCGACTGGGCGATGACCTCGCTGAAAAACAGCATGAAGTGGGATGAAGAGCGTTTCGGCCTGGAGTATGACCTCGACATCTTTATGATCGTAGCCGTGGATTTCTTCAACATGGGGGCGATGGAGAACAAAGGTCTTAACGTCTTCAACGCCAAATATGTGCTGGCGAAAGCGGAAACGGCGACCGACAAAGATTACCTCGGCATTGAGGCGGTTATCGGTCACGAATATTTCCACAACTGGACCGGTAACCGCGTGACCTGCCGCGACTGGTTCCAGCTCAGCCTGAAAGAGGGACTGACGGTGTTCCGCGATCAGGAGTTCAGCTCCGATCTGGGTTCACGTGCGGTGAACCGCATCGATAACGTCCGTATCGTGCGCGGCGCGCAGTTCGCCGAAGATGCCAGCCCGATGGCGCACCCGATCCGTCCGGATCAGGTTATCGAGATGAACAATTTCTACACCCTGACGGTGTATGAAAAAGGGTCAGAAGTCATCCGCATGATGCACACCCTGCTGGGTGAAGAGAATTTCCAGAAGGGCATGAAGCTCTATTTTGACCGTCACGACGGCAGCGCCGCCACCTGTGATGACTTTGTTCAGGCGATGGAAGATGCCTCAAATGTCGATTTGTCGCAGTTCCGCCGCTGGTACAGCCAGTCCGGTACGCCGGTACTGACGGTGCGCGACGATTACAATCCGGAACTTGAGCAGTACACGCTGCATGTCACGCAGCACACCCCAGCGACTGCCGACCAGAAAGAGAAGCTGCCGCTGCATATCCCGCTGGATATTGAGCTGTATGACGGTGAAGGCAAGGTGATCCCGCTGCAGAATAACGGCCATCCGGTGCATCATGTGCTGAATGTCACCGAAGAGTTCCAGACCTTTATTTTCGATAATGTCTACTTCCAGCCGGTGCCGTCGCTGCTGCGTGAATTCTCCGCCCCGGTGAAGCTCGATTATAAATGGAGTGATGCTCAGCTCACCTTCCTGATGCGTCATGCACGCAACGACTTCTCCCGCTGGGATGCGGCTCAGAGCCTGCTGGCGACTTATATTCGCCTGAACGTTGCCCGCTATCAGCAGGGCCAGCATCTGTCGCTGCCGCTGCATGTTGCCGATGCTTTCCGCGCGGTGCTGCTTGATACCGACTGTGACCCGGCCCTGACTGCGCTGATCCTGACGCTGCCGTCAGAAAATGAGATTGCCGAGCTGTTTGACACTATCGATCCGCAGGCGATTGCGCTGGTGCGTGACGCCCTGCAACGCACACTGGCACGCGAACTGGCCGATGAGTTCTTTGCGATCTACAACGCCAATCAGCAGCCTGAATACCGTGTGGAGCATGACGCGATTGGTCAGCGCAGCCTGAAAAATGTCTGCCTGACCTATCTTGCCTTCAGTGATGCACAGCTGGCGGACAAACTGGTGCAGACGCAGTATCACCAGGCAACCAACATGACCGATGCGCTGGCGGCGCTTTCCGCTGCTGTGGCGGCTCAGTTACCGTGCCGCGACGCGCTGCTGGCGGCTTACGATGAGCGCTGGCATCAGGATGGTCTGGTGATGGACAAATGGTTTGTGCTGCAGGCAACCAGTCCGGCTGCCAACGTGATGCGCAACGTGCGTCAGCTGCTGAATCATCGCTCCTTCACTATGAGCAATCCAAACCGCGTTCGCTCGCTGGTGGGGGCTTTTGCCTCGGCTAACCCGGCCGCGTTCCATGCTAAAGATGGCAGCGGCTACAAGTTCCTGGTGGAGATGCTCATCGATCTGAACACGCGCAATCCGCAGGTTGCGGCACGAATGGTGGAGCCGCTGATTCGTCTGAAACGATATGACGAAGGCCGTCAGGCGATGATGCGCCAAGCGCTGGAGCAGCTGCTGGAGCTGGATAAACTCTCTGGCGACCTCTACGAAAAAATTACCCGGGCACTGAACGCCTGATACTAAAAAAGGGAGCGTCTGAGACGCTCCCTTTTTCAGCGCTGCTGCGCGTAACGTACCGGCTGCGGTCGTTCCGTACGCTGCATTACCCGATCCAGCACCTCCGCTTCCAGCTCGGCCAGCCGCGCCGATCCCCGACGCCGTGGTCGTGGCAAATCTACCAGTAGATCCAGACCGATCTCACCCTCTTCGATCAACAACACGCGATCCGCCATCACCACCGCTTCACTGACATCATGCGTGACCAGCAGGACGGTAAAGTGATGTTGCTGCCACAGTGACTCGATCAATCCCTGCATTTCAATGCGGGTCAGGGCATCCAGCGCCCCCAGTGGTTCATCCAGCAGCAGTAAGCCGGGCCGATGAATCAGCGCTCTGGCCAGCGCCACACGCTGTTTCTGCCCACCAGAAAGTGCAGCCGGCCACTCATTGGCACGATCGGCCAGTCCTACCGCCGTCAGGGCATCCATCGCCGCGCTGCGCCATTCGCGTCCGCGCAGGCCCAGCCCGACGTTATCGATGACTTTTTTCCACGGCAGCAGTCGCGCATCCTGAAACATCAGGCGGGTATCGTCGCGCGCCGACTGCAGCGGCGCATTGCCTGCCAGCAGTTCACCGCTGGAGCTTTGTTCCAGTCCGGCCAGCAGGCGCAACAGAGTGCTTTTGCCGCAGCCGCTGCGACCCACTACCGCCACAAACTGACCCGAAGGAATATGCAGGTCGATCTTATTGAGAATGGTACGACTGCCATACTGTTTGCTGACGCCGTTAACGCCAACCGGCGTGCCGGTGTTAAGGCGGGCTGGTGAGAGAGTCTGGCTCATGCGTTCTCCTCCTTCAGTTGGTAAGCGGGGTGCCAGCGCAGCCAGACGCGTTCCAGTAACAACGCGGCGACATCCGCCAGTTTGCCGAGCAGGGCATAAAGAATGATGGCGACCACCACCACATCGGTCTGCAGGAATTCACGCGCGTTCATTGCCAGATAGCCGATGCCCGCGTTGGCGGAGATGGTTTCAGCAACAATCAGCGTCAGCCACATCAGACCGAGCGCAAAACGCACGCCGACCATAATATTTGGCAGTGCGCCGGGCAGGATCACCTGGATGAACAGACTCCAGCCGGAGAGGCCATAGCTGCGCGCCATCTCAACCAGCCCGCGATCGATATTGCGGATGCCGTGATAGGTATTCAGATAGATCGGGAACAGCGTGCCCAGCGCCACCAGAAAGATTTTGGCGGACTCGTCGATTCCGAACCAGAGGATTACCAGCGGGATCAGCGCCAGATGTGGCACATTGCGCAGCATCTGCACCGACGTATCCAGCAGGCGTTCACCGGTTTTTGAGGTGCCGGTGATCAGCCCAAGTATCAGGCCGATAGAACCGCCAATGCTGAAGCCGATCAGCGCCCGCCAGCTGCTTATCGCCAGATGCTGCCAGAGTTCACCGCTGGCAGTCAGCTGCCAGAAGGTGGTCACAATTTTCTCCGGCGCGGGCAGAATACGATTCGATAACCAGCCGGTTTGCGAAGCAATCTGCCACACCACAACAAGCAGCGTCGGCAATAGCCACGGCACCAGCGTATCAGCAAGGCGTTTTCGGGTTCTGGCCATCATGCTCTCCTCAGCCCCGGGCGACTTTTTTCTCAGGGGTAAAATCGTTGGCTACCGCTTCACCATGCGCCTGAACCACGCGCGGCTGAGGCACCAATGGCACCTGCAGATCAAGATGCGGGAACAGCAGTTCGCCAACACGATAAGCCTCTTCCAGATGCGGATAACCCGACAGAATAAAGGTCTCGATGCCCAGCGCTTCATACTCTTTGATGCGTGCGGCCACGGTCGGGCCATCGCCGACCAGCGCGGTTCCGGCTCCACTGCGTACCAGACCCACACCTGCCCACAGATTCGGGCTGATTTCGAGTTTGTCGCGGCGACCACCGTGCAGCGCGGCCATCCGGCGCTGACCCACAGAATCGGCCCGCTGGAACGCGGCCTGTGCTTTCGCGATAGTGGCGTCATCCACATTGGCAATCAGCCGGTCGGCGGCCTGCCAGGCTTCTTCATTGGTTTCGCGCACAATCACATGCAGACGGATACCAAACCGCACCGTACGTCCCTGCGCGGCCGCTTTCGCGCGCACCTGTTCAATCTTTTCCCGAACCTGAGCAGGGGGTTCGCCCCAGGTGAGGTAAACATCGACCTGTTCGGCCGCCAGTTCCTGAGCCGGTTCAGAAGAGCCACCAAACCAGAGCGGTGGGCGAGGCTGCTGCACCGGCTTAAACATCAGGCGTGCGCCGCGAACCTTCACATGCTTGCCTTCGTAGTCGACGGTTTCACCTTCCAGTACCCGACGCCAGACGCGGGTGAACTCGGCAGATTCTGCGTAACGCTCACGGTGATCCAGGAACACGCCATCGCCCGCCAGCTCTTCCGGATCGCCGCCGGTCACCAGATTGAACAGCGCGCGGCCGTTGGAGAGGCGATCCAGGGTAGCAGCCTGACGCGCCGCCTGAGTCGGTGAAATCACGCCAGGACGCAGCGCCACCAGGAAACGCAGGCGCTGCGTCACCGGGATCAGCGAAGCGGCAACCAGCCAGGCATCTTCACAGGAGCGGCCGGTTGGGATCAGGACCCCGCCAAAGCCGAGACGGTCAGCGGCCTGCGCCACCTGTTGTAAATAGGCGTGATCAACCGGGCGCGCGCCTTCGGCGGTACCAAGATAGTGGCCGTCGCCATGCGTCGGCAGGAACCAGAAAATGGATACGCTCATTGTTGCTCCTTACTGCGTTACGGTATGCGGTTGCCAGATGCGATCCTGGATCGTCACTTTGACTGGCAACAGATGATTGGCATAAAACAGGTCAGCAGTACGCTGCTGTGCGGCTGCGGTTTCAGCACTGACCGGCGAAATCCGGGTGGGTGGACGATGGCTGAGATAGCTGGCAATAACCGGTTCAGGCAGGCCCATTGCCTGCGCCAGAAGCGTGGTGCTCTGCTGAGGCTGGCTGATAGTCAGCGCATCGGCACTGCTGAAGGTGTCGAGCACCTGCTGGATAAACGCGCCGTGGGCTTCGGCATAGCTGCGCGTCGCCAGATAGAAGGACCCGGTCAGGTTCAGTGAGCTGCCATCAATCAGCAGGCGCGAATTACCCTGCAGCAGTACCGAAGAGTAGTAGGGATCCCAGATTGCCCAGGCATCCACGTCACCCTGCTGGAAGGCGGCACGCGCATCGGCTGGCGTCAGATAGACGGGTGTAATGTCTTTAAATGTAAGGCCCGCCTGCTGTAAGGCGCGCAGCAGTAAATTGTGTGAGCTGGAACCTTTCTGGAAAGCGACTTTTTTGCCTTTCAGATCGGCAACCTGTTTCAGAGCGCTGTTTTTCGGCACCAGAATCACTTCTGATTTCGGTTTTGGCGGCTCCGAACCGACATAGAGCAGATCGGCGCCTGCGGCCTGGGCAAACAGCGGCGGAAGATCACCGGTACTGCCGAGGTCAATGCTGTTGATGTTCAGCGCTTCCAGCATTTGCGGGCCAGCCGGGAACTCGATCCACTTAATGTGAGTATGGGGAAAACGCTTCTCCAGCAACTGATGTGACTTCGCCAGCACCATGCTGACTGAACCTTTCTGATAGCCGATGCGAATCTCAGCCGGATCCGATTCAGCGGCCTGAACCTGAAGGCCAGCCAGTAACAGTCCTGCCACCAGCCACTTTCCTAATCTCTGCTTCATCGATTGCTTCCTTATACTGCCTGCGCAACGGGATGGTGATGACGGGTCAGCGCCAGCCAGAACGCGGAGACGGCTTCATCAAGACGCTCTGCCAGTGAATCTTCCAGTACCGGCTGACGATCGTAATGCGTGACCTGGCTGTCTTCGGCGTAGACCCCATGCAGAATTTCCTGTGCTTTTAAGGCGTTGAGAACCGGCTTCAGCGCATAGTCCAGCGCCAGCATATGCCCGACACTGCCGCCGCTGGCGAGTGGCAACACAACTTTGTGCTCCAGTGCGCGCTCAGGCAGCAGGTCGAGCAGAGTCTTCAGCGCACCCGAAAAGGACGCTTTATAAATCGGTGTCGCCACAATCAGGCCATCAGCCGAGGCCAGATCGTCACGCAGGGCCAGCAGCGCGGGCGCATCAAAGCGCGCATTAATCAGATCGTCAGGCTGAAAGTTGTGAATATTCCAGGGAATGACTTCAATGCCACGTGCCTCCAGCTTGTGCTGACACAGCGTCAGTAATGAGGTTGAGCGGGAGGGAAATCGTGGGCTGCCTGCCAGCGTAATAACTCGCATCATCACTCCTTATAACTAAAAGTTATTGATTATCAAAAGTTGAGAACTTATGCCTTCATACTGTCAGAGCAGGGGAGTGGGCTTAAATGATTTATCCGGCAAAGCAAGGGTAAAAACTGCAAATAGACGTACCGGTGGCAGATAGTGAAAACATCGCTTCCGATAATTCTTAAAATAATGGCGAGCAGCAAAACCATTCATTAAGAGCAGTGATGCAAGAGGGTTAAAACAGGACGCGTGGCGGAAAAAATTATCTTTCTTCTGATTGCTTAACCATTCTGCTTGTGGCTGAAACCGTGTTGAAGCGCAGCGGCAGCCCGTAACCGGAATGGAAACCAGCCTGACATCAGCCTGTTTCAGTGGTGTTCCGGCATGATATTAGGATTAATTGCAGAGCGTAAACTGTAATAAAAATGAAGGAATGCTGAAGTTATTCACGGTTTCAGATGTTCGCTTACATATTCCTGATTCTGGTTACACCTGCCATATGGGGGTAATTTAAATCGTTCCTCAACGGTTTTAACATTACAGCGGGCTATAGATGCACTTTTTTTAACAGTGATAATCAGGTGAAACGTTAAGATAATTTTTTACAACTGGTCTTTTTTCGCATAACCGGTTTAAGATAATCAGGCTAAATGAAAGCTACCATAATATTAGCGCCTTACTCTTTTTGACGTTTCGCCTCTGATCAATCCCTGCATCTGGCAGGTGAATCGTATTCTTTTTTCTAACAGCAGAGAATTGCCTATGTCTGACACGCTATTATCAGTGGTTATTCCAACTTACAATGTTGAAAAATATATTGTGGAGTGCGTCGATTCACTATTACGCCAGGTTAAATCGCCCAATGAAATAATCATTGTGAATGATGGCTCAACCGATGGAACATTAGCCTTACTTGAACAGAATTATTCTCATCTTTCCCAGGTGAAAATAATTACCACTGAAAATGGTGGAGCGGGTCATGCACGGGATGTCGGTATTGATCAGGCGCAGGGCCAGTTTCTTTTTTTCTGCGATCCGGACGACGTCGTGGCGGATGGGCTGGTCGCTGAACTGGGCATGGTAGCGGAAAAGCATCCTGAAACGGACCTGTTCTGTTTTAAATCGTGCGTCTATCGCGACGGCCAGATTGATATCACCTCGCCAAAAGTCAGACACGAACTCTTTGGTCAGCAAAAACCGCAGGAGGTCTTATTGGGCCTGCTGCGTAACGGCAGCTATACCTCGGCGGCCTGGAGCTATGTCATCAGCAAACGCGTTATTGAACAGCATAAATTACGTTTTGTTAAACGCGTTCATGAAGACCACAATTTCACGCTCTCCTGCTTTATGAAAAGTCAGCAGGCCTGGGTGAGTCATCAGGTTTATTATAAACAGCGTATTCGCAACGGCTCCCTGACGAACAGTACCAAAAGTAATGAGTTTTTCTATCAGCGTTATGATGCCTTTATGCACGCCTACAATACGCTAACCAGTTCGCTGATTAAGTCAGCGTGGCGCGATACGCTTGAAAAAGCCTATTTAGTTCACTCGTTTCGTTTGATGATCTATTTATCACTCTATAACCGTACGCCTGTGCCGGAATATGTGCTTAACGCGATTCGCTTTATGGGTCGCAATGTGAAAACAGAAAACTTTAAAGAGTGGCTATTGTTCAATCGCCCTGAACTGTTTATTGCACTTCAGCATTACAAGGTCAAAAAAGAGCTGAAAAACGCCGCCTGATTCTGAAAAACAGCCTGATTCTGAAAAATGTGAAGCGATATTGTTTATGCCTTAGCGAAATGAGAAGGTGAGACATGCAATGTGTATAAGGTTGTTGCGTCATGGCAAAAGTACTCGATAAAAGTCTGGTTATTAATATTTTCTCGCTGCTGGCCTACCGCGGCGCATCGTTCCTGTTTCCACTGGCCACGCTGCCCTATCTTGCCCGCGTTCTGGGTGTAGAGCAGATGGGTACGCTGGCGCTGGCCATCGCCTGCGTGCTCTATTGCAGCACCATCTCTGACTGGGGATTCAACGTCTTTACCACCAAAGACATTGCTCACCACCGTGATGACAAGGAACGCGTCAGCCAGCTCTTCTGGTCAACTTTCAACGCCAAGCTGATGCTGCTGGTGGTGACCAGTGGCACGTTACTGACGGCGACCTGGTTTAATCCTGCCTGGCATCCGCTGTTCTTTATCATCCTGGCGAACTGCACCACTCTGATAGGCTCGCTGTTTTCATTCGGCTGGCTGATGCAGGGTTTTGAGAAGCTGGGTAAAACGGCGATGATCGCTACCTTCGGTAACTTCTGTGCCATTCCACTGACCTTTTTGCTGGTGAAATCCCCGCAGGATACCTGGCTGGCGGCGCTGATCCCTGGTACTGTCTCCATCATCAGCGCAGCGATTACGCTGAAGTTTGTGCTGGAGATGAAAGTCATTGGTCGTTACCGCTTTGAACCGCGCGAGATCAAACAGCGCATCACCGACAGCATGGATGTGTTTATTGCTATCGCGGGTGCCAATCTGTTTAACAGCGTCAACGTGGTAATCCTGGCCTCCTTTACCTCTACCTATATGGTCGGGATCTACAACGGGGCGGATCGTCTGCGTAAAGCGGCTAACTCCGTACCCGAGCAGATCGGCAGTGCTTTCTTCCCGCGCGTCAGCCACCTGTTTGGTCGGGATAAACGTGCCGCCATTGCGGCGACGCGCAAAAGCCTGCTGCTGTCGTTTTCCCTGAGTCTGTCGATTGTGATCTTTACCTGGTTCTTTGCTGACCTGGTGGTCTCTATTTTACTGGGTAAAGACTTTATTCCGTCGGCGGATGTGCTGCGCGTCTTTGTGCTCTGCTTCCTGTTTGGCAACATTGCCTATCCGGCTGGATTACAGATTCTGATCCCGCACGGTCTGGCCCGCCAGCGTATGTGGGTGATGATGGCTGCAGGTGTGATTAACGTGCCGCTATGCTGTTTCCTGGCATGGAAGTTTGGCGCAATCGGTGCCGCATGGTCGATGGTGGGAGCTGAAGCGTTTGTCTGTCTCGGTATCTTTGGCATCATGCAGCGTCACGGCATCCTGCGGGAGTATCTGTTTCCTTCCGAGGTGAAAAACCAGCCCGTAAACGATTCCGCCGTTTAAGATCAAAGCATTTTCATATAGTTTTCTGCATCCCCGCCGTTCGATTTACTTTTGCGCCAGAGCACTTTACCATTCTGGCGCACATTTTCCCGTGCACCGACTTTCACGATTGCTTCCGTCCTTCAGGAGAGTGCATGTTTTATCCTATCGTCCGACCGGCGCTGTTTAAACTCGACCCCGAACGCGCGCACGAACTCACCTTTCAGCAACTGCGTTTTATGAACGGCACGCCGCTGGAGCTGTTTTATCGCCAGAATCTGCCGTCGCGTCCGATCACCTGCATGGGACTGACCTTTAAAAATGCCCTGGGCCTGGCTGCGGGTCTGGATAAGAACGCAGAGTGCATTGATGCGTTTGCGGCGATGGGCTTTGGTTTTGTTGAAGTCGGCACCGTCACGCCGCGCGCCCAGGCAGGTAATGACAAGCCGCGGATGTTTCGTCTGGTGGAAGCGGGCGGCATTATCAACCGGATGGGATTTAATAATCTCGGTGTTGACCACCTGGTTGAGAATGTAAAAAAAGCGCGTTTTAACGGCGTGCTCGGGATCAATATCGGTAAAAATAAAGATACGCCGGTTGAGCAGGGCAAAGAAGATTATCTGATTTGCATGGAAAAGGTCTATGCCCATGCCGGTTATATCGCCATCAATATTTCCTCACCCAACACGCCAGGTTTGCGTTCACTGCAATATGGTGAAGCGCTGGATGATTTGCTCTCCTCTATCAAACAGAAACAAAAAGAGCTGGAAAAGCGTCATCTGAAATATGTTCCGCTGGCCGTAAAAATTGCGCCCGATCTCTCTGAAGAGGAGTTAATTCAGGTTGCGGACAGTTTGATTCGTCATCAGATTGATGGCGTCATTGCCAGTAATACTACGCTCGATCGTTCGCTGGTAAGTGGTCTTAAGCATGCTGAAGAAGCGGGTGGATTGAGTGGACGGCCAGTGCAGTCGCGCAGTACGGCGGTGATCCAGCGCCTCTCTCAGGAGCTGCAGGGGCGTCTTCCCATTATCGGCGTTGGCGGCATCGATTCTCTGACCGCTGCGCGTGAAAAAATCGCCGCAGGTGCAACGCTGGTTCAGATTTATTCAGGCTTTATTTATCAGGGGCCAGGATTAATTAAAGATATCGTTACGCATCTCTAAGACAATTCTCACAATCATTGGCCGGGGGGTTTATTTATCCCCTCGGCTCGTTTATATTTTGTCCTGTTGCATGCTTTTTCAGCTTTTCCTTATGTTTCTTTTTTCGCTGAATTCTGCGCGATTTTTGGCGTAGCGGTAAATACAGGGCACACGATGAAAATTAAACCCGATGATAACTGGCGCTGGTATTTTGATAGCAGCCACGACCGAATGATGCTCGACCTGGCTGACGGGATGCTTTTCCGTTCCCGCTTTTCCCGCAAAATGCTCACGCCGGACGCGTTCACTGAATCGGGTTTCTGTGTCGATGATGCCGCTTTGTATTACACCTTTGAAGAGACCTGTCGTCAGTGCAAACTTAGTGGCAGCCATCGTGCTGAGCTGGTGCTGAATGCGCTGGTCGCCGCGCGCTTCCTCAAACCCCTGATGCCGAAAAGCTGGCATTTCACCTCGCATGCCCCGGCAATGCAGCCCCGTCCCGGTGAAATGGTACAGGTTACGCTGGCCGAAGAGGGGACGCTGGCACGTCTGCTGGTGGTTGAGAGTGGTAATAATGCGGCGCTTTGCCTGCTGGCGCAGCCAGGTTTAACCCTGGCCGGTAAAAATATGGTGCTCGGCGATGCCATTAAGGTGATGAACGACCGCCTGCAGCCCTGGTACCAGGATGTCGCGCACTACGCCCGCGCGGTCTGATTACTTCACTTCTATATCACCTGCCGGAATACAGCTGCAGCTTAAGAGGGTGCCGTCCTGACGCAGGGCACTCTGTTTAAGCGCTTTTACTTCACCGGCTACCAGACTCAGCTTGCAGCTACCGCACAGACCTGCCCGACAGGAGTAAGGAATGCGAAAGCCCTGCATCTCCAGCTGATCCAGTAATATCTGCTGATTATCCCCGGTAAAGGTCTTGCCCTGAAATGTGATGGTCACGGCATCCTGTGCCTGTTGCTGTGGTTTCAGCGTTTCGACCACTTCGCCGGCACCATAGCTGCGCGGCGCATGACGTTTCAGGACGATCATTTCATCACCCGCACGCACCACGCCACTGTTACGCGCCACTAAGTTCAGACCGAAATCGATATCTCCACTGCCATCCTGAGCTGTGCGGAACGTCTGCAGCGTCGCCAGCGGATGACCGGTGGGATGCTTGAGTCCGGTCTCGGTGCTGACCGTGGTTAGCACACAGCGGCTGCATGGCTTTGGAGCCTCAAAGATGACGTCGCCAATCTGAATCTCTGCCCAGCTATCCTCATCCCAGGCGCCCGCGCCGCTGACGATCAGGTTCGGGCGAAACTGTTCTGCACGGACGCTGGCCGGGCAGCGCTGTTGCAGATCGTGCAGCGACGCGTTGTTGATCAGCAAAAACGGAAAGCCATCGGCAAAGCTCAGCGGAATATGATCAAACTTTTTGACCCGGCGAGTCGGTTGCGGCCCGACCCAGCGCAGCTGAACGTCGCGCGGGAAGAACTGGCTCAGCCACTGATTAATCGGCTGGGGGGCAATGCGCGCAGTAAAGTGGTTGCCCCAGACTTCGGTGGGATGATCCTGCTCACTAAAATCGCTGAAGCGGATCAGGGACTGGCTGCCATCCGGTGCGGCCAGCAGCAGGCCATCCGGCAGGATCGCGGGCGTAAAGCGCACCATCTCCGGGTGCTGACGTGCAGTAATAAAGGTGCCATCGGGTTCGGTCACCATAAACAGCCGATCAAATGCCAGTCCGCTGTCAGTGACCAGCGCATGTGACAACGCTAATCCCCGCATTGACTTCACAGGATGAATAAATAAGCGGGAAAGCGTGATCATGGTGTTCTCCTTGAACCCGACGCGCGACACAAAAGAAGCTAACTTTATGACATAGGTCTCCGATTCGCTATAATGCGCGACAATTTTCTCAAGAGTTAAAAAGTGACGATATGAATTCTCTGTTTGCCAGCACGGCGCGTGGGCTCGAAGAGCTGTTAAAAAGTGAGCTGGACGCGCTGGGCGCGCAGGATTTGCAAGTGGTGCAGGGAGGCGTTCACTACGAAGCCGACGATCGCGCCATGTACCAAAGCCTGATGTGGAGTCGTTTAGCATCACGCATCCTGTTGCCGCTGGGAGAGTTTGGCGTCTACAGCGATCTCGATCTCTATCTGGGTGTACAGAGCGTGGACTGGCCGTCGATGTTCGGCAGCGACAAAACGTTCGTCGTGCATTTCAGCGGCACCAACGATTCGATTCGTAACAGCCAGTTCGGCGCGCTGAAAGTAAAAGATGCCATCGTGGACAGCTTTACCCGTCAGAATCTTGAACGGCCGAATGTCGATCGTGAGCAGGCGGATATCCGTGTTAACGTCTGGCTGAATGACGATCGCGCTAGCATTGCGCTGGATCTCAGCGGCACCTCACTGCATCAGCGCGGCTATCGCCAGCAGACCGGTCAGGCTCCGTTAAAAGAGACGCTGGCGGCAGCAATTGTGCTGCGTTCTGGCTGGGAGCCGACCACGCCGCTGATCGACCCGATGTGTGGTTCAGGTACGCTGCTGATTGAAGCGGCGCTGATTGCCTGCGATCGCGCACCGGGCCTGCTGCGTAAGCACTGGGGCTTCACTGCCTGGAACAAGTTTGATGCTGCGCTGTGGCAGGACGTGAAAACCGAAGCGCAGAACCGTGCCCGCGCGGGCACGGCCGCCACCCAGGCGCGCTTCTTTGGCTATGACAACAATGGCCGGGTGCTGGAGTGGGCGCAGGCGAATGCCCGTCGTGCTGGCGTCTTTGAACTCTTTACATTTGCGCAACAGGACCTGCTGCAACTGACCAATCCGCTCGATCCGGTGGTTCACGGCACAGTGCTGAGTAACCCGCCGTACGGTGAACGTCTGGAGAGCGAACCGGCGCTGATTGCGCTGCACAGCCAGCTCGGACGTCTGATGAAGCAGCATTTTGGCGGCTGGAACCTGTCGCTGTTCAGCGCCTCGCCTGAACTGCTGAGCTGCCTGCAACTGCGAGCCGATCGCCAGTTCAAAGCGAAGAACGGTCCGCTGGATTGCGTGCAGAAAAACTATCAGCTGGCGGTTAACAGTCATGAAAGCGCCGGACAGATTGCGGAAGATTACGCAAACCGTCTGCGCAAAAATGTGAAGAAGCTGGAGAAGTGGGCGCGTCAGGAAGGCATTGAATGCTACCGCATTTATGACGCCGATCTGCCAGACTACAACGTTGCTGTCGATCGCTATGGTGACTGGGTCATTATTCAGGAGTACGCGCCACCGAAAACCATCGATCCGAATAAAGCGCGTCAGCGCCTGTTCGATGTCATCAGTGCGACATTGAGCGTACTGCAGCTGCCTGCTGACCGTCTGATTATGAAAACGCGTGAGCGCCAGAAAGGCAAAGCGCAGTATCAGAAGCTCAGCGAGAAGGGCGACTATTTCGAAGTTAAAGAGTTTAATGCGCGTTTCTGGGTGAACCTGACCGACTATCTCGACACCGGCCTGTTCCTCGATCACCGCATTGCCCGTAAAATGCTCGGTCAGATGAGTCAGGGCAAAGATTTCCTGAACCTGTTTGCCTATACCGGCACCGCCAGTGTGCATGCCGGTCTGGGGGGGGCGCGTTCAACCACCACGGTAGATATGTCGCGTACCTATCTGGAGTGGGCGGAGCGCAACCTGCGTCTTAACGGACTGACCGGGCGTCAGCACCGCCTGATGCAGGCGGACTGCCTGAGCTGGCTGAATGAGAGTGATGAGAATTTTGACCTGATCTTTATCGATCCGCCAACCTTCTCCAACTCAAAACGTATGGAAGAGAGCTTCGACGTTCAGCGCGATCATATGATGCTGATGCGTAACCTGAAACGCCTTCTGCGTCGCGGCGGCACCATCATGTTCTCCAATAACAAACGTGGTTTCAAAATGGACATGGATGGTCTGAAAGCACTGGGCCTGCAGGCGCAGGATATTACCCAGAAAACGCAGTCGCAGGACTTCGCGCGTAACCGTCAGATTCACAACTGCTGGCTGATCACTCATGCCGGTAAGGAATAAGATTACATGTCATTAATCAGTATCCACGGCGCTTATCTCTCCTTCAGCGATGCGCCGCTGTTAGACAATACCGAGCTGCACATCGAAGAGAACGAACGCGTCTGTCTGGTGGGCCGTAACGGAGCGGGTAAATCCACGCTGATGAAAATCATCAATGGCGAACAGCCACTGGATGATGGCCGCATCATTTATGAAACTGACCTGGTGGTGGCGCGTCTGCAACAGGATCCGCCGCGCAATATTACCGGTTCGGTCTATGACTTCGTGGCTGAGGGCGTTGAAGAGCAGGCTGAGCATCTGAAAGCCTATCACGCCATTTCCCATGTGGTGATGGAAGATCCCAGCGATAAAAACCTCAATGAGATGGCGCGACTGCAAAGCATTCTTGACCATCAGAACCTGTGGCAGCTGGAGAGCCGCATCCATGACGTGCTGGAGCAGATTGGTCTGCAGCCCGATACCGAGCTGTCGTCGCTCTCTGGCGGCTGGCTGCGTAAGGCAGCGCTGGGCCGTGCGCTGGTGAGTAACCCGCGTGTGCTGATGCTGGATGAGCCAACCAACCACCTCGATATCGAAACGATCGACTGGCTGGAAACCTTCCTGAAAAACTTCAGCGGCAGCATCGTCTTTATTTCGCATGACCGTTCGTTTATCCGCAACATGGCGACGCGTATTGTCGATCTTGACCGTGGCAAGCTGGTCTCCTGGCCGGGCAACTACGATCTCTATCTGGAAGGCAAAGAAGAAGCGCTGCGCGTTGAAGAGATGCAGAACGCCGAATTCGACCGCAAGCTGGCGCAGGAAGAGGTGTGGATCCGTCAGGGCATCAAAGCCCGCCGCACCCGTAATGAAGGTCGTGTGCGCGCGCTGAAAGCGCTGCGTCGCGAACACTCAGAACGTCGTGAAGTCATGGGCAAAGCCAACATGCAGGTGGGCGAAGCGTCCCGTTCCGGCAAGATTGTGTTTGAGCTGGAAAATGTTGACTACGCGGTGGGCGGCAAAACGCTGGTGAAGGATTTCTCAACCCAGGTTCAGCGTGGCGATAAAATTGCGCTGATCGGGCCGAACGGTTGCGGTAAAACGACCTTACTGCGCCTGATGCTGCAGCAGTTGAAAGCCGATCACGGCCGCGTACATTCCGGCACCAAGCTGGAAGTGGCTTACTTTGACCAGCACCGTGCTGAACTGGATCCGGATCGCACCGTGATGGACAACCTGGCCGAAGGCAAGCAGGAAGTGCTGGTCAACGGCAAACCGCGCCACGTGCTGGGCTATCTGCAGGACTTCCTGTTCCATCCAAAACGTGCGATGACGCCGGTGCGTGCGCTTTCCGGTGGGGAACGTAACCGTCTGCTGCTGGCGCGTCTGTTCCTGCGTCCCAGCAACCTGATGATTCTGGATGAACCAACCAACGACCTCGACGTCGAAACGCTGGAACTGCTGGAAGAGCTGATTGATGGCTATCAGGGCACGGTCTTACTGGTGAGCCACGATCGTCAGTTCGTCGACAATACCGTCACCGAGTGCTGGATTTTTGAAGGCAACGGCGAAATCGGTACCTTTGTGGGCGGTTATCACGATGCGCAGCAGCAGCGCGCCGCCTACCGGCAGCACAGGTCTGCTTCACCGGCTAAAGCGACAGCGAATAGTACGAAGCCAGCCGCCGAAAAGTGTGAAGCGAAGCGTAACGTGAATAAGCTCAGCTACAATCTGGCGCGAGAGCTGGAACAGCTGCCGCAAAAACTGGAGCAGCTGGAAGCGCGCATCGGTGAGTTACAGGCGAAGATGAGTCACCCGGACTTCTTCAGTCAGGCACACGATCAGACGCAACCGGTGCTGGATAATCTGGCGCAGGCTGAGCAGGAGCTGGAAACCGCTTTTGCGCGCTGGGAAGAGCTTGAGTCACTGAAAAACGGCGCGTAGGGCAGGGCTAACGGATGTGTTCAGCAGTGAAAAGTAACGCGTGGATGCTCTGTCCACAATGCGATTTAATGATTAAGCTGCCGGACATTCCCGTTGGCAGCCGTGCGTCATGCCCGCGCTGCCACACCTCTCTGACGGCTAACTGGCACGAGCCGCGTAAACGGCCGACGGGCTATGCGCTGGCGGCGCTGTTTATGCTGCTGCTGGCAAATCTGTTTCCTTTTGTCTCTATGAAAGTGGCGGGGTTGACCAGCCAGATTACGCTGTCGCAGATCCCCCAGGTCATGGTGACGGAAGATTACAGCAGCCTGGCGACACTGTTTCTGCTGTTTGTGCAGGCGGTTCCGGCCTTCTGCATGGTCACCATTATTCTGCTGGTCAATCCGGTCCCTCTGCCCGTCCGCCTCAAAACTGGTCTGGCGCGTATCCTGTTTCAGTTGCGTAACTGGGGCATGGCAGAAATTTTTATGGCAGGCGTTTTGGTCAGCTTCGTCAAGCTGATGGCCTATGGTGATATCGGACTGGAAACCAGCTTCTGGCCGTGGGTGCTGTTCTGCTTGCTGCAGCTGCGCGCCTTTCAGTGCGTTGACCGCCGGGACTTGTGGGACAGTCTTTCCCCGCGACCCGCCATCCCTCATCCACCTGAAGTGGGCATCAGTGGTTTAGAGCAGGGCCTGCGTTCCTGCCCCTGCTGTACCGCCATTCTGCCGGAAGCTGAGCACACCTGTCCGCGCTGCGGCGTCACCGCCCAGGCGCGACGTAAGCACAGCCTGCAATGGACGCTGGCGCTGCTGTTCACCTCAATACTGCTTTATATCCCGGCTAACCTGTTGCCGATCATGGTGACGGAAACCCTTGGCACGGCTTATCCCTCTAATATCATGGCGGGAGTCATTGTGCTGTGGGGCGATGGTTCCTATCCGGTGGCGCTGGTGATCTTTATCGCCAGTATCATGGTGCCGACGCTGAAGATGCTGGCAATCGGCTGGCTCTGCTGGGATGCCAGCGGACGCGGGCGGCGTGACAGTCATAAGATGCATAAAATTTATGAAGTGGTCGAATTTGTTGGCCGCTGGTCAATGATCGACGTGTTTGTGATTGCCGTGCTCTCTGCGCTGGTGCGTATGGGGCAATTAATGAATGTTTATCCCGCGTGGGGGGCAGTATTGTTTGCGATGGTGGTGATTATTACCATGATCGCTGCCATGACCTTTGACCCGCGATTAACCTGGGATCGTGTACGCGAAAACAATATGAAGGAGTCGCGCCTTGACGGAAACTAACCACGGCCATGCAAAGGTGGAACAGATTAAGCGCTGGTCGCCGGTCTGGATTGTCCCCATCGTTACGCTGTTAATCGGCGGATGGATCCTCTTTTATCACTTCAGCCATCAGGGGCCGGAAGTCACCTTAACCACCGAAAATGCCGAAGGCATTGTTGCCGGTAAAACCACGATTAAAAGTCGCAGCGTCGATGTTGGCGTGGTGGAGAGCGCGGTGTTAAGCGACGATCTTCACCATGTGGAAATCAAAGCGCGTCTGAATGCGGGCATGGAAAAACTGCTGCACAGCGACAGCGTTTTCTGGGTAGTGAAACCGCAGGTGGGACGTGAAGGGATCAGCGGACTCGGCACGCTGCTGTCAGGTGCGTATATCGAACTGCAGCCTGGCACCAAAAAGCAGCCACCCGAGCAATTTAAGCTGCTGGATGCGCCGCCGTTAGCGCCACCGGATGCCAAAGGTATTCGTATCGTACTGGACAGCAAAAAGGCAGGCCAGCTTAATCCGGGTGATCCGGTGCTGTTCCGTGGCTACCGTGTCGGTACGGTTGAGACCAGCGTATTTGATACTGACAAACGTATGATGACCTATCAGCTATTTGTCGCCGCACCCTACGATCGCCTGATTACCACCAACGTACGTTTCTGGAAGGACAGCGGCATCGCCGTGGATATGTCCGCCTCAGGGATGCGGGTGGAAATGGGATCGCTTACCACGCTATTCAGCGGCGGTGTCAGTTTTGACGTGCCGGATGGCTGGGAGCTGGGCGAGCCCGCGCAGAACAAGTCTGACTACCATCTGTTTGACGATCAGCGCAGCATTCAGGACTCGCTCTACACCAACCATATCGACTACGTGATGTTCTTCTCTGACTCGATTCGCGGTCTGCAGGCGGGTGCGCCGGTTGAGTTCCGTGGCATTCGTCTGGGTACCGTCTCGGAAGCGCCACTGATGAAAGCCGGCCTGGATCAGGCGCTGAATAATGATTACCGCGTGCCGGTGCTAATCCGCATTGAGCCGGATCGCTTTATCAGCCGACTGGGTGAGAACTTCGATCTGGAGCAGCATCTGCAGGATGGTAAAAAACGTGGTCTGCGCGCCACGCTGAAAACCGGCAACCTGTTGTCGGGCGCGCTCTATGTCGATCTCGACTTCTATGACAATGCGCCAGCCTACAAAGGCCCGCAGAAAGTTTCTGGCTATGAAGTGATCCCAACGGTCAGCGGCGGCCTGAGCCAGATTCAGCAGAAGCTGATGGCGGCGCTGGATAAGATTAACAGCCTGCCGCTGAACGGTATGGTCAATGAAGCGACGGGTACGCTGAAAGAGAGCCAGAAAACGATGCGTGATCTGCAGCGCACCATCGACAACATCAACAAAGTCACCGCCAGCCCGGCCATGAAAACGCTGCCGGAAGATCTGCAGCAGACCTTGCGCGAGCTGAACCGCAGCATGAAGGGCCTGCAGCCAGGTTCGCCTGCCTACAGCAAGCTGGTCGGCGATATGCAGCGTCTGGATCAGGTGTTGCGTGAACTCCAGCCAGTGTTGAGAACGCTAAACACCAAGAGCAATGCGCTGGTATTTGAGGCGAAACCGGGACAGGATCCCCAGCCGAAGAGGGCGAAACAGTGAAAAAAGGATTGATACTTTGTGCCGCGCTGGTGTTGAGTGCGTGCAGCAGCAGCGTTGACAATACCTGGTATCAGCTGCCCTCCGGGGCGGCGTCCATGCAGGTCACCAGCAGTCAGCTGAATGAAGCGCAGCCGATGTTATGGGTGCAGCAGGTGACGGTGCCGGACTATCTGGCAGGTAATGGACTGGTTTACCAGACCAGCGATGTCAAATATGTTATCGCCGCGAATAATCTCTGGGCCAGCCCGCTTGATCAGCAGTTACAGCAAACGCTGATTACTAATCTGAGCAAGGCGCTGCCTGGCCGATTAGTGGCGGGATCACCCTTAGGCGCACAGCACGACACGCTGAATGTAACCATTACAGGCTTCCAGGGACGCTACGATGGCAAAGCGATTGTCAGTGGTGAATGGACGCTGGAACATCAGGGTCGTCTGACCAAACAGGCGTTTAACCTCGTGCTGCCGCAGACTGAAGATGGCTACGATGCAATGGTCAGAACGCTGGCGGCGGGCTGGCAGCAGACCGCACAGAAGATTGCTAATAGTGTGGTTGCGTTAAATTAAGATTGATGTGAATAAATAAGCTAAGCCCCTGAACGATTGTCGTGCTTTATCGACATTGTTCAGGGGCTTTTTTATTAGCTTATTCAGAAAGATAGTGCTGGCGTATGCATCACAAAACGTCCTTAATTTTACCGATTAAGGTCACATTTATGACACTGGCATGAAGATTGGGCATTGATCTTTGGGTGCGCAGGAGGTAGAACATAAGGGTGGTTGAACATTAATTCACCACTTTTCTTTCCACCAGATTCCACAGACCTTACATGAGGGACACGGAGTATGAAGAGACAGAAACGAGACCGCCTCGAACGCGCCCATTCACGTGGTTATCAGGCAGGCATTACTGGACGCTCAAAAGAGATGTGTCCGTATCAGTTGATTGACGCTAAGTCTCACTGGTTGGGAGGTTGGCGACAAGCCATGGAGGACAGGTCGGTAGCTGCATAACCGGATGTCACTGAAAAGGGAATATAACCTCCGCCATGCGCGGAGGTTTTTGTTTCCGGGGGAAACGCTTAGAAAGCGGCGGTATCTTTAAACAGGCCGACTTTCAGATCGCTGGCGGTATAGATCAGATTACCGTCAACCAGCACTTCACCATCTGCCACGCCCATCACCAGTTTGCGATTAATGACGCGTTTGAAATGAATGCGGTAAGTGACTTTCTTCGCTTCTGGCAGGACCTGTCCGGTGAATTTCACTTCACCCACGCCCAGCGCACGACCTTTACCTTCGCCGCCCAGCCAGCCCAGATAGAAACCGACCAGCTGCCACATGGCATCCAGGCCCAGACAACCCGGCATCACCGGATCGCCAATAAAGTGACAGCCGAAGAACCAGAGATCAGGATTGATATCCAGCTCCGCTTCAACAAAGCCTTTATCATATTTTCCGCCGTCTTCGGTCATTTTGACCACGCGGTCCATCATCAGCATGTTGCCAGATGGAAGCGGCGGACCATTTTCGCCAAACAGTTCACCACGACCTGACAGAATCAGATCTTCTTTGGTATAGGATTCGCGTTTATCTACCATGTTTTCAATAAGCCTTGTTTTAGTGAATCACGAATATTAGCGAACAGTTGTACGCTGAGCAAATCGGATTAACGGTGGTTGAACCAGTTAAGCCAGCGGAGCGCCCAGGGACGTTGCGGCACGTCCGGCTGGTTAAACAGGCTAATGCGTTCCTGGATGGTATTCAGCAGGCAGTCGCCCTGACCATCTTCAGTACTCCAGATTTTACCAGTCAGGAGCGGCAGCGCTTCATCAGCACGGTCGATCGCCCAGATATGGAAGCGACCCTGTTCAACCGCTGTCACAACGGCCTGGTTAAGACTGAGATGACGCACGTTGCAGGAAGGAATAATCACACCCTGCTGACCCGTCAATTCACGCTGATGACAGATATCAAAGAAGCCTTCGATCTTCTCATTCAGTCCGCCAACCGGTTGTACGTTGCCAAATTGATCGACTGAGCCAGTCACGGCGATTTGCTGATTGATCGGCTGATTCGCCAGTGCGCTGATTAAGGCACAGAGTTCAGCCAGCGAAGCGCTATCACCGTCGACCTCGGAATAAGATTGCTCAAAGACCATCGAGGCTGAGAAGGGCAGTTGCTGATCGAGCTCCAGCTCGGCGATCAGAAATGCCTGCATGATCATCATGCCTTTAGCATGAATGTTGCCGCCCAGCTCCGCTTTGCGCTCAATATCCATGAACTCGCCATCGCCGGGATGAACCACGCAGGTAATACGAGAAGGATCGCCCCAGGCACGGGGATGACCAGGATATTCCACCACCGACAGGCCGTTAATCTGACCGACCACCTCGCCTTCGGTTTCAATCAGAATCTGTCGCAGCAGGATCTCATCACGCATCCGTTCATTGAGATAATTCTCGCGCCACAAGCGCGCTTCAAGCGCATCACGCAGCGCTTCGGCATCAAGTGCATCGCCCATCAGGGCCGACTCGCGCATCTGACGCTGCAGCCAGCGCGGGCAGAGTGGCAGCGTATCCTGATCGCCGCTGTAACGGACACCTTCTTTAATCAGCTCTGGCCAGAAGTCCGCTTCCGGCAGGGGCAGGCCCGCCTGTTGCGCCAGTTCAGCACTCCAGCGACACCAGGCCAGCATGTCATCTTCATCCAGAACCTGAATGTTCTCTTCAAATTCAGTATAGATGGCCATTTCATGCGCTTCAGGGTCTAGCTCCTGAAAATCCGCCAGCGCTTCCCGGTCGCCGCACAGGACCAGGTTAAGGTTGAGTGGCAACGGAGGAATCGAGACAGGCAGCGGCCGGCGTTCATCCTGAGATGTCCACTCAACATAGCCTTGCTCAATACACTTTTTCAGGCGCAGCCAGAGAATCGGCTGCGTCAGCAGGCTACGCAGTGACAGTACCAGCGTGCCGCCATTGGCGCGATGGATAAGCCCTGGCTCGAGCTGGATGCGATCTTTATACTGGCGCACGCAGCCAAATAACTGCTCCATCTCAATCCACTCAGCAAAGTGAATACCACCCTGACTGGTGAATGGGCGTTGCGGATCGGAAGGAGGCTGAAGCGTGACGTTGTCAGCCATGATATGGTAATCACCGCCGGACAGAGTGGTACTGTCAGTCATGACCCGCTGCGCGGCCTGAACGATAAAGGTCAGATAATCGCGATTCTCCTGGCTTCGAACCAGCAGCAACGGGAATCCCTGCGTCTGGTGATGTAAATGCGCCAGTGCATTCAGCAACCGGGGCTGTACCGTTGCCAGAGCATCAGTTTCTTCATCAGCAATTCGGGAGAAAACGGATTGGTATTGCGCGCTATCCGGCTGTAAGGTCTGCCACGTAAGTTGAGTGCTGGTCAAAATAATCGCATTTGTCTGTTTTAAGAAAAGCGAGATTATACAGGATTCACCCTTGTTAAGCACTGCAGACTTCCTGTTGAAGATGTGATGATGGCAGCATGTTTTTCGTTGCTGCATCCGGGAAAAAAGCTGTTATTCTTAGCCCGTTACGTGATCACGATGAGATTCCGATGAAATACCAGCAACTCGAAAATCTTGAATGTGGATGGAAGTGGAAATACCTGGTGAAAAAACATCGGGAAGGTGAACTGATCACGCGTCACCTTGAGTTAAGCGCGGCGCAGGCGGCAGTGGATAAACTGCTGGCGATGGAAAACAATCCGGTGACGGTGAATGAGTGGATTGCAGAACATATTCATTCCGATCTTGATAACCGACTGAAGCAGACCATCCGTGCCCGGCGGAAACGCCATTTCAATGCTGAACATCAGCACACCCGTAAAAAATCGATAGACCTGGAGTATCTGGTCTGGCAGCGGCTGGCAGGCCTGGCTCAGCGGCGCGGCTGCACGCTTTCAGAAACGATTGTTCAGCTGATAGAAGATGCGGAACGCAAAGAGAAATATGCTACTCAGATGTCGAGTCTGAAGCAGGATTTGCAGGCAATTCTGGGTAAATCGGGTTCAGAGAGCGAGTAAGCGGGCAGGGGATTTCAGAGTGTGTGCGCTGACGGAACGATTACTGGCATAAAAAAACCCCGCCTTAGCGGGGTTTTTTATGACGTGTGAACTTAAGCCTGTGGCTGAGTTACAACGTCTTTGATGCCTTTAACATCGATTTCTACACGACGGTCCGGAGACAGGCAATCGATCAGGGCATTACGGCCTTTCACGCTGTCACAGGTGTTGCCGGTAACTGGGTTAGATTTACCCATGCCACGTGCAGAGATCTTGTTAGAAGGGATACCTTTAGATACCAGGTAATCTACGACTGACTGAGCACGTTTCTCAGACAGTTTCTGGTTGTACTGCTCTGAACCGATGCGATCGGTGAAGCCCAGTACGACAACGGAACCATCTTTAGGATCCATTGAGCTCAGCTGGCTGTACAGCTGATCCAGAGCCTGCTGGCCTTCTGGCTTCAGGGTAGATTTATTGAAGGTGAACAGAACGTCAGACTTCAGAGTGAAACGCTTGGTTTCAACAACTGGAGCTGGTGCTGGAGCCGGAGCTGGAGCCGGAGCAGCGACGTCATCCTGACCGAAGCGGTATGAAACGCCTACGCTCAGCATGCCATTGTCTGGACGGGTACCAACGGTCTGTGCATCACCGATGTTGTTAACCCACTGGTAATCCAGACGGGTAGCCCAGTTTTTGGTCAGTGCATATTCAACACCAACTGCAGCCAGCGGAGATACGCCGGTGTCGTGGTCGCTGATGCGGCCAGTAGTTGGGTTAGTCTGCGTTGCATCTGCGCGCCATACCATGCCGCCCAGACGAGTATACACGTCCAGATCGTCATAGATTGGGTAGCTCAGTTTAGCAGCCAGCTGAACGCCTTGTGCTTTGAATGCGCCGTTAGTCACAGTACCTTTGTTAGGCATGCGGCCCAGCCAGTCATAGCCCAGCTCGAAGCCCAGGTATGGGTTTGCCTGATAACCAACGAACGCACCTGCGCCCAGCTGGCTTTCATGAGTTGGACCGTTGTTGTTCTCGTAACCGTTACCGTAGTAACCAGTGTCGTGATACTGAGACCAGCCCAGTTTAGCACCGGTGTACCAGGTGTCATCTTTCGGAGCGGCCTGCGCTACGGTAGCGAAGCCAGCCAGTGCCACTGCAATTGCGATAGCTGTCTTTTTCATTTTGCGCCTCGTTATCATCCAAATAGGCAATGAGCAAAAAGGTTGCTCTTGGTTTAAATCCTTCGCCGGGTCAAAACGCTCGCTTATGACTCTACCGCAAAAAACGGAGGTTATTGAGCACCCTGGCGAGATAAAGTCTACAACGAGATTGGAAACTTACAAGTATGATGTGAGGCGCTTCTGTAAAAAAACAGCGATTTATACACAATTTCTAACAATTAGCCTGGTAGTATTGTCGCGGCAAAAAGCCTTAAAAACCTGCTAAACCATTGTCACAGCTCGAACTAACAGAATCAGTGGTTTAGCGACGACAGATAAGAAAAATAGCTTGGGAAACTTCTGATTTTTACTTAATGAAACAAATCCGACTGAATTTTTATCGCACTTTGCGGTCTGAGAGGCGCTTCCGATGTCCCGCTTGCCCGCAAAATCAAACCCAGCGCCTCACCCTCTGCCGCCGCATTTTCAAGTTGACGGCGCTCATCTTCGTCAAGGTCATAAGGAATCCATGCCAGAACGACACTGTAATTTCCTGTGCGTAGTGCCTTGACCATCGCCTCCACCGCATTCAGACGTTCAGAATCGGCGATATGCATACTTTTATCCAGCGGTAATCCCGACTCCTGCATCCAGGTGCGATTCAGTTTATGTGCCGGTGTTAGCCACAACTGCCAGCGTGATTGCTGACTCAGCTGCTGTAATAATGGCAACAACAGCATCTGCATCATACCGGGCTGCTCACTGCAGCGTAACTCAGTAATTCCACCGCCCTGAGAGGCCGGAACGGAAGAGGACGCGTAATGATGAGCATAGCGTGCATTATCAGGATGTTGGGTTCGCATAAGTTAATCACCAGCAGTTGACTGTATGAATATACAGTACTGTCATCCTGGATAAAGATCAACCCAAATTTCTGAAAACGCCTCGCAAAAACGCGACAAGATTAGTTGAAGCACTATTTATTCATTGAACCAGCTGACACTTTTTTCTATCTTCTAATTGCCTGATACCCAAGGCAATTTAAGAAATATTTCTGACATGGAGGTGGTGCAATGAAAAAGGTGAACCCAGTCGTAGAGCGCTCCAGAACGCGTCTGGCCCCGTTGGGACCGATAGAGTCCCGCACCCAGTTTGGGGGGTACGCTCTGGCTGTCGAAAGTGTGGTTTTTGCCTTAATTAATAAAGACGAACTCTATCTGCGGGCCAGTGAACCCCTGCGCGAGTATATTGCCGATCGCCCGCTGCAACCCTTAATTTTTCGCAAGCGGGGAAAACTGGTCAGCCTCAATTACTTTCGGGTTGATGAGGCATTATGGCGCGATTCTGACCATCTGCTGGCGCTCTCTGCCGCCTCTTTAGAGACGGCGCAGCTGGAGTTGCAGGACAGGCAAGCCTCTCCGCGGCTGAAAGATTTGCCTAATCTCAGCGTACGCATGGAGATGATGCTCTTTGAGGCGGGCGTGATGAGCGTCAATCATCTCTATCAGATAGGAGCCAAACAGTGCTGGCTGAAGCTAAAAGCGATCAACCAGCACGTGGGGTTTCAGACATTACTGGCGCTGCAGGGGGCTATTATGGGCCACCATGCGGCTGCGCTGCCGCAGGCAACCCGGGCGGAGCTGAATGCATGGTTCCAGCGCACGCTTTTATCAAACCCGGACTTCAGAAGCAGTGACAGCTAGTCAGTAATAAGCGTGCGGCGCAGGCGAGCCACATCGGGCATTAATGCCACCAGCAGACCGAGTTGCTGGAGCACCAGCGGCGCACGCGTATCTGCATCTGCAGCCAGCTGGCTGATTCGTTGAGCCAGTTGCTGGCGCATCGCTTCAACATGTTCATCGCTGACCACGTCCGTCTGGAGCACATCTTCGACATAGCAAACCGTATCATCCAGTAAGGTGAGCAGGTCCGGCGCAGTAATTTTATCGCGGTGAGCGCCCAGCGCGGAAATGTAGCTCAGAAATGAGTGATTGGAGCAGAGCAACTGAAAAGCTGACTCACGCAGCTTCTGGCTGGTGCGACTTTCACTGCTCATGTTTGAGACGACTGAGGCGAGTTCAGCATCCGCATTATGCGCATCACGGCGGGCGATACGATAGGCGAGACGGTTATCTTTACCCTGATGATATTGCTCCATGATTGCATCCAGATAGCGACAGTTCGCTTTCAGAGTTCGCTCTGCCACCGCTGGCAGTTGACGAAAGCGCCAGTCAGGCCAGATAAAGGCGACAGCCAGCCAGGCCAGACCACAACCGAGTAAGGTATCCACGACACGGGGCAGGGCGACTTCAAACCCTTCACCCAACAGGTTAAAGCAAAGCAGCACCAGCAGAGTGATAAACAGCGTAGCCTGCGCATACTGCACCTGTCTGAAAGCGAAGAACAGCACGCCGGTAATCACAATCAGGATTAACTGCCCTTCAATGGAGGGTACCAGCCATAAAACGGGTAAACCAATCGCAATCCCCGCCAGCGTTCCGCCGATGCGCAAGGCAAGACGTCGCTGCGTTGCGTTATAGTTGGGCTGGCAGACAAACAGGCTGGTCAGCAAAATCCAGTATCCCCGCTCCAGTCCGGTTATCTGAATGAAGCCGTATCCAATACAGAGCACCACTGACATGCGAACCGCATGCCGGAACAGCGCCGACGCGGGAGAGAGATGACGGCTGAAGCGCAGCCGGATATCACTCCAGCCACTTAACCCTTCGCGCGACAGCAAATTGTCACTGTGCTGTGGATCTTCCCCGGCCAGCGTCTGCTCTGATTCAATGGAAGCAAGCTGTGCGTCAATGGCGCGCAGGTTACGCAACAGCCAGAACAGCGCGCGGGTATGCGGGGCCTCAGGCTCATGCTGCTCAAGCCGTTCAATCGCTTTCTGCAAACGTTCGAACGCGCGCTCAAAGCGGCTGTCATGTACCCATCTTTCACGCATCAGGATGCAATGAGCCAGCTGGCGACAGGCCTGTGCCTGCATATTCAGCAGGCGCTGAAAGCGAAACAGAATTTCGTTATAGCGCCAGTCGCCGCGCAGCAGGTGATATTGCAGATGAGAAGAGCTGGCGCGTTCATGAATATCCTGCGCTACAAAGTAGTAGTGCAGACTGCGACGGGTGCCGCGCGACCCGCGATCGCCGCGCAGGCGACTCTGCAATGTCGTTTTGGTCAGGTTGAGCTGCGCCACCAACTGGCTGTTCACCATCGCTGCATCGATAAACGCCGCATCATCCTGCTCGCCCGCATCGGGATCGAACAGATTCGCCTTGGCATCAAGGTAGCGCGCCAGTTGTGAAAAGCTTCCTGCCAGCTGTTCCTGGACCGGCCGGACCGGGAACATCAGATGACCCAGCAGGGTCAGCAGGTTATACCACAGTGCACCGACCAGCAGCAGCATCGGCTGCATGTACCACTGGCTGAACAGCCCAATGCCGAGCATGGTATAGACCGCAATCAGCAGCGCACCAAAAGCGATAGTGGCGTAGCGCTGCCCCAGGGCACCCAGCAAAATAAAGCCCCAGGTCGAAATCGCCAGACCGATAATAAAAGCGAACGGCCAGGGAAACAGCAGCTCTACGGAAACCGAGGCGAAGCAGAAGCAGAGCAGGGTAATCAGCAGATTCTTCAGACGACCGGCCAGGCGATCATCAAGATCGGCCAGCGCAGCCGCGACCACCCCCAGCGTCAGGGGAATCGTCCACTCAATCTGATGCAGCCACCAGGGGATGGCAGCGCAGCCACTCAGCGCAAACAGGATCCGCAGCAGATAGCGCCAGGTACTGTTAAACAGATATTTCCGCCAGCCTGGCACGGCATCTGACATCGTATTAATAGCGACGGGCATTGGCTTCGCGCGCAGCACGCGCCTCTTCCACTGACACCACCCGGCGGCCAACCGGCCAGAGCGCGATGGCGGCGATCTTAAAGTTTGCAATCCCCACCGGAATACCAATGATGCTGATGCACTGCACAATCCCGACGGAGATATGCGAAAGGCAGAGCCACCAGCCGAAGAAAATCAGCCAGAAGATATTCAGGAAGGTCCCGCCGGTATTCATTATGTGGCTCTTACTTTCAGGGCGCAGCACATCAACATGTACCGCCTCGTTGCCAAATGGCAGCAGTGAAAGTTTGGTAATTTCCCAGCAGGAGCGGGTCAGCGGCAGGGTAAAAACCAGCACGATGCTGATTAGGGTGGCAAACAGCCAGCTCAGGGTGGTGAAAAAGCCGCCCAGGACAAAATTAAGAATATTTAAAACGGTGCGCATGATCTTCTTTTCCTTTTGCATTCCGCAAGATGTGACGCCAAGTTTAGCTTGTTTTAAGGCTGGAGCGCCAAGGGTCTGACAGGTAAACTCCCCCTAATCCTGTTATCTGACGTTGGTGTCGGCGTGGAACTGAAAGCAACCTCAATGGGCAAACGGCTTGCCCAGCATCCTTATAACCGTGTTCGTCTGCTGGCAGCGGGTGTCGAAGTCAGTGGCGATAAGCATGAGTATCTGATCCCCTTTAACCAGTTACTGGATATTGCCTGCAAGCGCGGGCTGGTATGGGGTGAGCTGGAATTTCTGCTGGCCGATGAAAAAGTGGTCCGGCTGCACGGAACGGAATGGCAGGAGACGCAGCGCTTTCACCACTATCTGCTGCAGGCCTGGCAGAACTGGAGTCTGGAGATGAGTGCGGTGTGCCGCGAGGTGCTCCAGTCACTGCGCGACGAAATCGGAACGTTTAGCGCGCAGGATCGCTGGCTGAATCGCCACGAGCTGCAGGCGCTGAAGACAAAGATTCTCAAACAGTTCGACGCGTTGCCGATGCCGTTCACCCGCTTAAACGATTTTCCTGACTGCCGTGATAACCTGGCATTTTGCCAGCACTGGCTGGATCAGGGTGAGTCGGCCCTGAGGCAGCGAAACCGCGACTGGACTGCCGCCATGCTGACCCGCTATCAGTCGTTCTTCGCCAGCGTCGAGAGCACACCACTCAATCAGTCGCAGTGTGAGGCCGTGGTTAATGGCGAGGATTCTCTGCTGGTACTGGCCGGTGCGGGCAGCGGTAAAACCTCGGTGCTGGTGGCCCGTGCAGGCTGGTTAATGGAGCGCAGACTGGCCAGTGCCGATCAAATTCTGTTGCTGGCGTTTGGCCGCCAGGCGGCTGAAGAGATGAACGCACGTATTCAGTCCCGGCTCTCTGCGGGTGACATCCAGGCACGGACTTTCCATTCTCTGGCTCTGCATATTATTCGTGAAGGCAGCAATAAGCAGCCGGTTATCAGTAAGCTCGAGAGCGATGCGGATGCGCGTCGTACGCTGCTACTCAGGGAGTGGCGGCAGCAGTGCCATGAGAAAAAGGCGATGGCAAACGGCTGGCGTCAGTGGCTCCGTGACGAACTGGAGTGGGAGGTACCGGAAGGACCATTCTGGGAGGACGAGAGGCTGGCAAACCGGCTGGCGTCACGTCTGGAGCGCTGGCTCGGTCTGATGCGCATGCATGGCGGCGCACAGGCGGCCATGATCGCGGATGTGCCGGAAGAGATTCGGGATCACTTCAGTAAACGCATCAAACTGATGGCACCCCTGCTGAAAGCGTGGAAAAGCGCGCTGAAAGAGGAGGGCGCGGTCGATTTTTCGGGACTGATCCACCAGGCCATTGCGATTCTGGAAAAAGGACGGTTTATCAGTCCGTGGAAACACATTCTGGTGGATGAATTCCAGGATATCTCGCCTCAGCGTGCCGCATTGCTCAGCGCACTGCGCAAGCAAAATAAGCGCACCGCGCTGTTTGCGGTTGGCGATGACTGGCAGGCTATCTACCGCTTCAGCGGTGCAGAGATGACGCTGACCACCGCATTTCATCACTACTTTGGTGAGGGCGATCGGTGCGTGCTGGACACCACCTACCGCTTTAATGACCGCATTGGTGACATTGCTAACCGGTTTATCCAGCAGAATCCGCAGCAGCTGGCAAAACCGCTGAACAGCGTCACCAAGGGCAATAAAAAGTCGATTTCGCTGCTGTCGGAGGATCAGCTGGAAGCCCTGCTGAACAAACTCAGCGGTTACGCGAAGCCTGATGAGCGGATTCTGCTACTGGCGCGCTATCACTATCTGCGACCGGAATTACTGGATAAAGCCAGAACCCGCTGGCCGAAACTTAATCTGGAATTTATGACAATCCATGCCAGCAAAGGTCAGCAGGCGGATTACGTTATTCTGGTGGGATTGCAGCAGGGTAAAGAGGGCTTCCCGGCGGAAGTACGCGAGTCGATTATCGAACAGGGCCTGTTACCACAGCCCGAAGCGTTTCCGGATGCGGAAGAGCGCCGTCTGGCCTATGTGGCGCTGACGCGCGCGCGTCAGCAGGTCTTTCTGATGTTTGATAAGGCCGCGCCGTCCTCGTTTGTCGATCACTTCCGCGAACTGGGCGTACCCGTACTGCGTAAAGCCTGAGTTATTTCAGACGATCGGCCAGATAGCGCTGATAGTCGGGGATCATAATCTCAACGTTTTGCGCAAACAGTGGCGACTGAATAATAAAATCCGCTGTGGAGCGGTTCGTGGCGACCGGGATATTCCAGACGGTCGCCAGACGCAGCAGAGCTTTCACATCCGGATCGTGCGGCACGGCGTTGAGCGGATCCCAGAAAAAAATCAGCGCATCAATTTTTCCTTCCGAGATCAGCGCGCCGACCTGCTGATCGCCACCCATCGGGCCGCTCAGCATGGCTGTCACATTCAGACCGGTATGACGATTGATCAGATTTCCGGTGGTGCCGGTCGCATAGAGGATGTGTGGTTCAAGTGCGGGCTGGTTTTGTTTAACCCAGTCAAGCAGGGCAGTTTTGCAGTGGTCATGGGCGACCAGCGCAATATGTTTTGTGGTGCCAAGGGTACGAAAAGTCTGTTCCATAAAAGCGTCCTGATAAGGCTCATGCGCAAGACAAGAGAAAGCACGAGTTTACCTCTGGCCCTTTAATGCTATCAACTCGTACGCAGCATTTTGACCAGTGTCAGAAATTGCTGACGCGTAGCTTCATCGAACCGGTGAAACCAGCGATGCAGCGAAGGCAGTTCGGCCTGGGTTGTCCAGTCCAGATCGGCGGTGAGGCGGGAAGAAGAGGGCGTAGCAGAAGCGGAATTTGCAAACCGGGGGACAGAGGCAATCTGATGGGTGCGATTGTAATTCAGCATCGCTTTTTCCATATCCGCTGTCGCGGTGGCCGGCAGGTGGTCACGCACGCTGGTGATCTCATTGCCTTTCTCATCCACCAGCTGAAAATTCAGACTGCGGTCAAAATGATAACGCTCACGTTTTGTCTCCAGCGCCGGCAACCGGATGGTGATGGTTTTGGCCACGGCAGTAAAGGTGACGATCATCGGCGCAGACTGATAAGCGATCACACTCTCTTTCTGCCCTTTGCGCTGCTTCTCTACCCGAAACAGAAACTGATGCTGACCGCGATCCAGCTCTAAGCTGTCTGCTCCTTTGAGGAGCGAGCCTGAAATTTTTCGACCATCCAGCACCAACAGATCGATTTGGGGATCGAGCTTCAATGTGATGGCAGAACAGGACGCCGAAACAAGGAGTGTAAGTAACCCCGTTACGGCCAGCGACAGCTTCATTTCAACTCCGGTAAGTGGTGACGCAAAGGATGATGTGTAGCAAATTCTTACATTATGGCAGTTAATTTACATTTAAACATATTTATTCGTGCGCGGGTTCAATTAATTTCGTCAGGGACTTAACTGTTGAAGCATGCGCCAAACTACACTCAACACTGACCTGAAAGGAGATAAAGATGAACGACCAGACAATTCGCGATGTGCTGACGCGCACCCAACGTATCGCCTTAGTAGGGGCAAGCGATCGTCCCGACCGTCCCAGTTATGGTGTGATGAAATATCTGCTCGATCAGGGCTATGAGGTGATCCCGGTCAGCCCAAAACTGGCCGGCCAAACCCTGCTGGGGCAGCAGGCTTACGCCAGTCTGGCGGAAGTACCGGGCGAGATTGATATGGTAGATGTCTTTCGCAATTCAGAAGCCGCGTGGGGCGTGGCGCAGGAAGCCATTGCCGCAGGGGCAAAAACATTGTGGCTGCAGCTGGGTGTGATTAATGAGCAGGCGGCGGTACTGGCACAGGATGCAGGCATGACGGTGATTATGGATCGCTGCCCGAAGATTGAGATTCCGCGTCTGGGGATAACGCGTTAAAAATTAGCGTGGCGGCAGAGCGTGCCGCCACAGATTAATGCCGCAGATGAGGTGCCTGTAATTGCTGACGTACTGACGCCGCCAGCTCATCCATTGATGGCTGCTCAGGATGCTCAATGCTGGTTTCACCAGAAAGCTGAATTTCGGCAACATAGGTATGAACCTGATCGCCTTCCTCATCTTCCATCACCACATGATACCAGGGCGCAGTGCGCATTTTCTCTTCCGCGCCAACCTCTTCAATTTTAGGCTCATCTAACGAGTATTCAGGATCGACATCCACAATAACGCCCAGAACGCCGGACAAACGATGACGAACCTGCTGACCAATACCAAATTTACTGGCAATCATAGTGACCTCCGAAAAAAAGCTCTCTTTCCAATATGGGGGCAGGAGCTGATTTTTCAAGTCACATCACGCGGCAGGCGAAACCTTTCAGATAGAGACCTTCCGGATAGCTGGCGATGACCGGATGATCCGCTGCCTGCCGGAACTGCTCAATAAACTGCACTTCGCGGCCCGCATCCAGCGCCGCATCGGCGATGATCTTCTGGAACAGATCGGTGGCCATCAGACCGGAACAGGAGAAAGTCAGCAGCACGCCACCTGGGTTCAGCAGCTGAATGGCAAGCATATTGATGTCTTTATAGCCGCGACAGGCACCCATTAACTGGCTTTTGTTTTCGACGAACTTTGGCGGATCCATAATGATCAGATCAAATTTCTCACCGCTGTCACGGTAGCGGCGCAGCAGTTTGAACACATCATCACGCTCAAAGCGTGCACGGGAAAGATCCAGCTCATTCAGTTCAACGTTCTGACGGGCAACGTCCAGCGCTTCCTGTGAGGTATCGACGCTGATCACTTCTTTACAGCCGCCCATCAGCGCAGAAACTGCGAACCCGCCGGTATAAGAGAAGCAGTTAAGCACGCGGGCATCCTGCGCGTAACGACGCGTGGCAAGACGGCTGTCACGCTGATCGAGGTAATAACCGGTTTTGTGGCCGCCCTGGATATCAACCAGCAGCTTCATGCCATGCTCGGTAATCGGCAGCAGTGGCGGGGGCAGTTCACCGGTGACGGTGCCCTGCGTCAGCTCCAGCCCCTCTTTCTTACGCACAGCGACGTCAGACCGGTCATAGATGGCACAATCAGGGAAGCACTGTTGCAGGGCAGTGATGATCGCCGCGCGCTGATATTCCGCGCCTGCCGAGAGCAGCTGAAGCACTAAAAAGTTGCCAAAGCGATCGATGGTGACGCCCGGTAAACCATCTGATTCACCAGCGATCAGGCGATAGCTATCCAGACCATCGCGGGCCGCCAGCCATTTGCGCCACTGTTGCGCCTGTTCAAAACGGCGCACAAAGAAGGCGATATCGATGGATTCATCGGCCTGCCAGCTCCAGACGCGGGCGCGGATCTGCGACTCGGGCGAATAAGCGGCACGCGCCAGCCATTTACCGTTGCTGTCACACACGTCAATGGTTTCACCCAGTTGCGCTTTACCTTCCAGACGTGCAACGGCACCTGAAAAGACCCATGGATGGCGACGGAGCAGGGACTTTTCACGTCCCTTTGCGAGAATCAATCTGACTGTCATAGTTTGCTATGCTTACCTGAAAAAATGAGGCGCCATTGTCCGGTGGATAACGGGAAATTGCAACGAACAGCAGCAGGAGAGAATAATGTCAGTAGCCTGTTTTAAAGCATGGGTTCATGGCCGCGTCCAGGGCGTCGGGTTTCGTTACAGTACGCAGGCCGAAGCCAGAACCCTGGGCGTGCTGGGTTACGCGCGAAATCTGGATGACGGCAGCGTCGAGGTGCTGGCCTGGGGCGGGGCGGAGCAGGTCGAAGCACTCATCGCCTGGCTTAAAGCAGGTGGACCACGCAGCGCACGCGTTGATAAGGTGCTGGTGGAGCCACACCAGCCCGCAGAACCGCCCCGCGATTTCAAAACCGGTTAACTACAGGCATTTCGCCGGTTTAGGCAGGCCGGCGATTTTCGTCGCCTGTTTAGCGGGTCCTTCCGGGAAGAGGCGAAACAGGTAGCGGCTGTTGCCTTTCTCTTCCCCATACTTCTGCGCCATTGCCTTTACCAGCATCCGCACGGCAGGTGAGGTGTTAAATTCCAGATAAAAGGCGCGCACGAAATGGACCACTTCCCAGTGTGCTTCAGACATGGTAAGCCCTTCCTGTTCCGCGATGTGCGCCGCCAGCGCCTCACTCCAGTCGTCGATGCTCTTCAGATAGCCTTCGGCATCGACGGCGATTTCGTTACCGTTAAAATTCACGTGACGTCCTCTCTATAAATGACGGCGCAGTTTAGCAAACCTGGCGGACAGTAAAAGTAAAAAACCCCGCCGAAGCGGGGTTTCACAGACTGACTGTCACTGCTGGTTAGTTGCTGCGGGCAAAACCCAGCAGGCTCAGCAGGCTGACGAAGATGTTATAGAGCGAAACATAGAGGCTGACCGTCGCCCGAATGTAGTTGGTTTCACCACCATGAATGATGTTGCTGGTTTCCCACAAAATGGCACCTGCGGAGAACAGGATGAACAGGGCGCTGATAGCCAGATGCAGCGCAGGCAGCTGCAGGAAGATATTCGCGACCACCGCCACCAGCAGCACCACAAAGCCAGCCATCATCATGCCGCCCAGGAAGGACATGTCACGACGGGTCGTCAGCACGTAGGCAGAACAGCAGAAGAACACCAGCGCCGTACCGCCCAACGCCAGCGCTATCACGTCGCCCATGCCTGCGGTCAGGAATGAACTCAGGATAGGACCCAGGCAATATCCCAGGAAGCCGGTAAACGCAAACGCGGCCAGAATACCCATCGGGCTGTTCGCCAGACGGTAGGTTAAAAACATCAAGCCATAAAAGCCGACCAGCATCAGAATCAGACCCGGCGCAGGCAGGGCCAGCAGGGTGCTGACTGTCGCCGTTACCGCGGAAAAGGCCAGGGTCAGTCCCAGCAGAAAATAGGTATTACGCAGAACTCTGTGCGTTGACAGCAGTGAGGACTGCGATGAGGTGACAATTCTTTCCATGTTGCGCTCCTTTAAGCAGAACACTAATCAGCAGAACACTAAATATGTGCCGAGAATACGCAGGCCACTAAAGAGGGAAAAGGCGTTTTACCCTTCTTTACGCGCTATTCTGCTAATTGTTTGAGCAGAGTGGCGATTTTCACAGCGAAAAATCACAATCTGGCTGTTTTTCAGGCGAATAGACAGATAGACGCTTTACATCGCTAAACGGGATGTTTATAGTGCGCGTCATTGCGGAGGGGTGGCCGAGCGGCTTAAGGCAGCGGTCTTGAAAACCGCCGATGGGAAACCATCCGAGAGTTCGAATCTCTCCTCCTCCGCCACTTTATCTGCCACGGGCAATAAAGCGGTAAAATCAGTAAGTTTACCGAAGCAGTACCGTTTCAAAACGGAGGGGTGGCCGAGCGGCTTAAGGCAGCGGTCTTGAAAACCGCCGATGGGAAACCATCCGAGAGTTCGAATCTCTCCTCCTCCGCCACATTTTACAGGCCAGCACATAGTGCTGGCCTGTTTCGTTTCTGCCATTCCGGTTTTTTCCTCCAGTCTGAAAAAAGCACGCCTCTTCCGATGACGCGCGGCTGCGCATTCATCTGCCCGATGCATCTCTGCTATAGTCCACTCACTGTTTTTGCAAACATCTGGCGCTTTTCTGAGGCGAGCTGAGTTACACTGTTAAATACATCGCTCTGAGGCGAGCTAATCGGTTGATAGCCAGAGTGTTTCTTTACTGAATGAATGGAATAGGCACAATGATCAAGAAACTGAGTCTTTGCGCATTGTCAGTGCTCGCTGCATTGCCGGTCGGAACGGTAGCATTTGCTGCTGATGGCGATATGCAGCTGCAACAGGTGCTGATGTTAAGCCGTCACAATCTGCGTGCGCCGCTGGCCGATAATGGCAGCGTGCTGGAGCAGTCGACCAAAAAGAGCTGGCCGCAGTGGGATGTTCCCGGCGGACAGCTGACCACCAAAGGTGGCGTGCTGGAAGTCTACATGGGTAACTACACCCGTCAGTGGCTGGCACAGCAGGGCCTGGTGAAGAACGGCAGCTGCCCTGACAGCAATAACGTCTTTGTTTACGCGAACAGCCTGCAGCGCACTGTCGCTACCGCGCAGTTCTTCGTGAATGGTGCCTTCCCTGGCTGTGACGTTGCCGTCACGCATCAGGATGAAATGGGCGCCATGGATCCCGTATTCAATCCCGTCATCACCGATGACAGTGAAGCCTTCAATAAAAAAGCGCTGGCCGCCATGGCCGCCGCCAATGAGAAACTGTCACTGAAGCCCGCCTTCCAGCGGCTGGAAAAGATTGTCGACTACAAAGCTTCGCCTGCCTGTAACAATAAAAAGCAGTGCGACCTCAGCAGTGGTCAGAACACCTTCAGCGCTGAAAACGGTAAAGAGCCAACGGTCAGTGGCCCGCTGAAAGTGGGTAATTCGCTGATGGATGCCTTTACGCTGCAATATTACGAAGGTTTCCCGCTGGACCAGGTTGCCTGGGGCCAGATCAAAACGCCTGAACAGTGGAAAGAGCTGTCAGCGATTAAAAATGGTTATCAGGACACGCTGTTTACCAGTCCGGACGTTTCCCGTGAAGTGGCAGCACCGCTGGTGGATTACATCCGCAGTCAGTTAGTGGATCAGGACAAAGCCAACGCGCCGAAAATTACGCTGATGGTCGGCCATGACTCGAACATCGCCTCGCTGCTGAGTGCGTTACAGGTCAAGCCTTATGAGCTGCCTGACACCTATGAAAAAACGCCAATTGGCGGTCAGGTTGTTTTCGAACGCTGGCATGATGCGAAAAACGATAAAGACCTGCTCAAGGTGGAGTATGTTTATCAGACCGCCGATCAGCTGCGCAATGCGGATGTACTGAGCCTGAAGAACCCACCGAAGCGCGTGACGCTGCAGCTGGCGGGTTGTGAGGCCGATGCGAATGGCTATTGCAGCTGGGATCAGTTCTCTCAGGTGCTGAATGCGGCACTGCAGGGTACACCGATGCAGCCTGCTGCGGCACCACAACCGGCAGCTCAGGCTGACGATGACAGTGCGAAAGCCGCCGCGACGCAGGATGCTGCAGCCGATAAAGCTGAAGCGGACAAAGCGACCGCAGCCAAAGAGAAATCTGACGCAGATAAAGCTGCCGCTGAGAAGTCAGAGGCGGACAAAGCCGCAGCTGAAAAAGCGAAAGCGGACAAAGCCGCAGCCGATAAAGCTGCTGCAGAAAAAGCAAAAGCAGAAAAGGCAAAAGCGGATAAGGCTGCAGCTGATAAAGCCGCGGCTGAAAAGGCAAAAGCTGACAAAGCAGCAGCAGAAGAAAAAGCCGCCGCTGAGAAAGCAAAAGCCGACAATGCAGCAGAATCAGCCAGTGACAATAAAGCCACGACTGACAAAGCTGACGCCGCGAACGCGCCTGCAACGGCACACCATGACAATTCAACGTCAGCAGCTGTGGCCACACAGTAATTACGCTTTCCGGCCGATAATAAAAAACCCCGTCGCGACGGGGTTTTTTTATGGCTGCAGGACGATTAACCCGCCACGACCACCAGCTTCTGGTTAGCAAACTCTTTGATGCCAAGATCAGAAAGCTCACGGCCATAGCCTGAACGTTTCACACCACCAAATGGCAGCTCAGCAGAGGTATCGCTCTGGGAGTTGATAAACACCATGCCGGTTTCAATGGCAGATGCCAGTTTACGACCGCGTGCAATATCACGAGTCCAGACCGATCCACCCAGACCATAGTGCGAGTCGTTCGCCAGCGCCACAGCCGCCTGATCATCACCCACGACATAAACCTGCGCCACCGGGCCGAAGAACTCCTGATAATAGGCAGGATTATCCGGGGTAATGCCGGTCAGAATGGTGGGCTGATAGAAGCAACCTTCACCGTCAACGGCTTTACCGCCTGTCACCAGTTTTGCGCCATTAGCCACCGCTTCGTCTACCTGTTTCACCAGACGGTCGCGTGCGTCAGCGGAAGAGAGCGGGCCAAGCGTGGTTTTCTCATCCAGCGGATCGCCTAGCGTGGCGGCACTCAGCGCGGCACTGAACTGGCTGATAAAGCGATCGGCAATCTTCTCATGCAGAATAAAACGTTTTGCGGCGGTACAGACCTGGCCGCAGTTGCTGAGACGCGCCTGCACGCCCTGGCGGACGGCTTCGTCAAGATCGGCATCGTCCAGCACCACAAACACGTCATTGCCGCCCAGTTCCAGCGTCGATTTCTTCAGATGCTTACCGGCCTGCTCAGCCACAGCGCTGCCTGCGCGCTCGGAACCGGTCAGAGCAACACCCTGAACCCGGTCGTCAGCAATCAGATCGGCGACCTGATCGGTTGAGATGAACAGGTTAGTCCAGGCACCTTCAGGTGCACCCGCTTCACGCACCAGCTTTTCAAAGACATCGGCACAGTGCGGCACGATATTGGCATGTTTCGCCAGCACCGGGTTACCCAGCGCCAGGTTAGGGGCCAGCACGCGCATCAGCTGATAGTAAGGGAAGTTCCACGGCTCGACGGCGACTAACACGCCAATCGGATGATACTCAACCCAGGCTTCGCCCAGCTCGCTGGGATAGGACTGCGGCTGAAGAATACGTTCTGCATTCTCTGCGTAGTAGCGGGCAATCTGTGAACAGATTTTCACTTCGCTACGGCTCTGACCAATCAGTTTCCCCATCTCTTTACTGGCGATGGTGGCCAGTTCTTCCGCGCGGCTATCAATCAGGTCAGCCAGTTTTTTCAGTACCTGCAGACGTGGCTGGATCTCACCTTTGCTCCATGATGAGTGAAACAGGCGATCGGCAACGTCCAGAGCTTGGCTGACAGCGGCCTCATCATGCGACGGCCAGCTTTTCAGCAACTGGTTATTGGCGGGATTAATGCTTTGATAGGAAGACATAGCGTACTCCTTGGTGAGCTAAAAATGAGGGCGGGAAGGTCCCGCCCCTGAATCAGACGTTCTTACGTTCTACGGGCTTGTCATCCCAGGTCAGGAGATCTTTATCAGTTTTTTCAAAGGCACGAATCAGCACGTCATCGCTGCCTTGCTGACGCCAGATCTCTTCTGCCAGTCTCTCATCGTAATTCGCCACTTCGAAAATGGCCTCGGCAATTTCAGGGGAGGTATGACGCAGACTGGCCCATTCGCCAACGTGGTGTGCTTTCGATTGTTCAGTAGACATACTTTTCTCCTTTGTTTAAATCAGTCCTGCAGTTTCACTGTCAGTCCGGCAACATGTTCACCCTGGAAACGGGCAATATTCAGTTCCGCTTCTGTCGGCTGACGCGAACCATCGCCGCCCGCCAGTGTGGTCGCACCATAAGGCGTGCCACCGCGAACCTGAGAAATATCGAACAACTCTTTGGTGCCGTAGCCGATAGGCACAATTACCATGCCGTGATGCGCCAGCGTGGTCCAGACTGAGGTAATGGTCTGTTCCTGACCGCCGCCGGTGCCGGTTGAGGTAAAGACGCTGGCAACCTTGCCAAACAGCGCGCCTGACGCCCAGAGACCGCCGGTGCGGTCCCAGAATGTCCGCATCTGTCCGGACATGTTGCCAAAGCGGGTCGGGGTGCCGACGATAATCGCGTCATAATGCGGCAGTACCTCAGGCGTCGCTTCTGCTGCCTGCTGATTGGTTTTGCCGCCCACCTGTGCAAAGCGATCGGCCTCCATCGTTTCTGGTACCCGCAGGATATCCACTTCCGCGCCGGGAACCCGACGAGCGCCTTCTGCAACTGCGTTCGCCATCGTTTCAATATGTCCGTACATCGAGTAATAGAGCACCAGTATTCTTGTCTTAGCACGCTGCTCATCTTGCATGTTAGAATTCCTCAGCAAAAGAAACTAAAGGAAAGCGTAGCACATGAAATTGCTTGTCTCTTATGTCAGGTGGAGTACGAAAGCTCAGGACTCTGGTGACAGTCTGCGTCGGCAGAACGATATGATTGATGCGTTTTACCATAAGCACAGTGACCAGTATTTCATGTCACCAACACATCGCTACGTTGACAAAGGAAAGTCTGGATTCCACCAGAAACACAAGGCTGACGGGGGTGAGTTCAAGCGTATGCTTGATAATGTTCTATCTGAAAACATCCCTGCAGGCAGTCTCATTGTCATGGAAAATTTTGACCGTGCCTCGCGTGCTGACATAGATAGTGCGATTGATGATATTCGGCAGATTCTTAGAAAGGATGTCGAAATTCTGACCTTATCTGACAATGAAAGATATGATAAATCATCCCTTTCTGACCCAATAAGATTGATCAAACACATTTTGATTGCTGAGCGTGCTCACCAGGAATCAGTAGTCAAACAAGAGCGAACTATAGCTGTCTGGAAAGCGAAGACTGCTAAGGCAATCGAAACAGGCTTACCGATGGGGAGGCAAACACCCGGTTGGATTGAACTAAGCCCTGATAGACAATCATTCATTGTTATTGAGCCTAAAGCTGAGATCGTCAGGCTGATCTTCAAAATGCGCTTAGCTGGTCACAGCATGTTTGCTATCTGTAAGCATCTCAATGAAAACGGTATAGAGACCATCAATGATCGCAAGGCCCGTATATCAAAAACGTTTAAGCCAGGTGGCGGTGGTTGGTCTGCTGTATCTGTTAAATGCCTTTTAACTTCACGTAGCGTACTTGGTTATCTCCCTGCAAAGATCAGCACTGAAGATCGCAAGACAATCCTTCGCGATGAGATACCTGATTACTATCCACGCATAATCGACGATCAGACCTTCAATGCTGTTCAGACGCTTCTGGCACAGGGAGGAAAGGGGAGGCTGGCAACAGGTGATCACTGGCTGTATGTGAATATCTTCAGGACAATGCTCCGCTGTAAATGTGGTCTGACTATGTCGCCATCTGGCATCCGTAAACCTGTTTATCAGGGAACTTACCGCTGCAATGGTATGCATGAAGGACGCTGTGAATATGGTTCAGTGTCACGTAAAAAGCTGGATACAGAACTCTGTACCCGTCTCTTCAGCAAACTGTCACAGCTTTACGACAGCAACATTGACCAGAGCAAGATAATTGAAATCCAGCGTAAACTTCAGACGGTTGATAAAGAACTTCAGACGCTTACTGAGACGCTAATACAGCTACCGGCTATCACCCAGATACGAGATGCACTTGCTGAAAAGCAGAAGGAAAAGGAATCGCTCCAGGCTGAACTCAGGCGCGAAACGATGCGTATTCAGTCAGTATCTGACCTCGACCTTTCAAAACTTGATTTGGAGAGTTCAGAGGGTAGGACTGAAGCACATGTCATTATCAAGAAGATGGTGCGTGAAATTGTGATAGATGGTCGCGCGAAGCTGGTGGACATACGTCTTCACAATGGGAACGTAATCCGAGGGTTTTCTCTGGAAGGTGAACGAGACCTTACTCTGACCTTTGAGCAAGCTACTGACGACACACCTGACCATGATTTCATTGCAGTTATGGGGCAGGGATTACCTAAAGTGCTCCCGGCTGAAGAGTTTAGGAACGGAACCCAGACCGATCGCGGTGACTGGCCTGAAGTCGAACCAGACTATCCAAACACGCAGGAATGATAGCGATGGCCTTTTGAGGATGCGATAACGAAAGCAAAAAAGGAGGCTTTATAACTGCTATTGATTTTTACTTTTTCAACGCTATAGTGGACTTAGGCACCCGCCTAAGTTTTGGACAGCTTAAAAAAGGTAGCAGTACATCCAACACATTTAAACCTTCTCACACTGTCGGATCTGGCAAATGGTTGAGGGTAACAAAATGTCCAATACCAAACCTGAAATGATTGCCATGTGATCCGATTGACGGAGAGGTTCTAATGAAAGCAACAATCCAGGCTATCTGCTACAAGATTTCCCAACATCCTGAAATCAAAACATCACCAGTCAAACTCTCACAAATACGTGAAGTGGTCTCTGCCTTCCTTGCTTACAAAAGCTATGCTGCAATGCTTCAGGAAGAGAAAGATCATCAACAAGGCTATGTATTGTCAGATGCTGAGTTCATCATCTTGAACCCTGCTCAGGGCAGATACAGAGCTAAACAGTTCGAAATGTCAGACTCAGCTATTGACCTTTGTATCCTTGAACTGAAAGAGGGTTTACCAGTATCTGTCTGGCTCTCAATTGACGACTTTTACGATGACAATCAGGTAGATTTTCTCGAACGCATCCAGGACGATATCTTCTCATCAGATGACATTGTTAACAGCAATGCCGAATTTGAGGATTTACCGTATCTGAACCAGAAGATTACGGTGAGTGGCGATGTGTGGAAAGCTACACATGATTGGTCAATCGGAGATACCGGGACTTTACAGGGTGGATACAGCAGCGATGGAGACCGTCCCTTCAATGGTGACAGCTTTGATGTAACGGCTAAATTTGCTTTCGCTAAAGCAGGTCGAGCAGGATTGATCTTCTTAGAAGACGATAGCCACTGCAATCTCATTGCCAACGAAGACTGGTATGACCCCGAATTGTTCCTGACGCCTTAATATTCAATCGCGATCGTCATAAGCTCAGAGGGTGGCAGGGCAGACACTTTGTCACCTTCACCGATTCATACCCGTACTGCGGTACAGGCAACAAAATCAGCTTTAAATAAGTGTTGACAAAACCCCCACTATACCCATACGCGCCGCACAAATCTTGTGAAAAATTTGAGCCAATTTATCTATTTTTCCTTATTAATCAAACACATTAAAACGCAGTAGTAGTAAGTATCTTAATGATCTGTAAAGTTGAACTGTCAAATGGTGGAGCAATCTGGATTGCGACCAGAGCAACGGCACAGCGAAGCAAGTTGCTATATTAACATTACCCTCAAGATAAAATGATCAGAACCCTATCACAGTTGATGGCTCCCTTATGGGATACGCCATAGCTCACGCATAAATAACAGTGTGATAAGCCCTTAACACAGGAGCAATCATTAGTAAAGTATTAATTGACAACCCTTGTAATAATTGTTATGATGTGTGTATCAGTTAGGCATAAAGCCAACTAAAAGAAAATCAACTCGAAAATTAAACAAGCCTGCCTATCCCGTTCGATAGTCGTTCAATTCAAGCAGTTCTACGCCCTGTAGACATCTAACTCAAAATCAACTTAATCCCGCTTTATGCCTCATTCTTAACAGATTTTGAGGCTACCAGATGAACGACCGCGAATTTAAACTGTGGATGAACCGCACTCCTGAAGAAAAGAAACGTGAATCACGTATGAGTAAGCGTGACATCAATCTTCGATACGATTTGCCAGCAGACTACAAAGCACCTACTGATAAAGATGTTGCTCGTGCTGTTAAAGCAGTTTCACCTACTCCTAAGAACAATCAAACCAATGTGAAAGGGTCTGGACTCGTTCGTCGTCAGGGGCGGGTTATCGTCAACCCTTGCACTGTCTATTTTAAGCTGTGGGCAAGTTATGGTGATATGCCTTCAAGGTCTGAAGACATATTTACCGGCTGCTGTAAACAGTCTGACAGTGCAACAGATAATACAAAGGTTAACCCTCGCACGGTGTTTGCTGTGCTACGTTCAATCCCATTCATCACCACTGAATCTGTCCTGGAATTTCTGAACCGTAAACGTGACGTTCTGCAAGATGCAGGCGGTGCCAATGAGCGATATGCACAGTACATCTGTTCAATCTGCGAACGTGTGATCCGTGTATTCCAGCATCATAAACTGTTTGTTGAACATGTACGGGTAAGTGCTGGTTCACGTGTGATGGTATGGGAAGACCTGCCAACAGAAGAAGATTTTCAGCTTTGCACACTGCCAGAGTTCGAACCCTACGAGCAGGATTACGTTAACAACACGATGTCAGATGCAATTACGAACACCAGAGGCAAGCGAAGCTATCTGTCTCGGCATGATTTCAACATGGCACATATCAAAAATGACTTTGTGTCAGGCTGGTGCGTTTATCGTGGTGTAACCCGTCTTCCCTGTGGAGTACACACGCTGTCACGTCTGGTTAAGTGCAACCAACCATTAAAACAACTTTTAAACACCATTTAAGTGATCCTCGTGGGCTAAATGTCCACGTGTTTCCACAAGGTATCTGTAAATGAAACAATTCACATTCGCCCCTACACCTGAGGTTAAACACTTTCTGACCCTTGTTTCTGAGGGTAAATCACCAACAGAAGCTGCTAAGCAGGCTGGCCTGAACCCACACGAATCAATTCTGATCCGTAAACTGGCTGGACTACCAGTCGCAACACATCAGCAGAACATTCCTGAACAGGTTGTTAATCTGCGCTCTCAGAAACTCACCCATAAGCAGATCGCTGAACAGCTCGGTATCTCTCAGAGCTACGTTAACCTCTGCTTAGTACGTCATCGCAAACACTCATCCGGTAACTAACCATGCAATCGTTCATCATCCATTTTCTCTACGATATCGTTCCAACAAGCGTCCTGACCGTATTCCTTCTCAAACTTGTCGATGACCTAACCAGCGACTGAACACACACTTTAAGATGAATTCCAATATAAATTATTGATCTGTAATAACTTACCTGAGCATTCTCTGATGGGTATCTGCTCAGTGTCTATCGTTATTGCCTCCCAGATCCCCATTCTCAAAAAACCAAAAGGTAACCCTATGAATGACTACCACAACCAATACAACCAACGCTGATACTGTGACCGAGCAGGCTCAATCAGCCTCTTACAGCTTCCTTGAAGCAATCCTTCACAAAGACGCTGTAACCCTCCGTAGATACGGTGTTGATGACAAGACCACCAACGCAATTGACCTAAAGACACAGATTGATGTCGCACAGAAGCTGTTAGCCAGTGACAACAACCAGCGTCGTTCTATGTCAAAGCGTGTACTGGCTGCTCAGGCTGGCCTCCCAAGCAAAGCAGAAGTTACAACATCCATTGTGACCCAATCTAAAACGCCAGCATCAACCCCGACTTTTCAGCGTTTCTCTGTTGCGCCTAAAGCAGTCGCTTAATCGTTCACATAGGGTATACCTGAGTTGAAAACAGGTTTCGTGAATAATGTTGTTCACATAGGGTTATTTTTATTTACTCTACATAGTTAATTCACGTAGAATAAGAGCATTGAAACCCATTGTGAACAACAGGCCAACCATGAAGACAACTGCTCATATATACCTGCGTGCATCAACCTCTGACCAAGATGCAACACGCGCTCTCCAGACTGTTAATCAGTTCGCTGAAGACCACCAGCTAAAGGACGTGATTCACTACGTTGAAAACTTCTCTGGTGCAAAGCTGGAACGTCCAGAACTTTCCAGACTGCTCAACAGTGCTAAGAAGGGCGATCTGATTCTGGTTGAAAGCATCGACAGGTTGACTCGCTTACCAGCAGCACAGTACGAAGAACTGAAAGCAATCATTGCTCAACGTGGTTTACGTGTTGTCGTGGTTGACCTGCCAACATCGCACGGTGCATTGAAAGCATCAGCAGATGACAGGATCATTCAGTTGATAAACGGCCTGATGATGGACATTGCTGCTCACTATGCCCATGAGGACTACACCAAACGCCGTCAGCGTCAGTCACAAGGTATTGCGAAAGCGAAAGAAGAGGGTAAGTATCAGGGACGCCCAGCAGACACAGCGTTACGTGACAAGATTGCCCGTTACCTGGTTAAAGGTGGCTACACATACGCAGAGATAGCCAAACTGTGTGAATGCTCTGTAGGGATGGTGGCAAAGGTGAAGAAGCTCACGAGTAAGTAATCTTATAGATAGCTATCTATGGTTGGATCGAGTGGTTATGTGATCAGATTTGACCAGAACCCTTCTCAGAAGCTCTCACAGCACCTTTGAGCAGTCATATTTTCAGCTTTTGCGAAAGGAACCTAATGCTCAGCTTTGAGCCTCTAAGTGCCTCAATTTAGACTTCACAGATATTTCCCCAGACACTCCCCATACCCCGTATCAAAAACACCCTCCCTTAATTTTAAAAAAATCTAAAAAGGCCTCCCAGCAATGTCCAGCAAAGTCTCCAGATCAGAAATCCTCTATAACAAGCGTCTATCAGATGAAGACAGACAGCGCGAGATACTAAGACAGCGTGCATATCAGGATGTAAAAGCAACTGCTGACTACTTCCGCACACAACCAGTCGAGCCAGGTTATTTCTACCAGAACTCAGATGGTGACAGGGTAGGTATCAGCAGCCTGCCAATATCACTTTACTAAAGAGCTAATCAGCCTCTGTTTTTAACAACACAGCCCCAAGTAGCAAAATCTTGTATAGCATCTGTCACTTTGTCAGACATTGATGGCATTTGCTCACCCATCTTTTGCCCCATCAGGTAACCGTAGTCGGAACATTTGTTCAGATCACCAATAGGTGCGTTTTCCGCAATAATACCCTTCAACTCATTTATCTGGTCACGTGTCATGCCTATCTCTTGCGCCATTACACGCGCAGCCTTTTCTTGCAATTCTGCTGGCCCTTCGCCAAAAGCATGTGCAGCACCTGTGAACAAAATTGCTGATGCCAAAATAACTGTGATTTTTCTCACTGCTGTTTCCTTTTTTGTAGGTTTCCACAGTTTTTGATATCGGCATTTTGCCACGATACATTAGCCATTTTTACGGGTGGCTGTGTTATTAAAATGTTGACAATTTGTTGCAATAATGTTAACATTTAAGAGTGGTCAGTAGTTCTTCAAGTCACTTCCTGATGCTTCACCTATAGCGCGGTGTCTTCACCGCCTATCTCAAAACACTCCCAGCCAGATTCGCAAAGATGTCTTATCGGTCATCTCAACTAAATCCTGTCAGCTCCCGCTTCTCCAGCGGTATCGAGCACAGGTGCAAAACTGTTTTCCCGTACCTTTGCGGGGATGCGGCGACAAGCAGCTTTGCAAATCTGACTCAATCATCGTTAGCCTGATCATCGGGTTAGCGATAATTTTTTATCCAACTCTAAAAGGTATCCCCGCAATGACCCTTACGATCCTCACAACTATTCTCGTCGTGTTTCTATGCCGCGCTGATTCCATGTGGAGACAACGCAATGCTTGAAGTAAACGAACTCCTTAAGCTGATGGAATCACGGCAAGAGTCCACCAGCTTGAACAGCGTGCTGATCAAATCCGAAAAGAGGTGGGCGCTGAATGGATGACATCATCAAATGGCGTGACCAAGAAGATCTCAGCCGTGGATTCGAGATCAATCTCGACACTGTCTCAGCAGGTCAGCTCTTCAAATGCGTCTATGCCGAACCTCATTTACTCGTGAACGCTTTCAGTGATGCTTTCCTCTTAATGCGCTTTTCCCCGGAAGAAGCTGAAGAACACGCCAATGAACTCTACGCAACAACACGTGACCAGATGGATCAGTTTATTGACCGTCTCCGCTCAAAACCTTATGTACAAAATCCCTGCAACCACGGACAAACACACTAATGAATCTTGCACCCATCAACTTCAATAACCCGACTGACTTCGATGATCCAAACAGCTTGGAAAGACGCGAAGCCCATGTAAAAGCTCTTGCTACTCTCGCAGCCAGTGAACGTGAGACAGACCCCGCTGACACTGTGACCTACCGAACTGATTGGGACGCAGAAACAGGGCGTATCAAGCAAGTCCCGATCAACCAGTTGGACACAGACTCTGATCGTGCTGACAGATTCCAGGCTGAAGCAGAATTGTTTAACACCATGCAACGCGAGAAACAGCAGCAGGACGCTGAAGACCACCAGCAAAGTTTTGACCAACTTTTCCCTTCTGAGCAGCGTTTAAGGGTTGAGGAATACTTTACGCCAATCATCAAAAAGCTGACGGCAGACCATATCGCAGCTTGCGAGGCAGTCTCTGATTTCGAGACTGATGAACTGCGTTACCGTGCACAGATTCAATCTAAATGGGCCTACGAACTGAGGCATCCTGATATCAAAACCATGTTCGCCGCAGGGGAGTATCATTTCAATACAATGCTGAAAGATGGCCTCTACAACATCGAAGGTTATCGCCTGGCAGAGCGTCGATCTAATGGTGGCTTGTCATCAACGCTTGTCTTTTTGCCTCATGGTGTGGTCAACGTTATGGCGTATGCTGATTCAGAAGAGGCGAAAGCTGTTTCGCAGGTTGAGTACGACCGCGATTTACAGCGACTTATTCAGAAACGTAAAAATGCTGCGGTGGCTCTGACTCAAGCGAAACAAAAAGCACGTGATGCACTGGCTGCTATCCCAACTTTCGAAGACCTCATTTCAGAAGTTGTGAAACGTGCGAAGAAATAACCCCCATACAATTAAGACCCCTCCTTAAGCTCTGGTTATGCCAGGGCTTTTCTTTTATCTAAGGTAAAGCAATGGCTAATCAGGTAGTTGACGAATTTATTATTGCACTTGGCTTTTCAGAGAAGGTGTTGGCTGGCCTGAATAAACTCGAAAAGCAGATCCTCCCAATCGCTACGAGAATGGAGAAGAGACTGGACAAAGTCTTCTCAAAAGACCGCAGCAAACTCATGAACCCGACTTTTAAGGCTATCGAGAAACGAGCGCAGACAGCATCACGTAACATCAACCGTTCTCTGACAGACGCCTTTCGCGTTGGTAATGCTGGTAATGGACTGTTCCGTTCTTATGAGCAAGAGGGCAGAGCAGCATCAAGAAGCGTTGCCCGTATGATGCAGGCTGCATATCGGACACAGCCTCGTGTGACCGTTCCACCTGTAACAACAGCGCCCAGAAACAGACCACCAGCTAACGTGCGAGGCCGTATTAATACAGTCGCTGAACGTGCACGCACCAGCTCACTGTATGGACGCTTACAGCTACGTGATGATGGGTTAGCCGAACGCTATAACTCACGTTTACAGCTTCTCCAGATGCAGCATACAGCGTCTGATAACCTACGCGGATTCCAGTCAAATCTTCGTCGCTTGAACTATGAGTTTTCCCAGCAGCTTCGAGTAGCTTCACAGGCTCGTGCTTCACAGCGCCTTGCTGCAATGGAATCAAGCAACCTCGGATCAGCGTTTGGCGGTATCTCATCAGCAGCAATCCCCCTCGTTGGTGCTCTGATGTCTGTACAGAAAGCTGTTCAGTTCTTCCAAGACAGCATTGAAGAGGGGGCTAAGCGTCAGCAGGCTGCAACCATGGCTCAGGTCGCGTATGGCAGTAAGCAGGAAGCTCTACGCATAACCATTAAAGCTGATGAAGTCGCTAACCAGTATGGCCTTGATACTGTGACAGTACGTCAGCAAATGGCTCAGATGCGCATGACCATGCCTAAAGCATTCGATAACGACAAACTCGCTAAGTTCTTCGGTGATGAATCAGTATTCGCCCATACAACAGGCATGAACAACGACGCTGTTTACCGTTTGAACTATGCTATGCAACAGATCGCGGCTTCTCCAAAATTAATGGGGCAAGACTGGTTACAGGTTGTCAACGCCTCTCCAGCGTTAGTCTCCAGACTGGCTGATACACTCGGTGTAAAAGATTCTGCTGATGTGAAAGCAAAGCTGAAAACCATGAAGGGATCAGATATCGCAGAACTGATGATGAAAGCGATGCAACCAACTTCCGAACAAGTGAAGATGGCCCAACACAATATCCTTGCTGCTCGTGGTCGCATGTACAACGCTGAACGCTATGCGATGGATAAAAATTTCCGTGGTTTCAGCTCACACCTTTCAACTCTGTATGACTCCCTTGCCAGCTCACTGAACAACTCTGGTGGACTGTTCGAGCGTGGAGGTCAGGCTATCGGCTGGTTTATTGACCGTTTGAGCGATATCACGAAGGCACTCGATAACATCGGGATGAACATTGACGGTTACCTGACCCTGTTCGAGGAGAAGTGGGACAAGTTCTACAGCACTCTGTCACCATCTACACAAAAAGCCCTTGATACTGTTAAAGACCAGTTCAACACCTTCTTTGACTGGCTCATTGTGACCGCTACGGCTGCACTTGGTCTCGGTGGTCTGAAACTTGGTGGACGTCTGCTCGGTGTGGGTCGTGCTGCTGGTGGCACTGCTGAGGCTGCTGCTGAAGGTGGTGCAACTTCTGTGATGGGTAGTACAGCGGGTAAAGCATTCGGGATCGCTGCCGCTGCATACATTGGCGTTGAACTCGGTAACCTCATCTTTGACAAGTGGGTTCCAGAGTTCCAGAAATTCGCTAACAAGGAATGGGGATGGGGCGGTGCATCTGGTACTGAGACCACACACGGAGGCAACACACTCAAAGACAGCCCTGTTGATTGGCTGTTCACCAAGATCGGTGACATGTGGGAGGGAATGGGTAAAGGCGGCCTGAAAGACCCTGCTCTGGCAGGTTATAACCCATACGCACAGCAAAATCAGGCTGCACTGTTAGCCCAGAAACCATTAGAGTTCGCGCCTCTACGCATTGAAGTAGTCTCGAACGGTCAGCTTAACGTTGCTCTCCCTGACGGTACGATCCAGCGTGTGGCTCTTGACACAATCAACCAGCAGCACGAATTGCAGATGATGTCTGCAACTGGCCTTGCTGGTGGCTGGCAGAGTCCTGGTCAGAATGCTGGCTGGAACCCTTCATCTTTAATCAGAAGGAACAACTAAAACATAGACCCTGTTCAGTGAAAGCTGTTCAGGGTTTTTTTAATCATAGTTTCTCGTCACACTTAGCAAGAAACAGTAGGGTGGATGCAGTAAGATGAAGTGCATAGCTTGCCAGATGCTCAGGCACATTAGTTACTTCGTGCCCCTGACCGTGACCACCTTCCTTGTTCCTGATAGTTGGTATACCACTTTCAAGAAGGCTTCTTAGCGACGAAAATTCATTCTGCATGTATTCAGGAATCAAACCGTTCACAAGGCAACCATTGATAAGTTTCTTAGCTGTATCATTCTGATTAAAATCCCATCCCCGATCTACATGGATAGATTTCATCAGACTTTCAAAGGATTTCAGACAATCGTTAAGGCATTCTTTGTAGTTTTGATGTCTATAATGTTCATGGGCTGACAGGAATTCATCATTAACGCCCTGATATTTAATATTATTACCGAGTATTTGAAGTGTGGGTTTTACTACTTCCGAATGTATAAACTGAGAATCTACTTTAACAATCTCACCCGATTCAAACTGGTAACCTAAACCTGTTTCCTTAAACCTGTTGTTGAGTTCATCGATTGCATCATCAGCAGTTTGGGCATTCCCTTGATATCTGTAATAGTCTTCACGTACGAGGTGATGAATATACTTGAAGCTTAACTCAATGAAATCTAAGCACCTTTCATGGTTCTTTTCATTTAGAAAGAATTCGAAAATAGCTTGTGAATTACTTTTGGCGCGTTCGTTAAGAGTAAACAATCCATATTCGCGGCATAATGTTTTATGAATTGCGTCATAAATGTCGCCTCCGGCATAACCCGGCCCGTAATCATCTCCAATAGTTTCTCTGACGATGTGTATCACTTGCACCCTTAGAACTTGAGGGATATCAGTGTATTGATAGACGTCAGGCACCTCGCCCCGAAGTCGTTTTTGTCTTTTAGAAAAGATATCAAAAATAGCCAATTGTCACTCCCTACAATACCTGGAAGAAAGCTTTTAAATTAAAAAAGCTAAAGGATTGTTAGCAGCATATACAAGCAAGTGTTGGTTTGACCAGAAAATTTTCAAGGCTATCGATGCAAAAAATGGCTTTGTATGTTTAATCGATAAATTATGAAGTAAATGTGAAAATGATAAAAATTTAAAAGTTTAAATCTAACCTTTTCAATGATTTAACTAATAATCGTTTAGATAAGTAAGGTGACCAGAATTTTGGCCATAAATCTCTCCAGGTGGTTTTGACGTCCAGAAAAAGTATAGAAGAGCTTTCGTTTTACGCAGGCGATACGGAAACGGAGGCGAACGAGTCGGGCAATAAATCCGCAGCTAATCGGTTGTAAGTCGGCAGAACGTTCGTTGTTTAATCAAATTTCTGGTGATTACTCTGTTGCTAAATGTGACTGTCGGGCGAGTAAAAGAAGAATCTGGCTATTATTTAAGCATGAGTTGAATTCTGGCTTCAGGCCGTCAGCTCTCTGCTATTTCATTCTTATTTATCGCACTACGCGACAGGAGCAAATCATGACAACACATCGTGGAGGTTCAGGAAATTTTGCTGAGAACCGTGAACGTGCCGCAGAAGCGGGACGTAAAGGGGGAAAAAACAGCGGCGGTAATTTCAAAAACGATCCGCAGCGCGCCGCGCGCGCCGGTGAGAAGGGCGGGCGCAGCAGTCCTAAAAAAGCGGACGCATAATCCCACTCTGCCGCCGGTTAAGGCCGGCGGTTAACGTCGTTGCTTTTCCCCCTCGCTCTCCCCACAATATCGTCCGGACACATCATCAGGTGAATTATGTCGGACACACCCCGCGGTTTAACCCTGCGCCTGACGCGGCAGGAGCTGGTATTACTTTTTATCACCATGATCTGGGGCGGCACCTTCCTGGTGGTGCATCGTGCGATGCAGCATTCCGGCCCGTTCTTTTTTGTCGGACTGCGTTTCGCCACCGCCGCGCTGCTGCTGGCACTGTTTTTCCGCCGTTATCTGGCCGGCATGACCTGGCTGGAAATAAAAGCGGGCACGCTGATCGGCCTGTCGATTGCCGGGGGTTATGGTCTTCAGACCTGGGGCATGCAGACTATCTCCAGCAGCCAGTCTGCGTTTCTTACTGCGCTTTATGTTCCGGTGGTGCCGCTGCTGCAGTGGCTGTTTTTACGCCGTCCTCCGGGATTGATGTCGTGGCTGGGGATTGTGCTGGCATTTACCGGCTTGTTGCTGGTGGCCGGACCGCAGGATGGCCGCATCAACCTGAATGCGGGTGAAATAGCCACGCTGCTCAGCACCCTGGCGATTGCCGCCGAGATCATCTTAATCAGCCGCTATGCCGGTCAGGTTGATGTACGCCGCGTGACGCTAATCCAGCTGGCGGTGGCGTCGCTGTGTGCCTTTGTGCTGATGATTCCCAATGGGGAAACGGTGCCTGTAATCTCAACGCCGCTGCTGCTCAGCGCGCTGGGGCTGGGCGCGGCCAGCGCACTGATTCAGGTCACCATGAACTGGGCGCAACGCAGCGTTTCGCCAACCCGCGCCACGGTAATCTATGCCGGAGAACCGGTCTGGGCGGGCATCGTGGGGCGTATTGCCGGTGAGCGCCTGCCTGCGCTGGCGTTGCTGGGTGGGGCGCTGATCGTCTGCGGCGTGATCATCAGTGAGCTGCGGCTGAAACGGAAAAAAGCGGTGCAGCCTGCTGCCACACCGCTGGAGTAATTAACCCTGCTGTCGCGCCAGCGGTTTGTCCTGCTGCGCGCTGCGACGGCGCAGAATGGCATTGAGGATAATCGCGCCAAAGGTGGCAGTACCGATCCCGCCCAGCGTGAAAGAGCCGATCTTCAGCGCGAAATCCCCTGCGCCGAGCACCAGCGTGGTGGCGACCATAATCAGATTACTGTTCTGACCTAAATCGACATGGTTCTGCACCCAGATGCGTGCGCCCGCCACCGCAATCAGCCCGAAGACCACAATGGATGCGCCGCCAATCACCGGAGCCGGAATGGTGTGGATCAGCGCACCAAACTTCGGTGAGAAACCGGCGAGGATGGCAATGATGGCTGCAGCGACAAACGCCAGCGTGGAGTAGACCTTAGTCACGGCCATCACCCCAATATTCTCGGCATAGGTGGTTACGCCACTGCCGCCCATCGAGCCGGAAAGCATCGTGGCCAGTCCATCGCCCACAAAGGCACGTCCCATGTAAGGATCGAGGTTACGGCCGGTCATGCCCGCCACGGCTTTCAGGTGTCCCAGATTTTCCGCCACCAGAATGATCGCCACCGGGGCGATCAGTACCATTGCCTGCAGATCAAAGGTCGGTGCGGTGGTGTGCGGCAGGCCAAACCAGGCTGCCTGTGACAGCAGGGTAAAATCGACCGGCTTGCCCAGTCCCAGAACATTGGTCAGCAGCGCATAGATCGCCCAGGCCAGAATCAGGCCGACCAGAATCAGCAGGCGCTGTACCATCCCGCGGGTAAACACGGCAACCAGACCGATACAGAGCACGGTCATCACCGCAACCCAGCTGTCGAAGGAAGAGGCGGAGACGCTATGAACCGCAATCGGTGCCAGATTCAGCCCGATCGCCATCACCACCGCACCGGTCACTACCGGCGGCATCAAATTTTCAATCCAGCGCGTGCCTGACTTCATGACCACCAGCCCAATCAGCGTGTAGAGCAGGCCGCAGGCGATCACGCCGCCCAGCGCCACGCTGAGGTTGGGATTCAGTCCCTGACCACTGAAGCCGGTCACCGCAATCACTACGCCAACAAAGGCGGCGCTCGACCCGAGATAGCTGGGCACGCGACCACCGGTGATAAAGAAGAACAGCAGGGTGCCAATACCCGAGACCAGAATCGCCAGATTGGGATCCAGCCCCATCAGCAGCGGCATCAGCACCGTTGCGCCAAACATCGCCACCGCATGCTGCAAACCCAGCACCAGCGTCTGCCCCAGCGGCAGTGTTTCATCCGGGGCGATAATGCCGTTTTCTGTCAGTGCCGACTTCTTTTGCCATTGCGGAAACCAGGATCGTGCCATCGTCTACTCCAGAGCGTGATGAATGCCGGTAAGTTTCAGGGAAGAGTGATCAGGCATCCTGCCGCAACAGGGGATGGTAGCCCCGGTCAAACCACATAAGGCCATGGGTATCATCATTTCGCACTATGCCCACGACTTCGCAGAACAGGGTGTCATGCGTACCGACGCTGACAGTCTGCGTAATGCGGCAGTCAAAGGAGGCAACCGCGCCGCTCAGTACCGGCGAGCCGGTGACGGCCGTCGACCACTCAGCGGCACTAAACCGCTCGGCCATCGTCGTTTTCCCGCCGAACAGAGTAGAGAGCGCTTCGTGTCCCGCCGCCAGCGTATTGACGCAAAGCTGCATGTTGTCGCGAAACACCGGATAAACTGAGGCAGAACGGTTAAGGCAGACCAGCAGCGTCGGCGGCGAATCGGTGACGCTGCACACCGCCGAGGCGGTAAAGCCTGCACGTCCGGCCGGACCTTCTGTGGTGATGATGTTGACCGCCGCACCCAGCCGCGACATCGCATGACGAAATTCAGTTTTCTCAACGGCTGGGGTAAGGGTTTCCAGGCTCATAGTGTTCTCCACGAAAGGGTTATCCTGCGACGCGCTGCAGCGGCTGCACGTCATCCGTCTGATCCAGCCACTGCAGCAGCAGGGCATTAAATTTTTCGGGGTCGGTGACGCTCATGGCGTGGCCACCCCAGGCCATCATCTTTTCAGTGGCGTTCGGAAGCGCCCCGGCCAGCGCCACTGAGCAGCTCCATGGCACCAGCAGATCGTCCTGGCTGGCGATGACCAGCACCGGTTGTGGAATGGCGACAGCCCGTGCGCTGAAGTCAGCGCTCATCAGGGCGTGCAGTCGTCGCATCAGGTTTTCCATCCCCTGAAAATTCGTCACATGATGGCTATCTTCCTGCTCCAGCCGTATCTGATGCTCTGCCATCCATTCAGCAGGATAGAGAAACAGCGGCTGAGCACGGACGAAGGCCTCGACGCCGACATTGAGCAGCAGATCCTGCCGGACCTGAAAGCAGCGACGGGTATGCTGATGCAGCGTCAGCCAGCCGTTGATCACCACGATCCGTTCGATCCGATCCGGATAATCCAGCGCCAGCTGTATCCCCATCAGACCGCCCAGCGCGTGACCGATCAGGCTGAAGCGCAGGATGCCGTGTTGCGCCAGCGCGTCGGCCAGCTCTGCCGCCATCATCGCCATGCTGTAGCCTTCCGGTAAGCTGTCCGCGCTGCGACCGGTGCCGCGCTGGTCATAGAGCACGACCCGATAGCGTGCCGTCAGCGCCGCCAGCTGTGGCTGCCAGAAACCCGCCACGCCGCCCAGACCGGAAGAGAGCACCAGCGTCGGTGCCTCAGGATTCTGAAGACCCAGAATATCGAGCTGCATCAGACCTCCGGCTTGCCGATATGCGCCACGCTGGCGATTTCAATCAGCGCGTCAGGCTTGACCAGGCCGCACTGAATGCAGAAACGGGCGGGCTTTTCACCGGGGAAGTATTCGGCGTAAACCTGATTCACCGCGGCGTAATTCGACCAGTCGGTGATAAAGATCGAGTTAAATGTCACATCGGCCATCGTGCCACCGGCGGTCTCAATCACCTTTTTAATCGTTTCCAGCACGTGACGGGTCTGCGCGGCGGCATCACCGACATGGACCACATTGTTGTCGCCATCAAACGGCAGCGTACCCGAGACATAGACCACACCATCCGACAGCGTGCCAGGGACAAACGGGGCGATGGGTGTGGTGGTGCCTGGCGGCACAATAATACTTTTCGGCATAGCGACGTCCTCTTCGTGGATTAGCGGGCATTCAGGCTTTCGCAGAAGGTATCGACATCCGATACCCAGCCAAAAAAGGTTTCGATATTGAACAGCGCCGCCTGCTGAGCAAAGGGCGGGCCAGCCTGATAAGTGGCGTCTTCCAGCACCACGCCGAAGTACTCCAGAAAGAAGCCGTCACGCAGCGTCGATTCCACACAGACGTTGGTGGCGATCCCGGTGAAAATCAGATGACGGATCCCGCGACTGCGCAGCATGCTGTCGAGCGGGGTGTTATAGAAGCCGCTGTAACGCGATTTTGGCAGTACGATGTCACCGGCCTGTGGCACCAGCTCATCGACCAGCGCGTAATCCCAGCCGCCTTTCGACAGCAGCGAGCCCTGCAGTTCGGGCCGTTTACGCATGGTTTTCAGCGCATTCGATTTGTGGAAGTTGGGGGAACCGGCATCACCGGCTTCAACGTAGTCACTGTCCCAGCCATTCTGGAACCAGATGATCTGCACGCCGGCCGCACGCGCCGCCGTTACCGCCTGATGGATCTTTGCAATCACCGGTTTCGTCGCGGAAACATCGAAGCCCGCCAGGTCGAGGTAACCCCCTTCGGTGGCGTAGGCGTTCTGCATATCCACGACAATCAGCGCCGTCTGGCCTGGCGGAAAGGCGATCGGCTCAGGACGAGCAGGCAGTTCAACCTGTGGAACATCCGGCGTGTGGGCACAATAAACGGTATTCATCATGCCACCTCCTGCTGTGCGTCGAGCAGGGCGCTGCGACAGGCCATCAGCGGCTGAATGTGCTGACCGAAGTTCTCAATACCTTCCAGGAAATCATCAAAGGTCAGCAGCACGCCGTGCGTGCCTTCGACCTGCGCCACTTCATCCAGCATCCGCGCTACATTGGCGTACGAACCTACCAGGGTGCCCATATTGATATTGACGGCTGAGGTCGGATCCGCCATCTGACGCACATTGGTGTCGCTGCCTGATTTAGTGTCCTGCTGACTCTGGGTAGTGAGCCACGAGAGTGCCTCTTCATCCGCACCGGCTTTGTAGTGTTCCCACTTAGCCCGTGCCTCTTCATCTGTTTCGGCGGCAATGATCATAAACAGCACATAGGAGCCGACATCACGGCCCGCTTTTTCGGCGGCCTGCTTCATGCGAATTGAAGTCGAACTGAACGCAGCAGGCGTATTCACCCCTTTGCCGAAGCAGAAGTTGTAATCGGCGTGCTGAGCGGAGAAGGCCATACCGGCATCGCTCTGTCCGGCGCAGATCACCTTCATCGCACGCTGCGGCTGTGGGCTGACGCGGCAGTCATTCATCGTGAAGAACTCACCTTTGAAGTCCGATTTTCCGGTGCCCCACAGGTCGCGCAGCACGGTAACGTACTCGGTCAGATAAGAATAACGGCTGCCGAAGTACTCGTCGCCCGGCCACATTCCCATCTGCTCATATTCGGGTTTCTGCCAGCCGGTCACCAGATTAACGCCGAAACGACCGCCTGAAATGGAATCAATCGTGGATGCCATGCGCGCCACAATCGCCGGAGGCAGCGTCAGGGTGGCCGCGGTGGCGTAGATTTCGATGCGTGAGGTGACGGCCGCCAGGCCCGCCATCAGGGTGAATGACTCCAGGTTATGATCCCAGAACTCTGTTTTTCCGCCGAAGCCGCGCAGTTTGATCATCGAGAGCGCAAAGTCGAAGTGGTAATGCTCTGCTTTCAGCACGATGGCTTTGTTCAGTTCAAAGGTCGGCATGTACTGCGGCGCGTTGGACGAAATCAGCCAGCCATTGTTACCAATCGGAATAAAGACGCCTATCTTCATGTGAAACCTCGTTGTGATGGGGGAAAGGTGTTTCACGCGCTGCACTGCATCCTGCTACGTCCGTATAAGCTGCGCTCAGTCACAATTCTGCAAATGGTGTGCCACATTTTTTATTGTTATAAATAACAAACAGTTAAAATTAACCCAGAAGAGGCAAGTGGAGTAACTGGTCCATTTCGGACCATCTGGTCAAAATTCACTGCACATTTTGCATGCAGGCTGAGCAAAAAAGGTGCAGGGTGCGGATTGGGCAGCGACTCATCCCTTTGCTATGATGCGCTGACACCAGAAGGATGAGGTAAACGTGTGAATAGCGATGAAAAAAAGCCAACGCGTCGTTCGCGTGCGGTGGCAGCGAAGCGGGCTGCCATACTGGAAGCGGCGTTAACCTTCTTCTCACAGTTTGGTATTCACGGCACCAGCCTTGATAAGGTGGCCGAGCTGGCCGATGTCTCTAAAACCAACCTGCTCTACTATTTTCCCTCTAAAGAAGTGCTCTACGTGGCGGTGCTGAAACAGATTCTGGATGTCTGGCTGGCACCATTGCGCGCGCTGGCGCACGATCAGGATCCGCTGGTGGCCATCCGGCGTTACATCCGGCTAAAGCTGGAAGTGTCACGCGATCATCCTCAGGCTTCCCGGCTGTTCTGCCTGGAGATGCTGCAGGGCGCACCCTTGCTGAAAGGGGAACTGGCGGGCGATCTCAAGCAACTGGTGGATGACAAAGCGGCTATTATTGAACGCTGGATTGATGAAGGACGGCTGGCGGGCGTACAGCCACAGCACCTGATCTTTATGCTGTGGGCCACCACGCAACATTACGCCGACTTTGCCACCCAGGTTGAGGCCGTGACTGGTCAGACGCTCAGCGATCCGGCGTTTTTCGATCAGACCGTCGAAAACGTCCAGCGCATGATCATTGAAGGGATTCGCGTACGCTAATTCAGGACACATTCACAATTCGGTGACGGAGTGAATCAATGGATTCTGTTTCGCAGTTGGTGTTGGGTGCTTCGGTCAGCGTGGCGGTGATGGGACGTCGGGTGCCGATCTGGCAGGCTGTGCTGGTGGGTGGCGTCTGCGGCACCTTACCCGATCTGGATGTGTTTATTGACCATGGTGATGCGATACGCAACATGACGCTGCATCGCACGGAAACACATGCGCTGCTCTGGCTTACGCTGATCTCACCTCTGATGGCGTGGGGGATTGCAGAACTCTTTCGTCAGCGGGTGAAGTGGGCGGTGTGGTGGCCCGCGATCTGGCTGGCGCTGATTACCCATCCGCTGCTTGATTTAATGACGGTGTACGGCACCCAGCTTGGTCTGCCAGTCACCGATTATCCCTATGCCATTGGCAGTATTTATATCGTCGATCCCCTCTATACGCTGCCGTTGCTGATAGGGCTGGGTGTCGCGTTGTGGCGTCGTGGTGACAAAGGCATGCGTGGGAACCGGATCGGCCTGGCACTGAGTACGCTTTATCTGGTCTGGAGTGTGGTGATTCAGGGCGTCGCAGGCTGGCAGATTCGTGATTCGCTGACGGCGCAGGGCATTGCGGCCAATAAAGTTCTGGTGACGCCCACTGCCTTTAATACGCTGGTCTGGCGCAGTGTGATCATCACGCCGGATCGCTACGGCGAAGCCTACTGGTCGCTGTTGTCGCCCTCGCGTCCGCTGCATGTGGCGTGGTATCCGCGACATCCTGAACTGTTCGACGCCTTCCGGGGCAGCTGGTATGCAGAACGTGTCGCCTGGTTCAGCCACGGCTTCTACGCTTTGCGCGAGCAGGATGGGCAGACCACGATAGCCGACCTGCGCATGGGCGAAGGCGATAACTATACCTTCACCTTTGGCTTGGGCACGCCTCAGCAGCTCGATTCGCGGCCGCAGCGCTTACCTTATGAACGCCCCACGTTGTCCGCCATTTTCTCTGCGCTGGGTGAACGGCTGTAAAAAAAAGCCCGGTCAGGTGACCGGGCTTTTTACATGCCGTCAGCGATTAGCGGCTGCGGCGATGACGCAACGTCCAGCCCACACCCAACAGCGCAAACCAGAGTGGCGTGACCATCAGCGCCTGGCGTGTATCTTCCTGCAGCGTCAGCAGCACCAGCACAAACGCAAAGAATGCCATGCAGACCCAGCACATGAATTTGCCCAGTGGCATCTTAAAGGCCGATTTGGCATGGCGCTCAGGATGCTTTTTACGGTAAGCCAGATAGCTGCACAGAATGATGGTCCAGACGAACATAAACAGAATGGCTGAAACGGTAGTCACCAGCGTAAAGACCTTCATCACATCCGGGATCAGGTAGATCAACGCCACACCGAGCAGCAGACACAGGCAGGAGAAGAACAGGCCGGTAGTCGGGACCGCTCGGGCAGAGAGACGACCAAACGCACGGCTCGCGACGCCCTGCTGCGACAGGCCATAGAGCATACGGCTGGTGGAGAAGATGCCGCTGTTGGCTGAAGAGGCAGCAGAGGTCAGCACCACAAAGTTAACGATACTCGCCGCAGCAGGCAGGCCAATCAGCACGAACATCTCAACAAACGGGCTGCGGTCGGCCATGACCTGGGTCCACGGCGTCACCGCCATAATCACCATCAGCGCCAGCACATAAAACATAATGACGCGCAGCGGAATCGCGTTAATCGCGCGCGGTAAGACTTTATGTGGATCGTGGGTTTCAGCCGCTGCCGTTCCGACCAGTTCAATGCCGACAAAGGCAAACACCGCAATCTGGAATCCGGCAAAGAAGCCGCTGAGTCCTTTCGGGAACATTCCGCCGTGATCCCAGATGTTGCTCAGCGCCGCGGTGCCACCGCCGGGTGAAGGGTAGTGAATTGAGACCAGTACAATCCCGGTGACGATCAGCGCGACAATGGCGACGATTTTGATTATCGCGAACCAGAACTCCATCTCACCAAACAGCTTAACCGTGGCGATGTTCAGTGCCAGAAAAACCACCACGCAGAGCAGGGCGCTCATCCAGATCGAGAAGCCCGGAAACCAGAGCTGGAAATAGGCGCTGATGGCCACGACGTCAGCGATGCCGGTTACCACCCAGCAGAACCAGTAAGTCCAGCCCGTAAAATAGCCTGCCCACGGCCCAAGCAGATCCGCGGCAAAATCGCTGAAAGACTTGTACTCAAGGTTAGAGAGCAGCAACTCGCCCATGGCGCGCATCACGAAGAACAGCATAAAGCCGATGATCATATAGACGAAAATGATCGAGGGCCCGGCCAGACTGATGGTTTTACCGGAACCCATAAAGAGGCCGGTACCGATAGCACCCCCTATGGCGATCAGCTGAATATGGCGATTATGCAGGTTGCGCTGTAGCTTGTCGGGCGCGTCGTGGGCGCGTGCGGTTTCTTTAGATTGATCAACCATAGAATTGTCTTTCCTGTCTTGATGTTGTGTCAGCTCTGCTGGCTGTTAGTAAACGCGTCTGCCCAGAGGGCGAGTGGGCATAAGATAGAGGAAGAGGGCCGGAATCGGGTAACGCTTTTTTATCAATTGTGAAGCCTGACGCTCCGTAAGCCGTAATAACGGACGGTTTCGTTCAATCCTGCGTCAGTCTGGGTGATTATTCATCACGTTTTGTCAGACAGACGGCATGAAGCGGAATGTGCTTCTACACTTTTTAGTTATTAATCATTATGCTGCAAAGGGAATTATGCGTACGCTTATCCTGTTTCTGCTGTTAATTGCGCTGGGATGGGTCAGCTTACCCTGGCTTAAGCAGCATCTCCCGCCGCAGTTCAATCCCTTTACACCACTCTCCGTCACCGATCCCCCTGGCTGGATGACGCAGATAAAGATGAAAAGGCTGACCCAGGATCCCGACGCATGTCTGGCGGTGATGCGTCGTGCCCAACAGGCGGGCTGGGTGAGTTTCAGCGAGCGTCCGGCCGTCACAGGCAACTGTCCGATCGGCCATCCGCTGCGAATTCAGAAATTTGGCCCGGTCAGCCTCAGCAGCAGTTTTCTCGCCAGCTGTCCAATGGCGGTCGCCAGCACCATGTATGCCCTGCGCAGTCGGGACCAGATCGCCCGGGATATGCATAGTCCACTGGTACGAATTACTCATGTTGGCAGCTATGCCTGTCGTAATATTTATCACCGCGCAGAGGGGCGGCTCAGTGAGCATGCCACCGCCGATGCCTGGGATGTGACCGGCTTCCAGCTGGATGATGGCCAGCGGCTTGAGGTCAGTCGTCACTGGCAACAGCCAGAAGAGAAAGCGGCTATGCTGCACACGCTATGGCGGGGTGGCTGTGACGTATTCGGCAATGCGCTGGGGCCGGACTACAACGCCGCGCACGCCTCACATTTTCATCTGGGTATGCGTGGCGCCGGCTACTGCCGATAAATCATCAGGCAGGATCAATACCGTGTTTGATTAAGAATTAAACAGCCGGTAAGGGAAAAACCAATCCAGTTATCATTGCCAGCGCGGCCACACCTGACAATGAACCAGCAGCAAATCAGGAGGCTGATCAGGCAGCCTTTTTCAGGTCCATAAATTACAAAAGAAAAGTGCTCATCAATGCAGTCAGAATTAAAATTTCGTCGTCTCATCTGAACAGTGCCAGCAACGTCAGGATGAAATTAATTCACGATGCTGAAAAGTGAATTAAGAGAAATTAATTGCATCGATAAAGCATGCAGCATCAAATAACAATCGGGAATTTACCCGTTGCAATTTTTTTCAGTGATTTAGTTGCGTGACTATCGGTTAAGTGATTTTCATGACTAAAATAGAGTCAGGGTTGAGCGTATTGCTGCCATAACGTACTGTCAGCATAAATAGTGATCTAAGCCACGTATTGCGTTCAGGCAGAAGATAAATAAAGCTGATTTTTTAATGCACCGCTTTTGGTTCAGATTATTCGCAGTCTAAAAAACTGCTTAAAGGCTGAGCGGGTCCACTCGTCCACTCGTCCGCTAGTCGACGCAGTCGGGCAGGATTTTCGCAGAATATTGTTATTACTCAGCCCTTCGTTACGCCTGTCGGGCAGCAACGGCAAGAGGAGCAGAATCAGCATTGAGAGGTCGCAGGTACAGTCCGTGAACCCGTTAGCTTTTCCGGATTGTGAGGCGCGTGCTGCTGTGTAGGGGGACTCATCACAGGAATGCGGCATCGCCTGAAGAGCAGAGCTTATTTCCTGATAAAAAATATGTCAGCAGTTTTCCGCTGCCGCTTCGCTTATTGAGATGTAATTAACGCTTTGTTTACGCATTATTTACTCAATGTCTTGTAGACGATTTAATATTTCCAGCAGCCCTCCAGTAACTGAGATGAAATTCAATTCATCGGCAGGGATTGAATTTCTATCAGAAAAATCTTATTCTCCTGGGGTGATTGAAATTGCTGTGGCCGGCCTCACGTTACAGGGGCAGGGGCATTTTTTTACTCCGTCATAACGGTGAAGGACTTTATGCGCTGCAGAGGGTGAGGGATTCACCTCAACGATAAATTAATTTTCTGCTGTTAATTTAATTTATCCGATGAATCCGAATGAATAATACCGGAAGGGCGAGTGAAATTAACGCTGAGGCAATATGAGTACTGAAAACTATTTCGCCTGGCGAAGTGAGGTGAAAGAGAAATTTCAGGCATTAACGGCTTCTTTTGAGTTGAAGACGTTATTGCAACAGTTTACTGAATCACTGGGCTTCGATTATTTTGCCTTTTTGATTCAGCATCCGGTGCCATTTACCCGGCCGCGTATTCATTTACATAGCACTTATCCCAAATTATGGGTTAAACGTTATGAGAAGCAGAATTATTACGCTGTCGATCCGGTGCTTACATTGTGTCAGCGACCGGGAAGAGGGATGGCCTGGATTGAGGAACAGTTCACTGACGCCGGCAATCTTTGGCATGAGGCGAGAGAATATGGGCTGCAGAGCGGATTTTCTTGCTCCGCAATGGCACCAAATCGCGTCATTGGTATATTATCTATATCATCGCAACAGCCCATTTCTGTCCAGCTCCGCCATGCTGAGCTGGAGGTGAAACTACACCTTTTAGCGGAACTAAGCCTGGATACGCTGGAGCGCTTTAGCGATGATGCAATGATGGTACTAAAAAAAGCGTTTAGTCAGCGCGAGCTGGAAATTCTGAAATGGACAGCCGAAGGAAAAACGGCGGTCGAAATTTCACTTATTTTATCCATCTCTGAACATACCGTTAACTTTCACCAAAAAAATATGCAAAAGCGTTTCAATGTTTCCAATAAAACGCAGATTGCCTGCTACGCAGCGGCAATCGGACTGATTTGAACATAACACAACTGCTACATTTGGCAGTTCCTTTGTACAGGTCTGTTGTCTACCCTGCGCCGGGGCTTTGCCAGGCTGGCGCAAAGAAATCATTGCAAACATGGGGATGTCAGAGGCGCATGATGAAAATAGTGCAAACGCAATTAAAGGATATGCCATCCTCTTTGCTTGCCGAACTCGGCAGCTACCGTTATAGCGTTTTTGCGCGTGGCGAAGGGTGGTCAATCCCTCCGCGCCTGAGCACGCCAGGACAGGAGTATGATCGCTACGATCGATCAGATGTCACCTGGCTAATCGCATGGAATGCGCGTGAGGGCATTAGTGGCTGCGCGCGTCTGATGCCCTGGTTCGAACCTGAGCAGAGTGAAGGCATTGTGTTGCCTTTCAGCCATGAGAAAGTGTGGGAGATGTCGCGCTTCTCGGCACGGCTGGAAGTCGACGCGGAACTGCCGCTGAACATTCTCTGGCACGCGGTACAGCTGGCAGAGCTGAACGGCATGGAATACATCATCAGTTCGGCAACGCCGATGCTGGAGAAGATGTTTGAAGAGCATGGCGTGGTGTATGAGCCGCTGACGCCGGGACTCATTCTGTCAGAAGATAATCTGTTTGCGATCCGTATTCCGGTCGTTCAGCCCGCTCTGGCAGAGAAATATCGGGGAACACGTCGTTTCAGCCCGGAAGAGGTGCTGCCAACGCTGGGCGTGTCGGTTAACTGGCAGGCGCACAGTTAGCGTATTTGCCCCCGCTGCTGGGGGCAAAAAAGCTTACTGACGGTAGGCTGTTTTGATCTGTTTGATGGTATTGCTGAACACTTCCGCCTGAGGCTTATCGCCCAGCGTCTGCACATAGCGTTCCATGTTAATAATCACTTTTCCGGCATCAGCCTGTCCCATACCTTTCAGAATCAGGGTGATCATCATCTTCAGGCCTGCGATTTCATCCGCTAATTTCCGGGCTTCCTGGGAAGTTGCAAAATCTTCATCGCTCATGCGTTTCTCCTTGGTGAATGACAACGTGTCGGCAATTTGTCCGAACAGCAGTGCGTGAGTATATCACAGGGGCAGTAAGTTGCTGAGACGGGCGCTTCGCTTCGCCTTCAAAGGCTGGTTTGTCCAGTACAACTAATCAATCGCTGAAAGTAATCACAGGCTTCATCAACTCAGCCGTGGCGAGGATGTACGGCACTAAACCTTAAAGCGAGATGGTGTTAATCCACTGAAAATAATAACATTTATTTATTTTTTCGCGATCCGATCTTTTATCATCACCGCCGGTTAATCTCTTCCGGACGGGCCTGACAGCAATCATGTAATGCTTACACTGTTTTGCTTTGTTGATGTGCTTTTGAGGTAAAAGCGGGTATGATTGATGCCTGAAATCGTGAATTACTTCTTCTTTTTTAGCCTCTGGAGTTTCCCCGTTGATCAGTGTGCTTCTTGTTGATGACCATGAACTTGTCCGCGCGGGTATCCGTCGCATCCTGGAGGATGTGAAAGGTCTGGCCGTGGTCGGAGAGGTCAACTGTGGCGAGGATGCCGCCAGATGGTGCCGTGCCAATCAGGTTGATGTGATCCTCATGGATATGAACATGCCGGGGATCGGCGGACTGGAGGCGACGCGCAAAATCGTGCGATATAATCCTGATATCAAAATTATCATGCTGACCATTCACACGGAAAATCCGCTGCCTGCGAAGGTTATGCAGGCAGGTGCAGCAGGCTACCTCAGTAAAGGGGCTGCGCCACAGGAAGTGATTAATGCGATTCGCTCGGTAAATGCCGGTCAGCGCTACATCGCGTCAGACATTGCTCAACAGATGGCGCTGAGCCAGATTGAGCCGCAAAAAGCGGAATCGCCTTTCAGCTGTTTGTCGGAAAGGGAATTGCAGATTATGCTGATGATCACCCGGGGACAAAAGGTGACGGAAATTTCCGAGCAGTTAAATCTCAGTCCTAAAACCGTTAACAGTTACCGCTACCGGATGTTCAGTAAGCTGAATATCAGTGGCGACGTAGAGTTAACGCATCTGGCCATTCGACATGGCCTCTATAATGCGGAGCCGTTAATCAGTAGTGAATGACGTTTTTGATTCCAAAGCCTTTCTGAGTACGGTAACCAGCAAACCCGGTGTTTACCGCATGTATGACGCTTCAGGCACCGTCATCTATGTGGGCAAAGCCAAAGACCTGAAGAAGCGTCTCACCAGCTACTTCCGGACTCAGGTCGGCAGCCGCAAAACCGAAGCGCTGGTCAGCAATATCCAGCACATCGATGTCACCGTTACCCACACCGAAACCGAAGCGCTGCTGCTTGAGCATAACTACATTAAGCTCTATCAGCCGCGCTATAACGTACTGCTGCGCGACGATAAATCATATCCCTACATTTTTCTCAGCAGCGATACCCATCCGCGGCTGGCAATGCACCGTGGTGCAAAGCATGCCAAAGGCGAATACTTTGGCCCGTTCCCCAACGGCTATGCGGTGCGCGAGACGCTGGGCCTGCTGCAAAAAGTCTTTCCTGTCCGCCAGTGTGAAAACAGCGTCTACCGCAATCGCTCCCGGCCCTGTCTGCAATATCAGATCGGTCGCTGTCTTGGACCCTGTGTCGCGGGCCTGGTCAGTGAAGAGGAGTATGCGCAGCAGACGGATTACGTACGCCTGTTTTTAGCCGGTAAAGACGATCAGGTTCTCACTCAGCTGGTCAAACGTATGGAAGAGGCGAGCATTGGCCTGCGCTTCGAAGAAGCGGCACGACTGCGCGATCAGATTCAGGCTGTGCGCCGTATCACCGAAAAGCAGTTTGTCTCCAATCAGGGTGATGACCTGGATGTGATGGGGGTGGCATATGAAGCAGGCATGGCCTGTCTTCACGTGCTGTTTATCCGTCAGGGCAAAGTGTTGGGCAGCCGCAGCTATTTCCCGAAAGTGCCGGTGGATACCGACCTGGCCGAAGTGGTTCAGACCTTTGTCGGGCAGTTCTATCTGCAGGGCAGCGAGGCACGCACGCTGCCGGGTGATATTCTGCTGGACTTTACCCTGCCGGAGCGTGAGCTGCTGGCGGAGTCGCTCAGTGCACTGGCAGGACGCCGGGTGAATATCCAGAGCAAGCCGCGCGGCGATCGCGCCCGTTATCTTAAGCTGGCGCGCACTAACGCCGCGACGGCATTAACCACACGTCTGTCGCAGCACTCCACGATTCATCAGCGGCTGATGGCCCTGGCAGAGTTTCTTGAGCTCGACCGGATCACGCGCATGGAGTGTTTCGATATCAGCCACACCATGGGTGAGCAGACCATCGCCTCCTGTGTGGTGTTCGACCAGAATGGTCCGCTGCGTGCTGACTATCGTCGCTATAACATCACCGGCATTACGCCGGGCGATGATTATGCTGCCATGAATCAGGTGTTACGACGCCGGTATGGTAAAGCGATTGAAGAAGATAAAATCCCGGATGTGATTCTGATCGATGGCGGTAAAGGCCAGCTCTCTCAGGCGAAGCAGGTTTTCGCGGAGCTGGATGTGCCCTGGGACAAAAAACGGCCCATTTTACTCGGTGTCGCCAAAGGCAGCGACCGTAAAGCCGGATTGGAAACGCTGTTCTTTGAGGCGGAAGGTGAGGGTGTTTCGCTGCCACCGGATGCGCCAGCACTGCATGTAATTCAGCACATTCGTGATGACGCTCACAATCATGCCATTTCAGGTCATCGTAAAAAACGAGCCAAAGTAAAGAACACCAGCGCACTGGAAAGCATCGAAGGCGTAGGGCCGAAACGGCGTCAGCAACTGCTTAAGTACATGGGGGGCCTGCAGCCGCTGATGAATGCGTCAGTGGAGGAGATCGCCAATGTACCTGGCATCTCACACGCGCTGGCAGAAAAAATATACTACTCGTTGAAACACTAGCATTGAAACAGGGGGGGCAATGTAGGAACATAGGCTAAATTTTACCTATATCCAGACAGTTACCGGCATATGCAATTAAACATCCCGACGTGTCTCACCCTGTTTCGAGTCGTGCTCATTCCGTTCTTTGTGCTGGCTTTCTATCTGCCGTTCACCTGGGCGCCGCTGGCTACCGCACTGATTTTCGTTTTTGCTGCCATCACCGACTGGTTTGATGGCTTTCTGGCGCGCCGCTGGAAGCAGACGACGCGCTTTGGTGCGTTTCTCGATCCGGTAGCGGATAAAGTGATGGTGGCGATTGCGCTGGTGCTGGTGGCGGAATATTTCCACGCCTGGTGGATTACGCTGCCTGCAGCCACTATGATTGCCCGCGAGATCATTATCTCTGCACTGCGTGAATGGATGGCGGAGATTGGCAAACGCAGCAGCGTGTCGGTTTCCTGGATTGGTAAAGTGAAAACCACCGCTCAGATGTTCTCCCTGTTTGCCTTACTGTGGCGTCCTGATGCTACCGTTGTGGCGGTTGGCGTAGTCGCGTTATACATTGCTGCAGTGCTGACTTTCTGGTCTATGTTCCAGTATTTAAGCGCTGCGCGCGGCGATCTGCTCGAACCGTGATCGATACGATTTAAAAAGCAGCAAACGGACACGCTGTGAGGATAATTTTATTGACTCATTGCGTCATCTAAGTAGAATGCAACGCATCGAACGGCAGCCAGGCTGCCAGAAGATAAATAAAATCAGCAGGTTCGACGAAATTGCTGAAAATTGCGGGAATAGCTCAGTTGGTAGAGCACGACCTTGCCAAGGTCGGGGTCGCGAGTTCGAGTCTCGTTTCCCGCTCCAGATTCGCAGGTCAGGTTAGCCTGACGGCACATCAGTTTAAGGCGCGTTGGCAGAGTGGCTATGCAGCGGATTGCAAATCCGTGTACCTCGGTTCGACTCCGGGACGCGCCTCCAGTTACACCCTGCCCGGGTGGTGAAATCGGTAGACACAAGGGATTTAAAATCCCTCGGCTGTAAGGCTGTGCGGGTTCAAGTCCCGCCCCGGGCACCATATTTCTGCCGCAGAAAAAGAATAAAACAAAGTAATATGCAGTAATGTCGTAACCGCCCAAGGGCGGTTTTTTTGTGTCTGTTATCTGGCGCGACGGTGACGAAACATCCGACTGGTAGTATCAGCCGCCGTCAGCCGCGGGAGCTGAACACCAGCTCATCAGCTGTATCACTTACCAGCACCATTTTTTGCGCCTCTCCACTGGATGAAACAAAGGTCACTTCATGCCCGATGCTGATAGCATCGAATGCATCTGTTGGCTGCGACTGCTTCTGAATCTCCAGAACCATCCGCGAGGCAAAGGGTTTGTCATTGACCTTATCCAGACGATAGTTGGCGGTAAAACTCAGTTCGGGCTGATCAACCACGTAGAATTGTCCTGAAGGCATAGTCTTGACCTCTATATAAGTTTGGCCATACGTCCCGGGCGGGACAGGCTGCCTGAAATTTAAGGTTAGCGGAATAATCAATGTCTGCAGGTGCCCGCGCCTGGTTTATGGGTTTAAGCAGCGATTGCTGAATAAACACGCCGCTTGCGCTTGTCAGTTCTGAAAGGAGCACTAACCTTGTCTACAGTCTACACAGTGTGCTTTCCAGGCAAACTTTTCGGGCATGGTATAAAGGTATTACTGCAACTCTTAATGGGTTGACGATGCGGGTTCAATTCCTGCTGCCCGGTCCTTCTCTCGCCTCTTCTTAACGCCTGCTGCTCTGCCACCGCAAACTCAGTTACATCTGATTTCACTCATTTTTGCGGCCCACATCGAACTCTGTAACCTGTTGAAACACCCTGGCTTATCGTAAAGTGGAGGATTGTTTGCCGTCTCAGAGAAGCTAACGCCAATGAATACACCGTCTATTCCTGACTTAACGGAACCGGCTTTACCCCCGATTATCGGCGTTGTCGCCAGCCAGCTGCGCAATCCCTCTCAACAGAAAATACTGGATGAGGTCACGCGCCAGCTCAATGCGCGCGGGGTTATCACGGTGCTGCTGAATGCCGAAACTGACGTGGCACTGACAGCTCTCATCCAGCAGGCGACGCCCCTTGCGCTGCGGGGTCTGCTGCTGTTGCCCGGAAACAAGGCCATCAGTGCCTGTAATCTGCCGGTGCTGGAGATTGACGCAGAGCCTGAATGGCAGGCGGATGCGCTGCGGGCGGGCGAAGTGACAGCAGCGTTACTGCTCGCACAGGGGCATCAGCGGTTTGGCTTTTTGCAGATCCAGCCCGGTGACGTGGCGCAGAAGCAGAGCTACTGCACCACATTACAGGCGGCAGGCATGACGCTGGATGCAGAACTCACTGCTGCCGCTGACGACCGTGACGGCGCTTATCAGGCGATGATGCAGTATCTGAAAAAGACCCGTGCCGCTGAGCGCATTCAGGCACTTTTCTGTGAAAGCGATCTGCTGGCGTTTGGTGCGATACAGGCAGTACGCGATTTTGGTCAGGGTACGCATCTGGCGGTGGCAGGGTTTGGTGACACTGAGGAAGCCCGCAGTCCGACCTGGCATCTTACCAGCTGGTCACCGGACGTCAGACAAATCATCGGCCGCGCATTAGATCGCTGGCTGGGTCAGCAGGCAGAAAACAGCGATGAAGAGGGGCAATTACAGCAGCGTCACTCTCATTCTGGCAAAGTCATTCCGGGTGAGATGTCAGCCTGCGGCTGCGCCTTTCGGCACTAGCCAGCCTGCGAGACAGGCTGGCCTGAAATACATTATCCCTGCGGTTGTCCTGCCGGACCGACACCACCCGGTGTGCCAACCGGCTGCTGTCCGCCTGGCGGTGGCGGTGGCGGTGGTGGGGCATCTCTGCCCGGCGGTGGCGGTGCACAGGCGGTGAGGGTAGCAAGAATAGCCAGCGTCGATAACAGATAAGCCGTACGTTTCATCGTAATTCCCTGATCAGGTAAGCGGAACGTAAAGTATAGAGAATCGACAAAAAATCGCGCAGTCAGCGTCGGGCGTCCGCTGCATAACGTAAATTAATGGCGATTATTTGAGACGCCTCTCAACTCCTGCAAGCCGGGAATGCGTTGCGGGCATGAGCACGCTAAGGTAGCGCTTCATTTAAGAGGAGTCGTTATGAATGGCATGATGAAGTTCGTCCGCGGCTGGCTGGTATTCTCTGTTCTGTGGGGCGTATTCATGTGGTTTATGTCATGGCAGCAGCAGGGCAAGGAGCCTGGTCTGGCGGTTCTGACAAGTCTCTACGCCGGTTTAATCTATCAGGCGCTGATTACGATGGTGGGCCGTTACCGGGCGCGCCGACAACAGGCTGAGTAAATTCTGCTGCCGGAGAGGCAGCAGAACGCACCCTCTTAGCCGAAATTACCGGTCAGGCGCTGATGGAAATCAGTACTGCGTGGATCCAGCCCCTCAATGGTCACCTCTGCACCATAACGCTGATAGCGATACTCAATGCCATCCAGTGCCGCGACGCTGGATGCATCCCAGATTTGTGCGTGGGTTAAATCGATCGTCACTTTTTTCGGGTCATGGGCATAATCGAAATGCTCAAACAGATCGTTGCTGCTGGCAAAGAACAGCGGACCACGCACCACATAGCGCACTGAGCTGCCATCGTCGCTCAGCTGGCGTTCCGCATGGATAACGTGCGCAATACGACGGGCAAACAGCAGCATCGCGAGGATCACCCCAGCCAGCACGCCCAGCGCCAGATTACCTGTCCAGACCGTCACAGCCACCGTCAGCACCATAATCAGCGTTTCTGACCACGGCATACGTTTCAGGGTGGCGGGCTGCAGGCTATGCCAGTTAACGGTTTTCACCGCCACCACCATCATGATCCCGGCCAGCACCACCATCGGGATTTGCGCCATAATCCGGCTGAGTCCGGTCACCAGCAACAGCAGCACCAGACCGGCGGCCAGGGTGGAGACACGGCTGCGCGCCCGGCCCAGCTCAACGTTAACAATCGTCTGACCTATCATCGCGCACCCGGCGATGCCGCCATAAAAACCGGCAAAAATATTTGCGACCCCAAGGCCCCAGGCTTCACGTCGCTTACTGGAAGGCGTATCGGTCAGGTCATCAACCAGTTTGGCGGTCAGCAGTGACTCCATCAGCCCGACAAAGGCAATGCTGAGTGCGGTGGGCCAGATAATCTGCAGGGTCTGCAGGTTAAGCGGCACCAGCAGACTGTTAAAACCGGGCAGGCCAGGACTCATTGGCCCTTCATCGCCCACGTTCGGCATGCGATAACCCATTAACAGTGCGACCGCAGTCACCACCACAATGGCGACCAGAGGTGAAGGAACACTCTTTAGCAGGCGCGGCAACAACAGCACGATAGCCAGGGTGACGGCAAAGAAGATCCACACCAGGGATGACTGACCCCAGACGTGCGGCACCTGAGCAAAGAAAATCAGCACGCCAAGGGCATTCACAAATCCCAGCATGACCGAGCGGGGGATATAGCGCATCATGCGCGCCAGACCAGCCACACCAAACAGAATCTGAATCACACCGCCCATCACGACCGCAGGCAGAATATATTCAACACCGTGCAGATGGACCATCGGCCCGATCACCAGCGCCACGGAACCAGCCGCTGCCGTGACCATTGCCGGACGACCGCCCAGTATCGATAGCGTCAGGCAGAGTACCACCGAGGCGACCAGACTGACTTTCGGATCGACACCGGCAATAACGGAAAAAGAGATCACTTCAGGGATCAGCGCCAGCGCGGTAATCACACCGGCCAGGCATTCACGGGTCAGCAGCGCAGGCGAACGCAGAACGCGCCCCACACTGATATCGCCCGCCACAACGTCGGTTGCGGCAACATCATTGGTCTGAGTCATAAAGTTTTGCAGGCTCTTTAGTTGTTTTGCTCCCGCGCGAGGGGCGGGAAAATCAGGATAATGGTGAGGGGCAGATAGTACCGGGCGACTGGCGAAGATGCCAGAAAAAGGCGGGTGACTCCCTCCGTGGAGTCGCGATTACAGTGAAAAATCGTCCGGGGTTTTATGGACCACCAGGTCAAGCAACTGCCGGTAGATGTCCAGCATCTCCCTCTCGCTTTCCAGTTCCAGCCGGTGAATAAGCTTTGAGATAATGGCTTTATTATTCACTGGCATGCCTGATTGCAGGATTTCTGCAACAAGGATACCCAGCATTTCCATCTCGCTGGCTGGCTTATTGGCGGCAGGATTAAAGTAATCAGCAATTTCCTGATTGGTCCGGGGAAGAATATATTGCATGTGTAAGCCCTTCAGAACAGCCCGATTCCGGTTCGGATGTCAGGACAAAATCGATCAAAAAACCATCACATGGACAGATGCGATGGTGCCAGCTGCAAAAACTGAGCAGATAAAAAAATAACCTCTGAAGGTGGAAATCCACTGACACCTTCAGAGGCGACGCAAGTGCATCATTCGTTACAGAGTCGCATGACAACTCATGGCAGTAAACTTATACAATGAAGGGCAATCTGTACAATCGGATCCTTTGGCAAAACGTGCTATTAATCACTTATCAGCAGCTTAAAAGGATTAATCCGAACCCAAATCTGTACAAATAACCTATACAAACGATGGGTTCGGCTGATGAAACGCAGGAGCAAGGGAAGTTTCAGCCTGCTTCCCGCTGAAAAACTAACTGAAAAGCGGCAGTTTTGCCGTCAGTTTGCGCAGCGCTTTCTTATCGCCGACGATAGCCAGCCCCAGCAGACGCCACTGCTGACGGGGTTGTTGCCGCAGTACGTCACCCAGCGCCTGATAATCGGTGGTACTCTGGCCTGCTTCCGGAAACAGCACCAGATCGTACTCTGCCTGTTCGCACTGTTCCCGCAAAACATCCAGCTCCTGGCCGGAGGCAGCCAGCACCGGAATGCCGGTAGTAATCAAACCGGGTGAGGGGTAGTTCTCTGCATCCTCCAGCGCGTCACCAACCAATGTCGGATGGCGCTGTCCCAGGGTTAAGGCGATCACGGCGGCGGCGTTGGTCGCTTTGCCTGGCGGCAGAGCGGCATTAAGTATCATCACACATCGTTTGTCCTGCATTGCGCTTCTCCTGACGAAAAAAACGCATTGTGGCAAGTGACTCAGCCTGGGTCTGGAAGATTTGTGCAGGCGTGCTGATAACGGGCGGGGGAGAGCTGGCAGGCGCGCTTAAACCAGCGGCCCAGATGACTCTGATCGGCGAAACCCAGCGCAGCGGCCACATCGGCGACAGGCTGGCCCTGCGCCAGCAGGCGTCGTGCCTGGCTCAGTCGCCACTGCACCAGCCAGGCGTGGGGCGGCAAACCCCAGTGCGTCTGAAACAGGCGCGACAGCCGGAAGCGATCTGTCTGAAGATGCTGTGCCATCTGTGCCAGACCGGGATTATCCGCATGATGGGCAATCAGCCAGTCACGCGCCTGCAGCGCCAGCCGGGCATCTCTGTCTGTGTGCTGCGCGGGCAGGGACCACTGCTGGTGCGGGGTGAGCTGACTCAGCATCCTGTCCATCGCTGCCTCTTTGATGATGGCAGGATGGTTGTGCCACAGCGCATCAAATGCATGCCAGACGGCATACGCCAGCGGGCGGTCATCGCGCAGCGTGGCGGCAAACCGCAGCTCACGCGGTGAGGGCGCATCAGCCTGCTCAGGGGCGCGGTGGCGGGCAATCTGCTGTGGCGAAAGATAGAGCATCCGATAGGTAAAACCGCTGTCGTTGATGGCATCACCATCATGCAGCTCCTCCGGCTCAAGCATAAAGACCGTTCCGGGACGACTCTGATGCTGTTTGCGTCGCGAATGAAACTGCTGTACACCTTGCTCGGTCACGCCAATCAGGTAACTGTCGTGCCAGTGCGGGTCATAGGCGTGGCCGGTAAAATGGGCGCGCAGGGCCTCGATACCACTCACGGCGTCGCGACGCAGATCGACCCAGTTTGCTGATGCCTGTTTCATGTTATCCGGCTCCCGGTTACGGCCTCTGGACATTCTGACGTGATCCACTAATTTTTAACAGACCGGACGCTTTTCAATCGTGTTTCGCTTTGCGTATAATAACGCTTCCACTCAATTAGATATCTTACTATTAGGCTGCTAACATTTGTCTCAGCATACCCGTACCTTTACCCATTTACTGCATCTGACCGCCCATGCCTGGCGGCTGGCGGTGGATCGCCACCTCAAAGATAGCGGCTTAAGCATGAGCAGCTGGATGGCCATCGGGCTGATTGCCAGTGAACCGCAACGCATGACTCAGACCGAACTGGCGCAGCTGCTGGGACTGGAAGATGCCAGCATGGTGCCGCTGGTGGATCGGCTGGTCAAACAGTCACTGCTGACGCGGGTACAGCCGCCGGAAGATCGCCGCAAACGTCACCTGGTGCTGACAGAAAAGGGCAACGAAGCGTTTGCTAAAGTGAAAACCGAAGCTGATGCACTCCGTACTGAAATGCTGGCCGATATCGATCCGCAGGATCTGGCCGTCACCGAGCGCGTACTGCAACAACTGCTGAGCCGCATGGGAAGTATGTAGCAGTGGCAAAGCGAAATCCCTACGCTGCACGCGAGTGGTTGCCGCATGAAAAACCGATGCTGCCGGGTTCGCCCTCGACCCCGCTGCATCCGATGCCAAAACGTCTGGCGTTTGGCCTGATCGGCTTACTGATCTCGCTGACTGGTGCGCTGAGTAATGCGCTGGTCACGGCGAACCTGGTTAATCTGCAGGGCACCTTTGGGGCCTGGTCGAACGAGATTGCCTGGCTGCCTGCGGTCTACGTGATGGGCAATATCTCCATTAACCTGCTGCTGGTGAAGTTCCGTCAGCAGTTTGGCCTGCGTGTCTTTACTGAAGCGTTTCTGGTGCTCTATGTGCTGGTGGCGTTCTTTCATCTGTTCGCCAACGATTTAAGCTCTGCGATCGTTGTGCGCACGGCCCACGGCATGGTAGCTGCAGCACTCAGCTCGCTGGGTATCTACTATCAGGTACAGGCCTGGCCTGCGAAACACAGGCTGAAAGCGCTGGTGATAGGGCTGACGGCCTCGCAGCTGGCTATCCCGCTGGCCCGCTTATTCTCGTCGGAATTACTGCAGCTTAATGAGTGGCGCGGTCTCTATCTGTTTGAACTCGGTCTGGCGCTGATTGCGCTCGGTGGAGTCCTGCTGGTGAAACTGCCTCCGGGCGATCGCATCAAAACGTTTGAGAAGATGGACTTCGTCACCTTTATCCTGCTGGCGCCCGGCATGGCGCTGTTGTGCGGTGTACTGACGCTGGGCCGTATTGAGTGGTGGTTTACCACGCCCTGGCTCGGTATCTGTACCGCGATTGCCCTGACGCTGATTGTCGCGGCCATGGTCATTGAACATAACCGGCGCAACCCGCTGATTAATACTCGCTGGCTCAGCAGCGGCATGATGGTGCGGCTGGGCATTGTGATGATCATGATCCGTATTGTGCTGGCGGAACAGAACACCGGTGCGGTTGGCTTTCTGCAGCAGATCGGCCTGCAGAACGATCAGATGCGCGGTCTGGCGCTGGCGATCATGGCCGGGGTTGTTGTGGGCATCGCTGCCAGTGCGCTGACCATCAAGCCCGCGCATCTTAACTGGCCGATTGTCGCCTCGCTGGTGGTGATGATTATCGCCTCGCTGATGGATGCGCAATCCAGTCCGCTGACCCGTGGCCCCGAGATGTATTTCAGCCAGTTTCTGCTGGGCTTCAGCAGCGCATTTTTCATGGCACCCGCCATGCTGATGGGCATTGGCAGCGTGGTCACGCAGCCGAAAAATCTGGTGAGCTTTGTGGTGCTGTTTGGCATGAGCCAGAATCTGGGCGGGTTGATCGGCTCGGCGATTCTGGGAACGTTTCAGGTCTGGCGGGAAAAATATCACTCCAGCCTGCTGGGCGATCAGCTCTCACTGCTCGATCCCAACGTTACCGAGCGGCTCAGCCAGTACAACGCGCTGTTTAATTCGCTGGTGGGTGACGACGTTCTGCGCGGTGCGCAGAGCACCAGCCAGTTACAGACGGTTGCCACGCTGCAGGCCAACGTGCTCGCTTATAACGACACCTACCTGTTAACTGCCGCGCTTGCCCTGGTCACGCTGATGTGGGTGATCTGGCGTTTAACCCGACGTCGCTATCTTGACTGGCGTCAGGCGCAATTTAACCTGCGTGAGCAGCAACAGCTGGCCGCGTTACAGGAATCAACGGAGAAACAATGAGTCATCAGGATGATCTTCAGGCGGCGGAACGCGAGCGCGCCAATCGCCGCCGTATTCTTTCTATTGCCGCAGGCAGCGGCATTGTGGTGATTGGCGTACTGGTTATTCTCTACGCCTGGCAACTCTGGCCCTTCACCAGCGCCATACAAAGTACCGAAAACGCCTATGTGCGCGGTCAGGTAACCTTTATCAGTCCGCAGGTTAATGGCTATCTCACTTCGGTAGAGGTGATTGACCTGCAGCCGGTGAAAAAAGGGCAGCTGCTGATGACGATTGACGACCGTATCTATCGCCAGCGGGTGCATCAGGCGCAGGCGCAGCTGGCGATGAAGCAGGCGGCACTTAACAATAATCTGCAGCAGCGGCGCAGCGCAGAAGCGACGATTCAGAGCAATAAAGCGGCGCTGGAGAATGCCAAAGCCCAGGCGCTGAAAAGCGGCTTTGATCTGAAGCGCGTTGAAAATCTTACGGCGGATGGATCGCTGTCGGTGCGTGAGCGTGACGCCGCCCGCGCTGCAAATGCCCAGGCCCAGGCGCAGGTGCGTCAGGCGGCGGCGCAGATCGCTGTCGCCGAACAGAATCTGCAAACCGTCATCGTTAACCGCGACGCGCTGGAAGGCGATGTCGACAGCGCCCGCGCTGCGCTGGAGCTGGCAGAGATCGATCTGGCGAATACCCGGATTACTGCGCCCGACGATGGCCAGCTTGGTCAGCTGTCGGTTCGCACCGGTGCTTATGTCACGGCCGGTACGCGCCTGACCTCGGTGGTACCCAATCACAAATGGATCATCGCGAACCTGAAAGAGACCCAGTTGGCCAATATTCGGCCCGGCCTGCCGGTGACTATTCGGGTCGATGCGCTGGATGGCAAACGCTTTAACGGGCAGGTGGAATTTATCTCGCCGGCCGCAGGCTCGGAGTTCAGCGCCATTTCGCCTGATAACGCTACCGGCAACTTCGTTAAAATCGCACAGCGTATTCCGGTTCGCATCCGCATCAACGATCAGGATATGCATCAGTTGCGTCCGGGTATGTCGGTCGAAGTAAATATCGACACCGCCGCCCAGCCCGCTGCTGAGGGCGCACCATGAGGGTTCGTTTACTGATCGGTGTGATGGCGCTGCTGCTGACAGGCTGTGCCACCCAGGTTGAAAAGGCACCGTCCTCTCTGCCGATCCCCGACGCGTGGCGTAATAGTGTCGGTCCTTCTGCCGCACCGGAGGCGGCGTGGTGGCGCGCGTTTCATGATGAATATCTCAACCGGCTGGTGACCCAGGCGCTACGCAATAATCCCGATATTCTCACGGCACGATCCCGGGTCGATCAGTATCGCGCACAGCTGCGCGCCACGCAGGGCGATAACTTTCCGACGCTGAGCGCCGGGGTGGCTGCGACCCGCGGGCGCACGCTCTCTTCAGTGACGGGCCAGCCGTATGAAACCGATGTTTTCCAGGGCTTACTACAGGCGAACTATGAGGTCGATCTCTGGGGAGCGCGCAGCAGTAGCATTTCGGCGGCACAGGCGACCTTAGCGGCGCAGCAGGCTGCCGCGTCTGCCGCCGAGCTGACCATCGCCAGTTCGGTGGCGTCAGGATATCTCAACCTCTGCGCGCTGGATGAACAGCTGCGGGTGACGGAGGCGACACTGGCGACCCGCAACAACTCCCTGAAGCTGGCACAGCGTCAGTTTGAAACCGGCTACACCTCCAGACTGGAGTGGATGCAGGCGGCCTCGGAATATCAGTCAGCCAGAGCGCAGATGCCGCAGCTGCAGCATCAAATCACCCAGCAGGAAAATGCGCTGAGCATTCTGGTGGGCATGAATCCGCGCAGCATCGCCCGTCATCAGCAGTTCGACCAGATCTTACCGCAGCAGATGCCGTCACTGTTACCCTCAGAGCTGCTCAATCGCCGTCCGGACATTGTGCAGGCACAGCGTCAGTTACTGGCCGCAGATGCGAGCCTGGCATCGTCGCGGGCGAAGCTGTTGCCAGGGCTGAATCTCACCGCCACCGGCACCCTGCAGAGTTCGGTGCTGCATCAGCTGGCGGATGACCCGTTCCGGCTGTGGAGCGTCGGCGGCAGCATTCTGGCGCCGCTGCTGAACCGTGAAGCGCTGACGGCGCAGGTGGATGTCTCCATGGCGACGCGCAATCAGGCACTTTATGGCTATGAAAAAGTGGTACGCAACGCCTTCTCGGAAGTCAGCGATGCCATTGATGCCATCAGACGGGGTGAGGAACAGCTCCAGGAGCTGCAAAAGCAGGAAGCCTATGTAACGGAGGCGCTGCGCATTGCCCGCAACCGCTATCAGAACGGTTACGCTTCTTATCTGGATGAACTGGATGCGCAGCGAACCCTGTTCTCAACTCAGCTCAATCGGGTGACAGTCAAAAATAACCTGCTGCTGGCGCAGATTGACCTCTACCGCGCGCTGGGCGGTGGCTGGACACCGGCCTCCACACCGTAACTGCCTGATCCGATCCAGCCGCAGCCAGAGTTTCTGCGGCCAGGAACGGCCTCTGCGCTGTGGCTATGACTGCGCATCTTACCCCGCTTTAATCCCCCAAATAACCACTAAAAACCCATGCATACTTCTGCTTACCTGTCTTTACATTCGATGGTATCATGCGCGGGTTTTAAGCCAGCCAGACGGAAAAGCGCACGAAAAGTTCAGGCTGCGCACGGCAAGTTATTCACATAAATGTTTGATATAAATAACAAAAGAAGGGATTCATCATGAATAAAAATACATTTTTTACATTAGTCGTCGCTGCTGTGTTATTAACCGGCTGCGCGCGTACGGCACCGATTCATAACGTGAATCAGACCCTGACTCAGCGCTACACCGATAACCAGATGAAACTGGCGATCATTGAAGCGGGCATTGGCCGTAAATGGGTGATGACGCCTGTTTCTCCTGGCGTGATCAATGGCCGTCTGGCCCAGCGTGATTTCGTGGCGACCATTCGCATTACCTATACCAGCCAGAACTACCGCATCGATTATGTCAGCAGTGAAAACCTGAAAGCGGGACAGGGTGAGATCCACAATAACTACAACCGCTGGATTGCCAATCTCGATCAGGATATTCAGTTACGACTCTCGGCCATGGCCGCTCAGTAATGCGTGCGCTGTCGCAATGATTTGCTAACAGACGATCGGAGCATAAAGATCGCCGGCATCCGGCCGACAAATCAGATGAGCTGCTATTGCTGAACCACCAAATAAACCTCTACCGTGAATCCCCGATGCGGGATCGGCAGAAGATTTCCGGTACGCACTTTTTTGCTGAGGGCAGGGGTGACGATCCGATGAACGCCGACTCCACACGTATGACGAAAAGAGTGTTGAGATGAAGCTCACTTACTCACTGGTCGACTGGCAGGCTCTGGCTCCGGGATTACACGGGCGCGAGGCCTGGCAGAACTGGGCACAACAGGGCATGGCTATCGACCCGACTGAGGTGATGGCAAAGCCGCAATTTTTACCGATGATGACAGCACGTCGTCTGAGCGGGGGCAGTCGTGCGGCAGTAGAGTGCGGGCTGGCGCTGCTGGCGCGTCAGCAGGTTGACGCGATCGTGTTTACCAGTCGTCACGGTGAACTGGAGCGTAATCTGCGTATTCTCACCACCCTGGCGGATCAGCAGGCCATGTCCCCCACGGATTTCGCCATGTCGGTTCACAACTCGGCGGTCGGCAGTCTGACCATTGCGGCAAAAGCGCCACTGGTCTCCACCTCTATTGCGGCAGGCATGGACTCTTTTCAGCAGGGGCTGATTGAAGTCAGTGCTCTGCATCAGTCGGGTTATCAGAAGGTACTGCTGGTCGATTTTGACGGTATCGTGCCTGATTATTATCTGCCGTGGCTGTCGGAACAGTGCGTGAATGTCCCCTATGCGGTGGCGCTGCTGCTGCGTGCGGGCGAAGAGCTGTACTGTACGGGCAGCGCCGGAAAAGAGGAGCGCGCAGAACCGCGGTTGCCGCAGAGCCTGCATTTTCTGCAGCAGTGGCTGGCGGAATCGACCACCTTCAGCCTGCCAGGCGAACGCCTGACATGGCACTGGGAGAGAAATCATGGCTGATTGTTCACAACCGGCGTTGTTCGCGGGCAGTCGCGTTAACTACTGCTGGCGGCTAATGATGACGGCGGTGAGTTTTACGCTATTTGGCCTTGGCGGGTTGCTGCTGTCACTGATTGGCTTCAATCTGCTGCTGCTGGTTCAGCGTGATTCGCTGCGCCGCCGTCAACTGGCCCGACGCGCTATCGCCTTCAGCTTTCGCTGCTTTCTGCGGTTCTGCCGGATAACCGGCGTCTATGACTACCGCATTGAAGGGGCAGAGCAGCTGCAACAGGATCGCGGTTGCCTGATTGTCGCTAATCATCCGTCACTGATCGACTACGTGATGATCGCCTCGGTACTACCAGAGATGGATTGTCTGGTCAAAGCCGATTTGCAAAAGAACCCCTTTATGCGTGGGGTGATTCGCGCCGCCGACTATCTGATCAACAGTGAAGCAGAGACGCTGCTGCCGGACAGTCAGCAGCGACTGGCGCGCGGCGACAACATCCTTATCTTTCCGGAAGGTACCCGTACCCGCTATGGTCAGCCGCTGACGCTGCAGCGTGGGGCCGCCAATATCGCGGTGCGTGCCGGATGCGATCTGCGCGTGGTTCACATCACCTGCAGCCAGCGGATGCTCGATAAACAGAGCCGCTGGTATCAGATTCCGCCGGTTAAACCGCTGTTTACCGTGCGAGTACAAACGCGAATCGACAGTCAGTCGTTTTGTGAAAGCAATCCCGATGCGCAGCCGCTGGCCGCGCGTCGCCTGACCCGCCATTTAGAGCAGGCGCTGGTCCCCCAGAACAGGTAAGACGAAAACCGGTATGGATTCATTAATTAACGATATCAAACAGATGATTATCGACACGCTGAACCTTGAAGATCTTAGCCCCGATGATATAGAGACCGACGCGGCGCTGTTTGGCGACGGACTGGGGCTGGACTCCATTGATGCACTGGAACTTGGCCTGGCAGTGAAAAATCGCTATGGCGTGGCACTTTCTGCGGAGAGTGAAACCCTGCGTGCCCACTTCTTCTCTGTTGCGACGCTGGCAGCGTTCGTCAACCAACAGCGCGGCTGAAAGCGGAGACAACCTTATGATGAACAAACAAGAGATTTATCAGGAAGTGGCTTCGCTGCTTACCAGCCTGTTCGAAATTGCCCCTGAGGATATCCATCCTGAGGCACGGCTCTATGAAGATCTTGAACTCGACAGCATTGATGCCGTCGATATGGTGGTTCACCTGCAAAAACGTACCGGCCGTAAAATTAAGCCGGAAACCTTCCGCACGGTACGTACCGTCCAGGATGTGGTGGATGCAGTAGAACAACTGATGCGCGAAGACGCCTGATCCCCTGTGCCTGCTGCCACTCTTCGTCTGCTCAATCTGCTTACGCTGCTGACCTGGCCACTGCTGGTCTGGCTGGCACTGACTCAGTCGCACTGGCAGGGGCTGTTCTGGCTGCTGGCGCTGCTGTTTAGTCTGCGCTGGCTGCAGCTGCGTCGTCAGCAGAATGCTATGGGCGCGGTCATGGGCTGGCTGGCGCTACTCGGCGCGCTGCTCTGTGTCAGCAGCCAGCTGTTACGCGCTCAGCATCTGCTGCTCTGGTATCCGGTGGCGGTTAATCTGGCGATGCTGCTGGTGTTTGGCGCCTCACTCTGGAGTGCGATGCCGCTGGTGGAACGCATTGCCCGGTTACGCGAGCCTGAGCTGCCTGCTGCCGCGATACTTTATACCCGCCGCGTGACTCAAATATGGTGTCTGTTTTTCATCGGCAACGGCAGCATGGCGCTGTTTACCTGTCTGAATGGCGATCTGCGGCTCTGGACGCTGTGGAACGGCGGCATCAGCTATCTGCTCATCGCCGCGCTGATGGGGGCTGAATGGCTGATTCGTCAGCGCGTGAGGCGGAAAGCATGAGGGTGGCTGACTGGCTGACAGGAGATGAGCGCGAGGTCGCCTGGCGCGGCGATCAACCGCTGATGCTCAGCACGATGTATCGTCAGGTGCTGGCACTCAGCCAACGCTTAACGGCACAGCCGGGCAGGCACTGGGCGCTCTGTTTCGATGACAGTTACCGATTTTGTGTCGCGCTACTGGCATGCTGGTACGCCGGTAAAACGCCGGTGATGCCGGGACACAGCCGTGCCGCGCTGCTGGATGAGATGGCTGATCGGCTGGATGGCGTACTGTGTGACATGCCGCTGGCGGTCAGTCTTCCGCTGCTGGCGAGTGACGACGCAGAAGCGCAGGGGCAGTTACCGCCGCTGCCGGCACGTTCAGCGCTGGTGCTCTTTACCTCGGGATCGACCGGCGCGCCGCGTCAGGTGGTGAAGTCGCTGGCGGTGATGGAGCAGGAGAGCCAGTGGCTGCGCAACCTGTGGGGCGATCAGTTGCGAGGCTGCCGGTTCATCGCTTCGGTCAGCCATCAGCATCTCTACGGTCTATCGTTCCGGATTTTTTTGCCGATGATGCTCAGGCTGCCGTTTTCCGCCCAGCCACTGTTTTACGGTGAACAGCTGGCTCAGCTCCTGCACGACTGTCGTTATGCATTTATCAGCAGCCCGGCCTTTTTATCGCGGCTGGACAGCGGGCTTGTCGCGCCCGCCTGTGAACTGATTGTCTCTGCCGGTGGCGCACTGCGCGGTGCCGATGCGGAACGGGTGTGGCAGCGCTTTGGCTGTCCGGTCAGTGAGATCTATGGCAGCACCGAAACCGGCACGCTGGCCTGGCGTCAGTGTGATAGAACCAACGCGCCGTGGCGCTGCTTCCCGGCAGTCAGGCTGGAGCAGGTGACGCCCGATCGCTGGCAGGTCTGGTCGCCACTGATTGCGGGTGAATGCGGCCTTCCGCTTGACGATCGGTTGAATATGCAGCCGGACGGCGGATTCCAGCTGGCAGGACGTCACGATCGCATCGTAAAAATCGGCGATAAGCGCATCTCGTTAAGTGAAGTGGAGCGACGTCTGACCGACCTGCCGGAGATAGACGATGCTGCGGCGCTGGTGGTCACGCGTCATGAGCGTCAGGCGATTGGCGTTGTGTTGTCGCTGAACAGCACGCTGGACGACGCAGCATTGCATCAGCGCAGACAGCAGTGGAAGCGCCAGCTGCAGCGCTGGCTGGAACCGCTGGCGATGCCGCGCTACTGGCGTGTTGTCGCAACCATTCCGGTTACCCCCCAAAGTAAACGCGCCTGGCCGCAAATAGAGGAACTTTTCCATGTTGCCGATTGAACGCAGCCGGGAGCTGCAGGCGGACAGCGTGACGCTGACCCTGCAGATTGAAGCCGGACTGTTCTGGTTCCAGGGCCATTTCGCGACCCTGCCGATTCTGCCTGGTGTGGCACAGCTCGACTGGGTCATGCACTACGGGATATTGCTGCTTGCGCCCGGAAAACAGTTTGCCGCCATTGAAAACATCAAATTTCAGCAGCCGGTCACACCCGACTCTCTGTTACAGCTCCATCTTGACTGGGACGCTGAAAAGTCGCGTCTGAGCTTCCGTTACAGCCTGCTGAGTGACAACGGCGAGCAGAGTGCCAGCAGCGGGAAGATTGCACTGTGTTAAACACCGCATTTTCGCCCTGCGTAGTGATCCCCTGCTACAACCACGGCGCAATGATGGCGTCGGTGCTGGCGCGGCTGGCTCCCTTTAATCTGCCGGTGATCGTGGTGGATGACGGCAGCGATGCCGCCACCCAGCTTCAGCTGGCGACGCTGCACGCTCCGCAGCTCAGCCTGCTGCGGCTCGACAGTAATCAGGGCAAAGGCGCGGCAGTGATCCACGGTCTGCGGGCCGCGGCGGCACGTGGTTTCACTCATGCAGTGCAGCTCGACGCGGACGGCCAGCATCAGGCAGAAGATCTGCCGCTGATGCTGGCAGAAGCTGAACGTTATCCCGATGCGCTGATTTCCGGTCAGCCGCTGTATGACGACTCGATCCCCAAATCACGCCTTTATGGTCGCTACATCACGCATTTCTGGGTCTGGATTGAAACGCTGTCGCTGTCGATCCGCGACAGCATGTGCGGCTTCCGCGTCTATCCGCTGGCCGCGACGCTGGCGCTGTGCGATCGCCGTGCTATCGGCCAGCGCATGGATTTCGACACCGAAATTATGGTGCGACTCTACTGGCAGGGCATCCACAGTCGCTTTATCCCGACCCGCGTAACCTATCCCGCCAGCGGGCTGTCTCACTTCGATGCACTCTATGACAACCTGCGCATCTCCTGGATGCACACCCGGCTCTTCTTTGGCATGCTGCCGCGCATTCCCCGGCTGCTGACGATGCGTAAACCGCCAGCGCACTGGTCAGTGGAAACAGAACGGCGCGGACAGTGGGGATTACGCTTTATGCTGGCGGTCTATCGTTATGGCGGCCGACTGCCTTTTACGCTGCTGCTCTGGCCGGTGGTGGCGATTTACTGGCTGAGCGGTCAGCGCGCACGCACGGCCTCCCGGCAGTGGCTGGCGCAGGTGACGGCCGCCGCACAGCAGCGGCAGGTAGCGTTACCGCCCCGGCTTAACAGCTATCGCCATTTCCTGCGCTTTGCCGGGGCGATGCTGGATAAAGTGGCCAGCTGGCGCGGCGATCTGCGCTGGGGACGAGATATCGATTTTGCGCCGGGCGCGGAAGCGGTAATCCGCGCGCCTGCGGGTCAGGGCAAGCTGATTCTTGCTTCTCATCTTGGCGACATTGAAGCCTGTCGCGCCATGGCGCAGCAGGTTAGCGGGCTGGTGATTAACGCGCTGGTGTTTACCGACAACGCCCGGCGTTTTCGGGCGGTGCTGGAAACCATCGCCCCACAGGCGGGCGTCAATCTGATGCCGGTCAGCGATATCGGCCCGGAGACGGCGATCCTGCTGCAGCAGAAGCTGGATGCGGGCGAGTGGGTGGCAATTGTCGGGGATCGCACGGCGGTGAATCCGCAGCGCGGTGGCGAGCGACGGGTGATCTGGAGCGACTTTCTGGGTCGTGCTGCCCCGTTTCCTCAGGGGCCGTTTGTGCTGGCGGCCGCATTGCGCTGTCCGGTGCTGCTGATGTTCGCCCTGCAGCAACAGGGTAAGCTGCGCATTCACTGTGAGCCGTTTGCCGATCCGCTGCTGTTGCCACGGGCGCAGCGTCAGCAGGCGCTGCAACAGGCGGTCGATCATTACGCGGAACGGCTGGCCCATTATGCGCTGCTGGCACCGCTCGACTGGTTCAACTTTTTCGATTTCTGGACGCTGCCTGAGCAACAGGCGCACCACAAGGAGTCTGACCATGACTGAACATCATGCTGAAGTCGTGCTGACCGTCTCATTCCACGACTGCGACCCGATGGGCGTGGTCTGGCACGGTAACTATTTCCGCTTTTTCGAAGTGGCGCGCGAAGCCCTGCTGCGCAGCATTAATTACAGCTATGCCGAAATGGCCGCCAGCGGCTACGTCTGGCCGGTGGTCGATACCCGGGTCAAATATCGTCAGCCCCTGCGCTGCGAAGAGACGATTCGCGTCAGCGCACGGATTACTGAATATGAGAACCGCCTGCGCATCGACTATGAAGTGCGCAACGCTGCCGATCTGATCACGACCAAAGCACATACCCTGCAGGTAGCGGTGGAGAAGGAAAGTCAGGCGTTATGCTTTGTATCGCCCGACATTTTACTGGAACGTTTAGGAGTGAAAGGATGCTGAAAATAGTGCTTACCAGCCTGTTGCTGTGGGCCGGTGCCGCCAGTGCGGTCACACTGGATCAGCTTCAACAGCGTTTTGCCAGCCAGCCGGTGATCCGGGCAGACTTCACCCAGACGCGCACCATCGCAGGCATGCGTCAGCCGCTGGTGTCGCACGGAGAGATGCTAATCGCCCGCGAACAGGGATTGTGGTGGCATCAACAGACGCCGTTTGTGATGACCCTGCTGCTGGATGATAAACGAATGGTGCAGAGCCTCAGCGGTCAGAAGCCGCAGGTGATCACCGCCGACAGTAATCCGCAGATGTTCCAGTTCAACCATCTGCTGCGGGCGCTGTTCCAGGCCGATCAGAAGGTGCTGAATGAGAACTTCAGCGTGGTCTTCAGCGATCGTGGCAATGGCGCCTGGACGCTGGAACTGATGCCGAAAGCCGCGCCGCTCAACAAAATCTTCAACCGTATCTCGCTGGCGGGCAGCGCCTTCCTGGATAGTATCAACCTGGACGATAAGCAGGGCGATAAGACGCAGATTCAGCTCAGCAACACCCGTATTGAACCGCCACAGTTAAGCGACGAGGAGCAGGCGCGTTTTGCGGGGCCGTAATGATCGGCTGCTGGCCATTCTGTGGCTGGCCCTCTGCCTGCTGCTGGCCGCCGCGCTCGCTTTTCTGTTGCCGCGCAGTCAGCTCAACAGCAGCGTGCTGGCGCTTCTGCCGCAGCAGAATCTGGGCGCGGCACCGCCTGCGCTGCAGCAGGGCTTTATGCAGCGGCTGGATCGCCAGATGGTGTGGCTGGTTTCACCCGGTGAGCAGGACGATCCCCAGGTCGCCGCCTGGTGGCTGGCTCAGCTGCGCGCGTTGCCTGATCTGAAACAGGTGCAGGGCGATCTTGATGGACAACAGCAGCAGCAGTGGGGCCGCTTTGCCTGGCAACACCGTAACGGCCTGATTGATGAGGCGACGCGCAGCCGGTTGCAGAACGGCGGCGAAGCGCAGGCCGACTGGCTGCTGGCGCAGCTCTTCTCGGCCTTCTCGGGCGTCAGCAGCAAAGAGTTGCAAGGCGATCCTTTGATGCTGGTGCGCGGTTCGCAGCTGGCGCTGGCCCAGAACGCTGGGCGGATGACGTTGCATGATGGCTGGCTGACCGTAAAAAATGAGCAGGATCAGCAGTGGTATTTTCTGCATGGCGAGCTGGCAAATAACGCCTTCAGTATGCAGCAAAGTCATGCGCTGGTGACCCGGCTCAGCGCGCTGGAACAGCAGCTTAAAAGCCGCTGGCCGCAGGCGAAACTGCTGACGCGGGGCACGGTGCTGTTCAGCGACAACGCCAGTCAGCGTGCTCAGCATGATGTCAAAACGCTGGGCAGTGTGACGCTGGCTGGCGTCGTCCTGCTGGTGCTGCTGGTCTTCCGCTCACTGCGTCCGCTGCTGCTGACGGTGACCTCCGTGGCCATTGGCGCAATGGCGGGCACGGTGATGACGCTGCTTTGCTTCGGCGAGCTACATCTGATGACGCTGGTGATGAGCCTGAGTATTGTCGGCATCTCGGCAGATTACACACTCTATTATCTCACCGAGCGCATGGTGCACGGCGATCAGCAGACACCGTGGCAGAGCCTGCGTAAAGTGCGTGGCACGCTGCTGCTGGCGCTCGCGACCACGGCCATTGCCTGGTTGCTGATGCTGCTGGCGCCGTTTCCGGGGCTGCGTCAGCTGGCGGTGTTTGCCGCCAGCGGCTTAACCGCCTCCTGCCTGACGGTGATTCTGATCTATCCGTGGCTGGTTCCTGGATTACCGGTGCGTCCGGTGCCGCTGATGGTGCCCCTGGCCCGCTGGCTTGCTGCCTGGCGTCGTCAGCGTGGGCTGCGTGTCGGATTACCCGTATTGATGGCCATCTTCGCCGTGTCCGGGATTGCTCAGCTAAAAGTGGATGATGACATCGCGCATCTGCAAAGTGCGCCTGCGCAGCTGCTGGAGCAGGATCGCCAGCTGGCAACCCTGACCGGCCAGCGCGCCGATCAGACCTGGTTTGTGGTCTGGGGCGATGATGCACAGCAGACGCTGCAGCGGCTGGAAAAACTGGCACCGGACCTGCACCAGGCGCAGCAGCAGGGCTGGTTGCAGCGCTATCGTCTGCTGCCGCTGTCGTCACTGGCGCAGCAACAGCAGGATCTGCAGTTGCTGCAGCAGGCCGCTCCAACGATTACGGCTCGCGTGCAGCAGGCGGGGATAGCGCTGGCCGCGCCGGATCTGACCCCGATGCCGGTGACGCCAGAGGCCTGGCTGGCGAGTCCGCTGAGTGAAGGCTGGCGACTGTTGTGGCTGACGCTGCCGGACGGGCAGAGTGGCGTTCTGATCCCCACCAGCGGCGTCAAAAACAGCGCCGCACTCGCAGAGCTGGCTAAGCAGCATCCGGGCATCAGCTGGATCGATCGCAAAGCGAGTTACGATTCGCTGTTCAGCTTCTGGCGGACGTTACTGAGCGGATTACTGGCGCTGGCGCTGCTACTGATTACCCTGAGTTTTGTCGTGCGGCTGGGATTAAAGGCGGGCTTACGCAGCTCGCTGCCGTCGCTGCTGTCGCTGGCGATGGCGCTGGCCACGCTGGGCTGGATCGGTGCATCGCTCAACCTGTTCGCGCTGCTGGCGCTGATTCTGGTGCTGGGCATCGGAATTAACTACACGCTATTTTTCAGCAACCCACAGGGGACGCCGCTGACCTCGCTGCTGGCGGTATCGCTGGCGATGATAACCACCTTACTGACGCTGGGAATGCTGGTCTTCAGCAGCACCAGCGCGATTGCCAGTTTTGGTACCGTATTATGCAGCGGCATCTTCAGCGCGTTCCTGCTGTCGCCGCTGGCGATGCGACCCACCCGATCAAGGAGTAAACGATGATCCGCGCCGCCTTTATTCTGCTGACGGCTCTGCTGCTCAGCGCCTGTGCCGGCCATGCACCCGACAGCAGCCGTCCCGCTGCCTGGCTGAAACCAGGCGTGAAAGTGACGCTGCCACCGCCGGGCATCCGTCCGGCCTTCCAGCAGCAGCAGTTGCTGACCGGGCAGGTTAAAGGTCAGAGTCAGTCACTGCTGGTACTGCTCAGCGCCGATGAACAGCAAATCGATCTGGCCGGGCTCTCTTCGGTGGGTATCCGCCTGTTCAGCCTGCGCTACGATGCCAGCGGTATTCACACTCAGCAGCTGATGCCGCTGCCGCACATGCCACCCGCCAGTCAGGTGCTGGCGGACATCATGCTCAGCTACTGGCCGCTTGAGGTGTGGCAAAAACAGCTGCCGCCAGGCTGGACGCTGCAGGATCAGGGGTTAAAGCGCCTGCTGATCGATGCCGATAACCAACTGGTGACCGAAATTGATTATCTGCAACGCGGTAATCAGCGCCAGCCGATCAGCATTCAGCAGCATGCCTTTGGCTATCAGATCCGCATTCAACATCTGGACGCCTCATGATCTACATCTCTGCCATCGGCATGCTGAATGCCCTGGGTAATGACAGTCAGCATATTGCGGCCAGCCTGAAAAAAGGTGAGGCACCCGGCATGCAACTGCGTCATGGCTGGCTGAGCGGTGATCGTACCTGCTGGCTCGGCAGGGTTGACGGCGAATTGCCCCCGATCCCGGTCGCCCTGAGTGCGCACAACACCCGTAATAATCAGCTGCTGCTTGCCGCGCTGGCGCAGATCCGCCCGGCACTTGATGCGGCGATTACGCGCTATGGTGCCAGCAGAGTGGCGATTGTGCTGGGGACCAGCACCTCGGGCGTGGATGAGGGCGATCAGCAGATTTGCGGTAGCCAGCCGGATTATCACTACCAGATGCAGGAGCTGGGCGATCCTTCCCGTTTTCTGGCTCACTATCTGCATCTGGATGGCCCGGCCTATACCATTTCCACCGCCTGTTCCTCCAGTGCCCGTGCCATTATCAGCGGCCAGCGGCTGATCGCGGCAGGGCTGGTGGATGTGGCGCTGGTGGGCGGTGCGGACTCGCTAAGCCGGATGCCGATTAACGGCTTCGACAGTCTGGAATCGCTGTCGGAACGCCGCTGCGCCCCGTTCAGCCGCGATCGCGACGGCATCTCGATTGGCGAAGGGGCCGCGCTAATGCTGCTGACGCGCGAACCGCAGCCGCAGCCGCTGGCGCTGCTGGGCGTCGGCGAATCTTCTGACGCCTGGCACATGTCTGCGCCCCATCCGCAGGGTGAGGGCGCTGAACGGGCGATGCGCATGGCGCTGCAACAGGCGAATCTGTTGCCGCAGCAGGTGGGTTATATCAATCTGCACGGCACAGCGACGCCGCTGAACGATCAAATGGAAGCCGCCGTGATAGCGCGTCTGTCTGGCAATGCAGTGCCGTGCAGTTCGACCAAACATCTGACCGGCCATACGCTCGGTGCGGCGGGCGTATGCGAAGCCGCACTCAGTGCGCTGATCCTGCAGGAAAATCTGCCGCTGCCCGCGCAGGATTTCAGTGAGGCGGCGCAGGATGAGACACTGCCGGATTGCGGCTTGCTGTTACAGCCACAGGCGCTGCAACGGCCGGTCATCGCCTCTAATTCATTCGCCTTTGGCGGTAACAACACCTGTCTGATTCTGGGGCGGCCTGATAATGATTAACTCTCCCGCGGCGCTCTGGCTGCCGCACGCTGCACCGATGCTGCTGCTTGATCAACTGATTGCCGTCGATGATGAGCAGGTTCACTGTCAGGTTTCGACCTGCGCTGGTGGCTTACTGGCACCGTTCCTGACGCCACAGGGTGAACTGCCCGCCTGGTTTGGCGTGGAGATGATGGCGCAAACTGTGGGCGTCTGGTCGGGCTGGCATGCAAAGCAGGGCGGTGCAACCCTGATCCCACCCGGTATGCTGCTGGGCGGACGCGGCTGGCGGGCAGAGCATCCCCGGTTTCCCGCTAATGTCACGCTGGATATCCGGATGACGCTGCTGATGCGCGACGACCGCATGGGCAGCTTTGAAGGCGACATTCGTTATGGCACGCAGCGGCTTGCCAGCGGCCGTCTGAATACTTATCAACCCAATGAAGCAGAGTTACAGCAATTAATGTCACAAGGAAATCAGCCATGACAGATTCAGTATTGGTCACGGGCGCCAGTAAAGGCATAGGCCGCGCAATAGCGCTGCGTCTCGCTCAGGATGGCTATCAGGTTATCGTACATTTCAACCGCGATCGCGATGGTGCTGAGCAGTGCCTGCAACAGATCGAGACTGCAGGCGGCAGTGGACGGGTGCTGGGATTTGATGTTGCTGACCGGACGGCAACCCGCGCCGCGCTGGAGGCGGACATTGCGCAACACGGTGCCTACTATGGCGTGGTGAGCAATGCCGGTATCAGCCGTGATGCAGCCTTTCCCGCGCTGACGGATCAGGAGTGGGACAGCGTAATCCATACCAATCTCGACAGCTTTTACAACGTGATCCAGCCCTGCGTGATGCCGATGATCGGCCTGCGACGCGGTGGCCGCATTATCACGCTCTCTTCGGTATCCGGGATGATGGGCAATCGCGGCCAGGTCAACTACAGTGCGGCGAAAGCAGGCATTATTGGTGCCACCAAGGCGCTGGCGATTGAACTGGCTAAACGTAAAATCACGGTTAACTGCATCGCGCCGGGGCTGATCGACACCGGCATGGAAGGGCTGGAGCCGCAGGTGATTGAAGAGGCGATGAAGATCGTGCCGATGAAGCGCATGGGTGCGGCTGAAGAGGTCGCCGGGCTGGCGAGCTATCTGATGTCCGATATCGCCGGTTACGTGACGCGTCAGGTGATTTCGATTAATGGAGGCATGCTGTGATCCAGCGGGTCGTCGTAACCGGCATGGGCGGCGTGACCGCCTTTGGGGAGTCCTGGGCTGAGATCTCGGCACGCATCCGTGCTGGCCGCAATGCGGTACGTTTTATGCCGGAGTGGCAGGTTTATGACGGACTGCATACTCTGCTGGCCGCGCCCGTGGATGATTTTGTGCTGCCTGCGCACTACACCCGCAAGCGTATCCGCGCCATGGGCCGTGTTTCGCTGCTGGCAACGCGCGCGACCGAGCTGGCACTGACTCAGGCGGGCCTGATTGATCATCCGGTGCTGACCAGTGGAGAAACGGGTATCGCCTACGGTTCGTCGACCGGCAGCACCGGGCCGGTCAGCGAGTTCGCCACCATGCTGACGGAAAAGCACACTAACAATATTACCGGCACCACCTATGTGCAGATGATGCCGCATACCGCTGCCGTTAATGCCGGGCTGTTTTTCGGCCTGCGCGGCCGGGTGATCCCGACCTCCAGCGCCTGCACCTCTGGCAGTCAGGCGATTGGCTATGCCTGGGAAGCGATTCGTCACGGCTATCAGACGGTGATGGTGGCGGGGGGAGCCGAAGAACTCTGTCCGTCGGAAGCCGCAGTGTTCGATACGCTGTTTGCCACCAGCCAGCGTAACGACGCTCCCCACACCACGCCCGCGCCTTTTGATCAGCAGCGCGATGGTCTGGTGATTGGTGAAGGGGCAGGCACGCTGATTCTGGAGTCGCTGGAACATGCTCAGGCGCGCGGCGCCACCATTTACGCCGAGCTCACCGGTTTTCACACCAACTGTGACGCGGCCCATATCACGCAGCCGCAGCGGGAAACCATGCAGATTTGCATCGAGCGGGCATTACAGAGTGCAGGAATTACAGCGTCAGAGGTGGGCTACGTGAATGCGCACGGCACAGCCACTGAGCGCGGTGATATGGCCGAAAGTCTGGCGACTGCGGCGGTATTTGGCGAAACCACGTCCATTTCTTCATTGAAATCCTATTTTGGTCATACGCTGGGTGCCTGTGGGGCGCTGGAAGCCTGGATGAGCATTGAGATGATGCGCGAAGGGTGGTTTGCGCCAACCCTGAACCTGACACAACCCACCGCCGACGGTGGTCAGCTGGATTACATCATGGGTAAGCCTCGAGAGCTGGAGACCGACTATATCCAGAGCAACAATTTTGCCTTTGGTGGAATTAATACCTCACTGATCTTCAGGCGCTGGCGCGGCGTCTGATCTCAGGCCCGTGCTGCACTGGCACGGGCCGGTTTATCTTTCAGAAGAAAAAACCGGACGATAATCAGCCTTTGATTTACACTGTCACCCGCCGCATCACTGTCGGCGATCCCTATTTTTCACAGGATAGTTATGTCTTTGCCCTTGCCGCCCGACGATCACGATGAGCCGATTCGCCAGTCACTTGACGATGCGCACTTTGCGATAGTGGTGCTTGCGGTGACCTCGGTAACGCTTATAATCTTTGTGCTGATGATTACGCTCTGGATGAGCTGACGCAGACAGGGGATCCAACGGACTGAATAAGGAGAAGGCGATGGACTCCGGAGATGATAAATTAATTGCAATTATCGGTTTACTGGCTGCCTGCCTGATCGGGGTGACCTTCCTGTTTACGATGGTCTGGCTTACCGACGTTCGTCATCCTGCCGACCCCACGCTCGACGTTCAGTCCTGTCACCCCAAAAAGTCACCGTCTCAGCCTGTCTGATTACGCGTCGCAAACTTAATCTGCTGACTGCGCAACACCAGCGCTAACGCCTCATGCAGGTTCCGGTTGCCATTGGGATCGGCTAATCCCAGCAGCGGACCTGGCGAACGTCGGTCATCGGCCCAGGCGGGATATTCCACCACCGGATAGAGCGATATCCCCTCCACCGCAATGCCCTGATCCAGCGCCACCGCCACATTTTCACTGATCTCCTGTAGCCAGGGCGCACGTGCATCACCTTCTGCGCCGGTTTCGGCAATCAGCATCGGACGCCGTAAGCGTTGCCAGCACTGCGCCAGCAGAATATGCAGCGGCTCGCGCACCGGATCATCTTGTGACATCGGCTGATTGGGGAAAAACCAGTGGTTGTCGGGATAGTAGTTCAGGCCCAGAATATCCAGGCAATCTTCACTGCCGCCTAACTCCTTATCAACGCGGCCAGCCAGCATATCCCAGGCTTCAAACTGCGCCTGGTGATGCGCATCGGCATAAGGCTTGCTGTCCGGGTTATCAGGATGATGGGCAATCTGAACCAGCGGGTCGGTCAGCACAAAGCGTGCCTCCGGATAGACGTCGCGAATCGCATGAATCGCCGCCAGCGAGGCGCGGACCAGCTGGCGCTTCAGCTCTTTACCACGCTGTGCGGCATGGGGATTAAACCAGGCGACATCCGCACCGGCCCACGACCAGAATGAGATTTGATTCACCGGTGTAAAAAAGGGGCGCTCAATGCCCTGGTCGCGCATCAGTTGCGCCATCGCGCGGGCGAACCGGCTAAAATGATCAACAAATTCGGCTTTCCAGATATTAAGATGATCGGGATAACCAAAGTGCGCCAGCTCCCAGATGATCTCCATCTGCTGACGTCGTGCGGCGTCAACCATGGGCAGAAAGCTCTGCCAGTCATACTGACCGGGAATCTTTTCAATCAAATGCCAGCGCGCACCGTCGCGGGCGGTGAGCAGATGCTGCTCAGCCAGCGCGGCATAATCTTTTTCCAGCAGCATATCGTGTCCGCTGCTGATCACCATATCCAGACGTTTCCCTGGCGTACGGCAGGCGGTGGAGCAGGGGAAACTGCCCTGGAAAAAGCTGCGAAACAGGCTGGGATGGTAGCGCTGGCGGGCATCTGTAAGGGATTGATGAGACATATTCCTCTCCTGCCGGACAAATGCCGGTCACAGATCGTCCGGTTAAGTCTAGACTAAAAAACGCCCGTGACCGCTCACTCAATCGGAGCAGAGGTATGGCGTCAGACACCGGGCCGGGGAATAATAAAAATAACTGCATTTTACAGGGAATTTTCATGACCGAAGCGTTTGAGCTCTCGCAGCCATCAGAACAGACCAGCTGGCTGGAAACACGGCTGGAGCCCCAGTGCCAGCGCCATCCGGGGCTGAGCGGTGTCCATCAGCTCAGCGACGGGCTGGATGCCTTTGCTGCCCGCTATTTGCTGATACAGAAAGCGGAGCGTTCACTCGATATTCAGTATTACATCTGGCAAAACGATCTCTCTGGCCGGCTGCTGTTCAGCGCTGTACTGGAAGCAGCCCGGCGCGGCGTGAAGGTACGGCTGTTGCTGGATGACAATAATACGCCGGGTCTGGACGAGACGCTGGCCCAGCTTAATCGCCATCCCAATATTGAGGTCCGGCTGTTTAACCCATTCTCGTTTCGTACGCTGCGAGCGCTGGGCTATCTCACTGATTTTGCCCGTCTGAACCGCCGCATGCACAACAAAAGCTTTACGGTGGATGGCGTGACGACCGTGGTCGGCGGGCGCAATATCGGCGACGAATATTTCGGCACCGGTAATGAACCGCTGTTTGCCGATCTCGACGTGATGGCGATTGGCCCGGTGGTGAAAGAGGTTGCAGAGGATTTTGAGCGCTACTGGCACAGTAAGCCGGTGTCGCCGCTGCAGAAGGTGCTGGATGACGAGGCGCCGGAAGAGGACAGTGTGAGTCTGCCAGCAGAATGGCGTCACAGTGAACCGGTGCAGCGCTACCTGCAGCGGCTGGAAAATTCATCGCTGCTGCAGGAGCTGGAAGAGGGGACGCTGGCGCTGACCTGGGCAAAAGCGCGCCTGCTGAGTGACGATCCGCGTAAAGGGCTGGGTAAAGCACGCGCCAGAAGCCTGCTGCCGCAGCGGATGCTGGAGGTGATTGGCACGCCACAACAGCAGTTCGACATCATCTCGGCCTACTTTGTGCCAACCCGCGCAGGTGTCGCCCAGCTGCTGGCGCTGAAGCGCAAAGGGGTGAAAATTGCCATTCTGACCAACTCGCTGGCGGCCAACGATGTGTCGATTGTTCATGCCGGTTACGCTAAATGGCGCAAAAAGCTGCTGCGCCACGGCATTGCGCTTTATGAGCTGAAACCGCAGGCGGGCGTCCCTGAAGCCCCGCACGACCGGGGCTTAACCGGTAATTCTGGCTCCAGCCTGCATGCCAAAACCTTTTCGGTGGACCAAAAAACGTTGTTTATCGGCTCGTTTAACTTCGATCCCCGTTCAGCCGTGCTGAATACCGAGATGGGACTGGTTATCGAGAGTGCGGCGCTGGCCGGAGAAACGCATCAACGTTTCAGCCAGTCGATGTGCGATCGGGCATGGACACTGCGGCTGGATAAGTGGGGACGGGTAAACTGGCTGGAGTATCCGGATGAGCCGCAGCAGATCGTGCACAAGCACGAGCCGGGCTGCTCCTGGTGGCAACGGCTTCAGGTGCGGTTAGTGTGGCGACTGCCGATTGAGTGGCTGCTGTAAGATCCAGGATGGACCCTGCGCGGGCTCAGGGAGCATACGCCCTTCGCAAAGACGCAAAACCCGCCATCCATGGCGGGCTCAGCGCGGGCCATCCCTGGCCCGCTATGCTTTGCTACTGGCGTTTGCTCCCATCGCTTTAATTTTTTGTGCTGTCTGTATATAACACCATCAATTCCCTTGTCCGGCCTGTTTGCGCTCAAACTTCCCGGAGAACAGGAACCGCAGCAGCGGGATGCGCAGGTGAATCTCATACAGCAGAAACGCGATGCCAAACACCATCAACAGGCCAACGAAGAAGCCCAGCGTGTTATTTTCGATGCGCGGCGTGACATAAATGCCATACAGCAGCGTCAGCGGATGGTGCACCAGGTAGATAAACAGCGATGCATTGACCAGATACATGATGCGCGGTGAATGCGCGTTCAGCAGTTTGTGACCAAAGCAGAAGCAGACGTTCAGCATGCAGAGGCCCATCAGCGTCGTGATGATCGCATCCAGCTCATATAACCAGCCATCGCCGCTGCTCAGTCGCTGATTGGTACAGTAGGCGACAAACATCAACACCGCGCCAATCCACATCACCGGATTAAACCGTACAAACAGCTGCTTCAGCGGTGGATGCTTCCACGCCAGCGCCCCGAGCATAAAGAATGGCAGATAGAAAAGTGTCTGCATCACAACAATGCTGAACAAACCATCCATCAGCCAGGCGGGCTGAAACATAAACACCAGACGGCGGAACACGCACCACACCAGCGCCCACGCCAGCATGCCAGCGGTCAGTGCACCCCAGCCAACCCGCGTGTAATCAATGGTGCGATGCTGATCGCGCAACCAGCGGAACGTCACCATGCCCAGCGTAGTCAGCATCACCAGCACCACCAGGAACCACAGGTGTGAAATCAGCTCCCACATCAGGTTATTAAACTTCTGATACGGCGTGAAACGCGGCCAGTCAGCCAGTTTATCTGTCCACGCTTTCAGCATGAAAAATTGCGGCAGCGTGAGCAGCGGAACGGCGGTGAGAAGCGGTATCCCCACGCGTTCCAGTCGCACCTTCAGGAAACGGCGTGGCTGATAGCGCAGATACAGCATGTAGGAGAAATAGCCCGAGATGACAAAAAAGACCTGCATGCGAAACGCATGGATAAAATCATTCAGCAGCGTCAGCCATAACGAGGCCTCCTGGCTGTTTACTGCCCATTTCTGTGCTGAGTAGATGAGGGAAACGTGAAACGGCACCCCCAGTAACATCAGATACGCGCGGATGGAGTCGAGGAAGTATTCACGTTCAGGTTTTACAGTACTCATAAAGTTCCAGTTCGTTAGTACGTTTGGCCAGTTTCACCCTGAAACCGGATTATGCTCGGGCAAAATTCTACCTGGGATAAACCGGGTATACTATCAGTGGAATCCGTAGTGTCTAATTGTCCTAAAAGTAGCGTTAAGCCTGACGAAATGCGGGAACAATGTTGCGCATAAGCTGTCGGAAAACCGAATAATCCTTTAAGATAAACGGGTTTGATTTAAGCACACGAAAGGGGGGGATGTGCTGACTAAAGAAAAAAATAAAGCCGGACTGATGAAGGTACGCTGGATTGGTACTGCGGTTCTGCTGGCGTTGTACGCTAATAACAGTTGGGCGTTTAACATCGATGATGTTGCAAAACAAGCCAAAGCGTTGGCAGGGAAAAGCTTCGAAGCGCCTAAAAGCAATTTACCCTCTCAATTTCGTGAAATGAAATTTGCTGATTATCAGCAGATCCAGTTTAACCACGATAAAGCGTATTGGGGCAAACTGCGCACGCCATTCAAGCTGGAGTTCTATCATCAGGGTATGTACTTCGATACCCCGGTGCAGATTAACGAAGTGACCGCCAGCGCGGTGCGCGAGATTAAATACAACCCCGATTATTTTAATTTCGGTAATGTAAAACATGACGCGGATGCGGTGAAAAACCTCGGTTTTGCCGGTTTCAAAGTGCTTTACCCTCTTAACAACAAGGGTAAAAACGATGAGATCGCCAGCTTCCTGGGTGCCAGCTACTTCCGGGTGATCGGTGCCGGTCAGGTTTATGGCCTGTCGGCGCGTGGACTCGCCATCGATACGGCCCTGCCGTCCGGTGAAGAGTTCCCGCGTTTCAAAGAGTTCTGGATTCAGCGTCCTAAACCACAGGACAAACAGCTGGTGATCTATGCACTGCTCGATTCGCCGCGCGCGGCGGGTGCGTATCGCTTTGTGCTGCATCCGGGTGAGGCGTCAACCGTTGATGTGCAGTCAAAAGTTTACCTGCGTGATAACGTCGGCAAACTGGGTATTGCGCCGCTGACCAGTATGTTCCTGTTTGGTCAGAATCAGCCATCCACGGTGAACAACTTCCGTCCGGCACTGCACGACTCGGACGGTCTCTCCATCCACAATGGCAACGGGGAGTGGATTTGGCGTCCGCTGAATAACCCGCGTCATCTGGCGGTGAGCACTTACACCATCGAAAATCCAAAAGGTTTTGGTCTGCTGCAGCGCGGGCGTGACTTTAACAACTATCAGGATCTTGATGACCGCTATGACCTGCGTCCAAGCGGCTGGGTTGAGCCAATCGGCGACTGGGGTAAAGGCCGGGTTGAACTGGTTGAAATCCCGACGGCAGACGAAACCAACGACAACATCGTTGCGTTCTGGACGCCAGAGACACTGCCAGAGCCTGGCAAAGAGATGAACTTCAAATACCGTCTGCATTTCTCGCGCGACGAAAACCAGCTGCACTCCGATGATACGGCCTGGGTCAAAAATACCCTCCGTTCAGCGGGTGACGTGAAGCAGTCTAATCTCGTGCGTCAGCCGGATGGCACCGTGGCTTTCACCATCGACTTCGTGGGTAAAGACATGAGTAAGATGGCGGAAAACAGCCAGGTGGCCCCGCAGGTCAGCGTCGGCAAAAATGCCGATGTGGTTGAGCAGAGCGTACGTTATAACCCGGTCACCAAAGGCTGGCGTCTGGTGTTGCGTCTGCGTGTGAAAGATACCAAGCAGTCCACCGAAATGCGTGCGGCCCTGGTAAGCGGCGACAAGACATTGACGGAAACCTGGAGCTATCAGTTACCTGCCAATGAATAAATCCACTTTTACACCTCAACGTTATGTGGAATCTCTGCCGCTGGATGCGGCAGGGAAGGCCCGCCTGAGCGTCTCATTGCAGAATGCCGGCGAGTTCCACTTCATCCATGATGCGCTGGGCAGGGATGTCGCAGCCAGTGATCGTCCCGACGATGCGCCGTTAAAATCGGTCTCATCGCGGGTCGAAATGGCCTGGCCCGATTCGCTGGCCGACGGTCAGCAGTTGGGTAAAGATTATCTCGACCGCACCACGCTGAAAGCGATGCCGAAGGTCAAACGCTCACTGATGTTCCCGGAAGCCTGGCGTACCAACCCGGTTGCCCGTGCCTGGGACTCACTGCGTGGACACAAATCGGTGCCGCGTTATGCCAATGCGGAAGAGCAGCGTGCTGAAGAGAAGTGGCGTCATGTCGGTTCGATTCGCCGCTACATCCTGCTGATCCTGACCATTTTCCAGACCGTGGTTGCCACCTGGTACATGAAGAGCATTCTGCCCTATCAGGGCTGGACGCTGCTGGACCCGATGGAGATGATCAATCAGAACTGGCAGCAGTCGGTGATGCAGATCCTGCCCTATGTGTTGCAGACCGGCATCCTGTTCCTGTTCGCTATCTTGTTCTGCTGGGTTTCAGCCGGTTTCTGGACCGCCCTGATGGGCTTCCTGCAGCTGTTGATTGGCCGTGACAAATACAGTATCTCGTATTCAACGGTCGGAGATGAGCCGCTTAATCCGGCGCATCGTACCGCGCTGATTATGCCGATCTGTAATGAAGACGTTGAACGTGTCTATGCGGGTCTGCGTGCAACCTGGGAGTCCGTGGTTCGCACCGGGAACGCTGAACATTTCGACGTCTACATTCTCAGCGACAGTTACGATGCGGATATCGCCATTGCCGAGCAGAAAGCCTGGATGGAACTGGTGCGGGATGTTGGCGGGGCGGGCAAGATCTTCTATCGCCGCCGTCGTCGTCGCGTGAAGCGTAAAAGCGGTAACATCGATGACTTCTGCCGTCGCTGGGGTAGCAACTACAGCTACATGGTCGTACTGGATGCCGATAGCGTCATGAGCGGTGAGTGTCTGACCGGTCTGGTGCGCATGATGGACGCGAATCCGAATGCCGGTATCATCCAGTCGTCGCCGAAAGCCTCAGGTATGGATACGCTCTATGCGCGCTGTCAGCAGTTCGCTACCCGCGTCTACGGTCCGTTGTTTACTGCCGGTCTGCACTTCTGGCAGCTGGGCGAGTCTCACTACTGGGGCCATAACGCCATTATCCGCGTGAAACCCTTTATTGAGCACTGTGCGCTGGCCCCGTTACCGGGTGAAGGCTCCTTTGCCGGTTCGATCATGTCGCATGACTTCGTTGAAGCCGCGCTGATGCGTCGTGCAGGCTGGGGCGTCTGGATTGCTTATGACCTGCCGGGCTCTTATGAAGAGCTGCCACCGAACCTGCTGGATGAGCTGAAGCGTGACCGCCGCTGGTGTCATGGTAACCTGATGAACTTCCGCCTGTTCCTGGTAAAAGGGATGCACCCGGTTCACCGTGCGGTATTCCTGACCGGTGTCATGTCCTATCTGTCGGCTCCGCTGTGGTTCATGTTCCTGGCGCTCTCCACTGCCTTACAGGTGGTGCATACGCTGATGGAACCGACCTACTTCCTGCAACCCAGACAGCTGTTCCCGGTCTGGCCGCAGTGGCGTCCTGAGCTGGCGATAGCGTTGTTCTCAACCACGATGGTGCTGCTGTTCCTGCCGAAGATGCTGAGTGTGGTGTTGATCTGGTTTAAAGGATCGAAGGCCTACGGTGGTCCGCTGCGCCTGCTGGCATCACTGGTGCTGGAAACGCTGTTCTCGGTGCTGCTGGCACCGGTGCGCATGCTGTTCCATACGGTGTTCGTCGTCAGTGCTTTCCTTGGCTGGGAAGTGGTGTGGAACTCACCGCAGCGTGATGACGATGCCACTCCATGGAGCGAGGCGTTTAAACGTCACGGTTCGCAAATGGCATTAGGTCTGGTGTGGGCAACTGGTATGGGACTGCTGGATCTTAACTTCCTGTGGTGGCTGGCTCCGATTGTCTTCTCACTGATCCTGTCCCCGTTTGTTTCGGTGATGTCGAGTCGCTCAACCCTGGGGATTAAGAGCAAGAAAGCCAAATTGTTCCTGATCCCGGAAGAGTACTCGCCGCCGCAGGAGCTGGTCGATACCGATCGCTATGTGCTGCTGAACCGCGAACGCGCGCTGGAAAATGGCTTTATGCATGCCCTGTTCCATCCCGCCTTCAACGCGCTGGCAACGGCACTGGCGACATCGCGTCATAAGCAGAGTCAGTTACTGGACTATGCGCGTGACCGCCGTGTGGATCAGGCGCTGAGCGAAGCTCCGGATAAACTGGGTCGTGAACAGCGTCTGCAGTTGATCAGCGATCCGGTGGTGCTGGCCCGTGTTCACACCCGACTTTGGGAAAATGCGGACAAGTATCATCAGTGGGTAGAGAGTTATCAGAAACTTAACCTCAACCCGAACGCGCTGGCAAAAAACGCGTAATCTGAAAAAGCGGCAGCGATGCCGCTTTTTTTATCGGATTAAAACAGCGTCAGGATGATAAATTGAGTGCTGGACGCTACCGCAGGTAGCGCGTGACGACTTCAACGGCTGTTCAGGGCGGATATCAGTGGTGAAAGGGTTATTAAAGACAGGCGTTATCGTTGCGGCTGTGCTCTGTTTAAGCGGATGCGGCAGTATTATCAGCCGTACCGTGCCCGGACAGGGGCACGGTAATCAATATTATCCCGGCGTGCAGTGGGATGTGCGTGACAGCGGGTGGCGGGTACTGACTATCCTTGATCTGCCGCTGTCCCTGGTGATGGACACCCTATTGTTACCGGTGGATGCCAGTCACGGTCCTTACGAATAACTGCGATCGGAGTCGCTGTTATCATCCTCCCACTCTTGTGCCGCTGCTTCACCCTCTTCGGTGTCAAGCGGCGGCTCCAGCTGGAATTCGCCATCATCCCACTCGTGCAGCGTATTTTCCGCCAGCCACTCCTGACGCAGCTCCACTTCATCAAAGTCAGCATCAAAAATAGCCTGTGCGCCTTCACCGCTGCGGAAAGGCAGACATTCACCCGCATCACCTTCATCTGCCAGGAACTCAGCCTGCCACATGATATCGCCGTCCTGCATCACATATTTCTGCAGACCAAACTGACCGATTGAGGCTTCTTCTTCATCCACTTCAGGGTTGTTAGCGAGAAACTCCTCACGTGCAGCATCAATCGCTTCCTCTAACGTACTGTACATGCTCATCGCTCTTCTCCTTACGGGTTCATTAACTACGGATTGTTTTGATTTCAGTGAAGGATAGACGAAATCTGAGGGAGGGAAAGGGCAGGGCGGTGCAACTGGCGGGAAATAAGCCATTTCCCGCCAGCCAGGGTCAGATCATCTTTTGCGGGAAGTGCAGAACAGGTTGGACGGAGTCATGAATCACCGGTGCGGAGTAGCGGATACAACATTTTATACAGGGCTTCACTTTCTTAAAATTAATTCTGGCGATCGAAAGTGCCTGACTCAGATTATATAGTGTGCCGATAAATATCAGCTCGTCTTTATCTGGCAGGCGTTTGCACCCCTTTCGATGCAGAAAATGATAATTGTCCTGATCGGTGCTGATAGTAACGTAATAGTAGAGACCTTTGTTCATATAATCTGTCCCGTTAGAGGTTGCTGTGTATTGTCTTTTTATAATTTTAGTCAGGTCCATTAAAGGTCTGACTGTTACAAATGAAATTACCGATAAGCATAAACGACTACAAATTCCATAACGATCTATCAGCACGTTAAAAAAAAGCAAAATGGAATATAAGCCAAATTAACCAGGTAATTGATTGTAAAATAAGTTAATTTTTATCGATTCATAAGCGCGGAGATACCATTAAGGCTGGCTAAATAGGATTAGGCCTGGAATACGGAATAAATAGCGCCAGATGAAATTAAACCGAGATCGATGCAATATTAATTAATAAAAAGCTAAAGTGCGCGCGCAGCGCTTTCCGGTAAAGGAATGGGTTAGCGAGTTTAACGGTAAACAGAAAGAAATTATATTCCGTCTATAGTCCCATACTCATCACTGGCACTGAAATATGGCTGAAAGGATTCTTCTGTGATGAGCGACTGATTTATTTAGCTGGATGTCGGGTCAGAAACGCGCTAAATGCCTGACGGACATTTAGCGCGAACTGATTAATAACGTGAAGGCTCGCCTTCGGGGCGCGTTTTAAAGCGGCGGTGGAGCCACATGTACTGTTCGGGGGCCAGCAGGACGCCCTCTTCGACCACTTTATTCATTCTGGCGGCGGTCACTTCATCGCTTTCCAGCGTAAATTCGGCGCTGATGTCAGGCAGTATCATCAGTTCATAACCACGTCCGCCGGGCAGACGACGTGGCACGAAGGGGATAACCGCCGGTTTGCCGGTGCGGATCAGCAGATGAGTGCCCACCGTCGTAGCTGCTTTTTCCACGGCAAAAAAGGGCACAAAGACGCTGCTACGCGGGCCATAATCGTGATCGGGTGCGTACCAGATGATGTCACCGTTCTTCAGTGCGCGGATCATGCCTTTGAGATCTTTCCGGTCGATCATGCTTTTATTCGACCGCATCCGGCCTTTTACCTGCAGCCAGTCGATCAGTTTGTTGTCATTAGGACGATAGACGCCAATGCCAGGATTATGGATGCCAAACATGCGTGCACCAATCTCAAGCGTCAGAAAGTGCATGCCAATGAGCAGTACGCCACGCTGACTATCGCGCGCCTGCTGGATATGCTCCAGTCCCGAAGGCTTATGCCATTTGTTGATGCGCCAGTCCGGCCAGAACCACGCCATACCGGTCTCAATCAATCCCATGCCGACTGATTCGAAATTGTGCTTAACCATCGCTTCGCGTTCATTAACCGGCATATCCGGAAATGTTAATTCCAGATTACGTCGGGCTATATTGACGCGGCGCTTCATAAAACGCATCCCAATACGACCAATATTGCAGCCGAGCACATAAAGCAGGGGATAAGGAAGTAGCACCAAAAGATAAAGAGAAGCGACACCCAGCCAGGTCAGCCAATAGCGCGGGTGAAGCAGTTCTCGTGAAAACTGAGGCAACTGAGTCATGTGAAGGTTAATTTTCCTGCGTCGCGCACCATTCAGTGCTGATATCTCATTGATTTACGCCATTGTGCCAGTTTTTATCGTGCGTATAAATATCACTGACAGAACAGGCTACTGCAGGCTGATATTAAATAACCAGATAGTGCCGGAAAAAACAGCAATCCGCGCATAATTCCGAGACTGGCCTTTGCATCCCGGTGAAATCAGGTATCATGTGCCCGCTAAATTTCTCCTATTGATAACAGGAAAGAACACCATGCCAGTGTTACATAACCTCGTTTCCAATAAAGAGCTAAAGGCGCGCATGCTGGCTGAAACCGAGCCGCGCACTACTGTCTCTTTTTATAAATATTTCCAGATTGCCGACCCTAAAGCCTTCCGCGATGCGCTCTACCTTGGCCTGACGTCACTCAAAGTCTTTGGCCGCGTCTATGTCGCACATGAAGGCATCAATGCGCAGATCAGCGTGCCCGCCAGCCAGTATGAAAACATGAAAGCGTGGCTGTATGGCTTTGACCCGGCGCTGAACAACCTGCGCATGAATATTGCGCTGGATGATGATGGGAAATCGTTCTGGGTACTGCGTCTGAAAGTGCGCGACCGCATTGTGGCGGACGGTATTGAAGACGACAGCTTTGATGCCAGCGACGTGGGTCAGTATCTTAAAGCGGCAGAAGTTAACGCCATGCTGGACGATCCTGACGCCCTGTTCGTTGACATGCGTAACCACTACGAATATGAAGTGGGTCGCTTCGATAATGCACTGGAAGTACCTGCTGATACCTTCCGCGATCAGCTGCCGATGGCGGTTGATATGTTGCAGGATCAGAAAGACAAAAAGATCGTCATGTACTGCACCGGCGGGATCCGCTGTGAAAAGGCGAGCGCCTGGATGCGGCATAACGGCTTCGAGGATGTCTACCACATTGAAGGCGGCATCATCGAGTATGCCCGACGCGCCCGTGAACAGGGATTACCGGTTCGCTTCAAAGGCAAAAACTTTGTGTTTGATGAGCGGATGGGGGAGCGGATCTCTGACGACGTGCTGTCGAACTGTCATCAGTGCGGCGAACCCTGTGATACCCATGTCAATTGCGTGAATGACGGCTGTCATCTGCTGTTTATCCAGTGCAAAAGCTGCGCAGAGAAGTTTGAGAACTGCTGTAGCCCGATCTGTCAGGAAGAAGCAAAACTCTCACCGGAGGAGCAGCGCGCTCGCCGGGCGGGACGTGAGAATGGCAACAAGATCTTTAACAAGTCGCGTGGCCTGTTAAACATGACTATTCCGTCGCCAGTGAAGAAATAAGCGTGGCCGCCTGAAGTCAGCTTCAGGCGGCTTGCTGTTTTACTGGCGCACACCTTCAACCGAGATCATTAGCTCAACCTTCTGCGAAGCTGGCCCCAGATCTTTGGTAATATTAAAATCTTTCAGTATAATTTCGCCTTCGGCTTCAAAGCCTGCGCGGTAGCCGCCCCACGGATCTTTGCCTTCACCCAGCATTTTCGCCTCCAGCGTCACCGGTTTAGTCACGCCATTCAGCGTGAGATCGCCGGTAATCTTTAGCTCGTCACCCTCTTTCTTCACTGCTGTAGATTTGAACGTTGCCTGCGGGTTTTTGCTGCTGTTCAGGAAGTCAGCGCTACGCAGGTGCTTGTCACGCTCCGCATGATTGGTGTCAACGCTACTGGTGTTAATGGTCACGTCAACTTTATCTGCGGCCGGGTTCTTCTCATCGAAGGTGAAGCTGCCGTCAAAATCTTTGAAGGTGCCGTAGAGCCAGCTGTAACCCAGATGCTGAATGCGGAACTGGATAAAGGCGTGCTGGCCCTCTTTATCAATCTTATAGTCCGCGGCACTCGCAGTCATTGAGCCGAGCAGCAGGCTGGCACCGGTCATCGCCAGCAGGGTCTTCTTAAACATATTATTTATCCTTTTCAGAGGGAGAGGGGAGACGTAAACCTGACATCCGTTTTAGGGTGATATCGCGATCGATAAGGTGATGCTTAAGCGCAGCCAGACCATGCAGTACCGACAGGACCACAACCGTCCAGGCCAGCCAGAGATGAATGTCGCCTGCCAGGTCTGCCTGTTCGCCTGCGCCGCTGAACAGCGCGGGCAGCGTAAACCAGTTAAATACGGCGATCGGTTTGCCATCGGCGGTGGAGATCAGATAGCCACTGATCAGAATGGCCAGCAACAGGGTATAAAGGAGCAGGTGCGCCACTACCGAACTGATGCGCACCAGCGGGGAATAGCTGCTCAGCGGCTTTGGCGGCGGGGAAATAACGCGCCACAGCAGGCGAAGGATCAGTGTCAGCAACAGGATGACGCCAATACTTTTATGGATTTCCGGTGCATCGTGGTACCAGCTGTCGTAATAGCCGAGACCCACCATCCAGAGTCCCAGTGCAAACATGGCATAAATCGCCAGCGCCATTGACCAGTGCAGTAGTACAGCAACCAGTCCAAACTGATGAGGTGTATTACGTAATAACATAATGTGGGTTTCATGAAGAAATAATCTGAAATAAGCATCCACATTATGAAATATAAAAGCAATCGACCTTACGCTTCTATAAATTTTAATTTCCGGGATGAAAAGGTTGAATAAAACTGCGGTGAAATGACCAGTATTACTGAATGAGATATTTCTGGCGGGTTAGTCGTCAACGTTAATTAACGATATGGGCGAAATATAAATCACCATTATGTCAGTAAGATTCATTTTTCGTCAGATTATGTCAACAGGGCGGCATCAGACTGATGCCATCCGTTATCAGAGTCAGAAACGCGAGAGGCGGAAGGGGGACAAATCAAAGGAGAACGGTTTTTGCTGTGCGAATTCCGCAGCAAGCTCGCCTAACACGCTGGCAAATTTAAAACCATGTCCGCTGAGTCCAGTGATTAACAGGCGGTCAGGTTCACCCGGCAGGGTATCGATAATAAAGTCTTCGTCCGGGCTGAAATCGTAGCTGCAGGCTTCGCCATGCAGACAGACGCCGACGCCAGGTAAAAACTGACGGATAAAACCAAAGGCCTCACTGCCGTCCGCCGCTACCGCGCCAAAAGGTTTACGATCTTCAGGCTGCTGCATCAGCTGACCGCCATCATGGCGACCTACCTTCAGTGCGTTATTATCCGCTGGAAAGCCGTAAAACTGGCTGCCATCTGCCATTTCAACCGTAAAGCCGGGAAACTTATTATTCTCGCTGTAGCGGCCATCTGCCTGATACCAGGCAAATACTTTGCGGGTAGGGGCGACCGGCAGGCCAGGAATTAATTTGCCGACCCAGGTGCCAGCGCTTATCAGCATTTTGCGGCCCCGATAGATGCCATCCAGAGTGGTGACCTGCTGCAGGTCGCCATCACGACCAATCTCTGAGACCGGGCAGTTAAACAGCTGCGCACAGCCCGCCTGTTCCGCCAGCTGGATCCAGCTCCGAACCGCCTGTTCACATTTCAGAAAGCCGGACTGCGGCTCAAAGACGCCCAGATAACCCTCTGGCACGTTGATTTGCGGCCAGCGCTTACGCACGTCATCGGGCTGCATCACTTCGATATTGAGCTGCCAGCGGCTCGCGCTGTCGATAACGTTCCGGATAAAGGGGGAGTGGTCAGGTGCAAGGTTAAGTACGCCGCTGCGGTGCATGATGCGCTCACCGGCGCGCTGTTCCAGCTCATCCCACAGCGTCTGCGCCCGCAGAACCAGCGGAACATAACGTTCGCCTTCACCATACGCGTGACGAATCAGCCGGCTCTCGCCATGATGCGTTCCCTGATTGTGGGGAGGATGGGCGCTGTCGATCATTAATACCGATAAACCCGCCTGGGTAGCATAGTAGCCAGCCGCCGCGCCCACTGAGCCGCTGCCGACGACGATAAGATCATAAATCATGATAACGACACTCTAAGAGTCACATAATCAAAAGCATACCAGAAACAGAAACGAAAAAGGCACCCCTGAGGGCGCCTCTTTGATGCGGCAGAAATTAATGCTTATTGAGGAGTCGTTCTGGTTGCTCGGCTGATTCTATCTTGGCGATGCCTGCCTCGAGGATCGAGATAAACTGCCTTGCCACATCCGTTGTCAGCCAGTAGGTCGGGCCAACATCCGCTTCTTCTTCTTTTTGATCCTGCGACGACAGCGAGTGCAGGCGGATCATCATGGCGTCATAGCTATCAACGGTACTGATGTCCCAGCCCACCAGTGGATGGGTCTGGATAACGTCTTTTCTTCTGTCCATTATAACCTCCTTATTACTCGTTAAACGAAGTGCATGATGAGGTTCAATGCGGCTTTTTTATTCCGATAGCGAAACAATTATAACAGTAAACCCGGGTATCACTGTTTAAAAAATGCCGTGAGCCAGCTTCTCACAGAATATTTGCGTTTGAAAGGAGGGCGTTGAAAAATAAAATGCCTGACGGGCAGGCATTTTTATCACTGTTCAATGGGCATGCAAAAAGCGGGTTAAGCCGCGTGAACGGGCTTAAAGTGCCGGGGTTTCCGGCACGATGCCGCCGCCACGTTTTTGCAGTGTTTCTGCCAGACGGGCAAAGTGCTGCTGAAGCTGCTCATCATGGTTTTGATTTTGGGCTTCCAGCGAAAGATTGTGCACCAGCAACTGACTGGCACGATCGTCAAGACAGAAAATCAGACTGGAAAAGGCATTTTCCAGCACCGTTAAACGACGCTGCTGATCACCAATCAGTGCTAACAACTCACCAAAGGTCATCGCCTCTTCCGGTTTATCAGTAGTCATGGTGTCGCACCTCCTGTTATGCGTGACGAGCGCAAGGATAGGGCATTGATCAGTAAGAGTCTAGATGCAGAGAGGGGGAAGTGCGAGAGGGGAGAAAAGATAAAAAAACCGGGTGGCGACACCCGGAAAAAAAGCACAGTGGCGGTTAATCAGTAATGAACCAGTCGTCAGCGCTTTCCCACGTCTGCTGCAGGATTTCGCTGATCTGGTCGCGCGTCTCTTTTCCACCGCCCAGCACGCTGAGATTGTTAGCACTGGCGTAACGTACCTTGACGTGATTGGTCGAGTCAGGGAACTGTTCGTCGATGCGGCGCGATAATTCATCGCTTAACGCTTCTATCGCGCCAGCAGGAAGAGGTCGGGTATTGGATACGGTAATTTCAACGCGCATAATAGCCTCCGGTTAAGATACTGTATATATTTACAGTATTGGTGGTCCGGAGGCAAGTAAAATTATGCGATGCGCCAGTTCAGCGTTTCACCGGCCAGGAACGGCACCAGTGAGTGGCTGCCGAGCGCAATTGACTCCGGCACCTGCCACGGCTCACGCACCAGCGTGATCGTCCCCTCATTCAGTGGCAGACCGTAAAAACGCGGGCCATTTTCAGAACAGAACGCTTCAAAATGTTCCAGCGCATTCAGCTCTTCAAAAACGGTGGCGTAGGCGGGCAACGACGTCGGCGCATTAAAAACGCCCGCACAGCCGCAGCTGGCCTCTTTAAGATGACGCAGATGCGGCGCGGTATCGGTGCCAAGGAAGAAGCGTGGATTCCCGCTCGCTACCACTTTACGCAGCGCTTCCTGATGCACGTTGCGCTTAAGGATGGGCAGGCAGTAGAGGTGCGGGCGAATTCCGCCCACCAGCATATGGTTGCGGTTAAACATCAGATGCTGCGGGGTAATGGTTGCGCCCAGCGTCTCACCGGCATCAGCAACATATTCAGCGGCGTCCTGCGTCGTAATGTGCTCCATCACCACTTTCAGTGCCGGAAACTGGCTGCGGAGCGGCACCATCACGGTTTCGATAAAGCGGGCTTCGCGGTCAAAAATGTCGATATGTGCATCAGTCACTTCACCATGGATCAGCAGTGGCATACCGAGCGTCTGCATCCGATCCAGCACGCGGGCAATCGACGCGATATTGGTCACGCCATGACTGGAGTTGGTGGTAGCGTGCGCCGGATAGAGCTTCGCCGCGGTGAACAGACCGGCGGTGAAACCGCGCTCAAGCTCATCAGGATCCAGCGAGTCGGTCAGGTAGCAGGTCATCAGCGGCGTAAAGGCGTGATCGGCGGGCAGTGCCGCCAGAATGCGATCGCGGTACGCTTCACCGGCCGCCACGCTGGTTACCGGCGGCACCAGGTTTGGCATCACAATGGCACGACCATTCACTGCGCTGGTATAAGGCAGGACCGTTTTAAGCATCTCATCATCACGCAGATGAATATGCCAGTCGTCAGGGCGACGCAGGGTAAGTTGCTGAGGTTGTGCTGTCATCAGTGAAGCTCCGGCAGAAAGGAAACAAAAGGCGTGTTTTGGCCGGGGTCTAAGCATAAGGATTCAGGCAACCGTTTGCACCTGCTTTTTATGCCGCCAGAGAAAATCCGCGCCAGTAGGCGCGGAAATCGGGATTACTGCGTAAAGGGAATGACCAGTTCGCCGGGCTTCACTTCCAGTCCTTTGGCAAATTTTTTCGCCAGCGATTCGCCTTTGCTGCGGTCAGCGCTGAGCACATAGGCGGGTTTTTGATCAAAATAGCTTTTCAGCGACTGATTCAGGTAAGGCGTCAGCGTCTTCATGATTGAGGCCATTTTTTCCGGGGCAACCTGGGCATCGACAATCTCCAGATCGCGCAGATAAATGGCGCCCTGCTGCTGATCATAAACCGGCTGAGCACGCATCTTCAGTTGCATATCGGCCTGCTGCGGGCCAAACAGTGAGGTCACATTAATTTTAGCGTTGCCGGAGAGCGTCACTTTACCCGGCTCTTCGCGGCCAATCTGGCTGGTCAGATTGTTCAGCACGATGTGTGCGTTAACCAGTCCGGAGACGCCAATATCTTTCTCGTAGTTGTTGTGCTTCTGCAGCGCCTGATTCACTTCCTGTTCGCTGATGGTGTATTGCGTCAGTTGATTACAGCCGCTGACCAGCAGCGCCATCAGCAGGGCAGTCAGCCCGAAAAAAGCCTTTTTCATCGATCTTTATCCTGAATATCAGAGCCAGTAAACAGGCCATAGCCTGCCTGAATGCGTGACGGGTGTCATCAGGAAAGGGATGAGAAACGCCGCAGCGTCTCTCATCAGGGCGGGACTAATGCGCTATCGAAGAGAGCAGATTAACCTGGGTCTGTTTGGCCATGTTATCGCGGTAGTCCGCCACCCGGCTCGGCCAGTCGATACCGGCGACCAGCGTCAGGGAGCGCAGTAGCGGGAAGAGATTAAAATCATCTTCCGACAGTTCGCCGTTTACCGCATTAGGCTGAACGATGAGTTTGTCCAGTTTGCGCAGATCCTCACTCACATTCTTAATCAGCCCGGCAGAGTGACTCTTCAGCGTTTCAAAATCACCGAGGCTCGCCTGTTTTTTGCTGCGGAAACAGGCACGCGCCTCAGGCGTCGCGAATTCGGCAAAGGCCGCTTCGGCAATGCGCGGCAGCAGCAGTTTATTGATATAGCTGTTCATGTGGCGCAGCCAGTCGCCAATCGCCGGGTTCAGCGCGCCGGTGATCAGCGGCGCGCCATCCTGCTGATCGACGTAATGCACGATCTCCATGCTTTCAGGCATTGCGCTGCCATCCTGCTTTTGCAGAATCGGTGCCATTTTCTGCCCGATCAGTCGTTTTGGCGTCTCTTCATCGTCGTTGAGCATCACCACCAGCTCAACCGGCTTATTCTTCAGACCGAAAATCATTCGCGCCTTAACGCAGAAAGGACAGTGGTCATAGATATAGAGTTTCATCCTGATCTCCCGGATTTTTACAGGTTTAGTGTTTAACAGAGTGAATCAATTCATCCTGTTTTCGGGCGCTCAAAAAGTATGGAAGAGATTACCCTGCAGGGCAAACCTGCCAGCCAGGATTGGTGGCTGTAGCCGGGCGAACCGACGGGTCATCGCTGTGATAACAGAGCAAAATCAACCTCTTTAAAGCTAAACCGCTGTAACGTTTTACCGCAGCCCAGGCGGCGGTTATAGTGAAAGCCGGGTAATGACGGCTTTCACTCACAGCCATTGATTTCAGGAGTCAGGATGTTTGGCTATCGTTCTGCCGCGCCCAGGGTGCGATTAACCACCGATCGACTGGTGGTCCGTCTGGTTCACGAACGTGATGCCTGGCGAATGGCAGATTACTATTCGGAAAACCGCCTGTTTTTAAAACCGTGGGAGCCGGTGCGCGATGACAGCCACTGCTACCCGTCGGGCTGGCAGGCGCGCCTCGGGCTGATTTCCGACATGCATAAGCAGGGGTCGGCCTTCTATTTCATTTTAATGGACAGCGATGAAACCGAAGTGCGGGGCGTGGCGAACTTCAGCAACGTGCTGCGTGGTTCCTTTCACGCCTGTTATCTCGGCTATTCACTGGGTGAAAAGTGGCAGGGGCAGGGGCTGATGTTTGAAGCCTTGCAGTCGGCTATCCGCTATATGCAGCGCCAGCAGCATATTCACCGCATCATGGCGAACTACATGCCGCACAACCAGCGCAGCGGCGATCTGCTGGCGCGACTCGGTTTTGAAAAAGAGGGTTACGCGAAAGATTATCTGCTGATCGACGGACGCTGGCAGGATCACGTGCTGACAGCCTTAACCCTGCGGGAATGGACGCCTGACCGGCGTGGACAATAATGAGGACGCGAGCATGAAGATGGCTTTATCCGCGCAGGCATTGCGCGTGCTGGGCTGCCTGCTGGAGAAGCAGGTCACCACGCCAGAGCAGTATCCGCTGTCACTGAATGGCGTAGTGGTGGCCTGTAATCAGAAATCGAATCGCGAGCCGGTGATGGAGCTGAGTGAAAGCGAGGTACAGAATCAGCTCGATCAGCTCGAAAAGCGTCATCTGGTCACCGGCAGCAGCGCCGCCGGACAGCGGGTGGTGAAATATGAGCAGCGTTTCTGTAATTCCGCGTTTGGTACACTGAAACTCAATAGTGCGGAAGTCGCTCTTCTCACCCTGCTGCTGTTGCGTGGGCCGCAGACGCCAGGTGAACTGCGTACCCGCAGCGGTCGTCTGCACGAGTTCAGTGATGTCGGCGAAGTGGAGCAGACGCTGGAAGGCTTGATGCAGCGCGAAGACAGTGCACAGGTCATCCGCCTGGCGCGTGAGCCAGGCAAGCGTGAAAGCCGCTTTATGCATCTGCTGGGCGATGAAGATGACGCCCATCAGGCTGCCGACGCGCCGGAAGAGCAGGGGGACCTGGCGGCGCGTGTCACTACGCTGGAACAGCAGGTCGCCGCACTTCAGGCACAACTCACCCAATTGCTGCAACCGGAGAGCTGAGATGACATTACGTATTGGCGTGGTGGGATTGGGCGGTATCGCACAGAAAGCCTGGCTGCCGGTGCTGTCGGCCGCGACAGACTGGACGCTGGTGGGGGCGTTTTCCCCGAATCAGGCCAAAGCCCGCCCGATCTGTGACAGCTATCGCATGCAGTGCTTTGGCTCACTGAATGAATTAGCCGCAGCCTGCGACGCGGTGTTTGTTCACAGCAGCACCGCCACCCACTATGAGGTGGTCAGGGCGCTGCTGCTGGCAGGAAAAGATGTCTGCGTCGACAAGCCGCTGGCTGAAACCCTGGAGCAGGCTGAAGCGCTGGTGGCGCTGGCGGAAAAATGCCAGCGTAAACTGATGGTGGCGTTTAACCGCCGGTTCGCCCCGCGCTATCAGCAGCTGCGGGCGGAGATGGCTGGCGCGGCTTCTCTGCGGATTGAAAAGCACCGCAGCGACAGTGTCGGACCATGGGATCTTCGCTTTACCCTGCTTGATGACTACCTGCATGTGGTGGACACCGCGCTCTGGCTGGGCGGCAAGCCGTTTCGCCAGGTTCACGGACGCATTGATACGAACGAGCAGGGGCAAATGCTCTATGCCGAGCACCATTTCGCTGTTGAAGGCCTGGCGATCACCACCAGCATGCACCGGCGCGCAGGCAGTCAGCGCGAGCGGGTCAGCGCAGTGTGTGACGGTAAGTGCATCGACATCAGCGAGATGCGCGACTGGCAGGAAGAGCGCAGTGATGGCCTGCTAATCACTCCGCCGCCTGCCTGGCAGAGTCATCTGACGCAACGCGGCTTCAGCGGTGCAGCACGCCATTTTATTGACTGCGTACAAAATCAGACGAAGCCTGAAACCAGCGGTGAGCAGGCGCTGATGGCGCAGCGTGTGGTGGAAAAACTGTGGCGTGAGGCGACGCAGGAATAACGCCTTGTAACACTCCGTGCTGGTCATTTCCCTCCGTGGCAGTAGACTGTCGCCGGGCATCCTCGGGTGCCCGCGCTAATTCTCCTTTTTTGCCGATTCTTTTCAGGATGCGCCGTCAATTATGAATTTGTTGAAATCGCTGGCAGCGGTCAGTTCTATGACCCTGTTTTCCCGCGTACTGGGCTTTGCCCGTGATGCCATCGTGGCGCGGGTGTTTGGTGCCGGAATGGCGACCGATGCCTTCTTTGTTGCGTTTAAACTGCCCAATCTGCTGCGCCGTATTTTTGCTGAAGGCGCATTCTCTCAGGCGTTCGTGCCGATTCTGGCTGAATATAAAAGCAAGCAGGGTGAAGAGGCGACGAAACTGTTCCTGGCGTACGTCTCAGGCCTGCTGACGCTGGCACTGGCGCTGGTCACGGTGGCGGGGATGATCGCTGCGCCCTGGGTCATCATGATCACGGCTCCAGGCTTTGCCGACAGTGCCGATAAGTTTGCCCTGACCAGCTCGCTGCTGCGGGTGACGTTCCCCTACATTATGCTGATCTCGCTGGCCTCGCTGGCGGGGGCGGTGCTGAACACCTGGAACCGCTTCTCGGTGCCGGCGTTTGCGCCAACCCTGCTGAATGTCAGCATGATTGGTTTTGCGCTGTTTGCTGCGCCGCACTTTCATCCACCGGTAATGGCGCTGGCCTGGGCGGTAGTCGCGGGCGGCGTGCTGCAGCTCGGCTATCAGCTTCCTCACCTGAAAAAGCTGGGAATGCTGGTGCTGCCGCGTCTTAATCTGCGCGATGCGGGCGTGTGGCGAGTGATGCGTCAGATGGGACCGGCCATTCTGGGCGTTTCCGTCAGTCAGATCTCGCTGATCATTAACACCATCTTCGCCTCCTTTCTGGTTTCGGGTTCGGTCTCCTGGATGTACTACGCGGATCGCCTGATGGAGTTTCCTTCGGGTGTGCTGGGCGTGGCGCTGGGCACCATTCTGCTGCCGTCGCTGGCTAAAAGTTTTGCCAGTGGCAACCATGATGAATATTCCCGACTGATGGACTGGGGTCTGCGCCTCTGCTTCCTGCTGGCGCTGCCGAGTGCCGTGGCGCTGGGCATGCTCTCCGGTCCGCTGACCGTGGCGCTGTTCCAGTACGGTAAGTTCACCGCCTTTGATGCATTGATGACGCAGCGTGCGCTGATCGCCTACTCCGTCGGACTGATGGGCCTGATTGTGGTTAAGGTGCTGGCACCGGGCTTCTATTCCCGTCAGGACATCAAAACGCCGGTGAAAATCGCGATTATCACGCTGATCATGACGCAGCTAATGAATCTGGCGTTTATTGGCCCGCTGAAACATGCCGGTCTGTCACTGTCGATTGGTCTGGCGGCCTGTCTGAATGCGTCGCTGCTCTACTGGCAGCTACGTAAGAAGAATATCTTTATGCCGCAGCCGGGCTGGAGCAGCTTCCTGCTCCGCCTGCTGATCGCTGTAGTGGTGATGGCCGGCGCGCTGTTTGCCATGCTGCAGTGGATGCCGGCCTGGGAACAGGGCGCCATGCTGTGGCGACTGCTGCGTCTGGCGGCGGTTTGTGCTGTCGGCGGCGGCGCTTATTTCCTGGCGCTGGGAGTGCTGGGCTTCAGGCTGCGCGACTATGCACGGCGCACCGCTGTGTAAAGCTTGCCGCAATAAATAAACTCAACGCGCAGGGAACAGGGGCAGAGGAGGGAAACGTCCCGCGCCCTGGACAAAAACGCCGGGAGCGTTTTTGAACAACGCGAAGCATTGGCCCGGCAACGGGCGCACCTCAGGGATGAGGTGCGTAATCGCGCGGGACGAGCGGCCAGGGATTAGCTTTAGCGTCTTTCCGATCTGCCCCTGTTCCCTGTGCAGGCTCAATTTCAAAGCTAATCATGGTGAAGGAAAAAACGCACCAACAAAAAATCCCGCACCAGGCGGGATTTTTTTCGCTACTTTGCGGCTCAGGCTTTTCGACTTAACGTTGCCTGACCTTTACCCATCCCATCCGGGCCATAAAAGGCCTGAGTCTGATGCGGCTTCAGCACTTCAAGTGCATTTTCGGTGTAGCGAATCTGATGCTGCAGCAGCATGCCATTATGAACATTGGCATCCTGCAGACGACGGGTATGCTGCTGAATAGTGTCCCAGCGGCGCGCCATGTCGTTCTGACCACGATAAGGTGCCGATGTCGCCTGACTCTGTTCAGCGGTGCGGCGCATCTCATCCAGATAGTTCAGCGTACTGAGCAGCGCACTTTTATCTTCGGTAATGCGCTGTAACAGGTTGCTGTTAATGCTGCCCGCTGCCAGTTGCTGCTGCTCTTCTTCCAGCACCGCTGAAAGCGACGCCAGCACGTCCTGCATCTTATCTAATGTGGTCTGCAAATTACTCATGGGAATTAATTACCCTCTAAATACGCCTTAGTGTCGGCAATCAGCGCATCGGCGATTTTGCCAGTATCCATCTTCAGTTCGCCATTACGAATGGCGGTTTTCAGTTGTTCAACGCGCTCGACGTTAATATCTTTGCTGCTCGGCTGCATCAGCTGCGACTGCGCGCTGCTCAGGCTGACCTGAGCTGCAGCGGGGGTCGTGGCTGCCACCGGGCTGGCACTCTGACGCACTTTGCTGCTGCCAGACTCACTGCTGTCGCGGCTCTGGACGGTGCTGGCGGGTTTCAGAGGTTGCGTTCTGTCAATGCTCATATTCGGGCTCCTGTACGGTCAGGGGAAATCTGCCACCTGAATCATAATAGCGTTATCGCTTTGTTGATTCTTCTATCGGCAGCACTGCGGGCTTCTTTAACACTTTACAGCGTTATAAGAATATTCCCATCCTCGCGCACCTTACCGCTGACAACCTGGCCATTTCCCATTCTCACCCGAACCGACTGCGAGCGGGCGGCATTGTTCAGCGCCTTGCCTTCACCGCTGGCGTCAAAGCCGTCGCCGCTGGCAATCACCATCACATTCTGACCCGCCTTAACACGCCATGGCTGACGCAGCGTGGAGGGATTAATCGGCTGTCCTGGCTGGATATCACGCAGCACTACGGCGTCTGCGACTGCGTCCGCATTCAGCAGGGCGCGGGCAGGCAGGGTATCAAGGCGGCCGGTCTGCAGCGTGAAATCACTTTCGCTGACGCTGCTGCCCTGGTTCAGCAGCCGGGTCGCTACCAGATAGGAACCGGTGACCTGAACCTGTACCTGGATATAACGGCGATTCTCATCGCAGTTTGCCGCCACGCTCATGTTGCCCCATAACCGGCTATTGCCTGGCAGGGTAAACTTAGGCGTCTCACAGGCTGGCCATTGCTCTTTCGGCGTGCGAACCACTACCACCATGCCTTCAGCATGCTGAGCGTCACGCGCTTTAAAAAATTGATTCAGTTGTGCATTGAGATCCCCGGCAGCAGCCGGCAGGGCGATCACGACCAGCAGGCTGGTCAGAAGAGTCAGATATCGACGCATTGTGCAGTTCCTCACTGATGATGGCGACGAGTGTACCCGTTAAGAAAAATCCTCAATTGTCAAAATAGCGGTCATTTAAGGCGTTATTCAGACGATGACGGCTTGCTTTTTCAAATTAAGCTGCGAGCTCGAAATTCTCATACGCGGAGGAAACATGCTCGACAAACTGGATGCGGCGCTGAAATTTGGAACGGAGGCCCTCAACCTGCGTGCTCAACGTCAGGAGATCCTGGCGTCAAATATTGCCAACGCCGATACCCCTGGTTATCAGGCCCGGGATATCGACTTTGCCAGCGAGCTGAGTCGGGTGATGTCCAATGGTCGTGCGGAAGGCAGCAGCATGGCGTTAAAAGTCACGTCAGCTCGCCACATTGAAGCACAGACAAACGGGGCGCCATCAATGGATATGCTTTATCGCATTCCTGACCAGCCTTCTGCCGACGGCAACACCGTAGATATGGACCGTGAGCGTACGCAGTTCGCGGATAACAGCCTGAAATATCAAACCGACCTCACCCTCATCAGTAGCCAGATCAAAGGCATGATGAGCGTGTTACAAGGGCAATAATTATGGCCTTGCTGAATATTTTTGACATTGCCGGCTCAGCGATGACCGCGCAATCACAGCGATTAAACGTCAGTGCCAGTAACCTGGCAAACGCCGACAGCGTCACCGGCCCCGATGGCAAGCCTTACGTGGCAAAGCAGGTGGTCTTCCAGACCGATGCGGCACCGGGTTCTGCGACCGGCGGTGTGAAAGTGGCACGCGTCGTGGACGATCCTACCCCTGCGAAGCTGGTCTATGACCCGGGCAACCCGATGGCCGATGCCAAAGGCTACGTGAAGATGCCGAACGTGGATGTGGTTTCTGAGAGCGTTAACACCATGTCGGCGTCACGCAGCTACCAGGCCAACGTCGAGGTGCTCAACACCGTGAAGTCGATGATGATGAAAACCCTGACGATCGGGCAATAACGGAGAAGAATTATGGCTATCGCGGTAGGCGTTAATGAAAAGCTGGACCCCACGGTCCTTAGCTCATCCAGCACCAGTGCAACCGGCAACAACGCACAGGATCTGCAGAATCAGTTCTTGACCATGCTGGTGACGCAGTTAAAGAACCAGGATCCAACCAATCCAATGGATAACAGCCAGCTCACCACGCAACTGGCACAGATCAATACCCTAAGCGGCATTGAAAAACTGAATACCACACTGGGATCGATCTCCGGTCAGATCAGCACCAGCCAGTCGCTGCAGAGCTCCACGCTGATTGGGCACGGCGTGATGGTTAATGGCGGACAGATTCTGGTAGGCAACGGCACCACAACGCCATTCGGCGTGGAGCTGGCTTCCGCCTCTACCGGCGCATCCGCCACCATTAAAGATGCCAATGGCACGGTGATCGACACCGTCGATCTGGGCGCGCTGAGTGCTGGCGTCCACACCTTCTCGTGGGATGGCAAGCTGACTGATGGCTCTGTCGCACCGGATGGTAAATACAGCGTTGCGATTGCCGCAAGCAATGGCAACACACAACTGGTGGCACAACCGCTTAACTACGCCTACGTCAATGGGGTGAGTACTGCGAATAACACCACAAAACTGGATCTCGGCACCATGGGCTCCGCCACCCTTGACGACGTACGTCAGATTCTCTGATTAACCTGTAGACAGGAAACAAACACATGTCATTTTCCCAAGCGGTCAGCGGCCTTGGTGCTGCTTCAAGTAACCTTGATGTCATCGGTAACAACATTGCCAACTCCGCGACAGCGGGCTTTAAATCCAGCACCATCGCGTTTGCCGATATGTTTGCCGGTTCTAACGTCGGTCTCGGTACCAAAGTCGCTGCGGTGATCCAGAACTTTAACGATGGCGCGACCACCACCACCAGCCGTGGCCTGGACGTTGCGCTGAGCGGTAACGGTTTCTTCCGTATGACCGACAGCAGCGGCGGCGTCTTCTATTCACGTAACGGTCAGTTAACGCTGGATGCCAACCGTAACCTGGTGAACACCCAGGGTCTGAACGTGACCGGCTATCCGGCAAGCGGTTCACCGGCCACTATCCAGTCGGGTGCGAACCCGGTGGCGCTGCGTATTCCTACCGAGCAGATGCCAGCCCGCGCCACCACTACCGCCGGTCTGGTTGCCAACCTGAACTCAACGGATACCACGCCAACGGTGACCACCTTCTCGACGGCGAACGCAGACAGCTACAACAAGAAAACCACCGCCACCGTGTTCGATTCGCAGGGTAATGACCACGCGCTCGACATGTATTTCGTGAAAGACACCACCAGCAACAGCTGGACAGTCCACACCATTGATGGCAACACCGGTACCTCAGCGGGTGACTTCAGAATGGCGTTTGATACCAGCGGTAAGCTGACCAGCGTCTCTAAGCTGGATGCTACCGGTGCCGTTGTGAGCACCACCACGGATGGCACCGTCGGCCTGACGCTGAACGTGGGTGGCGCCAATGGCGCGGTCGCCAATCAGCCGATTAACCTGAGCATGCTGGGCAGCCTGCAGCAGAACACCGGCGCTACCACCTTTGGCAGCCCGACGCAGGATGGCTATGCACCAGGCGATCTGACCAGCTACGCGATCAATGATGACGGCACCATTACCGGCAGCTACTCAAACAAGAAAACTCAGCTGCTGGGTCAGATTGTCCTGTCGAGCTTCTCAAACCCGGAAGGTCTGGAATCGAAAGGCGACAACGTCTGGCAGGCTTCGAGTGCATCCGGTCAGGCAGCCATTGGTCTGGCTAACACCGGCACCTTCGGTTCACTGACGTCGGGCGCACTGGAATCGTCCAACGTCGACATGAGTAAAGAGCTGGTGAACATGATCGTCGCGCAGCGTAACTATCAGGCGAATGCGCAGACCATCAAAACTCAGGACCAGATTCTCAACACGCTGGTTAACTTACGTTAATTCGCTAACAGGATTGCCATATGGATCACGCGATATATACCGCGATGGGCGCGGCCAGCCAGACGCTGGATCAGCAGGCGGTTACCGCCAGCAACCTCGCCAACGCCTCAACACCGGGTTTTCGTGCACAGCTGAATGCGCTGCGCGCGGTGCCGGTGAGTGGCTGGTCGCTGCCGACCCGTACGCTGGTCGCCGCCTCTACACCCGGCGCCGACATGAGTCAGGGCGCGATGGATTACACCGAGCGTCCGCTCGATGTGGCGGTGCAGCAGGATGGCTGGCTGGCGGTGCGTACCGCTGACGGCAGCGAAGCCTATACCCGCAACGGCAATATGCAAATCAGTCCGACCGGTACGCTGACGGTTCAGGGCAATCCTGTGATGGGCGATGGCGGTCCGATTGTGATCCCGCAGGGTACGGAAATCACCATTGCGGCAGACGGCTCCATCACCGGGCTGAATGCCGGTGATTCACCGAACGCCACGGTTCAGCTGGGCAAGCTGAAGCTGGTCAGGGCAACCGGGCAGGAGCTGCAGCGCAGTGATGACGGCATGTTCCGTCCTACTGCGTCGACGCAGGCGACCCGCGGTGCTGCACTGCAGGCTGACGCCACTATGCAGGTGATGCCTGGCGTGCTGGAAGGCAGCAACGTCAAACCAGTGGAAACCATGGTCGATATGATCGCCAACGCCCGACGTTTTGAGATGCAGATGAAAGTCATCACCAACGTCGACGAAAATGAACAAAAAGCCAATCAGCTCCTGAACATGAGCTAAGGCGCGAGGATAACAACATGATTCGTTCTTTATGGATCGCTAAGACCGGTCTTGATGCGCAGCAGATGAACATGGACGTCATTGCCAACAACCTGGCAAACGTCAGCACCAACGGCTTTAAACGTTCACGTGCCGTGTTCGAAGATCTGATGTACCAGACTATGCGCCAGCCGGGCACGCAGTCGTCAGAACAGACAACGCTGCCATCGGGCCTGCAGATCGGTACCGGTGTACGTCCGGTGACCACTGAGCGTCTGCACACCCAGGGCAACCTGTCGCAGACCAGTAACTCAAAAGATATCGCTATTAACGGTCAGGGTTATTTTCAGATTCAGATGCCGGACGGCACCTCTGCGTATACCCGTGATGGCGCGTTTCAGGTTGATCAGAACGGCCAGCTGGTGACCAACTCCGGTTTCCCGGTGCAGCCAGGCATTACCATTCCGGCCAACGCCACCAGCATTACGGTGTCGCGTGACGGTGTGGTCAGCGTGACGCAGCAGGGGCAGGCCCAGGCCGCGCAGGTCGGTCAGTTAACACTGAGCACCTTTATGAACGACGCCGGTCTCGATAGCGTGGGTGAAAACCTCTACAAAGAAACGCAGGCATCGGGCGCACCGACAGACAGCACCCCAGGCCAGAACGGCGCGGGTCTGCTCTATCAGGGCTACACCGAAACCTCGAACGTAAACGTGGCGGAAGAGCTGGTCACGATGATTCAGACGCAGCGCGCTTACGAAATCAACAGCAAGGCGATCAGTACCTCTGATCAGATGCTGGCGAAATTAACTCAGCTTTAATCCCGAACAGGGCCAGCCCGTGCTGGCCTGAATGACAGACATTAATAAGGTCGTGACGCCGTGGCGAAGCAACAGATTCTCAAGCCTGGACATTGGTTAGTCGCCTCGTTGCTGCTAACCCTCAACGGATGTGCCCTGGTCCCGCGTACCCCGCTGGTCGAAGGTGCAACTACAGCGCAACCAATGCCGTCCGCGCCACCGGTGGTCAACGGCTCTATATTCCAGGGCGTCGCGCCACTTAACTACGGCTATCAGCCGCTGTTTGAAGATCGCCGTCCACGCAACATCGGCGATACCCTGACCATCACGCTGCAGGAAAACGTCAGCGCCAGCAAAAGCTCCTCAGCCAGTGCCAGCCGCGACGGCAGCAACAGCTTTGGTGTAAGCGGCGTGCCGACGGGTCTGGCAGGCCTGGTGGGTGCAGGTGGCGAAAAAGCCAATCTCAGCGCCGAAGGCAAAAACGACTTCGCAGGTAAAGGCGGCGCATCTGCCAATAACACCTTTACCGGCACCATTACCGTCACAGTGGATCAGGTGTTGTCAAACGGCAACCTGCACGTGGTCGGTGAAAAACAGATCGCCATTAATCAGGGCACGGAGTTCATTCGCTTCTCGGGCGTGGTCAACCCACGCACCATCAGCGCCAGTAACGCCGTGTTATCTACCGCTGTCGCCGATGCACGTATTGAGTACGTCGGAAATGGTTACATCAATGAGGCGCAGACCATGGGCTGGTTCCAGCGTTTCTTCCTGAACATCTCGCCGATGTAAGAGGTTTCAATGAAAAAGTTAACGCTGTTACGCGCCGGGCTGGCGCTGCTGCTGGGCGTCAGCCTGCTGGCCAAAGCCGATTTGATTCGCGATTTAACCACGATACAGGGCGTACGTGATAACCAGCTGCTGGGCTACGGCCTGGTCGTGGGCCTGGATGGCACCGGTGACCAGACCACGCAGACGCCATTTACTACCCAGACAGTGAGCAACATGCTGTCACAGCTTGGCATCACCGTGCCTGCGGGCACCAACATGCAGCTGAAAAACGTGGCAGCCGTTATGGTGACCGCTAAGCTGCCGTCGTTTGCCCGTCAGGGACAGAACCTGGATGTGGTGGTCTCATCACTGGGTAACGCCAAAAGCCTGCGCGGCGGCACGCTGTTAATGACGCCGATGAAAGGGGTTGATAACCAGGTCTATGCGCTGGCGCAGGGCAACATCCTGGTCGGTGGTGCGGGTGCCTCTGCGGGTGGCAGCAGCGTTCAGGTCAACCAGCTGAACGGTGGCCGTATCACCGGCGGTGCAACGGTTGAACGTGAACTGCAGAGCAACTTTGGTTCGCAGAACACCATTAACCTGCAGCTTAATAACGAAGACTTCTCAATGGCGCAGCGTATTGCTGATGCGATCAACGCCCGTGGCGGTTATGGCGCAGCGCAGCCGCTGGATGCCCGTACCGTGCAGATCCGCGTGTCACCGAATAATGGTGCGCAGGTGCGTCTGCTGGCCGAGATCCAGAACATTGATGTCTCGATTCCGGTTGAAGATGCCAAAGTGATCATCAACTCCCGTACTGGCTCAGTCGTTATGAACCGCGAAGTCACGCTGAATCAGTGTGCAGTGGCGCAGGGCAACCTGTCAGTGACGGTTAACCAGCAGCAGAACGTCAGTCAGCCTGATACACCGCTGGCCGGTGGTCAGACCGTGGCGACGACGCAGACCCAGATCGATCTGCGCCAGACCGGCGGTGCGCTGCAGCGCGTCAATGCCAGCGCTAACCTGAACAACGTAGTGCGTGCGCTGAATGCGCTGGGTGCATCACCTATCGAACTGATGTCGATTCTGCAGTCGATGCAAAGTGCCGGCTGTCTGCGTGCCAAACTGGAAATTATCTGATGGCTGATATGCAATCTGTCACGAGTCCGGCTTTCGACAGCCGCTCCCTGAATGATCTTAAACGCCAGGCGAGCAACGATCCGAAAGGACATGCGTTGCAGGTTGCACGTCAGGTTGAAGGGATGTTTGTACAGATGATGCTGAAGAGTATGCGCGATGCATTGCCGCAGGACGGCATTATGGGCAACGAGCAGACCAAACTCTTTACCTCTATGTATGACCAGCAGATTGCACAGGAGATGGGCAAGCGTGGCCTCGGCCTGGCGGAAACCATCGTCAAACAGATGCAGCCCGCCACCGCGCCGGATGAAAAAGCCGGTACGGTGCCGATGAAGCTGGATAACAGCTTTATTCTCAGCACCAGCGGGGCCACACCACTGCCCGCCCAGCAGCTGGAGCAGATGGTGCGTAAGGCGATGCCACGACTGCCGCCGGTCGCGTCACCGACGGGGCTGCCGAGCGACAGCCGTGAGTTTATCGCTCAGCTGACGCAGCCAGCGCAGGCGGCCAGTCAGCAGAGTGGTATTCCGCATCATCTGATTCTGGCCCAGGCGGCGCTGGAGTCGGGCTGGGGCCAGCGACAGATCCTGACCCGCGACGGCAAGCCGAGCTATAACGTGTTCGGGATTAAAGCCAGCGGTGACTGGAAAGGTGAGACCACCGATATCATGACCACCGAATATGAGCAGGGTGCAGCGAAGAAAGTCCGTGCCAGCTTCAGGGTGTACAACTCCTATTTCGAGGCGCTGACCGACTACGTCAAACTGCTGACCAAAAACCCTCGCTATGCGGCGGTGACCAACGCCTCAAGCGCAGAGCAGGGCGCGCAGGCGTTACAGGCGGCAGGCTATGCTACCGACCCGAAATATGCGCAAAAGCTGGTGGGAATGATTCAGCAATTCAAAAGCATGGGTGACAAAGTCGTCAAAGCGTACAGCCAGGATATTGGCGACCTGTTCTGATTATTTCGCCTCAAGTTTCACTTAAGCAAGCCGATAACATCCCTATAGCCAGAAGCGTTTTCGCCTGCTGGCGCCCACTTTGATGTCTGCCAGCCCGGTTGACGGGGAACGTAAGGAACCGAGATGTCCAGCATAATTAACTCCGCGATGAGCGGATTGAGTGCCGCGCAGGCCGCTCTGAGCACCACCAGTAACAACATTTCTAACTACACCGTGGCGGGCTATTCACGTCAGACCACGGTACTGGCGCAGGCGAACAGTACCCTGCAGGGCAACAGCTATTATGGTAACGGCGTGAATATCACCGGTGTACAACGTGAATATGATTCATTCATTGCCACACAGCTGCGGGGTGCCAGCGCGAGCTACAGTGCGGTCGATACTCAGCATACGCAGATTTCTAACATTGACGATCTGCTGTCGACCGCGACGACCAGCCTGTCGACCTCGCTGCAGGGCTTCTTTACCAACCTGCAGAACGTCGTCAGCAACGCCAACGATCCGTCAGCGCGTCAGTCGATGCTCAGCAATGCGCAGGGTCTGGTAAACCAGTTCCAGACCTCAGCGCAATACCTGAACAATATGCAGAACAGCGTCAATTCCGATGTCAGTTCCAGTGTTAAACAGGTCAACACCCTCACCAGCCAGATTGCCGATCTTAACCAGCAGATTGGCAAGCTGACTAATGGCAACGGTGCTGCGCCTAACGATCTGCTTGATAAGCGTGATCAACTGGTCAATGACCTGAATAAAGTCGTTGGCGTGACGGTATCGCAGCAGGATGGCAATTACACCGTATCTATGGCCAACGGCCTGACGCTGGTGAACGGCAACAAATCTCACGATCTGGTGGCGATGAATTCCAGCAGCGATCCGACGCGCACCACTATTGGCTATGTCGATAAGCAGGCGGGCAACGTTGAGATCCCGGAAAAACTGATCACCACGGGTTCGCTGGGTGGTCTGCTGGCGTTCCGTACTCAGGATCTGGATCTGGCACAGAATCAGCTGGGTCAGTTAGCGGCTGCGTTTACTACCAGCTTTAACGATGTCCACAAGCAGGGCTTTGACAGCAACGGCGACCAGGGCGTCGATTTCTTTAATATCGGCAGTCCGCTGGTCGTGAGCAACAGCAAAAACAGCACCGCTGCCTCGGTTACCGCAGAGTGGACCGATACCAGCGCGCTGAAAGCCACTAACTATAACGTCAGCTTTGACGGCACAAACTGGACTGCCACGCGTGCCTCTGACAGCACCGCAGCCGCCATCACGCAGAGTACCGATGCCAGTGGCAATACCACGCTGAGCTTTGACGGCCTGAAACTGACCGTTGGCGCCACGCCTGCACCTGCCGCTAAAGACAGCTTCCTGGTGAAGCCGGTCCAGAATGTGGTTAACGACATGTCCGTCGCCATCACCAATGAATCTCAGGTGGCCGCAGCAGGTGCCGTGGGCGGTGAGAGTGATAACCGCAATGCGCAGAAACTGCTGAATCTGCAGGATGTAAAGCTGGTCGGCGGTAATGCCACGCTGTCGCAGGCCTATGCGGCTATCGTCAGCACCGTGGGTAACAAAACCAGCTCGCTGGAAACGACCAGTACAACTCAGAAAAGTGTGGTCAGTCAGCTGACCGAACGCCAGCAGTCGGTCTCTGGCGTAAACCTTGATGAAGAGTACGCCAATCTGACCAAGTATCAGCAATATTACATGGCCAATGCGCAGGTGCTTCAGACTGCCAGCACCGTGTTTAACGCATTGATCAATATTCGCTAAGGGCAGGAGATAACATGCGAATCAGTACAAATATGATTTTTGAGCAGCAGGTGCGCGGCATTACTGACTCACAGGCCTCCTGGCTGAAAGTGGGCGAGCAGCTTTCCAGCGGCCGCCGTGTCACCAACCCTTCGGATGACCCGATTGCCGCGTCACGTGCTGTGGTGCTGACTCAGACTCAGCAGCAGGGTGAACAGTATGCGCTGGCGCGCACCTTCGCTAAACAGGGCCTGTCCCTGGAAGACAATACGCTGAGGGGCGTTACTACTGCCATCACTACGGCGCAGACGCTGATCGTCAATGGTTCAACCGGTACGCTGAGTGACGACGATCGTGGTTCGATTGCTACCCAACTGGAAGGTGTTCGCGCCCAGCTGCTGAACCTGGCCAACAGCAAAGATGCCAATGGCCGCTATATTTTTGCCGGCTATAAAACCGACAGCGCGCCGTTTGTCGATACGGCGGGCACGGGCGTCAGTTACGCTGGCGGCACCGAAGCGATTACCCAGAAGGTGGATACCAGTCGTACCATGACCGTGGCGCATACCGGTGACAGCATCTTCATGTCAATCACTGGCAATGCCACCAAAGAACCGGATGGCAGCGCCAGCGAAACCAATCTGTTTAAAATGCTCGATAGCGCTATTGCGGCACTGAAAGTGCCACAGGATGATGCGGACGCCACGACTAAACAGACCTTCCAGAATGCAATGGATAAAACCAACCGCGGGCTGGGTAACGCACTGAATAATGTCTCCAGCGTGGAGTCTGAAATCGGTACTCAGCTTGGTGAAATCGATACGCTGGATGCACAGGGCGATGACCGTAAAGTGATTTACAGCTCGCAGATGAGTGACCTGGTTAACGTAGATTTAACGGAAGCGGCTTCCAGCTACACCATGCAGCAGACAGCACTTCAGGCCTCTTATAAGACCTTCACTGATATGTCGAAGATGTCGCTGTTCCAGATGAATTCGTAGTCTGACCTGAAATTTTGAGCGTACTTTAACCGGATGCGCTTACTTTTTCCCACTCTTCTGCTAAAGGAGAGTGGGATTTTTTTGCCTGTGATTCAGCTGGTGGCAGGGCGATTTTTCATAAAGTCTGCCTGTAGGGCTTTCCTGCTTCCTCATTTCACACTATCCCGCAGCCATGCATGCCTGATGCTTTCCCGCACTTTGTTACGGCCAAAATGACTGACGCCGTCTTTACTGATGGCTGACGACGTAAACGGGGCGATATTAATTCTTTTACTGCCTGGGGCTGAATCGATGCCATAAAAAAACCCCGGCTTTCAGGCCGGGGTTCAGTTCACAACAGCTTATGCGTTACGGCTTTGTCGCCGGGGCAGTGGCCTGATGGGTGGCGCTATGACCACCCGCAGAACCGCGACCGTCGAACTCATACGGCGCGCGTACCCAGTCACTGTGCGGAGCGGGTTCTGACTGCCAGACCGGCGCAGGCGCTTTAGTCATCGGCGCAGAGGCATAGTGCTTCCAGCGCGTACCGTCATTCGGCACCGCTTCAGCAGCCGGCGCTGATGTAGCAGGTTCAGCTGCCGTTACCGGTGCTGCAGGCGCGACATCACGCGCGGCAACCGGCGCATGAGGTTCACTGACTGGCGCGATTTCAGCGTTAGCAGCAACCGGCGCGTTCAGCACTTCTTCCACCTCTGCTGCGATCGCTTCGCTGACATCAGTAGCTGACTGCTCAGCAACGTCGGCAGGCTGTGAAACCTCAGCAGCTGGCGTTACCACCGCTGTTTCGGTGACCGGCTCAGCAGGCTGTGATACGGGCGTTTCAGCGACGGGCTCAGCAGGCACGGCTTCAGCCGCTACAGCTTCCGCTTTAGCTTCATCAGCAGCCGGAACAACAGAAGGCTGCTCATCAACCGGGGCGTCGATAGCACGGGTATCGTCAGTGTTGACGATCGCCACCGGCGTTTCTGCCTGCGGCTCGGCCTGTTGCACTGGTGCATCCTGAGCAACCGATTCAACGGCGGCAGCAACCGGCAGCGCAGGGGTCGCGTCTGCGGTCTCTTCGCTGTTATAAGCTGGCGTCTCATGCATTACATTCTGAACCTGCTCTTCGCTGGCCTGGCTCACCGGATAGCGAATCCAGACTTTGCCAGATGCCATTTCAGGTGAAGCAGCGGCAGCGGCCAGTGGCATAGCTGACTGCGTCGGGTAACGCTCATCACGGTAACGACGACGACGCTGTCCGCTGACGCGCAGATGACGTGGTGAACGACGTGAACGACGCGGCATATTGGCGTTATCGCGGCTGTCGTTGTCATCCTGCTCGTCACTCTGCGAAGCCTGGAACTCAGGCTGTGTCTGAGCAACGTCAGCTGGCTGTGACTGACGCACTTCAGCAGGCTGGGCAATGTCGCTGGCTTCGGCTGGCATAGGCGGACGGTTATCATCCACACGCACCTTCTGGTTAAGCTGACGCGGCTTACGACGCGGCATAACCTGAACGCGTTCATCATCCTGCGCCTCAGTGACGTCCTGGGCTTCAGCAACGACGGCTGGCTGCTCAGCCGCTTTGGCCGCTTCTTCACCGGCACGTTTCTCTTCCTGACGACGACGCTGACGTTCAGCACGCTGTTCACGACGCTGTTGCTGCTGCTCATCACGCTGCTGACGCGCTTCTTCGCTCAGTGCCGGACGCTCTTCGCGCACTTCACCCGTCTGAGACTGACGCTTGTTGCGACGGTTGTCGTTGCCATCGCGCGGCTCGCGGCTTTCACGTGGCTCACGACTTTCGCGCGGTTCACGGCTTTCACGCGGCTCGCGACTTTCGCGTGGTTCACGGCTTTCACGGGACTGTGCATTGTCACCGTTACGCGGCGTACGTTCACGGCGATTGTTGTTACGACGGTTGTTATTGTTGCTGCGGCGCTCGCCACGACCACTGTTGCTTTCCTGCTCTTCAGTCGCTTTCTGCGGTTCAGCAACCTCAGTGGCCACTGGTGCAGCAGCAGGCGCTTCTTCGCCAGCGAACATTTTTTTCAGGCCGCCAAGCAGACGCCCGAAGAAACCGGTGCTGACGGTCGCTGGTGCAGCAACAGTCGGGGCTGATTTTGCTGCTGGCTGAGCTTCAGTGCGCTTCACTTCTGGCTCAACTTCTACCGGCGCAGGAGGCGCATCAGGCATCACAAAGGCGGCCAGAGCAGGCTGCTCAGGACGACGGCGCTCAGCATGTTCCTCTTCCGATGGCATCGCCATTTCGGCTTCATGCAGCTTCGGCAGATGATAACTCAGGGTCTGCGTCTCTTCGCCTTTACGTACGCGCAGTACGGAGTAGTGCGGGGTCTGCATCTTGTCATCAGGAACGATGATTGCCCGCACGCCACCCTGGCGTTTTTCGATCGCGTTAACCGCTTCACGTTTTTCATTCAGCAGGTAAGAAGCAACCTGAACCGGAACAATGGCGTGAACTTCTTTGGTGTTGTCTTTCAGCGCTTCTTCTTCAATCAGACGCAGAATGGACAGCGCCAGTGACTCGTTATCACGGATGGTGCCGGTGCCGCTACAGCGTGGGCAGACGTGATGACTGGATTCACCTAATGACGGGCTCAGACGCTGACGGGACATCTCCAGCAGGCCGAAACGTGAAATGTGGCTGATCTGAATACGGGCGCGGTCCTGACGGACAGCTTCACGCAGACGGTTCTCAACGGCGCGCTGATGGCGTACCGGCGTCATATCGATGTAATCGATAACGATCAGGCCGCCCAGGTCACGCAGGCGCAGCTGACGGGCAATCTCATCGGCCGCTTCAAGGTTGGTGTTGAAGGCCGTCTCTTCGATGTCACCGCCACGCGTGGCGCGAGCTGAGTTGATATCGATAGCGGTCAGCGCTTCGGTACTGTCGATCACAATCGAACCACCGGAAGGCAGGCGGACTTCACGCTGGAAGGCGGATTCGATTTGCGATTCGATCTGATAGTGGCTGAACAGCGGGATTTCACCGGTGTAGAGCTTAATTTTGCTGCTGAAGTCCGGACGACCCAGCGCCGCGATATGCTGACGCGCGAGTTCCAGCACTTTCGGATTATCGATAAGGATTTCACCGATGTCCTGACGCAGATAGTCGCGGAAGGCACGCACAATCACGTTGCTCTCCTGATGGATCAGGAACGGAGCAGGGCGGTTTTCAGCGGCTTTCTTAATCGCTTCCCAGTGTTTGAGACGGAAGCTTAAGTCCCACTGCAGTGACTCGGCAGATTTACCAACACCGGCAGTGCGCACAATCAGGCCCATGCCTTCCGGCAGATCCAGCGCTGACAGGGCTTCTTTCAGTTCGGTACGATCGTCACCTTCGATGCGGCGAGAGATACCGCCTGCACGTGGGTTATTCGGCATCAGTACCAGGTAGCTGCCCGCCAGAGAGATAAAGGTTGTCAGCGCAGCGCCTTTGTTACCGCGTTCTTCTTTATCGATCTGAACAATGACTTCCTGGCCTTCACGCAGCACGTCTTTAATATTAGGACGACCATGTGCGTTATAGCTGGAGGGGAAATATTCGCGGGAAATTTCTTTTAACGGGAGGAAACCGTGACGCTCTGCGCCATAATCGACAAACGCAGCTTCAAGGCTGGGTTCGATGCGAGTGATTTTACCTTTGTAGATGTTGGCTTTTTTCTGTTCGTGTCCAGGACTTTCGATATCCAGATCGTACAGACGCTGACCGTCAACCAGGGCAACGCGCAACTCCTCCTGCTGAGTTGCGTTTATTAACATTCTTTTCATCGTGACTTACTCGTTATTCTTTCATGAGTGATTACAGCTGCGGGCATAGTTACCCTGGACGAGTATCAACCGATGGCCCCGTGACTTAGTGCAATGTCGTCAGCCTCACGGCTGTCGACCGCGCGAGGGGCGCAAATAACGTCGGTGGCCTGTTTTTCATAAGGGAAAACAGCACCAGATAGTGGAAATGCCTGAGAGAATAATGAAAACCCGTGCATCCCATACTGTTGTCCAGGCCGCAACCCGCAGCCCGCTAAGTGCCTGATTTCGCATTACGTCTTACGCCATTGCTGCGTGTCTGCTCAATCCGGCAAAATGACAATTTCGCTCGGTTTCTGCTCTGAAATGCTTCAGTTAAGAAACTCAGGCATTATTCCATTGCTAACCTTCATATAGCAAGGCGACTTTAGCCAGCTTGTGAAGTTTCTTTACATTTAACTTGCTAATGTGTCGGACAAAGCAGCGGTTTGCTGAAAAAGCCAGCAGAGAAGCGACCTGCCATCACATCAACCCCAGAGTTAAGCACAGAAAAAGGGGTGGCGCTATCAGGGGACACTATTTAGAATCGCCGCCATGAAAACAGAGAATCCCGGCGTACATTTTGTCGCCATCACGGCTGAAAATGCCGGACAACGTATTGATAACTTTTTGCGCACCCAGCTCAAGGGTGTGCCAAAGAGCATGATTTATCGCATCGTACGCAAGGGTGAGGTGCGGGTGAATAAAAAGCGCGTCAAGCCTGAGTACAAGCTGGAGGAGGGGGATGAGGTTCGCATTCCGCCGGTCCGGGTCGCGGAGCGCGATGAAGACGCCGTATCACCTAAGCTGGCGAAGGTCGCTTCGCTGGCGGACGCTATTCTCTTTGAGGATGAGTCGCTGCTGGTGATGAACAAGCCGTCCGGCACGGCCGTGCATGGTGGCAGCGGACTCAGTTTCGGGGTGATTGAAGGGCTGCGTGCGCTGCGCCCGGAAGCGCGCTTCCTGGAACTGGTGCATCGCCTGGATCGTGACACCTCCGGCATTCTGCTGGTTGCGAAAAAGCGTTCAGCGCTGCGTTCCCTGCATGAGCAACTGCGTGAAAAGGGGATGCAAAAAGATTATCTGGCCCTGGTACGCGGCAACTGGCCGTCGCATCTGAAGGTCGTTCAGGCTCCCCTGCTGAAAAATATTCTCCAGAGTGGTGAGCGTGTCGTACGCGTCAGCAGCGAAGGTAAAGCCTCTGAAACCCGCTTTAAAGTGGAAGAGCGGTTTGAGTTTGCCACACTGGTGAAAGCCAGTCCGGTCACCGGACGGACGCACCAGATTCGTGTACATACGCTGCATGCTGGCCACCCCATCGCCTTCGACGATCGCTATGGTGAACGTGACTTTGACAGTCAGCTGGCATCAACCGGTCTGAAACGCCTGTTCCTGCATGCGGCGGCACTGACCTTTACCCATCCCGGCACTGGCGAAGTCATGCGTGTTGAAGCGCCACTGGATGAGGGCCTGAAGCAGTGCCTGAATAAACTGCGTCAGCTTAAGGCGTAATCGTTCTCCGGCATCACTCCGTTAAAGGATTGATGCCGGCCTGCTGCAACATCCCGTTGAGCGCAATCAGCGGCAGCCCGACCAGCGTATTAGGATCGCGCCCCTCCAGCCGGTCAAACAGACAAATTCCCAGACCTTCACTTTTAAAACTGCCTGCACACTGCAGCGGCTGCTCCTTTTCCACATATCCGGCGATTTCAGTGTCGGTCAAGGTGCGGAAATGCACCACGAAGGGTTCGCAACACTGCAGCAGCCTGCCACTGGCCGGATGAAACAGCGCCAGTCCGGTGTAAAAGGTAATCGCCTGACCGCTGGCGGCACGCAGTTGCGCCCGCGCATTCTCAGCCGTGTGTGGTTTACCGGCGATCGCGCCATCCAGCACGCAGACCTGATCTGAGCCGATTATCCAGTGGCGGGGATAGGTTCCAGCCAGCGCCTGCGCTTTCGCCACGGCAAGACGAATCACCAGTGCTTCGGCATTTTCACCGGGCTGCGGTGACTCATCTACATCAGGCGCAGCGGTAATAAAAGGCAGGCCCAGCTTACGCAGTAATGCCTGCCGGAAGGGCGAGGTTGAAGCTAAAAGAATCGATGGCGTCATTTTTTTTCAATAGTGATAGCGAATTGGTGACAGTCATTTTAAACTGTGCGCCGCACTGGATGCGAATAGTGGTTGAAAGATGCTGTTTAACGGCCTTTTTCTTTGACTCTATGACATTACAAAGTTAATATGCGCGCCCTATGCAAAAGGTAAAATTACCCCTAACGCTGGACCCTGTCCGCACCGCTCAGAAGCGCCTTGATTATCAGGGTGTCTACACATCTGTTCAGGTGGAGCGTGTGGCCGAGTCGGTCGTTAGTGTGGACAGTGATGTGGATTGTGCCATGTCGTTTGCGGTTGATAACCAACGTCTGGCGGTACTGACGGGTACTGCTGAAGTTCAGGTGACGTTACGTTGTCAGCGCTGCAACCAGACCTTTCCCCATCACGTAAAAGTGAGTTATTGCTTCAGCCCTGTCTCTTCTGAAGAGCAGGCCGAAGCATTACCGGAAGCGTACGAGCCGGTCGATGTCAACGAGTTTGGTGAAATCGATCTGCTGGCGGTTGTCGAGGATGAACTGATTCTCGCGCTGCCGGTCGTTCCGGTGCACGATTCTGAACACTGTGAAGTGTCCGAGGCGGACATGGTCTTTGGCAAACTGCCTGCAGAGGCGGAGAAACCAAATCCATTTGCCGTATTAGCCAGTTTAAAGCGTAAGTAATAGGAGTAAGGTCCATGGCCGTACAACAGAATAAACCCACCCGTTCTAAGCGTGGTATGCGTCGTTCACACGATGCGCTGACCACTGCTGCTCTGTCAGTAGATAAAGTTTCTGGCGAAACTCATCTGCGTCACCACATCACTGCGGACGGTTACTACCGCGGTCGCAAGGTTATCGTTAAGTAAGTTTCTTGCTTAGCAAGGCGATACCTTGACACGTTTGACCCTGGCGATTGATGCCATGGGCGGGGACTTCGGTCCCTGCGTGACAGTGCCTGCAGCATTGCAGGCACTGGCCTCTCATTCGGAACTATTCCTTCTTCTGGTCGGACATCCCGACACTCTCACGCCATTGCTTGCCAAAGCGGATTCCTTCCTGACGGGGCGTTTGCAGGTGATCCCTGCCGAATCGGTTATTGCAAGTGATGCGCGGCCCGCTCAGGCCATCCGGAACAGTCGCGGCAGTTCAATGCGCGTGGCACTGGAGATGGTGAAAGAGGGACGTGCAGAGGCCTGCATCAGCGCCGGCAATACCGGTGCGCTGATGGGGCTGTCGACACTCTTATTAAAACCGCTGGATGGAATTAAGCGTCCGGCGCTGATGTCCGTTTTACCGCATCAGCAACAGGGTAAAACCGTGGTGCTGGATCTGGGTGCGAATGTGGGCTCAGACAGTGCGATGCTGGTGCAGTTTGCTGTGATGGGGTCGGTGATGGCTGAGCATGTGCTTGGTATTCCACGGCCCCGTGTCGCGTTGCTCAACATTGGTCATGAAGAGACCAAAGGGCTGGAAACCATCCGCGATGCCGCAGTAGTGCTGCGAGAATCACCGCAAATCAACTATATTGGTTACCTCGAAGGTAACGAGCTGCTCACCGGCAAAACGGATGTAATGGTCTGTGACGGTTTTGTCGGAAACGTCACGCTGAAGACGATGGAAGGCGTGGTAAGAATGTTTCTTTCTCTGCTGAAGTCATCAGGGGAAGGTAAAAAACGGTCATGGTGGCTTCAGTTGCTGGGGCGCTTAATCCAGAAACGTCTGGCGAAACGCTTCGGGCAACTCAACCCTGACCAGTACAATGGCGCTTGTCTGTTAGGATTGCGCGGAACAGTGATCAAGAGTCACGGCGCAGCAAATCAACACGCCTTCGCCGTGGCGATAGAACAGGCAGAGCAGGCGGTGAGGCAGCAAATTCCCGAGCGAATTGCTGCGCGCCTTGATGCTGTATTAGCCAGGAGTGACAAAGCCTAGATGTATACCAAAATTATCGGTACGGGCAGTTATCTGCCCAACCAGGTTCGCACCAATGCCGATCTGGAAAAAATGGTGGAGACGTCGGACGAGTGGATTGTTACCCGTACCGGCATCCGTGAGCGTCGCATTGCTGCGCCTGACGAAACCGTCGCCACCATGGGATTCAGCGCGGCGCAACGCGCGCTTGAAATGGCAGGCATTGAGGCGAACGATGTTGGGCTGATTATTGTCGCCACAACCTCGTCCAGCCATGCTTTCCCCAGCTCCGCCTGCATGATCCAGCAAATGCTGGAGATTAAAGATTGCGCGGCATTTGACCTTGCTGCCGCCTGTGCGGGTTTCACCTATGCACTGAGCGTAGCCGATCAATACATCAAAAATGGCGCAGTTAAGCATGCTCTGGTTATCGGCGCTGATGTCCTGGCGCGCGCGCTGGATCCGGAAGATCGCGGCACCATCATCCTGTTTGGTGATGGCGCGGGTGCGGTCGTGCTGGGCCAGAGTGAAGAGCAGGGGATTATCTCTACTCACCTTCATGCTGATGGTCGCTATGCGCAGCTTCTGACGCTGCCTTATCAGGATCGTGCCCATCAGGATCAGCCCGCCTATGTCACCATGGCAGGTAACGAAGTCTTCAAGGTCGCCGTCACCGAACTGGCCCACATCGTTGATGAAACGCTGCAGGCTAATAATCTCGATCGTGAAATGCTGGACTGGCTGGTTCCGCATCAGGCGAACCTGCGCATTATCAGCGCTACCGCGAAAAAACTCGGTATGACCATGGACAAAGTGGTCGTCACACTGGATCGCCATGGCAATACCTCTGCTGCATCGGTGCCAAGCGCACTGGATGAAGCGGTTCGTGATGGCCGCATCAAACCCGGACACCTTATTCTGCTGGAAGCCTTTGGTGGTGGATTCACCTGGGGTTCTGCGCTGGTTCGCTTTTGATTGACAGGAACAGAAGATGACGCAATTTGCATTTGTTTTTCCAGGTCAGGGTTCACAGACCGTGGGCATGCTGACTGAATTAGCAGCAACCTATCCGCTGGTAGAAGAGACCTTCCGTGAAGCCTCTGACGCGCTGGGTTATGACCTGTGGCAGTTAGTGAGTCAGGGTCCGGCTGAAGAGCTGAACAAAACCTGGCAGACTCAGCCTGCGCTGTTAGCTGCCTCTGTGGCCATCTACCGTGTCTGGCAGCAGCAGGGCGGTGAACAGCCTGTCCTGATGGCCGGTCACAGCCTGGGCGAATATTCGGCGCTGGTTTGTGCGGGTGTGCTTAACTTTGCTGACGCAGTGAAGCTGGTAGAACTGCGTGGCAAACTGATGCAGGAAGCGGTGCCAGAAGGCACCGGCGCAATGCAGGCGATTATTGGCCTGGATGACGCGGCTATTCGCAAAGCCTGTGAAGAGAGCGCGCAGGGCCAGGTTGTCTCACCGGTTAACTTCAACTCGCCAGGCCAGGTGGTTATTGCGGGTAACAAAGAAGCCGTTGAGCGTGCAGGCGCTGCCTGTAAAGCTGCGGGCGCTAAGCGTGCCCTGCCACTGCCGGTCAGCGTGCCTTCTCACTGTGCACTGATGAAGCCTGCCGCTGATAAACTGGCGGTTGCGCTGGAGAGCATTACGTTTAATGCACCAGCGGTGCCGGTGATCAATAACGTCGATGTGAAAGCGGAAACTGACGCTGCGGCCATCCGTCATGCGCTGGTTCGTCAGCTCTACAGCCCGGTTCGCTGGACCGAGAGCGTGGAAGCGATGGCGGCACAGGGCGTGACACAGCTGCTGGAGATGGGTCCAGGTAAAGTCCTGACCGGTCTGACCAAACGTATTGTCGATACCCTGACAGCGGCTGCCGTTAACGATACGGCATCCCTGGCGGCTGCACTCGGTAAGGAATAAGAGGAAAATCATGAGCTTTGAAGGTAAAGTTGCGCTGGTTACCGGCGCGAGTCGCGGCATTGGTCGTGCGATTGCAGAAACCCTGGCGGCACGTGGTGCCAAAGTGGTAGGAACTGCAACCAGCCAGAGTGGCGCCGACGCCATCAGTGCTTACCTTGGCGACAAGGGTAAAGGCCTGTTACTGAACGTGACTGACGCTGATTCAATTAACAGCGTTTTAGAGAATATTCGCGCTGAATTTGGCGAAGTGGATATTTTAGTCAATAATGCAGGCATTACGCGTGATAATCTTCTCATGCGCATGAAGGACGATGAGTGGCAGGATATCCTGGATACTAACCTCACATCGGTATTCCGCCTTTCTAAGGCGGTCCTGCGTGCCATGATGAAAAAACGCGTGGGCCGTATCATCACCATTGGTTCCGTTGTTGGCACCATGGGTAACGCGGGCCAGGCAAACTACGCAGCAGCAAAAGCGGGTTTGATTGGCTTTAGCAAATCACTGGCGCGCGAAATCGCGTCACGTGGCATTACCGTCAACGTCGTGGCTCCAGGCTTTATTGAGACTGACATGACGCGGGCACTGAACGAAGATCAACGTTCCGGTATTTTGGCGGAAGTCCCTGCGGGTCGCTTAGGCGACGCACAGGAAATCGCCAATGCTGTGGCATTTTTAGCCTCTGACGAAGCAGCCTACATCACAGGTGAAACGCTGCACGTCAATGGCGGAATGTACATGGTCTGATAAATCACGAAATCATTTGCTTTATTTGCGGTTAAAACCGCAAAATAACGCAAAATCGTGGTTCGACCAGCCGGGATTTTGTTGCATCTTTTTCACCATTTTATACACTACGAAAACCATCGCGTAAGCGAGTTTTGATAGGAAATTAAATAGTATGAGCGATATCGAACAACGCGTTAAGAAAATCATCAGTGAGCAGCTGGGTGTGAAAGAGGAAGAAGTCACCAACTCTGCATCTTTCGTAGAAGACCTGGGTGCCGATTCTCTTGATACCGTTGAGCTGGTGATGGCTCTGGAAGAAGAGTTTGATACTGAGATTCCAGACGAAGAAGCTGAGAAAATCACTACCGTTCAGGCAGCGATCGACTACATCAATAGCCATAAAGGCTAATGAATATCTTCAGGCGGTCGCTCGACCGCCTGATTTTTTTGTTTGTCCCACATAGTTCCCTATTTCCCCTCCCTGGAGGACGAACGTGTCTAAGCGTCGTGTAGTTGTGACTGGTCTTGGCATGTTGTCTCCTGTCGGCAATACCGTAGAGTCTACCTGGAGTGCTCTCCTTGCCGGTCAGAGCGGCATTACCCTGATCGACCATTTTGATACCAGTGCTTATGCAACCCGTTTTGCAGGTCTGGTAAGAGATTTTAATTGTGATGACTACATCTCGCGCAAAGATCAGCGCAAGATGGATGCCTTCATCCAGTACGGCATTGTGGCCGGTATGCAGGCCATGCAGGACAGCGGTCTGGTTATTACCGATGAAAATGCAAGCCGTATGGGCGCAGCAATTGGCTCCGGCATCGGTGGCTTAGGTCTGATTGAAGAGAATCATACCTCACTGGTCAACGGCGGCCCGCGTAAAATCAGCCCATTCTTTGTGCCTTCAACCATCGTTAACATGGTGGCGGGTCATCTCAGCATCATGTATGGCCTGAAAGGTCCAAGCATCTCTATCGCGACAGCCTGTACCTCTGGTGTGCATAACATCGGTCATGCCGCACGTATCATCGCCTATAACGATGCTGACGTGATGCTGGCGGGTGGCACAGAGAAAGCCAGCACGCCATTAGGCGTCGGTGGTTTTGGTGCAGCACGCGCCCTCTCAACCCGTAACGACAACCCGCAAGCGGCCAGCCGCCCGTGGGATAAAGATCGTGATGGTTTTGTGCTGGGTGACGGCGCTGGCATTGTGGTGCTCGAAGAGTACGAACATGCGAAGAAACGTGGTGCGAAAATCTACGCAGAAATCGTAGGTTTCGGTATGAGCAGCGATGCCTACCACATGACGTCACCACCAGAAGATGGTTCGGGTGCAGCGGCGGCAATGATCAATGCGCTGCGTGATGCTCAGCTTACGCCAGAGCAGATCGGCTATGTCAACGCACACGGCACCTCCACGCCAGCCGGTGATAAAGCTGAAGCGCAGGCGGTGAAATCGGTCTTTGGGGCAGCAGCCAGCAGCGTCATGGTCAGCTCAACCAAATCAATGACCGGACACTTACTGGGTGCCGCAGGTGCGGTAGAATCGATTTACTCGATTCTGGCACTGCGCGACCAGGCCGTTCCACCGACCATTAACCTGGACAATCCGGATGAGGGCTGCGATCTCGACTTCGTGCCGCACACCGCGCGTCAGGTTCCTGGACTGGAGTACACGCTGTGTAACTCCTTTGGTTTCGGCGGAACCAACGGTTCGTTGATCTTCCGTAAAGTGTAATCGTTGCAGATTGCTAAAAAGGCCCGCGATGCGGGCCTTTTTTTATCCTGCAAAATGCGCTGAAATCACGTCTCACGCTCAGGAGAGAATGATGTGGATTAACGGAGTCAAACAATCGACGCTGGCTGCCAGCGACCGCGGCATGCAGTTCGGCGATGGCTGCTTTACCACCGCCGCCGTCCTTCAGGGTAAAATCCTGCTGCTGGAGAGCCATCTGCTGCGCCTTAAAGCAGGCTGCGAGCGGTTATGGATCGGCGGCGTCGACTGGGATCAGCTGGAGGCTGAGATGAGACAGGCCGCACAGGAGCAGGCGCAGGCAGTGCTGAAAGTCATCATCAGCGCGGGCAGCGGCGGACGGGGTTATAGCCGGCTGGGCTGTGGTGAACCCACGCGCATCGTCTCATTAGCGCCCTGGCCGCAACACTACGCCGGGTTACAGCAGCATGGTGCTTCACTCCGGCTGAGTCCGGTTCGTCTGGCGCGAAACCCGCAGTTTGCCGGTATCAAGCACCTTAACCGTCTGGAGCAGGTGATGATTCGGGCTCATCTTGACCAGACAGACGCTGACGAGGCGCTGGTGCTTGACACTGAAGGTTGGGTGGTGGAATGCTGTGCGGCCAATTTATTCTGGCGGCAGGGCGGACAAATTTTTACGCCCGATGTATCCGCGTCAGGCGTGGACGGCATTATGCGGCGAAGTCTGATGGCGCAACTTGCAGCAGCAGGTCACGCTTGTCAGGTGATAAAAAGCGAACCGGCACAGCTGCTGGATGCTGATGAAGTGGTGATATGTAACGCGCTGATGCCGGTTCTGCCGGTCCGACAGATAGAAGCCGTACAGTTTACTGAGCGCTCGCTGTTTAATCAGTTGCACGCTAGCTGTAAAAAGATAATGGATGCATCATGATTCGAAGCAAAAAAATTCTCGTCAGCCTGCTGGCGATTGTGGGTCTCGCGGCTGTGCTGAGTTACTGGCAGGTTAAGCAGTTTGCGGCCACCCCGTTGACCATTAATCAGGAAACTATCTACACATTGCCAGCCGGTACAGGCCGGGTCGCACTCCAGGCGCAGCTGGAAGAGAAAAACATCATTCCGCGCAGTATCTGGTTTGGCGCGCTGCTGCGTCTGGAGCCGGAGCTGGCGACCTTTAAGGCGGGCACCTATCGCCTTGAACCGACCATGACCGTGCGCGCGCTGTTACAGCTGCTGGCCAGTGGTAAAGAGGCGCAGTTCCCTGTGCGGTTTGTGGAGGGGCAGAGGCTGAAAGAGTGGCTCAGCGAGCTGCGTAAAGCGCCCTATATCCGCCACACTCTGAAAGATGATCAGTTCGCCACCCTTGCCAGCGCACTCAACGTGGAGCCAGAGCAACTGGAGGGCAACTTCTTTCCGGACACGTATCTCTACACCGCCAACACGACTGATATGGCGCTGCTGCAACGTGCGCATGCTCGGATGAAGAAAACCATCGATGAGGTGTGGCAGGGACGGGCGGATAATCTGCCTTACAAAACGCCACAAGATCTGGTGACCATGGCCTCGATCATCGAGAAAGAGACCGGCGTCAGCGAAGAGCGCGCGCGCGTGGCCTCGGTGTTTATTAATCGCCTGCGCACAGGTATGCGTTTGCAGACCGATCCCACGGTGATCTATGGCATGGGTGACAGCTATAACGGTACACTGACCCGCAAAGATCTTGAGACGGCCAGCGCGTACAATACCTATATTATTAATGGCCTGCCGCCTGGACCGATCGCGATGCCGGGCAAAGCCTCATTGCAGGCAGCGGCCCATCCCGAGAAAACGAACTATCTCTACTTTGTTGCAGACGGCAAGGGCGGACATACGTTTACCACCAACCTCGCCAGCCATAACAAGGCGGTGCAGGTCTACCGGCAGACGCTGAAGGAAAAAAATGAACAGTAAGTTTATCGTCATTGAAGGCCTGGAAGGCGCCGGAAAAACCACCGCGCGCGACGCCATTGTCGCTACACTGCATGCCCGTGGTATCAGTGATCTGGTCTTTACCCGCGAGCCTGGCGGTACGCCGCTGGCAGAACAGCTTCGGGTTTTGGTTAAGCAGGGTATTGAAGGTGAGCAGGTGACGGATAAAGCCGAACTGCTGATGCTCTATGCCGCACGGGTTCAGCTGGTAGAGACCGTAATCAAACCGGCGCTGGCTCGCGGTGCCTGGGTAATCGGCGATCGTCACGATCTCTCCTCGCAGGCTTATCAGGGTGGCGGTCGGGGTCTTGACAGCGGACTGATGCAGACGCTGCGCGATGCGGTATTAGGCGATTTTCGTCCCGATCTGACGCTCTATCTTGATGTCACGCCTGAGATCGGTCTGCAGCGCGCCCGTGCGCGCGGTGAGCTGGATCGTATTGAGCAGGAGTCGCTGCGCTTCTTTGAACGTACCCGAGCGCGCTATCTGGCCCTTGCTGCAGAAGATCCCACTATCCTGATCATCGACGCCACTCAGTCGCTGACCGAGGTGACAGCGTCACTTCAGCTGGCGCTGGAGAGCTGGCTGGCGGAGCAGGCGTGATGAACTGGTATCCGTGGCTGAATCAGCCTTATCGCCAGGTGATTGGCCAGCATCAGGAAAATCGCGCCCATCATGCGCTGTTGATCCAGGCGATGGCTGGCATGGGCGATGACGCGCTGGTCTGGGGGATGAGCCGCTGGCTGATGTGCCAGCAGCCGGATGGACTGAAAAGTTGCGGAGCGTGCCACGGTTGCCAGCTGATGCAGGCTAATACTCACCCTGACTGGTATCGGTTAGAGGCGGAGAAGGGCAAAAGTACCCTGGGCATCGATGCGGTGCGGCAGGTGACAGAAAAAATGTATCACTTTGGCCAGCAGGGCGGCGCGAAAGTGGTCTGGCTGCCGGATGCTGCACAGCTTTCGGAAGCGGCCGCTAACGCCCTGCTGAAAACGCTGGAAGAGCCGCCAGCCAACAGCTGGTTCTTCCTCAGCAGCCGCGATCCGTCACGTCTGCTGGCCACACTGCGCAGTCGCTGCATGACGCTGCATCTGACGCCACCCGATGAAGGACAAAGCCTGCTCTGGCTGAAGAAGCAGTCCTCGCATGATGAACAGATGCTGCTGGCGGCGCTACGCCTGAGCGCAGGCGCGCCGGGCGCGGCGCTGAGCCTGCTGGAAAACGGGCCGTGGCAGGCGCGCCAAAAGCTCTGCGATGCGCTGCCCGCGGCATTGCAGCAGGACATCCTGCAACTGTTACCTGCGCTGAATGCTGACGATGCGGCAGCACGTATCGGCTGGCTGCTCTCTTTACTGCTGGATGCGATGAAATGGCAGCAAAATGCAGGTCAGTGGCTGAGTAATATTGACCGCCAGGATGTGGTGCAGTTGCTGGCCGGATACTTTTCAGCCAGCGCACTCAACAGCAGTACCCTGGCATGGATGCGCTGTCGCGAGCAGTTACTGCATGTGGCGTCAGTGAATCGCGAATTATTGCTGACCGATCAGCTTCTGAGCTGGGCGGACCAACAGAAGCCTGCGCTGGTCGGCTAAACCTATCTGAGAGTAATTATGTTTATTGTGGATTCCCATTGCCATCTCGATGGCCTGGATTATGAAAAGAACCATCGTGACCTTGATGATGTGATCGCTAAAGCGGCGGCACGTGATGTGAAATTTATGCTGGCTATCGCCACTACGCTGCCGGGTTTCCATACCCTGAAGAGCCTGGTCGGCGAGCGGAAAAATATTGCGCTCTCCTGCGGCGTGCATCCGCTGAATCAGGAAGAGGCTTATGACGTTGAAGAGTTTCGCCGGCTCTCTGCCGATCCTCAGGTGGTAGCGCTCGGTGAAACCGGGCTGGATTATCACTATCAGCCAGAGACCAAAGATCAGCAGCAGCGCTCATTCCGGGAACATATCCGAACCGGGATCGCGCTGAATAAGCCGATCATCGTCCACACCCGTGATGCGCGCGAAGATACGCTGGCGATTCTGCGTGAAGAGCAGGTTCAGCGCTGCGGCGGCGTGCTGCACTGTTTCACTGAGGATCAGCCCACCGCCGCTAAGCTGCTCGATATGGGCTTTTATATCTCCTTTTCCGGGATCGTCACCTTCCGTAATGCTGAACAGCTACGCGAAGCTGCGCGTTATGTGCCGCTGGACCGGATGCTGGTGGAAACGGATTCACCTTATCTGGCACCCGTGCCGTATCGTGGCAAAGAGAATCAGCCTGCTTATACGCGCGATGTTGCCGATTACCTGGCGGTACTGAAAGGTGTCGATGTGGAAACGCTGGCTGCCGCCACCACGCAAAATTTCTCAACGCTGTTCCATATCCCGATGAGCCAGCTCGGCGCCTGATCGGCTTTTATTTCAGCCTCTGTAATTAATCTGTAACCTGCCTATATGACCCTGTTTTTTCAGACAGGGTCAGCTTTTTATCGTCAATTACCGATGCACGTCAGTGAGAAATTTCGTAAAGTGCGCCCCTGTGATTGTCGAAACGTGATAGCCATCAAAGTAACAAAAGGGGATTTATTTTACCCTTCGTAATAAATCAAAAGGCGGTCACCGCCAGCCCGGCAAAGAATCCTCCCTCTTTGCCACGCGCACTGCGCAAATATGCACTCATACTCAGGAGCTTCACGCTATGTTCAAAAATGCTTTTGCCAACCTTCAAAAGGTCGGTAAATCGCTGATGCTGCCGGTATCGGTTCTGCCGATTGCCGGTATTTTGTTAGGGGTCGGTTCAGCCAATTTCAGCTGGTTACCTGCAGTGGTTTCGCATGTAATGGCGGAAGCGGGTGGATCGGTGTTCGCCAACATGCCGCTGATTTTTGCTATCGGTGTGGCGCTGGGCTTTACCAATAACGATGGCGTTTCGGCGCTGGCAGCAGTTGTTGCCTATGGCATCATGGTGAAAACCCTGGCGGTGGTTGCGCCGCTGGTGCTGCATATGCCTGCGGCAGAGATCGAGGCTAAACACCTCGCCGACACCGGGGTACTGGGCGGTATTATCGCGGGTTCCATCGCCGCCTATATGTTTAACCGCTTCTATCGCATTAAACTGCCGGAATATCTGGGTTTCTTTGCCGGTAAACGTTTTGTGCCGATTATTTCCGGTCTGGCCGCTATCATTCTCGGCGTGCTGCTCTCCTTTATCTGGCCACCGATTGGTTCCGCGATTCAGGAATTCTCGCAGTGGGCGGCCTATCAGAACCCGGTTGTCGCCTTTGGTATTTATGGCGTAATCGAACGCGCACTGGTGCCGTTTGGTCTGCATCATATCTGGAACGTTCCTTTCCAGATGCAGATTGGTGAATACACCAATGCGGCAGGTCAGGTGTTCCACGGTGATATCCCACGCTATATGGCGGGTGACCCGACCGCAGGTAAACTCTCAGGCGGCTTCCTGTTCAAAATGTACGGTCTGCCAGCGGCAGCGATTGCTATCTGGCATTCAGCGAAGCCTGAAAATCGCGCTAAAGTGGGGGGGATTATGATCTCCGCCGCGCTGACCGCATTCCTGACCGGTATCACCGAACCGATTGAATTCTCATTCATGTTCGTCGCACCGATCCTGTATGTGATCCATGCGCTGCTGGCAGGTCTGGCATTCCCAATCTGTATCCTGCTCGGTATGCGTGATGGCACCAGTTTCTCACACGGTCTTATCGACTTTATCGTGCTGAGCGGCAACAGCAGCAAAATCTGGCTGTTCCCGATTATCGGTATCATCTACGGCCTGATTTACTACACCATATTCCGCGTGCTGATCGCCAAACTGGATCTGAAAACGCCTGGCCGTGAAGAGAGCAGCAACAGCGAGCAATCTACCGCGACCGGTACAGAGATGGCGGGCAAACTGGTGGCGGCGTTTGGTGGTAAAGAGAACATCACTAACCTGGATGCCTGTATCACCCGTTTACGCGTCAGCGTCGCTGATGTGGCTAAAGTGGATCAGACTGAACTGAAAAACCTCGGCGCCCGTGGCGTGGTGGTAGCCGGTTCCGGTGTGCAGGCAATTTTCGGGACTAAATCCGATAACCTGAAAACCGATATGGATGATTACATCCGCAGCATGTAATGATTCAGCGAAATGAAAAAGCCCCGCTAAGCGGGGCTTTTTTTTGGGGCGCGTGTTACAGGTAAACGCGCAAGTACTCAGTCAGGCAGAGCAGGGCCATCGCCTGACCGTAAGGCATTGAGGTGAGAGGAACAGTGCGGTAGTAGTCCAGGTCACTGCCCATCGCGGTTCCAAAGGAAACCTGTTTCAGCTCGCCATCGTCATCGATATTCGCAATCACGCCGCGCAGCGCTTTTTCTGCTACCTCCAGATACTCCGCGGGGAGATAGCGCTTGCGAACCCCTTTCAGAATGCCATAGGCAAATCCTGCCGTGGCAGAGGCTTCCGGGTAGCTGTTCGGGTCATCAAGCAGAGTGTGCCACAAGCCGCTGCTGTGCTGACAGGCCTTAAGCGCTTTGACCTGGGTCTCCAGAACCTGCTGCAGGAAGCGGCGGGTCGCGTGATGCTCAGGCCAGTTCATCATCTCCAGGAAGTCAGGAATCACAATCGTCACCCAGCTGTTGCCACGCGCCCAGCGTGCATCAGCAAAGTTATGGCGACCGTCGAAGTTCCAGCCGTGAAACCATAAGCCGGTTTCACGATCCATCAGATACTGGGTGTGCAGCAGGAACTGATAGCTCGCTTCTTCAACCCACTCATCGCGTTTCAGCAACTGGCCGATTTTGGCCAGCGCCATGACGCTCATCATCAGCGTATCGTCCCAGAGCTGCTGGGTGTTTTCATTGTTATAGACGATGTGCTGCAGGCCGCCCTGTTCGGTGCGCGGCATTTCATACATGACCCACTCAGCCCAGCGCTCAAGTACCGGCACCCAGGCCGGGTTACCGGTCTCTTCATAACGGTAAGCCAGCGTCAGAAAAGGACAAACGGTATTCACATTTTTGGTCGGCGTTCCTTCCGCCAGACGCTCAGTGAACCATTCATCAATGATCGCCAGCGTCTGCTGGTCGCCGGTTTGCTGATAGTAGTGCAACATGCCATACAGACCGATGCCATGTGTCCATTCCCAACCCGCCCAGCCTTTGGTATCAATCACCCGGCCATCGTCCAGCCGCAATAAAAATTCGCCTGTCTCATCGGTGATGTTAACCAGATTTTGTGTCAGCTTTTGAATCAGCTGTACCAGTTCGCTGCGTGGCAGCAGATGCTCAGGTTGGCACAATAATTTGCTGTGTTTAACGGGAAATACAGTCATGGTTTATTCCTGTCGTTTTAAGGTCGAGTTTATAGAAGGGTGTAAAGAGGGATGCGCGGACAATTTTTCCGGCGCTGGCTTATTCCGGTTAAGGAAGCCAATGTTATTGTTGCCCCACAGATTTTCGTAAGGCATGCCAGCCAGTGTTTCAACTATCCCGCGTGCTTCCGGGGTGATGCTTTCCGGCACGATGCGGTCCGCTTCACGCATTTTCAGCGTTTCCTGGCGCAGGACAGTATGGGTCTGCAGATTAAGTTTAAAGCGCAGTGACACGATAAAGCCGCAGGCCAGAACGGCCACTGTACCGATACTCAGGATCGCCAGGATGGTGTGGCTGACGCCGGGTACCTGGGTTGCCTGGCCAGAGACAAAACCAGAGAGCTGCAGCACGATACCGACCAGCATGACGGCACCCGCCTGAGACGCTTTACGCGTCAGGGTCATAATGCCGGCAAAAATGCCTTCACGGCGCTGACCCGTGATGGCCTCATCGACATCCGCGATATAGGTGTAGGTGTTCCATGGCACATAGTTAATGCCGCCACGTCCCAGACCTGCCAGGGCAGAGATCACTAACAGCAGTGACATGTTGTCGTTCATGCCGGCATACCACAATCCGGCATAGGAGAGCGACGCCAGGCCAAACAGGATGGCCACCAGACGGTAGGCAGGTGCAGGCCCCATGCGGATACAGAGCGGGATCATCGCCATCACAGCAATAAACTGCAGCACTGCCATGGTGCCCATCAGGCTGGAGGCAACCTGAGCACTCTGCATCAGCACAAACACCACATACCAGGTAAAGACGGCATTAAACACATCCTGGGCGATATAGCCGCCGAGGTACATGCCAAGGTGCTGGCGGAAGATGCGAATACGTAAAGTTGAGGCCAGCTCAACATAGAGCCGTTTAAGGTTCTGCATCAGCGTCAGCTGCTGTTTTTCCTGCTCAGCACGCCGCGACTCGGCAGAGAAATCATCCGGGTGACGTTCCCAGGTAAAGCACCACACCAGCGTCAGCACCAGTGCGCAGATTACCGAGAACACCAGGCTGGCGTAGAAAAAGGAGTCGGGATTATCTTTGCCCAGCATACCCAGTAAAATGCCGGGTAAAAATGCGGCCAGAATGGCTGAGAGCTGCGCCAGACCAATACGCGCGCCGGAGAACCGGGTTTTCTGTTTGAAATCGTCAGTCATTTCCGGGACCAGCGTTTCATAAGGTACCAGGATCATGGTATAGACGATATCAAACAGCAGGTAAGTGCAGAGATACCACCAGAAGCTCATGTCGCTGACCCACATCAGGCTATAACTGAATACACAGGGTATGCCTAACAGGATAAAGAATTTGCGGCGGCCAAAGCGTTTGCCCAGCCAGGTTGAGCCAAAGTTGTCGGTAATAAAGCCCATGAGCGGGCTGACCACGGCATCCAGCACGCGAGCGGTAGCAAAGATTAAGGTGGCCTGAATCGGGGTTAATCCACAGAAGGTGGTATAAAAATAGAGCAACCAGGCGGCTGTGAGCGCCGTGGTGCCTGCTCCGAGAAAATCTCCGGAACCATAGGCCAGATAGTGGCCAAGACCAATTTTACGTGAGCGCATGGCTAATGCTCCTTGATGTTATATGGCGGTATATCCCTGGTGACGCCGGACTTCTCACCCGGACTGGTTAGCAAAGTAGAGCTGACCGGGCGGCTAAACCTTCGCAATTTGGCTAACGCCTGGGCTGAAGTGGCAGCCATATAAAGAAAAGGGTGGCGAAATTCTAATTTATAAAACAGCGTTTCATTTTGCTGGTATGGCAGGCAGCTTGCGAGCATCTGGAATGCTGTTCAGGTGACAGAGGAGAGGAGCTGCTGCAAAGGCAGGCGAACAATGCAAGAAAAGTGGTACTGAGGTTGAAAGAAAACAAATTTCTCCCGCATACTGATTGATTACGACTCAGGCTCAAGGAATTGCACCATGGCTGAAGAAACCATTTTTAGTAAAATTATCCGCCGCGAAATCCCCGCTGATGTGGTTTATCAGGATGAACTGGTTACGGCTTTCCGCGACATTTCGCCTAAAGCACCGACCCATATTTTAATCGTGCCAAATGTGCTGATCCCAACGGTCAACGAGGCGGAAGCGGCCCATGAGCATGCGCTGGGACGTATGTTTACCACCGCAGCGAAAATCGCCCGTCAGGAAGGGATCGATCAGAATGGTTATCGGCTGATTGTGAATTGCAATCAACATGGTGGTCAGGAGGTCTATCACATCCATATGCATCTGCTGGGCGGCGAACCGCTGGGCCCGATGCTCTCAGACTGACCTGATAACGGAAAAAAGCTATGCGATCCTGGCTGACTGGCCTGCCGATCCTGCTCTGCCTGACGGCCTGCAGCAGTGAAAAACCGATGATCAATACTTCACAATCGCTGGTGATGGAGTCTTCTGTGCTGTCAGCAGGGATCATTACCGATGAACCGACGCTGGATGAGAACGATGGACTGAAACGAGCCACCAGCGTGCTCTATAATCAGCGCGAAACACCGGTCGTTGTGCACTATCGTTATTACTGGTATGACGACAAAGGTCTGGAAATCACCCCGCAGGAACCGGCGCAGACCGTTACCGTTCCGGCGCAGGGCAGTATTGTCGCCACCTCGCAGCTGGGTAACCTGACTGCCAGCAAGGTTCGTCTTTATCTCTATCTTTAAGGATTTTCTACGTGATACGCAGTGTTAATCGTACCGGAGCGCTCCTGATGGCGCTCATTCTGACCGGCTGTGTAGTGAAACAGCAGCAGCCCGCCACGGTTGAACCGACCCAGCCAGCCGAGCCGGTGCAGCCTGTTCCGCAACCTGAGCCGGTGCCACAACCGCAGCCTCAGCCTGTGCCACAGCCACCGAAGCTGGTCACTATCAACTGGGATGCCAGCGTACAGCCGCTGGTGGCGCAGATGTTGCAGGCCGCCAGCGCCGAGCCGGGTAGCGTGTTGCTGGTCGACCGCATCAAAAACAGCACCAATGGCGCGCTGCAAAGCGAGAAAGCAACAGCGGCTATCCAGAATGCGCTGAACAACAATGGCAAATTCACGCTGGTTTCTGCCGATCAGTTGGCGCAGGCCAAGCAGACGCTGGGATTATCGCCGGAGGACAGCCTGAACTCGCGCAGCAAAGCGATTGGTCTGGCACGCAACGTTAATGCCCAGTATGTGCTCTACAGTAACGCACGCGGCGATGTTAAAGCGCCAGCTCTGCAGATGCAGCTGATGCTGGTTCAGACTGGTGAGATCATCTGGTCCGGCAACGGCATTGCACAGAATTAATCCCGTCTTTCAGCGGATAATTCAGCAGGCGACCGGCGAGCCAGGAAAGGTATCAACTATCCCGCTGGCCGGTCTGACCGGTCACAGTCAGAAGATTGTCAGCTCGCGCGGTACCTTCATCGCGCGGGCTGCGCCACAACCGGCAATTCCATTTGTGGATCGCCAGCGCGAATTCCGGCTGTTGCGAAAAATGCGAGCCAGCGGACTGGCACCGCAGCCCGTTGCTGGTCATCGTCAGGGCATTGTGCTGACCTGGTGCGCAGGCGACGCGCTGGATGAACAACGCTTCATCCAGCAGCGTCCGCAGATTGTGGCACTGCTGCGGCAGCTGCATCAGCAGCCGTTAACCGGCTATCGTCTGCAGTTGTTGCCGCTGTTATGGCGCTACTGGCAGCTCTCGCCACAGCGGCATCACCGCTGGCTGCGGGCGCTCAGACGTCTGACGCAGCAGGGCGAACCTCAGCCATTAAGGCTGGCACCGCTGCACATGGATCTGCATGCCGGAAATGTCATACAGAGCCCGGAGGGCCTGCGTCTGATCGACTGGGAATATGCCGCTGATGGCGATGTGGCGCTGGAGCTGGCGGCCGTCTGTGCCAGCGATCCGCCGCATCAGATCGACTGGCTGGCAGAGTACGCCGCAGCGATGCAGCTGCCGCTTCCGGTGCTGGTGCAGCAGGTCAGACGCTGGCAACCGTGGCTGCGTCTGCTGATGGCCAGCTGGTATCAGCTGCGTGCCGGTCAGGGTGACGACGACACATTACACCAGCTGGCCCGACAGAGCTGGGAACAGATTTAATCGCGTTATGCAGGTGCGTAACGCTACAGGATTCAGGTTATGAGATCACATTTACCCGGCCCGCTGATGCTCGACGTTGAGGGTTATGAACTGGATGGCGAAGAGCGCGAGATCCTTAAGCATCCACTGGTAGGCGGCTTAATTTTATTTGCCCGAAACTATCACGACCCGGCCCAGCTGGCAGAGCTGGTGCGGCAGATCCGCGCGGCCTCTCACGCCCGGCTGGTGATTGCGGTGGACCAGGAGGGCGGTCGCGTGCAGCGTTTCCGTGACGGCTTTACCCAACTGCCCGCCATGCAATCTTTTGCGGCGCTTCACGATGCAGAAACCGCCGGTGAAATGGCGCAGCAGGCGGGCTGGCAGATGGCAGCCGAGATGATTGCCATGGATATCGATATCAGCTTCGCGCCGGTGCTCGACATTGGTCATATCAGTGCTGCGATTGGCGATCGTTCTTTCCATGCCGATCCGTCCATCGCGCTTGCTGTTGCCCGCCGCTTTATTGCGGGGATGCATGAGGCAGGCATGAAAACGACCGGCAAACATTTTCCGGGACATGGCGCGGTCAGCGCTGATTCGCATAAAGAGACGCCACGCGATCCACGCGATGAAAAGACGCTGCGTGAGCACGACATGGCGATTTTCAGCAAGCTGATTACCGAGCAGGCACTGGATGCGATTATGCCTGCACATGTTATCTACACTGACGTTGATCCGCTGCCCGCCAGTGGTTCGCCCTACTGGCTCAAAACCGTGCTGCGTGAGCAACTGGGCTTCGACGGTGTGATTTTCTCCGACGATCTCTCAATGGAGGGCGCCGCCGTGATGGGCAGCTATCCTGAGCGGGCGCAGCAGTCTCTTTCTGCCGGTTGTGACATGATTCTGGTCTGCAATCAGCGTCAGGGTGCCATTAGCGTGCTGGATAACCTGATCCCGGTCGGGTCAGAGCGGATTACGCAGCTGTATCATCAGGGCAGGTTCACCCGCGATGAGCTGCAGGCAACGCATCGCTGGAAAAACAATGCCCAGCAACTGAGTGCACTTCAGGAACGCTGGCTGGCTCACAAAGCGTCGTGGTAAGCAGTGACTGCCCGGCGCTATCACTAACCTGAGGATTATCATGATCATCTATCTGCACGGTTTTGATTCCAGTAGTCCGGGCAATCACGAAAAGGTGCTGCAACTGCAATTTATCGATCCTGATGTCAGGTTGCTCAGTTACAGCACCCTCCATCCTAAACATGACATGCAGTTTCTGTTGAAAGAGACCGATAAAATGCTGACGCTCTCCGACGACAATCGTGCGCTGATTTGCGGCGTCGGGCTGGGCGGCTTCTGGTCAGAGCGCATCGGTTTTCTGTGTGGTATCCGGCAGGCAATCTTCAATCCCAACCTCTTTCCGCAGGAGAACATGGAAGGGAAGATTGACCGGCCAGAAGAGTATCAGGACATCGCCACCAAGTGCGTCAGCGATTTTCGCGAACGCAATCGTGACCGCTGTCTGACCTTTCTCTCCCGTCAGGATGAGGCGCTGGACAGCCAGCGCACCGCCGGGCAGCTGCATCCCTTCTATGAAATTGTCTGGGACGAGACAGAAGGGCATAAATTCAAAAACATATCCCCACATCTTCAGCGGATAAAAGCTTTCAAAACATTAGGTTAAGCAGGACAGGCACCGCAAGGTGCCTGTTTTCATTACGTAATTATCCGAGTTTTATTTCCCCGCTTTGATGTATATCAATATTCTTATGTTCTCCTCTTCCCGCCATGCTATTCTGCGAGCAGATAGCGATTTTAACTTCGCCAACCCTATGTTTCTTAAGGTTTAATTTAACCTTTGGTTAACTTTTGGTTCACAATTTGAGGGGGTCTTTGTTGACTACGTCTGTTAAGAGAATTGTTATTGTCGGAGGGGGAGCGGGCGGCCTTGAAATGGCGACGCAGCTGGGTCATAAACTGGGTCGTAAAAAGAAGGCCGAGATTATCCTGGTGGATCGTAACCACAGCCATCTGTGGAAGCCGTTGCTGCACGAAGTTGCTACCGGTTCGATGGATGAAGGCATTGATGCGCTGAGCTATCTTGCTCATGCCCGCAATCACGGTTTCGAGTTCCAGTTGGGTTCGCTTACCGACATCGATCGCAGCCGCAAAGTGATCCGTCTGGCCGAAGTGCTGAACGCACAGGGCGAAGTGCTGGTGCCACAGCGTGAAGTGGCCTATGACCAGCTGGTGATGGCGCTGGGCAGCACCTCAAATGATTTCGGCACGCCGGGCGTCAAAGATCACTGCATCTTCCTGGACAATCCGCATCAGGCACGCCGTTTCCACAACGAAATGCTCAACCTGTTCCTGAAATTCTCTGCCAGCGAAGGTAAGGTCGAGAAAGTTAACATCGCCATCGTGGGCGGCGGTGCAACGGGCGTTGAGCTGTCAGCGGAGCTGCACAATGCGGTCAAACAGCTGCACAGTTACGGTTTTAAAGGGCTGGGACGCGAAGCGCTGAACGTAACGCTGGTCGAAGCGGGCGAACGTATTCTGCCTGCACTGCCACCGCGCATCTCTGCTGCAGCGCATCAGGAGCTGACCAAACTGGGCGTGCGCGTTCTGACACAGACCATGGTTACCAGCGCTGAGCAGAATGGCCTGAATACCAAAGGCGGTGAGTTTATTGAAGCCGATCTGATGGTCTGGGCGGCGGGCATCAAAGCGCCGGACTTCCTGAAAGAGATTGGCGGACTGGAAACCAACCGCATCAATCAGCTGGTGGTAAAAGAGACGCTGCAGACTACGCTGGATGATGACATCTACGCCATTGGCGACTGCGCCTCCTGCGCATTGCCGGGCGGCGGCTTTGTGCCGCCTCGTGCCCAGTCAGCGCACCAGATGGCCTCACGCGCAATGGACAACATCCTGGCGCAGCGCCACGGCAAACCGCTGAAGGCTTATGTCTACAAAGATCATGGTTCGCTGGTGTCGCTCTCCCGCTTCAGTACGGTCGGCAGCCTGATGGGCAACCTGATGCGCGGTTCAATGATGGTGGAAGGGCGCATTGCGCGCTTTGTCTACATCTCTCTTTATCGTATGCACCAGATCGCACTGCACGGCTATTTCAAAACCGGCCTGATGATGCTGGTCGGCAGCATCAACCGGGTTATCCGCCCGCGGCTTAAGCTGCACTAAGCAACTGCGCTTAATCTGGTAAAGGCTGAGCCTCCTCCATTCTGAGGGGGCTTTTTTATGCCCTGAAAAGTGGCTGAAACCGATTCCTGCAGCAGAAAAAGACCTTCATCTCGCCAGCATTAATACATTGATTAACACGGCTTAATGAATTGCCTGTAGCGATCGCCCGCTGACAGGGAAGGGGGACTGGAATTACGTGCCATCTTAAATAAGAGGTAAGTCCGGGTGGTCAGATTTAATCGTGGACCCTCTTTCCAGCGTGTCCGACATCCATTTAAGTCGGAACATCCGGGCTGCAGATTTTACCCAGCTTGCTGCGTCGACGATTCAACACGAGCTGATGCACGGCTGAACAGGCTTCTGTCCCTGCTATGAGCGGATTTCTGGTCAGGGATGGTACGTTTTTAAATGGGGCGTGCAGTTTGCTATTGTAAGTTTTATGTAAGTTTTTCTGCATTTTTTCTTGAGGTTTAAGATTGCGGCGGCATAATGCGCGCAGAGTAAGCAGCTATATACATTTTGTAATATCTTAACCACATGGACAGGTTATGCGGCCCGATAAAAATGGACTTCTCGCAGCGCTGGCACTTCTGCCCGGTGCGCTGTTGATCAACGCCCTGGCAGTGCACACGGTGCAGGCGGCACCCGGTGATGAGCAATTGCAGCATCAGCAGGCGCAACAGAAAGCGCGTCAGCAGCGGCTGATGCCGCAGGTGCCTGATGTGCGTCTCTCAGAAACGGTTCCGTCACCTTCCCGTCTTAAGTTTCCGCAGGAAACCCCCTGTTTTGTTATTCAGAAGGTCAGCCTGTCCGGGCAGGATGCGCTGCCGCACTGGGTGCCTCTGCAACGTCTCGCCAGTCAGGCTAATGGTCACTGTCTCGGCGTAAAAGGGATTAGCCAGTTAATGGGCACGCTGCAAAACCGGCTGATTAATCACGGCTGGGTGACAACGCGCGTACTGGCTCCGCAGCAGGATCTGCGTCAGGGCGTGTTGCAGCTGCTGATTGTGCCCGGCCGGATCCGTAATGTGGAACTGTCACCCGCCTCATCACGCTACGTCAGCCTGTGGCCGACATTACCCGCTCATGCCGGCAATCTGCTGGATTTGCGGGATATTGAACAGGGGCTGGAGAACCTGCAGCGTCTGCCGACGGTAGAGGCGCACATGGCGCTGCGCCCTGGCCTCAATCCGGGTGAAAGTGACATTGTGATTGAACGCACGCAGCATCGTTTCTGGCGACTCGGCGCATGGCTGGATGACTCGGGCACCGAAAGTACCGGGCGTTACCAGAGCGGGATCATGCTGGCGCTGGATAATCCCACCTCCCTCAGCGATCTCTTCTACCTGACCGCCAGCCGCGACCTGGGATTTGCGGGCAGAAAAAGCAGCAAAAGTCTGTCAGGACACTACTCGGTACCTCTGGGCTACTGGCTGTTTGGCGTTACCGCCAGCGACTACGATTATCATCAGACGGTTGCCGGTTACAGCCGCGACTTTCTCTACGCCGGTAAGAGCCGATCGCTGGATGTTCAGGCCAGTCGGGTGATCTACCGCAATGCGACCGCCAGAACCACCGTCAGCGCTGATGTGCTGGTCAAAGCGTCACGCAACTTCATCAACGACACCGAAATTACCAGCCAGCAGCGCCGTACCAGCGCATGGCGACTCGGCCTGTCGCACCGGCACTATATCGGCGCCGCCACGCTGGACGCCGGTGTCAGTTATCAGCGCGGCACGCGCTGGTTCGGCGCGCTGCCCGCCTGGGAGGAGTCATATCAGGATTCCACCTATGCCACCGCGTTATCAAAAATTCTGACCTGGCAGGCGGGACTCACCACGCCGTTCGCACTGGGTAATCAGCATTTAAGTTACAACATCCAATATCGTCGCCAGATGAGCAACACCCCACTGACAGCGCAGGATGAGTTCGCGATTGGCAACCGCTGGACCGTGCGCGGTTTTGATGGTGAACGCACCCTGAGTGCCAGCCGGGGCTGGACCGTTCAGAACACGCTGGCCTGGCAGACACCGCTGCCTGCGCAGGAACTCTACCTGGGTGCCGACTATGGCGAGGTAGGGGGCAACAGTGCCTCACAGGGTGGGCCACTGGGACGTCATCTGGCGGGTGGCGTCATCGGGCTGCGCGGCGGCATCACGCCCGCCGGTGTCAGTTACGACTTGTTTGCCGGAATGCCTCTGTCGAAACCGGACGGCTTCAAAACCGATCCTGTAACGTTTGGTTTCAGCGTGAACTGGAACTACTAAATCCTTTATCAATATTGCTGACAATGGACTGTGCGCATTATGAATAAACTTTGCTATCGCCTTATCTTCAACCGGGTTCGCGGCATGTTAATGGTGGTGTCCGACATCACCCGCAGCGGCTATTCGCGCGTTGCCCGCAGCCCGAAACGCACCTCACTGTCAGAGACACGGGTAAAGATCTCACCGCTCAGCTTTGCACTCTGGCTGGTGGCTGGGGTAATCAGCCTGCCAGCGCAGGCTAACATTGTGGCCGACAGCAGCGCGCCGGGCAGCCAGCAGCCTACCGTTATGGCCACTGCCAACGGTCTGCCGCAAATTAACATTCAGACGCCCAACAGTCAGGGCGTTTCCCGCAATCAGTACAGCCAGCTCGACGTCGATGCGCGTGGCGCAATCCTCAACAACAGTCATCAGAACACCGCGACTCAGCTGGGCGGTATGGTGGCGGCAAACCCCTGGCTGTCAAAGCAGGAAGCGACGGTCATCCTCAATGAGGTGAACAGCCGTAACCCGAGCCAGCTGAACGGCTTTATCGAAGTGGCGGGTAAACGGGCGGCGGTAGTGATTGCTAACCCTTCAGGCATCACCTGTAACGGCTGCGGATTTATCAATGCCAGCCGCAATACGCTCACCACCGGGCAGGCGCTGATCGAAAATGGTCAGCTTAAAGGCTTCGATGTGAATGGCGGCCGCATCAATATCGAAGGTAAAGGCCTGAATGACAGCGATGCGGACTACACCCAGATCATTGCGCAGTCGGTAGCGGTGAACGCCAGAGTGCATGCCCGTGAACTTAATGTGGTCACGGGCAGGAACCAGGTCGCGACTGAAAGTAACGTCACGACGGTTAAAGCGGATGATGGGGCGACACGGCCTGAGTTTGCGCTTGATGTGGCGGCAATTGGCGGCATGTATGCCAATAAAATTACCCTGACCGGGACTGAAAAGGGCGTTGGCGTGCGGAATGCCGGTGAACTGGGGGCCAGTGCCGGTGAGCTGCATCTGACGGTAGATGGCCGGCTGGAGAACAGCGGCACGCTGCAAAGTCAGGCCGCACTGCAGATAGCCAGCAATGGCGACCAGGATAACCGCGGGAATATCGTCTCACAGCAGGATGTTACGCTGACGTCCGGCGGTACGCTGCGCAACAGCGGTCTGGTGAGCGCGGGCAGAAACGCCACGCTCTCTGCCGGCACCCTGCAGAGTAGCGCTGAAAGCACGCTGGCGGCAGGCGTTGACGGCAACGGTACACTGAGTCAGCCCGGCAATCTGCTGCTGAACAGTCAGGGCGAGCTGAAAGCTCAGGGTAAAAATCTGGCGCATGACCAGATTCAGGCGCGGGGCAGTCGGGTCGATCTGGCCGGCAGTCAGACCTCAGCCGATGCGATTGCGCTGACCTCCACCCAGGCGGATATCAGTACCCAGGGGGCAACGGTAGCGGGCCGCACGCTCGGGATCCAGGCCGCAACAGCGCTTAACAATGATGATGGCAAACTGTCTGCTGGCAGCCTGGCCATCACAGCCCAAAACGTCAGTAACAATCGCGGTCTGCTGCGCCAGCAGAACCGTGAAGCGCTGACTCTCTCCACCGGTTCATTACTCAACAATCAGGGTACGCTGAGCAATGAAGGCGATACCCGGCTGCAGGCACAGCACATTGAAAATCGCGGTGGACTCATCGCAGGCAACGGTGATTCGCTGCAGCTTGATACGCCATGGCTGGATAATCAGGGCGGCACGGTGCAGCTGGCGGGCAACGGCGCGCTGACCCTTAATGCAACCCGGCTTGAAGGCAATAAGGGCAATCTGCTGTCAGCGGGTGCGTTAACGCTCAGCGGTGACAGGATCGATCTCTCAGAGGGACATACCCAGGCAGAGGCGCTGACGCTGACGGCGGGCACGCTGGATCACCATCAGGGTCTGCTGTCGCAGCGTGGCACAGGCGAGATGGCGATCGCGGTTTCAGGTGATGCAGACAACCGCGGTGGACGGATTGAGAGCGGCGGTAACCTTAATCTCGCCTTAGGCAGCCTGGATAACAGTAGTGGCACCTTGCTGGCGGCGGGCAGCGGCGATCTGCAACTGCAGGTTCAGGAAACCCTGACGAACGTACAGGGGGCGCTGCAGGCCAGCCACAATCTGCAACTTAATAGTGCTGGCCTGAGTAACCAGCAAGGTCGCATCACTGCCATCAGCGGCGATGCCACATTAACGACCAGTCAGGCTATCGATAATGAGCAGGGCCGCATCGAAGCGGGCCAGCAACTCACCCTGCGCAGCCAGGGAGTAGATAACCACAGCGGAACCGTGCTCGGTGATGGGGTAACCCTCGATACCCAACAGGGCCAGATCGGTAACACCGGTGGAAATCTGGTGGCCCGGCGCGATTTGAAGATCTCCAGCGGTAAAACGGATAATAGCACCGGCCTGATACAGTCCGGCGGCGATCTGGCGATCAATACTCACGACCAGGCCCTGATCAACCGTGACAGCGGTAAAGCCGGAATAGTCAGCGGCGGCGCACTTGCCATCACCAGCGGCGACTTTGATAACCAGAACGGCGTAATAGCAGCGGCCTCGGCAGCGACGATCAGTAGTGCAGGTGTGACCAACGGTGACGGCACGCTGCTGTCGGATGGCGCACTCACGCTGAACAGTGGCGCGTTCGATAATCAGCGCGGCCTGATCCAGTCCGGTGCATCGCTGTCGCTGGACACCCACGGCGCGCAGCTGACCAACACGGCCAGTGGCGACCGCGGCGGCATTGTGGCGCGCGGTGATCTGCAACTTTTAACCGGAACGATTGCGGGCGACCACGGCGTCATTCAGGGACAAAACCTGTTCATTGATAGCCGGGGCCAGGCTGTCGATATTGAAGCGGGGCTGGTCAGTGCCAGAGGGGAAGTGCAGCTGAGTAGCGGTGCGCTGAATAATCGCGCCGGACGGCTCCAGTCTGGCGGTGATATGCAACTGGATACGCAGGGAGAGTCGCTGAATAACGCGGCATCCGGCGTTATGGTGGCGGGCGGCAATCTGCGCGTGAGTAGCGGTGATATCAACAACAGCGGCGGTTCACTGGTCTCGGCGGGCAACGCCCAGCTCAACAGCGCTGCGGTAAATAACACTGACGGCACCCTCACTGCCGATCGTGCGCTGACGCTGGAGAGCGGCAGCGTGGATAACCAGCATGGCCTGCTGCAGGCGGGTGAAACGCTGTCGCTGAACACCCATGGCGCGCAACTGACCAATACCGCCAGCGGTGAACAAGGGGGGATCGTTGCGGGTGGCGATCTGCTCCTCTCCACGGGCCAGATCGATGGCCAGAACGGGGTGATGCTGGGCCAGAATGTCCGCATCGACACCCATCAGCAGACCTTCGATCATCAGCAGGGACAACTGGGTGCTAAAGGCACGCTGCAACTGGACAGCGGGCTGCTCAACAACCGTGCAGGCAGGATTGAGTCGGGTGGCGATCTCAATCTGGATACTCATGGCAACGACTTCATTAACCGTGACAGTGGAGCGGCAGGCGGCCTGTTCAGTGCGGGTATCCTGAAGCTCTACAGCGGCACGCTGGATAACCTGCGCGGCTTTATCACCGGCAGCAAAGGGGCACAGATTGCGGCAGGCGACATTCACAACCAGTCCGGCACGCTGACGGGCGGTAAAGGACGGCTTGATCTCACCAGTGGCGAGCTGCAGAACCAGGGCGGTCTGTTACAGGCCGGCAGCGACATGACGCTGGACACCCAGGGCCACGCCCTGATCAATCGCGACAGTGGCAGTCAGCGCGGCATCGTTGCCCTGAACAGTCTGGATTTGCGCAGCGGTGCGATTGATAACCAGACGGGCTTTATTGCCGCTGGAAACCAGGCCACGATCGGTGCCTCTGAGCTGAACAACAGTCAGGGACAAATCGCAGGTAATGGTGGGCTGTTGTTCAGCGGTCAGGCACTGAACAACAGTGACGGTAAACTGCAGTCGGCGGGGGATATCACCCTTAACACATCCGGCCAGACGCTGGCTAACCAGCGCGGACTGATTGCCAGTGGCGGTAACCTTCACATCGACAGTGGCGCGCTGGATAACCAGCAGGGGCAGATACAGGGCGGCACCGATTTGACGCTCAATGCGGGACAAAATGCACTGTTTAATCAGACAGGCAAACTCCTCTCGGCAGGCACGCTATCACTGACGGCAGGTCAGCTCACCAACAGTGACGGACTGGTGCAAAGCGTCGGTGACGGCTTACTGTCGCTGAGCCAGCAACTGGATAACCGGAGCGGGCTGATTCAGGGCGGCCAGCAGATGACGATTACCACGCCATCGCTGATCAACCGCGATACCCGACAGAGCGGCAAAGGGATCGAAGCGGGCAGCTTAACCCTCGAAGCCGATACCCTGGATAACAGCCAGGGTGCGTTACGTGCAAATCAGCGGCTGGCATTAATCGTTCAGCAGGCGCTGGACAACGTCAGCGGGCTGATCTCATCCGCCGATACCCTGACCATCCAGCAGAGTGCGCCAGCCCGGTCTGCTGCCTCTAAAACCCAGCAGCGTCGGATGCTGGCCATCAATAATGCGCCGGGTCAGACGCTGACTATCAACAACCAGCAGGGCACCCTGATCGCCGATCACGACGCGCAGATCAACGCGGCTGCGCTGAGCGGCGACGGGCAGGTGTTATCGCAGGGCGATCTTGGCATCACCCTGGCGGGTGATTTCCATAATACCTCGGCGGTCAAAGCCAATGGCACACTGCGCCTGACGACAGGGGGTGACGTCATCAACGACGGCACCCTCGCGGCCCAGCAGGCGCTATTTCTGACTGCACAGAATGTCAATAACCAGGCAGGTGGTGAGATCAGCGGCGGACAGACCGACATCACGGCTGCGGATACCCTGAATAATCGTGGTCTGATTGACGGTGGCCTGACGCATCTGGTGGCGGGCGTTCTGAATAACAGCGGCACCGGTCGCATCTTTGGTGATCATATTGCCATTGCGGCTTCGCTGCTCAATAACCTCAGCGAAGAGGGCAAAGCGGCGGTGATTGCTGCCCGACAGCGACTGGATATCGGGGCGGGCACCCTGAATAATCGTGACCATGCGCTGATTTACAGTGATGGCGATCTGCATATTGGCGGCCAGCTGGATGCGAATTATCAGGCCACCGGACAGGGGCAGCAGCTCAACAATGACGGGGCAACCATTGAGGCCGGGCAGGATGCCACGATCAGCATGGCGGAAATCAACAATACCAACCGTCATCTGACCACGCAGGTCGTTACGACTGAAGATAGCCAGCACCATGACGCGGTGCTCAAAGGCCATACTGACCGCTTCGACTGGGCCAAAGTGGACACCAGCAAAAAAAATAAATATGGCGTGCACACGGCAAAAATGCCGGACGGCACCAGCGGCAGCGAGTTTTATGAGTATGACTACCGAAGGGTAGTGAAAGAAACCCAGATCCAGGAGAGCGATCCGGGCAAAATTCTGTCGGGCGGAAATATGACCTTTAGCGCCGGCCGTCTCAATAATCAGGACAGTCAGATTGTCGCAGGAGCCGTACTGGGCGGTCAGATAGGTGAGCTGAATAATCAGGCGACGAAAGGAACGCGCGTCACCACGGACGACGGGAAATCGGTGCGCTGGTACGCGAAAAAGAAGAAAAAGAAATTTGGCGGGACCGAAACTTCGCAGGGCAAGGATCGGAAAACCTATCGCCCGGCCCCCGTAACGGAAACCATCGATCTGCAGACGCTGAGCTGGCAGGCGAATGCCGCGCCGCAGGGCAATGGCTACCAGACCGGCAACCGACAGCAGCAGGGTGTCACTGCACAGGCCGACAGTATTGGCTCGCCTTCTCTTCAGCAGGCGGTTACCGCCGTGGCGCTGAGTGCCACGGATAGCGGCAGTACCTTACTGCCCGCCGGATTGCGCTATGACAGCGCACTGACGCTGGACAAACTCGGCAGCCTCAAAGACCGGCCACTGCTGTTACCTGCCGGGCAGCAGTTCTCGCTGACGCTGCCCGCGACGGTGGTCGATGGACAGACGATTACGCCGGTGATCCGCGCCGTCTCACCGGACATCCGTCTGCCGGATAACAGCCTCTACCAGTTGCAACCCGGCAGTGACAGCCACTACCTGGTTGAGACCGATCCGCGCTTTGTGAATCAGAAACAGTGGCTCAGCAGCGACTATATGCAGAATGCCCTGACCACCGACAGCAGCCTGATTCTGAAGCGGCTGGGTGATGGTTATTACGAGCAGCGGCTGGTGCGTGATCAGATTATTCAGCTGACCGGCAACCGCTATATCAGCGGATATGGCAGCGATGAAGATCAGTATCGCGGGCTGATGAATAATGGGGTAGCCTTTGGCAAAGCCTACAACCTGGAACTCGGCGTGGCGCTGACCCCGGCACAGATGGCACTGCTCACCAGCGACATCGTCTGGCTGGTGAACCAGACCGTAACGCTGCCGGATGGCACACAGCAGACCGTACTGGTGCCGCAGGTTTATGCGAAGGTAAAACAGGGTGACTTAACCGGCGACGGCGCGTTGATCGGGGGCGGTAGCGTGGCGCTGAATGCCCGCGACGACATCACCAACAGCGGGACCATTCAGGGACGTGATGTGACGCAGCTGACGGCGCAGTCGCTGACTAACAGCGGTTACATCAGCGGCAACACCGTTAATCTTACCGCCCGCCAGGATATCACTAACCTCGGCGGTACCCTGCGTGGCGACAGTCAGCTTACGCTGCTGGCGGGGCGCGACATCACCAGCCAGTCCACGCTGCGCGGCGACGGCACCGACCGCTGGATCGATCGTCCGGCCGGTATCTACGTGCAGGGCAGTGACGGTGCGCTGACGCTGAGTGCACTGAACAATATCACTCTGGCCGCCAGCGATATCGGCAACGCCGGAGAGAAGAGCACCACGAAGATTCAGGCGGGCAATGACCTGACGCTCGGCACCCTCAGCACGCAGCACAGTGAAGACGATAGCTGGAACAGCAGCAACTACCGTCGCATGTCACAGCAGAGTGATGTCGGAACACGCATCAGCGCCGGTGGCGCACTGCAGCTGAGTGCCGGACAGGATATCCGCGCGACCGCCGCTGACGTCACGGCGGGCGGTGCACTGACCGCCAGTGCCGGACGCGACATCGTGCTCAGCGCGGGCAACAGCCGGACCGATCTCACCGAACACAGTAAGCAGACCAGCAAAGGACTGCTGTCGGGCAGCAGTCTGGAAACTCACGACGAGCTGCACAGCAGTCAGGCGCTCAGCACCACGCTGAGCGGCGACAGCGTCCGGCTTCAGGCGGGCCGCGATATTGCCGTGACCGGCAGCAACGTCGCTGGTACGCAGGATGTGGCGCTGACGGCGGGCCGCGATCTCAGCATCACGACCGCCACAGAAACGAATAATGAAGTGCATCAGCGCGAGGAGAAAAAATCGGGCCTGATGGGCAGCGGCGGCATCGGTTTCACCGTGGGTCAGGCAATGCAGAAGAGCAGCACCGACGCCAGCGGCGCACTTCACCGGGGCAGCACGGTGGGCAGCAGCGACGGGAGCGTGACTCTCAGCGCCGGTAATCAGCTTACCGTGCACGGCAGCGACGTGATCGCCGGTAAAGATCTCTCCCTGAGCGGCAGCGACGTGACCGTCAGCGCAGCCGAAAACAGCCACACCGCGCTGACGAAGACCGAGCAGAAACAGAGCGGCCTGACGCTTGCGCTGTCCGGCACGGTGGGCGCGGCGCTGAACACGGCGGTGCAGACCGCCCGCACCGCCGATGAGAGCGATGATGGCCGGCTGAAGGCACTGCAGGGCACCAAAGCGGCGCTGACTGCAGCGCAGGCCGCGCAGGCTTACCAGATGGACGGCGCGCAGACCGACGCGGCGAACGCCAGAAACACCGCTTCGGGCCTGAAGCCGGGCCAGGAAGGTTATGAAGAAGGCTCGACCAGCTCGGTCGGCATCAGCCTCTCGTACGGCAGCCAGTCGTCGAAAAGCGAGACCCGCTCCGAAAGCCGCGATGCGCAGGGCAGTACGCTGGGCGCGGGCGGTAACCTGAACATCACCGCCACCGGCGCGCAGCCGGGCAGCGCGGGCGATATCCTCGTGCAGGGCAGTCAGCTGCAGGCGGTGGGCGACCTCGCGCTGACGGCGAAAAACGACATCAGCCTGCTCTCTGCGCAGAACAGCGAGCGCACCGACAGCACTAACAGCAGCAAGGGCGGCAGCGTCGGCATCGGGCTGACTGCCGGCTCGGGCGGCTACGGTATCAGCGTGTCGGCCAGCGTCAACGCGGGTAAAGGCCGCGCAAACGGCAACGGGCTGACCCACACCGAGACCACGCTCACGGCGGGCAACGGGCTGAGCCTGAACGCCGGGCGCGACACCACGCTGACCGGGGCACAGGTGCGCGGCGAGAGCGTGAAGGTCGACACGGGCCGCAACCTGACGCTGACCTCAGAGCAGGACAGCGACCGCTACGACAGTAAACAGCAGAACGCCAGCGCGGGCGGCAGCTTCACCTTCGGCTCGATGACCGGGTCGGCGAGCGTGAACCTCAGCCAGGACAAAATGCACAGCAACTGGCAGAGCGTAGCCGAACAGACGGGCATCTTTGCCGGTAAGGGCGGCTTTGACGTGACGGCCGGTGAGCACACCCAGCTCAACGGTGCGGTTATCAGCTCCACCGCCAACGCGGATAAAAACCGGCTCGACACCGGCACGCTGGGCTTCAGCAACATTGAGAACCACGCGGACTACAAAACCGAACACCAGAGCGTGGGGATGAGCACCGGCGGCAGCATCGGCAGCCAGTTTGAGGGCAACATGGCGAACGGCCTGCTGGCGGGGCTGAACGGCAGCGGGAGCGCCTCGTCGGTGACGAAGGCGGCGGTAAGCGACGGCACGATTGTTATCCGCGATAAGGCGAATCAGACGCAGGACGTGTCGGCGCTGAGCCGCGACGCAGAGGGGGCGAATCCGGGGCTGGATAAAATCTTCGATAAGGATAGAGAGCAGCGCCGGATGGAGACGGCGCAGCTGCTGGCGGAAATCGGCAGCCAGGCGGGGGACATCGCGCGGACGCAGGGCGAGATAGCGGCGACAAAGGCCGCTACTGAGAAGATGAAAAACATCTCGCCGGACCAGAGGAAGGACGCTGAAGCGCAGTGGCGGAAGGCGAATCCGGGTCATGAACCCACCACGGCCGACATCACGGGTCAGGTGTATCAGACGCTTTACAACCGGGCGATGCTGGACAGCGGAATGGGGACCGGCGGGGCAGTGCAGCAGGGTATCAGCGCGGCGACGGCGGCGATACAGGGCCTGGCGGGAGGCAATATCGCCCAGGCCGTGAGCGGGGCGGCGGCACCGTACCTGGCGAAGCAGATACATACGCTGACGACCACGAAAGGCCCGGACGGCAGGGATGTGGTGAACGTTCAGGCGAACCTGATAGCGCACGCGGTGGTGGGTGCGGTGACGGCATACGCATCGGGCAACGCGGCACTGGTGGGTGCCTCGGGCGCGGCGATGGGCGAGTACATCGCGCAGCAGATGTATCCGGGTGTTAAGCGCGAGGACCTGAGTGAGGAGCAGCGCCAGACGATAAGCGCGCTGGGAACGCTGGCGGCGGGCCTTGCGGGCGGCATTGCCGGCGACAGCGCCGGCAATGCGGTGGCGGGCGCGCAGGCGGGTAAAAATGCGGTTGAGAATAACTCACTGTCCGGTGATCAGGCTCGCGCTACAGCTAAGCAGGTTGCCGAATCTATGAAGGATCAGGTCAGGGAAACGCTGGGTGAAGGTACAACCTCTTCTATTGCCAATGGCATTATCAACGCTCTTGCGGATACCGGCGATGCGGCATTAGGTGGAGCGGATTACGTAGCGGATGCGGCAATGGCGCTGGCATCATGTGCAACCAGAGACGGTTACTGTGATACGGCGCTTAATGACCTGTCCGGTAAGAATCAGACGGTGGCAGACAGCGTTAAGGCGCTAATGAGCAGTGATACCTGGTCTGCGGTAGCTGATACTATTAAGCAGGCATCCGAAGGGAACCAGGTGGCGCTGGAAGCGACGGGCGGGATGCTGGCCGGGATTATATTGCCGGGCAAGAAAGTGCCACATGTACCTAATGCCAGTGCTGTCGGAAACATGAGTGAATTTTTGAAAAACACCTCTTTCGGAGGTGAAGTTAAAAATATAACTCGTAAAACATCTAAGCAATATCAAGGACAAAGTGTTTATCAGGCTCAAGGTAAAAAAGGTGATTTAATTAAGAAAGGGGATCAGCTATATCTAGATGCTATGCATAAAGATCACTTGGAAGTTTTTGACAAAAATGGAAATTTCAAAGCTGTTCTTAACCTTGATGGGTCAGTGAACATCGAGAAGACCAACGCAGGACAAGGGAGGAAGCTGAAAATTGACTAACATAAATGAGTTAGACCTTATCAAAACAACATTGGCTGATTTGGCAGAGGTTTGTGCTATTTCAGAGGATAAGCTTGCTATTGATTATTCTCTAAATTTAGATGACGAATTACAAGAAGAGCTTAAAAAGCTTACCTCAATGGCACTTACGTTGAGAAGGGCCATTGGCGAAAAAGATATGCTTGCTGTAAAGGCTGCCTTAGTTATGAGTCGAATTTATGCAATGAATTTGCGTAACTTTTTTGAAAATATATTTGATGATATTGAAATGATTGGCTGGTCAGATAATTATGACTGGCCACCTATTCCTGAAAATTATCAAATCCCAGAAAAGTTACGATTCCAATCATAATAATTTAAAATCCCGACCAACCTGGCCGGGGTTTTACTTTTATTAGTCAGTTAACCTTCAGTCGCCAGCCGGATGATCAGCTGTCCCGGCCTGCAGATCGCCTCAATCTTCTGCCCGGTCATAAAGCCCGGAGCTTCCACTACTGCGATGGGCACGGTTGCGGCAGGCATGGCGGGCGGCATTGCCGGAGATAGCGCGGGCAGTGCGGCGGCGGGCACGCAGGCGGGGAGAAATGGTGTAGAAAATAACGAACTGTTTAATCTTCCATCCGGACTCAACAGTTATAGTAATTCAGCCTCAACGCCGGGAATGTCGATGAGTGATACCGGGGCGACAGCGCAGCAAATCAACGCGGCAATGAGTAAAAATGTTAAAGGTGATATGCCTGAAGGGGTAAATATAAGCAAAGTTATCGTAAACGGTTATAAAGACGGTGTGTTGATTGCGGGTGCGTGGTATTTAGGCCCGGCGGCGTCGATAGGTAAGGTCGTGGGTGGTGCAGTAATCGCAGAAATAGCGAACGGAACATATCAGTGGTTTGATATAAACAGTGTCAAGAACCAGAGTTTGCCTGAAAATCAGCAAAAAACCTGGGATTATTGGGGCAGCGCTTCGGCAGGTATTACGGGAGCACTGGCTCCGGGGCGAAATATATGGCAAAACGCAGGAATCGCGGCAGGTGGAACCCTATTTACTGATGGGCCTGATAAAGGTGCTTTAACTGGTACGGGAGCTGGTTGGGTCATAGGTAGTGTGGTTGGTGTGGTTGCACCGCCTGTATTGAAACCAGTTTTAGGCCCAAGCTCTGGCTTCGTCAGCGATGTTATTGGTTCTGTTGGTGGTGAGTTTATTGGTAATAAAGTTAAAGACAAAATTAGCAAAAAGGATTCTAATGATGTTGAACAATAAAAAAAATCAGAATATAAATTTAAGGCTTTTATTTTTAAGTGTTATTTACCTTATTGCCTGCTGTTTCATTTTTTTCTTTATAGCTATTGTTATTATTGATTTAATTTTTGATGGCAAGGTGAATTTAACGCAAGAAGTAATTATAGATATCATCGTTGTAAGCACTATCGCGGGTACTGCGGTAGGGTTAGGTTCATGGGTTTTCGCTAAAATAGATGAACGCAAAGTCCGAAAAACGCCGCCATCCGATCCACAATAAACAGTGATCCCGGCCTACCGAGCCGGGATTTTTTTATCTGCCTGTCACTCTTCAGCCAGCCGGAGAATCAACTGCCCCGGTCCAGTGATCACCTCGATCTTCTGCCCGGTCGTAAATCCCAGCGTTTCCAGCCAGCGGCCTTCAATAGTCAACTGCGGCAGCGGGTTCGGCTGGCCTTTATTAGGCCGGTAACCCACTTTGTAATAATGCACCTGCGATTCGCTGGCGGTAGTTGTGGGCATGTGCGTCTCTGGCTTATGATGCGTATCAGCCATGATCAACTCCTTATCAGTTGGTTGTGGTCAGCGGGCTGTTGGTGTTCCACCACCTTCAGTCCGCGCTAAAATCTCTCGTTACGCTCTTCCTCTCCTGTTTTCTCCTGTTCAAATATACACCTTCGGTCGGGTAAACTCGCTGAAAGCGAAGTAGTAAATTGCGAGCCGTCTCTGATAAACGGATTCTTTTTTTCCGGTCTGCATTTCGCTTATCCCTTCTTCATATCGCCTTACGGAATATTCTTTCCCGGCTGAATATCACACTATGATTCCACATTAACCAGCCTTCATTCTGTCTTACTGATTACGCCTTGCCTCCACTAAAGTCGGTAATAAAGGCTGCGACGTGACGCAGCTGTAACATGACTGCGGATGAGCACATCCGGCAGAAGGGAGCATTAACAGCCTCCATAGCTACAGTAAATAAAAATCGTTCCGGCATCAGATTGCAGAACTCCGGCAACATTGCGAAATATGTGCACTGCACAACAGAGCACACTGGTAGGAGCATAAGCATTGGCAGTCAGTTTCAGGTCAGCATTTTTGAATAAGTGCAGGTGTAACTCGCCAATTGCTATTTTCCATACAGGTCAATTTAAATAGATCTGTAACTCAGAGTCTGAATAAAGGGGAATCTTGCGGTCAGATTGAGAATCCGTGTTAATAGACGGTATAAAACCGTGTGGTTTTCTGGATGTATTAGGGATAATATTTTCGGTGATTTTTCTTTTTTTTGTGGCGATGCGGTCTTGATACCTCTGATTATTTTTGGTCTAATAATGCCCTGAAAAATGGATTAATAAATAAAGTACATTAGTTATTCAGGTGGTGAAATTCCTGACTTAACTCAAATTAAATGGACGAAATGCCATTGTGAACGAGTGGGATTTAAATCCCAGATTTCCACAGGTCAGCCTGTTTTAAAACACCCGGGTATAAACAGATGCACTCCGACCCTGTCTGAGCATAAGGCGCGGAGCGCTAAAGGAAATTCCTGGCCGGTACAGGCGGATTGATAAAACGATAACCAGTCCGTCGGGTATGGGTGATTCAGGGAACGAAGTCCTGCGATAAGCGCAGGGAAATAATGTTAAATTATGAAAAGGAATTAACCAGATGACCTCTAAGTTAACGATGCTGGCATTACTGTGTGGCGGTTTGTTCGTGGGCAGCAATGCGCTGGCTGATAATCACACTGTCTCGATCGGCTATGCTCAAAGAAAAGTTGATGACTTCAAAAACATTCGCGGTGTCAATGTTCAGTATCGCTATGAGTGGGACTCTCCTCTCAGCGTTATTGGTTCGTTCAGCTATCTGAAAGGCGATCAAAGTTTTTCTGAGCGCGAAGATTTTTATGGCGATGTCAGCGGGTATGACGGCAAAACTAAAGTGAAATATTACTCACTGATGGCTGGTCCGGCATATCGTATCAATGACTATGTCAGCTTCTATGGATTGATCGGTGTTGCCCATACCAAAGTGGATGAGAACGTGACTTATCTCGGAGCGTATTCCGAAGATTATAGCGAAAATAAATCCTCTTTTGCCTATGGCGCAGGTATTGTCGTGAATCCAGTCAGCAACCTCTCTGTGAGTGTTGGCTATGAAGGTACTCGCGTGAAATATAACGAAGATGTTGCTATCAATGGTTTCAACATTGGTATCGGCTACCGTTTCTGATTTAACGCTAAAATCTGCAACCCTGATCATCTGGTCAGGGTTGTTTTTTTGCGGCCTGTGAAGGGTAAGATTTAATGAATCTCAGGTCTTAGTTAATTGTCAGATATAGATACCTTATTTTATTTTCCTCGCAGGATTAATAAAGTCTTTGCACAATGATTTGGCCAGCCATTTTGTTTAATAGTTGCATCGCCCCATAAAGACTGTGCAACGCAACAGGCACCCGGATCCGACATCATTAAAATAATCCCATTTTTATTTCAGTTAAATTAAGGACAATAAACAATGGCGGCAAAAAACATCATCTCCGGATTGATAGCACTATTATTGAGTGGCTGCACCGCAGGTTTCAGACCTTCTCTGGATGATTATAAAGGACAGGATGCGGCCCGGATTCGCGTCGCTTCAGAGGGCAATACGGCTCTTCAGTTCTTTGAAAAGCAGGGTTCAGGTTGCTATAAAAAAGTACTGGAACGCCGTATTACTTCTGGCTTTGCCATTCTGGGTATCCCTGTCACAGGGAATAAACGAATAGGTATGCCAGCCTCATCTGATAATAATGGTGCTTTCATCAATGAGTTCACCCTGAAGCCGGGACAAATGATTCGGATCATCCACTACTGGACTGAGACTGGGTACTACCAGAACACTCAAAATTCTGCCACTGCTGAATTTATTCCTCAAGCTAACCATGACTACGATATCGTGGTCAGAGGCTCTGAATATTCAGGCGATAGCGTGTCCATCAAAAATCTCACTCCAGACGGCGCCGTAGTGGGCTGGAGCGACGTGAAGGAATGCCCGTCAGAGAGTATTTTTGATTAGTTTTCTCTTCCTTCATTCCTGAAGCCTGGTTGCTTCAGCAATGAATGTCCACGTTTACGGCATAGTCAGTAACCTGCTTACAGGTAGCGATGGAAATGCCGTTACCAGAACAGGCAGTCAGCGTCTTTATAACGCTTTGTAAAGTTTTATCACATTGATTTAAATACTTAAATTTCTGGCTTAAATCGGTACCAGTAATAATTCGCTGTACCTCAGAACTCTCCTAAAAACTGGCCCTGATAGTAAAGTGACCAATTTCCTCCATTTATCTGATGTTGCATTTTCGGTCCATCTGTAAAACTTCATCTCAACAAACACGGCGCGTCGCGCACGCCGGTTATACCTCAGTTACTGAGGATGCTTTAACAGCAGGATTGCGCGGTAACACTTTTCAGGAGGAACTTCCTGTGAATAAATCAATGTTAGCGGGTATCGGTATTGGTGTGGCAGCAGCGCTGGGTGTTGCCGCCGTAGCAGGCATGAACGTGTTTGATCGCGGTCCTCAATACGCTCAGGTACTGGCTGCAACGCCAATCAAAGAGAGCATCAGACAGCCACGTCAGGAGTGCCGTAATGTCACACTGACGCATCGTCGGGCCGTACAGGATGAAAACCGTCTTGCTGGCTCTGTATTAGGTGCAGTGGCAGGTGGAGTGCTGGGTCACCAGTTCGGAGGCGGTCGCGGTAAGGATGTTGCGACGGTAGCAGGTGCATTGGCAGGCGGTTATGCGGGTAATCAGGTCCAGGGCGGACTGCAGGATCGTGATACCTACACGACAACCGAACAGCGCTGTAAAACAGTGTATGACAAACAAGAGAAAAAACTGGGATATGACGTGACCTATAAAATAGGCGATCAGCAGGGTAAAATCCGTATGGAAAATGACCCCGGCACGCGTATTCCACTGGATCGCAATGGTCAGCTGATTCTCAACGGTGACCAGGCGTAATTGGGCAAAGCTTTGCCGCACTCGCGGCCACACAGCACGACGTAATGAAAAAGGCGCATCTCAAAGATGCGCCTTTTTTATCGCCATTTTCCCGCACTTTACCGATTAGCTCAGCAAAGCGCGGGCAGAGGGTTACGCCTGATGCTCAGCCAGTTGTGAAACGAAGCCCTGCACCCAATCCATACGGATTTTTCTTTCCGACAGCTCGCGGGTAAATCGCAGGCGTGTTGGCCCATCCAGTTTCCACTGCTGCGGCTCTTTCTGCAGCAGACTAATCAGCCATGCCGGATCGACCTTGTTCTGCGGCGCAAAATCGAAATAGCCACCTTTGTCGCTGGCTTCAATCTTACGCAGACCGACCGCGCGGGCTTTCAGGCGAATAATCGCCACGTCCAGCAGATTACGCGCAGGGTCAGGCAGCAGGCCGAAGCGGTCGATCATCTCAACTTTCAGCTCCTGCAACTCCTCTTCAACCTCCGCGCTGGCAATGCGCTTATAAAGTGAAAGACGGGTGCTGACATCCGGGATAAAGGTCTCGGGCAGCAGCGCTGGCATGCGAAGTTCCACCTCGGTCTGGTTGCTGGTGAGATCCTCCAGTGATGGCTCGCGACCCGCTTTCAGCGCATCCACGGCATTCTCCAGCAGCTCCATGTAGAGCGTGAAGCCCAGCGTCTCCATCTGTCCGCTCTGCTCATCACCCAGCAGTTCGCCCGCTCCGCGAATCTCCAGGTCATGGGTTGCCAGCGCAAAGCCGGCGCCCAGATCTTCAAGTGAGGCGATCGCCTCCAGGCGTTTATGCGCGTCCGTGGTCATAGACTTCGGATGCGGCGTCAACAGCCAGGCGTAAGCCTGATGATGCGAACGACCGACGCGACCACGCAGCTGATGCAGCTGCGCCAGACCAAAGTGATCGGCCCGCTCAATGATGATGGTGTTCGCGGTCGGAATGTCGATCCCGGTTTCGATGATGGTGGTACAGACCAGCACGTTGAAACGCTGATGATGGAAATCGTTCATCACCCGCTCCAGCTCACGCTCGCGCATCTGTCCATGACCAATCGCTACCCGCGCTTCCGGCACCAGATCGCTGAGACGCTGCGCCGCTTTCTCAATATTTTCGACGTCGTTGTAGAGGTAGTAAACCTGGCCGCCACGCAGAACTTCACGCAGAATCGCTTCACGGATCACCAGATCGTCGTATTCACGGACAAAGGTTTTTACCGCTAAACGGCGGGCAGGCGGGGTAGCGATAATCGAGAGATCGCGCATGCCGCTCATGGCCATGTTCAGGGTGCGCGGGATCGGCGTGGCGGTCAGGGTCAGGATGTCCACATCGGCACGCATCGCTTTAATGCGCTCTTTATGACGCACCCCGAACCGGTGCTCTTCATCGACAATCAGCAGGCCGAGATCGTGCCACTTGAGGTCACTCATCAGTAGTTTGTGGGTGCCGATCAAAATGTCGATCTTGCCCTCGCTGGCCTGTTCCAGTACCTGCGCCTGCTCTTTGGCGGTACGGAAGCGGGATAGCATCTCAATGCGAACCGGCCAGTTGGCGAAGCGATCGCGGAAGTTATCGTAGTGTTGCTGTGCCAGCAGGGTGGTCGGCACCAGCACGGCCACCTGTTTGTGGTTTTCTACCGCCAGAAACGCGGCGCGCATCGCGACTTCGGTTTTACCGAAGCCCACGTCGCCGCACACCAGTCGATCCATCGCCAGCGGCTGACACATATCGCTCAGCACGGCGTTGATCGCCTGTGCCTGATCGGGCGTAGTTTCAAACGGGAAACTTTCGCAGAACAGCTGATACTGCTCGCGATCATGCTTAAAGGCAAAGCCGGTTTTAGCGGCGCGCTGGGCATAGATGTCCAGCAGCTCAGCCGCCACATCGCGTACTTTCTCCGCCGCTTTCTGCCGCGCGCGTGACCAGGCATCGCTGCCCAGCTTATGCAGTGGCGCGTTATCGTCAGCCCCGCCCGCATAGCGGCTGATCAGGTGCAGCGATGAAACCGGCACATAGAGTTTGGCGTCATTGGCGTAAGAGAGCATCAGGTATTCCGCCTCAATGCCGCCTGCTTCCAGCGTAGTCAGGCCGATATAGCGGCCCACGCCGTGCTCCAGATGCACCACCGGCTGGCCGGGATGCAGCTCCGCCAGGTTACGAATCAGAATGTCCGGGTTAATGGTGCGACGGGTATCCTGACGGCGACGGCTGACGCGTTCGCCCAGCAGATCGCTTTCGCAAATCAGCGCCCGGTTGCCCTGGGTATCGATAAAACCGCGCTCGCTGGCCCCGATCATCAGCGTGAAACGATCGTCGACGGTTTCATCAAAACGGTGCACCGGCTGAGGACGCAGTTTAATCCGTGCCAGCAGCTCCTGCAGGCTCTCGCGGCGGCCTTCACTCTCTACCGAGAAGACCACGGCGCCGCTGAAGGTCTCAATAAACTGCCGCAGATGATCGAGCGGCGCTTTCGCCTGCGCCTGAACGGTGAGGTCTGGCAGCGGGGTATAACCGAGATTGGTGTTGGCAGCTTTGGCAGGCAGCACCTCATTGGTCATCTGGATGCGCGGCCAGGCTTTCAGTTCACCCATTAACGCATCGGGACGCAGCCACAGAGTGACCGGCTCCAGCAGCGGACGCATCGGGTCCACCCGGCGGTTCTCATAGCGCGCCTCAGCATCCTGCCAGAAGCGGGTGGCACTGCCTTCAAGGTCGCCGCAGTTCACAATCAGGGTGTTGTCAGGCAGATAGCTGAACAGGCTGGGTAACGGCTGCTCAAAGAACAGCGGCTGCCAGTATTCGATGCCCGCTGGCAGCGTGCCTTTGCTGACCTGCTGATAGATGTGCTCCGACTCGCGGCGCACATCAAAAATTTCGCGCCAGCGGCTGCGGAACAGCTCAATGGCGGCTTTGTCGCTGGGAAATTCATGCGCAGGCAGCAGGTTAATTTCTGCCACCGCTTCCAGCGTGCGCTGATTATCGACGTCGAACAGACGCAGGCTGTCGATCTCATCATCGAAAAAGTCGATGCGATAGGGCTGATCGCTGCCCATCGGGAACAGGTCGAGCAGGGCGCCGCGCGTGGCGTATTCGCCGTGCTCCATGACCTGATCGACATGACGATAACCTGCCTGCTCAAGCTGATCGCGCAGCCGGTCGCGTGACAGCTTTTGTCCCTGCTTCATCACCAGCGCATGACCGTGCAGGAAACTGTGCGGACAGACGCGCTGCATCAGGGTGTTGACCGGCATGATCAGCATGCCGCTCTGCATCACCGGCAGCTGATAGAGGGTCGAGAGGCGCGCGGAGATAATATCCTGATGCGGCGAGAAGCTGTCATACGGCAGCGTCTCCCAGTCGGCGAGGTGCACCACCGGCAGATCGGTAAACTGACGGATTTCATCCAGCAGACGCAGGGCGGTTTGGGTATCGGGGGTAATCATCAATACCGGGCCAGCATGACGTTCGGTAATGCTGGCACACTCTACCGCATGTGCAGCGCCGATGAGCTGGCCGAGCTGGCGGTGATCGCCGGATTTAACGGGCAGGGTATAACGAGTCTGTTCGGGCATGGGATCTCGGGGTTGCTCCATTTTTCCAGGACGTAATCATTCCATATTATGTCAGGGGGATCACCTTTGCGGCACAATTTTCCTGCCGCGCCGCGCTGAACACGGGGATCGGTCAGCCATTACCGGGCGTCGGCGGTAATACAGCGGATAGAGAGAGGATAGACGAGTCTGGAGCGGGATCAGAAAAAACCGCCGTCGCTCTGCAGCGACGGGGTTAAACGGGCATTCTATTTTATGGATTGCTGTGTGTAATACATGCGTGGGCGGTCGATATTTGCCCAGGATAACTCCTGCTCAGGATGATAGCTGAGGTTGCCGTCGTCCCACTTTACGTAGTAGCCGGCTGGTGCGCTTCCCTGCTCAAAGACGTTGATGATTTCGCCTCTGATTTCCCCGGATTGATGTTTAACGATACTGCCTTTGGGAAATTTCAACATGGTCGCTACCTCTATCGCTGTGCGATAAATACCCTCTTATCCTGTTACAGATTGTAGTCTACGCGCCAGGGCGCTGGATAATCAGCCAATAAGCGATGGCTTTATCGTCTATTCTGCGGCTTTGGTCGTGAATGTGACGTATCCTGACGCAACTTTGCTGCAGACTCAGAGGGTTAGAGGTTTCATAAAGCGAGCCGCTCCTTTATCATCCCACTACCTATTTTCAGGCAACGGCTTACTGGATTCCATGTATCAACCTGTCGCGCTATTTATCGGTCTGCGTTACATGCGCGGACGAGCATCGGATCGCTTCGGTCGCTTTGTCTCCTGGCTCTCAACGATTGGCATTACGCTCGGCGTGCTGGCGATGGTCACCGTGTTATCGGTGATGAATGGTTTTGAGCGTGAACTCGAAGGCAATATTCTTGGCCTGATGCCTCAGGCGCTGATCACCAGCGACAAAGGCAGTCTCAATCCCCAACAGCAACCCGCTGACTCGCTGAATCTGCAGGGTGTCAGCCGCATCGCGCCGCTGACCACCGCCAGTGTGGTGCTGCAAAGCCCGCACAGCGTCTCGGTTGGCGTGATGCTGGGCATTGAGTCGGATGAAAAGGATCCGCTGACGCCGTTCCTGGTGAACACCCAGCAGAGCGTGCTGCAGGCCGGGCAGTACAATGTGATCCTCGGTGAACAGCTGGCGTCACAGCTTGGCGTAAAACGTGGCGATCAGCTGCGTCTGATGGTGCCGTCGGTCAGCCAGTTTACCCCGATGGGACGCGTGCCGAGCCAGCGTCTGTTTACGGTGGCGGGCACCTATGCCGCCAACAGCGAAGTCGATGGTTATCAGATTCTGGTTAATCTTCAGGATGCGTCGCGCGTAATGCGCTATCCGGCCGGGAATATTACCGGCTGGCGGCTGTGGCTGGATAAACCGCTATCGGTTGACAGCCTCAGCCAGCAGACGCTGCCCCAGGGTCTTGTCTGGAAAGACTGGCGTGAGCGCAAAGGCGATCTCTTCCAGGCGGTGCGCATGGAGAAGAACATGATGGGCCTGCTGCTGAGCCTGATTATCGCTGTGGCCGCTTTTAACATCATCACCTCATTAGGCCTGCTGATCATGGAGAAGCAGGGCGAAGTGGCGATCCTGCAAACCCAGGGCCTGACGCGCCGGCAAATCGTGGCGGTGTTTATGGTGCAGGGTGCCAGCGCCGGGATTATCGGCACGCTGCTCGGCACGCTGCTCGGTGTGCTGCTCGCCAGCCAGCTCAACAATTTAATGCCGGTGATTGGCCTGTTCCTCGATGGTGCCGCGTTGCCGGTTGATATCAATGTGTGGCAGGTGGTCACCATCGCCCTCAGCGCGATGATTGTGGCGCTGTTGTCTACGCTCTATCCTTCGTGGCGCGCTGCCGCCGTTCAACCTGCTGAGGCTTTACGTTATGAGTAACACTCCTTTGTTGCAGTGCCGCGACCTGTGCAAACGCTATCAGGAAGGCAGCGTGCAGACCGATGTGCTACGCAATGTGGCTTTCAGCCTTCAGCCCGGTGAACTGACGGCGATTGTCGGCAGCTCCGGGTCCGGTAAAAGTACGCTGCTGCATCTGCTGGGCGGTCTGGATGCGCCGACGTCGGGCGATGTGGTGTTTGATGGTCAGTCGCTGAACGCCATGTCCTCGTCGGCCAAAGCCGAGCTGCGTAACCGCGAGCTGGGCTTCATCTATCAGTTCCACCATCTGCTGCCAGACTTCAGCGCGCTGGAGAACGTGGCGATGCCGCTGCTGATTGGCAAAATCGCGAAAGCGGAAGCGCAGGAACGCGCCCGCGAGATGCTGGCCGCCGTCGGGCTGGACCACCGTGCCGCGCACCGGCCGTCTGAACTGTCCGGCGGCGAGCGTCAGCGCGTGGCGATCGCCCGTGCGCTGGTCAACCGACCACGGCTGGTGATGGCGGATGAGCCCACCGGTAACCTGGATGCGCGCAACGCCGATGCTATTTTTGAACTGCTGGGCGAGCTGAACGTTCGTCAGGGCACCGCCTTTCTGGTGGTGACGCACGATCTGATGCTGGCAAAACGCATGACGCGTCAGATGGAGATGCGTGATGGTCAGTTAAGCGATCAGCTCACTCTGGCAGGAGCGCTGTAATGGGTTCGTCGTTATCCCTGTTGCTGGGCCTGCGCTTCAGCCGTGGACGCCGTCGTGGCGGCATGGTTTCGCTGATTTCGGTGATCTCCACCATCGGGATTGCGCTAGGCGTGGCGGTGCTGATTATCGGCCTCAGCGCCATGAACGGTTTTGAGCGTGAGCTGAATAACCGCATTCTGGCGGTGGTGCCGCACGGTGAAATCGAGGCGGTTAATCAGCCGTTCCAGCACTGGCAGTCGATGATTGCGCCGATTGAAAAGGTGCCCGGCATTGCGGCGGCAGCCCCCTATGTCAACTTCACTGGCCTGATTGAGAGCGGTGCCCGGCTGGAAGCGCTGCAGGTGAAGGGCGTTGATCCTGCCCAGGAGCCGCGCCTCAGCGCACTGCCACAGTTTGTCGCCGGTAACGCCTGGTCCTCTTTTGCCGCCGGTAAGCAGCAGATCATTCTGGGCGGCGGCATTGCTGAATCGCTGAAGGTGAAGCAGGGCGACTGGATCACCATCATGATCCCGAATAACGATGGTGATAACAAACTGCTTCAGCCAAAACGCATTCGGCTGCAGGTCAGCGGTATCCTGCAACTCAGCGGCATGCTTGATCACAGTCTGGCGCTGGTGCCGCTGGCCGATGCGCAGCACTATCTGGATATGGGTGACAGCGTCTCTGGTATCGCGCTGAAGATGACCGACCCGTTCCAGGCCGTCAAACTGGTGCGCGATGCCGGTGAAGCAACCCGTTCTTACGTCTACATTAAGAGCTGGATTGGCACCTACGGCTATATGTACCGCGACATTCAGATGATCCGCGCCATCATGTATCTGGCGATGGTGCTGGTAATTGGTGTCGCCTGCTTTAACATCGTCTCCACGCTGGTGATGGCGGTGAAGGACAAGAGCAGCGATATCGCGGTGCTGCGTACCCTCGGCGCGAAAGATCGGCTGATCCGCGCCATCTTTATCTGGTACGGCTTGCTGGCGGGCCTGCTGGGCAGCGTCAGCGGCGTGGTCGCGGGCGTGCTGGTGGCGCTGAATCTGACCTCACTGGTGCGCGGGCTGGAGTCAATCACCGGTCATCATCTGCTGGCAGGAGATATCTACTTTATTGATTTCCTGCCCTCGGAACTGCACTGGATTGACGTGTTCTCAGTACTGATTACCGCCATTCTGCTGAGCCTGCTGGCGAGCTGGTATCCGGCCAGACGCGCCAGCCGCATTGACCCGGCTCGGGTACTAAGCGGTCAGTGATAAAAATGCGGCGCGAGTGATTTCGCGCCGCATCTGTTTAAGACCTTTGCTGTTGGGTCATGCCCTCAGCAACCGTTACTATCGGGTGATGTTAACCCGGAATCTGTTTAGAGCGGCTCGCCGCAGCTGCTACGCCAGGAGATTTTATGCGTACACCACGTCGCCGCATACGACTTGCCCGCCTGAAGAAAACCCGGAGAAAAGTGCATCAGCGCTTTCGCCAGCGCATTTTTGAGCGCGATCGTCAGGCCGAACTGGCCGCTCATCCCCAGCCGCATGTTGTGGTGCTGACCGGCGCAGGCATTTCCGCGGAGTCCGGCATCCGGACCTTCCGCGCGGCTGATGGCCTGTGGGAAGAGCACCACGTTGAAGACGTTGCCACGCCCGAAGGCTTTCAGCGCGATCCCGCGCTGGTGCAGCGTTTCTACAATGCGCGTCGTCAGCAGCTGCAGGAAGCCGACATCCAGCCTAATGCCGCCCATCTGGCGCTGGCGGAGCTGGAGCAGGTGTTAGGCGATAATTTCCTGCTGGTCACGCAAAACATCGACAACCTGCATGAGCGTGCCGGAAACAGCCGGGTGCTGCATATGCACGGTGAGCTGTTAAAGGTGCGCTGTGTCACCAGCGGTCAGGTAATTGAGTGGACCGGCGATATCACGCCGGACGATCGCTGCACCTGCTGTCAGTTCCCCTCTGTGCTGCGGCCGCACGTGGTCTGGTTTGGCGAGATGCCGCTGGGCATGGAGCAGATTTACCAGGCGCTGGAACAGGCCGATTACTTTATCGCGATCGGCACGTCAGGCCATGTTTATCCGGCCGCGGGCTTTGTGCATGAGGCCAAACTGCAGGGCGCGCACACCGTTGAGCTGAACCTGGAGCCGAGCCAGGTGGGTAACGAGTTTGCCGAACGGCATTACGGCCTGGCGAGTGAAGTGGTGCCGGAGTTTGTTCATACCCTGCTGCGCGGGCTGTATAAGTAGGCGGGGCGGCGATGGCCGCCCGAGGTTGCTGACAAAGTCTGCCACGGCCAGCTGTAAGACCGTGTATGCACAGGGAACACGGTCAGATCGGAAAGTCGCTTAAACCATCCATGGCCGCTCGTCCCGCGCGATTACGCACCTCATCCTTGAGGTGCGCCCGTTACCGGACCAACGCGTTGCGTTGTTCAAAAACGCTCCCGGCGTTTTTGTCCCTGTCGCGGGACGCTTTCCTCCTCTGCCCGTGTTCCCTGCGCTTTTAGCTAATGCATTGCTGCCAAAGCAACCCTCATTGGGTTTGTCAGCAGTCTGCCCCTTTAATCAATTTTAACGGCCCGCTTTAAGCTGCTGGAACAGGGTTTCGTACTGAAGACTGGCGTCGCCCACATCATCCTGCCATTCACCGTGCTTAATTACGTCAGCAGGTGGATAGAGTGACGGATCGTTCGCCACGGCGGGTGGTAGCAACGCCTTTGCCGCGAGGTTCGGTGTAGGATAGCCGATAGTTTCCGCCACTTTAGCCGCGACGTCAGGACGCAGCAGGAAGTTAATCAGCTTCAGCGCGCCCGCCTTGTTCTTCGCGTTAGCCGGGATCGCGAGGTTATCCATCCAGAAAATGCCGCCCTCTTCAGGCCAGACGATCGCTAACGGCGTGCCCGCCTGACGTGCGACATACGCTGAGCCATTCCAGAGCATGCCCAGATTCACTTCGCCTTCCATATAGGGATTACCGGGATTATCAGAGTTGAAGGCCAGCACATTGGGCATCAGCTTTTTCAGTTCAAGATATGCCGCTTTGATCTGCTCAGGATTGCGGGTATTGCCGGAGTATCCCAGCTTGCGCAGCGCCATCTGGAACACTTCGCGCGCGTCGTCGGTCAGCAGCAGGCTTTGCTTATATTCCGGCTTCCACAGATCGGCCCAGCGGGTCACGCTTTTCACGTCGATCTCATCGGTATTGACACCGATTGCCGTCGCGCCCCAGATATAGGGAATCGAATAGTTATTGTCAGGATCGAAGGGTTTATTCAGCAGGTCGGGATCGAGGTTGCTGAAGTTGCTGAGCTGGCTTTTGTCGATCTTCTGCAGCATCCCTTCGTTACGCATTTTTGCCACGAAGTAGGTTGACGGTACGACCAGATCGTAAGCGCCATCTTTCCAGGTTTTCAGTTTGGCGTACATGCTCTCATTGGATTCATAGGTCGAATAGATCACTTTAATGCCGGTCTCTTTCGTGAACTGCTCCAGCAGCCCCGGCGGCACATATTCGGTCCAGTTGTAAAAATAGAGGGTATTACTGTTGTCTGCCTGCGCCACGTTCATACCTAGCAACAATGCACCTGCCGCCAGCCAGTAAGATCTCTTTTTCATCCTCAATCCTCTTATTTATTTCTGTCACGCAGCAGCCACTGACTGGCCGCGACCAGCAGCAGTGACAGCAGCATTAAAATAGTGGCCAGCGCATTCACTTCCGGTGAGACGCCAACTTTTACCATTGAGTAGATCTTCAGCGGTAAAATCTCAAACGTCGGACCGGTGACAAAGGAAGAGACCACTACATCATCCATCGACAGGGTAAAGCTCAGTAACCATCCGGCGGCGACGGCTGGCATCGCCAGCGGCAGAATGATTTTGCGCAGAATGGTAGTTTCGCTGGCCCCCAGATCTTTGGCTGCCTCCAGCATGCGCACATCAAAGCCTTTCAGGCGTGAGTAGACGGTAATCACCACAAACGGCAGGCAAAATGTAATGTGGGAAAAGAGCAGTGACCAGAAGCCCAGCGAAATGCCCAGCAGCATAAACAGCACCAGCAGGGAGATAGCCATCACAATGTCCGGCGACATCATCACCACGAACAGCATGCCACTGACAAAGGGCTTGCCACGAAAACGGTAGCGAAAGAGAGCGACAGCGGTGAGTGCGCCGATCAGTGTGGCACAGCTGGCTGAGAGCACGCCCATGATTAGCGAGTGCTGCGCCGCCTGAATCAGACTGTCATTGTTCAGCAGCAGGCTGTACCAGCGGGTCGTGAAACCCTGCCAGTTAATGCCAAAGCGGGAGGCGTTAAACGAATTCACGATCAGAATAACAATTGGTATATAGAACCAGGCGTAAATAATCGCCATAAAACTGCCGCGTAACAGGCGTGCCATCATCCTAAATCCACCCGGTTATTCAGCAGTCGCGCCGCGCGCCAGTAAATCAGCAACAGCAATCCCATCAACAGCGTCATCACAATGCTGGTAGCCGCGCCAAATGGCCAGTCGCGGATGTTGAGGAACTGACTTTTGATGACGTTGCCAATCAGCAGATTCTTTGCGCCGCCCATCAGGTCGGCGACGTAGAACAGCCCCATCGCCGGGATCAACACCAGCAGACAGCCCGCAATAATGCCCGGCATGGTCAGCGGCAGAATAATACGGAAAAAGGTCTGCAGCTTACCGGCACCGAGGTCGCGCGCCGCTTCCAGCAGCGGTCTATCCAGCTTCTCCAGGCTGGAGTAGAGCGGCAGCACCATAAACGGCAGCAGAATGTAGATCAGCCCGAGGATCACCGCTTCCGGGGTATACATGATGCGAAACGGCTTATCGATCAGCCCCAGCGACAGCAGGAAATCATTCAGCCAGCCACGGGTGCTGAGGAAAATTTTCAGGCCGTAAATACGGATCAGCGAGTTGGTCCAGAAAGGCACAATTAACAGAAACACCATCAGCGGACGCAGGCGCGGTGTGAGTTTTGTCAGACACCATGCAAAGGGATAGCCGAGCAGCAGACAGCCGATCGTGGCAATCAGCGCCATGCTCAGCGAGTGCAGCAGCACCTGCGCATAGAGCGGGTCGAGCAGCCGGGTGTAATTACTGAAGGTCAACACCGCGCTGACGAAATGTGCATCATCGCGCGTCAGAAAACTGGTGACAAAAATCATCAGGTTGGGCACAAAGACGAACAGTGCCAGCCAGCCGACAATCAGGGCGATGATCCCCTTCTGAAAACCATTACGCATCAGCTTCATAGGGCAGTACCACCTCCCATCCCGGCACCCAGCTCACGGCCATCTTCTGATTAAGCGAGTGATCAACGTCCGGGTCATCTTCATTAAAGAACTCGCTGACCGTAACCAGCTTACCGTTCTCCAGCTCTACCGAAGACTCCAGCGTCATGCCTTTGTAATTACGTTCGCGCACATAGCCAATCAGGCCATCTGATGCGCTGTCACCGTGGATCTCCTGCACACGCAGATCTTCCGGACGCAGCAGCACATGAAGCCGGTCACCCACGCTGACCGGGAAAGCACAGTGGATCTCGTACTCGCGTCCTTCGACCCGGGCACGCACGTCTGGCGCGCCGTTGCTGGCGAGCACTTCAGCATCAAAGACATTAATTTCGCCGATAAAGCGGGCAACAAACAGGTTTTCGGGCTCTTCGTAGATTTCGCGTGGCGTACCGTCCTGCACGACCTTGCCGTCGCGCATGACCACGATGCGATCGGACATGGTCAGCGCCTCTTCCTGATCGTGGGTGACAAAGACAAAGGTGATGCCGAGCTTACGCTGCAGGGCTTTCAGCTCGTTCTGCATCTGACGGCGCAGCTTATAGTCCAGCGCCGATAGGGATTCGTCCAGCAGCAGCACTTCAGGACGATTGACTACTGCGCGGGCAATCGCCACACGCTGTTGCTGGCCGCCAGAGAGCTGATGCGGGCGGCGATCGGCAAAGCTTTCCAGCTGCACCATTGCCAGCGCGTCATTGACTCTGGTCGTTATCTCCGCCGCCGGGGTTTTCTGCATCCGCAGGCCAAAGGCGACGTTTTCATATACCGTCATATGCGAAAACAGCGCATAGCTCTGAAACACGGTATTGACGTGACGGTGTTCGGCCGGCGTATCAGTAATGTCCTGATCATCGAGCGAAATACGGCCGCGATCTGCCGCTTCCAGTCCGGCAATCAGGCGCAGAATGGTGGTTTTGCCACAGCCCGACGGGCCCAGCAGGGTGATGAACTCACCGTGATGGATGGTCAGGTTAAAATCATCAATGATGGTCTTACCATCAAAAGCTTTACTGATGCCAGAAAGCGTAACCAGCGCCTGCTGTGCGCGTGTTTGCGTCATTTTAGTCTCAGTCTGTCTAGGGTCGAACAGGTAACAGCATAGCCGCTCAGCGCAGCCAGCCAGCAAAGAGGGGCGGATGATACCTGAAAAATAAGGCATTGCCATGTTTTGCCCGCCTGGCCGCGGCAATTTGACCGGCTGTTAACAACATTGCGAGGTTTGCCGCAACAATCACGTAATCAGGCGTTTTTTTCGGGCTTATTACTTTCACAAAGGTCACTGACAGCGCTAACCTGTCTGCGAATGATTTTACGCAACGTTGTGACCGGCGGGTCTGTGAATAATACCGGACGGCACTTTTAAAGGATGGGATATGGAACAGTTACTTGAGCGCTTTTTAAGTTATGTGGCAGTTGAGACACAGGCTAAGCCGCAGGCGCGCCAGGTGCCCAGCAGTGAAGGGCAGTGGACGCTGGCGCGTCAGCTGCAGGAGGAGCTGCTGGCCCTGGGTTTTGTTGATGTCACCCTGAGCGATCACTGTTGCGTCATGGGCACACTGCCCGCCAATGTTGACTGGCCGACGCCAGTTATCGGTTTCATCTCCCACATGGATACGTCGCCTGATTTCACAGCGAAACATGTGAATCCGCAGATCATCGAAGATTATCGCGGTGGCGACATTGCGCTGGGTAATGGCAATGAGGTTCTGTCACCGGTGATGTTCCCGGTGCTGCACAAGCTGATTGGGCATACGCTGATTACCACCGATGGCAAAACCCTGCTGGGCGCGGATGATAAAGCGGGTATTGCCGAGATTATGACGGCGATGGCGCAGCTGGCTAGCAGCGATACGCCGCACGGCGCGATCCGTGTCGCCTTCACGCCCGATGAAGAGATCGGTCGCGGCACCTCTCACTTTGATGTGGAGGCGTTTGCGGCTGACTGGGCCTACACCATTGATGGCAGCGACCTGGGCGAGTTTGAGTATGAGAACTTCAATGCCGCCTCGGCTACGGTCAAAATCGTCGGTAACAACGTGCATCCAGGCTCCGCCAAAGGCGTGATGGTCAATGCGCTGGAGCTGGCTAACCAGTTTCATGCGGCTGTACCGGCCGGCGAAAAACCGCAGTACACCGACGGCTATCAGGGCTTCTACCATCTGCACCAGATCAAAGGCAGCGTTGAACACGCCGAGATGCTCTATATCATTCGTGACTTTGAAACCGGGAGTTTCGAACAGCGTAAACAGACGCTGCTGCAGATCGCCGCGGAGATCAACAAAACCCTGCACCCGGACTGCTCGGTCACGGTTGAAATCACTAACAGCTATCGCAACATGCGTGAAAAAGTCGAGCCGTTCCCGCATATCATTGATCTGGCTTTGCAGGCGATGCGTGACTGTGGCATTGAACCAGTAGTGAAACCGATTCGTGGCGGCACCGATGGGTCGTCACTGTCGTGGAAAGGGTTGCCTTGCCCGAACATCTTTACCGGGGGCTATAACTATCACGGCAAGCATGAGTTCGCGTCGCTGAATATCATGGCGAAGTCAGTGGAAGTCATTGTGCGTCTGTCAGAACTGGCAGCACAGAAGAAGGATTAAATGAAAAAAGGCTCTCTGCCAGTAAAAGCCAGAGAGCCTGTTTCAGCCGCAGCGCACGGTTCCGCGCTGCGGGTTATTCCTCGCCGAAGTACCAGTAACCAGCATTCACCAGACCGGCGATCTGCGCCAGCACGGCCGGATCATCCAGCGCATCTCCCAGGTCGTCGAGCGTGATGCGATAGTGATTCGCCAGAACCGCCATGACATCGGGGCGTGAACACTCAACCCGCTCACCATTGATATAAACAGCATCACCAATCGTCAGGACACGCAGGCCACCCAACCGGCTCAGGGCATCGCCCTGTTGCAGCGCATCATAAATCTCATCAGGCTGATAAGGCGGTTCCGGCGGCGCGACGTCGAGTTCGTGGCGTGACTGCGAAATGAATTCGCCGAACCACTGCTCAAACTGCTCCGGCTGATTGACCACATCCAGCATCAGCTGGCGCACGCCTTCAATCTCCTGCGGCAGGATCTGCGACGGGCAATCGCGTGCAGGCACATCCGGATCGCTGAAGCGCAGGCTGCCCAGCTCATTGGCCAGGGCGTAGTCGGCAAAGCCGCTGATTAACTCACGACCGCTGGGGGCGCGGAAACCAACGGAGTAGTTCAGGGCGTTTTCCAGCGAGTAGCCTTCATGCGGGAATCCTGGCGGAATGTAGAGAATATCGCCCGGCTCCAGCTCTTCATCGATGATGGCATCGAAGGGTTCAACCTGTAGCAGGTCCGGATGCGGACAGTGCTGCTTCAGCGCCACTTTTTCACCGACGCGCCAGCGACGGCGGCCCGTACCCTGAATAATGAAAACATCATACTGATCAAAATGGGGACCGACGCCGCCGCCAGGCACGGCAAACGACACCATCAGGTCATCGACACGCCAGTCAGGCAGGAAGCGGAAAGGGCGCATCAGCGCGGCAGAGGGTTCATGCCAGTGATTGACCGCCTGGACCAGCAGCGACCAGTTGTTCTCTCCCAGGTGATCATAGCTCTCAAACGGGCCGTGGCTGACCTGCCATTTGCCGTCCTGATGGCTGACCAGGCGGCTGTCCACCTCGTTTTCCATTGCCAGTCCGGCCAGTTCATCCGGTGAAAGAGGATCAACGAAGTTTTTAAAACCACGCTTCAGCACGACCGGGCGTTTCTGCCAGTAGCGCTGAATAAAATCGGGCCAGTTAATATCGAGCTGATAGTCCATACAAGGGTTCCGCTTAGGGCTGTAAATGCCAGCTAGTATAACAGCCCGGACGGTTTTCTACTCGCGACGATGTTCGACTTCCTGGCGCTGAAAAACCACTTCCATACGTGTTCCGCCAAGCGCACTGCTGGTGGCGATGACGTTACCCTCATACTGTTCCAGAATATCGCGCACCACCGCCAGACCTAATCCCTGGCCCGGACGCAGCGTATCGGCGCGCTGCCCCCGCACAAACACTAAATCGCGCTTGCTCTCAGGAATACCCGGGCCATCGTCGTCGATATAGAGATGCAGCGCCTTTTCGCTCTGATAAGCACTGACTTCGATAAATTCCAGGCAGTACTTGCAGGCGTTATCGAGTACGTTACCCAGCACTTCCATAAAGTCATTCTGGTCGCCCACAAAGGTCAGCTCCGGTGAGATATCCAGCGTTATCGCCACGCCTTTGCGCTGATAAACTTTATTCAGTGCCGAGCAGAGACTGTCGAGCAGACCGGAAACGGAATGAAGATCGCGCTGCAGCGGATTGTGATCGGCCTGCATACTGGCGCGATGCAGGTAGTATCCCACCTGCTGTGAGATGCGGCTTATCTGCTCCAGCATCACTGGCTCCGCCTGTTCCACCGTCAGCTCTTTACCATTGCGCAGCGATCGCAGTGTACTCTGCAATACGGCCAGCGGCGTTTTCAGGCTGTGGGTCAGATCAGAAAGGGTGGTGCGATAGCGGGTGTAGCGCTGCCGTTCATTGGTCAGCAGCAGATTGAGGTTGCGCACCAGACTACGCAGCTCCTGCGGCGGATTATCCGCCAGATTCTCACGCTGACTGGTCTCGAGTTCGCGCACCTGCTGTGTCAGCGCACCAATTGGCCGCAGACTCCAGTGCGCCGCCAGCCACAGCAGCGGAATAATCAGTATCAGGTTGGCCGCCAGCACATAGCTGAACCACGACCAGACCACATCAGAGTGCTGCAACTCCTGCGGAATAGAGTCGACCACTACGATGGTGAGCGCGGGTAGATTCGTCGTGGCATCGTAACGGTTAACGGCCACCGAGTGGGTAAAGGTGTCGTTACTGTCGGTGTCCCAGTCATTAAGCCGTTGCTTAGCATTGAGATTATTGCCCATCGCGACCATGCTGGTGCGGTTGCTGGTATCGATCTCGTAAAAGTCGGGCTTCAGCAGCCATTCGCGGCGGATCTTTTTGCGAATATCCGGCACGTCGCGTTGCTGCCACAGCAGCTTGCCGTGCTCATCGTAGATGAAGACCAGCGTCGGAAAGTTCAGCGTCATGCGTTCCGGCTGCGCGATGGTGAGCTTGTTGTCATGCCATTGCGCCAGCGTAAAGAACAGATTGCTCTCGCCGCGCATCACCCGGTAGGTATTTTTATCGAAACTCACCACATAGCCAATGACTGCGACCATGCCGTAAGAAAGAGAGAGGAACAGAACTATCGCTGCGGAGGCCAGCAGAAAGCGGGCGCGCAGCGAAATAGGGCGGTAACGATTAAACCAGGACATGGTCAGAGATCAAAGCGGTAACCCTGGCCACGCACGGTGGCAATGACATCAGTAGGGTGCAATGCCAGAATCTTTTTGCGCAGACGACCCATCAGGACGTCGATGGTGTGGCTTTCACGCAGTTCAGCGTCAGGATAGAGCTGCAGCATCAGCGAGTCTTTGCTCACCACTTTGCCCGCATTTCGGATTAGCGTCTCGACAATGGTGTACTCAAAGGCGGTGAGTTTTACTGGCTCTTCATTCACCGTCAGCTCACGGCGTGAGAGATCGACCTGAAACGGGGCCATATCGATGATTTGCGACGCATGACCGCTGTTGCGGCGCATCAGCGCCTGCAGGCGTGCCGCGACCTCTTCAATGTGAAACGGTTTGGTGACGTAGTCATCCGCACCGGCTTCCAGCGCTTCGACTTTTGCCTGCCAGCCCTCACGGGCGGTCAGCACCAGAATGGGCTGACGCACGGCATCACTGCGCCAGCGACGAATCAGCGACATGCCATCTTCATCCGGCAGGCCGAGATCCACCAGCGCGATATCGGGCAGATGTTCGCGGAGAAAATAGTCAGCTTCTTTGGCGTCTTCGGCGGCATCGACCTGATGGCCCATGTCACGTAACTGGACGGCGAGATGATGGCGCAGCAGGGCATTGTCTTCAACAACCAGAACACGCATAGAAATTCCTTACACTCTGTTTGAGTCAACCTGCAGAAAGTATACGCGAAATGTATTAAACAAGATGTTAACGCAGACCGGACTGGGCCGGTCTGCGGCGGGCATTATTTCAGATCGTCAACCATCTGGATAGCGCGACCAATATAGTTTGCAGGCGTCATCTGCTTCAGACGCACTTTTTCCTCTTCCGGCAGCGCCAGACTGTCGATAAAGGCCTGCATGCCGGCAGCATTCACGCGTTTGCCGCGCGTCAGCTCTTTCAGCTTCTCATACGGCTTCTCAATGCCGTAACGACGCATCACCGTCTGGATCGGCTCTGCCAGCACTTCCCAGTTATGATCCAGCTCGTCCAGCAGACGATCGCGGTTCACTTCCAGCTTGGAGATACCTTTCAGCGTCGCCTGATAGGCGATCAGCGCATAACCCACGCCCACGCCGAGGTTGCGCAGCACGGTGGAGTCGGTCAGGTCACGCTGCCAGCGAGACACCGGTAGTTTGCTGGCCAGATGCTGCATCACGGCATTCGCCAGGCCCAGATTGCCTTCGGAGTTTTCGAAGTCGATCGGGTTCACCTTGTGCGGCATGGTTGAGGAGCCGATCTCGCCCGCGATGGTTTTCTGTTTGAAGTGGTTCAGCGCCACATAACCCCAGATATCGCGATCGAAATCGATCAGGATGGTGTTAAAGCGGGCAATGCAGTCGAACATCTCGGCGATATAGTCGTGCGGTTCAATCTGCGTGGTGTACGGGTTCCAGGTGATTCCCAGCGAAGTAACGAAGTTCTCGCTCAGTTCATGCCAGTCCACTTCGGGATAGGCGGCAATGTGGGCATTGTAGTTACCGACTGCGCCATTGATTTTACCCAGCACTTCAATCTGCTTCAGCTGACGTAACTGACGCTCCAGACGGTAGGCGACGTTGGCCATCTCTTTACCCATGGTCGATGGCGTCGCCGGCTGGCCGTGGGTGCGTGAGAGCAGCGGAATGTCACGGTATTCGCTGGCAAGCCCTTTCACGGCGCTGATCAGCTGGTCCCAGTAAGGCAGGATGACGTCACGGCGGGCCGTTTCCAGCATCAGGGCGTGCGACAGATTGTTGATATCTTCAGAGGTGCAGGCGAAGTGGATAAATTCAGAGACGGCATGCAGGGCAGGGATATCGGCCACTTTCTCTTTCAGGAAATACTCAACCGCTTTCACATCGTGGTTGGTGGTGCGCTCAATCGTTTTGATGCGGGCGGCATCGTCTTCTGAAAAACCGGCGACAATTGCATCAAGGAAAGCGTTTGCGTCGGCATCAAATGCAGGAACTTCCTTGATCTCTGCGGTCGCGGCCAGTTTTTGTAACCAGCGAACTTCAACCTCAACGCGGAATTTCAGCAGACCGAACTCGCTGAAAATCGCACGCAGCGGGCTGACTTTATCGCCGTAACGACCATCGACAGGTGAGACGGCGGTCAGAGAGGATAATTCCATCAGTGCAACTCCTGAATCATTTAGCAGTGTTTTGCCGCACCGACTTAGTAAGTCAGTGGCAGCCGGGATAAGAGGGTTTTCGCTTCACGCAGCAAACGCTGGCGCGAGAACATCAGTTGCAGTCGGCCACCGCCGACCTGCTGCCACAATACGGCAGCGCGGATACCGGCTAACAGAGTGGCACGTACTTTACTCTGAACCTGCGTATTCTGCAGCACCGCAGGCGAACCGGTAACCTGGATACGCGGTCCAAGCGGGCTGATCACATCCACATAGATGCCAGCCATCGCGCTGAGGATGGTGTCTGACTCCAGTTCATAATGTGCCAGCTGGCGATCCAGCTGCGTAATGCGCTGTGCCAGCGTCGTCATGGCGGATTTACTGGCGCTGAGCTTGCGCTCCAGCACCATCATGCTCAGGGTGTAACGCGTCAGTTCAGCGCCTGCACCCTGACGACTGCTGCTGTTCAGCACCGCCATCAGGGTTTCAAGTCCGAGGCGCAGGTTGGCTTCATTGTTACCGAACACCGCCAGCGTGGAGCCAGGATTCAGGTCCAGTACGCTGCGCAGCGACACGGTCAGCGCTTCGGGCTGGCAGTGACCCTGCTGAGCCAGCTGCTGCACCAGATGGGCGGACTGACAGATGCCCGCCAGCGCCAGCGTGATTTCCTGATAATTTTTCGCCACGGTTACTCCTGTTTACGCGTCATCAACGCGGGCTAAGCCCGTTTACTCCGCCACTAACGGCAGGCGCTGTTCGATAATACCGCCACCGAGGCAGACATCGCCAAGGTAAAAGACCGCAGACTGGCCCGGCGTGACCGCAGCAACTGGCTCGTCAAAGCGCACCTCAATCCGATCGTCACCCTGCGGAATAATCTCACAGGGAATGTCGGTCTGACGATAGCGGGTTTTCACAGTGCAGCGCAGTGGGACGGTAATCGGCTGACGATTAACCCAGTGCAGCTGCTGCGCAATCAGGCCAACGGACATCAGACGCGGATGATCGCCGCCCTGGGCGACAATCAGACGGTTACGCGCCACATCTTTGTCAACCACATACCAGGGATCATCTTTGCTCTCTTTCAGGCCGCCGATACCCAGACCTTTACGCTGTCCCAGAGTATGGTACATCAGCCCCTGATGTTCACCGACGATCTGGCCTTCCGTGGTTTCTATTTCGCCTGGCTGAGCCGGGAGATAGCGCGCAAGGAAGTCGCGGAATTTGCGCTCGCCGATAAAGCAGATGCCGGTCGAGTCTTTTTTCTTCGCGGTAATCAGGTCCAGCTGTTCCGCAATGCGGCGCACTTCCGGTTTTTCCAGCTCGCCGACCGGGAACAGACTTTGGGCAATCTGTTCGTGGCTCAGGGTATAGAGGAAGTAGCTCTGGTCTTTGTTACCATCCAGTCCGCGTAACAGCTGGCTCTGACCATCGACGTCCTTGCGGCGCACGTAGTGACCCGTAGCGATGAAATCCGCGCCCAGGTCTTCCGCTGCGAAATCCAGGAACGCTTTGAATTTGATCTCTTTATTGCAGAGGATATCGGGGTTAGGCGTGCGGCCCGCTTTGTACTCTTCGAGGAAATGCTCAAAGACGTTATCCCAGTACTCTGCGGCAAAGTTAACTTTATGCAGCTTCATACCGAGCTTGTCGCACACAGCCTGCGCATCTGCCAGATCGTCCGCGGCAGTACAATACTCCTCGCCATCGTCCTCCTCCCAGTTCTTCATGAACAGGCCTTCAACCTGGTAGCCCTGCTGCTGCAGTAACCAGGCGGAAACGGAAGAATCGACGCCGCCGGACATACCGACGATCACTTTTTTCTGGCTGTTGTCAGACATGACACGCTCGCATTACGATAAAAAAACAGGCGGCGCATTCTATCATGCAGAAGGCAGACGCGCACCCTCGTGAAACGGCCACTGGAACGGGCTGACCAGATGTAGCGGGTAGCGCGTGCCCTGTTGCCAGAGGCGTACGCTTTCCGCGACCAGTGGCGAACGCAGGTTAGATGCAGTGAGAATCTGCGCTGGCGGTAGCCACCAGCAGCAATCGATGTCGCTGTCCTGCGGCTGGGTTGGCGATTTTTTGGCCAGATCCACGCCAAACAGAAAACGCACAAAAGGCGTACTGTCGGGCGCGATCCACTGGTTTATCCCGATGAAATAGTGCATCGATGCCGCGATGCCGGTCTCTTCATAGAGTTCGCGTTCGGCGGCTTCCAGCAGCGTTTCATCCGCTTCGAGATGTCCGGCAGGCTGGTTCCAGGTGGCACGACCGTTGATCGTCTCTTCCACCACCAGCAGTTCACCTTCGGCCTGAACCAGACAGGCGACAGTAACATGAGGTTTAAACATCACTTCTCCGCAATTGTTAACCTGAGGTTATAAAAAATCGGTTTTCAGGTGGAGCTCTCGCTGATTTCACGCCACGTACCTGAAGCCAGATCGTCGAGTGAATAGTTCCCCATGGCGTAGCGGATTAACCGCAAGGTGGGAAAGCCAATATGGGCTGTCATGCGGCGCACCTGACGATTACGGCCTTCATACAGTGTGACTTTCAGCCACTGCGTCGGGATATTTTTGCGCTCGCGGATTGGCGGCTGACGCGGCCAGAGCCACGCTGGCTCAGCCACTTTTTCCACGCCAGCGGGCAGCGTCATGCCATCTTTCAGATTAACCCCATCCCGCAGAGGCTGCAGATCCGCTTCCTGCGGATCGCCTTCCACCTGCACATAATAGACCTTGCCGGTGCGTTTGCCGGGCTGCGTCAGCGCGGCCTGCAGGGCACCGTCGTTGGTCAGTACCATCAGGCCTTCGCTGTCGCGGTCAAGGCGGCCCGCGGCATAAACGTCTGCGACGCTGACAAAATCTTTCAGGGTGCGACGGCCCGCTTCATCAGTGAATTGCGGCAAAACGTCGAATGGTTTGTTAAACAGAATGACACGTCGTGGAGCAGCAGGGCGGGCAGGCGCACGTCGCGCATCACGCGTCGGGCGGCTGAATCGTTTATCCTGGTGAATTCGTTGAGTTGTTTTTCGCATGGGCTTTGCAGTCAGAAACATTCGGCGCATTATAACGTGAAATTGCGGTGATTGGCGTGACGGAAATATTCAAGTAGTATTGACGCGCATCTTACAAATCATTAACAAACGCCCAGGAGAGGTTAATGGAAAGCAAAGTAGTAGTTCCGGCGGAAGGTCAGAAAATCACCCTGAATCAGGGCAAGCTTACAGTGCCAAACAATCCGGTCATTCCTTACATTGAGGGTGACGGTATCGGTGTTGATGTTTCCCCGGTGATGCTGAAAGTCGTCGACGCGGCGGTGAAGAAAGCCTACAACGGCGAGCGTAAGATCTCCTGGATGGAGATTTACACGGGTGAGAAGTCAGTTGAACTCTACGGTCAGGACGTCTGGCTGCCACAGGAAACGCTCGACTTAATCAAGGAATATCGCGTGGCTATCAAAGGCCCACTGACCACCCCGGTTGGCGGCGGTATTCGTTCACTGAACGTAGCACTGCGTCAGGAGCTTGACCTCTACGTCTGCCTGCGTCCGGTACGTTACTACAAAGGCACGCCAAGCCCGGTTAAACGCCCTGAAGAGACCGACATGGTGATCTTCCGTGAAAACTCCGAAGATATCTATGCGGGTATCGAGTGGAAAGCGGGCTCTGCCGAAGCGGACAAAGTGATCAAGTTCCTGCGCGAAGAGATGGGCGTGAAGAAAATTCGCTTCCCTGAGCAATGCGGTATCGGCGTTAAGCCGTGTTCAGAAGCGGGTACCAAACGTCTGGTGCGCGCGGCAGTGGAATACACCATCACCAACGATCGTGATTCACTGACCCTGGTTCACAAAGGCAACATCATGAAGTTCACCGAAGGCTCTTTCAAAGACTGGGGATACCAGTTAGTGAAAGACGAGTTCGGCGGCGAACTGATCGACGGCGGCCCGTGGATGAAGTTCAAAAACCCGAACACCGGTAAAGAGATCATCGTTAAAGATGTGATTGCCGATGCGTTCCTGCAACAGATCCTGCTGCGTCCGGCAGAATATGACGTTATCGCCTGTATGAACCTGAACGGTGACTACATCTCTGACGCCCTGGCGGCGCAGGTTGGCGGTATCGGTATCGCACCAGGCGCTAACATCGGTGATGAGTGTGCACTGTTCGAAGCAACCCACGGTACTGCGCCTAAGTATGCCGGTCAGGATAAAGTGAACCCAGGTTCAGTGATCCTGTCAGCAGAAATGATGCTGCGTCATCTGGAGTGGTTCGAAGCGGCTGACCTGATTGTTAAAGGTGTTGAAGGCGCTATCGCTAACAAGACCGTGACTTACGATTTCGAACGCCTGATGGATGGCGCTAAGCTGCTGAAATGTTCAGAGTTTGGTGACGCGATCATCGAAAATATGTAATGTCTGCTTAAGCCCACATCGCGTTAAACGCGATGTGGGCTTTTTTATGCCTGCCCTTTCACGCTTTTCCCTTCTCTTCGCATCCTCTCCTCATTCATAACGTCTTCAGCATTGATGCTCTTACTAAGGCAATTAACAGGTGTTCAGTATCCCCTTCAACGTATGAATGAATGACTTTTCATTATCAACATCCTGATAAATTCTTACCTGCGACTGAATATTTTAATATTTCTGCAAATTGCATTATCTGATGCCACTACAAAAGAAACTGTGAACGCAAAACTGGCATCTGTTTGTGACTGAATATCGTTACTGTAATACCTCACTCATAAGGAGGATTTATGGACGCTAATTATACAAAAGACGCGATTTATATCTGTCGCCTGATGTTTGGGCAGGCTGTGCTGGAATTATTAGCAGATAATCAGCCGGTCACTAACCGCGCTCTGGAAGCAAAAATAAAGGTGATGTTACCTGATGCGCAGCCTGCGCTGATTTACAATGTCGCTCTTGATCTGTTAAATGAAACGCTAAGTTAATCTTATGCCTGTCTGATAAGCGCCCGGCATTTAATATGTCGGGCCTGGCTATCAGCACGTGACAGCTGATTCATTTTTGTAACGCGTGCCGCAAAAAAAAGAGTTGAACAGGATCCCGTTGTCACAGAGGTGTACGCTTCTGCGAATACACAGGGAGAATATTATGGACGATGAAGCTTTAAGTGATGCGATTGCGGCATGCCGACTACTATTTGGTCAGGCTGTTATGGAAATTGTGGCTGAGGATAAGCTGGTAACCCGCGAAGCCATTACTGAAAAAATTCATCAAATGTTTACCGGTATTGAGCCTGAACCTGTTATGAGACTGGCTATCAACCTGCTGTCAAATAACGTCCACTGCTGATACCGCTGAATGCAGTGATGACACTGGCCGCCGTAGGTGGCCTTTTATCTCTTCCTCACGCTGACGCCCCGCGCAAGTTTTTCTTAATCATTCACCCGGCTAATGAGCCCGGCATAACACTTGCCTGAAAAGCGCCCATCGCCTTTCAACAACATGGCGATCATTGAACCAACCTCGATCTGCGCTGACTAATTTGCTGACTTATGCCGTTACGTTAACGCTTCAGAGACGTTAATTGTGCGAGTCTCACTTTTATTCAGCCAGAACGGCGTAGCCAGTGCGCAGAGGATGTCAGACATGCGGGTTTTAATTATTTGTCGGGATAATATTGGCGATACCTTGCTGACCACGCCACTCATCAGTGCGCTGGCGCAGTCGGGCCAGTATCAGGTCGATGTACTGACCAACAACTACGCTGCGCCCGTGTTGCAGCATAATCCCGATATCCGGCAGCTCTTCTATTACACCAAGTTGCATCACCGTGAGGCAGGGCAGGGACGACTGGCCTGTGTGTTACAGCGACTGAAGCTGATGCTGAATCTGAAAAGGCAGCGTTACGACATAGTGATTCTGGCCAAAAGCCGCTGGGATCAGCATGGCCTGAAGTGGGTTAAAATCGTGCGTCCCGCCAGAGTGATCGCGCTGGGGCAGCAGCCGCATCCGCTGATCAGCGATTTACTGCCGCCGCCCGGCCAGTCACCCTGTCATATCAGCGAAACCCTGTTTAGCCTGGGACGGGATTTGCGTCTCAGCGCCACCGCGCCAGGCAAACTGACGCTGCGGCCGGATGCGGCTATAGCGGCCAGCCTGCGAGACACCTGTGCGATTGATCCCACTCTTCCGGTCTATGCACTCCAGATCAGCGCCCGCAAGCCGAGCCAGCAGTGGGACGCCGCCCGATTTGCCGGGCTGGCTGAGAAAATTTCGGCGCATCATCCCTGCCAGATCATGCTGCTCTGGTCACCTGGCAGCCGCGATAATCCGCGTCATCCGGGGGATGATGAAAAAGCGCGTGAAATCATGGCGCTCTGCCCGCACCTGCCGATAAAGGCGGTGGCGACTACCAGCCTGCCGCAGCTGATTGCGGCTATGTCGTTATGTCAGGGGCTGGTGAGCAGTGATGGCGGGGCAATGCACATCGGTGCCGCACTGGGCTTACCGGTGGTGGCGCTGTTTGGTGACAGCGATCCGGCGTGCTGGCATCCGTGGCAGGTTAACTATCAGGTGCTGCAACCGGCGTCACGTGAGGTCAACGCGCTGAGCAGCCGCGAGGTTTATGACGCCTTCGCCCAAACGATTATTCAGTAATCTGCTTCAGGCCAGCCTCCACGGCTGGCCGCTTCACACAGCATCGCGATCGTTACGGGAGAATATCCGCCAGATGTAAACCACTTCATCGGTGTCATATGCCGCGAGTGCGCCGCCGGAAAATAGCGGGCATCATCATAATGCTCAGAGCAGACGTTGAACGTGGCAAAAAAATCATTCATCAGAATCGCGAACTCCACCTCATTCAGCGGCAGCTGCTGCAGATGAAAACCCGCCCGATCCACTTTCCGGAACCGGCCCAGGGCGGTTGGCTGATTGTGGTATTCAATCAGCGCAATAATAGCGTGAGAGAGATCGTTCATTACCCCACCAGTTTCGCCACGGCCTGCTCGACTTCTTCGGCCTTAATCGACGCCATCGGATGCTGCGACGCCGTTTTATCCGGGCGATGAATAACAATATGGCGATCGCTGTCCTGGCAGGGGCCGGTGTAGCGTGGATTGGCGGTAGAGAACAGGCTGACCGTTGGCGTCTGTGCCGCCACCGCGATGTGCAGTGGGCCGGTATCGCCGGTGACCAGCAGGTCCAGCGTGCGGATCAGGGTAATCAGGCCGCTGAGATTCGTTTTGCCTGCCATTGGCGTCACACGCTTACGGCAGTGCAGCGGCAGGCTTTCGATAAATTGTTTCTCAAGAGACTGCTCAGCAGCTGTACCGGTGACAATAATTTCAGCGTCAGGCCAGCGTTCGAGCAACGCGGTCGCCAGCTGGCTGAATGAAGCCAGCGGCCAGCGGCGAATATCTTTAGATGCCCCTAACTGAAAACCGATACGGCGATGGCTGGCCGTTGCAGCAGGGCGGCTACTTACCTCGGGCAGATGCATCCGGGTCTGTTCTGTCTCTGCGCCCAGCGCTTCGATCAGCTTCAGCTTGCGCTTGATGGTGTGATCGTCGAAATAGCCTGAATAGTGATCAAGATATTTATTCAGCACCGGGGATTCGCTGCCGTAATGATCGCGCACAATCGCCTTACTGCCGGTCAGTACTGAGCTCATAATATCGTAGGGAAAATGGGCGTGTAATATCACTGACAAATCCGGTTTCTGGCGACGCAGTTTGAAAAATAGCGGCAGGAAATTAGCCACTTTGTTATCCCAGATATAGATCTTATCGAACCAGTTATAACGGCTGACCAGGTCCTTATTTTTCTTACTGGAAACCAGAATAAATTTGCTGGTAGGAAAGCGATTCTTCAGGCTCCAGATAGCCGGTGTATTCATCAGGAAATCGCCCAGTGCCGTAGTGGAGTAAATCACTACCGTGCCGGGTGTCAGCGTCTGCAGGGCCTGCGGTTTTGTTCTGCCTGAAAATCGAGAATAAAGCGTTAAAAGTCGGTCTATCAGATAAATCTTTTTTTTCTTCACGTCTGAATTCTCTTGAACGTATCAATAATATTAAACAAAAGGTGTTGTGCATTATTAGAGAATATTCTTACGTCTAAAGTTCAGCAGGGGGAAATCTTTTTTATTGGTCGTAGAATATTTGTTTAAAATTTTTCCACAATTTTAGTGTTGTTTATTCAGGGTATATATACAGAATTGTGTAAAAGAGGTAGGCAATTTTCGAAAATAGTTGGGATGATTCTTATAATAATAATATTTCAGGATTTTTTAATCCCGCCCTTAATTACTAGCAGGTTAACTATTAGCGAATTTATTTTACGGGAGCTATTGAATATAAAAGAAACCAACCCCGGCACGCGTGCCGGGGCAGGGTATTACGACTGAGGCTGACCCACCGGGCCTGAACCCAGGGTGCCGCCCGGAGAAGACTGGCCACTTGGCGCATGGGGACGGCCATCTTCTTTAATCGCGTCGCTCTTATGTGAGCAGCCCGCCAGAGAGGTTAAGGTCGCTGCCACCAGCAGCAAAGCAGGAATCGTTTTCATGAGATCACCTTGATGTTGTCAGAAAGAGAACGTAATTAAGACTGGAGACTCACCGTGCGCTGGCCTGTGAAGGCTTATCTTTCAGATGTTTCTCAGCATACGGTCAGCTACAGCCAAAAAAAACGGAAGCCAGTGGCTCCCGTTCTGTTGACGTGTGGCGGTATTACTTGCGACCCAGCAGGAAGCCGATAAATACGCCAACGCCTGCAGCAATGGCCAGACCGGCAGCAGGATTGGACTGAACCTGATCGCGAATGGTCTCAGCAGCATCACGTGCAGCATAGCTTGCCTGGTTGGTGTAACGACGCGCTGCGCCCTTAGCCTGATGCTCGGATGAACCGGTTGCTGCACCCCATTGTTCCTGAACTGCGCCAGCGGCTTCTTTTACTTTATCTTCGATTTTTCCTGACATTTAAATGCTCCTTGGTTTTGAGTAAGACTCTCAAAGCGTAGCAAAGATAGTGAGTTCTGCTCCGCCAGCGCCCGATAAGGCGCTAAAAAATCATTTCTGGCTGTTAATAGCGCTGCGTTTGCGGGCCAGCCATTTCCTGTCTAGCCTTTTGAGAAGAGAGTCACCGCCGCAGGAGAAACGATGAAACGTGATGCACTGAATGATGATGACTATGATGAAGTCTGCCGCGTTATTGGCGATGCAGTCATTGTGCTGATGGAGCGCGGTCATGATACCCGGCGTGGCGAAATCTATGACCTGCTTAAACGAACCCGGCAGCAGCGCGCCCACAGTGAACGGGATGAGCAGCGAATGCTGGATCACGCTATCCGGCTGGTTAAGCCCGACGTTTAGCGAATGTGGAAGCGTTGTGCTACTGCAGCAGCACGCCCTGAATCAGGCTGGCTTCAACAATCTCCACCTCATTGATTTTCAGCGCCTGCATATATCCTTCCACCAGTAACAGATTACTCACGTCCGTGGCGCGATAGTCGCCAGACAGCTCACTGTCGCCTTTCCAGACCTGCTGCTGCGAGAGCTGGCTCAGGGTCGCCAGCGTATAGTGGTCGGGTTTGCCCGGTAACTGATTGCGAATCGAAAAACCGTGCACGCCCCCGATGCCAATTACCCGACGACCGGCCACATCCTGTTTGATCTGCGGGCTGACTTCGTTAGTCGCATAAAACTGCACAAAGCGCAGCACCGACTGCCGCCAGGAACCAATGGGATTGGGGGATTCCGCCTTCGGGCTGTTCTTGAGCACCGTCAGAATAAAGTTTTTCAGCGTCACCGAAGCCAGTCTGCCCTGATAGATATCTGCTACCGGCTTGCCCGCCTGCTGCCGCCATGCAGTCATCTGCATTGACCCGCCGCCAATATCCCAGACCAGTAACTGCTCATCCCGGACCATTGGATCTTTAAGCGCGGCTCTGGCAGAGAGAAAGCCAAGCGTCGCCTCCTGCTGCTGCGAAATAATGCTGATTTGCGCACCGCTCTGGCGCTGCAACTGTTCAATGACGGCCTGACCGTTGCTGGCGTTGCGAAACACCGCCGTCGCCACGCCGCTGATTCGCTGCGGATGAAAGCGCTGTGCGTGCGCCACCAGTTGCTGCAGTGCGGCGGCACCTTCATGAGTTACTGACGGACTCAGCTGGTTATCCGCTGAATGGGCTAATGCGTCGTTCCAGGCCACGGCGCGCTGATCCTGATACAGCACTTTTTCGATGCGCTGCTGGCAGACATTGACGCGCGCCACCGCAATTTTGGTGGTACCGGAACCGATATCCAGACCGGCGCGGATTTGCTGGCAGCGATCGGCCTGGGCCGATGCGACAAAAAACAGCGAGCAGAACAGCGTAAAAACAGACAGCGCAGCAGGACGCATAGCGACTCCGGGGGCAGAGGGGATCAGAGTGAACGGGTGGCGATGCAGGTCGGGTAGACGCTCACCAGGAAATGACGCAGATGGTCAAAGCACCATTCGGCGTCATCAGCCTGCGGACAATAGAACTGGATGGTAATTTTTTCGTAATCGCGCTGACGCTGACGCAGCGGCGACCAGCTCCAGTCGAGCACTGAACGGGCATAGTTAACCAGTGTCCCGGCGGGCAGCTGATGTTGCTGCTCCTGTCCGGTCAGGTAACGATGAAAGCTCGCTTCCAGCTGCAGGGCTTCCTCAAAGTCGTGCTGCGGCAGGTCAGGACGAAAAGCCACATCGATAAAACCACAGACCGCCTTTTCCTGCTGCTGCCAGTCACAGGCCAGAGTCATAAACAACCCCTCCTGCAGGTTAGCCTCCTCGACCAGTCGCCGCAGATTCGCTGAGCGATTCAGCACGACAATCTCTTCAAGTCGACCGGTTTCCAGCGTCAGATCAAAGCCACAGGGATTAACAGAGCCATCCGCATTGCGCGTCGCGGGGAAGGGGAAGTCGATATAACCGTTGTTATCCAGACGCTTTTCCATCGGGGAGCCCTGCTGCTTGACGTTTCCTGACAATAAACCATCTGGCAGCAGGATTCATCCCTTATGGACAGGTCCAGGTAATTTGGGTGTCCTGGTAAGGATTAATCAGGCGGAACTGCTTATCTGACAGGCGCTGCGCATAGTAGCCTTCACGCGTCACGGCGGAGGGAACATATTTAAACCGATCCAGCGACTGCAGCGGGCCACTGGTGACGCTGACATTGTCCCGTGTCACGGTGAAGCTATTAACCAGATCAAAAATCACACCCTGAGTCTGTCCCATCGACTGACCATAAATTGTCGAGACCTCACCCGGACATTCCACCCCTTTCGGGCCAGATGAACATCCAGTCACCATCGCGATGAGGATTAAAATGCTGAGTCGCATCATGATTTTCTACCTGCTTCAATCCCTGGGAGTGTTGTGGCGCAGAGTCTATCCTGTTGCACCACTAATCACTTAATTATAGCAGCTTCCGCTACGCTTCCTGTTTGTGATTTGTTTAATCGTTAAGCAACAGGAATGTAAAGGGGTGACTTTGCTTATCAATAAACGTTATTCTTGGCTCCTTTGCGCACCACTTAGGCAAATCCAGGGATAAATGATGAAAGAAGAAGAAGCAAGTCTAATGATTATTCGCCACGCGATTGACGAGCTGGAAGCCGATAAGAAGCAACAGGTGCTCGCCTGCTCAGCGAATATTCGTGCAGCCATGCAGGCTTATGATAGCGAAAATGCCGGGCTGGCGCTGATGTTAGTGGCCGCCGAGGTGGCAGCCGAATAGTCACTATCCGGCCAGGCAGGCACGCTGTCAGGCTGGCCGGATTACTTTATCTTTTCTCAACTTTCAGGTTTTTTCGCACACCGATTCCACCTTTTAATGGTCTCAGTCACGCTCGCCTCACGCCTCTCCTCTGGTTTTTATATGTTAAGCTAAGAAAATTCTCAATAAAATCAGTGGAGACACAACATGAAGGCAGCGTTAATTGCCCTGGGCCTGCTGGCCTGTCATATCGCACCCGCCTGGAGTGAAACCGAATTTCAGCTTAACTGTCCCGGCCGGCCGACCATGACGGTTTCGCGTGCCGAATATGGTTTAACCACCCTGATGTGGCCGGAAAATCACTTCCAGATTGCCGCCGGTCAGCAGCGAACCCGCTTAGAAGCGGGCGATCAGGTGGCGATTACCCGCTTTCGCAATGGCGATCAGCTGATTGTGAACCAGCGCAGCCAGGCAACCTTCTTTGTATACCGCGACAGCGATAAACTGCTGCCCTGCAGCCGCAGCGAAAAACGCGATGTCGATGCGCTGACCCTGGAGCGCTACGACGATCGTCAGCGTTCCGACAGTTAACCCCGGGAGCCACTATGCAACCTGAGATTACCGACAACGTTACCGCGCAGGATCTGGATGAGGTCAGGCTGGGCCTCAATGCCTTCAACAGCAAATTTATTGATGTGAATACGATCAGGTCAATTGGGGTGTTTATCCGTGATGAGCAGGGCAAAAAGCTGGCCGGGCTGACCGGCTCAACTACCGGTCACTGGCTGCGGATTGATATGCTCTGGGTGAGTGAGGCGCTACGCGGGCAGGGGGCAGGGAGTAAGCTGATACAGGCTGCCGAGCAGGAGGCGCGGGATCGCGGCTGCCGTTATGCACAGGTGGATACCGCCAGTTTTCAGGCGCGGCCGTTTTATGAAAAACTTGGCTACACTCTGCGGCTCACGCTGGCGAACTACATAGATGATTATCAGCGGCACTATCTGACCAAAGAACTGTAATCAGAACAGCGGATTTTCCCGCAGATCCAGAGGATGCTGTTCAGCTTCATCAATGGCAGCCAGCCAGCTTTGCAGCGTCACTTTTTTCCAGGAAAGATGCCCGCGCGTGGTGCTCATCAGCACCACGTCGGGGCGCAGCGAGCGGTAAAATTCCAGCGTCTGACTCAGCTCAGCCGGATTACTGTCCGGCACCAGCACCGTGATCCAGTTGTCATGAGAACGGGTTACGGTATCGCCGACAAACAGATAGGTCAGCCCCAGCGGCGAGGTATAAAGAAAGCTGCAACTGCCCGGTGTGTGTCCGGGCGTAGGCAGCAGATGGAAATCGCCGAAGTGCGTCTCCGGCTGCGAAAAGGTGTCATCAGGCTCCGCAAAACGGCTGATGGGGCCTAATGAGCGGCTGTGGCAGTAAAGCGCGCTGCTGAAACGCTGCTGCATCACCGCCGCACCAGGCGCGGATTCGTGCCAGTGGGTCAGATAGTGACGGATCACGCCGCCGCTATCGGCAATCACTTCATGATCGAGCGGGTTTTCTACGCGGCCAATCAGCAGATTGCCGCGCGGGTGACGCAGCATAAAGCCATGCATCATCAGGTCATTAACGGCATCTTCCACCGGGAATTCCGGGGTTGAGATCCACAAATCGTCATACAACGGCTTCAATGTCGATCTCCTGAAACGCTCTCTAATCCCGCAGGACGGGATGCCCGGTCGCCTGCAAATGGGCGTTGCCCTGGCTGACCGCTAATCGTGCGCTGGCACCCAGCGGCAGTGTGACGGTATCAGCGGCATGACCAAAATCTAATCCACAGATCACTGGCAGACCGGTAGTATCACGCACGCGCTGCCAGACGGTACTGAAATCAAACCCATTGTCATAGTCCGACAGGGCCGTGCTGGTGAAGCTGCCGGTGACGATTGCCCGCTGTCGCGCCAGAATGCCGCTCTGCTCCAGCTGAATCAGCATGCGTTCAATGCGGAACGGATGCTCATTCACATCTTCTATCACCAGAATGCCGTTCTCAATCTGCGGCATCCACGGCGTGCCGATCAGCGAGCAGATCATCGCCAGGTTTCCGCCCCACAGCGTACCTTGCCAGTCGCCCTGGTCTGGGGTTTCGCTCTGCCATTTCACCTCTACTGTAGGTGATGTCAGTGCCTGCCAGAAGTGGTGCAGGGTAAATTCAGATAAGGTCGCGGCACCGAAGTTACCGGCCAGCATCGGTGCACTGAAGGTAATCAGGCCAACCTGTGCCAGCAGCGCCAGCTGAATCGCGGTGAAGTCGCTGTGGCCGCACAGCGCCAGCGGCTGATTCAGCAGGTGGCGTTGCAGGCCAACATAGTCGATGGATGCCAGTAACCGGCTGGCTCCGTAACCGCCGCGCACCGCCAGCACCACGTCGGGCAGCGTAGTGAGGCTGGCAAGCTGGTTGATATCCGCAAGGCGTTCCGCGTCGGTGCCGGAGAAGCGCTGAAAACGGCGGGTGATCACCTGCTCGTTCTCCACCTGATGGCCCGCCGCGCGCAGTCGTGCAATGCCCTGCAGCGCCGCAGGCTGATTATGACAGTAACCGGAGGGGGAGATAAGACGAACTGAACGTGAAATCATCATACTTTCCTGCTGTTAGCGCTCATGACTGACGGCGATGATGGCGAAAAGCCCCGCTGAAGTCACGGTGGACGCCGCATAATCGTGTATTTAGGATAAACGGTAATTTTGCTCTCAGGCTGCCTGGGTATGATAGCATTCGCCACAACCGCGATGAGACGAAAAATTGCTGAAAATCCGACACCTTATACTCTCGGCTTTACTCCTGACTGGCTGTGCCAGCGAGCCACCGCACCATGCCGTTAAGCAGCGCAACACGCCGTTAACGCAGGCACCGCCTTCCAGCGTCAATGGAACCTGGGCCATGTTTACCGAAGATGCCGCCAGTCATTATGGCGTTGATGAGAAGTTGATCAGCGCCATTATCAGTGTCGAATCGGGTGGAAATCCGGGCGTAGTGAGCCGTTCCAATGCGGTAGGGCTGATGCAGATTAAAGCGTCGACTGCGGGGCGCGAAGTCTATCGCACGCTGGGCCGCAGGGGCCAGCCGTCGAATGCCGAGTTGCGCGATCCGGCCAAAAATATTGATATCGGCACAGCCTATATCCGCATCCTGCAGGACTCTGCGCTGTCGGGCATCCGCGATCCGCTGACCCTGCGCTACGCCACCATCGTCTCTTATGCCAACGGTGCCGGTGCGCTGCTGCGAACATTTTCCCGCGACCGCGATCGGGCCATTGCGATGATCAACGCCATGTCACCGGATGAATTCTATCAGCATGTGCAGAACAGGCATCCGGCGGCGCAGGCGCCGCGCTATCTCTGGAAAGTCACCACCGCTTACCGCACCATCTGACCGGTTTTGACTACGCCTGCGGCGTGAGCAGCAGCCGCGCCGTGGGATAGTCAATAATCAGCACCTTGATATAACCCCCCAATAGCGCACCACGAATTGCCTGCGCTTTCTCCCGTCCCCCAGCCAGCCCGACGACCTGCGGGCACTGTTTCACCTGCGCCAGCTCCATTCCGATCACCGGATCTTCTTCCGCTTTCAATACCGGCTGGCCGCAGGCGTCAAAATAGTGCAGGCAGATATCACCGACCGCACCGCGTGCCGCCAGCGTCTGCAGCATTTTGCCATCATAGTAGTTGCCAGAATTGCGCAGCAGCGCCGACGGCTCCAGATCGCCGATGCCGACAATCGCCAGATCGACCTGCTCAAATTTACTCAGCACCTCGGCAACCTCGGCATTGGCCGACAGCCGCTGGCGATCGCTGACCGAATGCTCAATCGACTGCGACGGCAGCAGCCAGGCGGGGCAGTTCAGCAGCGCCGCCAGATTCTGGGTCAGAATGGTGGCCTGCACGTTGCCGTTGGCTCCGACGCCGCCCAGCAGCTGGATCACGCCTTTACAGGCGCTGTTGAGCGGATGCAGCGCATCCACCATCGCCCGGATAGTGCCGCTCCACGACGAAATACCAATCAGCTCATCGTTGCGCAGCCGGGTCTCCAGATAGTGAGCGGCCGCCGATCCAATCGCCTGCTTAATCTGCAGTGACGACGCCTGATCCGGCACATCCACCACAATCGCCTGCGGCAGGTTGTAGGTCTGCTCAATCGCCTTTTCCAGTTCCGGATAGACGTTAGCCGGTGGCACCACACTGATCTTGACCACACCCTCTTTCACGCTGCGATTAAGAATGCGTGAGACAAACGACTGCGATAGGGTCAGCGACTGCGCGATCTCTGACTGCTTCAGCCCTTCGACATAGTAAAGCGTGGCAATCTTCACCATCAGTCGCTGTTCATCCTGTTTTGCCATCGGTTTTTCCCTCTCTGAATCTGCCCGGTATTGTTAACCAGGATGATCAAAATCACAACGCAGGCTAATTTGTGATCGTTTTCGCTTTTTAACAATCGCGCATTGGACGGCGCGTCAGCGCAGGCGCATAGTCATTATGCATATAAAATCGCGTGTGAATATATATTCAAAGCGGAGAAAAATAATGACTCGTCCTCTGATTAAACTGACCCTGCTGGCTTCGATGTTCGCTTTTTCTGCAACGGCGCTGGCGGCAGAGCAAGGCCTGCTGGCGATTATTACCCCATCCCATGACAACCCGTTTTTCAAAGCCGAGGCAGAAGGCGCGTTAGCCAGAGCCAAAGAGCTGGGTTACGCCACGCTGGTGGCGTCGCACGACGATGACGTTAACAAGCAAAACCAGCTGATTGAGACCGCGATTGCGCGCAAAGCGAAAGCGATCATTCTGGATAACGCCGGCGCGGACGCCACCGTCGGGCCGGTGCAGAAAGCCAAAGATGCCGGTATCCCGACCTTTCTGATTGACCGTGAGATCAACAAAACCGGTATCGCCGTGGCGCAGATCGTCTCCAATAACTATCAGGGCGCGCAGCTGGGTGCAGAGAAATTTGCAAAGTTGCTGGGCGGCAAAGGCGAGTACGTTGAACTGCTGGGCAAGGAGTCTGACACCAACGCGGGCGTGCGGTCGCAGGGCTATCACGACGTGCTGGATGACTACACCGACCTGAAAATGGTGGCGCAGCAGAGCGCTAACTGGAGCCAGACCGAAGCCTTCAGCCGCATGGAAACTCTGCTGCAGAAACACCCCAACATCGTTGGTGTGATCTCCGGTAACGACACCATGGCGCTGGGCGCGGAAGCCGCGCTGAAAGCCGCCGGAAAAACCTCGGTGATCGTGGTGGGCTTTGACGGCAGCGACTACACCCGCGATTCGATCCTCAACAAAGGCAACATCAAAGCGACGGTACTCCAACCGGGCTGGGATCAGGCGCAGATGGCGGTCACGCAGGCGGACTACTACCTGAAGAACGGCAAAGCGCAGAAACAGGAGAAGCAACTGATGGACTGTGTGCTGATTGACGACAGCAACGCCGCTAAGCTGAAAAACTTCAACCTGGCGAAATAACCATGAAACGGATAGTGGCGGTATTGACCGGTATGGCGCTGCTCAGCGCCTGCACCGTGGTGGATCTGGATGCGGACGGTAACCCGATTCTGCCGAAAGATCCGCACGCGAAACCCAGTTATACCACCCAGACGCCGCAGCAGATTGCGGAGGAGACCTGGCAGCCGCGGGTCATGACCACCGCGAACAGCCACGCGCTGAGCTGGGCCGACATGGAGGCGAAAAGTCAGACGGTTAAACCCGGGGGGCGTGAAAGCGTCTTCGTACGGGCCAGCGGGACGGCCAGCGCTTTTGATGAGAGTAATCCGCGTGAACGCACGCTGACGCTGACGATCAACGGTAAACCGGTGGCAGTCAGCGTCGGGCCGGTGCTGCGCAGCAACGCTATTCGTGACGCCGCCGGGTTCCGTTTCGAGGAGTTTACAAATCAGGTGCAGTACGCCCAACTGACGCGGGCGCTTAATCGTCATGCGGTGAAGCAGCTGCCGCCGCTGGATGCCAGCTGGGTCAACCAGCCGGTGCAGGCGCTGCTGGCGGTGAGCATCGGTCACAACAGCGTTGAAGAGGTGGTGGCGGTGGAGCTGAAGCGGGGGACGCCCTGATGAACGATGAGATCATTCTGCGGGCCGAACAGATATCGATGCTGTTTCCCGGCACGCTGGCGCTGGATCGCGTCGACTACCGGGTCTGGCGCGGCAAAGTTAACGTCATCATCGGTGAAAACGGGGCGGGAAAATCGACCCTGATGAAGATTCTGGCCGGGGTGCAGCAGCCCAGCGCCGGTTCGCTGTTCCTGAATGGCGAGCCACTGACGCTGAGCAGCACCCGTGACGCCGCCCGGCACGGTATCGGCATGGTGCACCAGGAGCTGAACCTGTTTGAAAACCTCTCGGTGGCGGAGAACCTCTTTCTGGGCCGGGAGATCCAGCGCGGCCTGTCACCCATCAATGAGGCGGAGCAGGCACGCCGCACCGCCGCACTGATGGCGCGGCTCGATCAGCCGATCTCGCCCACTGAGCGGGTCGGCAATCTCAAAGTGGGTCAGCAGCAGTTGGTGGAGATCGCCAAAGCGCTGGCAGAAGATGCAGACATTCTGATCCTCGACGAGCCGACCTCCGCACTGAGCAAAACCGAAGTGGAGATCCTGTTCCGGGTGATCCGCGACCTGACGCAGCAGGGCGTGACCCTCATCTATATCTCTCACCGGCTGGAGGAGCTGATGGCGATTGGTGACGTGATTACCATTCTGCGTGACGGACGTTTCCAGGCGGAAGCCCCGGTCAGCACCATCGATGTACCGTGGATCGTGCGCGAGATGCTGGGCAGTGAGCCGGTCACGACCTTTTTGCCGGATCGGCGTGAATTTGGCGCGCCGGTGCTGGAGGCGCAGCACATTACCTGCGTCAGTCCCAACGGCAATACGCTGGTGGATGACGTCAGTTTTCAGGTGCGGGCCGGCGAAATTGTCGGGATCTACGGACTGATGGGCGCGGGTCGCACCGAACTGTTTGAGTGTCTGCTCGGCAGCCAGCGCCACTATCTCGGCAGGCTGTGGCTCGACAGTAAACCACTGCCAACCCGTCTGCCGACCGCCGATCGCATCCGTATGGGCATGAGCCTGGTGCCGGAGGATCGCAAACGCGCCGGGATTTTCCCGGTCTCATCGGTCGCCAGTAATCTCACCATCGCCAGCCTGTGGCGGCGACTGTCGCACCGCTTTGCCATTGCGCATCAGGCGGAGCAGCAGGCGGTGAACCAGACGGTGGGCAACCTGGCGATCAAAATCTCGTCGCCGGACGTCGCCATCAGTGCACTCAGCGGCGGCAATCAGCAGAAAGTGGTGATTGGTCGTGCGCTGCTGACCAACCCACGTCTGCTGCTGCTGGATGAGCCGAGCCGCGGCATTGACGTCGGGGCCAAAGCCGAGGTATTTCGCACCATGGTGGCGCTGTCGCAGCAGGGCATCGCCGTGCTGTTCTCCACCTCAGACCTGAAAGAGATTATGGCGGTAGCCGATCGCATCCTGGTGATGTCGGGCGGCAAACTTACGGCTGATCTTCCCCGCGACCAGGCGGAAGAGGCAGCGCTGGTGAAAGCAAGTGCGCAGGGGTTCTGAGCATGAAAAGCAATAACAGCGTCGCGCTGAACACACTTCCGGCTAAAGCGTTCAGTTCACGCGAAAGCATTCTGCTGCTGCTTCTGAAACTGCGCACCTTTATTGCGCTGATTCTGATTGTCGGCTTCTTCGCCATCACCGTGCCGGACTTTCTCGCCACCGGCAGCCTGGTGATCATGGTGAAACATATCGCCATCAACGCCTTTCTGGCGCTGGGCATCACTTTTGTCATTATCACCGCAGGCATTGACCTGTCGATTGGGGCCACCTTAGGGCTATGCGGCATGATCGCCGGCTGGCTGATCACTAAAGGGATTGTGCTGCCGATGTTTGGCATCGCTATCTTTCCCAGCGTCTGGGTCATTGTGCCGGTGGTGCTGTTGGTCGGCGCGCTGATTGGCGCGGGCAACGGCTGGATCATTACCCGCTACAATGTGGCCCCCTTTATCTGCACCCTCGGCACCATGTACATCCTGCGCGGGGCGGCAATGCTTACCTCTGGCGGCGAGACCTTTCCCGGTTTGCAGGGCAATCCGCTACTGGGCAATACCGGTTTCGACAGGATTGGTGCGGGGACGTTTCTCGGGCTGCCGTTTGCCATCTGGATGATGGTGCTGCTGGCGCTGGTCATCGCCTATATCGCCCGTCGTCTGCCGTTTGGCCGTCAGGTCTATGCCATCGGCGACAACGAGCGTGCCGCTGAACTGTCGGGGGTGAAAACCCGGCAGGTGAAAATTCTGGTCTACACCCTGTCGGGCTTCTGTGCAGCCATTGCCGGCATCGTGGTCTCATCGCAGCTGGTCGCCAGCCATCCGGCGAACGGCACCGCGTTTGAGATGAACGCGATTGCCGCCGTGGTGCTGGGCGGCACCTCGCTGGCGGGCGGACGCGGCACCATTGTTGGCACACTGATCGGGGCGTTTGTCATCGGCTTTCTGGCGGATGGCCTGATCATGATGGGTGTCAGCGAATTCTGGCAAATGGTCATTAAGGGCATTGTCATCATCATCGCGGTCATTATCGACCAGACTCAAAGCCGGATGCAGCAGAAGGCGGCGGTGGTGGCACAGAAAGCATTAATCGAGGAGGGCTCACCGGCAAAATCCTGAACGCGCTGAGCCAGGCAGGCGGGACTGCTGCATGTTTCTGCTCACGGGGATGGCCTGCCCGGATTAACGGGCAGAGTGGCAGACAAAGGAGAGTGCCAGTGTAAGGCACGCCTTTTCTGGCAGAAATTTTTTTAACCGACGTGAATATATATTCATAAACGATTTAAAATTCAGAGGTAGTGTATGAATCCTTTCAATCTTCCTGTCGAAGACCTTGAGCGTCGGGCGCGTGCTATCCGTCGTCGCATCATCCAGCTGAATGCGGGCAGCCCGGCAGGCGGTCATACCGGTGCCGATCTATCGCAGGTGGAGATCCTCACCGCGCTTTACTTCCGCATTCTGAACTGCGCTCCGGATCGCACGGACGACGATCAGCGTGACATCTACATCCAGTCTAAAGGACACGCGGTGGGCGGTTATTACTGCGTGCTGGCGGAAGCGGGCTACTTTCCGACCGACTGGCTGGCAACTTATCAGCATGCCGACTCACATCTGCCCGGCCATCCGGTGCGGCAGAAAACGCCTGGCGTTGAGCTGAATACTGGCGCACTGGGACACGGACTGCCGGTGGCGGTGGGCATCGCTATCGCAGCGAAAAAAGATAACAGCTCGCGCCGCATCTTTGTGGTGACCGGCGACGGGGAACTGGCCGAAGGCAGCAACTGGGAGGCAGCACTGGTCGCAGCGCATTACGGCCTCGACAACCTGATCATCATTAATGACAAAAACAAGCTGCAACTGGCGGGGGCGACCCGCGACATCATGAACACCGATCCGCTGCCGGAAAAATGGCGCGCCTTCGGGCTGGAGGTCACCGAATGCAACGGCAATGAGATGGCGGCGATCGTCGACACCATTGAAAACCTGCCGAAGAACGGCAAGCCGCAGGTGATCGTGGCACATACCGAAAAGGGCTTTGGTATCTCCTTTATTCAGAGCAAAGCCGAATGGCATCACCGGGTGCCGAAAGGCGAAGAGATCGCGCTGGCACTGGAGGAACTGAAAGATGAGTAATGCACAACATTTAGCAAGCGTCATGGTAACGGCCTTTATCGACGCGGTGAATCGCGGCGTGGATCTGGTGCCGGTGGTGGCTGACTCCACCTCAACTGCCAAAATCGCCCCCTTTATCAAAGCGTTTCCCGACCGGCTGATCAACGTCGGCATCGCCGAGCAGACGCTGGTGGGCACAGCGGCCGGGCTGGCGCTGGGCGGCAAAGTTGCGGTGACCTGTAACGCCGCGCCGTTTCTGGTATCACGCGCCAATGAGCAGGTGAAAGTGGACGTCTGTTACAACAATACCAACGTCAAACTGTTCGGGCTGAATGCCGGGGCCAGCTATGGCCCATTAGCCAGCACCCACCACAGCATTGATGATATCGCGGTGATGCGCGGTTTCGGCAATATCGAGATCTATGCGCCTTCCTGCCCGCTGGAGTGCCGCCAGATCATCGACTACGCCCTTGAGCATGTTGGCCCGGTCTATATCCGTCTGGACGGCAAAGATCTGCCGCAGCTGCACGACGAAAGCTACCGGTTCAGTCCGGGTGCGATCGACCTGTTGCGGGAAGGCAGCGACATCGCGCTGGTGGCGATGGGCTCAACGGTTCACGAGGTGGTTCACGCCGCTGAGCAACTGGCTGAACAGGGCATTTCAGCCGGTGTGATCGCGGTTCCATCGATTCGTCCCTGTGATACCCAACAGCTGCGCAACCTGTTAAATCACTACCCAGCGGTGATTACCGTAGAAGAGCACAACGTCAATGGTGGTGTCGGCAGCCTGGTGGCCGAAGTGCTGGCGGAAGGCGGCTGCGGCATCCCGCTGTTAAGGCTCGGCATTCCGGATGGCGAATATGCGATTGCCGGCGATCGCGCCTCGACCCGTGCCCGTCATGGCATTGATGCCAGCAGCGTAGTCAACAGTGCAGCACGCATCTGCGCAGGAGCATAAACATGGTGGGACCCCTGATTCTGGCGATCGACGAAGGCACCACCAACGCCAAGGCGATTGCGGTTGATCGCAGTGGCCGCGTCGTGGCGCGCGGCAGCCAGAGTTTAACCCTGCAACATCCGCAGCCCGGACTGGCGGAGCAGGACCCTATGGCAATCTGGCAGGCGGTAAAGCAGGCAATCATCCAGTGTCTGTCAGCCTGTGATGGCGCGCCTGTCGCGGCCGTAGCGATCAGCAATCAGCGCGAGTCGGTGCTGATCTGGCAGCGGCGTGATGGTCAGCCGCTGACGCCACTGGTGAGCTGGCAGGATCGACGCTCAGAGGCATTCTGTCGCGATCTGCACCAGGCGGGCAAAGCGCCACGTATTACCGGCTTAACCGGGCTGGCCGTTGATCCGATGTTTCCGGCCGCCAAGCTGACCGGGATGCTGGCCGCCATTCCCAACGGCGCGGCGCGGGCCGCAGCCGGTGAGCTTTGCATCGGCACCGTCGACAGCTGGCTCAGCTGGCAGCTCAGCGCAGGTGAGGTATTCGTTACCGATCACGCCAACGCCGCCCGCACTCAACTTTATAGTCTGCATCTTAATGACTGGGACGACGAGCTGCTGTCGCTGTTTCAGCTACCGCGCGCCGCGCTGCCACGTATTACCTCCTCCGCCAGCGAACAGGGCGTGGTCGCGGTGCGTGACATTCCCGGCTTAGCGCCCGGCACGCCCATTCTGGCGCGCATCGGTGACTCCCATGCTGCGCTGCAGGCACAGCGGCGCGGCGAGTCAGAAGTGGTGAAAGCCACCTACGGCACCGGCTCCTCACTGATGATGTCGATGGCGACGCCGCTACTGACGGAAAATGGCCTCAGCACCACCGTGGCCTGGCACGACGGCACGCTGCGTTATGCGTTTGAAGGCAACATCACCCACACCGGTTCCGGTGCCGCCTGGCTGGGCAAACTGCTCGGCGTGCAGGATCCGCGTGTGCTGACCGCCATGGCGCAGCGCTGCGACGACAATCAGGGCATCTATTTTGTCCCGGCGCTCTCCGGCCTGGGCGCGCCCTGGTGGGATCTGCAGGCGCGCGGCATGGTATGCGGACTGACGGACGCCGCCACGCCCGACGTACTGGCGCGTGTCGCGCTGGAGTCGATCGTCTGGCAAATCGCCGACGTCTTTTTTGCGATGGAGCAGGCCAGCGGCCAGCAGCTCCCGGCCCTCTGTGTGGATGGTAGCGCCACCGAAAACAGCTGGCTGATGCAGTTACAGGCGGATGTGTTACAGCGGCCGCTGCAGCGGGTGCCGACCGCCGAAGTATCCGCGCTGGGCGCGGCGCTGCTGGCGGGCAAAGTACTGGGATGGTGGCAGCAGGGCAGTGATATGCAGGCGCTGCAGGGCGGGAGCGTCATCATGCCGCGTGAAGAGCACGCGCAGCGTATGCAGGAAAACTATAAAGGCTGGATCGACGCCGTTGCACGCTGTCGTTATCAGCCACATTAATCCTTAACCGGAGCAGAGCCATGTCAACACTTCCTCAGCAGTTAACCTTCGGTGTCATCATTGGCAACCGGGGATTTTTTCCCAGCTATCTGGTGGGCGAGGCGCGCCAGCAGGCGGTTGCGCTGTTTGAAAAGATGAACATTAATACGGTGATGCTGGATGAAACGCAGACCAATCTGGGCGGCGTCGAGACGCGGCAGGAGGCTAAAACCTGTGCTGCGCTGTTTCGTCAGCATCGCGAAGCGATTCACGGCATTGTGGTGCTGCTGCCTAACTTTGGTGATGAAAAGGCCATTGCCGAAGCGCTTCGTCTGGCCGGGCTGAATGTGCCGGTACTGGTGCAGGCGGAAGAGGACAACCTGGATAAAATGGGGCTGGCGACCCGACGCGACAGCTTCTGCGGCAAAATTTCGCTCTGCAACAACCTGCGACAGTATGGCATTCCGTTTACCCTGACCCGCCAGCACGTCTGCGCCTTGAGCGGCGAGGTTTTTCAGCAGGATTTACAGCGCTTCAGCCAGCTCTGCCGGGTAGTGAATGCGATGCGGCGGGTGCGCGTTGGCGCGATTGGTGCGCGGCCCGCCGGATTCAACACCGTCCGCTACAGCGAAAAGCTGCTGGAGAAGATGGGCATCGCGGTAGAAACCCTGGATTTATCGGAGATTTTTACCCGCACAAACCGGCTGCGTGATGACGATATCCGCGTGGCAGAGAAGCGCGAGATCCTGGAAGCCAACGCCGATGCGCGCGGCATTCCGGGGGACAAAATGGTGACTATGGCCAAACTGTTTGTGGTCATCAGCGAGTGGATCAGTGACAACGATATCGACACGACGGCCATTCAGTGCTGGACGTCGCTGCAGGAAAACCTGGGCATCAACGTCTGCTCAATCATGAGCGTGATGTCGGGACAGCTGATGCCCAGCGCCTGTGAAGTGGACGTGATGGGCGCGCTGTCGATGTATGCGCTTGCCAGCTGTTCGCTGAGTCCTGCTTCACTGGCGGACTGGAACAACAACTTTGGCGACGAGCGGGACAAATGCGTGCTGTTTCACTGCGGAAATTTTGCCAGCGCCAGCCTGGAGTCACCGACCATGGGCACGGCGGATATTATTGGCACCACCGTGGGCAAAGAGAACACCTGCGGTGCGGTGCATGGCCGGATGAAGCAGGGCGACCTTACCTATTTCCGCCTCTCGACCGACGATTTCAGCGGCGAAATCAAAGCCTATGTGGGCGAGGGAATGTCGGTCACCGATCCACTGGACACGGTCGGCTGTCGTGCGGTCATTCAGGTGCCGCAGCTGGAGACGCTGCTGGCGTGGATCTGCCGCAATGGCTTTGAGCACCACGTGGCGATGAACCACTCGGCCACGGCCGGTGTGCTGCAGGAAGCATTCAGTGAGTATCTCGGCGTGAGTTGTTACCGGCATCAGTAAGCGATGAGAGTGAATCGCAGAACGCGATAAGGGCAATGCGGGCCATGAAGCCGATGAGACCACGGTTCTGGCCGCATCGGCTTCATGGCCCGCCATTTTCAGGACAGGAGGGCGGGCATGTTAGCGCGCCATTCTGCGCACTTCGCCATCGTCACTTTCCACGGCAACCAGATCCACCGGCGGCAGATTACCCCCGCTGAACTCAACCTGACGGATCGGGAAGGCGAAGCGGATATTGCGCTCTTCAAGAGCCGCCATGAGCTGCAGGTTAATCTCCTGCTGTATATCCATGTACTTGTTGTAATCCGCATCCAGCACAAAATAGACCACTTCAAAAGTCAGCTTTGAGTCCTCGAAAGCCAGGAAGTGGGCGCGGTCAAAACGGGTGGTCTCAACGCCCTGGATAATCTCTTTCACCAGCGGGCTGATCTGGCGCACCTGCTCAGAAGGCGTGGCATAGCTGATGCCAAACTTAAACACGATGCGGCGCTGCTGCATACGCTTGTAGTTGTGGATGGTCTGCTGCAACAGAATGGTGTTTGAGCAGACGATCTGCTCGCCACTCAGGCTGCGCAGCCGGGTGGTTTTCAGGCCGATATGTTCAATGGAACCGGCTATATCACCAAAGACAATGAAATCGCCATGCTCGAATGGTTTATCGAAGCCTATCGCCAGCGACGCAAACACATCGCTCAGCACGGTCTGAATCGCCAGCGCAATCGCGATCCCCCCGACGCCCAGGCTGGCGACCAGTGCGGTAATATTGATGCCCATGTTCGACAGAATGGCCAGGAACATCATGATCCAGACCACGACCCGCAGCAGAATCCCGAGGATCACCGTCGTCACCGGATTCCGCACGTGCAGGGGATCGCGCAGCAGGCTTTTCAGCCAGAGCCGGATGCCGCAGTCGATCCACAGCGCGAGCTGTACGATCAGCGCCAGGAACCAGCCGTGTGCGATGGTCACGCTCCAGGATTCGGGCAGGTCCACAAACTTCAGGGCAATCAGCAGTGAAAAGATCAGCAGCAGGGTCTGGCTGGTGCTGCGCAGTATCTCCACCAGAATCGCGGTCGCGCGGACATGACGATGTTCGCTGTAAAGCGCAATCCGGTTGGAGATAAAGCGAATCAGGGTACGTAATACCCAGTAAATCACCAGCGTGGAAACCACCACGATGGCGCTGTTGAGCCAGAGTTCCTGATTAAAAAAGAGGGAGTGAAAACGACGTGAAGAGAGCCAGTTTTCCATTGGGGAGGGTCTCCTTGCTGGGTTCCGGTTTAAAAGAAAACAAGCAAGAAGCATAGCCTGGATGCGGCCCACCTGTGTGGCGCATCCCTGAAGACGTTACTGGAAACGGGTCGATTTATCGCGAGCCAGTCGCTCAAGAGCAAAAATAATCTGCTGAAGCTGCCGCTCCTGCGCCGGGTTCAGCGTGGCAAAGCGAAAGCTCAGTCGGGGCGTAATGCGGGTTTCATTCTTGCGGGTCACCACGCAACGCTCGCCAATGTGCAGCAGCTTCACCGGCACGTCAAAAATGCCATACTCGCCCAGCTCGACCCGGAACGAATTGAAGCTGTCGCCGTTCTGTAACCCGTCCGGCAGCGGTTCATCCACCAGCACGCCGATGCCGCCCAGTGACAGATCCTGTAAACGCAGGCGCGTTTTACTGCCATCCGGCCACAGGGTATGACACCAGAACTGCGGCTCCAGCGGTGCGCAGACGCGGAAAAACTCACGTCGCTGAATCTGCCACAGCAGCTCCGGCAACGGTGCGCTGAAGGCGGGTAATCCTTCAAACTCCACCCTCTCCAGCGAGGCGAGACTGAACTCTACCTTCGCGCCATAGGTTTCAGCGGTAATGCTGAGATCGTCGCTGGTCAGGGCGTATTCGTTATCCAGATTATTACTGCCCAGGTCAAACAGAAGGCGATCTTCATCGGCAGCCAGCATCCGGCTGATAAACTGCCCGCGCGCGAAGCGCACCAGTAGTGGCGTCTGCAGGCGCAGCAGATCTTTCATTACGCCCAGAACCGCCAGCGTGCCACGTTTTAAATATTGTTCCTGGTCGGCTTCTTTCACGTCCTGCTCCGCAAGGGGTTACTGTATTGATGCTGTTTTTTTGCCTCATCCCGGTTATCGGCGCGGCAAAAAAAAGCTTTAGCCGGTGAATTCTTAAAAAATAGTGTGACCCGTGAGGCGTTTTCCAAAAAGCTGGCTATACTTATCGCGGTAAACCGCTTGATAAATCAGGCGTTCACGCTTTAATCATAAAAAGGAAGGAGCAACAGATGGGTATTATTTCCTGGATCGTCTTTGGCTTAATCGCGGGTATTCTGGCGAAGTGGATTATGCCGGGTAAAGACGGTGGCGGTTTCATTCTGACTATCGTTCTGGGTATTATCGGTGCCGTAGTGGGTGGCTGGATCAGTACGCTGTTTGGCTTCGGCCGCGTCGATGGGTTTAACTTCGGAAGCTTTGTGGTCGCTGTTATCGGTGCCATCGTGGTGCTGTTCGTATACCGCAAAGTACGCAGTTAACCGTAACGGTTTCAACAAAAAAGGGGACGAAGCGATTCGTCCCCTTTTTTTATCTTTTACTTTTAATCAGAAGTCGTAACCAACGGTCGCCATCACGCTGCGTTCCGCACCCCAGTAGCAGTAGCCTGTGCCGTAGCAGCCCGCCACATAAGTACGATCGGTCAGGTTGTTGGCGTTGACCTGAACCCAGGCCCCTTTCAGGCTGCTGTTCCAGACGCCAAGATCGGCCCGCACTGACGCATCAAACAGCGTCACTGACGGCACGCGCGTGGTGTTTTCATTGTCCGCCCACTGTTTGCCGATGTAACGCACGCCTGCACCCGCACTCAGACCGTAATCAAACTGATAGTGACCCCAGAGTGCTGCCATGCTGTTGGGGGTGACGTACGGTGTATGTCCGCTGTTGCCATCCACCGAATCTTTAAAGCGCAGATGATTCAGCGTATAGCTCGCCACGGTGCTCAGACGCGGGGTTAATTGATTACGCGCTTCCAGCTCGATACCCTGTGAGTGAACTTTGCCTGATGGCGAATAGGTCGCCGTCAGCACGTTGCGGTTCGCCACATCTTTCTGCGTCAGGTCATAGACCGCCACGCTATAGAGATCGCGGGTGCCATTGGGCTGATATTTCACCCCGGCTTCATACTGCTCAGCGGTGGTCGGCTTCAGCAGATTATTGTTGGGATCGGTGAGCGCGGTCGGGGTAATCGCCTGGCTCCAGCTCACGTAAGGTGAGATGCCGTTGTCGAAGGCATAGAGCAGTGCCGCGCGTCCGCTGATGTGATCATCCTGACGGCGATCGCTGCCGCTGTTATTGGCGACGATGCGATCGTAACGGCCGGAGAGATCCAGATGCCAGCGATCCAGCTTCATCTCATCCTGCAGATAGAGGCCGGTCTGGTAGTAGCGACGGGTTTTATCCGCCCAGGTGTAATCCGGCATGTCGCCTACCTGTTCGCCGGTCAGAGCATTGAGCTGGTTAGCCGAACCGCCCGCCGCGCTGATCTCATTTTTATAGCGATGATACTCGGCACCCAGCGTGACGCGGTGCTCCAGCTCACCCGTGGCAAACTCCGCCTGTAAACGGTTATCGGTTGACCAGGCGGAGAGCGACGAGCGCTCGCCAGAGTAGTAGCGGTTCAGCAGATCGGGATTATTTTCGTCCCAGCCAATCTGATAGACCTGATCGAGATCGACATTGGAGTGGCTGTAGCTGCCGGTTGAGGAGAATGACCAGACGTCGTTAAAGCGATGAGCGAAGTCGAAGCTGTAGATCTGCTCGCGGCGCTTAAACTGATCGAGGTCGCTGTTGCCCTCATAAAAGCCATTGCTCAGCTTATAGCCGTTGTGTTCGGTGAGGCTGCCGTCGCCCGGCACAGAACCGTGATAACCGCCCGACGGATCTTTCTGCAGATAGGCTTTCAGGATCAGATGGGTATCTTCATCCGGCTGCCACATCAGTTGCGGCATCAGCGCATATTTCTCTTCGCGGGTGTGATCGTACTGCGTATCGCTGTTGCGGGTCACGCCGGTCAGGCGAAACGCCCACTGGTCGTTGATCGCATTGGTATAGTCAAACATCGTGCCGGTGGTGGCATTACTGCCTGCCTGCAGTTGGATGTGACCCTCCTCGGCGAACTGCGGACGTTTGGTCACCATATTGACCAGGCCGCCTGGCACCGTCTGACCATAGAGTGCAGAAGAGGGGCCTTTGATCACGTCGATGCGCTCAAGGAAGGCGTTATCCACCTGCAATACGTTGAAACTGCCGCCGTCGCTCATCAGCCGCATGCCGTCGAGGAAGGTGTTATCGACATCGCCGCCGTGGAAGCCGCGCAGCGCAATGGTGTCGTAACGGGTCGCGGCACCGCCAAAGTTGGTGAAGACGCCGGAGCTGTAGCCGAGTGCCTGGTTCAGGGTCAGCGCGCCCTGATCCTGCATCTGCTGGCGGGTGACCACGGATATCGACTGCGGCGTGGTGATCAGCGGACGATCGCTTTTGGTTGCGCCCTGGCTGGTCGTCGCCAGATAGCCCTGGGTCGGTGACGTCGAGTCTTCCTGCGGTTGTGCAGTCACCACCATATCGGCAGCGAAACTCAGAGCAGGCGCGGTCAGCGCCAGGGTGCAGAGGCGAATATACCCTCTCAGCGACAGTGACAGTTTCATCGGAGTTCCTTTCATAGCAAAGATTAAGGCAGGTGAGTAAAGTTGTTAATAGGTAATCTCATTATCATAATGAGAATTATTACCTTTTGTAAATTGGCTGCAATTTTGCCTGTTGATGTAAGAAGGTCAAGTAAAATTCGCTGAAAAGGCGTGCGGATACCTCCGGTGAGGCCAGAGGTATCCAGAGAGGGTTAAGGTTGTGAGGCTGACGCCTGCGGAATATCGTGGGCGCTGTTACAGGTTTTATCTTTCGGACAATACTTATCGAGCAGTTTCAGCGTGACGCCGTTGGTCCAGCCAAAGCCGTCCTGGAGCGGATACTCACCGCCGCCACCGCCGCCGAGATTTTTGCCGTCGACGACATATTTCTCCACCAGCTTATGCTCACGGTCATAGGTTGTCTGGACGTTTTGCAGGAAGCGTAAGCCTACCTCTTTCGCCAGTTTTGGCTGGTTGTAATGCTCCAGACCTTCCACGGCAACCCACTGCAGCGGTGCCCAGCCATTCGGTGCATCCCACTGCTGGCCGTTGTTCACGGTGGTGGTCACCAGACCACCGGGCTTCAGCAGCTGCTTTTCAACTGCGCTGGCGGTGCTTTCAGCCTGCTTATCACTGGCGACCTGCAGATAGAGCGGGAACAGCGCGGCAGCCGTCAGTTGCGGATGAACCTGCTTTTTCTGCCAGTCATAGTCGGCATACCAGTTCTGTTTACTGTCCCACAGATAGCGGTTGATCGCCGCCTGGCGCTTCTCCGCGCGATCGGCGTACTGCTTCGCCAGATCGCTCTGCTTGTTCATCTGGTAGCCTTTCGACAGGGTCTGCTCCAGATGGAATAGCAGGCTATTCAGGTCAACCGGCGCCAGCTGGGTGGTACGGATTGTCGACAGGTTGTGCGCGTCGGTAAACCAGCGTGAGCTGAAATCCCAGCCCGATGCGGCACCGGAACGCAGATCGCGGTAAAGTTCAGCTTTATTGCGCTGCGGCGCTTTCTGCGCGGTGGCAATATCATCCATCCAGGATTCGGTGCGTGGTACATCGCGCGCATCCCAGTAGCGGTTGAGCAGGGTGCCATCTGCCAGCTTAATCACCCGCTTGCTGGCTGCGCCCGCCGCGACGTTATCGCTGTCGGCCATCCAGTAGTCGTACTCTTTCTGCAGCTGCGGCAGATAGTGGGTATAAGCTTTGCCGTCATCGTGCGTCGCCAGCAGGTCGACCATCAGGCTGAAGAACGGCGGCTGTGAACGGCTCAGGTAGTAGCTGCGGTTGCCGTTGGGGATGTGGCCATAACGGTCAAGCAGCGAGGCGAAGTTATCCGTCATATCCTGGACTTTATCCCAGTGTCCGCTCTCGGCCAGCCCCAGCATGGTGAAGTAGCTGTCCCAGTAATAGACTTCGCGGAAACGCCCGCCCGGCACCACATAGGGCTTAGGCAACGGCAGCAGCGAGTCATACTGACCGGCGCTGCTGGTGGTGCGCGTCAGCACCGGCCACAGGCCATCGATGTGCTCACGCAGGTTTTGTCCGGCGGGCGGCACATATTTGTCGCCCGCAGCGGGCAGGGTAAAGTTAGCGTCAACAAAACGTTTGAGATCGAAATTGCGCTGTTTCTTCTGCATCTGCCAGTCGGCAAGAATCGAAGCGGGATCAAATTTCGGCACCGCATCGGCAAAAGTCTTCTGATCGGGATAGAACTTCGCCTGCTGCACGGCATTAAACAGCGGCCCTAAACGAACATCCGGCGGCTGCGGCTGATTATTCAGCATGCGGCTGTTGTCGTCGGCATGGGCGGTGAAAGCGGGTACGCTCAGCAGCAACGTGAGCAGAAAGGGCGCATAACGCTGACGCCGTGAGTCGGCGTTTACCTCAATTTTTGTCATCGGTTTTTCTCCTTGTCCGAAATGCGGCCGCGCGTAACGCATTGACCACAGGACCAACTTTAGACCTTATCTGCCCACTTCACCCTGAAGCGAGCCGGAAATGTGAAGCCACGGGAATTATTTTTATGGAAAAAACCGCTTTTTCACGCGGGTTTTTTCTTGCTCTCACCTCACTTTTCCCCGACGCTGAAAGAAAAAAAGGAGAGCAGGATGGAGATCATCTGGTATCACCCGTCGCAGTCTGCAGCGGCCTGGATTAACGGTTTGCAACAGCGTCTGCCACATGCGCGTGTGCGTGCCTGGCAGCCAGGCGACAACGGACCAGCAGATTATGCGCTGGTCCGTTCACCCCCCGCAGAGATGCTGCAGGGACGTGCCACACTGCGCGGCGTCTTTGCGCTGGGTGCAGGCGTTGACGAGATTCTGAAACAGCTGCAGCAGCACCCTGAGATGCTGCCCGACAGCGTGCCGCTTTACCGGCTGGAAGATACCGGGATGGCGCGCCAGATGCAGGAATATGCCGTCCATAGCGTACTGAACTGGTTCCGTCGTTTTGACGACTACCGTCTTCAGCAGCAGCAACAGTGCTGGCAGCCGCTGCCTGCTTACCCGCGTGAAAGCTTCACCGTCGGGATTCTGGGCGCGGGCGTGCTGGGACAGAGCGTGGCAGAGAGCCTGAAACCCTGGGGATTCCCGCTACGCGTCTGGAGCCGTTCACCAAAAGCCATCGACGGCGTGACCAGCTTTGCCGGACGCGATGCGCTACCTGCGTTTTTGCAGGAGACGCGTGTGGTGATCAACCTGCTGCCGAGCACGCACGAGACTATTAATCTTATCGACCACGCCTTTTTAGAGCAGTTGCCGCACGGCGCGTTCTTCCTCAACATCGCGCGTGGCGCACAGGTGGTGGAAGCGGATCTGCTGGCCGCGCTCAATAGCGGTCAGCTGAAAGCGGCGGCGCTGGATGTGTTTCAGGTTGAACCGCTGCCCGAAGCGCATCCGCTCTGGTCACATCCGCGCGTCACGATCACGCCTCATAATGCGGCGGTAACCTTGATCGACGAAGCTATCGATTACATCGCCCGCGCCATCACCCAGGATCAGGCAGGCGAGCCGCCGCAGGGCAGGGTAGATCGTCAGCGCGGCTACTAATGAACCGGCCCCGGCAGGGGCACTCAGCAGGAGAAGAGGATGTATCCGGTAGATCTGCATATGCACACCATCGCCAGCACGCATGCTTACAGCACGCTGCACGACTACGTGACCCAGGCGAAACAAACCGGCATGAAGCTGTTTGCCATTACCGACCACGGCCCCGATATGGCTGATGCGCCGCACTACTGGCACTTCATCAACATGCGCGTCTGGCCGCGCGTCATCGATGGCGTGGGGATTCTGCGCGGTATCGAAGCCAACATTAAAAACCAGCAGGGCGAGATCGACTGTTCCGGCCCGATGCTCGATGCATTGGATTTAATCGTCGCCGGTTTTCATGAGCCGGTTTATGGGCCGCGCGACAGAAAGCATCACACAGACGCGATGATCGCCGCCATGGCGGGCGGGCTGGTTCATATCATCAGCCATCCGGGCAACCCGAAATTCCCGGTTGATATCCCGGCGATTGCCGAGGCCGCAGCGCACTTCGACGTGGCGCTGGAGCTGAACAACTCCTCCTTTACCCATTCGCGTCCGGGCAGCGAACCTAACTGCCGCGCTATCGCCGCCGCCGTGCGTGATGCGGGTGGACGGCTGGCATTCGGCTCCGATTCCCACACCGCGTTTACGCTGGGCCATTTCGATCACTGCCTGCGGATTGCCCGCGAAGTGGATTTTCCTGAGGATCGGGTGTTAAATGTCACGCCGCGTCGCCTGCTCGACTTTCTGGAAATGCGTAGCGGCAAACATATTGCTGAACTGGCTGACTTTTAACAGCTTCATCGGGAACTCTGCCCCGCACAGGGGCTTTTTAGGGCCATCGCTGTCTGTTTTAAAAAATGACTTTATTCAGATACTATCAAACGTATCTGAACAAAATAAGGTCAGGGAATGAACGCTTTAAACATTGCTAAAGGTATATGGGATAGCATTAAAGGGATTCCGCAGAGTGCGTATTATGGTGCTAAACGTACCTATATAAGTACTGGTGCTGTTGGATATGACCGCAAATTACGCAACGATAGCGAAACAGAGCGATTCTACCAAGTAGTGAAATCCCTGGTTAGGAATGAAGAACCCTTACGAAGGTTGGTTACTACAGTAATTACCGAGTTTTACCGGAAACTTGACGATGAGGGCAAAGAAGCCATACATAATCAGTTGGCATATGGTGCAGGCCGTGTTAGTGGCCGTTTGGGTGGTCAGATTTTTGTGTCACAAACAGTAGCTGTGGCAATCATCAGGAATTCACGTAGTAGCTATGCCTATAAAGCCCTGTACCGTTTCAGTGCCAGCTTCACCATATCAACTGCCCTATGGCAAGGACTGATTGAAGAAGCCGCTTTGGGAAGCCGCAGATTACAGAATCACTACAATGCAATGTACTGGAAAGTACAGCCGCAAGGGCTGGACATGATCTATTTTGTCGTTGAAGACCAGCTAAAGCCATATCTCGATTATATCAATAGTCACCCTCAAACGTGCCGAAGGATTAATAATGAAATTTGTAAAATGGCTGGGTAAACTTTCGGCACACCTTCTTGAGGGTACGATAACAGCAGCGATGAGTTTCCTGGCTCTCGCTTCGCTATTTTTGTTTGATAGTCTTGCTCTGAAACTATGCGGCTTTTTCGGTTCTGTTTTGATGGGGTATGGAGCAGCTTATTTCCTTGGTAAAGCCAGAGGTGAGCAAAAGGAATGACAGTACATAGATCTCTCCCTGCCCTGAATACCCTGTGAAATAGACTCTTATAATTCCGGTAGACGGCTGGCGTTTGGCTCCGATTCCCACACCGCGTTTACGCTGGGCCATTTCGATTACTGCCTGCGGATTGCCCGTGAGGTGGATTTTCCTGAGGATCGGGTGTTAAATGTCACGCCGCGTCGCCTGCTCGACTTTCTGGAAATGCGTAGCGGCAAACATATTGCTGAACTGGCTGACTTTTAATTTATTTTGCCTCAAGGAAATCTGACTCATGAATGAGTTTTCCATTCTGTGCCGTGTGATCGGCTCACTGTTTAATCGTCAGCCGCAGGACCCGCTGCTGGTGCCACTGTTCACGCTGCTGCGTGAAGGCAAACTGCAGTCGCAGTGGCCGCTGGAGCAGGATGAACTGCTGACGCGTCTGCAACAGAACAGCGATCCGCAGGCGCTGGCCGCCGATTACAACGCGCTGTTTGTCGGCAGCGACTGTAATGTGCCGCCTTACGCCTCACAGTGGCCGGAAGGCAAAACGGAGCCGGAAGTACGTGCGTTCTTAACCTCACGCGGCATGCCGCTGAGCGATGCGCCTGCTGATCATTTTGGCGTGCTGCTGCTGGCCGCATCCTGGCTGGAAGATCAGTCAGCGGAAGATGAGAGCGCGGCGCAGCTGGCGCTGTTTGAAGAGTACCTGCTGCCGTGGTGCGGTGCGTTCCTGGGTAAAGTGGAAGCGCATGCAACCACGGCGTTTTATCGCACGCTGGCGATGCTGAGCCGCGAAGCAATTCAGGCGATGTACAACGAACTGCTTGAGAGCAGTGAAGAAGCGCCAGACGCCTGATTTACCACCTCGCCGGGTGCGTGCCCGGCGTACAGCCCGGTGTTACGCAGAGCTGTGGAGTACCGGGTAGCCAGGCGGCTGCCCTGAGCCTGACCCCAAGCCCCCATGGCGTTAACTCGTAACAGGGCAGGTTATCTTTAACCTGTGGCGTAATGCCGGAACCCGCGCACTGCCCGGTGGGATGCTGCTGCAACAGCCACGCGGTGCGTGCCAGCGACAGCCGCACCTGGCTGCCATCTCCTTGCGTCACGCGTCGCCGTAATCCTTCCAGCACCGCGGCCGCCAGCAGATAGCCGGTAGCATGATCCAGCGCCTGTACCGGCAGCGGAACCGGTTTGTCGCTCTGCTGCCACTGCATGCCCCGTTCAGCAATGCCGCATCCCATCTGCACCAGACTGTCAAAGCCTCGGCGGTTGCGCCACGGCCCCTGCCAGCCCCAGGCATTCAGACCGGCATCAACCAGACCGGGCGAGAGTGACTGAAGCGTCTCCGTATCAAACCCCAGCCGTTCCAGCGCATCCGCCCGGTAGCCATGCACCAGCACATCCGCTTCACGTAGCAGGCGGATAAACTGATCGCGATCGGCGGGTTGTGTCAGGTCGAGCACCGCACGACGTTTGCCGCAGCTCATCTCCTCATCCAGCGTCGGCTCCTGCCAGCCTGGCGGATCGATGCGCAGCACACTGGCCCCCAGGCTGGCCAGAAACCGCGTGGCGACCGGCCCGGCAATAATCCGTGTCAGATCCAGTACCCTGATACCCAGTAATGGGCGCGCTTCGGCCAGCGGCCACGCCGGAGCGGGTGCCGCGAGTGTTGTTTTCCAGCTAAACAGCGGCTCATGCTGCACGGCCTGGCCCTGGGGATGCAGTTGCCAGGCGGCGGCGCTGCGCATTTCAGCGGCGCAGCCACCGGCATCAATAATCGCCTGCTCCAGTTCGCTTGCCTGCCACTGTTGCACCTGCTGTGCCAGCGCCGCGCGATCGGCGTGCGCGCCCAGCACCTGTTCCATCGCCAGCCGGTGATGCGCGGCGTTGGTGTGCAGGCGGATCCAGCCATCGCGACTGCGATAGTCACCGGCAAACGCATCCCACATCGCGGGCGCAGCACGGTTCAGCGGGATAAAGCTCTGCTGGAACCAGCGCGACGCCAGGCGCACATTGACGGCGACGGGCGGAGAGGGATATTCAGGGTGGGAGGCGGCGACCAGTGCGGCGGTGGCCTGGGTTGCCAGACCGATGCTGGTGGCCGCCAGTTCACTGACGGCAAAAGCAGAAGCGAAGGTGGCGCGCTCAAGGAAGGCAGGAAGAGGCAAGGCGTCGTCGCGACCCCGCAATCCCTGCTGCATCTGCTGCCAGAGCGCGGCGGCAAGCTGTGAGTCCATATTGTGCATCCTGAGAGGGGAGATTTCTCAAGCATAGCACGCAGGATTAACGCCGCCGCAGGCGCGGGAAGCGCGCATGCATCCGCAGGTTACGCAGGTTGAGCACCGCGATAGCCGTGCCCAGGATCACCAGCGAGGCGCCGATAATCTTAAAGCTGTTGAGGCTGTCACCCAGCACGATAATCCCCATCACCACCGATAAAACCGGCGTCAGCAGCGAGTAGGGCATGATCAGATTGACGTTATATTTCTTCAGCAGCATATACCACAGCGTATAGGCCACAATCGATGAGGCGATGGCGCTATAAAGAATGGCAAACCAGCCGCGCCAGCCCGCATGCTGCAGCGCATAGAGCTGATGGGATTCCATCACCAGACTGGAGCCGCCGACGATGGGAATCGCCAGAAACGCAATCCAGCCGGTCATGGTCAGCGGTTTAATCGGCGGCGACTTTTTCACTATCAGGTTACTGACGGCCCAGCCGGTGGCGCTGCACAACAGCAGACAGAGCACCCACCACGAGGGAATCGTCGGACTGCCAGAGAGCACCACCACGCCGCTCAGCGAAATCATAATGCCCAGCAGCTGCACCAGCTTTAGCTTTTCTTTCAGCACCACCATTGCCAGCAACATCGCAATCGGCGTGCCCAGCTGTACCACAATCGCGCCGGTACCGGCATCGGTGTAACGCAGGCCGACAAACAGCAGCGAGAAGTGCATAAAGCCGAAGGTAAAAGCCAGCAACAGCAGCCAGGGCAACTGCTGACGGTTAATACGGCAGAACGGCACCAGCACGATGGCGACGACCACAAAGCGCATAAACGTCAGAAACAGCGGCGGCAACTCCAGCAGCCCCCATTTCACCGCCACGTTGTTGAAGGCCCAGATGGAAACCACCATCAGAATCAGAAAAAAATGCCGCACAGCCACGATAATATCCTTTCGATGATTTTTGCTTAGCTCGCTAATGATGGCACGAACTGCGGCACTCCAGCCAATCGCAGTGAGAAATTTTCTGCAATTGCGGTGCAGCCCGATGAGACTTTCGGGCGTGATGCTGGCAGACTGATTTGAAACGACTTCTTAAAGGAACCGATTCGGTATGACCTATACGTCCGCCTTACCCCTTGCGTTGATTCAGCTTGAAGTCCCACCCGCAAACGTCGTTTCAGAGATTGGTGAACAGCCGCGCTGGTTTATTGATGCACTGAATCTGCAACCCGATGAGTACCTGATTGTGCGGCCTCATCTGGGCGAAGCCTTACCCGATTTTGATCAGATTTCCGGCGCGATCCTCAGCGGTTCATGGGCGATGGTCACCGATCACGCCGACTGGAGTGAGCGCAGCGCCGCCTGGGTCAGAGCGGCGATTGATCAGGGTCTGCCGCTGCTCGGTGTCTGTTACGGCCATCAGCTGATGGCTTATGCGCTGGGCGGTGAGGTGGCAGACAATCCCAACGGCTGGGAACGCGGTCTGTTACCCATTCGCTGCTCCGATCAGACCCAGCGCGATCCGCTGCTGCAGAAGCTGCCCGCCGACTTCAGCGTCTGGTTGTCGCATCGTCAGTCGGTCGTCAGTGCGCCGTCCGGGGCGCAGGTGCTGGCCGCTTCTGCGCGCGATGGCTGTCAGATTGTGCGTTATTCACCGCAGGCACTCTCGGTACAGTTCCATCCCGAATTTTCACGGCACATTATGAGTGTCTGTACGCCGCCGGGCTGCACAGAGGATGGGGCTAACGAGATTGAGGGCAAAGACTGGGCGCGCGAGTTGCTGGTGACGTTCTGGCAACAGACGCGCCCGGCAGTGGAGCGAGCTCAGGGCGCGTAGTGACGCGTGCAGCGATAGACCCACGCGGGTGGCACGTTTTTCAGCACCCGCTGGCGCTCCCAGGTGAAGTAACGCGACAGATCGGGCTGGGTCAGTGAGGTGTACTGGAACTGCACAAAAACACCGTCCGGGCCAAGGGCGTTATAGACCGCTCGCAGAATGGCTTCACGCAGTTCGGGCGGTAATGAGAGCAGCGGCAGGCCGGAGAAGATCACGTCATAGTTGCCGTTCAGATACTCCGCAGAACAGGTGCGCACGGTCATGCGCGGGTCCTCCAGTGCGGTTAGCTTGTCTGCCAGCGTAGTGCAGATTTCAAAGGCATCCAGTGTTGCGTCGGGTGCCATGTGTGCCAGTATCTGTCGGGTCAGTACGCCATCACCCGCGCCAAGTTCCGCTATGCGCGCCGCTTCAGGCCATTTCACCGACGTAATCATCGTCCGGCACAACGCCTCTGACGAGGGGGTAATGCTGCCCATCTTGCGCGGATTGCGTATAAACTGATGCACGAAATTGGCTTTAGCGCGCATCTGGGTAAAAGCTGAAGCCAGCATGCTTATCTCCGGAATGAATTCATCCTCATGTTGACCCCCTTTGTGCCGCACAAGTTTCTCGCTGACTACGCTTTCGGGGAAAAGTCGGAATTTTCTCTAAGCGCAGCGTAAACGCCTATTCCTTCGGAGCGGTCACAGTTTCCGGTTAACAGACCTGACAGGCTCACAATGATCCTTCATGTTAATAATAAGTTTCATCATTGTTACGTCAGTCACCTGTCAGGAGAATGATCATGCGTTACGCTGCCCCCGGAGAACAGGGTTCTCTGATTACGCTACAGAAGAAGTATGGCAACTTCATTAATGGTGAATTCGTCGCGCCGGTGAAGGGTAACTACTTTACTAACACCTCGCCGGTAAACGGCTCTGCGGCCGGTGAGTTCCCGCGCTCAGACGCGGCCGATGTGGATAACGCTGTGGCCGCCGCGGCAGCGGCAGCGGACGCCTGGGGCAAGACCTCACCGCAACAACGTGCGCTGCTGCTACTGAAAATTGCCGATCGGCTGGAACAGCATCTGGAGACCATGGCGGTCTATGAAACCTGGGATAACGGTAAACCGGTGCGCGAAACGCTGGCGGCCGATATGCCGCTGGCGGTCGATCACTTCCGCTACTTTGCCGGTTGTGTCCGGGCGCAGGAGGGCAGCGCGGCAGAGATTGATGAGTTCACCGCTGCCTACCATTTCCACGAGCCGCTGGGCGTGGTGGCGCAGATTATCCCGTGGAACTTCCCGCTGCTGATGGCGGCCTGGAAACTGGCTCCGGCGCTGGGCGCAGGGAACTGCGTGGTACTGAAACCGGCTGAACAGACGCCGCTGTCGATCACTATCTTTGTCGATCTGATTAAAGATTTGCTGCCGCCGGGCGTGCTGAATGTGGTGCACGGCTTTGGTAAAGAGGCGGGTGAGGCGCTGGCGTCCCATTCCGGTATCGCCAAGGTCGCCTTTACCGGCTCTACCGCTACCGGCGGGCACATTCTGGAGCTGGCCGCCAAAAGTCTGATCCCCTCGACGGTCGAACTGGGTGGCAAGTCACCGAACATCTTCTTTGAAGACATCATGCAGGCGGAGGAGAGCTTTATTGAGAAAGCGGCCGAAGGCGTGGTACTGGGCTTCCTGAATCAGGGCGAAGTCTGCACCTGTCCATCGCGTGCGCTGGTGCAGGAGTCGATCTACGAGCCGTTTATGGCGGCGGTGATGAAGCGGGTGAAAACCATCAAACGCGGTGACCCGCTGGACACCGATACCATGGTAGGCGCGCAGGCGTCGCAGCAGCAGTTCGATAAAATCCTCTCTTATCTTGAGGTGGCACGGCAGGAGGGCGCAGAAGTGCTGGTGGGCGGCGGCGTAGAGAAGCTGGATGACTCACTCAATAGCGGCTACTACATCCAGCCAACCCTGCTGAAAGGTAACAACAGCATGCGGGTGTTCCAGGAGGAGATCTTTGGCCCGGTGATCGGCATCACCACGTTTAAAGATGAGGCGGAAGCGATCAGCATCGCCAACGACTCGATTTATGGCTTGGGTGCCGGCGTCTGGACCCGCGATATCAACCGCGCCTATCGGGTGGGCAGGGCGATTAAAGCGGGGCGCGTCTGGACAAACTGTTATCACCTCTATCCGGCGCACGCTGCCTTTGGCGGCTACAAGAAGTCGGGCATCGGGCGTGAAACCCACAAAATGATGCTCGATCACTATCAGCAGACGAAAAACCTGCTGGTCAGCTACAGTATTGAGCCGCTGGGCTTCTTCTGATGGTCTTAGTCGTGCCGGCTTAATGCGGCACGCTCTCACACTAAACCACGCTACGGCGTGGTTTTTTTGGTTAGAAGGCCGAAACCCGTTAGGAAATATCTGGTAGCCAGTTTATAAAAGCGAACCGGTAAAGAACAATTAATCAGTCTGGTCTGAAAGCGCATCTGGCCTGATTAACGTTTCGCTTAACCCCTTCCAATCCCCACCCTGCCTGGTTTACATCCCCCTCACTGTAAATCCGTATAAGATATTGATATTTATTTAAATATATAAATATCCCCTTGCGACTCAGCATAGTTGCAGACTGCCTGTACGACATAAAAACTTTGAAATTTGGCTTAAATCAGAACCATTAAAAACGTGAGTACTTTTAATAGCAATCTCAGAGGAAACTTATTTATGTGCAAAAAAACTTCATATTTTCGCAAGTTGTTAAGATTAGTCCTAACCGTGTGCTTAAAAGTAACACATATTTGTATTAACTTTATTTGTTAAGGTTTACTTGAGTAAATTCTTCTGAAAGTGGGGCGTTGAAATTTTGTCAATCTTCTGTAAACTCGCAGCTAATATTTACACATGGATTGTAATCTCTGAACCACGGGCAGGATCTACCTGACTCGTGCGGTAGCTATGAAATTTCGCTAAAGTTATAAAGCATTGAAAATAAACCAATATAATGAAAATTATTCGGGCGTAATGTGTCATTTCTTACTGCCGGATAATTGACTCACGGTTATCGGCTTAATTCAATCCGCCGGTTTTTCGACCAGGGATGGCATAAGGAAAGCTTGGGTTTACCCCACCTTCTTAAATTTGCCGGGAAAAAATTGATCATGTTTCTGATCGTTGTTTGCCAGGACAGATTCCTCCCATTTCCCGTTTACGTCCCCGATGTTGCTTTTTTATACTTAACTTTTGCTGATCGGTTAACGTTTCGCAGCAAGACGCTTAGGCGCTTTTTGTTTAAGGATTATTTTTTAATCTGGCACTAAGTGGCTTCCTGTGCAGATGACATCTCCGATTTTCATTACTGACACCCGGCCTCTGGCCACTCTCCAAGGTATGAATGGAACACAACATGAAAAAAATGGTGAAGCTCCGCGTTGCGTTAGGCCTGATGTTTGTTTTTTCAGTCGCCGGTTGTAAAACCCCGCCAAAAATGACCGATGACACCCTGGTCACCAGCACGGTGGACGGTGTGGCGATCAGTCACCGTTATGCCGTAAAACCGCCAGCGCAGTTCAGTCCGGTCAATGAAACCTATCGCGCGCTCTATCCCGGTTCGGTAATGAGCCAGCCAGGCTACGGCGGCAAGGTAGTGGAGACGCTGAAAACCGGCGAAACCTACACCGTGATTGGTCAGGTCGAGAACAACTGGCTGGCGCTGGGTGAACCGGCTCAGGCAGCAGAGCCTCAACCAGACAACGCTACCGCCAGTGTCAAAGATGCACCTCAGTCGGCCGCGCCGCAGTCAACCGTCCAGCTGACAGGCTATGTTCCATTCCGCGCCGTGGTGAAAAGCGCACTCTACGATCAGACCGTCAAAGCCGATCAGCCGAAACGCCGCGTGCGCAGCAGTAGCAAGAAGAAAACCTGCGTCGCGGTTAACGGTGACAGCACTGCCTGTCAGAACAGCACTAACGGAACCTGGATCATTAACTAATCGCACTGAGCAGGGAGGGCTGGATGATGAGAACAACACAACTGCGCGGTGGGCTGATCGTGCTGCTGATGTGGCTGCTGACGGCCTGCAGCAGTAGCAGTACGCCGCCGGTGGCTTACTACAACCTGGACGTTCAGGGGCAGAATCAGCTTAACGGCGGTGCGCCGCTGAAGGTCCGTGTGGTGTTACTGAGCTCCGATGCGGAGTTCATGTCAGCAGACTTCTTCTCCCTGCAAAACCAGTCAGCAACGGTGCTGGGCAGTGCGCAGCTTAACACCCAGCAATTCTTCCTGACGCCAGAGCAGCGCAGCAAAACGCTGCGGATTAAGAGCCTGCCTGAGGCGCGCTTCATCGGCATCATGGCGGAATATCAGGCGCTGGATGGCAAGGTGTGGCGACTGTCGCTGCCGGTTCCCGAAGGGGAGTCACCCTCATTCTGGGCATTCTGGAAACGTGACGATAGCGAGCTGAATGCGCGCATCGTGGCGGGAATTAATGGCCTTCGCGTGGAAAAACAGTGATGTCGATGAACAGAGCCGAAAAGGTCGTCTGGACCGAGGGGATGTTTCTGCGTCCTCACCATTTCCAGCAGTCAGAAAATTATCTTCTCAGCACCCTGCGTGAATGGGGGCAGTCACAGCGCGTCTACACCTGGGGCTTTTACGATCTGGAGTTTGATGAAGCGCTGCTGCGTCAGGGGAAACTGGCGCTGAGTGCGGCCAGCGGCTGTCTGCCAGACGGCACGTTTTTCGCCTTCAGCCAGCCGCAACATGGCCCGGCACCGCTTGATCTGCCAGCTTCTGTTGACCGCAGCAAAGTGGTGCTGGCGATACCGACCCGTCGCAATGGCCGCGAAGCCGTCGCTTTCCAGGAGTCGCAGGATTCTCTGGCGCGCTATCTGGCCTGGGAAGCGGAAGTGGAAGATGACAACGCCCAGGCCGTAGGCAGCGCGACGGTACAGTTCGGCAAGCTGCGCCTGCGGCTGATGCTGGAGCAGGATCTGACCGCCGAGTGGACCGCGATGGGCGTTGCGCAGGTCATTGAAAAACGCAGCGACAACCATATCCGGCTCGACAGCGATTACATCCCGCCGATGCTGACTCTGAACAGCAGCCGTCCACTGCAAAACATGTTTAACGACCTGCACGGGCTTATCCAGCAGCGCAGCCAGCAGCTGAGTCAGCGTGCACCCGGCACCGGCCGCTTCAACAGCGCCGATATGGTCGATTTTATGCTGCTGGCGCTGCTCAATCGTCAGCTTGGCCTGCACAGCCATCTGCAACATCTGCCGCTGCTGCATCCTGAAACCCTCTACAGCCACTGGCTGCAACTGGCCGCAGAGCTGAGTACCTGGACGCCCGCGCGCGCGCCGGAAGGACTGCCGCTCTACGATCATGATGACCTGCATAACTGCTTCAGCCGTCTGTCGCTGCTGCTGCGTCAGGGTCTGTCGCAAGTGATGGAGGAGAGCGCCATTCAGCTGCCACTGACGCAGCGTTCGCACGGCCTTAACGTCGCTACCGTGCCGGAGAGCAGCATGGTGCATGAGTTCGGCTTTGTGCTGGCTGTGAAAGCCAGCGTGCCGGCCGACACTCTGAAAACCCATTTCCCGGCACAGATGAAAGTCGCGCCGGTCAGCAAAATCCGCGATCTGGTGCAGCTGCAGCTGCCGGGTCTGGCACTTCGGGCGATGCCCGGCGCGCCGCCGCAGATCCCGTGGCATGCCGGATACAGCTATTTCGAACTGGATAAGAACAGCGAGCTATGGAAAGAGATGGAGCGCTCGGGCGCTTTTGCGCTGCATCTTGCCGGTGAGTTTCCGGGCCTGAACATGGAGTTCTGGGCCATCCGCAGTCAGTCAGAATAATAAACTGAGCACGCAGCATGATGCAGGAACAACAACATTCACACAGCGATCTTGCGCCGGATGCCAGCCACCAGAATGTGCTGGTTGCGGCGGCCAACCCCCTGATTAACGCGATTCCACAGATCCGCCATTCGGTGTCGCATGAAGACCCGGCGCAACTGCGTCAGCAGCTGATCGACCAGATCCGCCGCTTTGAGCTGAGCTGCCAGCAGTCGGGTCTCGGCTACGAAGTGATCATCGGCGCGCGCTATTGTCTCTGTACCGCGCTGGATGAGGCAGCGGCGCTGACGCCGTGGGGCAGTCGCGGCGTCTGGACCAGCAACGGTCTGCTGGTCACCTTTCACAACGAAACCTGGGGCGGCGAGAAGTTTTTCCAGCTGCTGGCGAAGCTGTCGCAGAACCCCAGGCGTCACATTTTGATGCTGGAGCTGATCTACTTCTGCCTGCTGCTGGGGTTCGAAGGACGCTACCGGGTTTTGGACAATGGCCGCTCGCAGCTGGAGACCATCAAACAGCGCCTGCTGCAGATGATCAAAAGCGTACGCGGCAGTTACGCCGCGGCGCTGTCACCGCATCCCACCGATCAGCCGGTGCTGCGCAAGCTATGGCGGCCGATGATCCCGCTGTGGGCCTGTGCGGCCGTGGCTGGGCTGGCCGCCTGTCTGTTCTACATCGTGCTCAACTGGCGTCTGGGTGATTACACCTCGCCGGTGCTGGCCCGCATCTATCAGACGGCGCTGCCGGAAGTAAAGATTGGCAACCCGGCGCCGCCTCCGCCTGCCACGCTGAATCTGCGCGCCTTCCTGAAGCCGGAAATTGATGCCGGGCTGGTGGCGGTGCGTGATGAAGCGGACCGCAGCGTGGTGACGCTGAAAGGGGATGGGCTATTTGCTTCGGCGGCGACCGAAGTGCGCGGCGGCTACATTGACGTGATCCGGCGCATCGCGGCGGCCATGAACAACGTCAGCGGCCAGATTCAGGTGATTGGCTACAGCGATAACGTGCCGATCCGCAGCGCGCGCTTCGCCTCCAACTTTGAGCTGTCGCTGGCGCGCGCCCGTTCGGTGCAGACCCTGCTGCAACAGCAGCTGGCGCAGCCGTCGCGGGTGAAAGCGGAAGGGCGCGGCGAAAGCAATCCGCTGGTGCCGAACACCAGCGCAGAAAATCGCGCGCGTAACCGTCGTGTTGAAATCACACTGCTGGTGGCGCCGGATGCGACGCATGCCGAACTCAACGGCCTGGCGAGAGGGAACTGATCCATGCTGAATATTCTGTTTGCGGTGCTGACCAGCCGCCTTGCGTGGGGCTTTGTCGGCATCACCGCGCTCTCTTTTATCATCTGGGTGATTGGCCCGGTCTTCTCTATCGTTGATTCGCGGCCACTTGAGCCAGAGCAGAACCGCATGATCAGTATCGCGCTGCTCTATCTGGTCTGGGGACTGGGGCAGGCGATTCCGCGGCTATACAATTACTGGCTTAACCGCAAGCTGATGTCGAGTCTGGAAACCGGCAAAAGCGATGCGCCGGAAGCCGATCGTCAGCGTCTGACCAGTGAAGAGCAGGTGCTGGCGGGCCGTTTCTCCGAAGCTACTGAAATGCTGAGAAAGGCGCACTTCCAGCGCCACAGCAGCAAAGGCACGCCGTTCTGGGCGCAGCGCTTTGGTCGGCAGTATCTCTATCAGCTGCCGTGGTACATGATTATCGGTGCACCCGGTGCCGGTAAAACCACCGCGCTGGTCAACTCCGGCCTGCAGTTCCCGCTGGCGGATAAGTTTGGCAAGTCGGCCCTGCGCGGCATTGGCGGCACCCGCAACTGCGACTGGTGGTTTACTAACGACGCCGTGCTGCTCGATACCGCCGGGCGTTACAGCACCCAGGAGAGTCAGCAGGAGCGGGATGCCAGCGAATGGCACCATTTCCTCGATCTGCTGCGTAAATATCGCGGACGTCAGCCGATCAACGGCGTTATCGTCACGCTGAGCGTCTCCGATCTGCTGAGTCAGTCGCCCGAGGCACTGCGCAACCAGGCGCTGGCGCTGCGTCAGCGTCTGATGGAGTTGCACGATCGTCTCGGCATCCGTTTCCCGGTTTATGTGCTGGTCACCAAAGCAGACCTGCTCAAAGGTTTCCGCAGCTACTTCGCCTCGCTGGATAAAGCGCAGCGTGAACAGATCTGGGGATTCACCTTTCCGTGGGCGAAGGCATCCGCCGCCGATTTCGAGCTGAACAGCCAGTTCCAGCAGGAGTATTCCCTGCTGCAACAGCGGCTCGATGCCGGACTGGCCGATCGGCTGCTGACGGAGAGCGACGCGCAGGCGCGTGCCGAAAGCTATCTCTTCCCGCAGGAGTTCGCTGCGCTGCGTCCGTTGCTGGCCGACGCGCTCGACACGCTGTTCGCCCGCTCCGATTTTGAAACCCAGTTCGCGCCACGCGGCATCTACTTTGCCAGCGGCACCCAGGAAGGTCTGCCGTTTGACCGGGTAATGGGCGAGCTGAACCGTGCCCTGAATCTGCCAGGCCAGCAGGCGGGCGAATCGGGCAGCTGGGATCAGGTCGATAAGGACGCCCCGATTCCGCAGAACAAAGGGCAGAGTTTCTTCCTCAAAGGCGTGCTGGAAAATGTGGTTTTCCAGGAGTCGGGTCTGGCGGGCAGCAACCGCTGGTGGGAGCTGCGCAACCGCGCCGGACTCTGGTCAGGCTATCTGGCGCTGCTGTTGCTGTTACTGGTCGCGGGCGGTCTGTGGCTCACCAGCTACAGCAAGAACAAAGCCTATCTGCAGGAGATGGCCGCTAAAGCGCCGCAGGTGGAGCAGCTGGGCGACCAGCTTCAGAAGCAGGTCAACGGCGATCTCTTTGCGCTGGTGCCTTATCTCAACACCCTGTTGCACCTGCCGGAAAGCGCCGACTTCTCGCTGGAATCGCCGCCGCTGACGCGTCGTATGGGCCTTTATCGTGGCACCGAGGTCAGCGATGCGACGCGTGCGCTTTACGACAAAGCGCTGAAGCAGCTGCTGTTGCCGCAGGTGGCGCAGAACATCACCCGCTGGCTGCGCAATGACAACGGCAGCGACGCTGACTACAGCTATGAAGCGCTGAAGGCGTATCAGATGCTCTATCAGCCGAAGCACTACGATGGCAAGTTCCTGCAGGCGTGGCTGATGCTTAACCTGTCGCGCGAGCTGCCGCAGAACGTGACACAGCAGCAGGTAAAACAGCTGGCGTGGCATCTGCAACAGCTGCTGGAGACGCAGATTCACTCGTCGCCATATGCGAAGGATGACGCGCTGGTAAAGCGCGAGCAGGCGCTGATTAATCAGATGCCGCTGTCACAGCGCGTCTATGGACGCCTGAAGCGCCTGCTGCAACGTGATGACAGCCTGCAACCGGTGACGCTGGCGGCGCTGGGCGGTCCCCAGAGCGAGCTGGTGTTTTCCCGTAAAAGCGGTAAATCGGTTAATGACGGTGTGGCAGGTCTCTATACGCCGGACGGCTACTGGCAGCATGTGGACAAGCAGATTGGTCCGGTAACGCAGGCGCTCTATCAGGACGATCTCTGGGTACTGGATGGCGCTGCGCCGCAGCAGAAAAGTGAGCAGACCGATCTCGCGGTGCGCCAGCTCTATGTGCAGGACTACATCCGCCAGTGGGAGCAGTTCCTGAGCGATATCCAGCTCAACAGCAGTGCCGATCTCTCGCAACGTATTAACACCGCGCGCTTGCTGTCGGGCAACCACTCGCCGCTGCGCCAGCTGGTCATCAACCTCAGTAACCTGCTGACGCTGAACCGGGCGCAGCCCGATGAGAAAACGGCGCAGGCGGCAAAGCCGTCGGATAACAGCGCCACCCGCACCCTTGAAGCGCTGTTTACCTCGCCTGAAGCGGCTGCGGCGCGTGGACAGGCGGCAGCGCAGGCGTCACCGGAGCAGGCGGTTGCCGTGCATTTTGCGCCCGTGCTTGAGCTGGCTCAGCCGTTACAGCAGGGCAGCAAGGTGCTGGCGGTGGATGATTTCCTGCATCAGATTGACGATCTCTATCGTTACCTCACGGCGGTGCAGGATGCCGCCAACAGCGGGATGCCGCCACCGGCCAGCGATGCGATCAGTCGTTTGCAGGCCAGCGCCGGACGTCTGCCCGGTTCGCTGCAGAATATGGTCTCCAGTATGGCGGTCGGGGCCAGCAGCGATGCGCAGCGCCGCGACATGGATAACGTCCGTAAACGCATCACCATGGAAGTCGGCAGTTTCTGTCGTCAGGCGATCGCCGGCCGTTATCCGCTGGTGCGCTCCGCGCGCAGTGAGGTGACACCCGACGATCTGGCACGGATGTTCGCCCCCGGCAGCGGCATGATGGACAGCTTCTTCCGCGACAACCTGGCCAGCAAAGTCGACACCACAAACGCCTCATGGCGCTTTACGCCGGGTATCGACGGCAAAACGCTGCCGGGCGGCGAAGCGCTGCTGCGTCCTTTCCAGCAGGCGCAGTCAATTCGTGATGCGTTCTTTGCTAACGGTGCGACCACGCCAGGCTTCCGCGTCACGCTGCGCACCGTAAAAATGGACAATGACATTCTTAACCTGACGCTGGATGTGGATGGACAGCAATTGCGTTACAGCCACGGGCCGCAGGCAGTACAGATGGTCAGCTGGCCCGGTCCGGGCGGCACCAGCCAGGTGCGCATGCAGCTGGGCCTGACCAACGGCACCACCTCAACGCTGGTGACCAGTGGGCCCTGGGCACTCAATCGCTTCTTCGATCGCGCCCGTGTTACCGCGGCTGGCGGCCTGACCCGCGAAGCCACGTTCAGCGTGGAGGGTCATCAGGTCACGCTGTCGTTCACCCCTGGCAGCATTCGTAACCCGTTCCAGCTTCCCGGCTTTAGCTGCCCCTGAAACAGGACCCGACAATGACTCATTACGCTGCACCCTGCTGGTACGGCAAATTGCCCAGCGCGGGTGACTTTGTGAAGCGCCGCTTTCCTGATGTCCTCTATCGCCAATGGTCCAGCTGGTTTCAGGTGGGCCTGCATCACTGGCAGAGCAGTCAGGAGGGGGATAACGCGCCGTCGCGCCCGTTCCTCAACGCGCCGGTCTGGAATTTTGTGGTGCCGCCGATGCTGGGCAGTCAGCTGATCCAGATGGGCTGCCTGATCGCGGCACGGGACAGCGTGGGACGTAACTATCCGCTCTGCGCGCTGCGTCACTTCACCCCCGCCGAGTGGTCGCCAGCGCTGCTGGCACGCTCCGGCGAGTGGTATCAGCAGGTGGGCAATACGCTGCTGCGGGTGGTGCAGGGCGGCGGATCGCCGGAGCAGCTGGATCAGGCGCTGATCAGCATTCCGCAGCCGCAACCGCCGCAGGAGACGGGTGAGCCGTCAGATATCCTCAACGTTATCGGGCATGGCGACACGCCTTCAACGCTGAACTGGACGCTGCCGGGTGAGAACTTCGATCCGCAGTTCTACACCAGTTTCTGGTGGACCAATCAAAGCGACGGGTTTCCGCTTTATACCCAGGTCCACAGCGGTAACTTCACCGCCCAGCTTTTTTCATTGCTGTTTGATCCGGCCGGTGGGGCAAAGCCGGGACGAAACGGACTTTATCCCCCGATGTTTGAATCCTGAGGCAACACCCATGACGATGAATACAGAGGCTTTGCTGGCTCCGGTCAGTGATGACAATCCCGGTGGCGATAACCTGGAGTACGACGCCGATTTTCAGGCGATGGAGCAGGCCAGTGCCGGTAAAGCGGAACAGCAGTTCGGTAACACCATCATTCCGGCGGAACCCGCCGACTGGAACAAAGTTGAGAAGCTAGCGATAGCGCTGCTGGCCCGCAGTAAAGATTTACGGGTGATGCTGGCGCTGACCCACGCCTGGACCGAACTGAAAGGGCTGCCGGGCTACGCCCAGGGCCTGAAGCTGATTGAACAGGCGCTGCTGCTCTACTGGGAGCCGCTGTGGCCCCGGCTGGAAGAGTACGGTGAGCAGGATCCTTTCTACCGCATCAATGCCCTGGCGCTGCTGGGTGACAAAACGGAACTCAGTGGCGCGGTGCGTCAGTGCTGGCTGCTGCGCTACCCGTCCGACGGCATCACGCTGCGTGATGCGGCCGCCCTGTGCGACGGCAGCAAAACCGAGGTGGCGGACTACCCCGGTGGCCTGCCGCGTCTGATCGACGAACTGGCGCGCGGCGACCAGCCCGGTATTGAGGCGGTGCTGCAGATTCATGAGCGGCTTCAGACCATCTGCGAAACCGTGGCCGAACGGCTGGGCGACGCGGCGGTGCCGGAACTGGCCCTGCTGCGCCGACAGATTGCGCTGATCGCCGAACGCTGCCAGGCCACCGACATCAGCCAGCTGATTCCCACCGCAGCGGCGGAACAACCCGCAGAAGCGGCGGCCCCGGCGGCGGTCGCAACGGCGCCGCGCGCGGCCGCGGACTGGCGCACGGTACAGATCAGTTCCCGCGCCGATGCCCAGCTGATGCTGGAGAAAGTGAAGCTCTACTTCACCCAGCACGAGCCGAGCCATCCGGCTCCGCTGATGATCGACCGGGTACAGCGCTTAATCGAACGCGACTTCCTGGAAATCATCCGCGAGCTGGCACCCGATGGCGTGCATCAGCTGGAAACCATTTTCGGACGTCGCGACTAAGCAGGCGTGACCCACTCACACAGCGGGAGCTGCGCGCCTGCTGTGACACATTATCCGCGCATCATTGATGGAGAAAACCATGGCAACAAGCAAATCCAGTGGGCAGAAGTTCATTGCCCGCAATCGCGCGCCTCGCGTTCAGATTGAATATGACGTGGAAATTTATGGCGCGGAACGCAAAATCCAGCTGCCGTTTGTGATGGGCGTGCTGGCGGATCTGGTGGGTAAACCGCTGGAGCCGCAGCCGGGCATCGACGACCGCAAATTCCTTGAGATCGACATTGACAACTTCGATGAGCGCATGAAAGCGCTGAAGCCACGCGCCGCGTTCCAGGTAGACAACACTCTGAATGGCGAAGGCAAGCTGAACATCGATCTCACCTTCGACAGCATGGATGACTTTTCGCCGGATGCCGTGGCCCGCAACGTCGAGCCGCTGAGCAAGCTGCTGGAAGCGCGTACCCAGCTGGCAAACCTGCTGACCTATATGGACGGCAAAAACGGTGCGGAAGAGCTGATTGGTAAAGTGCTGCAGGACCCAACGCTGCTGCAGGCTCTGACCCATCTGCCTAAGCAGGATGAGGCCACTGAAGGTAAGGAGCCGCAGGCATGACGCAGACTTCACAACAACCCCAGTCGCAGGGCGCGGCAAGTTTCAGCCAGGATGAGTTCAGCGCGCTGCTGAACAAAGAGTTCCGGCCGAAAAGCGATCAGGCACGTGCCGCGGTCGAGAGCGCGGTAAAAACTCTGGCGCAGCAGGCGCTGGAGAACACCGTCACCGTTTCCAGCGACGCCTATCGCACCATTCAGGCGCTGATCGCGGAGATCGACGAAAAGCTGTCGCAGCAGGTTAACCAGATTATTCACCATCCGGAGTTCCAGTCGCTGGAAAGCGCCTGGCGCGGCCTGAGCTATCTGGTGAACAACACTGAAACGGACGAGATGTTGAAAATCCGTTTTATGAGCATCTCCAAGCAGGAACTGGGTCGTACGCTTAAGCGCTATAAAGGTGCTGGCTGGGACCAAAGCCCGCTGTTCAAGAAGATCTATGAGCAGGAGTATGGTCAGTTCGGCGGCGAGCCGTTTGGCTGTCTGGTGGGCGACTACTACTTCGACCATAGCCCGCAGGATGTTGAGCTGCTCGGTGAGATGGCGCGCATCGGTTCGGCGGCACACTGTCCGTTTATCACCGGCACCGCGCCGGAAGTGATGCAGATGGAATCCTGGCAGGAGCTGGCAAATCCGCGCGATCTGACCAAAATCTTCCAGAACACCGAATATGCTGCCTGGCGCAGCCTGCGTGAGTCGGAAGATGCACGTTATCTGGGCCTGGTGATGCCGCGTTTCCTGGCGCGTCTGCCATATGGCATTCGTACCAACCCGGTCGACAGCTTCGATTTTGAAGAGCAGACCGACGGTTCCGATCACGGCAACTACACCTGGAGCAATGCGGCGTATGCGATGGCCGCCAACATCAACCGCTCCTTTAAGGAGTATGGCTGGTGTACCGCAATCCGCGGCGTAGAATCGGGCGGGGCGGTTGAGAACCTGCCGTGCCACACCTTCCCGAGCGACGACGGCGGCGTGGACATGAAGTGTCCGACCGAAATCGCCATCAGCGATCGCCGCGAAGCCGAACTGGCGAAAAACGGCTTTATGCCGCTGGTGCATCGCAAAAACTCTGACTTCGCCGCCTTTATTGGCGCGCAGTCACTGCAGAAGCCGACGGAATATCACGACGCCGATGCCACCGCCAATGCCCGTCTGGCCGCGCGTCTGCCTTATCTGTTCGCCTGCTGCCGCTTTGCGCATTACCTGAAGTGCATCGTGCGTGACAAGATCGGCTCCTTCCGCGAGCGCGATGAGATGGAACGCTGGCTGAACGATTGGGTGATGAACTACGTCGATGGCGATCCGGCTAACTCCTCGCAGGAGACCAAGTCTCGTAAGCCGCTGGCCGCTGCCGAGGTGAATGTGGAAGAGCAGGAAGATAATCCGGGCTATTACGCCGCGAAATTCTTCCTGCGTCCGCACTACCAGCTGGAAGGCCTGACCGTTTCGCTGCGTCTGGTCTCTAAGCTGCCGTCACTGAAGAATGATAATGCTTAAGGGCTGAGTCATAAGATTATCAGGCGCGAAAAGATATTGCGCCTGATGCCTCAAAGAAAGATTGCTGAGGTGAATGTCAGGGAGGATAAAAGAATGGTTAAAAAATCAGCTCTGTATTTACTAAGTTATCTGCTGGTTTTATTTCAGCCCTGATTTTATCCACCTGTGCAGGTTATTTCATTTTCTTCTGTGACTGGAATGTCACGATGATGGGGAAAATAATTAACGGCATCCTGATTACTCTTTCAGTCACTGCGTCATTTTTTTACTGGGCAGGGCACAAGCTAAGGGAACGGTATTAATTGCTTTTGTGTTACCTGACTCCCTGTTCAGTATTCCGATTTTCGTCATGGGAATTTAATACATTGCCCGGTCTGGTGCCCGGCAATGCAATATCTGAAATATGGTTTATGACGATATTTCAGAAGCAAGGCAAAGGTAAAATATGGACTGTTTTATTCAGCCCCATGCTTTTCTTTTTGCCATATCCTTGCTTTTTTTGAAAGCAATAATCTCAACCAATAAAGAGTGAAAGATAATGGCTATTGATATGTTTATGAAGGTTGACGGTGTTACTGGCGAGTCGAAAGACTCAAATCACACTGGCTGGACTGATATTACCTCTTTCTCATGGGGTGCTTCTCAGCCAGGCAACATGTCTGTGGGCGGCGGCGGCGGTGCGGGTAAAGTTAACTTCAACGACCTGCACGTGAATGCACTGATCGACAAATCCACCACTGCGCTGCTGAAGAACTGCGCAAGCGGTAAGCATCTCACTAAAGTTGAACTCTCTATCTGTAAAGCGGGCGGTTCACAGGTTGAGTATGCGCGCATCACTCTGGAAGACGTTCTGGTGACTGCGGTGAATTACAATGGCTCCGACAACGGCGATACCCTGGGAATGACCTACTCCTTCCAGGCATCCAAAGTGAAGCAGCAGTACTGGGAGCAGAGCTCTTCCGGCGGCAAAGGCGCAGAGAGCAGCGCCGGCTGGGACATTAAAGGCAACAAAGAAGCGTAATAAAATACGCCTCCGAAAAGGGGGCGTATATTCATTGAAATTCAATGGATTAGAGGTTGTGGTAATTATACGTTTCGAACATTTAATTGCAAAAGGAGGTTGTTATGGCTGAGAAAAATTCAATTGAGCCGGGATTTTGTGTTGTTCAGCGTCCAGGAAGACTGACTGAGCAGGCAATGTGGCTTTATGGCACGCGTAATATGTCTGCCGCGAACTATTTTTTGCAATTAAATGCTGATGTTGCATGGGCTAAACCCGGCCAGATTTTAATCGTTGCCGATCCGAACGGTAATAATCACCCGGCAGCCATGCGCACGCTGGAAGAGGCTAAATCCAGAACCAATAATAGTGTCACTCATCTGACCGTTGATGAGGCTGATTTCTTTAACCGCCATTATGCTTCCATTGCTGCTATTACCAATTTTATGGATAAAGCATCAGGTATCATCGGCGATGCGGGAGAGCGTTATTTCAATGAAATTGGCAAGAAACTTGTCGCTATTGAGAATGCCTACCGTAACCAATATCTGACGTCAGGAACATTGTTCGGGCAGCAGTTTTTTATCGAGCGGAAACGCCTGTTTGGTGAACTTGAAGTATTACTGAATCGTTTATCCCGATTTATGTTGAATTTGCGCCCCTATGAAAAGATTAAGCATGCTTTAAACCTTTCCAGTTCCTCTATTATCCATGACTGGCAAACTGCTGGCACAGGAGTAATACGCGGTTATTCGACCTATGTAGATAGTGCAGCCAAAGCAGCGAAATTTATGAAAATGGGTGGATGGGTTTCGATAGGATTTAGTGCTGTGAATACAACGAATGAGGTTTATCACAGCTGTACCACTGAAAGAGAAGATGAATGTTCTAAAGTAGCGGTGAAAGGGTATTCTCAGTTTGCAGCAAGCACGACTGCAGGTATCCTGGGCGGCGCGGCGGCGGGTGCAATCGCAACTTCCGCCTGCGTAGCACTGGGTGTTGCAACCGGAGGCATAGGTGCGTTAGCTTGTGGAATAGTCGGATCCGCTGCAGGGGGGTTTGGTGCTGCTAAGCTGGGTGAAAAAGGGGCAGGCATTTTAATGGATAAGATTTTATGAGTTCGTATGATTTTTTTATGTATGGCAGTTTGATTTTATCTGTTTTGGTCATTCTTCTGCATGTCTATGCTGCGTGGTTCTTTAGAGTTAATCGAAAAGCGTATCAGGATTTTATCGATCTTTATCAAAATGCTGGCTTGCAATTAGACTTAACCACGAAAGTTGCAAATCATTTAGGGTTCTATGCTAATTATCAGAAGTTAGCCTTTTTCATGAATCTCAGGAAAGGGCGGAAAATGCGCTTTTCTAAATCTGAAAATGTCAGCATAAAGGCTTATGAATTTGTACAAAAACAACCTAAGGATAAAATGGTGTGGATGGAAAAGACGCTCTCTCTTTACCAGCTTACTTTTCTTCTGACAGTTGTCTGGGCTATTTTTATGGCTATTTTTGTTTATGTATTTAACTGAAGCTATGTATAAGACTTTATGACCTTGCCTTGCATTTTGATTGCTGTGTCAGTGATGTCTTTTCTGAGTTCGATTGCTTTGCAAATTGTAGGCTACATAATATTCAGAAAAAATATTCAAAACTATGAATCATTAATTAGCGAGTTTCGCAAAAGAAGATTGGATCTTGATTTCAGCACTCAGGTTAGCTCCTTTTTCAGTCTATCGTTCCATCCTGTAAAAATTTCCTGGTTTGCACGCTTATATAAAGGTGTAAAACTTCAGCGCAGAGGTAATGAGAGCGTTAGCCAGGAAACTTATGATTTTATTCAATCGTTACCTGAAAAAGAAATAGGCTGGCTAATACGCCTTCATACTTTAAATATGGTGACTGCGGTAATGATGCTTGGCGGAGGTTTAGGTTTTATTATCTGGCGTCATTTTTATAGCTAGTATGTGCTTAACTATGATCATGGAGATGGTTTCATTAATATCCGAGTGTATGTGGCACCCTGAAAAAGCAACATCTGTTCTGATACCTGTCACTTCCTGAATGCGCAGAATATGGCAGTGTGTCCCTGATGCTGCCTCCCTGTGGATACTGAAATGAAAAAATTACTGATGTTACTGGCTTTGACGCTATCTCCTGCAGTGCTGGCGATAACGCCTCCGGCACCAGACTCCTTTAAGCAACCGCAGATTTTCAGCAACTGGCTTCTGAATCGCTGTGCAGGTAAAGCTGCCACTGACAAGGCTTTCAGTGATGATGCCTTCAAAAGTGCCTCAGCCTGGTTAGAGGTAAGCCATCTCCCTGTTGAAGCCTTCAGTGATGGCGATAAATTAATCAATGCGTATTTGAAGATGGATCTGACCGGCTCAGTCAAAGGAAGCTTCAATATGATGAAATGCACATTACTTTCGCAAAGCCAGGATGCTGAGGCTCTCTATAATAAATACAAAAAGTAATTTTCTTTTTTGGTAGAGCTTGAAGGATATTGCAGCGTTAAACATCAGTAGTGAATTATCAAAGGAGATATGTTTAGTTAAATGGAATCGCTCATTACACCTGACGTTAAGCAGGACAGTGACTCCTGCAAGGAAATTTCCACATAATGAGAAAAGTCATTGGTTTTATTATCATAGTGCTAATGAGTCTGCCTTTATTGTCTTTGGCTAAGTCGGTTTCACACTTCGAAGGAAAAAAATTCAGAGCGGATATTACCTATGACTGTGAGGAAGGTAACGTCAGTTGTGATAACGTTTTGCTTAAGTCAACAAGAGTAAAAGATAATTCATCGATAGTTCTTAAAGGTGAAACGATCAATACCAATTGCCCTGACGTCTGCGACTTCAGGGGCTATCGCTTCGCTAACGGTCAACATGATTATTCATTTTATCCAGACCAGAAGGGCGAGAGTCTTTGGGATTATATCGTGACATTCAAGGGTAAGGTTATTGCTCAGGACGTTGGGGTAATGAAATAGAGAAGCATATATAAATCCGATGTTATTGAGCGTGCGCTTGTACTCTGGTTATTCACAATTAATTTTTATAATAATCAACCTCGGCTCTGTTTGAATCATTTGCCTCTTCAATTCATTGAGAGTTAATGTGTTGACGAAATGTCGTCATTAAAAGAAATAAGGCAGTGCTGCTATTTAAGTAGATAAATAAACTCAGCGAAAAAATAATAAACCCCAACTCCAAAATTAAACTTTCCCGCTCCCTATACCCCGCGCCTTTCCCCGAGAGGTGCGCGGTGTAGATGCCGAACCGCTAACCGCAGGAATCCGTTATGCGCTTTACGATAATAACGACTAAACCCGGCCAACAGCCGCCGCAAACTCATTGTGATTTCTTTCCGCCCGGCGGCACCATTGGTCGCGGCGTGGATAACAATCTGGTGCTGCCGGATGACGACCGAACGCTCTCCCGGCTGCAGGCCATTGTGCACATCACCGCGAACGGTGAATGTCGTCTGACTAACCGTGGCAATGTGACGCGCGTGCTGCTCAACGATATTCCGCTGGAACGCGGTCGTCAGGTTGAGCTGCAGGATGGGGACATTCTGGGCATCGATGATTATCAGCTGCTGGTCAGCGATCTCAATAGTGCGCAGCAGCCGCAGGCTGAAAGGGCGGTTCCGCGTCCGGAGCCGGTCCAGCCCGCCGCGGCTCCTCGTGAACCGGTAGCCGAAAAAGCCAGTACCACCGCCGCTATCCCCAGCGAAATCTGGGACAGTCTGGCGAAAGAGTTCTCGATTTCCGACGATCTCTCTAAACGCAAAGCCGTGCCAGAGATGCCGGATGCCCATCCGCTGACCGCGCCCGCCATGCCAGATCGGAATCCGGAAGATCCACTGGCACAGCTAATCAATGATGCGCCGCTGGATTATGGTCAGCAGCCCAAAAACAGCAGCCTGTTTGATGACGGTGATGCGCTCTTTGCGCAGCAGAGTATTTTTGACGACCGTACGCCGAGCACGCTGGCGGCTCAGCCGCACACTACGCCAAAGCAGGCTGAGGCGCCTACTGCGGAACTGGATCCACTGAGCCTGTTCGACGGCGAGAGCAGTGCGGATGTGCGCAACCATGATGATCCATTAGGACTGATGATGGGGAACGCGGTGCCGCTGGCGCAGCCGGAGCCAGCGAAACCGGCGACGCTGCATGTGCCGCCTCAGCCAGAGACAAAGCCTGAGCCGGTTGCCCCACGCTCACCTGAGCAGGCTTCCGTCAGCCTGAACGAAATGGATCACTCTCCGCTATTTAGCGGCATCGACTTACCCGTTGATGACCAGCCTCATAGTGAATCCCCGCGCCAGACGTTGCTGGCGGATGAGGCAGAGTCCGGTCAGACAGACGCTGTTAATCCGCCAAACGACTATGGCGGGATTACGCTGCCCACACCCCAGGCGGTGCAGCGAGCTCCCTCACCGACGCCGAAAGGGCGGCTGCGCATTGATCCGGTTGCCTCGGGTCACCAGCATGCCGCCGCCGTGCAGCCCTCCACATCCAGCCAGAGCAGCGGCGATGCGCTGAAAGGCGAACTGCTGGACGCGCTGCTGGAAGGCATGGGTCTGCGCGATCTGCAGCCGACGCCGCAGTTTGACCGCGAGCAGATGCTGCAGTTTGGTCAGATGCTCAGCATGTTCTCGCAGGGCACGGTCGCGCTGCTGTCATCGCGCTCGATCCTTAAGCGCGGCGTTAAGGCTGACATGACGGTGATCCTCGACGACGCCAACAACCCGTTCAAGCTGCTGCCATCGGGCAAAACTGTCCTGATGCAGATGTTTGGCAGCCGGATGCCGGGCTTTATGCCACCACGTCAGGCGGTGCGGGATGCGCTGATTGATTTGCAGGCGCACCAGCTGGGCATGATCGCCGGTATCCGCGCCATCATCGCCTCGATGCTGCAATCCTTTAACCCGGAGCAGCTGGAGGAAGAGGCACGTCAGGCGGGATCGGTTTCCCGTATCGGCCTGCCGGGCAGCCGTAAAGCGGCGCTGTGGGAGCATTTTGTTGAGCGCTACGGCGAGACGGCGGGCGAGATCGAAGACGATTTCCACACCCTGTTTGGCGAAGCGTTTCTGCACGCCTATGACCTGGAAGTTAATCAGTACAAAGACTCACAAACCCACACGGATGACGCATGAATATCACTATTGCCTCGACGTCGAATCAGGGCGATCGCGCCAGTAATCAGGATCAGATCGGTGATGTCATCGGTAAGCGCTCCGCCTGCTTTGTGGTGTGCGACGGTGTGGCCGGGTTTCCCGGCGGTGACAGGGCGGCCGCCATCGCCCGCAGCAGCCTGCTGGAAGCGTTCGATGGGGATGCGCACCTCAATGCGCAGTCGATTCGCAACTACGTTAATCACGCGAATCACGCTATCCGGCAGCAGCAGAAAGCCAGCAGCGAGCACAGCCGGATGGGCACCACGCTGGTCAGCCTGTTCATCGACCGCGACTACCACCTTGCCTGCTGGGCGCATGCCGGTGACAGCCGCCTTTATCTGTTCCGCCGCGGCTATCTCTATCTGGTCACCACCGACCACAGCCTGGTGCAGCAGATGAAAGATGCCGGACATCGCACCGAAGGCATCAACAGCAACCTGCTCTATTTTGCGCTGGGAATGGGTGATGAGCAGCGCGACGCCAGCTACAGCGACGTGGTCGGGATTGAAGATGGCGATGCCTTTCTGCTCTGCACCGATGGTTTCTGGCACGGCGTTACGCTGGAGCAGATGCAGCAGTCACTGCACATGGTGAATACGCCGGAAGAGTGGCTGACGCTGATGCAGCAAATCATCAAAAACGATCAGTCAGATCAGGGGCAGCAGGATAATTTCAGCGCGCTGGCCGTCTGGATTGGATCGCCCCAGGACACCACTTTGCTGCACTCGCTCTCTGAAGCGGCGCAGTTCTTCCCTCTGCGAGATTGAGAACGCCAACATGAAATATGGATTACTGGGTCTGGCTGCGCTGCTGCTCAGCACGCACGCTTATGCTGAAAACTATCGCATCGTTCAGTCCCCGGCACAGAAACTGGATGTCTGGATTGATGACGTCAAAAACAATCAGCTGTCGAGCTGGTGTAACAGCACCATTAACCTGCGCATCGTCACCCTGGGTGAGAAAAACGCGTCGGTGCTGAAAGAGTTTCTGCCACGGGTGGCTGGCCTGATGGCGTCGCAGTGTAAACCGCTGCAGCAGCTGCACTGGCAGCTGACCGATACAGAGGGCAGTGAAATCGCTACCGGCAGCGCCGCCCGGGCGCAGCAGTGGAAAACCGTGGTGACGCCGCCCGCACCGCCTGCACAACAACAACCAGCCACAGCTGCCGTGCCCGCGGACCCATTGGTCAATGCCGCCCAAGCGGATACCTCGCCATGGCTGCAGTTCAGCCTGCTCGACGGCTGCCATTTCCGCACCTGGTGGCAGCATCCGGCGCAGGGCAGCGCGCTGTTTGTGCCGGCAAAGCAGGGGCTGGTCTGCGGTTCCGATGGCTGGCTCAGCGGACACAGTCGTCTGACGCAGCAGGGTAACGGCGCACCGGCAGCCGTCGGCGTGACCTTCCTGCAGGGCTTCCCGGTGATGGGGCTGAACAGTCAGTCGCCCACCGCCGAACTGCACATCACCACGGTTAACAGCGAGCGCATGGTGCTGAGTAACGAAAAATCCCCGGACAGCTGGCTGGTTCTGCCGTTCAGTAACCGCTTTAACGGCTGGCAGGCGGCCCGTCAGGTGGTGGTGCTGATGCCCGCCAGTGAAGCCGCTGATGAGAGTGCTTTGCAGGCACGTCTGCAGGAAGTCCGTAAAGTCTGGTCACCGTGGGTCAGCGGCAATACCACGCTGAGCGTACAGCTGGTGGAAAAACTGCACCCTGAACTGAAAGATCCCGCCGCTGCGGTATATCGCACCCTTAACTGACGCAAAAGGAGTTTGCATGGAATCCTTACAACATCATCTTGCGAACGCCACGCTCAGCGAGACGCTGGCTGACGTTACCCGCCAGATTCAGGCCAGTCCGGCGAACGCCGATCTGCGCGCCGCCTTTGTCCAGTTACTCTGCCTGGCGGGCAACTGGACGCGTGCGCAGACGCAGCTGCAATCCTGGCTGGCGTTAAGCCCGCAGGCGCAACCAACGGTTAATCTGTTGCAGCAGGCGATTGCCGGTGAGCGGCAGCGTGATGCCGTGCTGCGTGGCGAAACACAACCCGTGCTGCCGGGCAGCGCCTGGCACTGGTGCGACACACTGCTGGCCGCATTACAGGCCGAAACCGCGGGTGATGTCGCGCGCGGCAGCGCACTGCGTGCCGACGCGCTGGAGCTTGCGGCCGCCAATCCCGGCACCGCGACCGGGCAGGATCAGTCCACCGCTTTCAGCTGGCTGATGGATGGCGACAGCCGTTTCGGGCCGGTGTGTGAAGTGATCAATCAGGGCCGTTATTACTGGATTCCGTTCGCCGCCATTCGTGAGATGCAGTTCCAGGCACCCGCCAGCGTCACCGATCTGGTGTGGCGTCATACTCGGGTGCAGCTGGTGGATGGCAGCGAACAGGTGTGTCAGATCCCGGCGCGCTATCCGCTGCTGGCGGGTGCGGACGAGCGTTTTCTGCGCGCCAGCGTCACCGAATGGCAGCCGCTGGGCAACGATCCGGACCAGTTTATCGGCCAGGGACAAAAAATGTGGCTCAGCGACAGCGCGGAGTTCTCGCTGCTGAGCCTGCAGCAGGTCGCGTTCGATAACGTTGGGTCCGCCGATGAGCCATGATTCAGGCGCGCACAACGACGGCTATGCCCAGCTGCATGGCGGCTTTCGTGCGCGCAAAAAGCGCGATGCGCTGACCGCCCGCGACAAACTGCAATCCTCGCTGCTGGACCGCCTGACCGACAACGCGCCGGACAGGCAGCAGGAGCCGGAGAACAGCATGCTGATCAGCCACAGTACGCTGCGCCGCCACGTGCTGCGCGATCTGCAGTGGCTGTTTAACACCATCAACAACGAAGCGCAGCAGGATCTGGACGGTTTCGATCAGGTGCAGCGCTCTGTCTGGAACTTCGGCGTAGCGCCGCTGGCCGGGCAGAACGTCTCCGATATCGAATGGCAGGATATGCAGCGCAAAATGACCAACGCCATTCTGCACTTCGAGCCGCGTATTCTGCCGCAGGGTCTGCAGGTGCGCTGCGTCAGCGATCTCGGCTCGCTTAGTCTGCACAACGTGCTGTCGATTGAGATCAAAGGGCGCCTCTGGTGCGTGCCTTATCCGCTGGCGTTTCTGTTCCGCACTCAGGTTGATCTGGAGAGCGGCCATTTCGAACTTCAGGATGCAGGGTAATCATGGACAGCAATCTGCTCGACTATTACAACCGTGAACTGGCTTACCTGCGCGAGATGGGGGCGGAGTTCGCGACGCGTTACCCGAAAGTGGCGGGACGTCTTGGCATGCATGGCATCGACGTGGCGGACCCCTATGTCGAGCGGCTGATGGAGGGATTCGCCTTCCTGACGTCGCGCGTGCAGCTGAAGATGGATGCGGAGTTTCCGCGCTTCTCGCAGCGCCTGCTGGAGATGATTGCGCCATCCTATCTCTCGCCAACGCCGTCAATGGCGATCGCGCAGCTCACGCCGGACAGCCGCAAGGGTGATATCACCCAGGGCTTTCGCGTGCCGCGCGGCACCATGATGGAGAGCCAGAACCTGAAAAAAACCGGGGTGACCTGCAGCTACACCACCGCACACGATGTGGTGCTGCATCCGCTGCGCATCAGCGAAGTCACTCTCGGCGGCGTGCCCGGCGATCTGCCCTCTGGCGAACTAAAATTGGGTGGTCTGGGCGCGGCCAGTGCGCTGCGCATCCGCATCAGCTGCGAGGGGATCTCCTCACTGAGTCAGCTCAGTGTGGATGACCTGATGCTGTTCCTCAGCGGCCCCGATATCCAGGCGCTGAAGCTGCTTGAGCTGCTGATGCAGCACCGGGTCGGCATCGTCCTGCAGTCGGCAGAGCAGCGGCCACAGCGTCAGGTGCTGACGGATGACGCCCTGCAGCAGGAGGGATTTGCGCCGGAGCAGGCGCTGCTGCCGGACGATCTGCGCAACTTCGACGGCTATCGTCTGTTGCAGGAGTATTTTGCGTTTCCGGCGCGTTTCCAGTTTATCAGTCTGAGTCAGCTCGGCCCGTTCCTGCGCCGCTGTGACAACGCCACGGCGTTCGACATCATTATCCTGCTCGACAAAGCGGACAGCGCGCTGGAAAGCGTGGTCGATCACAGCCATCTGGCGCTGCACTGCACGCCGGTCATCAATCTGTTCCCGAAAACCGCCGAGCGCCTGAAGGTCAGCGACAGCCAGCATGAATATCATCTGGTAGTGGATAACATCCGGCCGCTGGATTATGAGGTGCATTCGGTGCAGCGGCTGTTCGCCACCGTAGAAGGCCAGCGGGAAGAGCAGGTTTTCCGTCCTTTCTGGAGCACCTTCAGCGGTGACCAGGGTGATTACGGTGCTTACTTCTCGCTGCGCCGCGAACAGCGCACCTTGTCAGAACAGGCGCAGCGCTACGGCACGCGCACCGGCTATATTGGTTCCGAAGTCTTTCTCTCGCTGGTGGATGAGCATCACGCGCCGTGGCGTGATGACGTGCGCTATCTCTCCGCCGAGGTGATGTGTACCAGCCGCGATCTGCCGCTGATGCTGCAGCAGGATCAGGGCAACTTCGTAATGCCGGATTCTATTCCGGTGTCGGAGCTGAAGCTGTGCAAAGGGCCGACGCCACCGCGTCCGGCGCTGGCCGAAGGCCTTTCTGCGTGGCGGCTGATCAGCCATCTGCAGATGAACTACCTCAGCCTGATGGACAGCAGCGACGGGGAAGGTGCTGCGGCGCTGCGCCAGCTGCTGAGCCTCTACGCCAACCTGGCGGAAGCGCCGGTTGCCCGCCAGATTGACGGCATCCGCCACTGTACGCTCAGCGCGGTCAACCGCCGCGTGCCGGAACCGGGCCCGGTAGTGTTTGCGCGCGGCGTCAGCATCACGCTGGAGGTGGATGAGCAGGCGTTTTCGGGTGCCAGTCCGTGGCTGTTCGGCAGCGTGCTGGAGCGGGTCTGTGGCCGCCTCGTAGCGCTCAACAGCTTCACGGAGTTCACCCTGAACAGCCAGCAGCGCGGCGAAGTGGGCTACTGGCCACCGCGCATGGGCCGGAAAGCGCTGATATGAGTGGCGAAAAAGTCATTACGCTGCCGCGGCTGACCCGACTGCCGGATGATTTCTGGCAGAAAGTGATGGCCGCGCCGTGGCGCTACGATCTGTTCCAGCTGCTGCGACGCCTGGATGCGCAGGGCGGTCAGCGCTATCCGCTGGGCCGTGCGCCGCTGCCGAAGTTCGAATCGGTGCGCATCGGTCAGACGCCGTCACTGGCGTTTGCGCCCGCCACCGTCGCCAGCGCCACGCCACGTGAAGAGTCCGGACGCCATGAGCTGTCGATCTACAGCTTTGGCCTGTTTGGCCCCAACGGGCCGCTGCCGACCCATCTGACTGAATATGTGCATGAACGCATCGTGCATCATCAGGATCACAGCCTGTCGGCGTTTGCTGACCTGTTCCATCACCGCGCCACGCTGCTGTTTTATCGCGCCTGGGCGGATGCGCAGCCGACCGTATCGCTGGATCGCCCCGACGACAGCCGCTTTCTGAACTATCTCGCCTGCCTGGCGGGCATCGGTTTACCGGCCCAGCAGCAGGCCAGTTCGCTGAGTCTTCATGCCCGCCTGATGCTGGTGGGTCATCTCAGCCGTCACGGTCACGATGCCGAAGGGCTGGTGCGTATCCTGCGCCACTACTTTGGCGTGCCGGTCCGGCTGACGCAGAACCTGCCGCACTGGCTGACGCTGGACAGCCGCGATCAGGCCCGGCTCGGCGCGGGACGCCACATGCCCCGGCTGGGTGCCTCTGCTTTTCTCGGGGTGGCGGTGCGTGACGTGCAGCACCGTTTTCGCCTGCACCTGGGCCCGCTCAGCGCCGCGCAGTATGCCCGTTTTCTGCCGGATGCTCCCGGCGCGCAGGAAGTGCGCGACTGGGTGCGTCACTACCTTGGCATCGAAATGCAGTGGGATCTCAGCCTGATCCTGGCCGCTGACGAAGTGCAGGGTGTGGCGCTGGGCGGCGCTGCCCGGCTTGGTTACACCAGCTGGCTGGGGCAGATGCCGCAGCCGCAGGATCGAGAAGATTTTATGTTTGAGGTTGAGGCAGCTTCGCGCTAGCCCAGCCGCTTTCCCTGTTACACAGCCTGCGTCTTTCATTGAAGAGAGCCCCCTATGTCAGAAATCAGCCGTGCCGTGCTATTCGGCAAACTGGATACGCTGTTATTTACCTCGCTGGAAAGCGCCACCGCCTTTTGCAAACTGCGCGGCAATCCCTATGTTGAACTGGTGCACTGGCTGCATCAGCTGATGCAGCAGCAGGATGGCGACTTACAGCAGGTCATCACACATTTTTCACTGGATGAAAAGGCCCTGACTCAGGACATCGTTGCCGCGCTGGATCGCCTGCCGCGCGGTGCCAGTGCGGTCTCCGACCTCTCTGAGCATATCGACAGCGCCGTGGAGCGGGCATGGGTTTACGCCTCGCTGAAATATGGCGCGACCCGCATTCGCGGTGGCCATCTGCTGATCGGCATGCTGAAAACTTTCAACCTGGCCAGCGTACTGAAAGGCATCTCCGGCCAGTTCAGTCGCGTCAACGCCGATGCGCTGCTGGAGCAGTTCGACACGCTGCTCAGCAACAGCAAAGAAGCGCAGCAGGCGCTGATCGCACCGGTGGATGCCGCTGGCGCACCGCCTGCGGCCAGCGGCAGCACGCTGGAGCAGTACGGGCAGGACCTGACTGCGCGCGCACGTGACGGCCGCATCGATCCGGTGACCGGCCGTGACGATGAGATCCGCCAGATGGTGGATATTCTGATGCGTCGTCGTCAGAACAACCCGCTGCTGACCGGCGAAGCAGGTGTCGGCAAAACCGCGGTGGTCGAAGGTCTCGCGCTGCGTATCGCGGCGGGCGATGTGCCTGCGCCGCTGCGCGATGTGCAGCTCTGGCTGCTGGATATCGGCCTGCTGCAGGCGGGTGCCGGGATGAAAGGGGAGTTCGAAGCACGGCTGCAGGCGCTGATCAATGAGGTGCAGTCCAGCCCGACGCCAATTGTGCTATTTGTGGATGAGATCCACACCCTGGTCGGCGCGGGCGGTCAGCAGGGCACCGGCGATGCCGCCAACCTGCTGAAACCGGCGCTGGCGCGCGGCCAGCTGCGCACCATCGGCGCGACTACCTGGGCCGAATATAAAAAGTACATCGAGAAAGACCCGGCGCTGACCCGTCGCTTCCAGACCGTGCAGGTGCAGGAGCCGGATGAAGCCAAAGCGATTCTGATGCTGCGCAGCACCGTCAGCGCGCTGGAGAAACACCACCGGGTGCTGCTGCTGGATGATGCGGTCAGTGCGGCGGTGAAACTATCCCATCGCTACATTCCGGCGCGTCAGTTACCTGATAAAGCCGTGGCGCTGCTGGATACCGCCTGCGCCCGCGTGGCGGTCAGTCAGGGCGCACAGCCTGCGGCGCTGGAGGATTGCCTGCACCGTCTGGCCGCGCTGGAGATTGAAGCGGAGATCATTGAACGCGAAATTAAGGTCGGCCTCGGTGACGTCACCCGCCAGCAGGCGATTGCCGCAGAGCGCACTGCCCTGGAAGCTGAACGCGATGCGCTGCAACAGCGCTGGCTGCAGGAGCGCGAACTGGTCGAGACCCTGATTGCGCTGCGCGCCCGCTGTGTGACCGAAGAGGATGCGGCGCTGCGTGAACAGCGTGATGCAACGCAGCAGCAACTCACTGCGCTGCAGGGCGACACGCCGCTGCTGTTTGCCGCCGTCGATGCGGGCGTAGTGGCTGCCGTGGTGTCGGACTGGACCGGCATTCCGCTGGGCCGGATGGTGAAAAATGAGATCGACGCCGTCCTGAATCTGGCTGACACCCTTAACCAGCGCGTCATCGGCCAGCGTCACGGTCTGGAGCTGATCGCGAAGCGGGTTCGCACCACACGCGCGCGCCTGGACAACCCCAACAAACCCGCAGGCGTCTTTATGCTGTGCGGTCCGTCCGGTGTAGGGAAAACCGAGACCGCACTGGCGCTGGCCGAGTCACTGTATGGCGGTGAGCAGAATATCATTACCATCAACATGAGCGAGTTTCAGGAAGCGCACACCGTCTCGACGCTGAAAGGCGCCCCGCCGGGCTACGTCGGTTACGGCGAGGGCGGCGTGCTGACCGAAGCCGTTCGCCGTCGTCCCTACAGCGTGGTGCTGCTGGATGAGATTGAGAAAGCGCATCCGGATGTGCATGAGCTGTTCTTCCAGGTGTTCGACAAAGGCTGGATGGAGGATGGCGAAGGCCGCCACATCGATTTCCGCAACACCATCATCATTCTGACCTCGAACGTCGGCACGCAGTTGATCAGCGCCATGTGCGCCGATCCTGAACTGATGCCGGATCCCGATGCCCTGAGTACCGCACTGCGTAAGCCGCTGCTGGAGGTATTCCCGCCTGCGCTGCTGGGCCGTCTGCTGGTGGTGCCCTATTACCCGCTCAGCGATGACATGCTGGCGGAGATCGTGCGGCTGCAGCTGGCGCGCATCGTGCGTCGTCTGGCCGACAACCACGGCATTGAGGCGCAGATCGACGAGTCGGTGGTCAGCCAGATCGTACAGCGCTGCACCGAGGTGGAGTCGGGCGGTCGCATGGTCGATGCCATCCTCACCAACACGCTGTTGCCGCAGATGAGCCAGATACTGCTGAGCGCCCACGCCCGCGATGAACGCTATCGCCGCGTTGAGGTGCGTTGTGAGCAGGGCGAATTTGTCTGCCAGTTCGCTGTTTAAAGCCTAGTCATCAGAGAGTTTTCGAATATGTCGGAACATGATCAACCCCTGAATGTCCCCAACGCCCTGCCGCTGGGTTACCGCTTCAATGAGTTTGAAATCAAAGAGGTCATCGGCGGTGGCGGCTTTGGCATCGTCTATCGCGCCTGGGATCACCAGCTTGAGCGTGATATCGCTATCAAAGAGTTTATGCCCGCCTCGCTGGCGGTGCGCAGCGATGACCTGAATCTGGTGCTGCGCAGCGAGCGCTTCAGCAAAACCTTTCACGCCGGCCTGAACAGCTTTATTCAGGAGGCGCGGCTGCTGGCGCGTTTTAACCATCCGAACCTGCTGCACGTGCTGCGTTTCTGGGTGCAGAACGACACCGCCTACATGGGCACGGTGTTCTACAGCGGCACCACGCTCTCGAACTTCCGCGAACGTAATCCGCAGTCGGTGAATGAGGCGTGGATCCGTCGCATGCTGCCGCCGCTGCTGGGGGCGATTAAAACCATCCATGAAGCGGGTTATCTGCATCGCGATATCTCGCTGGATAACATCCAGATCCAGAGCAGCGGCGAGCCGATTCTGCTGGACTTCGGGTCGGCGCGTAAAACCATCGGCAACCTGTCGGATGAGAGCGAGACCATGCTGCGCCCCGGCTATGCGCCGATTGAGCAGTACAGCGACAACGACGAGAGTGAGCAGGGCGCGTGGACCGATATCTACGCGCTGGGCGCGGTGCTGCACACGCTGATTACCGGTGCGCCGCCGCCAGTGAGCGTAGTGCGCAGCATCGAAGATAACTATCAGCCGCTGGTGCAGCGTCGTCTGGCGGGCTACTCCACCGCGCTGCTCAGCGCCGTGGATCGCGCGCTGGCGCTGAAACCGGAAGACCGTCCGCAGAGTATTGATGATTTTGCGGTGCTGATGGCGCTGCCGGAGCGCGAGCCTGAACCGCTGCTCAGCGCAAAAATGAGCGGGCCGGGCACCATGCTGGTGCCGATTGAAGAAGAAGAGGTCGTCACACCCGCCTCGCCGCTGAAAACGCTGCTGGGGCATCGCTTTGCACTGCCGGGTCTGGTGGCCGCAGGCGTGCTGGTCGGCCTGTGCGCCGGTCTGCTGATGTCGCGTGGTGAGGACCAGACGGCGCAGGCTGAGACCGCGCAAAACAGCGCGCCTGCCGCCACCGTCGCGCCGGTTAATCAGCCGGTGGCTGCGCCACCGACGCAGGCTGAGACCCCACCGGATACCGTTGCCAGCGCCCCGGCTCAGACTGCTGAGCCTGCGCAGACCGCCGCACGTGAACCCGATCCTCAACCGGCACCGCCCCCCGCGCCGGTCGCTCAGGTCTATATCCGTCTGCAGCAGGGTGAACGTGTTCAGGTCAACGGTCAGCCGCAGGCGCTGGTCCCGGCGGTGAATGGCTTCGCCACGCTGCAGCTGGCACCGGGTAACTACACCTTTGCCATTAGTGGCCAGAGTGGCACCCGCCAGCAGACGCTGACCATCAGCGAAGAAGGCGTCTGGTTGCTTGATCCACACAGTTAATAGTCAGGGATTACTTATGTTCTCACGCATTACTGCACAGCTGCCGGCGGACGGCCTGCTGTTCCACACGCTCACGGGCACCGAGACGCTGTCCCGTCCGTTTGTGCTCACCGCCGAACTGCTGGCCACCGACGCACGCATCGACCGTCACGCCCTGCTGGGCAAGCCGGTGACCTTTTCGCTGCCGACCGATGGCCTGATGAGCGCGCTGAGTCCGCGCTACCTCAACGGGAAAATCACCCGGGTAGCCGTGCGCAGCCAGGAGCTGAGCGGCACGCGCTACGCGGTCTACCAGCTGACGGTCGAGCCGGACCTGTGGCCGATGCGGCGCGACCGCAACCTGCGTATCTTCCAGAGCCAGACGGTGCCGCAGATTGTGCAGACGCTGCTGAAGGAGTACGCGGTCAACGTTGAGACGCGGCTGGCGGGCAACTACCGGGTGTGGGAGTACTGCGTGCAGTATCAGGAGAGCAGCCTGGACTTTATCAGCCGCCTGATGGAGCTGGAGGGGATTTACTACTTCTTCCGTCACGAGGCGGACAAACATACGCTGGTGCTGTGCGACGCGCCGGACCAGCATCAGGCGTTTCCGGGCTATGAGACCATTGCTTATCACGTCACCCCGTCTGGCGGGGTGGTCACGGAAGAGGGCATCAGCCAGTGGTCACTGGCGGAGAGCGTGACGCCGGGCATCTACAGCACCGACGACTACGACTTCCGCAAGCCGAACGCGTGGATGCTGCAGGCGCGGCAGAACCCGGCGTCGCCGGTGCCGGGCTCGGTGGACGTCTACGACTGGCCGGGTCACTTTGTCGACCACAGCCACGGCGAGTCCTATGCACGCATCCGTCAGGAGGTGTGGCAGGCCGAGCACCACAGCGTCAGCGGGTCGGGCACGGCCACCGGTATCGCGCCGGGCTTTACCTTCGCCATCATCAACGCGCCGCACTTCAGCGACAACGGCGAGTATCTGGTGACCTCGGCGACCTATGACTTTGCCGAGAACTCCTACGCCAGCGGTGATACCGGCGACAGCCGCCACAACATCAGCTTTACGGTGTTGCCGTCGTCGGTGACGTACCGCACGCCGCCGGAGATGCCGTGGCCGAAAACGCACGGCCCACAGACCGCGAAGGTGGTCGGGCCGAAAGGCGAGTCGATCTGGACCGACCGCTACGGCCGGGTGAAGGTGAAGTTTCACTGGGACCGTCTGGCGAAGGGCGACGACACGAGTTCGTGCTGGGTGCGCGTCTCCAGCGCCTGGGCCGGTCAGGGGTTCGGCGGGGTGCAGATCCCGCGTGTTAACGACGAAGTGGTGGTGGACTTTATCAACGGCGATCCGGATCGTCCGCTGATCATCGGCCGCGTGTATAACGAGGCGAGCATGCCGCCATGGGCGCTGCCGGCGTCGGCGACGCAAATGGGCTTTCTGAGCCGGTCGAAGGATGGCACGGCGGACACCGCGAACGCGCTGAGGTTTGAGGATAAGGCGGGTGAGGAACAGGTCTGGCTGCATGCTGAAAAGAACATGGACACTGAGGTGGAAAACAATGAAACCCACAGTGTTGGCAGCAACCGGACCAAAACCATCGGCGGCAATGAAACCACCGAGGTGAAGAAAAACCGCACTGAAACAGTCGATCAGAATGAAACCATTACCGTTCATCAGAACCGTACTGAGACGGTGGATGGTAATGAAACCATCACCGTGCATAGCAATCGCACCGAAACGGTCGATCAGAATGAGAAAGTGCGGATTGGCCAGAATCAGGCGGTAACGATAAATGGCAATCAGACACTGAAAGTGGATCAGGCGAAAACTGAAACGATTGCTCTGGCATCAATGCTCAATGTCGGCCTGGCGCAGAACACAAATATCGGGGCAGCCTATGTGCTCAATGTCGGCGCTGGCTGGATGACTAATGTCGGCGCAATGCAGATGCACAATGTCGCTATGAAATATTCGCTCAATGCCGGGCGGGATATCGCACTTTCTGCCGGAACAAATGCAGAGTTCAGTGCTGAAGACAAAATCACCCTGGTATGTGGCGAATCGATGATTGTGCTTGAGCAGAATGGCACCATCACTATCAGCGCGAATAAAATCAAGCTGGTTGGTGAGAAGGTGATTGATATCGATGGTACACAGATAGACATCAACTGATTATGGAAAACTTTGCCAATTTAACTGCCTTTCCTGCATTACTCTTTGAGTCCTTAGATCAACACGACCATGGCTTTTCAACAGTCGTTGCCCGTCTTAGCTATGATCTGGATATAAAAAGTGGTGAACTAGTTTTCTGTGAGGATCAGGGTGAGCTGGTTGAGCAGGACAGCTATTTCGCTGAGCAGGGCCGGAGTAGTGTCCGATTTGAAAGCGATTTGGCCCCCTATAAACCACGTATGGATGTGGTCATTAATGCGACCGCCTGGGCACCTGAAGATAAGCCGGTAAAAAGTTTTACTGCTGGCGTTCAGTTGGGGGAATTTACCCGTCTCATTAAAATTAATGGGCCGCGTGAATGGCGAAAGATGATTGCGACCTGGCAGCTGAGTGAATCTCAACCGATAACATCGCTGGATCTTCGCTATGAATACGCCGCGGGGGGATTCTACTCTTCAGAAGGTGAAAAAATTATTGCCTCCCCGGTAAACAGTGTTGGGATGGGATGGTATCCTCCCGAAGTACTGAAAAACCTGAAAGCCCAGCGCCTGACAGCCCCACAGATCGAGTGGCCAACACAGCCAGTACAAAAAATTGATCAACAGTCATCACCTGCGGGTTTTGGCTTTTTTGGACGGGGCTGGCAAGGAAGGATTGAACTGGCAGGACGCTACGATGAAAAATGGCGAAAAGACCGTCATCCTTTGCTGCCGCAGGATTTTAACTTTGCTTACTGGAATGGCGCGCATCCCTTAATGCAATTTCCCTTACCGGAACCACTCAAAAGTGTACCTGTAACGCTGCGTTATTTTATTTCATCCCGTGAGATTGAGAATCAGCAAATTCATTTGCAGGTACCCGTGGAGTCACTTTTTGTCTTTATTACCACGGAGAAAGGGGCTGGAGTGGCAAAAGATATGGTCCTTGATACGCTGGTTATCGACCTGAATGAGCGAAAAGTACATTGTAGCTATCGTACTGTAATTTCGGAACTTATGGAGCCGGCCATGACCGAACTGCGTTTCATCAAAGCGGAACAGCGCCAGCAACAGCTTGAGCTTGCCGCAAGCCATAATCGTCACTCTGCTTCACGCCAGTTTGTGCCTTTACCACCGAGTCTGTTGGCGAAATTACAGCAGGTGAAAACGAATGGCTGAAAATTACGCTGCCCGTAAAGATGGTGCATACAAAGTAGTAGGTATGGCACCTGATCTTTGTTTTACGCCGGGATCGCAATCTCCCGTCCCCTATCCCGTACAGACCACGCTTGGCTCATCTGCATCCACAATTAATTCTGTCAAATTTAATGGTCATCCTGCCTTTGTATTCAATCAAAGTTTTGTGCCCAAAACGATTGGAGATGCAGCAGGAACGAACAAGGGTGTTACCAGCGGAACGGTGGAGGGCAATTGTTGGCCGATTGAACACAGTCCTGATACCAACATAGGCGGTTTCAAAATTATCAGAGTTCAGGATATGTTTTTCATGAATGGCAGTTTCTTGCCAGGCATGCTCGGTATGACGAAAAGTGAAAGATGGAAATACCGTAAGTATTTGATTGAATTGGGAAAGAGCAGTAGCAACAAGGATGTGCAGGCTGCAGCAAATCGTCTCGAACTGGATAACACCGCCGTTGAAAAAGCTCGTTTAGCCTCAGTGATTTATGATGGAGGCGATCCCCGGGAACTAACCCCTCATATGCCTGAAGGATGGACTGATATCAGTAATGATTCAGAGGCATTAAAAAAGATAAATTTGAAACCTCAAGATCTTATTGCTACTGCGTCTCCGGGGTTCAGAGCCAGAGTTTATGCGCCGGATCCGGCAGTATTTGGCGATGATATAAAAACCTCTGTCGTTTTCCGGGGTACAAGGCCGAGTGAGCTTGAAGATTGGAAGGCGAATTTCAACCAAGGCGTTGACAAAGAAACGGGCTATTATGAACAAGCCGTTCAAATAGGTACGCACTTATCTAAAACAAGTAATGTTGATGTGGTCGGTCATTCTCTGGGCGGTGGGTTAGCGTCTTCAGCATCAGAAGCAGGAAATGTTAAAGGGTGGACATTTAATGCTGCGGGTTTAAACCTGAATACTGTCTCACGATATTCCGGTTCGGCGGCTTCCGGAGATGGAAAAAATATCGATGCATTCAGAGTGAAAGGTGAAATACTGACCGATATTCAGGAGAATAATGCCGGGCGACTGCTGGATTTTGGAATGAAATATGGGCCTGGGCTGGCAATGTTAAAAGCGTATATTGCGGGGAAGGCGCCTGACTCCGCAGGTACAAGACACAATCTAACCGGCGGAGAGGGCAATCCTGTCACCTTGCACGGCATGGATCAGGTCATACACTGTCTGGAGTTAGAAAAAAGCCATGATATAGCAACCATCACAGGAGAAAATAATTGAACATTCTAAGGAAAATGATTTATTTGCCTTTTTTATTTGCGTTTTTAACTTTACAGGCTTGTGATATGAAGAAAATTCATCCCGAAGATTATTTTTCAGGAAGCCAGCTCCAGCTGGCGCAGGCAATTGAAGAGGGCAACGTTGATGAGGTGGAAAAATTATCAACGCAAACCGATCTTAATAAGCCTGGCGAGAAGGACTTAACGCTTTTGTATTATGCCCTGAGTGAGGCATCAAAAAAGGAAGTTAACAGAATAAATATATTGAGTGTTTTAGTAAAACATGGCGCTAATCCTCTTCAATACGTTGTCGACATGGGATCTGTGGCAACCAATACAGCAGGATACGCAGACCCTGTGTTTTTTAAAGCCTTAATTAAAGGCGGGATGGATAAAAATGCGAGATTTGAAAGCACGCCGATAATATTTTATGCAACCAATGAAAGATCCTTCCCGACTCTGAAATATCTTGTAGAGATTGGTGCTGATGTCAATGCAAAAGATAGCTTAGGTCAAACGGCAATTTTTCAAGGTCTGTATGGTCAACAATATGATCAGGTTGAATACCTTCTCAATCATGGCGCAGATGCAAATATTACTGATGTTAATAATGTAACTTTTAATCAGTTTTTGGATAAAATCATCAGTAATACCAATAAAGATAATAAGATGGCAATCGATAAGCTGGAAGATATAAAAAAATTAACCCACAAAAATTAACAGGGATTTGGGTCAAATTTAAAATCAGCTTCTGATGGATGCCTGAGCGTGCGATTAATTTAGACTGATGAACCTGGCATGGTTATAATAAGTGACAGGTTCAGATTGCATAACGGCCTGCTTAAACAGCTCTGCTCGTGATTTAACAGGCGCTAAGAAGTGCTGGCTGGCGTGTCAGATGCATAGTGATAAACCCTGACTTATTCACTTTCTGGCATGATAGCGAGATGGTGCGGTACTGGTATCAATCCTCGCACCTGAATAATGTGGGCATTATGATGATTGCTCTGGAATTTTAATTATTACATGCCTGTATGTTACGATCTCACTCATTGATTTTGTATAAAACCCCTTTTGACAATATCTGGCCGCTTTATCTTTTTTCTCACCGCAATGAATAAATCCTTAAGCGGCGGCTGGTGAAACTATTTACCTGAACTGCATCGCATGCCTTATCTGAATAAGCACGCTTAATATAAAAAATCCTTCTTTAACCTGTATATTTTCGCACGGAGCTCCAATGGCAACCGGAAATACGATTGGTAAATTACAATATGCGCCTGCGCCACAAGGCCATGTGGCGGCGGGCAGTGCCAACCCGCCGAAAAAGAAAAGCTGGTGGAGCAGTTATGGCGACTGGGTCCATACCGGTCTGGACGTGTTAGGCGCAGTTCCAATTGTCGGCACGGTGGCTGATGGCGCGAACGCGGCAATTTACACCGCAGAAGGCGATTATGGTAACGCAGCACTTTCAGCTGCATCGGCGGCAGCTAACTTTGTACCCGGTGGTGGGGCAGCGTTTAAAGCCGGTAAGCTGGCAGCAAAGGCTGGTAAAGCAGTAGAAGCCGCGAAAGTGGGCAAGGGTATTGTAAAAGAAGGTGCTGAACTGGCAGAAAAAGCAGTCGTCAAAGCTGAAACAACCGCCGCTAAAGCTGAAGCTAAAGCCGCTAAAAAAGAAGCTGATGAAGTTATCAGCGCTAAGAAAGCGGGCAGCGAAAAGGGAGGCAGTGACAAAGGACATGCGCAGAAAAAGACTGAGCCGTGCAAAATTCCGGCAAGGCCTCTGCCGCAGGTCGATATGGCGATTGGTAGTCCGGTTAACCCTGTACTGGGTATCAAACTGCTGTTCGGCCCTGAAGATAATGATTTCTTTTTTCCAGCCTCGGTCCCCCTAAACTGGCAACGCTACTATTTTTCCGATGAAATCGGCAATGGCTGGCTGGGACAGGGCTGGTCACTGCCCATCTCACAGGAAGTGCGTAAGAAAAATCATCTGCTAATATTGATCGATGAGCAGGGGCGTGAAATAGAGTTTCCTTATCCTGATACAGGACGCAGGCCACAACTTCATCGTTACGAACAACTCTATATCTCGCAGCCACAGGCAGAGGAATTCTGCATTTCAGACGCAGATGAAAGTCAGCACTGGCACTTTACACATAAAGCTGAATCTGACCGCTGGCTGCTATCCGCCATCAGCGACCGTCACGGCAACCGCCTTATTATTCGTTACAACATCCTGCATCTGCCGGTGCAGATTGAAGACAGCGCCGGGCGTCGTTTTAATATCAACTTCTCTCAGTTTGAATCGGACACAGGGAGTGCTTTTTTCCGTATCACCAGCGTCAGCGTCTGTTATCCGTCTGATCCTCTGAATGCCGAAATTCTGTGCCGCTACGATTATTCACCTCAGGGTGACCTGATTACCGTACGTAATGAGCTCAACGAGGTGCTGCGTGAATTCCGGTACCGTAACCATATTATGGTGGCGCATCGCCGCGCGGGCGAAATGGAGTGTTTTTATCACTATGACACCTATGCTCCTGAAGGAAAGGTACTGGCACATCGCGACAGCCTCGGCGGGGAATGGCGTTTTGAATATGGCAGTCAGACTACAACGGTCACTGATGCACTGGGACGCGTGACACGCTATGACTTTGACGACAATAAGGAACTGATTGGCTATCAGGATGCGATGGAAGGGCATATTCGTATCAGACGTAATGCCCGCGGTCAGATGACACAACTCACCGACCAGAGCGGCCGGATAACGCGCTACCGCTATGATGAACGCGGCAACTGTACGGCAATCATTGAGCCAGATGGTCAGACTACACGTTTTGATTATCACGAACGCTGGAACACGCCAGTTCGTGTGACCAACATGCTGGGCGGCACGCGTGAATTTATCTACGACTCAGCAGGAAACTTAATCCGTTTTTCGGATGAGATAGGACGCATTACAGAATACAACCATGATGACCGTGGCAATCTGGTCAGGGTACGTGATGCTGCGGCGGGTATACAAACGTTATGCTGGAACCAGGCCAACTTTCTTATCAGTCATACCGATTGCTCAGGGCGCACATCGACATTTGACTATGACAAATATGGCTGGATGAAGCAGCAGACGGATGCGGCAGGAAATCATACCCGGTTCTATAACCGATGGAATGGCCTGCCCCAGCGTATTGTGCATGCCGATGGTGGAACGGAAAGCTTTGAGTTTGACCGCTGGAAACGTCTGATTGCCTGGCAGGATCCTCTGGGGCAGGTTACGCGCTGGACGCTGGCTGCTGATGGCTTGCCGCTATCACGCACTGATGCACTCGGTCACAGCATTGGCTACGAATACGATCTGGCCCGTCGCCTGACCGTACTGATTAATGAGAACGGTGCGCGATATACATTTCGCTACGATGCCCGGGATAACCGGGTGGAGGAGCGCGGGTTTGATGGTTGTAAAACGCGTTATGAATATGATGACAGTGGCTGGCCGCTGGCTCGTATTGAAGAAGGCGATGGCAGCGGGCAGGTAATCCACTCCTACTACCAACGGGATCCCGCCGGGCGATTGCTGGAGAAACTGGTGTCGCGCGGTGGAGATGCCACATGGCAACGTACCCGCTATCGTTACGATGCGCTGGGACGCCTGACTGCAGGTGTCAATCACGGCGGTCGCTCTGAGCTGGAATGGGACGATGCCGGGCAGTTACTCGCTGAGCGGACGCTGGTTCGGGGTCACCGTTACGAACTGCGCCACAGCTATGATGAGCTGGGTAACCGGACGCACACCACCTTGCCGGATGGCCGGGAACTGAAGCAGTTTTATTACGGCAGCGGGCATCGGGTCCAGGTTAACTTTGGTAACCGGGTCATCAGCGAAAGCGAACGTGACGTCATGCACCGTGAAGTGCATCGCACCCAGGGCGCAATCAGCAGTGAATATCTGCACGACGAGATGGGAAGGCTGATAAGCCAGCGTGCGTGTCGTGGCGCGCAGTCAGCGGTGGCACGCGAATATGTCTGGCGTCGCGATGGACAGCTGACGCAGATGACGGATAAATACACGGGCGATTATCGCTACGAATATGACGCGCTGGGACGGATGACGCGGGCACATGATGAGCATTTCGCCTTTGATCCGGCACACAATCTGCTGAGTGATTCGCAGGCGCAGCCCCTGCAGGATAACCGACTCAGGGTTTATGAAGATAAACGCTGGACCTATGACGGCTTTGGTAATGTGACGCGCAAACAGAGTGGCCGCCACATAGACCAGCAGTTTATCTGGAACGCTGAACATCAGCTTACCGAATCGGTGAGCATCCGAAACGGAAGCGAGCAGCGAACCACCTACGGGTATGATGCGTTTGGACGTCGAAGCTGGAAACGCGATGCTTTTGGTATCACGCGCTTTATCTGGGAAGGCAATCGCCTGCTGAGTGAGGTGAGAGGCTCGCGTCAGCACCTCTGGATTTACGAGGATGACAGCTTTGCTCCCTTGGCGCAGATCAGTCTGCAGCAGGGCGAGACGGAGCATGAAGCTCAGGTTAACTGGTATCACAACGATGTGTCTGGTCTGCCACGAGAGCTGACCGGTGCTGATGGCAGTGTGGTCTGGCGTGCCGTCTATCGTGCCTGGGGTAATACGCTGCGCACAGAGCAGGCCGCAGTGGAGAATACAGAGCCGGTTTATCAGCCACTGCGCTATCAGGGGCAGTATTTCGATGCGGAAACAGGTTTGCACTATAACCGCTTTCGCTATTATGATCCGGATGCGGGCAGGTTTGTGAGCCAGGATCCGATAGGGCTTGCTGGTGGGGTTAACCTTTATCAGTATGCGCCGAATCCGCTGAGCTGGGTGGATCCGCTGGGGTTGAGTAGATGTAAAGATAGTTACGAACAAGCTAGAAACAAAGCATTAAAATGGCTTGAAGAAAGAGGCTTTAAGGCTGAGAAAGTTAATACTGGAAAATTCGGCGCTACTAAAGGCAAGCCTGTAGGAATGACAACCGCTGACGGCAAAACTGGATTTAGAATCGAGTATGACGAGCGTAGCGGCGCTCATATAAATGTATTCAGTGGAAAAGAAAAAGGTGAACACTATCTTTTTGAAGCGACAGAATCATCAGTGAAAAGACTACAAAAATTGTTTAACTTACCGTCAAAGTCGTGGAGAGGAAAATGAATTTAGATCAAGAGGTATTGTTGGCGATGGATAATTTTCATCCCAAGCCAACAATAATTAATGAATGGGAGCCAATTGCTGATGTGCTCTCTGAGTCGTTTAATTGGAAAGGCTCAAAAATAGACTGGAAGTGTTTGGAGTTACATATTGAAAAGCCGATTGATTTCAAATCTACACAAATTGAAAAAGAAGTTGAAGAATTCATTAAGGAAAGTGGGTTATATAAATTTATAAATGAGGGTGAGATAATTTATTATGTTAATGACTCGTCGCTTGATTTTGCAGTTTCGCTTGGTTCGAAAATATTCCTGTCTTTTGTGATCTATGTAATAGATAACATCCCTCAGCATCATTATTTTTTTGATGAGGGAGCGAATTGGTGTTTTGCTATTACTGCAGAGGGTTATCTTGACTTTGGTGTTAAGGGTTAATTCTAATGGTTTTTTATATTAAGTTACTATAGAGTGAGCTTTTGGTTGGTCTTTATATATAAACAAGTTGGGTCTAGTAATTTTTAATTTAGATCTGCCTTTGCTCTCAAACGAGAATGATACATTTTGGTTATGATAAATAAAGAAGAATATACCGCTCTTGACTACATTAACGATGCTATTGATATCACTAATCAAAGAGCCTTAGATAAGCCTGATTTTACAGTTTTTCAGGTTGCTCTGAAACAGCTTATTTATGTAAAAAAATATTAACTGGTGAAGAAAATGATAAAAGTGTTCTGCATAGTATGAATCTGGGGAGTCTGGCTTCCAAAGAGTTTGATACAACTGACCCAGAGCTTGCTAAACATCTTTCAAACGCAAATTATATTGCCTCTCAAATAGGTGCTGGGCTAAAAGTTATCCTGCCTCATCAAACCGATCCAGAATATGGAAAACGGAAAAAAAGATATTTAAAACCCCAGAAGTAAATAGGTGTTGGAGTGTTTTATTCTGTCTTTATTAGTTGATATCCAAATCACATATTGACTGCAAAACTTACTTTGTTACCTATGTTCATAGATTTTGCTTGTTATTTTTAAGCAGGAGTCTGTGTAGGAAATAATTTCATCCTGACACTTGTTACTTCTAATCAGAAGATGCTTTTAGTAAAAATTATTTCCCTTCAACTTTAACTGGCACTCTTCACTGTCAGTTCTGTCAGTTCTGTCAGTTCTGTCAGTTCTGTCTGTACGGATAAACCATGTTCCCGCGCATTACTTCACCGCAGCCGGCTTGCTGTTTGATACGCTTACGGGCACCGAAATGCTGGTCGTCCGTTTGTGCTCACCGTCGAACTGCTGTTCACCGACGCGCGTATCGACCATCACGCTTAGGTACGCTAGCAGGTGACTTTTACGTACCGTCCCATAGCCTGATGAACGCACTTAGTCCGCGCTAACTTAACGGCAAAATCACCCGCGTGGCGGTGCGCAGCCAGGAGCTGAGCGGCACTCGATACGCGGTCTATTAACTGACAGCCTGACCTGTGACCGATGAAAAGTGACCGCTATCATTAGCGCTTCTAAAACGGTTCTGGCTGCTAATTGATTTTTAAAACGGATGGCAACAGCATGGAAATCTTTGCGTTTTTCTTCTTCTTATTATTGGCGGAATATTTTATCTGGAGCAGTAAGATTTCCTATGGAAAAAGAACGCTGGCTTTTATAGGAAAAGCTTTTATCGGTGTTTTTATCGCCATCATAGCTATCGGGTTCGTGCTTAAAGGACTGGCAGCGATAGTCCCAGGTTTTACCAGGAACGCCGCAGGGGACTTAATGGAGGCGTTAGGTGCGTCATTATTTTTTATATGGGGTATGAGGTTTATACTTGTTGGGTTGTGCAATATGTTTGGCACTTTTATGGATTTTCACAGGAAATATAATGCTGCTAATTACAGGAGGTTTTCACCGATTACGAATAAGCTGGCGCCAGGGCTATTCATTTTTTCAAAAGTCATTCTGTCTCTTGGGTCTATAGTAATTTATTACGGTATCTGGCTGGCGAATTAAATTAAGAAGGGAAGCCGGCTGTTAATATTGATACGGATTATGCTTTCCCTTACGCCGGGTTTCTCTAAAGAAGCGATCGAACAGCGCTTCCTGAAATGCCTCTATACTCCGGCCAGAGAAGAAATGTTGTATCACTGGGTTGTGCTGCCAAAAGCCCCAAGCCAGCGGAACTGATGCCAATTGGCTTTCCAGATATCTGTAAACCCATATCGGACGCTACTTAACCACGTATGACTCACCCTGCCTGGGACTTTGTGCGGCGTATGAAAGCTGCGAGTGTGGGGTGAACGCGTCTGGCTGGCTGTTTAAAAAGCCTGCCATGACGGGCTAAAAGTCATGCACCGCCACGGGAGCTGAAACGGGACGGTGCGCTGCCTGTGTAGCGGGTTGCAAACGGTGATTGAAAGCAGCAGCGTGACATGCAGTATCTGTAGATCGCGGGTGCTGGGAGCCGCTAATGCACATCGATACGCCGGGTGACAGCGCCATGACGTACTGGTACCCAATCTCTAATATAAGTACGGAAACTAATTATGTTCTCACGCATTACTGCACAGCTGCCGGCGGACGGCCTGCTGTTCCACACGCTCACGGGCACCGAGACGCTGTCCCGTCCGTTTGTACTCACCGCCGAACTGCTGGCCACCGACGCGCGCATTGACCGTCACGCCCTGCTGGGCAAACCGGTGACGTTTACGCTGCCGACCGATGGCCTGATGAGTGCGCTGAGTCCGCGCTACCTCAACGGCAAAATCACCCGGATAGCGGTGCGCAGCCAGGAGCTGAGCGGCACCCGCTACGCGGTCTACCAGCTGACGGTCGAGCCGGACCTGTGGCCGATGCGGCGCGACCGCAACCTGCGCATCTTCCAGAGCCAGACGGTGCCGCAGATTGTGCAGACGCTGCTGAAGGAGTACGCGGTTAACGTTGAGACGCGCCTGGGGGGTAACTACCGGGTGTGGGAGTACTGCGTGCAGTATCAGGAGAGCAGCCTGGACTTTATCAGCCGCCTGATGGAGCTGGAGGGGATTTACTACTTCTTCCGCCACGAGGCGGACAAGCATACGCTGGTGCTGTGCGACGCGCCGGACCAGCATCAGGCGTTTCCGGGCTATGAGACCATCGCCTATCACGTCACCCCGTCGGGCGGCGTTGTGACGGAAGAGGGCATCAGCCAGTGGTCGCTGGCGGAGAGCGTGACGCCGGGCATCTACAGCACCGACGACTACGACTTCCGCAAGCCGAACGCGTGGATGCTGCAGGCGCGGCAGAACCCGGCGTCGCCGGTGCCGGGCTCGGTGGACGTCTACGACTGGCCAGGTCACTTTGTCGACCACAGCCACGGCGAGTCCTACGCGCGCATCCGTCAGGAGGTGTGGCAGGCCGAGCACCACAGCGTCAGCGGGTCGGGCACCGCCACCGGCATCGCGCCTGGCTTCACCTTCGCCATCATCAACGCGCCGCACTTCAGCGACAACGGCGAGTATCTGGTGACCTCGGCGACCTATGACTTCGCCGAGAACAGTTACGCCAGCGGCGACACCGGCGAGAGCCGTCACAACATCAGCTTCACGGTGCTGCCGTCGTCGGTGACGTACCGCACGCCGCCGGAGACGCCGTGGCCGAAAACGCACGGTCCGCAGACCGCGAAGGTGGTGGGGCCGAAAGGCGAGTCGATCTGGACCGACCGCTACGGGCGGGTGAAGGTGAAGTTTCACTGGGACCGGCTGGCGAAGGGCGACGACACCAGCTCCTGCTGGGTGCGCGTCTCCAGCGCGTGGGCCGGTCAGGGGTTCGGCGGCGTGCAGATCCCGCGTGTTAACGACGAAGTGGTGGTGGACTTTATCAATGGCGATCCGGACCGTCCGCTGATCATCGGCCGGGTGTACAACGAGGCGAGCATGCCGCCGTGGGCGCTGCCGGCGGCGGCGACGCAGATGGGTTTTCTGAGCCGGTCGAAGGATGGCACGGCGGACACGGCGAACGCGCTGAGGTTTGAGGATAAGGCGGGTGAGGAACACCTGTGGATCCAGGCGCAGAAGAACATGGATACGCATGTTAAAAATGACGCCAGCCATTCCGTCGCCAACAATCACAGCCATTATGCGGGCGGCAATGAGCTCTACCGTGTCGAAACTAACCGCGTCCACGGAGTGAAAGGGGGCGAAGAGCGGCTGACCGGTAAGGGCAAACTCGATGCGGTGGTTGATACTTACGTCGTTGGGTCGGGCACTAAGCTTCGTTTTGAATGCGGAGAGAGTGCTATCGAACTCAATGCGAATGGTCAGATTAATATCGTCGGCAAGGGGTTCAATATTTTCGTGCAGGGCGATGGTCATATCACCACCTCTGGCGGCAAACTGAACCTGAACACAGATGGTGCGAAGCCAGGCACCAGCGCACCGGGATCCAGTCATAAACAGAACATCAGTCAGGCCGTAGATAACCTGTTCCCGCCGAAGCAGAAAGGGCAGGCTGCATCCGCTGCACCAAAGGCTGCGGCGGCCCCGGCGAAAGGTGCGGCTGCGCCGTTAAAACAAAATACAAATGCGGGTGATCCGAAGAAACTTGATGATAGTGTCGTCCGGTCAATTATGAAGTCGGAAGGTGCGGGTGGTGAACAGGGGGGTGTACCGGAAATGTATGGTTTCAGAAAAGGATTTGGGCCTGCATATAAAGATATCGCTGCCGCCAGGAAACAGTATGGACAGGGTAGTGATGAAGAATTCGCAGTGGTTTCAAAATATATGAACCAGACAGCCCAAAAAGCCGGGGCGCTTAATTTTAGTGATCCAGGAAAACAAGCGGCCGTTATGTCATTAGCTCATATGAGAGGAGTGGGTGGCGCTCAGGCTATACTCAATTCTATGAGTGGTGATGATATCGTCAAATCTTCACAACTCACTGAAAAATCTATTGACTATGTTGAAAAAATGGGTTCTTCTGAATTCCAAAATGACCTTGTAAGCGCCAGATTGAATTATGACAAGGCTATATATGGTTCAACGACTACGGTGAAAAACGGTGTTTCATATAACTGGTGGGATCATTATTCAAACGGTTTGACCAAGCGCTATACCAATGAAGCTGCTGAATTTTTAAAGTTTTCAGGTGAATAAAATGAATTTATTTATTAATTTAATTTTTCTGGTTTTTTTTACAAGTGGCACAATAGGTATTGCAACAGCATCGGATACCCAGGCGGCTTATTCTCAGTATAATAACCTGAATAGTGTTTCAACTATTTTTAATGACCAGAAAGTCGTTTCTAATTTGAAATCTGTTTTAGGTAGCGAGTACAATGACTTTAGCCAGAATTTTGATGTTTTTGGCCAGCCTCACAAAACAGCGAACGGTGGTATATTCGTTGAGGGCTGGTTAAAAGATCTTTATCTTGAGCAGGCTTCAGCATTTGTTATACAGCCTGACGGTAAAGTCTATGCTGCATGGATGCTGCCTGAAGATGATAAGATACACTATGTAAGCAATGATCGTGCAAATAATAAGATGCAGGAAGATATTGCGAGTTGGGCAAAACGTTTTGATAAAAAACAGTCAGATACTCCCGCTAAAAACCAAAAAGAAATGCAAAGCAATGGCGAGAAGTTTTTCGAGACGGCGAAATTTAAAATCAGAATAACGTCGCTCTGCGCTGTGGGTTCGGAGTGTAATGACGTTAGTTATGAGGGTGTAAGAAAATCAGATGGGGCTGTTGTCAGATTAAAAGGCAAAGCCATGAAAAGTGATTGTGGTGAAGCTTCCTGCCCGGTTCTGAGTTATAAATTCCGCAATCATGATGCAACCTATATCATTAACAATGTAATTAGTAATCTTACGGTTGTCGTTAATAATAAAATCGTGCTATCTGAAGACGGAAAGTGGAAGAATGATTCCAAGTAATTAAATCTCTGCGTGATGGTGCGTCATGTATGCGCACCATCACAGATGAAGTTTGCAAACCATCTGCAAATGGTATCTTTTAAAATGGCAAATCTTGAAATAATGTTACTTTTTGTTAAAGCTTGCTGCTTTCAATTATAGTCCATAATTAAATGAATCTTAATCTTAACGGCTGACTTAATAGCGTTAAAAATCCTTAGGTTGTAAAAGTTAATTAAATGAATAAAGTTGGATTTAGCTTAGCTGTTTTGCTGTCAATCTCTTCATTATCCTTGCTCGCTTCTGATGACTTTTCTGGTCAGTGGAGTGGTCAAGAAAAAAATGATAATAGGTCGTTATACTCCACTCTGACATTAAAATTAAAGCATGATAATAATAACATAACGGGTAGTTATTGTTATGTAACACGGGGTGGAAACAAAATAGATTGTCCTGAGGGGAATGGCAGCAATCTCAAAGGCACTGCAAATGGTAAAAAAGCTTTAATTGAATTTGATTCTTCATTTGGCGGAGTCAAGGGTAAAGCAAATTTAGAACTTAAAGATAATAAAGTTTTATGGAAGTTAATAAAAGACCCTGAGAATGGCGAGTTTTACGCTCCAAAAACTTACGCGCTCGATAAAGAAGTGAACCAGGGGGGTTTAAAATCGGGCATGAAGATTTTCTCGACAGCTGATTTTACCATTACTTTAGTGAATGGTTGCGGAGGGTTTTATACTGTATGTAATAAAGTTAAATACTTAGGTCTCAGAAATAAAGATGGGAAACAAATCACTCTTGAAGGTAAAACCACGCAACCTGCCAACTCAAATAAAGCTGATGGAATGATTTTCAATAATAGCGGCGTAGATTATATTGTGAGCTTTAATCCGCTTGCGTTAAAAGTAACGCAGGGGAATAAAATGCTTGTAGAGCAAAGTGGTAAGTGGGAGTGATGATTTTTATTATTCTCAAATGAGAGTTTTTTGCGCTTCAGATGATAATAATAACGTTGATTAATGTTGTGATATTTTATTGAGGTGGTGATGTTTTGTCTCCACCTCGCGCATATTATTTATCTGTGTATTTTTTATTGAGTCAATTTAATTGCGTTGCATTAGTGAATGAATGTTTTTTCTTATTTTTAATTTCCAATCTCGATAAAACACAATGATTGTAAATCGTTTTTTCACCAGCCTTATATTTGTGCCTTTGATCCTGTTTTTATCCTGTCTTGCCAGAGCTGAGTCTGGTACGGAATTGTCTGTTCCTGCTCTTAACGAGGGCGATTTTTCCGTTCTGCTGAACGACTATGCTTTCACTCCTGGTGACAACTGGAGCAACGAAAGTTTCGTACGCGCAGGCAAGGCCCTCAGTTCAGTTCTGGCCGGAGAAGTGGATATTAACAACCAGCAGTACAACTACTTTCAGCATACCTACGACGGCTTTGAGTTATTTAGCGCGGCAGCGGTTGGAGATGCCAGCCACACGGTTCTGGCTGAGGTCCTTCTGAAAAGTGCCAGCGTGCCGACGGCCCGAAATATAAAGGCAGGCGATAGTCTGGAACAGGTTCAGCAAGCCTATGGACCCGCCAAAGAAGACAACAGTGATAATCAGCAATGGCTTGTCTACCAGTCGGGCGGGAAACAGTTAATGTTCCAGATTGACCAGGGGAAGGTCAGCTCCATCATGTTGAAAACAGATCTGGGTGCAGAGCAAAGCGAAATCAGCGCTGACCAGGCTATCAGTGCCGCAACGGAAGCGATTCACACCTGGCACCTGACCAGCCTCGATGATAAATGCCTGCGGTACGATCTCGATGACAGCAGTGATAAACGTTTCTTTGTCATCACGGTTCGTGAAGATCATCACGACACCAGTTGCGGTGGGGATCCTGATATTACGCATCGACTTTTCGACATTAAAGTTGCTCGAGATAATACACAGCTACTCACTAATGCCGACAACGTTGATGGCGAATACCATAGCCTGATTCCACCCGCTACAAACCATTAATAAAACGGAAATCTATTATGAATTACCAATTCAATGAGGGCGCCTTTGCGCTTTTTCCTGCTGCCTGGCAGGACACCACCATGAATATTCTCCGCGACGAAGCCAGTGGCCTGGCATGGGTTGTGAGCCGTGGTGTTATTTCTGAGGGCAGTGATGCGGAAAAAGAATTCCAGCGTCAGTGGGACACGTTGCGGAGTCAGATGGGTCACATCCAGCAGAGTGAGTTTGTACGCGTGATGGCGGGTGTAGATAACACCCTACACGCAATTGAAGTTGAAACTATGTTTGACCGTAACGGGCAGGCCGTGTGGCAGAAACAGCTGGCTACGCAGGTGCCGGACTCGAACACCTTAATGATTTTTACGCTCTCCGCGATGCGTCCATTCAATGAAGAAGACGGACAGCGCTGGAGTGCTTTTAAACAAAGCCTGACTCTGAACACGCCACGGAAAGCATAACTTATGGATAATCCTGCGGCCCGCGTGGGCGATGAGATCATTCACTCCAGCATTTTTGCTGATATCACCAGCATTGTGGCAGAAGGTGCGGCGTATGCCGTCATTGGTGCCGCAGTGGGTGCTGCTATCGTCTCGGCAGCGCCCCTGTTGGGTACAGGGGTAGCAGCGGCGAGTGTAGCCGCTGTGGGTAACAGTTGCCTGCTCAGCGGTATTCTGGGTGGTGTACTGGCCAATGCCGTGGGTCTGTCACAGGAGATCAGCAAAGCAGCCGATGGTCTGGGTAACATGATATTTCCGCCGTCACCCGCCGGTGTGATCGCCAGTGGGTCAGAGAATGTCTACGTTAATGGTCTTTTAGCCGCACGCGCGGCCGGGATGCTCACGCCCGGTGAGACACCGCCACCGGAACCACAATCGCCGCAGAGCTTTGCGGACTACGGCGGCATGCTGCTGTCTGCGGTCGGCCAGTTTGGCAGTGCAATGTGGCAGCCCACGGTCGCCTCCGCCGATGCGGGCACCTCTCCGCTGGAGCAGGACAAAGTGGCCTGTGAAAAACACAGTGCCCCGCAATATCTGGCTCAGGGTTCGAAAAGCGTTTTTATCAATGGCCAGCCTGCGGTGCGCGCAAAGGATAAAACCACCTGTGATGCCACCGTGAGTGACGATGTGTCCCCCAATGTCATCATTGGGGGTGAAACCGTTACGGTCAGAGAGATCAAAAGCGGCAAGGTCCCGGGTCTGGCCGTGATGATGATCGGCCTTTCTCTCCTTCGTGGTCGTCCCTGTGAGATCCTCAAAAACATGCCCTGCGCGCTGGCAATGGCGGGCGGCGGGATGCTGGCAGATATGTCGATCAACGCGGCCTTCTCGTCGCTGTTCCCGGTTCATGCAGCGACCGGCGTTAAAGTCCTGAATGATGATGCCGAGCGTGATTTTTCCCTCCCTGGACGTTTCCCGCTGAGTTTTCAGCGCAGCTATAACAGCCTGACTCAGCGCGCCGGTTTGTTTGGTCAGGGCTGGGCCACGATGTTTGACAGTTATCTGACGCTGGAAGGGAACCGGGCGACCTGGTTTGATGATAACGGGCGTGAACTGAGCTTTGACGTTCCCGGTGAAAAAGAGGTGCTCTACAGCATCAGCGAAGGGCTGATGGTTCGGCGCAATGAGTCAGGCGATATCGCCATTGCCGATGACGACGGTGCGGTATGGCGTCTTTACCGGCGCACGGCTGCCGATCCGCAGGTGCTGCGGCTGGCTTCACTGAGCGATGAGTACGGTAATGCGCTGGAGATGGGCTGGGATGCACAGGCTCGCCTGGTGCGTATCCATGACGCGCCGCTGGCGATTGACGTCACGCTGCATTACGACGACAGACAGCACGCGCGGCGCCCGACATCCGCCAGCCATTTTGATGGCAATCAGCACTGGCCTCTGACGCGCTGGACCTACACTGAACAGGGCCAGCTTGCCAGCGTAACCGATGCCGCAGGCGTTATCTCCCGGCGCTTCCGGTACAACGATGACAGATTAATGGTCTGGCATCAGCTGCCCGGCGGGCTCGAAAGCGAATATCGCTGGCAGAAGCTGGATCACTGGCGTGTGGTAGAGAACCGCACCAATACCGGCGATGGCTGCCATATGCATTACGATCTCGAGGCGGGCATCACGCGTGTTTCAACCTATGACGGTCAGCAGCGCGAACATCACTGGAATGCTGCGGGCCTCATCACCTGTTTTATCGACGAGCGGGGCGAGAAGTGGCGCTACGAGTGGAATGAAAACGAACTCCTGACGCGCCGCATCGATCCGCTGGGCAACGCGGTGAGCTTCGCCTATGACGATCTGGGTAACCGCGTTGAAGAGAAAGATGCTGACGGCGGTGTGCAGGCTGTGCAATGGCTGTCCCACCGTTCGCTGCCGACAGTGGTTGCCGGAGCAGATGGTTCCACCACGAAGTACTATTACGATCCCCATCATGGCCTTGAGCGCGTCGTTGATGCGCTCGGACAAAGCACGCTCTATAAACGGGATGAATTCGGACTGGTTGTCGAGGAGATCGACGCAGCGGGTAACAGCTACCGCCGGGAGTTTAACGATGCCGGCCAGGTTATCCGTGAAACCGATTGCTCAGGGCTGACCACGCGCTACCGTTATCATCCGCTGGGCTGGCTCAGTTGTGTCATCGCGCCGGATGGTGAAGAAACCCGTTATCACTATGATGCCGCAGGCCGTCCTCTTCAGCTGGAACGTGCAGAAGGATGGGAAGAGCGGTTGCACTGGAGTGAAAACGGACTGCCGCTGGCCTATGAATCGGCTGATGGCAAGCGCAGTGAATTCCGTTACGACAACGTCGGGCGATTGATCGCCAACCGCAATGCGCAGGGTGAGACGGTTCAGCGAAGCTGGGACAGCCGTGGCCGGTTGACGGCGCTGCAAAACGAGAACGGTGAGCAGTACCAGTTCGAATGGAGCGCAGACTCTCTGTTGCTGGCTCAGGTTGGGCTGGATGGCGTTGCCACCCGATACGACTATGACGCGGCGGGCCGCACGGTATCACGCACCTTTGCCGCCGGGCATCCTCACTCCATTACCCATCGTTATCACTGGAGCCGCGCGGGACAACTGCTGGCGCGAACCACGCCGGAAGGCCAGACGCGCTATCACTACAGTGGCGGCGGTCAGCTGGGTAAAGTGTCGCAGCATCTGCCGCTGTCTGACAGCGAGTGGAGCCAGCAGGCCGAGCAGGAGATTACCTTTAAGTATGATGCGCTGGGTCGCATTGTTGCTGAACAGGGGGAGCAGGGCGAACTGGCGTGGGAGTATGACGCGCTGGGCAACTGTACGGCCCTGACGCTGCCCGATGGTCGCAACCTGAAGCAGCTTTATTACGGTAGCGGTCATTTACTGAGCATCGCTTTAGACAACCTGCCGGTTACCGAGTTTACCCGTGACACGCTGCACCGGGAACTGAGCCGGACACAGGGTGGCCTGACCATGCGCAGTGAATATGACCGGTTAGGCAGACTGCGCCGCCGTGACGTGTTCAAAGGCGACTCGCAGCGTCCTGCACCGCGCGTCTGGTCCCGTCGGCGCGACTTCGATTACGGCAACAACCTGATTCGTGAAGAGCGTGACGATAATCCGTTCAGCCAGACATTATGGAACTACGATAACGCTGGCCGGCTGTTGTCTCAGGACGGTGCGCAGCCGGGTAATGAACAGTGGCGCTGGGATGGCGCAGGCAATCCGCTGGATCGCCATAGTTCCGCTCATGTCACGCATAACCGCGTCACTGAACTGAACGGTATCCGCTGGCAGTACGATATTCATGGCCGCACCACTGAGAAAGATGACGGGCACACCCGCTGGCGCTACCGTTACGATGGTGAGCATCGCCTGACGGAAGTGATCAGCGAGCCGCGGGACCGTAACAAGCCTCGCACTAAGGTGAGTTTCCGCTACGATCCGCTGGGACGCCGCATCAGTAAAACCATCCAGCAGCTGTTACAGGGAAGACCATCTGGCAACGTCGTAACGACGCGTTTTGTGTGGGAAGGCTACCGCCTGCTGCAGGAAATCCACGACGGTACTCCGTTGACCTATGTATACAGCGACAGCCAGAGCTATGAACCGCTGGCGCGTATTGATGGTGTGGAAAGCCCGGAGATCTACTGGTTCCATAATGCGGCCAACGGAATGCCGGAGCTGCTGACCGACGCTGAAGGGCAAAAAGCCTGGGAAGGCATCAACAGCCCGTGGGGCAAGCTGCTGCGCGAGTCCAGCCAGCGGATGCCGGTCGTTCAGCAGAACCTGCGTATGCAGGGCCAGTACCTGGACCGGGAAACCGGACTGCACTACAATCTGTTTCGTTATTATGATCCGGACAGCGGACGGTTTACCCAGCAGGACCCGATAGGTCTGGCGGGCGGGATCAATCTTTACCAGTATGCGCCGAACGCGCTGGGTTGGGTGGATCCGTGGGGGTTGAGTTGTAAGAAAACTAATACATGGAATGAATATCAGCGGCATCATCGTGGCAATTTCAAAAAAACATCCGATGCTTCCGAAGCCTATCATAATTTGATAAAAGAACAGTCTCCTTGGCCATTGAATGAACCTCCAGTTAAAGCAGAAGTTTTACCTGGTGTTAAACTTAATATGGCAGTGGCTCCGGGCCAACCTGCTACCCGCCCGGGCGGTTTTGCTACTTTCGATGATATTCCTAATAAAGCTTTCGTAAGGAATGAGCTTGGAGTCAAAAATGAATGGAAACCTGATATTGATAGAGTTATTACTTATGAGGTTATAAAACCCTTGCCTGTCAACTTTGGAGAGGTAGGTCCCCAAATTGATAAAGGGGCTGGTGCTTACCTTAAAGGTGGTAAATCACAGGTGGAAATGTTAGTACCCCCTAATGAAAGAATGGACTACTTGAGAGTAGTAGATGAAAAGCCCATCGGCGATTGAAGCAGGGAGTAAAAATGAGCGAAATTAATGATCTAAATGTCATGGCTTGTGAGTCGATTGTAAAGTGGAAATGTAAAGAAAAAATATTTTCCATGCCATTTTCTAAAATTGATCAGGTGATGGTCGATGGAAGTAGAGAGTTGATATTTGTTCTAGACCAAAAGAGAGAATTGCCTCAGAGGTTATCTATAATTAACGGAGGAGGAGAGGTTTTATCAACATTTTCGCCTCCTGATGGGGGACAGTTTTACTACATGACCATTGATGCAAAAAAAGAAGTCTTAGTAGTCTGTGTTTTTAGTGAGAAAATTGACGGGTGGAGTGATTGGCATTTTTCTTACAATCAAAAAGATAATTTGCTTGTGCGTGTTTCACCTGCATACTGATGGTTATCTATTCAACATTAGAGCGATAAGATATAATGGGTAGCTATATTTAAGTTCGTGGAGTGATGTGGTTACTCCACGAAAATCTGATAGAATAGATTTTTCAAGATTGGACAAAGTAAAATGCTTATAAAAACAAGCATGCCATTTAATTTATTATGATTAAAGACAGTTGTTTTATGAAAGATAATTCATCAGTAGCTTCCGATTCCATTCTTCGTTGCCTGAAATAAAAAACATGCTAAGAACGTGTTTTTTTAAAGCCTGAAACCACATCAGTCGTTGAACAGGAAATTCATCACATTGCCATCTTTCACGACGTACTCTTTACCTTCTGAACGTATCTTGCTGGCTTATTTAGCACCTTGCTCGCCTTTATAAGCGATAAAGTCTTAAACGCGATGGTCTGGGCGCGGATAAAGTCTTTCTCGAAGTCGGCTTGGATTTTACCGACTGCCTGAGGGCGATCGGGCGACCTGAATGGTCCATGCACGGATTTCTTTCACACCAGCGGCGATGTAGGTCTGCAGGTTCAGGAGAGAGTAACCGGCACTGATAACGCGATTCTGGCCCGGCTTTTCCAGTCTCGGTTCCGCCATGAACTCGTCCCGGTCTTCATCCTCCAGTTCGGTAAGGCCTGACCCACTGATGGCACATAATGGCACCATGAATCGAGTCTACTCGTGACACATTGCATCGGGAACTCTGAGGCACTATGCGCAATCAATGTATTTAAGGGTGACTCACAGCGTCCTGCGCCGCGCGTCTGGTCCCGTCGCCGCGACTTCGATTACGGTAACAACCTGATCCGTGAAGAGCGTGACGATAATCCGTTCAGCCAGACATTATGGAACTACGATAACGCTGGGCGGCTGTTGTCACAGGACGGTGCGCAGCCGGGTAATGAACAGTGGCGCTGGGATGGCGCGGGCAACCCGCTGGATCGCCATAGTGCTGCCCATGTCATGCATAACCGTGTCACCGAACTGAACGGTATCCGCTGGCAGTACGATATCCATGGCCGCACCACCGAGAAAGATGACGGGCAGATTCGCTGGCGTTATCGCTACGATGGTGAGCATCGCCTGACGGACGTCATCAGCGAGCCGCGGGATCGTAACAAGCCGCGCACTAAAGTGAGTTTTCGTTACGATCCGCTGGGACGCCGCATCAGTAAAACCAGCCAGTCGTTGTTACAGGGAAGACCATCCGGCAATGCCGTTACGACGCGCTTCGTCTGGGAAGGTTACCGCCTGCTGCAGGAGATCCACGACGGCACTCCGCTGACCTATGTTTACAGCGACAGCCAGAGCTATGAACCGCTGGCGCGTATTGATGGTGTGGAAAGCCCGGAGATCTACTGGTTCCATAATGCGGCCAACGGAATGCCGGAGCTGCTGACCGACGCTGAAGGGCAAAAAGCCTGGGAAGGCATCAACAGCCCGTGGGGCAAGCTGCTGCGCGAGTCCAGCCAGCGGATGCCGGTCGTTCAGCAGAACCTGCGTATGCAGGGCCAGTACCTGGACCGGGAAACCGGACTGCACTACAATCTGTTTCGTTATTATGATCCGGACAGCGGACGGTTTACCCAGCAGGACCCGATAGGTCTGGCGGGCGGGATCAATCTTTACCAGTATGCGCCGAACGCGCTGGGTTGGGTGGATCCGTGGGGGTTGATGAAATGTGAAACAGGCTTTTTATACCGAGGTGATAAAAGACCCCCAAATGTTATTTTTCGCGAAGGATTTAAGCCTCTCGGTGATAGCGCAGATCTTCTTTTACATGCCAGAGATAACAGATCACCACCGAGTCATTTTGTCAGTACATCGTCTGATATAGAGGTAGCGCAAAATTTTGCAGCAAGAGATGAACAAAAAGGTTTTGTTTATGCTATCCGACAACAAAAAAATGCCATTGATGTTAATAAAACATTGGGTAAAAATACCCCTTTCCCTGATGAGGTAGAAATGGCTGTACCTGGCGCTATCTCAAATAAAGATATTTTGGGGGTTACTCCGGTTAACGGAGATGGCAGTTTTGTAGGATTCAGTTTTATAAATTTCTTCGGAGGATAGATTGAATTTAATGAAAATAAATTTAACCTGCATGTTTGATGGTGCAGTGCGTGATGTAGAGGTTCATCTAATAAGTGGCGTCAAATGTCTCATGAGGGTTGACATTGAAAGTAAATGTCAATTGAATGCTGAAGGTAATGATTTTTTTGAGTGCTTTAAAAGAATAAGGGAGTTGGATAAAAATATAGTTTATTTTTGCAAAGGCGCTAAAGTTAATGTACTACCCTCACGAATGACAAGGCAAATGTCTAAAGGGTTGAGTGCTTATGAAACGAGTTTAGGTGTTCCAGCTCGCAAAGAAGATTTAGTTAATATATTTGACTATGCAAATGAGGGATTAGCCTCCGACCCATCAGAGCAAGATGAATATGAAGCAAATTGGTTTTCGTCATTAAGTAATTAAATTTAATTATTTTTATTGTCAAAGGGAAATGCAATGATGCTCCAATCCCTCTATAACACATTGAATTATAAGTTATTCTGGATTTATAGGCGTGTGTCCACTACAGTCTGTTACGCTATTATGACTTGGCCGATGGTCTATTGAGGTAGATGGAACGGGTGAGGCTAGCGGAGACTTAAATATCTACACTTATGTGCCGAACCTGCTGAGCAGGGTTGATTAGCTGAGGCTGCCGAAGTGTAGTTAAAATAAAAGTATAGAGAAAATTAAAATCATTCCTGCTACCATTTTTCTAAAATATTTTCTAATTTTGAATATAAAATGTGATGACCAAATAGCACATTATTATGCATCTTCTTTTTACTATGCAGGATGAATTTTTTTATTTTATTTTTGATTAAGATAGTGGATTGTAGGATGAAATTGATGCTTCACTTTTAACTTGGTGGAAAATTAATAGATAGTTGTGATAAAAATTTTTATCATTTTGACCTTATAAGGAGATAAAATTAACCTGCCAGGAATGAATCCCGAAAATAACTTACCGGGTTATGACATCGCGAGACTAACCGGTTATGGGGCACCTGATTTTGATTTCAAAGCGCTGGGTGCAGCAATGGATTGTACCCGGGAGTTTTATCAGGCTGGCATCATCTATGCAGATGGCGCACAGCGTTACCTTGTTCGGCCCGGTCAGCGTCATCCTAATGGCCAAAGTGGTATTGTCACACATCTTATTGTGACCAAAACGCCTAAGCAAGCCACAGCGTCTGATACGGGCAAGTCACTTAGTGAAGCAGTAAGCGCAACCTCAATGGGAACGGAGATTGCCTCGACCGTGCTTTCCTGTGGTGCAATGATTATCACTGCTGGCGTGGCGGTTATCGGCGCTTCAGCAACGCCTATAACGGCTGGCAGTAGCGGCGTGCTTGTTGCTATTGGTTATGCTGGCGCTGCCGCAACAGGCGTGCAATGTGTCAATGGTATCTACCGGGTTTATGATCTCGTCGAAAACGGTGGTCAAAACGTAGCGTGGCTGGACTCTCAGGATTGGTACGTTGCCACTTCAACGTCTCTTGACCTTATTTCACTTGCCAGTGTGGGCGGTGCATTAAAAGAAGCTCTGGCAACATGGCGAGCGATGAAATCGGTCTCTTCTTTAAAAGCCACGGAGTGGCTCAGGAACTATCCAAGGCAGGACAGGGCGCGGCTTACTGAATTAATCATCAAGGCACAAAACCCGGGTATAACTAATAAAGAGCTTAAAGCCGCCATCCGTGCAGGACTTTATCCAAAGCGTTTCCCTGTAGAGCCGGTGCAAAAAGAACTTGTTAAGCAACTCGCGCAGGTCGTCACGAGCGCAGCGGCTGTGGCAGGCAGTGCTGTCAGTGGTATCATTGCTGCTCCAGGTAACGTGCCGCGTACCGGACGCTACATCGTGGGAACAATCCAGTCACTGGCGGTAATTTAATGCAATTTTTATCATGGCTTATTGGACGTAATATCACTGAACTCCTGCAACAGGGGCGCGAAATAGATCAGGCAATCGCACGGCAGGATGATTCCATACTTGCCCGTTCCACTTCAGAGCTTGAGCGCTATTTTAAACAGCCTTCTGAGTCGCTGCCCCGGCAAAACGGCTTCCCCGTTGCAATCGTACTGATGCTGTTACTGGTAGCATTTGCATTTAATCTGCTGACATTTCTGCACGCGTTACTTCCTCTGAGTCCACAGATGCATGCGTTGAGTTTTTTTGTTCCCTCAATTGTTGTTATTGGCGCGATGCTCACGGCCAGTTACCTGCTTGCGCGAGGCCATACAGCGGGTGTGGCGGGACTGTCTTACGTCTGTGCAATGTTGCTTATATCGACTGTATTACTCCTGAGCTACAGCGTTGTTACGGCTAGCCACTCGGGCCTGTGGCTGATTCTGGCACTCGCTGCTTTGGTGGGTGCTCGCTGGATACTGAATGGGCAGGGTTTTGTTCTGTTTGCCATTTACTGCCGGACACAACGCCTTGCCAGCGTCGCCCGGCAGCGTCGCATGAAATAACCCGTACGGGTCTGTAGTGCTGTTATCGCGGAACACCCATTCCGCGACTCTCTTCTATTTTTCTCTCAAACCTGTCGCTAATGGATTTCGATAATGAGGGTAGCCATGCAACATTCAGGTTTCTTTGGCGCGACTTCGATAACGGTAGTTGGTTATTGTCACAGGAAGGTGCGCAGGCAGGTAAGGAACTATGACGCTAGCCTGGCGCAGGCAACATGCTGAATTGCGGGTCCACCCAGCGGAAGTCAGTAGTTCAGCACAACCTGCGTATGCCATATGGCCATGAGGCAGGTGTAAATAATTTTTTGGCTGCCTGGTATATACATCTGGGTGAATCCCAGATGAAATTACAGGTCACATAGTCAGTAAATAAATTGTTTATTAATATAATTTAAAGAAAGGGGTAAATGATGGGTGAAACTATATTTAGTGGCTACGGCATGTTTATTACCCAAGAGAATGGAAAGTATTTTATTAACTATGATGCTGGTGGGATTTCTAATAAAGATGTTAAGTCTGAGATAAGCGAAGAAGAGTTTAATAAAGCCAGGCTATGCGAACAAGACGCTTATGAAGTAATCATTCGCACTCAAGTTAGAGATAAAATAAACTGCCAGCAGTGAGCTGATTATTTTTGTGATTTCACTAACTCCAAAGGCGGCCAAACTATGTTTCTGGAATTCGACTTTTCAAATCTACCAGTGGCATTAAATGCTGGTAAGCCATTTCTTCCCCTTGCCCATATCCATCCTTTCTCCCCGAACACAATCTTTTTCCTATGACCCACCCCTTTCTTTACTCCATTCCCTGTCCCAAACCCCCTGAAAAACCCACCTGTCATCACTATTCCCTCTGGCTATAACCTGGTGTTATACCCTCCTGCTAAACAAGCATTCGTCACCTTTCAGAACGCATGAAATAGTGGTTTCAGAACCTGATCTTTTAGCTGAAACGAGAGACAACATGCTAATCCCACAACCCTATTTACTCTTTCTTGGCGATGTAACCGATCCCCTCGCGGCAAAAACGGCGCGCGGTATTCATATCTGGCGGCCTGAGCAGTGCGTTGGCGAAATTAAACTGCCGGGCTGCACGGTCAGTCTGGGTCTGGATGAACTGGATATTCCCGGTGCCAAAGCGCGCGGTGCGAAAACGCTGGTGCTGGGCACTGCCAATGCCGGGGGATATCTGCCTGCGCACTGGCTGGAAACCATCAAAAGTGCCATCAAAGCAGGCATGAATGTTGCCAGTGGTCTGCACCATCGGCTGGTGGATGAGCCGGAACTGGTGACGCTTGCGCAGGCTTCTGGCGTTGAGCTGTTTGACCTGCGTCATATGCGTCCGGCGCTTAATGTTGGCAGCGGCAAGAAGCGCACAGGTAAGCGCATCCTGACCGTCGGTACGGACTGCTCAGTGGGCAAGATGTACACCTCACTGGCGCTGGAGGCGGCGATGCGTGCGCGCGGCATGAAAGCTGATTTTCGCGCCACGGGGCAGACCGGCATTCTGGTCGCGGGAGAGGGTATTGCTGTGGATGCGGTTATCGCTGATTTTATTGCCGGTGCAGCAGAAGCGCTTTCTCCGGCGAATGACGAGGACCACTGGGATATCGTCGAAGGTCAGGGTTCGCTGTTCCATCCCTCTTATGCGGGCGTCAGTATGGGGCTGATGCACGGAGCGCAGCCACACTGGGTGGTGATGTGCCATGAAATGGGACGTCCTCATATGCGTCATTTGCCGCACCAGCCGATGGTCAGCCTGCAGGCGTGCGTTGAAGCCAATCTGCGTGCCGCGCAGGTGACCAGTGAGTCGGTTCAGCTGGCGGGCTTTGCGATCAACACCTCAAATTACAGTGAAGAAGAGGCGCTCGCTTATTGCGCCGAAATCAGCGCTGAGTTCGGCTTACCGGCTACGGATCCTGTGCGTTTTGGTATTGATGAGATCGCCGCACTGCTTCAGGAGCGTGGCTGAAATGCGACAGTTGCAGATTGAGGTGGTGGAGCTGCCGCTGGCGCGACCCTTTGCTATCGCACGCGGTACCCGCACCGCCGTGACGGTCATCCGGGTCACGCTGGAGCAGGAGGGTTTCATCGGGCAGGGAGAATGTACCCCGACGGCCCGCTACGATGAGACACCCGACAGCGTTCAGGCCGTGCTCGAAGCGATACGGACTGAGGTGGAGTCGGGCCTGAGCCGTCACGATCTGCAACACCGGTTACCCGCCGGTTCAGCGCGCAACGTGCTGGACTGTGCGCTATGGCGACTTGACGCGGCACGGGCAAATCAGACGCTGTGGCAAATGAGCAGGTGCTCTCAGCCAGCGTCAGTCGTGACGGCAGAAACCCTTAGCCTGGATACGCAGGAAAATATGGCTCTCGCAGCGGCGGATGCGGTCTCACGTGGCGCCATCCTGCTCAAAATTAAGCTCGACCGCAGTGAGATTCTGGAAAAAGTGGCGGCGATTCGTGCGGCGGCACCGCATGCCACGCTCATTATCGATGCCAATGAAGCCTGGTCGGGGGTGGACCTTGAAAGTCTGCTGGTGGCATTGAAGGCTTTCAATATTGCGATGGTGGAGCAACCCCTTCCCGCCGGACAGGATCATGACCTGCAACGTTTTAAACATCCCATACCGGTCTGTGCCGATGAGAGTTGCCATACGCGGGCGGATATTGCCGGATTACGCGACCGCTACGAGATGATCAACATCAAACTGGATAAGTGCGGTGGCCTGACGGAAGCGCTGGCGATGGTGGAGGAAGCCCGCGCGCGCAAAATGCGCATCATGGTCGGTTGCATGCTGGGTTCGTCACTGGCGATGGAGGCGGCATTGCCCGTCGCGGTTAACGCGGAATTCGTCGATCTGGACGGCCCCATCTGGCTTGCCGCCGACAGTTCTCCTTTCCTGAGCTACTCCGAAGGCCGTATCTGGCTATAACGCTTTGAGGCGACGATGACAGACACACAACGTACTTCTCCTGCTACCCGTGCGGCCTCGCCATCTCCCGTATTGGCGATTCAGGACCTTAACGTCTCATTTCATGGACGCAGCGGTGAGAATCAGGCACTCAAAGGCATCAGCTTTGCCATTCATCCGGGTGAAATTGTCGCCGTGGTGGGTGAAAGCGGTTCAGGTAAATCAGTTACGTCGCTGGCGGTAATGGGCCTGCTGTCCAGCAATGGACGTGTCGATCGCGGCAGCATGCAGTTTCGTGACCGCAGTGGAAACCTGCACGCGTTAGAAACCCTGAACGAAGCACAGCGCCGCACGTTGCGTGGCGATGAAATGGCGATGATCTTTCAGGAGCCGATGACCTCGCTGAATCCGGTGCTGCGCATTGACGATCAGCTCACCGAGGCATTACGCGATCATCAGAAGTGCGACAGAAAACAGGCCCATGCGCGCGCGCGTGAGCTGCTGCGACAGGTGCGTATCGCGGATGTGGATCGCGTGATGAAAAGCTATCCGCACTCGCTGTCCGGCGGCATGCGGCAGCGTGTGATGATTGCGCAGGCGCTGGCCTGTGATCCGCAGCTCCTGATTGCCGACGAGCCTACCACTGCGCTGGATGTCACCGTGCAGGCGCGCATTCTCCATATTCTGCGTGAGCTGCAACGTGAGAAACAGATGGCGGTACTGTTTATCACCCATGATATGGGCGTGGTCGCGGAAATCGCCGATCGCGTGGTGGTCATGCTGCGTGGCGAAGTGGTCGAGCAGGGAACCGTGTCTGAGATTTTTGCCGCCCCGCAGCACGCTTATACCAAAGCGTTACTGGCGGCCGTGCCCAGACTCGGCGATATGCGGGAGCACGCGTGGCCGCAACGCTTTCCTCTGCCCGGTGCGCGGGATGCTGCGCAAAGCGAGCAGAAAACCGCTCGCTATGATGAGTCGCCGCTGCTGGATGTGCGTGGGCTGAAAGTCTATTACCCAATTCGCAGCGGCATTTTATCGGGCCTGACGCATCATGTGCATGCGGTGGAGCAGATTGATTTCACGCTGTGGCCGGGTGAAACCCTGGCCATCGTGGGTGAAAGCGGCTGCGGCAAATCGACAACCGGACGCGCACTGATGCGCCTCATCAACAGTGACGCTGAAAGCATTCATTTTGAAGGAAAGGAGATCTCTGACCTGAAAGAGGCGGAGTTCCAGCCGCTGCGCCGTGAAATCCAGATGGTGTTTCAGGATCCCTATGCGTCACTGAATCCCCGCCTGACAGTGGGGTTCACCATTGCCGAGCCGTTGCTGCTACATGGCATGGTCTCTTCGCTTGAACAGGCTTCTCCACAGATCGATGCGCTGCTCAAGAGCGTCGGCCTCCTGCCCGAACACGCGCGTCGTTATCCGCACGAATTTTCTGGCGGTCAGCGTCAGCGTATTGCCATCGCCCGCGCCATGGCACTGAAACCGAAAGTGATTATTGCGGATGAAGCGGTATCAGCCCTGGACGTCTCGATTCAGGCACAGGTAGTGAATCTGATGATGGACCTGCAGCAGCAGACGGGCGTGGCATGGATCTTCATCTCTCACGACATGGCGGTCGTCGAGCGCATTGCGAATCGCGTCGCGGTGATGTACCTCGGCCAGATTGTCGAGCTTGGCCCGCGCCAGTCGGTCTTTAATCAGCCGCAACACCCCTATACCCGGCGTCTGCTGGCCTCCGTGCCGGTCGCCGATCCTGAGAACCGTCAGCCCCGTCTTTTCGATGACAGCGAAATTCCTTCGCCGTTACGTAAGGTGGGCGAAACGGTCACGAAACCCCGTTATCGCCAGGTTGCGCCCCAGCACTGGGTCGCTGACGGCATTGCATTGTAGTTATCCTCAACGCCCAGGAGAATATATGAAAACGCTGTTTCGCCGTACTTCGCTGGCCCTCGCATTGACGACAACGCTGGTCATGACTGCGCAGGCGCAGGATCTGCGCATCTCCATGTATGCCGATATTACGGGACTGGATCCGCACGATACCTCGGATAATGTCAGCTACTCGGTTCAGAGCGGCATCTTTGAGCGCCTGTTCCAGTTCGACCCTCAGATGAAGCTGCAGCCCTGGCTGGCGACCGGTTATACCTCCAATGACAGTGCCACCGAATTTACGCTGACGCTGCGCAAAGGCGTCACCTTTCAGGATGGTACCCCGTTTGATGCGGACGCTGTCAAAGCTAACCTTGATCGGCTGGCAGACCAGAAAAAAGGGCTGAAGCGTAACAGCCTCTACAAGATGATCGATAAGGTCACGGTGCTGGCACCCGACCAGGTAAAAATCGATCTCAATCAGTCGTTCGGCGCCTTTATCAACACGCTGGCGCATCCTTCGGCGGTGATGTGGAGCCCGTCCGTTCTTAAGCAATATCCGGACGAAGCGCAGTTGCGGCTGCATCCGGTGGGAACCGGTCCGTTTAAATTCGTCAACTGGACACCGGGCAAAGCGGTCACGCTGGCGAAGTATGACGGTTACTGGCAGCAGGGATGGCCTAAAGTCGACCATGTGATCTTCTCGCCGAGTCCGGAAGATGCGACCCGCGTCGCCGCATTAAAATCGGGGCAGGTGGATGCCATCTGGCCATTGCCGTCAGACCTGATCGCGGCGGTGAAGCAGGACAGCCACCTTTCGATTCAGCGTGACCCCAGCATCTATCTCTATTACATGGCGATCAACACGCAGCACAAGCCGCTGGCCGATGTGCGGGTGCGTCAGGCCATCAACTATGCGATTGACCGTAATCTATGGCTGAAAGTGGCCTTTGCCGGACTGGGCAAACCGGCCACCTCCGCGATGCCGGAAGGGGTGCAGTTTTATCAGAAACAAACCGACCCTGACTATCGCTATGCACCGGACGAGGCTAAAGCGTTGCTCAAAGCCGCGGGCTATCCGAATGGTCTGGATCTTAAGCTCTGGGTGACCAATGCCACGGCCAGCGTCCGTGCCGCACAGGTGCTGAAAGCGCAGCTGGCCACCGTGGGCATCCGTGCCACCGTGACACCGATGGATTCCGGCACGCGCAACGCCAAATTGTGGGGCGTAAAGGATCCGAAAATGGCGGAGTTTGACCTCTATTATGGCGGCTGGTCGACCTCTACAGGCGACGCCGACTGGGCGCTGCGTCCGCTGTTTGCCACCGAATCCTGGGTGCCGACCTCCTACAACGTCTCCTACTTCAGCAATCCGGATGCAGACAAAGCGATTGCGGCCGGACTGGCAACGGCCGATCCGGCAAAGCGCGGCATCGCCTATGCGCAGGCGCAAAAGGTGCTCTGGAAAGAGGCACCAGTAGCGTTCCTTGGCACGCCAGACAATCTGGTGGGCAAGCGCAACACGCTGAGCGGCGTTTCGATGCTGCCTGATGGCAATTTGCTGTTCACTCAGGCGTCCTTTAAATAAGACGGTTTCTTCTTTCTCGTCCCCTGTCCGGAACGGGTCGGGGACGTGAGAAGGCCCGTCGCACCTCATTTCAGGGAATGGCATGATTGCATACATCCTTCGCCGATTACTGGAGATGATCCCGGTTTTGCTGGTGGTCTCGCTACTGGTTTTCGGTTTTATCAAGCTCATGCCGGGCGATCCGGCGCGCATTTATGCCGGACCGGATGCGCCCATTGAGGCGGTCGAGGCGGCGCGTCAGCATCTCGGGCTGAACGATCCGCTGCCGCAGCAGTATCTGCACTGGATCGGCAGCCTGTTGCAGGGCGATCTGGGCACTACCTATCGCACCCAGCAACCGGTGCGGGAGGTGATTGGGCAGGGCTTTATGCCGACACTGTGGCTCGCCTTAGCGGGTTTTACCTGGTCCGTTATTCTCGGATTGTTGTTTGGCGTGATGGCGGCCCTGAAACGGGGACGCTGGCAGGACTGGACGCTGATGAGCGTTGCGGTCGGCGGCATTTCGATGCCCGCTTTCTGGCTGGGGCTGTTGCTCATCCAGTTCGTCGCGATGCCTTTCGGGCTGTTCTCCGTCAGCGGCTTTAACAGGGCCAGCGATATTGTCCTGCCCGCCATCACGCTGGGTTCATCGGTGGCGGCGGTCATGGCGCGCTTTACCCGTTCGGCCTTCCTGGAGGTGGCGCAGGAAGATTACGTGCGTACCGCTAAAGCCAAAGGGCTGCGCAACCGCCTGGTGACGTGGAAACATGTGATGCGCAATGCGCTCATCCCGGTGATCACCATGCTGGGTCTGCAGTTCGGTTTTCTGCTGGGCGGATCCATCGTTGTGGAGAGTGTTTTCAACTGGCCGGGATTAGGCTGGTTACTGATTGAGTCGATCAAAGCGCAGGATCAGCCGGTGATTCAGGCGCTGGTGATGCTGTTCGTGTTTGAGTTTATTGTGATTAACCTGCTGGTCGATCTGCTTTACGCGGTGGTCAATCCGGCCATTCGTCTGCGACAGGAGCCGAAATGAGTAGTCAATCGCTGACCGAAAATCCGCCTCAGATCATTCGTTCGCCGTGGCGTGATTTCCTGCATGCCTTTGTGCGTAACCCGCTGGCGCTGGTCTCTGGCGGGTTTGTGCTGCTGCTAATTGTGGTGGCGATTTTTGCCCCCTGGCTGGCACCCTGGGATCCCATGGTCCCGGACTGGATGGCGCTGTCGTCGCCGCCTTCTACGGCACACTGGATGGGGACCGACGAGCTGGGGCGCGACCTGCTCAGCCGCATTATCTATGGGGCGCGCATCTCGCTCTATATCGGCGTGCTGTCGGTGACGATGGGCATGCTGGTCGGGGTGATACTGGGCTTACTGGCGGGCTATTACGGCGGTTGGGTCGATATGCTGATCATGCGCGGTGCCGACGTCCTATTCGCGTTTCCCGGCATGTTGCTGGCCATTGCGGTGGTGGCGCTGCTGGGAACCGGCCTGAACAATGTGATTATCGCGGTCGCGGTCTTCAGCGTACCGGTATTTGCCCGTATCGTGCGGGCGTCGACGCTCTCTCTGAAACAGGCTGCCTATGTTGAAGCCGTGCGCTGTGCCGGTGCGCCAGACCGTGTCATCATTCTGCGGCATATCCTGCCCGGCACGCTTTCCAGCGTGATTGTCTATTTCACCATGCGGATTGGCACCAGTATTCTGACGGCGGCGGGCCTGAGCTTTATCGGACTGGGCCCGGAGCCAGACGTGCCGGAATGGGGCAATATTCTGGCGATGAGCCGCAGCATGATGATGGCCGGAGCCTGGCATATGAGCGTATTTCCGGGGCTGGCGATTTTTATCACCGTGCTGGCATTTAATCTGCTTGGCGACGCGCTGCGTGACACGCTCGATCCCAAACTCAAGGGCTGAAGATGGATTATCAACAACTGCAGCGCGACCTGCTGCTGGATCGCTGGCGTGACCTGCGTCAGCTCGGGCAACCGCGAAGCGCATGCGGACCCACGAATCGCATCAGCGATGTTGCGGGTGTGCGTGTCGGACATGACACGCTGAGTGAAGGTGAAATACAGACTGGCGTCACCGCTATCGTACCGCCGGGCGACAATCTGTTTCTCACGCCGCTGCCGTGTGGAGCTGAGGTGCTGAACGGCTTTGCGAAACCCGTCGGACTGGTGCAGATAGAGGAACTTGGCGTGCTTCAGACGCCGATTCTGCTCAGTAATACGCTGGCAGTCGGCACGCTGTTTACCGCGCTGGTGCGGGAAGCCATCCGTCGTAACCCGGAACTGGGACGAACGTTGCCCACGGTCAACCCGCTGGTGCTGGAGTGCAACGATGGCTGGCTGAATGATATCCAGGCGCTGGCTGTCAGTGAGGCGATGGCGCAGGCGGCGCTGCAGACGGCCTCCGCTGACTTCGCGCGCGGCAGCGTCGGCGCGGGACGCGGGATGAGCTGTTTCAGCCTGAAAGGGGGCATCGGCACCGCCTCGCGGGTTATTCCCTCGCTTAACGCCACGCTTGGCGTGCTGGTGCTGGCCAATTTCGGCGCACTGGAGGCCTTAACGATCGATGGCGTGCGGGCGGGCGAGATGATTGCGCCGCTACTGGCCGGGAGGACGCCGCAGCTGGATGCCGGTTCTGTCATCATCATTATGGCCACAGATGCGCCGCTGGATGCCCGTCAGCTGAAGCGCATCGCGAAGCGGGCCGGTGCCGGTCTGGGGCGGCTGGGCAGTTACTGGGGCCACGGCTCGGGCGATATTGCGGTGGCGTTTTCCACGCAACCGCTGCCGCAACCGCCGCAGGACGACACGCTGGAGCCGCTGCTTGCCGCGGCAGCCGATGCCACTGAACAGGCGGTACTGGATGCCTTGCTGAGCGCCGAGGCTGTTACCGGCTTTCGCGGTCACCATCGACCCTCACTGACGCAGATTCTGGACAGGTTAACCTCATGAAAATTTTTATCTCAGCCGACATTGAAGGCATCGCGGGCGTCATGCGTCCGGAGCAGTGTACACCTGGTCACCCGGAGCATCAGATCGCCCGTGGTCTGATGGAACAGGAAGTGAATGCCGCGATTGAGGGGGCGTTCGCCGGCGGCGCAATGGAAGTAGTTGTTGCCGATAGCCATGCGCAGATGACCAATTTACGTGCGGAAAATATCGATCCCCGCGCCCGACTGGTGCAGGGCAAACCTCGCTGCCTGTCGATGGTGGAAGGGATAGAACAGCAGACGTTCGACGGACTGTTTCTGGTGGGGTTTCACAGTGCAGCGGGTGAATCCGGCGTACTGGCGCATACCATCAATGGGCGTGCGTTCTGGCGTATACACATCAATGGCCTGGTGATGGGCGAAACCGATATTTATGCCGCCGCCGCCGCTGAACAGGGTACGCCATTGCTGCTGGTCACCGGCGACGATCAGTTACAGAGCTGGATAGCGGAACACTACCCCTCAGTCGATTATGTCTGTGTAAAACGCGCCATTTCGCATACCTGCGCGGAATCCATTAGTCCACAGACGGCCCAGCGTGCGATCGCGGCCGCAGCACGCGCTGCGCTGAAGCATCAACCCCAGGTGAGCACGACCCGCCTGACGGCACCTTACGCTATGCAGCTTCAGGCCACAAAACCGGTGCTGGCCGATCTGTTCAGCCTGATCCCTGGCGTCACGCGCCTGGATGCCGTTACCGTGGGTTATCAGGCGGATAAAATGGAGATGTTAATCAGCTTACTCAGTGCCTTCTCCTATCTGGCGAGTACCCAGTCGTAGCGACATTAGCCCAGGGCTGCCTGTAACGTCAGCCCGTTCAGGCTGCCTTTGCTGTTGTGCTGATTCCGCGCTACCAGGCACTCTCCTGAACTGCATACTGTACATGCCCATTTTTACTCTGGCGGGACAGCATTTCTGCTGGCTTCATCCCTATAAATCCAAGCTTCTGATTAAAGCTGCACCACGGCAGCGCGAGCCCCGCTCTCTGCAGAGGCTTCAGACGGGACTGCCGGATGCGAAAAGGTGCGTGACAGGTCGCTGAGCCTGCGCTGGTTTTGCGGTACAGTTTTTGCAACAGGGGAATAATTACTTTCACTCTCCGCCGGTGCAGCCTGTCGGAGAGGCCTCCGGGTCCGGTATTCCATCCAGGATAAATCATCATGCGGCTCCGCCATATAGAGGTCTTTCAGGCCATCGTACAGACCGGCAGCATCAGCGCAGCGGCGCGCCTGCTGAATGTGTCGCAACCGAATATCAGCCGTGTGCTGAATCACGCTGAACAGCAACTGGGATTTGCGCTGTTTGAGCGACGTATACAGGGTATGAGTGTGACGGCAGAAGGGCGACGCCTGTTGCCTGAAATCGACGATCTCTGCCAGCGTCTGCAATCCATTACCCAGCTCACCGAACAGCTGCGGCGTGGTGAAGGGCAGTTAGTCCGCGTCGGCGCGGCTCACGCGTTTGGTCAGATGGTGATGGCCCCGGCTCTGGTCACCTGGCGGCAACAGATGGCTTCGGTCAGTGTCGAACTGGTCACCGAGCACTTCAGTACCTTATGCCAGATGATTCTGGAAAATCAGCTCGATTTCGCGCTGGTCTTCGGTCAGCAGGTCGATGCGGATCTGCTGGCTGAACCTCTTTTTCAGTCTTCCATGGTGGCGCTGTTACCGCGCCATCATCCCCGCCATGAACCCGTTACGCTGCAATGGTTATGCGACAATAATTTACTGATGATGCAGGCGCAGGATCCTCTTGGACGCGTCCTGCATCGTGCGCTGCGTGATAAGAAACTGAATCCCGCCGTTTCGTTGTCGATCAAAACCTATTCGGTCATTGCAGATATGGTGCTGGCAGGCGGTGGCGTGGGCGTCGTGGATCTCTTCACCGCCTGTCGCTATGCCGATCAGCTAAAGCTGCTGCCCGTCGCCCAGCCCCTGCCGTTTGAAGTGATGCTGATCAGCCGTCGTGACCAGCCACAGTCGCAGTCCACGCTGCAACTCAAGCAGGTGATTCGTAACAGACTGTGGGAGATAGCCCGGCAGTGTCAGGCGCAGTTTATGGAGGGCTGAACCCGCGTCTGCATTGTCAGGTTGCCTGAGATTTTATTCATTCTTAACCCGGATACGTCATGAAATAACGCGCAGTGCGTCTGTTTCACAATGGTGCACGCTGCACTGACATCATGCGCGTTAATCCGGCCAGCAAGTCTGCAGACCGCCTTCCTCCGCTGTTTTTAACAGTTGGCGCAGTAATTGCTTTCTCATCGTTACCGTATTCTGCAGCGCAGGAACAGGCACCGTAGCCTGGTAAGCGGCTTGTGGCGACCCGCCACTCCACGACATCGATTTCAGGCGAAGAAGCCCTGCCGGCAATGCTGTCGGCGGGGCTTTTTTTTGGAGTAAATCTATGAATAAGTTGAAAGCATGGTTTCAGGGGCCACAGGATATTACCGAAGCAGAGGCCGTTGAGGATTACGCGGTTGGTCGCGTGCCGTCGCACTATCGCTGGCCCATTCCGGCCATTATTCTGGTGTTGCTTGGCAACTCTACCGCCATGTTCTGGTTCAGCCTTGGCGCAGACATGAGCTACCAGGTCGGCTGGCCAATGCTGCTGCTGCCGATAGGTTATATGGTGGTATTCGCCACCCTGATTGGCTCGTGCATTATGAAGATGGCAAGCAAAGAGGGGCTTTCTCTTAATCTGATGACACGCGGTCTGGGGTTTGGCTATATGGGCTCCGCCGTCACCTCGCTGATTTATGCGGTCAACTTCATCTTCTATTTCCTGTTCGAAGGCACCATTGTTTCCCACGCCATCGCCAACTATGCGGGCGTGCCGGTCAACTCCCCGACCGGTATCGCCATCTTTGCGCTGATGGGGCTGGCCGCCATCTGGTTTGTCTGGAAAGGCATGTCATCAATGCAATTTCTGCAAACCTGGGGCGTTCCCATTTTCATTGTGCTGTTTGGTTTTTGTATCTGGCAATTAACGCACCACTATCCGGCGGTCAGCTTCAGCGGCTGGCAGCCAAAGGGGGAGGTCGACAGTAACGCTTTGTGGCTGGTCATGAATATGGCCAACGGGCAGATTGTTTTTCAGGGCCTGATGGCCACCGATTACGGTCGTTTTGCCCGCCCGGGTATCAGTCATAAAGGCACCGCAACGATCATGCTGGGGATGCTGATCCCGATTGTCGTGGTCATGCTGTTTGGTGCCTTTATGGCCTACACCCTGATGCCGCATATTCAGGGCGATGATGTCTGGTCGCTGGCGCTCGATCCGGGCTTCGTCTTCCCGCTGATCATTGGGCTGACCGGCGTATTATTTGCGGTGATTACTCAGATCCGCATTAACGTGCTCAATCTCTACTCGGGTTCGATTGCCCTGTCGAATACCATGGATATGGCGTTTAACTATCGGCCGGGACGTCAGTGGTGGATGTTGCTGGTCTGGCTGCTCGGCGTGGTGTTCTATATCTGCAATATCCTGCAGTACACCGGCACTTTCCTGTCGATTACCGGCATTCTCACCAACACCTGGGTATTTATTATCCTTGCGGATTACTTTATCTGTCGCAAAGTGCTGCATCTTGCGCCCTCTGATTTCGTGGAGTTTCGCAAAGCGTATCTGCGTATGTGGAACCCGTCCGGCGTCATTGCGTTGTGCGTCGCGGTTGCGATAGGCGCGGCGGGTGTGCTGGGCCTGTATCCGATGGTGTACGCCTCGTTTATTGCCATGCTGGTGGGTCCTGTGCTGCATGTTGCTATCAGCGTGGCAACGCGCGGCAGCTATTACTTCAAAACGTTCCCTGAGGATATGCAAACCAACTGGAAACCCTCTGATGCTTACCAGGGACCGAAACCGGTATTTAATCCGTTACTGAGCAAGGAGGCAGAATAATGCAAATCAATGTGGCAACCATTCAGTTTGAACCCACGCAGTTCAGAAAAGAGGAGAATGTCGCTCGCCTGCTGGCATTGGCAACTCAGGCCGCGCGGGATGGCGCACGTTTGATCGTAATGCCGGAAATGGCCACCACCGGTTACTGCTGGCTGGACCGCGCGGAAGTCGCCCCCTATGTCGAAACGGCAGACGGCGCCACCAGCCAGGCATTTGCTGCTATTGCGCGTGAATTTAACTGCTTTCTGGTCTTCGGCATGCCGGAGCGGGACAGTGTCACAGACCTCTACTATAACAGCGCCATCCTGGTCGGACCGCAGGGCGTAATCGGCGTTCACCGTAAAACCCACCCCTATATTTCGGAACCGAAATGGGCGGCGAATGGTGATAGCGGTCATCAGGTCTTTCAGACGGAGATTGGCAATATCGCGATGTTGGTCTGTATGGATATTCACTTTATTGAAACCGCGCGGCTGGCCGCGCTGGGCGGCGCGCACATTATCTGCCACATCAGCAACTGGCTGGCTGAACGTACACCTGCGCCTTACTGGCTCACGCGCGCCTGGGAGAATGGCTGCGCGCTGATTGAAAGTAATCGCTGGGGATGGGAGCGGGGCGTGCAGTTCAGCGGCGGCAGTTGCATTGTGGATAGCCAGGGGCGTTTGCTGGCCAGTTGCGACGGCGGCGATCGGATACTCAGCGCTGAATTACCCCTTCCGGAGGAAAATCCGCAACTGAATAAGCGCCGGCCTGAGCTGTATCAGCGTTTGATGACCAATACGTTCTTCTGGAATCCAAAGGACTTTTTTGGCTTGTACGGACGTCATCCACTGCCCGATGGCAAAGCGTCCCGGATTGCGGTGGCGCAGTTTCGCCCGCAAAACGATGTAAGTACTAATCTGAAACAGATTCGGCACCAGGCCGAACAGGCAAAATCGGGCGGCGCAGAACTGCTGGTCTTGCCGGAGCGGGCGCTGACCGGGAGTGACGGTAGCCGCTTCGCGCTAACGCTGGATGATACGCCTGTACAGACGCTGATCGCACTGGCGATGGAACTGGATATCGCGCTGCTCGCGGGATTCGCCGAGCGGGAAGGGGAGCAGTACTTTAACAGCGCGGTACTGGTGAGCAGTAGCGGATTGAGTGCGCACTATCGGCAGATTCACGTCAGCGACCAGGATCGGCAGTGGGCCAGCGCAGGCAGTCAGTGGGTGACGTGCGATCTGCCGTGCGGGCGCGTCGGTATTTTGCTGGGCGAAGATTTGCTGGTGCCGGAAGCCGCACGGATTCTGGCGCTGGAAGGCTGTGACATCATCGCCTGTCCGGCGCAGCTTCATTCCCCCGTTCCCATGGCGCACGCGGGCACGGCGATCCCCCATGTCTGGCCGATTCCGCGCGGTGCCGATCCTTACCACTGGCTTCTGCCGCGCGTTCGGGCCGGTGAGAATAATGTCTGGCTGGCGTTCGCTAACTGGCCAGCCGCTGAGGGTGAAAGCTTTGGCCTGAGCGGGATATTTGGCCCAGACACGTTTGCTTTTCCGCGTCAGGAAGCGAAAGCTATCGGTGAGAAAGGGCTGGCCGTACTGGAGATATCCACGGGTTCAGCCGGCACTCCTTACCCGGATCATGTTGTAAGACGTAAAGATCTGGTGCTGATGCGTCAGCCGCATTACTACACTGCGCTGATTACTCTACCACCGCGCTGAGAAACAGACGCGGCCTGCGGGCCGCGTTGATTCAGGAGCTATTATGACTGCCACTCCGCTGCTGCCTAAACGCGTTATTCCGGTTGGTATTCTCTATTCTGTTTCAGGCGATTATGCGGTGATCGGGCGCGAGATGCTTAATGGCATCCTGCTGGCAATCGAGGAGATAAACGCTAATCCCGCCCATCCGTTTACCCTTGCGCCTGTGATCCGCGATCCGCAGGGTTCGCTGGATCTCTACTATGAATATTGTCACGACTTACTCTATCGCCACGGCGTGCGTCATGTGATCGGCTGCTACACGTCCGCGGCGCGAAAGACCATTCTGCCGTTGATCGAGGGTGCCAACGCGCTGCTGTGGCATTCCGCGCGCTATGAAGGGTTTGAGAGCAGCAATAGCGTGATTTACCTGGGCGCCACCCCTAATCAGCATATTTTGCCGATGCTGAGCTGGCTTTTACAGCAGCAGGCGGCAGAGATCTATCACATCGGTTCGAACTATGTCTGGTCCTGGGAGATGGATCGCATCACCCGTGAAGCCATGATCCCCGCGGGCGGCAGCGTGCTGCAAAGCAAATTACTGCCGATGGGCGAAGAAAATGTCGAGACGATAATCGCGGATATTATCGCCTGCCGCCCGAAAGTCCTCCTGAATACCCTGGTCGGTAAAAGCGCTTACAGTTTTTACCGCGCCTGGCATCAGGCCTGCCAGCAGCAGCCCTGGTTAAATGAGGTGCTAAAGCTAAGCCTGACCTTGTGTGAACCGGAAGTTCAGTTGATTGGCGCAGAGGCGTTAGAGGGATACCTGGTTTCTGCCAGCTGGTTTCAGTCGATAGACAACACCGCCAACCGGCGTTTTCTCAGCAGCTATCACCAGCGCTTTGGTGAGCATGTTTCGCCATCAGTGGACAGCGAGAGTGCCTGGCTGGCCGGGCATTTGCTGGCGAGAGCCATTGCGCGCCACGGCAATGATGACGTTGAAGGTGTACGCGATGCGGTATTGCTGGATGAAATGGATTCGCCAGCCGGGCGGATCCGCCTTAACGCCGGAAATAATCACTGCTGGCTGACCCCGCATCTGGCGCGTTGCCACAACGGCAGGCTGGAGAGTTTCTGGCAGGCTGATGCGCCGGTGGAACCCGATCCCTGGCTGGCCTGGGTGGACCTCGCGAGCCTTATGCCGCATGGAGGTGGCGAATGAGCCGAAAAAACGTGCAGATGCGCGGATTAAAGGTGTGTGTGATCGGCTGTTCTGACCGTGATAACCACCATCTGGCGCAGCAGTTTAGCCGCATAGGGATAGAAGGCCTGTTCTGTGCAGTGTTTCCGGATGAGAACCAGCTGGCTGACCAGCAGTTGGTGGTGTTCGATGGCGATAACTCTACCCTGTTTCACCCCACAAACCCGCTCCCCTGGCCCGCGCTGCCAAAGATTGCGCTGACTGCCATTGAAACGCCATCACGACTACAGTGGATTGCCGAACAGAAGATCGACAGCTACATGCGCAAACCCGTGCGCTTTGACGGTGTGATGACTGCGTTTACCCTGGCGCTTACTCATGCCGCACAGATCCACCAGCTCGAAGCGCAGCTCCGGCGGCAGGAGGAGCGTCTTAGGGCTCGCCGGTTTCTGTTTTCCGCGCAACTGCGGGTAATGTCTGCGCTACGGCTTGAGGAGGACGATGCTTACAGCCTGCTGCGCCGCGCTTCAATGGCGCAACACATGACCATTGAAAATCTCAGTTGTGCGTTGCTGAACGATATGGAGTCCTGGATCAACCGGCTGAGGTCAATGCTGACGGAGTAATGGGCATTGTTTAACCGGAGGCTGTACTGTTTTTCATACGCATCTTTGAGTGCGTTGTTGCGAGAGATATTGGGACGCTGTGAAATAAAAAATCCACGCAATTGCGTGGATTTTTATAGGGTTTTTGCGTTGTTATGAGATTCAGCGAAACCTCATGAGACAATCAGCAAATCAGACGTTAAACAGGAAGTTCATCACATCGCCATCTTTCACGATGTACTCTTTACCTTCTGAACGCATCTTGCCGGCTTCTTTCGCGCCTTGCTCGCCTTTGTAGGCGATAAAGTCTTCAAACGCGATGGTCTGGGCGCGGATAAAGCCTTTCTCGAAATCGGTGTGGATTTTACCGGCTGCCTGTGGAGCAGTGGCGCCAACCGGGATGGTCCAGGCACGCACTTCTTTCACGCCAGCGGTGAAGTAGGTCTGCAGGTTCAGCAGCGAGTAACCGGCGCGGATAACGCGGTTCAGGCCAGGCTCTTCCAGTCCCAGCTCCGCCATGAACTCTTCACGATCTTCATCTTCCAGCTCGGCAATGTCCGACTCAACGGCGGCGCACACCGGCACGACGACTGAACCTTCTGCTTCAGCAATCGCACGCACCTGATCCAGGTACGGGTTGTTCTCGAAACCATCTTCATTGACGTTAGCAATGTACATCGTTGGTTTCAGGGTCAGGAAGCTCAGATAGCGGATGGCCGCTTTGTCGTCGGCATCCAGATCCAGTGAACGCAGCATGCCCGCTTCAGAAAGATGCGGCAGGCACTTCTCCAGCGCAGCCAGCTCGGCTTTGGCATCTTTATCGCCGCCTTTGGCTTTCTTCTGCACACGCTGAATCGCACGTTCACAGGTTTCAAGATCGGACAGTGCCAGTTCGGTGTTGATGACGTCAATATCTTCCGCCGGGTTCACTTTACCCGCCACGTGGATGATGTTGTCGTTTTCAAAGCAGCGCACCACGTGGCCGATCGCTTCGGTTTCGCGGATGTTGGTCAGGAACTGGTTACCCAGGCCTTCACCTTTGGACGCCCCTTTTACCAGGCCCGCGATATCGACAAATTCCATGGTAGTCGGTACCACGCGCTGTGGTTTAACAATCTCAGAAAGCTGGTCGAGACGCAGGTCAGGCATGGGTACCACGCCGGTGTTTGGCTCAATGGTACAGAACGGGAAGTTAGCCGCTTCGATGCCCGCTTTAGTCAGCGCGTTAAACAGAGTGGATTTACCGACGTTCGGCAGGCCCACGATACCGCATTTGAATCCCATGGTTTGATACCCTTTATAACTGGATGGACAGCGCGCCAGAGGGCGGACTGTCGGAGACGAATGGAAAAATTTCGCGCATTATACACGGAATCACGACGATTCGGGCGTTTAAGCAGACCTGAAGGCGTGCAGCCGGTTCATTGCCTTGATGCGATCCTCTTTCAGCCACAGTTCGGTGCAGCGCGCCGCCTCATCAATGGCATCATCAATCAGCTTCTGCTCGCTGGCGGGCGGCTTGCCCAGCACAAATCCGGTCACCTTGTTGCGATCGCCGGGATGCCCGATACCGATGCGCAGCCGATGGAAATTATTGTTGTTGCCCAGCTTGCTGATGATGTCTTTCAGGCCGTTATGGCCGCCATGGCCGCCGCCCTGCTTGAACTTCGCCACACCGGGCGGCAAATCGAGTTCATCGTGCGCCACCAGAATCTCTTCTGGCGTGATGCGATAAAAGGTCGCCATTGCCGCCACCGCTTTACCGCTCAGGTTCATAAAGGTGGTCGGCACCAGCAGGCGTACATCCTCGCCGGCTATCGCCAGGCGTGCAGTGTAGCCATAGAATTTGCTTTCCTCTTTCAGTGACTGATTGTGGCGTTCAGCCAGTAGATCCAGATACCAGGCACCCGCATTGTGGCGTGTGGCGGCATATTCAGCGCCCGGATTGGCCAGTCCCACAATCAGTTTAATGCTGCTCACAATGATTATCCTGCTGTTATCGCGAAAGGGCGTTAGTTTACTTCGCCACAGGCGAGATGACAAAGCACAAGCATTGAAATGGTTCAGAACGGTGATTAATCATTTTCTATCTAAATCAACAGGCTGCATTCAGGGCCAGGTCATTCTTTATAGCTGATGTGTGATCCAGTCCGCAACGTGGACCCCAGCCATTGCCTAAACTTATGGCACTTAACATTGTGTGCGGTTATTAACTCATATGGATGGAGGTGCAGCATGAAACATCAACACTGCCGCGTAGCGGGTAACAGCTTGATGGTACTGGGATTAGTCACAATGGTGCTGGGTGTTGGGTTTTCAATCATGAACCAGCTGCCGTCACTCGATTTGCCGCAGTTTCTGGCGCAGGGCGCGATTCTGAGCATCTTTATTGGCGCACTGATGTGGCTGGTGGGCGCGCGTATCAGTGGCCGTGAAAAAATTGAAGATCGCTATTACTGGCTGCGTCACTATGACAAGCGCTGCCGCCGGTCACACAATTCCCACCACTAACTGATGGCTGCCGGGACCGGATGCTGCGCTGTGCAGTTCCGGCCACTGGCTTTGGCGTGATAGAGCGCCGCATCAGCAAGCGCCAGTAAACTCTCAAAATCCTGCTGGCCGTGCGTGACCGTGGCAAAGCCAATGCTGACCGACCAGGCAATTTCATTGGGTTGCGACGCACAGACTGCCAGCCGGATCGCCTCACACCACGCCTCTGCATCCCGTGCTTCAGCCGGAATGATGGCCGCAAACTCTTCGCCGCCCAGTCGTGCAAAACGCCCCTCAGCCGGTATCAATCCTCTGACAATTTCGCAAAAGTGAATCAAAATCTGGTCGCCCTGATGATGGCCATACCGATCGTTGATGCTTTTAAAATGATCGAGGTCGAACAGTATCGCGCTGAACGGCCGGTTCTGACGGCGGCAGCGCGCCACTATTTTCTCCGCTTCAGCAAATAGGGCGCGGCGATTCCAGACGCTGGTCAGCGGATCGTGCAGGGAAGTGTGTTTTAACGCGATCTGCATCCGCTCATTTACCATGGCCAGAATGGTAAACGTCAGGCCGATGACAAACAGAATGGATTCCAGAATCACGTAAACCGAGAAGTCCGATCCGCCAATCGCCCCAGGTTGTGTACTGGGAATGGCGCTATCCAGAAACAGGCGCGCCAGATGAAACAGCAGGTGGATCCACAACAGCAACTGGGCAGGCCAGAAAGTGGCTTTCAGCGTGTCACGCGCCTGCCAGACCAGCTGGATCAGTGCGGCAGTATAAGCAACGCAGGCGATACACAATACCAGTACCCGTTTGGGTAAGCTGTAATAAAACGCCGGAAAGCAGCAGAGGAGTACCCAGAGCAGAGCACCCAGTAGCCAGTGCGTGCCGATAGGTTTACCGCAGAAGCGCCGGAACGCATTTAATAATCCGCCATAAGCGAGCATCACTAACACATTGCCCACTGCAACCGGCAGAAAATGCAGGCCGCTGCTGCGCAGACTGCTTAAGAATACGGTAATCAGGGTGAAAATCAGTGACAGGCAGGTGAAGCCAAGAACGCGGTCATAGTGCGACCCCACCCAGGCAAAAACCATAATGATGCTCAGAAACCCCAGTACATAGAGCTCGCAGACAAACAATGTGTAGATATCGAGGCTCATGGTGGCTGAATTCTGATGGGAAATGCGCAGCAAATTACCACTTAACGCTTAACGGCAGAAGCGGGGGAACATCGCGTTTTAGTAAAAGAGTGGGTGGCGTTGAAAATAGGGGATTAAAAGGAAATTTATCGGGGAAAAGTCAGAAAAAGAAGCGCGTTAATCCAGACGGCAGAGATAAAAAAACCGGGCACAGGGCCCGGTTCCGCGAAGATTAATGCTCGAACATCGCCGAGATCGATTCTTCGTTACTGATGCGGCGAATCGCTTCGGCCAGCATGCCAGATAAGGTCAGCGTGCGCACATTCGGCAGTGACTTAATCTCGTCAGAAAGCGGGATGGTATCGCAGACGATGACCTGGTCGAGTACAGATTTACGCAGGTTTTCAACCGCATTGCCGGAGAAGATCGGGTGCGTCGCGTAAGCAAATACGCGTTTGGCACCACGTTCTTTCAGCGCTTCAGCCGCTTTGCACAGCGTGCCGCCGGTGTCGATCATATCGTCGACCAGCACGCAGTCGCGGCCAGCAACGTCACCGATAATGTGCATCACCTGAGAAACGTTCGCGCGAGGGCGGCGTTTATCGATGATAGCCATATCGGTGTCGTTCAGCAGTTTAGCGATAGCACGGGCACGTACTACGCCACCAATATCGGGAGAAACAACAATCGGGTTTTCCAGACCGATCTGCATCATATCTTCCAGCAGGATCGGGCTGCCAAATACGTTATCAACCGGGACGTCGAAGAAGCCCTGGATCTGCTCGGCGTGCAGGTCAACCGTAAGAACACGGTCAACACCGACGCTGGAAAGGAAGTCTGCCACTACTTTAGCGGTGATAGGCACACGCGCGGAACGCACGCGGCGGTCCTGACGGGCATAACCAAAGTAGGGGATGACTGCGGTAATACGACCAGCAGAAGCACGACGCAGCGCGTCGACCATCACAACCAGTTCCATCAGATTATCGTTGGTGGGAGCACAGGTGGACTGGATGATGAAAATATCACCACCGCGTACATTTTCATTAATCTGTACGCTCACTTCACCATCACTGAAACGGCCTACAGCGGCGTCTCCCAGGCTGGTGTAAAGGCGATTGGCAATACGTTGTGCTAGTTCCGGGGTGGCGTTACCAGCAAATAGCTTCATATCAGGCACGAGAAGAACCTCAGGCTTTGCGTCCAGAGAATGAACGGCATGACTGTAACCGGCGCGTACGGTCATAGACGTTCACACGGGTGTGTTAATGCGAAACGTGCAGTGTCTGGAACGGGGTGACACTGTCACGCATTCGCTAATCGCCTCGCAGGGTACGCTGTAACGGCGAGACATTAACGCCCCGGGCTACAAATCCGCGTACCCCATTCGGGGCAAGCTCCAGCACCTGGCGGGCGGCGGACTCGGTGTCAAATTCAGCAAACACACAAGCGCCTGTGCCAGTCAGGCGTGACGGCGCGTATTCTAGCAGCCAGGAAACAAGCGCATCAACCTCACGAAAACGTTTTCTTACCACTGCTTCACAATCATTGGTGAAGGGTAAGGCTAAAAGCGTCGATAAACTGCGCGATGGCGTATCCCGCGTCAGCCCGGGGTCGTTGAATACCACGGGTGTGCTGATGTTCACACCGGGATGGGCGACAAGATACCACTTTTCTTCCGGCGCTGCGGGCTGAAGTTGTTCACCCACGCCCTCTGCAAAGGCCGCAAAGCCATGCACAAAGACCGGTACATCCGCGCCCAGCTTCACGCCGATTGCCGCCAGCTCATCCGGTGTGAAGCCGGTTTGCCACAGATGATTCAGCGCCACCAGCACGGTCGCCGCATCAGAAGAGCCACCACCGATGCCGCCGCCCATAGGCAGCCTTTTCTCGATAGCAATCTGCGCACCTGCGCGTGCTGGCAGGCGATGGTTGTCCTGTGCCGCCTGTTTCAGCATGGTCGCAGCGCGCACAATCAGGTTGTCCGCATCCGCGACGCCCGGCACCGGCGTTAACAGCTGAACAGAATCGCTGTGATCGACGCTAATCTGCAGTTCATCACCGTAGTCGAGAAACTGAAACAGCGTCTGCAGGTTGTGGTAGCCGTCGGGACGACGGCCAGTGATGTAGAGAAAAAGATTCAGTTTTGCCGGGGCAGGCCAGTGGGTGATCATTGAACGGTCCAGCCGTCCATACGCAGTTTAATCCGCTGATCGCCCTCTTTCAGCTCCAGGCTTGACGGCAGCGGCGGGGTAACCTTGCTGTCGTAGCCCGCAATCGAAACCTGCCAGTTCTGACCGTCGCGGCTGTAGTTGAGGCTGCTCAGCTGATAGCTATCGTTAAGCTTATAATCCGTGGCATCGCCCGGCAGACCCATCATCCATTGACGCAGATTCGCCAAAGGAATGTTCATGCCGGTCAGCTGCGAGATCATTTTCTGCGCATCGTTGCTGACGTAGCGCTTGCCTTTGTTATCGACGATCTGCACTACCGAGCCCTGCGCATCAAGCTGCAGTTCGGTGCTGCCGAGCGGATTGGTCAGCAGCAGGCGATAGCGATCGGGCGCGGTCTGTTGCCAGTTGAAGCGGGCGTAGACTTTCTGCTTGTCAGAGAGGTAGGCAAAGGCGCCGCGGGTCTGGTAGTGCGTGACCTTTGAGACCGCCTGCTGATGCTGTTGCCACTGTGGCGCGGTAACGCTGGGGCCGGGACCTTGCGGTTTGTTGACGCTACAGGCCGCCAGCAGCACGCTGGCAAGGGGCAAAAGGCGCAACAGATTGCGTGGTGAATTAAGCATCAAGTGGTCATCTCCTCGGACACATTTATTATTCGTAACGGATAACGCTAACCGTCCCGGTTTTAACCGTCAATGCTGTTATGCAGCAAATTGAGCACGAACAGGTTAATCTTATTACAGTCATAGCCTTTGTATGGCTTTTCTTGATCTGCCGCATCTTGTAGAATGCGCCTCACAAAACCCTGACATTATTGGGACATCCCAACCAAAACCGCCATGACGCTGCTCGCTCTCGGAATCAACCACAAGACTGCCCCCATTGCTCTGCGCGAACGCGTTTCGTTCGGGCCGGAGACGCTTGAGCAGGCGCTGAACAGCCTGTTATCACAGCCAATGGTGCAGAGCGGCGTGGTGTTGTCCACCTGTAACCGGACGGAACTCTACCTGAGTGTAGAGCAGCAGGCCGATTTACAGGCGCGTCTGGTGAGCTGGTTATGCAATTATCATCAGCTGGATGAAGAGGATGTACGCAACAGCCTCTACTGGCATCAGGATAATGAGGCGGTCAGCCACCTGATGCGCGTCGCCAGCGGACTTGATTCACTGGTGCTGGGCGAACCTCAGATCCTCGGTCAGGTAAAAAAAGCGTTTGCCGACTCCTCACGTGGTCATGCGCTGAGCAGTGAACTGGAACGCATGTTCCAGAAAACCTTCTCTGTCGCCAAACGCGTGCGCACGGAAACCGATATCGGTGCCAACGCGGTGTCAGTGGCCTTTGCCGCCTGTACGCTGGCCCGTCAGATCTTCGAATCCCTCTCCTCCGTTAATGTGCTGCTGGTTGGCGCGGGTGAAACCATTGAGCTGGTGGCACGTCATCTGCGTGAACATCAGGTCAAAAATCTGATCATTGCCAACCGCACCCGCGAGCGTGCCGAAGCGCTGGCGTCGGAAGTTGGGGCAGAGGTGATTACGCTGGCGGAGATCGATGCCCGCCTGGCCGAAGCCGACATTATTATCTCCTCAACCTCCAGTCCGCTACCGATTATCGGCAAGGGGATGATGGAACGCGCTCTGAAAGCGCGACGTAACAAACCCATGCTGCTGGTCGATATTGCGGTGCCACGCGACGTGGAGCCGGAAGTCGGCGATCTGCCTAACGCCTATCTCTACAGCGTGGATGACCTGCAGGCGATCATCGAGCAGAACCTGGCACAGCGCAAAGCGGCCGCGGTTCAGGCCGAAAGCATCGTGGTTCAGGAAAGCAGCGAGTTCATGGCGTGGCTGCGCTCACAGGGCGCGGTGAATACCATCCGTGAATATCGTTCTCAGGCGGAGGATATCCGTGCTGAGCTGGAAGGCCGTGCGCTGCAGGCGCTGCAGCAGGGTGCCGATCCGCAAAAAGTCATGCAGGAACTGGCGCACAAGCTGACCAACCGTTTAATACACGCTCCAACCAAATCACTTCAGCAGGCCGCCCGCGATGGCGATAATGAACGCCTGCAGATTTTACGCGACAGCCTGGGTCTCGATTAGGCGCACCGCTGTCGCCACCTGTTTACGGGAATCCCACATTTAAATGAAAACCTCTATAGTTGCCAAACTGGAAGCCCTGCAGGAGCGCCACGAAGAAGTGGAAGCGATGCTGGGCGATGCTGGCGTGATCGCCGATCAGGAGCGTTTCCGTGCGCTGTCACGCGAATATGCTCAACTGACCGATGTGACCCGTTGCTTCCGCGACTGGCAGCAGGTTCAGGAAGATATCGAAACGGCGCAGCAGATGCTCGACGATCCTGAAATGCGCGATATGGCGCAGGAAGAGTTGCAGGAAGCGCGTGAGAAGAGTGACGTGCTGGAACAGCAGTTACAGGTGCTGTTACTGCCGAAAGATCCCGACGATGAGCGCGCCTGTTTTATTGAAGTGCGCGCCGGAACGGGCGGTGATGAAGCCGCGATCTTCGCCGGCGATCTGTTCCGCATGTACAGCCGCTATGCCGAAGCGCGTCGCTGGCGGGTGGAGATCGTCAGCGCCAACGAAGGCGAGCATGGCGGTTACAAAGAAGTGATTGCCCGCGTCACCGGCGACGGTGCCTATGGCCGCATGAAGTTCGAATCAGGCGGACACCGCGTGCAGCGCGTGCCGGAGACCGAATCACAGGGCCGTATTCATACTTCAGCCTGCACCGTTGCCGTGATGCCGGAAATTCCGGAAGCGGAACTGCCGGAAATCAACGCTGGCGATCTGAAGATCGACACCTTCCGCTCATCCGGCGCAGGCGGTCAGCACGTAAACACCACCGACTCCGCGATCCGTATTACCCACCTGCCAACCGGCATCGTGGTGGAGTGTCAGGACGAACGTTCACAGCATAAAAACAAAGCCAAAGCGCTGGCGGTGCTGGGTTCCCGTATTCACGCGGCAGAGATGGCCCGCCGTCACGCCGCCGAAGCCAGTACCCGCCGCAACCTGCTGGGCAGCGGCGATCGTTCTGACCGTAACCGTACCTATAACTTCCCGCAGGGCCGCGTGACTGACCACCGCATCAACCTGACAATCTACCGTCTGGACGAAGTGATGGAAGGCAAACTCGACAGCCTGATTGAGCCGATTGTGCAGGAGTACCAGGCGGATCAGCTGGCAGCGCTGGCTGGTCAGGACTAATGGATATTCGTCACTGGCTGAAACAGGCTGTCGCCACGTTGTGCGGGGGTGACAGTCCGAAGCGTGACGCAGAGATCCTGTTGGGTTTCGTGACCGGCAAATCGCGCAGCTGGTTAATTGCCTTTGATGAAACGGCGCTCAACGATGCGCAACTCGCCCAGCTGGACAGCCTGCTGGCGCGACGTGCCCGGGGTGAACCGGTGGCGCATCTGGTAGGCGAGCGTGAGTTCTGGTCGCTGCCGTTACGTGTCAGTGACGCCACGCTGATCCCGCGCCCGGATACCGAACTGCTGGTTGAGCAGGCGCTGGCGCATCTGCCCGCGACTCCCTCGACCATTCTGGATATGGGCACCGGCACCGGGGCGATTGCGCTGGCGCTGGCCAGCGAGCGGCCCGACTGTCAGGTGACCGGCGTGGATCGCATTGAAGCCGCCGTTGAGCTGGCAGGCAGCAATGCAGAACAGCTCAACCTCTCTAATACCACCTTTCTGCTCAGTCACTGGTTTCAGGCGCTGACGCCGCAGCACTTTACGCTCATCGTCAGCAATCCACCCTATATTGATGCCAGCGACACGCATCTGGAGCAGGGCGACGTGCGTTTCGAACCGCGCAGCGCACTGGTGGCGGATGAAACGGGGCTGGCCGATCTGCGCACGCTGATTGAGCAGGCGCCCGCGTGGCTGCTGCCGGGTGGCTGGCTGCTGCTGGAACATGGCTGGCAGCAGGGTGAGGCGGTGGCCACGCTGATGCAGAATAATGGCTATCACGCCGTTGAAACCGTCAGGGATTACGGCGGTAATCCGCGTGTGACGCTGGGTCAGTTCCCTTCATAAAAGCGCTTTGAAAAGGATTCATGATGTTTGCTTTTTATCCCCTGATTAAAAATCTGCATATCTTAACGGTCGTGCTGACCGTGACGCTGTTCCTGCTGCGGTTTTACTGGCTGCGCCGTGGTTCGGCGATGATGACAAAACGCTGGGTCCGCATTCTGCCGCACGTTAACGATACCCTGTTACTGGCGACCGGCGTCCTGCTGGTGGTGATTACCCACTTCTATCCCTTCACGCCACAAGGAAGCTGGCTGACGGAGAAGCTTTTAGCGGTTATCATCTACATCGCCTTAGGATTTGTGGCATTGAGTCGCCGTCCACGCACTGATCGCACCCGCTGGATCGCTTTTCTGGTGGCGTTAATCGCCCTGGTGACCATCACTACGCTGGCGCTGACCAAAATGCCGTTATGGGGATAGCATGACCTCGATCGAACAATTAGATTTCAGCCAGACACCGCTGTGTGAAGCGGTGATTGGTGCCACGCTTGCCATCCGCGCCGATTTCCCGGCGGTGTCGGTGGAAGCGCAGCTTGCGGCGTTAGTCGCCGAAGCGCGTGACTATGTCAGCGACATCGAAGATGCTGACATGCAGCTGGAAAAGCTGCTGGAGCTGTTTTATCGCCAGTGGGGATTTTGCGGCGCCAGCGGCGTCTATAAACTTTCTGATGCGCTCTGGATCGACAATGTCTTAAAGACCCGTCAGGGCACCGCCGTGTCACTGGGCGTGATTCTGCTGCACATCGCCGCCGAGCTGGAACTGCCGCTGATGCCGGTGATCTTCCCGACGCAGCTGATTCTGCGCGCCGACTGGATTGATGGCGATAAGTGGATGATCAACCCGTTCAATGGTGAAACCCTTGACCGGCATACGCTGGAAGTGTGGCTGAAAGGCAATATCAGCCCCACCGCGCGTCTGTATGACGATGATCTCGACGAAGCCAAAACCGTCACCGTGATGCGCAAGATGCTCGACACGCTGAAAGCGGCGTTGATGGAAGAGCAGAAGATGGAGCTGGCGCTGAACGTCAGTCAGGTGCTGTTGCGTATCGATCCGGATGATCCCTATGAAATCCGCGATCGCGGTTTGATCTACGCGCAGCTGGAGTGCGAACATATCGCCCTGAGTGATTTAAACTATTTCGTTGAGCAGTGTCCTGAAGACCCGGTCAGCGAAATGATCAAAGTTCAGATTCACGCAATCGAACAAAAACAGGTCACGCTGCACTAAGCGGACCCACTGAAAAGGAAAGGGCATGACACAGAAAGTCGTGAGTATTGGCGATATCAACGTTGCAAACGATCTGCCATTTGTTCTGTTTGGCGGGATGAACGTGCTGGAGTCGCGCGAGCTGGCGATGCGCATCTGCGAGCACTACGTCACCGTGACAAATAAACTCGGTATTCCTTACGTGTTTAAGGCGTCGTTTGATAAAGCGAACCGCTCCTCTATTCACTCTTACCGTGGCCCAGGCCTGGAAGAGGGGATGAAGATTTTCCAGGAGCTGAAGCAGACGTTTGGCGTGAAGATTATCACTGATGTCCATGAAGCGGCACAGGCGCAGCCCGTCTCCGAAGTGGTTGATGTGATCCAGCTGCCGGCCTTCCTGGCGCGTCAGACTGACCTGGTGGAAGCGATGGCGAAAACCGGTGCGGTCATCAACGTGAAGAAGCCACAGTTCGTCAGCCCGGGTCAGATGGGTAACATCGTGGATAAGTTCGCGGAAGGCGGCAACGAGCAGGTTATCCTGTGCGATCGCGGCAGCAACTTTGGCTACGACAATCTGGTTGTCGACATGCTCGGCTTTAACGTGATGAAAAAAGTCACCAAAAACAGCCCGGTAATTTTCGACGTGACCCATGCGCTGCAGACGCGCGATCCGTTTGGCGCAGCATCCGGCGGTCGTCGTGCGCAGGTGGCAGAGCTGGCGCGTGCCGGTATGGCGGTCGGCATTGCCGGTCTGTTTATCGAAGCGCACCCGGATCCGGAGCATGCCCTGTGTGATGGCCCATCCGCGCTGCCGCTGGATAAGCTTGAGCCGTTCCTGGTGCAGATGAAAGCGATTGACGATCTGGTGAAGAGCTTCCCGGAACTCGATACCAGCAAGTAAGTTTTCTGCAAAAAAAAGAGCGAATAATCGCTCTTTTTTTTCGCCTGAAATTCGGTGAAGTTACAGCATGATGGTCATCAGATAGCCAATAAACAGCGCCAGATGCGCAGCACCGTTCAGAACATTGGTGCGGCCGGTTGAGAAGGAGATCTGACAGAGGATCAGCGATGCCATCATAATCACCATCTGCGGCGGCTCCAGCCCGAATATCAGCTCCTGTCCGGTCAGCGTGGCGATAATGGTCACCGCAGGCACCGTCAGGGAGATGGTCGCCAGCACCGAACCAAAGAACAGGTTCATGGCGCGCTGCACCTGATTCATCAGTACCGCCTTAATCGCGCCCAGGCCTTCAGGGGAGAGGATCAGCAGGGCCACCAGGAAACCGGTGAACTGTGCCGGTGCATTCATCTCCGTCAGCAGGCTTTCCAGCGTGTTGGCGTTCATTTTGGTCACGGCAATAACGGCAATCAGATGCACAATCAGCCAGACGGTGTGCCAGACGCTGCTGTGCGCCGACGGCTTACCATGGTGCGGATCACCATCATCGCTATCATCTTCATGCTCATAGACAAACAGGCTCTGATGCGTTTTGGTCTGAATCAGCAGGAAAACGCCATACATCGCCGCGGAAATTGCCGCAATCAGCAGCGCCTGAGTTACCGAGAAGTTTCCGCCCGGCAGCGCGTTGGGAAACACCAGCACCAGAATCGCCAGCGGAAAGATAGCGATGAGATATTGCTTCACGCCCGCCAGATTAACGTACTGCGTCGCAAATTTGTTACCGCCCAGCAGCAGCGCAAAACCCACCAGACCGCCGGTCACAATCATCACTATCGAATAAAGCGTATCGCGCATCAGTCCCGGTGCGGCATCGCCGGTCGCCATCAGCGCTGAGATCAGGCTCACTTCCAGAATCACCACTGACAGACTCAGGATCAGCGAGCCATAAGGCTCACCCAGTCGGTGCGCCAGCACGTCAGCGTGACGCACAACGCTGAATGCGCTGCTCAGAATGGCAACCAGCGCCAGTAAGTTAATACCGACTACGACCGGAAATGAAGTATTTGCACCAAAAAAATAGAGTATACCCAGCGTGATAATGGGAAATATCAGCGAGAATTCCTTGTGACGTGTTTTTTCATGTGAAGGCATTCACCATCCTCTCTGGTTAATGATTATCCGGACGCAGCGGATGCTGTTGTTAGAAATATAATCAGTTTTAAGGCAGGGCGCAGTTTATCTTTTCACCGGCCCGGGTGGGAAAAATTTACTGCTTTTTACTTAAATGCAATAAAGTTCCGAAGGGGTATTAACCTGATATTATCTCAAATATTGCAATAGCAATCAGTCTACAACAATTATGACTTATGCACCTATGTGGTCTCATTCTGCCGGGAAATCGGCTTATCATTATGATTTGCAGGGTCAGCACCTGATTTTTCATCTGAAGCGCTAATAAGTCGCTGTTTGTATTTTTGCTGGCCTGCGCCAGGCTTAGTGTGAATCCATAAACTGAGGAGCCGTTATGCCTTACGCTAACCGAGCCGACTTACCTGACAATGTAAAACATGTGCTTCCTGCGCACGCGCAGGATATCTATCAGCAGGCCTTTAACAGCGCATGGGATCAGTATAAAGAGGCTAAAGATCGCCGCGGCGATGATTCACGGGAAGAGGTCGCGCATAAAGTCGCCTGGGCCGCCGTGAAGAAAGAGTACGAAAAAGGCGACGATGATAAGTGGCACCCTAAACGTTAACCCGGCGGCTAGCCGGTTTGCGGTAAAGGGCCAGGATTATCTGGACCTTTTTTTTGCCTGTGCTATCAGGTTTATCTGGTTTTTTTTAACCTGCGACCGGAATCACGCTTGAAACCCCGCGCGTAAATAGATTAATGTCAATTTGATGATCGAAACGCAGTGCTGTTTGGGCGTCATGTTACAGGAGCCATTCTGCAGGACGCTGTTGAAGTCGAGGAGGTCGCATTGCTTACCCGGGAATTTCTGTTAAAAGCGGATTGTAAGACGTCATTCGGGGATATCGATGAGACGCTGCTCTGGAGTTGCGAGCAGCGCGCGGCTTCGCTGGCAGCCACGCTGGCCTGCCGTCCCGATCACAGCCCGGTCTGGATCTTTGGCTACGGCTCGCTGATGTGGAACCCGATTTTTGAGGCGGACGAAGTCGCGTCCGGTTCGCTGGAAGGCTGGCATCGCGCTTTCTGTCTGCGGCTGATTGCCGGACGTGGCACCGCCACGCATCCTGGCCGCATGCTGGCGCTGAAGCAGGGTGGCCGCACGACGGGACTGGCATTTCGTCTGCCGGAAGCGCGGTTACATGAAGAGCTGGCGCTGCTGTGGAAGCGGGAGATGATCACCGGCTGTTATTTACCGACATGGTGTGAGTTACAGCTGGAGGATGGCCGCAGCGTCACTGCGCTGACCTTTATTATGGACCCGCGCCATCCGCTCTATGAATCGGACTCCTGCCCGGAGGCGATTGCGCCTTTAATTGCCGCAGCAAGTGGCCCGCTGGGATCGAATGCACAGTATCTGTTTGCGCTGGAAGAAGAACTGACCCGGCGCGGCATGGAAGAAGAGAGTCTGAGCCGGCTGGCGCATCAGGTGAGGACGTTACAGCAATCCTGCCTCAGGCAGGCCTGAGCAGGGCCGGCCGCAAAGAAAAGGGCGCGACAATGTCGCACCCTTTTACGATCGATCCGGGGATTAGTTACCCGGATTAATCAGCCAGGTGCCCGGCTTATCAATCGTCAGGGACTGCGTGTGCATCTCACTGCCATTCTTCACGTCAATTTTATACTGTCCTGCCGCCAGATTCAGCGCGGCAAAGCCGCTGCTGCCGGGTTTAACCTCAACCGGCTGTCCATTCAGCACCACGCTTTCACCGCTTTCCAGCTTAAGATAAACCGTCGCCAGGGCAGCAGGCACGGCGGCTGGCGGCGGAGCTGATGCAGGTGTCTGCGTCGCGGCTGCCAGGTTGTTAACGACATCCGGTGTGGCACTGTGGCGATTAGCCAGCCAGACGGTGACGACCACGGCCAGAAGCGCCACGGCAGCCAGCCCCAGCAAGCCTGGCGACAGCCGCCGCACCGTGCGCGGCGTTACCGGCTCCGCTGACGCCGCAGCGTGATTCATCGCCATCACCACCGGCGGAGCCGCTTCAACCGGCTCCTCGACGGGCAGCACAGTCGGCTCGCCCGGTACCGGGAAGCTGTTGACCACGGCTTCCACATCACTGACCGGCAGATCAATCAGCGCCGCAAAGGCGTCAATCGTTTGCGGACGATCGCCGGGTTTCATAGCCAGCGCGCAGTCAATGGCATGCAGCAGCGGCAGCGAGTAGCCTTCAGGCTGACGTTCCACCAGCGGCTGATAATTATCTTCAATACAGCGCACCACACTGACTGGCGGTGGATTACCGGTAATCAGGCTGTGCAGCACCGCGCCCAGCGCGTAAATATCGGTCCACGGTCCCTGTTCGACTTCGCCTTCTTCGCTGTACTGCTCAATCGGCGCAAAGCCCGGTTTAAGCATGATTTCGGTTTCGTCAGAGAGGTTGCCAATCTCTTTACGCGCCGAGCCGAAGTCCAGCAGCACCGGCAGCTGGTTTTCCTGAATCTGGATATTGTCGAGCGAGATGTCGCGATGCAGATAGCCAGCCTGATGGATGGTGCTGATAGCTCCCAGCAGCGGCGGCAGCAGGCGGCGGATCCAGGCTTCAGAGATCGAGGCCGGGCTGGTCAGTTGCCACTCTTTCAGCGTCATCCCGCTGTAGTAAAGCGTGCCCATATAGGCGGTGCCGTTCTGCTCCCAGAAGCGCAGCACGTGCAGCAGACCGGGATGATTGAAGCGGGCCAGCAGACGCGCTTCCTGAATAAAGCTGGTCAGCCCTGCATTAAACAGCTTCTGGAAACGTTCACCGCGCAGCTCCAGCGTTAAGTCGGCGGCACGGACAGCCAGCGACACGGGCATATACTCTTTAATGGCAATAGTACGTTCAAGCTGGTGATCCCACGCGCGATAGACGATGCCGAAGCCGCCGCCTCCGATCACTTCCTTGATCTCAAATTCATTAAAACGGTATCCGTCAGGCAGGGCATTCGGAACGGTTTTCGGATTATCATTTGCCGACATAGTGAACTCTCTGTACACGGCCTGGTCGTCAGGCTGCGCGGTAATTAATTGATGTTACGCCAGGCACCAATGGCAGGATCAACCAGATCCGCGTGCAGGGTGTCGATGAGTAACACATTCACTTTTTGCTGTGGCATGAAATAGGGCGCCCACTGGCTGCGCAATGTATCGACTCGCGATTTCACAGCGTCAGCGTCCTGCTGCGCAGCATTCTTATCCATCTTTATTAACAGCGCACCATTGAAGCGCCAGACATGCTGCCTGGCATCAAAGGGCAGCACCAGCCAGCTATCTGGCGTATCCGGGCGTGTCACAATCATGCGCTGATTATTCGCGGCAATGACTTCCAGCTTGCTGTCCGGAATAGTCAGATTGGCGATGGGGTAACCCTGATAAAAGGTGACCGCAACTGGCGTCGGGTGATCCGCTGTCGCCAGCGTCAGTTCACTTTTGCCTTCTGCCCAGCCGTCAGGCGAGCACTGCTGCTTGCTGACATCCGGGATGAACAGGGTCCGCGCATTCTCATCCCAGGCGGTGCGGAAATGGCAGCCGCTGGGGAGATCAAAATGTTGCAGCGGCGTGCTGTTGGCGGGCCGTGACAGGTCGAGCGGGGCGGCATTGCTGTCACTCGCGCTGGCGGTTGCATCCGCCATCACAATCGGGCGCCAGTTCTGCAACTTGCTGGCGCTGCCGCTGGCCAGGACGCCACCTTCTTTATTGGTCATCTGCCAGGGCAGTTCGTCCAGTAAGCCGCACTGATTCGCGAGCAGGGTGCCCAGGCGCGGTAAAAAGGTGGTCAGCACGGCCGAATCCTTGCTTTTGCCAGAGACGATACGCAGCGGCAGCGTCTCTTTACACCAGTCGTCAGGCGCTTTACTCACCACATTATCGATATAAACCTCCAGCGCCAGGCTGGGGGAGTAGACCACACGATAATTTTCAGCCTGGGCGTTAAAGGCAATCAGCAGAGTGATGATGCCGGGCAACCACAGTTTCATAAGGATCCTTGGAATCAAAAACGAGGCGGCAGAAAGCGCGCCGAATCAGCCAGTGAATAGAGCAGTGTTGCCTCCTCCGGCTCACCAATCCAGACCGCCAGTGCGCTGAGATTATCTTTCTTAACGTTGCGGCTTACCGCCTGTTCCATCAGAGCCAGCCACTCTTCGCAGGCATTCACCATGCGCAGCGCCTGTTCCATTTCACTACTGTTCAGATTCAGCCAGAAGCCATCGGTGCAGACCAGAAAAGCGTCCCCATCCTCCAGCGCAATCTCCTGCGAAAAGCTGACTAAGCGAGGCGGCTCAGCGCCGAGCGCATTATAGAGTAAATTACTGTTAATGCCGGTATTTTCATAGCCCGCTTCTTTCAGCTGCTGGGCCAGACTGTGGTCCCGGGTCACCTCGTGAAGCACGCCCCGCCGGAAGTGGTAAACCCGGCTGTCACCGGCATGCGCCCACCATGCACGCTGTTTCTGGCGGTCAATAAACAGGGCTGCCAGCGTGGTGCTCATGCGGGAATATTTCGGATTTTTACCCTGTGCCTCATGCAGCGCTAAGCGGCACTGTTCGATCGCCTGGTGGGTGATTTCCGGCGTAAAGTCGGTGTTCGCCTGTATCTGGCTTAGCAGCGTGTCGCGCACCAGCTGTGCCGCCATCTCGCCGCCGGGCAGCCCGGCCACGCCATCGCAGACCACAAAACAGGCTTTTCGCTCATCCAGCTCGGCACCTGTGCGATCCTGATTCTCATCGCGTAGCCCCTGCTGGCAGCGGCTGGCAAAAACGATTTTCATGCGTCGTCCACCCGCGTCTGAGAATCTTTATACTGATTCACTTCCATGTCGTAGGCATGAAGGAAAGCTTCGCCAAACAGCGTATGGAAATCATCTTCTATCTCACCGGCCGTACGCTGGTAATTACGCATGAAGTAGTCCCAGAGCGCCGCTTTCTTCGCGGTGGAAAATGGCAGTTTTGACACCAGGCCATCGGCGCGCGCCTGCTCTTCCAGCCGCTGCGGATTAAAGGATTGCAGCATCGCCGCAATAATGGCGCGAATTCCGGCAATCATGCCCAGCTGGTGGGCCTGCAGATCGACCAGCGCATCGCGCACTGCCTGCTCCGGCGGCATAAATCCGGGCATCTGGCTCTGATACATCTGCATCAGCACGGTTTTGCCGGAGGGCAGGATCTTGAACGGGTTGTTGGCCTCATTCAGAATCATGGTCATGTCCGCTTTCACGCCCCGTTTGAGAATGGAACGTGATGAGAGCAGCGCCACGGTGCCCTGAGAAAAGAGGCTCAGCATCCGGCCGGTAATGCGCATCTGCTCTTCGTCAACCGGCGTGGCGTGACCGTTGCTCAGCCCCATGCCGTCCAGCAGGGCGGCGATGAGCCGATCCTGATCCACCGGCTGTGCTGTCAGCGCCCGGCGCGGCTCACTGGCCTGCGGATCGATCGCCAGCCGCGCATCACTGTGCCGCTCATGACGTGAAGGCGGCACGTCGTTGACCAGCAGCCGGTTCTCAACCTCATGATGTTCGTGAATGCCCAAAGGATTCGCGGGCCGGGCGCTGTCACCCGCAAACAGCGCCAGCGGATCGCTCTGCGCGTTCTGGCAGGCGGGATCGCGCACTTCCAGCGCATAATCACCGATGCGCAAGGCGTCGCCGTGCTTCAGCAGCACCTGCATGCCGCGACCCAGCGTAATGCCGTTATGCTCGACCGGCGTTACGCTGCCCTGGTTGGTCAGCCGGCACTCCCCGTCATGCGACAGGTGAACCAGCGCCTGCAGGCGCGAAATAGCCCGCGTCTCATCCGGCAGCACCAGATCGTTGTCCTGACTGCGGCCAATGGTGCCGCCAGGCGGTTGAAACGCGACGCTTCTGACCGGAACATCCGTAGTGCATTGCACGATGGTAAATTGCATGAGTTATCCCAGATTGAACGGCAAACGCATCCGGCCTCACTCGAACATCGGAGGATAGAGGCCATTACGTCCCGGCTGTGCACCTGCCGCCGGGTTAAACAGTAACGAAAACAGTTGCGCCGTGAGGTTGCCGCTGTGCTTGTGGGTCGCATGGGCAAAACCATCACTGCGATTACTCCACCAGTAGCTCATATGCTGCTGAGGGTCGAAACGTTCGGCCACTTCACGCCAGCTCAGCGTGCAGGGCAGATCCTGAAAACCGATCACATCCATAATCTCTGAGGGCTTCCTGGCGGGCACCAGCAGCGGCGGCAGCGCCTGAATCTGCTGCTCTAACTGCTCGCCGTCCAGTGGCGTCTGAACCGCCCGTAACAGGGTCGCGCCCAGATCCTGAAACCAGTCACCGGAGATGGTCAGCTGAGCCGGATGCCACTGCGCCAGCGGAAAGCTGTGCAGCGCCAGCAGCGGCCAGGCGCGGCCGACGCGGTCACAGGAGGGCAGCAGACAGCCCATCTGTACGTGTGGCCGGGTCGCGGTCACCGGCAGGACAAAGTTCCATACCGGCGCGTGAAGAAAGTTCGCGCTGTATGACCAGGCCTGCTGATGCCAGTGCATTAATCCCTGCTGGAACCAGTGATTCCACGGGCTAATCTGTTGCTCACTCAGACGACGGTGCAGAAAGTCACCGGTCGACGGCAGCTTGCCGTACCAGCCGGGGGCGGTGTAAGCAGCCATGTTCACCTCACCATTACTCGCTTTGCGAGTGTGATCGCGCGGCCGGGTGCAGCGGTGCTGCCGCCAGCACGCTGCCCGCCTGGCCCGCGATTTTAAGATTGTCTGCCAGCTTGCGCATCATCAGTGCATTGTCACGCGCATAAGGCGATGACTGAATCTGCTGATCCAGCAGCTGGCTCAGGTGCCAGTCGAGCTGCTGCAGATCGCGGGCACTGACCGTATCGGGCAGCGAGCGCTGTAAGTTTTGCAGCAGCCAGGCCCGTAAAAATTCGCCATCGTAATTGCGCGGCTGATAGAGCATCTGATAGGCGCGCAGCGCATTGCGGCTGTAGGCGTTATCATCACCCGGATCGTTGCGCAGAATGTTGGTGATCTGCTGCGCCACGCGCGGCAGCAGCAAAGACTTAAGCGCATTTTGATAAAGCACCCAGGCGGCGTCGCTGACCTGACTGCCGCGATATAAGCCAGCCCGCATAGTAAGCGGCGGATTATCGAGAGAAAAACGTTCCGACAGCGGCAGCTTCACCAGGTTGTTCAGAAAGGGTAGCAGATCAAAAATATTATCAGCAGGCTGATGAATCACCTGCTGACTCTGCTCACGAATGGCCGGCACCCGTGCGGCCACCTGCTGCAGATAGTGCTGATTCTGGTAGTAGCTGATGCTCCACAGGCTGGAGGCAATCAGCAGCGCGCCTGCCAGCACGCCGTAGCCAATCCAGTGGAACAGCTGATTGCGATACTCCCAGCGGCGATTACTGCCCGCCAGTCCGCTCTCTTTAAAGATCAGATCGCTCAGCAGGTCACGAATAAAGAAGCTCTGGCCTTTGTTGCCGGGAATCGGACTGTTGCGGTTAACGCTGTCCCAGGCGGCAATCGAATGTTCGCCCGCCTGACGTAACTGCAGTTTACGGCTCAGTTCACCCATCACCCGATCAAACGGCAGGCCTTCCTGCGTACCGCTGGTAAAGAAGAGGCCGCGCGGGCTCCAGGCGACGGCATCCTGATGATCAGAGAAGACGATATCGAGATACTCGTTCAGCAGCGGGCGCAGTGAGGCGAACTCCTGCGGGAAGAGGAAGCATTCAGCGCGCTCATTCAGATCGCGCTCCTGGGTCATCTGCTCCGCCAGCTGCTGTTGTAGCTGCTCTTCCAGCCGCTGGAACTGCTGGCCAAAATGACGATGCCAGTCATCTTTGTGCGGCTTGCCCGTCTCACGGTTAAACGTAAAGCCCCAGATAGCGTCACGCCGCGCTTTATCGATGTTGCCAAAGTAGCTCATGAAGCCTTTCAGCAAATCGGTTTTAGTGACCATCACATAGACCGGGAAGTGAATACCCGTCTGCTGATGCAGTTCCGCCATACGCTCACGCAGCGCGCTGGCCTGGGCAAAACGCGCTTCGGCAGAATCGCTCAGCAGATCGGCCACGCTGATCGTCATGATGACACCGTTAATCGGCTGGCGGGTGCGATAGCGTTTCAGCAGATTGATAAAACTGTGCCACTCCGCGGCATCGCGCACGCGCTGGCTCTCCTGCAGCGCATACCGCCCTGCGGTATCAATCAGCACTGCGCTGTCGGTAAACCACCAGTCGCAGTTGCGGGTGCCGCCGACGCCACGAATTGCCTGTTTACCCAGCGTATCGGTCAGCGGGAAATCGAGGCCCGCATTAAACAGCGCGGTGGTTTTACCGGCACCGGGCGCACCCATCACCAGATACCAGGGCAACTGGTAGAGATAATTAGCATTAAAGCGCGAGAGCAGATTGCCGCTGTGACGACGGCCAAACTGGGTGCGTTTTAGCTGCATCGCCGCGTCGCTGAAGCGCTGATTAAGCCGCTCCTCAGTCATCTGACGTTCCGCCGGATCGTCGTTGCCCGCCAACTGAAGCTGGGTCAGTAAGCGGCTGTTAAACCAGGCACGATAAAGCGACGGGATCAGCTGGAACAGGATCCAGAGAAAATAGAGCGCGCTCACGGTGAGCTGGCGAGGGAGCACCGGTTCCAGTGGACGCGACTCGCCCCATGTCCAGAACGGGCCCAGCATCCAGACCAGACAGCTCAGCGCCGTGACGCCAATAAAGCTCCACAGCAGGCGATGCGTTAACAGCAGGCGAAGGGAAGCGCGCATTATTGTGCTCCTTGATGATTACTGAGCGTTTCAGGCGCGGCAAACAGGGTGATCTCAACGCGGCGGTTGCGGGTCCGGTTTTCGCTGCTGTCGTTGGGCAGCAGCGGGTCGCTGTCACCACGGCCTTCAGAGCGTACCGTATGACCGTCCTCCAGCTGCAGCTGCAACAGCTGGGTGATGGCACGGGCGCGGGCAAATGAGAACTCATAGCTGGAGGCAAAACGGCTGTTATCCACCGGATGATCGTCGGTAAACACGGACACCAGAATGGTGCCTTTGACATCTTTCATCGCGGTTGAGACGCGGGCCAGCAGCGCGCGGCCCACCGGGTTGATCACCGTGCCTTGCTCGGCAAACAGTTTGTCTGCGGGAATAATCACTTTACTGCCAAAGGCACCATCGCTGACTTCGAGCTGTCCGGCAGCAATCACATCGTTCAGTCGCTGACGCAGATCGAGCAGCGCCTGCGGAGAAGAGGGACGGCGGCCTGCAGTAATCTGCGGCAGCGGGGTCTGATAGATGGTGCGCAGCAGCGGTTCGGCAGCGTTGCCGAGCCGCCAGTTCAGGCCGCTGTAGATCAGGCAGCCGATAAGCGCGACCAGCATGGCGCAGGCCCAGAGCGGCACCATCGGGCGGGCGAGGGTACTGACCAGCGGATGCACCTCGACCAGCGGGGGTTGCGGCGTCTGGCGCTGGGCGCGCGTCTCGTCAATCAGGCTTTTCAGGCGCTTACGGATACCGTCGCACTGGGCGCGGCCATTTTCACTGCCGCGATAGCGGCCTTCATAGCCCAGCAGCAGGCAATATTGCACCACTTCCAGCAGCCAGAGGTGTTGTTGCGGGCTTTGTGAAATGCGCGACAGCAGCTGAAAGAATTTCTCGCCGCCCCAGCTTTCATTGTGAAAGGTCACCAGCATGCCGTTGCCCGACCAGACGCCACGCGTGCCCCAGGGGGTTTGCGCTGCGGCTTCGTCCAGCGCGCTGCAGATGCAGTAACGCGCGCCGATAATCATCTCAAACGGCAGCCCTGCCTGTTTACAGCGTTGTTCAAACTGACGAATTTCATCGATCAGGGACTGGCGCAGACCCGCAGGGTCGTCATGGGTGGCTGCCCGACGAATCTGCACCACCGCATTCAGCAGTGGCGCCGCAGCCTGAAGTAATAGATTCTCATTGCCTGAGGGGGGCGCCTCACGCGCAGGGGATTCCACAGTCATTAATTCGTGATCTTCCAGCCAATGGCAAATCCCTGTACCCGCAGCACAGGACGGTGCTGCGGGCAATATGCGCCGGATTTCATATTCAGTCTAAGATCCAGGTCGCGGTATCGTTAGTCCGACAGGCTTTACTCGCGCCGCCGACGGCCACACAGACCTGTTTCGCTTTCCGCGGACGGGGACGATCGCTCTGCAGCGTGGCATCGTAACGACTGCTCTCTACGCCCGCTTTTAACGGTACATAACCAATTAACGGGCCATCAGCCTGGTCAGCAATTGCCAGCCAGCTGTGTTCCACATTACCTAATACTTCAAACGGTTTACCCGTTTCGAGATAGCGAACGACTTTGCCGCCGTAATCCGGTGAGGTCATGACCGAGGCACCATAGAGCGCCCGCCAGGTCTGATTGACCGGCTCAAATTCAGTCGGTGCCGCGACAGCGTGTCGATGGACCAGTTTGACGCCGTTAATTTCGCTGGTGACCAGCGTATCGTCAGTGACGGGCGGCGGCGGGGCCTTACAGCCTGCCAGGGTAAGCACCGCCAGCAGCGTTAACGCAAGACTCTTTTTCACCATGTTCCTCGTGATCTCATCAAAGTATCTGCATATTGCCAGGCCCGATGCAGGAGGCGCTGTTTTTCGCGCCGCATCGTGCCGAAAGTCTGTCGTTCAAAAAAAGTTCAGATTACATCAGGATAGTTACGCGTTTAGTCTACCTAAGACTTTTGAGAATTCAAACCATTGCAACCACTGGCGATGCGTGATAGCAGGCGCTTTTGGGGCGGGCTGCGATATAAGAAAAGCGCCAGACAATGTGATAGTTAAAGCGAACTGAATTATCGCAGAGACAAACTGGTTGAGAACATTGCCGCGCATTCTGACATGCAATTGATCCGATTGGAAACTATTAAGCCTTTCTAATCGTTCGTTACCGATAAAATTTATCTCTTCACGCAAAGAATCTTATCAAAATCAGAATTTACGCGCCGGATATGTCCGCCTTTTTTCCGGAAAGCGGCACGCCTTTTGCTTCAGAAAAGTTTTAATGGCGGAGAGGTGAACCATGGATGCCCTGATCTGGCTGCAGGCATCGCGTGACAGCGATATTGCCAGCCTGCAACGGCTGCTTAAGACCGGCGAACTGATGGCTGCCGTCAGTGAGCTGGTTCATCGGCTGCAGCGGGAACGCGGCGCAAACAATCTCTGGATCTGCTCCGGTGGCACGCTGTTCAGCACCGAGCGTCACGCCCGTCAGCAGGAGGTCAGCGCCGGCCTGCACCATTTCTATCAGGCGCTGCCGTCCGCCACCGCACAGCCCGGCTTCAGTCGTTTCTGCAACCTGATTGCGGCTGCCCTGCAGGCGCTGGCGGAATTACCGCTGCTGCGTCAGCAAATCAGCCAGCATGAGCGGGATCAGGCGGCGGCGATGGCGGCATTTAATCAGGTTATCCGCACCTTACTTAATCTGGTTTTTGAGGCAGCCGACACCGCCAGCGATCCCGATATCTCGCGTGCACTGATCGCGCTGTTCAGCTTTATGCAGGGCAAAGAGCTGGCAGGTCAGGAGCGGGCCATCGGTTCAGCTGGCTTTGCGGCGCGGCACTTCACGCCTGAGCAGCGCAGCCAGATGGTGGCGCTGATTGCGGCTCAGGAGCAGAGCTTTACCACCTTCCGGGAGTTTGCCGACAGCGCCGCCTGTGAAAGCTGGCAGCCATTGTCTCAGGCCAGCCGGGATATCGAACGGCTGCGGCGCATCGCCTGCACCGGTAGCCAGTATGATGAAACCGGCGCGCTGGAGTGGTTTTCCCTGCTCTCCGAGCGTCTGGACCAGATGAAAACGCTGGAGGATGCCCTGACGGCCACGCTGATGCAGCGCTGTCGTGAGGCGATTGAGCAGGCGCAGCAACAGGCGGCATCGCCGGTCGTGCAGAGTGACAGCAACTTTTCGCTCTACGTCTGCGGAGCTGACTGGCTGCCCGGCGCGTCAACGCTCAGCAGTGACGGGCTGGCCCCGCAGCTCGGGCGCTCGGTGCTGTCGCTGATTGGTGAGCAGTCACAGCGCCTTCAGCAGCAGGCGGATGAGCTGGCATCGATGCGCGCTTCACTCGACGAGCGACGGGTAATCGATCAGGCCAAACACTGGCTGATGCAGCAGCAGGGATTCACCGAAGAGGCCGCCTGGCAGGCGCTGCGCAAAAGTGCGATGAATCAGAATAAGCGCGTACTGGAGATCGCGCAGGCAGTGCTGGCCGTCGCGAAGACCCTGAGCAACTAACCCGGACGAGGTAGCTGCACAACCTTTGTGCGTGATCTGCGTCAGAAACGTGCAAAAAAGGTTAATTATTCAGCAGCGCATCACCGCACGTCGGCTTTAACGCGGCTCCAGCGATCTGGCACACCCTTTGCTTTAACCCTACAGAGAGTACGCATTGCTCCCGCCAATGGCGGTGGGGTCAGTGCTTTGGATAAAGGCGTCCATCCGCAGGCTTCGGCTTGTCGGAGGACGCCTTTTTTTATTTCTGTTCAGGGGCAACATGATGAGCAAAACGCCATTTTCACTGACACGACGTCAGGCGCTGATCTCCGGTGCAGCGCTGGGTGCGGCCTGGATCGTGCCGGGATTACGAAATGCAGTCTGGGCAGCAGGCACCGATGCGCCAGAAAAGGCGCAGGTGCGGGTTGGCTTTATCCCACTCACCGACTGCGCGCCGGTCGTCATGGCGTCGGTAAAAGGCTTCGACAAAAAGTATGGCCTGACATTGCAGGTCAGCAAAGAGGCGAGCTGGGCGGCGGTGCGTGACAAACTGACCTCCGGCGAGCTGGATGCGGCCCATGTGCTTTACGGCATGATCTACGCGCTGCAGCTTGGCGTAGCGGGGCCGCAGCACGACATGGCGAACCTGATGACGCTCAATCACAACGGCCAGGCGATCACTCTGTCGAACCAGCTGAAAGCCAGTGGCGTTACCGATGCGGCCAGCCTGAAAAAAGCCGTTGATAGCCGCCCTAAAGGCAGCCTGACCTTCGCCCACACCTTTCCCACCAGTACGCACGCCATGTGGCTCTACTACTGGCTGGCCAATGCCGGCATTCATCCGTTTGACGATGTGCGCACCGTGGTCGTGCCGCCGCCGCAGATGGTGATGAACATGAAGATTGGCAACATGAGCGGCTACTGCGTCGGCGAGCCGTGGAACCAGCGTGCCATCAGCGACAATATCGGCTTTACCGCCGCCACCAGCCAGCAGATCTGGCCGGAGCATCCGGAAAAGGTGCTGGGCACCCGTGCACAGTGGGTGAAAGAGAATCCCAATACGGCCCGCGCGCTGACTGCCGCGGTGCTGGAGGCGGCGCGCTGGATCGATGCTTCAGACGATAACCGCCGTGAAACCGCGCAGGTGTTAGCCGGTCGAGCCTGGATCAACACCAAAGTGGAGACGCTGCAGGGGCGGATGCTTGGTCAGTACGAGAACGGGCTGGGACAGTCGTGGCAGGACGCGCATCCGATGCGCTTCTTCGACAACGGCAACGTCAGTTTTCCGTGGCTCTCGGATGGCATGTGGTTCCTGACCCAGATGAAACGCTGGGGACTGCTCACCAGCGATCCCGATTACCTCGCCGTGGCCCGCCAGATCAACCACATCGACGTCTATAAACAGGCCGCCAGCGCCGTCGGGCAGATTACCTTGCCCGCCAGTGAGATGCGCAGCAGCACCCTGATCGACGGCAAAGTCTGGGATGGCAGCAATCCTGCCGCCTACGCCGCCAGTTTCGCTATCAAACGTTAAGAGAGGTTGCCATGAAAACTGACGCGCGCGCCCTGGCGCAGCCGGAGCAAACCCCCGGCAGTGCCACCGTTATTCCGCTACAGATCATCCCGAAAGCCGCAGTTCGTCCGGCGCGGCTGCGTCCGCTGTTGCAGCGCGCCATTCCCGCCGCGGGCGGCCTGCTGCTGATGTTGCTGGTGTGGCAGCTCGCGGCGCTGTCCGAACCCTCGTTTCCCTCGCCTTATGCCACCTGGCAGGCCGCGCAGGTGCTGTTTGCTGACCCGTTCTACAGCAATGGCCCCAACGATCAGGGCATCGGCTGGAACGTGCTGGCCTCGCTGCAGCGCGTCGCCATCGGCTTCGGCCTTGCCGCGCTGGTGGGCATCCCGGCGGGTTTTCTGCTGGGGCGCTTTACCTTTATGGCGCGCATGTTCAATCCGATTATCGCCCTGCTGCGGCCGGTCAGCCCGCTGGCCTGGCTGCCGATTGGACTGCTGCTGTTTCAGCGCGCCGAGCCTGCCGCCAGCTGGACCATTTTCATCTGTTCCATCTGGCCGATGATCATCAATACCGCTGAAGGGGTGCAGCGTATTCCGCAGGATTACCTCAACGTGGCGCGGGTGCTACAGCTCTCTGAATGGACGGTGATGCGCCGGATCCTGCTGCCCGCCGTGCTGCCTGCGGTGCTCACCGGGGTGCGTCTCTCTATCGGCATCGCCTGGCTGGTCATCGTCGCCGCCGAAATGCTGACCGGCGGGCTGGGCATTGGCTTCTGGATCTGGAACGAGTGGAACAACCTCAACGTGGCAAACATTCTGATTGCCATCCTGATTATCGGCGTCGTCGGGCTGCTGCTGGAGCAGGCGCTGATGCTGCTGGTCCGTCGTTTCAGCTGGGAAAAATAAGGAGAACACCATGCAACACATTATTCGCGTTCAGCAGGTGAGCCAGCGTTTCAACACTGCCAGCGGCGAGTTTCTGGCGCTGGACAACGTCAGCTTTGATATCCACGAAGGGGAAACCCTGAGCCTGATCGGCCACTCCGGCTGCGGCAAATCGACGCTGCTCAACCTGATTGCCGGATTAACCCGTCCCAGCAGCGGCGTGCTGCTGTGTGATAACCGCGAAATCACCGGACCGGGTCCCGAGCGTGCGGTGGTGTTTCAGAACCATTCGCTGCTGCCGTGGCTGACGGCATTTCAGAACGTCGAACTGGCGGTGCAGCAGGTGTTTAAAGGGCGTTTCAGCAAAGCGGAGATGCGCGACTGGATCGAGCACAACCTTAATCGGGTGCAGATGAGCCACGCCATGCACAAGCGGCCTGGCGAAATCTCCGGCGGCATGAAGCAGCGTGTCGGCATTGCGCGGGCGCTGGCGATGAAGCCGCGCGTGCTGCTGCTGGATGAGCCATTCGGCGCGCTGGATGCCTTAACCCGCGCCCACCTGCAGGACAGCGTGATGCGCATTCAGCAGGAGCTGAACACCACTATTGTGCTGATCACCCATGACGTGGATGAAGCGGTGCTGCTCTCCGATCGGGTACTGATGATGACCAACGGCCCGGCGGCGCAGGTCGGGGAGATCCTCACCGTCGATCTGCCGCGTCCGCGCTCGCGGGTCGCGCTGGCGGATGAGCCGCGCTACCACCAGCTGCGTCAGAAAGTGCTGCATTTCCTCTATGAAAAACAGACCACGGCAGCGTAAGGAGCAGACCATGAGGCAACGGTTGCTGGTGATAGGTAATGGCATGGCGGGGATGCAGATGGTGGAGAGCCTGCTGCAGCTCGCGCCTCAGCGTTACGCCATTACGGTCATTGGCCGCGAGCCGCACGGCAACTACAACCGCGTGCTGCTGTCGCCGGTGCTGGCGGGTGAAAAGTCCTTCACTGACACCCTGATCCACGATCGCGACTGGTATCAGCGGCACGGCGTGACGCTGCTGAACGGTGAAACCGTGCAGCAGGTCGATCTGGCGGCGCGGACGGTGCAGACCGATCAGCGCCAGCTCGACTGGGATCGGCTGGTGTTTGCCACCGGATCGCAGCCCCGTCTGCCCGCGATTCCCGGCATCGACGCAGAGTCCGTCATGGGTTTTCGCAGCATCGCCGACGTCCGGGGACTGCTGGCGGGCCAGGGACCGGTAGTGATCCTGGGCGGCGGCTTTCTCGGCATTGAAGCGGCGGCGGCACTCCGCGCCCGTGGCCGTGAGGTGACGCTGGTGCACCATAAACCCTGGCTGCTGGATCGCCAGCTGGATGCAAAAGCGGGTGAGCTGCTGCTGGCGGCCTTAGCGCAACGCGGTATCCACTGCGAACTGAACAGCGGACTCACGGCGATTGACGAGGCTGGCGTGACGCTGACCTGCGGGCGTCACTGCGCCGCCACGCAGGTGGTGATCGCCATCGGTGTTCAGCCTGAGGTGACGCTGGCGCAGGCGGCAGGGCTACCGTGTCAGCGCGGCATTCTGGTCGATGGTCAGTTGCGCAGCGCCATTCCCGATGTTTACGCCGTGGGCGAGTGCTGCGAAATCGCGGGCGAAACCTTTGGCCTGGTCGCGCCCTGCCTGGCGCAGGCACAGATTCTGGCGGCGCAGCTGACGGGATCGCCGCTGGCGGATTTCGTCAGTGAGCCGCTGGCGACGCGGCTCAAAGTCAGCGGCATTTCGCTGTTCAGCGCCGGCGACGTCAGCGAGGCATCCTCCATCAGCAGTTTTGATCCTATCTCTGGCGACTACCGCCGCCTTTTTCTCCGTCAGGGCCGCCTCTGTGGCGTGCTGCTCTCTGGCGACACCCGGCAGGGCCCCGCGCTGCTGGAACGTCTGCAGCGCGCCGACCCTGTCACGCTCGATGCCCTGTTCGATCACGATCAACCTGAACCGCAGCCACAGGCTGCAGAGAGTCCTGAGATGAGTAAACCGGTTTTAGCCGTCATTGGTCACGGCATGGTCAGTCACCACTTTCTTGAACAGCTGGTTGCCCGTGAACTGCATCAGCACTATCACATCGTGGTTTATGGCGAGGAGCGCCAGCAGGCTTACGATCGGGTGCATCTGTCAGACTATTTCAACGGTAAAACGGCCGGCGATCTGTCGCTGGTCGGCACAGACTTCTTTGCCCTGCACGGTATTGAACTGCGCAGCGGCTGCACAGTAGTGACGATCGATCGCCAGCAGCGCAGCCTGCGTGACAGCGCGGGCAATGAGCTGGCGTGGGATAAGCTGGTGCTGGCGACCGGCTCACGCGCGTTCGTCCCGCCGGTGCCGGGCCACGACGGCGAACGCTGTTTTGTCTATCGCACGCTGGATGACCTGGATGCCATTGCCGCCTGCGCCCGGCATAGCCAGCGCGGTATCGTGATTGGCGGCGGCCTGCTGGGTCTGGAAGCGGCGAATGCGCTGCGGCAGCTCGGGCTGGAGACGCACGTCGTGGAGTTCGCGCCGCGCCTGATGGCGGTACAGCTTGATGAGGGCGGGGCACTGATGCTGCGTCAGAAGATCGATGCGCTGGGCGTGACGGTTCACACCTCAAAACAGACCGAGCTGATTGAGCAGCAGCCCGACGGCAGCGTGGTGCTGCGCTTTGCTGACGGCAGCCATTTACCCGGCGACCTGGTGCTGTTCTCCGCCGGTATCCGTCCGCGCGATGAGCTGGCGCGCGAGGCGGGCCTGACGCTCGGGCCGCACGGCGGCATTGAGATTAACGATCGCTGTCAGACCAGTGATGACGACGTGTTTGCCATTGGTGAATGCGCGCTGTGGAACGGCCAGATCTTTGGCCTGGTCGCGCCGGGCTATCAGATGGCACGGGTGCTGGCCGGACATCTGGCGGCTGAACCGGCTGCCTTCAGCGGCGCGGACATGAGCACTAAGCTGAAACTGCTGGGCGTGGAGGTCGCGTCGTTCGGTGATGCGCATGGCCGCACGGCGGGCAGCCAGCACTATCACTGGACCGACGGGCCAAAAGGCATCTACAAGAAAATCGTGGTCTCTGCGGAGGGCACCCGACTGCTGGGCGGCGTGCTGGTCGGGGACAGCAGCGATTACGCCACGCTGCTGCAGATGATGCTCAACGATTTACCCTTGCCTGCCGCGCCGGAGAGCCTGATCCTGCCTGCGCTGGCCGGGGCGCCGAAAGCACCAGGCGTCGCAGCGTTGCCCGACAGCGCCCAGGTCTGCTCCTGTCACAACGTCAGCAAGGGCGATATCTGCGCGGCGGTGAAAGGCGGATGCGGTGAGATGAGCAGCATCAAAAGCTGCACCAGAGCGGCCACCGGCTGCGGCGGCTGTGCGGCGCTGGTGAAGCAGGTGATGGAGTTTCAGCTGGAAACTCTCGGCGTCGAGGTGAAAAAAGATGTCTGCGACCACTTCAGTTATTCACGGCAGGAGCTTTATCACCTGGTACGGGCCGGTGAGTTCAGAACCTTTGATGCGCTGCTGGCCTCACACGGCAGGGGGCAGGGCTGTGAAGTGTGCAAGCCGCTGGTGGGGTCGATTCTTGCCTCCTGCTGGAACGACTATCTGCTGAAACCGGCGCACCTGCCGCTACAGGATACCAACGACCGCTACTTCGCCAACATCCAGAAAGATGGCACCTATTCGGTGGTGCCGCGCGTTCCGGCGGGTGAAATCACGCCACAGGGGCTGATCGCCATCGGTGAAGTGGCGGCGCGTTATGACCTTTACACCAAAATCACCGGCGGGCAGCGTATCGACCTGTTTGGCGCGCGCCTTGATCAGCTGCCCGCTATCTGGCAGACGCTGCTTGAGGCCGGTTTTGAAACCGGTCACGCCTACGGCAAGTCGCTGCGCACCGTGAAGTCCTGTGTCGGATCGACCTGGTGCCGCTACGGCGTGCAGGACTCGACGGCCTTCGCCATCGCGCTGGAGAACCGTTACAAGGGACTACGCGCCCCACACAAAATCAAAATGGCGGTTTCGGGCTGTACCCGCGAGTGTGCGGAAGCGCAGAGCAAAGATATCGGTGTGATCGCCACCGAAAAGGGCTGGAACCTCTATGTGTGCGGCAATGGCGGCATGAAGCCGCGCCACGCCGATCTGTTCGCCAGCGACCTCGACGATGCCACGCTGCTGCGCTATGTCGATCGCCTGCTGATGTTCTATATCCGTACGGCTAATCGTCTGCAACGCACCAGCGTCTGGCTGGACAATCTGGAAGGCGGTCTTGATTACCTGCGGCAGGTGGTGATTGAGGACAGCCTTGGGCTGGGCGAGACGCTGGAGCAGGAGATGCAGCGGGTGGTTGACGCCTGGCAGTGCGAGTGGCAGACCACGCTGGCGGACCCGTCGCGGCTCGCGCTGTTTACGCCGACGATCAACAGCGAGCAGCCCGATGAAACCCTGCACTACAGCCGGGTACGCGGTCAGCGGCAGCCTGAAGCCGTGGCTGCGCGTCCGCTGCTGCAGCTGCCCGCCGAGCCGTGGAGCGCCGTCTGCGCACTGGAAGCGATTCCGCCTGAAGCAGGGATCGGGGCGCGACTCGGCAGCGAGCGTGTTGCGCTGTTCCGCTTTGGCGACGCGTTCTATGCGCTGGAGGATCGTGAGCCTGGCAGCGATGCCAGCGTGCTGTCGCGCGGGATTCTGGGTGACGTCGGCGGCGAGCCGGTGGTGATCTCTCCGCTCTACAAGCAGCGGGTGAGGCTGCGTGACGGACAGAGTCTGGATAATCCGCAGCATCAGCTGCGCTGCTGGCCGGTGAAGCTGGAAGCGGGGCAGATCTGGCTGGCAAACCGCCCGCAAAATCCGCTGGCGCAGGCATCATGAACAGCACCTGTCCCTATTGCGGCGTCGGCTGTGGCGTCTGCATCACGCCGCAGGGCAATCATCAGGCAACGGTGATCGGCGATCCGCACCATCCCGCTAACGCAGGCCGGTTGTGCGTTAAGGGCGCGGCGCTGGGCGAGACGCTGACGCCACAGGGGCGTCTTCTTACCGCTCAGGTTAACGGCCAGCCGGTCAGCCTGGATGCGGCGCTGGATGCGGCAGCGGCAGGATTACGGGCGGTGATCGATCAGCATGGTCCGCAGGCGGTGGCGTTTTACGGTTCAGGCCAGTTGCTGACCGAGGATTACTACGTTGCCAATAAGCTGATGAAGGGCTACATCGGTGCCGCCAATATCGATACCAATTCGCGGCTCTGTATGGCATCAGCCGTAGTCGGTTATAAGCGGGCGCTGGGGGCAGATGCGGTGCCCTGCTGTTATGAGGATCTGGAGCAGGCCGATCTGGTTTTGCTGGTGGGGTCCAATGCTGCCTGGGCACATCCGGTGGTCTGGCAGCGGCTGATGCAGGCGAAGCTGCAGCGACCGGCGATGCGCATAGTTGTTATCGATCCGCGCCGCACGGCCAGTTGTGATCAGGCCGATCTGCATCTGCCACTGCGTCCCGGCAGCGATTCGGCGTTGTTTTCCGGTCTGCTGCACTGGCTGGCGCAGAACGATGGTCTTGATGCCAGCATGCTGCCGCACCTGAATGGCGTGAGTGAAACCCTGGCCGCCGCCGCGCAGTGGGATGTCGCGCGGGTCGCAGAGACCTGTGATTTAACGGAACAGCAGGTGATGCATTTTTTCCGGCTGTTCAGCCAGCACGATCGGGTGCTGACGCTGTGGTGCATGGGGATTAATCAGTCCGCCACCGGCAGCGACAATAACCAGGCGATTCTTAATCTGCATCTGCTGACAGGCATAATAGGCCGTGCGGGCTGCGGGCCTTTTTCGCTGACCGGACAGCCAAATGCGATGGGCGGTCGCGAAGTGGGCGGTCTGGCGAACCAGCTGGCAGCGCACATGAGTTTTACTGACCAGGATTGCGACCGGGTGCAGCGTTTCTGGCGCAGCCCGTCGATAGCCCGCCAGCCGGGGCTGATGGCGCTGGATCTCTTCAGGGCGATTGCCGAAGGCGAGGTGAAAGCAGTGTGGATTATGGGCACTAATCCGGCGGTGTCGATGCCGGAAGGCAATCGCGTGGCACAGGCGCTGGCGGCCTGTCCGCTGGTCATTGTCTCAGATGTGATGGCGCAGACCGACACCAGCACTTTTGCCGATATTCTGCTGCCCGCCCAGGGCTGGGGCGAGAAGAACGGCACCGTGACGAACTCAGAACGACGTATTTCGCGGCAGCGCGCCTTTGCCGCCGCACCAGGTGATACCCGGCCTGACTGGTGGCTGCTGGCGCAGGTGGCGCAGCGGTTGGGGTTCCGTGAGGGATTTAACTGGCAGCATCCGGCTGAGATTTTCTGCGAGCACGCGGCGCTGTCGGGTTTTGAGAATGACGGTCAGCGGGCATTTGATATCAGCGGCCTGTCGCAATTGAGCCAGGCCGAATGGGATGCGCTGCGTCCGGTCCAGTGGCCGGTAAATGCTGCTCATCCGCAGGGCTGTGCGCGGTTGTTTGGCGATCGCCGCTTTTTTCACCCTGACGGCAAAGCCCGGCTGCTTGTCCCGGCCACGCCCGCCTTAACCCCGCGTGATGCGGCTTATCCGCTATTGATGAACAGCGGTCGGGTGCGCGATCAGTGGCATACCATGACGCGCACCGGGCTGGTGCCGCGTCTGATGCAGCATTGTGATGAGCCATTTGTGGCCCTTCATCCGGCTGACGCCGCGCAGTATGGCGTGACGGCAGGCGGTCTGGCACGGGTGCAGTCAGTACAGGGCTGGATCAGTGCGCGGGTGCGCATTGATGCCGGGATGCGGCGCGGCGAGCTGTTTGTGCCGATGCACTGGAACCGGCAGTTCAGTCAGCAGAGTCACGTCGATATGCTGGTCGCCGCCCGCGCCTGTCCGTTTTCAGGGCAGCCTGCGCTGAAGCAGACGCCGGTCCGGATTCTGCCGCTGGCCGTGAGCTGGCAGGGCTGGTTGTGGCAGCGCGGGATTACGCAGCCCGCAGGATTGCGTTACTGGTCGCGTGCGCCCTATGCGGCGGTGCAGCGTTATGCGGTAGCAGGCGAGGGATCGCCGCAGGCGTGGCTGGCCGGGCAGGTTGATGTGTCAGGCTGTGACCTGCAGGTCGCCACTGGCAGCGGCAATGATTACCGGCTGCTGGCATGGCGTGACGGTGTGTTACAGCTGGCGTTTTATGCCGGATCCATGTTGCCGTCGATTGATAGTGCATTTGTCGCGGCGGCCTTTGCGGATGCGCCGCAGGATGCTGACGGGCGGCACAGCGTGCTGGCGGGCCAGTCGGTGCAGCGCAGCGCGGCAGGCCGGATTATCTGTAGCTGTATGGCGGTGGGTGAGCAGACGATTTTGCAGGCGATAGCGCAGGGGTGTCGAACCACTCAGGCACTGGGCCGGAAGCTGAAGTGCGGCACGCAGTGTGGCTCCTGTATTCCGGAGCTGAAGCAGCTTTTGTTGTCCGACGTGGTTGTGGAGGAATGATGACGCGAGCAATTGATTCTCTGGATAAGTTACTGGCCCCGGCCGGTGTGGCAAAGCCGCAGGGTGTGGTGTGGCTGGTTGGCGCAGGCCCTGGTGATGTGGAGTTGCTGACGGTGAAGGCGTTGCGGTTGCTGCAGCGGGCTGAAGTCGTGGTGTATGACCGGCTGGTGAGTGAAGCGGTGATGGCGGAAGTGCCGGAGAGCGCGTTATGCGTTGACGTAGGTAAGCAGCCGGGGCAGCACGGATTGAAGCAGGCGCAGATTAATCAGCTGCTGGTGGATCTGGCGCGCAGCGGGCGCAATGTGATCCGGCTGAAGGGAGGCGATCCGTTTATTTTTGGTCGCGGTGGCGAGGAGATGGTGAGTCTGCAGCAGGCCGGGATTCGCTGTGAGGTGGTGCCGGGGATTACGGCGGCGGTGGGCTGTGCGGCGGCCAGCGGGATTCCGCTGACGCATCGGGATTGTGCGCAGTCTCTGCGGTTGATTACCGGCCATGGCCGGAGTGGCGAGCCGCAGCTGGATGCAGCCGCGCTGTCGGCGGTGAATCAGACGCTGGTGTTTTATATGGGATTGAGCTGGAGTGCGTCGATCAGTGCGCAGTTGCAGGCGCAGGGGCGTGATCCGGAGACGCCGGTAGCGATTATTGAGAATGGAACCCGGCCGGATCAGCGGGTGTTGATTACCACGCTGGGTGGCTTGGCGGAGACGGTAGCGCAGGAGAAGCCGGTGTCGCCGTCGCTGTTGGTGGTGGGTGAGGTCGTGCGGTTTTATCGGGCGGATTTGCAGGTGCGGGGGGATGCGACGGTGAGCCGGTGCGACGTGCAGGAAGTCGGGTGCCTTGAGCAGGAAGTACGGTGCGTCGTGCAGGAAAAGCCTGCCTGATCGCAAAGGGATCCCGCATCCCTGCGGACTGGGCTCGCCCTCCCTGGCTCGCACACTTTGCTCTTCAGGCAGGCCATTCCTGCACGGTTAGGATTGGTGCGGGTTTGCTGCAATGCCCGCGCTTTCCTGCGCCTGAAATTCTCGTTTCTCAGTGTTCTGGAATCACTCACGGCACTTCGGTACGCATGCTCAATTACATCGCCCGCTTCAGCGGCAGCGGGGCCACCAGCACTTTCACGCCTAAGGCTTCAAACGCTTTAACCTGCGCGGTGCTGATGCCGCTGTCGGTGATCAGGTAGTGGATGTTGCTCCAGTCACAGGGCAGCGCGAACATCGACACCTTGTCGATTTTGCTGGAGTCCGCCACCACGTAAACCGTGCTGGCTGATTTGATCATCGCCAGTTTGACCTTAATGTCCGTTTCGCTGGGGAAGCTCAGGCCCAGACGCGGTGAAATGCAGGCGGTGGCAAGAAAGAGTTTTTCGGCCAGCACATTTTCGAAAAAACTGGCCGCCTTCTCGCCCGAGGTGGAAAGCGTCGGAAATTTAAAAGTACCGCCGGTCAGCAGGATATTGATGCCCGGCTCGCCGCCCAGTTTCAGGGCGATATTAACCGCCGTGGTCACCACCGATAAACGGCGGATATGGCTGATGGCGTCGGTAATCGCGGTGGTGGTGGTACCGGAATCGAAAATCACCGTGTCGCCATTTTCGATATGCTGCGCCGCCAGTCGGCCAATCGCCTCTTTCTCCTCCAGATGGGTCTGCCGCTCCAGCAGCATCGCGCCGGTATTCTGCTTGCCCGTCATCAGCGTTGCGCCACCGTGGTAGCGCTGCACAAACCCCTGTTTTTGCAGCATGCGCAGGTCGCTGCGTAATGTGGCTTCAGTCAGTCCAAAGGTCTCGGTCAGCGCTTTGACCGTGACCGTACCATCTTCACGGATCATCTCCAGAATTTTCTCGCGGCGTTGCTGCATGTCAGCGAACTGCTCACTTTTGCTTTTCAATCGAAATGCTCCCTTTTCCAGTAACCTGATGGCTCGGGCGAACAAGGTCTCTGTCGCTGAGTTTAACGCGCCATTTTTATGAATGCGAGATGACCTGAATTGCCTTTGATTTTCGAACGAAAGCAAATAATCCGCAGGTTATTGAATCTTTCAGGGTTTCCGGATTGCAGGCAGCAGGCTTTATTTCGGGACTGGAAGCCAGATCACGTCTTTTCAATCAGATAAGCCGCTTTGAACGGCAGATGGTCGAAATTTGATCTGCCCCACATATCATTTCTTTTCGATAGCTTATATTTTTGTTCGAAAATGATTGAGTCAGCGGCATCAGCAAAAATATGAGGGGAAGAGTGGGATGAGTGGTGAATATGACGTAAACCTGCGCTACGGCGTGGATACCGCAATGAACCTGGCCGGTAAGGTGGCGGTGGTGACTGGCGGGCTGGGCGGCATCGCGATGGCGACTAATGGCATGCTGCTGGAGAAGGGCGCGCGTCTGGCACTGCTCTATCCGCCATTTGAAGCGGAGAAAGTTGCCCGTCTGCAGGCGGACTTCGCGGCCGATCGGGTGCAGTTTGTCTGCTGTGATGTCACCGATCCCGCGTCGGTGGAAGAGGCGTTTGACGCGGTGGTTGCCCACTATGGCCGCATCGATATCCTGGTCAACTGCGCAGGCTACGTGATGCTGCAGCCGGTGATTGAGACCGATTTTGCCGAGTGGCAGAAGCAGATCGCGGTAAATCTCACCGGACCTTTCCTCTGCTCGCAGGCGGCCGCACGGCTGATGATCCGTGCTGGCGCAGGCGGCAAAATTATCAATATCGCCTCCCAGGCGGCGTCCATCGCGATCGACAACCATGTCGCCTATACCTCCGCCAAAGCGGGCCTGCTGGGCATGACCAAAGTGATGGCTAAAGAGTTTGCCACGCATCGCATTAACGTAAATACCCTGTCGCCTACCGTAGTACTGACGCCGATGGGCGAGAAAGCCTGGCGCGGCGAGAAGGGCGAGCAGATGAAAAAGCTGATTCCGCTCGGTCGCTTTGCCTATACCGATGAGATCGCCGCCGCCGTACTGTTCTTCGCCAGCAACGGCAGCGACATGATTACCGGCGCAGATTTGATGATCGATGGTGGCTTCACCATCTGGTAAGGCCAACCCAACACCCGGGACTTCATACCCTGCCATAACGATAAGAGAGAACATCATGAAAAACCGTACCCTGCTGTGCACTGCCGTGGCTGCCTGTCTGGTTTCTCAGGCGGCGTTGGCCGCCGAAAAAGGCACCATTATGATTCTGGTTAACTCACTCGATAATCCTTACTACGCCTCTGAAGCCAAAGGCGCCAATCTCAAAGCACAGGCGCTGGGGTACAAAACCACGGTGCTGTCGCACGGCGAAGATGTGAAGAAGCAGAGCGAACTGATCGACGCCGCTATCGGTAAGAAAGTGCAGGGTATCGTGCTGGATAACGCCGACTCCACCGCCAGTGTGGCGGCGATCAAAAAAGCCAAAGATGCCGGGATTCCGGTGGTGCTGATCAACCGTGAAATCCCGGTGGATGACGTGGCGCTGGCGCAGATTACCCACAACAACTTCCAGGCGGGTTCAGATGTGGCCAACGTCTTTGTCGAGAAGATGGGGGAAAAGGGCAAATACGCCGAGCTCGCCTGTAACCTGGCCGACAACAACTGTGTGACCCGCTCAAAATCGTTCCATCAGGTGCTGGATCAATATCCCGATATGCAGAGTGTGGCGCGTCAGGATGCCAAAGGCACCCTGATCGACGGCAAGCGCATCATGGACAGCATCCTGCAGGCGCATCCCGATGTGAAAGGGGTGATCTGCGGTAACGGTCCGGTCGCGCTGGGCGCGATTGCGGCACTCAAAGCAGCCGGTCGCAACGATGTGATCGTGGTAGGGATTGATGGCAGCAACGATGAACGCGATGCGGTGAAAGCAGGCACGCTGAAAGCCACGGTGATGCTGCAGGCCCAGGCGATCGCCGCCGAAGGCGTGACCGATCTCGATAACTTCATTCAGAAAGGCGTGAAGCCGGAAAAACAGCGGGTGATGTTCCGCGGCATTCTGATTACCCCGGAAAACGCCAAAGGCGTCCAGGACTTTAACTACAAGTCGTAATTAACCGCTGCCGCGCCTGCGAAAGCGGGCGCCAGGGAGAAGAAGATGTCCCGAAGAGTCTGGCTGACGCTAGTGGTCATGCTGTCAGGTGGCTGCAAAATTGTGTCGCAGCAGGAGCTGGCTGACCTGAAGAATCCCCCCAATCCGAAGATGGCCAACATCGACCAGCTCTGGCAGCAGAAGCTGGTGCCGCAGGTCCAGGCCGAGGCGAAACCGCTGGCGACGCTGATGTCGTCGCTGCAATCTGCCAAAGACTTTGACAGCGCCTGCCAGACCTACGGTTATCGCAGTCAGGCTGAGAATCCCTGTGTTTTCAGCGTTTCCGTTCGCGGCGAGGTAACGGCTGTCAATACCACTTCCCGCAGCGGAAAGATGGCCGTGAAGGATGAATCAGGTGACAGCGTCACTATACAGGTCGGGCCAATCATTCGTGGCACGGCGTTGCGCGATGTCTATAAAGGCGCGAGCTATCAGGACTTCAACGATCAGGTACTGTTTGGTGATTACGGCAAGGCGATCAACCAGCACGCCTCAACCCTGATGCAGCAGTTCGCGCCGAAGGTCGGCGACAAAGTGAGTGTTACTGGCGTGTTCAGCAGTTGGGACATTCCGCAACAGCTGCCGGATATCACTCCGGCTGCCATCACCCGGCAATAAGGAGCGGCAGATGCAAAATCCGCAACCGCAAACGTCCGGCGACGTGATTATCGAAACGCGCAACGTGTCGCGTCTCTATCCTGGTGTGACCGCGCTCGATCAGGTCAGCTATCGCGTTTATCGCAACAAAGTGAATGTCCTGATCGGGGAGAACGGGGCCGGCAAGTCCACCATGATGAAGATGCTGGCCGGGGTGGAAACGCCGTCGTCGGGCGAGATCCTGCTGGATGGCCAGGTGGTGTCGCTGAACTCCACCCATCAGGCGGAGAAGCAGGGGATCAGTATCATTTTCCAGGAGCTGAATCTGTTTCCCAACATGAACGTGATGGACAACATTTTTATCGCCAACGAGTTTTTCCAGCGCGGCGTCATCAATGAAAAGTATCAGTACGCGCTGGCGAAATCGCTGCTGCAGCGGCTGCAGCTCGATGTCGATCCCTATGCGCCGCTGGGCGAGCTGGGCATCGGGCATCAGCAACTGGTGGAGATTGCCAGGGCGCTGTCGAAGGATACCCGGGTGTTGATCATGGATGAACCCACCAGCGCCCTGAGCCAGTCGGAAGTGAAAGTGCTGTTCAATGTCATCGATCAGCTGAAGCGGCGCGGCGTCACCATTATCTATATCTCACACCGACTGGAAGAGCTGATGGAGATAGGCGATCACATCACCATTTTTCGCGATGGGCGCTTTATCAGTGAGCGCGAGGTGCGCGACGCCAGCGTGCCGTGGATTATCGCCCAGATGGTGGGCGATAAGAAAAAACAGTTCGACTATCAGCCTGCGCCACAAGGGGAAACGGTGCTGGAGGTTGAGGGGCTGACCGCGCTGCATCAGAACGGCGGCTACAAGCTTAATGAGGTCAGTTTCAGCCTGCGTAAAGGCGAGGTGATCGGCATTTATGGACTGCTGGGCGCGGGACGCACGGAGCTGTTTAAGGGGCTGATTGGGCTGATGCCCTGTCAGTCGGGCCGGGTCCGGCTGTCCGGTAAGGATCTGGCGAAACGCAGTTTTCAGCAGCGGCTGAAAAGCGGCATCGCGCTGGTGCCCGAAGATCGTAAAGGCGAAGGGGTGATTGAACTGATGTCGGTTACCGCCAATATGACGCTTTCTGACTTCAGCCTGCGCGGTTTTCGTCGGGCGCTGGGGCTGCTGAATCCGGGCCGGGAGCAGCAGCGGGTCAGTGAGATGATCGGCCATCTGGCGATTAAAGTCAGCGATCCCGATCTGCCGGTCACGGCGCTGAGTGGCGGTAATCAGCAGAAGGTGGTGCTGGGTAAGGCGCTGATGACCGGGCCGCAGGTGGTATTGCTGGATGAGCCGACGCGCGGCATCGATGTCGGTGCCAAAACCGATGTTTATCACCTGATTGGCAATCTGGCACAACAGGGGCTGGCCGTGATGTTTTCGTCGTCCGAGCTGGATGAGGTGATGGCGCTGGCGGACCGCATTTTAGTGATGGCCGATGGCCGGATAACGGCCGATCTGCCCCGCGCAGCGGCAACGAGAGAACATCTGATCGCGGCATCAACCCCGCAGGATTAAGCACCTGGCCCATTGGGCTAAGCTGGCCGGAGAACGTCATGAACCAAAAATATCTGCTCTATATGTACCTGCTCAAGGCGCGCACCTTTATTGCGTTGCTGATTGTGGTCGGCTTCTTCAGCGTGATGGTGCCGAACTTTCTGACCCCCTCTAACCTGCTGATTATGACGCAGCACGTCGCCATTACCGGGCTGCTGGCGATAGGGATGACGCTGGTGATCCTCACCGGCGGTATCGATCTCTCTGTAGGCGCGGTCGCCGGGATTTGCGGCATGGTGGCGGGTGCGCTGCTGACCAGTGGCATTCCGTTATGGGGCGGCAATACGCTGTTTCTCAACGTGCCTGAAGTGATTCTGGTGGTGGCGATCTTTGGCGTGCTGGTGGGGCTGATTAACGGTACGGTGATCACCCGGCTGGGCGTGGCTCCCTTTATCTGCACCCTGGGCATGATGTATGTGGCGCGCGGTGCGGCACTGCTGTTCAACGATGGCGGCACCTACGCCAATCTGGTCGGGATGCCCGCGCTGGGCAACACCGGTTTTGCCCTGCTGGGTTCCGGTACCGTGCTGGGGGTGTATCTGCCGATCTGGCTGATGCTCGGCTTCTTGCTGCTCGGCCTCTACCTGACGCGCAAAACCCCGCTGGGCCGTTACATCTACGCCATTGGCGGCAATGAGTCCGCCGCGCGGCTGGCGGGCGTGCCGATTATCAAAGTGAAAATTTTTGTTTACGCCTTTTCCGGCCTCTGCGCCGGTCTGGTCGGGCTGGTAGTGGCGTCTCAGTTGCAGACCGCGCATCCGATGACCGGCAACATGTTTGAGATGGACGCCATTGGTGCCACCGTGCTGGGCGGCACGGCGCTGGCGGGCGGACGTGGCCGGGTGTCCGGCTCAATTATTGGCGCGTTCGTTATCGTCTTCCTGGCGGATGGCATGGTGATGATGGGCGTCAGCGATTTCTGGCAGATGGTGATTAAAGGTCTGGTGATTGTCACAGCCGTCGTGATCGACCAGTTCCAGCAACGTCTGCAAAGCAAAGTGGTGCTGCTGCGTCGCCATGAAAAAAAGCAGCAGGCAGTGCCTCTCACTGATATCCGTCACAGTTAACAGGAGCGATTATGAGCCGCGAGCAACGTGGAAAAACAGTGGTGATTACCGGTGCCTGTCGCGGCATCGGTGCCGGGATCGCGGCGCGTTTCGCCCGCGATGGGGCCAGGCTGGTGATGGTGTCGAATGCCGATCGGGTCTTTGCCACCGCTGACCAGCTTTCGCAGCAGTATGGCAGTGAGATTCTGGCGCTGCAGGTCGACGTCACAGATGAAGCGGCGGTGCAGCAGCTCTATCAGCAGGCCTTTGAACGCTTTGGTCAGATTGACGTCTCGATTCAGAATGCGGGCGTGATTACCATTGACCGCTTCGACACCATGCCGAAAAGCGACTTTGAACGGATTCTGGCCGTGAACACCACTGCCGTCTGGCTCTGCTGTCGTGAAGCGGCGAAATATATGGTGAAGCAGGGCAGCGGCAGTCTGATTAACACCTCATCTGGGCAGGGACGACAGGGTTTTATTTACACGCCGCACTATGCCGCCAGCAAAATGGGGGTCATCGGCATTACGCAGAGTCTGGCGCTGGAGCTGGCACCGTGGAACATTACGGTCAACGCCTTCTGTCCCGGCATCATTGAGAGTGAGATGTGGGATTACAATGATCGCGTCTGGGGCGAGATCCTCAGCAGCGAGGAGAAAACCTACGGCAAAGGTGAGCTGATGGCGGAGTGGGTGAAAAACATTCCGCTGAAGCGTGCCGGTCAGCCGGAAGATGTCGCCGGACTGGTGGCTTTCCTAGCCTCAGACGATGCGCGCTATATTACCGGCCAGACCATTAATGTGGATGGCGGGTTAATCTTCTCCTGATATCCGCTTTTCGGCGTCGGGCCTGCTCTGAACGCAGGCCTTTTTTTGCCCGGATTTTTCCGGGATATGCACAATTCGCCGCCGCTGTCCTGCATCGCCGTCACAATATGTTAAGGTAAGTGCTGATGATTTGTCTTTAATCGCAGCAACACACTAATCAATGTGCCGGGTGACATGATACGGAAAACAGGGGTTCTCTCTTTGATTGCGCTGTCGCTCTCTGCCTTGCAGAGCGCCCGTGCGTTTCAGACTGAAACGGCAGTGTCAGAAACGCCATTCGACAATCCTGCGCGCTACAGTGAGTCGCTGCCGACGCTTGGCAGCACCCGCGATGAGGATGAAGCGTGGAGCAAAAAGCTGGCAGCCGTGGCGAAAAGCATCGGTGAAGCGAGTAACAACAGCGACAGCAATGTGACGTTTGGCCAGCAGGCGGGCGTCTGGGCCTTCAATCATCTGCGCGATGAAGTGGCCGACCGGGTCGAGAGTGAAGGGCAGTCACTGCTTTCCCCTTACGGCACCGCGCAGCTCGATCTGAAAGTCGACATGAACGGTAACTTTGCCGGCACGGGCGGCGATCTCTTCAGCGCACTGGCCGACGAGAACAGCCTGCTTACCTTCAGCCAGCTTGGCCTGCATGATACCGGCGAGGGTCTGGTCGGCAATGCGGGACTGGGACAACGCTGGGACGCCGGTAACTGGCTGCTGGGCTACAACGGCTTTGTCGATCATGTCTTCAGCAGCGGCCTGCAGCGCGCCTCGGTGGGGACTGAGGCCTGGAGTGATTCGATGCGTTTCTCTGCCAACTACTATCAGCCGCTTTCCGGCTGGAAAAATCTGGGCAACGCGCAGCAGCAGCGCATGGCGCGCGGCTATGACATCACCAGCCAGAGCTATCTGCCCTTTTATCGTCAACTGGGCGTCTCGGTGAGCTATCAGCAATATCTGGGTGAGAATGTCGATCTGTTTAACAGCGGCAACCGCTATCACAATCCCTCCGCCATGTCGTTTGGCCTCTCTTACACGCCGGTGCCGCTGGTAACGCTGTCGGCCACCCACAAAACCAGCAGTGCCGGTGAAAGCCAGGATCAGCTGGGGCTGAAACTGAACTACCGCTTTGGCGTAGCGCTGAGCCGTCAGCTTGATGCCGGTAACGTCGCCGAAGCGCGCTCCCTGCGCGGCAGCCGTTACGATACCGTGACCCGCAGCGATACGCCGGTGCTCGCATTCCGTCAGCGCAAAACGCTGTCGGTGTTCCTGGCGACACCTCCCTGGCAGTTAAGCAGTGGCGAGAGCCTGCCGCTGAAGCTGCAGGTGCGGGCCAGCAATGACATCAAGGCAGTGAGCTGGCAGGGTGACACGCAGGCGCTGAGCCTGACGCCACCGGCCAATAATGCGGATCCGCAGGGCTGGAGTGTGATCCTACCGCAATGGGATCCGTCGCCAGACGCCAGCAACGAATACCGGCTGTCGGTGACGCTGGAGGACAGCAAGCAGCAGCGTGTAACCTCTAACTGGATCACCCTGAAAATTGAGCCGCCGATGGCCATGGACGCATCCCCGCAGAACGATCGTTACGATTTAATGGCACCCACCGGCACGGCGCTCTAACGGAAACCTGCCAGCACGGCGCTGGCAGGTAAATCCGGCCGGCGCGGTGCATGGCACGTCCGGCCGGGTTCATCACAGAGTCGTGCTGATGACAGGCTAACGTCAGGCTTATGTGTCAGTAGTAACATCGTGTTGCAATCATCAGCCGCAACTATCGCAGCGATGCGTAAGGGACGCCGGCAATATGCCGATAACAAAAGCAATTCCACCGCTTACTGGTCCTGCTGATGCGCCTGAGTTTAATGAAATATCTTGTCCCTTCTTTTCTCCGTCAGCGTGGCCTGCACGCCGCCGCGTCATTCCGATCGCTGGGGCGCGCTATGCCCGTGATTGAGTTCACGCCTGAGGGCATTATTCAGAAAGCCAGCCCGCTATTTCTGGCGGCCATGGGATACCGGGCGGAAGAAATTGTTGGTCAGCATCACAGCATGTTCTGTCCGCCCGCGCTGGTTAACTCGCCAGAATATCGCCGTTTCTGGCAGCGTCTGGCGGCAGGTGAAAGCTTCAGTGATAAATATCTGCGGCTGGCTAAAGGCATGCGACCAGTCTGGCTGGAGGCAAGCTATATTCCGGTGACTGACCGGCGCGGACGGGTTTTCAAAATCGTGAAAATAGCCGCGGATATTTCAGAGAGAATGCAGTCATCACTGGAGCAGGAGTCGATTATCAATGCGATCAGCCGCTCCATGGCCGTAATCGCCTTTCGTCCTGACGGCCACGTGCTGGAGGCAAATGATAACTTCCTGAAGGCTACCGGCTATCAGGCTGCCGAAGTCATAGGAAAGCATCACCGGCTTTTCTGTTCGGATGCACTCTCTCAGAGTGAGGAGTACCGGCAGTTCTGGTTGAGGCTGAATCAGGGCGAGTTCTTTTCGGGCCAGTTTCCCCGTCTTAACCGGCGTGGCGAACCGCTCTGGCTCAGGGCCACTTACAATCCGGTATTCAACAGCGATGGACAGCTTACTAAAATTGTTAAATTCGCCACCGATGTGACGGAACAGGTGCTGCGTAATCAGCAGGAGTATGACGCGGCGTTAAATGCCTGGAACATGGCTGTCCAGACGCGGGGAAGTGCACAGGCGGGCGCGGATGTTATCGACAACAGCATTCAGATGATCAGCCGGATTGCTGAAGAGATGAGTGTGGTGTCGGCAGACGTCACGCGCCTGAACAGCCAGTCTGACAGCATTGATGGCATGGTTGAAACCATCCGGCGCTTTGCCATGCAGACCCGCCTTATTGCACTGAATGCCGCCATTGAAGCGGCGCGCGCAGGCACGTCGGGCCGCAGCTTTGCCGTCGTGGCGGCAGAGGTCCGCAGCCTGGCGGCCAGCGTCAGCAGTGCGACCGAAGAAATTGAGCGGGTGGTAGCAGGGAATAATCAACTGGCCAGAGAGGTGCTGCGGGGAATTGAAACTTCGCTGGCGAACACCGGCCAGGGGGTACTGTTGATGCGTGAGGCGGGGGAAGTGATAGCCAGCATTCAGAAAGATTCAGAGCGGGTTGAAAGCGCCGTCAGAGACGTTGCCCGGGCAGCGCATAGCGAATAACGACGTCTGAACCGGCCGGATAAACAGGGCCGGTGAAGGCGTGCCCCTGAAGAACAGGGATTCATTGGGCCAGGTCCGGCGTTGTTACGAACAGGAGAATGAGGAATGGCGATTGTGACGCTTACCTTAAAAGCGTCGCTCAGCCCGGCAGGGGTCAGTTAACCAGTTTCGTCACGACACGAACGGCTCTGGCGTAAACTTCTCTCTGGCCGTTGACCGATCGCGCTTCCTGTTGTTTCAGGAACGCGATGATTTCCTGTATGCCTGCCGTCTTGCCTGACTTCAGCAGGCTGGAAACAGCCTGTCCTACCACGGCATAGACATCATCCATATCCGCTGGTTTATCGGTACTCAAAAGAAACTCCAGTGCAGCAATTCTGCTGAAAAGCATCTGATCGGACAACGCTTCGGTGATTCAGCCTGCCCGCACGTTTATCGAAAGCCAGCATCATGGCAGGGCCTTAAGCAGTTTTTCCCGCAGCGTGGCAACCTGGGTCGTCAGTTCACCAAGCTCACTGCAGGCGGTATCCATTACGGAGACCATATCGGCCGGGACGCCCGCCGCCGCGACTTTGAGCTGGTGGCCCTGTTCCGTCAGGGAGACCACAACCCGGCGCTCATCCTTCCCTGTGTCACGCTGCCGACAGATGATGCCTGCGCTCTCCAGCCGCTTCAGAAGCTGACTGAGTGTGCCGGAATCCAGCCGCACGCGTGCGCCAATATCGGAGACGGTCAGGGCATCTTTTTCCCACAGCACCAGCAGTACCAGATACTGCGGATAGGTCAGCCCCAGCGGTTTCAGCCGCGACTGATAGAGCTTTGTCATGGCGAGCGATGCGGAGTAGAGCGCAAAGCAGAGAAACTGGTCGATGGTTTCAGGCGCTGCACTGGCGGGAGATGTATCAGCGATCCCCGCGGTTTCATCATTCATATCTTTACTCATTCTCAGTCCGGGGCAGGAGAGCCAGACCACCGGTGGCTTGTCAGCCCTGAAGTCTTGCTAAGCGTGTATCGGGAAGATGCGGACTGCGGCAGCATCTTTTGTCGGGTGTCAGACACCTAACTTTCAGGCGCTTTCGCGGCGAGAGGAAAAGCCGTTGGCTGCGCCTCCGTGTGAAAGGTGGCTCAGTATTGAGTCAAATTAAATTGAAGTCAACATAACCGGGCGTAGCCCCTGGCACACAACGTGCGCCAGGGGCAAATCGGCTGAAATTTGCCGCATCATTTCAGCGTTTAACGTAGAAGCGAATGTCGCACACTGTCAGCGCCACGATCCGGTCATCGGGTAATGACCGCGCAGCGCAGAAAGTTATCCATGACCGCAATCATTCTTCCCACCGCCAGCAGGTCAGCGGCTAGTAGCAGGTCGCTACGCACCAGTTTATCCATCAGGGCGCGGTCACTCATGTGCGCCTGAATCCGGCTGTAAAGCTCGGTCAGATGTATCCAGTTATTGGCGAAGGTATCCACGCTCAGATACTCCCCTTCGCTGAGCTGCTGCAGCAGAATATCCACGTCCTGTTTTAGCCCGCCGATACGGCTGATAAGATCAGCCGTATCGGCGGAACGGTGTCCGCCGGAAGGGTTCATACGGTGAAGGTCCCGACCATGCCACGCAGGTCGCGCGCCTGCGCCAGCAGGGACTGTGACGCAGAAGAGGACTCTTGTACCAGCGCGGCGTTATTCTGCGTGACGCCATCCATCTGACTCACCGCAATGCTGACCTGGGAGATGCCCTGCATCTGCTCACCGGAGGAGAGTGAAAGGTTGTCCATGGCATCGGCCAGTTCACCTACGCGGCTGACAATTTTCAGGATGCGCTCACCCGTTCCTGCGGCCACCGTGACACCTTCCTCGACCTGCGTCACCGCCTGTTCAATCAGCTGCTTGATGTCGCGTGCCGCAGTGGCGCTGCGCTGGGCCAGCGATCGGACCTCACCCGCGACCACGGCAAATCCGCGACCGTCTTCCCCGGCACGTGCTGCTTCTACTGCGGCGTTAAGCGCCAGAATATTGGTCTGGAAAGCGATGCCCTCAATCACCGACGTAATGTCACGCACCCGCACGGCACTCAGCGAAATGTCATGCATGGTTTCTGACAGGCGCTGAACATCCGCTTCGCCTGCATGAGCCAGTGTGGCAGCCTCGCGTGCTGAACCCGCCGTCTGATGCGCGCCCGCCGCATTGCTTTTTACCGTGGCGGTGAGCTGCTCCATGCTCGCTGCGGTTTCCTGCAGCGCAGCAGCCTGCTGCTCGGTACGGGATGACAGCTCACTGTTGCCCTGGGAAATCTCATCGGCCGCCAGCGCCACCGAAGCGGAAGCATCCTTGATTTGCGTTACCAGCCCGCGCAGATTGGTCTGCATACCGCTTAACGAAGCAAGCAGGCTGGTGCTGTCGCCACCGCGCAGCGTAACCGCGGAGGTGAGATCACCAGCCGCGATCGCGGCAGCCAGCGCCTGTGCCTGAACAGGTTCGCCGCCCAGCTGACGCATCAGCATACGCACAATAAACGCGCAGGTGGCGACCGCAGCCAGCACGGAGATCGCTGCCAGGATGATCAGTATCCAGGTGGTACGGGCGATAGCGTTCCCGTTTTCCACCACCGCATCCCGACTGTTGCGCATCTCCAGCTCAGTCAGATCGTTGATCGCTTTAAGCAGAGTCTGCTGCGCAGGACGCGCTACGGTTAATAGATAGTCGGTAACCTCCTGCTGACGGTTTTCCAGCCCGAGTTTTCCGGCGTTCATCAGGGTGGATAGCGCGGCCTCTTCGGCAGATTCAATTCTGCTCATCGCCTCGCGTCCCGCGGGGCCGGCGTCAGTCTGCATCATGCGCGACAGCGCTTCACGATTGCTGATGTAAAGCGCCCGCTGTTTTTGCAGACGTTCCCATTCTGGCTTCATCGCAACAGGATCGGTCATCAGGGCCAGGTTACGCACTGCAATGGCCATATCCCGCACGCCGCCACGCATATCCAGCACGGTCTGGTACTTTTTCAGCCGGACATTGACCACCTCGTCCATGCTATTACGGGCGCTGTTCAGCGCCTGAATCGCGGTACCGGCACAAATAATAAACAGCAAAATCAGCAGGCCAAAACCTGCGCTAAGGCGCGTTGAGATTTTCATCGATCTTCCAGAAGAGTTCGTTGGGTAACTCGGTATCGGCAGCCGGAGAGGGTTCTGTAGGGTTGTACTTAACTAAATTGAGTGCTATTTAGTTTTGTGCGATAAAAGTACGATATGCCGGAATGTCTACCATGCAATCAGACCACCGGAAATAAATAAAAAAGCGTCGTGCTTCCAGGCTCTGTCACGCAAATTTGCGCAACGACTTACGGTGGCGATAACAGGGCAAGTTCTTGTTAATTCGTAAGTTAATGTCCCTTTCACAGTACATCCTGACGCGCTGTGTAGTGTCCCGCCTTTTCGGTCGTATAACCCGTCGAAACCGTCGTAATGCATAAATATAACCGGACCGGCCTGTTAATCTGGTCGCCGCTGCCGATAGAACACTCATCGATATTGATGACGTCACCGGCACGCGCCGCGCAGAGCAGGTCTTCTGTTGTGCTGGCGCGAGGCGGGTGAGAACGCGTGATTTCTATGAGCAGAAATAGCGGAGGGGTGATTATCGTCGGCAGTTAAGCTGACAGGCTATGAGAAATCCACCCCGGGTTTTTACAGATAATTAAAACAACACTCTGACACTCTCCATCACCGGGAATGAACGCATGCGCCTGAAACTTTTCTGGCTCGCAGTGCTGAATATTGCGACCATCATTTTACTCTCCATACTGTGGGAATTCGGGCTTGAGGCGCGGATTTCCAGCCTGCTGGGCCTGGGCTACGATCCCGGTTTCGAAACCAGCGAGCGGGTGCGTTTTATCCTGACTGCGACTGCATTTGCCGGGCTGGCAATGATTATTCCGGCGCTGTTTATCGTGAATCTGGTCCGCAGATCGCTGAGTGCAGAAAAAAACGCACTCAGGCTGGCCGGCACGGATGCGCTGACCGGCGTGATGAATCGCCGATCATTCACCGCACACCTTGCTGCGCTGAATACCGGCGAGGTGCCTTATACCCTGACGCTGCTCGACATCAATGATTTCAAGAGTATCAATGACCTGAACGGTCATCGTCAGGGCGACGCCACGCTGGTTGCGCTGGCCGGACTGCTGACCACCTCGGCGGGCACGCAGAGCCAGGTGTTTCGCATTGGTGGGGATGAGTTTGCTATCGTAACCGCGGCGTCGCAGGCTGAGCAGGCGCTGGCCGCCGCTGAAAGTCTCTGTCAGCATGCAGCATCCATCCGGACCGGCCCGCATACCTTCCTCAGTCTCTCTGCAGGCATTGCCAGTTCAGCCTGCACCGGGCAGGCCGATGTGGTGCGGGCGGCGGATCTGGCGCTGTACGAAGCTAAACAGAACACGCGTTCTCATCTGGCGCGATTCACACCAGACATGGAGCTGCGCTTTCGCCAGCGGGAAAGGCTGGAGCAGGAGGTCGTTGCTGCCGTCAGCGGCCACGCCATCGTTCCCTTTCTGCAGCCGCTGGTGTCGCTGCGAAGCGGAAACATTACCGGCTTTGAAATACTGGCACGCTGGATCACCGCGTCGGGGCAGACGGTTTCACCCGCTGAGTTTCTGCCGGTGGTGGAACGGCTGGGGCTGATGGACAGCATGACGGTGGCGCTGCTGCAGGATGCGGTCAGTGCAACACGGGCATGGCCTGCCGGGCTCTGCCTGTCGCTGAACATTACCCCGGAGCAGCTGCTGAGACCGTCGCTGACCACCTGTCTGTCCCACATCATGCAGCATGCCGGACCGGTCATGCTGGAACTGGAGATCACGGAACAGAACGTTATGGCTATCTCTGATGATGCCCGCGAGGCGATCCGCCTGCTGAAAGAGGCCGGTATTGGCGTGGTACTGGACGATTTCGGCACTGGCTATTCCAACCTCTCCGTATTGCTGGGGCTGGGGATTACCAAAATCAAAATTGATCAGACGTTTATTGCCGGAATTGTGACCGGGTCGGAGCAGCGAAAAGTCGTGGAAACGCTGCTGGCGCTCTGTCAGGGGCTGAATGTGGTGATTACGGCAGAGGGCATCGAGGATGTCGCTACGCTGCGGTGGCTGAGAAAACGCGGCTGTGATTATGGTCAGGGGTATCTATTCAGCCGTCCGGTGCCTGCCGGGCAGGCAACCACGCTGCTGGCGTCGGCCAACGTGGAAGAGCTGATGGAGGAAGAGGCTGTGGCGGTTAACTTAGTCAGGGCGCTGGGCTAAACTGGCGTGAGAACGGATTATGGCTGGCATGAGTCAGTAAACAGGCCCGGCAGGAAGCGCCGGGCCTGCTGTCTCATCAGAACTGGTAAATCAGACCCAGCGCGGTGATGTCGTCGGTCGCCAGACCGAGCGGGTTATTATCTTTCAACAGGTTGATGCGGTATTCACCATAGACCGACATGTTCTTGTTGAAGTAGTAAGTGGCACCCACGGCGGTGTACTTAATAATGTCGGCATCGCCGATATTTTCAATCTCTTTGCCCTTCGATGAGACGTAACCCACGGATGGACGGAAGCCGTTCAGGAACTGATACTGCGCCACGGCTTCAAAGTTTTGCGCTTTGTTGGCGAAGCCGCCGCTGATCGGCGTGGCGTTCAGGGTTTCGCCGTACATTGCGGCCAGATAAACCTGGTTCGCATCATATTTGACTGAGGTTGCCCAGTGCTGGGCTTTTTCGCCTTCACCGCGTGCGGCTGCGTTCTGCGCCGTGGTGCGATCCAGGCTGGCAAACGCGCCAGCGAAGCTCAGGCCGAAATCGAAGTCATAAGACGCGGAGAGGGCAAAACCATCGCCATTCGAACGACGCACGCCGTCGATGTTACTGCTGCGGTCGTTTTTACCCTGATACTGTGCAGCAAGGTTTAACCCGTCTACCAGACCAAAGAAATCACTGTTACGCCAGGTCAGCACGCCGGTTGAGCGGCCAGAGAGGAAGGCGTCGGTATAACCGGAATCGCCGCCGAAGAACGGCAGCATATCGGTGTAACTCAGCGCGTCATAGACCAGGCCATAGTTACGTCCGTAATCCAGCGCACCGGCCTTACCAAATTTCAGGCCAGCATAGCCCAGACGGGTACGGTTGGTGGCCTGTGCGTCACTGCCTTCAGAGTTGTGAAGGCTGTACTGATACTGCCAGAAGCCATAACCGGTGAGCTGATCGGTAATCTTCGTCTCACCCTTAAAACCAAAACGGGCATAAGAAGAGGTATCACCGTTGTTGTTATCGTCGTCAGAAAAGAGGTGTGACACGTTAATCTTGCCGACCAGGTCCAGCTTATTGCCATCCTTGTTATAAATTTCTGCGGCCTGTGCGGAAGAAAGACCGATCAGTAACGGCATAATAGCCGTTAGTAAAGTGCGCTTCATCATTTAATTATTACCCTGTATTCATTAATTATTATTCCCCTGTTTCGGGGTGAAATGAAAATGACACAAAAAGTTAAAATTACAAAGCGTAATAAAAGTAACAAAATGTGATGTCTATATTCAGCTAATGAATAACAGCAGGGGACAGAAGATTAAATGACAAGGTAATAAGATTTTCTTCTAATAAAACCTTAAGGGGGTATGGTGTAAAACTACATTATAATCAATAAATTAGTTAAAAAAACACACTATAATCCATAAGTTAACTGTATATAATTGAATCACATCACTCCCTGTATTAATTATAGTGAGTTTTATGAAAGTGATAATTTCACAAGGATTCCCTTCTAATCATTAGTCTGCATATTAATATCTGTTCATCTTTTCAGAAATATTATTTCCCGCCCGATAATCACGTCAGAAATAATCTGCACGACACTGATTAAAGTGTCATCACATTGCTCATTAATTAATCGATGACAGGCGGTAAAATTAATCCGCCAGGCGTGATAAATGAAAATAGTTTGTTAATTTTCGCTATTTAGCGCTCTTAGTTCAGGCGAAATCCGGCGACCACCGCTGCACCAGTGAGAGGCAAACTGCGCTAAAACAGGGCAGGAAATGGGTTTTTATGGAGAGATAATTTATCAGCGATCACAAAAGCGATATTTCATCCCGCGAATGCATAATTCCGCTGTTTAAAACCCGGCTTTGCCGCTGCAATCAGACAATTATTCACTATATATGCAAATTAATTGAATATTGTCAGCATCTAACTCATTGATATTCCGTTGTGATGACCATTTTATGCATTAATTGTCTGGCTGGCACGTTAACTGCACTCTACAGTAGGGCTGCACTACAACAACCTTTAACAATTTTAAAACATAAGCTTTACCTGGCCGGTAAAGTAAAGCAGGAGAGTGGGTTATGGCACTGCACGTTTCACGTCACGATTTCGATCAATGGATGATGCCGGTTTATGCACCTGCGACCTTTATACCGGTTCGCGCAGAAGGCTCCACCGTCTGGGATCAAAACGGTAAAGACTATATCGACTTTGCCGGTGGCATCGCTGTTAATGCGTTAGGGCATGCGCATCCGGCATTGCAGCAGGCGTTGCAGGAACAGGCCGCACGGTTATGGCACACCGGTAATGGCTACACCAACGAACCGATCCTGCGACTGGCGAAGCAGTTGATCGACGCCACCTTCGCTGACCGGGTGTTCTTCTGTAACTCCGGGGCGGAAGCGAACGAAGCGGCGCTGAAGCTGGCCCGTAAAGTGGCACATGACCGTGTCGGCCCGCATAAAAGTGGCATTGTGGCGTTTAAGAATGCGTTTCACGGGCGCACCCTGTTTACCGTGTCAGCCGGTGGTCAGCCCGCCTACTCAAAAGATTTTGCGCCGTTGCCGCCTGAGATCCAGCATGCGCCGTTTAACGATCTGGCTGCAGCCGCTGAACTGATTAATGACCATACCTGCGCCGTCATTGTTGAACCGATCCAGGGTGAGGGCGGCGTGCTGCCTGCCGATCCGGCGTTCCTGCGTGGACTGCGTGAACTCTGTGATAAGCATCAGGCCGTGCTGATTTTTGATGAAGTGCAGAGCGGCGTGGGTCGTACCGGTTCGCTCTACGCCTATATGCATTATGGCGTCACGCCGGATGTCCTCACCAGCGCCAAAGCGCTGGGCGGCGGCTTCCCGATAGGTGCGATGCTGACCCGGGACGATCTGGCGCGGGTAATGGGCGTCGGCACCCATGGCACCACCTATGGCGGCAATCCGCTGGCGGGCGCGGTCGCCGGTAAAGTGATGGAGCTGATCAACCAGCCTGACATGATGACGGGTGTCACGCAGCGTCACGAGTGGATTGTCGCGGCCCTGGATGAGATCAATCAGCGCCTGCATCTGTTTAAAGAGGTGCGCGGTCTGGGTCTGCTGATTGGCGCAGTGCTGAGCGACGACTTTGCCGGTAAAGCCAAAGAGATCAATCTGGCCGCCGCTGAGATGGGCGTGATGGTGCTGATTGCCGGGGCTAACGTGGTCCGTTTTGCCCCCGCGCTGAATATCAGTGAGCAGGAAGTGAAGCTCGGCATGGCACGCTTTGCCGAGGTGTGTGAACGCCTGGTACGAGGGTCCGCATCATGATGGTAATCCGTCCGGTTGAACGCGATGATTTAAGCCAGCTGATGGCGCTGGCCGGTAAAACCGGCGGCGGGCTGACCTCGCTGCCCGTTGATAGCGCCACGTTACAGGCGCGTATCGATCGATCGCTGCAGACCTGGGAGGATACGCTGCCGCGCGCAGAGCAGGGCTATGTCTTTGTGCTGGCGGATAGTGAAGATAACCGCGCCGTGGGCATCTGCGCCATTGAGGTGGCGGTCGGCCTGCAGGATCCCTGGTACAACTTTCGCGTCGGCACCCAGGTGCACGCTTCGAAAGAGCTGAATGTCTATGCCGCGCTGCCCACCCTGTCGCTGAGTAACGATCACACCGGCAGCAGTGAGCTCTGCACGCTGTTCCTCGATCCTGACTACCGTGACGGCAAAAACGGCTATCTGCTGTCGAAGTCCCGCTTCCTGTTTATGGCCAGTTTCCGTGAACGCTTCACCAATCGGGTGGTGGCTGAGATGCGTGGCGTCAGCGATGAGCAGGGGCATTCACCGTTCTGGGAGAGCGTCGGCAGCCGTTTCTTCTCAATGGAGTTCAGTAAGGCCGATTTCCTCAGCGGCACCGGCCAGAAGTCCTTTATCGCGGAGCTGATGCCAAAGCATCCGCTCTATATCGACTACCTGACGCCAGAGGCGCAGGCGGTCATCGGACAGGTACATCCACACACCGCACCGGCCCGTGCCGTGCTGGAGGCGGAAGGCTTCCGCTACCTTAACTATGTCGACATTTTTGATGGCGGTCCGACGCTGGAGTGTGATATCGACCACATTCGCGCCGTACGCAAAAGCCGTCTGCGCAGCGCAGAGCCGGGCGAAAATCCGGCTGATGCGCCGCTCTGCCTGGTTGCCAATAACCATTACCGCCAGTTCCGTGTGGCGCTGATCCCGGCCCATGCCGACGGCGACAGCGTGCAACTCACGGATGAACAGATGCAGGCGCTCCACTGCCAGCCGGGCGACAGCCTGCGCGTAGTGACGCTCTGCAAAGAGGAGAAAACAGCATGACGCACCTGATAAAGGGAGAATGGCTGAGCGGCGACGCGGAGATCCTGACCAAAGCGGATCCGGTCAGCGGCGAGACGCTATGGCAGGGCCAGGCAGCATCGGCCGCGCAGGTTACGGCGGCCTGTGACGCGGCGCGCGCCGCCTTTCCGGCCTGGGCCAGACGCCCGCTGGCGGAACGGCAGGCGATCATAGAGAAATTTGCCGCCGGGCTTGAAGCGCACAAAACAGACATGGCAGAAACCATCGCTCGTGAAACCGGCAAGCCGCGCTGGGAAGCGCTGACTGAAGTCGGCGCGATGATCAATAAAATCGGCTTTTCGGTGAAGGCGTACCATAGCCGCACCGGTGAGCAGCATGAAGGCGAAAGCTCGCTGCGCCATCGTCCGCACGGGGTACTGGCGGTATTTGGTCCCTATAACTTCCCCGGTCATCTGCCAAACGGGCATATCGTTCCGGCGCTGCTGGCGGGTAACTGCGTGGTCTTTAAACCCAGTGAACTGACGCCGCTGACCGCCGAGAAAACGGCTGAGATCTGGCTGGCCGCGGGCCTGCCAGCTGGCGTGCTGGCGCTGTTGCAGGGTGGACGTGAAACCGGTCAGGCGCTGGCCACCTGTAGCCAGATTGATGGCCTGCTGTTTACCGGCAGCGCCCATACCGGCTATCAGCTGCATCGCCAGTTTGCCGGTCAGCCTGAGAAGATGCTGGCGCTGGAGATGGGCGGCAATAACGCTCTGATTGTAGAAGATCCGGCTGACCTGGATGCGGCCGTCAACATCACGTTACAGTCCGCCTTTATTACCGCCGGTCAGCGCTGCACCTGCGCCCGGCGTCTGCTGGTTAAACGTGGCGAGGCGGGTGATGCCTTTCTGCAGCGGCTGGCTGAAGTGGCGGGGCGACTGCAACCGGCCGCCTGGAATGCTGAGCCGCAACCCTTTATGGGCAGCGTGATCTCCACCGGCGCGGCAGAGAAGATTATGGGTGAGTGGCAACGTCGGGTGGAGGCGGGTGGCGAAGTGCTGCTGGCGATGCGCTGGCCGGATCGCCACAGCGCCATACTGACGCCAGGCATTATTGATTTAACCGATGTGCAGGGCATCCCGGATGAAGAGGTCTTTGGCCCGCTGCTGGGCGTCGTCCGCTATGACACCTTTGATGAGGCGATTATGCTGGCGAACCAGACCCGTTACGGCTTGTCGTGCGGATTAATCTCGCCTTCGCGCCAGCAGTTTGATCAACTGCTGCTGGAAGCGCGTGCCGGTATCGTCAACTGGAACAAACCGCTGACGGGCGCAGCCAGTACGGCACCGTTTGGCGGCATTGGGGCGTCGGGTAACCATCGCGCCAGCGCCTGGTATGCGGCGGATTACTGCGCCTGGCCGATGGCCTCACTGGAGACGCCGGACCTGACGCTGCCCACCACGTTGTCGCCGGGCCTGGATTTCTCCGCGCCGGAGAAAACATCATGAAGGCAACCGAAGCCAACTTTGATGGACTGGTGGGATTAACGCACCACTATGCCGGGCTGTCGTTTGGTAACGAAGCTTCAACCCGCAACCAGCTGCAGCCCTCGAATCCCCGTCTGGCGGCAAAGCAGGGGCTGCTGAAGATGAAAGCGCTGGCCGATATGGGCTACGTGCAGGGCGTGATCCCGCCACATGAGCGGCCCAATATTGCGGCGCTGCGTCAGCTCGGATTCAGCGGCAACGATGAGCAGGTGCTGGCGGCAGCCGGCAAAACCGCGCCGGGATTACTCTCCGCCTGCAGCTCCGCGTCGGCGATGTGGGTTGCCAATGCCGCTACGGTTTCGCCGTCCGCGGACAGCGTGGATGGCCGGGTTCACCTGACGGTGGCAAACCTTAACAACAAATTCCACCGGGCGATGGAAGCGCCGGAAACGGCCTGGCTGCTGCGTTCCATCTTCCGCGACGATCGCCATTTTGCGGTGCACGATGCGCTACCGCAGGTGGCGATGTTTGGTGATGAAGGGGCGGCTAACCACAACCGGTTCGGCGGCGCCTATGGCGAGCGCGGCGTGCAGCTGTTTGTCTATGGCCGCGACAGCAGTCATGAGGGCAACGCTCCGCAGCGTTATCCGGCGCGGCAGACCCGTGAGGCCAGCGAGGCAGTGGCCCGTCTGCATCAGCTTTCACCCGAAAGCGTGCTGTTCGCGCAGCAGAATCCTGCGGTGATCGATCAGGGCGTGTTTCATAACGATGTGATTGCGGTCAGCAACCAGCAGATGCTGTTCTGTCATCAGCACGCCTTTGTTAATCAGCCTGAGCTGCTGGCGCAGCTTCGGGCGCGCGTACCCGGCTTTGTGACACTGGAAGTACCAGCAGATCGGGTCTCGGTAAAAGAGGCGGTAGAGACCTATCTGTTTAACAGCCAGCTGCTCAGCCGTCCTGACGGTAGCATGATGCTGGTGCTGCCGGAAGAGTCACGTCAGCATCCGGGTGTCTGGCGCTATCTGTGTGAACAGGTCGAAGGTGATACGCCACTGAAAGCCCTGAAGGTGTTTGATCTGCGCGAAAGCATGTATAACGGGGGAGGCCCGGCCTGCCTGCGCTTGCGGGTGGTGCTGACGCCTCAGGAGCAGCAGGCAGTCAATCCGGCGGTGCTGATGAACGACAGGCTCTTCAATACGCTGAATCACTGGGTTGACCGTCACTACCGCGATCGCCTGACCCAGGCCGACCTGGTCGACCCGCAGTTGCTGCGTGAGGGACGTGACGCGCTGGATGAACTGACGAAGCTGCTAGACTTAGGAAATGTATATGCATTTCAGCAGTGAAGGAGGCGGCAGCTCAGGCTGCCGCCTGCTCAGGGCGAAAAGGAGGAACGATGCAGGACTTTTTACAGCAAACGCTCTCCGGCGAAGTACCGCGTAAGCGTAGTGGTGAAACGGCGCATCTTCGCTGGCAGTGGTTGTATCACGGCATACTGTTAATGGAGCCAACGGTGCCGGTTAAACAGGCGCTGGTGCTTTCCGCCGGGATCCACGGTAATGAAACCGCTCCGGTTGAAATCGTGAACCAGCTGATTAATCCCCTGCTGCGCGGCGAAAAACCGTTGCAGCAGCGCATGCTGGTGATTCTGGGTAACCCGTCAGCGTTGCGGGCTGGCAAGCGCTATGTGCGCTATGACATCAACCGGCTGTTTGGCGGACGCTGGCAGCAGATTGACGATAGCGATGAGGCCCGCCGCGTGCTGCGGCTGGAGCAGACGCTGGAAACGTTCTGGCAGCTGGGTGAGTGCGATGAGACGCGCTGGCATCTCGACATGCACACCGCGATTCGCGGCTCTTACCATCCTCAGTTCGGCGTGATGCCGCACAACGAGCGCCCCTGGCCGCCCGGGTTTCTCGACTGGCTGGCCGCAGCCGGTCTGGAAGCGCTGGTATTTCATCGTGCGCCGGGCGGCACCTTTACTCATTTCAGCTGCGAGCACTTCGGTGCGGCCAGCTGCACCCTGGAGCTGGGCAAAGCGTTGCCGTTTGGCGAGAACGATCTCAGTCAGTTCAGTGCGGCACAGCAGGCGCTGGCATCGTTACTCTATGGTGAAGCCATGCCCGTCACTACGGTTAAGCCGCGCCATTATCGGGTCGCGCAGCAGATCACCCGGCTGAGTGAGCACTTTACGCTGCATATGTCACCGGAAACGCTGAACTTTACCGCCTTTCCACAGGGGACGTTGCTGGCGGAAGATGGCAACACCCGCTATTACGTGCAGCAGGCACGGGAATATGTGCTGTTCCCGAACCCCAATGTAGCAGCCGGGTTGCGTGCCGGACTGATGCTGATAGAAGAGGGCGAACAGACCCAGGCACTGCCGGTCTGATGCCTGAAGTTACCGGTGCCGTTCATCGGTGCTAAAAAATCGGCAGGAAAAGCGGGAGAGAGCCTTCCGCTTTCCTGTCGTAACCATTACACTCCTCCATGATTTCTGCGAAATTCGCTGTAAATTCATAAACGTTTTCAATTCCTCACGCCTTTCTTCTTATTCTCTTCATGATTGCCCGATTTTTATCTTTTATGCTTTCACGGCTTTACTCAGGCTCTGAGTAGTTGACGTTCAGCGTCGTATGCTTGTTTCCGAAGACGCGACAGAGTGCTGTCGTCATTATCATGAATTATAAGGACACGATTATGCGCAAACTGACTTCCCTTTTACTGGCTTCTTCGCTGGCGTTTGGTGCAGCCACCGCCGTCCATGCAGCAGCAGATAACCTGACTCCACCGCCAGCGGGCAGCGAAAAAGCGATGCACAAACCGCCAATGCGCCATGGCCCGGAGATGATGTTTAAAGGTCTGAACCTGACCGACGCGCAGAAAACGCAGATGCGCGACATCATGAAAGAGAGCCACAAAGATATGCAGCGTCCGTCGCTGGATGAGCGTCGCGCAGCCCACAGCATCATTGCCTCTGACAGCTTTGATCAGAGCAAAGCAGAAGCGCAGGCAGAAAAAATGTCTGCCAATGCAAAAGAGCATGCGCTGAAGATGCTGGAAACGCAGAACAAGCTCTATAACGTGCTGACGCCGGAGCAGAAAAAACAGTACAACGCGAACTTTGAAAAGCGTCTGACTGAGAAAGGCCCGCACGAAGGAAAAATGGCACCGCCAGCAGAACCGGCTGAATAACCTTAATTAAGCCAACGGTCTGAGACCGCCGACGCTGTCCACTGAAATGAGTGGGCAGCATCGGCGGTTTTTTTATAGCGGAAGAATAGGGTAGGCACCCGACAGAATCGGGCGGCAGAGAATTTTGTAGCCGTCGTGGTCAAAACCGCCTTTGGGCCGCTGCAGTTTTCTGGCTTCATCCATGCTGCTGACCGAACCGAGATAGAACCAGTGGTCGATGACGTGGATCTGCGTCATCTCTTTGCCTTCCTCCACCAGACCTACGGCACCCTGCCACGGCCAGCAAAAGACCCGCACATTTTCCAGCGCTTCCAGCAGACGATCCTGATGATCGCTGACCGGCTCTTTACCGCAGCAGGCACCGGCGCAGCGGCGCAGTGCCGAACGGAAGCAGCCTCGTCCCGCACTCAGCGCTTCCAGACCCAGCAGGCCATGACAGAGCTGATACTCATCCGCAAGCTGCTTCAGTCGTTCAAGGGCGGCAAAGCGACTGCGATAGAGGCCAAAAAGGTTGGGAGACTGGCTGAAATCAAGATCTTTTGCGTAAACCACGTTTGGTTTGCCATCGGTAATCTGCAGCGAACAGAGCTGCCGGTTTTTGCGCAGTCGCTTATTAAACAGCGGTTGCTGGGTTTTGATCATCTGCGCTTCCAGCAGCAGTGCGCCGAGATCGCCTGCGGTAGGGATCCAGCTGACTCGCCGCGACTGACGCAGCATTTTCGCCTCATCAGGAGTGCGAAAATGGGACATTACCCGCGAACGCAGATTCACGCTTTTACCGATATAGAGCGGCAGCGACTCACTCTCGCCGTGAAAGGTATAGACGCCAGGGTGATTCGGCAGACCTTCCAGCCATTCACGCAGGTGTTCAGGATATTGATAAATTGTATTCGCGTCGGGTTCGGGGCGAAGAATGGCAGCACGTCTGGCCAAAATGGACTCCACTTACTGGTTGTCCATACAGCATAACAGGCAGGCGAAATGATCGCCAGCCGTCTGGTTAAAGACGCCGTGTCGCCAGCCAGCAGATCAGCGAACCCAACGTAATCATCGCGACCCCCTGCCAGAAGGCCAGCGGTGGCGTCAGGCCGAGCCATAGCGATCCCAGCAGGGCCGACAGCACCGGCGTAAAGTAGGAGGCAGTGGCCAGCAGCGTCAGGTTGCCCTGCTGAATCCCGTGGTTCCAGGCGGAGTAGGCGATGGCGGTAGAGAGGCCGACAAACAGCACCTCCAGCAGCGGGACCAGCGCAAAGGTCATCGGCGCAGAACGATCGCTGATGGCATATTTGATCCACAGTGCCAGCGCGGTCAGGATAAAAAACAGCGTAACGCCGTTCGAAGCCCGGGCAAAGCGGCGGGTAACGTTGTTGTAGAGCGCCCAGGTCAGGGCGGCGATAAAGGCGAGTGCGTAGGCGACAGGATTGCGCAGCATGTTCTGCCATAGCAGCGCAGCCGAGCTGCTGCCGCTGCCTTTCATCACCCAGACGATACCCAGCAGCGACAGCAGCAGTCCGGGCCAGAGCCAGACGCGGAAACGTTGCTGATTAAATGGGATCGCCAGCACAATGGTGAGGCAGGGCCAGAGATAGTTAATCATCCCCAGCTCCAGCGACTGACTGCGATGACTGGCCAGCCCGATAGCCAGCGCCAGAGAAATTTCGTAGCCCACGAAGAGGATGCCGCCCAGCCATAAATAGATTGCAGGCATTGTGCCGGGCTTTGGCAGGCCGCGGGTCAGGCAGAGCAGCATGGCGGTAGTGCTGTAGATCAGCGCCGCGCCGCCGGTAGCGCCAAAGGCTTCACTGACGCTGCGCAGCAGGCCAACGGTGGTGCTCCAGAGCAGAATGGCGATAAGCCCGATAAGGGTGGCGCGCGAAACGGTGGCAGGCATACAGCGATCAACAAGGTGAGTGAGATAAGCCTCCCTTGCCGGGGCAAAGGAGGCGCGGGATTACTTCCAGAAGTCGTCAAATACCGTGATCGGCGGGCGACGTTTGTGCTCGGTTTTCAGATACCAGCCTTCGATGATGCGGGCGTTATCAGGATTGATGGTTTTCCCTTCCAGATAATCATCGATCATCTCGTAGGTGACACCCAGCGCCACTTCATCCTGCAGGCCTGGACGATCATCTTCCAGATCGGCAGTCGGCTTCTTCAGGTAGAGATGTTCCGGGCAGCCAAGATGCTTCAGCAGCTGTTTGCCCTGACGCTTGTTCAGGCGGAACAGCGGGTTGATGTCAGTGCCGCCATCGCCATACTTGGTGAAGAATCCGGTGACCGCTTCCGCCGCGTGATCGGTGCCGACCACTACCCCTTTGGTCATGCCGGCAATGCTGTATTGCGCTTTCATTCGCTCGCGCGCTTTTTCGTTGCCGCGCACGAAGTCAGAAAGCGTGATACCTGCGTCTTTCAGCGCACGCTCACTGGCGAGCACTGACTCTTTGATATTGACTACCAGCGAACGGTCAGGCTTGATGAAAGCCAGCGCGTCCTGGCAATCCTGCTCATCCGCCTGCACACCATAGGGCAGACGCACGGCAATGAAGGTATAGTCGTTGTCACCACTCTCCTGACGCAACTCGCTGATCGCCGTTTGCGCCAGCTTACCCGCCAGCGTTGAATCCTGACCGCCGCTGATCCCCAGCACCAGCGTTTTCAGTCCGCTGTGACGTTTCAGGTAGGCTTTTAGAAAATCGACGCTGACGCGCACTTCCTGGTCGGCGTCGATAGCGGGTTTCACACCCAATGCTTCAATAATTTCCTGCTGCAGTGACATGAACTTCTCCTCAGGTCAGTGGCCTGTCGGCTCGATGCGAACGTTTTAATAAAGCTAACGTGCCTTCGCCAAAACAACAAGCTTAAGCGGCAACTGATTACGCCTTAACATTGCGAAATCAGTGAGTTTTTACCTGCGGCAGCGGTTTTTTCGCCAGCACGCTGAACATCAGAATTGCCATCATAAAGCAGCCGAAAATGGTGGCACACATGCTCAGTACCGAGGTGCCGCCGATGCCGGTGATCGGCACAGTAATTGCGCCCAGCGTGAACATGGTGACGCCAATCACGGCAGAGGCGCTGCCCGCGCGGTGGCCCTGACTCTGCATCGCCAGTGATGAGGCGGTGGTGGCGATCACGCCATTACTGGCGATGGTAAAGAACAGTGCGACCAGCAGCAGTGCCAGCGGTGCATGGAGCAGCGCAGTCAACAGCAGCAGGCTGGAGGCGACAAAGGCCAGCGTCAGCCCGCCTTTCAGCACCCGATACTCGCCCCAAAGCGGACAGAGACGGGCGCTGGTCTGCGAGGCAATGATCAGACCAAAACCGTTGGCCGCAAAGCAAAAGCTGAAGGCCTGAGGCGACAGGCCATAAATCTGCTGCAGCACAAACGGTGAGGCACCAATGTAGGCGAACATCCCGGACATCATAAAGCCCTGCGTCAGGCAGAAGCCCATAAAGGGGCGATGGGTTATCACCTGACCCAGCGCGGCGTAAGCGGAGAAAATCGATCCTTTACTGCGCCGTTCTTCTGGCAGTGTTTCATGCAGCTTCCAGCGTGCCAGCAGGATCAGCAGAATGGCAATGCCGCCCAGCACCATAAAGATGCCGCGCCAGTTGACTATCGTCATTAGCACACCGCCCAGTACCGGTGCACCAATCGGCGCCAGACCGTTGACCAGCATCAGCAGCGCGAAGAAGCGCGTCAGCTCATGACCGCTATACATGTCACGCGCAATCGCCCGTGACAGCACGGCGCCGCCCGCACCTGCTAACCCTTCGAACAGTCGTGCCAGCAGCAGCTGGTTAATATCCTGCGCCAGCGCACAGCCCATCGAGGCGATAAATAGCAGCACCAGTGACAGGGTCAGCGGGCGCAGGCGACCAAACTTATCGCTCATCGGGCCAAACAGCAGCTGGCCAACGCCCAGACCCAGCAGGCCGGCGGTCAGACTCAGCTGCGCGGTTGCGGTTTCAGTGTGCAAATCCTGCGCCATTTGTGGCAGTGCGGGCAGATAGAGGTCAATGCAGAGCGGGCCAAGTGCGGCCAGCAGGCCGAGCGTAATGGCGTAAACCAGGCGGTTAGAATGTACAGGGGTCATTTATCCTCGGAGTCGTCAGCGGTGGGGTGAACAGAAAGCGGGCAAGGCAGTAAATTGCAGATACCCGTAACGCCGCTACCACACTGATCAACGCCCTCACTGATGATGGCCGATGAGTCTGAAAATGAATCGTTACAGGGTGTCTGTTTTGCGGGGAAGTATACGTCTGCGTTGACAGCAAAACAGCCTTCTTTACGATATCCTGACATTTGCTATGCGATGAATTGTTGCTCATAAACTTGATAAATCAGCATTTATGTTCCAGGCTTGTTTCCACATGGACAATCAATGAGGAACAACAAGATGAATAAAGTGATGGGATGTATCGCTGCGGCGCTGACGCTGGCTGCACTGTCTGGTTGTACGACTTACGATCGTGCTGAAAGCTACGTGACTAAGCCAGTCGTTAAGGATGTTAAAAAAGGTATGACCCGCGATCAGGTTCGTCAGATCGCTGGTACGCCGTCTACTGAAATCACCATGGTTCACGCGCGCGGCACCTGCCAGACTTACGTATTGGGTCAGCGCGACGGTAAAGCACAGACTTACTTCGTGAGCTATAACGACACTGGCCGTGTGATGAACTACGGCTTCCAGAGCTGCGCGGAATATGACACCGATCCGCAGGTTCAGCAGTAATACGTAGCACCCCTGAATAGCAAACGGCCCGTCGTCATGACGGGCCGTTTTTCGTTGCGGCGCGGACTACAATCCCGCCGGCCGCGGCACCTCAACATAATCACCGTCTATCTGCCGCTGGTAGTAGTGGCCGTCCTGCACATAGAAACGTTTACCATTAAAGTCGAGTACCCGCATTTCACTGCTGACCCGCGACTCTGCTGGCGGCTCGACCACCACATACTCTTCGCCATGAAGCTGATAATAACTGCCGTTCAGCAGGTAGTAGGTCAGTCCGCCAATCAGCACCGCGGTAGCGGCTTCAGGTAAAAAACGCACCGGGCCAGGACCGCCCCAGTGGGGGCCAGGACCGCCCCAGTGGGGGCCGGGTCCGCCATGTCGGCCCCATCCACCCGGGCCCCAGTCGCCAGGGTGGGCGAAAGCCAGCGCGGGCGTCAACAGCGCCAGCGTCAGAAGCGAGGCAATAATTTTTTTCATCGGATGTCCTCCTCATAAGACTGGATGCAGAATTCGCTTTTTACCGGGTAAAGACAAGCACTAAAGCGGCGATTTTTCGCCTGTTTACCATGCTTAACGCTTTCTTAACGGCGTCGCCATCAATGGGGAGGATTATGGAGAGGAAGGGCAGAAATAACCTGGCGCGGGCGCGCCAGGCTTACAGCAGATTAACGGTGCGCCAGCTCGGCGTTGTCGTCACTTTCCAGTACGCGCTTATCGGTCAGACCTAACCAGCGGCTGGTCAGGGAACCCGCGGTCATCGAACCATTGACGTTCAGTGCCGTACGACCCATATCAATCAGCGGCTCAATGGAGATTAGCAGCGCCACCAGGGTGACAGGCAGGCCCATCGCAGGCAGAACAATCAGGGCGGCAAAGGTGGCACCGCCGCCGACGCCCGCCACACCTGCAGAGCTCAGCGTGACGATCCCGACCAGGGTTGCAATCCACAGCGGGTCAAACGGGTTGATCCCGACAGTTGGCGCAACCATTACGGCCAGCATGGTCGGATAGAGACCGGCACAGCCGTTCTGGCCGATAGTGGCACCGAAGGATGCCGCGAAGCTGGCAATCGACTCCGGCACGCCAAGACGACGGGTCTGCGTCTCTACGCTCAGCGGAATGCTCGCTGCGCTGGAGCGGCTGGTGAAGGCGAAGGTGATCACCGGCCACACTTTACGGAAGAAGCGCAGCGGGTTGATGCCATTCACCGACAGCAGCAGAGCATGAACACCAAACATGATGGCCAGACCGAGGTAAGAGGCGACCACAAAGCTGCCCAGCTTGATGATGTCCTGCAGGTTTGAACCGGCAACCACTTTGGTCATCAGCGCCAGCACACCATATGGCGTCAGTTTCATCACTAAACGCACCAGCTTCATAACCCATGACTGCAGCGTGTCGATTGCGACCAGCACGCGCTGACCTTTCACTTCATCATCTTTCAGCAACTGCAGGGCAGCCACACCCAGGAATGCGGCAAAGATGACGACGCTGATAATTGACGTTGGATTAGCGCCGGTCAGATCGGCAAACGGGTTTTTCGGGATAAAGGAAAGCACCAGCTGTGGCACGCTCAGGTCAGAGACTTTGCCGACATAGTTGCTCTGGATCGCACTCAGCCGCGCGGTTTCCTGCACACCCTGAACCAGACCTTCTGCGCTCAGACCAAACAGACCGGTGACGAAGACGCCGACCAGCGCCGAAATCGCGGTGGTAAACAGCAGTACGCCAATGGTCAGTACGCTGATTTTCCCCAGCGACGAGGCGTTATGCAGACGGGCCACCGCACTCAGAATAGAAACGAACACCAGCGGCATCACCACCATCTGCAGCAACTGGACATAGCCATTACCGACGATGTTAAACCAGCTGATAGACTCTTTTACCACTGCGCTGTTTTCGCCGTAGATCAACTGCAAAACCAGGCCGAACAGCACGCCGATCACCAGACCGGTCAGCACTTTTTTCGACAGGCTCCAGTTCTGACGGCTGAAGCGGGAGAGCAATACCAGCAGCACCACAAAGGCCACGATATTGAGCGTAAGAGGAAGGTCCATACTGAAACTCCAGAGTAATGCGGCTTTCCCACCCGGGAAAGCCGCATAATGTTAATCACGAATTAAGACAGCGGGAATGGTAACAGCAGGCGGAGAGGGCACCTTATATCCAAATGGCATGGTTTATAACTTAATGACGTTTTGTGCGGCTTTATTGCGCAGTATGACTGGAAATTAACCGTCCGACGCCATTTTGTAGCGTATCAAACAGCTGAGCCGGCCAGCCGTTTGCACCAAAAGATGGCATGCCGACCGGGAACCACAGCGCATAGCCTACCAGTCCCAGACATAACGCCCGCTCAAGCTGATTTCCTTTCTGACTGCGCAGAATCGGGAGACGGAAGCGCCAGCGGCAGGGCCACAGCAGCGGAACCCCGGCGGGCGTCAGCATATCAGCCACAATATGGCTGAGGTAGCCCAGCGTCAGACCCTGTAGTACGTCTGCCGGTATCGGCGACGACTGGGGCAGGTTTATCTGAAAAAGCCATAAACCGGCCGCCACCGCCAGCAAACTATGGGTAAAGCCCCGATGGCCGAACGCGCGCGCAATAGGATGAGAAAGCCAGCGTAGTCGCTGTCCCAGCAGAGATTTGGGGTGATCGATATCGGGCAGGAGGCATGTCAGCAGGGCTGAGGGAACAAGATGCCACCAGTCGGCCTGCGCCAGTACGGGTGTCAGCTCAGCACGTTTGGCAAAAATAGCGCTGGCAATGGCAAAAATGATGTGGCCTTCGCCCGTCATGATAGAACCTGGTTGCAAAGAAAGCTGTCGATGCATCCAGTATAGGGATTTATCCAGTAAATGAGAACATGTGACGCTGTAACGAAGCATGAATATTTTTAACAAGGCGGACAGTGATGAAACACTGTCCGCCCGCTCTGCCAGAAAGATTAACGAGCCAGCCAGCCGCCATCTACCGCCAGTGTATAGCCATTAACGTAGTCAGACGCGGAAGAGGCCAGGAAAACTACCGGGCCCATCATGTCATCAGGCACGCCCCAGCGTCCTGCCGGGATACGCCCCAGAATCTCATCGCTTCGGGCCTGGTCTTTACGCAGCTGTTCAGTGTTATCGGTAGCCATATAGCCTGGGGCAATCGCATTAACATTAACGCCATGCTTCGCCCACTCGTTCGCCATCAGGCGCGTTAAACCCATGACTGCGCTTTTCGACGCTGTATAGGAAGGCACGCGGATGCCGCCCTGGAACGACAGCATAGAGGCGATATTGATAATCTTGCCGCCGTTACCCTGAGCAATAAACTGCCGGGCTACCTGCTGTGACAGGAAAAAGACCGTTTTACTGTTGATGTTCATCACATCATCCCAGTCCTGCTCGCTGAAGTTCAGTGCATCTTCACGACGAATAATCCCGGCGTTGTTGACCAGAATATCAATTCTGCCCGCGGCTGCGACCGCCTGCTCAACAACCTGCGACGCAACATCAGATTTCATCAGGTCAGCCGATATCGACCAGAAACGGCGGCCAAGTGCTTCAACTTTACGCTGCGTTTCGTCAGGTTCGAAACGGTTAACGCCGACAATGTCGCAGCCAGCCTGAGCCAGCCCCAGAGCCATACCCTGACCCAGACCGGTATTGCAACCGGTCACCATTGCCACTTTGCCTTTTAAATCAAACGTATTCAGTACCATTTATGCTTCTCCTCTGCTTAACGCAGTTCGCTGATTTTGACGTGGTCCATGTCATCAAAGACCTGATTCTCACCCACCATGCCCCAGATGAATGTGTAACGCTGGGTGCCGACGCCGGCATGAATTGACCAACTGGGTGAGATGACCGCCTGCTCGTTATGTACCAGCAGATGGCGGGTTTGCTGGGGTTCTCCCATCATGTGGAAGACCGCGCTCTCTTCGCTCATATCGAAGTAGAAATAGACTTCCATGCGCCGTTCATGGGTGTGACAGGGCATGGTGTTCCACAGGCTGCCTTCATCCAGTCGGGTTAAGCCCATGGTGAGCTGGCAGGTGGGCAGCACATCCGGCACGATAAATTTGTTAATGGTGCGACGATTGGCAGTAGCAGCATCACCCAGCGTGGCGGTTGCGGCTTCCTGTAACGTAATCTTCTTATCCGGGAAGGTGCAGTGTGCGGGTGCGCTGTTGTAATAGAATTTAGCGGGCTGGGCCGGGTTCAGGCTGCGGAACAGCAGGTTGCGCGCACCTTTACCAATGTAAAGTGCCTCTTCATGACCGATCTCCCAGGCTTTACCGTCGACCTCAACCAGGCCCGGACCGCCAATGTTGATCATGCCCAGCTCGCGGCGTTCAAGAAAGTAACTGACGCCCAGCTGCTTTCCCATCTCATCACCGATAGTGACTGGCTTGTTAACCGGCATCACGCCGCCAATGATGATGCGGTCGATGTGACTGTAGGTCAGGGTGTAATTGTCAGCGGAAAAAATCGTCTCAATCAGAAACTCGCGGCGCAGCGCGTCAGTGTCGAGCTGTTTAGCGTGATCGCTGTGAATGCTTTGGCGAACGTCCATCTCAGGCCTCTCTGCAGGTCAGGTTATTCATGCCCCGAATGGGGACGCTTCGGGCATCTTAGGCAGAGCGAGATGGGAATTCAATAAAAATGAAACGTTGTTTTATTTTTTTTGCGGAGCAGATCAACCGGCAGGCGCAGCGGGCAAAAAAAAGCCCGCTATGCGCGGGCTGTTTATCATCCCTGCAGATGCTGCAGGCTAAGCTGGGTCAGATTGTCCAGCCGGACATCCGCCAGCGCCCAACGCGGGTCATCGCGGTGTTCAGCGGCAGGCACCACAATCGACCGCATGCGGGCCGCTTTGGTGGCGATCATGCCATTGAACGAGTCTTCCAGCGTGACGCAGTTGAGTGGATCAATTGCCAGGCTGGCGGCGGCGTTAAGGTAGACCTGCGGATGGGGCTTGCTGTAGGGCAGTGCTTCTGCTGAAGCCAGCACATCGAAATAGTGGCGCAGGTTGAAGATCTCCAGTACCTGTTCCAGCATCATGAGCGGCGATGCTGAGGCCAGGCCGATTTTCATTCCCTGCTCCTGGCACAGCTGCAGCGCTGTTTCCACGCCAGGCAGAAGCGGCCGCGTCTGATCCACCAGCGTCATGGCGCGCGCAATAATACGGTCAGTAACCTCCTGCTGAGAGGGGCCCTGCCAGGGCAGCGTTTCGTACCACATCCGCACAGTCTGGTCGATACGCAGGCCAAGGGTATCGGGCATTTCACTGCGTCGTGACAGGTCGACGTCCAGCGTTGAAAAGATATCCAGTTCAGCCTGATCCCACAGCGGTTCAGAATCGATCAGTAAGCCATCCATATCAAACAGGGCAGCAAGGACAGGGCGGTGCCAGGTCATCAGCGGTCTCCTTATAAATAAAGTCGGTTTAACCATAACATCATTCTCTGCTGACGCATGCTTCATCCGATTGACCACGCTTTATTTGGGAAATTTCTTCGTTGGCAGGTAGACTGACGGCAAATTGGATTCCAGGTTCAGGAGATATTATGACCTATCAACAGGCTGGCCGTATCGCCATCCTTAAGCGCGTGGTGGGCTGGGTGCTCTTTTTAGTGGCACTGTTGTCGACCATTATTTCGGTATTGAGCTTTATGTTTAAGCACAGCGAGAAGCAGCCGGGCATTGACGCCGTTATGCTTGATTTCGTCCATGTCATTGTCGATATGCTGCGCTTCAACACGCCATTCCTGAACGTTTTCTGGCATAACTCGCCGGTACCGGAATTTAACGGTCAGATGAATCTGGGTTTCTGGCTGATCTACATTCTGATTTTTGTCGGGCTGGCGCTGGAATCATCAGGCGCGCGGATGGGACGGCAGGCACGTCACGTCAAAGAGGGCATTGAAGATCAGATGATTCTGGAGCAGGCAAAGGGCAGTGAAGGACGCAGCCGTCAGCAACTGGAAGAGAAGGTGCGCGTTCCCCGTCACACCATCTTCCTGCAGATCTTCCCGCTTTATGTCCTGCCAGTGGTGATTGCGATAGCCGGATATTTTGCGCTGTCGCTGCTGGGCTTTATCTGACCGTGAACGCCGTCAGGCCGGTCTGGCCTGACGGGTGCCGAGCGCATCCTCATCCAGCAACTGGCCAATGGCGAACTGTGCATCGCCGGGCCAGTGCCCGCCAAACACGTTAGCCCGGTTCAGCAGATAGTAGAGCTGGTAGACCGGCAGACGCTGCGAAAAACCATCCGGCAGGGGCCACACAGCCTGATAACCGTCATAAATCTGGCGGGGCATGTCAGGGTACCAGCTCAGCATGGCTAAATCGCACTCACGGTCGCCCCAGTAGCAGGCGGGATCGAACAGCCAGGGGCCATTGTCACTGCTGGCGCAGTTAGCGGGCCAGAGATCACCATGCAGCAGCGACGGCTGCGGATGATGTGACGCAAGCACCCGCTGCACGGAGGCGATAATCAGCTCGGTATCCCCGTACTGAATTCCCTTTTCGGCCGCCAGCTGCAGCTGCCAGCCAATGCGCTGTTCGGCAAAAAAGACCGACCAGCGCCGCAGCCAGCTATTGGGCTGGGGCGTGGTGGTGATGTTGTTGTCGAAATCGAGGCCGAACTGCGTCTGTTCGCTCCACTGGTGCAGGTGCGCCAGCTGCTGACCCAGCTGATATGCACTCTGCTCATCAAGCGGCTGTGGCCTGATATATTCCAGCAACAGAAAGCTCTCCTCGCGATGATGACCCACACCATACACTTCTGGTACCCGAACCGTGCCGGTGCGCGCCAGCAAGGCAAGCTGGTCGGCTTCCCAGGTAAAAAGCGACAGCATCTCGCGGCTGTTACTTTTGACAAAGACATCGTGATCACCGTAGCGAATATGCCAGGTGGGATGGATATCACCACCCGCAAGGGCGTGACGTTGAGTGATTTCGGCGTTGCCTAACTGCTCGCTTAACAGACGACTGATGGCTGACCACATAGGGCTATCCTCGTTGTTCGCTGCGTAAGTCCGATGCTGATGCCTGAATATTCACCAAAACCAGCGTGATTGCACCTTTTTATTCCGGCGCTGAGGTGGCGGGGCGATGACTGGCAGTGTCCCGCAGATACTCTTCAAAGGTGATGACAGTCACATCCGGTTTCTGACCCAGGGCGTTTTCACCGGCAGCCGCAACCTGCTGTCGCAGATACTCAGCGTCCAGCGTACTGACAATGCCATAACTGTTCGTGCCCAGCTCATGGGGATGGCCATTTTCATCGGCCAGTGTGGTGGTGAAACCGGCGGCGGTCATCGCGCTGGTCAGCTCCAGGATGTCACTTAATCCCGACTCCTGATAATGAAAGGTCACGATATAGCGGGTCAGGGCAGTGTTGCTCATAAGGCACCTCCGGGAAAGAGAAACTGAACTGAGCGTAGACTATGGTGAAAATTCAGGCGAATTATGAAAGAGATGCTGGGTGTCTGTCGTGACGCATAGCGTAAATCAGTGTCAGGAGTACTGCCCATGACGTAAAAATCTTTCTGCCGTTACGTCTGGCTTTTCATTTGGGCAGCACTATAATGCGCGACGTTAATAAGATGAGTCCCAATTAACATGGGTTGTCAGGGTGATTCCAGGCATTTTGTGTAAGTTAATAATTTTTTACAAAACTTACCGTAAATTGCATTGAATGCCCGGCAAAACGCTTCAGACTCTCCGTTTTTTAAACAGTCGCACGGATCACATTTAATGAAAGCCTATAACAAGCTGTCTGCTGTTCTTTTGCTCTCCGCCGGAGCGTTTTGTCACCAGGCACTGGCCGATAACGCCGTATTCACCTCAATGGATGACCCTTCCACGGCTAAAAAGCCATTTGAAGGTTCTGCTTCTGCGGGATACCTGGCGCAAACCGGTAACACCACCAGTTCATCGCTGACTGCTCAGACCAATATGACCTGGTATCAGTCATCTATGGCCTACAGCTTGTGGGGTAACGCAGCGAACACCTCGTCAAATGATGAACGCTCTTCAGAGACGTACAACATCGGTGGTCGTTCACGCTATAACCTCAACTCCTATGACTACCTGTTTGGCCAGGCGAGCTGGTTAAGCGATCGTTTCAATGGTTACGATTCACGTGACGTGCTGACTGCCGGTTACGGTCGTCAGATCCTGAACGGTCCAGTGCACTCGCTGCGTGCGGAATTTGGTCCGGGTGTACGTTATGACGATTACCACGCTGGCGGTCATCAGACCAAGGCGCTGGGCTATGGCGCTGTGAGCTATCAGTGGCAGCTGACCGATACCACCAAATTTATTCAGGGCGTATCCGTGCTGAGCAGCTTCGGTGAAGACACCACGGTGAACTCTGAAACCGGCCTGCAGGTCGCTATCAATAGCCACTTCGCGCTGAAGCTGGCTTACAACGTCACCTGGAACAACAATCCGGCTGAGTCTGCGCCAGATCGCACCGACACCAAAACCTCAATCATGCTCTCTTACGCGATGTAAGCGCATTTTTGCCTGCGGCAAGCCCGGCGGTCTGACACTGTGTGTCAGGCCGCTTTTTTTTGTTCGCTCCATGGCTTAGCGAAAAGGGGATGGTTTTTCTCGTCGGCGAAAACTGCTATCATCTGCTCCGCACTGCAATCCTGGCGACATTCCGACAATGTGGGTCTGATATCACGCCAGGTCACTCATTTTATATTACGTTGCATGTAAGCTTTCGTGTGGCTTACCACTGCAAATAAGGACATGAAATGCCTGTAATTACGCTTCCTGATGGCAGCCAGCGCGTGTTTGACCGCCCTGTCAGTGTCATGGATATTGCGCTGGACATCGGTCCAGGTCTGGCGAAAGCCTGTATCGCTGGCCGCGTTAACGGTGAACTGGTTGATGCTGCTGATCCCATCACCGACGATGCCGCTGTTGCGATCATTACCGCAAAAGATGAAGCGGGTCTGGAAATTATCCGTCACTCCTGTGCGCACCTGTTAGGGCACGCAATTAAACAGCTGTGGCCGGATACCAAAATGGCGATCGGCCCGGTCATTGATAACGGCTTCTATTATGATGTCGACATCGATCGTACCCTGACCCAGGAAGATATCGACCTGCTGGAAAAACGCATGCATCAGTTGGCTGAAACCAACTACGATGTGGTGAAGAAAAAGGTCAGCTGGCAGGAAGCACGCGACGTCTTTGCGGCGCGCGGCGAAATCTACAAGACCACTATTCTTGATGAAAACATCAGCCATGACGATAAGCCTGGCCTGTATCATCACGAAGAATATGTCGACATGTGCCGCGGTCCGCACGTGCCGAACATGCGGTTCTGCCATCATTTTAAACTGCAGAAGATCTCCGGTGCCTACTGGCGCGGCGACAGCAGCAACAAAATGCTGCAGCGTATTTATGGCACCGCATGGGCAGACAAAAAGCAGCTGGCAGCCTATCTGCAGCGTCTGGAAGAGGCGGCGAAGCGTGACCATCGTAAGATTGGTAAGCAGCTGGATCTCTACCACATGCAGGAAGAAGCACCCGGTATGGTCTTCTGGCATAATGACGGCTGGACCATCTTCCGTGAGCTGGAAGTGTTTGTCCGCAGCAAATTAAAAGAGTACCAGTACCAGGAAGTGAAAGGTCCGTTCATGATGGACCGCGTCCTGTGGGAAAAAACCGGGCACTGGGAAAACTATAAAGAAGCAATGTTCACCACCTCATCTGAGAACCGTGAATACTGCATCAAACCGATGAACTGTCCTGGACACGTTCAGATCTTTAATCAGGGTCTGAAATCCTACCGTGACCTGCCGCTGCGTATGGCAGAGTTTGGTAGCTGTCACCGTAATGAGCCATCAGGTGCGCTGCACGGTCTGATGCGCGTTCGCGGCTTTACCCAGGATGATGCACACGTCTTCTGTACAGAAGAGCAGGTGCGTGACGAAGTGAACAGCTGTATCCGCATGGTTTATGACATGTACAGCACCTTCGGCTTTGAAAAGATTGTGGTGAAGTTATCCACCCGTCCTGAGAAGCGCATCGGTACAGATGAGATGTGGGATCGTGCCGAGGAAGACCTGGCCGCTGCGCTGAACGAAAACAACATTGAGTTTGAGTTCCAGCCAGGTGAAGGCGCGTTCTACGGCCCTAAAATTGAGTTCACTTTGTACGATTGTCTTGATCGCGCCTGGCAGTGCGGAACAGTTCAGCTAGACTTCTCCCTGCCAAAACGCCTTGAAGCAACCTACGTGGGTGAAAACAACGACCGTCAGACGCCAGTGATGATTCACCGTGCGATTCTGGGATCGATGGAGCGCTTCATCGGTATTCTTACCGAAGAATTCGCCGGTTTCTTCCCAACCTGGCTGGCACCGCTGCAAGTTGTGGTAATGAATATTACCGACGGACAAGCGGAATATGTTGAGTCTTTGACGCGTAAGCTGCAGAATGCTGGCATTCGTGTGAAGGCAGACTTGAGAAATGAGAAGATAGGCTTTAAAATCCGCGAGCACACATTACGTCGCGTCCCTTATATGTTGGTCTGCGGTGATAAAGAGGTGGAATCTGGCAAAGTTGCCGTTCGCACCCGCCGTGGTAAAGACCTGGGATCGATGGATGTCGATCTGTTTGTTGAGAAACTTCAACAAGAGATTCGCAGCCGAAATCTTCACCAATTGGAGGAATAAAGTATTAAAGGCGGAAAACGAGTACTACCGACGCGTCCGAACAAAATTAACAGTGAAATCCGCGCAACTGAAGTGCGCTTAACGGGCATGGATGGCGAGCCGATTGGCATTGTCACATTACGCGAAGCTCTGGAAAAAGCCGAGGAAGCGGGCGGCGACTTAGTCGAAATCAGCCCGAATGCCGAACCGCCGGTCTGCCGTATTATGGATTACGGCAAGTTCCTCTATGAAAAAAGCAAATCTTCTAAGGAACAGAAGAAGAAGCAAAAAGTTATTCAGGTTAAGGAAATCAAATTCCGTCCTGGAACCGATGATGGCGACTATCAGGTCAAACTACGCAACCTGATTCGCTTTCTGGAAGATGGCGATAAAGCCAAAATCACGCTCCGCTTCCGCGGTCGTGAGATGGCGCACCAGCAGATCGGTATGGAAGTGCTTAACCGCGTCCGTAAAGACCTGTGTGAAGATCTGGATTTGGCCATTGTCGAATCCTTCCCTTCGAAGATCGAAGGCCGCCAGATGATCATGGTGCTCGCTCCTAAGAAGAAACAGTAGGCTTTCAAGTAGCAATGACCGCGCAGCGTTCGCGCTGTGCGGTTATCTGTTCGCCTGTCTGGGTCATGTTATTAACAATGCGAAGTGGATATTTTTAAAATGCCAAAGATTAAAACTGTACGTGGCGCGGCTAAGCGCTTCAAGAAGACCGCTTCTGGCGGCTTCAAGCGTAAACACGCAAACCTGCGTCATATTCTGACTAAAAAATCTACTAAGCGTAAACGTCACCTGCGCCCTAAAGGCATGGTGTCAAAAGGCGATCTGGGTCTGGTTATTGCCTGCCTGCCGTACGCATAAGTAAATTTTTTTCATTAATTCAGAATATTAAACAGGAGAGCTAAATGGCTCGTGTAAAACGTGGTGTAGTTGCTCGCGCACGTCACAAAAAAATCTTAAAACAAGCTAAAGGCTATTACGGTGCACGTTCACGTGTTTACCGTGTTGCTTTCCAGGCTGTTATCAAAGCTGGTCAGTATGCTTACCGTGACCGTCGTCAGCGTAAGCGTCAGTTCCGTCAGCTGTGGATCGCGCGTATCAACGCAGCGGCGCGTCAGAACGGCATGTCTTACAGCCGTTTCATCAATGGTCTGAAAAAAGCAGCCATTGAGATTGACCGTAAGATCCTGGCCGACATCGCAGTATTCGACAAAGTGGCATTCTCTGCACTGGTCGAAAAAGCGAAATCAGCCCTGGCGTAAGTCAGATGGAAAAGGGAGCTTGCTCCCTTTTTTATTGCCTGTAACTTACGCAAAAGATTGACATTTTCGTCGCTGAGCTTTTCAATAGACCCCCTGTATCGCATGACAAGGTAACCGCAAGCATGAATGCTGCTATTTTCCGTTTCTTTTTTTACTTTAGCGCCTGACATTCGGGGGCTTTTGCGCATAAGAGAAGAAACGAAAAATCGCGCTAAAAGCCTCCCTCGTGGAGGCTTTTTTGTTTCTGGCGCTAGCATATTGGACCGGCAGGTCCCAACGAGAACTGACCAGCCTGACTGGAAAAAGAGGAAACTATGTCCCAACTCGCAGAACTGGTGGCCAGCGCCACGGCGGCCATCGACGGGGCGACGGATATCGCCGCCCTTGACGCGGTGCGCGTCGAATACCTGGGTAAGAAAGGACATCTCACACTGCAGATGACGACGCTACGCGAGCTGCCAGCAGAAGAGCGTCCTGCAGCGGGTGCGGTAATCAATGAAGCGAAGCAGCAGGTCACCGATCGACTGAATGCCCGTAAAGATGCACTGGAAACCGCGGTGCTGAATGCCCGTCTGGCTGAAGAGACCATTGATGTCTCTCTGCCGGGTCGTCGTATCGAGAATGGCGGTCTGCATCCGGTCACCCGCACCATGGATCGCATTGAGACCTTCTTTGGCGAGTTAGGCTTTGGCGTGGTAACAGGGCCCGAAATTGAAGATGATTATCATAACTTCGATGCGCTGAATATTCCTGCGCACCACCCGGCGCGTGCCGATCACGATACCTTCTGGTTCGACGCCACGCGTCTGCTGCGTACGCAGACCTCTGGCGTGCAGATCCGCACCATGCAGGCTCAGCAGCCGCCTATCCGTATTATTGCGCCAGGCCGCGTCTACCGTAACGATTATGACCAGACGCACACGCCGATGTTCCATCAGATGGAAGGGCTGATCGTGGATAAAAACATCAGCTTTACCAACCTGAAAGGCACGCTGCACGATTTCCTGAACAACTTCTTCGAAGAAGATTTGCAGATTCGCTTCCGTCCTTCTTATTTCCCGTTCACTGAGCCATCGGCAGAAGTGGATGTTATGGGTAAAAACGGTAAGTGGCTGGAAGTGCTGGGTTGCGGCATGGTGCACCCTAACGTGCTGCGCAACGTCGGCATCGATCCGGAAGTTTATTCCGGTTTCGCCTTTGGTATGGGCATGGAGCGTCTGACCATGTTGCGCTATGGCGTGACCGATCTGCGTGCTTTCTTCGAAAATGATTTACGTTTCCTCAAACAATTTAAGTAAGGGCAGGATATCCAATGAAATTCAGTGAACTCTGGTTACGCGAATGGGTAAATCCAGCCCTGGACAGCGCTGCGCTGTCTGAACAAATCACCATGGCCGGTCTGGAAGTGGACGGCGTTGATGCCGTCGCCGGTGTGTTCCACGGCGTTGTGGTTGGTGAAGTCGTGGAGTGCGGTCAGCACCCCAATGCCGACAAGCTGCGTGTCACCAAAATCAACGTCGGTGGCGATCGCCTGCTGGATATCGTCTGTGGCGCGCCGAACTGCCGTCAGGGACTGAAAGTTGCTGTCGCGACCGTCGGCGCTGTGCTGCCAGGTGATTTCAAAATCAAAGCGGCTAAACTGCGTGGCGAGCCCTCTGAAGGGATGCTCTGCTCGTTCTCCGAGCTGGGTATTTCCGACGATCACAACGGCATCATCGAACTGCCTTCTGACGCGCCCGTTGGCGCCGATATCCGCGCGTACCTGCAGCTGGACGACAACACCATTGAAATCAGCGTCACGCCTAACCGCGCCGACTGTCTGGGTCTGATCGGTATCGCCCGTGATGTTGCCGTGCTCAACGGCCTGCCGCTGAAGGTGCCGGAGATGCAGCCGGTCGCGGCGACGCTTAACGACACGTTCCCGATTCAGGTTGACGCGCCAGAAGCCTGTCCGCGCTATCTGGGCCGTGTCGTGAAAGGAATTAACGTTAAGGCAGCTACGCCACTGTGGATGAAAGAGAAGCTGCGTCGCTGCGGCATTCGCTCTATTGATCCTGTCGTCGATATCACCAACTACGTTCTGCTGGAGCTGGGTCAGCCAATGCACGCCTTCGACCTTGACCGTATTGATGGCGGTATCGTGGTGCGCATGGCGAAAGAGGGCGAAAAGCTGACGCTGCTGGATGGCACTGAAGCCACCCTGCAGAGTGATACTTTAGTGATCGCCGATCATCAGAAAGCGCTGGCGATGGCCGGAATCTTTGGTGGCGAACATTCGGGTGTGAACGGCGAAACGCAGAACATCCTGTTCGAGTGTGCGTACTTTGATCCGCTCTCTATCACTGGCCGCGCCCGTCGTCACGGTCTGCATACCGACGCGTCTCATCGCTACGAGCGTGGCGTTGACCCGGCGCTGCAACATACCGCGCTGGAGCGTGCTACCCAACTGCTGCTGTCCATCTGCGGCGGTGAAGCAGGCCCGATCATCGATCAGACCCATCAGGCAGCCCTGCCTGTACCCGCCACGATCACGCTGCGTCGCGAAAAGCTGGACCGTCTGATTGGTCACGTGATTGCGGATGAGCAGGTTACCGACATTCTGACGCGTCTCGGCTGTGACGTGACGGCAGGTGAAGGGCAGTGGCAGGCCGTCGCGCCGAGCTGGCGCTTCGATATGGCCATTGAAGAAGATCTGGTCGAAGAAGTGGCCCGTATTTATGGCTACAACAATATTCCTGATGTACCTGTTCAGGCTGGTCTGGTCATGACCCGTCACCGTGAAGCGAATCTGTCGCTGAAACGCGCGAAAAACCTGCTGGTGGATAAAGGTTATCAGGAAGCGATTACCTATAGCTTCGTCGATCCGAAAATCCAGCAGCTGCTGCATCCGGGTGAAGAGGCGCTGTTACTGCCAAGCCCGATCTCCAGTGATATGTCGACCATGCGTCTGTCACTCTGGACCGGTCTGCTCAGTGCGGTGGTCTATAACCAGAACCGTCAGCAGAGCCGTGTACGTCTGTTCGAGAGCGGCTTACGCTTTGTGCCAGATACGCAGGCGGATTTAGGCATCCGTCAGGATCTTATGCTGGCTGGCGTCATCAGCGGCAACCGTGTTGAAGAGCACTGGGATCTGGCGCGTCAGACAGTTGACTTCTATGATTTGAAAGGCGATTTAGAGTCGCTGCTCGATTTAACCGGCAAACTGGATGAGATTAGCTTCCGGGCTGAGGCGAATCCGGCGTTGCATCCAGGACAGAGCGCGGCGATTTATTTGCATGATGAACATATCGGATTTATCGGCGTTGTACATCCTGAGCTGGAACGTAAGCTTGATCTCAATGGCCGCACCTTAGTCTTTGAACTGCTTTGGAATAAGGTCGCAGACCGCGTCCTGCCTGACGCGCGCGAGATTTCTCGCTTCCCGGCGAACCGCCGTGATATTGCCGTTGTAGTGGCTGAAAACGTCCCTGCAGCAGATATCATTGCGGAGTGTAAGAAAGTTGGCGTAAATCAGGTAGTTGGCGTAAACTTGTTTGACGTGTACCGCGGTAAGGGCGTTTCTGAGGGCTACAAGAGCCTCGCAATCAGCCTGATTTTGCAGGATACCAGCCGGACACTCGAAGAAGAGGAGATTGCCGCGACCGTTGGCAAATGCGTTGCGGCATTAAAAGAGCGATTCCAGGCAACCTTGAGGGATTGAACCTATGGCGCTTACAAAAGCTGAGATGTCAGAGTACCTGTTTGAGAAACTCGGGCTGAGCAAACGCGATGCCAAAGAGTTAGTAGAGCTGTTTTTCGAAGAGGTACGTCGCGCTTTGGAAAATGGAGAACAGGTAAAACTGTCTGGGTTTGGTAATTTTGACCTGCGTGACAAGAACCAGCGTCCTGGCAGAAACCCGAAAACGGGTGAAGATATTCCGATTACTGCGCGTCGCGTAGTAACGTTCCGTCCAGGACAGAAGCTGAAAAGCCGCGTAGAGAACGCTACACCCAAAGAGACTGACTGAATTTCAGCGTTTCAAAAAGGCCGCGAAAGCGGCCTTTTTTCATAATGACAGCATGCAGCATTGCCGCTCATCCTATCCTTTAGAGTCCAGGCCATCCCGGCGCAGACCGCCTCATCAGCCTTTCTTTTTTCACCAATCCCTCTACAATCAAATCACTGTTTTCTCAGCTAATCCCGCTTATGTCTCTGCTCGATACGTTCGCGCGCCAGGCCGATCAACGCGGCCAGAAATGGCTGATTGCGCTCGCCCTTATGCTCTCTGCACTGCTCTGTCTCAGCCTCTGTGCCGGGGACAGCTGGATCGCGCCCTCTGCGTGGTTCAGCGATAGCGGACAGCTCTTTGTCTGGCAGTTGCGGCTGCCCCGCAGTCTGGCGGTCGTCCTGGTGGGGGCGTCGCTGGCAGTATGCGGCGTGGTGATGCAGGCGCTGTTTACCAATCCGCTGGCGGAGCCAGGCCTGCTCGGCGTTTCGAACGGCGCAGGTATCGGTCTGGTGCTCGGCGTGCTGCTGGGCAGCGGCTCGCTGTGGAGTCTGGGGCTGGCGGCGATGGCCGGTGCGCTGATAATTACGCTAATCCTGCTGCATTTTGCCCATCGTCAGCTCTCGGTCACCCGGCTGTTGCTGACCGGCGTGGCGCTGGGGATTATCTGCAGTGCCATCATGACCTGGGCGGTCTACTTCAGCACCAGTCTCGATCTGCGTCAGCTGATGTACTGGATGATGGGCGGATTCAGCGGCATTGACTGGCGCTATGGCTGGATGATGCTGGCACTGCTGCCGGTGATGCTCGCGCTGGGGGCGACCGGGCCGATTCTCAATCTGCTGGCCCTGGGCGAGACGTCCGCCCGTCAGCTCGGGCTGTCACTTTTCTACTGGCGTAACCTGCTGGTACTGGCGATGGGCTGGCTGGTGGGCATCAGCGTCGCGATGGCCGGCGCCATTGGCTTTGTCGGGCTTGTTATCCCGCATCTGCTGCGTCTGAGCGGCATCAGCGATCACCGCTATCTGCTGCCAGCATCGGCGCTGGCGGGCGCGGCGGTGCTTCTGGCCGCCGATATCGTGGCGCGGCTGGCACTGACGTCAGCGGAGTTGCCGATAGGCGTCGTGACGGCGACACTGGGCGCGCCACTGTTTATTATTTTACTGGTGAAATCTTCGCGCTAGCTTCGGCTGGCTACTCTGCATCCACAACCGCATCCATTACAGGAAAAAGCATGAACATTTATGAGACTGAACTGGTTACGCTCGACGGGGAAAAAACCACGCTGTCACAGTGGCAGGGCAAAGTTCTGCTGGTCGTCAACGTTGCCTCGAAATGTGGTCTGACGCCGCAATACGAAGAGCTGGAGAATCTGCAGAAAGCCTGGCAGGATCAGGGCTTCAGCGTCCTCGGTTTCCCCTGCAATCAGTTTCTGGAACAGGAACCGGGCAGCAGTGAGGAGATCAAAACTTTCTGCAGTACCACCTATGGCGTAACGTTCCCGCTGTTTGCCAAAACCGAGGTTAATGGCCCGGCGCGTCATCCGCTCTATGCGCAGCTGATCGCGGCCCGGCCTGACGCGGTGCGTCCGGAAGGCAGCGGTTTTTACGAACGTATGGAGAGTAAAGGGCGCGCGCCGAAAGAGCAGGGCGACATCCTGTGGAACTTTGAAAAGTTCCTGATTGGCCGTGACGGCAGTGTGATCCAGCGTTTTGCACCTGACATGACGCCGGAAGATCCCATCATTCTGGAAACGATTAAACAGGCGCTGGCAAAATAGATGCTGTTGCGCCTGCAACAGGCCGCCGTCCCCGGACGGCTGCTTCCTCTGACCGGCGAGCTTGCCGCCGGTCAGCTGCTGCACATTGCAGGCCCGAACGGAGCCGGTAAAAGCACCTTACTGAGTGTGATTGCCGGACTACAACCTGCCTCCGGCACGGTGCTGCTGGACGAAAAGGCGCTGAGTGACTGGAACGGCGCGGCACTGTCAAGGGTGCGCGGCTGGCTGCCACAGCAGCAGGCCCCACTGAGTCAGATGCCGGTCTGGCACTATCTGCGTCTGCACCTGAAACCGGTGGGGCCACAGGCCGATGCCTGTCTCAGCATGCTGCTGCAGCGGCTTCAGCTGCAGGATAAGTTATCGCGTTCACTAACCCGGCTCTCCGGCGGGGAATGGCAGCGCGTCCGGCTGGCAGCCGTCTGTGCCCAGATCGATCCTTACATCAACCCCTGCGGGCGGCTGCTGATTCTTGATGAGCCGTTGACGGCGCTGGATATCGGCCAGCAAAAAGCGGTGGACGATCTGATTGCGGCGCTGTGCGCGTCGGGTGTTAGTGTTGTCGCCAGCAGTCACGATCTTAACCACAGTCTGCAGCAGGCAGACAGGGTCTGGCTGATGGATAGCGGGCACGTGATCGCGCAGGGCGAACCTTCAGAGGTTCTGACGCCGCAGCGCCTGACACCGCTCTACCAGATTGCTTTCCGGCAGATTGAACTTGAAGGACGCACGCTGCTGACCGTTCTGCCCTGACACTTGCTACCTGGCGGGCTTTACCGCTACATTATGCCGGTTGCAACTTCTGATAAGGACATTTGGCGATGCGCCTGGGTTTGCTGATTTTAGTTCTGCTGCTGACGGGATGCAGTCATCACGCCCCGCCGATTAATGGCCGTCTTTCCGATTCAATCACCGTGATAGCGGAACTGAACGATCAGCTCGGTCACTGGCGCGGTACGCCTTATCGTTATGGCGGTATGAGTCGTAACGGCGTTGACTGCTCCGGCTTTGTCTATCTGACCTTCCGCGATAAATTTGCACTGCAACTGCCGCGCACCACCTCAGCCCAAAGCGATATTGGCACCCGCATCAGCAAAGATGAACTGCTGCCAGGCGATCTGGTCTTTTTCAAAACCGGACGCGGTGAAAATGGCCTGCATGTGGGCATCTATGATACCGATAACGCTTTTATCCACGCCTCGACCAGTCAGGGCGTCATTCGCTCCTCACTCGACAATGTCTACTGGCGAAAAGTGTTCTGGCAGGCTCGCCGTATTTAACAGCACCTTCGCGAAATCAGACTTAAGTCCAATTTTAAATAGAGTTAAAACAACGAGTAAAAGTTTTATTTTAAATGAACGTTTAGGACGAGTATTTTAATAAACAGAATAATGGCTGATTTAATTCCACTAATAACGGGTGTTTTATCACTACTATTTGGCTTAAGCGTGATCGGTTGTTGCCAAACGGAAATGGAAGGGTAAAGAAGTTCGTCTCTTCAATGATTTGGCACTATTGCCGGCGGCTGACCATTACTATACGATATCAACATCGCCGCATATTCTGGCATTAAAATGAAAATTCATCTCTCGGCCGACTATCAGTCGGAAATCTGGTTTTATCCTGTCTGTGATGTTGATGGACGGTTGACCGCTGTCGAGCTGGTAACACAGTTTGTGCATGAAAGTGCGCCCATCACCCTGCCTCAGGATCTGCTGCTTCCCCAGCTTGATGAGTCGCAGCAGTTACGTCTGCTGCAAAGCCAGATTGGATTGCTGGAGCAGAATCGCGGATTATTTGCAGCGCATTCCGTGTCAGCTTTTATCCGTATTGATGAAGGCATGGCCCGGACGCTGCTTGCCAGTGAATTAGTCATGCGCAAAATAAAACAGCTGCCTTTCATTCTATTGAATATCACTGAAACGTTTCCGCAACTCAAGCTGGGCAAAAATAATCCGCTGCTGGCGAGCCTGCATGCTGAGTTTAATTTAGCGCTTTCACATTTTGGCGCGGGCAAAACACCCTCTAATGCGGTCTACGATAATTTATTCAGCTGCATCTGTCTCGACAAAGAATTTATTCACTCGCTGGCAAAACGCGCTTCATTTGTGCCATTTATTCAGAGCATTATTGATAATTTCCGCGCCCATTGTGACCGGCTGATTATTTGCGGCATTGATGACGAAGTGCTGTTCGATAAAGTCAGCCAACTGAATGGTGCCGATTTTCAGGGTGCGCTCTTCCCGGTGGTAAAATCTGACGCACTGCGTTCACTGCTCTGTGCCGACGAGCGCATGCCATCCTCTCAGCATCCCGGCTGACAGAACCTGTTAATCCCTGCTATCAGCGTTACACTAAAGGACTAACCTACGTATCGCTGAGTATCGCATGGGAGAAACAATGTCCGCAGGCAAGGCCTCTTTTGACAACACCTGGTTCCGTGAGCTGACCGGATGTTATACCGCGCTGAACCCCACGCCGCTGGCAGGCGGACGCCTGCTGTATCACAACGCACCGCTTGCAACCTCAATGGGGCTGGATAGCGCGCTCTTTGAAGGTCACGGTCACGATGTCTGGCACGGTGCGGCACTGCTGCCCGGCATGCAGCCGCTGGCGCAGGTCTACAGTGGCCATCAGTTTGGTGTCTGGGCGGGTCAGCTCGGTGACGGGCGCGGTATCCTGCTGGGTGAACAGCGTCTGGATGATGGCAGCAAACTTGACTGGCATCTCAAGGGGGCAGGCCTGACGCCTTATTCCCGCATGGGCGATGGTCGTGCCGTGATCCGTTCCAGCGTCCGTGAGTTTCTCGCCTCGGAAGCGCTGCACCATCTGGGTATCCCCACCACGCGCGCACTCACTCTGTCGATAGGCGATGAGCCGGTCTACCGCGAAACCACTGAGCGTGGCGCGATGCTGATGCGCATTTCACCGAGCCACCTGCGTTTCGGTCATTTCGAGCATTTCTTTTACAGCCAGCAGCAGGAGAAAGTGCAGCAACTGGCTGACTACGCCATTCGTCATCACTGGCCCCATCTGGAAGAGGAAGCGGACCGCTATCAACAGTGGTTTACCGACATTGTGTTACGCACCGCGCGCCTGATTGCGTTGTGGCAGAGCGTGGGTTTTGCGCATGGCGTCATGAATACTGACAATATGTCGATCCTTGGCCTGACCATCGACTATGGCCCGTTTGGTTTTCTGGATGATTATCAGCCTGACTTTATCTGTAATCACAGCGACTATCAGGGGCGCTACAGCTTTGAAAATCAGCCGATGATTGGCATGTGGAATCTTAACCGTCTGGCGCATGCGCTGTCGGGTCTGCTGACCACTGAGCAGTTGCGGACGGCGCTGAGCGCCTATGAACCTGAACTGATGCGGGTCTGGGGTGAGAGGATGCGGGCAAAACTCGGCCTGCTGACACAACAGAGCAATGACAATCAGATTCTGACCGATCTACTGGCGCTGATGACGCAGGAGCACACTGATTACACCCTGACGTTCCGGCTGCTGAGTGAAACCCAACAGGCTGAAAGCCGTTCAGCGCTGCGCGACGAGTTCATCAATCGTGAGGCGTTTGATGGCTGGTATCAGCGCTACCGCAACCGTCTCGTGGATGAGCAGGTTAGTGATGAAGAACGACAGGCTGTGATGAAGGCGGCTAATCCGTCTGTCATTTTGCGCAACTATCTGGCGCAGCAGGCGATTGGAGAGGCGGAGCGGGGAGAGCAGGGGGCGCTGGCTCGTCTGCATCAGGCGTTACAGCGGCCCTTCAGTGATGAGACAGCCGCTGAGTATCGTCAGCGGCCGCCAGACTGGGGCAAAACCTTAGAGGTGAGTTGCTCCAGCTAATAAAGACTCAGAGGCGGTGAGAAACCGCCTCGGCCAGCAGGGCGAGCACCTTCTCACTCTCCTGCCAGCCAAGGCAGGGATCGGTAATCGACTGGCCGTAAACCAGCGGTTCACCGCTTACCACTTTCTGATTGCCTTCTTCCAGGAAGCTTTCAATCATTACACCGGCAACGGCCCGCGATCCTGATTTAATCTGCTCTGCTACCTCTGCCGCCACATCCATCTGACGACGATGCTGCTTCAGACAGTTGCCGTGACTGAAATCGATCACCAGCTGCTCTGGCAGATTAAAGGCCGCCAGACTCTCCGCGGTGGCGGCGACATCGCTGGCGTGATAGTTAGGCTGTTTACCGCCTCGCAGGATCACATGACCATGCGGGTTGCCACTGGTCTGGTAGATAGTCATCTGACCCAGTTTATCCGGCGACAGGAACATGTGGCTGGCGCGTGCGGCGCGAATCGCATCCACCGCGATCTGCACGTTTCCATCGGTGCCGTTTTTAAAGCCGACCGGGCAGGAGAGGGCTGAGGCCATTTCGCGGTGGATCTGGCTTTCGGTGGTACGTGCGCCAATCGCGCCCCAGCTGATGAGGTCAGCAATAAACTGGCCGATCACCATATCCAGAAATTCTGTGGCGGTGGGCAGGCCCAGCGCGTTGATATCAATCAGCAGCTTGCGGGCAATGCCGATACCCCGGTTCACATCGTAGCTGCCATCCAGGTCCGGATCGGAGATTAACCCTTTCCAGCCTACGACGGTGCGTGGCTTCTCGAAGTAGGCACGCATCACAATCTCCAGCCGATCTTCATAGCGGATGCGTAACGCGTTCAGACGCGCAGCATACTCCAGGGCTGCTTTCGGGTCGTGCAGCGAACAGGGCCCGATCACTACCAGCAGGCGCGGATCGTCACCCGTCAATATACGGGCGATACGTTTACGGGCAACGGTGACGTTGTCTGCAATCGCTGGAGAGACAGGATGTTCAGCCGCCAGACTGGCGGGGGTAATCAGACTACCAATGCGTGCGGTACGCAGTTCGTCGGTTTTGTTCATGAGTTTCTCGAAAACGGTTCTTCGCAGCGGTGAAATACCGGGAAGTGATGGTGGTCACAATAAACCATTAGTCTGCGAATTCAACCCGTGATTTGATAATGAAATCAAAACCCACGGCAGCGGCGCTTTACATCTTCGACCCGATTTCCCTTCAGTACATACGGCGCGTCAGGCCCATGATGTCGAGAATTTTGGTGGCAATCTCTTCGACCGAGTAGTTAGTGCTGTTGAGATAGCGGATCTGATGAGTGCGAAACAGCGCTTCGACTTCGCCTACTTCCAGCCGGCACTGGCGCATTGAGGCGTAGCGGGTATTTTCCGCCCGTTCCTGCCGTATCGCTGCCAGCCGTTCCGGATCGATCGTCAGCCCGAACAGTTTATTCTGATGGGCGCGCAGCGCGGGCGGCAGTTTGAGATTATCCATATCGTCGGCAATAAAGGGGTAGTTGGCGGCACGAATACCAAACTGCATCGCCAGATAGAGGCTGGTGGGTGTTTTGCCACAGCGCGAAACGCCTAACAGGATAACCTGCGCATCTTCCAGCCCGCGCAGCGAGATGCCGTCATCATGCGCCAGGGCGTAATCGATCGCCGCAATACGTGCGTCATATTTCCCCAGATTACTGGCGTCCAGTCCGTGGGTGCGGTGTGCCACCGGCGCAGGCGATAAGCCCAACTCTTGCTGAAGGGGAGCCACCAGCGCCTGCACGATATCCTGACAAAACCCCTCACTCTGCACGATAATGTCGCGCACCTCTGGCGTGACAATGGAGAAGAACACCAGCGGCCGCACGCCGCTCTGCTGATAAAGTGCGTTTATCTGGGCTTTAACCGCCAGCGCCCGCTGGACATTTTCCACAAATGGCAACGTCAGGCTGGTGATATTAACCGGAAACTGCGACAGCACCGCATGGCCCAGGACTTCAGCTGTTATCGCTGTACCATCGGAGATATAAAAAACGCTTCTGTCAGTTGTCATAATGAATTCAGCCTCAGCCAGGAGTGAGCCATCAGCATGAGTGATGCGACTTAATAAATCATCTCTGATTTTAATTTCTGGAAGGTCTGTCCGGATTATTTGTCTGCAGTTTCATCACGCTAACAAAAATGAAAAGGCGTTTCGAGTCGCCGGAATTCTTTTCAAACCGTGAACGGGCCACAAATAGTCCTGCGTCTGTTGCGCAACAAAAAGAATGCTTAAGTGGCTGAAAATCTGCCATTTCCTGTCACATCAGTCAGTTAGCGAAAAATAGCGACTTTGCGCAACAGCAAAATAATCCGCTCACAATTCCGAAACTGCGGCTGAAATTCTGCTTTAACGATTCAACAGATCGTTATTGATGGGGTGATATGCCAGGCTGAAAACAGCTCACTCTCTGTGTCCATTCATTGATAATTGATAAAGGATAAGCGCGATGTCCACTCAGGAACAGCCATTGGTGCTCTGGTATAACCAGCTTGGTATGCATGATGTTGATCGGGTAGGCGGTAAAAACGCCTCTTTAGGTGAAATGATAACGAATCTGTCGTCGCTGGGCGTTTCCGTACCCAATGGTTTTGCGACCACGTCGTACGCCTTTAACCTGTTTCTCGATCAAAGCGGGCTGAACCAGCGAATTTATGCGCTGCTGGATGAGACGGATATTGATGATGTTGATGCGCTGGCAAAAGCGGGTAAACAGATTCGTCAGTGGGTGGTGGAAACGCCGTTTCTGCCGGAACTGGAGTCCGCCATTCTGGACGCTTATCAGCAACTCTCTGCCGATGATGCGGCCGCGTCGTTTGCCGTCCGCTCCTCTGCCACCGCCGAAGATATGCCCGACGCCTCCTTTGCCGGCCAGCAGGAAACCTTCCTGAATGTGCAGGGCATCGACGCCGTGATGGTGGCGGTCAAGCATGTCTTTGCTTCACTGTTTAATGACCGTGCTATCTCCTACCGTGTGCACCAGGGCTACGACCATCGTGGCGTGGCGCTCTCTGCCGGCATACAGCGCATGGTGCGTTCGGACCTGGCCTCGTCAGGTGTGATGTTCACCATTGATACCGAATCAGGCTTTGATCAGGTGGTCTTCATCACCGCCGCCCTGGGACTGGGTGAGATGGTGGTGCAGGGCGCTGTTAACCCGGATGAGTTCTATGTTCACAAGCCAACGCTGGCGGCCGATCGTCCCTCTATCGTGCGTCGCAATATGGGCTCGAAAAAGGTGCGCATGGTGTATGCCGATTCTCAGGCGCATGGCGAACAGGTACGCATCGAAGATGTGCCTGAGGCCGAACGCGACCGATTCTGCCTGAACGATGAGGAAGTGCAGGCGCTGGCGAAGCAGGCAGTGCTGATTGAACAGCACTATCAGCGGCCGATGGATATTGAGTGGGCCAAAGATGGACACACCGGCAAACTGTTCATTGTTCAGGCGCGTCCTGAAACCGTGCGCTCAAATGGCCAGGTAATGGAGCGTTATACGCTGCAGGGTCAGGGCAGCGTCGTCGTTGAAGGGCGAGCCATCGGTCATCGTATCGGCGCAGGCGTGGTGAAAGTCATCCACGATATCAGCGAAATGAGCCGCATTGAAAAAGGCGATGTGCTGGTGACGGACATGACCGACCCGGACTGGGAGCCGATCATGAAAAAGGCGTCAGCCATTGTCACTAACCGAGGCGGACGAACCTGCCATGCGGCGATCATCGCGCGTGAGCTGGGTATTCCAGCGGTAGTAGGCTGTGGCGACGCGACCGATCGGCTGAGAGAGGGCCATCAGGTCACTGTCTCCTGCGCCGAGGGCGACACCGGCTACGTCTATGATCAACTGCTCGACTTCGACGTCACCAGTTCGCAGGTCGATTCGCTGCCTGAGCTGCCACTGAAGATTATGATGAACGTAGGTAACCCCGATCGTGCTTTCGATTTCGCCTGTCTGCCGAACGAAGGTGTTGGCCTGGCGCGACTGGAATTTATTATTAACCGAATGATTGGCGTCCACCCGAAAGCGCTGCTTGAATTTGATCAGCAGACGCCGGAACTGCAGCAGCAGATCCGTAAAATGATGAAAGGATTTGATAATCCGGTGGAGTTTTACATCGCTCGCCTGACGGAGGGAATTGCCACGCTTGGTGCGGCATTTGCACCGAAACGCGTAATTGTCCGACTTTCCGATTTTAAAACCAATGAATATGCCAATCTCGTTGGCGGTGAACGTTATGAGCCGGAAGAAGAAAACCCGATGCTCGGATTCCGTGGCGCAGGTCGCTATGTGGCGGATAACTTCCGCGACTGCTTTGCGCTGGAGTGCGAAGCGGTAAAACGCGTTCGCAACGAGATGGGTCTTACTAACGTCGAAATCATGGTGCCGTTTGTGCGCACGGTGGATCAGGCGCAGGCCGTGGTGGAAGAGCTGGCCCGGCAGGGGTTGAAGCGCGGTGAGAACGGGCTGAAGATCATCATGATGTGCGAGATCCCGTCAAATGCGCTGCTGGCAGAGCAGTTCCTGCAGCACTTTGATGGCTTCTCAATCGGCTCCAACGACATGACCCAGCTGACGCTGGGGCTGGATCGCGATTCCGGCGTCGTCTCCGCGCTGTTTGACGAACGTAACGAAGCCGTGAAAGCACTGCTCTCCATGGCGATCAGGGCCGCGAAGCAGCAGGGTAAATATGTCGGAATCTGTGGTCAGGGGCCGTCCGATCATCAGGATTTTGCCGCATGGCTGATGGAAGAGGGCATTGATAGCCTGTCGCTGAACCCGGACACTGTAGTGGAAACGTGGGTGAGTCTGGCACAGTTAAACAAAACCGCCTGACGACGCTTACAGAAATGATGAAAGGCCCGCACTGCGGGCCTTTTTCTGTTTATAGCGGGTCATATTCAGGCAAAAAAAAAGCCCATCACAGGGGATGGGCAAAGACTACACACAGCAATTCTTTACTCTACTCAGGGGAATCAGGTTGTCTGAAAATCATTAGCTTGATTTCGAACATAGGAAACATGTTATTCATACCGCTGGCTGGCGTCTTTAAGAATCCTCTTATTAGTTTAAAGCCGATAATCTTTTGTCACCTTTACTTCGCCGTTTGACTTAAGAAACAGTGCAGAAAGTAATCTTTTTTAGGCCAGAAAGGTCAAATAAAGGCCAAAGATGGCTTTTTTCTTAAAAATCGCTAATGGAAAACAAAATCTGGCGAGTCTCTGAGAAGGGGTGCGGCTAATCATCATTAACCGCACTAATCAATGCTCACAGGATAGAGTGACACAGCGTGTCATTGCTGTGAATCAGACGGCTGGTGGGGTACCCTCATGATCGGCCAGGGCTTCAGCCACGGCCAGTGGGTCATTATCGGGAGCTGGCGCTTCATGAACCCAGACGGAAACCAGACGGTAGGAAACAGCCAGCACCACTGGCCCGATAAACAGACCAATCATGCCGAAGGCAAACAGGCCACCTATTACGCCAGAGAGGATCAGGATCATCGGCAGGTCTGCACCCATCCGGATTAACATCGGACGCAGGACGTTATCCATCGTGCCCACCACACAACTCCAGACCAGCAGCACGGTTCCCCAGGTGGTATCGCCGCTCCAGTAGAGATAGATAATAGCCGGGACCAGCACCAGAAGCGGGCCGAGCTGAACCAGACAGCAGAGGATCATCAGCACCGTTAACAGCGTGGCATAGGGGATACCGGAGATCGCCAGACCGATACCGCCCAGCACGCCCTGCACCAGCGCCGTCACCACCACGCCAAGCGCCACGGCACGAATGGACTGTGCCGCCAGCAGCACGGCGGCATCACCGCGTCGTCCCGCCATGCGGAAAGCAAAATGACGAATGCCCTGTGCAGCCTGCTCGCCGCGCCAGTAAAGCAGCACACTGAACAGCAACATCACGCCCAGATGGATCATAAAGCGGCCGAAATGACCGGCCTGCGCGACAAAAAAGCCGGTAGTACGGCCAATGTAGGGCTGGATTTTAGCCATGATGCCGGCACCGCCGCTCGCCACCAGCGTGTCATAACTGACATAAAGCTTTTTGCCGACCATCGGCACATCCCTGAGCCACAGCAACTGCGGCATCGTATGCCCCTGGGTAACCCAGGCGATGACCGGGGCACTGTTATCGATCAGGCTGCTGACCAGCAGTGCGATAGGAATGATAAACAGCAGCAACAGCAGCATTGTCATCACGATCACCGCCAGCGAACGGCGTCCCCACAACAGGCGCTGGAATTTCAGCATCAATGGCCAGGTCGCAATTACCACCATGCTGGCCCAGGCAAAGCCCAGAATAAACGGCTGCACCACCCATAAGCAGGCGACAATCAGCAGCAGAATGAACATCAGGGTAAAGAGTATTTGCGGTAAATCCATATCCCGGTACTGGCTTTTCATCATTGACTCATAACCTCGTCTTAATCCTTCATTTCAGGGCATTCGGATGCCCGTTTTTATCATGATCTATTTGCCAGGGTTTAAACAGCGTCGCGGAGAAAGGTTTTTGTCTTTTCTGAAAAAAGGGCAGCCGCAGAAAAAATATGATAAAACGAGAAATCGCTCACGTATAAACGCAAACGTTTACAACACCTTCGGTCAGACAATCATGATCCCACAGATTTCGCAGGCACCGGGCCTCGTTCAACTGGTGCTGACGTTCCTTGAGTCGCTGAAAGAGCAGGGTTTTACCGGCGACATGGCGACCAGCTATGCCGATCGTCTTTCACTCTCCACCGATAACAGCATCTATCAATTGTTGCCCGACGCGGCGCTCTTTCCGCGTTCGACGGCGGACGTTGCGCTGCTCGCCCGCGTGGCCGGAGAAGCACGCTTTGCCAGCCTGGTATTTACCCCGCGCGGCGGCGGCACTGGCACTAACGGTCAGTCACTGAATCAGGGCATTGTGGTGGACATGTCGCGCTACATGAACCGCATCCTGGAGATCAATACTGATGAGGGCTGGGTGCGGGTCGAAGCTGGCGTCATCAAAGATCAGCTGAATGCCTGGCTGAAGCCTTTCGGCTTTTTCTTTTCGCCTGAACTGTCCACCAGTAACCGCGCCACGCTGGGCGGCATGATCAATACCGACGCGTCGGGTCAGGGTTCGCTGGTCTATGGTAAAACCTCAGACCATGTACTGGGCCTGCGCGCCGTGCTGCTGGGCGGCGATATTCTTGATACGCGACCGATGGCCACCGCGCTGGCTGAAACGCTGGCGCAGACGGCAACCCCCGAAGGCCGTATTTATCAGCAGGTGCTGACGCGCTGCCGCGAGCACCGGGATCTGATTCTGGAAAAGTTTCCCAGGCTGAATCGCTTCCTTACCGGGTATGACCTGCGCCACGTCTTCAGCGACGATATGCAAACCTTCGACCTGACGCGCCTGCTCTGTGGTGCCGAGGGCACGCTGGCTTTTGTTACTGAGGCTCGTCTCGATATCACCCCGCTGCCGAAAGTGCGGCGGCTGGTAAACATTAAATATGACTCCTTCGATTCCGCCCTGCGTAACGCACCCTTTATGGTGGACGCGCAGGCGCTGTCAGTTGAGACCGTTGACTCCAAAGTGCTGAACCTGGCGCGGGAAGATATCGTGTGGCACTCGGTGCGTGAATTGATTGCTGACGTACCCGATAAAGAGATGCTGGGTCTGAACATCGTTGAGTTCGCCGGTGATAACGCCGCACTCATCGATCAGCAGATCGAAAAACTCTGTGCCCGGCTTGATGCGCTGATGCAGCAGCAGCAGGGCGGCGTGATTGGCTATCAGTTCTGTAACGATCTGGCGGGCATTGAGCGCATCTATAACATGCGTAAAAAAGCGGTGGGCCTGCTGGGAAATGCTAAAGGCCGGGCTAAGCCGATTCCGTTTGTCGAAGATACCGCCGTTCCGCCGGAAAAACTGGCGGACTACATTGTCGAGTTTCGCGCGCTGCTCGACAGCCACGGCCTGAGCTACGGCATGTTTGGTCACGTCGATGCAGGCGTACTGCACGTGCGTCCGGCGCTGGATATGTGCGATCCGCAGCAGGAGATGATGATGAAACAGATCTCCGACGAAGTGGTGGCGCTGACCGCGCGCTATGGCGGCCTGCTGTGGGGCGAACATGGTAAAGGGTTCCGCGCCCAGTACAGTCCGGCATTCTTCGGCGAGACGCTTTTTAATGAGTTGCGCCGCATCAAAGCGGCCTTTGACCCGCTTAACCGCCTGAATCCGGGTAAAATCTGTACGCCCTTTAACAGCAACGACGAAATGATGCAGGTCGATGCGGTGAAGCGCGGAACATACGATCGGCAGATTCCGTTAACGGTCCGGGATGAATGGCGTGGAGCGATGGAGTGTAACGGCAACGGGTTATGTTTCAATTTTGATGCCCGCAGCCCGATGTGCCCGTCAATGAAGATCACCCGCAACCGTATTCACTCGCCAAAAGGGCGGGCAACGCTGACGCGGGAGTGGCTGCGACTTCTGGCCGGGCAGGGCGTCGATCCGCTGGCACTGGAAAAGCAGCTGCCGGAAAACAGCCTGTCGCTACGCGGGCTGATCGCCCGTACCCGCAACAGCTGGCACGCCAGTAAAGGGGAGTATGACTTCTCGCACGAGGTGAAAGAGGCGATGTCCGGCTGTCTGGCCTGTAAAGCCTGCTCCACCCAGTGTCCGATTAAAATTGACGTGCCCGCATTCCGCTCGCGCTTTCTGCAGCTCTATCACACCCGTTATCTGCGCCCGGTCAGCGATCACCTGGTGGCGGCGGTCGAAGGCTATGCGCCTCTGATGGCGAAGGCGCCAAAAGTATTTAACTTCTTCCTGCGCCAGCCGTGGATGAAAGAGTTAAGCAAAACGCATATCGGCATGGTCGATCTGCCGCTGCTTTCGTCTCCTAACCTGAAACAGCAGCTCAGTGGCCATCCCGCTATGAACATGACGCTGGAACAGTTGGAAGGACTGTCAGCCACGGAGCGCGCCAGCTGTGTGCTGGTGGTACAGGATCCCTTTACCAGCTTCTATGAGGCACAGCTGGTTAACGATTTTGTCAGGCTGATTGAGAAGCTGGGGCATCGCCCGGTGCTGCTGCCTTTCTCGCCAAACGGTAAAGCGCAGCACGTGAAAGGCTTCCTGCAACGTTTCGCCCGCACGGCAGCCCGTACCGCCGATTTTCTTAATCGGGTCGCAAAACTGGAACTGCCGATGGTGGGCGTCGATCCGGCTACCGTGCTCTGCTATCGCGATGAGTATCGTCAGACGCTGGGTGAATCGCGCGGCGACTTCAGCGTATTGCTGGTGCATGAATGGTTAGAGCGTGCCCTGGCAGAACGTGAAGTGCAGGCCACGGGCGGGGAATCCTGGTATCTGTTTGCGCACTGCACCGAGGTAACCGCGCTGCCTTCAGCGCCCACCCAGTGGCAGGCGATTTTCTCCCGTTTTGGCGCAAAGCTGGAGAACATCAATGTAGGTTGCTGCGGCATGGCGGGCACGTATGGGCACGAAAGTCAGAACCTCGAAAACTCGCTGGGGATCTATGCGCTCTCCTGGCATCCGCAGCTTCAGCGACTGCCGCGCCAGCGCTGTCTGGCCACCGGCTATTCATGCCGCAGCCAGGTCAAGCGTGTGGAAGGCAACGGCATGCGCCATCCGCTTCAGGCATTGTTAACGCTAATGTAAAAAAATTGTGCGCGACGTCACGCCGTGGCTGGATTAGAATATCCAGCCAGCGTGACGCACGAAGTCACTTTGCAGCACGGTGGCTTTGTTCCACTCTCCGACCATAGCCAGTTGATGGCAGAGGCGGGTCAGGGACAATCGCGCCAGTTGATAGGCCTGAAGGCGAAACAGGCGATCGCGATCGTTGTTTCCCATCTCCTGCACCAGCCGGTGATGCAGTTTACCCATCGCATGAAGGTAACTCTGGTCGTCACCGTTCAACTGGCAGACTTCTGCCATATCCTGACAGGCATCGTTAAACTGACGCAGCTGATGAATCGTGCAGTCGGCCCGGTCGAGTTTTGCCTGCGCCATATAAAAGTCGACGGTGATATCACGTACCGAAAACTGGTATTCGTCGATTTTATGCTGCAGCCAGGCGGAGACAGAAAGCATCATGGCGTCACCCTGAATGTTAATGATAATAATTATCATATTCATCTATGCCGGGATTGCAATTGCAGGACAGAAAAATTTATCGATTTATCCTGCCTGTCGGTATAATCGGAAATAACAATCTGTTTACATCGGAGAAAGGCGTAACCTATCAATAAGCATTTTTATCAAAAATGGTTATTTCAAATAGAGTGATTTATTAATAGGTTATCACTGGCTTATTGAGGCTGACTCTGTTCACGCAGGATGAACGGAAGCAGCTATGCTTAATAATTGAGCAAATAAAACAGCACAAGATGATTATCCCTGCAAAACAAGAGGTTGAAGTGATTGGTCAGATCACTACCATAGGGGGATAGCCTGAAAAGGTCCGGACTCAAGAGGTATCAACATGGCATCTGTTAATACAGACTCTTTCTCACCCGACGATTTTGTCTGGAAAGGTCTGACGCTGACTGAAACCGCAGCGCAACAAATTCTCAATCTGGCGGCTCAGGACCCTGACGTCAAGGGTCTGCGTCTGGGCGTAAAACAATCCGGCTGTGCTGGGTTCGGCTACGTCATGGATCTGGTGAAAGAACCCGTCGAAGACGATCTGCAGTTCTCATTCCACGGCGCAACGCTGTTTGTGCCGCTACAGGCGATGCCATTCGTTGATGGCACTGAACTGGATTATGTTCGTGAAGGCCTGAATCAGATTTTTAAATTCAATAACCCTAAAGCTCAGCACGCCTGCGGGTGCGGTGAGAGCTTTGGCGTCGAGTAAGTGAAATATGTCACGACACAGCGAAACATCTGACGATGTACAAATCTGGGAAGGCAAGCTCAACTACAAAGAGGGCTTCTTTACCCAACTGCAGACCGAAGAATTTGCCAACGGCATCAATGAAGATGTGGTGCGGGCGATCTCGGCCAAGCGTAACGAGCCAGAGTGGATGCTGGAGTTTCGTCTTAAAGCGTTTCGTGCCTGGCTTGAAATGGAAGAGCCACACTGGCTGAAAGCCCACTACGAAAAACTCGACTATCAGGATTACAGCTACTACTCCGCGCCCTCCTGCGGTAATTGCGATGACACCTGTGCCTCAGAGCCGGGTGTGACCCAGGCTTCCGGCAGCGCGCCAGCCAGCGACTACCTGACGCAGGAAGTGGAGAACGCCTTTAATCAGCTGGGTGTGCCTGTACGTGAAGGGCGGGAAGTGGCGGTTGACGCCATTTTTGACTCCGTTTCTGTGGCAACCACCTATCGCGGCAAGCTGGCGGAGCAGGGGATTATCTTCTGTTCATTCGGCGAAGCGATTCAGGAACACCCGGAGCTGGTGAAGCAGTATCTCGGTACGGTGGTTCCGGCTAACGATAATTTCTTTGCGGCACTGAACTCGGCGGTCGCCTCTGACGGCACCTTCGTTTATATCCCGAAAGGGGTTCGCTGCCCGATGGAGCTGTCGACCTATTTCCGCATCAACGCGGCGAAAACCGGTCAGTTTGAACGCACCATCCTGATTGCCGATGAAGACAGCTACGTCAGCTATATCGAAGGTTGTTCAGCCCCCGTGCGTGACAGCTATCAGCTGCATGCCGCCGTGGTGGAAGTGATCATCCATAAAAATGCTGAAGTGAAATATTCGACCGTTCAGAACTGGTTCCCTGGCGGCGAAGGCGAGGGCGGTATCCTCAACTTCGTGACCAAGCGTGCGCTGTGTGAAGGTGACCACAGCAAGATGTCCTGGACCCAGTCTGAAACCGGTTCAGCGATCACCTGGAAATACCCGAGCTGCATTCTGCGCGGGGACTACTCGGTAGGTGAGTTCTATTCGGTGGCACTGACCAGCGGTCGTCAGCAGGCCGATACCGGCACCAAGATGATCCACATTGGTAAAAACACCAAATCGACCATTATCTCTAAAGGGATTTCGGCCGGTAAAAGTCAGAACACTTATCGTGGTCTGGTGAAAATCATGCCAACTGCCACCAATGCCCGTAACTTTACGCAGTGTGACTCAATGCTGATTGGCCCTGATTGCGGCGCACATACTTTCCCGTATGTCGAAACCCGCAACAATACCGCCCAGCTTGAGCATGAAGCCACGACCTCACGTATCGGCGAAGATCAGATGTTCTACTGTCTGCAACGCGGTATCAGTGAAGAAGACGCCATCTCAATGATCGTGAACGGCTTCTGTAAAGACGTATTCTCGGAGCTGCCACTGGAATTTGCTGTGGAAGCCCAGAAATTGTTAGCCATCAGCCTTGAGCACAGTGTGGGCTGATGCCGTCACACGCCTTGCCGGAAGCAATGTGAAGGAATAAGAATGTTAAGCATTAAAGATTTGCAGGTCAGTGTTGAAGATAAAGCCATTCTGCGTGGCCTGAATCTCGAAATTAAACCGGGCGAAGTGCATGCCATCATGGGGCCGAACGGCTCCGGTAAAAGTACGCTGTCAGCGACGCTGGCAGGCCGTGAAGATTATGAAGTGACCGGCGGTTCAGTCAGCTTCAAAGGTAAAGATCTGCTGGAACTGGCCCCTGAAGAGCGTGCCGGTGAAGGCATCTTTATGGCCTTCCAGTATCCGGTAGAGATTCCGGGCGTCAGCAACCAGTTCTTCCTGCAAACCTCGGTCAACGCGGTACGTAAATATCGTCAGCAGGACGAGCTGGATCGCTTTGATTTCCAGGACTTCATTGAAGAGAAAATTCATCTGCTGAAGATGCCGGAAGATCTGCTGACCCGTTCCGTTAACGTTGGCTTCTCCGGTGGTGAGAAGAAGCGTAACGACATTCTGCAGATGGCGGCGCTTGAACCTGAGCTTTGCATCCTGGATGAAACTGACTCTGGTCTGGATATCGATGCGCTGAAAATCGTCGCGAATGGCGTAAACAGCCTGCGTGATGAGAAACGTGCCTTTATCATCGTGACCCACTACCAGCGTATTCTGGATTACATCAAGCCAGACTTCGTTCATGTTCTGTATCAGGGCAAAATCGTGAAATCTGGCGACTTCTCGCTGGTGAAACAGCTGGAGGAGCAAGGTTATGGCTGGCTTACCGACGAAGAGTGATTCTGCGCTGCAACAGTGGCATCACCTGTTTGAATCGCGCGGTGACGTGCGCTCTTTACAGGCACAGCAGCACTGGCAGCAACTGATGCGTGTTGGTCTGCCAACCCGCAAGCATGAAAACTGGAAGTACACGCCGCTGGACACGCTGCTGTCCCAGCAGTTTGTGCTGCCCGATGCGCCGCAGACCCTGAGCGCTGAACAGGTTGATGCACTGGCCCTGCCGCTGGATGCAATCCGTCTGGTGTATGTGGATGGTCAGTTCCAACCCGCCTTCAGCAGCCGCGACGTCGAACTGTTTGAGGTCCAGCACAGCGTGGCCGCCGAGCGCCGTCCGCTGCCCGCTGCGGTTCAGCCGGAAGTCTTCCTGCATCTGACCGAGAGCCTGGCAGAAGAGGTGACGACCCTGCGTCTGGCACGTAGTAAAGCCGCTGCCCGTCCGGTCTATCTGCTGCACATCACCAGCGGTCAGCAGACGGGCATGAACACCGTTCATTATCGCCATCATCTGCAACTGGAAGAGAGTGCCGAAGCGGAAGTCATTGAGCACTACGTCTCTCTGGATGAGCGCGCCCATTTCACCGGCACGCGCTTTACCTTTGCGATTGGTGACAATGCGAAACTGACTCACACCAAGCTCGCCTTTGAAAGCAGCGCCAGCTATCACTTTGCGCATAACGATCTGGTGATTGGCAACGATGGCCAGGTCAGCAGCACCAGCTTCCTGCTGGGTGCGGGCCTGTCGCGTCACAACACCAGTACTCAGCTGAATGGCGAAAATACCACGCTGGCAATTAACAGCCTGGTACTGCCGGTGAAACAGGAAGTGGCGGATACCCGTACTTACCTGGAGCACAACAAAGGCCACTGTGTCAGCCGCCAGATGCATAAAACTATCGTGCGTGACAAAGGGCGTGCGGTGTTTAACGGTCACATCAAAGTGGCACAGCATGCGCTGAAGACCGACGGGCAGATGACCAATAACAACCTGTTACTGGGCAAGCTTTCTGAAGTCGACACCAAACCGCAGCTCGAAATTTACGCGGATGACGTTAAATGCAGCCACGGTGCTACCATTGGTCGTATCGACGATGAGCAGATGTTCTATCTGCGTTCTCGCGGTATTGAGCAGGATGCGGCGCAGACCATGATTATTCATGCGTTTGCAGCCGAACTCACCGAGACACTTGAAAATGAAGTGATGCGTCAGGCCGTACTGCAGCGTATCGCACAACGTTTTCCCGGAGGCGACGTATGATGAACTTCGATCTCGAACGCATCAGGGCTGATTTTCCTATCCTGAAGCGTGAGGTCAACGGTCATCCGCTGGCCTATCTTGATAGTGCAGCCAGCGCACAGCGTCCCCTGTCGGTGATTAACGCCGAGAGTCATTTCTATCAGCACGGCTATGCGGCCGTGCATCGTGGTATCCATACGCTGAGCCAGCAGGCGACCAGCGATATGGAGAACGTGCGCGATCAGGCTGCCCGTTTCATTAATGCCGGGTCCCAGGAAGAGATTATCTTCGTTAAAGGCACCACTGAAGGCATCAACCTGGTGGCGAATACCTGGGGCAGCAGTAACCTCAGGTCTGGCGACAACCTGATCATCACGGAGATGGAGCATCACGCCAACATCGTGCCGTGGCAGATGCTGGCGCAGCGTACCGGCGCAGAAGTGCGTGTGCTGCCCTTAAATGACAACGGTGAACTGGCGCTGGAGCAACTGGCGGGGCTGATCGACAGCCGCACGCGGTTGCTGGCCGTGACGCACGTGTCAAACGTGCTCGGCACCGTTAACCCGGTTAAAGCCATCGTTGCCCAGGCAAAAGCCGCTGGCGTGATTACGCTGGTGGATGGCGCGCAGGCCGTGATGCATGACAAAGTGGATGTGCAGGATATCGGCTGCGACTTCTACGTCTTCTCCAGCCATAAACTCTACGGTCCGAATGGCGTCGGTATTCTCTATGGGCGCAAAGCGCTGCTGGATGAGATGCCACCGTGGGAAGGCGGCGGTTCGATGATCGGTCAGGTCATGCTGCCCACCGGCACCACCTGGAACAGTGCGCCGTGGCGTTTTGAAGCAGGCACACCGAACACCGGGGGCATTATCGGCTTTGGCGCGGCGATGGCCTATGTGCAGGCGCTGGGACTGGATACCATTCATCAGCGCGAGACGGCACTGATGAACTATGCGCTCGATAAGCTGGGCACCGTTCCGGATATTCAGATTTACGGTCCGCAGTCACGTGCCGGTGTTATTGCCTTCAACCTGGGCAAACATCATGCCTTCGATGTCGGCAGTTTCCTGGATCAATACGGTATTGCCATCCGCACCGGACATCACTGTGCGATGCCGCTGATGCAGCACTACAATGTCCCGGCGATGTGCCGTGCCTCCTTCACCTTCTACAACAGTGAAGAGGAAGTGGATCGTCTGGCTGCCGGTTTGACGCGCATTCATCGTCTGCTGGGCGGCTGAACAGTTTTAACGGAGCCACTGATGGCGAATTTGCCTGAAAAAGAGAAACTGGTTCGCAACTTCAACCGTTGCGCTAACTGGGAAGAGAAGTACCTCTACATTATCGAACTGGGTTCAAAGCTTCCGGAATCTTCTGAAACATTACACCAGCCGGAAAACGCGATTTCGGGTTGTCAGAGTCAGGTGTGGATCAGAATGACCCCGCAGGCAGATGGCACCATCGCATTTGAAGGTGACAGCGATGCCGCTATCGTTAAAGGTCTGATTGCTATTGTATTTAGTCTGTATCAGAACCTGCCACCCGCCGAAATTCTGGCGCTGGATGTTCGCCACTGGTTTGGCGAACTGGCCCTGGTGCAGCACCTGACGCCCACCCGGTCGCAGGGGCTGGAGGCGATGATTCGGTCTATTCGCCATACCGCTCAGAACCTCAGCTAAGTTACACTCGACAGACGCCATCCGGCGTCTGTTTTTTTATCTGACGAGAAAATTGCATGAAACCTGCTTTACGTTTAGCCGGTGCATTGCTGCTGACCTGCTTTGGGCTCTCTGCACCCGCATTCGCCACCGAATACCCGCTGCCACCGCCTGACAGTCGCCTGATTGGCGAAAACGTTCTGACTCAGGTTCCTGATGATAAACAACCCCTGGAATCAATCGCGGCCCGCTACCAGGTCGGGCTACTGGGCATGCTGGAGGCGAATCCCGGTACCGATCCCTGGTTGCCTAAAGCGGGTACCCAGCTGACGGTGCCGCTGCAGATGATCCTGCCTGATACGCCGCGTGAAGGGATTGTGGTGAATCTGGCCGAACTGCGTCTCTACTACTATCCCAAAGGGGAAGATAAGGTCATCGTCTATCCCATCGGCATTGGTCAGCTGGGGGCAGCAACGCCAGTCATGGTGACGCAGATCAGCCAGAAAATCCCGAATCCCACCTGGACACCCACCCCGAACATCCGCAAGCGTTACGCCAAAGAGGGCATTACATTACCTGGCGTGGTACCCGCTGGACCGGATAACCCGATGGGGCAGTTTGCCATGCGTCTGGCGCGTGGCACCGGCCAGTATCTGATCCACGGTACCAATGCGAAGTTTGGCATTGGCATGCGCGTCAGTTCAGGCTGCATCCGTCTGCGTTCTGAGGATATTGAAGCGCTGTTTAACGCTGCCCCAAAAGGGACGCGGGTTCAGATCATCAATCAGCCGGTGAAGTACGTGGTGGAGCCGGATGGAAAACGCTACGTGGAAGTGCATCAGCCGCTGTCACGTAATGATAAAGACGATCCGCAGACTATGCCCATTGCGATCGGCAGTGACCTGAAGAAATTTATGAAGAGTGAGAAGAGCGATAGCGCGCTGATTAAAGCCAGCTTAACGCGACGCTCAGGCATGCCTGTACTGGTCAGCAGTGGCGAGCCGGTGCAGAGTGATACCGTGCCGCCTGCGGGGCTGGAGAGTGCCTCTGCGGACGCGAATAGCCCGGATGGGCAGGCCGGAGGTAAAACTGCGCAGCCCTGAAAGGATGAGTGCCTGAAAGGGCACTGAATTTTGGGCAAAAAAAATGGCGCCTTAAAGGCGCCATTTTTAAACCAGAACTCTTACTTACGGTAAGAGTGAGCCTGGTTGTCCAGACGCTGGTTAGCGCGAGCTGCGTCATCTTTAGCAGCCTGAACGTCTGAACGCACTGCGTTCACGTCGTTGCTCAGCTGGTCAACTTTAGCGTTCAGAGTCTGAACGTCTGAAGACAGCTGGTCGATTTTAGCGTTGCTTGAGCAACCAGCCAGCAGAGTTGAAGCCAGAACTACCGCGCCCAGTACCAGTTTAGTACGATTCATTATTTATACCCTCTAGATTGAGTTAATCTCCATGTAGCGTTACAAGTATTACACAAAGCTTTTTAAGTTGAGAATAAATTTTTGATGAGAAGATGCTTAAATTTGATCGTTCGCTCAAAGAAGCAGCGAATCCCAGAATATGATAAAAAAATTTAGCGAAAACAGAGAGATTTAATCGGATTAACCTTAATATTAAGAGTATTTGAATAGTTATTTTCGATTGGAATTTTCCGGGATTTGGTTTAAGCAGAAATAAAAAAAGCGCCTCGTTAAGGCGCTTTAAAATAATGGCAAAAAAGAGTTTTACAGTACGTGTACAGAGGCGGTGTTGGTAGTTCCGCTTGGTACTAATGCACCTGATACCAGCACAACAACATCCCCTTTCTGACCATAACCACTTTCCAGCGCCGCTTCTTTACCCAGACGATAGAAATCATCGGTTGAGGCGATTTCAGTGACCAGACGCGTCTCAATCCCTTTGCTCAGGATCAGCTGACGTGCGGTGGTCTGATTGGTCGTCAGTGCCAGAATGGTGGCGTTCGGGAAATATTTACGTACGGCTTTAGCAGACTTACCGCCTTCGGTCGCGACCACAATCAGTGGTGCTTCCAGCTTCTCAGCTGTCTCTACCGCACCACGGCAGACTGCTTCAGTGATACGCAGTTTGCGGGTGTCGCTCTGGCTGTCGATGCGTGACTTCATGACGCGGTCGGTACGCTCACAGATGGTCGCCATGATGGTGACCGACTCCAGCGGATAACGACCCTTAGCGCTCTCACCAGACAGCATGACTGCATCGGTACCGTCGAGGATGGCGTTCGCCACATCACCGGCTTCTGCGCGGGTAGGGCGCGGGTTCTTGATCATTGAATCAAGCATCTGCGTCGCGGTGATTACCACTTTGCGTGCTTTATTACATTTTTTGATCATCATCTTCTGCGCGAAGATCACTTCTTCAACCGGGATCTCAACACCCAGGTCACCACGCGCAACCATGATGCCGTCAGACGCTTCGAGGATTTCGTCGAAGTTATTCAGGCCTTCCTGGTTTTCGATTTTAGAGATGATCTGGATATGCTCGCCGCCGTGCTGTTTCAGGTGCTCACGAATTTCCAGCACGTCTGAACGCTTGCGGATGAACGAGGCGGCAACAAAGTCTACGCCCTGCTCACAACCAAAAATCAGGTCGCGCTTGTCTTTTTCAGCCAGTGCAGGCAGCTGGATGGAGACGCCTGGCAGGTTAACGCCTTTGTTCTCACCCAGATCGCCATTGTTCAGGACTTTACACACGACGGTATTTTCGGTGACTTCGGTCACTTCCATGCCAATCAGGCCATCATCGACCAGCACGGTGTTACCAATTTTCAGGTCGGCTGTGAAACCCGGGTAGGTCACCGCAACGCGCTCGCTGTTGCCGATCACACTCTGGTCGGTGGTGAAGGTAAAGGTCTGGCCTGCTTTCAGCGCCGCATCGTTGCCGCCTTCCAGCTTCATGGTGCGGATTTCAGGGCCTTTGGTGTCCAGCAGGATAGCCGCCTGACGACCGGTTTTTTGCATGACAGCACGCATATTAGTAATGCGTTGACCATGCTCGGCGTAGTCGCCGTGAGAGAAGTTAAGACGCATAACATTCATGCCCGCTTCAAGCAGTTGAGTCAGCATCTCTTCGGATTCGGTTTTCGGGCCGATTGTACAAACGATTTTAGTCTTTTTCATGACGGATTTTCTGTAAGTTGTGATGGATGAATAAGGGCGAAATCCGATGGCAGCGCATCGAAGTGAAAATTCTGATTGAGACTGAAATGGGCAGTACTGAGTAAGAATAGGTGACGAAGGCCAGGCGTGCAGGGAAGTTGTGCGGTTACGGTTGGTAACCACCACGCTGTTGTTGCGCAAATCATTTGAGTTATCGCAGTAAGCACGTGATCGCTGAAACCTTTCAAGTAAGCAACGCGGGACAGTATAGACGCTAAGTATGCGAAAACCAATCAAAAAGCAGAGGGGGAAGCGATGCAGATCAATAAAAGGGAGAGTTGCGCAAGCTGAAGAAATTCTGAAAGTGGTGCGCTCTAATGGACTCGAACCATCGACCCCCACCATGTCAAGGTGGTGCTCTAACCAACTGAGCTAAGAGCGCATACTGAATATTGGTGCGTCCGAGTGGACTCGAACCACCGACCCCCACCATGTCAAGGTGGTGCTCTAACCAACTGAGCTACGGACGCACTTGGTGCGCTCTAATGGACTCGAACCATCGACCCCCACCATGTCAAGGTGGTGCTCTAACCAACTGAGCTAAGAGCGCAACATGCTGTCAGGGCGACAGCGGGGACGAATATTAACGGCAGCGCAGAAGCCTGGCAAGGGGAAAATAGTTTTTTCGCCATGACTGAGCAGCAACTGTGCTAACCGTCGTTTTTTTCGTCATTGCGGGCTATAAATAACCCGCTTTTACGGTTATCGCGCCGCGCGAGCCAGGATGATTTCCGCAGGTGACCGCTGTAAACGCCTGATGCGCCAGATCATCATGACCGCCGCCGAGGTCAGACCGATAATAAAGCCGCACCAGAAGCCCGCTGGTCCCATCCGGGGCACCAGCCAGTCGGTCAGCGCCAGCAGATAGCCAGCGGGCAGTCCCAGCAGCCAGTAAGCGATAAAGGTAATAAAGAAAATCGAGCGCGTATCTTTATATCCCCGCAGGATCCCGCTGCCAATCACCTGTATCGAGTCCGAGAACTGATAAATCGCTGCCAGCAGCATCAGCTGTGCCGCCAGTGTGACCACTTCGGGGTTGTCGTTATAGAGCAGGGCAATCTGATGACGAAACGTGACGGTAAAAATGGCGGTCAGCGCTGCCATGCTGATGCCCACACCCTGGGCGGTCCAGGCGGCGACTCTTGCCTGCTCGGTAGAGCCCTGGCCCAGACGATAACCGACGCGGATGGTGGTCGCCACACCCAGCGACAGCGGCATCACAAACATCAGGGAACTGAAGTTCAGCGCAATCTGGTGGCCAGCCACGTCAACGATGCCCAGTGGCGACACCAGCAGAGCCACAACGGCAAACAGCGTGACTTCAAAGAACAACGCCAGTGCTACCGGCAATCCCAGCGTCATTAAGCGGCTCAGAATCGGACGCGAAGGCGGCGACCAGCGACTCTCCATCCGGATATCGCGCATGCTGCCCATCCGGCGTACCCAGAAGCGCATGCAGATAAACATCACCCAGTAGACCGATGCCGTTGCCACGCCGCAGCCGACGCCACCCAACGCGGGCATGCCGAAGTGGCCGTAGATAAAGACATAGTTCAGCGGGATGTTAAACATCAGGCCCAGAAAGCCCAGCACCATGCCGGGTTTGGTTTTCGACAGCCCCTCGCACTGATTTCGCAGCACCTGAAAGAAGAGATAGCCTGGCGCGCCGAACAGCAGGGCGTGCAGATAGCCCTCGGCTTTAAGCGCCAGCGCGGGATCGATGTCATGCATCGCCCGGATAAGATAACCGGCGTGCCACAGCAGCACCATAATCAGCAGTGAGACAAAAAAGGCGAGCCAGTAGCCCTGGCGGATCTGTTCGCCGATGCGTTCGCGGCGGCCTGAACCGTTAAGTTGCGCAACGGTGGGCGTCAATGCAAGCAGAAGACCATGACCAAACAGGATGGCCGGAAGCCAGACAGAGGTGCCGACAGCAACGGCGGCCATATCCGTGGCGCTCACTGCGCCGGCCATAATGGTATCCACAAATCCCATTGCGGTTTGGGCCACCTGAGCAAGGATGACCGGAATCGCAAGGGCCAGCAATTGACGCGCTTCTGTTAAATACTTCTGCACGTTAACACCTGACTTATTAAATGAATTAAAAGGGCAGAAAAGCCCGGGGAATAGCGCGAACCAGTGTAACCGGGGTAACAGAATTCGCCAATCTTTGTCACACAATGCGTTTTGAACCCCATTAATGGGGTGAGGTGGGCTGAAATCTATCAGCCTACCGGAGCTGTGATAAACTAGCGTAAACTTCGCAGAGGCAAAGACTATGTTTACCGGTATTGTGCAGGGCACCGCAGAAATCGTGTCCATTGAAGAAAAAGAACTGTTTCGTACCCACACTGTCCGACTGCCGGAAGAGCTCCTGCCGGGACTGGCGCTGGGCGCATCCGTAGCCCATAACGGGTGCTGCCTGACCGTAACGGCAATCGAAGGTGACCGCGTCAGTTTCGATTTAATTAAAGAGACATTGCGCGTGACTAACCTTGGTGATTTACGCCAGGGCGATGTGGTGAATATTGAGCGTGCAGCGAAATTCAGCGACGAAATAGGCGGTCATCTGATGTCAGGTCATATTATGACCACCGCTGAAATCTGCAAGATTATCCAGTCAGAACACAATCGCGAAGTCTGGTTTAAAATCCAGGATCCGATGCAGATGAAATATATTCTGCATAAAGGTTTCGTCGGCATCGACGGCATAAGCCTGACGGTAGGTGATGTGACGAAGACCAAATTCTGCGTCTATCTGATTCCGGAAACGCTGGAGCGTACGACTCTGGGCGCGAAGACCTTTGGCGACCGGGTCAACATTGAGATCGATCCGCACACACAGGCAATCGTAGAGACCGTTGAGCGGGTGTTAGCCCAGCGCGATGCCGCGGCGGCAATGAGTATGCTGACCGGCCAGCCTGCCGCCGAGAGTTAATAACCCGCAAAGACTGCTGGAAAGCCAAATCGTGTGATTCTGGCAGCAGTATAATAGCCCGAAGCGCAGGGAACACAGTCAGAAGAGGAAAGCGTTCCGCAACTGGGACAAAAACGCCGGGAGCGTTTTTGAACAACGCAACGCGTTGGCCCGGCAACGGGCGCACCTCAGGGATGAGGTGCGTAATCGCGCGGGCCGAGCATGTCAGGGATGACGGGTTTTGCGACTTTCCGATCTGACTGTGTTCCCTATGCAGTTCCACTCTCAAAACAGGCCAGTTTTTTAAAACCTTCAGCACGGGATCACCCTCTTAACAAACTGACACTCCCTACCGCGCCACCCGTAATCCGCCCTCAACACCGCGACTGAACACAATCTGCCACAGCTGAATATCCCGCGCGCGGAAGGCGCCGGCACAGGCATTAAGATAATAGGAGAACATCCGCTTAAAGCGTTCGCCATAGTTATCAGCCAGCTCCGGCCAGGCCTGCAAAAAGCGCTCATGCCAGGCCATCAGCGTTTTGTCGTAATCGGCCCCAAAGTTATGCCAGTCTTCCAGAATAAAATGCGGCTCGCTGGCATCCGCCACGTGACGCACTGAAGGCAGGCAGCCGTTGGGGAAGATATATTTGTCGATCCAGGGATCGACACTCATATCGGTTTTAATCGCGCCAATGGTGTGAAGCAGAAAAATTCCGTCAGGCTTTAAATTACGATCAACCACATCAAAATAGGTGGCGTAATTCTTCGGCCCGACATGCTCGAACATGCCTACTGAAACGATGCGATCAAACTGCTCATTCAGATCGCGATAATCCTGCAACAGAATCGTGACGTCTAATCCACTACAGCGCTGCTGCGCCAGTTTCTGTTGTTCGGCGGAAATCGTCACGCCATGCACGTTGACGCCATAATGACGTGCGGCAAATTCCGCGAGTCCGCCCCAGCCACAGCCGATATCCAGCAGCGACATTCCAGGTTCCAGCGCTAATTTACGGCAAATCATATCCAGCTTGGCTTCCTGCGCCGTCGCCAGGGTCGTAGCTTCTTTCCAGTAGCCACAGGAATATTGCATATAGGGGTCGAGCATCAGTGAAAAGAGATCGTTACCCAGGTCGTAATGCTCTTTACCGACAATCCAGGCCCGCTTTTTCGACTGCAGATTGGTTAAGCGGGCAGCGGCAATGCGCAGCGTATCTTTAAAGTGATGCGGGAGTTGCTGATCGAGTTTATGTTTCAGCACCTGATGGAAGAAAATATCCAGCCGATCGCACTCCCACCATCCATCCATATAGCTCTCACCGAGCCCAAGCGATCCCTCCTGCAGAACACGCTTAAAAAAGCCGGGATGATTAATATGAATATCCCAGGGACGTGAACCATTAATTTCAATATCCGCTTTTTCCAGCATCTCGTGGACGATGCGATACCAATGGTTTTCTTCAGGGCTCACTGCTTCTGCATAAGATGAACTCATAGCTTTTCCACCACCTGTCCAATCTGAACCTGAACAAAGAGTAGTCAATTTCGTCAGGCATTGAGAAACGGTACGGATGACTCCGCACACCGGTTGACTGTGTGATACAGAGGACTGGACTAGCCTGCAGCAGGTCGGTCTGGGTAAGAATAACGCGCGCGAATACCGTCCCGGCAACAGGGTGCCAATCAGATTATTACGTTATTATATTGTTGATTTATTACAGATTTGTTGACCCGGATGAGTATATGCTCACGCGGGTCAATATTCAATGACTTATTGTTAGGAGGCTAACGAAAAAGTCAGTGTGTCAGTGATTATCCTGGCAGGCAGGTTGCGCGGAGGCAACAACAGTTTGTGCGCTTGCGGTACGCTGTATGACGTAACCCACCAGCGCCAGCAGAATCGTCACCGTCATCATCAGCGTAGTGGTAAACAGTGCATGCGTTAATCCGGCAGAGACTGCCAGGCTTGCAGCGAAGCAGAGTCCTAGCTGTAAAGTGTTCTGCAATGCGGCCGCTTTACCGGTGGCGTGCGGGAAGGGCGTCAGCGCACTGGAAACCACGATTGGATAGATCGCACCGTTAGCCAGCGCCATACCGCAGAACGGCACCATCAGGCTCACCAGCGTGCTGCCGCCTGACAGCGCGACGGCAAACAGCGCCAGAATGCTCAGGCTGTAAATGCCCAGCAGCCACGGTAACAGCTGAGCGCCATTAAAGCGGTTAAGAAGGGCACGACAGCCGAATCCACCAATCAAAAAGGCGAGCGTCTGGGGCACATAACTCAGGCCGATATCGGCGGGTGAAAGGCCCAGATCCGCCAGAATAAACGGCGAGCCGGTCAGCCAGGCAAAAAAACTGGCTGAACAGGCGGAGTAGACCAGCACGTTGCCGCTGTAAACCCGTGATTTCAGCAGAGTGAAAAAGCCAGGCTGGGCTCCTTTCTCGCGTGCTTCCTGGCGTACGGTGGGCAGGCGCAGCGTGGTCAGAATCAACGCCACCGCAATCAGCGTCAGCACCAGGAAAATCGAACGCCAGTGGAAATGGCCGATGAGCCAGGCACCCAGCAACGGGGCCAGCGCCGGGGAGAGCGCAACCAGCGGCATAATCGTGGCAAAGACTTTGTTAGCGCGCGCGGCAGGATAGCGATCCACTACCAGTGCCTGCCAGCTCACGGCCGCAGCACAGACGCCAATCGCCTGCACAAAGCGCAGCGCCAGCATCAGAGTGATATCATTCACCCACAGCATGCCCGCACAGCCGATGCCAAACATGGCCAGTCCGGCCAGCAGCACCGGTTTACGTCCAATGCGATCGGAAAGCGGTCCCCAGAAGAGCTGCCCACAGGCGAAACCCGCCAGAAAGAGACTCATACTGGCGCTGATCAGGCCCGGCGAGGTATTAAACGTTTGCTGCATCGCACCAAAGGCGGGCAGGTACATATCTGTGGCTAAAAAGCCGAGCATGCTCAGCAGGGCAAGGTAGGGCATAAATCCTTTATTCGACAACATCTCATTCTCATTTTTGCAGGATGAACGCGGCAGAGTGTAAAAGGTGCGTTTGCCGCTGTGAAACGGTAATATTTGCCGATTGCTGTTAAAATTTTTGAAGGCAGATTATGTGGTCAGAATATGCATTAGAGGTCGTTGACGCGGTCGCCCGCGGGGGCAGCTTCAGCGCCGCTGCTCAGGAGCTGCATCGGGTGCCCTCTGCCATCAGCTACACGGTGCGTCAGCTGGAGAACTGGCTGGCAGTGCCGCTGTTCGAACGCCAGCATCGCGAAGTGGTGCTGACGCCAGCAGGCGAACATTTTGTTCGGGAAGGGCGCAGCGTCATCAAAAAAATGCTTGCCACCCGGCGTCAGTGTCAGCAGCTGGCCAACGGCTGGCGCGGGCAGCTCAGCATTGCCGTTGACCGCATCGCCAAACCTCAACGCACCCGGCAGCTGGTCAAAGACTTCTATCGCCACTTCCCCGATATGGAACTGATCATCAGCTATGAAGTCTTTAACGGCGTCTGGGATGCACTGGCCGACGGTCGGGTGGAAGTTGCGATTGGGGCCACCCAGGCGATTCCGGTAGGCGGACGGTTTGCATTTCGAGATATGGGTACGCTCAACTGGCGCTGCGTGGTCGCGCCCGATCATCCTCTGACTCAGGCGAACCAGATCGATGATGACACGCTGCGTAGCTGGCCGTCACTGGTGCTGGAAGATACATCACGCGCACTGCCGCGTCGTATGACATGGACGCTGGATAACCAGCGCAGGCTGGTGGTGCCGGAGTGGCAAACCGGACTGGAGTGCGTGCAGGCAGGCTTGTGTGTGGCGATGGTGCCGGGTCATCTGGCCAGACCACTGCTCGACAGCGGCGAGCTGGTCGAACTGACGCTGCCGGTGGCATTTCCGGATAGCCCCTGTTGCGTCAGCTGGGCAGAAGATCGCGCATCACCGGCGACAGGCTGGTTGCTCAGCTATCTGGGTGATGCGCAAACGCTTAATCAGGAGTGGTTAAGCGAGGATTAGCGGCGATAGTCGCGGAACGGACCATCTGCCACTGAACGGCGCTCAATCAGCGTCGGATGGACTTCAATCGTTTGTGACACTTCGCGCTTACTGGTGATGCGGTCAAGCAGCATATCCAGCGCTTTCTCACCCAGCTGGGCTTTTGGCTGATGCACCGTGGTCAGGGCAGGGGCGAAATAGCGGGCGTTGCGCACATTGTCATAGCCGATGATCGAAATATCCTGCGGTACGCGCAAACCCATCTCGTCGGCGGCGCAAATGGCCCCCATCGCCATGATGTCACCGCCGCAGAACACCGCCGTAGGGCGTTGTTTCTGTGACAGGATCTGCTGCATCGCCTGATAGCCTGACTCCGGCTCAAAGTCACCCTGTACAATCCACTCGGCACGCGGCTGAATACCCGCTTCTTCCAGCGCCTTCAGAAAACCGGCATGGCGTCCGCCGCCGGTATTGCGCTCCATCTGACCGGGGATAGCACCAATATCACGGTGTCCGCGTTCAATCAGATAACGTCCCGCCAGATAGCCGCCCTGGAAGGCGTTATCGAGAACTGTATCAGTAAAGTCGGCGCGCGATTCGCCCCAGTCCATCACCACCATCGGGATATTGCGGTTCTCTTCCAGCATCTGCAGCAGATCGTCCGGATACTCAGAGCACATCACCAGCAGACCATCGACGCGCTTCTGCGCCATCATGCTGAGATAGGCGCGCTGTTTTTGGAGATCGTTATGCGCATTACCCAAAATCAGCGTATAGCCTTTGTCAAAACAGTGGTTTTCAACCGCTTCAATAATTTCAGCGAAATAGGGCGCTTCGCTGGAGGTGGCAAGCAGGCCCAGCGTTTTGGTGTGGTTTACTTTCAGGCTGCGCGCCACAGCACTTGGCGAGTAGTGCAGTTCCTTAATTGCCTGCCAGACCGCCTCGCGTGTTTCTTCAGCGACAAAGCGGGTTTTATTGATGACGTGCGAAACGGTGGTCGTTGAGACGCCAGCGCGTTTCGCCACATCTTTAATTGTTGCCATGAAAATCGGACTCCAGTGCTTACCTAACTCTATGATAAGCGTAATGTTAAACGTTTGCGTCTGCTCAGGGTTTTTTCCGCAAAAATGCGGCTTTTCTGGCCGGTAAACAGGCCGCTGGCGGAGAAAAAACGCCAGAAAAGATGCGCAAACGGAATCAGGGTTGCGCGCGTTGCGCAACAAAGGCGGGATTCTAACAAGGCTGAACGGATAAAACGAGATTTTTACCGGACCCTGTGGGAAAATGCCATATCCCTGCAAAGTGTGTGACTAAGGAGCAAGCAATGAGTACCGATTTGAAACTGGCTTTGATGACCACTGTCGGCTGTCTGCTGATGATTGTGGCCTTTAGTTTTACTGCCATTCTGCACTAATAAAAAAAGCCGGGATTATCCCGGCTTTTTTCTGACTGTTCTGCTGCTCAGCGTATCGTTTTCGGCGTCATCACCCGACGGGCACCAATATAGTGGCGCTGCCAGTAATCTTCCCCTAATGCACTGATCTGAATATCTTTGCCGGTACGTGGCGACTGAATAAACTTGCCATCGCCCAAATAAACGCCGACGTGGTCCGCTGTGCCGCGGCCATTAATACGGAAGAAGACCAGATCGCCTTTCTCCAGCGACTCACGCTTGATCGGCGCGGCGTCACGCAGGTGATACATCTCGTTAGCGGTACGCGGGATCTTAAATTTCACCAGGTCTTTATAGGCATACCAGACCAGACCGCTGCAATCGAAACCGGTATGTGGAGAGGTGCCGCCCCACTGATAGGGTTTACCCAACTGCCCCATCAGCTTGGTCATTGCAGTCTCACGCGCCTTCTGATAGCGCTGGCGGTGGGATTTGCTCATTTTAATCGTGCCTGGCTCGCGGGTGGTGACCTCAGCGGTTTTCAGCTGGCGCTGATGCCCATAGCGTTTCTTCTCTTTATTTTTTTCTTTGCTTTTGCTGATACGGGCGGTTTTGAGCGAGGTCTTCTTAGCAGGCGTCTGATTAGCAGTGAGTTCGACTTTTTTCTGTTTTTTCGTTTTAAGTTTTTGGTCAGGGCTGAGACGAGTTTTTTTCGTCACCGTTTTTACCGGGCGACGCTTGCGGCGTTCATCGTCGCGCGCACTCTTTTTCTCTGCTTTATGCGTATTGACGTTCACCGGCGCGTGAGGCGACGCAGCGGCGATGTTGAAAAACAGTTGCGCAAAGGCCAGCATAAAAAGCGTAATGATTAAACGCATAGTCCATTAATTAGTTAAGTTGTCAGGGCCACTACGCACCGCGACAAAGTTGAGATTAATCTGATCCAGGATCAGTGCCCAGGCCATTCTAGTCCAGTTCGCTTAAAAACTGTAATGCCTTTTAATGTTAATCTTTGCAGCCCACGTGATTGCACTGAAAATGAACATTTTCAGCATGTTATACCAACGGAATTATTACGAATTATTAAACTGTTACCAGCTGTTAATACCTGAAGTTAAATGTCCTGCGCACGGGACTTAACAATGATGGTCATTTAATCGGGCAGGGAGCAAAATCTCATTTTCAGTCACGCTGTGAAGTCGCTACAATAAACAAACACGAAGTAACGAATTAAGGAAGGCAATTATGAGTACTGTAGAAAAAATTCAGCGCCAGATCGCAGAAAACCCGATCCTGCTGTACATGAAAGGTTCCCCGAAACTGCCAAGCTGCGGTTTCTCTGCACAGGCGGTGCAGGCGCTGTCAGCCTGCGGTGAGCGTTTTGCTTACGTGGATATTCTGCAGAACCCGGACATTCGTGCTGAGCTGCCGAAATACGCTAACTGGCCGACCTTCCCGCAGCTATGGGTGGATGGTGAACTGGTTGGTGGATGCGACATCATCGTCGAGATGTTACAGCGTGGTGAACTGCAGTCGCTGATCAAAGAGACCGCAGAAAAATTTAAAGAAGCAGAATAAAAAAAGGCCGACATTATGTCGGCCTCTTTCATTGTGGCATCCCTTATGCGGATGTCGTGGCGTCTGCGTCGCCCCCGGCGAAGGGCAGAGGCCAGCCACCTAACCGTTTCCAGCGGTTCACCAGCTCGCAGAACAGTGTCGCCGTCTGCTGAGTGTCATAGAGCGCTGAATGCGCCTGCGTACTGTCAAACTCCATTCCCGCCGCAATACAGGCTTTCGCCAGCACCGTCTGACCCAGCACCAGTCCGCTCAGCGCTGCGGTATCAAAGGTGGCAAACGGGTGAAACGGATTGCGCTTCAGGCTGGCACGTTCTGCTGCCGCTGACATAAAGTTCAGATCAAACGTGGCATTGTGCGCCACCATAATGGCGCGATTGCAGCCGCTATCTTTAATGCCCTTGCGCACCATTTTGAAAATGGCGTGCAGCGCCTCATATTCACTCACCGCGCCGCGCAGCGGATTACTCGGATCGATACCGGTAAAGGCCAGCGCTTCCGGATGCAGCAGCGAGCCGACAAAGGGTTCGACGTTGAAATGCAGCGTCTGGTCAATCTGAATCCATCCCTCTTCATCCATTTTCAGCGTGATAGCGGCAATCTCCAGTAACGCATCGGTTTGCGCGTTGAAACCAGCGGTTTCAACGTCGATCACCACCGGATAGAAGCCACGGAAACGTTGATTGAGTGCATTAGGGGAATTCGATTCAGACATCAGGATCTCGTTGCAGAAAAAGGGCAGCGCGTATTATGGCAAAAAACGGGGACGGGTGCAGCAGATGAAGCGCAGAGAAAGGGATTCAGCCCACCGGGTCAGGCGGGCTGAGGGGCAGGTTTAGTTGCCCAGGCCGTTACCGGCATCTTTGTTCTCGATCAGCTCGATTTTGTAGCCATCGGGATCTTCAACAAAGGCAATAATGGTGGAGCCGCCTTTAACCGGGCCCGCTTCACGGGTCACGTTGCCGCCATCTTTGCGGATACGTTCGCAGGCTGCTGCTGCGTCATCGACGCCCAGCGCGATGTGACCATAAGCATCGCCGAGGTCATATTTATCAACGCCCCAGTTGTAGGTCAGCTCGATCACCGCACCTTCGCTTTCGTCGGTGTAGCCTACGAACGCCAGGGTATATTTATATTCGGTGTTTTCGCTCTGACGTAGCACGCGCATGCCCAGCACACGGGTGTAGAAATCGATTGAACGTTGCAGATCGCCAACGCGCAGCATGGTATGAAGTAAACGCATAACATCCTCTTTTAAATAAAACGCCATCGCCGGATGACCCAGGCGCTAAGTATAGCGATGAAAATCGCCATTGAATAATGGCTGCCGTCATCGTCCCGGACGGCAGCCCAAACAGATTACAGTGTCGGGTAGTCGATATAACCTTCCGCGCCGCCGCCGTAGAAGCTTTCCGGGCGCTGTGGGTTGAGTGGGGCATCCTGCTGCAGACGCTCAACCAGATCCGGGTTAGCAATGTAATCACGACCAAATGCAACCGCATCGATCAGACCGCGACCAATCAGATCATCCGCTTTCTCAACGGTGTAAGCACCGGCACCAATGATGGCGCCCGGGAAGAGATCGCGCACTTTCTGACGGAAGGCGTCGGTGTAAGGCTTGCCGCCGGCCCAGTCTGGTTCAGAGAGGTGCAGATAGGCGATGTTGCGTTTTGCCAGCTCACCGATGTACCACAGCGCCGCTTCTTCTTCATCCGGACCGTTGTCCAGATTCTGGAAGCTGCCGATAGGCGAGACGCGGATACCAATGCGATCGGCTGACCAGTTGGCGATCACCGCATCGACCACTTCCAGCGCAAAGCGACCGCGTTTTTCGATGCTGCCACCATATTCGTCGGTACGCTGGTTTGAACCCGGTGCCAGGAACTGGTGAATCAGGTAGCCGTGCGCGGAGTGCAGCTCAAGCAGGTCGAAGTCTGCTTCACGTGCGTTCGCCGCAGCCTGACCAAAATCGGCCACGATCTGCTGGATCTCTGGCACCGTCAGTTCGCGCGGTACAGAGGTGTCTTCGCGATAGACGCTGCCATCTTCAGCACGCAGTGACGTACGCGTACCCGCTGCAATGGCGGATGGCGCTACCGGTGCTTTGCCTTCCGGCTGCACGCTGTTATGCGAGATACGACCGGTGTGCCATAACTGTACGGCGGTATGACCGCCTGCCTGATGGACACCTTCGTTAATCACTTTCCATGCGGCAATCTGCGGTTGAGTATGCAGGCCTGGCGCACCGGCATAGCCTTTTGCCTGGAAAGAGATCTGGGTTGCTTCGGTGATAATCAGACCGGCGCTGGCGCGCTGACGGTAATACTCCGCCATCATCGGGGTAGGGATGTCGCCTGGCTCAATGCTGCGCAGACGGGTCAGCGGTGCCATAAATACGCGGTTTGGGACGGTAATTGCGCCGACTTTCAGCGGACGAAACAGCTGGGTACTCGCCATAATAGCTCCTGATTAGTAGACCAGTCGTCTACAAACACGTTTTTTAAAAATCAGTGGCTTTTAAGCCACTGTTCGATGGTACTCAGTGCCAGACGCAGTGGCTGCGCCTCGCGGGAAATTTTGCTCTGCAGACTGGCGCCCAGCCACAGCAGCGACAGCAACTCTGCCATCTGAGCGGGGGGCTGCGGCAGGCTCAGCGACTCCTGCTGCTCTGCGGCAATCAGCGTCCGGGCATAGAGCGCGGTGATCTTTCCTGCACCCTGCTGCAGTGCGTCTCGCATCGGCTCTGAAAGATCGCAGACCTCAGCAGAAACTTTCACGCCCAGACAACCGACAATGTGTCCCTGCTGCACAAACAGCTCAACCGCAGCACGAAAATGATTTAGCAGACGTTCACGCGGTGTGCCGTCTGTCTGGTTGAGCTGTAACTCAACATCCTGCAGATAACGCGCAAAGTAGCGTTCCAGTAACGCCACGCCAAACACCTCTTTAGAGCGGAAATAGTAGTAGAAGGAGCCTTTCGGCACCGCCGCCTGCGTCAGCAGTTCGCTGAGGCCCATTCCGGTAAAGCCGCGTTGCAGACAGAGCTGTTCACCTGTCTGGAGCAGGTGTTCGCGGGTTTCATTGCGTTGTAGCGTCTTATTCATGGCAGAGAGAGTAGTAGACCGGTTGGTCTAATGCAACGCTGCACCGTGCATTTGGCACAGAGTGTTAACTCACCCGTGAGAGAAAAGGATAATTCTGACGGGGCAAAGCTTAATTCCTGTGCATCCAGGCTACGCTTTTTACTGGACTGTTTATTCTGTTAATCCGGAGTCATGGTGGCCGAGCAGCTTGAGTTTTTCCCGGTTCCCAGCCCCTGTCGCGGCATCTGCCAGACCGATGCACGTGGCTACTGCCTGGGATGTTTACGCAGCCGCGATGAGCGGTTCAACTGGCTGCGCTTCAGCGATGCGCAAAAGCGGGAAGTCATTCGTCTCTGTCAGCAGCGTCGTCTGCGCCTGCAGCGGCAGCAGAAAGGCGAAGAGCCACCCGAGCCACAACAGCCGGAGTTATTCTGACGACTTTCCGCTTTCCGTTATACTCTCTGACACACTAATTACAGCCAACGCGCAACAGGGAGAACGTCATGTTAGAACCGCAGGCCATCGCTTTACAGGGCCCCGATTTTTCACCGCTGGTTATGGGGTACTGGCGTCTGATGGAGTGGGGCATGTCGCCGCAGGAGCGGGTTGCGTTTATTGAGCACCATCTGAGGCTCGGCATTACTACCGTTGATCATGCGGACATTTACGGCGACTACCAGTGTGAGGCGGCCTTTGGCGAGGCGCTGAAGCTGGCTCCCGGACTGCGCGATCAGCTTCAGATTGTGACCAAGTGCGGCATTGCCACCCGCGCCCGACCTGAACATCAGATTGGCCACTACATTACCGACAAAAATCATATCCTGCAGAGTGCTGAAAACTCGCTGCGCCATTTCCACACCGATCGTCTCGACCTGCTGCTGATCCATCGTCCCGATCCGCTGATGGCGGCTGACGAAGTGGCTGAAGCCTTTATGGCACTTCATCAAAGCGGCAAGGTGCTGAATTTTGGCGTCTCGAATTTCACACCATCCCAGTTTTCACTGCTGCAATCCCGTCTGCCGTTCTCGCTGGTCACAAATCAGCTGGAGATTTCACCCGTGCAGCAAAGCGTATTACTGGATGGATCGCTGGATCAGTGCCAGCAACTGCGCATTCGTCCGATGGCCTGGTCCTGTCTCGGTGGCGGACGTCTGTTCAACGATCCTCACTTCCAGCCCCTGCGTAATGAACTGGAGGTGGTGCGGCAGGAAACCGGTGCCACCAGTCTGGAGCAGGTGGTCTATGCCTGGATACTGATGCTGCCGTCGCGGCCTCTGCCGATCATCGGCTCAGGCAAAACGGCGCGCGTCAGCGAAGCCGCCGGGGCACTGGATTTATCCCTGTCGCGGCAGCAGTGGTTCCGTATTCGCAAAGCGGCGCTGGGATTTGATGTGCCCTGAAGCGTAAAACTGCGTCAATCTTCGGCAAAATAGTGCAACAGCGACCAGACTTATCTCAAACCCTGGGATACAAATGGAGTCAACATGAAAATGAAAGCAGTTGCGCTTTTTGCGCTGATCGCCTGCGGCTCAGCACAGGCTGCCAGCGAGCAGGTTACGATCCATCAGGTTACCGCTGAAGGGATTGGCAAATCGCTGGGCACCGTTAAGATTGACGAGACCCAGTATGGTCTGCAGTTTACGCCGGACCTGCAGGGACTGAAGCCGGGCATTCACGGTTTTCATGTCCATGCTAAAGGCAGCTGTGAACCGGGTGAATCTGAGGGGAAAGTGGTCGCCGCCGGTGCGGCTGGCGGTCACCTGGATCCGGCTAACAGCGGCAAACATCTGGGGCCGTATGCTGAAGGTCACCTGGGCGACCTGCCCGCGATCTATGTTGATGAGAAAGGCAGTGCCACCTATCCGGTGCTGGCGCCACGGCTGAAGTCGTTAAAAGAGATCAAAGGCAAAGCGCTGATGGTGCATGCTGGCGGAGATAATCATGCCGATCATCCTGCACCGCTGGGCGGCGGCGGGGCGCGTTATGCCTGCGGCGTTATCTGAATTTCCGGGCGGCAGGCAATAGCCGCCCTTTTTATCCCGCCTGTTTATGAATTGTTATACCATCCCCGTCATTTCCCCCCTATGATATTGATTCAGGTAAGAAAGCGTGATGAGGAAAGGAGCGGGAAAATGAAATTCAAGGGTGCATTACTGCTGTGTCTGCTGCTGGTGGGATGCGATAAACCCAATGATACGCAGCTGGTCACTGAAACCGGACGGGAGCTTCAGCGCACCATTGATACCAGCAAGATGCGTGTCACCTGTGAAAAGATCGCCAAAGGTCGTGAATGGCTCAGTCGGAACATGGTGCGCAAGCTGGAAGCGCAGGGGTGCGATCAGGTTTTTCGCAGCGCCACTGAAACCAATTTCACTGACACCACAATTTATCGCCGCACCATGACCATGGTGTGCGGTGGCATTCACGGTCAGAGTTTTACCGGCACCGAACTGACGCGTCGCTTTATCTTCTCACCTGATGAGAAAGCGCTGGTGATTGAACCGATGACCGAGATGGATAAAACCCGCTTCGAGGGCCATAAAACGCTGCAACAGCTGCAGGATGATTTTAACCGTCAACAGCAGCAGTATTGCCAGTAATCACTCCGGCACAGCCTGCTTCAGCTGTGCCAGCGAACAGCGTAATCGCCAGATAATCCCCGCCAGTTCGCTGGCCTCATTGTTTTCCAGCGCCAGTAACGCGGTAATGGTCGCTTCCAGTTCCGTCAGCATCTGTTCCAGCGAACTGTGCCGTACGCCGCGGCTGCTGATAATCTGCTGTAAATTTTGCAGGCTGTTATCGCGAAATGCCATCAGCGTTGCTGAACCGGCGCGCCATTCACGCAGCTGCCAGACGATATGCGAACAGTTGAGCAGCACCACGCCCCAGCGCAGAAGCCAGACGCGCGCCTGCTCATCCCGGCTATGGCTGAGCTGGCTGATGCGATGATAAATCTGCGATTCAAAGCGGCTCTCGCTGAGCCGGGGTCGTTGCCGCAGCTGATCGAGAAACGCCAGCCGCAGTGCCCGGATATGCCGCCGGCTGCGCCGCGCATCGGAGCTGGGCCGCAGGATCTGAAACGCCAGCCAGGCGAGCAGCACTCCGCAGACTTTGGCGATGTTATCGTTAAAAAAGTCCTGATAATCCCACGTGGGCGGGTTAGTCACCGCGATAAACGAGCCCATAAAGACGATGAACTGCCCCCACATCCCGGCGCGCTGTTTCTGCTGCAGCTTGAAGAGTTGCAGCGTCACCAGCAGCGGAAACAGAAACAGTAAAAACGGCCATAGCTGACCGATCTGCACCATCAGGCCAAACTTCATCACAAAACTAAATGCAAACAGCCACAGCAGCGTTTTCAGCAGCAGCGTGACGCTGCCCCCGGGTGAAGGGGCAGAGGCATAAAGCACGCAGGCAATGGCGGTCAGGGTGAGCGCCGAGGCCCCGGAAGACCATTGCGTATTAATCCAGAAGGCGCAGCCCAGTACGATCACGCAGAAGGTGCGCAGGGCGCTCCAGCCCGCTTCGGCACTGTCACTGTCACGCGCCAGCGCCGGAACCGGCGGTGGCTGAAAGCGGGTATCGGCATCGGCGCGATCCAGCAGACGGATCCAGCGCAGCACGTTGAGGTACATCCAGCAGAAGTAGCGCAGCCGCTGACAAAAGGCGCGCTGCCGGTAGTCGCCATCCGCTGCGGGTGTCACGCTGCGCAGGATTTGCGCCAGACGATATTTATCACACGCCGGTTTTGCCAGCTCCGCCAGCAGTTGCTGCAGCGCCTCAAACAGCGCCTCTGGCGCGTCAGGCCAGTTGAGCAGCATACGGCGCAGGCTGGAGAGCACGCTGGTAAGTCGCAACTGCTGGTGCAGCACATAGTTCAGGACGTTGTTCTGTCGGCGAAAACGGTAGTGGCTCCAGAACGCCTGAATGCGCAGCAGGTTCATGGTGAGGATCTGGCTGATGACGTTTTCATGTGCGGTGCGAATGGTATCGCTGGCCGAGGGCTGCAGCAGTAATACCGCATGTTCCAGCAATCGCGCATGCATCTGTTTCAGGGAGGTAATCAGCGTTTCGCCATCGGAGGTGCTCGGCAGCACCATCATCATCAAACCGGCGCACAGAATACCGGAGATCACCTCACAGACGCGAGCCTGGGCGATCGTCCACAGCGAGGTGATATCAGTGATGTTGACGCTGCTGAAGGCAATAATAGCGGCGGTGTAACCCGCCAGCGAAAAGGCATAGGCGACATTGTTCTGGTAGTGGTTTGCAATGCCGGTGCAGAGCGCCAGCCAGCCGGCAATCGCAAAGGTAAACAGCCAGGGCTCATTCAGAGTATGTCCGGCAATCAGCAGCGCGGCGGTGGCCCCGAGCAGACTGCCGACGATGCGGCCCAGACTTTTACCGATCGCGCCGCCCACGGTAGGAAAGCTGATCACGGCGGCGGAGGTCATCGCCCAGTAAGGCTCATCAAGATCCAGGCCATAGGCGATGCTCAGCGCCAGACACATCGCGATAGCATTCCGCAACGCATAGCGCCACTGACCGCCGTTCGCCTTAATCCAGGGCAGTTGATCCCAGGCCAGCCACTGAACATTCATGGCTGGATGGTGATGGTGCAGCTGGTGCCCGCAACCAGACTGGCATCAGCCGGGAGCGGATCGAGACGAATGCGCACCGGCACCCGCTGCGCCAGCCGCACCCAGGGCACGTTGGGTTTGATATCGGGCACCAGACCGCTGTCGGTCTCAATGCTCTGGTCATAGATAGCGCGGCCAATACTGTCCACCTGGCCCTGCAGCCGCATGCCATTGCTGTAAAGCACCACCTGAGCCGCCGCACCAGCGTGAATATGGCGCAGCTTGGTCTCTTCAAAATAGCCTAAGACGTAATAAGAGTGGCTGTCGACCAGCGCAAACAGGGGCGACCCCGCTGTCGCATAGTTGCCGGGACGAAGCGTCAGATTCGTGATCCAGCCATCTGTCGGTGCGGTCAGCGTCGTCTGCTGCAGATTCCAGCGCGCCCGCTCCAGCTCCGCCTGCGCGGCTTTGGCACTGGCGGCGGTGGCTTCCGCGCTTAAGCGTGCCGCATCCAAATCCTCGGCGGAGATGATGTTACGCGGCAGACTGCTGCGCCGGTGATATTCATGCTGCGCTTTCGCCAGGTCCGCCTGCGCTTTGCTGAGCTGGGCGGCAGCGTTGTCGAGTGCAATCTGCCATGGCACCGGGTCCAGTGTTAACAGCAGCTGGCCCTGATGCACGAACTGATTGTCTCTGACCTTCAGTTGCGTAATCCGGCCCGACACCTGAGGCGTAATATCCACCAGTTCTGCCCGCACTTTTCCGTCACGCGTCCAGGGCGACTGCATGTAGTAGTTCCACAGCCAGCCACCGGCCAGCAGCGCCAGCGCAAACACAATCAGCGTTGAAAAGTATTTTACCGCGTTAAATTTCATATCGATTATCCGTGACCGATGAGCCAGAGTGCGGCGGTAACGCACAGCACAAACAGGGAGAGATCAAACAGGGTGGGATGCCAGACGTCGCCGGAGTAGATCCAGCCGCGCACCAGCGGGTGAATCAGCAGCCAGAAAAAGAAGCCGAGCAGCACCGCTTTGAATATCGGCGGGAAAAAAAGCGAGGCACCCACGACCAGATCGGTTAGCGGTTTAGCACCTGAAAAAGCAGGAGTGAGCACGTGATAACATCCTTCGTTAACCCAGACGGCAGACTGAACGCGCTGCCGCGTAATCGTAGCCTGGTCCGGGATTTGTAATTTGTCCTGTAAACTCGCAGAATAGTGTAAAATCTGGCTTGATAGCTAGCAAGCTAATTATAAGGAGATGAAATGGATACGCCCCTCGGAACGGATTTATCTCGCCTGGTGCGCATCTGGCGCGCGTTGATTGATCAGCGGCTCAAGCCGCTTGAGCTGACTCAGACTCACTGGGTGACGTTGCACAATATTCATCAACTGCCGCCCGAACAGTCGCAGATTCAGTTAGCCAAGGCGATTGGTATTGAACAGCCTTCGCTGGTGCGGACGCTGGATCAACTGGAAGAGAAAGGATTGATTACCCGTTCGACCTGCGCCAACGATCGTCGCGCCAAGCGCATTAAGCTGACGCAGCAGGCGGAGCCGATTATCGAACAGGTTGAGAGTGTGATTGATGAGACGCGGGATGACATTCTGTCCGGCATCAGTCGGGAAGAGATTAGTCAGATGGTGACGCTGATCGCCCGGCTTGAGAAAAACATTCTCGAACTTCAGCACAAAGAGAAATAAAAAAACCGACGCCCGGGCGTCGGTTTTTTGTTTTGCAGCCTTAGCGAGGTGAAACCGTCACCTGGCTGCCGTTGGACGCCATGACAACACGCTGGCCAACGGAGTAACGCGAGGCGGCCTGTTTCTGAACCACCATGATGGTGTTGCCATCATCCTTACGGATTTCCAGCTCAACGCCATCGGTTTTATTGATTGCGCCCTGAACACCCTGGCCTGCTACGCCACCCAGAACCGCACCACCGGCTGTTGCCAGGCTACGTCCGGTGCCGCCACCAATGGTATTACCCAGGAAGCCACCCAGCACCGCACCACCGATTGCACCGATGACGTTGCTTTCATCACCGCCCTGGATTTTCACCGGACGCACAGAGACTAACGTACCGTACGACACGCTCTGCACCTGCTTGGCTTCACTGGCACTGTAGGTGTCACCCGACAGCGTACTGGTATTGCTACAACCTGCCAGCATCGCACCGGCCAGAGCGACCACAATTACACGCTTAATCATTTGAAACTCCTTTAGTCGAGAAGGCGCCACGTTTATCGCTATATCCTGCACACAGTATAAGACACAAAACTGGCAAATTAATCCCTGTCCGAATAAAACACGGTTGGACGAAGCATAGACTATGTAAGATCAACAATAATTCAATCGTCGTTTAAAAATATTCCCGTAACGTTACTGGTCAGCACGATCGGATAAAAAGAATTTAATCATAGAATTAGCGATCATTATTTGTCAGGCTAACCGCAGATGAATCGCACTTCCCGCCGGAAGTAAGGAATGGTTATGAAATCAGGACGCTATATCGGGGTAATGTCAGGCACCAGCCTGGATGGCGTGGATGTGGTGCTGGCCGCCATTGATGAGAATATGGTGGCGCAGCAGGCGAGTTACTGCCATTCGATGCCACCTGCGCTGCGTCAGGCCATTCTGGCGATTTGCCAGGGCCAGTCCCTGACCCTGTCACAGCTCGGTCAGCTTGATACCCGCCTCGGCCAGCTCTTCGCTGAAGCCGTCGTGACATTAATGAAGCGCGAATCGCTGGAGGCCAGCGATATCACGGCGATTGGCTGTCATGGTCAGACCGTCTGGCATGAGCCCCAGAGTGACGCGCCAAATACGCTGCAGATTGGTGACAATAACCAGATCGTCGCGGCAACCGGCGTCACCGTGGTGGGCGATTTTCGCCGCCGTGACATGGCGCTGGGCGGGCAGGGCGCGCCGCTGGTGCCTGCTTTTCATCAGGCGCTGCTGATGGATGCCGCAGAACGCCGCATGGTGCTGAATATTGGTGGCATCGCCAATCTCTCGCTGCTGATCCCGGGACAGGCGGTGCGCGGCTTCGATACCGGTCCCGGCAATATGCTGATGGACGCCTGGATATGGCGCAATCAGGGTCAGCCTTATGACAAAGATGCGCAGTGGGCGCGCAGCGGCTCGGTGATCCCGGCTCTGCTGGAGGCGCTGTTGCGCGAACCCTGGTTTGCGTTGCCGCCGCCGAAGAGCACCGGGCGCGAACACTTCAATCTGGGCTGGCTGGAGCAGCATCTGCGCTATTTCCCGGGTCTGGCACCGCAGGATGTGCAGGCCACGCTGGTGGAGCTGACCGCCATCACCATTACACAGCAGGTGTTACTCAATGATGGCTGCGATCGTCTGCTGGTGTGTGGCGGTGGCAGTCGCAATCCGCTGCTGATGGCGCGGCTGGCAGCACACCTTCCGGGAACCGAAGTGGCGACCACCGATGCGGCGGGTATCAGTGGTGATGACATGGAGGCGCTGGCGTTTGCCTGGCTGGCGTTCCGTACGCTCTCCGGTCTGCCGGGCAATCTGCCTGCGGTGACGGGCGCACGAGAGAAAAGCGTGATAGGCGCAATTTATCCGGCCAATTCCCTCTACCAGCGTTAAGCGGGGGATTGCGGGGGCCAGTTTGCCCCCGCAGGCGAGCAGGCGGCCGTCAGGCGGCGCCGGAGAGATGCGTCAGATTACGAACCCCGGTAATCACCGTGGCTACCATGGTTTCACGTCGGGTAATGACCTCAACCTGATAAAACCGGCTGCGGTATGCGATGGAATAGATGATGGGATGGTACTTATTACCTTCTCCGTAGCGGGCGTAGTGCGCTTCGAGCGCACGGGTCGCAGCCAGAATATGGGAGGGTTCTTTATCACCGCGGATGATTTGCTTCATTCAGTTCCTCAAATGCTGTCCCTGGAGTCACGTCGCACGCATGGCGCGTAGCGCTGGCCTAAACACTGAACATCTGACTGCTAAACATTTAATCACTGATGGGGTCATGACTGACTGTGACGCGGGAAGATGACAGAAAGATGATCCTCCGGCGCTGTTAATTATTTAGCAGCCGCCGGGTGATCCAGCAAGGCAGGGAGACGTAAAATCATCCAAATCGCAGGAGGTTAAATCAGCTCCGGCCAGGCCACGGCCGCAACGCCATTCAGTTCAGGCTCCGAGAACAGGAACCCCTGGAACTGGGTCACGCCCGCGGCTTCCAGCCACATCCACTCTTCCGGTTGTTCAATGCCTTCGGCGATCACACCGATCTCCAGTGAGGCGCAGCATTTCAGAATGGCGTGGATGATCGCCTGTTTCGGCCCACTTTTATGCACGTCTGAGATGATGGCGCGATCGATCTTAATTTTGTCGGGCTGAATGCGGGTCAGTAGCGACAGCCCGGCAAAACCGGCACCGAAATCATCCAGCGCCAGGCTGATACCGGCCGCTTTCAGCTGCCTGATGGCGGCTTCAAACGCTTCCGGCTGCGAGATGATTTCATTCTCGGTGAACTCAACCATGACCTGCTCGGGCACCAGCCCATGGGCCGCAATCTCATCCAGCAAAAAGGGGACGGCGTCGGGCACTTCTACCAGCGTCATCGGCAGCAGATTGATCGACAGGGTCATCCCCTCAATCCCCAGCTTCTTCGCCTGCGCAAAGGCGATCTTTTTCGACTGCAGATCGACCCGATAAAGCTGCTCGCGTGTCAGTCGGGCAAAGTAGTCGAGCGGCGATTCTCCCTGCGGACCGCGCAGCAGTGCTTCCAGTGAAACGATCTCGCAGGCGAAGGGATCAACAATAGGCTGAAACGCAAAGCTGACTTCATCCGTAGCCAACAGCGCCGCATCGCCTTCGCGCTGCTCTGTCTCATTACGAATAAACGTCCAGCCGCTGGCGGCAGGGATCTCAAAATAGTTCTCTTTTTCGCGCGCTTCAACAAAGGTGCGCAGGAACTGCAGTGCACGATCGGCATAGGTCATCTGATATTTCGTCGTGCATTTTTCCAGCACTGACTCCAGCACGGTTTCCTGATCGTGCAGCCGCAGATCGAAGAGCTCCATACCAACATGACCAAAACGTCGCGCCGGAGCGTAATCGCGCAGCAGTTCGACCAGATTGTGGTGGCGCGGATCCTGGCAAATCCGGCTATAGACCGCCTTAACCGCCGCCTCCGGGCCTTCCAGAAGCTGGAAAAAATGCGTGCCATTGAACAGTAAAATTCCGGTGACACTGGACGATTTGTTGATTTTATTCGCTTTCCGCGCCAAATCATTCAGGGTCTCGAGCTGCACATGTTCAGTGATGTGGCTGCGATAGATGATTGTCGACAACATAAAGGTTTCCGGAATTTTTTATTTTTTGTTAAGGCACCTTACCAGAAGCTTCTCCTTGGGAAAACGAGGGCCAGTATGACTTTCTTATTCTGACGCTAATATTTTAGTCAACTGGCGGCGTGGTATCGCCTGTTCCCAGAGAACGTTGCATAAAAACGGTATCCAGCCAGCGGCCCTGTTTAAACCCCACCGAGCGCAGAATGCCGGTCATTTCAAATCCTGCTGCCTGGTGCACGGCAATCGACCCCCGGTTCTCGCTGTCGCCGACGTTGGCGATCAACTGGCGGTAGCCTTTCTGCTCCGCCCACTGGATGGTATGCTCCAGCAGACGTGAACCGGCACCGCGCTTCTGAAAGCCGGGGTCGATATAAATCGAGTCTTCCAGCGTATGGCGGTAGGCGTGGCGCGGGCGGTAAGGTGCCAGATAGCAAAATCCACGTACGTCGCCGTCGCTGACAGCGATGAACCACGGCAGCTCCGCCTGCTGTATCTTACGCATTCGCTCGCCCATCTCTGCAGCGTCAGGGGGCACGGTCTCAAATGAGCCGGTGCCGTTAAGGACATGCCAGGCGTAAATCTGCTGAATCGCCGGGATGTGGCGTTCATCTGCATCAAAAATTTCCATCATGAGGTTTGCCCTGATCGTCTGCACCTGTTGAAAAACAACGGTATAGCGGGTGCTCATAGCGCGCAATATAAATCTCGTGCGCGTCAGCAATTTTAATACGGGCGCTTCCCCCAGGACTATGCCTGGCGAAAAGGGAATACTCATCTCTGCCGGTGAACCCCGCTTCTGAATGGCGGTTAAGCCTATTCTGAAAACAGCGTCAGCCGGATGATCCGCAACGGGGTTAAGGCTATTATCTGTGCCGTTCCGATAGGGTGAATTAATTGACGGGAGGCGCAGCGTGATGCGATTTGTTGATTTTCTGAATAGTAAGCAGGGGCTGCGTGCAGCACGAAATCACTGCTTCGAATTAAATGGGGTCGTGCTGGGCCATTTTACGGCGTTATTCCTGCAGGATAACCAGATTATTTTTACCAAAGATGGTAAGCAGTGTGCGGTGCCTTATTATCTGGGTCCCGCTGAAGATTTACTTCAGCAAAAGGTGAATCCACGGATTAAAAATATCCGCGCGATCTGAAAAACTTCGGGGCTGCCTTTATCCGTTTAATTATAAAAGTGATATTATTATTTCTGATGAGCTGGTCAGTTCTGTTTTACGTTGTCTGGTAAATAACATTATCAGTTAATTCCCGCCACGATTTATGACGCTGTTTGTAATTTACGGCTTATTTATCTGATGCGTCACTATTCTGCGATGGTGTAATAAACAGCAGGAGCAGGGCGCTGAGCGCAAACAGCGTTAATGCCGTACCGGCACCCAGCGCGGCGTAAAGCTGACCAAACAGCAGCGATCCCGCAACCTGACCGACTGCCAGCATAAAAAACAGGATACCGACGCCTGTCGCGGGCTCTTCAGCCGTGGCCTGTGCTCCCCATACCAGCAACACGCCCGACAACGTCACGTATCCTGCGCCGCAGCAGGCCACCGCAACCAGTAAACCGGTAGATTCACCGTGACTGAAGGCCAGAACCAGCAGTGGCAATGCCATTCCGCAGAGTGACAGCCGGTAAACCGCGTTCAGCCCGATACGGGCAGCGACCGGGCCGGTTGCTGCACCCACAATGCCTGCACCTCCGGCAACCAGCCAGAGTAAACGGGCGGTCTCTGCATCAACGCCGACATGCTGGCGCAGCAGCGCCGACCCAAAGCTCCACCAGGCCGCACTGATCAGACCTGAAACCAGCGCTATGCCCATCAGCCGGCGCATAGCGCGACGGTACAGACGCTGGTGCCAGCATCGCGCTTTAGTAGCGCTGCCGACAGCATGAACCGACAGCACGCGGATTACCGGCAGCATACAGGCCAGTGACAGCAGGGCGAACAGCATGCAGGCGGCCCGCCATCCGCCTGGCAGCACGCTCAGGATCACCACGGTCAGAATGATACCGGCGCTGGTGCCGGCGTTAATCAGGGTATTGATACGCGGCTGATCTACAGCCGCAATCCTGTTACTGACAGCCGCGGCCAGTGCAGGCGAGGCCAGCCCTGAACTCAATCCGGCAACAAACAGTCCTGTCGCCAGCAGTAGCGGTGAGGAGGCGCAGGCAAGCAGCAGCAACCCCGATGCGGCACTCAGGGCCGCCAGCAGCGCGGTCAGTCGGGCACCATAGCGGTCTGCCAGTGCGGCTGCGGTGAGAATAGTGAGGCAGTAGGCCACAAAGCTGCAGGCTGACAGCAAGCCTGCCTGCTGCGGGCTGAACGGGATATCGGCTGAGATCGAAGGCAGCATCAATCCCCACGAGAAGCGCGCCATGCCGTAAGTCACAGCAATCAGGCTAAAGCCGGTCAGCGCCAGCGCGGCGGGTGACCTCATCTGACCTCACCACGCTGCAATAACTGGCTGGCGACCTGTGCCGCCTGTCGTACAGCGGCAGGACCGGTAATCAGCGCGGTGGTAATCGCTCCCTCAAAGAGTATCCAGATGGCATCACTCAGCTGCTGATTAACTTCGCCGCGCAGATGCGTCACGCATTGCGTAATGTAAGCGCGCATCGTGGCGCGAAAGGCCAGTGCCTGAGATGCCAGCCCGCTATCCCGCTCGGCATATTCCCCCCAGGCTTTCAGAAAGAAGCAGCCTCGCGCGCCATTTAACGTCGTCCACTCACCCAGTACCGTAAACAGATGCGCGATTGCCTCAGGCTGTTGCGCTGGCAGCAGCGCCGCCATAAAGCGCTGTTCGCGGGCGTCAAGCACCGCGGCGGTAAGTGCTTCACGCGAGGCGAAATGATGATAAAGCGTGCGTGTCGAAACGCCCGCTTCGCGACAGAGTTGGTCGGTACTGGTGGCGTGGAAGCCGTGGGTATAGAAGAGCCGCTCGGCGGCCTGAAGGATATCATCTCTCTTTTTCATTCTTTAAAAGTAAACCGATCGTTTTACTTTTTCAAGCCACTCGCCGTTAATTACGCCCGCCGTTATTGATAAACCCCCGACTCTGCATGGCCCAGCGCTTCGCTAAAAGAGAGACGCTCTGCCGCGGTCACGCTTTTTCAGCCTCAGTTTATCAATACTCATAAGTACCCCTGCGGCGGCTAATGTCGTTTGTTGCGGCTCTAATCATAACTGCCGTAACCTATCTGGCCGTTTACAGCGACAGTCTAATCAACCTTCTGTTTTGTAACGATTAATCTGAATTTCAGTTTTTTATTGATGCATTAGTACCTTAAATGAAAGCGGGGCTGCAAAGCGGGACGGGAACGTTAAGCTCGCTGAATGACTGAAGCGATAATAGAGACCGAAAAGGGCATATTCTCAAAGTCGGTTTGCGTTACGCAATAAAGTGGTTTTAGGGATAATTCTCAGTTAGTTTAATAAAGCTTCAGATTACAAATAAAACCTCTTACGAATTTTGGTTCGTTTTTTTACGACACATACAGCAACTATCAGGATGACTACCATGCTCAAAGCCAGCTATTATTATCTGTGCCCGCGTCCCATGGGTGGATGGATTTTACACAAAGAAGGTTGCGTTAATCTGTCAAAGAACGATAAACGCGTTTTTATTGGTTCGCTTTATACCCGACAGCAGGCGCTGGCGGTGGCGAAAGTCCATCACGCTAATGCCATATTGTGTAATGCCTGCCTGAGCACCTTTATTTGCCCGACCACGACCAGCACGGCAATTAAACCAGCGCGCGCGGCAACGCCAACCCGCCATACGCCAAAGCATTAATTCACTGAAATTAAATGGCAGCAGTAAAAGAGAATAAAGGGAATTTACAGGGCGGGGCGTTCAGAATAAAAAAGGCAGCGTAATACGCTGCCCTGATACTTATGCCTGTTTAGGCTGGCCATTTGAGGCGGTAAGCCCGCCATCAACCGGCAGATTGACGCCGGTAATATAACTGGCTTCATCGCTGGCAATAAAGAGAATTGCACGAGCGATATCATCCGCTTCACCGGCACGACGCAGCGGAATGCGATCGTAAAAACGCTCCAGCAGTTCCTGATCCTTTTTCGCATCTTCGGTCAGATCGGTAAAGGTGAAGCCGGGGCAGATGGCATTGACCCGCACGCCATCCGCACCGTAATCCATCGCCAGCGCACGGGTGAAGTTAGTAATTGCCCCTTTAGCGGCGTTATAGATGCTCATACCCCAGTCACCGCCTAAGCCGGAAACGGAGGAAATGTTGACGACGTTACCTTTGCTCTTCAGCAGCGCTGGCATGAAGTAGTGAACACCGTGGAAAACGCCATCAAGGTCAGTTTTCATCAGGGTTTTCCATGCGTCGAGGTCGACTTCATGGATGCGGCCCTGCACGATAACGCCCGCATTATTTACCAGCACATCTACGCGGCCATACTTCTTCAGCACCGTTTCTGACAGCTGTTTAACCTGTCCGGCTTCTGAGACGTCGCAGGCCGCCACCAGATGATCACCCGCCGTCATTTCAGCCAGCGTCTCTTCCAGTTTCTGTCGGGTGCGTCCTACCAGCACCACGGATGCCCCTTCTTCAGCAAAGCGCTTTGCGCTGGCTTCGCCAATGCCGGATCCGGCACCTGTCACAACCACAACCTTCTGTGTAAATCTGGACATTATGCCTCCTTATCAGCATCAATTCTTACTGTTAACAACCGGTTAAGCCTGGCAGCGATTTGCAAAAAAACAAGCGCAGCGCGAAATGCGCTACGCCTGTTGCCTGATTGTTAACCTGTTCAGTGACTAGGGACGTCTGAACAGAGCGAAGCTGCGTCCTTCCAGCTCGAAATCTTTTTCTTTGGTGATTACCAGACCCCGCTTCGCCACATCGCTGGTGGTCAGCTCCAGCACCCAGCCACCTTCGCCAAACTGCGGAATGCGGAACGGCACATTGCCTTCAAACGGGTTAAGCAGCATTAGCACGTCATGCCAGATGCCTTCCTCGGTCTGCAGATCCGGCCGGCCGATATAGACGCCCAGCGTTGAGCCTTCATCCCACTGCTCACTCTGCTGGAAGCCGCCACCGGCGTTAAACCATTTGATATCCATGCCGTCGCGCCAGTTTTCACGACGCAGCAACGGCTGCTGAGCACGCAATGTCAGGATCTGACGGGTGAACTCGCGCAGCGCCTCCGCGGACTCTGGCAGGTTATCCCAGTGTACCCAGGAGATTTCGCTGTCCTGGCAGTAGCCGTTGTTGTTGCCCATCTGGCTGCGGCCAAACTCGTCACCTGCCAGCAGCATTGGCGTGCCGTGAGAGAAGATCAGCGTGGCGAGGAAGTTGCGTTTCTGTCGCTCGCGCACCGCGTTAATGCCTTCGTCATCGGTCGGGCCTTCAACGCCGTAGTTATAGGAGCGGTTGTCGTTGTGACCGTCGTTGTTGTCTTCGCCATTCTCATCGTTATGTTTGTCGTTGTACGACACCAGATCGTTGAGCGTGAAGCCATCGTGGGCAGTGATGAAGTTGACGCTGGCCCACGGACGACGACCGTGCTGGTCGTAGAGATCGCCGGAACCCAGCAGGCGGGCGGCGAAGTCGGTGGAGACGTTTTTGCCTTTCCAGTAGTCACGCACTGTGTCACGGTACTGATCGTTCCATTCTGCCCAGCCTGGCGGGAAGCTACCCACCTGATAGCCACCCGGACCGATATCCCAGGGTTCACCAATCAGCTTTTTCTGCGACAGGATCGGGTCCTGCATCACGGCATCGAAGAAGCCGCCGCGCGGGTCAAAACCATCCGGTTCGCGGCCCAGAATCGTGCCGAGATCGAAACGGAAACCGTCGATATGCATCGACTCAGACCAGTAGCGCAGCGAATCGAGCACCATCTGCAGCACGCGCGGATGCGAAGTATTCACGGTGTTGCCGGTGCCGGTATCGTTGATGTAGTAACGATGCTGGTCGGGCATCGTACGGTAATAGGAGAAGTTATCGATGCCTTTAAACGACAGCGTCGGACCCAGCTCATTACCCTCGGCGGTGTGGTTGTAGACCACGTCGAGGATGACCTCAATACCGGCGTCGTGGAAGGCGCGCACCATGTCACGGAAGCCCTGAATGCCGCGTGGCCCGAAGTAGCGGGTCGCGGGCGCAAAGAAGCCCAGCGTGTTGTAGCCCCAGAAGTTTTTCAGTCCCTTATCCAGCAGATGCTGATCGTCCGGGAACCAGTGCACCGGCAGCAGCTCGACGGAGGTAATGCCCAGGCTTTTGATATAGTCGACGGTTGCTTTGTGACCCATACCATCAAAGGTGCCGCGCAGTTCCGGCGGCAGTGCGGTGTTGAGCTGCGTAAAGCCTTTCACGTGGGTTTCATAAATGACGGTTTTAGGCCACGGCACATTCGGGCGGTTTTTATCCTGCCAGTCGAATTCATTCGGGTCGATCACCCGGCACTTAGGCGTAAACGGGGCGCTGTCACGAGTGTCGAACGTCAGATCTTTATCGTCATGGTAGAGATCGTACGCGAAGTGCGCCTCGTTCCACGCGATGTCGCCCGCCAGTTCACGGGCGTACGGGTCGAGCAGCAACTTGTTCGGGTTAAAGCGATGACCATTTTCCGGGTCATAAGGGCCATAGACGCGGTAACCATAGAGCGCGCCGGGCTTCAGGCCCGGAATATAGCCGTGCCACACTTCGTGGGTATATTCCGGCAGCTCCAGCCGGGCAATTTCCGTTTTACCGCTGGGATCGTACAGACAGAGTTCAACCCGCTCGGCGTGGGCGCTGAACAGGGCAAAGTTCACGCCCTGGCCATCAAAATTGGCCCCCAGCAAATGGCTGTAACCCGCCGTAATTTCAAAACGCTGACTGTTTGACATTTATGCCTCGTTATTCAGTGAACAGATTGACGCGTAATAAACTAAATTCTTCCCGACACTCACTGTGCCACCAGCACGGCGCACCACTGCGATGCCAGTTCTGTCAGCGGCAGCTTGTCGCCTGCATCAAAGGTTTTACCGCTCAGCACATCCTGATAGCGGCGCTGGCCGAGTGCGGCGGGCAGGGCGATATGGGTATCAGCCCAGCGCGCCTCGGGCGGCTGATCGAGATTCTCCGGCAGTGAGTTAAAGACCCGCCGTGAGACAATCACGATGACCGCCTGATCCTCGCGAGTGCGGGCAAAGGCGAGCACCTTGTCCTGATGCTCACCCTCTGTCGACAGCGCCAGATAATCACCGTGGCGGAACAGCTCTGGCTGCTGCTGACGCAGCGTTAACAGCTTCACAATCGCCTGTTGATTGACCTGACCGCGCAGCCAGTGCGCCTCACTGCCGTCCTGCTGCGGCGCGTTAAGCATCGCCGCCAGCGCATCAAAATCGGGTTCGCGGCGGTTATCGGGATCGACCAGGCTGAAGTCCAGCGCCTCGCTGCCCTGATAAATGTCGGGTACGCCTGGTGCGGTAAGCTTCACCACGGTCTGGGTCAGGCTGTTGACCAGGCCGGCGCGCATAAAGGGTTGCAGTGACTGGCAGAAATCATTGAGGAAGGCGCTGTTGCCAGGCGCAAGCAGATGACGGGCATAGCTCAGCACCGCCTCTTCATAGTCATCGTTATTGTCGGCCCAGTCGGTGCGCAGTTTGGCTTCACGCATCGCTTTCTCAACATAGACCACAAAGCGGGCTTCCAGCGCCGCCAGACCTTCCGCATCCTGTGGCTGCAGGGTGGTCGGCCAGACGCCGGCCAGCGCTTCATACAGCATCCACTCCACGGCCGGTTCCGGTGCCGGGCCATCTTTCAGGCGTACGACGTGATCCTTGTTCATCTCCCGCCAGCGGCTGACGCACTCCGCCCAGTGCTGTGGCGCTTCGGTCAGGGTATAGAGCCGCGCACGGGCATCTTCGCCGCGCTTAGTGTCGTGCGTTGAGGTGCCCGACAGTGCATCGGGCTGATGTTCGCGCCGCGCCTGCATCTCTGCATGGAACTGATCCAGCGAGAAGTGACGCGCCAGCGGTTCAGCGCCGACTTCATTCAGTGCCAGCGCCATGTGCTGCCGGAAGAAGAGGGTGTCCTCGACCGATTTCGCCATCAGCGGGCCGGTCAGCTGCTGGAAGCGGGTGCGGAACTGCGTGGCATCGTCGCGGGCGGAGTCGGCAATCTCTGCACGCAGAATGCGGGCCAGGAAATCCAGCGCCTGGGTGTCGGGCGCATGATCGCTCGTTTTAACTTCACTGACGACCTGTTGCAGCAGCGCAGTGTCGGCGGATGTCAGGCCCTGCGGCGTTCCGTAGGTGCGGTAAACCGGGAAGGCCACCAGCAGCTCACGCAGCGCATTTTTCAGTTCCGCTTCCGGCTGAGTCGCGCCGTCGGCATCAGCAATCTTCAGTGCCAGCTGCAGTAAACGGTTAAATTCACCGGCAAAATTGCGGTTCGCCATCAGCAGCTTAGCGGCACGCAGCTCCGCTTTCATGTCGACGGTTTTGCCAATCACCGCCTGATAGGCTTTACGCAGTCCGCTCAGGCGATCGCTGTCAACCAGCAGATTGGCGAGCGCGGCCATAAACTCATAGCCGGTGGTGCCGGAAACCGGCCACTCATCAGGCAGCTGTTCATTGTCGCCGAGGATCTTCTCCACGGTGAGATAGCAGTCGGGACCGGCCGCCTGGCGTAACTGCTCCAGATAGCCGCGCGGATCGGCCAGGCCATCCACGTGGTCGACGCGCAATCCCTGCACCGCGCCGCTGTGAACCAGTTCGAGGATCAGCTGATGTGCGGCATCAAAGACGGCCTTGTCTTCCACGCGCACGCCGACCAGACCGGTCACTTCAAAGAAGCGGCGGTAGGAGAGATCGTTGGGTGCGTCGCGCCATGACATCAGTCGCCATGGCTGCTGGTCATGCAGCTCGGCGATCTCTGCGGCATCGCGCAGGGCGAGCACCGCCTCTTCGCGATCCTGCCAGGTCTCAGGTTTCAGCGGATAGAAATTGTCGAAGTAGGCCAGCGCCGGTTTGCCGGTCTGCGGATCGCGCTGCACGCTGATATCACCGTTTTCCAGCACCGCCTCAAAGGTGTCACCGAGGAACGGCAGCGTCAGGCGGCGAGACCAGTCGATATCGAAATAAGTGGCATAGCGACTCTGTTCGCCGTGTTCAATGACGGCGCGCCACCAGGGGTTCTCCAGCGAGGCGGCCATATGATTCGGCACGATGTCGAGGATCAGCTCCAGCCCGGCCGCTTTCAGCGCGGCCACCATGCGGTCAAAACCTTCCCGGCCACCAATCGACGGCTCAATCTGGTTAACGTCGGTCACGTCATAGCCGTGGGTTGATTCAGCGGTGGCGCTGAAGATCGGCGAGGCGTAAAGATGGCTGATGCCCAGCTGTTTCAGGTAGGGCACCAGCGCCGCCGCACGGTCAAAGGTCATGCCGTTGCGGAACTGGATGCGGTACGTTGCGGTTGGAATAGTCATTCTGCTTCTCTCTTAGCCAGACGCACCACGATAGCGTTGGGAATCAGTTCGGTTGCGGTCTGCGGCCAGGCAAACAGCGTTTCACCCGGCAAATCGGGAATCGGCTGCGTGCTGTCGCCGACGTTCAGCGCCAGTGACAGCGTGCCCTGCGGGAAGTCCCAGCGCACCGCCAGGAAACCGTCTGCGGTTTTCACCACCTGACCGGCATCACCGCCGGCGGTCTGCAGCAGCGGCACGATATGTTCCTGACGCAGCGCCAGCAGATGACGCGTCAGCGCCAGCCACTGCTGACCTTCCGGCGTTTCTGTGCGCTGCCAGTCGAGTTTCGACTGTTCAAAGGTGGTGACATCGTTAGGATCCGGCACCGTTTCGCCGTGACCGGCATGGCCTTCAAACTCTCTGGCGCGACCTTCACGCACCGCTTTAGCCAGATCGCCGTGGAAATCGGTGAAGAACAGGAATGGTCGGGTTTCGCCATACTCTTCGCCCATAAACAGCAGCGGAATGTGTGGCGAGACCAGCAGCATGGCCAGCAGCACCTGTGTCCGCTCTGCACCTGCCAGCGAGACCAGCCTTTCGCCCTGCGCGCGGTTGCCCGTCTGGTCATGGTTCTGGATGAAGTCGACAAAGGCGACTGGCGGCTGGCTGCTGCTCTTCACACCGCGTGCCTCGCCCGACTGTGCTGAGACTTCGCCCTGATAGACAAAGCCTTCTGCCAGCGCCCGCGCTACCCGCTGCGCCGGCTGGTCAGCGAAGTCCTGGTAGTAGGCGTGGGTTTCACCGGTTGCCAGCACATGTACGGCGTTATGAAAGTCATCGTTCCATTCGCCGGTAAACAGCGGAGCATCTCCGTTCTCGTCGCGCGGATGCAGGAAGGTGACGTTTCGGCAATCTTCGGTAGTGAGGTGAATGGGGCGATCGGTAATGGTGGCGCGGATGCGCTCGGCAATCTCAACCAGCACATGCTTTTCGCTCGGGTCATCAATCTGATCGATGGCGTCAAAGCGCAGGCCATCCAGATTAAACTCCTGCAGCCAGTAGAGCGGTGCTTCCACGATATAGCGGCGCACCGCATCAACGTCATAGGCGATACCGGCGCCCCACGGCGTCTGGCGCTCTTTATGGAAGAAGTCCGGCGCGAGCAGCGGCAGATAGTTGCCCTCCGGGCCGAAGTGGTTCAGCACGATATCCAGCACCACCGACAGGCCGAGACCGTGCGCCGCATCGATAAAGGCTTTAAAATCATCCGGCGAACCGTAAGCCGCATGCGGTGCATAGAGCAGCACGCCATCGTAGCCCCAGCCACGATTGCCGCCAAACTGCGACACCGGCAGCACTTCAATCATGGTGATGCCGGTTTCGGCCAGCATCGGCAGCTTCTCTATTGCTGCCCGGAAGGTGCCTTCCTGGGTAAAGGTGCCGATGTGCAGTTCATAGACCACTGACTCCGTCCACGGACGACCCTTCCAGCCTGTGTTCTGCCACTGATACGCGTCAGGATCGATCACCAGTGAGGGCCCATTGACCTCCGCTTTCTGGGCACGGGCAGCGGGATCGGGCACGGCCGTGCCATCCGCCAGCAAAAAATCATATTCGGCATTCGCCGCCACACCGGCGACCTCGGTTTCAAACCAGCCGTCCGCCTGCGGTGTCATCTCAATATCTTTACCGGCGAGACGCAGCGTCACGCGTTGCTGACCGGTTGCCCAGAGGCGGAAACGCACCTCGTCACTGGCAACCCGTTCAGCGCCCCAACTTTTAGAAAAAGATTTGGATTCCATTCAGTTGCCTCATTTAGCCTGGAAATACGCGATGGTGACCACCGCGCGAATAGGATGTCGATGACGTAAGCGTCAAAAAATCGTAAAGCAATCAGTGAGACCCGGATGCCAGGTGGGCTGGCGCGCCTCTTCAGCCAGGAAGCTGGACTGGTATTCAGCGTGATGCGGCGGGAAGGGAAAAGTGAGACCGCTTCCACGCGGCATACAGAGAGTAATCATAGACTAAGATGTTGCAGTCGCAGGGCGGCAGGCGGTTCAGGCGCATTAATTTGCGTTAATTGTTCTGAATCGGCCTCTGGCTGGGGAGAATCATGGGGGGCAGGCCCAGAAAACCCTGCCGGATGGCGCGGATTCGCTATAAGCTTAAGCGCGATCGCGCAGGTCACGCTGGAGGATCTGCGGCGCTGAACATTTCAAAAGGATATTACGTGAGGAAACGCGTTCTGTTAGTCACACTGCTGCTGTTGATTTCCGCCTGTTCTAACCGGGTCGGACACCGACTGGACAACCGTAATCTGCAGCACATTCATGCCGGTCAGACGACCAAAGCCCAGCTGATTGCGCTGTTTGGTCAGCCTGACAGTGAGACGCCTTACCCGGACGGTCAGCGGTTGCTGAAGTGGACCTACAGTGAGGCGCGCACCCTGAACACCACCGAAGGGCAGACGCTGACCGTGCAGATGAAGAATGACAAAGTGCTGAACTATGCGCTGAGTAAGAGTTAATGACCTGAGCTACCGTGGCGGTGCGGGACCGCCACAGCAGGTCACGGGTTACGGCATGCCGTTTGGCTCTGCATCTCTGCTGACGGGACGCGGCTGCGCCAGACGGGCGAAATCAGACCCGGCCGGATGCTGATAAATCTGCAGTTCAAAGAGCCGGGCCATGGCATAGATATACTCAAAAATCGCCGCCTGGGTATTTTCATAATCGGCCCAGAAAATGGATGAGGTGAAGCAGTAGATTTCCACCGGCAGCCCATCCGGCGACGGCTTCAGGGGTCGCACCACGATATACATCTCTTTCATAATGTCATCGCGCTGGGCCAGCCAGGCACTCAGGAATTTACGGAACACCATCAGATTGGTGATGCCGTTCTCCATAAACCAGCGGTCGCCGACAGCATTGATATCCCGTCCATCCAGCAGCTCAGTGATTGTTTCGCCCGCGAGGCGGATCTGGCTCATCGCCTGCAGCATCTCCTGATTCACAAAGGTGATCGACTTCTGATCAAGATAAAAGCTGCGCATTATGCGGCGCGCGCCCGAGGAGAACATCGCCTGCCAGTTGGTGTAGGTTTCGGTCAGGAAGTTCTTGGTCGGGATGCGCGAAATGGTGTTGTCCCAGTTGCGGATGGTGATGGTATGCAGCGCAATATCGATCACCTCGCCGCTGATATTCCTGTCCGGCATCTCAATCCAGTCGCCCAGTTGCAGGACATCGTTGGAGGAGAGCTGAATATTCGCCACCAGCGACAGCAGCGTATGCTGGAAGATCAGCATCAGTACCGCGGCGACCGCACCCAGCGAGGAGATAATAATCGCGGGTGACTTGTTGGACATAATCGCCAGAATCATGATCGCGGCGATAATATGCACCAGGATCTTACCAATCTGGATATAGCCCTTGATCGAGTGATTCTTGCGCTTGGATTTGCGCGAGTAGGAGTTGTTAACAATCTCCAGCACTTCGTTGAAGAAGATCGACAGATAGACAAAAAACAGAATGCCGCAGATGGTCTGAATCGCCACTTTCAGATTTTCAGGCAGGCCCGGCATAAACTGCAGGAAATTGTAGACCACAATCACCGGCACAAAATTTGACAGCTTCTGAGAGAGGCGGACATCTTTATCCAGCGGAACGTCTTTTTTATGACTGCTGAAAAAGACCTTCCTGATCACTTTGACGATGAAAAATTTGCAGATCAGGTGAGTGACCATCCCGGCCATAATCAGCAGCAGCAGGCTGAAGCCGATCGACAGCACCCGGTTCCCCTCAATAAAACTCATCAGACTCTGAATGTAATGCATGTTAACCACGTGCTAAAAATGTAAGGGGCGAATTCAACCACAGCACGGGGTCGCTTGTTAAGCGCCGAATGCGTTCAGGCGGCGTCACACCCTTTTTTCAGCGCAGTACGACGTGCTGGCTGCATCCGGCGTGGTGCAGAGAGCAGGCTTCTCTGCGACTGCGCTCAGATAAATCCCTCGCTGGCCGATAACAGCTTTATCTTCTCTGATATGAGTCTGCGGACATGCTTAAAAATCTTAAAATAACTCACGGTATTCTGGCGGTGCTGGCCGTCTTTATTACGTTACTGACCCTGACCGGATTTCTGTTCTACAACGGCGTGTCAAAAGCCGACAAAAACTTCGTGGCGGCCGAGCAACTGACGCTGCAGCAGCAGCACCTGAGTGATGCGGTGAAAACCCTGATTAAAACCCGCGTCACCATCAACCGCGTGGCGATCCGTTTCCTGAAAAATCAGCAGGACCCTAAATCGCTGGCGGCGATGGCTGCGTTGCTGGAGCAGGCGGGTCAGTCAGCGGAAAAGGCGGATGCAGATTTTAAAGCGTGGCAGGCGATGCCGCGTAAAGCAGGACAGAGTGAAGCCCAGTCGACGCAGGTTCAGACTGCTTATCAGCAGATGCGTGACACCATGCTGGCCTCTGTCACCTTTCTGAAGCAGGGCAACTACCCGGCCTATGGCAACCTTGAAGCGCAGGCGGCACAGGATCAGCTCGACACGGCCTATGAGGCCTGGCGTGCAGTGAACATCCAGCTGATGAAAGATACCTCTCTGCACAACCAGCGCAGCCTGACGGATGCACTCTGGGCGCTGCTGGCCATCGGCCTGATCACCGGCGTGATTGGGGTGGCAGTCTGGATGGGACTGCAGAAGCTGCTGATTAACCCGCTGGCCAGACTGACCGCTCATATGCGCGCTATCTCGGCCGGTGATTTAACCTCTGCGATTCAGCATGAGGGCCGCAACGAGATGGGCCAGCTGATTCAGGAGTTGCAGCAGATGCGTGATGCGCTGGTCGTGACCATTACCTCAGTCGATGACGCCACCCGCTCTATCTTCACCGGTGCCGCGGAAATTTCCGCCGGCAGCACCGATCTCTCTTCCCGTACCGAGCAGCAGGCAGCCGCGCTGGAACAGACCGCCGCCAGCATGGAGCAGCTCACCTCGACGGTGAAGCTCAACGCAGACAATGCACAGCAGGCGACCACGGTGTCGAAAGAGGCGTCAGCTACGGCCCTGCAGGGCGGTGAGACCGTTGCCCGGGTGATTGCCAACATGGATCAGATCAGCGAAAGCTCGAATCAGATCGCCGGTATTATCGCCATTATCGACAGCATCGCCTTCCAGACCAATATTCTGGCGCTGAATGCTGCGGTTGAAGCCGCGCGTGCCGGTGAACAGGGGCGTGGATTTGCGGTGGTGGCGGGTGAGGTGCGCTCGCTGGCCGGACGCAGCGCCAGCGCCGCGCAGGAAATTCGTGGACTGATCGACCGCTCAGCAGAGCGCATCAAAACCGGTGCCGGTCATGCTGCGCAGGCGGGCACCGCGATGGAGAGTATTGTGAAGTCGGTGAGTCGTGTGACGCAGCTGATTGAAGAGATTGCGGCATCCTCGACCGAACAGACGCGGGGCATTGAGCAGGTCTGCATTGCAGTCTCAGAAATGGATGGGGTGACGCAGCAGAACGCCGCGCTGGTGGAGGAGTCCGCCACTGCCGCCGCCTCGCTGGAAGAGCAGGCGAGCTACCTGCGTAAAACGGTGTCGGTATTCAAAACCGGCACGCTGCACGCAGCGTTCTCTGCCGCACCGGTTGCGAAGGCGATTGCTGTGCCAAAACGTCAGCCTGTCGCTGTGACAGACAATGAGAACTGGCAGACCTTCTGATAACGGAACGTCTGACGGATCACCGCGCACGCGACTGTGCTACGCTTTCCGGCATAAAAAAACCGCCCCTGGAGGCGGTTTTTTATTTACTCAACGCATCAGGCCGGAACGGACTGTGCCTTCTGGCTGCGGGACCAGACGCGGTGCGCTTTCATCGCCTGCGTGAAATCCGACATCAGCGCGATCTCAGCGGAGTCGCCCTGCACAATGCCTTCTTCCTGATCGGCATCTTCCAGGCCGAACTGCGCTTTAAAGCGGCGCGCGTCGCCCACCAGACCAATCACCTTGAGGTGTTTATAGGCTTCCAGCAGGAAGTAACGGGCATCGCCGCTTAACAGCAGGGCATCGATATTGCCATTCGGCACGATGACCGCATCAAAGGTCAGAGAAGGCAGACCGGCAAAGGTGGCATCAACCGGCAGCACTGAGCCGTCATCCGCACGCACCTGGCCCATATGCGGTGCCAGCAGTTTGGTGTGCACACCTTCTGCTTTCAGCGCCTGCAGAATCGCCAGCACATCAGCCGCTTTCACGCCGTCGCTCAGCAGCAACGCCACCTGACGACCTTTGATCTCACCATCCGGGATGGCATAAAGGCTCAGGCTGTCATCTTTGGTCAGGCCGTTCACTGCCGCCGGCGGCTGGATATTACGCTGCTCATCGGTCAGGGCGAGTCCAAGGTTATCCGCCACGCCCTGCGCCAGCTTAGTATCGATGCGTGCCAGATGATCGACTACGCGCTCACGGATATAGGCGCGACCTACTTTACTCAGCTCAAATGAGTAGGCACCAATGATGTGCTGCTGCTCAACCTCTGTCTGGCTGTTCCAGAACAGGCGCGGCTGCGCATAATATTCACCGAACGACGGGCTGCGCTCGCGCACTTTATGACCTTCAACCCGCTCCTGATAGCTCTCGAAGCCGCCACCGGTTGCAGCAGGTGGGGTTTCGCGCGGCCAGTTGTCGTTGATCGAGTTCGGCTCGTAGTTTGCCGGATTGGTGTCGATATCCTGACGATGCATGCCCTGACGCTGGAAGTTATGGTATGGGCAGGTCGGACGGTTGATCGGGATCTCATGGAAGTTCGGTCCGCCCAGACGACTGATCTGCGTGTCGGTATAGGAGAAGAGACGACCCTGCAGCAGCGGATCGTTGGAGAAATCCAGACCCGGCACGATATGACCCGGGTGGAACGCCACCTGCTCGGTTTCGGCAAAGAAGTTGTCCGGATTACGGTTAAGCACCATCTTGCCGACTATCTCAACCGGCACCAGCGCTTCCGGGATCAGCTTGGTGGCATCCAGAATATCGAAGTCGAATTTGAACTCATCTTCTTCCGGGATCAGCTGCAGACCCAGTTCATATTCCGGGAAATCACCCGCTTCAATCGCTTCCCACAGATCGCGACGATGGAAATCGGGATCGCGGCCGGTCAGTTTCTGCGACTCATCCCACAGCAGCGAGGCTTTACCGGCCACCGGCTTCCAGTGGAATCGGACAAAGGTCGCTTTGCCTTCGGCGTTAATCAGGCGGAAGGTGTGGATACCAAAGCCTTCCATGGTGCGATAGCTGCGCGGAATGCCGCGGTCAGACATCGCCCAGATGACGTTATGCATGGTTTCCGGCTGCAGAGAGACGTAATCCCAGAAGGTGTCATGGGCGCTCTGGCCCTGCGGGATTTCGTTGTGCGGCTCTGGCTTCACGGCGTGCACAAAGTCAGGGAATTTGTGCGCATCCTGAATAAAGAACACGGGCGTGTTGTTGCCGACCAGGTCAAACACACCCTCTTCGGTGTAGAACTTGGCGGCGAAACCGCGGATATCACGCACGGTATCGGCAGAGCCTGCGCCGCCCTGAACCGTGGAGAAGCGGACAAAGACGGGGGTGGTCTGCTCGGGATCGCTGAGGAACTGCGCTTTGGTCAGATTTTTCAGGGAGCGATAAGGCTGGAAATAGCCGTGTGCGGCAGAGCCTCGGGCGTGCACGATACGCTCCGGGATACGCTCATGGTCAAAGTGCGTGATCTTCTCACGCATAATAAAGTCTTCCAGCAGCGTCGGACCACGCGAACCGGCACGCAGTGAGTTCTGATCATTGGCGATGCGTGTGCCCTGGTTGGTGGTCAGAGGGCGGTCGGTGCCGTTTTTGCGGCTGGCTTCAAGCTGATCAAGTTTGGCGTTGTGTGTCTGTGGCGCTTTCAGGCTGCCCGGGGCGGTAGGCTGTTTGCCTGGCGGGGTCGGTTCGGCTGGGGGCTGATGCGAACCATCTTTCGGTGCCAGCGATCCCAGCCCCGGCTCTGATGATTCCGGGCCGGTGGTCGGCGCGCGTTCGCTCAGGGGTTTCTTCTCGGTTTCTTTCGACATTAATCCATGCTCCAGCTGTTATTTTACGTTCGGCGACACTAAATATAGAACAACCTGAACAATGCTGAGGTTAAATCCGCGATTTAAACCACCCCGCAGCGCCTTTTTTATCGGGTTCAAAACGCGCGCTTATCTCTCAGCTCTCATTAGCGCTTCGCTTATTCACGCCTTGTGCCGTCTGGCTTAGCGGCCTCTCAGTCCGCGCCCGCTATAGTGACAACCCGCTTTGATGCCACGGTAGTTCCGCTTATTACCGGTGCGTGGGATATACCAGAAGAGGCCCCTGACCATTAAATAAAATTAATACCGGGAAATGTTCATCAGGGTTGAATTGTGAAATGTTATATCATAACATTTCTGGCTGTTACATTAATCGGGGATCAGGCTTTGAAAAATCATGCAGGTAAATGGATGGGAATCGTCGGCGCGCTGTTAATGAGTCAGCAGGCGCTGGCACAGGGTACGCATGCCCATGGAAAACCGTTGTCAGCGATGGAGCAGAAGGCGGCTGAAGGGGTTTTCGCTGACAGCGATGTGAAAGATCGTCCGCTTTCTGACTGGGACGGAATCTGGCAGTCGGTCTATCCGCTGTTGCAGAGCGGCGAACTGGACCCGGTCTGGCAGAAAAAAGCGCAGCAGGACAACAGTAAAACGGCAGAACAGTACAAGGCCTATTATCGCAAAGGCTACGCTACCGACGTCGAAGCCATTGGGATCGAAAATGGCGTGATGGAGTTCCACGTCGGCGATAAGGTCAGCGCCTGCCACTATCACTATGCAGGCCACAAAATCCTGACCTATACGTCCGGGAAGAAAGGCGTGCGCTACCTGTTCGAGTGCCAGGACGCCAGCAGTCAGGCGCCGAAATATGTGCAGTTCAGCGACCACACCATCGGGCCACGAAAGTCCGCCCATTTCCATATCTTTATGGGCAACCAGTCTCAGCAGGCCCTGCTGGCGGAGATGGACAACTGGCCAACCTATTACCCTTACCAGATGACGAATGCACAGGTGGTGAATGAGATGCTGCACCACTGAGTGCCGGGGCGGGGCTGAAAACCCGCTGGTCACAGCGGGTTTTCATTATTACCTTTCGCCGCCTTTATCCCACCCACACCGGGCGTCGTGAGGCGGGGATGCCGCGCACCACCCGCTGATATGACTCTTCAACCAGCTGCTGAATCAGGCCTGGCGAGAGACCGTCGCCGGGATACACCGTAATCCAGTGGCGCTTATTCATATGGTAACCGGCAGTGATCGAGGGATAGATCACCCGGTGCAGCTCTGCCTGCTGCGGTTCGCATTTCAGGGTAATAATCGGTACGCCCCGCAGTTCGGTCAGCAGTAAAAACACTTTTCCACACACTTTATAAACCTGATGTTCCGGCCCGAATGGATAGCCTGATTCGGCGGCGGGCAGCTGTTCAGCCGCGTCGATAGCGATGCGCTGGATCGCGTGACCCTGCATAGTCTCTCTCCCTGTCATTATTCAGTCTGTCGCTGTGGCCCGCGACTGGCTGGTCGCCAGAGGCCTGTTACACTTCTGATAAGCATTAATCAGGAGCAGTCATGAAATTAGGCTTTGCATGTAAATATCTCAATAGCGATGGCAAACAGTTCTTCCCGTTTCGCGCGACGACCCGTAAACGATTTCTGAGTTTACCGCACGCTGAACGTCATCAGCTGGTTCATGAGATCACCGTTACTAATCTCAATAATCTCTACCTGACGCTTGAGCATCTGGCCACGTTACCGCCGCCGCTGCGAATGATGCGTATCGGCAGCGATCTGTTGCCACTTTACACGGTGCCCGAAGCGACGCCGCTGTTTGCGGAATTCCTGCCTGAGCTTTATCCGCTGTTTGCCCGCTGTGGCGAGCTGGCACGGGCACATGATATCCGGCTCTCCTTCCATCCGGGACAATATACCGTGCTGGCTTCCGATAATCCCGATGTGGTGGTGCGCGCACTGGAGGATGTGGAGTATCACACGCTCTGCGCCTGTCTGATGGGCTACGGTAAGACCTTCCAGGATTTTAAAATCAACATTCATATGAATGGTAAGGCGGGCTTCGACGGCTTTAAGCAGTCGTTTAATCAGCTCAGCCCGGAGGCGCGGCTGATGCTGACGGTGGAGAATGATGAGATCTCCTGCTCGCTGGATGATGTGCTGCAGGCGGCACCCCTCTGTCCGGTTGTGCTGGATATCCACCATCACTGGGTGAAAGAGAGCGAGTTTATTCAGCCGGATGACGCGCGTGTGGCCAGGGTAATCGACTCCTGGCGCGGCGTGCGACCGGTGCTGCACTATTCGATTTCTCAGGAGGGGATTATTCCGCAGGAGGGCTGGCCCGATCAGCAGCAACTGGGCGTGAGCAAAAGCAAACTGCGGGCGCACTCTGACTTCTTCTTCAATCCGACGCTGAATGGGTGGGCGCTGTCGTTTCAGGCTTTCGACATCATGTGCGAAGTGAAAATGAAAAATCTGGCGCGGGAACCGCTCTGGCAGTGGGGCGTCGCGCAGAAGCTGCTAAAGGATCCCCTGGCTGAAGGGGCCAGGGAATCGGCAGACGTTAAATAATCGCGACGCCGCCCGTAACGGCAATGGTGGCCCCGGAAATGTAGCTGGCTTCATCACTGGCCAGCATCACATAGGTGGGTGCCAGCTCAGCAGGCTGACCGGCACGCTGCAGTGGTACTTCACTGCCAAAGTTTTTCACCTGTTCAACCGGCATGGTCGATGGGATCAGCGGTGTCCAGATGGGACCAGGTGCGACCGCATTGGCACGGATGCCTTTCTCCGCCAGCAGGGCTGCCAGGCCGCCAGAGAAGTTAACGATGGCGGCTTTAGTCGCGGAATAGGCGAGCAGTTTCGGTTTCGGCTGGTCAGCATTGATCGAGGCCGTATTAATGATCGAGCCGCCTGCAGGCATATGTTTTGTGGCCGCTTTGGTGATGTAAAACATCGCGTACAGGTTAGTCTTCATCGTCCGATCAAACTCGTCGTCGCCGATCTCATCCAGCGATTCGCGCGTCATCTGATACGCCGCGTTATTCACCACAATGTTAATTTCACCAAAGGCTTCAACGGCTTTATCGACCAGCGCGTTGCAGTGTGATGCATCGGTAATGTCACCGGGCACTAAAATCGCTTTCTGACCGGCGGCCTCAACCAGTCTGGCGGTATCCTGCGCATCCTCATGCTCATCAAGATAAGAGATCAGCACGTCAGCCCCTTCCCGGGCAAAAGCAATCGCCACGGCCCGGCCAATGCCGGAATCGCCGCCGGTAATAATCGCTTTTTTACCCGCCAGACGGCCTGAACCCTGATAACTCTCTTCACCATGATCGGGCTGTGGCTGCATCGCGGCGGTACTGCCGGGCCACGTCTGCTGCTGCTCTTCGAAAGGGGGTTGTGGACGCTGAGTGGATGACATGACGTCTCCTCCATAAAAAAGATGGGAAAAACCTGTCAGGGCATCGATCCCTGACAGGCGGGCAATTAAGGTTTCGGTGGCGTAACGCCGTCAATCTGCTCTGACTGCGCACCGGAGCCAGGACGGGCGTTGCCCAGCAGCGGCTCATCACCCAGAATCTCGGGCTGCTGCTTCGCGCTGAACTGCCCATGACCATCGTAAGCCGGGCCACTGCTCCAGCGACCTTCCGGCAGCGGTTTATCCAGTGAGGTATTCAGGCAGTAGTAAGAGTGCTCCTGCGCCTCATGTTCCTGCGGGAAGCTGTTCGGGATTGGCAGCGATGCGTTCAGGCCACCCATCTCTTCGATCACCGCCAGCCACTGCTGCTGGTGCATGGTGTCACGGGCGATCAGGAAGGAGAGGAAATCCTTCATGCCTTTATCTTCGGTCATGTTGTAGAGGCGGGTGGCGAGTACGCGGCCGGTGGCTTCTGCGGTGACGTTAGCCAGCATATCGGCCGCCACGTTGCCAGAGGCGTAGATGTGGCTCATGTCGAACGGCATGCCGTTGGCGTTCACCGGCATTGCCGCCAGACCGGAAGAGAGAATATGGCGCGGATTCATGCCGCCCAGAATCGCATTAACGACCGGATCTTTCGCTGACGCTTCCTGGTAAGAGAGCGGTGCGCCTTCAAGGTTAAGCGCTACGGCGTAGCCCAGCATTTCGATATGGCTCAGCTCTTCGGTGGCGGTAGAGATCAGCAGATCCCGAATCCGCGCATCACCCCGCGCGCCCATCGCCTGGAAAAAGTATTGCATCGCTACACGAATCTCACCCTCGACGCCGCCGATAGCCTGCTGTAACAGCATGGCAAACTCTGGATCGGGCTTCTCTACACGAACCGGGAATTGAAGTTTTGATGAATGATGAAACATGATTATTTTCCTCGTCTGTGTTTGCAGTGGATGCAGAAAAAGCCTGGACACAGATATTGGATAAATAAAGCGAACCGAGAGAAATTAATCGCAATTTAAGGTGAAATAAGCGGCAAAAACGGTAAATAGTAGCGCTATATGTGGTCCTTCAGGGCAGGCTATGCGGGAGGTAAAAAAGAAGCGGGTGATGCAGTGCAGCAGCAATAAAAAAAGCCCCTTTAAAAGGGGCCAATTCCGTAGTGGAAAAGCATCCGTGCTAATTCACGTTCCGTCATAACAGACACAGGTTTTTAGCTTTCGCTGGTAGCCGTTGCACGCTGCAGAACATGTTCAAGAGCCTGACGGTAAATATCCTGCTTAACCACGTCGCGCTCGCTCTCCAGGTGGTGAATCAGGCCCAGCACGATGTCTTTATCGGAGACATGGGCTTTGGCTCGTGCGAGTTCAGCATGGACCGCGGCGATAACCTGTTTTTCAGTCGTCAGCGCTGTACCAGAGTTCATGAAGTAATCAGAAATCTGAGACTCTGTATTCATCGTTGTTTGCATGTCAGGCCTCATAAGAAATTGGGGAGGAATGCGTCGATTCAGAGCCGGTAACCGGCTGACGCAAAAAAAATTGCATCTGAAGGTGGAAATCCACAACACCTTCAGATGCGGTGCAAAGCACACTCGTTACAAGTGATTTAACATCACGAGACAAAGTTATACAAGAATGGCAAAGTTGTACAATAAAATTTGACAAAAGATCACTGGTCAGAGGTGTTGAGGGGCAGGCAGACAACGGAAGCGTATCGGGCTTTCAGGCTTTATCTGAGTTAATTCAGGCTGTTAAAAGATTTTTTTCGCAGGATGATAGTGTCCGCTGGTGCGTAACGCCTCTTTTTTTTCAGCCGTGCGAAAACGATACAATAGCCGTTCAGCCAGATATTTCAGCAAAAAACCTGTACAGGCCGTACAGGTTTTTTGCGCAGGAAAAACGGACAACGCAACACGACTGCTGCAATCCTGTCCGCCTGACAGGTCATGCCACATAATTCACTTCCCACACCTGATGCAGAAGGCTAAGGTTGAGCCCTTATTCATCACAAGGAAATGATCATGGTTCACGACTATTTTGCGATTCCGCCTGCGGGCGTGACTCAGGAACAACATAAACGTTCAGTGGCTGTAGCAGCGGCGCTGTCAGTGGCAAAGGAGTCCGTCAGCGCTTCAACGTCAGCAACCGGCTCAAAAGCCTCTTGGGACCTGCAGGCCGTGGCGAATGAAATTGGTAATCTGGCCGATGCGATTCAGGATGCGCTGGAGAGTGATAGCCAGGCGTAAATACTAACCCGGGGACGGGGCAGGTCAGGGGATGGCAGTGTTCAGGAGCCGGTAACGTCCGGTGAGCGGACGCTGCCGGAAAGTCCTATTCCATTGCGGGTGGCTCATATTTAATATACTGGCGCAGAGCGTCATGGATTGCCTGATTGTTGCCTTCCTCCAGACCGCGTTCGGCATATTCTTTTGCCAGGGCGGCCAGCACATCGTCAAACTTCCCTTTGTAGTTGAGATTATTCAGCGCAATTTGCTGACCGAGTATCGCTTTTAATACCGTGGTCTCAACCGTTAACTGCGCAACTGCCTCTTCCAGATGTTTAACTCGATCGTCGTCTGCCATAACCCCTCCAGGCCTTAAAAAAGGCAGAATAACCAGCCTGCTCTGAATATTCAAACCTCAGCGAATGCCACAGAGACGTTGTCAGATTTTCCTTAAGTAAAAATAATCAGCGGGTGAATTTATAAGATTAGTTACTGAAAGAAAAAAACGCTGATATTCCCGTACTGCGGCAAAAGTAACCCGTTTCTGCTTACTCTCACAGCAGTGAGAAAAAAGAGGGTTAAAAAAGTGCATTACCATCAACTCCTTTGCCTAAAAATGTTCCGTGTCACTTGATTAAATGGGGGATTAGCTATTACTGTATTTATATACAGTAATCTGAGAAAGGAGTGAAATTGTGGAATTCATTAAACCTGCGGACATTCGCGCCGTTATGCCTTTACCGCTTTATATCGAACGTGTGCCGTGTGGATTTCCCTCCCCGGCGCAGGATTATGTCGAACAACGTATCGATCTCAATGCGCTGATGGTGCAGCATCCCAGCGCCACCTATTTTGTCCGCGTCAGCGGCGAGTCGATGATTGAGGCGGGCATTAACGATGGTGACATGCTGGTGGTCGACAGCTCGCTCACCGCCTCACATGGCGATATCGTGGTGGCCGCCGTCGACGGTGAATTTACCGTTAAACGTCTTCAGCTTCATCCCTGCCTGCAACTGATGCCGATGAATACCAAATTTAAACCGATCGCTATCCAGACCGAAGATGCGCTGGAGGTGTTTGGTGTTGTGACCTTTGTTATTAAATCGACGCACTGACCATGTTCGCGCTGGTCGATGTGAACTGCTTTTATGCGTCGTGTGAAACCGTTTTCCGGCCCGATCTGAAAGGCAAACCGGTGGTGGTGCTGTCGAACAATGACGGCTGTGTGATTGCGCGCAGCGCCGAGGCAAAGAAAGCCGGCATTAAAATGGGCGCGCCCTATTTTAAAATGCGCGAAGAGCTGACGCGTCATGTGGTACAGGTCTTCAGCTCAAATTACGCGCTCTATGCCGACATGAGCCATCGGGTGATGACCATCCTCGAAGAGATGGCCCCCTCGGTAGAAATCTACTCGATCGATGAGGCGTTTATGGATCTCACCGGCGTGCAGAACTGCATGGCGCTGGAGACCTTTGGCCGTCAGGTCAAAGAACGGATCCGCAAAGAGACCCATCTGACCGTCGGCGTCGGCATTGCACAGACCAAAACGCTGGCCAAACTGGCGAATTTTGCGGCCAAAAAGTGGAGCAAAACCGGCGGTATTGTCGATCTGTCGGACCCCGAACGACAGAAAAAGCTGCTGGCACTGATCGATGTGGCTGACGTCTGGGGCGTGGGGCACCGGATCGGCAAACGACTCAACGCCATGGGCGTTATGACGGCGAAAGATCTGGCCGATCAAAGCACCGAATCCATTCGCAAACAGTTCAGCGTGGTGATGGAGCGTACCGTCAGAGAACTGCGTGGCGAATCCTGCCTAGAACTGGAGTCAGTGACACCGGATAAGCAGCAAATCATGTGTTCGCGTTCGTTTGGCAGCCGCATCTCCGATTATGACCAGATGCGCGAAGCCGTCTGTGCCTATGCGGAGCGCGCGGCAGAGAAACTGCGTCGTGAGAACCAGTATTGCCGTCAGATAGGGGTATTTTTGCGCACCAGCCCGCACGCAACTGACGAACCCTTTTATGGCAATCAGTCTATAGAGACGTTGCTGATCCCGACGCAGGACACCCGCGACATCATCAATGTAGCAATGGCGTGTCTGGATAACATCTGGATTAAGGGATATCGCTATATCAAGGCGGGCATCGTGCTGGGGGATTTTTTCAGCCAGGGCGTGGCCCAGCTTGATCTGTTTGATGAGCATCAGCCACGCCGCAACAGCCAGGAGCTGATGCAGCTGATGGATAAAATTAACAAGCTCGGCAGCGGAAAGCTGTGGTTTGCCGGGCAGGGGATCAACAAGGCCTGGGCGATGAAGCGCGAGATGCTGTCACCTGCCTATACCACACGGGTAGCGGATTTGCCGGTGGCGGCGGTTAAGTAGGCGCGGGTCCGGCCTCCTCTGTTGCTGATATAGCAGCGTCTGCTAAAAGCTTTTTTTATCACGCGATTAAAGTGACAGGAAGTTATCCTTTGCCTGGCCCGATTGAGTCGTTTTTCATCGGGCATTTTAAAAAAATAACCAGGTAAATATAATGGATTTCAGAGAGTTTGAAGCCAGAGTAATGCTCTGGCCTGCAATACATTTCACAGCAATCATTCAATCCCGCCACCACGACGACTATGAGATTTATGCGGTCGACGACAACAGCAATATCAAAACCCGACTCTTTTTATGCTTTGCTGACAATGAGAGCCACGCCAGCCTGCTTATTAAGCAGTTTATGTTATGGCTCATCAAAATAAACGCCCAGCAACGCAGGCAGCAACGGGCAGATCGCCGCAAAGAGACTGCGTTATTATCTGAATGAGTCGTGACCGGTCTGCCCTGTAACCTTTATCGGGTTGCAGGGCACAACCGGTTATTTCCCTTGATCATCGGGCGACAGAAACGGACATCCGTCAGTGTCAGGTCGCTGGCCGATCGCCGCTATCTATACTTGTTACCCGTGCCTGGGATAGAATCCGGGCTAATTCTGACAGGAACGTACCTCCCAGACCGGTAACAATGATCACGACAGCGACAGCGCATAAAAACAAAGAGCGGGGACGTCCCAGAGAGTTCGATATTGAACAGGCTCTGGATCACGCCATGATCGTTTTCCGCCAAAAAGGGTATCACGCCACATCAATAAGCGATCTGGGTGAGGCGATGAACCTCTCCGCAGGCAGCATCTATAAGGCCTTTAAAGATAAGCGCTCGCTCTTTCTGCTGGTGTTTGAACGTTACCTGTTGCTCAGAAATACCGAGCTGCGCCGTCGTCTGGCACCCTGTATCAGCGGACGGGAAAAAATAACCGAGCTGTTGCAGTTCTATCTCGACTCGGCGCGTGCTATCGAAGGGCGGCGCGGCTGTCTGGTCGTTGCCAGCGCCATTGCGCTGCAGACGATGGATCAGGCGCTGGCGCAGCGTATTGATGAGGTAGTCCGGCGTAATCAGCGCTTCCTGGTCTCGCTGCTGGAGCTGGGGCAACGGGATGGCTCAATCGATAACACGCTGGACAGTGAAGCGGCAGCCGGTTTAATCCTCTGCATTGCTTACGGTATGCGGGTGGCAGGCAAGGTCAGCGATGTGAGCAACGAACAGCAGACGCTGGCGCTGGCATTAAAAGTACTGGGGTAATCGTTACGGGGCGGGTCAATCAATAAGCCGGCATTTCTCCGCCCGCATTTTGTCGGACAGAGAAAGTCTGCAGTGCGCTTTTCCCGGCGCTGTTTATGTGCCAGGCTTTTACGTTTTATTCTGTAGCGTAATAATTAAGGCCTGCTTCGTGAAAACCTCAATCTTACTGACACTCGTAGCCGCTATTGGCTGCTCTGTTTTTGCTGCCGAGGGGGGATTTGAAACCCGCGCAGCGAAACATCCGCTGCAACAGCAGGTGACGGAAAGCGGGGAACCGCTGACGCATTAACAGAAGTCGCTGGCAGAGAGCGTCCGCTGCTTAACGGCCAAACAGCAGGCTGATGAGAGCACGGTAGTGGCGCTCATCTTCCAGCGTAGACGCTGTTTCCAGCCGTCGAAGAAGTTTGGTGCAGATCGCTTTACGGTTTACGTTCCCGCCCGCATGCAAAATTTCCACCACCACCTGGCCCAGCGTTTCCTGCTGTGAGGGCAGGCTTGCCGCATTAAAATAACGGGCAATATCGTCTGCCGTCCGCGGCAGTCTCTGGTTCGGGTACATGGGTGATTTCCTGTCAGGTGATGGAAAAACGATCGGTTCGCGGCAAAGTTATACAAAAAAAGCGAGCCTGTATAGCTATTTCAGCGCAGAAGAGGGGGTTTTTGTGCTATCTGCATAGCGTTCAGTGATAAACAGGAAAAAGGCAAAAACTGGCGTGGTGCAGGGAAAGGCGGAAGGGCACCAGGCGAGGCCTGGCACCCTGAACCGACAGCGCCATCATTCAGCGCATTAACGATAATCTTTGAGGAAAACCGGCGCCTGTCCAGTCTCGACCAGCCAGTTTAATTCGGCGCGGTCACGCGTTGAGGCCTCGATAAAGCCTTTGAGCCAGTTGCGTGCATCAGCAATCTGTGCGACGCGCTCATCGCTGCGTTCGTTTTCAGCCATTTCACCCAGCTGGCGAATCAGTGATACCAGCGTAATCTCCTGCTCTTCAAACGCCAGATTGATTGCGGCTTCACCAAGAATCCTATGACCGATTGTTTTATCATGGTAAACCATCAGCGACCTCCTGATTGAATAACGATATGAATAGTCTAGTTAAAGGCAATCCGGACTAAAAGGTCGGAAACCGCCGATAAACGCGGTTTAAATGTTTAAAAATAAAATGAACCTTTAAGCCAAGCGATAAGTCTCTAATAAAAAACAATAAAAGCAAACGTCTGTTTTACGGGTAAAACAGTCTGAGCTATTAAGCTGGTAAAAAAGGATAGTGTTGCCTGAAATTCAGATAAGTAACAGGCAGGTGAGTCACGGTTATTGCTATGCTGCCTGCCATATTATTGCCAAAGCATGACGGATATTTCTGATTGGAATCGGCAGGTGGCAGAGAAATTCGGTCGTGCCACATGCCGTACTAAGCGCAGGCAAAAATAAAGCCGCCCGTAGGCGGCTTTATTAACTGGACGAGCGTGCCCGGTTTATTTCTTCGGTACTTCAGAGACCGCTTTAACGTCCGCTTTATTAATCTGTTGCTTCACGCCATTGGCGTCAGTGTAGGCCAGCAGGCCAGCATCTGACTCAGAAGGCTTGCCATCACTAATAATGGTGCGTCCATCGTTAGTCTGAATCGCATAACTGGTACGGGTGCAGCCGGTTAATACGGTCATACCAATCAATGCGGCGAGAGGTAAAATCAGCGCTTTTTTCATCTTATTCACCTTATATTAGTTGTCGAGTTCACTCATATTACTGATCTCATTGCGATTGATCTGCTCAGTTTTTCCTGTCTGAGCATCGCGATAAGAAACCAGGCCAGTATCTGAATCGATCTGCGGTTTACCATCAGTGACAATGGTGCGGCCATCAGTGGTCTTAATCGACTGATTCGAGGCGCAGCCTGCCAGCGTACCTAAAGAAAGAGCCAGCAAAGCAATGGCTGACAGGGATTTCATTTTCATTTTTTTCAACTCCATGAAGTATAACCAGACGTTTACAGCATAGACGGCTTTATAGAGTTTGCTGGTCCTGTCACGCTTCGCTGCCGGTTTTTTAGACAAAAAAAGGGGGATGTAGCGATTATTCTGAGGAATGACGGCAGGGAATAGCATTTATTGCAAATGTGCACGGCTGTTTATGCCGTTTTAGCAGCGGCATTACCGGGCCGGAATAAACGTGACGCCAATGCAGGAAATAAGCACGGCAGCCGAAGCCGATATTCTTTGTTAAAGTCAGAGTCGTCCCAGGGGTAATCGTCTGCACCAGCGTTAACAGCTGATCATGTCCGCAGGCCCGATATCCTGATGACTATCGGGCCAGTGAGGAAAGGGATCAAAGAAGGGAGTCTTCGCCAGCTTTGGCTGCCGCTTTTTCCGCTTTCATAGCGCTGACCGGATCGGATGCGCTCAGCCAGCGGTCAAATTTCTGGTAGGTGTCGATAAAGGTTTTAAAGTAGCTGCTGGCAACGGTGGCATTCTCTTTGTGGTTCATAAACGCCACGGCCAGCTTAAATGCATCTTCGTTATCAAATTTCATGTTTGTTTTCCTCGCTTAAGATCTATAGAGCGTAGCCTGAGAACGCGGCCTGTGCATTCAGACAACCGCCTGAAAACGCGCAATAATTCAGGCTGCCTGACAGCATCCACCAGATTGGCGTGGATTCCCACTTACTTCGCGCCAAATCCTTCTTATAATGCCAGCTTCACTCGTGAAGGAGACCCGCTTATGTTGAAAGGATTAACCGTTGCCGCGGTGCTGCTGCTCTCGGGCTGTAGCCTGATGCATAAACAGCCACCGTCGCCGCAGACCCTGCACTATCGCTGCGGAACCCTGCCCCTGACCGTGACGCTGGATGAGGCGAAAGAGCAGGTGAGCTTTATTATGGATGGCCAGCCCCTGACGCTGAAGCAGACGGTATCCGCTTCCGGCGCGCGCTACAGCGACAACACCTATGTGTTCTGGTCCAAAGGAAACGGCGCATTTATCGAACGTAATGATAAAATCGTCGTGAACGATTGTGAGCTGCAACCTGCCAGCTGACTCTTTATCTGAATAGGCGAGCATTATGAGCGACAGCGAAACGCTACACACCATTGCCCATCTGCGGCGCGAATATACCCGCGGCGGATTGCGTCGTAAGGATCTGCCGGATGATCCGATAGCCCTGTTTGAACAGTGGCTGAGCCAGGCGTGTGAAGCAAAACTGCCCGATCCCACGGCAATGACCGTGGCCACCGTGGATGAGCAGGGCCAGCCGTGGCAGCGCATCGTGCTGCTGAAACACTTCGATGCGCAGGGCATGGTGTTTTACACCAACCTTGGCAGCCGCAAGGCGCTGCAGCTGGCGCACAATCCGCGCATTTGCCTGCACTTCCCGTGGCACTACCTGGAGCGTCAAGTGATGGTACTGGGTGAAGTGGAGAAACTGTCGCCGCTGGAGGTGCTGAAATATTTCCACAGCCGTCCGCGCGACAGCCAGATTGGGGCCTGGGTGTCGAAGCAGTCGAGCCGGATCTCGGCCCGTGGCATTCTGGAAGGAAAGTTCCTTGAGCTTAAGCAGAAGTTCCAGCAGGGCGACGTGCCGCTGCCCAGCTTCTGGGGTGGCTACCGGGTGAAATTTCACACCGTGGAGTTCTGGCAGGGAGGCGAACATCGTCTGCACGATCGTTTCATCTATCAGCGCGATCACGACGGCTGGAAAATCGACCGTCTGGCACCCTGAATCTGCATCATTTCCCCCTATCAGCGCTGGCACAGAAGGCGTCAGCGCTTTATGCTATAGCCCTCATTTTTTTCGATTCCGCAACTCAGCGGAAAGCTGTGTACCAGCATAGGTGCAGTCTGATCAATTTGGAGTCAGTAATGACCAGCAGTAACCTGATACAACAATTGCAGGAGAGGGGCCTTATCGCCCAGGTGACGGATGAAGACGCGTTAACAGAGAAACTGGCGCAGGGGCCAATTTCGCTCTATTGCGGCTTTGACCCCACTGCTGACAGCTTGCATTTGGGCCATCTGGTACCGCTGCTCTGCCTGAAGCGTTTTCAGGATGCCGGCCATCAGCCGGTGGCGCTGGTCGGGGGTGCAACCGGCCTGATTGGCGACCCGAGCTTTAAAGCCGCAGAGCGTAAACTTAATACCAGCGACACCGTCAACGAATGGGTTGAGAAGATCCGCCAGCAGGTGGCGCCATTCCTGGACTTCGATTGCGGCAGCAACAGCGCCATCGCCGCCAATAACTATGACTGGTTTGGCAGCATGAACGTGCTGACCTTCCTGCGGGATATCGGCAAACACTTCTCCGTTAACCAGATGATCAATAAAGAAGCGGTGAAGCAGCGCCTGAACCGTGACGATCAGGGTATCTCCTTTACCGAGTTCTCCTACAATCTGCTGCAGGGCTATGACTTTGCCTGCCTGAACGAGCGTCACGGCGTATCGCTGCAGATTGGCGGTTCCGATCAGTGGGGTAACATCACCTCTGGTATCGACCTGACCCGTCGTCTGCATCAGAACCAGGTCTTTGGCCTGACCGTTCCGCTGATCACTAAGTCTGACGGTACCAAATTCGGTAAAACTGAAGGCGGCGCAGTCTGGCTGGATGCGAAGAAAACCAGTCCGTATAAGTTCTATCAGTTCTGGATCAATACCGCGGATGCTGACGTCTATCGCTTCCTGAAGTTCTTCACTTTCCTGAGCATTGAAGAGATCAACGCGCTGGAAGAAGAGGACAAAAACAGCGGCACCGCGCCACGTGCGCAGTATGTACTGGCTGAGCAGGTAACGCGTCTGGTGCATGGCGAAGCGGGTCTGTCGGCGGCAAAACGTATTACGGCCAGCCTCTTCTCAGGCTCCGTAAGCGACATGACCGAAGCCGATTTTGAACAGCTGGCGCAGGATGGGATGCCCACTATCGTGCTGGGCGCTGACGACGATCTGCAGCAGGCGCTGGTGAAAGCTGAGCTGGTGCCGTCTCGCGGTCAGGCACGCACCATGATCGGCTCCAATGCCGTTTCTCTGAATGGTGAAAAGCAGTCTGATGCGGAATACCGCTTCAGCGACAGCGACAAACTGTTTAACCGTTTTACGCTGCTGCGTCGCGGCAAGAAACATTACTGCCTGATTAACTGGCAGTAAGATTTCAGGGCCGGTTTCCGGCCCTTTTTTATGGCAAGGCAGGACAGGGCAAACAAGTGAAAAATATTTTAGCGATTCAGTCGCACGTTGTTTTTGGTCACGCCGGTAACGCGGCGGCTGAGTTTCCGATGCGCCGCCTGGGGGCAAACGTCTGGCCGCTGAATACCGTACAGTTTTCCAACCATACGCAATATGGCCACTGGACCGGCACGGTGATGCCTGCAACGCATTTAACCGACATCGTTAAAGGTATTGCGGATATTGACCGCCTGAAGACCTGTGACGCGGTGCTGAGCGGCTATCTGGGTTCGGCAGAGCAGGGCGAGCAGATTCTGCAGATTGTTCGGCAGGTCAAAGCAGCTAACCCAAATGCCTGGTACTTCTGCGATCCGGTGATGGGTCACCCCGAGAAAGGCTGCATTGTGGCACCCGGCGTGGCGGAGTTTCACTGCAAAATGGCAATGCCGGCCAGCGACATTATCGCCCCGAATCTGCTTGAGCTGGAGATGCTGAGCGAACGCACCGTTACCGACGTCGACGCGGCAGTCGACGCGGCGCGGGCGCTGATTGCCCAGGGACCACGCGTGGTACTGGTGAAGCACCTGGCGCGCGCCGGTCGTCGCAGCGATCGCTTTGAGATGCTGCTGGTAACGGCGGAAGACGCCTGGCACATCAGCCGTCCGCTGGTCGATTTTGGTGTGCGTCAGCCAGTCGGCGTGGGCGATCTCACCAGCGGTCTGCTGCTGGTGAATCTGCTTCACGGCAAATCATTGCAGGATGCGCTGGAGCACGTCACTGCGGCGGTCTATGAGGTGATGCTGAAAACCCACCAGATGGGCGAGTATGAGCTGCAGCTGGTGGCGGCCCAGGATGCCATCGCCAGTCCGACGCAGCATTTCGCGGCAGAAAAGCTGTAAAGCAAAAGGGCCGGTCAACCGGCCCTTTTCACTCAGGCTAAGCCTTCCGCTTTCAGCGCCGCCTGCACCGCAGGACGTTCGGCAACGCGATCAAACCACGCCTCCAGCGCCGTAAAGCCGGACAGATCCAGTCCCAGCGCTTTTGCCCAGCGCGTCACCACAAACAGATAGGCATCCGCCACGCTGAAATGCAGCCCCATCAGCCACTGTCTGCCGCGCAGTGACGCATCGACATAGCAGAATTTCGCTTCCAGCTGGCTGCGCGTCTGTGCTTTCACCTCATCGGAGTAACCGGGACGAAACAGCGGCCCAAAGCTTTTGTGCAGCTCGCTGCCGATGAAGCTGAGCCACTCCACGGTGTGATAACGCGTCAGGCTGCCGACCGGTGCCAGCAGATGGCGATCGGGCTTAAGATCTGCCAGGTACTGCACAATGGCAACGCCTTCCGTCAGCACGGTGCCGTCGCTGAGCTGCAGCGTGGGCACCTGGCCTTTAGGGTTAATCTGGCGGAAATCATCGCCCCGTTCAGTGAGTTTTGTGGCCAGATCAACACTCACCTGCGTGAAATCCAGTCCGCATTCGCGCATAACAATGTGGGGAGAAAGAGAGCAGGCTCCTGCTTTGCAAAACAGTTTCATGACCATGTACTCCTTGTTGCAATGGGATCACAGCATAGTAAAGGCTCAGGGTGGAATTGCCAGTGATAAGGATCAGGGATCGATGAGGGAAAGGGGCAGCAATAAAAAAAGCCGGGCAGAGCCCGGCTGATTCGTGTCACGGCAGCGATGACGCCTGCACGTTATTTTTTCGCGTCAGGATCCTGCGTCATACGGTTCAGCAACGGCGCCGTAATCAGCATCAGCAGAGCGATGACAGCGGTCACGATACCAATCTGCTGGAATACGCGGCTGTAGGTCGCCAGCGAAATCAGCGGGTCGGTCACGTTTTCAGGCACCGCCATCAGGTTGGCCACTTTACCGGCAATGACCGCCGCGCCTGCGGTGGTCAGGAACCAGGAGCCCATGATAAAGCCCATCAGACGCTGAGGCACCAGCTGTGCGACCATCGCCAGACCAAGGCCGGAGATCATCAGTTCACCGATACTCTGCAGCGCATAGCTCAGGATCAGCCAGTTAACAGAAACGATACCGGCATCGCTGGCAAACTTCGCGCCCACCGGCAGCACCAGGAACGCAGCGGAGCAAAGCACCATACCAAAGGCAAACTTGTGCGGCATCGGCAGCTTATCACCTAGCTTGTTGTAGAGCGCCGCCAGCAGCGGACTGGCCAGCATGATCCAGAACGGGTTCAGCGCCTGGAACTGCTCGGGCGCAAAGGTAATGCCGAGAATCGTGTGCTCAACGTTGCGGATAGCAAAGAAGTTGAGTGACGTTGGCATCTGCATATAGAGCACGAAGAACAGAATCGCTTCGACCATCAGCAGGAAGGCCACAATCATTTTACGACGCGCTGCGCCCTGCAGCGCAAAGGCTTCTTTGGCAAACACCAGTACGATACCCAGCGCAATCACAGCCAGCACCAGGCGTGCAATGACCTGATGATGCAGCATCCAGTTCGCCAGCGCGATCAGTACTACGACGCCAACCAGCGTCATCAGCAGTTTTCCGACCTGCAGCGGTGCAAAGTCGGGCTTAGAACCGTAATCCTTAACCATGCGTTTGCAGAACAGGAAGTTAAACAGGGTGATGATCAGACCGATAACGCACAGCGAGAAGGCAACGCTGTAACCATATTTCGCCGCTAACCACGGGGTGAGCATCATCGAAAACAGTGAACCGATGTTGATCGACATATAGAACATGGTGAAGGCACCATCGATACGTGGATCATCTTTGTCGTAGCAGGTGGAGAGCAGCGAAGAGGGGTTCGCTTTGAACAGCCCGCTGCCCACGGCGATGGTCGCCATACCGATATAGACGATGCTGACGTTATGACCGGAGAATGCTACCAGCGCATAACCCAGTGCCAGTACCAGCACGCCCAGCACAATCACACGTTTGGTGCCCAGCACTTTATCGCCGAGCCAGCCGCCAATGGCGACGAGTCCATAAACCAGCGCGCTAAATGAAGAGAACAGGGTGATGGAGTCTGATTCAGACAATCCCAGTTGCTTCACCAGGTAAACCGCCATAATGGCCTGCAGGCCATAGAAGCCAAAACGTTCCCATAACTCAATCGAGAAGATTAAGTAGAACGCCTTCGGCTGTTTAAACGCATTGAGACTGACAGCCTCATCAGTGTGTTTGTTTGCAGTTGACACATGTACCTCAGTTTTTTCATACCCTGTTTCGGGACAGCAATTAAGTCCGCGTCATGTGAGTTTTTCATGCGCGAGATTGTTATTAGAAGGGAAAAGCGGCGACTAATTTGGCTGATTACGGGCGGCAGGGCAAGAATTTTCTGACAACCGGCCTGAGCTGATAATCCAGGGTTAAAAACCTTATAACAAACTGTTGATCAGATTTTAATTTTGATGACAAAAAGCATATCAGTATAAATCAACTGAATGTGAGCGAGACGCTGGATGGATTTAACATTAACTGCTAATGGAGAGTAATTCAGATGAAACGTTTGCTGCAGATTTTATCAGCAGCATTTACAGGAGGTTTCAGGCCATTATTCAGGCAATATGACGAAAAAGTAAACGTTAACGCGTCTCCTTTGGCGGCAAAGCATACAATTGCTGATCGAGAGCACAAACCCGCGATTTAATTCAGAAAGCAAAACAAGAAACCGATTGCGTTGCTGCGCAGGAAGGCTGAAAAGCCTGTCGGCAGCATAAACCGGAAAAAAGTTTCCGTTGAAGAAAATGGGCCGCAGGCTCTGGTGAAGGGGTGAGGATCTCTGTACTGAGCGGCAGCATTATGACGCGGCGTTCAGGATGCTCGACTTGAAATTAACATTCCTGTAACCTCTCAATTTCTCCGAGAAGGATCTATTTATGTCGTCCCCCCTGCGTTTATCTCTGGCTGGTGACTACCGCGCCGATGCGGTTGCCCATCAGGCCATTCCACTTGCTATTGAACGTGCTGCCCGCTGGCTGAACATTACGGTTGAAGCTGAATGGATTGCCAGCGAAAAACTCGCTGAATCCGACCTCAGGCGCAGTGACGCGGTCTGGGTCGTGCCTGGCAGTCCCTACCATAATGATGAGGCCGTTTTTGACACCATTCGCTGGGCGCGGGAAAGCGGAAAACCTTTCCTGGGGTCGTGCGGGGGATTCCAGTATGCGGTCATCGAGTATGCGCGCAATGTACTGGGCTGGCACGATGCGAGTCATGCCGAAACCGACACCGGCGGGCGCATGGTCATAGCTCCGCTGAGCTGCTCGCTGGTGGAGCAGCGCGGCGCGGTCAGGTTCGAACCCGGTTCACGTATTGCTGCGGCCTACGGCACGCTGGACAGCGATGAAGGCTATCACTGTAACTTTGGCGTCAACCCGGAATTCAGTGCGGCGCTGGGCGATAACACCCTACGTATTACTGCCTGGGATGACGCGGGGGACGTACGCGGTGTGGAGCTGCCGGATCATCCTTTCTTTGTTGCCACCCTGTTCCAGTCAGAACGCGCTGCGCTGCAGGAGAAAGATTCTCCGCTGGTGATTGCCTGGATGCAGGCGGCATGGGCACAACGCTAAAAAGTGAGCAGCCTGTGACACTGTCACAGGTTGCTGTTCTTCAGCGCAGCAGCGCCGGGCGTTTGGCGTTAAACGACCAGTTATCAATCAAAAACTGCATGCCCAGCGCATCGTTACGATTTTTATCCGGCAGCGAATTGTAGAGTGCGTGTGCCGCTTCGACCCGTTCCATATTCAGGGTGACGCCCAGCCCTGGCCCCTCTGGCAGTTCCAGATGCCCATCCCGAATCTGCGGCGGATGCTGCGTCAGCTGTTGTCCATCCTGCCAGATCCAGTGCGTATCAAAGGCCGTCAGACGATCGCCGGGTGCAGCCGCCCCCAGATGCGCCACCATCGCCAGAGACACATCAAAGTGGTTGTTTGAATGGCACCCGGTGGTCAGCCCCCACTCCTGACAGAGCTGCGCCACGGTATGTGCATTACGCATCGTCCAGAAGTGCGGATCGGCCAGCGGAATGTCGATAGCATTGAGCTGTAACGCATGCTGCAACTGTCGCCAGTCATTGGCGATCATATTGGTGGCGACCGGAATACCGGTGGCGCGTTTAAACTCGGCCAGCGTTTCCCGGCCGGAGTAGCCCTGTTCCGCGCCACAGGGATCTTCAAGATAAGGAATGCGGCCCGCCAGCTGTTTACCATAATAAATCGCTTCGTCCAGCGACCAGCTGGCGTTGGGGTCGACCGTGACGCGAGCCTGCGGAAAGCGTTGCAGCAGGGCGTTGACCGTCTCTACCTCCACTTCGCCGTGGTGTACGCCGCCCTTGAGTTTGAAGTCGCGGAAGCCATAGCGTTCCGCTGCGGCTTCAGCCAGCCGCACGACGCCTTGCGCATCCATCGCTTTTTCATGGCGCAGTTGCAGCCAGGCATCACCGCCAGACTGGCCTGTCTGATAGTTCATGCTGGTCAGGTTGCGGTCGGCGATATAGAACAGATAGCCGAGCACCGGCACCCGATCGCGCTGCCTGCCGCTGGCAAGTAATTCGGCAACCGGCAGATTCAGATGCTGGCCCATCAAATCAAGCAGCGCCGCTTCAATCGCCGCTGTGGCGTTGTAGAACTTCTCCGGGTTCATCTGCGGAATGTGGATGTCATCGGTATGCGCGGTCTGCTGATGGCGTGCGTCACTGGCAAACAGTGTGGCGATCGTCGCATTCAGCCGCAGCAGTTCGCTGCCCTCAATCTGCGATCGAAAACGTGCCAGCAGCGCCAGCGTTGAAGCGTGACAGGGACTTTCGCCCACGCCGGTACGGCCTGCGGAATCGGTCAGGATCACCAGGATGCGGGTAAAGTAGCAGTTATGCGCGCCACCAATGTTCAGCAGCATGCTGTCATACCCGGCGACCGGCACCACCCGCATTGTTTTAATGACTGGACTGTCTGACATGGTGATTCTCCATAGGATCAAGGGAAGACGGGGATGGCCTGCGGCGCAGCAGCAGCCACAGCCCGGTCAGCAGCGAAACGCTGGTCAGCGCATACAGGCCGCCGGTAGTGGAACCGGTCTTCATCTCCAGATAGCCAAACACCGTCGGTGCGAAGAAGCCGCCAAGATTGCCAACAGAATTCACCAGCGCAATGCCCGGTGCGACAATCGAGGCGGGCAGTTCTCCCTGCGGCATCGGCCAGAAAAAGGTGGCGCTGACTTTTGAGCCGATACAGGCCACGATCATCGCAAGGAAACCAAACCACGGGGAACCCAGCGTAGCCATAAAAGTGCCACAGGCGGCGACCAGCATGGCAACGCCCAGCGCTTTATCGAGTCTGTCACGGTGGCGGTCTGAAAAGCGGCTTAGCAGGTTGATGGCGATAATGGCGCACAGCCATGGCACAGCGGTGAGAATCCCGATGCCAAAACTGCTGAACCCCTGTATGCGCTGAATAATCTGCGGCAGCCAGAACACCAGCGTATAACCCGTCATGGTCATGGTGAAGAAAATTGCGCAGAAGAACAGCAGGCTGCGATTGCGTAACAGTGACATTCTGCCCGGCTCGCGATTAAGCGCGTCACGCTGTGCCTCTTCACTGTTCAGCTGCTGCACCAGTGCCTGTTTCTCTGCATCACTCAGCCAGCGCGCATCAGCAGGACGCGATACCAGCACCCAGGCGGCGAGGATCCCGACCAGCACCGAGGCGCCGCCTTCAAGGAACATCACCCATTTCCAGCCCGCTATCCCCAGAAAGTTGTGCATCATCAGGATGGCACCCGTGATCGGCCCGGAGAAGAGAAAGGCAGCAGCCGTGGCGCTCAGGACCATCGCGGTAGCCCGGCCGCGCCAGGCATTCGGCACCCACTGACGGAAATAGAACAGCACGCCGGGAAAGAAGCCCGCTTCGGCGACGCCGAGTAAGAAACGCAGCAGGTAAAACTGAATGGGTGAGGTGACGAATCCGGTCAGGACCACCACCAATCCCCAGGTAATCATGATGCGTGTCAGCCAGACGCGTGCGCCAAAGCGCTTCATCATCAGATTGCTCGGCACTTCAAACAGCGCATAACCAATGAAAAAGAGGCCCGCACCCAGACCAAAGGCAGCGGCGCTGATCCCGGCATCGGTACGCAGTTCGGCTTTAATAAAGCCAATGTTGGCGCGGTCGATCTGATTAATAATCAGCATCACCACCAGCATCGGGATGATATGGGTGAAGAATTTTTTGATGGCGGAGGCGATCAGCTCATCGTGCTGCGGGGATAAGGCGCTATCCATCATTCTTCCTCATGAGAAACGTAAAGAAGAGCAAAGTGTAGGGCGCTGAAAAGGCGGGCTCTATAGGCATCCGCCCAGGACCGGATGGGCGTCCGGCCTGGGGGGTTGTGTTATCAAGATGTTACCGGAAAGGCGAGGCGAAGCGGCTGAGCAAAACTGTGGCAGCGATCAACTTTGTGTGTGTCATTCGGCCATACGGAGCGTGCCGGCAGAACGGGACGCGTCAGCAGCAGGCAGGCTTCAGCCGCTAAACTGACGGCGCTGGGCAATCTCTTCCGCACGCAGCAGCAGTGCCTGCAAATCATCTTCGTCAATATCCAGCAGTTCGCCGCCCTGTAAAGCCTGATGCAGATCGGCGCGCGTCAGCGGGACCGGCATGGCGACCGGCTGGGGTTTGACTTCTTCAGGGGCCAGCGGATGCGGATAGCGGCGACCGGCCAGATTGTTAAACAGCAGAGCCAGTAGCGCCAGCGTCAGTGAGTTGAGCAGGACTGGCGTCAGGACAAACTGATAACCCAGCTGCTGTACCGATGGCCCGCCCAGAATAGCGGTCAGCGCCACCGCGCCGCCGGGCGGATGCAGACAGCGCAGCTGGAACATCAGCAGGATCGCCACACAGGCCGCGACACCGCAGGCGATGGCCGGATCGGGTATCAGCTGGCTGACGGTAACGCCTGCCAGCGCTGACAGGCTGTTGCCGCCAACGATTGCCCACGGCTGCGCCAGCGGACTGGCAGGCAAACCAAAGAGCAGGACGGCTGATGCGCCAACCGGGGCGACAAACCACAGGTTCAGTTCGCCCAGCATCCAGTGGCTCAGCAGGCTGGTCAGCACCAGGCCAATGCCCGCACCCAGTCCGGCGATCACCACATGCTTGTTACTTACTGCCAGCGGATGCGGCCAGAGGCGCGCCAGAAACAGGCGCAGAGGATGCCTTCCAGCAGAAGGGCTTTTCTTCATTACGTTACTCACCGTGTCATAACATTTTCTTATCGTCAGGGGCGGCGATTTTCCATCATCAACATCAATGTAACAACCCGACAAACTGTGCCGGTATTCCGGCGCGTCAGAAAGCGTGGTGAAAAGGGGGATCGCGCAGAAGACGTCACGCAGCGGGCACAGGCAGACAATAAAAAACCCGCCGCAGCGGGTCAGTCATCAGTGGGATCACTCAACTTTGTCGGGATACTCGCAGAGGTCTTCAATCAGGCAGGAGCCGCAGCGCGGTTTACGCGCCACGCAGGTGTAGCGGCCATGCAGAATCAGCCAGTGGTGACAATCGACCTTGTAGGCAGCCGGAACCACCTTCAGCAGCTTCTGTTCCACCTCTTCCACATTCTTACCCGGCGCAAATTTCGTGCGGTTACTGACGCGAAAAATATGCGTATCAACAGCGATCGTCGGCCAGCCAAAGGCGGTATTGAGCACCACATTAGCGGTTTTACGACCTACACCGGGCAGGGCTTCCAGCGCCGCACGATCTTCCGGCACTTCACCGTTGTGCTGCTCAAGCAGAATGCGGCAGGTCTTAATCACATTTTCCGCTTTGCTGTTAAACAGGCCGATGGTTTTGATGTATTCCTTTACGCCATCCACGCCCAGTGCCAGCATCGCAGCGGGCGTGTTGGCCACCGGATAGAGCTTTGCGGTGGCCTTGTTCACGCTGACATCGGTCGCCTGCGCCGAGAGCAATACCGCAATCAGCAGCTCAAACGGCGAGCTGAAATTCAGCTCGGTGGTCGGATGCGGATTGTTCTGCTGCAGCCGGTGAAGGATTTCGGTGCGTTTGGTCTGATTCACACCGGCTTCCCGACGGCGTTCTGAGGCGCAGCGGTTTCAGCCGCCTGAGCACGCAGCGCTGCACGCTGTTTCATTTTCTGATCGATCAGGTATTTGCACGCCAGCATCATGCCCAGGCCGATAAACGCGCCAGGCGGCAGCATGGCCAGCAGCATCGGTGAGTCGAAATGAACCACTTCGATACGCAGCGATTTCGCCCACGGGCCAAGCAGCTGATCGGCACCGTTAAACAGCGTGCCGCTGCCGATAATTTCGCGCAGCGAACCCAGCACCACCATGGCACAGGTTGCGCCCATGCCGATGGCAAAGCCATCCAGCGCCGAGAGCGGAATGCTGCTTTTAGAGGCGACGGCTTCAGCACGGCCGACCACGATGCAGTTGGTCACGATCAGCGGGATAAAAATCCCCAGTGACTGATAGAGACCGTAGGCATAGGCGTTGATCAGCATCTGCACGCAGCTCACTACCGAGGCGATGATCATCACATAAATCGGGATACGGATTTCCGACGGTACCCAGCGGCGCGAGGCGGAAATAAAACTGTTGGTCAGGGTCAGCACCAGCGTGGTGGCAAGGCCTAAACCCAGCGCGTTAGTGGCGGTCGCGGTGACCGCCAGCAGCGGGCAGAGACCCAGCAGCTGCACCAGTGCCGAGTTGTTCTTCCACAATCCACCAACCAGCAGACTTTTAGCTTCACTCATTTGTGTCTCCACATGCCGGTAACGAAGAGAGTCTCTCCGGAAGCGTTTTCATCAACAGCGCAGTGCGTTTCGTCGCATTGACCACCGCGCGTGGGGTAATGGTGGCGCCGGTAAACTGATCGAAGTCGCCGCCATCTTTTTTAACCGCAAAGGCTTTATCAGACGGACCCTGCACCACTTTGCCATTAAAGCTGTTGATCCAGTCAGAGATGCGCAGTTCGATCTTATCGCCCAGGCCAGGCGTTTCATGATGTTCGATTACGCGCACGCCCAGTACTTTACCCTGGAAATCGGCACCGACCAGCATCTGTATCGCACCAGAATAGCCGTCAGGCGCCGTTGTCTCCAGTGCGGCCGCGACCGGCTTGCCACCTTTACGCGCCAGGAAGAGATGATGCGGCGCACTGTTACCCAGCGCTGCATCCGTGACAACGTAACAATCCTGCTGGATGTTGTTGTCATACAGCTCGACAGGTACCACCTGATCCAGCAGATTTTTCTGCTGTAACTGGGTCTGATGCTCTACCGTCGGTTTGGTGACCGTATTCACCACAGCGGTAGCGGCCGTGGTAATCGCGGCGAAAATCGCCAGCGTGACGCCATTTTTGCGAATCGTCTCCAGCATCGCTTAATCCTTCTGATGGCCGTAAACGCGCGGCTGGGTGTAGTAATCGATGAGCGGCACGCAGATGTTGGCAAGCAGCACAGCAAACGCCACGCCGTCAGGATAGCCGCCAAAGCTGCGGATCAGCCAGACCAGCAGGCCGATCAGCGCGCCGTAGACCAGACGACCACGATTGGTGGTCGAGGCGGTTACCGGGTCGGTAGCGATAAAGAACGCCCCCAGCATGGTGGCACCGGAGAAAAGATGAATCAGCGGGCTGTTGAGCGATTCCGGTGAGAAGAACCAGCCCAGCGTGGCGCAGAACGCCAGTGACAGCAGCATAGCGGCCGGGATATGCCAGCGAATCGCACTCTTCCACAGCAGGAACAGGCCGCCCGCCAGATAACCGACGTTCACCCACTGCCAGCCGAGCCCGGCCAGCACGCCGCTGTAAATCGGCTGCGCCAGCAGATGTTCGGCACTGTGACCGGCACGTAAGCCGGTTTTAAAGGTATCCAGCGGCGTCGCCTGGCTGATGCCATCCACACCCATCTGCAACTGCTGCATGGTGTCACCCGCCAGCGTGTGGCCCCGGAACACCATGCTCAGACTGTCCATCAGGCCGGGTTTAATCGCCTGTAACGTGTCAGGCGGCAGCCAGCTGGTCATCTGCACCGGGAAGGAGATCAGCAGCACTACATAGCCAACCATCGCCGGGTTAAACGGGTTCTGGCCGAGTCCGCCATAGAGCTGTTTAGCAATGACCACCGCAAACAGGGTACCAATCACCACCAGCCACCAGGGGGCCAGCGGCGGCAGGCTGATACCGATCAGGATGGCGGTCAGCAATGCCGAATTATCCGCCAGCGTGCTGGCAACCGGTGCTTTACGCAGACGCAGGATCGCCGCCTCGGTCAGCCAGGCGGTAAGGGTCGCCAGTAAGACCTGTAAAACGGTGCCGTAGCCAAAGAAATAACACTGTGTAGCAAAACCTGGCACCGCCGCCAGCACCACCAGCAGCATGATGTTGCCGGTACTGCGGCGGTTATGGGTATAAGGAGAACTTGCGATACGAAAAGCCATTTAATCCTCAAGCGTCGTAGACGACTGCGCTTTACGCGCTTTGGCACGGGCGATGGCGGCAGCAATAGCGGCCTTGCGCGCATCATCGGGTTGATTCAGTTCAGGTGCCTGTTCGGGTTCAGCATTGGCGTTATTTGCCTGCTCCTGCGCCTGTTCCGCTTTCTCTACCGCAAAATGCGCGGCGGTGGCGAGCGCTGCGGCGTCACGGGAAGCGGCATCGGCGTCACTTTCAGCCTGTGCCGCTTTCTTCGCTTTGGCACGGGCGATAGCGGCCTGAACCGCGGCTTTGCGTGGGTCGGTTTCCACGGCGGCGTCCGGTGCAGCTTCAGCCGCAGCGCCCGTCGCGGCGTCAGTCACGCTCTGCGACGCTGTCGTACCAGCGCCTTCAGCCTGTGCCGCTTTCTTCGCTTTGGCACGGGCGATAGCGGCCTGAACCGCGGCTTTACGTGGGTCGGTTTCCACTGCGGCGTCCGGTGCAGCTTCAGCCGCAGCGTCCGGCGCGGCGTCAGTCACGCTCTGCGACGCTGTCGTATCAGCGCCTTCAGCCTGTGCCGCTTTCTTCGCTTTGGCACGGGCGATAGCGGCCTGAACCGCGGCTTTACGCGGGTCGGTTTCAGCAGTGGTGCCTGGTGCGGCTTCTGAAACACTCTCCGATGCAGCCGGAGCCGTCGCATCAGCGCCTTCAGACTGTGCTGCTTTCTTCGCTTTGGCGCGCGCTACAGCGGCCTCGACGGCGGCTTTACGCGGATCGACACTGGCGTCAGCAGCCGTATCAGCCGGTGAGACTTTCTTCGCTTTTGCCCTGGCAATCGCGGCTTCAACCGCCGCTTTACGCGGATCGACTGACTGACGCGTTACCGGCTGGGTTTCAGCCTGCGCCTCAGCCTGACGCAGACGCGCCTGCGCATGGCGGGCTTCACGCTGCGCTTCAAGCGTCGCTTCATCCGGTTCAGCGGACTGACGGGCTTTCACCCGCGCTTTAGCTGCTGCCAGCTCACTGGTATCGGTGCGGGCAACTCGCTGTTTTGCCTCTTCATGACGCGCTTCACGGGCCTGTTTTTCACGCTCCAGGCGCGCCTGACGCGCTTCGAAGCGGGCTTTAGCTTCCAGCGTGCGTTTCGCTTCCAGATCGATGGCGCGCAGTTCCGCTTTTTCCTGACGGTAATATTGCACCAGCGGAATATTACTCGGGCAGACATAGGCGCAGGCACCGCATTCGATGCAGTCATCGATATGGTGGGCACGCGCTTTATCGTGATCGCCGCCCTGGCTGTACCAGTAAAGCTGCTGCGGCAGTAGTTTGGCCGGACAGGCATCGGCACAGGCGGAACAGCGAATGCAGGACTGCTCTTCATCATTGTTGCCCATCTCACTGGCAGAGGGCGCAAGAATACAGTTGGTGATCTTCACCACCGGCACATCCAGCGATGGCAGGGTAAAGCCCATCAGCGGACCGCCCATGATTACCATCTGACGCGGCGCAGGCGTAAATCCGACCTGATGCAGCAGATGGCTGATTGGCGTGCCAAGACGACTCCAGATGTTACGCGGCTGGGCAATCGCCTCGCCGGTCAGTGTCACCACGCGTTCGGTGATCGGTTCACCGTTGATGATGGCCCGCTTGACCGCCCAGGCGGTACCGACGTTCTGCATCAGCACGCCGATATCGGTTGAGCGTCCGCCGTGCGGCACTTCCATGCCGGTCAGAATGCGGGTCAGCTGCTTGGCACCGCCAGAAGGATATTTGGTCGGGATCACCCGGATTTGCAGATCGCGCTCGCTACCCAGCGCCTGTTTTAGCGCGGCGATCGCTTCAGGTTTATTATCTTCAATGCCAATCAACACCCGCTCAGCCTGTAACACCCAGGCGAGAATGCGGCTGCCTTCCAGCACTTCGGCGGCGTAGTCCTGCATCAGGCGATCGTCAGCGGTGATGTAAGGTTCACACTCTGCCGCATTGATAATCAGGGTTTTAACCCCGCGCAGGCCGCCTTTCAGTTTGGTGGCGGTCGGGAATCCCGCGCCGCCCAGACCCGCAATGCCCGCATCGTGAATTCGCTGCACGATGTCGGCGCGCGGATGCTGACGGTAGTCTGGCAGCGGATCGAGCTGCATCCAGCGGTCTTCACCATCCGGCGTCAGGAAGATGCAAAGTTCGGACAGGCCCGACGGGTGCGCGGTCATATGCTGACCGATATCCTCAATCACGCCAGAGGTGGGCGCATGGACCGGCAGCATGCGGCCAGTACCAAACGTCAGGGGCTGACCGCGCAGCACTTTCTCGCCGGGCACAACGCAGATCTCCCCTTCATGGCCGATATGCTGTTTCAGCGGGATAATAAAACGGTGCGGCAGCGGCAGTTCGCTGAGCGGCGTGCCGTTGGACTGGGTTTTCATTTCAGGCGGATGGATACCGCCCTGAAAATCCCAGACTTTCTCTTTTTTCAGGAAGTTAAACAGATTAAGCATGAGTTTCTACCGGGATCACCCGTACAGGAATGGTATTCAAATCCCACTTCCAGTTAGCTGGCGTGGTGGCGACCGGACGCATTTCAATACAGTCAGTCGGGCAGGGTGCGACACAGAGATCGCAGCCGGTGCAGACATCGCTCAGCACGGTGTGCATGGCGCGGGTTGCGCCGACAATTGCATCCACCGGACAGGCCTGAATACATTTGGTGCAGCCAATGCAGTTGGCTTCATCGATAAACGCCACGGTGCGCACCGGCTCTTTCGCCGTTTCATCGCCATCAATCGGCTGCGGTTCAACGTTCAGCAGCGCAGCCAGCTTGAGCATGGTCTGTTCACCGCCCGGCGCGCATTTATTGATTGCTTCACCGTTGTTGCCGACCGCATCAGCATAGGGACGGCAGCCAGGGTAGCCGCACTGGCCACACTGGCTCTGCGGCAGAATGGCATCAATCTGCTCAACGATAGGATCTTCTTCCACCTCAAAGCGGCGCGAGGCGTAACCCAGCAGGGCGCCGAACACCAGGCTCAGGGCACTTAATACGGCAACAGCAATCCAGATCGCGGTCATCAGAATTTCACCAGACCGCTGAAGCCCATGAATGCCAGCGCCATCAGGCCCGCGGTAATCAGGGCAATGGAGTTGCCTTTAAACGGGGCAGGCACATTGGCCAGCACCAGACGCTCACGCATCCCGGCGAACAGCACCATCACCAGCGAGAAGCCGATAGAGGCACTGAAACCATACAGCGCGGCCTGCATAAAGGTGTGGTTGAGGTTAACGCTCAGCAGAGGCACGCCCAGCACCGCACAGTTGGTGGTGATCAGCGGCAGGAAGATACCCAGTAAACGATAGAGCGACGGACTGGTTTTACGCACCACCATTTCGGTGAACTGTACGACAACAGCGATCACCAGGATATAGGCCATTGTGCGCAGATAGACCAGATCCAGCGGCAGCAGGATCAGATGGTTGACCAGCCACGCGCAGATAGAAGCCAGCGTAATCACGAATGTTGTAGCGAGGCCCATGCCAATCGCCGTTTCCAGTTTTTTGGAAACGCCCATAAATGGACAGAGGCCGAGAAACTTCACTAATACGAAGTTATTCACCAGCACGGTGCCAACAAAGAGAAGCAGATAATCGGTCATTTTTTCGCCTGGGAGCCGGAAAGCGGCTTATTATCATTGATAGCGCGGCGTATCTCAACACCCGCGCCTCCCGCAAGGCGGCAGACCGCACTCAGAATTAAATTCCTGACATAACTCACAGCGTTACGGCGCGATAAAGGTGGTTTTTACCCGCTTTGAGCGTTTGAAATAGGGCGCAAATATCGCCGCCGCGAGCAGTGACAGCAGTAACGTCTGGAGAGCACGGCTATCGGCAACCGGCGTAAAGGCAAAGGTTTTCAGCGCCAGCAGCACGGTTATCAGCAGCCAGAGCAGATAGTGGCGCGGCAAACGGCGGGAACGCTTAAAGAAAAGCCAGCTGATCCAGAGGCTGTAGGCCCAGACCGCCACGGCGGTAAGCAGCGAAATGGCCCAGTAAGAGAGCAGGGTGCTGCCGTGTGAAAACAGCGCCACACGCCATTCCGGATTAAAGAGGGGGGTCAGATACATCGCCAGCACCAGAACGGTGGTTAACAGGGTCATTATCAGCCAGGCCAGTGGCAGCAAAAGCCAGCCACCAATACGTGGCGCAGCAACCTGTTCATTCATCGTGGTTATTCCTGTCTCGGGGAGTCGAAGCGCAGCAGAATAACATGTCCAGAGGGGCACGCCCATCCGGACAAGGTCAGAGGTAAAGAGAGCGATTAATCAGCCGGAAATCAGACCACGTAGCGCCACACCGTTTTAGGGACACAGCCAAGATCATATAACCGTCCGCCAGAAACCAGTTCGGCGCGACGATGATCGGCAGCCCGATACATATTGATGATTTCCATATCATTTGTAAGGGAGTAGTTAAGGTGATCGAAAAGCTTTTCCAGACTGTCTGAATTATTTACTTTGCGGAATTTAAGCAGGTAATCGTGCGCAGTCATCATTGCCATAACAGATAGAAGTACAAAGGAGTGCTCAGTATAGGGGGCAAGCCAGGGCTGTCCAGATCGGGCCGGTTAAAAAAAGCGAAAATCAGACTAAAGCACCTTATTAGCCACTAAAAGTCCAAATCTGCTATTTTTATTGCTGTCTGTGCCAGCCTGCCCGCGCGATGCTTTTAAACAGCGTATCAGCTTACAAATATCCATGCCGGAATACAGCGTTAAACGCGCATCTTGAATATCATTTTTCATCCCTTCATGCCAGCCGCTGCGTCAATGCCTCCTTTCTGACATTTTCAGGGCAGAAAAATTAATCCTTTTGAAACCACACGCATAGAAACGTTTCGCGCCCAGTCTGCACGCGTGAACGACTGTGCGGGCAATCACAAAACCCATTTTTTGTTCATCGCAGACCGGATAACCCATTTTGTACGCCTGTCTGTAATCGTTTCCAGTGACGTTAAGCATAAGCGATTCTGTTTATTACAATTATTTAACGAGCGTTGTTTTATTACTCAGCCATTTTATCCATAACACTGTGACCAGCGAACCCGTCCGGCTGCACGTAACTCCTTTAAATTGCTCTGTTTTGTGAAGTGTGTCGCCATTATGCACGCTTTTTTAGTCCAGTCTAAGCAGGCTCTCTACCCTAAACAGCAAACGCCTTTCAGAGGATTAAAAACTATGTGGAAACGTTTACTTCTGACCACGCTGGTCAGCGCCGCATTAACCGGCCCGGTGCTCGCTGCAGATATGACGGTCGGCTTCTCGCAGGTCGGTTCGGAATCTGGCTGGCGTTCGGCTGAGACCAGCGTGGCGAAAAGCGAAGCCAAAAAACGCGGAATCACCCTGAAAATCGCCGACGGGCAGCAGAAACAAGAGAATCAGATCAAGGCAGTACGTTCTTTTATTGCCCAGGGCGTTGATGCCATTTTCATCGCGCCAGTCGTACAGACCGGCTGGGAGCCGGTGCTGGAAGAAGCCAAAGACGCCAAAATCCCGGTTTACCTGCTGGACCGCGCTATCGTGGTGAAAGACAAATCGCTCTATCAGGCCGTGGTGACGGCGGACAACGTTCTGGAAGGCAAACTGATTGGCGACTGGCTGGTGAAAACCGTGGGCGACAAGCAGTGTAACGTGGTGGAACTGCAGGGCACCGTCGGGGCCAGCGTGGCAATTGATCGTAAGAAAGGCTTTGCTGAAGCGATCAGCAACCATCCAAACATTAAAGTGATCCGCTCGCAGTCCGGTGACTTTACCCGCAGCAAGGGTAAAGAGGTGATGGAGAGCTTTATCAAGGCTGAGAACAACGGCAAAAACATCTGCATGGTTTACGCGCATAACGATGATATGGCGATCGGTGCCATTCAGGCGATTAAAGAAGCGGGCCTGAAACCGGGCAAAGACATACTGACCGGCTCAATTGATGGTGTGCCGGATATCTACAAAGCGATGCTGGCAGGTGAAGCCAACGCCAACGTGGAGCTGACGCCGAACATGGCTGGCCCGGCGTTTGATGCCCTGGAGAAATTCAAAAAAGATGGCACGCTGCCGCCTAAAGTCATCAAGACCGAGTCAAAGCTGTTCCTGCCTGCTGACGCGCAGACGGAGCTGGATAAGAAAAAGGGTATGGGTTACTGATCCGCAGACCTGCCCCAGACCAGCCGCAGACCGCCCCCCGGGGCGGTTTTTCATGACGTAAGGCGGAGTGAGCAAAATGACGACGCAAAATGAAACACCGCTGTTATCCATCAGCGGCGTCAGCAAAGGGTTTCCCGGCGTTAAAGCGCTGAGCAATGTTTCCTTTGAAATCCGCAAAGGGGAGATTATGGCGCTGCTGGGGGAAAACGGTGCTGGCAAATCGACTCTGATTAAGGTGCTGACCGGCGTCTACAGCCGTGATGCCGGCACGATTACCCTGAATGGTGAGCCGATTACCCCGCATAACACCGCGCAGGCGCAGGAGATGGGCATCGGGACCGTTTATCAGGAAGTGAATATGCTGCCGAACATGTCGGTGGCAGATAACCTCTATATTGGTCGTGAGCCGCGTCGCTTTGGCATGATCGACCGTCGCCGCATGGTGCGTGATGCCGATGCGCTGATGCGAAACTACGGTTTTTCCCTCGACGTGACACGTCCGCTGGGTCACTACTCGGTGGCGATGCAGCAGATTGTTGCCATCTGCCGCGCGGTGGATCTTTCGGCCCAGGTGCTGATCCTCGATGAGCCGACAGCCAGCCTGGATGCCAGCGAAGTCGAAATGCTGTTTACCCTGATGGCGCAGCTTAAAGCCAAAGGGATGAGCCTGATTTTTGTGACCCACTTTCTCGACCAGGTGTACCGCATTACTGACCGGATTACCGTGCTGCGTAACGGGCAGTTTATCGCGACTCGCGATACCGCCACGCTGCCGCAGATTGAACTGATTAAGCTGATGCTGGGTCGTGAACTGCTGGAGACTGCATTACAGCGTCAGGGCAGCACGCTGCGCAGTAATCAGCCGGTGGTGTCGTTTGAAGATTACGGCAGGAAGGGCACTATCGAACCCTTTAACCTGGCGGTGCGTCCCGGTGAAGTCGTCGGCCTGGCCGGTCTGCTGGGTTCAGGCCGTACAGAGACCGCTGAGGTGTTGTTTGGTATTCGTCGGGCCGATCGCGGGACTGCAAAGATCAAAGGGAAAGTGCAGAAGATTACTAATCCCGCGAGAGCCTCGCAGCTCGGCATGGGGTTTTGCCCGGAAGATCGTAAGACAGACGGGATTATCGGCGCGGCCTCCGTTCGCGAAAATATTATTCTGGCCTTGCAGGCGCAGCGCGGCTGGTTACGGCCGATTAAAAAGCGCGAGCAGCAGGCGATTGCCGATCGTTTTATTAAGAGCCTGGGTATTCGCACGCCGCACGCCGAGCAGCCGGTGGAGCTGTTATCGGGCGGCAACCAGCAGAAGGTGCTGCTGTCACGCTGGCTGGTGACTAAACCGCAGTTTTTAATCCTCGACGAACCGACGCGCGGCATTGATGTAGGCGCACACGCCGAGATTATCCGTTTAATTGAATCCCTGTGCGCCGATGGTCTGGCGCTGCTGGTGATCTCCTCTGAACTCGAAGAGCTGGTCGGTTATGCCGATCGGGTGTTGATCATGCGCGATCTGAAGCAGGTGGCAGAAATTCCGCTGGAGCAGCTTTCGGTGGCGTCGATCGTCAATGCTATCGCGGACGGAGGGGCTAAACATGCCTGATTCCTCTATGACAACTGAAAAAATGCCACGTCGTAAGCTGAAGTTCCCGCCAGGGATGCCGCAAATCGCCGCGCTGCTGCTGGTGCTGCTGATCGACAGTCTGGTAGCCAGTAACTTTTTTGCCGTGCACCTGCAGGATGGGCGTCTGTTCGGTAGCCCGATCGATATTCTTAACCGTGCGTCCCCGGTTGCCCTGCTGGCGATTGGCATGACGCTGGTGATCGCTACCGGCGGCATCGATCTTTCCGTGGGCGCAGTGATGGCGATAGCGGGCGCGACTGCCGCCACACTGACTGTCGCCGGACACGGTGTGCCGTTTATTATTCTCTGCACGCTGGGAACCGGTTTAGCCTGTGGTTTGTGGAATGGGGTGCTGGTGGCGCTGCTGCGTATTCAGCCGTTTGTTGCCACGCTGATTCTGATGGTCGCCGGGCGTGGTATCGCTCAGCTGATTACGCAGGGGCAGATTGTGACGTTCGACAGTGACAGCCTTGGCTGGTTTGGTAACGGCTCGCTGTGGATGTTGCCGGTGCCGGTCTGGATCACGCTGGTGGTGGCGCTGGCGGTCTGGCTTCTGACGCGCAAGACCGCGCTGGGTCTGTTTATCGAAGCGGTGGGGATTAACCTGCGCGCGGCCCGCAACGCGGGCGTGACCGGCTGGCTGGTGGTGATGTCGACTTATGCGATCAGTGGCGTCTGTGCCGCTGTGGCCGGGCTGATTGTCGCGGCGGATATTCGCGGCGCGGATGCCAATAATGCCGGTTTATGGCTGGAGCTGGATGCGATTCTCGCCGTGGTGATTGGTGGTGCATCGCTGATGGGTGGCCGCTTTAATCTGGTGTTGTCGCTGATTGGCGCGCTGATTATTCAGTCGATGAATACCGGGATTCTGCTTTCCGGCTTCCCGCCGGAGCTGAATCAGGTGGTGAAAGCGGTGGTGGTGATGTGTGTGCTGTTGCTGCAGTCACCGCGGTTTATTGCGATGTTGAAACGGAGACGCCCGACATGATTAAACGTCATCTTCCGCTGATGATCACGCTGCTGGTGTTTGTGGCAGGTTACCTGTTTTGTCTGAGTCAGTTTCCGGGCTTTGCCTCAACCCGGGTGATCTGCAATATCCTGACCGATAACGCCTTCCTCGGCATTATCGCCGTCGGCATGACCTTTGTAATTTTGTCGGGTGGTATCGATTTGTCGGTCGGCGCGGTGATCGCCTTTACCGGCGTGTTTCTGGCGCGGGCGATTGGCGATTTCCATGTCGATCCGTTGCTGGCGTTTGCGCTGATTCTGTCACTGGGTGCGCTGTTCGGCGCCATGATGGGCTGGCTGATCGATGCGCTGAAGATCCCGGCCTTTATCATTACGCTGGCGGGGATGTTTTTCCTGCGCGGCTGTTCTTATCTGGTGTCCGAGAATTCGATTCCCATCGATCATCCGTTCTACACCCTGCTGTCCAGTCTGGCGTGGAAAGTGCCGGGCGGAGGGCGTCTCAGTCTGCTGGCGGTGATTATGCTGGTGGTGGTGTTAGGCGGGATTATTCTGGCGCACCGTACGCGGTTTGGTAACCGGGTTTACGCCATCGGCGGCAATATGACGTCGGCTCAGCTGATGGGCGTTTCAACCCGTGCGACTACCATCAAGATTTATATGCTTTCCACCACGCTGGCGACGCTGGCTGGCATCGTGTTCTCGATCTATACCTCGGCAGGATATGCGCTGGCCGGGCTGGGTGTGGAGCTGGATGCGATTGCGTCGGTGGTGATTGGTGGCACGTTACTGTCGGGTGGTGTTGGGACGGTGCTGGGCACGCTGTTTGGTGTGCTGATTCAGGGGCTGATTCAGACCTGGATTAATTTTGACGGCACGCTGAGTTCGTGGTGGACCAAGATCGCCATCGGGATTCTGCTGTTTGCGTTTATCGCGCTGCAGCGGTTGCTGACGGTAATCTGGGATCGTCAGCAGAACGCACCGGTTAAACGAATCCCTGGCTGAATAAATGGCTGAATGGCGGCTCTCAGGAGCCGCCATTTATTGTGCCAGATGCAGCACCATCACCGTGACGTCTTCACCCGCTATGTGCCGCTGTTCGACCGCCCGCCATCCTGAACGCTGATAGTACGCCTGTTGATCGGGGGTATAGAGCCAGAGCTCGCCAATCTGCTGGTGTTTTGCCCGGACAATCGCTTGCTGGATCAAGGCTTTCGCTACGCCCCGGCCCCGGAATTTCTTATCCGTCACCACTTCGCCAATCCAGTATTCCCTTGCCGCGATGTCGTCCAGTTCATAACGGATGACGCTACAGGTCGCGATAACCGTTTCGCCGTCCGATGTGGCGACGAGGGTAAATTCCGACGAGCCGGTCTGATTCCGTTTTGTTAAACGCGTAAGGATAGTGGGCTGATCCGACCATGCAGGGAGATGTGACCATTCTGTATGCAGCAGTTGTGCAGTTTGTGAGGCGTAGTCGGGATGCTGGTTCAGATCGGCAATTTGCATGGCGCTTTAACCTTTTTTATCAGGTATGTAGCAATACAGGCTGGTGGAGGAAAGTGCAAGATGGTGAAAGAGTTGAGTTTTAGCAAAGAGACCGGTGTTCTTATGTATTACCGGGAAAATAATCGCTATGGGATTCGGGTGTAAGGTCAGCAAAGGTATGCCTGATCGCAAAGGGTTCCCGCATCCATGCGGATCGGCCGCGCCATCCCTGGCGCGGACGCTTTGCTCTTCAGGCATACCATTCCTTCCCGGTTGGGCTTGATCATTGCTGTAATTAAACGTGCGAACGCAAAGTTGAGATTAAGCAGGCTAAAATCAGCAGTGAAGTAAGGCGTCTGGTACATGAGATTTTTAATTGCTGCCAGGAATGGTTGGATCCTTAAAAAATCGCTTAGGTGCCACAAAAAGGAGGGGATGACGGGTAGTGGAGTAAAGCGTCCGCCGCATGGACAAAAACGCCGGGAGCGTTTTTGAACAACGCGAAGCGTTGGCCCGCTTGCGGGCGAGCCTCATGGATGAGGCGAGTCGTCCGGCGGCCGAGCCTACAGGGATGTATTTACGGCGACTTTACGGAACGCCCGCCATTCCCGACTGAATAGCACTTATTTACTAAAAAACGGCACCTTATCAATCCTGAAGCAGTATCTTTTCAGAACCCCTAAAGCGCCGCTTAATTACCTATTAACGTTTCAACCGGTAATACGCTTCATTCCAGCGCAGCGCGTCTTTAAACGCAGGCAAGGTGGTGTGCTCATCTATCACCAGCACTTCGATATCATTCATCTCACCATACAGATACATATCGTCGAGCGTCAGCGCCTGACTGAACACCGTATGGTGCGCACCGCCGCCCAGAATCCACGCTTCGGAAGCAGTCGCCAGTGATGGCTGCGCTTTCCACAGTGCGCGGGCAACCGGCAACTTCGGCAGCGGTTTCGGCTGCTCGATAGCATCCACCACGTTAACCAGCAGACGGAAACGATCACCCATATCAATTACGCTGGCGTTAACCGCACGGCCCGCTGGCGTGGAGAAAATCATGCGCGCCGGGTCGGCTTTATCGCCAATGCCGAGGAACTGCACATCGATTAATGGCTTCTCTTCAATGGCAATCGACGGACAGACTTCCAGCATGTGCGAGCCGAGCACCAGATCGTTGCCCGGTGAGAAGTGATAGGTGTAATCCTCCATAAATGAGGTGCCACCTTTGCGATCGCCTGCCAGCACTTTGAAAATGCGCAGCAGCGCAGCGGTTTTCCAGTCACCTTCACCTGCGAAGCCATAACCCTGACCCATCAGACGCTGAACCGCCAGACCGGGCAACTGTGTCATGCCGTGCAGCGTCTGGAAGTTAGTGGTAAAGGCGTGGCAGCCCTCCGCTTCCAGGAAACGCTTCAGACCCAGCTCAATGCGCGCGGCATCCAGCACGTTCTGACGTTTTTCGCCGCCAGATGCAGCAACATCGGTAAAGCGATACAGGCTTTCGTACTCGTCGATCAGCGCATTTACGTCGCCATCGCTGACGCCATTGATCACCTCAACCAGATCGCCTACACCCCAGCCATTCACTGAATAGCCGAACTGAATCTGTGCAGCGACCTTATCGCCTTCGGTCACGGCCACTTCACGCATGTTGTCGCCAAAACGCGCGACTTTCAGCTGCTGGCTAGCCTGTTTTGCCAGCGCTGCACGCATCCAGTTCCCCAGACGCTGCTGACTGGCGCTATCTTTCCAGTGACCGGTCACCACGCTGTGCTGCAGGCCCATGCGCGCGCCGATGAAACCGAACTCACGGCCGCCGTGCGCGGTCTGGTTCAGGTTCATAAAGTCCATGTCCATGCTGTCCCACGGGATCTCCGCATTGAACTGGGTATGGAATTGCAGCAGCGGCTTATTCAGCACGCTCAGGCCGCCAATCCACATCTTGGCTGGAGAGAAAGTATGCAGCCAGGTAATGATCCCGGCGCACTGCTTGTCATAGTTTGCGTCGCGACACAGGGCCAGCGCTTCATCCGGTGACTTCACCAGCGGTTTCAGCTCCAGACGCATGGGTAAACCGGCCTGATTCAACCCCTCAACGACCTGACGTGCATGCTGTTCAACCTGGCGTAACGTCTCCGGCCCGTAGAGGTGCTGCGTGCCGATGACAAACCACACGCTGTAGTTGTTTGACTGTTCCATAAAACCACTCCTTTACTTTGCGCCTACCTTAGTAGGCTAATTTATTTGTCAGTCTGAACCCGGGCAGTGCTCACACAGGCTGCTTTAGCAACCTGAACGCCCTGAAGTGCGGCCCTGAAGGGGCGAGCACAGCGAGTAATCCTCACGTACTCCGTGTACGCTGGCTGTTTCGCGCTGTCCGTGTCCAGACTGCCTGCAACAATTACGCCTGTTGGGCCAGGCTCGTAGCGGAAGCGGGCCGGGCGGCGAACTGCGGTTCTGCCGTCACGCACCATTGTTGATAGCGTTGATAAAGTTGTTGATAGCGGGCGACGCGCGCCGGATCGGGCTGCATCGTCACGGCAATCGGGCTGGCCATGACCTGTTGTGCATCAGGGACGCTGGCGTGAACACCAGCGGCCACGGCGGCGAAAATGGCCGCACCCAGCGCACAGCACTCGTCAGAGGCGACGATATCCAGTGGCCGGTTCATCACATCGCAGCAGGCCTGCATAATCGCCGGAGATTTCCGTGCGATGCCGCCGAGGGTCAGAATGCTCTCGACCGGGATCTGCTGCTGCTCGAAGCACTCCATAATGGCGCGTGCGCCAAACGCGGTGGCCGCGACCAGACCGCCAAACAGCGCGGGGGCATCGGTGCCCAGATTCAGGTCGGTAATTACCCCTTTCAGACGCTGATTGGCGTTTGGCGTGCGGCGACCGTTAAACCAGTCCAGCACCACCGGCAGATGGTCGAGCTGCGGATTGGCGGCCCAGGCTTCGGTCAGACCTTTAATCAGGTTTTTCTGCATCTCAGCCAGCTGAGGCTTCAGCGCCGGATGCTGCTGCGCCGCCAGCTGTAACGGCCAGCCCAGTAAATGGCTGAACCAGGCATAGATATCACCAAAGGCAGACTGACCGGCCTCCAGCCCGATAGCGCCGGGCACGACGCTGCCATCGACCTGACCACAGATGCCTTTAATATCGCGATCGCCAACTTTTTCTGTGTCAGCAATCAGGATGTCGCAGGTGGAGGTGCCGATCACTTTCACCAGCGTATAAGGTTTAGCTCCGCCACCGACTGCGCCCATATGGCAGTCAAATGCGCCACCGGAGAGCGTGACCGTCTGCGTCAGGCCAAGACGCTGCGCCCACTCGGGGCTGAGCGTGCCGACCGGCAGATCCGCGGTCCAGGTTTCTGTGAATAACGGGGAGTCGAGCTGCTGGGTTAACAGCGGGTCGAGTGCATTAAGGAAATCGACATCGGGCAGGCCGTTCCAGTCGCCGTGCCATAGCGCTTTATGCCCGGCCGCACAGCGGCCACGGCGCAGCTTATCTGGCGCGGTCGTGCCGCTTAACAGGGCAGGTACCCAGTCGCACAGCTCGACCCAGGAAACGGCGGCCTCACGCACGGCCGCATCTTCACGCGAGACGTGCAGAATTTTCGCCCAGAACCACTCCGAAGAGTAAATGCCGCCGATATAGCGGCTGTAATCCTGGAAGCGGCCGCTGTGGCACAGCTGATTAATCTCTTCGGCTTCTTCTATCGCCGTGTGATCTTTCCACAACACAAACATCGCGTTGGGGTTCTCCGCGAACTCCGGGCGCAGCGCCAGCACGTTGCCGTCGCGGTCGATGGGCGCCGGGGTTGAACCGGTGCTGTCAACGCCAATGCCGATCACGGCTGCGCGTTGATCGTCGCTCAGTGCATTCAGCACGCCGAGCAGCGCCTGCTCCATGGCGTCAATGTAATCCTGTGGATGGTGACGAAAACGGTTCGTGTGCGGATCGCTGTATAAGCCCTGCTGCCAGCGCGGGTAGCTGCACACCGCACTCTGCAGCTCTTTGCCGCTATAACAATCCACGGCCAGCGCACGCACCGAATCACTACCAAAGTCCAGCCCAAGGGTGATGGCTCCAGCACGCATCGGAATCTCCTGTAGTTAGTTAACTCCTGTATCCTGGGTTCGGCGCGCCGGAACAGTTAGTCATCGCTGGCTAACAATATGCACTTTTCTGTCATCGGCAGTGATTTTGTGATCCATTGCAAAAGTTAAGCTCCGGTTAAATTTGCTGAATATATGGATCATTTTGTCGTGATTTTAATGTGTGATACCGCTCTACATTTTTCTTCGCTAATACCGCTAAAACTAGCCCAGCGTCTGGACAGTCTGTCAGCACATGCCAGCCTAACGCACTGATTTATGGCTGTACCCACATAAGAAAATTAACTGGTAGCGTTTACACCGATTCGTTATTAGCAGCGAAAAATAACCTGGTACCGGAGAGCATCATGCATAAATTCACTAAAGCATTCGCGGCCATCGGCCTGGCAGCGGTTATGTCACAATCCGCTATCGCCGAGACCATGAAGCTGGGTTTTTTAGTCAAGCAACCAGAGGAACCCTGGTTCCAGACTGAATGGAAATTCGCCGACAAAGCGGGCAAAGATCTTGGCTTTGATGTCATCAAAATTGCCGTGCCGGATGGTGAAAAAACCCTGAATGCCATCGACAGCCTGGCGGCTAACGGCGCGAAAGGTTTTGTTATCTGTACTCCCGATCCGAAACTCGGTTCCGCCATTATGGCGAAGGCACGCGGCTATGGCCTGAAAGTCATCGCCGTGGATGATCAGTTCGTTACTGCCAAAGGCAAGCCGATGGACACCGTGCCGCTGGTGATGATGGCGGCCACCAAAATTGGTGAGCGTCAGGGGCAGGAACTCTATAAAGAGATGCAGAAACGCGGCTGGGATGTGAAAACTACCGGCGTGATGGCGATTACCGCGAACGAACTCGACACAGCACGTCGTCGTACCGGCGGCTCAATGGACGCGATCAAAGCCGCTGGCTTCCCGGCAGCCCAGATCTACCAGGTTCCCACCAAATCTAACGATATCCCTGGCGCATTTGACGCCGGTAACTCCCTGCTGGTGCAGCATCCTGAAGTCAAACACTGGCTGGTTGTCGGCATGAACGACAACACCGTGCTGGGCGGCGTGCGTGCCACCGAAGGACAGGGCTTCAAAGCGGCTGACGTCATCGGCATCGGCATCAACGGCGTCGATGCCATCAGTGAACTGTCAAAAGATAAGGCGACCGGCTTCTACGGTTCGCTGCTGCCAAGCCCGGATATCCATGGCTACAAAAGCAGCCAGATGCTCTACAACTGGGTCAGCAAAGGTGAAGAGCCACCGAAATTCACCGAAGTTACCGATGTGGTGCTGATCACCCGTGACAACTTCAAAACTGAACTGGCGAAAAAAGGACTGATGTAACCCTGAGCCTGTCGGGCTGTTCGTAGCCCGGCATCCTTAATAGCCGATTTCGCGCCGCCCGCCCTGACAGGCCGGTGGCGCGAAAGAGTGAGGACCAACATGAACACTGATTCAGCATTTCTGTCGTTTCATGGCATCAGTAAAACCTTCCCTGGCGTGAAAGCGTTGCAGGATATCTCCTTCGACTGCCGGGGCGGTGAAGTCCATGCGCTGATGGGCGAGAACGGCGCAGGCAAATCGACGCTGTTAAAAATACTCAGCGGCAGTTATCAGCCGAGCGGCGGTGAGATTCGTATCAAAGGCAAGCCGATGAGCTTTCAGCGCACCACAGATGCGCTGGACGCGGGCGTCGCCATTATTTACCAGGAACTGCATCTGGTGCCGGAAATGAGCGTGGCGGAGAACATCTACCTCGGTCAGATTCCGCACAAACATGGGCTGGTCAATCGTAAGCTGATGCGCTTTGAGGCGGGCCTGCAGCTGAAAAATCTCGGCATGGATATTGACCCTGATATGCCGCTGAAATACCTGTCGCTGGGACAGTGGCAGATGGTGGAGATTGCCAAAGCGCTGGCGCGTAACGCGCGCATTATCGCCTTTGATGAGCCAACCAGTTCGCTATCGGCGCGTGAAATCGACAACCTGTTCCGCGTTATCCGTCAGCTCCGCGAGGAGGGCCGGGTGGTGCTCTACGTTTCACACCGCATGGAAGAGATCTTCGCCCTCAGTGACGCCATCACCGTCTTTAAAGATGGCCGCTACGTGCGGACCTTTACTGACATGGCTAACACCCATCACGACGATCTGGTGCAGGCGATGGTGGGCCGTAATCTGGGTGATATCTATGGCTACTCACCACGCGCTAAAGGCGACGTGCGGCTTGAACTGGACAAGGTCGAAGCAAAGGGCGTGCGGACGCCGATTTCGCTGAAAGTTCATGCCGGTGAAATCGTCGGTCTGTTTGGCCTGGTCGGAGCCGGACGCAGTGAACTGCTGAAAGGGTTATTTGGCGGCACGCGTCTGCGTGGCGGTCAGGTGATCCTGGACGGCAAACCGCTGCCGCTGCGTGAACCCATCGACGCTATCCGTGCGGGCATCATGCTTTGCCCGGAAGACCGCAAAGCCGAGGGCATTATTCCGGTGCACTCGGTGCGCGACAACATCAACATCAGCGCCCGTCGTCACAATCTTACCGCCGGTTGCCTGATAAAAAACGGCTGGGAAAACAAAAATGCCGACAGCCATATCCGCTCGCTGAACATCAAAACGCCCAGCGCCGATCAGCTGATCATGAACCTCTCCGGTGGTAACCAGCAGAAGGCGATTCTGGGACGCTGGCTCTCCGAGGATATGAAAGTGATCCTGCTGGATGAGCCCACGCGCGGCATCGATGTCGGTGCCAAACATGAAATTTATAATCTGATTTATCAGCTGGCGAACCGGGGCATTGCGGTGCTGTTCGCCTCCAGCGATTTACCGGAAGTGATGGGCCTGGCCGATCGCATCGTGGTGATGCGTGAAGGTGCCATAGCCGGTGAACTGCTGCACGACGACGCCACGGAGCAGCAGACGCTGAGCCTGGCGATGCCCAAAACCACTCAAGCGGCCGCCGTGGCCTGACAGGAGATCATCATGGCTTCATCCACGACCTCAAATACGCCGCAGCCCGCTTCACGCGGCGGCCTGCAGTTAGGTCGCATCTGGGACAACTTCGGCATGCTGGTGGTCTTTGCGCTGCTGTTTATTGTCTGTGCGATTTTTGTGCCGAATTTTGGCTCGCTTATCAATATGAAAGGCTTAGGGCTGGCGATGTCGATGTCCGGCATGGTCGCCTGCGGCATGCTGTTCTGTCTGGCCTCCGGGGATTTCGATCTGTCGGTCGCCTCGGTGATCGCCTGTGCGGGTGTGGTGACCGCCGTGGTGATCAACATGACCGAAAGCCTGTGGATTGGCGTGGCAGCCGGTCTGGTGCTCGGCATGATCACCGGCTTTATCAATGGCTTTGTGATTGCCCGACTGAAGATCAATGCACTGATCACCACGCTGGCGACCATGCAGATTGTGCGCGGCCTGGCCTATATCTTCTCTGACGGTAAAGCGGTCGGGATCGAAGATGAGCGCTTCTTTGAGCTGGGCTTTGCCAACTGGCTTGGCGTGCCAGCACCCATCTGGCTGACACTGGCGACCATGCTGATCTTCGGCTTCCTGCTTAACAAAACCACCTTTGGCCGTAATACCCTGGCAATTGGCGGCAATGAAGAGGCGGCGCGACTGGCCGGTGTGCCGGTGGTGCGTACCCGCATCATCATCTTCATTCTGTCCGGGCTGGTTTCCGCAGCGGCGGGCATCATCCTGGCGTCACGTATGACCAGCGGTCAGCCAATGACCTCCATCGGCTATGAGCTGGTGGTGATTTCTGCCTGCGTACTGGGCGGTGTGTCGCTGAAGGGCGGCATCGGCAAGATTTCCTACGTGGTTGCAGGGGTATTAATTCTTGGTACCGTCGAGAATGCGATGAATTTATTGAATATCTCGCCATTCTCACAGTATGTGGTGCGCGGTCTGATACTGTTAGCTGCGGTGATTTTTGACCGTTACAAACAGAAAAAAGCCTGACTGATCGAGCCGTTGGCCCGCAGAAGCAGACGCCTTTGCGGGCTATCCGAACACTAACAGACTGAGTGAGGTCGCTATGTATCACCGCGAATTACCGGCCGAGCAGCAAAACCCCTTGTTGCCGGGCTATTCATTCAATGCCTGGCTGGTGGCGGGGCTGACGCCCATCACCGCTGATGGCCCGCTCGATTTCTTTATCGATCGCCCGCACGGCATGAAAGGTTACATTCTGAACCTCACCATTAAAGGCAAAGGGCGGGTATTCGACGGCGAGCGGGCATTTGACTGCGAACCAGGCGAAATGCTGCTTTTTCAGCCAAAAACCGCTCACTACTACGGCCGCGCGCCGGACAGCCCGCAGTGGTTCCACCGCTGGGTCTATTTCCGTCCGCGCGCCTACTGGCACGACTGGCTGCGCTGGCAGGATGAGAAGGAGGGCGTGGGACGACTGCTGCTGCCGGAATCGCTGCGCGGCGAGTTCGACCGCCTGTTTGCCAGTATCGAACAGACTCATAACTCAGGCCGCCGCTTTGCGGAAGAGCTGGCAATGAACCTGCTGGAGCGGCTGCTGCTGCGTGCCGTTGAAGAAGATCCGCGCAGCCATCAGTTGATCCGCGACCCGCGCGTTATCGAAGCCTGTCAGTATGTCACCAACCATCTCGCCAGCGAGGTCAAGATTGAAGAGGTGGCGCGTCACGTCTGCCTGTCACCGTCGAGACTGGCGCACCTGTTCCGCGAGCAGATGGGTGTCAACCTGCTGCGCTGGCGTGAAGATCAGCGCGTTATCCGCGCCAAACTGCTGCTGCAGACCACTCAGGAACCCATCGCCTCGGTAGGGCGTGAAGTGGGTTACGACGACCAGCTTTACTTCTCACGGGTATTCCGCAAGCGTGTTGGCGTCAGTCCCAGCGACTTCCGCCGCCGCAATCAGGATGCGCACGATAGCCTGGCGGCGCAGACGGCCTGGCCCCTGGCGCGAAGTGCTATCTCTTAGTTTTTTCGGGGGATTCCGCCTTGTCCTCACCTGGTTAATAGTCTTAAATCAATCAGGTTATCAACTAAGAGCCTGCCAGGCAGGCTCTGAGAGGAATCCAAATGAGTGATAAATTACGTGTTGGTCTGATCGGCTACGGCTTTGCCAGTAAAACGTTTCATGCTCCGCTGATTGCGGGAACGCCGGACGTCGAACTGGCCGCCATTTCCAGTAGCGACGCCAGCAAAGTCCACGCCGACTGGCCTGCCGTGAAGGTGGTGGCCGATCCTCAGGCGCTGCTGGACGACCCGACTCTGCAATTGATTGTTATTCCTACCCCCAACGATACGCACTTCCCGCTGGCTAAAGCGGCGCTGAATGCCGGTAAACATGTGGTGGTCGATAAGCCATTTACCGTGACGTTGTCACAGGCGCGCGAACTGGATGCGCTGGCGAAAGCTAAAGGGTTGCTGCTGTCAGTGTTCCATAACCGCCGCTGGGACAGCGATTTCCTGACGCTGAAATCCCTGATTGAGGCTGGCTCGCTGGGTGAAGTGCGTTACTTCGAATCGCATTTTGACCGTTTCCGTCTGGAAGTACGCAATCGCTGGCGTGAAATGAAGGGTGCAGGCAGCGGAATCTGGTATGACCTGGGGCCGCATCTGCTGGACCAGGCGCTGCAGCTGTTTGGCCCGCCGGTCGCCATCAATGTCGATCTGGCCGAAATGCGTCCGGGCGCGCAGACCACCGACTACTTCCACGCCACGCTGACCTATCCGCAGCGCCGCGTGGTGCTGCACGCCAGCATGCTGGTGGCGGCAGAATCCGCCCGTTACACTGTCCACGGCACGCGTGGCAGCTACGTTAAATATGGTCTGGATCCGCAGGAAGATCGCCTGAAGTCGGGTGACTTCCCGCCGCAGGAGGACTGGGGCTATGACATGCGCGACGGCACACTGACGCTGGTTGATGGCGACGCTCTGACCGAAACCACGCAGATGACCCAGCCGGGCAACTATCCGGCTTACTATGCGGGCATCCGCGATGCCATTGCCGGACGCGGTAATAATCCGGTGACGGCGGAAGAGGCGATTCAGGTGATGGAGCTGATCGAACTGGGTCTGCAATCCGCCGAGAAACGCCAGACGCTGTCGCTGAAGCGCGTCTGATTGGTGAGTGTAATAATGATCATTTAATACTTCGGGCAGATGCCTGACAAGCTTAAAAGCGGGCAAGTACTACAGCAATAAATTTGCTTAACATTCAGGGAACGGGGTCAGAAGAGGAAAGCGTCCCGTGCCAGGACGGCGCGGGCAGAGCATGCCAGGGATGGCGGCTTTTGCGTCTTTCCGATCTGACCCCGTTCCCTGTGTAAGCTCGGTCTTAAAGCCACCTGTCCTTGAGCATTTCCTTACATTAAAACGGGCCGGATATCCGGCCCGTTTTTATGGCTGCAACGAGCAGATTACTGCACGCGGGCGCGGATAGCCGCTTTCTCAGCCTCGCTGAGGAAGGCAATCGTCAGTCCATTCTCCTGCGCCTGACGCATCTGCGCTGCGTTCAGACCGGCAGCCGGTGCGGCGTGCTGATACTCATGAGCAAGCTCAATGCCCTGAACCGCCGGATCATCGGTGTTGATGGTCGCCAGAATGCCATGCTCCAGGAAGGTCTTCAGCGGATGCTGCGCCAGTGAAGGCACGGTGCTGGTCTGGATATTGGAGGTCAGGCAGGATTCAATACCAATATGGTGCTCCGCCAGGAAATCCATCAGCGCGCGATCTTCAATCGCTTTCACGCCGTGACCGATACGCTCAGCGCCCAGCTCACGAATCGCCTGCCAGATGCTCTCCGGACCGGCCGCTTCGCCCGCATGCACGGTAACCCGGAAACCGGCATCGCGCGCCTGGGTAAAGTGACTCAGGAACTCGCTGCCCGGGAAGCCCAGCTCATCACCCGCCAGATCGACCGCGGTGATGTGATCGCGATGGGCCAGTAAACCTTCCAGTTCGGCAAGGCAGGCATCTTCGCCAAAGGTACGGCTCATAATGCCAATCAGACGCACGTCGATATCGTGCTGCTGACGGCCAGCGCGTACGCCGTCAATGACCGCTTCCACCACACCGGCAATCGGCAGGTTATGGGTCATCGCCATATAACCGGGCGAAAAACGCAGTTCAGCATAATGAATGCCCGCGCGCGCGGCATCTTCAACATTTTCCTGCGCAATGCGGCGGCAGGCATCCAGATCGCCCAGCACTTTCACGCCCCAGTCGAGTTTCTGCAGGAAGCTCACCAGATCAGGTTCATTCTGGCCGACCTGCACATGCGGACGCAGCGTCTCCAGCGTTGAGGCGGGCAGGGCAAGATTAAACTGGCGGCCTAAATCGAGAATGGTTTGTGCACGAATGTTGCCATCAAGGTGGCGGTGAATATCAGTCAGAGGAATTTTAGAATCGATCATGGCGCACTCGCTGAGTTGTCGGTGAAGTGCAGAGCATTATAAAAATATCTTGCGCAACAGCGCCAGCTATTTGCGCAACAGCCGCGCCGGATGCTGCTTAATTACCCATAACCGGCGGGCAAATCAGCGTTCAGGCATAAAAAAAACGACCCGAAGGTCGCTATAGATGGAAGATAGTGCTTACTGCGGCATGCCTTCGCTGGTCGGCATACCCAGCATATAGCGGGACATAAACTGTTCCAGCGTCATCTTGTCGCCGTTCATGTTCACCTGACCGTTGGCGTACTGAAGGCTGGTCACGATGTTGTTATCCTGCTGCTGAGTCAGGCGGAACATCTGACCCATCGCCGCCAGACCTTTTACCTGCTGATCCGCCAGCTTCTGGGCGTCATCTGCCTGATAACCCTCAGCCAGACCCACTTTGTGCATGGTTTCGGTTGCCATCGGCATATTGATCACCAGCTTGCTGTCCAGGCTTTTCAGTACCCGGTCAACCATAGCGCTCAGCGTCTGGGCTTCACCGGTCACGGCAGAAGGATCGTTGAAGCTGGCCGTCAGATTAAAGGTGCTTTCACCTTTGTCATTCTTCCAGCTCAGCGGAGCAATGCTGATGGATGGCGAGCCTTTCAGCAGCATCGGCAGATTGGCCATCAGAATCTGATGCACGCCTGCCTGATAGCGGATAGGATCTTCCGCAACGCCAGGCTGGGTCAGCAGCTCCTGCATCTGCGCGTTGTAACGATCGGAGAAGGCTTTGACCGCCTGCGCATCAAACTGTGACAGCTTCATCTTCAGCGCTGCCTGACCGAAGTCCTGCTTCTGCAGCTGAACGCCTTCCACTTTGTAATCAATATCGCCGCCAATTTTACCGGCGCTGTTATCGAAAGAGGAGGTGCCTTTCATTTTATGCAGCGTCAGGGCGTCCTGACCATTGATGCTGGCATTCACCTTCTCAATGTCCACCGACTGATCGCCGATGCGCACGCCTTCCGGGCTGAGATGCGTGTTACCGCTCAGCTTCAGACCATTAACAGTGAACAGTACCGGCTGGCCCATCTCATTTTTACTGGTCAGCGCGAGGCTATCCACATCGCTGTCCAGCGACACTTTATCGCCTTTATTATCAGCGCTGACATTGAAGGTGCCGCCATTGGTGGCAAAACGCTCGCCGGTTTGCGCATTCTGATAGTCAACCGGCAGGACACGCAGCGCGGTATCGGTAGCGCCGCTGTAGCCGATGCGGGTATCTGCATTAATCAACGATTTATTGCCGGTCAGCTCGAACAGCTTCTTCACCGCATCGGTGTTAGCCAGCTCGGTATGAACGGATGCCATGCTCGGGATCAGATTGAAATGCTTCAGCTGCGCAAACGGCAAAGGGCCATGATCGATGGTTTCATTCAGGATGATGCTCTGACCCGGCTTCAGCAGCGGGTTATCTTCCGTCTGCGAATTGGCCTGAACCACCAGATTCACCTTGCTGCTGAACACGCCGCGCTGATAGTCCTGATAGCTGATCTTCAGTCGGCTGTTAGGGGCATAAGCGTTCAGCTGTGCATTGGCGTTCTGCACCAGCTCATCCCTGTGGCTTTCAATTTGCTTGCCGGTGAACCACGCCGCGCCAGTCCAGACTACGCCCAGTGCGATGATGACACCTACGGCAACATTGGTCTTTTTCATTGCTGATTCGTCCTTATCCTTGAGTCCGCTTATGCCGCAGGTTTACCCCAGCGACCGAAGAAAAACGCCCGCAGGCGTTTAAAAGCTAATAGGTTGAAATAATAGCAGTTAACAGAGATTCCGTCAGCCGCTCTACCCTAAGTCGTTAAATACCCGCGCCAGCCGGCCCGTACCGGCGACCGTTACCGGCGATTCGCTGGCGGCAATGAAGCAGGATTCACCCGGTTTCAGCGTCAGTTGCTGAACGTCTTTGGCGATAACCGCCTGGCCTTCGATGCAGAACAGCAGGGCGGCGCTCTGTTGCGCCAGCGATTGCGGTTCTGCGTTCAGGCTATGGATGGCAAAGGAAAAATCTTCCACCGGAATCGGGAAGCGCTGCGCGTTGCCCTGTTGCTCTGGCTCCGTCAGCAGCGAGCTGGCAGGTTTTTCATCAAACTTCAGGTTGGCCATCAGCTCGTCGATATCGATATATTTCGGGGTTAAACCGGCCCGCAATACGTTATCAGAGTTGGCCATCACCTCCAGCGCCACGCCTTTCAGATACGCGTGCGGGGTTTCCGCGTAGAGGAACATCGCCTCGCCGGGCTGCAGGGTGATCACATTCAGCAGCAGCGGTGAAAACAGGCCGCTGTCGTCAGGATATTCAGCCGCAATCATGCGAATGGTTTCCCATGGCTCGCCCTGCTGCGCATCAAGCGCGGATTTCAGTACGCCCAGCGCCAGCGATTTCGCTTCACCCTCCAGTGACAGCAGGGTAGAGAACAGCGCAGCAAGCGTCTCCTGCTCCGGATGTTGCAAAAAATGGGCAATCTGAGGATGTGCACCTGCAACCGGCTCCAGCAGGGAGACCATCTGCGTCAGCGTGCGAAAGCCATTCATTGCCTGGAACGGCGTCAGCGCATAGACCAGCTCCGGCTTGTGGTTTGCATCTTTATAGTTGCGCTCGGCGGCTGTCAGCGGAATCCCCGCCGCATTCTCACGGGCAAAGCCCACTTCGGCCGCACGTTTGCTGGGATGGACCTGAATCGACAGCGGCTGATCGGCACACAGCACTTTGAACAGGAACGGCAGTTCACCAAAGCGCTGTGCTACCGCGTCACCCAGCATCGCGTCGGGCGCCGCATCAATCACGTCACGTAACGAACGCTCGCTGCCCTGATCCATCACGGTTGAGGGACTTTTCGGATGTGCGCCCATCCACAGCTCTGCCATCGGCAGGTCCTCGGGATTGGCAATCCCATAAAGCTCAGTCAACGCCGTTTTGCTGCCCCATGCGTAATTTTGCAGCGAATTGTTCATTTTTTGCATTGTTTAACCCTTTATCACGGGAAATTATTGCGGCTATTAAAGCAGAAACTACCGGTAAAAATACATATCCAGCGCAAAAGGACGCTAAGCTCTGATAATGTTAAATTATTGTGTATTACTATCCTGACTGTCCGACAGTTGATTGCAACGACCTGGCGGTCATTCTTTTAAAAACAAGGTGAAGGAGACGTATTCATGGCAGGCAACCGCATTGAGAAAGATTCAATGGGCCCCATCGATGTACCGGCAGACAAACTCTGGGGCGCGCAGACGCAGCGCTCGCTGGAACACTTCCGTATCTCAACCGAAAAAATGCCGACCGCGCTGGTGCATGCGCTGGCACTGACCAAACGCGCCGCGGCCAGCGTTAACCGCGATCTTGGACTGCTGCCCGCTGACCGCGCAGATGCGATCGTCAGCGCGGCGGATGAAGTGCTGGCGGATAAACATGCGGACGAGTTCCCGCTGGCGATCTGGCAGACCGGCTCCGGTACCCAGACCAATATGAACATGAATGAGGTGCTGGCAAACCGCGCGAGTGAAATTCTTGGCGGTGAGCGAGGAATGTCGCGCCTGGTCCATCCCAACGACGATGTGAACAAGAGCCAGAGCTCCAACGACGTCTTCCCGACGGCGATGCATGTTGCCGCCGTTATCGCACTGCGCGAACAGTTAATCCCTCAGATTCAGGTACTGAAAAAGACGCTCAGCCAGAAGTCTGATGCGTTTAAAGACATCGTTAAGATTGGCCGTACCCATCTGCAGGATGCGACGCCGCTGACGCTGGGCCAGGAGATTTCCGGCTGGGTGGCAATGCTGGAGCACAACCTCAAGCATATCGAACAGAGCATTCCGCACGTGGCGGAGCTGGCGCTGGGCGGAACCGCGGTGGGCACCGGTCTGAATACCCATCCGGAATATGCGGTGCGCGTGGCGAAGGCGCTGGCCGATCTGACGCAGCAGCCATTTGTCACCGCACCAAACAAGTTTGAGGCACTGGCAACCTGTGATGCGCTGGTGCATGCGCATGGCGCGCTGAAAGGGCTGGCTGCTTCACTGATGAAAATCGCCAACGACGTGCGCTGGCTCTCTTCCGGCCCGCGCTGCGGCATTGGCGAAATCGCCATTCCTGAAAACGAACCTGGCAGCTCCATTATGCCGGGTAAAGTTAACCCAACGCAGTGCGAAGCGATGACCATGCTCTGCTGTCAGGTGATGGGTAACGACGTGGCGATCAACATGGGCGGCGCATCGGGTAACTTTGAGCTGAACGTCTTCCGTCCGATGGTGATCCATAACTTCCTGCAATCAATTCGCCTGCTGGCGGATGGCATGGACAGCTTTAATCATCATTGCGCCGTCGGCATTGAGCCGGTGCGTGAGCGCATCGATCAACTGCTGAACGAATCGCTGATGCTGGTGACGGCGCTGAACACTCACATCGGTTATGACAAAGCGGCTGAAATTGCCAAGAAGGCGCATAAAGAGGGGCTGACGCTGAAGGGCTCGGCGCTGAAGCTGGGTTATCTCACTGAAGAGGAGTTTGATGCCTGGGTCCGTCCGGAAGAGATGGTCGGCAGCATGAAGTCGTAAGCTCAGCGATGAGCAAGAGGCCAGCGGATGCTGGCCTTTTTTTATATCGGGCAATCGACCCACAGATGCAGTCGGGGTATCAGCAGATTCAGTGGTTCAGCGGCGGGTTTATGCCGGTGCGTAATGTTATCCGCGTCATAATTAAGCAGCTCGCCCAGTACCGGAACCTGACTGCGATCGCGGCAGATCACCAGTATCGGTGACGGGCAGGCCAGCTGGGTCTGTTTTTTTTCGTCCGCGCGCCAGACGCGTGCGACCGGCTGGACTTTCACCGGACGCTTGATTTTCAGCCGGGCCGAGGCGGGCAGGGCGCGCACGCTTGCCAGCTCCTCCTGCACTTTTTCCGCCCACTGTTCACGTGACCACGGTGCCTGCGCGCGTCCCGCCTTCAGGCTTTTTTCCAGCTGGGCGATCACCTCTTCGCGCTTAAGGTTCTTGATAATGTGCTTATTGGCCCAGCCGAAACGCAGGCTGTCAGGGGCGCTGAGCAGGGTGATCGTGCGGTAGGCATTCAGCGTAATCAGGCCGCGCAGATGCTGGTGGACGAACTCGAAACGCGCTTCGCTCGGCAGGCCCGAGTCCACCGTAATCAGCTGCTCAAGCCGCGCCTTAAGCTGATTAATGAGGTCGACCAGCGAACCGATCTCCGCTTCGCGCTGTTCATCACATTCGATACAGAGTGCCCCAGGCAGGCGCACGGCAGCCTTGGTACTCAGCTGTTCAGACTGATGCTGCATAAACAGGCGGCAGTAATGGTCCAGCGCCATTTTTAACGCGCTGTCGCCCAGATGCTGCTCGACGGCGATCTGAGTAATCGCTTCATGTTCGCGGCCTTTCACCACCGGCGGCAGGCTGAAGACGCGGGCGATAAGTAAAGGCTGCGCCTCAATCTGCTGGCGCAGCTCGCCCAGCGCCAGTTCCAGGTCGTTTACACACTGATGCATATCAGCCACTAAGTCGTAGCGCGTCATGTTGTGCCTCCATAGTTACAACGTCCACAATGTGGCAGATGCCTGTCAGGGAGGCAAGTGCTTTATAGTTACAACATACCTTTATTATACCATTAAAAACGTGCGGCCTGCCTGGCTATCCAGTGAAAAGAGCGTCACACATTCTGGCTTCTGGCAGAACATGTTATAAAAACGATTCGCCTGCTAATGAAGAGATCGCCTGTGAGTCAGAACAATAAACCCGGTATCGCCGCCATTTTCACCCTGGGCCTGGTGCAGATCCTCTCATGGGGAGGGTCGTTCTACCTGATGGCGGTGATGGCGAACCCGATTGCAGCTGAGACAGGCTGGTCGCAGCAGTGGATCTACGGCGCGCTCTCGACGGGGATACTGGTGTCAGGCCTGCTGTCACCGCTGGCCGGCAGGATTATCGCCCGTACTGGCGGTCGTCTGCTGCTGGCGTTGAGCGGTCTGGTGATGGCAGTAGGGCTGGTGATGATGGCGGTCAGCGACTCGTTGCCGCTGTTTCTGTTTGCCTGGGTGATCATCGGCATAGGGATGGCGATGGGCCTCTACGATGCCCTGTTTGCCACACTCGGCACCTGTTATGGCAGTCAGGCGCGTTCGGCGATCACCGGTATTACGCTGATTTCAGGCTTCTGCACCACGCTGGTCTGGCCGGGAACGGCGTTGCTGATTCATGGATTTGGCTGGCGGGATGCGTCACTGATTATTGCGGCAATGATGGTGGTCTGCGTGCTTCCTGCCTATCTGTTTGCCTTACCGGCAACTCATGCTAAACCGCCTGCGAAAAGGGCGGTTAAACACTCTGCGACGCCGGAGATTGAACCTGCGCTGTTCTGGCTGCTGTGCGCCATTTTTACCCTCGCGTCGGTGATTATGACGGCGATTTCCGTGCAGCTTATCGCCCTGTTGCAGGCGAGTGGCCATACGCTGACGTCGGCGCTGGCGATCAGCGCGGTGCTCGGCCCATGTCAGGTAGGCTCGCGCATCGTCGATATTGTTTTCAAACGCAGTCATCCGATCCGTACTACCTTTTTTTCAGTCGGGCTAGTGGCGCTGGGCCTGCTGCTGCTGGCTCTCTTTCCGCAGATGGCGCTGCTAAGCATGGTGCTGTATGGCGCAGGAAATGGCTTACGCGCCATCGTGCGTGGAACTTTACCGCTGGCGATGGTCAAACCAGAGTCTTACGCGATTGTGGTGGGGAAAATGGCCCGCCCGGCGCTAATGGGACAGGCGCTGACACCGCTGATTGGTGGATATGTGTTTGAAAAGATGGGGGCATCGGCGACGCTGTGGTTGCTTTGCGCTTTAGCAGTCTTTAACGTGTTGCTGGTTATGGCGCTGAAGCAGCGATTACCGGCGGCGTCGGTCACCATCGCATGACCGAACTGCTCACTGTGTCCGGCAGGATAAGGATGAGGAGCAGGGTAAGCACCTTGTGCTATCAGGCCTCCGCCTTTGGTGAATACGTGCCTTGTCATTGCCGGTTTGCTTCAAAAAAGCAACAGTGTTTGTTATATTTATTGCTCATTGATTGTTCACTTATGCGGCAATAAAACAATAAGATGCACCGCAACTCAGGATAAAGAAATGCTTGATTACCGCTTCCCGACAGCTTTGCAAATGGTTCTGAGCGTAGCGATGGCGGAGCAAATGGGTAAACGCTCTACCAGCGCGATTCTGGCCTATGGGCTGGAAGCGAATCCCAGTTTCATCCGAAAATTAATGGTCCCGCTGACCCGTGACGGCATTATCGTCTCCACGCTGGGCCGTACCGGTTCGATTCATCTCGGCCGTCCTGCTGCAGACATTACCCTGCGGGATATCTATGTCTCCGTCATTGAAGACAAAAAGATCTGGGCCGCGCGTCCCGATGTCGCGCCGCGCTGTCTGGTCAGTGCCAACCTCTGCTGGTACTTCAAGTCGATAGCCGACGAAGCCGAGCAGGCATCGCTGGATGTACTCGCAAAACGCACTGTGGCCGACGCGCTGAACGAGCTGAAGAAACGCGACACCAGCAACTGCACCGCCGTACCGGAACCTGAACCCGAAGAGAGTGAAGAACTCTGCAAAAAGAGCCGCTGATTGCGGCTTTTTTTATACCTGCTGATCAGTATCGTCCTGCCTCAAATCTGCCATGAATCAATACCCATCTTTCTGAGTTCGGTCATCGCGATAAACGTAATAAATTGTTTGAAAACTCACTCAGGAGCCCAACATTATTGTTGCCTTAAGTACCACCAATGTTATTCTTGCTGTTATACACAGCGAGGGAACGCGATGAAGTACAGTGAATTCAGACGCTGGCTCATTCAGCAGGGCGCTATTTTGACTAAGCACCGCAGTGGAAGCAGCCATTTCAAGGTCTTCCTGGGCGACAGGCAATCCATTTTTCCGGATCATGGAGCGAAAGAAATGCCTGAATGTACGCGCAGAAAAATTTTAAAAGATCTGGGCTTGTGAGCCCGATCAGAGAGGTAACCCTATGTTTAATTATGCCGTCAGCTTAACCCATGACGCCAAAACCGATACCTATGAGGTCTCGTGTCGTGATTTGCCGTTACTGCATTCCGTCGGCGCCACCGTTGAGGAAGCACTGTCAGAAGCCAAAGATGGACTGGTGACGGCTATCTCTCTTGAGATGGATACCCGTCGTCCGATTCCGGTCGCCAGTAAACCGCTGGAAGGTGAATACATTGTCTCCGTACCTGTGCTGGTGGCGATGAAAGCGGCACTTTATAACGCAATGATTGAAACCGGCACTCGTAAAGTCGATCTGGCACGCCAGCTGGGCGTGAATGGCCCACAGGTTGATCGACTGCTGGATGTTGAGCACTCATCGAAAGTTGAAAAAGTGGAGATGGCGCTGGCGCAACTGGGACGAAAAGCCCAAATTGAGATTCGCACCTGATTATCTGCCCGCAAGAATAATGCAGGAGTTTAAGATGGATAATTATTCTGATCTGGCTAACGTCGACGGGTAACCCGCAGTCATCACTTACGTTCCCGAAATCAACCTGTTCCGTGGACGCTTTACTGGCCTGTCAGGCTACTGTGATTTTGTCTCTGACAGCGTGCAGGGCCTGCACAAAGAAGGGGAGATTTCGCTGCGCGAATACCTGGAAGATTGCGCTGCCTCCGGCATTCATCTCTATGCGGAGCAAGAAAGAATCAAGACCTTTACGCTGCGCTATCCTGAATCGCTGGGCGTGCGGCTCTCGCAGGCTGCTGCGCAAAATGAAACGTCCCTGAAAGCGTTTATCGTTGAAACGCTGAATGAAAAATTAAAGCAGCGTTAATTAACATGCTGCCAATCTCAGACAAAAAAAGGGGCGATCACCCGATCGCCCCTGTTAACGTTTACAGTTTACGCCGTCACTGATTCCGCGTTATCTGACCGGCGCGTCACCAGCTTGCGCAGGGCGACATAGAACACTGGCGTCAGGAACAGGCCGAACAGCGTTACGCCAAGCATGCCGGAGAAGACGGTAATACCGGTCACGCCGCGCACTTCTGCACCCGCACCTTCACCCAGAATCAACGGGATGGTACCGGCGATAAAGGCGATTGAGGTCATCACAATCGGACGCAGACGCAGGCGACACGCTTCCAGCGCCGCTTCGATAATCCCTTTGCCCTGAATCTCCAGCTCGCGCGCAAACTCCACGATAAGAATCGCGTTCTTACAGGCGAGGCCCATCAGCACCACCAGTCCGACCTGCACGAAGACGTTGTTGTCTCCGCCAGTCAGCCAGACGCCAAACAGCGCAGAGAGCATCGTCATCGGCACAATCAGGATCACCGCCAGCGGCAGCGTCCAGCTCTCATACAGCGCCGCCAGCACCAGGAACGCCAGCAGGACGGCCATCGGGAAGACAATCAGCGCGGTATTGCCCTGGGTTGACTGCTGATAACTCAGGTCGGTCCACTCGATGTTCATACCGTTAGGCAACAGCTGACCGGACATCGCTTCCAGCTGACTCATCGCCTGCGCCGAAGAGAGCACGCGCGGGTCGGCATCGCCAATCAAATCCGCCGCCGGATAACCGTTATAGCGGATCACCGGATCGGGGCCGTAGGTGGTGGTGATGTTCACCATGCTGCCAATCGGCACCATCTCACCGCGGTCGTTGCGGGTACGCAGGTTCGCAATATCCTCGACGCTGTCGCGGAACTCCCCATCCGCCTGCGCCATGACGCGCCAGGTGCGCCCAAAGCGGTTAAAGTCATTCACGTACGACGAGCCGAGATAGGTCTGCAGCGTGCTGAACAGTGCGGTCAGTGACACACCCTGAGCTTTGGCTTTATCCCGGTCAACCTGCACATCAAGCTGTGGAACGTTGGCCTGATAGGAGGAGATAGGGAAGTGCATGCCGGGCGTCTGCATGATACTGCCCGAGAGCGTATTAATCGCCGTCTGCAATGCGCCATAACCCAGACCGGCACGATCCTGCACATAGAGCGAATAGCCCGAACCCTGACCCAGCCCCAGAATCGGCGGCGGCATAATTGAGAAGCCAAAGCCCTGCTGGATCTGCGCGATTTTCGCATTGATCTCTGCGTTAATCTCCGCTGCTGTGTGCTTGCGCTCATTAAACGGCTTCAGGCCGAAGAACACCGTTCCGCTGTTCGGGGTGTTGGTGAACTGCAGCGCATTCAGGCCGGGGAAGGCCACCGCATAGGCGACGCCATCGGTCTGCATACCGATTTCGCTCATCTTACGAATCACTTCATCGGTGCGTGCCAGTGAGGAGCCTTCCGGCATCTTCACGCCGCCAATCAGATAGAGCTTATCCTGGGTCGGGATAAAGCCACCCGGCACGGTGTGGAACATAAAGCCGGCACCGGCCAGCAGCAGGATATAGACGCCAAATACCGCGCCACGGCGACGCAGCGTGCGGCCGACCAGCGACTCATAGCCGTGCGCACTGCGCTGGAAGAAGCGGTTAAACGGACGGAACAGCCAGCCGAACAGCGCATCAATGATCCGCGTCAGCCGATCTTTCGGCGCATCATGTCCTTTCAGCAGCATCGCCGCCAGCGCAGGCGAGAGCGTCAGCGAGTTAATGGCCGAGATCACCGTGGAGATCGCGATCGTGGTGGCGAACTGCTTATAGAACTGCCCGGTCACGCCAGAGAGAAACGCCATCGGCACAAACACGGCGCACAGCACCAGCGCGATGGCGATGATCGGCCCGGAGACCTCACGCATCGCCTGATGCGCGGCGGCGCGCGGCGACAGTCCCATCTCGATATTACGTTCGACGTTCTCCACCACCACAATGGCGTCATCCACCACAATACCGATCGCCAGCACCAGCCCGAACAGGCTCAGCGTGTTAAGCGAGAAGCCAAGCAGATAGAGCACGCTAAACGTACCCACCACCGAAACCGGCACCGCCAGCAGCGGAATAATCGAGGCGCGCCAGGTCTGCAGGAACAGAATCACCACCAGCACCACCAGAATCACCGCCTCCAGCAGGGTCTGCACCACCGCTTTAATGGAGTCGCGGACAAACACGGTCGGATCGTAAGGCGCAGCCCATTTCACATCGTTAGGGAAGCGGGTTGCCAGCTCATCCATTTTGGCGCGAACCGCATTGGAGAGGTCGATGGCGTTAGCGCCCGGCGCCTGGAAGATGCCGATACCGACCGCATCTTTGTTATTCAGCTGGGAGCGCAGGGCATAGCTGCCTGATCCCATCTCAATCCGCGCCACATCGCGCAGCCGCACCAGCGAACCATCTTCAGAGGTTTTCAGGATGATATCGCCAAACTGCTGCTCGCTCTCCAGTCGGCCCTGAGTGTTGATCGACAGCAGGAAGTCGCTCTGCTTTTTCAGCGGCTCCGCGCCCAGCTGACCGGCAGAGACCTGCACGTTCTGCTCCTGCATCGCCGTCACCACGTCAGAGGCCGTCAGGCCGCGCGCCGCGACTTTATTGGGATCAAGCCAGACGCGCATCGCATATTCACCTGCGCCAAAAATCTGGATCTGACCGACACCCGGCAGGCGCGCCAGCTCATCTTTCACCTTGAGCGTGGCGTAGTTACGCAGATAGAGCGAATCGTAGGTATTGTTCGGTGAGAACATGTGCACGACCAGCGTCAGCGTCGGCGACATCTTCTGGGTGGTAACACCCAGCCGACGCACATCTTCCGGCAGACGCGCTTCCGCCTGTGCCACGCGGTTCTGCACCTGCACCTGTGCCTGATCGGGATCGGTGCCCGGACGGAAAGTCACGGTCGTCACCAGCACGCCGTCCGAACCGGCCACTGACTTCATGTACATCATGTTTTCGACGCCGTTAATCGCCTCTTCCAGCGGCGTCGCCACGGAATCCGCAATCACTTTCGGGTTAGCGCCAGGGTACTCGGCGCGCACCTGCACGCTGGGTGGCACAACGTCGGGATATTCACTGATCGGCAGCAGCGGAATGGCAATCATGCCGGTGACGAATATCAGAATCGACAGCACCGCAGCAAAAATAGGCCGGTCGATAAAAAAGCGGGAAAAGTCCATAGCGGCCTCGAATTATTGAGCGGCTGCCGCACGCATGGCGACCTGCTGAGCAGTGACCGGCATGCCGGGCATAAATACTTTTTGCAGACCGGCAATGATGACCTTGTCACCGGCTTGCAGACCCGATTTAACGATACGCAGGCCATCCACCATCGCGCCTGGCTGGATATCGCGCCGCTGCGCTTTACCTTCACCGTCCACCACGTAGACATACTTGCGATCCTGATCGGTCAGGACCGCTTTATCGTCAATCAGCACCGCTTCGAACTGCGCGCTACCGGGCAGACGCACACGGGCAAACAGACCCGGCGTGAACTGACGCTGCTGATTGTCGAGCAGGGCGCGCATACGAATGGTGCCGGTACTGGCGGTCAGCTGGTTATCCATGAAGTCGATCCTGCCCTGATGCGGAAAACCCTGTTCGCCGACCAGGCCAATCTCAGCGGGCAGGGCATGGCGCTGCTGGCCCTGACGCGTCATCGCCTGATAGTTGAGGAAGGTGTTTTCATCGACATCGAAGTAGACATACATCTGCTGCTGCGACACCAGCGTGGTCAGCACACTGGCGCTGTCACCAGCGGTCACCAGGTTACCGGCGGTGATCATCGCCCGGCTGGCGCGGCCATCGATCGGCGCAGTGACGCGGGTGAAGTCGAGGTTCAGCTGAGCCATGTCGACCGCGGCTTCAGCGGCCAGCACATCGGCCTGCGCCTGGCTGGCAGCAGAGCGACGCTGTTCCCACGCCTCGCGGGAAATCGCCTGGGTGCCAATCAGTTTCTCGCTGCGGCCCGATTCGCTGCGGGCCAGACTGGCCTGACTGCGCGCCCGTGCCAGTTCCGCTTTGGCCTGCTCCAGCGCCGCGCGGTAGCTCCGGTCATCAATGGTAAACAGCACCTGACCTTTTCTGACCTCATCGCCTTCGCGATAGTTAACGGCGTCGATATAGCCCGAGACGCGCGGCCGCAGCTGAACGCTCTGCACCGCTTCCACCCGGCCATTGAAATTGTCCCACTGGCTGACCGGCTTGATCAGCACCGGCGCGGCACTTACCTCAGGCGGTGGCGGCGGGGCGTTTTGCGCCACACCTTTATCGCAGCTGCTCAGTTGCGTGATGAGCAGTACCATCCCTAAGAGGGTTAAACCCTGACGAACCCGGTTCGTAATCATTGTTGTTATTCCGCGATAGATATAAAAGACGACCTGCAGGCCAATATTTGCAACTTTTAATATTGCAATTAATCGCAGGGAGTGTAGGCTTGCGTCGCGGGCAACTGCAAGAATAACAGATACACTTTATGTGCGGTTTTGGACAGAGCGTTGAAAGCCTGACCAGTTGCGTTAAAACCCTACAAACAGTGCGGCATTTAATGTACTAATAAAACTTGCATTAAATGGCATAGTCAGCCACCCTTAAGTGTAACTGCAACTGATACTAATACTTTTCGCTACAGCGACGGGAGAGACTGGAATGATGAGTGACGCCTTTATTCATGATTTAATCGACTGGATTGATAACAACATTGAAGCACGTCTGGACCTGGATACGGTTTCAGAACGCGCCGGTTACTCTAAATGGCACCTGCAGCGTATGTTCAAAGAACATACCGGCTACCCACTGGGTGAATACATCCGGGTTAAGAAACTGAAGAAATCAGCCGATCGTCTGACCAGCACCGATGAACCGATTCTCAATGTGGCGATCTCGTTAGGTTTCGACTCTCAGCAATCTTTTAACCGCAGCTTCAAACGTCAGTATGGTGTCGCGCCGGGTGCATGGCGTCGTCACAGCGGGGAATCGCACGCCGCATAACCTCGCCAGGGCCAGCTTGTCTGGCCCGCGCTTTTCTCCGGGCGCAAAACTGGTATCATCTGCATCCTGTCGTCACGGATGCCATCATGTCAAAAAAACTCTGGATTGGACTTTTTCTTGTCCTCGCGGCCTGTTTCTACGGCCTTAAACCGTATCTGAATACTGTTTCAGCCCCTGCGCAGGCGGATATCGCCACCCTGACTGACGCCCATACCGTGGCGCGCTGGGTGCTGCAGCATCAGCAATTGCCGGACTACTACCTCACTAAAAGTGATGCGCGTAAGCGTGGCTGGAATCCGGCTACAGGCAATCTGTGCGAGGTGCTGCCGGGCAGAGCTATCGGCGGCGATCGCTTTACCAACCGTGAAAAGCGACTGCCCGCGCGTGCAGGCCGTCAGTGGTATGAAGCGGATGTGAATTATCGCTGCGGTCACCGCGACGCCGATCGCCTGGTTTACTCCTCTGACGGGCTGGTATTTCTCTCCACCGATCACTACCGCAGCTTCAGACAGGTGCCCTGATCATGCTTAACCTGACCTTTGACCTGCGTCAGCTCACCACGCGCGCGGCCTTTTATCAGCAGTTTGCTGAGCAGAGCGGCTGCCCGCAGAGCTTCGGACATAATCTGGATGCGTTGTGGGACTGGCTGACGGGCGGAATGGCGCTGCCTGCCACGATGTGGCTGCAGCACTATGCTGCGCATCAGGCCGATTTAGCGCCGGTGCTGGCGCTGCTGGAAGAGGCGGCGCAGTCGCTGGAGGGCGAACTGCGCCTGATTATCGATTAAGTGCGCAGGGGCTTAAGGAGCGCAATCAGCGCTTCGCGGGCCGCCAGCGGCAGGTCGCCGCCGCCGGTGTAACCATTGTTTTCAATGATCACCTGATTCAGCCCCACCAGCCAGTCGTAGATATAGTAGGCGGTGTGGTTGGCCGGCGCAGCAGAGAGTTTGGTCAGGCGCTGACCGGCACTGAAGCTGACGCTGGGTGCCGGCGGACGGGAGAAAATCGCCTGACCCCGGTTAACCCGGCTGGCAGGGCGTTCCGATTCAGGCCGCTGTAAAAAGCCGAGCCAGGCCACAAAATCCCCCAGCACCGTCATCGCCCGCGTCACCTGACGATCGGCGCGGGATTCATGGCTGACGCTCTGGGTATCCGGCTCATGCAGCGCCTGCTGCAGTTTCTGTGCGATATCGGTGCGGAAACCGGCTGTAATTAACTCTTCAACCAGCCACTCCATCGTCGCCTTGTCCACATTCAGCAACGCCAGCAGGCTGCGGTTTTCCGGCAGCTGACGCAGATGATCCAGCCACAGCAGCAGCACCTGACGCGGATACTGCTGGGTGCTCTGCAGACTCTGACGCGGCTGAACCGGCGCTTCCGCCGGACTCTCGCTGAACAGGTCAAATTCAAAGCCGATACCAAACTGATTTTCCGGTGCCTGTATCGTGGCCGGCTTGCTGCCTGGCAGGGCTGACTGATTGAGCCAGAGCTGGCGCAGCGCTTCACGCGGCGGCTGCAGGCGCTCCAGCAGCTCACCATGCAGGCCGGTGCGATGCTGTAAACACTTCAGCAGCGTGTCGGCGATATTCTGTTTGCGTGCCGCCTGCTCCGGGCTGGCACCCGCTTCGGTCCAGGGCAGCAGACGCCGCTCCACCACGGTGTGCTGAATCTGTGCCAGCTGAGCCAGCAACATGTCGCGGCGGGCTTCCGGCTGCATCTCCTCCAGCAACCAGCTCGCCATGCGGTCGACGCCTGCGCGATCCAGCGCCAGCATCGATCCCCAGTGCTGGCCGGGCTGTCCCATCTGACGCTGAACCGCCTCATCTACGTTGACCTGCTGATGACGGGCATCGAACGGAGTAATCGCCCAGATCAGACGCGGTTTCTCTGCGGATTCCTGGGCAGGCTGGTGACGCTGCCATTCGCGCAGCGTTTCGCTGGCAAGATCGGCATCCTGACGGTGGCTGGCTGCGGTGCAGACCAGCAGCAGATCAATCGCCTGCCGCGCGGCGTAAAAGCCAGGCAGCAGGGCGCGTTTCTGTTCCAGCAGCTGAGCACGCAGCGGATCCTGCTGCTGCAGGCGCTGGCGATCTTCCTGCGTTGCCGCATCACTGGACTGACCCGGCGCCGGCAGCTCCAGCATATCGGCATCATCATAAAGCGCGGTTCGCGGTGTGGAACTCAGCGGGACCAGCACCTCCAGCGTCAGCAGCGCCAGTAATCCCAGCGGCACGTTCTGCGCCTTGCCAATGCGATTACCGTTCATCGGGCAGACTTCCACTGACTGCTGCTGATCCTGTTCACTGCCAGGCACAATCAGCTGCTCGGCGGGCAGCAGTGAGGCGTCGGTCAGCAGGCTCAGCGGGGCAAGTACCCGGCTGCTGTTACGCAGCTGATGACGCAGGTGCAGCAGGGTACGCAGCATTTCATTCAGGGCAGGCTGAGCAGGCCACAGCAATGAAAAGAGCTGCACCCGATCGTCAACGCTGAGCCAGGGCGCCAGCTCAACGGCCTGTGGCCAGAAATGGCGATCCAGCCGCGCATCGTGATGCGGGCGGCGGCGGCTCCAGGACCAGAGGGTCACCAGCGCGTCGCCTTCCAGACCGGCCAGCGGCGTGGTGAGGCGATGACGCTGCAGGCGCTGCAGTGTGCTGTCGATCTGTGCGGTGTCGGGCGTGGACGCTCTGGCACAGGCGACCATCAGCCGCACCAGTTCCGCTTCGCTCAGCAGCGTCAGTTCAACCGGCCATTCGCCTGACAGCGGTTCGCGCTGATGGCTGAAGCGGGTGGCGGTCGCAAAATCGAGGTTGCCGGGATTGATATGCTGGAACCAGCTCAGCTGTTTATCGCCCATCCGGGTCACTAACTGGCCCTGGGCATCGGCCACCATTTCGTTCAGCAGCCAGGCTTTACCCGCCTGGGACTGACCAAACAGCGCCAGCGTGACCGGACGCGCCACCTGCTGTGCCAGCGCCTGAGTCTGCACGCGCGCCTGGCGCAGTTGCAGCGTCAGGGTTTCTGCCTCCAGCGCCAGACGCGGCGACTGCTCACGGGTGGTCTCAATCCAGTTCAGGCTGTTATTCAGTGCGTCCTGCAACAGGCTGAGACGTTTTGCCAGCGTTTGTGGCTGACGGGGTTTTAACGCTTTCATCGTTTACATACGCTCCCGCTGTCAATCCAGTATTGCGCATTGGCATTGCCGGTCGCCGACAGGGTATTCAGCTTCAGACTTAACTGCTCCAGCGGCACGCGGGTGCCATCGTCCAGGCGCGCATCGCTCAGCACCAGACTTTCCGGGCCGGCGGCGTCGGGACCGGCTTTGACGGCCAGACGGATGCGCAGCACGCTTTCACCGGCTACTTTGCGCGCCAGCGTGGCGTCGTTCAGCGTCAGGCTGTAGAGCGGCGAGGCGGGCCAGCGTTCGTTATCCAGCTGACGGAAACCGAGACAGACGTTGCCGCGAATACGGAAACTGCTTTTTTTATCCAGCGCATAGCCGGGATCGTCGAGGTCAATTTCGCTGTAGCAGAGGTTCTCGTCCGTCAGCGCCTGGTTTTCATCGAGCATGCCAAGGTAGCGAATGGTCGAATAGGGTTCAAAATCCCCGGCACGGAACCAGAAGCTGCTGAGCCGCAGGTCCAGCGCCAGCAGGCAGAGCATTGCGCCGACCGCCGCAGTGGATTTCGGGTTATCGATGCGGCCATGTTTGTTAAACGGATACCAGTCGCTGGTGTGGTAGCCCTCCAGCGACAGAATACGGCTGCCCGGCAGCGGCTGCAGATGGCGCACCAGCGCCTGAATGCCAGGGAAGCGCGACGGACGACCGGTCAGCAGCAGCACGTCGCACTGATAGAGCGATACCACTTCACACATCGAGCGCAGCGCCGGAATAATCGCCATGCGGTGCTGCATAAATTCGCCGTGCAGCTGCGACAGGCTCACCACCAGCGGCACCTGCAGCAGGTCAAAGCGGCTGTTACCGCCCAGTTCGCGCTGAATTTCGCCGTTAACAAATGCCAGCACCGCCTCGCCCGGTGGCTGATCGACCAGTTCGCCAAACAGCGCGTTGATCTCCGCATGGCTCTCCAGCGGATCCCAGTTCTCGTAACGCTCAAGCACCGCCTGCGCCAGCGGAATAAACAGCTGTAAGGTGACCTGCTGACGCAGCGTCGCCTGACCGTCCATACGACTGTCGTGACCAAACAGCTTGTTCATCAGCGGTTCCGCCAGGGTCAGGCCTGCTCTCTGCAGATGCTGCTGCAGCGCCGGTAAAATCCACAGCTGAATCACATCCAGCAGAATGTCGTCGCCCGCCACTTTAAAGCCTTCACGGAACAGCAGCCGTGGCGTGATTTTGACGTTGTTGCCCTGACCATCATCCAGACGATACTGCGTGATGGCGAGGTCGGTGGTGCCGCCGCCGATATCAATCGAGGCGATCCTCAGGCTTTTGCCTGGCAGTTCGTCGGCCTCGCGCGGACGATCGGGACGGGCCATGCTGCTGAAAAAATCTTCGGCGCGACCGGCAAAGTTGACCTGGGTTTCATTGAACAGCCAGACCATCTGACCACAGGTCGCTTCATCCCACTCCATCTGCACATCCGGCAGCGGTTTCGGGTTCTGACGCGGCAGCGAAGGCGACAGATCATCGTCGTCCGCCAGCCAGCCTTCGGCTTTCCAGACCAGCGCCAGCGCTTCCTGCATCCGGCGGCGGAAAATTTCGCGCTCCGGCTTCGGCATCGCTGACGGCAGCGTCAGGATCACATGGCGCAACTGACGCGGCGCGTGGCTCTGCGGCATACGCTGACGCTGTGCTGCACTGTTCATCTGCATCAGCGCCTGCGCCAGCAGCTCACACAGCATAAAGGTCATCAGCGAACTGCGGCTGTAATGCGGTGAAAAGACCGGCAGGCGATCGTCGGGTGCCAGCGAAGAGAGCGGCTGGCCTTCGTCGTTCAGCAGGGTGGTAAAGGGGGCGGCATAGGCCAGGGGTTCAGCCTGATCGCCTGGCGTGTTAAAACGCCAGCCTGGCTGATAACGGGCTTCATCCCACAGATAACGGCGCGGGCTGGAGAGGCCGGTGCTGCCTTCCAGACCCACACGCTGCAGGGCCAGACGGCTCGCTTCGCGTCCGACGCGCGTCAGGGAAGGCCACATAAAGGCCTGCTCACGCCCGCTCTCCAGCGAGAAGTTCGCTTTGCCGAAACGCGTCTCAGCAAACTCCAGACGGCTGTCAAACAGCTCGTTGTAAACCTGATGCGGCTGTGAGAGATCGCGCAACTGCAGCTCATAGGTCTGCTTCAGGCCGTTGCTCTCTTCCGGATGATCTTCCACCAGAATGCCGCAGGTATGGGAGTTGCCGACATCCAGAATGATATCGACGTTGACCGCCGGAGTCTGCAGCGTGGCGGCCTGGATGTGGATCTCGCTGAGGTCGAGCTGCTCGCCCAGCAGCTCAAGCAGATTGAGGTAGTGCGCCTGATATTCAAATTCGCGCAGAGCCTGATTAATCGCCTGTTCGCGGCGATCGGAAACGCGGTCGGTAAAGGATTCACGCAGCCAGCCGTCAACCCAGGTCAGGTCAAGAAAATCACCCAGCTCGTAGTTGTGCCAGGCCAGCGCAAAGGTCACGCCGTTCTGCGCATCGGCAGCGCTAAGGCCGAGTTGTTCGCCGCCATCCTGTTCCGCGACACAGCGGGTATCAAAGGCCAGGGTGACGCGATGGGTATTGCCTGCCGCATCAGGCGCGGGCAGGGCAACCAGACGCATCCGCGCCCAGTTTTCCGGGCCGCCGATAAAACGACGGCCGCTGGCGCAGCGCAGCATCGGCAGCGGCAGCCAGCAGGCAGCCAGCAGAGTGAGCGAGTCCGCCAGGGCGATATCGGACTCCGGGCGCACCACTTCAGCTGCACCCCCATCTTCCGGGTAGAGCATGAATTTACCGCTGTTGCCATCGACGTTCAGGCGCAGCAGCGGGCCGTTAGCGGTCTGGCGCACAAACTGACGGCGCGCCTGGGTAGCTGAGAGTTGCAGGCCAAAATCCAGAAACTGCACACCGCTGTTTTCAATCAGCGAAATTTTTTGTTTGTCATCGATCAGGGGAGCCAGCATCGTTATTTACTCTCACGCTTAATCGTCATCGGGAAGACCCGGTCTTCAGCATACTGTGCTTCACACACGGCGGCGCCCATACTCGCATGGCAGACCAGCAGTGGCATACGGTAGCGCGAATTGTTCTGGCACTTCGCCGTGTAGCGGCTCTCAATCACCAGGTTACCGGCGCTGGTCATGGCGGCGCTGACATCCGCTTTACAGCTGGTATTACCCTGCGCGACCTGCACGCTGCCTTTACCATTTTTAAACTGGAAGCGCATCACCGGCGGTTTACCGGTTGGCGTCGGCATCTGGTCGATAGTGACACGCCAGCGGCCATCAATCACCTGCACCTGGCCTTCGCGCACGGCGTCCGGCGTGACAATCAAATCATCAGGTTTAGCCGGAACCGGCGGGGTCACCACACTGGCAAGGGTAGCAGATGAAGCGGCAGGTGAGGCTTCGGTCGTGCCAGCGCTGGCTGGTTTTTGCGGCTGCGACTCCGGTTGTTTCTCGGCTGTGGCTGTCTCCGTCGGTGTCGTCGCTGACGGTGTAGCAACAGGTGTGGCCGCCGCCGGTGTTGGGGTGGAAACCGCGGCGGGAGCGGAAACAGTCGCAGGGGCTGCTGCTGGCTTCGTTGATGCCACTGGCGTGGCGACAGGCTCAGGACGATGCAGCAGCACGGCCACCGTTACGGCGGCAGCAATCGCCACCGGCGGTAACAGATACCAGACGCGGAAACGGCGGCGAGCCGCCACGGGTGCAACCGGCTCAGGTTCAGCGGCTGCCGCGACCGGCAGCGGCTCCTCTTCAGGTTCAGGTGCAGGTTCAGGCTCAGCGACGATGACCGGCTCGGCGGCAACAGGTGCGGCAGGCAGCTCTGGCAGTGGTTCAGCCAGCGCCACCGGCAGATTCTCCTCCAGCGTGTCACGCAGGCAGGCCAGCGCATCGTCGCGGCTGCGTGCCTGGGCATCGACAAAACCCCAGAAGGTAATGACCGGTTTGCCATCAACCAGATAAACATACTGCTGGTCGGGAAATTGCAGGGTTTTGCTCAGCAGCGCACCAAACAGCCGCATCGACGGGTTCTCTGCCGCGCGCGCGCGCGTACTGAGATCCTGCATATCCTGCTGGCAGGCGGTGAGCTGCTGCAGCGCCGCCCGACGTTCATGATCGCTGGCGCCCAGCCAGGATTTTACCCGGCCGCTGAAAGGGGCATACCAGTCGAGGCGATCGCCCCGTTCATTGGCCTGAGGAATGGCCAGGCAATCTGCCAGTGCGCCCTGACGGCGCAGGCGCAGGGTTTCACGAATTTGCAGTGCTGAGGCGTAGACCGGCTGGCCATTTTCACCTAACGCCAGAACTGCATCTAAATTACCGCTGCGCAGAAAAGTTTTTGCCACCTGTTGGGCCCTTATCGGTCGTTGTCTGAGGCAGAAAATCGCGTGTTATCGACGATTAGGTTGATTTTACGCGGGGCAATGACAAATCAAACGGCAGAAAAGGGGCTAAATCCAGTGTTTTTTTCACCGGCGGGCGGAAAAATAACCGATATTTCAGCAGCTATCACGCAATCAGGCGGTTTTACGCACCAGCAACAGGTGAGCGATAACGCCACCTATCAGTCCCCAGAAGGCAGGGCCAATGCCCAGTAAAGAGACGCCTGATGCGGTGATCAGAAACGTGATCAGTGCGCTGTCGCGTTCGGCAGGCACATCGAGTGCGCGATGCAGGCTGCCGCCCAGCGTGGCCAGCAGAGCCAGACCCGCCAGCGCCTCAATCAGCACGGCGGGCAGGGCACTGAACAGCACGGCGATCAGCGCACCGGACGCGCCCGCCAGCAGATAAAAGACCCCGGCGAGCGCTGCGGCACGCCAGCGTTGCTGAGGATCTGCATCGACCTCATCGCTCATGCAGATCGCCGCCGTAATCGCCGCCACGCAGACCGAAAAGCCGCCAAAAGGCGACAACAGCAGCGCCGTAACACCGGTCCAGCTCATCAGAGAAGAGACAGGCGGACGATAGCCATGTGCCTGTAACGTCGCGATGCCGGGGGCATTCTGCGACGCCATGGTCACCAGGAAATAGGGCACGCCGATTCCCAGCAGCGTGGTCAGGGTAAAGTGCGGCATTACCGGCTCCGGCAGCGCCAGCATCATCGACTGCGGCGGAAAGTGGATGGCATGCTGGGCCATTGCCACGGCAATCCCCACCATTAGCGTCACCAGAATGGCATAGCGTGCCAGCCAGCGACGGGCCAGCAGCCAGGCGAGGCACATGCTGCCACACAGCACAACGTTGCTCTGCAAATCGGCAAAGGTCTGTAGCCCGAAGCGCAGCAGAATCCCCGCCAGCATCGCCGCCGCCAGCGAGGCGGGAATGTGGTTCATCAGCCGGGCAAACAGGCCGGTGACGCCGCACACCACAATCAGCAGGTTGGCGAAAACAAACACGCCCACCGCTTCATTCAGCGAAACGCCGTGAAAGCTGGTTGCCAGCAGCGCGGCACCCGGCGTGGACCAGGCGGCCAGCACCGGCATGCGGTAGCGCAGTGAAAGGCCCAGCGAGACGATCCCCTGCGCGAGTCCCAGTACCGAGAGCCAGCCGCCAATCTGCGCGGGCGTGGCACCCGCCGCCTGAAACATCTGATAAATAATCGCGCCGCTGCTGCTGTAGCCCACCAGCACGGCAACAAAACCGGAGACCAGCATCGGCAGGGTAAAACGGGACGGTTCTGCTCTCGTCATGGTCAGACTCTTAATGAGATTGTGCGGTATAGCGCACATGTTCGCATAGTGCGCTATAACGCACAAGTGTTACACTGTCGGCATAACGTCACCTGCCAGGGTGACGAGAACTCAGGAGAAAAAATGGCAGATTTTCAGCAACACCTGAGCGGTGCGCTCAGACAGTTGCGTCAGGCCAACGGCTGGAGCCTGACGCTGACGGCGGAGCGCACCGGCGTCAGTAAAGCGATGCTGGGGCAGATTGAGCGGGGTGAATCCAGTCCCACGGTGGCGACGCTGTGGAAGATTGCTACCGGGTTCAACGTTCCCTTTTCCTTTTTTATCGACGGGAGCGCGTTGCCTTCCGGCACCCTACCCGGTTTCAGTCAGCCCAATGCTGATATGTCGGTGCGCTCCGTGCTGCCTTACGATCCGCAACTGCGTTTTGATCTGCTGGCAGTGGAGCTGGCCGCGGGCGCGCAGAGCCATTCCTCGCCACATGAAGCGGGCTGCGTGGAGCAGGTGGTGGTTATCGAGGGTGAACTGCTGCTGGGGGTCAACGATCGCTGGCGGCGTCTGCTAAAAGGGGAGGCGTTTCAGTTCAGTGCCGACGTGCCGCACAGCTACCGTAACCCGCTCAGCACGCCGCTGCGCTTTCACAGCCTGATTCACTATCTGCAGCGCCCGGACGTTACAAATTGATACCGGAGCAAACTACACAGTTTACCTTCGTATCTTTATACTTTCGCTTATCGATGGAGACGGGAAATGCGCGATCTGACTGAATCTGCTGCCACGCTGCGCATGCTGGTGGGCAAGCTGGGCCGCCGGCTGCGCGAATCGGCACCGCCTGGCGAACTCACCTGGTCGCAGGTGGCGGTGCTGGGGCATCTGGTGCGGGACGGGGCGATGACGGTAACGCAACTGGCCGCTGCCGAGGGTGTACGCACCCAGTCGATGGGGACGACCGTCGCCGGATTAGTGGCGGCAGAATTAATCACGGGCGAGCCCGATCCCCATGATGGTCGTAAAACCCGCTATCTGCCCACCGCGTCGAGTCTGGCGGTGATTACGTCGAGTCGCGCAATGCGCGATGACTGGCTGGTCCGGACGCTCGACGCGCGGCTCAGCCCGGCAGAGCAGCAGCAACTGACCGACGTTCTCCCTCTGCTGCAACGACTCACTGATTATTAAACCCGAGGATCCAACATGGCTGTAACCACACTTGATGCAAAAACTGCGCTGATTGTTATCGACCTGCAACACGGCATCGTAGCGCTGCCGCTGGTCCATGAACCGCAGCCGGTGATCGAACGCTGTGCCGGGCTGGCTGAGGCATTTCGCGCGCACGACCTGCCGGTGGTGCTGGTTAACGTGGCCGGAGGGGCACCGGGCCGTAACGAGCAGGCGCGTCACAGCGGCGACCTGCCTACCGACTGGGCCACGCTGGTTCCTGCGATGACGCCGCAGCAGAATGATCTCACCGTCACTAAGAAAACCTGGGGGGCGTTTCATAACACGTCACTGCATGAGGAATTGCAAAAGCGCGGCATTACTCAGGTGGTGATCTGCGGTATCGCGACCAGCATCGGCGTGGAGTCAACGGCACGTCAGGCGTATGAATTAGGTTACAACGTCACGCTGGCGACCGATGCGATGACCGATCTCAATATGGATACGCACAACAATAGTGTGAAGTTGATCTTCCCGCGCCTGGGTGAAACCGGCAGCTGTGAGGATATTGTGACGCAGCTGAAATCCCGCGCCTGATAAGAGATATCCGGGCCACCGCAAGGGTGGCCCGGATTGTTTTAGCGGAAGGCGTAACCCAGCGTCACACCGACGCTGTAGTTGCGGCCTGGCGCAGATTCGAAGTAGCGACCATTGCTCTCATTCACAATCACTGAACCCACATAGTGCCGGTCAAAAAGGTTATCGACCCGGCCAAACAGATCCAGCGTCCAGTTATCCACCAGCCACTTATAGCCACTATTCACCGCCGCCACGGTATAGGACGGGGTATTCACGTTGTTCTGATCTTCAGCGGCGATCTGGCTCAGATAACGCACTTCACTGCCTGCGTAAAAGCCCTGTTCCGGCAGATAGCCGAGTCCGGCGTACACCATGTTCCGCGCGATGCCCGGAATGCGGTTGCCGTCGCAGCTGTCGCTGCCACAGGCGTTGCTGCGATAGCGCGCATCCAGCAGCGTATAGGCCATTTTCAGCCGCCAGTCCCAGGCAAACTGCTGGTCCAGGCTTAACTCCAGACCGCGGCGACGGGTCTGACCGGCATTTTTATAGGTGGTGCGTCCGCCACTGCTGGCATCCGCCACAATCTCATCGCGGGTATCGGTCTGGAACAGCGCCGCGCTGATCAGGCCATTGCCGATGCGTTTTTTGCTGCCGATCTCCAGCGTGTCGCTGGTGGCCGGTTTCAGCCCCAGATTCAGGCCGGTTGCGCCATCTGAACGGTATGAAAGCTCATTAATAGTTGGAGTTTCAAAGCCGCGTCCGGCCGAGATCCACGCGTTCCAGCTGGGATCAAAGGCGTACTTCAGCGCCGCCGCGGGCAGCCACTTGTGATAGCGCGCCTCACCGCTGTCGTCGCCGTTACCAGGCCGGATATAGAAGTCATTAGAGTCAAAGTTGACGGTGCTGAAGCGCACGCCTGCATCCAGCGACAGTTTATCGGTGAGCTGCCAGTTGGTCTGCACATAAGGATCGAGCGTCCACATCAGGTTGCGCTCGTTGCGGCGCAGATTACCCTGTTCGCCCAGCTGCGTGACGCCGTTGCTGACCGTGAAGTTTTCATAGCCCTTGCGGCGCTCGGTCATGGTTTCGTAGTCGAGGCCACCGGTCACCGCCACCGGCATCGACAGCAGCGTGTCGCGATGGGTCCAGCGGGTATCGACGCCCTGATAGTGGCGGGTCAGGTCGATCACGCCTCCTGGATGGGACGGATTACGCTGAACGGCAGCGGGAATCGACTGAAATTGGGTGGTTTCGCGCATCCCCGCGTAGAGCATCACGCTGAGGTCGTCGTTTTCACTCATCTGGCGCTGATAACGCAGGCCGCCCTGGGTCTGATCCACCGTTTTACGGGTGTTGTAGAGCGTAACGTTGCTGACCACCTGGCGCGGATTGTCACGCCACTGCGCCTCGGTTAAGCCGCCGGGATCCTGAGCGTCGATGTGCACGCTGTTAAACAGCAGCGTCAGGGTGCTGACATCATCGATGCGAACGCCAAGCCGGGCGTTGCCGAGGTTCTTCTGCGCAGAACTGTGATCGCGATAGCCATGGGTGGTAAAGCGGGAGGCGGAGACGGTGTAATTCACATCCCCGGCGTGCGTGCCGTCACCGGTCGCGCCACTGGCTTTGACGCTGTTGCGCCAGCTGCCGTAACTGCCGTACCAGCTTCCTGCTTCCAGCGTGGTTGGCTGCTGACCCTGCTGGGTGGTGACATTGATGACGCCGCCCGAGGCGTTGCCGTAGAGCGCAGAAAAGGGGCCACGCAGCACCTCGACATGATCAATCGAGCCGATATCAATGTTGGAGGTCTGCGCCTGGCCGTCCGGCATGGTGGCCGGAATCCCGTCCACATAGATGCGCAGACCGCGCACGCCATAGGTGGAGCGGGAGCCAAAGCCGCGCATCGACAGCTGCAGGTCCTGGGCATAATTCTGGCGGTTCTGGATCTGCAGACCCGGCACGCTGCTGAGATTTTCCGACAGGTTCACGCGCGGTGCCGCCTGACGCATATCGTCGCCGCTGACCACACTCAGGGCGGCGGGGGTATCAAGCTCGTTAAGGCCCGTTTCCGGCGGGGCGGCCGTCACGACCAGGGTATTGTCATTGTCTGCCGCCAGCAGCGGCAGCGGCAAAATGGCAGGCAACATCAGCAGCGTCGCCTGACGCAGAGAGAGTATTTTCATTATCAGAGGCCTGAAAAAAGAAGCGTAAATGAACCAGGTGGAACAATTGCCGCATATGGTAAGGCTTCGGGGTACCGGGGTACACCGTTTCACGCTGGATTTTTTCGCTGTTTACCGCCAGGCTGGAATCCATCTTTTGCAGTAATAAGGCATCCAGCGTTGACGGATGCAGACACAAACTTATGGGAGTCAGCATGAAACAACCTGAAGTGGCGGTTCTGGGATTAGGCGCAATGGGGCACGCATTTGCCGCCAACCTGCTGAAAAAAGGCTTTCGCGTACACGGCTGGAACCGCACCCGCGCGCGCGGCGAAGATTTGCTGGACGCCGGATTGCAGCTGGCGGATTCACCGGAAGAGGCGGTGCGTGAAGCCGATGTGATCATCGCCATGCTCTCCGACGGCGACACCACAGAGCAGGTGCTGCATCAGGCTAAAGCGGCATTTAAGCAGGGTGCGACGCTTTGTCAGATGGGCACCATCGGCGTGGAAAAAACCGACGCGCTGATCGCCTTTTTCGCAGCGGAACGACCGGATCTGCTGTTCATTGACGCGCCCGTTTCCGGCACCAAAGCACCCGCAGAAAACGCACAGATTCTGGTGCTGGCCAGCGGCGATCAGAGCCGTGCCGAGGCGGCAGAAGCGGTGTTTGCCGCCATCAGCAAAGGAACAAAGTGGCTGGGCGAGGCGGGCAAAAGCACCCGGATGAAGCTGGTCATTAACAGCTGGCTGATCGGCATGATGCAGAGCCTGGCGGAGAGCACCCGGCTGGCAGAGGATTTCGGCTTTTCAACCGACGATCTCTGGCAGGTGCTGGAGGGCGGTCCGCTGGCCGCGCCGTATGCGAAAATGAAGCTCGGGATGATCGCCAGCGACGACTACACGCCGCAGATGCATCTGATCTGGGCGCTGAAAGATGCCCGTCTGGCGCTGGATGCGGCTGAAACGCCACTGCCGGCGCTGGAGAACATCGCTCAGATCTGGCAGCAGGCGGTGGACGCCGGACTCGGTGAAGAGGATCTGGCGGTCATCTACCGCTATCTGAAGGCGTAATGAGTCAGCAGCATTTTGACTTCAGCACGCGCCCGCTGGTGCCACTGGCGCACGACTACCTGCACGGTGCCAGTGAACCCTGGCATCATCACGCCTGCGCCCAGTTGATCCACACGCTGAGCGGCGTGGTGCGGGTCGAGACGGAGCTCGGCAGCTGGATAGTGCCGCCGAGTCGCGGCGTCTGGCTGCCCGCGTTTACCCGCCATGCGCTGCACATTACCGGCAGCGTAGCGGCGCGTACGCTGTTTATCGATCCGCTGGCGCGTGCCGATCTGCCCGCCAGTTGTCAGGTGGTGCAGATCTCGCCGCTGCTGCGCGAGCTGATTGTCACGGCGCTGAGCCTGCCGGAGCAGTACAGTGCCGGGAGCCGGGCCGAGCGGGTGATGGAGTTGATTCTGGATGAGATTCGGGGCATGGATGTGCTGCCGTTTGCGCTGCCGACGCCCGACAGCCCGCGGTTACAGTCGCTGTGCGAGCAGATCCAGCAGACGCCCGGTGAAAGCTGGACGCTGGAGCGTGCCAGCGCTCAGATGAATGTCTCGGGCCGCACGCTGGCCCGTCATTTCATGCGCGAAACCGGACTGCAGTTCAGCGACTGGGTGCGACGTGCCCGCCTGGCAATCGCCCTGACGCGGCTGGCGCAGGGCGACTCCGTGCTACGGGTGGCGCTGGAACTGGGCTATGAAAGCCCCAGCGCGTTTAGTGCGATGTTTCGTCGTCTGCTGGGCGTTGCGCCCACTGACTACTTCCCGCCTGCAGAAACTGGCCTGCCACGCTGAGCAGCGCCTGCAACGCGGCGCGGGCCGTATCGTTGTCGATACTCACTCCCCAGGCCCGTCCACCCCGGGCATCCACGCAGCTGATATAGGCCACAGAACGGCTGTCGCTGCGCCGTCCCAGCGTATGCTCATGATAGTCCTCAATGGTCAGTTGCAGGTCAAACGCGCTGCGCAGGGCATTCACCGCCGCCGACAACCAGCCGTTGCCGCTGCCGGTCAGTGTCAGCGAGCGGTCCTGAACCAGCACGCTGGCGATGATCTGCGTCTGTCCGCCGCTGTCACTCTGACTGTCAGCCCGCTGCAATGCCACCGCAGGCTGCGTCACGCCATACTGACGGCAGAAGAGCTGCCACAGTGCATAATGCGTCATTTCGCCGCCGTGCCGGTCCGTCTCCAGCTGAACGCAGCGGCTGAAATCCTGCTGCAGCGCACGCGGCATCTGCAACCCGTGATTCTGCTCCAGCAGCCAGGCGGCACCGCTTTTTCCTGACTGACTGTTCACGCGGATCACCGCCTCATAGCTGCAGCCAATGTCGGCCGGATCCAGCGGCAGGTAGGGCATCTGCCACTCTTTCTCCTGCTGTTCGGCACGGATGGCGAATCCTTTTTTAATCGCATCCTGATGAGAGCCGGAGAAGGCGGTGAAGACCAGTTCGCCTGCATAGGGATGTCGCGGATGAACCGGCAGCTGGTTACAGCGGGTCACGACCTCAATCACCTCATGCATCTGGCTGAAATCGAGCTGCGGTGAAATGCCCTGGGTATAGAGGTTCAGCGCCAGCGTTATCAGATCCACATTGCCGGTGCGTTCGCCGTTGCCAAACAGGCAGCCTTCGACCCGGTCAGCGCCCGCCAGCAGCGCCAGTTCTGTACAGGCGACGCCGGTGCCGCGATCATTGTGCGGATGTACGCTGATGCAGACGGCGTCGCGACGGCTGAAGTGGCGGCAGAAAAACTCAATCTGATCGGCATAGACGTTGGGGGTGTTCACCTCCACCGTGGCGGGCAGGTTAATGATCATCGGTCGCTGCGCGTCAGGCTGCCAGACATCAGCCACTGCCTCGCAGATCTCCAGCACAAACTCCGGCTCGGTAAAGCAAAAGGTCTCTGGCGAATATTCAAAGGTCCAGTGGGTCTCCGGCTGCGCCTCACATTCTGCGCGGATCTGCCGTGCGCCCGCCGTCGCCAGCGCCACGATTTCCGCTTTGCTCTGTTTAAACACCCGCTCGCGAAACAGCGCCGCGGTGGCGTTATAGAGATGCACAATAGCGCGCGGCACACCCTGTAATGACACAAACGTGCGGGCAATCAGATCCTCGCGCGCCTGGGTCAGCACCTGCAACGTCACCTCCTCCGGGATGCGCTGTTGCTCAATCAGGTCACGAACAAAATCGAAATCCGTCTGCGACGCCGAGGGAAAGGCAACCTCAATCTCGCGGAACCCGCAGCGCAGCAGCAGATCCCAGAACGCCATTTTCCGTTCCCGATCCATCGGCTCTGCCAGCGCCTGATTGCCATCACGCAAATCGGTGGAGAGCCAGCGCGGAGCCTGCGTCAGCTGGCGCGACGGCCACTGGCGGTCGGGCAGCTCAATCAGCGGGGAGGGGCGATATTTATCAGCAGGTTGGGTCAGCATAGGATTCTCCTTGTGTTTTTTACCAGTCTGCCGACACGTCTTGTGGGCCGCGCGCGCAATAGTGACAACCTGACGCGCAAAAGTGACAAGCCTCTGCGTGCGCTCCTGTTTGATGAATCCACCAGGCAGGGTTAGCATGGTCGCCTGTTTATCCGGGTGAACACTTATGCTGATTTTTGACGGACACAACGATCTGTTGCTCAACCTCTGGCTGCATCATCGCGATGCACCCGCGCAGGCATTTTATCAGGGGATTGAACGGGGTCATCTCGACTTTTCGCGCATTCAGCAGGGCAAAATGGGCGGCGGGCTGTTTGCGATCTTTGTACCGCCGCAGGCGTACATTGCCAGCGCTGTACCGGCCCGCGCTGATGAGCCGTATGAACCGCTGCAAATCATGTGGCAGCAGCTCGATATCCTGCAGCAGCTGGCCGCTGCGTCCGGCGGACGGGCGCGACTCTGCCGCAGCAGTGACGAGATTGCCGCCTGCCGCGCGGAAGGCGTGCTGGCGATGGTGGCGCATATCGAAGGGGCCGATGCGCTGGACGAGGAGGGCGAGCAGCTGCGCGCCTTCTGGCAGGCGGGGGTGCGCAGTATCGGGCCATTCTGGAATCTGCACAGCCGCTTTGGTGAAGGCGTCAGCGGCTCCTTTCCCGGCACGCCTGATACCGGACCGGGTCTGACCGCCGCCGGTGAAAAGCTGATTCAGCAGGCGGGTGAGCTGAAGATGATGATCGACGTGTCGCACATGAACAGTAAGACGTTCTGGGAGACCGCCCGGCTTTCCCCTGCGCCGCTGGTCGCCAGCCACTCCAACGCGCACGCGCTCTGCCCGCAGCCGCGCAATCTGACCGACGATCAGCTGGTTGCGATCCGCGACAGCGGCGGTCTGGTTGGCATTAATTTCGGCAATGCGTTTCTGCGCGCCGATGGAAAACGCGACGCTGACACGCCATTAACAGAAATTGTTAAGCATTGTGATCACCTGTTGAAGATAATGGGCAGCGACCATGTGGCCTTTGGCTCTGATTTCGACGGGATTACCCCTCCGGCCGCGCTGGGCGATGTCAGCGGAATGCCGCGATTGCTCGCCGCTTTTCAGGAAGCGGGCTATGATCAGAGACTGACAGAGAAGCTGGCATGGGGAAACTGGCAGCGGGTTTTACATCTGACCGGGCTGTGATAACAATTTCCTTACGTTCCGGGCTTGATCCCGACGCGCCATTGGCGCAACATCTGCCTGGAAATTGTGACGGTGCTCTCATTTAACAGCCGTCACGCCGATTTCAGACAGCACATTTACTGTTAACCAAGAGGAAGTAACTCATGTGGAAAAAACCAACTTTCGTTGATATGCGTCTCGGTCTGGAAGTGACTCTTTACATCTCCAACCGTTAATCGTTCTGCCCGCCCTCTGAGCGGGCATTTTTTTTCAACTTCTGGTTTTCCTCTATGTTTATCAAAATCCTCGGCTCAGCCGCGGGTGGCGGGTTTCCGCAGTGGAACTGTAACTGCGCCAACTGCCACGGCGTGCGTAATGGCACCATTCAGGCTCAGGCACGCACGCAATCGTCGATTATCCTCAGCGATAACGGTGAAGACTGGGTGTTATGTAATGCGTCACCCGACATCGGCCAGCAGATCCTGCACACGCCAGAGCTGACCCGCAAAGGCGTACTGCGCGGCACGGCGATCGGGGGAATTATCCTCACCGACAGCCAGATCGATCACACCACCGGGCTGCTGAGCCTGCGTGAGGGCTGCCCGCATCAGGTGTGGTGTACGCCGGAAGTGCATGCCGACCTCAGTACCGGCTTCCCGATCTTTCCGATGCTCACCCACTGGAACGGCGGTTTACAGCACCGGCCAATTGCGCCCCTGACGCCGTTCAGCGTCGATGTCTGCACCGATTTGCAGTTCACCGCGATTCCTATCATCAGTAATGCACCGCCTTACTCGCCCTATCGCGATCGGCCGTTGCCGGGCCATAACGTGGCGCTGTTTATTGAAAACCGGGCGAATGGACAGACGCTGCTCTACGCGCCAGGTCTGGGCGAGCCGGATGCGGTGATCCTGCCGTGGCTGCAAAAAGCGGATTGCCTGCTGATTGACGGCACCGTCTGGCAGGATGATGAGCTGCTGACCACCGGCGTGGGTCATAACACCGGCAAGGCGATGGGCCATCTGGCGCTGGCGGAAGAGCAGGGGCTGATGGCGCTGCTGGCGTCGCTGCCAGCTAAACGCAAAATTCTGATCCACATTAACAACACCAATCCGATCCTTAATGAGCAGTCACCCCAGCGTCAGTTTCTGACGGAGCAGGGAATAGAGGTGAGCTGGGACGGAATGGCGATTCATCTTCAGGGCTAAATCATGCAGATTACTGACACGCTGTCGCCGCAGGCTTTTGAACAGGCCCTGCGCGACAAAGGCGCTTACTACCACATTCATCACCCGTATCACATCGCGATGCATAACGGTCAGGCCACGCGGGAGCAGATTCAGGGCTGGGTGGCGAATCGCTTTTATTACCAGACCACCATTCCGCTGAAAGATGCGGCGATCATGGCTAACTGCCCGGATCCGGCCACCCGGCGTAAATGGGTGCAGCGCATCCTCGACCACGACGGCAGCAACGGCGAAGAGGGCGGCATTGAGGCCTGGCTGCGGCTGGGCGAGGCGGTCGGGCTGACGCGCGAAGAATTATTGTCAGAGCAGCATGTGCTGCCTGGCGTGCGTTTTGCCGTCGATGCCTATATCAATTTCGCCCGCCGTGCCAACTGGCAGGAGGCGGCCTGCAGCTCACTCACCGAGCTGTTCGCGCCGCAGATCCACCAGTCGCGGCTCGACAGCTGGCCGCAACACTATCCGTGGATCAAAGAAGAGGGCTACTTCTACTTCCGCAGCCGTCTGGGTCAGGCGAACCGCGATGTAGAGCATGGCCTGGCGCTGGCGCTGGAGTACTTCACCACCGCGGAAACGCAGAACCGGATGCTGGAAATTTTGCAGTTTAAGCTCGATATTTTATGGAGCATGCTGGACGCCATGACCATGGCTTATGAGCTGAAACGTCCGCCTTATCACACCGTCACCGACAAGGCGGCGTGGCACACCACCCGACTGGTATAACAGATGAATGAAAACTCGATTGCCGCGTTTCGTCGCGGCTACCGTATGCAGTGGGAAGCCGCCCAGGATACCCATGTGGTGCTCTATCCCGAAGGCATGGCGAAGCTGAACGAAACCGCCGCCGCCATTCTTGAGCTGGTGGATGGCAAACAGGATATCGCCGCGATTATCGCGACGCTGGATAGCCGTTTCCCGGAGGCGGGCGGCGTGGGGCCGGACGTTTTAGAGTTCCTGCAGTCAGCCTATGAACAGAAGTGGATACAGTTCCGTGACCCCGCATAAACCTGACGTGAATCCGCCGCTCTGGCTGCTGGCCGAGCTGACCTATCGCTGTCCGCTGCAGTGTCCCTACTGCTCCAACCCGCTGGATTTCGCGCAGCAGGAGAAGGAGCTGACCACGGAGCAGTGGATTGAGGTGTTTCGTCAGGCACGCGCCATGGGCAGCGTCCAGCTCGGATTCTCCGGCGGCGAACCGCTGGTGCGTAAAGATCTGCCGGAGCTGATCAAAGCGGCGCGCGATCTCGGCTTTTACACCAACCTGATCACTTCGGGCATCGGCCTGACAGAGAAGAAGCTGGATGCGTTCAGCGAGGCCGGTCTGGATCATATCCAGATCAGTTTCCAGGCGAGTGACGAAACCCTGAATGCGGCGCTGGCCGGGTCGAAGAAAGCGTTTCAGCAGAAGCTGGAGATGGCGAAAGCGGTAAAAGCGCACGGCTATCCGATGGTGCTGAACTTTGTGCTGCATCGCCATAACATCGACCAGATCGATAAGATCATCGACCTTTGCATTGAGCTGGAAGCGGATGACGTTGAGCTGGCGACCTGTCAGTTCTACGGCTGGGCGCAGCTCAACCGCGAAGGCCTGCTGCCGACGCGTGAGCAGATCGCTCAGGCGGAAGCGGTGGTCAGCCGCTATCGTGAGCGGATGAGCGACAGCGGCAATCTGACCAATCTGCTGTTTGTGACGCCAGACTACTACGAAGAGCGACCTAAGCCCTGTATGGGCGGCTGGGGGGCAATCTTCCTGAGCGTCACACCAGAGGGCACCGCGCTGCCGTGCCACAGTGCGCGCCAGCTGCCGGTCGAGTTTCCGTCGGTACTGACGCAGCGCCTGGACGATATCTGGTATAACTCGTTCGGCTTCAACCGCTATCGCGGTTTTGACTGGATGCCGGAGCCGTGCCGCTCCTGTGATGAGAAAGAGAAAGATTTTGGCGGCTGTCGCTGTCAGGCCTTTATGCTGACCGGCAATGCTGACAACACCGATCCGGTGTGCAGCAAATCACCGCATCACGGCAAAATTCTCGACGCCCGGCGGGAGGCGGATTGCAGCGACATTAAAATTGGTCAGCTGCAGTTCCGCAACCGCAGCAACTCGCAACTGATTTACAAAACACGGAACCTGTGATGAACATGCGCGGCCTGGTGATTGAGGGTCTGACGGTTGAACTGGTGCATCAGCCCGATGCCAGCCAGGCCGCCGCCCTGATTCAGGTAGGGGCAGGGAGTCACGACGAGCCGGATCGCTGGCCCGGACTGGCGCATCTGCTGGAGCATCTGCTGTTCACCGGCAGCAGCGGCTGGCCCGATGAGGGCCGGCTGATGAGCTGGATCCAGACGCAGGGCGGAAAAGTTAACGCCACCACGCTGGCCCGGCGTAGCGCGTACTTTTTCGAGGTCACGCCGTCGCTGCTGGCAGACGGGCTGGCAAGACTGCAGGATATGCTGGTCTCTCCGCTGCTCGATAATCAGGCAATCGCGCAGGAAGTGGCAGTCATCGACGCGGAATATCAGCTGTTGCAGCGTCATGAGCCATCCCGCATCGAAGCGGCATTACTGCACGCCGCTGCTACCCCCGCTGAATTTCAGCGCTTCCATATCGGCAGCCGGGCGAGCTTTGGCGACGAGCTCTCTGCGCTGCAACGGGCATTGCGTCAGTTCCACCAGCGCTACTACGTTGCCAGCAATATGCGGCTCTGGCTGCAGGGACCGCAGTCGCTGGATGAGCTGGAACAGCTGGCGCGTCAGGTTGCCGCTGCGCTGCCTGCCGGTCAGTGGCGGCAGGAGCTGGCTCCGCCGAATCTCAGTAGCGATACCTGCTGGCAGCTGGCGGAAACAGCCCAGGCAGCACTATGGCGCAGCTGGCTACTCGATAGCAGTGACGGCGTCACGCTGTGGCGTGAGTTTTTATTGGATGAAGCGCCCGGTTCGCTGCTGGCTATTCTGCGTGAGCAGGGGCTGGCGGAGGCGCTGGAGCTGAAATGGATTTATCAGGCTGAAGATGCGTACTGGCTGGCGCTGGGTATCGAAACCAGTGAGCCTGCAAAGGTAAATCAACTGGTTAACGGTTACATTGCTGCGCTGCGCCAGACGAATGAACAGCAGCATCAGCACTATTATCAGCTGGCACAGCAGCAATTTGTGACATTGTCACCGATGGAGCAGTTGCGTCAGCGCGCTATCGGTTTCGCACCTGACAAAAACCTGCCCGCGCTGCAGCCGCTGCTGGAAAATCTCGCCAGTGCGCCCGGCACGCTGCTGTTCTGTTCATCGCAACCGGCAATAGAACACATCGTTACGCAGGGCTTCACTCTGGCGCTGACGGCCTGTGAGCCCGCCCCGGCGGAGGCGCTGCCCGCTGCCCGTTTCACCTTCTATCCGCTCGACATCACTACGACGCCTGCGCCGCTGCCCGCTCAGGCGGCGGCATTGCCGCATCATCCGTCAGATGACCCGCAGCCAACGCTGATCCTGCGACCGGAGTTCTGGTCAACCTTTACTGCGGAGGCGGGCGAAGCGCTGGGCCGGCGGTTGCGTCCGCTGTTTGCGGCGCTGCGTCATCAGGGCGGTCACGGCAGCTGGCAGGAAGTGGAAGGTGTGTGGCAACTGACGGTCCGGCTATCGGATCAGGCGGTTGCTGACCAGGCGCTGAGCCAGATTGTCTCCGCCCTGACATTACCCGTTGAGGCAAACCGGCCCGCGCCTGTGGAGAGCATCGCTATCCGCGCGCTGCTGCGACAGTTGCCTTATCAGCTGGCAGCCAACGTTACGCCAGGATGCTGGCGGGCGGCGCTGAAGGGCGGCGATGCGATGCTGCACTCAGTGATTGCCCGGCGGCTGAGCGCGCTGTCGCTCCCGGTCAACCCTGACACGCCGCCAAAGCGCATGACCACACAAACCGGTATGACGCGCCTTCCGCACGCCAGTGCCGACAACGCGCTGCTGCTGTTTATTCCGCTGCAGCGTCCTGAACAGCTGGCGGCATTACGCGCACTGGCGCTCATCTATGATCCGCGTTTTTTCCAGCGCTACCGCGTTGAGCAGCCGATAGGTTATGTGGTCAGCAGCCGTTACATGCGCTGCGCCGATGAAGATGGGGTGTTATTTGCGCTGCAGTCGCCCGACTACAGCGCGCTGTCACTGCTGCGCTACTGCCGTAACTTCCTGCGGTCACTGAACGAGACGCTGGCGGGATGTGATCTGGTGGCCCTGAAAGCGCGACTGCTGAGCCAGCAGGCTGAGCAGCCACTGGCCCTGTTGCGCCGTGAAAATGGCCTGGCAGAACCGGATGCGGCGCAGATTGGGGCGCTGACCCTTGCAGATTTACAGCAATTGCACCGCACGCTGATTCAGGATCGCCGCCGCTGGCGGGTGCTGTTCACCGGCGCGAATGCGTAATGACCGGTTTTAAGGTTGCTGAATTTATTTGAAAATTACCGACAAATCTCTTCACTGTCTATTCCGGGAAAACTGGACCACACTCAATTCACTTTTGTCCGCATAAGGAATTGACCGTGAAGAACTTCAAACGTATTGCACTGCCCCTGTTAGCCGCTGCTACCCTCTACGCTCCGTTATCTCAGGCCGAGGCGATGCACTACCAGCTGAACCCTGAGCATACGTCGGTAATTGTTGCCTGGAACCACTTTGGCTTCTCAAATCCTACCGCGGATATCCCGGATGCAACCGGTACGCTGGTGTTTGATAAAGATCATCCGGAGGCCTCACGCGTTGACGTGACCCTGCCAGTCAGCAAAATTGACAGCCACGTTGCCGCGCTGACCAAAGAGTTCAAAGGTGCTGAATACTTCGATACCGCCAAATACCCGACTGCGACCTTCCACAGCACCAAAGTCGTTGCTAAGGGCGACAACAAATTTGACGTTGAAGGCAACCTGACCCTGAAAGGCATCACTAAGCCAGTGACGCTGCACGCGACGCTGAACAAGCAGGGCGAGCATCCGATGGTCAAGAAGCAGGCGATTGGCTTTGACGCCACCGGCACCATCAAGCGTTCTGACTTCAAGCTGGACAAATATGTCCCTGCAGTCAGCGACGACGTTACGCTGACGCTGTCTACTGAAGCTTACGCGAAGTAACCGGCGACAGGCGCAGCCCCTCTGGCTGCGCCACTTTTCCCCTGACTTTGCTCTCGTCAGCCCTGCAGACTCTTCAGGGTAACAGACGCCCCGCCACAGACGATAACCAGCACGTTATCATCCGGTTTAAAGCCAATTTTCCCGTCATACAGCATCGATAATGAGACGCCACAGGCTGGCTCTGTCAGGACACGATGATCGTCCAGGAAGCGGCGGCAGGCATTAACAGCCTCTTCATCTGTCACAACCTTTCCCCTGACATCTGCCCGGCATGCCACGTTAAATGCATTTTCACACACCTGACTGGCTGCCAGCGTGGTGGCGATACCGCTGACCCGGGCCAGCGTGACCCGCTCACCGGCTTCCAGCGCGGCGTTAAGCGACGCGGTTCCCTCAGTTTCAACCGCATAAATCGGGATATGGCTGAGCTGATGTCTTTCCAGACCCTGGACAATGCCGGAGAGCAGACTGCCGCCGCCCACGGAGAGGATTACCGCATCCGGCCGCACCCCCTCACTGATCACTTCATCTACCAGCGTGCTGATGCCGTCCCACAGCAGCGGATTGTCAAAGGGATGGATGTAGATATGTTCGTGCGACGCCAGCGATAACGCGTACGCATTGGCCTCACTCCAGACGTTGCCTTGTACGATCAACTTCGCACCTTCCTGTTCGATAAGCTGTCTGGCGCGCGCCGAGGTGGTTTCAGGCACCACCACCGTGACCGGTAGCCCCAGTCTGCGGCCGCTGTGTGCCACGGCAATACCCGCATTGCCGCCGGAGGAGCTGACAAATGCCTTAGCGCCCTGTGCCGCGTAGTATTGACAGATATGGCCTGCGCTTCTGAGCTTAAACGATCCGGTTGGCTGCGCTGATTCCATTTTCAGCCAGACGTTGCTGCCGCTGAGCTGACTTAGTGGCAGGGAGTGAACGAGAGGGGTACGGATAGCTATTTCCATGCGTATGATCCTGGTCAAATGTGGTCACAGGGAACCGGTTTGTCATCACGGAGAACACGGGTTTTGCCGTGCGAAATAACGGCGTCGGATGCAGAAGAGAAAGTTACCCCTCACAAAGAGCGTGGAAGTTTTTCCTTAGAAATCATTATCGTCAGGCTGTGTTTTCTGTGGGCATTGAAAGGTTATACCGAAGAATGCTACTCGTTCGCAACAGAGATGCTGAATCTGATTAACATCTGCCTGCGGATTTTCTTTCTGCACCTTAATTGCGGTTTCTGCTCTGCGAAAACGGGAAAAATGAGGTGAAAGTCACAAATCTGCAACGCCGCTCTAATGGCTGATTTTACCTCCTCCCGCTTTCTGGCCAGTTCACCCGCGCCATCTGCTAAGCCAATGATTTATATCGATTCGCCTTGAACGCAATAAGTTGGAATAGTGTGAGGCAAATCACAAATAAAGCGATGTTAAGAGCACTGTCAATATTCCCGCCTGAGAAAAACCGCACGTAACTGTGATCTCCTCTGCAAATAGCAACCCCGCTAACCGGAAGAATACCCTTCAGCAGAATAAGCCAGCGGGGTGAGGGTGATGCGAATTGGAATGGTGATCAGTGGCGGTGACGTGACCGGCATTAATAATTTTGTCTTCCAGATTGGGCGCATGGCACAGGCGGAGATGGTGATATTTGACGGTGGTATTCCCGGCCTGCTCGAAAATAATCATCGTGAGATCAGCCAGCGCGATCTGCTCGACTTTTCCATCGCCTCTATTCCTGTTATGCAATCGGGACGCACTGAAAAGAAGCTGGTGCGCAGCGAGTATGAGTTAATTGCCCGCCAGCTGAAAAACGCCCGGATTGACATATTAATCATGGCGGGCGGAGACGGGTCGCTGCAATTTCTCCATACCCTGTCGGCGTATGGCGTGAATTGTTTCGGCGTCGGCATGACCATCGATAATGATGTTTTCGGCAGCGACTACACGCTGGGATTTTCCACCGCCTGCGAGCAGGTATTAAAAGAGGTGGCGAAACTGCGTAATACCGGCCGTGCCTTACCGGGACGCGTTTTTATGCTGGAGTTGCTCGGTGGTTATTGCGGCGAATTAACGCTGCAGTCCGCGATTAAATCTAACGCAGATATTGCGTTAATTCCTGAGTGCCAGATCCCGCTGCCACAACTGGCGCAGCGCATTACCGGGCGGCTGGCAGAGCAGAACAGCGTGGTCATCCTCTGTTCGGAAGGCTACACCCGGGAATATTCGCCAGGTTTTCAGGGGGCGATCGACACCTTAATCAAACAGCTTGAACCCCTTATTGGCGTGCGCATCCGTAAAACCATCCTGGGTTACGGGCTGCGCAATGGTGATCCCACCTGCGAAGAGATCTTTCAGGGCACCATTATGGCCAGTGAAGTGGTGCGTTGTATTCAGTCAGGCATGCGGAATAAAGCGGTCATTATTAATGGCAGCAATAAACCGATTCCGATTGATTTAATAAGCATGCAAAAACGCCTGGTCGATATTGACGGGCACCATTACAAACTCGCTAAACAACTCAATATAGTGTGAGGAAAAAACCATGCTGAAAATATTATGTGTCTGTGGTTGTGGATTAGGTTCCAGTTTTGCGATTGAGATGAGCGCAAAAGCGGTATTAAAAAAACTGGAGATTGAGGCCGACATCGATCACACCACCATTTCAGAAGCGAATGCCTTTAAGTCAGATATGATCCTGACGCAAAAAGCGTTTGCCGATGTTTTAAACGCCGACGCCAGTCCGGAACAGATTAAACGGGTCATTATTCTTAACCGGCTCACCGATAAAGCGGAAATAGAGCAGAAGATCCTGGCCTTTTTAAAAGAACGCAACCAGAAGGTCGCCGCCCATGAATAGTGTGATCGACTTCCTGGTAAAAGATCTGCTGGGGCAGGCATCGATTCTGATCGCCTTTATTGCCCTGATTGGTCTGCTGCTGCAAAAAAAATCGGCAGGCAAGGTGGTGGAAGGCACCTTTAAAACGCTGCTCGGCTTTTTAATTATGATGGCGGGTATCAATATTATTGTTGGCACCCTGACGTTCCTCAATACCATTTTTACCCATGGCTTCGGCATGCGCGGCTATATCACCGATGTGGCCGCCATTGCCGGGCTGGCTAACCGTGAGCTGGGGTCTGAAGTGGCGCTGACGCTGCTGGTGATTTTTATCGTCAACATCATCATTGCGCGACTGACGCCGTTTAAGTACATCTTCCTGACCGGCCAGGCGTTGCTGTGGATGGCGACCATTGGCGCAGTCATCGGCTACAAAGCAGGGCTGACGGGCCTGCCGCTGATTCTGACCGGCGGCATCTTTGGCGGGATTATGGCGGTGGTAATGCCTGCGCTGGCGCAGCCGGCGGTGCGGCGCATCACCGACTCGGACGACGTGGCGCTGGGTCACTTCTGCACCATCGGTTATCTGGTCACGGCGGCAGTCGCCAAAGTCGTCGGCAAAGGATCGCGCTCCACCGAAGACCTGAAGCTGCCCGATAACTTCAAGTTTCTGCAGGATACCTATCTGTCGATGGCGCTGGTGATGGTACCGATGTACCTGATCCCCGCTGTGGCAGCCGGCCCGGCGTTTATCGCCCAGTACAGCAACGGCATGAACTACCTGATGTACGCCTTTATGCAGTCGATTCAGTTCGTGGCCGGGGTCTTCGTGCTCTACAGCGGCGTCCGCCTGCTGCTGAACGAACTGGTGCCAGCCTTCCGGGGTATCGCGATGCGCGTGGTGCCGGACGCGAAACCGGCGCTGGACTGCCCGGTGATGTTTCCGTACGCCCCAAACGCGGTGATTGTCGGCTTCCTCGCCACCACGCTGGGTTCCATCGTCGGCATGCTGGTCTTCCCGATGTTTGGTCTGGCGATGATCCTGCCTGGCCTGCTGACCAACTTCTTTGCCGGTGGCACCGCCGGAGTATTTGGTAATGCCATGGGCGGACGGCGCGGCGCGATGATCGGTGGCTTCGTCCACGGACTCTTTATCACCATTCTGCCCGCCATCCTGGTGCCGATGCTGGAGAGCTACGGCTTCACCGGGGTCACCTTCAGCGATTCCGACGTGATCAGTACCGGCCTGGTGCTCGGCCACGCCTTCCAGAATAACTGGCTGTTTGTCGCTCTGTTTATCGCCTTTATTACCGCACTTGCCTGGTTTGTTAATGGCAAATCGACCAAACCTCAGGAGGAAAAAATCCATGAAACTTTATAACTTCGCCGATCTGTTACAGCTGGCCAAACAGCGTGACTTCAAAGCGGTCGGTTCGTTTAATCTTCACTGTCTGGAGATGCTGCCCGCCTATTTTAAAGCGGCAGAGAAAACCAACAGCCCATTAATGATTCAGATTTCCACCGGCACGGCGAAATATCTTGGCTATAAATTGCTGGTCGATGCGATTAAATCGCTGTCAGAGAGTACGAACGTGCCGACCTGCCTGCATCTCGATCACTGTTCCGATTTAGCGGCGATACAGACGGCGATTGATGCCGGATTCAGTTCTGTTATGTACGACGGCTCACATCTGCCCATTGATGAGAATATTGCGAACACCCGCCGGGTGATTGATATGGCGCGACCACATCATGTTTCAGTAGAGGCGGAGCTGGGTGCCATCGGCGGGTCGGAAGATGGTAAATGCGTAGAGATGGAGGCGATAGCGTTCACGCCCGTGGAAGATGCACGCCGCTTCGTCGAAGAGACCGGCGTTGATATGCTGGCGATCTCCATCGGCACCGTGCACGGGCTTTACACCGGTAAAGCCCATATTCAGCATCAGCGTCTGGCGGATATTACGGCGGCAACCCACACGCCACTGGTACTGCACGGTGGCACCGGCGTCAGCGATGAGGATATGCGGCTGGCGGTCAGCAGCGGAATTGAGAAGGTAAATGTCGGCACTGAAATGAATGTGCAGTGGGTAGCGCAGTGCAAATCAACCTTTGAAAAAGGCAAGGTTAATGACAGCGTGCGTAATTTCCTGGTGCCAGCCAATGATGCGGTCACGAATGTGCTGGTAGAGAAAATGCAGTTATTCCGGTAATTACCCGCGCCGCCATCACCGGGTTAATGCGTTAACGATCTTTTATTCACTGTTTATATTAGCTACCCCAATATTATGCGGGGCAGGAGAGCCTATGTTTGGATTCCTCAAAAAGTCTCCGGCTGTGGAACCACCCAGCGAGCAGCAGGATCATCTGGCGGCATTAAGTCGCGATAAAATAACGCAGCTGGAGCAGCAGCTGGCGATTAACCCGCGTGATGGCGAAACGCAAAAACAATTAATGCTGGAATATAACCGGGCATTAAGCTTATTTGCGAAAAGCCGTCGCTACCGCAATGAAATTGATGCGCTGTTTGTCAAAATCGATGAATTACGCAATGTGGTTCGCCAGTCGATTTAAGGAGAGCTGATGACGATTAAGCAGTTATTGCAGGAGGCCAACGCCATTCAGATTGGCATCGACGCCACGGACTGGCGTCAGGTTATCGCGCTGGCCGCCGAACCGCTGGTCAGCGGCGGTTATCTTGATGCCACCTATCCTGATGCCGTGATCGCCAATACGCTGGCTCACGGTGCTTATTATGTGTTTGAGGAGGGGATCGCCATTCCCCATGCGCGACCGGAAGCGGGGGTGCTCCGCGACTGTTTCAGTCTGATCCTGCTGAATGAGCCGATCTCATTTCAGGGCAGTGAGAAGGCGGACATTGTGATTATGTTTGGCGCACGCGACAGCAACGCGCATATCGAAGAGGGGATCCGCGCGATTGTGTCGCTGCTGGAGGATGAGGAGACGCTGGTCCGGTTACGTCAGGCCAGCAGCGTGGCGGAGGTCATCGATATCTTATGACGCAAAACATCCCCCCCAAACGTGTGGTACTGGTTAACGGTATTCCGGCGTCGGGAAAGAGCACCCTGACGCACGCGCTGTCACAGCACTTTGGCTGGCCGGTGCTGACCCTCGACAGCCTGAAAGAGCCGTTTATGTCCTGCTTTGCACCGGTCGATCGCCAGCGTAACCGGCAGCTGGGCTGCGCGGCTTATCAGGCGATCTGGAACATTGTCGGCCAGGCACCCGCCAGTCAGATCTGGCTTATCGATGCCTGGTTTGGCTTTCAGCCGCGCACGCTGCTTGAGCAGGGACTGAAACAGGCGGGCGTCGAAGAGGCGCTGGAGCTATGGCTCAGGATCGCGCCGGAGGTAGCGGTGGCGCGCTATCAGGCGCGGCTGTCACAGCGGCTGCCTGGCCATCCGGGCGCTGAGTATCTGCCGGAGCTGCGCCAGCTGGCACAACAGGCCCGGCCGATGGCGCTGGGGCCGGTGTGTGAAGTGAATGCCTGCAACCAGGATCACGCGGCCGTTATCCACTGGCTGCACCAGCAACTGACCAGAACCCGCTACACTTCAGCTCATCATCAGATGAGTGAGGAGTTGCAGGATGTCATCACCCCCGTATCTGCAAACCGGTGAAAGCGCCGTGCTCTATGACGGCGTCTGTAAACTGTGTAACGGCTGGGTTCAGTTTCTGCTGCGTCATCATCTGGCGCGGCAGGTTCGTTTTGCCTCGGTGCAGAGCGAGCAGGGCAAAGCGCTGCTGCGCTGGGCCGGACTGCCGGAAGAAAACGTCAGCACCATTGTCTATATCGCGGACAATCAGCACTGGCTGCGGGCGCAGGCGGTGTTCCGCGTGATACAGCAACTGCCTGCCCCGTGGCGCGGGCTGGCGGTGCTGCGCCACTTTCCGGATGCGATCGGTAATTTTGCCTATGACCGCATCGCGTTAAACCGCTATAAGCTGTTTGGCCGCTACAGCAGCCAGCACGCCATCCAACCCGATTATCCTGGTCGATTTCTGCATAAGGTGGAGCCGTCCGTTACATCGGAAGGGTAAAGACCGTGCGGTAGCGGCTGTCGTCGCTCTGCCAGGCCTCAGCGACCTCACTGAGTGGCCGCGACTGGAAGGGGATGGCAAATCCATGTGACGCGGCGGCCTGCAGCATTTCCCCTATTGAGGCGATCAGCTCACGGTCTGGCACGCTGCCCAGCCCGCTTCCCATCAGCGTTAAGCCGGATGAACGCAGCAGTTTACTGTGCAGAGAAATCTCCTGTCCGCTCAGCGAACCAATCTGGACAAAGCGAACCACCTTGTCACCACCGCGTACCGCCGCCGTCATGATCGCCAGTGCACTCTCACCCCACAGATAATCCAGCACCACATCAATGCCTTCCGCCATCAGAGAAGGAAGCTCTGCCGATAATGCATCCAGCGTCAGTATGATATCAGCACCCTCACTCTGTAGCTGTTCCAGAGTCTCCCGGTTACGGCCTGTGGCAATGATTCTGCCTGCGCCCAGCGCACGGGCAATGCGGATCGCCAGACGTCCCGAGGTGCCGGTGGCACCATTGATCAGCACGGTCTCGCCAGGACGCAGTGCCGCCCGACGGGTCAGCGCCGCCCAGGAGGACATGCCCGGATTCGCGAGAGCGGCAGCCAGTACCAGATCCAGACCGGCAGGCAGTGGAATAATATGTTCACTGTTGACCACAGTTCGCTCGGCCATGCTGCCTGCCGCGGCGTTAAACGTCAGAAAATAGACCGGCTCGCCCGTGTCGAGATATCCGGTACCGTCAATGCCGGGAATAAACGGATAGTGCGCCACAGAGCTGTAGTGGGTGCCTGCCGCGCGGGCCTTTGCCAGCTGGCTGAGTGCCGTAGCGTTGACCGTCACCCGCTGCTGATGCTCACCGGGCTGGGGTTCCGGCATGTCGCCGTAGTGAGGTTGTGCGCCTGCCTGCCCGATTATTACTGCTTTCATTGTTTATCATCCTTCTGTTCAGGAGTTAATGGGTGTAAAGTACACACATTATTCCTGCCTCTGGATAGCGTCAATGAAAAGCGTGCAAAATACACATAAGTACGATGCGCTGCATGATTGTCTGCTGACAATTGCGGGCGCGCTTAACCGGCCTCAGCGCGATATGGCGATGATTAAAGCGGCGGGTATTGAGCTGGATCGGGCACTGTTTCCACTGCTGGTTCAGGTCAGCCGGTTCGGGCCGATCGGCGTGGGCGAACTCGCCGATCGGGTGGGTCGTGATTACAGCACAGTCAGCCGTCAGGTAGCGAAATTAGAGGAGACCGGGCTGGTCGTGCGGCAGAAAAACCGTCAGGACAAAAGGATCAACGAAGCCGCAATTACCGCGGCTGGCAGGGCGATGACCGATAAAATCGATGCGCAACGGGTGCAGGTTTATCAGCGCATTTTCCTCCACTGGCCAGAGAGCGACCGCGAGACGCTGGAACAGTTGCTCAGCAAATTCGTTAGCGATTTCAGCCAGACGGAAGGCGATGAAAATGATGATGGCAAGCCTGATGCGGTTTAGGGGAAGAGGAATGTATGCCGGTTAATTTCGATCTCAACGATCTCTACGCGTTTCGCGCGCTGGTGGAGTTTGGCAATTTTCGCCTGGCGGCGGAGTCAATCTGCCTTTCGCAATCGGCACTGAGCCGCCGCATCGATAAGCTGGAAACCACGCTGGGGATCAAACTGTTTGAGCGGACCACGCGCCGCGTCACGCTGACGCTGAAAGGACATGCGTTTGCTCAGCGTTCGGAAAAGCTGCTGGCCGATTTTGAAGAGGTGATGGCCGATCTGAGTGAAGTGAGCTTAGCCCGCACCGGCCTGATTACCGTCGCCTGCGTGCCGTCAGCCGCTTACTACTTTATGCCCAACATCATCCGGCTGTTTCAGGCGCGCTATCCCCGTGTACGAGTCAAGCTGGTCGACAGCAGTGCGGCCAACGTCTATGACGCGGTGATTGGCGGTCAGGCCGATTTCGGCATCAGCTTTTCCAGCCGCTCGCAGCCGGATGTGCACTTCCAGCCGCTGATGGACGACCCTTATGTGGCGGCCTGTCGGCGTGACCATCCGATAGCAGGCAAAAAGAGTCTGAGCTGGCAGGCGTTTTATCAGTATGAGTGGGTCGGACTGGATAAAACCTCCGGCAATCGCAACCTGCTGGACCAGGCGTTGCAGGCGATCATGCCGGAGAAACCCTGTGTCTGTGAAACCCGGCACGTCACCACCATGCTGGGGATGGTTGAGGCGGGGCTTGGCATTGCTGCCGTCCCCGCCATGTCGATGCCCGGCTACGATCACGCCCTGCTGATGGCGGTGCCGTTAACCGATCCGCAGGTGAAACGCACCGTCGGACTGCTGCGTAAAAATGGCCGGATGCTCTCGCACATCGCGGGCGAACTGGAAAACCTGATTATTGAACAGTATCAGCGACTTTAGCCGGTTTTGACGCCTTCACGCTGTGCAGGCCGCTGGCGTGCACGGCCTGCTGTGCCTCAGGCGAGGCGAGCCAGTGCAGCAGCTTCGCCGCCTCGTCCGGCTGCGCTGACCTGCGTACTACGGCACCGGCGAAGCGGGTGGTGTACTGCAGCGTGTCCGGCAGTTCGCCAATGAACGTTACGCCGGAGACCGGCAGCAGTTCACTGACCTGCTGAAAGCCGATAGCGTATTTACCCGCCGCGACCTCGGAGGCCACCGGGATGCGCTCAACCTTCACCGCTTTCGCCTTCACCTGATCCTCAATGCCCAGTCGGCTGAACAGCTGGCTGCTGACATATTTGCCGCTGGCGCTGTCGGAGTAGGCGATGGAAGAGGCGTTCAGCAGGGCAGTACGCAGCTCGCTTTCGCTGCCGATTTTCACCGGCGTGGCACCCTGTTTTATCACTGCACCGATGCGCGAGTCCGCCAGCTCAACCCGTGAACCCGGCAGCGTTGCGCCTTTTTTTTGCAGATCGCTTAACGCATCGCCAACCATAATTACCACATCAGCCGGTTCACCACGCGCCAGCCGCGCCGGAATCGCCTGTGGTGTCTTGCCCATCGACGGACCGGCAACCGTGTTAAGGGTGATCCCTTCACGCTGGGCAAAGCGTGGCGAAAGCGTATCCCATGCCGCTTTAAATCCGCCGGAGATCATTACCGTCAGCTCTTTTGCCTGCGCCGTGTTGCTGCCCGCCACGCTGAACAGCAGGGCAGCGTAGAGTGACATCGTTTTCAGTTTCATCTTCAGTTCCTCAGCTAACGGTTTTATGGGCAGGTAATACGGCACTGCGGGTGCGACGATAGAGATACAGTGTTGCGCCCAGCGCGCAGACAGCCGCAAAACTCATCCAGTAGCCAGGCGAAGCTTTGTCGCCGGTCAGTTCGATCAGACCGGTCGACATCACCGGGGTAAAGCCACCAAACACTGCGGTTGCCAGGCTGTAGGCCAGCGAGAAGCCTGCCACGCGGACTTCCCCTGGCATGATTTCGGTCAGCGCCGGGATCATCGCGCCATTGTAGAGGCCGTAAATCATCGAAAGCCACAGCAGTACGCCCAGCATCATCGAGAAGCCCGGTGCCGCTGCCAGCAGGCTCAGGGCCGGATAGCTGGTGGCGATCGCCAGCAGGGTCATGGCAACCAGGACAGGTTTGCGGCCAAAGCGGTCGGAGATCGCGCCGCCAATCGGCAGCCAGATGAAGTTCGACACCGCCACCAGCAGCGTCACCAGCAGGCTGTCCGAGGCGCTCAGCAGCAGGACTTTCTTGCCAAAGGTCGGGGCATAAACCGTAATCAGGTAAAACGCCGTGGTGGTCATCGCGACCATCAGCATCCCGGCAATCACCACCTGCCAGTTACTGAGCAGGATGCGGAACACCTGTTTCACATCAGGATGACTGCGACGATTGCTGAACTCCTGCGTCTCTTCCAGCTTGCGACGCAGCACGAAGATAAACGGCACAATCAGGCAGCCAAACAGGAACGGAATGCGCCAGCCCCATTCGCGGATAGCGCTCTCTTCCAGCACGGCGTTGAGGATAAAGCCCATCGCCGCCGCCACCATAATCGCGACCTGCTGACTGCCCGACTGCCAGCTGGTATAAAAGCCTTTGCGGCCCGGCGTCGCGATCTCGGCCAGATAAACCGACACCCCGCCCAGCTCTGCACCGGCGGAGAAGCCCTGCAGCAGCCGGCCGATCAGCACCAGCAGCGGTGCCCACAGGCCAATGCTCTGGTAAGAGGGGATGAGCACGATCATAAATGTGCCCGCCGCCATGATGGAGAGCGTGACGATCAGCCCCTTGCGACGGCCGACCTTATCGATGTACGCCCCCAGCACCACTGCGCCGATGGGGCGCATCAGGAAGCCTGCACCAAAGACGGCAAAGGTCATCATCAGTGAGGCAAACTCACTGCTGGCCGGGAAAAAGGTATGGGCGATATAGGTGGCATAAAAACCGAACAGGAAGAAATCAAACTGTTCGAGGAAGTTGCCCGAGGTAACACGAAATATAGCGCCAATCCTGGCGCGGTGAGTCATGGGTGAGGTTGTCTGCATCAGTAACTCCAGTAAGGTATGACGCTTTTTGCCGCGCCTGTGACTGAAGAGTGGATCAGCGCCCGGCGCTGAATAAGTGCAAAAATGGCAATGATTAATGTGTGCGCCGCATGATTGCTTGGCGTTATCATTTAAAAGCATTCTGATTCATAAGGTTATAGAAACTGCCGATTTTGTCGGCGTGTTATCGGCTCTGAGGCGAGTTTGCGGAAATGTGACAGAATTCATAAGCCTGTTATGGGCTGATTAGGGGATTCCAGGCAGTCCGAGGCCGCCCGCGCAGAGCCTGACAGCAAATGGGCTCTGAACTCAGGCGTGCTGTGTCAGCGAAGTGTGATATCGAAAACCTGACGTAAATGCCTGGCGCCCACCGCAGTAAACGTCACTTCACGGTAGCCGGGCTGTCGGGTGAGCCAGCCCTGCACCTCAAAGGCGGTGAGCAGCGCGGCGCCCGCGTAACCGCCGAGATGGAACCGGCGTTCACTCCAGTCGAGGCAGCTGCAGCACGCCCGGCGGCGGCCGGGCTGCGACAGATCAATTCGCAACGCCGCAAACTGCTGTTGTCCATAAAGGGTGAGGGCGCTGCCCTCCGGCGTGATCCAGCCCTGCTGTACCATTGCGGCGTAGATCTGCACCGCGACTTCACCCGCCAGATGGTCGTAGCAGGTGCGGGCAGTGCGCAGTGATGTCGGCGTCGTGCTCTGCGGCGCAGCGATCCGTCGCCACGACACCCCCATCATATTCTCAATCAGCGTTGCGATGTCACTGCCTGTCAGTCGGTAATAGCGGTGACGGCCCTGTGCCAGACAGACGATCAGGCCGCTGTTAATCAACCGGTTCAGATGCGCGCTGGCGGTGGAGGGGGCCACGTCGGTGACGGCGCAAAGTTCCGTAGCCGTCCAGGCGCGTCCATCCATCAGCGCTGACAGCATCTTTACCCGAGACGAATCGGCCATCGCGGTGGCGACGCTCACAATTGCGTGCTCAAGCGCGTCGCTGTCGTCCGTTGCGTGATGGTGTTGCTGTGTCGTCATCAGATTATGGAGCCCATTCTGTGGTCAGCCCGGCGGCTGATTGATTGTTATCGGTGATCAGGATTAGCTGGTTAGCGTGATCGCTGTACTGCACCAGAATGTTGATCCCGGCATCGGCCAGGCGTGTCGTGATCGCCCCCAGTTCGCCAGGACGCAGCTGCGGTAGCCTGCGAATCAATGGGACATTTACGGCCTCGACGGTGATCCCCTCCGCTTCCAGCACGGCACGCGCCCGTTCGCCATCCGCAACCAGAAAATGGGCGTGGCTCTGCGCACCACACGAGAACAGGCCGCCGCCTTCCAGTCCGATTCCATGGCGGCCCAGCAGCGTGGTGAGCCGGGAAAGGGTGCCTGGACTATTTTGCAGGATCACATGAATATCGAACATGTTAATTTACTCCCTGTTGTGAGGCATATTCTCTGACCAGCGCGGCGATGCGAATGCGATAGCCGGCAAAGAGGGTTTCACGACCTTCACGCTGCGCGGCCTGGTGGCAGAGGTTACGTTTCCAGGCCTGCACCGCGGCGTCATCGCGCCACCAGGAGAGCGAGAGGATTTTTTTCTCATCACCCAGGCTCTGAAAGCGCTCAATAGAGATAAATCCATCAATGTCCTTTAACAGCGGACTCAGGTCGGCGGCCAGTTGCAGATAACGCATCTGGTGTTCGGGGCGGGCTTCAGCTTCAAACAGTACGGCAATCATCGCTATCTTCCTTTAAACGAGAGTAAAGAGGGTGATGGCACAAAAATAGCGGGCTGAGCGAACCGATGCTTCGGCCGCAAACGAAATATGGCTGTACGGACGAACGTCAGCCAGGCAACGCATTCTTACGATGGAGCAGACGATATGTTCAGCGGGCTCAGCGCCTTTCCCCTTACTCCCTTTGCGGAGGGCAGACCCGATGAAGCCGCCTTTCTGCGGCTGCTGAGCAGGCTGACGGAGGCAAAAGTTGACTCCCTTGGCGTGCTGGGATCAACCGGCAGCTATGCGTATCTGACCCGCGCGCAGCGCAGGCGCATCGCAACGCTGGCGGTTGAACATGCAGATTCGATTCCGGTGATGATCTGCGTGGGCGCGGTGAGCACCGATGAGGTGCTGGCGCTGACTGAAGATGCGCAGCAGGCGGGTGCTGCCGCATTACTGCTGCCGCCGCTGGGTTATCAGGCGTTGAAAGAGGAGGAAGTGTTCGCGCTTTATGAGACCGTGACGCGTCACGCCTCGGTGCCGATCTGCGTCTATGACAATCCGGGCACTACCCATTTTACGTTTTCTGATGCGCTGCTGGGCCGGATCGCTCAACTGCCTGGCGTGGGTTCAGTGAAAATTCCGGGTGTTCCGGCGGAGCAGTCCGCAGCGAATGATCGCCTCGCGCAACTGCGCAACATGCTGCCTGCTTCCGTATCGATTGGCGTTAGCGGTGATGCCTCTGCCGCCAACGGGTTGATTGCGGGCTGTGATGGCTGGTATTCGGTGTGCGGCGGGCTGTTTCCGCGCGTTGCAAAAGCGATGACCGAGGCGGCAGCCGCAGGTGATTATGCGAACGTCAGAGCACAGTCCGATCGTCTTGAGCCGTTGTGGGCACTGTTCCGCCAGCACGGCGGCAGTTTCCGGGTAATCAGCGCTGCGGCAGGGCTGCTGAGGCTGACCGAACGCGACTGCCTGCCGCGTCCACTGTTGCCGCTTTCCGCTGCCGATTGTCGGGAGATTGCTGACGTGCTTGCCGCTCTCGATCTCTTCTGATAGCAGAAGCCGTTACCCGTGGCGCACCAGGTGAAAACCTTCTTCCTCCTGCGGCGCTTCAAAATAGCGGGTAATCAGCGCGAACTGCTCGTTCGTGGCGGCAAAGGCGTGTTCGCCGCCCTGATTACGGGCGTGCAGACGCGATTTACACAGTGCGTCCGGCACGTTCAGATAATGCAGGCGATGATCGGCAGAGGATGCCTCTATCACTGAGCGCATCCAGTCACGATTTGCCCGGGTGTTGGCCGGAAAATCGAGTACCACCGAGACACCCGCGTTAAGCAGCGCCACCAGGTGGGGCTCCTGAGTTTTGCCGCAACGCGCACGTAATCGGCCACTGAATGCATCTCGTCCTGCCAGAGCACGGCCAGCCACTGATCCTCGCTGATGACCACGCAACCCGGTAAAGCGCCCAGTTCCGCTGCCAGCGTCGATTTCCCGGAGGCAATTTTTCCACACAGCAGATGCAGTGTGGCAGGTGCAGAAGTCATGATCGTGTCACTCCTTTAACAGGTGGATAATAACCCGTGCGGCCGGTGTAAGGCGCGTCTCGCCGATGCGCGATTCAGGCTAACAAAAGCAGGGAGGGATAAGCAATGAGAGACTGGGAGGGCTTGTGAGTCACCCCGGATTAACCGCCCGAAACAGCATCCGCTGCTGTGGGCAATCTGGCGTTGGGAACAACAGGCAATGTTTACATGAAAATGAATACGCCTGAACGGCGACGTGCGGTCAGGCGAATGTCCGGAGTAGGAATAAAGGTCCTGAAGCGTAGTGAATCTGCGCTAAACAGCCAGACACAGGCTTCATTTTTGTGCCATCAGCAGCGTCAGAAGTTCACGGCAGCACGCTTCTTCTTCGGCACTGTCCGCGGAGGCCAGATGACGCAGCAATTCCATGCAGCTTTTTTCTTTGCCTGCTTCCAGTAACTCCTCAATCAGAAAATTAAGTTTATCCTGCTCAGAGGCGGTAAAGGATGATTTGAACTCATTTTTGACCGGAATGGTATGGTTCACCGGCAGGGTCAGGGTGTTTTGCATTGGCATATTATTGTCCTGTTTCGGGTTAAAAAACGCACTGGTGTTGCTATTAAACTTATACAACGATCCGTATTTTGTACAGAAATCTGCCTGAATGATTTTTAAGCCGGCGCTAAGCGTAGCGCGGCTGCAGAGGAAGTGCTGGCTAATCATTCAGTTAGCAGTGAAGAGAATTTCAGAAAAATTGCACCGGTTTTAAGTCAAATCCGGTGGGCAGGGAAAAGAGACAACATCAGGTCAGTTTGGCAAGCGGCCCATCGGGCCGCGTGAGTTATTTAGCCGCGAGGAAATCTTCGCGTTGCGGCGTAAAGGTATCCAGCAGCACACCTGCCTCAAGACAGACGCAGCCATGAACCACATTGGGTGCTTTGTAGAGTGTATCCCCCGCGCCGACTTCCCGCGTTTCACCCTCAATGGTGAAGGCAAAACGTCCGCTCAGTACATAGGTCAGCTGCTCATGGGGATGGTGATGCAGCGGGCCAGTCGCCCCTTTTTCAAAACGGACTTCAACCGCCATCATTGTGCCGCCATGTGCCAGCACGCGGCGGGTCACGCCATCACCCAAATCGTCCAGGGGCTGATCTTTATGATAGATAAACATCGGAATCCTCATGCAGTAACAGGCACTACAATGGCCGTTTTGTGATGGCTCTCACAGCGCGCAGGTGAATTAGCCCATGCACTTTAGTGCTTTTTCATTAAAATGAAACGGTGTTTCAATTAATTTATAAGGGTAGATCATGAAAATCGCATTAATGATGGAAAACAGCCAGGCCGCTAAAAACGTTATCGTGCTGAAAGAACTGGAAGGTGTCGCACAGCCGCTGGGCCATCAGGTCTTCAACGTCGGGATGAGCGATGAGCAGGATCACCATCTGACTTACATTCACCTCGGTATTCAGGCCAGCATACTGCTCAACAGCCAGGCGGTAGATTTCGTGGTCGCGGGCTGCGGCACCGGACAGGGCGCGCTGATGTCGCTTAACATCCATCCGGGCGTGGTCTGCGGTTACTGTATCGATCCGGCGGATGCTTACCTGTTTGCACAGATCAACAACGGCAATGCCTTGTCCCTGCCATTTGCTAAAGGGTTTGGCTGGGGTGCAGAACTGAATCTGCGCTTTATCTTTGAAAAAGCGTTCACCGGCGAGAAGGGCAATGGCTATCCGCCAGAGCGTAAAGAGCCGCAGGTGCGCAATGCCGGTCTGCTGAACCAGGTTAAGGCTGCAGTGATCAAAGATAACTATCTCGACACGCTGCGCGCTATTGATCCTGAACTGGTGCGTACCGCTGTCAGCGGCCCGCGTTTCCAGCAGTGCCTGTCTGAGCATGGCAAAAATCAGGAGATCGTTGCCTTTGTGCGTCAGCTGACGCATTAAGTCCTCCGATTTCACGAGGCCGGTCTGACCGGCCTTTTTTTATTCTCTCTCCTGACCTCCGCTGACTTTCAGCCTGCCACATGAGTATGGCGACTCGCCTCGACCAGCATCCGCGTATAGGGCATCGCAGCGCGATCCGCCACCAGCGTCGGCACATCCAGCGTCTCCAGCACTTTGCCCTGTTGCATCACCGCCACGCGATGGCAGAGATGCGCCACCACGCCGAGATCGTGCGTCACCATCAGATAGGTCAGGTTCTCCTGCTGCTGCAGATCGCTGAGCAGGTTCAGGATCTCCGCCTGTACCGAAACATCCAAAGCAGAAGTGGGCTCATCCAGCAGCAGTACGCGCGGCTCCAGAATCAGCGCCCTGGCAATCGCTACGCGCTGACGCTGGCCTCCTGAAAGCTGGTGCGGATAGCGCGTCTGCCAGGCGCGATTCAGCCCGACCTTATCCAGCATCGCCACCACCCGCTGCTGGCGCTGCCCGATACCCTGAATCTGCAACGGCTCTTCCAGGATGTCGCCCAGCGTGTGACGCGGATGCAGCGAACCGTAAGGGTCCTGAAACACCATCTGTACCTGACGACAGCGCGCCCGATCGATGCGGTGCTTCAGCGGCTGGTTATCAATGCTCAGCTCTCCCTGCCAGTGAGTAAATAATCCCGCCAGGCACTTCAGCACCGTGGTTTTACCCGAACCCGACTCGCCTACCAGCCCGAAAATTTCACCCTGTTTCACCTGCAGATTTACGTCGAACAGCACCTGACTCCGGCGATCGTCGTCACCAAAACTCAGGCTGAGATTTTTCACATCAATCATCGCGAACTCCTTAATTCGTCAACCAGCTGGCATGACGTTGTAATACCGGCAGGCGTGTACGACGGTGATCAAGGTCGGGCAGTGCCGCCAGCAATCCCTGGGTATAGGGATGCTGCGCGTGGTCAAGCTCGCTGGCGGCCAGCGACTCCACCACGCGTCCGGCGTACATCACCAGCACCCGATCGCAGAAGCTGCGTACCAGGCTGATATCGTGGCTGATAAAAATCAGTCCCAGCCCGCGCGCCTTCACCAGATCGTCCAGCAGCGCCAGCACCTGCAGGCGAACCGAGACATCCAGCGCAGAAGTCGGCTCATCGGCAATCACCAGTTCCGGCTCGGTAATCAGCATCATAGCGATCATCACGCGCTGCCCCTGACCGCCAGAAATTTCATGCGGATAGAGCTGATAAACCCGTTCAGGATCGCGGATCTGCACCTCCTCCAGCATCGCCAGCGTCCGCTGACGCGCCGCTGCTTTCTGGCCGCGATGATGACTGCGCCAGGCTTCGGCGATCTGCTCGCCCACCCGAATCACCGGGTTCAGGGAATATTTCGGGTCCTGCATAATCATGGAAATGCGTTTGCCGCGAATGGCGCGCATCTGCGCCGGGCTGGCGTGCAGCAGGTCGATATCACCAAACTGCATCCGGCTCGCCTCGATGCGCGCCCTGGCCGGATGCAGCTGCAGCAGGGCGCGGCCCACGGTCGATTTACCGGAGCCGGATTCGCCGACAATCGCCAGCTTCTCCTGACCGAGCTGAAAGGAGACGCCGCGCACCGCCGGGGTGATCTGGCGTCCGTTAACAAAGTTCACGTGCAAATCGCGCACGTCGAGCAACGGCAGGGCGTTACTCACTGCGGGGATCGAGCAGGTCACGTAGGCCATCTCCTAAGAAGTTAAATGCCAGGCTGTTAATCAGGATCGCCAGACCGGGCACGGTAACCACCCACCAGCACTCCAGCATGTAGGTACGGCCGCTGGCGATCATCGCGCCCCATTCCGGATCCGGCGGCTGTGCACCCAGTCCGAGAAAACCCAGCCCGGCGGCGGTAAGGATAATGCCCGCCATATTCATGGTGATACGGATAATCACCGACGGCAGGCAGAGCGGAATAATATGCTTCCACAGCACCCGCAGCGGCGACGCGCCCTGTAATCGCACCGCTGAGATAAAGTCCGCCTGGCGCAGCGACAGCGTTTCGGCACGCGCCAGACGGGCAATCGGTGGCCAGGCGGTGAGGGTAATGGCAATCACCACATGCTCAAGACCCGGCCCCAGCGCGGCAACAAACGCCAGCGCCAGTACCAGGCTGGGAAAGGAGATGAAGATATCGGTGACGCGCATCAGCACCCCATCGACTTTGCCGCCAAAGTAACCCGCGGTAACGCCCAGCAGCAGGCCCAGCGGTCCGACGGTGATCGACACCAGCAGCACGATGTAGAGCGTAATGCGCGCGCCCCACACCAGACGGCTGAAGATATCCCGGCCAAACTCATCGGTGCCGAACCAGTGGGCTGCACCGGGCGGCGTCAGGGCGTTGTCCAGATCCTGAATCAGCGGGTGATAGGGTGCGATCCAGGGCGCAAACAGCGCCACGATGCAGAGCAGCAACACAATGCCGCCGCCGATGGCGGTCAGGGGATTACAGGCCATGCGCCACAGGAAAGTGCCGCAGCGGGCAGCGAATCGCCGGCAGCGCGCCAGCCGCTCGCGGGTGTGACCGGCAGAAGGGGTGTCAAAAGAGATCGTCATACTTTGGTCCTCGGATCGAACACCTGATAGAGCAGATCGGCGATCAGGTTAAGCAGCACAAAGATCAGGCCGACCACCAGCACGCAGCCCATCACCGCATTCATATCGCCCAGCATCAGACTGCCCGTGAGATAGGAGCCAAAACCGGGCCAGGAGAAGACAGTTTCAATCAGCACGGCGCCCTCCAGCAGCGAGCCATAGGCCAGCGCCACCACGGTCAGCAGCTGAACCAGGATATTGCGAAACGCGTGCTGCCAGATCACCTGCCACTCGGTCAGGCCTTTGACCCGCGCGGTCAGAATGAACTCCTGTGACAGCTGCGCCAGCATAAAGCTGCGCGTCATCCGGCTGATGTAGGCCATGGAGTGAAAGCCGAGCAGCGAGGCGGGCAGCACCAGATGAATCAGCGCATTCCGGAACACCTGACCGTTGCCCGCCAGCAGGGCGTCGATCAGCATAAAGCCGGTGCGACGTGGCACGATGCCATCAAGGCTGAAGTCCACCCGGCCAGCACCGCCGACCCAGCCGAGATGGGCATAGAACAGCAGCAGGCCCATCATGCCAACCCAGAAGATCGGCGTGGAGTAACCGGCCAGGCTGAGCATCCGCACCACATAGTCGATGACGCTGTTACGCCGCGCCGCCGCCAGCACACCCAGCGGTACGCCCAGCCCTGCGCCAATGACAATTGCCAGTGTGGCCAGCTCTACCGTGGCGGGAAAGACGCGCAGGATGTCATGCACTACCGGCTGGCCGGTGAGCAGCGCGTGGCCCAGGTCACCATGCAGCAGGGCATTAAGATAGAGGCCAAACTGCACCCACAGCGGTTTATCAAAGCCAAGCTGGTGGTAGACCTGCTGATAAGTGGCCTGATCGGCATCCGGGCCGACTATCGCCAGCACCGGATCCAGCGGCATTACCCGGCCAATAAAAAAGGTCAGCAGCAACAGGCCGAACAGCGTGATGAGTACCTGAACCGCGCGATGGCTGATGCGGCGGCACTGATTTCGTGTCAGGGTCATCATCATGGTGTGCCTCCCGCCAGGCTGTCAGGCGTTTTCCAGACGTCACGCAGGAAGGTGGTCGCAGAAGGATGGGGCTGATACGCCTGTACCCGGTTACTGACCACCACGGAGTCAAGCATTTGTGAAATCGGCATCAGCGCAGGCACCAGCTGGTCGTAGCGTTGCTGGATGGCGAAATAGGCCTGCTGCTGGCGGGTTTTGTCGCGTTCCACCAGCGCCTGATCGATCATGCGGTTGAGCTGCGCGTCGTAGAAACCGGTACGCCAGCCCTGGAAATTGGTCAGCCGGGCACTGTCGGCATTGTTCGGGTTGTAGACCAGCGCACGCAGGCTGGAGTGGGGGTGCGGCTCGACGCCGCTGCCGCCGCGTCCGACCAGCAGGCTGAACTGGCGATCGCGCATCGCGCCATAAATCTGGTTGCCGGTGCCGGTAATGATTTTTGCCCGGATGCCGCCCTGCAGCAGCGTTGACTGAATGGCGATGGCGATATTCAGGAACGGCTGATCGGCAAGCACCCGCAGCGTGGTGTCAAAGCCCTCCGGATAACCCGCTTCAGCCAGCAGCGCACGGGCGCGCGGCACATCGAGCCGGTAACCGGGATCGGGCAGCGTGGCGGGCATCCCCGACTGTATCGGGCGCTGGTGCAGTTCGCCATAGCCGGTCATCAGGCTTTTATTGATGCCCTGATAATCGACCAGATAGCGGACCGCCTCACGCACCTTAATATTGTCAAAGCGCGGATCGTTCATGCTCATCGCCAGGTAGTAGATTGTCCCTTTTCTGACGGCATCAATGGTGAGGTCGGGATCGTGACGCAGGGCGCGCACATCGGGGATCGCCATATTGCTGGCGATATCGAGATCGCCTTTCTCCATCATCAGCCGCAGGGTTTGCGACTCCTGCAGGTGGCGGAAGACCACCCGCGACATCTTCGCCTCACCGCGCCAGTAGTCTGCCGAGCGACTCATGCGCAGCACATCTTTTGCCTGCCAGACATCCAGCCGGAACGGGCCGGAACCCGCTTCATGCGTGGTAAGCCAGCGGTTGCCCCAGTCACCATCGATTTCATGTTGTTGTACCGTTTTGCGGTCCAGCACCACCATACTGCCCAGCGCCGCCAGCGAGTAGATCACCAGTTGCGGATCGTTGGGTTTAGGCAGGGTGATCACCAGCGTGCGGTCGTCGGGTGCGGTGATCATCTGGTCCACATTGTCGCGGCTGAAACCGTAGGACTTCCACACCGACGCCTGCGCCAGATTCAGATGCAGCACCCGCCGCATCGACCAGACCGCATCAGCACTGGTGAGCGGATTACCGGAGTGAAACCTGACGTTGTTGCGCAGGTGGAAGGTCAGGGTGCGGTTATCCGGACTGACTGACCAGTGTTCCGCCAGCGCCGGGCGCACCTCGGTGAGCTGCTGCGGATTCAGCTCCACAAGGCCGTCATAGAGATTCACCACAATACCGACCACCTCGTTGCCGGTCATCGCGGCCGGATCCAGGGTGAGCAGGTTGTTCATATTCATGCCAACGATCAGCTGGTCATCCGGGGTCTTTGCCTGGATTGACGCGCTCGTGAGCATCAGCAGCGTGATCAGCCACGCGCCACATCGTTGTGTCAGGGTCATAGGTAAAGTCCAGCAGGTCAGAGGTTTTTCCCGTTTACCGCGTCATCAGGGCTGTGCGGCAACGGGGTTATTATTGTTTGCCGTACTTCATTACCAGCGGTTCAGCGTGTGGGTTTCAATCCAGCTGAAGTTGATATCCTCTCCCAGCCCGCTGCGGGTGGGCAGGGTGACAAAGCCCCGATCGTCCATTGGATCAATCAGGCTGTTGAGATACGCAGGCGGCGTTTCATAATCCAGGAAGGGATGCAGCAGGCCGCGCTCATACCAGCGGCAGTTACGAATAGCTCCGACCACCGCCAGGCTGGCTGCGCCGTTGCCGTGGACTTCGCAATCCATGCCGAAAGCTTCCGCCAGACTGGCTACTTTCATCGTGGCGGAGATGCCGCCTACGCCATTGGCCCCGGCACGCAGAATGTCGCAGGCACCGGCACGGACCCAGTCGGCGCGGCTGTGATGTTTACCGCCCAGGCTCTCCGGGCCGAGCACGTCGATTGAGAGGTTGTCTGCCAGCCAGGCGTAAGAGGCCATGCTCTCTTCCTCCATCGGCTCCTCGAACCAGGTGAAGTTAAGCTTCTCCAGCGCCTTGCCGATGGTCAGCGCGTCACTGCGGCTGTACCAGTGGTAGCCATCCAGCATCAGTGCGATATCCGGGCCAACCGCTTCACGCACCGCTGCGCAGGCTTTGATGTCCATGGCCGGGCTGGGCGCAAAGGCGACCGGCGGCATCCAGGTGTGCAGCTTGATCGCCTGATAGCCGCGTGCCACCAGCTTTTCCGCGAACTGTGCATACTCATCCGGCGTCGATAAACCGCCGCTCAGCTCGTCGCCGCACATGGTGCTGCCGTAAGCCGGGATCTTCTCGCGATAGCCGCCCAGCAGTTTATGCACCGGCTGTTTCAGCCTGCGCCCAATCAGGTCCCACAGCGCCTGCTCAACAGCGGAGAGGGCACGCTCGGTAAGCTGGTGGGCGCTGCCGCGCTGCCAGTGCACCAGATCCTGCCACATACGCTCGCGGTCAAAGGCGTTCTGACCGATCAGCACCTTGCGAAAAAAGGCATTAACCACATGCGCCCGCACCACTTCCGGCGGCGCAAAGGCGTAGCCGCAATCGCCACCCTCGCTGGTCAGGGTCAACAGCGCCATCTGCGCATCATTTTCCAGGCCGGGATGGGAGTGGCCGGCGCTGTCGGCAACACGCCGGGTGGGATAGGTAAAAAGGGTGACATCTATGGCGCTGATTTTCACGGTTACGCTCCTGTGGTTCGCTGTCCTGGTGAGTTATTAAAACGGCGTTTCATTTTCAATCTAGCGCTCACAATTCATTAACGCACTGGCCAAATCGATACGATTAACGGCTAATATGTGTGCAGCCGCCCAGGGTGTTGTGAGCATATTCACGAAAGCTGTCCGTTTTGTGAGCAGCAACACGCTGCGCTTTTTCCCTGATTAAGTTTGCTGTTAATGGTCACTTAACCCATTAACCTCGCCGCAAAAAACATTTAACCGCATGACTTCCCCTGAACGCCGTTTTAGGTGATAGTAACGCCGCTTTACATTAATAATTCTCATTATCATTTGTGCGGGTTTTCATAATGAAAAAATGGTTTTTAGCGCTGGGGCTGCTCACGCTGGCAGGGACGGCTTCGGCCAAAATGATTACTGATGTCGCAGGCCGTCAGGTCGAGGTGCCGCAGGAGGCAAAGCGCATCATTCTGGGTGAGGGCCGTCAGATCTATCTGCTGGCCGCATTTGATACCGACGCCCCGTTCACGCGGGTGATTGGCTGGCGTGATGACCTTCATAAGGCGGACTGGGACGGTTATCAGGCCTATGAGAAGCGTTATCCGGAAATTAAAAAATTACCGACCTTCGGCGGCGCGAAAGATGGCACCTTTAACGTCGAGCAGGCGCTAACCCTGAAGCCCGATCTGGTGCTGATGAATCTGGAGTCGAAAGCGGCGACCGATGAAGGCAAGCTGATTGAAAAACTGCAGGCCGTGGGTGTGCCGGTGGTGTTTATCGATTTCCGTGAAGCGCCGATGGTTAACGCTGAGAAAAGTATCCGCATCATGGGCGAACTGGTGAACAAACCGGAACGCGCGCAGGAGATCATCACCTTCCGCCAGCAGCAGATTGACCTTGTCACCTCGCGGCTGAAGAACTTCACCGGCTATCGTCCGAAAGTGATGATCGACCGCGCAGGCGGCTATAGTGACGAATGCTGCATGTCGTTCGGCAATGAGAACTTTGGTCAGATGGTGGAGATCGCAGGCGGCCGCAACATCGCGAAAGACCTGATCCCTGGCACCTTCGGCACGATTAACCCGGAGCAGATTATCGCCAGCCAGCCGGATGTGGTGGTGGTGACCGGCGCAAACTGGAAGAACTACAACACCGTGGGCAAATGGGTCGGCGTCGGTCCGGGTGCAAATGTCACCGAAGCGACGGCGCGTCTTAAGGCACTGATGATGCGTGATGCCTTTAAAACCCTGCCGGTGGCGCATAACGGCAACGTCCACGCCATCTGGCATCAGTTCTACGACAGCCCGTATCAGTTTGTGGCGATTCAGGCGCTGGCGAAATGGCTGCATCCCGATCTGTTTGCCGATGTCGATCCGGATGCCACCTTCCGCGCGTTCCACGAGAAGTTCCTCCCGCTGCCTTACCAGCCAGGCTACTGGGTCACCTTACCCGCGGATAAGCCCTGACTGACCGGCGATGACAGGGACGTCATCCGCCTGATTTACAATTCCCTCCGAATAAACCCTCTGTTTCTCTTCAGATTTACTAATCTTTTACAGGCGCGGGGTCGGTTGCTCTGAGCAGCGCGACATCTGACCTGGTCCGCATTCACGTTAAAAATGGAGAGAAACATGCGCAATACCCTGGGAAGATCGGCGTTTGCCGTGACGCTGTATGCTCTGCTGGAGCCGGTGCCGCTGGGCTTTTTTGTGGCGGCCTGGCTGTTTGACATTCTCTACATGCAGACCTTTGTGCAGTTCTGGACGGATGCCGCAGGCTGGCTGATTGCGCTGGGACTGATACTGGCGATCGTGCCACGTCTCATTGCACTGGTTTATCTGTTTCGCGGCAGTGACAGCGCGGAAAAGGGCCATTTCTGGCTCTGGCTGGTGGCCATCATCATCGCTATCGTCAATGCGTTTATTCACAGCCGTGATGCCGCCGCAGTGATCCCGCTGGGCGTAACGCTCTCGACGCTGGTGGTAGCGCTGCTGCTGCTGGCGAATGTGCAACTTGCGTTACGTCAGCGTAGCGCTTAAGGAGGAGCCACCATGAACATACCGCATAAAACGCTGCTCGCGCTGACCCTGACCACTTTCCTGGCAGGCTGTGATGATGGTGCGCTGGTCGATCCGCAAAAGCAGATCGGACCCAATCCCGAACTGCCGCAGGCGCAGAATTTCTTTATGCCGCCGATGCAGGTGCCGGAAGGCACGCCCTGGAAAGCCGGTGAAATGCCAAAAGTGGCTGATGGCCTGAAGATTGAGAAGATTGCTGAGAATCTGCAGCATCCGCGTCAGGTTTACGTGCTGCCAAACAATGATGTGCTGGTCGCGGAATCCAATGGCCCGCCAAAACCGACCACCCGACCTAAACAGCTGATCATGGGCATCGTCCAGAAAGCGTCAGGCAAGGGCGGCGCAGGCGGCAACCGTATTACGCTGCTGCGCAACGTCAATGGCAAATGGGAGCAGCATCGATTTATCGAAAATCTGCACTCGCCGTTTGGTATCCAGCTGATTGGCAACACGCTCTACGTCGCGAATGCTGACAGCCTGGTGAAGTTCCCCTATCGCGAAGGTGACACGGAGATCCGTACTGCTCCTGAAGAGGTAACGGAGCTGCCGGGCGGACCGATTAACCACCACTGGACCAAAGCACTGTTAGCCAGCCCCGATGGCAGCAAGCTCTATGTGGGCGTTGGCTCCAACAGTAACGTCACCGAAAACGGCATTGGCGCAGAGTATCGCCGGGCAGCGGTACTGGAAGTGGATGCGGCCAGCGGTGCCAGCCGTATTTACGCCAGCGGTCTGCGCAATCCGACCGGCCTGCAGTGGGAACCGCAGAGCGGCAAGCTGTGGGCTATCGTCAACGAGCGTGATGAAATCGGCTCCGATCTGGTGCCGGACTACCTGACCTCGGTACAGGATAAAGGTTTTTACGGCTGGCCCTATAGCTACTTTGGTCAGCATGTCGATACCCGTGCCGAACCGCAGCGTCCCGACCTGGTTGAGAAGGCGATCAAGCCCGATTACGCCCTGAGTTCGCATGTCGCGCCGCTGGGCCTGCTGTTCTACGGTGGTGATAATATGCCGCAGTACCGTGGCGGTGCGTTTATCAGCGAGCATGGCAGCTGGAACCGGACGCCGCTGAATGGCTACAAAGTGGTGTGGGTGAAATTTGAGAATGGCAAGCCGGTGGGGCAGCCGCAGACGGTGGTTTCGGGCTTCCTGACGGACGATGAAAAGCAGGTGCGTGGTTTGCCGGTCGGTCTCGCCAGCGATAAACAGGGCGGCGTACTGATCGCTGACGACGCAGGGAATACCGTCTGGCGTATCAGCGCCGCGAAGTAAATTCTGCGCGGATTGGGTTATCGCCGTAAAACAGGCATAAAAAAAGGATTTGGCATCGCGCCAAATCCTTTATTTTTTTGTTCGCTACCCGGCTGGTAACCGCGCTGCGAACGAGGTGCTCAGCACTCTCCACAAACAAGATTGTAAAATGTGCGGCTAAGGATTTCAAGTTTCGCCAAAATACTGTATGTTTATACATGTGTTGAGTGTTGAGCATCGCCTCATTGTCGACTGGCCGCTCCCAGGGGCACGGTTTTAAAAATCCCGGCAGGCATCAGGTGGTGCTGGCCTGTGGCTTTAACCATGAGTGCCGCTCAGCCCTCTCCACAAAGATGTGCTCAGGCACCCGGCGGGTAGAGTCAAAGCCCTGGTTGCCGAATAGCGCGCTCCTGAAAAAGGAGAAGGAAAGTGATGGAACTGACTAAGCTGATTCTGGATCTTATCCGGGTCATCTTGCAGATCATCGTTGCCCTTATGCAACTGACCGGTCACGCAGGTTAACCGGAACTTGAAACAAGGCGGAGCTAACCACTCCGCCTTTTTTCTGTGTCAATTCTCTGTCATTAAAGGCGGGTAAGGTGGTGCGGCAAAAGCACGCCGCCGGGGTGCTGCTTATCCTGACAGGGAGTAATATGTCCATTGCCGCCGTTATGCCCGCCCGATTAGCCCATACCTGGATTGATGACAGTGTACGCATGCGGGAAACCACCGTAGGTCAGCAGTGCGAGATTCTGGCGCACAGCGTGCTGGAATACAGCGAGCTGGGTGACTTCTCCTATGTGGGTGAGCACTGCTGTCTGGCCGACACCCAGGTGGGACGTTTCTGCGCCATTGCCAATCAGGTGCGGATTGGTGCGCCGAATCATCCGATGGACCGCGCTTCGCAGCATCGCTTTACCTACTGCCCGGAGTATTACCATCCCGATGCGCGGCGCGATCAGGGCTTCTTTGCTGCCCGTCGTGCCGACCGGGTGGTGATAGGCAATGATGTCTGGATCGGGCACGGCGTGATTGTGCTGCCCGGCGTGACTATTGGCGATGGTGCGGTGCTGGCCGCGGGCGCAGTCGTAACCAAAAACGTTGCGCCCTACAGCGTGGTGGGCGGTGTTCCGGCCCGGCCATTGCGGGTCCGGTTTACGCCTGCGATTGCCGCCCGCCTACAGCGCATTGCCTGGTGGAACTGGCCACTGGAGAAACTGCTCGCGAATCTGCCCGATTTTCAGCACGGCGACATCGACGCGTTCTGCCAGCGGCACGGGGAATAATTATCTCAACGTCAGCCGGTTCGGACGCCGATAAAGCGCACGATCCGCTGCCCATAAAGTCCCACCGCCAGCCCGATGACGATCAGCATCAGCGCGACGATTTTCTGAGCTGAAACCTTTTCGCCAAATATCGCCACTGAGCCCAGAATGCCGAACACCGGCACCAGCAGCGACAGCGGCGCCACCGTGGAGACCGGATACTGTTTCAGCAGCCAGTTCCACACCCAGTAACCCAGCAGGGTGTTGGGATAGACCTGAAACAGTATCGATAACACCGCTTTCATATCCAGCTGCGTGAACAGCGCATGATAGCCCGTGCTGCCATTGACCAGCCCGTCCAGCAGGAAGAGCGGGATGGGTGCAAAGGCGCTCGACCAGACCAGAAACGCAAACACCTGCCGGGTCGCCGCTTTTTTGTTGATGATGTTAGCAATGCTCCAGGCGATCGCGCCTGCCAGCACCAGCAGCATGCCGGAGAACGTCACCGAGCCATCGGTAATAAAGAAAATGCTCAGCAGACCGGCGCAGGCCAGCAGACATCCGGCGACCTGATAGCGGCTGAGACGCTCTCTGAATACCCAGCCACCCAGCAGCAGGGTGAAAAAGGCGCTGAACTGCAGCAGCAGCGAGGCGATGCCCGCCGACAGCCCGGTTTTAATCCCCAGATTCACCAGTCCCCACAGACCGATTCCGAAGACCAGCCCGTAGCTGATCAGGTAGCGCCACGGCACGTCCGGTTTCCGGATAAAGAACAGCGCGGGCAGGGCGCAGAGCGTAAAGCGGATGCCCGCCAGGATAAAGGGATCGACCGCATGCAGCCCGAGTTTGATAACGGAAAAGTTTACGCCCCAGATGGCGGTGATCAGCACGGCGAGTAGCAGATGCGATAATTTCATGATTGACGTGCTCCATACCAGCAAAGAAAGGCTGAGGCGCTGACGGCTGCCCCGGCATAACAGACAGCCTGCCATCCCCAGTGAGCGTAAAGCTGAGTCGCCACGATGGCCCCCAGCGCACTGCCCAGCGAGTAAAAGCACATGTACGCACCGACCAGACGACTGGCCGCTTCGGGGCGTGCAGTGACGAGCAGGCTCTGATTAATCACGTGCACTGTCTGAACAGCGAAATCGAGCAGGATCACCCCGAAAACCAGCAGCAGTAGCGAACTTTGAAGTGCGGCTATCGGCAGCCAGGAGAGGGTCAGCAGCACCAGGGCTAAGCCGGTGGCACGCTGGCCCCATCCCCGGTCAGCCCAGGCGCCTGCTCTGGTGGCCGCCAGCGCACCGGCCAGGCCCGCCAGTCCGAACATCCCGGTCTGAGTGTGTGACAGTGACAGGGCGGTCAGCGGCAGCACCATTGAGGACCAGAGCATACTGAAGGCTGCGAAAATCAGCAGCGCCAGGATGCCACGTTTGCGCAGCTGGGGTTCTGAACGGAATAGCCGCAAAACTGACAGTAACAGCAGCGGGTAAGCGGTGCGCTGCGTCTGGCCGGTTGAGGCGGGCAGCACTTTTACGAGTACCAGCGAGATCAGCAGTAACAGGCAGGCGGCCGTCAGAAAGACCGTCCGCCAGCCCGCCAGATCGGCAATCATCCCGGAAACAAAGCGCGCCAGCAGGATGCCGATCACGATGCCGCTGGTCACGCTGCCGACCACCTGGCCGCGCTGCGCGGGCGATGCCAGCATGGCGGCCCAGGCCACCATCAGCTGTGTGACCACCGCCATCAACCCCACCAGCAGCATCGCGCCCAGCAGCGTCATCAGATCGGGCGCGAAAGCCGCGGCGGTTAATGCCAGCACGGAAAGCAGTAGCTGGATAACCACCAGTTTTTTGCGATTCACGCAGTCGCCCAGCGGCACCAGAACGATCAGCCCGATGGCGTAACCGATCTGCGTGGCCGTCACCACCGCGCCAATGGTGCCAGGGGAAACATTCAGGCTGGCGGCTATCGATTCCAGCAATGGCTGCGCCGAGTAAACATTGGCGACCGCCAGCGCAGAGGTCAGTGAGAACAAAACGATCATCCGGGGCGTAAGCATCAGCGTCGCAGCGGGCGGGAAATCTGATTCAGAAGGACAAGACTTGCCAGTTGTTATGGTCATAACAGCGCCTGAGTGGTTTTTATTTGAAACCGAGTTGCAACATAATTATCAGCAGAGGTTTTTTTTTGCAACTTCTTTTCCGGCTGGCTAAGCTGGCTTCATCAGACAGGCAAAGTGAGAGAAAACATGGCTAAGCAGGAATCCCTGAGAACCAGTGAGTGTCCGGTTGCCAGAACCCTGGAATCAATTGGGGAACGCTGGTGCATGATGATCGTGCGTGAAGCCTTTGATGACGTCCGCCGGTTCAGTGAGTTTCAGCGCAATCTGGGGCTGGCAAAAAATATCCTGGCGTCGCGCCTGAAGCAGCTGGTGGAGATGGGGGTATTTGAGATTGCGCCAGTCTCCGATGGCAGCGCCTACAACGAATATGTCCTGACTGAGAGAGGCCGTGCGTTGTTTCCGGTGGTAGTGGCTATGCGCCAGTGGGGCGAGCGCTATCTGTTTGAGAAGGGCGAGACGCACTCGGTGTTGCTGGATAATGCAGAAGGCAAGCCGCTGCCGCGCCTGGAGGTCTGTTCCTCAACGGGGCAAAAACTGGGCCCGGCAGACTGTTATCGCCAGCGGGTAGTCGCGGAAGGCTAATTGTCAGAGAATTTACGCCTCTGCACTCTCTGAATCTGACAGGCCTGACATTCCACGCGATCCCAATCATCATTGTCAGCCTGTCGATATCATCACATTTTCCAATGACAGGTTGCCTTGTAACTTGTCGATGCGCATGACATTCTCGCTGATTGTATAGACATGTATCTTCAACCATGAATCGGGAACTTCACCTTTTCAGTTAACGCGTCTCTCACTGTTTCAGCGAGGAATCTATGTCGGTCAAAACATCTGCAGCAGACTATTCAGGCGCAGAGAAACAGCGCCTGTCAGAAACCCGTTCCATTGATTACATCCCGTTGCGCGAACGCCATGGCCATCCCTTTAGCCAGTTTACGCTCTGGTTTGGGGGCAACCTGCAGATCACGGCCATTGTCACGGGTGCGCTGGCCGTGGTGCTGGGTGGCGACGTTGTATGGTCGCTAATTGGCTTACTGGTGGGTCAGATTCTGGGTGCAGCGATCATGTCTTTGCATGCGATCCAGGGACCGCGCCTGGGTTTACCGCAGATGATCACCAGCCGTATGCAGTTTGGCGTGTTTGGTGCCGTTATTCCGCTGGTGCTGGTCTGCATGATGTATGTGGGGTTTTCAGCCAGCGGGACAGTGTTAGCGGGACAGGCGCTGGCTAAACTTATCCATGTCAGCAATTCAGCGGGGATGATCCTGTTCAGCATCCTCATCGTGATCATTGCGGTGCTGGGCTATCGTGTCATCCATCAGCTGGGGAAAGTGGCGAGCGTTATCGGCGTTTTAGCCTTTGTTTATCTTTTCATCACGCTGTTCTCTGCGCATGATTTATCCGCCGTTTGGCAGAATCAGCACTTTACCGTGGCGAATTTCCTGCTGGCGGTTTCCCTTTCTTCATCATGGCAGATTGCCTTCTGTCCCTACGTCTCGGACTATTCGCGCTATCTGCCGGCTGATGTCTCTGCAAAGAAACTGTTCAGCGCGGTTTTTTTCGGCACTGTGCTTGGCACCCAGGCTTCAATGACGCTGGGGGTGATCGTCGCGGCTATTGCCGGTAGTGCGTTTGCAGGTAATGAGGTGGGTTACATCGTGAGCATGGGCAGCACGGCGACCATGGCGATGGTGATTTATTTCGCGATTTGCTTTGGGAAAATCACCTTTACCACGCTGAATGCGTACGGCAGTTTTATGTCACTGACGACCATCGTGTCTGGCTTTCGGCAGCAAACCACGCTGAGTCGGGGCGCACGCATTCTGTTTGTGGTGCTGATGGTGGCGCTGGCCTGCGTCATTGCTCTGCTCAGTGAACCGGCCTTCCTGAAATCCTTCACCCACTTCCTGCTCTTCCTGCTGGCTTTCTTTGTGCCCTGGAGCGCGATCAGCCTGACCGATTTCTATCTGATCACCAAAGGCAGGGTCGATGTCCCGGCACTGTCTCAGCCGGATGGACGCTATGGACGCTGGAATCTGGCCGGTATCACCGTCTATTTCCTGGGGGTGGTGGTGCAACTGCCGTTTATTGATAATCCGCTGCACCATGGCTCGCTGACCTGGATTTTTGCCGGCAATGATGTCTCGTGGATCATCGGCTGGTTTGCGACGGCGCTGTTATGGCTATTCGCCAGCCGCTGGGATCGTCGTGGCAGACCTGAACAGTCAATCTATACCGCTATGTGAAAAGGTAAAAGCCGCCATGAAAGGCGGCTTTTGTTCCGGGCTGAATGTGTGATCGGCAGGGTGTCAGGCTAAGCCGCAATCCTTCATGGCAGGGAACCTCCCTTCCTGAGATTACGCCGCTGAAACATCTGCCGCGCCAGTCTGCGCTTCGGCCACCAGCGGCTTTTCTGGCTGCAGCAGCGTCATCGCCAGCATGCTACCGAAGGCGATGACTGCAGTGACGGTAAACATCGCGTTGTAACCGTAATATTCCGCCAGCCAGCCGCAGAGCATCGGAGAGATAATTGCCGCCAGGTTGGCTATAGCCAGCGTTATGCCGCTGTAGGTGCCGACCGACGCTTTCGGGGTGACATCAATCACTACCGACCAGTAGACATTATTCACCAGCGCATTCAGCGCATTGCCCAGCGTCATCAGTGCGATAATCCCGGCAGCCGACTGCACGTAGGGGATCGCCATAAAGCAGCAGGCGGTGCCACACAGCGTGACCGCCGCAAACAGATTGCGCGCCAGCCGCAGGTTGCCGAAGCGGGCCAGCAGGGCATCGGCAATACGGCCGCCCAGCAGCACGGTGATGCAGGCGCCACTCCAGGGGATCATCGCCACGTACCACAGCGAGTGCAGGTCATAATGGAAATTATCCTGCAGATACTTCGGCATCCAGGTCACCAGGGTAAAGGTGATGTAGAGAAATGAGAAGTAGCCCAGCGCGTTGCAGACCAGCGTGCGGCTGGTAAAGAAGCGCCACCACGGCAGGGAGACGCTGTCGCCTGCGCTGCGGCGCTGAGCGCGCTGGATCAGTGTGCGTTCAGCGGCATTGGTGTGAGGGCTCTTTTCCGGGCTGTCGCTGAAGGTGCGGGCAAACAGCGCCATCGCCAGCAGGGAGAACACACCGAGCAGGATAAACATCATGCGCCAGTCATGGGTCAGCAGCAGCAGGCCAACCGCGATCGGGGCGGTCAGCAGCGCGCCGACCTGGGTTGAGAGCAGGCCGATGCCCAGCGCGAAGCCACGCTCATTGTCGGGTGCCCAGTGGGCAATCGCCTTGTTCATCAGCGCATAGGCCGGGCCTTCAGAAAAACCAAACAGGATGCGCAGGGCCGCAAAGCCCATAATGGCGGAGCCGCCAAACAACGCCATGCCCAGTTCACCGGCCCAGGCGGTGGCGATCTCCAGCAACGACCAGAGCACACCAGCCAGCAGCCAGACTTTTTTCGTGCCGATCCGGTCGGCAAGGAAGCCGCCACACAGCGAACCAAACAGATAACCGAAGCCAAAGTAACCCAGCACCGCGCCGAGCTGGACTTTGCTGAAGTGGTACTCCGCCGCAATGGCGTTGGCCGCAAATGACAGGGCGCCGCGATCAATGTAGTTGATCAGGGCGATCAGGAACAGCAGTGAAAATATGGTGTAACGGTAACGGCTGGATGTCATCTCACGTCTCCTGATTAAATGTCTCAGGAGAGCCGAAGCAAGATTAATGCCGGAAAAGAGGTTCATCCGGCAAAACCAGGGCTGACAGAGGCTGCGGGCTGCTGAGCCTGCGCTTAATGGGTTAAATGATCCCGCTAATTATTCGCCTGCGCATCAATGCGGTGCAGTCATTGCCTGTCGGTGGTGAACCTCAGGCTGCGTTATGATGGGTGCTGCTGACGTGGGGCAGCGGGATAACCACCACTTCCGTTTCCGCCATGGTTGTATCCTGTGGCGTTTCGCCAACGTGCTGCAAAATCTGCCGCTGATATGTCGCATCAGCGACTGTTGTCTGTTCACTCAGCAGTACGCCCGCTTCATTAACATTTTTTCCTGCCACTTTTACTTTGCTGGTGGCACTGGCCAGCATCCATTCATATTCAATGTCGACATGGCCGCTATCAATACAGCGAATTCCGCGCTGACTTAAATCATACGCCAGCACGGTTGCCGTCGGGCCTAAAGAAATTAAGACCAGGTCAAAGTTGACTGCATTCGCTAATACCGTATCGAAGAGACGATCATAAACGGAAAAAGCATTACGGTTCAGCGTCGTAATGCGTTTAATTTCACTGGCCCCCTCCAGTAAATTATTGCCTAATCCCAGACGTGTGCCACTGCCTTCAACAATTAATACCCGGCGACCCTGGTAGAGCTGTTTAAATTTATCGAATATCGTCCTGGATAATTGTTTGCTTTTATAATCGTGATAAGGGCGGGTAACGGAGGTGTTGCCATACAGGTACTGATGATTCAGCAGAGCATCATAATGTTTAAAGTAAAATGATTTATGGAAGAACCAGAACAGGGCCGATCCATTTTTCATATTGCGGGTGGTGCGAAAAGCATCTGGCAGGCAAATCAGACAGTTCGGGTTGTCCTGAGGCGCCTGCTGCAGCAGCGCCTTGAGCCTTGCCGACAGTTTTGGGTCAAATGGCTGAAAGCCAATGTTTTTATACCAGGTCATCTCCAGTTCGCCGTCGCCGTAACGGGCCAGTGATAATTGCGGTTTACGTAATAGCAGATCGATAGTTTCTTCTATCGACATGACGGAATAACGTTTAACCCGTGCCTGCGCGGCAGGATAGCGAATGGCCGCATTAATAAATTTAAACGGGAAGCGAAACTTACGATAAATAGTGTTAAGTGCGGACATAGTTAGCCTTGGGTTATTGCTGTCAGTGGAAATCCCGCCTGCTGGCCGGATAAATTTTTATAAGAGTGACGATATATATCACAGATAAAAGTCGGGTCGGGCTACGGAATATCTTAAAACGTTTTATTCACCAGAATCCCTTTCATTATTAATCTATTCCTTACCGAAGGCAGCGCTAAAAAATAATGGCAGAGCAAAGTCAATTGCCAGAATTAATAATCTGAAAGTCATTGAAACCGCATGAGCGCTGATAACCGGAGGGTTTAAAACAGCTGCGCACTAAGTTTTCTGATTTTAGCATTAAGAGTTGTTGCAGTACTGAGTGAATAAACCATTATGCTTATTTGACACTCGTTATCCCTGTCTGGTCACACTTAAGCTGGCGTTCATGAAGCGCGGCCGGTCTGTTAATTATTCGCTTTTGAACAAAAGGTGCGATAACTCACGGCCTATCGTTAATTTTTTGTGATGAATATCGCGTATTTGCGCCTTAGGAAAGTAAATAAATCGGTCTCAGCGCCCCTGCAGTTGACATTATTAATAAATATTTTTAATGGGTTACGCTTATACACGTTTTTACATATTTCTCACGTAAGTTAAGATCTCGTTGAATTTATGTTTCCAGCTTAATTTTCTGATGACCGCTAATGACCCGAGGATGGATCATGATAAATAAAATAACCAGTGTAATCATGGTGATATTTGCTATCGCCCTGATTTACATGGGAGGACAACTTCTGCTTGCAGGAGGCAGCGCGTTCTATGCGTTGATGGGGGTAGGCGTTCTGCTCAGCGCGATTCTGCTGATGATGAACAAACGCAGTGTACTGACGCTGTATGCGCTGCTGATGTGGATAACGCTGTTCTGGACGATCTGGGAAGTGGGCTTCGATAAGTGGCAGTGGATCCCGCGCGGCGACCTGTTTGGTGTGCTGGGTGTCTGGCTGGCTCTGCCGTGGGTGGTTCGTCCTCTCTATCAGGGACAGCGTCGCTTCCATCCTTTCCTTGGCGGCTCCGTGGTGCTGATGGTGCTGCTGGTGATTGGCCTCTGCTTCTACGATCCGCTGCCGCAACAGGGCACCATCAATACCCAACGTAACAGTTCCGCGACCGGCGGTGCTGCTGAAGAGTGGAACGCCTATGGCGGCACCACAGATGGCCAGCGCTTCTCGGCACTGAAGCAGATCACTAAAGATAACGTTAAAGATCTGGAAGTGGCCTGGACCTATCACACCGGCGATCTGCGTCAGGGTGATGATGCAACCGAGTACACCTTTGAAGCGACGCCGCTGAAAGCCAACGGCATGCTCTACCTCTGTACGCCGCACAACGAGGTTCATGCTCTTGACCCGGAAACCGGTGCGGTGAAGTGGAAAACAGCGCCGGATAAAAACCGCTCTTATCTGCAGCAGCACCAGACCTGCCGTGGCGTGAGCTACTTCGATGCCGGTCAGCAGGCGGAGCAGCAGACAGGCGCATCCCCGGCTATCTGCCGCAAACGTATCTTCAATGCGACCACCGATGCCCGCCTGCTGGCGCTGGATGCCGACACCGGCAAGCCCTGTGCTGAATTTGGTGACAACGGCGTGGTAAACCTGCGCGCCAACATGGGCGAGGTGCGTCCGCATGCGCTGATGCAGACTGCCGCACCACTGGTGGCAGGCAATCTGGTGATTGTTGGCGGTTCTGTGATGGATAACGGCTTCAACAGCGGCAACCCATCGGGTGTCATCCGTGCCTATGATGCCGTTACGGGTCGTCTGGTGTGGAACTTCGATCCGGCTAATCCGGATAACACCGCACCGGTCGCCGCAGGCGCAACCTATCCGCAGGATACCCCGGTCGCCTGGGCTACGCTGAGCGCCGACCTGAAAAACGGCCTGGTCTATGTGCCATTTGGTAACGCCTCGCCGGATGAAATCGGCATTGAACGCGATCCTGCCAGCAATACCGAAAAATTCCGTGATGCGCTGGTGGCACTGGATCTGAAAACCGGTGCGTTCAAATGGCGTTATCAGAGTTCGAACCACGACCTGTGGGATCGCGATAACCCGTCACAGCCGTCGCTGGTAGACATCAACTATCAGGGCAAACCGCAACCGGCGGTGATCCTGCCGACCAAAACCGGCAACCTGTTTGTGCTGAACCGCCTGACCGGTGAGCCGGTTTACCCGGTAGAGCAGGTTAAGGTCTCTACCGATGGCATTAAGGGAGAGCAGTACGCGGCGACCCAGCCGGTCTCCAGCCTGAACTTCATTCCGCAGCCGCTGACTGAGAAGTCGATGTGGGGCATTACGCCGTTTGACCAGATGGCCTGCCGCACGACCTTCCGTGAACTGCGTTATGACGGTAACCCGTGGACGCCGCCAACCGAGAAAGGCTCGCTGATCTTCCCGGGCAATATCGGAGTGTTTAACTGGGGTTCCGTGGCGGTTGATCCACAGCGCCAGATGCTGATTGCGGCACCGGTGCGCCTGGCCTACAAGTACAACCTGATCAAGCGCACGCCGGAAACCGAAACTCAGCGTACCTTCACCAAAGATGGCACACCGTACTGGAATGAGAACTTCCACGGTGACTACGCTATCCACATCCAGCAGATGGCATCGGGGCTGGGTATTCCCTGCATCGCGCCACCGTGGGGACGGATGGTGGGTGTGGATCTGACCACCGGCAAAACCGAATGGCTGCGTCGCGTTGGCACCACCAAAAACCTCAAGACCAGCTTCCTGCCTGGCCGTTTCCCGCTCGGTTTCCCGATGGGGATGGTGGCGCACGGCGGACCGCTGCTGACAGCGGGTGACCTGGTGTTCCACGGCGCAACGGCAGATAACTTCTTCCGTGCTTACGACAGCACCACCGGTGAGCTGCTGTGGCAGACGGAACTGAGCGCGGGTGCACAGGCCACGCCATCAACTTTTATGGGCAAAGATGGTAAGCAGTATGTGGTGATTGCCGCAGGCGGCCATGGCTCGCTTGGCACCACGGCGGGCGACAGCGTTGTCGCGTTCCGTCTGAAGTAATTATGACCTGCTGAGCGCCGCCCTGGCGCTCAGCGTTATTACGCGCTCACCAGGCTAACTTTCGTGCGATATCACGTCTTCACTTTTTTCCTTCTGAATACATTTACTGCTAAACGTCGTCAGTGACAGGTGTGCCTGATTTGCTGGAGAGTCTTTGGGTTACGCGCGGGCCTGAGGCCAGAGAGGTCATACTGCGGGGATAGGGATACTGCATTCAATGCAGCGTGCCACGTCAGTGACGTGGCACGCTAACCATTATGCGCCGACGTTCACCACGGTTTTACCGAAGTTTTTACCATTCAGCATATCGATAAACGCCTGTGGTGCGTTCTCTAACCCTTCAATCATGTGCTCGCGATAGTGGATTTTTTTGCTCTCCACCATAGGACGCATCGCCTCCAGGAACTCCGGATAGCGGTCACCGTAATCCTGGAAGATGATAAAGCCCTGCATACGGATACGGCGCTTCAGAATGCCCGCCATGATCAGTGAGGTTCTGTCCGGGCCTTCAGGCAGTTCACGCTGGCTGTAAGCGGAGACCAGGCCACAGACCGGTACACGCGCGGCAGTGTTAAGCAGCGGGAATACCGCATCAAACACTTTGCCACCCACATTTTCGAAATAGATATCGATGCCATCCGGGCAGGCGTTTTTCAGCTGCTCTTCAAAGTCGGCACTGTGGTGATCAAGGCAGGCATCAAAGCCCAGCGTATCGACCGCGTAACGGCATTTCTCTTCACCGCCTGCGACACCGACGACACGACAGCCTTTCTGCTTACCTAACTGACCTACTGTTGCGCCTACCGGACCGGTTGCCGCGGCGACGACCAGGGTTTCACCCGCTTTCGGCTGACCGATATCCATCAGACCCATGTAGGCGGTAAAGCCTGGCATTCCGAGAATGCCCAGCGCCCATGACGGATGCGGCAGATCGTTGCCCAGCTTCGCAATCTCTTTGCCATCGGAGACGGCATACTCCTGCCAGCCACTCTGCGCCAGCACCCAGTCATCGGTTTTAAAGTTGCTGTTTTTCGATTCGACGACCTGACAGACGGTGCCACCGACCATTGGCTGATCCAGCTCTGCCGGCGCGGCGTAAGATTTACCGTCGTCCATCCGGCCACGCATATAGGGATCGAGTGAGAGGTAGATAGTCTTCAGCAGCACTTCGCCTTCTTTGATTTCCGGGATGGGCTGCGCCACATGGCGGAAATTCTCTTTGGTCGGCTCACCGTGAGGGCGTGAAGCCAGTAACCATGCATGGTTCTGGGTTGCTTGTTCAGTCATATTGTCTTCCTTTTATAGCCGGGCGATGCACTGGGCATTGCCATATGAATACCGGGAAAGTGTAGATGACTGCGGCGGGAATGCATTTAGCGCTGTGAGCGGTAAGCGGATTTTGCGTCATTTGCAAATACGGTCGTTTGATGGAACTGCCTGGGCGGTTGTTAGCATCCAGGATCACAGGAAGCGCTGAAGAGTGTGATAAATACCAGTGAACTGAACAGGGAGAGAACCATGACTACTCAGCATTTGCGTATTGCCCGACCTGTGACTGATCTGAAACAAAGCAGTCAGATCTATTGCCACGGGCTGGGGTTGCAGGAAATCGGTGAGTTTACCGATCATCAGGGTTTTAGTGGTGTGATGCTGGGCGCGGAGGGATTGGGCTGGCATCTCGAATTCACACTCTGTCATACCCATCCCGTCCGGCCAGCGCCAACGGAAGACGATCTGCTGGTGCTTTACATTCCCCACCAGCCAGACTGGCTGTTTCGTTGTACTTCTATGGATGACGCAGGCTTCCAGCGGGTGTCATCCTTTAATCCTTACTGGGATCAGCAGGGCGTGACATTTATCGACAAGGATGGTTATCGTGTCGTTATCCAGCATGGCTTGTGGCAACCCACACGCTGACCCTGCACCCATCAGAAAAGGAACTCACCCTGAATATTCTTTGCTTCCACACCGCTGCCAGCAATATCGCGATCTTTGATGATGCCGCCAGCGGACTTACGCGTGACAGCTCGCCGCTAAATCACCTGGTGATGCCTTCGCTGCTGGCCGAGGCGGAACGCAGCGGCGGGATGACGGCGGAGTTACGCTGCCGTATCGCGCAACTGATCAAAGCAATGCTGCCGCAGTTTGATGCCGTACTGATTACCTGTTCCACGCTGGGACCGGTTGCCGATGATTTCTCCGTGCAGGATCGTGTCATGCGCACCGACGGCATGTTAGCGGCGGCGCTGCAGCGTCATACGGGGCCGAGGGTGGCGCTCTGTGCGGCAGAATCAACGCTGGCGGCGACGCGAGCGCTCTTTTGCCAGCCCGGCAGCCAGACAGAGGTTGCGCTGGTGGAGGACGCATGGGCGGCGTTTAAAGCGGGGGAGACAACACGCTATTTTGCCCTGATCGCGGCAGCCGCAGAGCAGGCGTATCAGCAGGGCGCCGTTGCGGTGGCCCTGGCGCAAAGCTCAATGACGCCGGTTGCCCAAAAGTTTCCCGCGCCCCGACGACCACTGACCGGCCCGCATCTGGCTTTGCAGGCCTGCTACGATCTCAGATGATCGTTACGCTATGCTGGCTCAGCGCCTGTTGCAGCGCGTCGTCCGGCTGCGTTTCTACAACCAGCGTGCTGGCCAGCGACAAGTCGCCAATGGCAAAGGCTGAGGCGGAATTCAGCTTTTCGGCTGACGCCAGCACTACGGTTTCTGCTGCACGTCCTGCCAGCGCACGCTTCACCGTCGCCTCTTCGAAATTGCCGGTAGTCAGTCCGGCAGCCGGATGCACACCGGTAACGCCCATAAAAAAGAGATCGGCATTAATGCGATTGATCGACTCCAGCATCGCCGCGCCCACGGTCACCACTGAATGCTTATAGAGCTGTCCGCCAATCAGTATGATCTCCACCAGTGGATAATTGGCTAATGCCAGCGCCACGCTGGGACTGTGGGTGACGGCGGTAAAGCTCAGCGTTGCAGGTAACTGTCGCACCAGTTCCGCGCTGGTGGTCCCGCCATCAATCAGTACGATCTGTCCCTGCTGGATCAGCGAAACCGCCTTTTGGGCAATGATCTGCTTTGACGCAGCCTGCATGCTTTTGCGTGTTTCAAAGTTGCCCAGCGCAGCGGAAACCGGCAGCGCACCGCCATGCACCCGCTGCAATAAACCTTCCGCTGCCAGCTCACGCAGGTCACGGCGGATAGAGTCCTCAGAGAGGTTGAAGCGCTGGCTGAGGTCGCGCGACTGCACTTGTTTTTCCTGAGCGAGCAGGGCAAGGATTTTCTGTTTACGCTGGCTGGATAGCATCTCTTTCCTTTGCGTGTTTTTTCTTGAATGTGCACGATTTTGCATGATAGCGTGTGGGCTGTCTACTTATCCTGGAGAGCACCATGCAGCAGAACCAATCCCGTGTGCGCATCATCAGTGAGCAGTTGCTGTCAGATAACTGGTATACCCTGAAGAAATATACCTTCTCGCTGCTGCGCCGTGATGGCCAGTGGCAGGAGCAGAGCCGTGAAGCGTATGACCGGGGCAACGGCGCAGTCATCCTGCTCTATAACCGCGACAAACGCACGGTAGTGCTGACCCGGCAGTTTCGCTTTCCGGTTTTCCTCAACGGGCATGATGGATTTATGATTGAAGCGGCCGCGGGCCTGCTGGATAACGCCTCGCCGGAAGCGCGCATTGTTGCTGAAGCGGAAGAGGAGACGGGTTTTCGCGTCAGCCGCGTTGAGAAGGTGTTTGAAGCCTTTATGAGCCCCGGTTCGGTGACGGAAAAGCTTTACTTCTTTATTGCTGAGTATGACGACCAGCAGCGCAGCGGTGAAGGCGGCGGGATAGCGGAAGAGGGTGAGGATATCGAGGTGCTGGAGATCGGTTTCGACCAGGCGTTGCAGGCGATTGACCAGGGTGAGATTGTGGATGCTAAAACCATCATGCTGCTGCAGCATCTGCGACTCAAAGGCATTTTATAAGAAAGCGGGCAGAGCGCCGTCTATGCGTTCTGCCCGTAAAGCTTACTGATCCTGCGTCAGAATGCCTTTAACATCGTGCGGTTCAGAGCGCAGATACTGAGGCGGAACCTGAACTTTACCTTCCAGCACAGCCGCGGCGTGCCATGGCCAGCGTGGATCGTAGAGAATACCGCGCGCCAGAGCGACCAGATCGGCATCTCCCTGCTGAAGCACACCTTCCGCCTGCTGCGGTTCCGTAATCAGGCCAACCGCAATCACCGGAATCGACACCTGTTCGCGGATATCGCGAGAGAATGGCACCTGATAGTTTGGCCCGACGCTGATTTTCTGATCTTCCGACAGACCTCCACTTGAGACGTGGATATAAGCGCAGTTCAGCGCTTCCAGCTCACGTGAGAAGGCGATCGACTGCTTAATTTCCCAGCCGCCTTCAACCCAGTCCGTAGCGGAAATGCGCACGCCTACCGGCACGGACGCGGGTACGGCTTCACGGACGGCTTTGAACACCTCAAGCGGGAAGCGCATACGGTTTTCCAGCGAACCACCATATTCGTCACTGCGCTGATTCGACAGCGGCGACAGGAACTGATGCAGCAGATAGCCGTGTGCGGCATGGACTTCGATCAGCTCGATGCCCAGGCGTACCGCGCGATGGGCGCTGTCGACAAAGGCTTGTTTTACCCGCTGCAGATCGTCAATGCTCATCGCCAGCGGTTTCACTTCACCCTCGCTGTAGCTCACAGCTGACGGCGCCACGGTCTGCCAGCCGCCGGCATCTGGCGCAATCTGCTTACCGCCTTCCCAGGGCACGGCGCATGATGCTTTGCGGCCCGCATGGCCAAGCTGAATACCCACCGGGATAGAGGAGTAGCGGCGCACATCTTCCAGCACTGTTTTCAGCGCGGCTTCATTGTCATCATTCCATAAGCCCAAATCGCCGGGAGAGATACGACCAATGTCCTCGACGGCAGTGGCTTCGATAATCATCAGACCCGCGCCGGAAAACGAGAGCTGACCAAGATGGATACGGTGCCAGGCAGTGGCATTACCCACTTCAGCGGAGTACTGGCACATCGGCGCAATCACAATGCGGTTATCCAGCGTAAGTTCGCCCAGTGAGACAGAAGAAAAAAGTTGGCTCATGTTATCTCCATGGTGTTATGACGGACGTGACAGGCAATAACTATAGCGGGGGATTGACCGGGCGGGATGATTGCAACGTGACTTTTTATGACTGCGGCTGGGCTTAGCTGAGTACACCGCTGCGCTTAGCCAGTGAGATGCAGACCCCGCTGCCGTCGCAACAGGGTCTGTTATCAGCACTCAGACCTGCGCCATTCCGCCATCGACAAACAGCTCTGTCGCATTGATAAAGCTGGCGGCATCTGACGCGAGAAAAGCAACGGTTCTGGCCACTTCCTGCGGTTCTCCCAGTCGGCCAAGCGGTATCTGCGCGGCCAGCGCATCAAACAAGCCCTGACGCTGATCTTCACTGACCAGACCACCCAGCCCCGGCGTGCGGATCGGGCCGGGACTAACGACATTAACCCGGATACCGCGATCTTTCAGATCCAGCGCCCACGAACGGGCAAAGTTACGCACCGCCGCTTTACTGGCACTGTATACGCTAAAGGCCGCTGTACCCTGTGAAGCAGCGGTTGATCCGGTCAGAATGACTGACGCGCCATCAACCAGCAGAGGCAGGGCTTTCTGCACAGTAAAGAGCACGCCGCGCACGTTGGTGCCAAAGATCCGATCAACGTGCTCTTCAGTAATCGCGCCCAGCGGCAGCATGTCGCCGCCTCCGGCGTTGGCGAACAGAATATCCAGCCGTCCGGCCTGCGCCGCAATGCGGGAGTAAACGTTGTCGAGATCGTGCAGCTGAGAGGCATCGGCCCGCATACCGCTGACGGTTCCGCCGATTTCAGCGACCGCAGCATCCAGTTCCGCCTGACGCCGGCCGGTAATAAATACCTGCGCGCCCTGTGCCGCCAGTTCCCGTGCGGTGGCCAGGCCAATTCCGCTGGTTCCGCCTGTTACCAGCGCAATTTTTCCTGCAAGTGATGCGTTCATTAGCGTTTCTCCGAATGGTGGCATTAACAGATTTATCTCTTCCCGGTCAGCGGGGCTGCCGGACTGATGGCTACTGTAAAAGAGCAGGATTGACGGATAAATCCGCAAAAATGAAAATGACTATCCATGCTGGTGGATAATAGGGGACATAAATGGATCAGCTGCTGGCGATTAAAGCCTTTTCACGGGTAGTGGAAAGCGGCAGTTTTACCCGCGCGGCGGACTCGCTGAACATGCCGAAAGCCACGCTGAGCAAGCTGGTTCAGGAGCTGGAAGCGCATCTCTCCATCAGACTTCTGCAGCGCACGACCCGACGCGTGACCGTTACCCCGGAGGGGCGGGAATACTATGAGAAGGCACTGCGTATCCTGCACGATCTGGAGGATATCGATGCCTGTTTCAATGCGCTGCGCAGTAAGCCGCGCGGGCATTTACGTGTCGATATCGGCGGATCGACCGCGCGGGATATCCTGATCCCGCTGTTGCCTGACTTCTTTGCCCGCTATCCGGATATTACGCTCGACCTTGGCGTCTCCGATCGTCCGGTCAACCTGATTAGCGATAACGTTGACTGTGTGATCCGTGGCGGTCCCCTGGCTGACTCTTCACTGGTCGCCCGACTGATTGGTCACGCCACGCTGATCACCTGCGCGACACCCGCCTATCTGAAAGCGTCTGGCGTGCCTGCCTATCCTGATGAACTGCGTAACGGGCACCGGCTGGTGAGTTACCTTTCGCCGCTAACCGGCAAGCCATTTCCGCTACGGTTCGAACGGCAGGAAGAGAAAATTGAGATCATCAGTGCGCATCGTATTGGCGTCAATGAGAGTAACGGGCATCTGGCCGCGGGACTGGCAGGGCTGGGGATTATTCAGACGTTCAGCTATTCGCTGTCATCGATTCTGCGGCGGGGTGAGATGGTGGAGATCCTGCGCGACTGGCGTCCCGCGGGCTATCCGTTTCATCTGGTCTATCCGCAAAACCGGCACGTGACGCAACGGTTACGGGTCTTCATCGACTGGCTGGTGGCCCGTTTTCCGGAACGTGTCGCGGGAGAGGGGGAATCCGGCACCTGAGTGCCGGACGGTCATCAGTTGCCGCGATAGGTGGAGTAACCAAAGGGGCTCAGCAGTAACGGAATATGGTAATGCTCACCGTTCGCTTCCATGTTGAACTCAACCGGGATCTCCGGGAAGAAGGTCTTCTGGTTGCTCTTTTTATAGAAGTCACCGGTTTTAAATACGACGCGGTAGCTGCCTGCGCTGGCCGTTTTGTCCTGCGGGAACAGGGCACTGATACGACCGTTGTTATCGGTGACGCCTGACGCCAGCTTCACCCAGTTATCCTGCTGTTTCTGATCCAGTTCAACTTCAATACCGGCTGTTGGCTGGCCTGTCTGCAGATTAAGAACGTGCACGCTCAGCGGGTTTTTCGCGGTAGCCGGCTGGGCTGCGAGAGCGGATGCGCCAGAGGTCATCAGTAATGTAGCAATCAAAGCATATGAAGTTTTCATCAATGTTTCCTTTATTGACTGTTTGAGGTCAGGTGACAGTGCTGAGAGAGTAATGTGCCTGAGGTCAAAGGGATAATTCGTCGAGGGAAATGTGAAATTTCTGAGAGAGGGATGTGACTTTAGTTACATCATACAAAAACTCTTTCAATATATTGTTCAGCATCAATGCGGTTATAGCTCACCACGAAAAAGGGGCTCCAGGTTAAATTTCCCTTACATCCCGCAGAGAAAGCAGGGCGGCAACAGGTTTAAATCGGTTTTATATGACGCGAGTCAATGAGTTACAGAACCCACTAATGAAAATACCCAGCGCGGCGCTGCCGACATCGCCATCACACGTGAGTAATCCCACCTTCAGGACGACAACCAATGAGAATGAATAAACTGGCGCTGGCCATGATGTTACTGGCTGGTGGTACCAGCGTTTCGACGGCAATGGCGGCAGAATCAACGGCTGCTGGTCCCGCTGTGAATACCCTTATCCAGCCGGATCAGCAGCCAGCCAGTTCTGAAGCGCCAGCCGTTACAGCAACTCATGAGGCATCGCAGCAAGCGGATGATTCTGTGGCGACAACGCCATCCAATCCGGGTTCGGCAGAGCAGCCATCTGTTGCGGCTGTGCCAGAAGCCAGTGCCGCTCCGGTATCGCAGGAAGCTGCGGCTTCTGCGCCGGTTCAGCCACAGCCTGAGATCGATCAGCCTTCACCGGTTGTTAATCCGTCTGCTGAGGCCGCTTCCGTGGCAGAAAAGAGTGAGCCACAGCCAGCAGTAACTGATATGGATGCCACACAAAAATTCTCGCAGACGCCAGTTGCTGAACCACCGTTTACGCCAGAACAGGAAGCGCGTATTGGTGAGCTGGCGAAAGCTTATCTGTTGAAGCATCCTGAATTACTGATTGAAGTGGATCAGAAACTGCAAAAAATACAGTATGATGAGCAAATGAAAGCGATGACCACCGCAGCCATACAGCATCAGGACGAACTGCTGAATGATAACACCGTGCCTGCTATCGGGCCGGAGGATGCAAAAGTCGCGGTAATAGAATTTTTCGACTATCAATGCAGCGTCTGTGCCCGACAGGCGCCCATCATTCAATCGCTGATGAAAAATAATCCTCAGGTACGCTTTATCTTCAAAGAGTGGCCCATTTTTGGTTATCGCTGGAAACCCTCTTTCCAGGCGGCCGAAACAGGTTTAAGAATCTGGCAGCAAAAGGGCGGTGATGCCTATATGAAATACCACAATTCGCTATTTGCCAGTGGTCATGTCGAGGGCGCGCTGACACAGAAAGATATCACCAAGGCAGCGTCTGCAGCCGGTGCCGGTAAGTTAAAAAGCAATGATATGCTCGGCACATTGTCCCGTACGGATATCCTGGCGAAAAATACCGGTTTTCAGGGAACGCCAGCAATGATTGTTATGCCTCTGTCAGGTGCGACTGCAGAGACGGTGACGATTTACCCAGGCGGTGCGATGGAAGAGATGTTGCAGTCGGCGATTAATAAAGCCTCTGGTCAGGCAGGAGACTAAATCATTGTCCGCATTCAGGGTGCCGGAAGGAGGATGATAATCCTTCCGGCATCTTTTTATTTTTCGTTTTTTTGCTAACTGAGAAAGCCCACGTATTTTTGGCGTCATTGACAGACCGCAGGCAATGTATCCCTTAATATGTTTGCCAGTTTATCTTTCGTTCCTGAGTTGTTGACTAAATCGTCTTAACTGGCTCGGCTGCGCTTCACTAAATTCAGGCTATATTCGAATGCGTCGCAAATTTTCAGTCATGACGACAAAGAAATGCAACGTCAGCAGGTTCGGTCATATAACTAAAGTAAACAGGTGGGATCAGATGAAAAAAATAACTGTAATTCAGGGTGATATCACTAAGGTATCCGCAGAAGCGATTGTTAATGCAGCCAATTCTTCGTTACTGGGTGGCGGTGGTGTAGATGGCGCAATCCATCGTGCAGGCGGACCTGTGATTCTGGCGGAGTGTCAGTTAATCCGTAACCGTCAGGGTGGGTGCAAGGTCGGTGATGCCGTAATAACTGGCGCAGGTAATTTGCCTGCGGATTATGTCATCCATACTGTTGGCCCACGCTGGAGCGATGGACGACATGACGAAGATGCACTGTTGAAACGTGCTTACCAGAGCTGTTTTAAACTTGTCGACTATCACGGTATTAAAACGGTCTCGTTTCCAAATATCAGCACAGGGATTTATGGTTTTCCTAAAGAACGTGCCGCGACGATTGCCTTAGATGTCATTAAACATTGCATCGCTGAGAACCGCACACTCGAGAACGTTAACTTAGTCTGTTTCGATGCAGAGAATTACGATCTCTATCTTAAGCTGCTTAACTGATAATTCGCATGCGAAGGTCAGGGGAGGCGTCTTTTCGTCAGGGCATTTAAATCTGCCAGAAGAGATGCAGGCTGAAAGAAGGAATTAAATACCTTATTTAACATAATATACATTATGCGCATGCTCATTGCGGCCTGAAGTCTGGCGGTATTTTGTCTGGCCGGCTCTCCATTTCTGTTGATTCTGGCTGTTAGCCACATTGCAGCAAATCTGTCTGAAAGCATCACGACACCCGCCTGAGCATTCAGCGCCACGCTCTCTGGTCCGCGACGATCATAAAGTTTACTGGCTTTCCTCGCTGCACAGTTTCTGCAACAACTTCTCGCGCGCTTCTTATCAGTTCTCTCTGTTGTCTGAGATTTGCAGGCCGACAACAAGTTTTACCTTCTGCAACTGACCGAATGCATTGCTCAGGCTCATTCAGAGACTGCTGTCTGTTCGAACGCCTGATGTATCAGACCATTATCACCGATTTCATCTGATAAATGCATTTTGCCTTTGTAACATGACGTCGCTACGCAAAAGTTATCGCCATTACCCTTGCTGATGGTCACAGAAATGCAGTAGATGCGTCTCCACATACTCTCGCATTGGCAACGTTAAAAAAATGGCCTTAAACACGCCGATGCACAATCACGCTCTGTTTACTCCGCAGGTCGCTACGTAAATCCTGAAACAATCGAAAAAGCCTGTATAACCTTGCTGCCAGGAAACGACTTTGTGGTCAGTCGCATGGTGACTGATTCAGCACTATCAATGTCACGCAAACAAGAGGCAAAAAGTCCCTGCTCTGCCTGACTGTCAAGCCGGTGCTCACGCTTCATTTCAGTGTGTCAGTAAATAAAAGCGTAAATGTTCACGCGATACAATCCATTGTTTTATACAAAACCTGAATAATGCCCCGCGATCAGAAAATAACTTTATCTCTCTTTTCTTTTAATGACATAGTTAAAAATAGCGATGTATCCGTATGCTAAATAACTGATTTAGATCAATATTTATGCCAGAGGGCTCAATTAACATAATTTTTACCAGGAATTTTCTTAATTAAAGTGATTTGTTAGCGATTACATATCAACATCAAATTTTATCAAGCCAGATTAATGTCGCGTCATCGAAAATGAAATAAGGAGGCAGCACAAGAAAAATTAACCCTGTATTTATTTAACAGCACCTGTTTGCAGGCTGCTAAATACAAAAAATGCACTGATCAAAATTCACGCAGATTTAGCTCTGAGTGCGGAATTTTTATTGATCAAAGTGGCCTTATTTGCCAAATATTCCTAATGGACGTAAAAAAATCCTGGTCCCGCAGCGATGCTAAGGGATAGGAATCCATTTTTGTCCCGAATTTTCAACAAATCTTACGCCCAGACCTGGAGGTTACTCTTTAAGAAAAATCCGAATGCACAAAATAGCGGGTAATTTTCATCGCCTTGAAATGCGGAGATTTTTATCGATAAAATAATCACAACTCTCGCAACCACACCAGAATATTATGAAAAAGATAACCAGAGAGGAAATTCGCTGCGCCACTTGCAAATATGGCTGTGATCTCACCCATCGCGCATCAGACATTTATAACCGATGTCCTTTGCAAAAAATTACCACCTGGCCCGGAAGAAATCATTTTTTCTCTTCATCCCTGCTGAATATGGTGGCTGGAAAATATGAAAGTATCTTTTGCAGAGGATGCGTCTTTGTTGACTTCTCCAGAGGAAATGTCAGGTATTTTACTAACAGCAACTGGATTGAGTATTTAAAAAACACCGGGTTAATGCTCATTGTCGTCAGCGATCGCTTTATGGAACCGCTTGCGGCGTACTGGCAAAAAGAAGATTTGCGAATACAAACTGTCATTCGTGCAGACCAGTCTCTTGACGAGATAAGTAAACAAATCAATGGCTGTTATTTCGGCCTGAAAGCTGAAATCAGGAAAAGAGTTAATCCACTCAATCAGGATGAAGTTCAGTTTCTTGACCTGGCGGCAAGCGGGCTTTCACTGACGATTATTGCCAGTGAAATGGGTGTTGAAAAGAAGCGCGTTTATAACATCAAAGATGCGATTCGCAGGAAAATGGGCATCAGCCTGAATCAATTGTTTTCCGCATAAAGAAGATAAAGGAGTATTAAATGAAGATGAAAATCAGATCGCGCAGTCTTGCTGTTTTGGTCAGTTCTGCACTGGTGTCGGGAAGCGTATTCGCTGCCTCAGATAACACCATCAATTTTCAGGGCGAAGTCACCGCTGAAACCTGTTCAGTGTCGGTAAACGGTAATAATGCATCCCCTGTCGTTCTGCTACCAACGGTGAGCACGTCGGACCTTGCAACGTCTGGCACGACTGCGGGTGATACCACCTTCACCGTGGGCGTGAGCGGCTGTACCGGTGACAGCACTAAGACGACGAAAATCTCGACGGTATTTGTCGGCAATAATGTCAGTTCTGCCGGTAACTTAACCAATACCGGCACAGCAAAAAATGTTGAAGTACAAATCCTCGATCCAAAGGATGCGGTTATCAATCTGACCAGTGGTTACGCTGGCAGCGGCGATATGACGCTACAGGCGGGTGAAACTTCAGGCTCAGCCACCTACTCTGCCCGCTACTACGCCGCAGGCACACCCACTGCAGGGACGGTAACCGCATCACTGCAATATGCCGTGACTTACCAGTAATATTTTCCGTGCGTATCTGGCAAACCGGATACGCACGCCACGCTTGAAATATTCGATATGGCTTCGCGCATTATGTTGTTTCCATTAAGATTTGTAATTATCATTTTTTTAATCACGTTTATTTCGGATAAAGTCCAGGCGAGCGTCACTATTCTTGGTAGCCGTATAATTTACCCGAGTAACGCGATCTCCGTCGATGTTCAGTTAAAGAACAACGATAGAATTCCTTATGTTATTCAGACCTGGTTTGATAACGGCAATATGGATTCGCAGCCAGGCGAAAAAAGTGATGCGCCTTTTATTGTGACACCCCCGGTGTTTCGGATTCAGCCTCTTACCGGTCAGGTTTTAAGAATCAGGTTCATGCCTGAAATCTCATTGCCCCAGGATCGTGAGACAGTCTTCTGGTTTAATTGTTTGCAGATTCCCCCTGCCAATATTCAGGATGAATCAGGCCGTAATAGCATGGTTTTAATGTTACGTAACCGGATGAAGATTTTTTACCGGCCAAAAGGGATTAGTCAGCCGGATAATATTTTCGAAGGATTAAAGGTGGCAATAAAAAAAGAGGGGGTTGAGATCAATAACATTCGGCCCTGGTATCTTTCGCTTACAGACGTTGCAATAAAAACAGCAGGAAAAGAAATTGTCTGCGATGCTGACATGATTGCCCCTTATTCTAAAAAAACAGTCAGGTGTAAAAGCGCAATTCAGTTTCCATCCAATAACAGCGTGGTTTCTCTTTCAGCGATGAATGACCAGGGAGCAAAAGTCAGTGAAAAGTATCCGATTTCAGCCTGGTAATATTTGCCTCCTTTTTTTACCATTCTGTGCATCATTCACTTTTTCAATGTCTGGACACGCGGATGAGTACTACTTTGATCCTTCGCTGTTCAAAGGTTCTGCCTTTGGTCAGAATATCGATCAATTTAATCAGCACAATATCACGCCTGGCAATTATTATGTGGATATCTATGTTAATAATAAGCTGATTAAAAGTGGCGTCGCCCTCACCTTTCTTCCGGAAGAAAATGGTCAGCCTGCTGAACCCTGTCTTTCCCCTGCGGTGGCAGAATCGTTGCGTCTCAGGTCACTCAACAAATCCATAGCCAGCGATGGCTGTCAGCCTTTAAATCACTGGTCATCGTCAGCGCGCTGGCAATTCGATCAGGCTTCACTGCGGCTGCAATTAACGATTCCGGACGCTGAATTAATCCATCTTCCTCGCGGGACTATCCCCGTCGCCGAATGGGACAAAGGGATTACAGCCCTCTTCATCCGGCACAATACGAACTACAACTGGACCAAAAATACCGCATCCGGCTACCAGTATCAGTATCTCTGGAGTGGTATGACGGCGGGTACCAATATTGATAACTGGCAACTGCGCCACCAGGGCAATCTCCGGTTTGTCGACAATAACGTGACCGGCAGCGATATTCGCTACACTACCGTCAGAACCTGGCTGCAGCGCCCCATTGAACCGCTGGACAGTCTGCTGACCTTAGGCGACAGCTACACAGAGAGCTCACAGTTTGGCAGTCTGGCTTACAACGGTATCAAACTCACCACCGATGAAAGGATGCGTCCCCAGAGTCGGCGTGGTTATGCGCCCGAGATTCGTGGCATGGCCTCGTCCAGTGCCCGGGTTATCGTCCGGCAATTGAATCGCGTTATCTATGAGACCAGCGTTGCGCCCGGGCCATTTGTTATCAACGACTTGTATAATACCCGCAGCCAGGGCGATCTTGATGTTGAGGTGGCAGAGGCCAATGGAAAAACGTCATCATTTACCGTTCCCTATGCCTCTGTTCCTGACTCGGTCAGGCCGGGAAACTGGCATTACTCTTTGGCATTAGGCCGGGTGCGTCAGTTCTACTCGGTGAATAACACGTTCTTCGAGGGGCTTTTGCAGCGCGGTATCAGTAACCGCCTGACTGCAACAGCGGGTTCGCGACTGGCTCAGGACTATCAGGCCTGGCTGCTTGGCGGTGTCTGGACCTCTTCGGCGGGAGCCGTGGGATTGAACACCATCTTTTCCGATGCCAGGGTCGATCAAAACAGCAACGCCACGGGATGGCGCGCCGAGCTGAGTTACAGTAAAACCTTTGCGACCGGAACCAACCTTGTGCTGGCGGCTTATCGTTATTCAACCAGCGGTTACCGCGACCTGCAGGATGTGCTGGGTGTCCGGCGTCAGCAGGACAATGGCATCAGTTACTACTCAGATACGCTGCATCAGCGTAATAACTTCTCCGTGACCCTGAGTCAGTCAATGGAGAATTATGGCTTACTCAGCCTGAGCGCCAGCACGGCGGATTACTATAATAACCGTTCACGTATTACTCAGCTTCAGCTTGGTTATAACAACAGTTGGAAAAACATCAGTTATGGCCTCAACGTCGCCCGACAGCGCACAACCTGGAACTACGATCGTTATGGGGGCAGGCTGGATGACGGCGATAACACCTGGCGGGAGAAATATACCGAAAATACTATTGCCCTGAATGTTTCGGTTCCGCTTAACTGGGCCAATAACACGGCTTCAGTTGCTTATAATTACAATCAGTCTAAAGAAACACGTAATTCTACTCTCTCTCTGACTGGTTCGTCTGGCGAGAATAATCAGCTCTCCTGGTCTCTCTATGGGGGTGCCGAACAGACCCAAAATAGCGGTAGTTACCGTGCCTCGTTCGGCGGAAATGTTCAGCAGAACACGCGTATGGGTGGAATCAGAGCGAATTATGGTCAGGGTGACAATTATCGCCAGGCGGGATTAGGGCTCTCTGGTACGTTACTGATCCACCCTGGCGGCGTCACTGCCGGGCCCTATACCAGCGACACCTTTGCACTTATTCATGCGGAAGGCGCTCAGGGAGCCAGCGTGCGCAATGGACAGGGTGCCGTTATTGATCGGTTCGGCTATGCCATCCTGCCTTCACTGACCCCTTATCAGGCCAATACTGTCAGTCTGGACACGCGTTATATGAATGCTGATGCTGAATTAAGCGGCGGCAGCCAGCGCGTTGTGCCTTATGCCGGCTCCGTTACACGTATTAATTTTGCCACCTTGCAGGGTAAAGCGGTATTGATCGCACTCAAGAATGAAGATGATGATATTCCGCCAATGGGTACAGAGGTTCGTGATGCTGATAATACCGTAATAGGAATTATCGGTCAGGGTGGTCAGTTATATGCACGTGTTCCGCATGACTCGGGAACCTTAAAAGTCAACTGGCAATACAAAGGCAATAAAACCTGCTTTGTTAATTATCAAATAACCGGTCGGGTGAATGAGGATATTGTTCGCCTGGATGCCGTCTGCCGCAAGGGTTAATTGTGTGAGAATCAAAAAATTACTTCTGCCTGTTTTTTTATTACTGTTTACTATCTCCGCCTGGGCCAATTGCAGTGTTGTCACCGCCACCTCCGCTCTTTCTCAGAGCGCGATTGCGGCAGGCTATACCGCCGCATACTGGACCGGCGCCTGTGATACCTGCTCAGGTAATGTAGGGCTGCCTTCCGTGATAAGTATCAATAGCGGAAAGACTTTTCAGCCCTCCGGCACGTTACTGGCCAGTTCAGTGGGCAGCTTTCTGACATCTGCAAGCAATGTTTCCTACTCGGCTAACCAGATTCTTTATCGCTGCGCCGTGGCAGATGCAGACAGTCTGTATGAAATGTATGCCACTAATGGCGACAGTCCCTATGCCGGGCAATATATTACGTCTGAAGTGGATGGCGCTTATTATGATGTGGCCGCCAACGTTGCCGTAAGGCTGACTAACCTTTCAACCGGTGAGTATTACAGTCGCTACTGGAAAGCCCGGCAGCTGACGGCCAGTGACTGGTATTCCGATGGTACCTATATCTATATTCCGGCCAGTGCATTCAGCAATGTGTTGTATGAGATGTTTAAAATAGATTCTACCCGCTATTACGCCAGCAATAGTAATCGTTATGTGGACACCTGGACACAACCTCGCGGTTACATTGCCTTTAAGGGGCCGGGCCTGGATACCAATAATCTGAAGGTGGGTCAGGATAGTCTCTCATACTGGTATGGCTGGTACCGTAACTGGCCTGCTGCATGGAGCACCTACTCGAATGTCACCTATGTACGCGGTGCGCTGTGCGAAGTCCTGGATTATCCGTCGGTGGTGTTGCTGCCTACCGTAAGCGTGAACACGCTCGCCGCTGGCGGAAAAAGTCAGGCCCCGTTTACCGTCACCATCCAGTGTGAATCTGGCGCCCTATCCGGCACCTCAACCTCGACAACCACCTCAGCAAATGTCGCTATGGGCTTTCTCGTTAACCAGTCAAATGCGGTGACGCAGGCCAGGAATCTGGGACTGACGACTGCTGGCGGCGGATTAACCTGGCTGCTGGATTCACATTATGGCAGCAGCGCTGCCGCCGCCGGCGTCGGGATAAAGATTTATGACAGCCATAATATGGTGCTGAATTTACTGCCTGACAGAACCCTGACCGGCACAGGTAACGGCCGTGGCTGGTATGCCTATAAAGATCTCACGTCGCAAATCTCTTCAGGCGGCAGCGATATTTACAGTGGCGATTTTACGGCTTCACTTGAAGCAATCAGTGGACAAACGATTACAGCAGGAACAGTCAATGCACAATTACAGGTTGTGGTTAGTTTTCAGTAATCTCATCGTATTATCTGGCCTGCTGCTCTCAACCAGCGTGTGGGCGGTGGTTAATGTAGATAAAACCCGGATCGTTTTTAATCCGTCGGATCTGACCCAGTCAATTAATGTTATTAACAGCGGCCAGAACGAAACTTTTTTGCAAATCTGGACAGACGATGGTGACCTTACCCTTTCACCTGATGCCAGCATCACGCCGATTATTGTTATTCCGCCGGTGGTAAAAATGTTTCCCGGAGAAATGCGCTCGCTGCGTCTGATGCTCACATCGCGGCAGACGTTACCCGCAAATAAAGAGAGCCTTTTCTGGTTAAATATTTACCAGATTCCGGCACTGAAAAAAGCGTTAAGCGTGGCTGAGCGCAAAGTGGTGCTGCCGCTGAGAATCCGGCTGAAAATCTTTGTCCGGCCTGCAGGACTCAATGCCCCAATGACCATCGATCCGGAAAAGATCCGTTTCGCGGTGTCGGGAAATAAAATCACGATAACAAACCCAACGCCGTGGTTCATGAGCATGAACGTCAATCCTAAAGGTCAACAATCTATAAAAAACCTGATGATTGCCCCACAGTCCGATCTGCAACTGAACAGTGACGCCACGCTGAAATCCGGGGATTCTGTGAGCTATGCGGTGATCAATGACCAGGGCATTCCGGTTAATTACGCGACTGTCTTTAAGTAATGGCACGCGAGTGCCGTCAGCTAACACATTCAGAACACCCAAAAGTCACACTTTGCGATTGTCACAGACGCCGCTACGTGAATTCTGCGTATCAGGTGTGTCTGATAGCTGGCAGAATTTACCCAGGGATTGCTACTGGCTGACTCTGTCGGGCAGCATCGAGGTTCTGCGAGACAACCGGATGACGGCACGTTAAAGTTGCTGGCTTCGACGGATTCCACGATGAGAGAAAATGAAACGCTTATTTGTCTATGGCACGCTTTGCCCGGGCCGCGAAAATGCCCATATCCTGGAAAACATTGGCGGAGAATGGCTGGCCGGTTCGGTGAACGGAACCTTCTACGAGCGTGGCTGGGGTGCGGCGGCTGATTTCCCCGGCATCGTACTGGATGAGCATGGCCCCGATGTGCCGGGCTATCTGTTTGTCTCTGACCAGCTGGATGCGCACTGGCCGATGCTGGATGCGTTTGAAGATGGCTATGATCGCGTCGAAGTTCGCGTCTCTGCCGGGGATAATCAGCATTACACCGCGTGGATTTATCAGCTCCAGCCACAGGGAAACAGTTAGCCCGCCTGAAGATACGTGCGCCCTGTTCTTATTACTGGCTTCAGGCGCGGCGGGATGCGCGTCGTACCTGAATACCCAGGATAATATCTGTGTCTTGCTCACAGGAAATAGTATGCAACACACTGATTTTAAATCGGTACAATGTCAGCTTAAATTACCATTTCGTTATCTCTGCCTTCCCCTCAGCCCTGCCTTTTTTACTGACAGACCACACAAACAGGCACTATGCCTGCTCTGTTTTAAATAAAGAGATAATGTATGATGTAACTAAAATACACTTCCTTTATATCTTCCGGGCGCTGTTCACGTCTCTCTCTACGCTACCAGCGACTCTTCTACGCTTTACTCCGGCCAGCGCTGATGTGGAAACAGAGAAACACGAATATTAAACAGATGGATTAACGGTGCGACTGCAACACTCTCCTGTCGCGCAATCGGCTCCAGCCGCAGCAGTAACAGGTCCAGTTCATCCAGCAAATCCTGATGTGGCGTTAGCTGTAGCGACTTCATCTTGCGTTTCAGATAGAGCGCCAGCTCGTGAAACATCTGTCCACTCTCAATCCGATGCCCTTCCAGCATCTCTCGATGACGTGCGTAAAAGTCATAGCAGTTAGCACCCAGCCAGGTTTCGGTAATCAGATACCCACCCACCACAATATCCGGCACCGGATCGAGCCGTTTGCGCGGCAGAATCACGTTCACCCTGTCGAGCATCCGTGCAATAAACTGCTGGCGTGACAGCAGCGTGGCCGAATTGCGCTCCACCATTTTGATAAACCCTAACAGATCGCGTAGTCCCCGCTGCACCGCTCTTCTGGCAATCCAGGACGGTCGTTTGTTACGGATCAGCGCCGTCAGCACCACCGCAAACATAATCCCCACCATCGATGAGATGGCTGCATTCAGAGTGACGATCAGATTCGGGACATAGTGATGGCTCAGGCCGATAAAGCCAGGGATCTGAATAGCGACACTCAGCCCCACCATATTGGTCGCCGGATTAGCGATGATCAGACTTAGCAGCATCAGACCCGGCAGCAGACAGATCATCAGCGCCTGCAAAGTATTGGCCTGCGGGATCAGGAAAGCGATATAGAACAGACTGACCACCAGCGCAACCATCACCCCTTTCACGAACAGTTTCATGGGTGTTACCGGGGAGTCAACACCGGCAAAGAATGAACTGATGATCGCCGCCATCAGAGGCGCATTTGCGCCGTCAGCCCAGCCGCTGCCAATCCAGAACAGACTGGAGAGAAAGGTCGCCAGAAAAGCGGTCAGCGCAGAGAGTCTCAGCAGCCCCTTATCGATGTGCCGGTGTTCCCGGATATTGCGGATCGCCGCCCCATCCCCGTGGCTATAGAGATCCCCGGCTCGCGCACTGACGTTCTCAAAGGCATCGGCAATACGGACAAAGTTAGCCATCCGCTCGAGCAGGCCGATCAGCAGCAGGCTCTCTTCGGTGGCCAGCAGCCCTGCCCGCCATTGATTTTCCAGGGTGGTCTGACTGGCGGCAGTCGCCTCACGCAGCCCGGCGATGTCGTTAATCCGGTCATGATGCAGCCACAGCAAAAATGCCTGAAACACATCGGTGACGCACTGCGGAAAACGGATATTCAGTTCGGCCAGCACGCCCAGCCGTGCCTCAATCGCGGTCAGGGTCGGCAGCAGATAGGTCAGATGCTGATACTGCACGCTGACCAGACGGATGACATTACGCGCCGCTTCGCCCTCATAGACGCAGTGGGTCAGCAGCGTTTCAACATTCAGCGGATAGCCCGCCATCTGGATCAGGATATCCTCCCGCTCCAGCGATTTGTTCTTTGCCATCCCGCTGATCAGTTCATCACAAAGTTTGCGCGCGTTCTGAAACCAGAGATTGACGCTCTGCCCCAGCAGATGGTGCATCGACACCGGAAACACCAGCCGGTGAACCAGCGTGCTGCAGAGGATCCCCAGCGTAATCTCCTCAATACGTGAAATCACGGTGTTGATGATCGCCGACGGCGTATCCACGTCAGGAAAGCCCATAATCGCTGCGCTGTAACCCGCCAGCATAAAGACATAACTCTTCGGCGTGCGGTCATGCAGAGAAAGATACAGGCAGACCGTCACCCACAGCGACACACAGAGGCTGAACAGCACCGGCGACTGCACGGTTTCAGGATAGATCAGCAAAATAAAGATGCCGCCGAGCAGCGTGCCCATCAGACGAAACAGCGATTTCGAGACGGTCGAGGCGGCATAGAGTTGTGAGGTGACAAACACGGTGGTCAGCGCCCAGGCCGGTTTTTCGAAGTTAAGTAACAGCGCCACAGAGAGTGCGATAAACGCGGCAAGAGAGGTTTTGCAGGCAAACAAAACCGCGTTTTTGGTAAACCATTTCATCGAATGAGAGCAACCAGGAACTTTCTTAGGCGCGTATCCTGACAGAAGCGCCTGCGTTTTACTCTCAGTTAAATTTTACAAATTATTACCGGCCTGAGGCGGCCGGTAATAAGAGATGAGTGTGCGATTCTGTTAAGCACGCAACTGCCTTAGCGCCGTGTCAATGCAAGGCGAATTCCCAACCCGATAAAGGTGGCACCCACGACGCGATCCAGCATTTTTCGCAGCGTTTGATTTTTTGCCACAGCACCTGCAGCACCGCCGGCCAGAATAGCAAACAACACATCAATCATGACGCCAATCAGCGCATAGACCATTCCCAGCACCAGAAATGAGATCGCATGATGGTCGCCCTCAATCACCACAAACTGAGGGAAGAACGCGATGAAAAACAACAATACTTTGGGATTGGTTATTGAAGTAATGAAACCGCGCAGCATCAACCGTCGGGTTTCGACCTCAGCCATATTGCTCTGAACGTCAAGCGGGCGCTCTTTACTGACGCCAAAGGTTGATAGCATCATTTTAGCGCCAAGATAGATAAGGTAGGCCGCGCCGATATATTTAATGACCGTGAACAGCAGCGGTGAAGCCGCAATGAGTGCTGTTAATCCCAGTGCACTGGCAATAGCATGCGTACAACTGCCCAATGCCACGCCGGTCGCCGAAAGGATCCCGGCGCGTCGTCCCCTGACCATACTCTGACCGATGATATAGGCGAGATCAGGGCCAGGCGTAACACAAAGCAGCACGACCGACGCGACGAACAGCGGAAAATGCACAATATCCAGCATCAATACTCCTGAGAATAGGCAGATTTACGATTTGATTAACTTATCAGGCCAGACAGCATTGTCCAGAGCGAATCAATACCTTACTGCCGCACCAGCGCACGCTGCTTATCCAGCAAGAAAGGGCGCAGATACCCTACCGTGTTCGAGAGCAAAATCACCTCCTCCGGCAACCGGATTTTCAGTACGTCGGTCAGATAGTCTCTGCGGCGGGTCATACGCTGCCAGACTTCCGGAAAACGGCTCGCCAGCTCGTCACGCAATGCCGCGTCTGCCAGTCCGACCGTATCTTCGATACTGCAGCCGCCATAACCCGGTACCGATGGGATGATATCAATCTGCAACAGCATTCCGCTCTTCAGGGTCACCGCTGAATCGGGATAGATGGGCGAGTTCAGCCACTCTTCGTCAGCGACCAGATGCCCCGGATTGAGATGCCAGCCATATTGCGCTTTGGGCAATACCGTTTCGATAAGCGTATAGAGTTCGCGGCCGGTGATCCCGATTCGCAACTGCTCCAGCCAGCTGACGACCGCATGATAATAGGGGATCGCCAGCCGGGTTAACCAGTCAGAAACGTTACACTGTAACTCAGAAGCCTCACTGACGACATACGCAGAGCGGCTGGTCAGGCCGCCTTTATAGCCGACCGTCAGTGAAAGTTTGTCGCCAGTTGAAATCTGTTTGTCTGACGGATAGAGCCGGGCCTGAGCGAAACGATCGCCCGTCGCGGCGATCGTGATGACGCTGTTTGGCTGTCCTTCTGCATTCAGCCGTGCGCCCAACGCCTTCTCTGTGACGCCAGGCGCAACGCTCTCCAGCGCAGCCAGCATCGCGGTTGACGCAAGATTGGCTCCTGCCTCATAAAAGGCGACTTCATCGGCGCAGTTAACGCAACGCGCACCGTGATCTGGCGAGATAAACAATCCGGTGGCGTTAACCAGATGGACATCGCCCCCCGCCGCCTGAGCCGCTGCGGTATAAACGAACTGCGGCAGATCAAATAACTCATGCTGACTGCCGGTAAACAGCTTCCAGCCCACCAGGCCAGTGCGTTCACCTGCCTTAATGCCTGCCTCTGTCAACAGCTGATCCAGCGGCTGATCCCCATGCATTGGCTGATTGGGCAACGAAAACACCGGCGCATGCAGACAGCGTCCCGGATTGCGGGCGAAAGGCACCAGCTTGAGGTTCTCATTCCCCATGATGTAAGTAAGCCCGCCCTGCTGATTCACCACCAGCAGCGCCTCCTCAAAACGCGGAATAAATCCCGCCAGGTACTCAAAGTTACTGCCGTGCTCTTTGTCGGCATAGATAATCAGCTGCGTAATCTGCTGCTGCTGCATCCGCTGAATAATGGCAGCCAGACGGCGATGCAGTGTGTCATCAGACATTACCGGACTGGCGGCATCGGGAAAAGTGGGCGGTAAAGGGATTATTTTCAGGGCATAGCGATTGGCATCCATAACGCACTCCAGCAGCCAGATTGATGTGATTGTGATTTCCGTTCCCAGAGTAAACCTAATGTTTCTCCTGTACGGTGCCACCATCACACAACTTACTCGTTGCGTGTTATCAAAAGATGGACATTGCCTTGTAACGATTTTTCCTGCCTTGTGCAGGCTTTTTTATATCTTCAATTTGTGAGCATGCACTATGTTTAATATTTAAGCATGACCTAATTGCTACCTGTATGAAACTTCCCCAAAGGCCTGATGTGTGGAGTACGTGTTGCAGATTAACCGCATCAAAAAGTACAGATAACGTAAGGAAAAAGTAAATTTACGCTTAACATGCGGTATAATTGTTTCAAATAATTTTAAAATTATACCAGGAAGGTTCGTTAGCCAATGATTTACGATTGTTTCCTTTACTACGATGAAGACATGCTTCTTGAGCTTCGACTCAATACGCTTTATGAACATGTTGATAAGTTCGTCATTGTTGAATCCCTCTATACCTTTACTGGTAAGCGTCGAGAAAGACTCAGTTTTAATATCGAAAAGTTTGCGGCATTTCGCGAGAAAATTATTTACGTCGTTAATGACTCAGTACCGACGATCCATCAGCATAATTTCGTGTCTGGCAGCTCTATGGTGAAAGCCGGTGAATCCGATCCGTGGGAAAATGAGACGATAGCGCGCAACGCCATTATGCGCGGCCTCGACTTCGCTGAGGACGACGATATCATCATGGTATCGGATGTAGATGAAATCCCCCGCCCTGAAGCCCTGAAACAGTTCAGCCCGCGCCACCTCTGCACGACGCTGTACCATAACTTCTATAATTATAAGTTTAACGTTCAGGTTCTTAATGACGATGGCTCTGCCCGTCTCTGCCGCCTGCCAAAGATGACCACTATGAAGAATCTGAAGCATTTTTTCAGAGGCCAGCCAGAGCTGTTACGCAACGTTAAACGCAAGGGTACGCCAATCAGAGACAGCTGGTGGCGCTGGAAGCTGCTGAAGATGCGTACCAGAACAGTTGAAAACGCTGGCTGGCACTTCTCATGGGTAATGACCGACGCCCGTATCAGTGAGAAGATGGAGACCATTTCTCACACAGAAAATAATCTCCCTGAGTTTAACAATCCCGATCATATTCGGCACTGCGTTGAGCAGAATATTGATATCTGGAACCGACCCCGGAAAATGGTGATCCGGCCAGTAACGCAGGAATATTTGCCTGCATGGTTAGTGGATAACCAGGCCCGTTTTGAAGAGTTTCTCAAGTGGTGAATAAAAACGAAAGCCCGCACTAAGCGGGCTCTTTGTATCATTTAACAGGCACGCCTGCATTCTCCAGCGCTTCCGCCTTTTCGGGGTACAATTCCGACGTTCCGGCGTTCATAATCACCGCGCCGCAGCGAATGCAGTGATCACCCTTCACATCCGGCACGACATCATCGGGATTACCCGTATTAAGACTGACGTCACGCGTGGCGTAAACAAACGCCTCTCCTTCACATCCCGGACACTTCATACCCTTACTCCCTTGATAAGCCTGTCAGATAAGCATAGCTGACAGGCGGTTTGCCAGAGAGTGGTGAAAGGGCTTTTCAGGATAGTGCCAGCTCATATCCGCCATCAATCGTTATGCCGTAACCGCTCCAGCATAATCAGTGAATGGCTGAAGATTGCATCCGCGATGTGCTGCGGGAAATCGGCCGGTAATGCCTCGCGCACTGAGACTACCGCCTTTGGAAACTCACGGACGAAGAAGTCAAAGATCTGCTGCAGGCTGTCACGATCAAAATTCACCTGCTTCGCCGTGGCGATAAAATGGCGCGGAAAGATTTTGTCGATTTCTGTCTTCTTCCCCTTAGTGGCACGCAGCCCCATCGCCAGTTTGAGTGCACGCCTGTTCAGGCCGGTACCGCCCAGCACCGGATAAGCAGAGATCACATCATAAAAAGGTGTCAGTCGATAACTGCCGCCGCGCTCGATAAACAGCGAGAAGTTTTTAGCGTGACCGTCGGTTGCGCCCGTCAGCCACTGAAACACCTGGAACATCATAAAGCGATAGCGATCCTCGATGGCATTGCTCGATCCCATCAGTATCTGCATTATTTCTGCGATGCCCGGCCCGCCATCCGACTCATATTTAGTCGAGGATGGCAGCCCCAGCGCCTGACAGAAATCCTCCTGTGGCAGACGAATCAGCCGGGTTCGGTCGCGCGACCAGCGGCGGTCAAAGCGCTCAACGGCCAGAGCGCGCATCTTACCGGCCCGGATAATCGTCGCCTGCGGTACATCAATACCCAGTGCACGTGCCAGCGCCAGACAGAGATACTCATTCTCTACGCTTTCACGCATATCCAGCGTCGCGGCTGGCTGTTTAATCTCACCGATTGGCAGCTTGATAATGTGTGAGGTGGGCGTAGCGCCGGCAGGAATGCTCCAGCCCTCTTCGGTCAGCAGCAGCGCCGTTTTCTCCTGTGCACCCGCCACCGAAATGCGAAAGTCGGTCTCTTCACGCAGCATCCCCAGCGGAATATCGGACTGATAGGCTGACAGCACGCTCTCGAGCCGGGCTTCATTCAGCACCTCATAGCGAGCCTGCAGTGCGGGCAGCGGCATATCGGGCGGCAACAGCATGGTCGCCCCGACGCTGTCACGTCCCACTTCCTGCAACAGGTCAAACGGCTGACGGGATTTAATCTGGTAACGCGCCACGATCCTGTCACGAATCAACGGGCTATCCGGCAGCAGGTTGTCGAAAAAGTTAATTACGGCGTGTGAGGTAATCGCCTTAACCTGCAACGGCAGTGAGAGTGACAGCGGCCTGGAGAGCGGGTTACTCAGCCAGCCGGTATCATACTGAAACTCATGAGCGCCGTTTCGCTGCCGGGTAAGCACGCCTACCCGCTCACCGTTCATCCACGCAATCAGCCTTTGCATTACCATTCATCCTCATCATGCAACTGAGGCGCACTGGCCTTCTCTTTTTCCACTATGTCCAGACTCACTTCCAGCGCCTGTAAAAGCTTAAACAGCGTGGCCAGCGAGGTACTGTCAGGCGCATTTTCAAAGTGAGAGATGGTGGCCTGTTTCAGGCCCACCTTTTTTGCCAGTTCACTCTGGGTCCAGCCGTTGCGCTGGCGGATAAGCTTTAGCCGGTTTGCCAGCTGTAGCGGGCTGTATATCATGGGTGACTCCTTCAGGATCACAGGCTTTAAGCATAGCGCAGAGGGGTTATCCCCGGCAGGGTATAAAGTACATTATATACCCCACAGAGGATAATATACAAATTATACCCTGCAGAGGATAATGCAGAAATTATCCCTTGCAAGGGATAAAGACAATACATGGTTAGCAGAGGAACAGGATGAGCACATTTACCCTTACCCATCAGCAAAACGACGACGACCGGGAAGAGTTACTGGCAGGATTAGGGGCTTACAACCGGCAATTTATCAGTCGGGAGAACTGGGGCCCGCTGTCGGTTTCTCACCGGGATGCAGAAGGTATATTACGGGGTGGATTGATCGCCTCGCGCAAAGGAAACTGGCTCTGCATTGATTATCTCTGGGTGGATGAAACGCTGCGTGGCAGTGGTCTGGGTCGTGCGCTGTTGGAAGCGGCGGAACAGGAAGCAGTTAAACTGGGCTGTCTGTTTGCGCTGGTGGATACCTTCAGTTTTCAGGCGCTGCCGTTTTATCAGAAACAGGGTTATCAGCAGCAGATGTCCCTGCCCGATTTTCCGCAGGACGGAATGCAGCGCCACTATCTGACGAAAACGCTACGACCTGCGGAATCACGCTGACCCTGATGCAGCCAGCGTGACAGGGTCACTGAGCTACAAACCAGCAATACGCCGGAGGTCCGCTTCGGCGCCGGGTGCCGCAGCAAGCACCTGCGCCCCTTTAGTGATGCGATCACCTTCGATGTTAAACGGGTGGTACCAGCCACCCGCCTCTTTCACCAGGCAGTAACCCGCCAGGCAATCCCAGGCGTGCATATAGGGTTCGTAGTAACCCACGATACGACCAGCCGCCACCCAGGCCAGCATCAGCGCGCCGGAGCCAATGCGGATGAAGTTACCGCCCGCCGACAGCAGCGCCGCTACAATCTCGCCCACCTGCTGCGGACTGACATGGCTGTTAGCACCAAAACCGGTGACGTGGTTTTGCAGCGTGCGCGCAGGATCGACCTGCAGACGACGCCCGTTCAGCGTCGCGCCCTGCCCCAGTGCCGCCACATAGCACTCCTCATAGGTGGGCGCAAAAATCACCCCGATGACAGGTATATCGTCACGCAGCACCGCAACCGACACACACCAGCTCGGCATTCCATTGAGAAACGGGCTGGTGCCATCGATGGGATCGACCACCCAGGTATAATCAGAGGTTCCCGTCTGCAGTCCCGTCTCCTCGCCAAGAAAGCCATCATCAGGAAACGCATCCCGTATGCGGCTGGCGATCAGCTGCTCGACTTCACGGTCGGCAATCGACACCACATCCTGCAAATCGTACTTAGTCTCTACTACCAGCGTGTCGCGGCGGTTGAAGTAAGATAGCGCGGTCGCGCCACCTTCGCGGGCCACAGCTTCCGCTAACGCCAGTCGCGCCACTCTTTCCTGCGATTCCATGCGAACTCCTCGGGTTAATCAGATTAACGGGCAATCAGGGCTAAGCCCTGCGGCTTAAAGTTGACGCCAACCGTGGCGGCGAGCGGCAGACGCTGTTCCATTTGTGGATCGATAATGAACAGCGCGCCCAGCTCGGTAGCGACTTCATATTCGATATGATCGCCCAGCCAGGTGCTGTGGATCACTTCACCCTGCAACGCGCCCTGACCGTCGCCGGACAGCGTAATAAACTGCGGTCGCACCGCCAGCTGGGCACTGCCGGTTTTTGCACCGATACCCCGCACCCGGAAGCGCTGATTTCCCAGACGGACCAGCGCGTCATCCGCATCGGCCTGTTCCACTTCACAGGGCAGAATGTTCGCTTCCCCCATAAAGTCCGCGATGAAGACTGAATTGGGCGAATGGTAAAGCGTCTCCGGCGCACCCTGCTGAGCAATATCCCCCTCTTTCATGACAATAATCTTATCGGAGACCGCCAGCGCCTCCTCCTGGTCATGGGTCACGTAGACGGCAGTGAACCCGAGCCGCTGCTGCAGATCGCGAATGTCGGTGCGCACCCGACGGCGCAGACGCTCATCAAGGTTCGACAGCGGCTCATCGAGCAGCAGCACCTGCGGTTCCAGCACCAGCGCACGCGCCACTGCAATACGTTGCTGCTGTCCACCAGACAGTTCAGACGGCAGGCGCTGGCCCTGACTCTCCAGCCCCACCAGCTTCAGCCCTTCGCGCGCCCTGTCCTGCGCCTCGCGTTTATTCATACCCCCGGAGAGCAGTCCATACAGAATGTTGTCGAGGGCGTTCATATGCGGAAACAGCGCGTAGGACTGAAACACCATCGCCACGTCGCGCTCGTTGGCGGGCAGATGGGTCACCTCTTTGCCGCCAATCAGAATCCGCCCCGAGGTGGGATGCTCCAGCCCGGCCAGCAGCCGCAGCGTGGTGGTCTTGCCGCAGCCGGATGGCCCGAGCAGCGTGACCAGCGTGCCCGGCTCTACGGTAAGCGACAGATCCGGCACCGCGGTAAAACCGGCAAAACGCTTCGCGACATGTTCAAACACCACCGATCCGGCGTTAATGGTCGTCATACGGCTCTCTCCTGAGTCAGCGTGGATACAGAGGGTGCGGCAACGATCACCGCCGGTTGGGCTGCACGGCGCAGGCGACGTTCGCCCACCAGCAGCTGGAACAGGCCAATGATCAGCAGCATCACCACGATCAGTACCGAGGAGTAGGCAATCGCGACGCCATACTCTCCGTTCTCCACCAGCCCGACAATGTACGAGGTCGCCATGTTGTACTGCGCGCTGACCAGGAAAATCACTGCACTGATCGAGGTAATCGCCCGCACAAAGGCGTAGACCAGCGCGGCGCTGATCGCCGGTTTGAGCAGCGGCAGCACCACTTTGCGCAGCGTCCGGAAACTGTTGGCGCCCAGCGTCAGTGACGCTTCATCCAGGCTTTTATCCAGCTGGCTCATCGCTGCAATTCCACCCCGCACGCCGACCGGCATATTACGGAAGACAAAACAGGCGATCAGGATCATCGCGGTGCCGGTGATCTCCAGCGGCGGCAGGTTATAGGCCATCACATAGCTCACACCTATCACCGTGCCGGGAATGGCAAAGCTGAGCATCAGCATGAATTCAAAGGTCTGACGGCCGGCAAACTTCTGCCGCACGATAAGCCAGGCGGTCAGCAGCCCTACAATGGCAGTGAGCGGTGCGGCAATCAGGGCGATTTCCAGCGTGGTCCAGAACGAGTTCCAGGCGACGCCACTCCACACCAGCTGCCCCTGATTCACGCTGATGCTGAAGGCGCGGATGTAGTGATCCAGCGTCAGGTTGTTATTCAGACCCCACGACTGCACAAAGCCGCCAGTCATGATCATGCCGTAGATCACCAGGGTGAAGAGTCCCCACGGGATCACCATGCCATAAACGCTGTAGCGTACCGGACGCGGCAGCATCACATGACGGCCGCCGTCGCCCTTGCCGGTCACGGTGGCGAAGCTTTTGCCGGAGAGCCAGACGCGCTGCACCAGAAACGCTGTCAGGGTAAAGCCCAGCAGGATCATCGCCAGCACCGCCGCGCGGCTCGGGTCGTTCTGTGCGCCGACCACGGAGAAGAAGATCTCCGTCGAGAGCACGCCGTGACTGCCGCCCAGCACCATCGGGTTACCGAAATCGGCCATGCTTTCGATAAAGCTGATTAAGAACGCGTTGGCCAGACCTGGCGCCATCAGCGGCAGCGAGATGCGGGAGAAGGTGCGCCAGCGGCTGGCGCGCAGAGTCTGCGACGCCTCTTCCAGTGACGGACTGACCCCCTCAACCACGCCAATCAGCACCAGAAACGCAATGGGAGTAAACGACAGCACCTGGGCAATCCAGATGCCGGTCAGTCCATAGAGCCAGCGACCCGGCTCGATGCCGAACAGCGTCGCCAGCGATGCTGTCACCACGCCGGAGCGGCCAAACAGCAGGATCAGCGCCAGACCGATAACAAACGGCGGCGTGATAATTGGCAGAATGGTCAGCATTCGCAGCGCTTTTTTAAATGGCAGCGCCGTGAGCGTGGCCGCCAGCGCAAACGCCAGTCCCAGCAGCGTGGAACCACTGGCGGTCATCAGCGCCAGTCCCAGCGTGCGCCAGGCTGTGCCGCAGGTGTCGCCGGTAAAACAGGCGAGGCTCCAGATGGCGGGGTCCTGCATATTGGCAATCAGTCCATCCGGTTTAAAGCTGCCGTCACTATCCTGCACTGAGGCGACAAACAGGCTCAGCACCGGATAGAGTACAAAGGTCGTCACCAGCGCCACCAGCAGCACAATCGACGCCACCACAAAGGCATCGCCTTTCAGCACGCCGCGCTCTGCCAGGGCAAAAGCGAAGATCAGCAGAAAGACGGTCAGCAGCAGCAGTGCGCCCGCGCCCATCGCCGGTTGCCCCTGTGTCAGCGGACCAAAGAGATTTTCCAGCCACAGCCAGTTCCAGCCACTAAACCCGATGGCATGCCCTTCCAGCACCAGAAAAAGAATCCCGCAGACGCTGAATAGCAGCAGCAGCGTGCTGCGTGTGCGGCCTGGCGGCAGAAAGACACTGGCCGCCGAGAGCAGCCATAGCGCCACGGCGATGCCCAGCCAGCTGTGCAGCGCGAGCTGTCCCAGCGCTGGTGCGTTGTTCTCATCTCCCCAGAAGCTGAACAGCCAGTCACCCGTAAAGAAGCCCTGCTCCAGGCTATACCAGGGCAGCAGCGTCAGCGCGACGGCACCTGCCAGCAGCGCACCGGTTAAGCGACAATTATGCGCATTCATAAATCACCTCCATCAGGAAGCGGACATCAGGCTTACGCCACCGCGGTCTGGCACCAACCCGGCTCAGGCGGCCGGGCTGGTACCCCCGTTATTGCGCGCTGGCACCAATCTCTTTATCCCAGCGGCCCAGCAGCGCCTTGCGTTTTGCCGAGTCGCCATAAGTTTTGAAGTCGTAGTCGATCAGTTTGATGTTCTCGAAGCGCGGGGCGTATTCAGAGATCTCTGCCTTGCGGTTGGAAGGCAGCTGGAACGACTTCGCCTCTTTCATGTGCGACTGCGCCTCCGCGCTGAGCGCCCAGTCATACCAGCTTTTAGCATTGGCCAGATTGCGCGCCCCTTTAATGATCGACATCGAACCAATCTCATAGCCGATGCCTTCGCAGGGCGCGACGGGCTTAATCGGGAAGCCATCCACCTCCATCGCCACGGCATCATGCATAAAGACAATGCCGACGGTGGTTTCACCGCGCGCGGCGGCCTTGACCGGTGCTGAGCCGGACTTGGTGTATTGCGAGATGTTGGCGTTGAGCTTCTTCAGGTAGTCAAAGGCCTTGTCTTCACCCATGATCTGCACCAGCGTCGCCAGGGTGTTATAGGCCGTGCCGGAGGAGTTAGGATTGGCGATCTGAATCTCGCCTTTAAAGCCCGGGTCGAGTAAATCCGCCCAGCAGGCCGGGACCTTCAGCTTTTTCTCCGCCAGCAGTTTCGTGTTGTAGCCCCAGCCCAGCGCACCGGCATAGACGCCAACGGTGCGATAGCCGGAGATCTCCGCTACTTTCTGTGACCAGGGCTGCTGCTGATCGAGCAGGGGTGACTTGTAGGCCTGGGTTAAGCCCTCTTCGCCGGCCTGCATATGGGGGTCACCGGTGCCCGCCCACCAGATATCGGTACGGGGATTGCGCGCTTCACTGCGGATACGGGCATAAGCTTCACCGGCAGAGAGCCGCACCATGCTGAGTTTGATGTCGGGATGACTCTGGCTGAACAGCGTGGTCATCTGTTCGCACACCACTACATCAGCAGAGCAGATCATATTAAGGCCCGCCGCCGGGGCAGCAAACGGCACCACAGGGCAGACGATGACAGCAGCGAGCAGAGAGGGATAACGCATGATGTTCTCCTGGGCTGGATGACGCAGGTGCGCCAGCTTTTGCACATGCGTGCAAAGGTATGAGCAAAGTAGTACGGTGACCCGGCTGCACTGTCAATTGAGTTGTTGTACAATTGTCAGGCCCTGTCACAAATTTGAAACATCCGGTGTACAGGCATCCTTTGCACAGCCTTGCAAATTCAGGCAGACTCAGTGCAGGTAACACAGGGGCGAGGAAAAAAGATGCAGCAGCTTAAAGCGGTAGTGAGTGCGCAGGATGTCGCTGACCGGGCGGGCGTCTCCCGGTCAGCGGTCTCACGCACCTTTACAGAAGGGGCCAGCGTGTCAGAGTCCACTCGTCAGCGGGTGATGAAAGCGGCTGAAGAGCTGGGTTATCACGTCAATCATCTGGCTCGCGGCCTCGTACGCAACCGCAGCGGCATTGTCTGCTTAATCGCCTCCGAGGTGGACACGCCCTACCGTGCCAGCCTGGTGCGCTGGATGACCCAGTATCTGCAGGAAGCGGGAAAAGTGGCGATGCTGATCAACACCGACCGCTCGGATGCGCGGGTTTCGGACGCGCTGCAACAGGCGATTAATTTCCGTGCCGACGCCTCTATCATTCTCTCCGGCATGCCGGACAGCGGCATTACCCGGCTCTGCTACAAACATGGTCAGCATCTGGTGCTGATTAACCGCGACGAATCCCTGCCCGGCACGCTCAATATCAACCTCGACTCCCGTCCGGCAGCGGAAATGGCGGTTAACGCTTTTGTCCGGGCGGGCTGCAATCGCATCGCCTTTGTCAATTCGCTGGCGGGCACGCCGAGCCTGCTGAAGCGCGAAGCCGATTTTCTGGTGGCAGCGCAGAACGCGGGCGTTACGGTTCAGGTAGAACGCTTCGGCACCACCTCCTATGAAAGCGGCCAGATTCTGGCCCAGCGTCTGCTGACGCGTAACATTCGCCCGGATGCGGTTTACTGTGCTACCGACCTGCTCGCCTGCGGCTTTATGGATGAGGCGCGTCACCGCTTTGCGCTGCGCATTCCGGAGGATCTCTGCATCATGGGACATGACAACATTCCGCAGTCGGGCTGGTCCTCCTATAACCTCACCACCTTTGCGCAGCCGGTGGAGCAGTTTGCCCGCGATGCTATTGCCTGGCTGGTGGAGACGGAAGCGCAACCGGAAACATTAACACCCAAAAATGAACAGCAGCAGGAGCACAGAATATATGCGGTCGATGTGGTCTGGCGCGGTTCGGTACGCGGTGGTTAACCGCCCTTTTTTATTTTCAGCCGGAACATTTCACCTGCTGAAATAATCCCCAGCCGTTTTTACGCTTCGCTTTAATTATTCCCTGCCTCCTCTGAAAAATAATCGGACAGTGCAGCACACAATACCGATTTCCTGACTACGCTTTATCTGCATTATTAAGTTCTTCTGGTTTTACCTGCTCAATGAATCAGCAGTCAGATGTGACAAATATCACATTTGTGCCAGGCTTAATGTCTCAGATAACTCTGTTCAAGGAGCATACAATGGCTACACCAACTAACAAGACGCTCGATCTGGATCACTTTCCTAAGCCTCCGTTTGAGGAGCAGCCACAACAGGCACCAGGCCTGGCCAGCAAGATGATCCCGGTTCCCGACCACGGAGAAACCAGCTACCGCGGCACTGGCCGACTGACCGGCCGCAAGGCGCTGATTACGGGCGGTGACTCCGGTATTGGCCGCGCAGTGGCTATCGCTTATGCCCGTGAAGGCGCAGACGTGGTGATTAACTATCTGCCCGAAGAACAGCCCGATGCTGATGAAGTGATTAAATTAATCGAAGCGGAAGGCCGTAAAGTTTTCGCTATTCCCGGCGACATTCGTTCTGAAGAATTCTGTCAGCAGCTGGTGAAAGACGCTGCGGATAAATTAGGCGGTCTGGATATTCTGGTTAATAACGCTGGTCGTCAGCAATTTAATGAGTCCATTCGTACCCTGAGTACGGAAGATTTTGACGCGACGTTTAAAACCAACGTTTATGCGATGTTCTGGATCACCAAAGCAGCGCTGGAATATCTGCCACGCGGTGCATCGATTATTAATACCTCGTCAGTACAGGCCTTTAAACCCAGCGATATTCTGCTCGACTATGCGCAGACCAAGGCCTCTATTGTTGCCTTCACTAAATCGCTGGCGAAGCAGCTGGGTGGCGACGGTATCCGCGTCAACGCCGTAGCACCTGGCCCATACTGGACGCCGCTGCAGTCGAGCGGCGGTCAGCCGATGGAAAAAGTGAAACAGTTTGGTGCAGATTCACCGATGGGCCGTCCCGGTCAGCCGGTTGAGATCGCCCCGCTCTACGTTACCCTGGCCTCAACCGAGAGCAGTTACTCTTCCGGTCAGGTCTGGTGCTCTGATGGCGGCACCGGCACGCTGTAAATTGTCTCTGATGGCCGCATAGCGCGGCCATTTTTTTGTCCCGCATTTGCCCATAGAAGAATTCCCGTTACCGTGAAATAAGGAAGCAGACCATGGAAAACCCGATCTTTCATTCACCGGTCAGAGAAGATGGCTTTGCGGGGCTGGGTGATTATGCCGCCATTGGTGAGGGCCGTTCGGTGGCGCTGATCGCGCCGGATGGGGCTGTTGACTGGTGGTGCGCGCCTAATCTCGATGCGAAACCGCTGTTTGATCGCCTGCTCGATGCCGGACTCGGTGGCTATTTTCAGATCGTGCCGCGCGCGCCCTATCAGGTCTCGCGCCGTTACCGTGATAACAGCAATGTGCTGGAGACCCGTTTCGAAACGGACAGCGGCAGCGTGCTGCTGACTGAATCCATCAACAGCACGCTGGCGGGCCGTTTGCCGTGGTGTGAACTGGCGCGCCGCATTGAGGGCGTCAGCGGTGAAGTGGAATTAGCGATCACCCTGCGCTTCGGCACTGCCGCCGAAACCCGTTCGCCCTGGGTGGCTGACAATGAGAAAGGCAAGGTCTTTCACATCGCGGAGATCATGGCGATGTTCCGCACCAGCGACGATATCCAGATAACCGAGCTGGACGATGAGCAGGTCTGCGCCACGCTGCGCACGACGGCCGGGTCCCGATCGCTCTGCGCGTTACTGGTAACCGAAAAAGAGCCGCTGGCGGTGCCGCCACTGGAGGCTATCGATCAGCGGATTGAAACCAGTCACACCGGCTGGAGCAGCTGGGTGGAGAGCCTGAGCTACGCGGGCAGCTATCCGGCACTGGTAAAGCGCTCTGCCCTGTCGCTGAAGTTTCTCTGGTACTCGCCGACCGGCGCGCTGGCCGCCGCCGCAACGACCTCTTTACCGGAAGGGATCGGCGGCGAGAAAAATTATGATTACCGCTACGCCTGGGTGCGCGACGCCTGCCTGATTATTAAAGCATTCGTCTATATTGGCGCGCTGGAAGATTGTAAGGCGGCCTTTTCCTGGCTGTCGCAGACCATAATGCGTCACGGCGTCAGGCTGCGCGCCTGCTATGCCCTGAACGGTGATGAGGTGCCCGCCGAGCGTTATCCGCCACTGAGCGGCTATAAAAACTCTCAGCCGGTGCGGGTTGGCAACAATGCCCGCGACCAGCTGCAGCTCAGCATGTATGGCGACTTGCTGGTTACCGCACAGCACTTTATTGAAGCGGGACACGTGCTGGATATCACCACCTCGCGCATGCTGGGGGAGCTGGCAAACTGCTGCGCCGATCACTGGCGGCAGAAAGATTGCGGCATCTGGGAACTGCCGGAACTGCAACACTACACCCACTCCAAGATGGCCTGCTGGATGGCGCTGGACCGGGCGGTTGCCCTTGCCGAAAGCCAGCATATCGAACCGACGTGGCTGGGGCGCTGGCAGCGGGAACGTGATCGCATCCGTGACTGGATTGAGTCGCACTGCTGGTCAGAACAGAAACAGGCTTATCTCTTCTATGCTGGCAGCGACGATCGTCTCGACGCATCGCTGGCGCTGGTTCACAGCTACGGCAATGCGGTCAATCCACAACGGATGCTCTTGACCTACCGCGCGATTCAGCAGGCGCTGGGCGACGGCAGCGCCATGCTTTATCGCTACAGCGGTGTCAGAGAGGAAGAGAGTACTTTTCTTGCCTGCGCCTTCTGGCTGGTGGAAGCCTGGGCAGAGATGGGCGAAACAGACCAGGCAGAACAGGCGATGCAGGAGATTCTGACGACGCTGGACGGCCAGGGTAACGTCGATATCTTCAATGAGATGTATGACGTCCGCAGTCAGAGCTGGCGGGGCAATATGCCGCAGGGACTGAGCCATCTGGCGCTGATTTGCGCGGCGCAGGCGTTATCAGAATCACAGGCGTGAGCTGTGGAGGTGAGGATATCAGCGCCTCACTGCCCTACTGTCGCCGAAAGCGCGGGTCGAAGAAAAAAGGTTCTACCACCACTTTACTGATGATGCCAGCCGCCGCCGGGTGACGGGGATTGAACAGTGCGTTCCATTCACCCGTCAGCGTGCTCGGCACCTTCAACACCAGCCCGTTGTCCGGGCTGGCGAGCCAGTCATCACCAATTTGTCGGGTGGACGATGGCGCAGGATCGGCCTGCCAGTCAGCAGGTAACGCCGCCAGCGAAAGCTCGGTGATCAGGGGTTCCGGTACGTTAATCGCCAGCATTGCGTAGTCGTGTGCCAGATCCTGAATGGTGAGGTGCACCAGCGCCTCCAGCACACAGAGCGCCCGGCTCGATCCCATATAGACACAGACCGTTCCCACAGAATTCCAGCGCCCGCAATAGGTGCGGGCACCGAACCCATCAAAGGCGGTCATCGCATACTCACGCTTTACCAGGCGAAAGAAAGGCACCGCCATCAGGTGATCACGCCATGCTCAAGCTGACCAATCAGGTTAATCACCGCTTCTGCACCGGCCACCGTGGTGGTCATCTCGGCCGGTTTTTTACCGCCCAGCGCTTTGGCGGGCGTTTCCAGCCACTGTACCAGCCGCTCTCTGTCGTCACGAAACAGTTTGCTGGCGGCAGAAAGAACGCGAATCAGCATATAGATCCGTCCGCTCTGATCGGGCGAAAAGGTCTGCTGCGGATCTTTAACTTTGCGGTTGTATGTGGTGCGGTCGATGCCCGCCAGACGGCAGAGCCAGCCCTCGTCAAAGGTGGACAATGACGCGGTGCGCTTCAGCACGCCGCTGCTGAATCCTGTTGCGATACGCTGGTGTGCATCAGGCAGCGTTTCCGGCAGATTCAGGGCGTGCAGGAGCGAACGGTTATGCTGATGCTGAGTGGGTGTGTAGATGGCGATGGACATATCAGCCCTCCTGTTCATTTGATTTTTATTTTAGCGCAAATGAACAGAGGGCGCCAGCCTGCTCCGGGCTGAGCAGGCGTAAGGTGCATTATTCAGGTGTACCCTGCTGCAGTGCCTGCAGAATCTGCCACGCTACCCTGATGCGAAGCGGATTGGGGTAATTTTTGTTGGCAAGTAGCACGATGCCGCTGTTCTGCTCAGGAATAAAGGCGATATAGGCACCAAATCCATTGGTGGCACCGGTTTTATGTACCCAGCTGGCGCTCTGCGACGGCCCGACCGGATTAACCTGCGTCGCCGGACGCGGCTTTAGTGCAACAGCATTATCGTTGTCACTGAGCAGCGTCTCAGCATCGACGGGCCAGTCGTACATCTCCCAGCCCAGCCCCTGATAGAGACTGCCGACTTTGAAGTAGCGCGACTGCGCAGTACGGATGGCATTCCGTAGCACCGCGTTGCCCGCCGATAAACGGTTAGGATCGATGTTCGCCTGCATAAAGGTGAGCATGTCACGCGCGGTGGATTTAATGCCGTATGCTTCCGCATCGAGCATGCCGGGCGAGACCCGCACCGGCTGGCCATTTTTGTAGCCCCACGCATAGTTGAGCATCATCGACGGCGGCACGGTAATGTAAGTGCGCGTCAGGCGCAGCGGCTGAAACACATGTCGTTCCATCGCCTGCTCATAATCGCCCTTCACCATCAGCGAGCCAAACAGACCAATGCTGGCGTTGGAGTACTGGCGCTGCAAACCTGGTGCTGCCGTTGGCTGCCAGTTCTGATAAAAGCGGAGCAGCGAAGCCTGATCGGTGACCTCATCAGGCAGCTGTAAAGGCAGGCCGCCTGCGGTATAGGTCGCCAGATGCAGCATACGCACCGGACGCCACTGCTCACCGGTCAGCTGCGGCCAGCGCTTCTGCACCGGATCGTTCAGACGGATTTCGCCGTTGCGGATCATGATCCCGGCCAGAGTGCCGGTAAAGGTTTTACTCACTGACCCCAGTTCAAACAGCGTGTTTTCCGTGACCCGGCGGCGTGACTCAAGATCGGCCACGCCGAGGTTCACAAACTGCGCTCGGCCCTTGTAAAGCACCGCCACCGACATACCGGGGATCGCCTGCTGCTCCATCAGCGGTTCGATCGCGGCTTTAACCAGAGAAGTGACCTGCTGTGAGGAGAGATCGGCGGCAACACAGCTGGCAGAGAGAGAAAATAAAGCAAGGTAAAACAGGGACTTTTTCATTATTAACTAAATATTCTTCACTGAATCGAATTATTTACACTGGCTGGAACAGGCCTGTACGCACATCTGAGCCTTTGAGCTACAGGCACCGCTATCCCGGGTGTTGCAATGGGACTGCTCGACGTAGCAGTTGGTCTGACAGGTGGAGAGATCGCAGCGGTCAGCAACCGGTGTCAGCTGTGCCAGCGGCGCGCGGGCCGGAAAAAGCGGTGCAGGCTGAGCGAAGGCGCTGCTGCCCAGTAATCCGGACAGCAGCAGAGTGAGGATAATTTTCATAACATTTCTCCTGAGGTACGCAGCACTAAGTATGGCCAGTCTGGCGCGTGCCGTCAGAGAAATCTCATCAAATTGAGACAACAGGAGGGTGTTGAGTGACATTCATCACGCCACGGCTATAGATATCGTTGAGCCGGGCGATATAACGCTGGGTGTCATGCTGCTCTTTGATGCGCAGAATGGCCGCTTCCCCTTTCTCCTGCAATATTTCAGGACGTTCAATGATGGCGAGCAGCGTCGATTTCAGCCCGTCCACCAGCGACCGGCGCAGCTGAGATTTTTGCTCAGCCGAGGTGATGCTGTATTCGCGATCGGCGTTCAGCGGACTCGCAATCACCCAGCCCGCATTGGCAGGATTGATCTCCGGCAGCGCTCGCACGTTGCTGGTGATGACCGGACAGCCGTTAGCCTGCATCTCCAGCACGGAGAAACCGTAAGTCTCCTGCCAGGTCGGTAACAGTCCGGCATCGCTCTGACGGAACAGCTGCATCAGCGCACTGTTTTCCATCTGTGAATGATGCGTAATGCAGCGATAGCGCTTGATGCGGTTCTCAATGTCGCGACAGAAAGCATCATCATCCTGGAACTGACGATGAGCAACGTTGCGACGTTTGGTGAGATCGCCTATCAGCTGCAGGTCCAGCTGCGACTCATCCAGCCGGTGCTCTTCAATCAGCTCACTGATTGCCAGCACCACTTCCGCCCCGCCTTTACGGTAGAACTCATTGCCGGCAAAAATCAGCTTCAGGACACCTGGCTGACGTGGCGTTTTTTGCTGAACGAACAGCTTTTGCGGCGGATGCAGCACCAGGGTTTTACGGCGGATTTGCTGCGCAACATCCGGTTTGAACAGTTTCATCTGGATGTTCAGCGTGGCGTCTGAGATGGCAATCAGCCCCAGACAGTTATCTTTTAACAGATAAGGAATAAGCCGCTTTAGCTCGGGATTGTCCTGCTTGGCAACACCCGCCACCGGCAGCACGCGCGGCAGTTCAGTTTCAAACGAGGCAACCCACTTCTGCTGAGTAATCGCAACTTCGTTGAACAGGTGAAGGATGTCAGCCCGCGATGCCCCGGAAAATGGCACAGGCTGAAAGACAAAGGTTTTATTCTTTTTAAGTAATCGGGTGCGTAACGGATTAATAAAATAGAACAGATTGCTCTTTTTCAGATTTATATATTCGTTATCCGGATTAACTAAGATATTACGTTGCTCCGGATACTGGTTATTCGTAATTCCAATTTTCATGATCGTCTTCCAGAGTCCTTTATGTCCAGAGTGATCTATATCACGCGATCGCGGCTGATACGTTTGAGCAATATCCTAAAAGCCTTTTCTGATGCGGCTTGCGCAGTTTTACTAATGATTGCGACCGGTGATAAAACGGTCACAGTTGTGTCTGATTATGAATGAACGTTTTTTATTAACAGGTGTGTTTAATTGTGTCACCCTAACCCCCTGTTGAATAAAGCCAGAATTTTCCGGGCAATATTCACGCCAGTTGTTATGTCTATGTTTAATTATTTGTTAGCAATGCTATCAAAGCGAAGCGGCTTTTTAGTTCATAACTTTTAAAGTAATTAACCGCGCGGGATAACAGAAAGCCGGGGCTAACTGGCTGATGAGTGCCCCAGAAACCTGGCAGCAATAATAAAACAAACGATGAAACAAAAGATGCAGCCCGCTCACATTTGCACCCTTATTGCGCCCTGATTTGCGACATTTAAGTGCATCACGTCAGAAAGGATATGCTCGCCTCACTTCGCCGAAACGCTTATAATTTATTGTTTTTATTGACTTTAATAATCATATTCAGCTTAACTATGTTGCTGGTACAAAAGTTGCAGGAGTCTCTCTATGCAGAAAGGAGAGCATTATGAAAGCAATCGTAATTGGTGGCGGTATTGGCGGAATGAGCAGCGCGATTGCGCTGGAGAAAGCCGGAATCGACGTTGAGGTCTTTGAAGCCGTTCAGGAGATGAAGCCTGTTGGCGCGGCCATATCCATCTGGCCCAACGGCGTTAAATGCCTGAATGCGCTGGGAATGAAAACCGCGCTGCGTGAGCTGGGCGGCAATATGGCCTATATGGCCTATCACGATGGCGCAACAGGTACACCCCTGACCCGCTTCAGCATGGCACCACTGGTGCAGCAGGTGGGCGAATATCCCTGTCCGGTAGCGCGGGCAGAACTGCAGGCGATGCTGATTGACACCTTCGGACGTGAACGGGTGCAGTTTGGCAAGCGCGTGATCCAGGTCGACCAGACTGAAAATGGCGTTATCGCAACCTTCTCTGATAACAGTCAGGCGCACGGCGATTTTCTGATTGCCGCCGATGGCACGCATTCCGTCGTCCGCGACTATGTGCTGGAAGAGAAGCTGGAACGACGTTATGCCGGTTACGTTAACTGGAACGGTCTGGTCACCATAGACGAACGCATTGCACCCGCCGATCAGTGGACCACTTTTGTCGGTGACGGCAAGCGAGTTTCACTGATGCCGGTCAGCGGCAATCGGTTCTACTTCTTCTTTGATGTACCGCTGCCGAAGGGACTGCCGCAGGATCGCAGCACCGTGAAAGCGGACTTAACTGGCTACTTCCAGGGCTGGGCGGAGCCGGTGCAGCAGTTGATTGCGGGAATTCATCCTGACACCACTAACCGGGTGGAGATCCACGACATCGAACCGTTCAGCCGCTTTGTCAAAGGGCGTGTAGCGCTGCTTGGCGATGCCGCCCACAGCACCACGCCCGATATTGGTCAGGGTGGCTGTGCGGCGATGGAAGATGCCGTGGTGCTGGCCGCGACGCTGGCTTCGCATTCGCTGGGCATCGAAGATGCCCTGCTGCGCTATCAGGCACGACGGGTTGAGCGGGTAAAAGATCTGGTGCTGAAAGCGCGTAAACGCTGTGATGTGACCCATGCGCGCGACCCGGCAGTTACGGCGGAGTGGTATCAGTCATTGAAAAACGAAACCGGTGAGCGGGTGCTGGCCGGAATGTGCGAAACCATTGAAGGCGGCCCGCTGGGCTAATCCAGGAAAACAGGGGCTGTCACCGCGACAGCCCTTTTATTATTAATCCGCCAGACCGCGATTTTTCAGCATCGGCTCCAGCTGAGGCGCTGCGCCCCGCCAGCTTTCATACAGCGCTTTGAGATCGCTGCTGTTGCCACGTGACAGAATCTTCTGCCGGAAGATTTCACCGTTCTCACGCGTCAGTCCGCCATGCTCCGCAAACCACTGATAGCCATCGTCGGCGAGCATCTGCGTCCAGATATAGGCGTAATACCCTGCGGCATAGCCTCCGCCCCAGATGTGCTGAAAATAGCTGGACCGATAGCGCGGTGGCACCGCCGTCAGCGCGATATTGTCGCTCTGCAACGCCTGCTGCTCAAACCCTTCCACGCTTTGCGGCGCGGCATCACGGTTAAGGCTGTGCCAGTGCAGGTCCAGCAGCGCGGCAGCCAGCAGCTCGCTCATCTCATAGCCTTTGTTGAACGTCGCGGCCCGGACGATCTTTTCATGCAGCTCAGCAGGCATTAATGCCTGAGTCTGATAGTGCCGGGCGTAGTTGCGGAACACCGCGGGCTCGCTGGCCCAGTGCTCATTGATCTGCGAAGGAAACTCAACGAAATCGCGCGGGGTTTCCGTGCCCGACAGGCTCGGGTAGCGCTGGCTGGCAAACAGGCCGTGCAGCGTGTGGCCGAACTCATGAAACATCGTGATAACGTCGTCCCAGCTCAGCAGCGCCGGTTCTCCGGCGGGCGGTTTGGTGTAGTTACAGACGTTGTAGATCACCGGTTTTCTGTCGAGCAGCGTTGACTGGTTGACGAAGTTACTCATCCAGGCACCGCCGCCTTTACTGTCGCGCTTGAAGAAGTCGGTATAAAACAGCGCCAGCGGCGTGTCGTCGGCATCGAAAATCTCATACACCTGCACGTCGGGATGATAAACCGGCAGATCCTGGCGCGGTGTAAAGCGGATGCCGTAAAGCTGCGTCGCCGCCCAGAAGACCCCATTCCGGAGCACCGAGTTCAGCTCAAAGTAAGGTTTAATCTGGCTCTCATCGAGATCGTAGCGGGCACGCCGTACCTGTTCGGCATAAAAACGCCAGTCCCATGCCTGCAGAGTAAAATCGCCCTGCTGCTGATCGATGGTATGCTGAATGGCCGCCGCTTCACGTTCCGCACGGGCGCGCGCGGCGGGCACGATGTTGCGCATAAAGGCCAGCGCCGCATCGGGGGTTTTCGCCATCTGATCCTGCAGCTTCCACTCGGCATAGCTGGTAAAACCCAGCAGCCGGGCCTGCTCTGCCCTGACCTGCGCCAGCCGTAATACCAGCTCACGGGTATCGTTCTCATCGCCTTTTTCCGTGCGCGTCACGCCCGCTTTATACAGCGCTTCCCGGGTTGCGCGATCGGCCAGGCTCTGCAGCGCCGGTTGCTGCGTGGTGTTCTGCAACACCAGCAGCCAGCTTTTTTCCAGTCCGCGCGCCTGCGCTTCCGCCTGGGCCACTGCCAGGTCGGCCGGTGACAGTCCCGCCAGCTGTTGCAGATCATTAACGACCAGTCCGCCCGCTTTGGTGGCGGCCAGCAGTTTATTGGTGAAACGGGTACTGAGGCGCGCCGCTTCCTGATTCAGGGCTTTAAGCTGCTGCTTCTGTGCCTCCGGGAGATTGGCGCCCGCCAGCTGGAAGCGCTGCCAGATCACCTCAACCAGCCGTTTTGATTCGGCATCCAGTTTGGCGCGCTGCAGATAAACCGCATCGAGCCGTGAAAACAGCGGACGGTTCAGCATGATGTCGTCATTAAGCGCAGTAAGCTGCGGCGCAATCTCCTCATCTACCTGCTGCAGATAAGGGCTGGTATGGGCCGAGGTCATGGCGCTGAAGACCAGATTCACCCGATTGAGGAGCTGTCCGCTCTTCTCCAGCGCCTCAAAGGTGTTGAGAAAGGTGGGCGCTTCGCTGTTCAGGGCGATCGCCTCAACGTCCTGACGCTTCTCTTCAATGCCCGCCTGCAGCGCGGGCAGGAAATCCTGCTCCTCAATCTGGTCAAAGGGAGGCGCCTGGTAAGGCAGTGTGCTGACGCTAAAGAAGGGATTCTGACGGGCGTTCATGGTTCGCTCCTGATGGGCATCGCAAAGTCTTATCCTGACAGGTTGCCGCGAAAGCGCAACTCAGGCGATTTGCTGCTGATACACGCTGATGATTTCACCGGCAATGGCCACCGCAATCTCGGCGGGCAGCTTGCCTTTAACGTCCGGCAGGCCAATCGGACAGCGCAGGCGCGCCAGCGGCTCGCTGGCCACACCCTTGCCCGCCAGCCGGTAGCGGAAACGCTGATTTTTCGTCGCTGAACCGATGACGCCGGCATAGCGAAAGTCGCCGCGTTTCAGCACCGCTTCGCACAGTTCAAAGTCGAGCGGATGATGATGGGTCATAATGATGAAGTAGCTGCCCTCAGGCGCCTGGGCCACACAGTCGAGCGGGTCGTCCGGCTGCAGTGTGACCACGCCAGCCGGAACGTGGCTGAACTGATCCGGACGACTGTCGATCCAGTTTATGTGACAGGGTAACGTAGCCAACAGATTCACCAGGGCCTGCCCGACGTGGCCCGCGCCAAACAGATAAATTTCCGGCTGCGCCTGTAGCAGCGGCTCAAACAGCAGCGTGGTTTTGCCGCCACAGCACTGTCCGAGCCGCGCACCGAGACTGTAATCCTCGGTGTGTGGCGCAGTGGCTTCACTTTGCAGCATCGCTCTGGCCTGAGCGATGCACGCAAACTCCAGATGACCGCCCCCGATCGTGAGAAAGCTCTCCTGCTGCGTGACAACCATTTTGCTGCCGCTGTCACGCGGCACTGAACCATGCTCACTGAGCACGGTAATTAATACGCAGCTCTGGCGTTTTTCACGCAGCTGATGCAGCACGCCGATCCAGTCATGATAGATCATCAATGGCTCCCGTCAGGCGCTGTACGCCCCAGAAGATCCGCTCCGGCGTAGCAGGCGCATCCAGCCCCGGGTGCTGACGGTAATCGTTAACGCTGGCGACCGCATCCTGCAGCGCGCACCAGGCGGCTATTCCTAACATAAACGGCGGTTCGCCCACGGCCTTGGAGTGGAACACCGTGTCTTTGGGATTTTTGCGGTTCTCCACCAGCGTCACCCGCAGATCAGCCGGGACATCGCTGATGGCTGGAATTTTATAGCTCGCCGGACCATCGGTCAGCAGTTGTCCTTTGTCACTCCACACCAGCTCTTCGCAGGTGAGCCAGCCTACGCCCTGGACAAAGCCCCCTTCAACCTGGCCGATGTCGATAGCCGGGTTCAGCGACGCCCCGACGTCATGCAGGATATCGGCACGCAGCAGGCGGGATTCGCCGGTTAAGGTATCGATCACCACCTCGCAGCAGGCAGCCCCAAATGCGTAGTAATAGAACGGCGTGCCGCGCCCGGCCAGCCGGTCATAATGTATGCCCGGCACGCGGTAGTAGCCGGTGGCGGAGAGCGGCACCTGATTGAGCCAGGCCAGCTTCGCTACCTCGGCAAAGGTGTAATGCTTTTCGCCAGCGCGCACCACGCCGTTACGGAAGCTCACCGCCGCCGCATCGCACTGATGCAACTTACAGAGCATGGCGGTCATGCGGTCGCGCAGGATTTCCGCGGCATTCTGCGCCGCTTTACCGTTCAGATCAGCGCCGCTGGAGGCCGCCGTCGGCGAGGTGTTGGGCACTTTGCCGGTGTCGGTGGGGGTGATCTGGATTTTATCGGTCTCAATCTGCAGCACTTCGGCGACAATCTGAATCACCTTGGTGTTGAGGCCCTGACCCATTTCGGTGCCGCCGTGGTTAAGCTGCACCGTGCCATCGGTGTAGATCAGGATCAGCGCGCCCGCCTGATTGAGGAAGCTGGAGGTAAAGGAGATGCCAAATTTCACCGGCGTCAGCGCCAGACCGCGTTTCAGCAGCGGACTGCGGGCGTTAAACGCTGTGATTTCCGCGCGGCGCGCCTGATAGTCGCTGCTCAGCTCCAGCTGTTCAGTGATCTCATCCAGCAGGTTGTCCTCTACCTGCTGGTGGTAATGGGTGATGTTGCGATCCTGCTTGCCGTAATAGTTGCGCTTGCGCAGCGCCAGCGGATCCAGTCCACGGTCTCGGGCGATATGATCCATGATCTGTTCAATCGCCACCATGCCCTGCGGCCCGCCAAAACCGCGATAGGCAGTGTTAGAGGCCGTGTTGGTGCGGCAGCGGTAGCCGGTTACCCGCGCATCGCCGAGATAATAGGCGTTATCGGCGTGGAACATGGCACGATCGACGATGGATCCGCTCAGATCCAGCGAATAGCCGCAGTTACCGGCCAGATCGATTTTGATGCCGCACAGACGCCCGTCCTCTTCCACGCCCGCGTCGTAGCGCACAAAGAACGGATGGCGTTTTCCGGTGACGCGCATATCGTCGCGGCGTGAGAGCCGCATCTTCGCCGCCCGGCCAGTCTGACGCGCCACGATGGCACAGAGACAGGCGACACCGGCTGCCTGCGTCTCTTTGCCACCAAATCCACCGCCCATCCGACGCATATCTATTGTTACCTGATTCAGGCTGATGCCCATCACTTCCGCCACCAGCTTCTGCACTTCAGTGGGGTTCTGAGTCGAGGAGAAAACCTGCAACTGCTGATCTTCGCCAGGAACGACCATCGCCGTCTGGGTTTCCAGATAGAAATGCTCCTGCCCGCCGATATGAAACGATCCGCTGACCCGATGCGGCGCACGCGCCAGTGCCGCGTCAACGTCACCGCGCTGATGGATGTGCGGTTCCTGCACAAAGCTGCCCTGCGCCAGCGCCTGCTCCACATCCAGCAGCGGTTCCAGCACCTCATACTCAATCACCGCCGCGGCTGCGCCAAGACGTGCAGCGTCCGGCGATTCCGCCGCCACAGCGATCACGATCTGCCCCAGATACTCCACCTTGTTATGGGCCAGCAGCGGATCGCCCGGCTCGAGCGGGCCAACATCATTAATGCCCGGCACATCCTGCCAGGTTAAGACGCTGACAACGCCAGGCACGGCATAACAGGGCTGCACATCTATGTGCAGGATGCGCGCATGTGCATGTTCACTCAGGCGCGGACAGAGGTGCAGCAGACCCGGCAGTTCCGGCTTGTCGTCGATAAAACGCGCCTCGCCGGAGACATGTTTTTCCGCGCTCTCATGACGGTGATTGCGACCCACGCCGCTCTGTAAATCCGCGGCATACTGCGCCTTAATCACCTCTTCGTTGAGTTCAGGACGGTTATGAGACATAGCGGGAGACCTCAAGACAGGTTATTTCGCCGTTATGGCGATGCCAGTAGCGGCGAAGCAGATTGCGTGCCACCTGAAGGCGGTAGTCACTGCTGGCGCGAAAATCAGAAAGCGGCTGGAAATCTTCAGCCAGCGCGGCGGCTGCCCGTGACACCGTCACGGCATTCAGCGGCTGACCGACCAGTGCCGCTTCACAGTGCCGGGCGCGCTGCGGTGTGGCTGCCATGCCGCCAAAGGCGATACGGGCGGAACTGACAATGCCCTGTTCCAATTGCAGGTTAAAGGCAGCGAACACGGCAGAGATATCATCATCCAGCCGCTTCGAGACTTTCCATGCCACAAAATCAGGTGACACCGTCACTTTATCGATACGAATGGCGCGGATAAACTCCCCTTTTTCCAGCTGCGTCTGGCGATAGCCGGTAAAGAACTGGTCAAGCGGCAGGCTGCGCTGCTGCTCTCCGCATTGCAGCAGCAAGCTGGCATTGAGGGCCAGCAGCACCGGCGAGGCGTCGCCTATCGGAGAGGCGTTACCAATGTTGCCGCCGAGTGTCCCCTGCAGGCGGATTTGCAGCGAAGCAAAACGCTGCAGCATCTCGCTGACGCCGGGAATGCGGCTGGCAAGAAACTCGCTGACCTGCTGCAGCGAGGCGCCCGCACCCAACAGGTAGTGGTCATTAAATTCGCTGCAGACTTTGAGCGCGGCAACCTGCTCCAGCGCAATCAGCAGCGGAATTTTTTTATGCTGCTGGGTGATCTGCAGGCTGAGATCGGTGCCACCGGCAATCAGCTTCGCGTCGGGATGCGCCTGATAGATTGCCGCCAGCTGGGACGGGGTTTTGGGCAGAAAGCAGCGATGCCCCTTATCGCCTATTTCCTGCATTTCCGGGGTGGCCAGCGCCTCGAGCCGCTGTACGGTGCTGGCAGCACTGTGATCGAACTGATCATTGACCGGCTGCGAGCAGAGCTGTTCTGCGGCTGCCATGATTGGCCGGTAGCCGGTGCAGCGGCAGAGGTTGCCCGCCAGCGCGGTTTCCGCCTGATGCCGATCCCAGCCCGCTGCTTTTTTTTGCAGGCTGAACAGCGACATCACAAAGCCTGGCGTACAGAACCCGCATTGTGAACCGTGGCAGTCAACCATCGCCTGCTGCGCCGGATGCAGTGCGCGACCGTGACGCAGATCCTCAACCGTGATCAGCTGCTTGCCCTGTAAGGCGGAGACCAGCGTCAGGCAGCTGTTGACCGTTTCATACTGCATCTCTCCCTCAACAGCTTTGCCCAGCGTGACGCTACAGGCACCGCAGTCGCCGGAGGCACAGCCCTCTTTGGTGCCAGGCCGATGCTGACGGGTGCGCAGATAGTTAAGCACGGTGAGATTCGGGTCGAGCGCGTCTTCGCTGACCAGCTGATTGTTTAACAGAAACTGGATCATGCGGCTTGCTCCTGTGCATCGCGCTGCCAGACCGGACGACCGCCGACCCAGGTCTGGGCAATGTTGCGGTCGTCGCCCAGCGTCATTAATACGAACAGCTTTTCCCAGATATCTTTGCTGTTGCCGATGCGGAGTTGCTGCAGCGCAGAGACTGCCGGATCGAGCACCACAAAGTCCGCCTCTTTGCCGACGCTGAAATTACCGATTTCATGGTCGAGATCCAGCGCACGCGCCCCGCCCAGCGTGGCGTGATAAAAGGCTTCGGCGGCGCTGAGCCGGTAGTGCTGCAGCTGGCCCACCTTGTAGGCTTCGCCCAGTGTCTGCAGCATATTAAAAGTGGTGCCTGCGCCGACATCGGTGCCAATACCGACTATCACGCCCTGCTGCCAGCTGCGTTTGATGTTAAACAGGCCGCTGCCGAGGAACAGATTTGAGGTGGGACAGAAGGCAATAGAAGAATCGGTGTCGTGCAGACACTGCCACTCTTTATCTTCCAGATGCAGGCAGTGCGCAAAGACGCTGCGGCGACCGGTCAGCTCGTGATGATGATAAACATCCAGATAACCCTCGCGCTCCGGGAACAGTTCTTTCACCCAGGCAACCTCCTGCGGGTTTTCGCTGAGATGGGTGTGCAGCCAGGTATCCGGGAACGCCTGACGCAGCTGCTGCACTTTTTCCAGCAGCTGCGGGGATGAGGTCGGCGCAAAGCGCGGCGTCAGCGCATAATTCAGCCGTCCACGTTTGTGCCAGCGCTCAATCAGCGCCCGCGTCTGCTGGTAGCTCTGTTCCGGGGTTTCGATGAGATTGTCGGGCGCATTGCGATCCATCATCACTTTGCCGGCAATCAGCCGCATGTTCAGGGCTTCGGCGGCGCTGAACAGCGCGTCGACGGATTGCGGATGTACGGTGCCAAACACCAGCGCGCTGGTGGTGCCGTTGGAGAGCAGCTGATGCAGGAAAAAGGCGGACATCTTTGCCGCGTGATCCGGGCAGTGATACTGCGCTTCAACCGGGAAAGTGTAGTGATTCAGCCACTCCAGCAGCTGTTCGCCAAAGGCACCAATCATCTCCGTCTGCGGATAGTGAATATGGGTATCGACAAAGCCCGGCACAATCAGCTTGCCACGCATATCGGTCACGGGATGACCTGCCAGCTTCGCCTCGCTGTTCTCCCAGCTATCCAGCCCAATTACGTGTCCGTCACGCAGCAGCAGCACCCCATCCTCCAGATAGCGAGCCTTTCCGGTCAAATCGTCGGGATGATTCACCACGCCAGTGAAGTCAAAGAAGCTGGCGCGTATCGCCGTATCGGTTGCTGATAGCATGGTATGTCCTTTCTGAAAGCGCGATTGATTATCTGCAGAGGAATCTCTATTAAAAACCCTGCAACCTGCGTGCCAGATCTGGAATCCAATAAAAACCTTAAATATCAGTATATTAATAAAAATAACAGGGTGTTGCGCAACAAAAGTGGCCTCCGGCAGCGTCGCAACCGTTTGCGGAGCCGATGCAAACGGTTGCGATGCGATATCGCGCAGACAGGTTAACCTGAGTATGGCCTGCAACCCGACAATCCGCCCTTTTACGGTGCAGGCTGCTCTGAAAAGGCGCAGTGGGATACCCGTTAAAATCCGTTTACAGGCCAGTCTGCTTTTCCACGCGCAGAAGCAGAAATGAAATGCTATGGTGAAGCCATCGACTCTGAAAATGGCATAAGGAACAGTGAGATGATTATTTTTGTCACCGGCGCGACCGCTGGTTTTGGTGAAAGCATCACCCGCCGCTTTATTGAGAACGGTCATAAAGTGATCGCCACCGGACGCCGCGCGGAACGTCTGAAAGCGCTGAAGGATGAGCTGGGCGACAGCCTCTATACCGTGCAGCTGGATGTGCGTAACCGTGCCGTTATTGAAGAGGCGGTGGCACAGTTACCGGCAGAATGGCGCAATATTGACGTACTGGTTAACAACGCCGGTCTGGCGCTGGGCATTGAGCCTGCGCACAAGGCTAACGTCGAAGACTGGGAAAATATGATCGACACCAACACTAAGGGGCTGGTCTATATGACCCGCGCCCTGCTGCCACAGATGGTGGAGCGGGATGTGGGTCATATCATCAATATCGGTTCCATTGCCGGCAGCTGGCCGTATGCCGGGGGCAACGTTTACGGAGCGACCAAAGCCTTTGTGCGTCAGTTCAGCCTGAACCTGCGTACCGATCTGCACGGCACCGCGCTGCGTGTGACCGACATTGAGCCGGGTCTGGTTGGTGGTACCGAATTTTCCAACGTGCGCTTTAAAGGCGATGATGACAAAGCCGGTCAGGTCTATGAGGGCGCTACCGCTCTGACGCCGGAAGATGTGACTGAAGCGGTCTGGTGGGTCGCCACACTGCCTAAGCATGTCAATATCAATAGCCTGGAAATGATGCCGGTCAGCCAGACGCTGGCGGGCCTGAAAGTGCATAAGCCCTAAGCCTCTGCCGCGCCAGCCATCACGGCTGGCGCTAGCCGCGTCCCCAGCCCAGCACGATGATCAGCATGCCGCTGAAGGCAATCAATGCACCGCTCCAGTCCCACGCACTTAACTTCACGCCATCCACCACCCGTAACCAGAGCAGTGCGGTCAGCACATAGACACCGCCATAAGCGGCATAGACCCGTCCACTGGCGGCAGGATGCAGCGTCAGCAGCCAGACAAACAGCGCCAGACTCGCCGCGGCGGGCAGTAACAGCCACGCCGATCCCCCTTTTTTAAGCCATAGCCACGGCAGAAAGCAGCCGGTGATCTCCGCCAGCGCGGTAATAAAAAAAAGCAAGGCGGTCTTAATCAGCACTCTTACCTCTCCTGAACGTAAACAAACGACTCACCCCTGGTGAGCAAAGAAACGGCGATGATATACTATGAGTACTCGCTGCAACAGCCGTCCCGGATGGCGATGTTTGCGTTAACTAAAGGAAATTGTGATGAAAAAAATGATCCCTGCCGTGCTGATGGTGCTGCTCTCCACAACGGCGTTGACTGCCACTGCGAATACTAATCGTCTGATCATTGAAGATGGCAGTTCTGCGCTGAGCAATGAAGCAGCGCGTCAGGACAAAGAGCAATGGAATGACACGCGTATGCTGCGCAACAAAGTGAACACCCGCGTCGAAAAAGAGTTTGATAAAACCGATCGCGCCTTTGATACCCGCGACAAGTGCGAGCAGAGCCTCAATCTCAACGCGTACTGGGAACCTAACACCCTGCGTTGTCTGGACCGCCGTTCAGGTCGCCCGGTAGCGCCGTAAATTTGAGCTATAGTAATGACGGACGACTAACATAAGGAAGACGTGATGAAGCTACAGAGGGTTTTGTTAAGCGCGGCGTTATTTGCTCTGCCGCTGATGGCGCAGGCATCCTGCGAATCGGTAAAAGCCGATATCAGCCAGAAGATTATTCAGAACGGCGTACCTGAATCGGGTTTTAGTCTCGATATCGTTGCCAACGATCAGGTCGATCAGGCGGGCGGTCAGGTCGTTGGACATTGTGAAAACGACACACAAAAGATTGTTTACAAGCGTACAGGCCGTGACGATGAAGCCAGCGTCCCAGCCAGTGCCGGCAGTTCTCAGGACGCGCCAGCACAGTAGTGAGCACCAAACCAGGGCGATATCCTGTCGCCCTGCCCGTTATTCCGCCTGTTCCGGCCGCTGACGCGGCATCATCCATGCCACTCCCACCGCAAACAGAGCAATCACCAGGGCTACCACGAATACCCAATGCAGGGATGCGGCTATCGCTGCGACCATCTGCTGCAGGTTTTCCGGCTGTAACTGCTGGCGGCTGGGCTCGGACATAATCTGCTGCACCGGATCCTGCACCTGTGGCAGACGCCACTGCAGATTAAGATTCAGCACCGCCCCCATAATCGCCGTCCCTACCGCCGAACCCATCATCCGGCTGAACATAATAGAGGCGGTACAGATGCCCCGGATCTGGTAATCCGCCTGGTTCTGCACAGAGACCAGGAAGGTGGTGCTGGTCATCCCCATGCCGGTGCCGATCAAAAACGCCGTGAAGCCCGCCTGATAGAGGGAGCTGGCGGGCTGCAGGAACAGCAACAGGGCGCTGCCGGCGACCAGCAGCAGCGCGCCGAGCTGGGCAGTAAAGCGGTAGGAGGTGTGCAGCATCAATCTGCCACTCAGCGTGCTGGCCAGCGGCCAGCCAATCGACATCATTGCCAGCACACTGCCCGCCTGTAACGGTGAGCCGCCGCTGATCCCCTGAATCCAGGTGGGCAGAAACGCGCTGATGCCCATCATCGCCGCCCCGATAATCAGGTTACCCGCATTGCCTGCCACAATTAGCCGGCTGCGCCAGATCACCAGCGGAAACAACGGTGCCGCAGCACGCTGCTCGTGACGCTTGAGCTGCCAGCCCGCGAACAGAGAGAAAAGCAGGAACGGCACCAGCCAGAGGCCCAGCTGTTCCGCCTGCAACAGTGCAATCAACAGGGCCGTCACGCAAAGCATCAGCCAGCTACTGCCCGCCAGGTTCAGCGGCTGCGATAACTCCTCTTTCTGATGCGCCGGTAACCAGCGCGCCAGCATCAGCATACTGATCAGGCCAATCGGCAGATTGACCCAGAAAATCACCGACCAGCTAAAGTGCTGCACCAGCCAGGCGCCGGTCAGCGGCCCCACGATCGCCGCCACACCCCAGACACTGGAGAGCCAGCCCTGCACGCTGGCGCGTTCACGCGGCGAGTAGATGTCGGCCACGATGGTGGAGCTGAGTGGCATGATGGCACCCGCGCCAAGGCCCTGAAAGGCCCGGAAAAGAATCAGCCAGGTCATGGTATGGGCAAAGCCACAAAGCATCGATCCCACCAGGAAAATCGAGGTGCCGACAAAAAACATCGTTTTGCGCCCCACCATATCCGCCAGCCGCCCATAGAGCGGCACGCTGACCGCCTGCGTCAGCAGATAGATGGAGAAGACCCAGCCAAACTGCGAAAAGCCGCCAAGGTCTGCAATGATTGTCGGCATCGCGGTGGCCACAATCGTGACTTCAATGGCCGCCATAAACATCGCCAGCATGCAGGCGAGTAAGATCCAGTGGCGATGTCCGGTCCGGAGTTGTGCGCTGTCAGTCATAGGGTTCCTTTTTTAATCTGCAAGGCTAGCTGAAAAACAGCCAGTGCAGTTTCCCACGCGTGCGCATTTTCTGCGCCATCTGTGACGGTGTAACATAAAGTCGATGAATTTTTTTTATTGTCGCATTAGCCCAGCGGCTACGCGGCTTTATCACGCTTTTAACCTGTTTCTATCTGCCTGATTTCGGGCTTAAAAGCTGGCTTGTACAAAAAAGGCCTGCTATAGCATTACACCATCTTATTCGGTATTCACTGAAAAAGAGTGGATAAACAGTCATTTTATCTACATTTTATCGCAGTTTCGGTATTGGGCGCGGCGGCAGTTTTTGCCGTACCTGTCGGGCTGTTTATGGTTGTTATAACAATTGAGATCGTTATCAGGGAGATTCTCCTATGCAAAATGCTTCACTGGCCCGACGCGCCGGTCTGGCACTGCTTGCAGTGGTCGCGGTGATCGCGGTGCTGATCTGGGGCTTAGGCTGGGATCAGCTGGTCGCACGTAAAGTCGATCTGCTTTATCTCGGGCAACAACATCTTTTCTTAGTTTTCTGGTCAATGCTGTTCGCCCTGCTGGTCGGTATTCCCAGCGGCATCCTGCTTAGTCGCCCGTTTGCGCGTCGCTGGGCCGAGTATGTGATGCAGATTTTCAATGTCGGTAACACCCTGCCACCGCTCGCGGTGCTGGCACTGGCGATGGTTATTATCGGCATTGGCGACCGTCCGGCGCTGATTGCGCTGTTTCTGGCGTCGCTGCTGCCCATCGTCCGCAATACCTTCTCGGGTCTGAGCGCGGTTCCTCCGTCGCTGATTGAGGCCGCCAACGGCATCGGCATGACCAAATGGCAACGTCTGCGTCAGGTTGAGCTGCCCAACGCGATGCCGGTGATCCTCTCTGGCGTGCGTATCGCCACCGCTATCAACGTTGGCACCGCGCCACTGGCCTTCCTGATTGGTGCCAGCAGTTTTGGCGAGCTGATCTTCCCGGGTATCTATCTGAATGACTTCCCGACCCTGATTCTGGGTGCCGTTGCGACTGCGTTGGTGGCACTGGTTCTGGATATGATGCTGGCCGCGCTGGGCCGCTTTCTGAGTCCGCACGCTGCGGCCTGACCACAAGGAGCTTTGCAATGCTAACGAAGTGGATTAAGAAAAGCGCTGTCGCGCTGACCGCGACGCTGCTGCTCAGCCAGACGGCACAGGCGGCTGCCCCGCTGGTAATGGCAACCAAGAGTTTTACCGAGCAGCATATCCTGTCAGCCATGACGGTACTCTGGCTGCAAAAGAAAGGTTTTGAGGTGGTCCCTAAACGCAATATCGCCACCACCATTGGCCGTAACGCGCTGCTGAATAAACAGATTGATATGGTCTGGGAGTATACCGGTACGTCACTGATTATCTTTAACCACATCAGCCAGCCGATGTCTTCACAGCAGGCGTATGAGACGGTGAAACAGCTGGACGGAAAACTGGGACTGGTCTGGCTGAACCCGGCGCCGATGAACAACACCTACGCCTTTGCCATGACTCAGGAGCGGGCCAAAAAAGAGGGCATCAATACGATGTCACAACTGGTCGCGAAAGTGGAACAGGTTCGTCAGTCTGACCCGGACCACAACTGGCGGCTGGGGCTGGACCTGGAGTTCGCGGGGCGTTCAGACGGCCTGAAACCGCTACAGAAGACTTACAACCTGGCGCTGGATCGCCCGCAGATCCGTCAGATGGACCCGGGTCTGGTTTATAACGCTATTCGTGACGAATTCGTGGATGCCGGTCTGATCTACACCACCGATGGCCGGGTTAAAGGCTTTAATCTGAAAGTGCTGGAGGATGATAAACACTTCTTCCCAAGCTATAACGTGACGCCGGTCGTACGTCAGGATGTGCTGGCGAGCCATCCAGGGCTGGATAGTGCCCTTAATCAGCTCTCTGCACAGATCACCAATGAGGCGATTACCGAGCTGAACAAGCGGGTCGATATCGACCATGAGTCACCGGAAAAAGTGGCACGTGATTTCCTTCAATCCAAAAACATGCTGTAAGGAGGCACTGTGGATACCCTTCACTACATCATGGATAACTGGAGCACTCTGCTCACCCTGAGCTGGCAGCACAGCTGGCTGGTGCTGGTTGCGGTCGGTCTGGCCATTGTGATTGGCGTGCCGCTGGGCATTCTGATCGTGCGCGTCAGATGGCTGGCTACACCGATTCTCGGTATTGCCACCGTAGTACTGACCATTCCGACTATTGCGCTGTTTGGTCTGATGATCCCGCTGTTTTCGCTGATCGGTCAGGGCATCGGCGCGCTGCCAGCGATTACCGCCGTGTTTCTCTACTCGCTGCTGCCGATTGTCCGCAACACGCATACCGCGCTGGAGAATCTGCCGGACGGTTTGCGTGAGGCCGGTCGCGGCATCGGCATGACCTTCTGGCAGCGTCTGCGCTGGGTTGAAATCCCGATGGCGCTGCCGGTGATTTTCGGCGGCATCCGAACCGCCGTGGTGATGAACGTTGGCGTGATGGCGATTGCCGCCGTGATTGGCGCGGGCGGTCTGGGCCAGCTGCTGCTGGATGGTATCAGCGGCAGTGATATTCGTATGCTAATTGCTGGCGCATTGATGATTTGTCTGCTGGCTATTTTTCTTGACTGGCTGCTGCACCGTTTGCAGCAGGCGCTGACTCCAAAGGGGATTCGATAATGATTACGCTGGAAAACCTGACGAAAACCTTTACTCAGAAAAACGGCACCACCAATAAAGCCGTCGATAACGTCAGCCTGCATGTGCCAGCCGGTGAGATGTGCGTGCTGCTGGGTCCATCGGGCTGCGGTAAAACCACCACGCTGAAGATGATTAACCGCCTTATTCCGGCCACCAGTGGCCGGATCCTGATTAATGGCGAAGACACCAGTACGCAGGACACAACCACCCTGCGCCGCAACATTGGCTATGTGATCCAGCAGATTGGTCTGTTTCCCAACATGACCATCGAGGAGAACATTACCGTCGTGCCGCGCATGCTGGGCTGGAATAAGAAGCAGTGTCATGAGCGCGCTACAGAATTAATGAGCATGGTTGCGCTGGACCCTAAAAAGTTCCTGCACCGCTATCCGCGTGAGATGTCCGGCGGTCAGCAGCAGCGTATCGGCGTGATTCGTGCGCTGGCTGCGGATCCACCGGTATTGCTGATGGATGAGCCGTTCGGTGCTGTCGACCCAATTAACCGTGAAGTGATTCAGAACGAGTTTCTCGATATGCAGCGTCAGCTTAAGAAAACCGTAATGCTGGTGAGCCACGACATTGATGAGGCGCTGAAGCTCGGCGATCGCATCGCGGTATTTGGTCAGGGTAAAATCGTGCAGTGCGCCAGCCCGGATGAGTTGCTGGCTACCCCGGCCAATGAGTTTGTCGGCTCGTTTGTCGGTCAGGACCGCACCCTTAAGCGCCTGTTACTGGTGCAGGCGGGCGACGTAACCGATCAGCAGCCGACCATTACTGTGCGCCGCTCGACGCCGCTGGAAGAAGCCTTTGGCACTATGGATGAGAACGATATGCGGTCGATTACCGTGGTCGATGAGGATGGCAAACCGCTGGGCTTCGTGAAGCGTCGTGAAGCACGTAACGTCAGCGGCCGTTGTGAAGAGAAGCTGCACACCTTTAAGGTCACGGGTAAAGCCGAAGAGAACCTGCGAGTGGTGTTGTCGAAACTCTACGAGCACAACACGGTCTGGATGCCGATTGTCGATGAAGAGGGTCGCTACAGCGGGGAGATTTCGCAGGATTATATCGCGGATTACCTCAGCTCGGGTCGAACCCGTCGTCGTCTGAATCCATAGTCCAGTCAGACGAAAGGGCCGCCATGGCCCTTTTAATCGCAGAGAAACCCTAATCTGGGTGAAACTGACAGCAATACAAAAGCTTAATGCGCAGGGAACTGGGTCATAAGAGAAAAGCGTCCCGCGGCATGGACAAAAACGCCGGGAGCGTTTTTGAACAACGCGAAGCGTTGGCCCGGTTACGGGCGCACCTCATGGATGAGGTGCGTAATCGCGCGGGCCGAGCGTGCCAGGGATGGCGGCTTTTGCGACTTTCCGATCTGACCCTGTTCCCTGAGCAGGCTCGCTCTTAAAGCGAATCAGTTTACTGGCTGCATCGGACCATTCTTTCTGGTGTTTCAGGTAATGGCTCAGGGAGCATACGCCCTCCGCAAAGACGCAAAACCCGCCATCCCTGGCGGGCTCAGCGCGGACCATCCCTGGCCCGCGATGCTTTGCTACACGCGTATGCTTCCATCGCTTTAATTTCTGTGTTGTCTGTAAGAAATACATTGATCCTTCTGTGTTTCTAAACTTCCTGATTATCTGCTTTTAACTTCCAGTCAGCGTTTCCGCTTCAACCTCGTCCACCGCAGGTGCCTCATCTGGCAGCACCAGATTGAGCACAATCGCCAGAATGCCGCCGGTCGTCACCGCGTGACCAAATAAATTGTTAATCAGCGGCGGGAACTGCTTCAGTACCTCCGGCACGGCTTCCACACCCAGTCCAATCCCAAATGAGATCGCGACAATCAGCATCTCGCGGCGGCCCAGCGGTGTCTGCGTCATCACCCGGATACCGGCAGCGACTACACTGCCAAACATCACCACTGTCGCCCCGCCCAGCACGGGCGGCGGGATCTGCTGCAACAGCGACCCGACATAGGGAAAGAGCCCCAGCAGCGCCAGCATAATCCCCAGCAGCATACCGACATAACGACTGGCAACGCCGGTCATCTGGATCACGCCATTGTTCTGCGCAAACGTGGTGTTAGGAAAGGCAGAAAAGACCGCGGCCAGCACGCAGCTCAGGCCATCGGCAACAATGCCGCCCTGCAACCGCTGCTGAAAAGGTTTGCCGGTAATCGGCTGTTGTGAAATCAGGCAGTTAGCGGTGAGATCCCCGACCGCTTCAATCACCGCAATCACAGACACCAGCGCAATCGGCAGAAAAATGGTCCAGTCAAAGGCGAAACCAAACCGGAAGAAAGCAGGCAGCACCAGCCAGCTGCTCTCCGGCGCGGCCCTGAGTTGCAGATGACCAGTTAAGGCTGCTGCAATACATCCCACCGCAATGCCAGCCACCACCGCCACCAGTCGCGCCCAGCGGTTACGTGAGCGGTTCAGCGCCACGATCACCAGCAGCGTCAGTGCGCCCAGCGCCAGATTCCCCGGTGAGCCAAAATCTGTGGCGTTGTGACCACCCGCCCAGTCTGTAATGCTGACTTTAATCAGGCTGATGCCTATCAGGGTAATGACCGTACCGGTCACCACCGGCGTCAGCACTTTGCGCAGCGTGCCGACGCAGCGACTAATCAGAACCGGGATCAGCGCCGCGACCAGATTGCAGCCAAACAGCATCGCCATAATCTCTTCCGGCGAGCCGCCACGCCCTTTTACCATCAGGCCACCGGAGAGAATCACCCCCAGAAATGCAAAACTGGTTCCCTGCAGACAGATCATGCCCGCGCCAACGCCATAAAAACGTCGGGCCTGCATAAACGTGCCTAAACCGGAGACGAACAGCGACATGCTAATCAGATAAGGAATATAGGCCTGCAATCCCAGAACCGAGCCAATAATCAGCGGTGGTGTGATAATGCCCACCACGCTGGCCAGCAGATGTTGCAGCGCGGCGAAGAACGCCGGGACGGGGCCAATGCGGGCTTCAAGCCCATATAACAAACCTTTCTCGTGCGAATGCGACATGGTGGTGCTCCGGCTCTGTGTGATAAGCGGAGTTAATGCATTTTCTGCGCCATGACGTCAGGGTTTCGCGACAGTCGATCCAGGTCTTTCAAATTTAAACAGAAATAGTTGCAGACAGCCCGGGATGAGCCTGAAACTTTAGGCTCACCCCGGACTCAGTTGATTTGTTTTGTTTCATAATCAGGCGATCTTTGCACTCACAGCGTGCAAAGCATCCTTTTCCAGCAGTGAAATATCGACCCAGGACGTGAGATCGCGCTGTTCAGCGCGTGGCAGATAAGGCAGTTCGCCCAGCAGTGGCGCAGCAATTTTTTCCTGCAGCACTTCAATAATGTCGCTGTATTGTGCCAGTCCCGGATTGATGCGATTCGCAACCCAGCCCACCAGTGGCAGTCCATCCCGCGCTATCGCCTCTGCCGTCAGCAGAGCATGACTGATACAACCCGACTGGATGCCGACCACCAGCACCACTGGAAGCTGCTGCTCAACGACCCAGCAGGAGAGTGGACGTCCGTCATTCATCAGGCTGCGCCAGCCGCCTGTGCCCTCAATAACCACGCGATCGGCCTGCTGCGTCAGGCTGGTTAATCCCCGGGTCAGCAATCCGTAATCGATAATCTGCCCCGGATGTGTGCAGATCTCCTCTTCCTGGAAAGCCAGCGGATTGATCGCCAGATAGGGTAAGTCGATAGATGACGAACTTTGCAGAACCTGTGCATCTTTGTTACGCAGGCCATCAGCGGTTCTAATGGCACAGCGCGCGACGGGCTTGTAGCCCACAGCCTTTTGTCCGGTCTGGATAAAACTTTGTAACAGCGCGCGGGACACCACCGTTTTGCCCACTGCGGTGTCGGTGCCGGTAACAAATAATCTATTCACACAACTTCTCCTCTCGAACCGTTGCGGTTAATCGGTGATTAACCTTGCTGCGAAACGGCATTTTAAGGAATGAAGGATGAGAATGGATTGCGTTAGCGCAAGTTCAGGTCTGCTTAACCTTGCAACAGTTTCACTAACAGGTGCCCGTTGTAGAGTGCGTCTTTGATCAACGCGGCACCGCCCAGCGTTCCAGGCTCGCTGAATTCAGTGGGTGCCAGCTGAATGCCGGCGCTGTAGGCAGGCAGTGACTGCTGCAGAATAGTGTTGCTTACCGCGGGAAACAGCACATCAGCGGCGGCATTGAGAGGAGAACCGATAAGAATATGTTGTGGATTGAAGATATTAACCATCATTGCCAGGATCCGCCCAACGTGATGCCCGACGCTGGCAATGGTGTCACGCGCCAGACGATCGCCCGACTGCGCGGCCGCACACAGTGACTGAAGCGTCAGCGGCTGGTTATTGAGCAGGCTGTCAGGCTGGGCAGGCAGTCGCTGCGCCGCCAGCGCCAGTAAACTGCCAGTGCTGGCTACCGTCTCCAGACAACCATGATTCCCGCAGTAACACTGCTGGCCATAAGGGTCAATCTGAGTATGGCCAATCTCGACCAGCGCCCGACCGCTCTTATGCAGCAGCTGACCGCCACTGATGACGCCAGCTCCCACAGTTTCATCAATCACAATCTGAATCACATCCTGGGCACCGCGCGAAGCACCAAACAGCGACTCCGCCAGCGTCCAGGCTGAAATGTCATGCTGTACAAACACCGGCAAGCCGGTTCGCGCCGCCAGCGCATCGCCCAGCGGCATATCGCGTACCTGATAACCCGGCAGCCGATGCACCACGCCTGACGCAGCGTTGATCAACCCCGGCAGCGTAATGGCGATGGCCGTGAGACGTTCCAGCTTCTTCTGATGGCGAATAAAGAAAGCATCGACCTGTTCAATCAACGAGGTCAGTAAGGGCTGAGCAGATTCATCGGGCAGCGGGAGACGCTCTTCTGCCAGCTCACGGCTGCTGAGATCGCGCAGCGTAAAGGTCATGGCACCGCGATGCAGACGAATCGCCAGATAGTGCCAGGCGTCGGTATCCAGTATCAGGCCAATCGCCGGACGGCCACGGCTGCCGGGATCCTGAAACTCGGTCTCCTGCACCAGATGCGCATCCAGCATCTCACGCACAATTTTGGTTATGCTGGCCGGAGCAAGCTGAGCACGGCGGGAAAGTTCGATACGCGAAATGGGACCGTAACGGTCAATTAATCGATATACGACACCTGCATTGGTCTGCTTGATCTGGTCAATGTGGCCAGGTTGACTGTCCGGATTCACAACCCTGCTCCCGGTTATTTTCGCGCTTCTAAATAAACATGCGCCATGGTGAGGCAGATCAGGCGACAGCGTCAAATATTTGATTAGAAATGTGATTTATCGCACAGATTGATGCTGTGTCGCGCTCGCTTCAGACCCGGTTTTCCCGCAGCAACGTCATCATATTCTCCATCTGTGCATTTATTTCGCGTCCGGCTGACCAGACCAGCCAGAGTTCTGAAATCGCATCCTCTTCCGTTAACGGCAGCCAGACCAGATCGGCCAGCCGCGCCCGGCGAAAAGAGGCGGGCAGAATGGAAACGCCTAAACCGGTTGCCACCAGCCCCAGGATGGTCATCGCTTCACCGACTTCCTGAGTAATGTAAGGCTTGATGTGGTAGCGGTGCAGCAGTGCCAGAATGTCGCTATAGAGCGCGGTTCCGCCCTGAGGATCGAAAAAGACAAAGGGTTCAGCCGCCAGCGCCGTCACAGAGATCTTTTCAGCCTCAGCCAGCGGATGCGCCTTGTGGACCACGGCATAGAGCGGCTCGCTCAGCAGCAGCTGATGACGCAGGTCGGCGGGCAGCGGCGTGTTGCGCATCACGCCGAGGTCGAGCCGTCCGTCATGTAACGGGGCCAGCTGCTGGCGGGTATTAATCTCCTGCATCTGAATATGCACCTGTGGCCAGCGCTGTCGGAACCGGAAGAGCGCATCAGAAACGACAGCGGTAAAGGGTGCCGACGAGGTAAAGCCGATACGCAGCTCTCCCTCTTCACCACGATGCAGCCGGGCAGCACGATCGGCGGCCTGCTCAACCTGCAGGATTATCGTGCGGGCATCACTCAGCAGTTGCTGTCCGGCAGCGGTAAGCTGCACGCTGCGGTTGGTGCGATTGAACAGCCTTGCGCCGGTCTCCGCTTCCAGCTGAATAATCTGCTGACTGAGCGGCGGCTGGGAAATATTCAGACGCCGGGCCGCCCGCCCGAAATGGAACTCTTCCGCCACCGCAATGAAGTAGCGCAAATGACGCAGTTCGATATTCATATTTTAAACGTCTTATTTGAGATTATTAATATATTAGACAGCATAATGCCGCTTTCCTAAGCTGACGACAGGTTTTCTGACTAAGAGGAAGATGTGTGAGTCGCTCAATACAGGCAACAGTGGATGAGAAAGCGGTGACTGAACCGCAGGCGTCCGTTGCCGCAGCAGGTTATATCCGGCGGGGAACACCCGCTTTTATGCGCGTCACGCTGGCGCTTTTCTCTGCCGGGCTGGCGACCTTTGCCCTGCTCTACTGTGTGCAGCCTATTCTGCCGGTGCTGTCACAGCAGTTTGGTGTTTCTCCGGCGACCAGCAGTCTGTCGCTCTCAATCTCTACCGGCCTGATGGCGCTGGGCCTGCTGGTGACCGGGCCGCTCTCAGATGCCATCGGGCGAAAATCGGTGATGGTGACCGCTCTGATGCTGGCGGCCATTTGCACGCTGATCTCCGCCACCATGACCAGCTGGCACGGCATTCTGATTATGCGGGCGCTGATGGGACTGTCGCTCAGCGGTGTTGCGGCGGTCGGTATGACCTATCTGAGCGAGGAGATGGATGCGCGGGTCGTCGCCTTTTCGATGGGGTTATATATCAGCGGTAACTCCATTGGCGGGATGAGCGGGCGTCTGTTAAGCGGTGTCCTGACCGACCTCTTATCCTGGCGCATCGCCGTGGCGGTGATTGGCTGTTTTTCGCTGGCTTCAGCACTGATGTTCTGGAAAATCCTGCCTGCATCGCGTCATTTCCGCCCTATTACGCTGCGCCCGCGCAATCTGCTGATTAACTTCCGGCTGCACTGGCGCGATCCGGGCCTGCCCTGGCTGTTTGCCGAAGGTTTTCTGCTGATGGGTGCCTTTGTCACCCTGTTTAACTATATCGGCTACCGTTTACTGGATGCGCCCTGGCATCTCAGCCAGGCCGTGGTGGGTCTGTTGTCGGTGGTCTATCTCACCGGCTCCTGGAGTTCACCTAAAGCCGGTGCGCTGACCAGCCGCCTGGGACGCGGGCCGGTGATGCTGGGCGCGACAGCCATCATGCTGCTGGGTCTGCTGGTCACTGCCTTCGACTCGCTCTGGCTGATTCTGCCCGGAATGATGCTGTTCACCGCCGGCTTTTTTGCCGCCCATGCGGTCGCCAGCGGCTGGATTGGTCCCCGTGCACGCCGGGCGCGTGGGCAGGCTTCGTCGCTCTATCTGTTCAGCTACTATGTGGGTTCCAGCGTGGCGGGCACGCTGGGCGGTCTGTTCTGGCATAATTTCGGCTGGAGTGGAATCACGCTGTTTATCAGCGTCCTGTTAATCCTGGCGCTGCTGGTTGCCTGGCGTCTGCATAGTAAAAGACTCTGACTGATTTTTCTCATGCCAGGCCCCGACCTCTCCGGCGGGTCTGGCTGCTTGTCACGCTGAACATTCCCTTCAGATCCATAACAAACAAAACGTGCTTTTCCCGCTATAATCCTTTTTATTGTAATAATTCATCTGCTTTGCCTTTTAACACGGCAACAAGGAACGCCTGTGGCTCTCTACTATTACGTTAATAAACAATCGGGATATAACGATAATCATGTTGTTCATGCCGCGGGCTGCCCCCATCTTCCCGACATGAATAACCGACTGTTTCTGGGCAGTTTTTATCATGTGAACGCCGCTATTCTGCAGGCAAAAAAATATTATGCGGGCGCCATCGGCTGCGAAAACTGCTGTCCGCTTAATCACAGCGACCCGCAGGCCAGTCAGCTCAGCGTGGCCCTGAAACATACTCCACCATCGCGTTAATCGACTGGACAGCACGGAGGTAAAACGCTTTCCGCTGTGCTGTTCAATGACATTCTGCCTGAGGGCAAACCCCTGCTCTGAATGATGTCTGCACCGCTTCGCCCTCGATAACCTCAGGCTATCGCCCTGTCACAGGGCGATAATAAAAAATCAGCAATAAAAGGCATTTATAAGGTTTCGCTTCCCGCTTTATTCACTACAATGGTCAGTAATTTGTGACGCAGGTCACTTTCGCTGGATGTTTCTGCCACATCCGATTTCGCTGTACTGACTGACTTGACTCCTCATGCAACCAACAACTGTTTCACGTAAAACTGCCTGGCTACGCGTGGTATTGCTGGCCATCGCCGCATTTGTCTTCAATACCACCGAGTTCGTGCCGGTTGGCCTGTTATCTGATATCGCTGCTGACTTTTCAATGCAGACGGCTGATGTCGGGATCATGCTGACCATCTACGCCTGGGTCGTCGCGCTGCTTTCACTGCCGCTGATGCTGCTGACCCGCAATATTGAGCGACGGCTGCTGCTGGGCGTGCTGTTCCTGATATTTATCGTCAGCCACGTGCTTTCAACCGTCGCCTGGGATTTCCGGTCGCTGATGGTGTCGCGCGTCGGCATCGCTCTGTCTCATGCGGTGTTCTGGTCGATCACCGCCTCGCTGGCGATTCGTGTTGCCCCGGCGGGTAAGAAAACCCAGGCGCTGAGTATGCTGGCGACCGGTACCGCGCTGGCGATGGTGCTGGGCGTGCCGATTGGCCGCGTGGTGGGTCAGTATCTTGGCTGGCGCACCACTTTCGGCGCGATTGGTCTGTCGGCGCTGGTGCTGATGATCATGCTGGTACGTATTCTGCCGCGCCTGCCGAGTGAGCATACCGGCTCGCTGAGCAGTGTGCCGATGCTGTTTCGCCGTCCGGCGCTGGTCAGCATGTACCTGCTGGTGACGCTGGTGGTGACCGCGCATTACACCGCCTACAGCTATATCGAGCCATTTATGCAGACCGTCGCCCACTCCAGCGGCAATTTCACAACCCTGCTGCTGCTGCTGTTTGGTTCAGCGGGCATTGTCGGCAGCCTGCTCTTCAGTACGCTGGGTAACAAATTTCCTTCCGCCCTGCTGATTGCCGCCATTGCGCTGATCACCCTTTGCATGGGCCTGCTGATTTTTGCCGCCGTTCGCCCTGCCGCTATCTCCACGCTGTGCGTTGTCTGGGGAGTGGCGATGATGATGATCGGGCTGGGTATGCAGGTGCGGGTGCTCTCGCTGGCACCGGATGCCACGGATGTCGCGATGTCCCTGATGTCCGGCATCTACAATATTGGTATTGGCGCGGGCGCGCTGCTGGGTAATCAGGTCAGTCTCCATCTGAGCATGGCGGAAGTGGGGAACGTCGGCGGGATGATTGGTCTGGTGGCATTGCTGTGGTGTGTTTATATTTTCCGACGCTATCCGCAGTTACGCAGCAACGGATAATCAGCGCCGTACCAAATAAAAAAGGCTTCAGATAAGTGGGTTTATCTGAAGCCTGTTTATGATTATTTATAGCGCCTGTTACTTATAAAGAATGGCTGTGCCATGCAGGTTGTTGCTGCCAGAGGTCGAAGTGATGCGGAAAGACTTTGCGCCGACATCGCTGGCCTTCTCTGACAATTGCTGCTCCAGCGAGGTCAGATTCGTACTGCCCGTTGCGCTGATGACACCGATTTTTTGCTGATCCAACGGGGTGCTGCTCACCTGTTGGGCCGCCACGCTGGCAAAGGAGAGGCCACTTAGCACCGCCGCCGCCACCATCATATTGATACGTTTCATAACGAACCCCTTCTCACATTATCTGATGAACTGCCTGTTACTGATAGATCACAGCCGTGCCGTGCAGTTTGTTCTGACCGCTGGTTGAAGTGATGCGGAATGATTTCGCACCGGCTTCATCCGCTTTGGCACTCAGCTGTGCTTCAACAGAACTCAGGTTGGTGCCACCCAGTACTGAGATGGTGCCAACGGGCTGCTGATTAGCCGGTTCGCTGGTGACGAGATCAGCGGCAGATGCGCCAAAAGCCAGGGTAGTAAGCGCCAGTGCTGCCAGGGTGGTTTTGATGGTTTTCATAATATTCTCTCTGTCCGGTATTTGAATTCGGTGTGACTGAATTGGGTTGTCGCTATTTAGTTAACGACCGTTAACTAAATAATAGACCCCGATCTGGTTCGTCGTCAATATTTATTTAATGAACGTTATTTTATTCGCGAAGTGGCGTGATTATGGGCTTCCGCCCCTTTTATGACTTAACCATAGGGGCGGTAAAAATGCGCTGGCGCACAAAATGACAACGCTTGCGGCTGACATTTCCAGTGGGCCTTGCACATTTTTATAATGATCGGTAATTTAATAGGATGTTTTACTGTCTGTGAGGGTGTATGAGTCAGGTTCAGGATTGCGATGTAAAGAAATGCCGCGGCCGACCCAAAGTGTTCGATCGCGAAGCTGCGCTCGATAAAGCTCTGACCCTGTTCTGGACACACGGTTACGAGGGAACCTCTCTCGCCGATCTGGTTGCCGCCACTGGCGCAAAAGCGCCAACCCTCTACGCAGAGTTTGTGAATAAAGAGGGATTGTTTCGCGCAGCGATGGGGCGTTATGTAGAGAAGTTCAGCGCATGGCGTGAAGCAGCATTAGGCGATGATCAGTTACCGGTGGATCGGGCCATTGAGGCCTATTTCCGCTCTACTGCGGCCTGTTTTACCGAACGCGACTCTCCCGGCGGATGCTTCTTTATCTGTACCTCAACAGCCCTGTCGGCGGCTTCGGCAGAGATTGCCGCCATGCTGCAACAGCAGCATCAGTCGCAGGAGCATGTGCTGAGTGATTTTCTGCTGGCGCGCCAGCAGCGTGGCGAACTGAGTGCAGCAGTGAATATTCCTGCGCTATCACGTTATCTGGGTTGTATGTTGCAGGGTATGTCGGTACGGGCCCGTGAAGGCGCAGAGCGTGACGATCTTGAGGGTATTATTGATACGCTGATGGCCATGTGGCCAACGCTGACCGGCTTGTGTCAGGCCAGAGGCTAGAAAAACAGGGCGGCATTGCCGCCCTTTTCTTCATCTAGTTCAGGAAAAACACCGGTTTTAACGGCTGACTGACAGGACTGTTATCTGCATTAGACGGCATGAGATCTTTCATTGACGCCCACCAGCGCTGACACACCTCCGTTTTTGCCACCGCTTCCCAGCGTGCTTCAGATTCAATCTCAACGCTGGCGAACAGCAGATTCCGCTCTGCGTCCAGCCAGATAGCATAGTTGTGCGCGCCATGTGCCTTCAGCGTCTCAGCCAGTTCAGGCCAGATTGGGGAGTGACGACGTTCATACTCTGCATGACAGTCGGCATTCACCTGCATCACAAAGGCTTTACGCAGCATTGGCTGGGCCCACATCCAGCGCCGGTTGCCACGGCTTGACGCCAAAGCGCTCACCCAGCGCGATCAGCTGTTCGGTGGTGATGCTCTGGCGAATACCGCCCATCGACAGCACTTTGACGATCACTTCTGACGATTTTTCCGCCGTATCAATCAGACCAAAGGTTTCATCGAGTGTCGGGCCTGTGCCAAAGACGCCGTGGAATGGCCACATCACCAGAGTGTGAGACTGCATCTGTCCGGCAGTCGCCGTGCCGATTTCATCGGTGCCAGGAACCATCCATGGCAGCACACCCACGCCATCCGGGAAGACCACCAGACATTCGGTACTACCTTCCCACAGCAAACGGGTAAAGCGGGCAGAGTCCATCTCAACCACGTAGCTCAGAGCCATAAAGTTGGTCGCATGGCAGTGCATAATCACCCGATCTGCGCCTTTGCTGACGGCTTTACGTACCGCATGAGACTGAAAGTGTGATGCCAGCTCAGAGGTCGGCAAACCGCCATTCGACAGGCCCCAGTGAATTTTATAGGAAAGTCCCTTGTCATCGACCTGTAGCAGCGCCAGACAATCCGCCGGATCGAGCTGGACGTTACGCATGAATTTTCCTGATCCGGTCACCAGAAACCAGTCGTTTGCCAGCGCTGGCGCAGGCTGGGTCAGCTCAATGCAGCGCGGTTCCTTATAGAAATCGGCGGCAAAGGGTTTCACCTCCTCCTCCAGCAGACGGAGGCTGACGTTACCGCCGTTACGTTCGTCCCAGCCCTTCAGCCACATGTCGCTGGTCGCTTTGACCATTCCCTTAACAAACCCGGAAGAAAGAATGCTTTGCATAGTGAAATCCTTAACGTTGGCTCAAGATCTGTTGTTCATAATGACGGACATCGCCTAACCAGCTGGCATCAGCCGGGACGTCATGGCGCAGGCACCACGCTTCCCAGACCGCCTGCCATGGCAGTGATTTTTGCTCTTCCAGCAGGGTAAGCCGCGCGGTGTAATCGCCACTGTTCTCGGCCTGGCGTAAGCGGTCGGTTGGTTCCAGCAAGGCACGCAGCAGCGCTTTTTTGGTGTTACGGGTGCCAATAACCCAGGCGGCAATCCGGTTAATTGAGGCGTCGAAGAAGTCGAGGCCAATGTGCACTTTGTCGAACAGCTGATGACGGACGATCTCACTGGCGATAGCCTGGGTTTCATCATCCAGCAGCACAACATGGTCGCTGTCCCAGCGTACCGGACGGCTGACGTGCAGCAGCAGGCGCGGCACATAGAGCATGGCGGCGGAAATCTTGTCGGAGATCACTTCGGTTGGATGGAAATGCCCTGCATCCAGGCATAGCGCCGTCTGGCGACTGGCGGCATAGCCGAGATAAAACTCGTTAGAGCCTACGGTGTAGCTCTCAGCGCCAATGCCAAACAGCTTGCTCTCAACCGCATCAATATGATGCTGCGGGTTGATTTTTTCTGAGATGATTTCATCCAGCGCACTCATCAGGCGCTCACGCGGGGCCAGCCGATCCACGGTGATATCTTTCATACCGTCCGGCACCCAGATATTCATCACTGAGGGGGTGCCAAGCTGCTCACCAAATGAGGCAGAGATGCGGCGACTCGCTTTGCAGTGGTCGATCCAGAACTGACGGACGGTTTTATCACTGTGCGACAGCGTAAAGCCGTCAGCGCTTTTTGGATGCGAGAAGCAGCTTGGGTTAAAATCGAGGCCCAACTTATTCTCTTTGGCCCAGGCGACCCAGTTGGCGAAATGGGCAGGTTCAATGGCATCCCGGTCCACCGGCTTGTCGCTTTCAAGATAGATAGCGTGCAGGTTCAGACGTTTCGCGCCAGGAATCAGCGACATAGCCTTGTCGATATCACTGCGTAGTTCACTGGCATTCCGTGCCCGTCCCGGGTAGTTGCCGGTCGCCTGAATGCCGCCGGTCAGTGCGCCCTGCGGGTTCTCGAATCCCCGGACATCATCACCCTGCCAGCAGTGCATGGAGACCGGAATGCGGTCCAGCTGGCGCATGGCCTGTTCAACATCAACCCCATTATCAGCGTAGCGTTGTTTAGCCAGTTCAAAAGCCTGTTCAATCTGCTTAGTCATAAGCGGGTTCCTTAGCGGGTTGACTCAGCGTCGCGAAGCGTGCCTGACTGGCACTGAAGACGCTGTGTGTTTGCGGTTCGAATTTTTCGAGTGGGAAGTTGTTAATGACGCTGCAGCGGAAATCAGCCACATCGGTCAGTTCGCCCAGGGCAATCAGCTGGCAACCAACGTTACCCAGCGTGGAGGCTTCAATCGGGCCTGCCAGTACCGGGATCTGGCAGGCATCGGCGCAGAGCTGATTAAGAAAGCGGTTCTGGCTGCCGCCGCCCACCACGTGCAACTGGCAGAAAGGCTTGCCACGCAGTTGAGCCAGCTCCTGAATGACTTCACGGTAGAGCAGCGCCAGGCTGTCAAATATGCAGCGAGCCAGCGCAGCGGCAGATTGGGGCACCGGCATGCCCTGCTCTGCGCAGGCGTTCTGAATCTCATTAACCATGCTGTCCGGATTGATAAAGCGCGCATCATTGGGACTGATGAGTGAAACACAGGCGGGCTGACGGGCTGTCTCTTCAATCAGCATGCTGAGATCGTCAATCTGCAGTTCGCTGCAGATACGCTGCAACAGCCACAGCCCCATGATGTTTTTCAGTACGCGATACCCCTCTGCGCCGCCTTCGTTAGTGATGTTGGCGCGCAGTGCCGTATCGCAGGCATAGGGCTGCAGACTTTCGAAGCCCATCAGCGACCAGGTTCCTGAACTGAGATAAGCGGCGTCGTCCTGCATCAGCGGCGTTGCAAGAACTGCGCTGGCAGTGTCGTGAGTGGCGACGGCAATCACCGGAACCGCCGTGCCTGCGCGATTGATCCAGTGACCGACGGTATTGCCGGGTGCCTGCGGCTGACCGAACCACCGCGCGTCAACGCCCGCCCAGGCGAGCAAATCGCGATCCCACTCACCGCTGTGAATATTGAGCATTTGCGTGGTGGTCGCGTTGGTGTATTCCCAGTTGAGATTACCGGTCAGGCGATAATGCAGGTAGTCAGGTATCATCAGCGCATGCGCCACGCGGGCCTGCCAGTCGGGCTGCTGCTGATGCAGAGCGCGCATCTGGTAGAGTGTATTGAACGGCAGAAACTGAATGCCGGTTCGGGCATAAATGGCGCTGCGGCTCAGCTCATGCTGCGCCTGCTCCATCAGGCCGTGCGTGCGCGCATCACGATAGCTGACCGCTTCACCCACCTGCTCACCCTCTGCATCCAGCAACACCATATCAACACCCCAGGTGTCGATGCCGATACTGTCAGGGACAACGCCTTCATCATCTAACTGAGCCAGCCCGGCGCGTATCTCCTGCTCCAGCATAACCAGATCCCAGCAGTCATAACCGGCACGACGCTGGCGCTTATTTTTAAAGCGCCGGACCTCACGCAGTGCCAGCTGGCGCTGCGCGGCATCCCAGCTGGCGAGCATGACCCGTCCGCTGGATGCGCCGAGATCGATAGCAACAATGTTTCTCCTGGTCATGGCGACTTTTCCCTGTGATTAAGTGGTCACAGAGTAAAAATCTTGCCTGGTTGTCACCTTCCCCAGAATGCCAACAGGCGTAAGTGGCTGGCAGATGGGCAAAGAACTTCGTGAGGGAGATCACAGAGATGGCAGCAGAGGCGATGTGACCCCTGCCGCAAATCTGTTAACTGCCGGGGATTTCTTGAAAAATCAGCATGATTCCTGCTGAGTCCAGCTGAAAATTCAAGGTAAGGTAACGGCGTCCTGATTAGACTGCGTTACGGTTTTGTTAAGCAGCGAGAGACGACGATGACCATATTGCACAGTGCAGATTTTTTTCCCGAAGGCGATTACGCGATAGCGATTGAACCCCGCATACCGCAGGCAGCTTTTCCGGAACATCATCATGATTTTCATGAAATTGTACTGGTGGAGCAAGGCTCCGGCATTCATGTGTTTAATGGTCAGCCGCAGACGCTGTGTGCAGGCTGTGTCTGCTTTGTGCGCGATCACGATCGTCATCTCTATGAGCAGACCGAAAATCTTTGCCTGACAAATGTGCTTTATCGCAGTCCCGGCGCGTTTCGCTTTCTCTCCGGGCTGCAGGCCTTGTTGCCCTGCGATCAGGACGGGCAATACACCTCTCACTGGCGTATCAATCACAAAGTGATGGCGCAGGCGCTGAGTGTGACAGCGAAGATGCAGCAGGATGATACCTGGTCGCTGGAGAAACAGGCGCACCAGGAACAGCTCTTTTTGCAGCTGCTGGTGTTGCTGAGGGAAGCCTGTATTGACGGGCAGAGTCAGGATCAGGAAGCACGGTTGCATCGCCTGCTCGACTGGCTTAGCGACCATTACAGTGACGAGATTGTCTGGGAGGAACTGGCTGATCGCTTCTCCCTGTCACTGCGAACCCTGCATCGGCAGATGAAGCAGCAAACCGGCAGTACGCCGCAGCGCTATCTGAACCGTTTGCGGCTGTTACAGGCTCGTCATCTGCTGCGTCACAGTGATATGCGAATTACCGATATCGCCTTCCAGTGTGGATTTGGTGACAGTAACCATTTCTCAACCCTGTTCAGGCGCGAATTTGGCTGCGCACCGCGAGCGGAGCGCCAGCAGATGTTGTAAAGGAGCAACGTATGGCATTGATACTCAGTCGGGATGACTATTTTCCCGCTACCAGTTTACCGGTGGCGGTTGCCGAAAGGATGCCCCAACCCTCCTTTCCGCCCCATCAACACGAGTTCAGTGAAATCGTGATTGTCTGGCGCGGTAACGGCCTGCATGTCCTCAACGATCGTCCCTGGCTGATAACCTGCGGCGATGTTTTTTATATCCGCGACAGTGACTGCCATAGCTACGATAGCGTCAACAATCTGGTGCTGGATAATATCCTCTACTGCCGTGACCGCTTTGGCCTTGGCCTTGACTGGAATCAGCTGCTGCCTCAACAGGGACCGGACACGCCCGGCTGCTGGCGTCTGACTACGCGCGGCATGTCCCTGGCCCGTGGCGTTATCAGCCAGCTGGAGCGTGAAAGCCGCAAAAGCGATCCGCTGTCAGTACAGCTCTCTGAGGCGCTGTTTTTACAGCTGGCATTGATTCTGCGCCGCCATGGCTACGCCGCCGATCGTCCATGGGCATTGCCGGAGGGTGAACAGCTCGATCTGCTGATGTCAGCCTTACAGGGTGCCCTTGCCCGCCCCTTCGATCTGGCGGCGTTTTGTCAGCAGAATCAGCTCAGCGAGCGGGCGCTGCGGCAGCTTTTTCGTCAGCAGACCGGGATGACCATTGGTCATTACCTGCGCCAGCTGCAGCTCTGCCAGGCAAAATATCTGCTGCGCACCCAGGATTGCCTGATTAGTGAGGTCGCCGCCCGCTGTGGCTTTGATGACAGTAACTATTTCTCGGTGGTCTTCACCCGTGATACCGGTTTAACGCCCAGCGCCTGGCGTCAGCGATTTATTGCGCCACGGCAGGTTTCGAAAAGTACCGAGTCTGACTAAAAAGGGCCTGTGTTGGAGGCCCATTCAACACCCTTCCGGCAAGCAATTTAGCGCACTGAAATTCCCCCAATGAATTATTAGCAGCAATGATTATGCTAAAAAGCGCAGGGAACACGGCCAGAAGAGGAAAGCGTCCCGCGACAGGACGTCGCGGGCCGAGCAGGCCATGGATGGCGGCTTTTGCGTCTTTCCGATCTGACCGTGTTCCCTGAGCGGGCACGATCTGACCGCCATTCTGCTAACTCTAAGGGCCTTCTTTATAAAGACACTGTCTTTGTATTCGCATTCAGGCCGCCATACCCAGCCCGACGATGTTAGCGGCAATGATGATCACCACACAGCCGATCGATAACACGCTCACCGGGCGACGCCCTGCTGACTTCCACTCTTTCATCAGCAGGCCTACCAGCCCACCACACAGGACGTAAAGGCTCATGTGCAGCATCCAACTGACATAGTCATACTGCGCCGGGATGCGGGCATGGCCCCAGGCGTAAAAGAAGAATTGCAGATACCACATGGTGCCGCCGAGCACGGCAAAAGCGGTATTGGCAATCAGCAGCGACTTTCCGACAGAGAAATCTTTACGTACCGACAGCTCAGGCCGGGTGGCCAGCCGCCAGAAACAGAAGGCCAGATTCACCAGTGCCCCGCCGCCCATGATGATGACGTAGCTGGGTAAAGCCACATAGAGCGGATCGATGCCCAGATTAGCCGCGGCCTGATGCATCGGTTTCGCCGCGTCCATCGCAAAGGACATACCCGCTGAGAAAATGCCGCACATCACCGCGAGCAGCAGTCCTTTTCTGAGGTTAAACTCTTCGGCGTTTATCCCCAGCGCTCGCTCCTTCAATAGCCCGGCACGCGTCACTATCCCAACACCAATCAGCGCTACCAGCACGCCCAGCAGGGTTAACCGGCCCCCTGCCGAAGCAAACAGTTCGCCAAAACGGCCCTGCAAGAGTGGCGTCATCAGCGTGCCCACCACCAGGGTAATGCCAATCGCGATACCGATCCCCATCGACATGCCAAGGTAACGCATGGTCAGGCCGTAGTTAATATTGCCTATGCCCCACATCGCGCCAAAGAGAAAAACCGGCGTCAGTTGCGACAGCGTAAAACTGCTGTAATAGGCCCTGAAGTCTGGCAATAAAATGGCACTGACCGCCCACGGCAGGATAAGCCACGACATCATGCCGCCAATTGACCACATGGTTTCCCATGACCATCTTTTCACCTGTTTAAAAGGCGCGTAAAAACATGCGGCGCTGGCAGCACCGACAAAATGCCAGAAGATACCTGCAATAATGGCGCTGTTCATTGTTATTCCCCGGTTAGGTTGAGGCCTGTCGGAAACCTGTCAGCTTCCGTTCAGCAGGCAGTCTACGTTTTGCAGGAATTCCTCAGCCTTTGGATAAATGCCGGAAGCCGCAGCGGAGTGGCAATATTTACCCGTTATTAACGTTAAGGATCACAATTTCACAGTTGTCAGATAACCGGACAATGAATAAGGTAAGTATCTTATTATTCTGACTTTTTTATCGTTTTGCTGTGTGGCGCAGCACACTTTTAAACTGACTGCCATTTAAACTGGTATGGTGGCAAAAGGGCAAAGAAGCCTTCTTTACCGCAGACAAGGTCGTATAAACTGGGGCAAATTGATGGGAACAGGGATTGGAATGACAACGAGGTGGTTAACACTGTTTCTTTCGCAGTCAGTCAGCCGGGTGATGCTGGATGATCTCCGGGCGATACTACCTGCAGATGCGATAAAGGTGTTTGTGAATGGTCTGGATGAAACACACTATGCCACCATTGAGTGTGTGCAGGCGGAGCAACATTGCGCCCTGATCGCCTCGGCGATTGTGGTGTGGCGTCAGCTCGGCCATGTGCACCATATTATTTATAAAAAAGGCGAGGTGCTGCGTGAGGAGAACGAGGCAACCCAGTTCCAGCTTTTCACCCTGCTGAAAACCCACCGCGCAGTCCTCCAGATCTCATGATAAGATCGCGCTCCCTGAAATCGCTGTTTGCAGCAGGTTGAATATGAGAATTGGAATTCTGTTTCCGATCGCCATCATCGTGGCGGGCGTGGGCTTTCTGGCGTGGTTTATTAGCAGCGGCCTGGCGATGCCAGGCTCCTGACCGTTAGCGCAGCTGACTGTCTTTACTGCCACGACGGTTATATAAGCTGCTGGTCTGCTGCTGTTTATCGATTTTTTCCTGACACGCCACGCAGTAATGCACCCCTTTGAGTGCCTGACGGCGCGCTTCAGGAATCGGTTCGCCGCAGAGTTCACATTCGGTGGCGCTTTCGCCCTGCCCGAGCGATTGTCTGACCCGCTCAATCCCGTCGTTAACGGTGCTATCAATCTGTTCCTGTACTGCGCCGTCTCCTGCCCATCCGCTTGCCATTACTTAACCCCTTTTTCACGATTTCACTCCTTTAAATCTACAACAGATTGACGTTTTTGCCGCAGAACTCACCGATATCTGTGATTGGCTGCCAACCGGACGCGCAAGCTGGCAATAAACTAAAGGTCACGCTTAGGGATCTGTTTCACCCTGCTATCACATTATTGCAACGTATCGATAGCGGAGAGCCAAGCGAATGACAACACATCATCAACATTACATTAATGGCGAGTTTGTCGCCCATCAGGGTGACCAGTGGATTGAAGTCATCAATCCGGCCACTGAAGCGTTGCTGTCACGCATTCCACAGGGCAGCCGTCAGGATGCCAGCCTTGCGATCAATGCCGCCGAAGCCGCTCAGCCGGCGTGGGAAGCGTTGCCTGCGGTTGAACGCGGCGTCTGGCTGCACAAAATCGCCAGCGCCATCCGCGACCGCGAGCCTGAACTGACGGCGACCATCGTGGCGGAAGGCGGAAAAACCCAGGGCCTGGCGAAGACTGAAGTGCTGTTCACCGCCGACTACCTCGATTACATGGCGGAGTGGGCACGGCGTTATGAAGGCGAGATCATCAACAGTGACCGGCCCAACGAAAACATCTTCCTGTTTAAAAAAGCGATTGGCGTCACCACCGGGATTTTACCGTGGAACTTTCCCTTTTTCCTGATCGCCCGCAAAGCAGCGCCTGCCCTGATCACCGGCAACACGATTGTGATTAAACCCAGCGAGCTGACGCCGATCAATGCCGCACTGTTTGCCGACATAATCCAGACGCTGGGTCTGCCAGCTGGCGTCATTAACATTGTCTATGGTCTGGGACCGGAAGTGGGACAGGAACTGGCGGCCAATCCAAAGGTCGGGCTGGTGAGTCTGACGGGCAGCGTCGGCGCAGGTATCGCCACCATGGAAGCCGCGGCTAAAAATGTGACCAAAGTGTCGCTGGAACTGGGCGGCAAAGCGCCCGCCATCGTGATGGAGGATGCCGACCTCGATCTGGCGGTGCGATCCATTATCAGCTCACGCGTGATCAACAGCGGCCAGGTCTGTAACTGCGTGGAGCGCGTCTATGTGCAGGAAGGCATTTATGATCGGTTTATCAGCGCACTGACTACCGCGTTTCAGCAGGTGACGTTTGGCGATCCCGCCGAACGCAGTGATATCGACATGGGACCGCTGATTAATGCCGCCGCCCGGGATCGGGTCGAGCAGAAAGTGGCTGATGCCGTTGCCGCAGGTGCAAAAGTCGTTGTGGGCGGCAGGCGCACCGGAGAGAGAGGCTTCTTCTTCCAGCCTACGCTGCTGACCGATGTGCGTCAGGAGATGGCGATTATGCAGGAGGAGATTTTTGGCCCGGTGCTGCCGGTGATGACCTTCAAAACGCTGGATGAGGCGATTGCGCTGGCTAACGATTGCGAGTATGGACTGACTTCCTCAATTTATACCCGGAATCTCAATACCACGATGATCGCGCTGCGCAAACTGAAGTTTGGCGAGACCTATGTGAACCGTGAGAACTTTGAAGCGATGCAGGGCTTTCACGCTGGATGGCGTAAGTCGGGTGTCGGCGGAGCCGATGGAAAACATGGTCTGGAGGAATATCTGCAGACCCATGTTGCCTATTTACAGTTCAGTTAAAAGCAGGTCGGTTTAACGGCCCGTTGAGATTGATAACGCAGGCTGGTTCGTTTCGCGGTTGAGATCGCGCCTGCGCAGGAAACAGGGTCAGATCAGAAAGTCGCAAAATCCGCCAGCCATGGCATGCCCGGCCCGCGCAATTACGCACCTCATCCCTGAGGTGCGCCCGTTGCCGGGCCAACGCTTCGTATTGTTCAAAAACGCTCCCGGCGTTTTTAGTACGCACCTCATTCCTGAGGTGCGCCCGTTGCCCGGCCAACGCTTCGCGTTGTTCAAAAACGCTCCCGGCGTTTTTTTCCGGACGGCGGGACGCTTTCCTCCTCTGACCCCGTTCCCTGCACTTTGCGCTTTTTTATTGCCGTCAGAGCCTGATGTGACTATGTCAGCTGCCTGAAAAAGCCAATGAACTGGCCTGATTTGCTATGCCACCCGCTTACTGCAGCGCAGCAGCGCGATACCGCTCAGCACTGCCACTGCCATCAGGTAGTAGCCTGGTGCCAGACTGCTGCCGGTGGCGGCAATAAGCATGCTGCAAATCAGCGGCGCAAACCCGCCGAATACCGTCACGGCTATGTTGTAACTGATCGCCATCCCGCTGGCGCGTGTAGTCGCCGGGAAGAGATCCGCCATTACCGATGGCACCGTCGAGAAGTAGATCGACTTCAGCAGCGCCATCCAGGCCACCAGCAGGATCAGCGTGGTGGGCGTGGTGTGATCGACCATCCATTTAAACGCGGGATAGATAGTGACCACCAGCAACAGCAGCGATCCCCACATCAGCGGCAACCGTCCAATCCGCTCCGCCCACAACCCCATGATGGGCGTCACCACCGTCAGGATGATCCCCGCTATCAGCGTAGCGGTGAAGGCGACCGATCCCGGCAGATGCAGCGTTTTGGTGGCGTAGGTCGGGATGTAGTTGAGCATGTAGTTGACCGCGGTCGAAATTACCATCACGCCAATCGCCAGCGTGATCAGCGCTTTCTGCCGCCCGAAGAGCGTTTTCAGCGGTGCGGCTTCCTTTTCCTGCGAGGCAAAGCTGGCGGGTTCCTGCACATGACGGCGGATGTAGATCCCCAGCGGCCCAATCAGCAAGCCGAAAGCAAACGGGATGCGCCAGCCCCACGCCTGAATCTCACTTTCGCTCAGCCACTGTGTCAGCCCCAGTCCGAAAGCCGATGCCATCAGCGTACTGGCACCCTGGGTGGCGAACTGCCAGCTGGCGATGAACGCTTTGCGCTCGGGAAAATGCTCCACCAGAAAGGCGGTCGAACTGCCAAACTCACCGCCGGCAGAAAAGCCCTGTATCAGCCGCGCCAGAATAATCAGCAGCGGCGCAGCCAGACCGATAGTGGCGTAACCCGGCATAAACGTAATGATCGCCCCGCCCAGCATCATCAGATTAATCGACAGCAGCAGCGCCTTTTTGCGGCCATGCCGGTCGGCATAGTTGCCCAGAACGATGGCTCCCAGCGGGCGGATTAGGAAAGAGATACCGAAGCTGCCAAAGGTCAGCAGCAGTGACACCGACGGATCGCTGACCGGAAAGAAAACGTGGGCGATGTAGCTGGCGAAAAAGCCATAAACCGCGATGTCGAACCACTCCAGCGCGTTACCGATGCAGGTGGCGAACAGCGTTTTATGCAGGCTCGGTTTTACCTGCGGGGCACTTTGCGCGATGCTGCTCATTGTTCACCTCTCCGCCACTGATGGTGGCGCGTCATCAGCTGTTCGCCCTCTTCGCCCAGTTGCCAGAACAGCCGGGTCATAATCGCCAGGCCTTCGCGTGCAATCGAGGTGAGCATATGTTCGTTAACGCCATGCTGGCCGCAGGCGGGATAAGAATGTGGCACCCATAGCGTCGGCAGGCCCAGGATATCGGCGAAGACCTCATTGGGCAGTGAACCGCCGAGATTAGGCAGCAGCGCCGGTTTTTTGCCGCTGCTGCGGGCCAGCGTATCCAGCGCCCAGCCCACCAGCGGATCCTGCGGATCAAGCCGCGTCGCCGGTGAGCCGCGCAGAAACTCCACGCTGACGTTATCGAAGCCGTGCTGATGCAGGTGACGTTCGACATGCTCCACCAGATTTTCCCAGTCGGTGCCGACCACAAAACGCAGCTGACACACCGCCGTAGCGCTGCCCGGAATGGCGTTCATGGGTCGTGTCGGATTACCGGTTTCAAAGGCCAGCACCTCCAGGGTGTTCCAGCCGTAAAGGCGTTCGGCAGGCGTCAGGCCAGGCTCGCCCCAGCCGTCTGCAAGTGCGGGATCGCCTGGCATGCCGCCCACATCAATATCACTGAGGATGGCGCGCACGGCGTCGGTCAGGGAGTCTGGTTTCAGCGCGGCAACCTGTAATACGCCCTGCGCATTCACCAGGCAGGCGATCACACTGGCCAGTTGAGTACCAGGGTTGCTCAGCAGTCCGCCCCAGTTACCGGAGTGGTAGGCGTTGTCACGCGCCCGAATAGACAGACGAAAGTTCGCCGCACCACGTGAACCCAGAAACAGTGTTGGCCGCAGCGCATTAAGGCGTGGGCCATCCGAGGCGATAAAAAGATCGGCCTTTAACAGCGCCTGCTGTTGCTGGCAGATCTCAGCCAGCCCTGGCGAGCTGATCTCTTCACCCATTTCGAACAGGATTTTGCAGTTGAAGCCCAGCGCACCGCCACGTGCCTGCCACACCTGCTCCAGCGCCGCGAGATTCACGCAGTGCTGGCCTTTGTTATCCGCGCTGCCACGTCCATACAGGCGATCGCCTTCGGCTGTGAGTTGCCACGGTGATAACCCTTCGCGCCAGTTTTCATCGTCACCAAACACTACATCGCCGTGGCCATAGCAGAGCAGCGTGGGTTTTGACGGATCTTCGATACGGGTGGCGATCAGAAACGGCGGGCTGCCGGGCTGCGGATTGTCAAATGGGTGTAGCGTGAATCCCATCGCCGCCAGCTGCGGACCAATTTCCTGCTGCAGATAGTGGTTCAGCTCTGTCCCTCTGCTGGCGTGCTGACTTTCGGTCACGCAGGCAACGCGCCGCGCCAACAGTTGCTGAAACTCACCGCTATCGAAATAGTGCATCGCCTGGTCAACTGCCTGTTGTTCTGTCATGTTTGCCCTGTCTGTTATTTTTATCGTGCTTTATCTTTGACAAACTTCTCTCTTTGCCACAATTATCAATTTATCGAGTGGGTGTTGCTTTTAAAGCAAGGCTTTGCTGCCCTTTTATGATGCGTTTTGTTGGAGTGACCATGTTAAGCAGCGAGATCCGCTATTTCCTGGCGGTCGTTGAGAGCGGTTCGCTGAGCGCCGCCAGTGAGAAACTGTTTGTGGCGGTGTCCGCTATCAGCCGTCAGATTCAGCGGCTGGAAGCGCAGGTCGGTGTGCCGCTGTTTGAACGGCATGCACGCGGCATGGTACTGAATGAGGCGGGAGAAATTTTTGCGCATCACGTGCGTAAAAGTCAGCTTGATATGGAATATGCGCTAGCGGAGATTAAGGGCCTGAAAGCGGTACGCCGCAGCCTGATCCGTATCGCCTGCACGGATGGCATGGCGTTCAGTCTGCTGCCTGGCCTGCTGGCGGCGTTTCGTCTGGCGAACCCCGGCGCACTGTTTGCGATTAACGTGACGCACTCGCAGGGCGTGGCGGCATGCGTCAGGGCGGGTGAATGCGATGTTGCTCTGCAGTTCAGTCTGCAGCCTGAGCGCAGCGTTGAGGTGCTCGGCTCGTGGCCTGCCCCGGTGTTACTGGCGATGCATCAGTCACATTCGCTGGCGTCACGTGAGGTAACACTGGGCGATTTGCATCGCTGGCCACTGGCGCTGCCGGGCCATCACACCACCGTGCGGCAGCTGTTTGATCTCTCCTGTCAGATGAATGACTGCGTGGTTGAACCGGTATTGACCTGCGACTATTTCGCCACGCTCTATCACTTTTTGCTGCATACGCCACAGGCAGTGACCATCTGCAGCGCGTTTACTCTTTTGTTTGAGCGCGAGTCCCAGAATCTGGTGTTGCGATCGCTGGGGGTAGATCAACTGAGTCAGCGGACGTTGCAGCTTCAGACGGTGTCGGGTCGTCAGCGCAACGCAGCACTGACGCAGTTTCTGGTGTTTTTGCAGCAGCGGCTGACGGAGATGGATCAGCAGGTGAGGATGGGATAAGGGTTACCGGATTTTGGATAAACTACTCAGGCCCAATAGGTATGGGCCTGTGCAGGAAGGTATTACTGCTTAATATCTACCTGATAGAAGATGTGTTTGCCGAACGGATCGACCTGATAACCGCTGACCGATTTGCGCACCGGCTCGAAGATGGTGGAGTGCGCAATCATCACCGCAGGCACCTGGTCATGCATCATCTGCTGCGCCTGCAGATAGAGCGCGGTACGTTTGCCCTGATCCGGCTCGGCGCGGGCTTCGGTGATTAACTTCTCGAACGGCTGGTAGCACCATTTTGATGAATTAGAACCACCCTGCGCAGAGGTGCAGCTGTAGAGCGGGCCAAAGAAGTTGTCGGGATCGCCGGTCGCAGTTGTCCAGCCCATCAGCGCCGCCTGATGCTCGCCGCTGCGCACGCGTTTCAGGTATTCGCCCCACTCATAGCTGACGATACTGGCTTTGATGCCGACTTTGGCCCAGTCCGACTGAATCATCTCCGCCATGCGGCGTGCATTCGGATTGTAAGGCCGCTGGACCGGCATCGCCCAGAGCGCAATTTCGGTGCCGGGTTTCACACCCGCCTGTTGCAGCAACGCTTTGGCCTGCTCCGGGTCGTAGTCGTAATCTTTCAGATCTTTGTCCGCACTCCAGACGCCCGGCGGCAGGATATTTTTCGCGACCGTGCCGGTACCTTTAAATATCGCCTCGATGATTGCCGGTTTGTTGATCGCCATCGCCAGCGCCTGCCGCACTTTGACGTTGTCGGTTGGCGCTTTCGTGGTGTTAAACGCCAGGAAGCCGGTGTTCAGGCCCGCCTTCTGTTCCAGGGTGATATCCGGGTTGGCGCGCATCGTGTCGAGATCGGCGGGGTTCGGGAATGGCATCACCTGACACTCGTTCTTCTCCAGCTTGGCGTAACGCACGGAAGCATCCGGCGTAATGCTGAACACCAGACGATCCAGCTTCGCCTTGCCCTGCCAGTAGTCCGGGAAGGCCTTGTAGAGGATGCGGGAATCTTTCTGGTACTGCACCAGCTCAAACGGGCCGGTGCCAATCGGGTTCATATCGACCTTCTCCGGCGTCCTCGCTTTCAGCATGGCGTCTGCGTATTCAGCCGAGTGAATCGAGGCGAAATACCAGGCGAGGTCGGCAAGGAACGGCGCTTCCGGATGGGCGAGCGTAAAGCGCACGGTATGGTCATCCACCCGATCGATGCTTTTGATTAGCGTGGAAAGCTCGAGGCTTTCAAAGTTGGAATAGGTGCCGCCAGAGACATTATGGTAGGGATTTTTGGGGTCCATCTGGCGCATAAACGAGAAGATCACATCATCGGCATTGAAGTCGCGGCTGGGTCTGAACTGTTTGTTGCTCTGGAACTTCACGTTTTTGCGCAGATGGAAGGTGTAGACGGTGCCATCCGGGCTGATCTCCCAGCGTTCTGCCAGGCTGGGCACCAGATCGGTGGTGCCGGGCGTGAAGTCCACCAGCCGGTTAAACACCGGCACGGCACTGGCGTCGACACTGGTTCCCGAGGTATAGAGCTGAGGGTTAAAATTTTCTGGCGATCCCTCAGAACAGTAGACCAGCGTTTTGGCGTTAACGCTGCCAGCCAGCGCTATCCCAGCAGTAACAAGCGCTAAGGTGGCTATCTTGATTTTCATTATCATCCTCGCTTTGTATTGACTTCCGGTGATCACAATATCTAAATGAATCATTCAGATGCTTCATTGATAGCACGATTCGGCACCATAGCGAACCCCGCCCATGGCTGACTAATAAGGAATAGTGATGACAGACAAACTTGAGTCGCAACTCACCGAACGTTTTTTTCGTTACCTCGCCGTCAGCAGTCAGAGCGATGCCAAATCCACGACTCTGCCGAGTACGCCGAGCCAGCACGCCATGGCGGAACTGCTGGCGGACGAGCTGCGGGCGCTGGGGCTGGACGAGGTGGTGATTGATGACCATGCTACGGTGACGGCGGTGAAACGGGGCAACCGTCCAGACGCTCCGCGCATCGGGTTTATCACGCACATTGATACCGTTGACGTGGGCTTGTCGCCCGATATCCACCCGCAGATCCTCACCTGGCAGGGTGACGATCTCTGTCTGAATACAGTGCAGGATATCTGGCTGCGCCGCGATGAGCATCCGGAGATCGCGCCCTACGTCGGCCAGCAGGTGATCTTCAGCGACGGCACCAGCGTGCTGGGCGCAGACAATAAAGCGGCGGTCACCGTGGTGATGACGCTGATGGCGAACCTCAAAGGCGATCATGGCGATATCGTGGTGGCGTTTGTACCAGACGAAGAGATTGGCCTGCGCGGGGCGAAAGCGCTGGATCTGGACACGCGGTTTAATGTCGATTTTGCCTGGACCATCGACTGCTGCGAACTGGGCGAAGTGGTTTACGAGAACTTTAATGGAGCCGCGGCTGAGATTGTGTTTACCGGCGTTCCGGCACATCCGATGTCGGGCAAAGGCGTGCTGGTCAATCCGCTGCTGATGGCCCATGACTACATCAGCCTGTTTGATCGTCAGCAGACACCGGAGCACACTGAAGGTCGTGAAGGCTATATCTGGTTTAATGAGATTCAGGCCAACGCCAGCAAGGCGACGCTGAAGGTCTCCATTCGTGATTTTGATCTGGCCAGCTTCGCGGCGCGTAAGCAGCAGTTGCAGCAGGCGGCAGAGGAACTGGCGGCGCGCTATCCCACAGGCGAAGTGAGCATCACGATCAGCGATATCTACAGCAATATCAGCAATGCACTGGGTGAGGATCGCCGGGCAATAGATCTGATCTTCAGCGCCTTTGCCGCGCTGGAGATTGAGCCGAAAGTGATTCCGATGCGGGGTGGCACGGACGGTGCCGCGCTGTCAGCCAAAGGCCTGCTGACGCCGAACTTCTTTACCGGCGCGCATAACTTCCATTCACGCTTCGAGTTTCTGCCAGTCTCATCGTTTGTGAAGTCCTATCAGGTGGCAGAAAAGCTCTGTTATCTGGCGGCGGGTTAAGCGAAGAAATCGGGCGCAGAACGCGCCCGATTGCTGTTATGGCTTCGCGCTGACATCAATACCCGGGAAGTATTTTTCAGCCAGCTTTTTGAGGGTGCCATCACCCTGCACTTTGGCGATTGCCGCGTCCAGTGACTGCTTCAGCGGCGCGTCATCTTTACGCAGGCCGTAGCCGATGCCTGAACCCAGAATCGCATCATCTTCGACGGGCTTGCCCACAAAACCAAATCCTTTGCCCTGCGGCTTATCGAGGAAGCCCGACTGACCGGCAGCGGACATCACCAGCGTGCCATCAAGGCGGCCCGCGACCATGTCGTTATAAACCTGGTTCTGATCCTGATACGACGTCACCGTTACGCCCTGGGTCTCCCAGTGCTTCTTCGCATAGGTTTCCTGAATCGATCCCTGCAACACACCGATGTTTTTGCCCTTCAGACCTTCGGCGGTCGGTGCCAGATTTTCACCCTTTTTCGCCACTAACATGGTCGGAATACGGTAGATCGGCTGCGTAAACGCGATGCTTTTGGCGCGCGCTTCGGTGATATTCATCGCCGAGTTAATGGCGTCGAACTTTTTCGCCTGCAGTGCCGGGATCAGCGCATCAAAGCTGCTCTCAACCCAGTGGCAGCTGAAGTTGCCTGCCTTACAGATGGCATTGCCCAGCTCAATATCAAAGCCTTCCAGCTCACCCTTAGCGTTGCGGCTTTCAAACGGCGGATATTGTGACTCCACGCCGTAACGTAAATCCTGAGCCAGTGCCTGTACCGTTGTCATCATGCCCAGAGCGAGAAAAAGCGCGTTCAGTTTTTTCATTATCTATTTACCCCGAAAAGTCCTGGTTACCTGTTCCCCGTACTGAATCACGCTCGCGTGATTCAGTGAGAAAAAGCACAAAGCGCAGCCGCGCCAGCCTCTAGTGTCGCCTCGTCTTTCGCAAAAGAGAGACGAATCAGTTTGTTGTCTGTGCCATCCATATAAAACGCCGACAGCGGTATGGTTGCCACACCGTGATCGACGATAAGACGTTTTACCATCTCACTGTCCGGTTCGTCACTGAAATGTCCATAGCTGGCGAGCATAAAGAACGAACCGGCGCTCGGCAGCAGCCGGAACGGCGAGTTCTGCATCAGGTCGATTAGCCGATCGCGCTTCTGCTGATAGAAAGCGTTAAGTGACAGATAGTTTTCCGGCGTCTGCAGGTAGTGTGCGAATCCCACCTGCATCGGCGTGTCGGCGGCGTACATCATAAACTGATGCACTTTCACCAGCTCGGTCATCAGCTCCGCCGGTGCCAGACAGTAGCCTACCCGCCAGCCGGTGACGTGGAAGGTTTTACCAAATGAGGAGACGATGACGCTACGTGCGGCCAGCTCCGGGTGCGTCGCCATGCCGCAGTGCGGGCGACCATCAAACAGAATATGTTCATAAACCTCATCGGAGAGCACAACGATGTCGGTGTTGCGGATCAACGCTGCCAACTGGTTGAGATCGTCGCGGGTCAGTACCTGCGCGCTGGGGTTGTGCGGCGTATTGATAATGATCATCCGGGTGCGCGGCGTGATCGCCGCCCGCAGTTGATCCCAGTCGATAGCAAACGACGGCACCTGCAGCTTCAGGCCTATCGGCGTACCGCCCTGTAACCGCACCACCGGCGCATAACTGTCAAACGCCGGTTCAAAGAAGATCACCTCATCGCCCTGATGAACCAGCGCGGTAATCGCCATATAGAGTCCCTGGCTGGCGCTGCCGGTGATTAACACTTCACTCGCGGCATCATATTTCTGCCCATAGAGCGTCTGCACTTTGCCAGCGAGTGCCTCGCGTAAGGCGGGAAGGCCCATCAGCGCGGCATACTGATTGTGCCCCTCCTGCATGGCACGGCTGACTGAGTCGACCAGCGCCGGATCGCAGGGGAAACTGGGTGCGCCCTGCGACAGGTTAATCGCCTGATGCTGTGCCGAAAGCTGGCCGATGACGCTAAAGATAGTGGTGCCGACGTCCGGCAATTTTGAGTGAACAGCGACTGGCGTTTTCAGGGACATATGTTCTCCATCAGGTGCATAACTGGTCAGATGCGATACATCGTTATTCAACGGACTGCGGCTTGAGTCGGCAAGCGAAATGTCGTCATAATAGCCATGACAAAATTGCATAGCTGAGGTCCACCGTGTCACGCTCATCGCTGCCACTCAACGCCATTCACGCCTTTCTGGTAACGGCCCGTCACCTTAATCTGACCCATGCTGCCCGCGAGCTCTGCCTGACGCAGGGTGCTGTCAGTCGTAAGATTGCTACCCTGGAGCAGTGGCTGGGCGTGATGCTGTTTGACCGCCATGCGCGCGGGCTGCGGCTGACCCCGCAGGGTGCCGCGCTGCTGCCTGAACTCAGCCAGGGCTTTGAGCTGATTGTTCAGGCCAGCGAAAAGGTCCGTCGCAGTCAGGTCAGCCTTCGCCTGAAAGCGCCGACCTGTGCCATGCGCTGGCTGGTGCCGCGGCTGATGGCGCTGGAGCTTCACCACCCTGAACTGCATGTGGCCCTGACGACCACCCTGGATCATGCGGCGCAGCTTGAAAACTTTGACGCGGCGATTGTCTATGGCAAGCCGCATCCTGACGGGATCTGCCTGTTCAGCGAGTCGCTGACGCCGGTAATGGCAGCTGGTCAGCCCTGCCCGGAGACGACGGCGGCGCTGTCCGCAATGACCTTTTTGCATCCCACGTCAGACACGCGTGACTGGCAGTGCTGGTTACAGGCGCAGCAGGTAATGCTCAGCATGAAGCGAAACCAGCATTTTGCCACGATGGATTTAGCGATTAGCGCAGCGATTCAGGGGTATGGCGTGGCGATTGCCGACAGCAACCTGGTGGAGAGTGATATCGCCAGCGGCAGGCTGATTAAGCCGTTCGCTGGCGAGGTTAAAACCGGAGCCGTTTACAGTTTACTGCAGCGGCCCGCGCAGGATGCGCCACCGTTCCTCGCGGAGCTGGTGGCGTGGCTCTGCAGGGATCAGAACGTCACCCAGTCGCCATTATCAGCAGGTTTCGCCTGAGGCGCACTCAGCGCAGGAGCTTTTGGCGCTGCCGGTGTATTGCTGACGGCAGGTGAAGCCGGACGGTTACTGGAAAGGCGGAACTTCGACACAGAGGCCTGCAGCGCTTCAGTCTGCAGCGCCAGCGCACTCGCGGCGGCGGAGACCTCCTCAACCAGTGAGGCGTTCTGCTGCGTCACGCTGTCCATCTCGGTAACTGCGGTGCCCACCTGAGAAATACCCTTACTCTGCTCTTCCGACGCAGAAGCGATCTGTTTCATAATCGCGTCCACATCCTGCACCGACTTCAGAATATTGTTCATGGTGCCGCCCGTCGTGCTGACCAGCTCCGCGCCTTTTCCTACACGCTGCACCGAGTCTTCAATCAGTGTCGCGATCTCTTTGGCGGCGTTGGCGCTGCGCTGTGCCAGATTACGTACTTCAGATGCCACGACCGCAAAACCACGACCCTGTTCGCCGGCACGTGCCGCTTCGACCGCGGCGTTCAGCGCCAGGATATTGGTCTGGAAGGCGATACCGTTAATCACGTTGGTAATCTCAGCAATCTTCTTCGAACTGCCAGAGATACCCTCCATGGTGCTGACCACTTCGCTCACCAGCTGACCGCCACGTTGTGCAGTGGTGGTGGCAGTTTCTGCCAGCAGGCTGGCCTGACGAGCGTTATCGGCGTTGAATTTCACCGTGGCCGTCAACTGCTCCATGCTGGCCGCCGTCTGTTCCAGCGCAGCGGCCTGCTCTTCGGTACGTGAAGAGAGGTCATTGTTACCGGCAGAAATCTCTGCAGCACCGCGCGAGATATTCTCGGTCCCGCTGCGAATGGCGCTGACCGCTTCACGCAGGCTATCCTGCATGGCGCTCAGCAGCGGCACCAGTTTACCGACACAGTTGCGACCAAAATCGGCTACCGGCTGGCTGAGATCGCCTGTCGCGATCACTGCGAAGTGGGTACGAATACTTTCCAGCGGACGGACCAGCATCGCCACCAGATAGCGGTCGGTAAACAGCAGAATAAGCAGGCCAATAATCACCGTGATGGTAATAATCGTCTTGGTCATCGCGGTGAGGTGGTCGACTTCAACCCGGGTTTTGTCCAGTTTTTCGGCTGCGCCCTGGTTAAACTTCTCTGCGCTGATGCCAAAGGCACGACTGAGCGGCGGGGTGACATTGTTCGCCTGCTGGCGATATGCGTCCGGTGAGGCCTGACGGGCCAGTTGCAGTTGTGGCGTCACGCCCTCATCCAGCAACTTTTGCCAGCTCTGAATGACGCCCTCGACGACGTCCGGATCCATCGGACCGGGAGCCAGCTGTTTAAAGCGCGCCAGTTGCTGAGTCATGCCATCCAGCGCCTGCTGCACCGGTGCATAGGCCTCATCGGTCAGCGTTTTGCCGGCGGCTTTACCTTCCATCACGCGGGACAGGCGCGTAATGACACGAAAATATTGATCGTTGCCTTTGCTCAGTACCGTCATTTGCTCAACCAGATGACGGTCAACGTCATTGCCTTCGCTGAGCGCGCCAAGCGAGTGGATGCTGTACAGCCCGACGCCGCTCCACAGTAAACAGAACAGGCCCAGAATCGTGAGCATCACTGCGCGAATGGTAAAATTTTTGAGCATTCCCATACCAAAATCCTATACACGTTGACCCGCAAGCGTCGGGCATAGGAGATTTATCGGCATGAGATAGTGAAAATGTAACTGTTTTGTTACCTGATATTTTACAGCGTCTTAATGCGTGCATTTATCGAAAATATCATAATTTCAATAGATTAGACTTTAAAAAGCAGAAAAATTCCATTCACGCAGTTTAATGGTTAGCAGATTAACTATCACCTCTGACCTATAGCCGGACCATACGCGTCATCAGCAGCCTGAAAAGCCGCATGCGGGCGCGCATAAAGTTTCGTTTCAGAACCAGTCCGTTATTACACTCATTGCCAAGTGACATTGTCACGTCATTGCCGGGATGCCAGGCTGGCCAGACAACCTCGCCATCAAGCTGATGCTTATACTCCGTGGCGTCACGGGCGAAAGTAAACCAGTATTCGCTGACACGCGCCGCAAAAGCGCGATCGGCTTCACTGAATGGCCGCGCTTCATTGGGATCCGGCATCTGACTCAGTGTGTTCAGGACATAAGGCACTTCATTGCCGTGCCAGGTGCCATGAGGATAAAGGTCACGAGCGTGCTCAGAAACATAATCGAACCAGTAGCGCCAGCCCGGCATACCGGCACTGTGCTGCGCCCGCATCACCAGCCACGGCACCAGGCTGAAGGCCATATCACGCGCCACGGCACGTCCCAGCAACTGATCGTCATGGATGTCATATATCCATTTCAGCGTCCGATAGGTGAGCCGGTTTTTATCGCGCAGCTGAAGCAATACCGCGGTGGCATCCACGCCAAAATATTCCAGCACGCTGGCTTCATCACTGTTACTGCCCGCCATCAGCGGGAGACGGTGCTGTTTGCCAGCCATGAAGGTTTTCAGCATAGGCTCGGGCAGAACGGCATCACCAGCAATCGGCACCGGCGGGATCGCCAGTTGCCCCTCCAGCGGCCAGAAGGCATCGGCGGGCAGTGCGCGCAGGTCATCTGCGCTGGCATCGGGCGGCAGGCCGAAATGGCGCGCCACTGCCACGCCCTGCTGACGCGCTTTTTTCAGCGGCGTATCCGGCAGGTTATAGGCACTTTGCACGATCCCTTTGTGGAACAGCCCTTCTGCCAGCGGCGAACAGCAAAGCGAGAGCACGCTGCGCGCGCCAGAGGATTCACCGAAAAGTGTCACATTACGGCGGTCGCCGCCAAAGGCTGGAATGTTGCGCTGCACCCACTGCAGTGCGGCAATCTGATCGAGCAGGCCAAAATTGTTTACCGTACCCGCGGCAGGGTATTCTGCATCCAGCGCAGGATGGGAGAAGAAACCGAGGTGACCCAGACGGTAGTTCAGCGTGACCACCACCGCACCACGTGAAGCCAGCGGCTTGCCGTTGTACGGAGCCAGCCCGCCAGCACCGATGGTGAAGCCTCCACCGTGCAGCCACACCATTACGGGCAGCGGCTTTGTCGGCGCAACATCGGGCGTCCAGACATTCAGGTAGAGGCAATCTTCACTAAACTCACCGGGATCGCCACCGCCCACCGCCTGACAATATGTGCGATTTTGCCAGCCGGCAGCCCCAAATGCGGTGGCATCGCGCATCTGCTGCCAGGGCGTGATCGGCTGTGGCGGACGCCAGCGCAGTGCGCCAACCGGAGCCGCCGCATAAGGTATGCCTTTGAATACGAAAAGGTCATCGTCCATGCATCCACACAACTCCCCCTCGGCCGTCATGATCCTCAGACCTGTTTCGTTTTTCATTCCTGTTTCCCTGTTCAGACGTTCCTCCATTATTTGCAGGCCCGCCACCATTGTCCAGGTACGGAGGGGATTTGCAGAATATGCCGAAGCGTCAGAGATGGGCATGAACATGCTCGTCAACAGGTTCAGAGCACCAGTCTCAGCCAGGGTTAAGTATTGTTTATCTTTTTGCTCAGGATGAATACCGTGCCACTCCGCCTGTAAGCGGTGTCCGGGTTTGATTCTGCGCCGTTTTTTACACAGCTAAGCAGTCAGCTCGCTAACTGATTAAGATACTCACGCTGCGAAACCTGCGCTGACCGATAAAGCGTAATTTTTCTTCAGTAAGATCAGCCTGTTCCCCCTTATGCTCCGCGTCAGGACCAGGACTTTAAAAAACCAGCTTAGTGAAGGTGGTGCGGGCAACAGAGGCGTTGCCCGGCGAAAACATCAGGACGTCTGTATTCCGCACTGTGCCAGCGAGCGCTGCTGGCGCTCTTCGTACAATGCCATCTCATCCAGTACCGCAGAGCCCAGCGCCGCTTCAAACGCCTGCCGGCTCGCCTGTCCCGCCGAACGGACCTGCGCCCGATCGCCGAGGTTGGACTGAAAAATCCCTGCCGCGCTGACGGGCAGAAAATCCTCATAGACGATCGGGTCTGCCAGCACACGCCCCTGCCTGATCAGATCCTCCAGCGCTTCACCCTTATCCGGCGGTGTCGCGACGCCCTTTTCACTCAGGCGATAGTGGAACCAGGCCAGCCCCTGCTGGCGTAGTGTGGTCTCGTCGTCGGGGAAGTCACGGAAAATGGCCGCCAGATGCTGCTGATGCTGCTGATTGTCCTGACCGCTGCCCGCCTCGCTGAGCAGTCGATCATAGAGCGCACGCCCTGCAGGCGTCAGCGCCGCGCCGCGCTGCTCAATTTCACCGAAGCGCGCTGTGTGGGTGCCCTGATGCCCGTCCTTAAAGATGATCGGCTCCTCCAGCGCTTTGAAACTGGTCTGGCGCAGCAGAATCGGCACCTGACGACGCGGCGGCCCCTCGATCAGCGTTTTCGGATCGATGCCGCGCGACGGCATCAGTTGCTGGACGCGGTCGATATCGAGCGTACGCGGGGTGAGATGGTTGATGTGGCAGCCGGGAAAGCAGACGACATCTGCGATCAAGCGATGCTGCTGGTTCAGCGCCTGATAGGTCTGACTGTCCACGCTGCTGTGGGCGTGCCAGCGGAAGGTTTCCAGTGCTTCGGTCACAAATTCGGTAGCCTGAGCGTCAGTTAATCCGCCCTGCTGCTCATGTAACTGCAGCAGCGCCCGACAACGGGAAGTGAAAATGTCGCGTGCGGCCAGGATCTCTGCCGCCTTTTCGCGCAGCGCGGGATCGTCAATCAGTTCAGGACGTAACAGCGAGGTAAAGACCCGGAAAGGATTGCGCCGAAGCGCCGCATCGGTGACTGGCCGGAACGCCGTGGAGTGCACCGGCACACCCGCCTGAGAGAGATCGTAATAGCCTACCGGGGACATCCCCATCACCGCAAACAGCTGCCGCAGCGTAGCTAATTCGTCTGCCGTGCCAACGCGGATTGCGCCGTGACGTTCAAGGCTGAGCCGGCCAATTTCATCCGCGGCGGTGAGACGATCTTTGAGCGCGATATCGGCTTCCAGCGTGCGCTCGTTGACGGTGGCGACCAGCTGCATCAGCGTGCCATATTGCGGCACCTCCTGCTGATACATCGCTGACATCGCCTGAGAGAAACGGGTGCGGATGAGATCCGCACTGAGAAACTTGTCCATCTTATCAACCTGACACCATGAGCGTTGCTGCTAATGTAATGCAACGCGCTGGCCTTGGTGGAAAAAATCACGAATCTGTGATCGGCTTAAAGCCGTAGCGGTTTTTTAACAGCAGCATCAGGGTGGTGATCACAGCCGGTATCGACAGCAGCAGAAAAATAACGCTGAAAGACCAGCCAAGTGACATCATCTCTGCACCCACAAAGGCGCTCAGAATTGCGCCGATGCGACCCACGCCATGCATCCAGCTGGAGCCCGTGGCGCGTGCGTGAGTAGGATAGTAGCTGGCAGATAAGGCATTCATGCCGGTATTGGCACCGTTAAAACAGAAGCCGCTGCAAAAGGCGATCGCGCTCATCATACCTACTTCGGCGGGCGAAAAGCCGAGTGCCACAATAAACAGTCCGCCGCAGCCGTAGATCGCGGCCAGCGCCAGGTTGGCGTTGAAGCGATCCATCATCCAGCCCGCAAAGAGTGAGCCCAGCGTTCCGCCTGCCTGATACATGGCAGTAATAATTGCCGCTTCGGTAACTGACATGCCCAGGGTATTCACCAGAGATGGCAGCCAGCTGCCAATCAGGTAGACCATGAACAGTCCCATGAAATAGCCGCCCCACAGCATTGTGCTGCCAAACAGATAGCGGCGCGACAGGACGGTGCTAATCGCACCGCCTGCCGGCAATGTCGCTTCAGGCGCGTGAAATGCACAATCGGGCGCGGTTTTGCCCGGCATCATCCGTTCGAGGATAGCGTGAATGCGGGCGGCGGGTGCGCCACGACTGATAAGAAACCGCACTGACTCCGGCAGGCCACGGATCAAAAAGGGCAACACCATCAGCGGCAGAATGCCGCCCAGCAGCAACACCGAGTGCCAGTTATAGCGTGGTAACAGCCAGGACGCGGCAAATCCGCCGCTGGCGGCGCCAAAGGTAAAGCCACAGAACACGACCGTGATAATGAAAGCCCGTCTCCGCTCAGGCGCATATTCTGCCACCAGCGTACCGACGTTGGGCATCGCCGCACCGAGTCCCAGACCGGTCAGAAAGCGGAACAGCATCATCTGTTCGATGTTCTGAGACAGCGCTGTTGCCAGTGTCCAGAGACCAAAAAAGAAAACGCTGAGGATAATCATCATGCGACGGCCATAGCGGTCAGCCAGCGGCCCTGCCACCATGGCACCCAGCGCCAGCCCGATTAATGCTGCGCTGATGACGACCCCGAGCTGGTGATTGGTTACGCCCCATGCAGCTTTAAGCGTTGGCGCAATAAATCCCATGATCGCAATGTCCATGCCATCGAGTGCCACCACAATAAAACAGAGCGCAATGAGCCGTTTTTGCCAGTGGCTCAGGCTCTGCTGGTTGATAAGCTGGCGGACATCTACCGCCCCGATGCTGGTCAATGGACACTCCCTGGCAATAGCGCAATCTGGCATCAGATTAAGTAAAAAAAACGGCGCTTATGATAGCCCATCGTTAACCTTAAGCGGTCAGATTTTTATATGATAGTGAGAATTATTCAACTTTAGGCCGTTAAGCTCTTGATATCGCGTACTCTCAGGAACCACTGGGTTAGTAATAAACTGATACGAGCGCTTTTTAATCAGAGAGTTAACGGATAAAGTTGCCATTCTGCCCTGTTTGTTAAAATAAATTTGCAGCAAAGTTAACAGAATTCATTTTTAACAGTTGCCTGAAGGCGGTCATTCTCATTAAGTTTAGGGTATGGAAAAAAATATCCTTTTCAATCAGCGCATTCGCTTGCGCCATCTACATACCTTTGTTGCGGTCGCGCAGCAAGGCACACTGGGCCGTGCGGCAGAGACGCTAAGCCTGAGTCAGCCTGCCCTGTCCAAAACCCTGAATGAGCTGGAAGAGCTGACGGGGGTGCGACTGTTTGAGCGTGGCCGCCTGGGCGCTCAGCTCACCACGATGGGAGAACAGTTTCTGACCCATGCTGTGCGGGTGCTTGACGCACTTAACCATGCCGGGCAGAGCTTTAATGAGCAGCCGGGTGATGCGCCGGTGATTATCCGGCTGGGTGCATTAACCACCGCCGCAATGGGTATGCTGCCCCGTATCCTTGATCGTTTTCATCAGCTGCAGCCTAACACCACCATTCAGGTGGCGACGCTGCATAACAATGTGTTACTGGCGGGATTACGCGGCGGCGAGTTCGACATCGGCATTGGCCGGATGGCGGACAGCGACATGATGACCGGGCTGACCTATGAACTGCTGTTTCTGGAGTCATTGAAGCTGGTAGTAAGACCTGAACACCCGCTTTTAAGTGACAATGTCACGCTGTCGCGGGCGATGCAGTGGCCGGTGGTGATTTCCCCCGAGGGCACCGCACCGCGCCGGATTGCGCAGCAGATGCTGGATGAACAAGGCTGTACGTTGCCACCCCACTGCATTGAAACGTCGTCGACTTCACTGGCGCGTCAGCTGGCACTCCGCTACGACTACATCTGGTTCGTGCCGTCTGGCGCGATTAAAGAGGATCTTAGCCATAACGCGGTCTGTGCGCTGCCGATTAACTCCTCCGGGCCAGGCGAGCCGGTGGGCATCATTACCCGCACCGGCGCAGAGCTGAGCCTGAGTGCCGAGGTGTTAATGTCCACCATCCGCAAGTTTCACAGCTAGCGGCTGCGTTTGGCATGCCGCTCGCGGTTCTCAAGGCGTGCCTTATCGCTTTTCCGCAATCCCACATAGAGCGCCCCGGCTCCGCCATGGCGGGTCTGGGCCACGCAAAAGGTCTGTACGTCATCAAACTGCTGTAACCAGCGTGCCAGATAGCTGCGCACAATATTGGCATGGGATTCATCATCACGGCCCTTACCATGAATAATGAGCAGATTTCGTAAGTCCTGCTTTTGTGCCTGCATCATGAAGCTGAACAGGGCCTGACGGCAGGTCTCCACCGGTTGCCGCAACAGGTTGAGACTGGCATCCAGTTTGTACTCACCCCGACGCAGTTTATCCAGAATACCCTGCTGTATGCCGTCGGCTTTATACTCCAGCGGTGTGTTAAGCGGGACAATCTCCAGATAACCCCGTGTCAGGAAATTCTCCTGCTCTGTCTCTCCTGGCGGTTTGCGTGGTGCTTTTGTCGAGGGCGACTTAAGCCATAAGGTTGTGGTGGTGTCTTTTAACGGCGTGACATCGCCCATGGCATCCCGAAAGAGATCGTTATCATCAAGGTTCATGGTTTTCTCACACCTGATTAAAATTGATGGAGCCGGTAAAACAGGCCTGAACAGTTAGCGTAGCAAAAGCTGTAATCACCGGACTACCCCGCGTTAACCCATGTTGCCGCCGATGAAAATAGGGGTGACAGATTACAAAAGCGGAAACTTTTCGTGACAGTCAACGATAGCGGCATTCTGAGAATCCCGTCACATCAGCGTTTGTCGATGTGTGCTTCATCCATAATGTTTGTGGGTGTAAAACTGCTCGGATGAGTTCCCTTCAGCACAAAAAATGTTAAAATTGACCCCAGTCAATAATCGTCGAGCAAACCATTATGATCCCTGAAAAACGCAGCATTCGTCGTATTCAGTCGGGCGGTTGTGCCATTCACTGCCAGGATTGCAGCATCAGTCAGCTCTGCATCCCCTTCACGTTAAATGAACATGAGCTGGATCAGCTCGACAATATCATTGAGCGTAAAAAACCGATCCAGAAAGGGCAAACCCTTTTTAAAGCAGGCGACGAACTGAAATCCCTGTATGCGATTCGTTCCGGCACGATCAAAAGTTACACTATTACCGAACAGGGTGATGAGCAAATCACCGGTTTTCATCTGGCGGGCGATTTAGTCGGCTTTGATGCCATCATGGGTTCCAGCCATCCCAGCTTTGCGCAGGCGCTGGAAACGGCAATGGTCTGTGAAATTCCGTTTGAAACCCTGGATGACCTGTCAGGAAAAATGCCTGCCCTGCGTCAGCAGATGATGCGTCTGATGAGCGGTGAAATCAAAGGCGATCAGGATATGATCCTGCTGCTGTCGAAGAAAAATGCTGAAGAGCGCCTGGCGGCGTTTATCTGGAACCTGTCCCGTCGTTTCGGCCAGCGCGGTTTTTCACAGCGTGAATTCCGCCTCACCATGACGCGTGGTGACATTGGTAATTACCTGGGCCTGACGGTTGAAACGATCAGCCGCCTGCTGGGTCGTTTCCAGAAGTCCGGCATGCTGGCGGTGAAAGGCAAATACATCACTATTGAAAACCACGCCCTGCTGGAAGAGTTAGCCGGTCAGAGCCATCAGGCCGCCTGATCCGCAGCCGGATCAATAAATCTTATTTTGTTGATCCGGCAGTAACTTTTTCCCTTCTTCCGCTGTGCAACATAGGCTATCTTTATTCCAGTCGCTCTGGTTTAAGGAGAACGCCTCATGTCCCAGTACCAAAATATTCTGGTCGCCATTGATGCCCAGCAAGACGATCAGCCCGCGCTGCGACGTGCGGTCTATCTGAATCAACGCATTGGCGGAAGGATTAAAGCTTTCCTGCCTATCTATGATTTCTCATATGAGATGACCACCCTGCTTTCGCCAGATGAGCGCGCGTCAATGCGCCAGGGCGTCATCAGCCAGCGCACTGAGTGGATCCGTGAGCAGGCCCGCGCTTATCTGGATGCCGGTGTCGAAATTGACATCAAAGTGATCTGGCACAACCGTCCTTTTGAGGCCATCATCCAGGAAGTGCTTGCCCATCAGCACGATCTGGTGCTGAAGATGGCCCATCAGCATGACCGGCTTGAATCGGTCATCTTCACGCCGACCGACTGGCACCTGCTGCGTAAATGCCCGTGCCCGGTCTGGATGGTCAAAGATCAGCCGTGGCCGGAAGGCGGTAAAGCCATTGTCGCGGTCAATCTTGCCAGTGAAGAGCCACATCATGATGGCCTGAATCAGAAGCTGATTCGTGAAACGGTCAAACTGGCAGAAAAAGTGAATCAGACCGAAGTTCACCTGGTCGGTGCTTACCCGATTACCCCTATCAACATCGCTATCGAGCTGCCGGACTTTGATCCCAGCGTCTATAACGATGCGATTCGTGGTCAGCATCTGGTGGCGATGAAAGCGCTGCGGCAGAAGTTCTCGATTGGTGAAGAGTTCACCCATGTGGCTAAAGGCCTGCCGGAAGAAGTCATCCCGGATCTGGCGGCGCATCTCGGTGCTGGTGTAGTGGTATTAGGTACCATAGGACGCACCGGCCTGTCGGCAGCGTTCCTGGGTAATACGGCGGAACAGGTGATTGATCATCTGCGCTGCGATCTCCTGGCGCTTAAGCCTGACGATTTCAAATCGCCGATTGACCTGGATGATGAAGAGGATGAGGAGGATTGATTATCCTCTGACAGAAAAAGGGCGGCTGATTAGCCGCCCAGAGATTGTTGACAAAGTCCGGCCCGGTAGCGGTAAGTCCGAGCCAGCTAAGGGAACACGGTCAGATCAGAAAGACGCAAAAACCGCCATCCATGGCCCGCTCGTCCCGCGCCGTCCGTGGCGCGGGACGCTTTCTTCCTCTGACCGTGTTCCCTTCGCATTGAGCTTGTTCATTGCTGCCAGACTCACCCTGATTTGGGTTCGTCAGCTGTCTACGGGCGGCTGATTAGCCGCCCTTTTTTATTACAGCGCTTTAAGAATGGCTTCTACGCTGGCTTTGGCATCGCCAAATAGCATCTGACTATTCTCTTTGAAGAACAGCGGATTCTGCACCCCGGCATAGCCGGTATTCATTGAGCGTTTAAATACCACCACGTTGTGCGCTTTCCACACTTCCAGCACCGGCATGCCGGCAATCGGACTGCGGGGATCATCCTGCGCTGCCGGGTTAACCGTGTCGTTGGCACCAATGACCAGCACCGTGTCGGTGTCGCTGAAGTCATCGTTGATTTCGTCCATCTCCAGCACCACGTCGTAAGGCACTTTGGCCTCGGCCAGCAGCACGTTCATGTGACCGGGTAAGCGCCCTGCCACCGGATGAATGCCGAAGCGCACGTTGATGCCGATCGCACGCAACCGGGCAGTCATTTCCGCGACCGGGTACTGCGCCTGCGCCACTGCCATACCGTAGCCTGGGGTGATAATCACCGAGCTGGATGCCTTGAGCATCTCTGCAGTTTCTTCAGGCGTGATCTCACGATGCTCGCCCGCTTCCTGACTTTCATCGCCGCTGCTGACTTCCGTGCCAAACCCGCCCGCAATCACGCTGATGAACGAGCGGTTCATCGCTTTGCACATGATGTAGGAGAGAATTGCACCCGACGAACCCACCAGCGCACCGGTTACAATCAGCAGATCGTTGCTCAGCATGAAACCCGCTGCGGCCGCAGCCCAGCCTGAATAGGAGTTCAGCATCGAGACCACAACAGGCATATCCGCGCCGCCAATAGAGGCAACCAGATGCCAGCCAAACGCCAGCGCAATCACCATCATCAGGAGCAGTGCAAACACCTGAGCACCCGTGCTGCTGGTGTTAACAAACCACAGCAACAGCAGGAACGAAACGACCAGCGCCAGCAGATTCAGCTTATGACGATGGGGTAACGCCAGCGGTTTTGAAGAGATTTTGCCGCACAGCTTGCCAAACGCTACCAGCGAGCCGGTGAAGGTGACAGCACCGATAAAGATACCGATAAACACTTCGCTCAGATGGATATTCTCCATCACGGCTGGCAGGCCAGGCGCATGGTCGATGTAGCTGTTGATGCCGACCAGCACGGCGGCCAGGCCGACAAAGCTGTGCAGAATCGCGACCAGCTCCGGCATTTCTGTCATTTCGACTTTCTTTGCCAGACGAATCCCGATAGCGCCGCCAATGACCATCGCCAGCAGGATCCAGACGACGTTTCCGCTGTCCGGGCCAAAGATGGTGGCAACCAGCGCAATTGCCATGCCGCTGATACCAAAAATATTCCCGCGCTTTGAGGTCTCGTGACGTGAGAGACCCGCAAGGCTACAGATGAACAGAATTGCAGCCACAATATAGGCTGCAGTGACTAATCCGCCAGACATGTGTTACCCCTTACGAAACATTTTCAGCATGCGCTGGGTGACGGTAAAGCCACCAAAGATATTGATGCTGGCAATCAGCACGGCAATAAAGGAGATAAAGGTGACCCAGCCACCGTGGCCCATCTGCAGTACCGCACCGATGACGATAATGCCGGAGATGGCGTTGGTGACGGACATCAGCGGCGTATGCAGCGCATGACTGACGTTCCAGACCACGTAGTAACCCACCACGCAGGAGAGCGCGAACACGGTAAAGTGTGAGAGGAACTCAGCTGGCGCTACGTTGGCCAGGCAGCCAAACAGAACGATAGCCAGTGCGATCAGCAGGGTGTTGCGCCACGGAGACACCGGCTTTGCTTCAGCCTTCTCTGCGGGTTTCTGAGCTGCCGGTTTAGCCTGTGGCGCAGCAGAGACCTGAATCGGCGGTGCCGGCCAGGTGACCTCGCCCTCGCGCACGACAGTCACGCCCCGCACCACCACATCGTCGAAATCGACCTGGATTTCGCCATTTTTCTCTTTGCACAGCAGCTTGAGCAGATTGACCAGGTTGGTGCCGTAAAGCTGGGAAGATTGTGTCGCGAGACGGCTGGGCAGATCGGTGTAACCGATGATTTTCACACCGTTAGGCGTCACGGTCACCTGATCGGCGACGGTCAGCGCACAGTTGCCACCGGTCTGCGCCGCCAGATCAACAATTACGCTGCCAGGCTTCATGCTGGCGATCATCTCTTCGGTGATCAGTTTCGGTGCCGGTTTACCTGGGATCAGCGCCGTGGTGACAATGATGTCGACTTCTCTGGCCTGACTGGCAAACAGCGCCATCTCTGCCTTGATAAAGGCCTCGGACATGACTTTGGCGTAACCATCGCCATTGCCCGCTTCCTCTTCGAAATCGAGTTCAAGGAATTCGGCGCCCATACTCTGCACCTGCTCTTTAACTTCAGGGCGGGTATCAAAGGCCCGGACAATCGCGCCCAGGCTGCCCGCTGCACCAATCGCGGCCAGTCCCGCCACTCCGGCCCCAATCACCATGACTTTGGCCGGTGGCACTTTACCGGCTGCAGTAATCTGACCGGTAAAGAAACGACCAAATTCATGGGCGGCTTCGACGATAGCGCGATAACCGGCAATGTTCGCCATGGAGCTCAGGGCATCCAGCGACTGCGCACGCGAAATACGCGGCACTGAGTCCATCGCCATAACCGTGACCTGACGCGCAGCCAGCTTTGAAAGCAGATCGGGATTCTGTGCAGGCCAGATAAAGCTGACCAGCGTGCTGCCGGCACGGGTGAGCGCAATCTCATCCTCATCCGGTGCATTCACCTTCAGAACGATATCGGACTGCCAGACCTGTTCCTGACTGCTGAGTGTGGCGCCTGCTGCTCTGTAGCTTTCATCATCAAAGCTGGCGCGCTGACCGGCGTCATGCTCAAGGGTGACGCTGAAACCCAGCTTAATGAGTTGTTCCACGGTCTTTGGCGTGGCAGCCACGCGCGACTCGTTTGGCAACCTTTCCTTGGGGATTCCAATTAACATAGTGTTTCCTTTCATCGGTTAAGGATGATGGCCCGAATCTGCACGACGACAGCGTAGCTGAAACAGCGTTTCAGCTACTTATAGTCGGAATGCATGTATTTCAAAGTGTTTATAACCTACTGAAAATGTGACGAGCGATCCAGAGCGGTTACGCTGGATAGTGACATTCACATGATTATTCAGGCTTCTGCTAAATAAGCTGCGTTATCCCACTGCGAAACAGTCCTGCAGGCAGATAATCTGCCAGTAAAAACTGTGCCCGGCCGAATTAATCATCAATAAAAACCTTTATTTAACAATGCATTAACTGTTTAAGCGCTAACAGTTACCGTTTTTAGTGGTAACCCGTGCGAAAACACGCCATAACGGCGTTTGATGACAAACAAATGAAAAAATCATGGTTGAATAACGCGATCTGACACAAAAAATCGCTGCGACAGTCTGTTTATAACATGCAATAATCAGCGGCTAATCTGTTATACATCAAGAGTCCAGCACGTTTTCGTACTCATTTTTGCGTAAGGCGAAGGATTATTTTTATGAAGCTGAAGAACACTATTCTGGCGTCCACTCTGTTGTCTCTGCTGGCAGCCAATGCATTCGCTGCGCAGGAGTTAACGCCAGAAAAAGCGGCCGCGCTGAAGCCATTCGAACGTATTAATATCACCGGCCGTTTCAACGCAATTGGCGACGCAGCCGATGCGGTCTCTAAGCGTGCAGATCAGATGGGCGCTGCCTCTTATTACATCCAGGCGATCAACGACAGCAACGGCAACAGCGGTAACTGGCGCGTCACGGCTGACCTCTATAAAGCCGATGCACCGGCAGCCACGCAGTCCACGACTTATCGTCGTTTCAACGGCGTCAACGAACTGCCTAAAGCAGAAGCGTATAAGCTTGAACCGTTCGATACCGTTTCGGTCAGCGGCTTCTTTGCCAGCCAGCCAGATGTGAACGACGCGATTTCAAAAGCGGCTAAGCAGAAAGGCGCGGCCTCCTTCTTTATCGTTCGCCAGATCGATGCCAACAGTGGCGGCAATCAGTATGTCACCGCCTATGTCTATAAAGCGGATGCTAAAGAACGCAAAGTACAGACACCGAATGCGATTCCTGCCGATTCAGAAGCAGGTAAAGCCGCGCTGGCAACCGGTGGTGCTGCAGCCGCTAACGTTGAGATTCCAGGCGTAGCCTCGTCTGAAACACCAAGCAATAAAGTGGGCCGTTTCTTCGAAACCCAAAGCTCAACCGGTAAGCGCTATACGGTGAATCTGCCAAACGGTAAATCCGTGCAGGAAGTGAACGCAATCACTGCCGCGCAGATGCAGCCGTTCGATACCGTTACCTTCACCGGACACTTCGGTACACCCACTGAGATTTCAGAAGAAGTGGCGAAGCGTGCAGCCGATAAAGGTGCGAAGTTCTACCACGTCACCCGCCAGTGGCAGAACCAGAGTGGCGGTAACCTGACCGTTACGGCTGACCTGTTTAAGTAGTCCCTTCAGGGCGGTACCCGCCGCCCTGCTGTTTGCATAATTACTGCGCTGTTTTGCATAGTCACGCATTGCCATCCCCTGCCACTCTCCGTAAAATCCTCCGCCTGTTTTACCGGATATTGTCTCTGTATTTTGCCGCTGCGCTGCGATAACTCAGTGATGAAATCCGGTTTACCCAGCCATATATGCTAGCGGGAAGGTTGTTTTGGAGAAAAAATTAGGTCTCGGTGCGCTGACGGCGCTGGTGCTCAGCTCAATGCTGGGTGCAGGCGTGTTCAGTCTGCCGCAAAACATGGCCGCAGTGGCTGGCCCGGCGGCGCTGTTGCTGGGGTGGCTGATTACCGGTGTCGGCATTATCTTTCTGTCGCTGGCGATGCTACTGCTGACCCGCCTTAAGCCCGAGCTGGACGGCGGCATCTTTACCTACGCCCGCGCCGGGTTCGGCGAACTGATGGGGTTCTGTTCCGCCTGGGGCTACTGGCTATGCGCGGTGATCGCCAACGTCTCCTATCTGGTGATTGTCTTCTCTGCCCTGAGCTTCTTCACCGATACGCCTGACCGGATTATCTTTGGTGATGGCAACACCTGGCAGGCGATGCTGGGTGCATCTGTGCTGCTGTGGCTGGTTCACTGGCTGGTGCTGCGCGGCGTGCAGACCGCGGCCAGCATCAATCTGATGGCGACGCTGGGCAAACTGGTGCCGCTGCTGCTGTTTATTGTACTGGCGGTGATGGCGTTCAACTATGATCGTTTCCGCTTCGATTTTTCCGGCGTCACGCTGGGAAAACCGCTCTGGGAGCAGGTTAAGCAGACCATGCTGATCACCCTATGGGTCTTTATCGGGGTCGAAGGTGCGGTGGTCGTCTCTGCCCGTGCTCGCCAGAAAAAGGATGTGGGCCGTGCAACCTTATTTGCCGTGCTGGCTGCGCTGCTGGTCTATCTGCTGGTCACGCTGCTGTCGCTGGGCGTGGTGCCGCGTGCTGAACTGGCTGAGATGCGTAATCCTTCAATGGCCGGATTAATGACCCGACTGATGGGTAACTGGGGCGATGCGGTGATTGCGGTGGGTCTGATTGTCTCCGTGTGCGGGGCCTATCTGAGCTGGACGATTATGGCCGCGGAAGTGCCGCTGATTGCCGCGCAACAGGGCGCCTTTCCCCGCAGTATCGCCCGGCAGAACCGCCATAACGCGCCAGCCGCCTCGCTGTGGCTGACCAACGGCAGTATTCAGCTCTGCCTGATCCTGATTGCCCTGACCGGTGCTGACTACAACAACCTGCTGACCATCGCCTCGGAGATGATTCTGGTACCCTATCTGCTGGTGGGGTTATATCTGATCAAAGTGGTGCACGGACAGCATAAGCCGCTGGCGATGGCGATCGGTGTGGGTGCCAGCGTGTATGGCATCTGGCTGTTGTACGCCTCGGGACCCATGCACCTGATGATGTCAGTGGTGCTCTACACGCCAGGCCTGCTGCTGTTCCTGTTTGCACGACGCGGCGGCCGCGCCGATATTGCGCTGACCTCGCTGGAGCGGATTGCGATGGGACTGCTGATTGCCGCGACATTGCCCGCCGTATGGGAGCTGACGACGTAAAGCCTGCCCGAAAGGGTTTTCAGTGTGACTGCACTGGAATGGATACGCACAGCAGGTCATCCTGCTGTGTGAGATTCAGCGGCTTCGCATATTCGTAGTGGATGGCGTCCAGCTGCTCCGCCGAAAGTGGATAAGGGAGCTGGATATCAAAGCGACTAATCTGCTGCTGTTCTGCGAGAGTAATCAGGCGCGCGATGTTAATTTCGTCGCTGACCTGAGTAGAAATGATTTGTAATGCTAATTCTTTTAACGGGTCGTCACTGCCCTGTAAACGGTTTGCCGATTTACGTGTCACCATGCCAAATATCGGCATCACACCATAAATAGCATCGACGAAGCTCCAGCGCTTTTTGCAGGAAGCGGAAAGAAAGTCACTGTAATTGAAGCAGATGCGGTCGGGGTATATGGCTGATGCCAGCTCTTTATCAGACACACTAACGCTCCTCATGGTAATCATCAATATCCCAAACCTGGCGCAAAAAGGCCGCGCTAATGATTGCACATTTTGCCGGATATATACCAGCAAGCCCTGGATATTTCGTGCGATAGCGTAGAGCTCAGGACCAGGAAAAGATATGCTTTCATCCATCCCTGACTCTGCCCTGTGAACTATGAACAAAATTGTTTATGTAGAAGATGAACCCGAAGTGGGTTCACTGATTGCGGCCTATCTTGGCCGTCACGATATTGAAGTCATTGTTGAGACACGTGGCGACCGTGCTGAAGCGGTTATTGCCGAACAGCAACCCGACCTGGTGATGCTGGATATCATGTTGCCGGGCAAAGATGGCATGACCATCTGTCGCGACCTGCGGGCCAACTGGCAGGGACCGATCGTGTTGCTTACCTCACTGGACAGCGACATGAACCATATTCTGGCTCTGGAGATGGGTGCGCAGGATTACATCCTGAAAACCACACCACCCGCTGTGCTGCTGGCCCGCCTGCGCCTGCATCTGCGCCAGTCCCAGCATGGGCAGCCGGAAGATGCGCCTGCTGCGCCTGCCGCGAATCGTATGCTGCGTTTTGGCTCGCTGACCATTGATGCCCTGAACCGTCAGGTGACGCTGTTTGACGAGCAGATCGCCCTCTCCACTGCGGATTTCGATCTGCTGTGGGTTCTCGCCAGCCATGCGGGTCAGACGCTTAACCGGGATGCACTGCTGAAAACATTGCGCGGCGTCAGTTATGACGGCCTGGACCGCAGCATCGACGTGGCCATCTCCCGCCTGCGTAAAAAGCTCCACGACAGCGCTACCGAGCCGTTCCGCATTAAAACCATCCGCAATAAAGGCTATCTGTTCGCCCCCCAGGCCTGGGATACCCGCGAATTATGAGAAAGCTCTTTATTCAGTTCTATCTGCTGCTGTTTGTCTGCTTTCTGGTCATGGCGCTGCTGGTGGGTCTGGTCTATAAGTTCACCGCTGAGCGCGCGGGCCGGCAGTCAATGAATGACCTGATGGCCAGCTCGCTCTACCTGATCCGCAGCGAACTGCGTGAGATCCCGCCGCGTGACTGGAACAAAACCATCAAGAGTCTCGATCTCGGCCTGTCGTTTGACCTGCACATTGAGCCGATGAGCAAATATCAGCTTGATGAAAGCAATATGCGCCGGTTGCACGCCGGAGAGATTGTCGCACTCGACGATCAATACACCTTTCTGCAGCATATTCCGCGCAGCCACTATGTCTTATCGGTGGGGCCGATTCCCTATCTCTTTTATCTGCACCAGATGCGACTGCTGGATATTGCTCTGCTGGTGTTTATTGGCATGTCGCTGGCGCTGCCGGTATTTATCTGGCTGCGTCCGCACTGGCAGGAGATGCAGCGCCTGGAAAAAGCGGCACAGCGCTTTGGCCGGGGCGAGCTGGATGTGCGCACCCATTTCGACAGCACCTCCAGCCTGTTCCGGCTGGGCATCGCCTTTAATCAGATGGCCGAGAACATCAACACGCTGGTCGCCAGTAAGAAGCAGCTGATTGACGGTATTGCCCATGAGCTGCGAACGCCGCTGGTGCGGCTTCGCTACCGGCTGGAGATGAGCGATAACCTGACGGATGGTGAACGGGTGGCGCTGAACCGCGACATCGGCCAGCTTGAAAGCCTGATTGAGGAGCTGCTGACCTATGCACGTCTTGATCGGCCGCGCGTCGATCTGAATCTGAAATCGCTGGATCTGGCCAGTTGGCTGAGTGAGCGGCTGGACGATTTCCGCACCATTAATCCGGACATACGACTTGACCTTGACCTGCCGCAGCGTGAAAACATCGGTGTTTCTGACACCCGACTCATGGAGCGGGTGCTGGATAACCTGGTGAACAACGCGCTGCGCTATGCGCAGCAGCGGCTGCGCGTCAGTTTATGGTTCGACGGTCCGGTCGGGTGTCTGCAGGTGGAAGATGACGGTCCGGGCATTCCGCCCGACGAACGTGAACGGGTTTTCGAACCCTTTGTCCGGCTTGATCCCAGCCGCGATCGCGCCACAGGCGGCTGCGGACTGGGCCTGGCCATTGTTCACTCCATTGCCCAGGCGCTGAGCGGCAACGTAACCATTGAGTCCAGCCCGCTGGGCGGTGCCAGCGTTCGCTTTTGCTGGCCGGTTGATCTAACCTTGCGGGAAATTCCGCTGCGTTAAAATCCACAAGGAGTCTTACGTGACCTCAGCGTATCAACAACTGACCAAAACCTTCCAGCGCCTTTCCCGTTTCAGTCACGTCACGGCTATCGCTGGCTGTGACATGCAAACCACCATGCCGCCAGGCGGTAGTCAGGCGCGTGGTGAAGCACTGGCCGAAATGAGCGTGTTGCAGCACCAGATCCTGACCGCCCCGCAGGTCGGTGAGTGGCTAAAGGCTGCTGAGCAGCAGTCCCTGAACGATGTCGAGCGGGCCAATCTCAACGAGATGCAGCGCGCCTATCAGCAGGCCACCCTGCTTCCTGATGATTTTGTGGAAGCCAAATCGATCGCCGGTTCAGTATGTGAACATGCGTGGCGCACTCAGCGTCCCGCTAACGACTGGCAGGGCTTTGCCGCCAACCTCAAAGAAGTCGTACGGCTGAGCCGCGAAGAGGCACAGCGTCGCGCTGACGCCAGTGGCTGTTCGCGTTACGATGCGCTGCTGGATCTCTATGAGCCGGGTATGACACGCGCCCGACTGGATGAAACCTTTGGCGAGCTGAAAACCTGGCTGCCCGCTTTGCTGCAGCAGGTTGTGGAAAAACAGGCACAGCAGCCATTTATCACGCCGCAGGGGCCGTTCGCCGTTCCAGCGCAGCGTCAGCTCGGTCTGAGCATTATGGAGACGCTGGGTTTCGACTTTAACCATGGCCGCCTCGACATCAGTGCGCATCCCTTCTGTGGCGGCGTCCCGGAAGATGTACGCATCACCACCCGTTACAACGAGAATGAGTTTCTCAGCGCCATGATGGGCGTGATTCACGAAACCGGTCATGCCCGCTATGAGCAGAATCTGCCGCAGCAGTGGCGCGGTCAGCCGGTGGCGCTGGCGCGCTCCACGGCTATTCATGAATCACAAAGCCTGTTTATGGAGATGCAGCTGGGTCGCAGCCGCGAATTCCTGCAGCGCATTCTGCCGCAGGTGATCGCGACCTTTGGCGATCAGCCCGCCCTGCAGGCGGATAATTTCGTGCGCCTGACTCAGCAGGTGAAACCAGGCCTGATCCGGGTTGACGCCGATGAGCTGAGCTACCCGGCGCATGTCATTCTGCGCTATGAAATCGAGCAGGCGCTGATTGAAGGCGAGATTGAGGTTGAGGACATCCCGGCGTTATGGGATGAGAAGATGATGCAGTCGCTGGGGCTGGATACACGCGGTAATTACCGCGATGGCTGTATGCAGGATATCCACTGGACCGACGGCGCATTTGGTTACTTCCCGACCTATACGCTTGGCGCGATGTATGCCGCACAGCTGTTCCGGTCGGTACAGAACGCCATTCCTCAGCTCAGTGAGCTGATTCAGCACGGTGAACTGCAGCCGGTATTTGACTGGCTGCAACAGAACATCTGGCAGCACGGCAGCCGTTTCTCCACCGACCAGCTGCTGATCAATGCCACCGGCGAAGCCCTGAATCCGGCTTTCTTCCGCCAGCATCTTGAACAACGCTACCTGAATAGCTAAGCTTCCGGGCGGTCTGCTGATCGCCCTTTCCCACCTTTGTACAATCGGTTACACGCCGATACCAAACACCCACGGACACCGTTCATTGATTTCCCTATAGTCTCTTCACCGGCCCCGCAGTGGGCTACACATGAAAAAATAGTCTCCGAGGGATTTGCAATGAAAAAATTATTTGCACTGGTTGTCGCCGCTGCTATGGGTATGTCTTCTGTTGCTTTCGCTGCTGACACCACAGCTGCTCCAGCTGCTGCGCCAGCCGCAACAACTACTACTACCGCTGCAGCACCGGCTAAAACCGTTCACAAAACTGCGCACAAGAAACACCATAAAGCAGCTCAGAAAGCCCAGGCTGCTAAGAAACACCACAAAAAAGCAGTGAAAAAAGATGCCGCGCAGAAAGCGCAGGCTGCTAAAAAAGTGCACCACAAGAAAGCGGTAAAACCTGCTGCACAGAAAGCGCAGGCCGCTAAAAAAGTTCACCACAAAAAAGCAACTAAACCAGCCGCTCAGAAAGCCCAGGCTGCTAAAAAAGTTCACCACAAAAAAGTAACTCAGCCAGCGGCTCAGAAAGCCCAGGCTGCTAAGAAAGTTCATCACAAAAAAGTGGTAAAACCTGCTCAGAAAGCTCAGGCCGCTAAAAAAGTTCACCACAAAAAAGTTGTGAAACCAGCAGCTAAAAACTAAGGTCGCCTTCAGCGCACGGCCACGAGATGATAATTAAAAACACCCGGTTCTGCCGGGTGTTTCTTTACTGGAGTGGATGAAATGACGAGAGTGGATGAAATAGTGCGTCGCTATCGCTTCGAAATTATTCTGCTTGTTATGATCCTGTGTGGCATTGTTGCAGCCAGCTTTTTTATTTAGCCGCTGTAGCGTACTGATTAACCAATAAAACTCCCTTTTTCAACGCTCACCGACTATAGTTACCGTACTTACGTAATAACAATAACGTTAATTTTCTCGCCATTGAGATTTCTATGCGCCTGGCTACCCTGTTAATGGTTGGACTCTTCAGCTTTGCCACCACGGTTCACGCCGATGATGACGATGACTCGCCTACTCCTGCTGAAATTAAGATGCTGTTCTTCGGCAAGGATCATCGCCAGGCAATCACCGATATTACCGCTGCCCCCTGGGATGCCATTGGTCAGCTGGAAACCGAAAGCGGCAACCTCTGTACTGCCACGCTCATCTCTCCGCATCTGGCGCTGACGGCCGGACACTGTCTGCTCTCCCCGCCGGGTAATTTCGATAAGCCGGTTGCGCTGCGATTTATGGCCAGTGATAAAGGCTGGCGCTACGAACTTCATGATATTGATGCGCGGGTTGAACCCTCGCTGGCGTCAAAATTAAAAGCGGATGGTGAAGGCTGGATCGTGCCGAGCAGTGCTGCGCCCTATGATTATGGCATCGTGATTTTACGCAATCCGCCCTCCGCGATTACGCCGATTCCATTGTTCGATGGCTCACGCAACGATCTTACTGCGGCACTGAAGCTGACCGGACGCAAAGTGACGCAGGCAGGCTATCCGGCCGATCATCTGGATACGCTCTACTCTCACAGTGATTGCCTGATTACCGGCTGGGCGCAGCGCGCCGTACTATCGCATCAGTGTGACACCCTGCCGGGTGACAGTGGATCACCGCTGCTGCTCAAAAGTGATAAAGGCTGGCAGTTAATCGCGGTACAAAGCTCTGCGCCGGCAGCCAAAGATCGCTATCTGGCTGATAACCGTGCGATTTCGGTCACCTCATTTAAAGATAAGCTGGAATCTCTCGCGCAGTAATCTTTCTTACCCTTCATAGGATGCGCGCCTGTTACGGCGCGCATCCTGGCTTTTACCCTGCTATCTGCTCCATTGTCTGCAGAATTCGCTTCTCTGAGATGGGATACGGCGTACCCAGTTGCTGAGCAAAGTAGCTGATACGCAGCTCCTCAATCATCCAGCGAATGTTCTTCACCTCTTCATCATCCTGACGCTGCGGCGGCAATTTGTTGCGCCACGCCTGATACGCCTGTTCCACTGCCTGCACTTTTAACATGCGCGCGCGATCGCTGTGTGGATCGGCAGGCAGTTTTTCCAGCCGCCGCTCAATGCCATGCAGGTAACGCAGCGTATCCGCCAGTCGCTGCCAGCCGTTGCCGGTGACAAAGCCGCGATAAACCAGACCACTTAGTTGCGCCTTGATGTCGGACAACGCCAGCGCCATCGTCATATCGACCCGGCCTTTGAGACGCTTATTGATGTTGAAGACGGCCGTCAGGATCTGCTCAACCTGCTTCGCAATGGTCACGACGGTCTCATTGAGTTCGCCGCTAACTTTGTCACGCAACTGCTCAAACGAGGTTTGATCCCAGGCCGGACCGCCCGCTTCACCCATCAGTTTGTCGATGCCACAGGCGATGCAGTCATCAATCAGCTCCAGCACTTTGCCATAAGGGTTGAAGTAAAGTCCGAGCTTGGCTTTGTTCGGCAACTTCTCGTGCAGATATTTAACCGGTGACGGCACATTCAGTAGCAGCAGACGACGCTGACCGCGCCACATCATTTTCTGCTGCTCCTGCTCGCTGTCAAACAGGCGAATGGCGACGCTCTCTTTCTCATCGACCAGCGCAGGCCAGGCTTTGACCTGATAGCTACCGCGCTTCTGTTCGTAGCTGCGCGGCAGTTCACCAAAGCTCCAGATATGCAGACCGCTCTGCTCCAGCCCGTCATCTGCCACTTTTGACAGCGTCTCCTGCACCTTGCCTTTCAGCTGTGCCTTGAGCGCGGTGAGATCTTTACCTTCCAGCAGTTTACGGTTGTGTTCATCTACCACCCGGAAGGTCATTTTCAGATGATCGGGCACCTGTTCCCACTGCCAGTTTTCCCGCTCCAGCGTGACGCCGGTCATGCGGCGAAACTCACGGGACAGCGCATCGGGAAGCGGCATCTCCATTGCGTTGACGCGTCCCAGGAACGCCTCGGCGTAGTTGGGTGCCGGCACCAGGTTGCGGCGCAGCGGCTTGGGCAGTGACTTAATCAGCGCGATGATCAGCTCACGGCGTACCCCGGGGATCTGCCATTCAAAACCGCTATCTTCAATCTGATTCAGCAGCGGCAGCGGAATATGTACCGTCACGCCATCCGCATCGGCACCCGGCTCGAACTGGTAACTCAGCTTCAGTTTAAGGTTGCCCTGATGCCAGAAGTTAGGGTAATCAAGCTGGCTGACCTTATCCGCGCCCTCTTTGATCAGCATCTGTTTGTCAAAGTTCAGCAGCTCCGCGTTTTCACGGCTGGCCTTTTTCCACCAGCTGTCGAAATGCTTCGCTGAGACAACCTCTTTGCCAATGCGCTGGTCATAAAAAGCAAACAGCGTTTCGTCATCCACCAGAATATCGCGACGGCGGGATTTGTGTTCCAGATCTTCGACTTCACTGCGCAGCTTCTGGTTAGCACGGAAGAAGGCGTGACGCGTCTGCCAGTCGCCCTCCACCAGCGCGTGACGGATAAACAGCTCACGGCTCAGAGTGGGATCAATGCTGCCATAGTTCACCTTGCGGGCGGCCACAATCGGCAGGCCATAGAGCGTAACCTTCTCGGCAGCCATTACCGCGCCCTGCGATTTCTCCCAGTGCGGTTCACTGTAGCTGCGCTTGATCAGGTGCTGCGCCAGCGGCTCAATCCACTCTGGCTCAATCCGACCCGCCGTGCGGCCCCAAAGGCGGCTGGTTTCAACCAGTTCTGCCACCATGGCCCACTTCGGCGGCTTCTTAAACAGCCCGGAACCCGGGAAAATCGAGAAGCGGGTATTGCGTGCGCCGGTGTACTCCTGCTTGTCGGTGTCCTTCTGGCCGATGTGCGACAGCAGACCGCTAAGCAGCGCGCAGTGAACGGGCTGCAGCTCAGCCGGTTCGCTGTTAACCGGAATGCCCAGTTCTCGCACCACCTGCCGCAGCTGGGTATAAATATCCTGCCATTCCCGTACGCGCAGATAGTTCAGGAAGTCGCTTTTGCACTGGCGGCGGAAAAGGTTGCCCGACAGGGCTTTCTGCTGCTCCGCCAGGTAGTTCCAGAGGTTCACATAGGCGAGGAAGTCGGAGTCTTTGTCGGCAAAGCGCCGGTGCTTCTCATCGGACGCCTGCTTTTTCTCTGCCGGGCGCTCGCGCGGGTCCTGAATCGACAGACCGGCGGTGATGATCATCACTTCACGCACGCAGCCAAATTTCTGCGCTTCCAGCACCATTCGTGCCAGACGCGGATCGACCGGCAACTGTGCCAGCTGACGACCGGAGCCGGTGAGTTTGTAGTGTCCGCTCTCCTCATTCAGGGTCAGCGCACCCAGCTCTTCCAGCAGGCGGACGCCATCCTGAATGTTGCGCTTATCGGGTGCTTCCACAAACGGGAAAGCAGCGATATCGCCGAGTCCCAGCGAGGTCATCTGCAGGATCACCGACGCCAGGTTGGTACGCAGGATTTCCGGATCGGTAAAGGCCGGACGGCTCAGGAAGTCATCTTCCGAGTAGAGACGAATACAGATACCGTCTGAAACACGGCCGCAACGCCCTTTTCGCTGGTTGGCGGAGGCCTGCGATATCGGCTCAATCGGCAGGCGCTGCACCTTGGTGCGGAAGCTGTAGCGACTGATACGTGCCGTGCCTGGATCGATAACATATTTGATCCCAGGCACCGTCAGTGAAGTTTCCGCCACGTTGGTCGCCAGCACGATGCGACGGCCACTGTGCGACTGAAATACCCGGTTCTGTTCGGCGTTCGACAGTCGCGCATAGAGCGGCAGCACTTCGGTGTGCGGCAGGTCGCGTTTGTTCAGCGCATCGGCGGTGTCGCGGATTTCGCGCTCACCGCTCATGAAAATCAGAATATCGCCGCGACTCTCGCGTCCCAGCTCATCCACCGCATCAAATATCGCCTGCAGCTGATCGCGATCGCCATCATCCGCTTCTTCAACCACCGGCCGGTAGCGCACTTCGACCGGGTAAGTCCGGCCGGAAACTTCAATCACCGGCGCGTTGTTGAAGTGCCGCGAGAAGCGCTGCGGATCGATGGTCGCCGAGGTAATAATCACTTTCAGATCGGGGCGGCGCGGCAGCAGCTCACGCAGATAACCGAGCAGGAAATCGATATTCAGGCTGCGCTCGTGCGCCTCATCAATGATGATGGTGTCATATTGCATCAGCAGGCGATCCTGCTGGATCTCCGCCAGCAGGATACCGTCGGTCATCAGTTTAATCTGCGTCAGGTCGCTGACCTGGTCGTTAAACCGCACCTTATAGCCGACACAGCCGCCCAGTGAGGTACTGAGCTCATCAGCAATGCGATTCGCCACAGTGCGCGCAGCCAGACGACGCGGCTGCGTATGACCAATTAACCCGGTGATACCGCGTCCCAACGCCAGACAGATTTTCGGCAGCTGCGTGGTTTTACCTGAACCGGTTTCACCCGCAACAATCACCACCTGATTGTCGCGAATCGCCGCCGCAATATCCTGCTGCTTCTGACTGACCGGCAGATTGTCCGGGAAGGTTATGGCTGGCGTTGCCGCGCGGCGCTGGGCCACGCGCTGTTCAGCAGCAATAAATTCCTGCTCCAGCTCGCGGGCAATGCCCTGCTGTGCCTCGGGATTTTTAGCTTTTCTGGCACCCTGCAAGCGGCGCTGCAGACGCTGGCGATCGCGCAGCATGACACCGTCGAGCCGTGGCCAGAGCGCTGCCAGTGGGGAAGTATCGGGAGATGACATAATAGTGACAACCTTACTCAGACGGTGTCGCTGCCTGAAGCAGCGCCCTGCAAGCCGGGATAACCAGCTGATTCAATAAATATAATTGTGCGCATCATAGCACATTCTGAACCGTTCCGGCGGCTCGCCCCGGTTACGCTTATTCAATAAATTCGAACATGGGTCTCGAAATATTGCGCTTTCACCGCGCCATCGATAACCGTAGAGTGTAAACCATTGAGCGGAAAGTCTTCCGCGTAACAGACAGGAAACCACCATGAGCAAAGTTTTAGTTCTGAAATCAAGCATCCTTGCAGGCTACTCACAATCAAGCCAGCTCGCTGACTTCTACATCGAACAGGCAAAGGCACAGGGTAAAGACGTCACTGTACGTGATCTGGCCGCTAGCCCGATTCCGGTTCTGGATGGTGAGTTAGTCGGTGCAATGCGCCCATCCGAAACGCCGCTGTCACCCCGTCAGCAGGAAGCACTGGATCTGTCCGATGAACTGATTGCAGAACTGCAGGCTCATGATGAAGTGGTGATTGCCGCGCCAATGTACAACTTCAACATTCCAACCCAGCTGAAAAACTACTTCGACCTGATTGCGCGTGCTGGCGTGACGTTCCGCTACACCGAAGCAGGCCCGGAAGGTCTGGTTAAAGGCAAAAAGGCTGTGGTGATCTCCAGCCGTGGCGGCATTCACAAAGATACCCCAACTGACCTGCTGACCCCTTACGTTAAGCTGTTCCTGGGCTTCATCGGCATCACTGACGTTGAGTTCGTGTTTGCTGAAGGCATCGCGTACGGCCCGGAAGTGGCCAGCAAAGCGACCGCTGAAGCAAAAGACACAATTAAGCAGATCGTGACCGCATAAGTCTCAGTCATCTCAGGATGACACTGGAAACCGGGCCATGCGCCCGGTTTTTTTTTCGCCTGTCACTGGCCGCTGCCTGCTTCCTTTCTCAGCCACTGACCGTTAATGCCGCGCACATATTCCCCCGCGGCCGCTCGGCCCACCAGCTTCTGTCCGGCAATACTGGCGATATCAGCCGTGGAGAGATTATTCTGCTCTGCCAGTCGCTGATACTCCTGTTTACGTCCGGCGTTGATACGCTGCACCAGCGCCAGCGTTTCACTGTCCTGTGACCGTGCCGCCAGATAACCTGAGAGCGTTTCGCCTGCCAGACCCGCTTGCCGCGCTTCATTGAGCGTCAGTGCCCAGGCAGGCTGCGCCATCGCCAGAGCGAGTAACAGCGCCGCACTTATGCGTTTCATCGTTGCTCTCCTCAGAACAGACCGCTCTGGTTTTTCAGTAACGCTTCCACATCCTTGTCGACTTTGATGTGAATCTCATGCTCGATTCTTACGTTCATATTAATGGTGATGGGATCTTTGGGTGCCGTGACTTCGATGCGCGGCACGCAGCCAATGCTCAGCAGTCCGGCTGCCAGAACCAGTAATGGCCTCAGGCTCATGGTGAATTGTCCTTGTTCGATGGCAAAGTCGCATGTTGCTCTAACCAGGATTGCAAATTATCGCCGAAGCGCAGGCTGCGCCAGAGCTGAAAAAGGTTTTCCTGATGATGATAATTGAGATTGACCGTCTGCCGACGGTTACTGAACTGGCTGACGCCCTGCACCTGTGCTTCCATAGTAAGGTCGCCGAGGTTATCCAGATTGATCGTGGCCCAGCTGCGGGAGACCTCCATATAGCGTAACCAGTCCAGCGCCGCGCCGGTCGCTACGTTGTTGCGGGTAATGGCATCCGCCATATCTTTATCCAGCCGGAAGGTCAGCGGGCCGCTGTTGGCAATCCATCCCTTCTCCACCAGCCAGCGTGGATTATTGAGCCACAGCGGCAGCTCGCCGTTAACCTTGCCCGACATGGCGAACTGTTTCGGCTTCAGTGCCGTCACCAGCTCGCTGAGGCTGATTTGACGCAGCGACACCCGCGCGGGTTCATGCTGCGGCATACGCAGGGAGGGCAGCGAGATTTGTCCGCCCAGCAGATCCAGGCTGACATCCTGCAGCGTCAGCGGCGCCTGTTCAGACCATGGCCAGTTCCCCTGCAGGTCGGCGCGAATATTCTGCATCGCAAACTGGTTCTTCACCTCGGCAATGCGCAGTGAAACCGGGCCATGCTGACCAAACTGCCACTGCTGCTCGTGGAATCTGAACGGCAGCGAGAAGTCGATACCGTTTACCTGGCTGTCCGGCGTCCAGACGCTGCCCTGCTTAACCGTCCAGTGGCCCCCAGCCTGGAAGCCCTGATCGCTGGCGGCGGAAAAAGCGATCTGTGCCTGCAGACTGCCGCCCTGAATCTGCATTTTCATGTCGGGGCTGATCAGCGGCTGAAATACCGTCAGCGACTGAGCTGGCCACCAGGCCTGGCCGCGTAATCGTTCGCCATCCCAGCGACCATTCACCCGCAGCGGGCCAACCTTGCCCGCTTTTAACTCGCCCCGCCAGAGGAAATAGCCAGGATCCCGGCCTTTAGCTTCAAAGTCGAGCACTGAGTCAGCCAGACGGCCGCCATAAGTGAAGCGGGTCGGTCCCGCCTGCAGTCTGAAATGACCATTAAAAGAAGGATGTGCCGCATCACGCTGCCAGTTTACCGGCTCAGTCAGCGTCAGACGCGGTTTTGCTATGTTGACGCTGCCGTAGGCCAGCTGATTAAAGCCGGCAGACAGAGTATCAAGCTGGATCAGTGTGTCATGCCAGCCGCCGGTTCCTTTAACATCCCAGCGAGCCTGCAGCGGCAGCATCTCGCCTCCGCCCCAGTAGCGCCAGTTCCATTCACCCTTATCGGGCCAGAAATCTGTGGCGCGGCCATCGAGATGTAGCCGGAAGCGGCCAAAACTGGCATCGTGTGCGTTGAGAATCGCCTGCAGGCGACCATCTATGCCCTGTGAGGAGAGACGCACACCCGCCAGCGGCCAGCGCGCCTCATCCACTTCCAGCGTTGACAGCAGCCGGCCACGCAGACGCAGCAGCGATTTAGGTTGCAGCACCAGTTGAGGATCGAGCAGCGAACCCCCAAGCACACCCGGAATCGAGCCGTAAAGTTGCAGATCGGCCAGTTTGCTTTCACCGGTCAGCTGAAACGGCAGGTTGCTGTTGGTCAGGCTAAGGTTACCGGGACCGACGCCCAGCACCACGTTGCCCTTGCCGCCGCGTCCCTGCGTCAGTAGGTTAACGCGACCCGTAATCTGGCTGCCTTCAAGGCCCAACTGCCAGTTATCCAGCGTCAGGTTAACAAACCCAGACAAGGGCTGGTCCGCCAGTGGCCAGAAGTATTCGCCCTTTTCAATCCGAATCTGCTCGCGGCTGATCTGCCACGGTAACCGGAGAAGCGGCCTGCTCTCTTCCGCCATTGCTACCCGCAGCTCGCCCTGCTGCTGCTGCCAGTTGAGCGTCAGCTGCAGCGGATGTGGCAGCGCGTCCAGCGCCAGTTGCCCGGCCACCTCACCGTTTACCGGCAGATCTGTAGCAAAAGTGGGTAACGTCAGATGACCACTCAGCGTGATGGGTTCAGGCAGTGCAGGATGGGTGAGCGTCAGGTCACGGATAGCGAGCTGCTGACCGGTCAGCGTGGCCGCCAGCTGCAGATTATCGCCGCGGTAATTGAGTTGCTGGCGATCTTTTTCCAGCGTGAGATCCAGCGCGCCCGCATAAGTCTGCCAGGGCGCGACAATCAGTTTGCCCAGATGAACGTCGGTGCCAGGCAGCATTGCCTGCCATTCGGCCAGCGTTTTAGGCGCAGCCGTACTGTTACTGGCCGGTAGTTTTTGCAGGCAGTCACTATCCAGCGTCAGCGCTTCCGCATTGAGTTTCCAGCGCGACTGATGCCAGCCCAGTGACACCGCCGTTATGGTGGCCAGCGAGCAATCACCGGCGAGATAACGAATCTGAGGCAACCACAGTCCACCGTTCCGCCAGCGCGGCGCGCCTGACAGCGCAATGCGCGTCCCGTCAGGCAGCCAGATGCCGGCCAGCCGTGGCAGCCATTGCGTCACAGTCAACATCAGGCCCAGCAGCAGCAGAATCAGCGCCAGAATAGCCGCCAGCCGTCGCCGGAAAATCCGTGGCATAAAAGCCATAATCCTTTTCCTTACAGTATCCTGACAGGAATGATGGCATGTAATCTGCCAGAGGTGAAGGCCTGCACCAGGCGCAAATCAGCTGTTTCAGCAAAGTCAGTCAGAAAACGTTATCCTTGGTTTATCACTCTGCAGGAGCATAACGATGAAGATCGCGGTTTACAGCACCAAACATTACGATCAGAAATACCTTGAGCAGGTTAATCAGCAGTTCGGTTTTGAACTGGTGTTTTTTGACTTTTTACTCTCTGAAAGCACGGCCAAAACTGCTGTGGGTTGCGATGCCGTCTGCATCTTCGTAAACGATGACGGGAGTCGCCCGGTGCTGGAAGAGCTGGCTGGGCTGGGTGTGAAATACATCGCGCTGCGCTGTGCCGGTTTCAATAATGTCGATCTGGCTGCCGCGAAAGAGCTGGGTCTGGAAGTCGTCCGGGTTCCGGCCTACTCACCGGAAGCGGTGGCTGAACACGCGATCGGCCTGATGATGACCCTGAACCGCCGTATTCATCGTGCATATCAGCGTACCCGTGATGCAAACTTTTCGCTCGATGGCCTGACCGGTTTTAACATGCACAACAAAACTGCGGGCGTTATCGGCACCGGTAAAATCGGGATTGCGACGATGCGCATTCTGAAAGGATTTGGTATGCGGCTGCTGGCATTTGACCCTTACCCCAGCGAGCAGGCACTGGAGCTGGGCGCGGAGTATGTCGATCTGAAAACGCTGTTTGCTGAATCCCACGTCATTACGCTGCACTGCCCGCTGACGCCAGAGAATCATCATCTGCTTAACGCTGACGCGTTTAAACAGATGCGCGATGGCGTGATGATTATCAACACCAGTCGCGGTGGTCTGATTGATTCACAGGCGGCGATTGACGCGCTGAAACAGCAGAAGATCGGCGCGCTCGGCATGGATGTTTACGAGAATGAACGCGACCTGTTCTTTGAAGATAAGTCGAATGATGTGATTCAGGACGATGTATTCCGCCGTCTGTCGGCGTGCCATAACGTGTTGTTCACCGGCCATCAGGCGTTTTTAACCGCCGAAGCGCTGACCGCCATTTCTGAAACGACGCTGAGTAATCTCAGCCAGCTCGACCGTGGTGAGGAGTGTCCGAACCGACTCTCTGCCTGATTATTCTCTGTATAGCTATGCGGGCCGGAGCAATCCGGCCTGTTCATCAGCGCGCGCAATTTCCGCCAATTAACGCCTGCTCATCACAGCGACGGCCATTCACTAACTGACACATTCCCACACGCGATCCATCCAGCTGATGCGAGAAGGCCAGCGTTCCACCCGCATTCGAACAGGTGCTTTCTGCCAGGGAAGACATCACCACCCGTGGCTGGATATGGGCGGCGGTGGCTTGTTGTGGTGGCTCGTTATCATCACTGTTGCTGCTGCAGGCAGAGAGTAATAGCGCGGCACCGGCCAGCAAAAAGGTGGCTGCTTTCATCAGTCGGACTCCGGGAATGGGTGTAATAGGCTGGCTCAGCATATGTCAGGCGGCACAAGGGGTCGAGAGGTGAAACAGCTTTTTACAAAATTCTCCGGCGTCATTTGCAAGCAGAATTATCTTGTTTACCTGCCATCGCTGAACTGTCACCCTTTTGCGGCCCCTTTTATTTCGGAGTAAAGCCATGTTAATGGATATGTTAATTCGCATCGCCCTTGCCGGCATTCTCGGCGGCCTGATTGGTCTGGAGCGGCAGATGCGGGCTAAAGAAGCGGGATTGCGTACTCATATTCTGGTCGGAATCGGCAGTGCCATGTTCATGCTGGTGTCGAAATATGGCTTCGCCGACATGCTCAGCAGCGACCATGTGGCCCTTGATCCCAGCCGTATTGCCGCTCAGGTGGTTAGCGGCATGGGCTTTCTTGGCGCGGGCACTATCATGATTCAGAAGCAGGTGGTGAAAGGCTTAACCACCGCTGCGGGATTATGGGTTACGGCGGCGATTGGTCTGGTAATCGGCAGCGGCATGTATGAGATCGGCATTTATGGCACGGTGCTGGCGCTGGTGGTGCTGGAGGTGTTCCGCCGTCTGAGCCATGTTTTAATCGGCAAACACCATACGCTGCTGGTTTTCCTTAAGCCTAAAAGCGTGCCGCTGGTGCTGCTGGTGATGCAGCGCGAAGGCATTCGCTACGGCAATGTGACGGTCATTAATCGTGATGAAGAGAGCGGTCTGTGCGAACTGAGTGTTCAGGTGACGCTTTCACGCAAATCAAATGATGCGCACCTTTATGACAAGGTTATGGAGATCAAGGGTGTTCAGTCGCTGGAAATGATGTAATCCCGCCGGAAATAGGCCTCAGACCAGATATCTTCCTGCAGGCATCCGGACATCGCAGAAGGCGATTAGTAGCAGCCAGCGCCTTCTGCCCTCCCCCATCCGAATCCCTCTGCCCGCAAACCAAAGAAGCCACAGCCTGACCTGAGACATAGAGCGAGCCGGTAATTAATGGCATAATCCGTTATTGTTTATCCATGTAATAATTTTTCCCGGGGACCAATGCGCCAAAACTCTGACCATTCTCAAGATACCCTGCCTGCTGCCGCGCGAAAAAATTACCAGCCTTCATTAATGGTGCTGATTTTTACGCTGATTGCGGGCGCGGGTGCTGTGACAATCATGATGATCCTGGATCATCGGAACTCGGTTAATAATGCGCTGGAGACCGGACAATGTCTTGCTGGAGAAGGTGCGGAAGATATTCTGGAAGTACTCAGGCATTTTTTACATCATGCTTATCGCTGGATTTTTCAGGCCTGCGGCTGAATTCAGTGCAGCAAAAAATGGAGTAAACCATGCCGGTTGACCAGCAGCAGAACGCCACAATACATAACCGCAACATAGCAAAGTAAGAAGAGTATCAATGTCATAATAAATCTGATGCCGTACTTTTTTATTTTGCGATTTTTATCGGGATGCCTCATAGACATTAAATATTGATTCATTTTTTTTCACATAGATAGCCCGACATTAAACGGCTTCACAGACAGTCTGTATTGACGAAAGGTGCGAACCTACAGGTCAATGTAAGAGAGTCTGTGTAAACGCATATAAGCATAAATGTAAACGACCGCGCTCACGCAGTCTGCTTATCGGATGTCATGAACATCCCTGATTTTACTGGAAAGTCATTTTTTATTGCGCGCCACAGGAATTATAAAACTATCGTTTTTAATGAGATACACAACACGTCAGTACGTCTGAATTTATTATTATAAACCCGACGGGTCAACGCACATTCAACAGAGCCTGTTTTTAAGATTATCACCTGAAAAATGAAAGCAGCGATTAATATCCGACTCACTGTGAATTTAATGAAAACATTTCTTTTGATGTGCATCAAATCAGACCGATACAATCCGGAATGCATTTAGGCCTGATTGAGTTATAGCAGCGCATGTTGTGCTTTTTATTAATCCGGTAGTACTGATGAAAATTTTCTTAATTATCTCTGTCATTTTTATGACCGCAGGTTGTGCAGTAAAAAGAGAGCATGCGCGGACTGATGCTTACCCGTCATCACCGCCATCCTGTTCAACGCACAGTGATGAAATTGATTGTCAGTGGAAAGATGTGCCCGTCAGCTGACATCGCGCAGCTGATCGCTTTCCGTGTTACCTCAGCCCGCCGGTTTGCTCACGACGAAGCAAAACCCGCCCTCTTAGCTTGCGCTCTTTCGCAGTACCGCATTCCGGCAATCATCGTCCTGACGGGAAAGCGGCCTGTGACTCTGACGGCGATTATCCGCTGATTACTTCACTCCAGTACTGGCATTCGCGGCAACAATCCGTACCATACGCTGCATATTCGTGACATCACAGTGAAGTGACCGGCTGGGCGCGCGCATCAATAGGCCCTTTAGCGACGCTTTCTGGTTTTTGAGATAGGTAAAAATGCAAGATAATCAAACGGTTGACAAGAAAGAACAGTACAACCTGAATAAACTGCAGAAGCGTTTGCGTCGTAATGTCGGCGAAGCCATTGCAGATTTTAATATGATTGAAGAAGGCGACCGCATCATGGTCTGCCTGTCGGGCGGAAAAGACAGCTACACCATGCTGGAAATTTTGCGCAGTCTGCAAAAAAGCGCACCGGTAAACTTCAGCCTGATTGCCGTCAACCTGGACCAAAAACAGCCGGGCTTCCCTGAGCATATCCTGCCGCAATATCTTGAGTCACAGGGTGTTGAGTACCGGATTGTCGAAGAAGATACCTACTCCATCGTCAAAGATAAGGTTCCGGAAGGCAAAACGACCTGCTCACTCTGCTCGCGCCTGCGCCGTGGCATTCTCTATCGTGTCGCGACAGAACTCGGTTGCACAAAAATTGCGCTGGGCCACCATCGCGATGACATCCTGCAGACGCTGTTCCTGAACATGTTCTACGGTGGAAAACTGAAAGGCATGCCGCCAAAACTGATGAGCGACGATGGCAAGCAGATTGTGATCCGTCCACTGGCCTACTGCCGTGAGAAAGATATCATTCGTTTCTCCGAAGCACGTCAGTTCCCGATTATTCCGTGCAACCTTTGCGGTTCTCAGCCGAACCTGCAGCGTCAGGTGGTAGCCGATATGCTGCGTGACTGGGATAAGCGCTATCCTGGCCGTATCGAAACCATGTTCAGCGCGATGCAAAACGTGGTGCCGTCGCACCTGGCCGATGTCAGTCTGTTCGATTTTAAAGGCATCAAACATGGCGATGCCGTCGTTGATGGCGGCGATCTCGCCTTTGACCGGCAAACGCTGCCAGCACAGCCTGTGGGCTGGCGGGTTGATGAAGACGATGCACCCGATATCAGCGCGCGTCTGGATGTACTACAGATTAAATAAGTGCGGGAAAGTTTAAGGGCGTGCTGCAGGCAGCACGCCCTTTTTTATATGTTTCGATGAGGCGGAGGATCCATTATCGGCGGAAATTCCGGATCGGTTGGTGGATCAGGCTGCGGTTGCGGCTGGGGAATGGGTTCAGGAATCGGGATTGGATCCGTGGGGATCGGCTCGCTGTTAAGAATCGCGCTCATGCCGTACTCCTTTTCTTGCGAATGGAGTTTAAGCTTAGATAAGGAACGGCGTTACAGCCAGGCAGACAAAAAAAAGCCGGCACACTGGCCGGCATGTTTCGAATTAAATGTGCTATGCAATAATTCTAAATATGGAAGTAAGACAATATGGAGCGCAACGCCCATCGCTTGACGTTGCATTCACCTGCGGGAGAGAGTTTGCGTCAGCTGCGGCAACGGGTTCTTGATGTCGATCAGCTTTTGCTCGCTTAACGGGATTTTCAGCCCCTATATCGGCATTACCGCATTACCCTTTGGCGCATCAGAGCCAGCGCCGTTTACGCAGATAGCCCGCCACCCCTACTGCCAGCGCCACCAGCAGCAGACAGAAGATTGAAAACCCATATTTCCATTCACCGCCCGGAATGCCGCCAAGGTTGACGCCAAACAGGCCGGTCAGGAACGTGGCGGGCAGAAAGATCATCGCCATCAGTGACATGGTATAGGTGCGGCGGTTCATCGATTCCGCCATCGCAGAGGCGACCTCATCAGCCAGAATCGCGGTGCGCGCCACGCCTGCATCCAGATCGTCCAGCCCGCGTCCCAGACGGTCGGCAATTTCCTGCATCCGGCGGCGTTCGCTATCATCCATCCAGGCCAGTTTTTCACTGGCCAGCCTGGCATAGACATCGCGCTGAGGTGCCATATAACGTCGCATCACAATCAGTTGCTTGCGCAGCAGGCCCAGCTCGCCGCGCGCGGGCATCCGCTGATCAAGCAGCGCATCTTCCAGCTCAATGATTTTGTCATGTAACTCTTCGATAAATTCGCTGGTGTGATCGGTCAGCGCATCACAGACATCCACCAGCCAGCTGCCGCAGTCAATCGGGCCATTGCCGTTTTGCAAATCGGTGAGCACTTCATCGACGGCAGAGACTTTGCGCCGCCGGGTCGAGACGATGAGCTTATCGTTGATAAAGACCCGCATGACCACCAGCTGGTCGCGACGTGCATCGCTATTGTGGTTGACGCTGCGCAGTACGATCATAAACCCGTCGCCCAGTCGGCTGACGCGAGGACGCATGCTGTCGCCTGCTAAGGCGTCACGCACCGTATCGGGGATTTGTGGCGTTGACTGCAGCCATTCGGCGCTCTTGCGATGGGTATAGTTGAGATGCAGCCAGCAGGGCTGCTCACACTGGATGACTTCATCTTCAGCAATCGGGATCATCCCACCCTTGCCATCCAGCTGGCAGGAAATGATGGCATCTGAAACCTGTAATGCTTTTCCTTCAATAACGTCCACACCGTCCCCTCTCTACTGAAATCAATACGATACAGTCTAGCGTGACGGCGTTGAGTTGCAATCTCCGGGCTGTGTAGAAAGATGTCAGCCGATGGCCGGAAAACCGGCCATGACAGGCTTAGTGCTTTTCAATCCAGAGTTCACGGCTGTAGGCGACGTCTTCAGGATTGGTGATGGGATAGCCTTTGACCCAGGGTTTAATCAGTCGGCCATTGGTGTACTGATAGATAGGGGCAATGGGTGTCTGTTCAGCCAGGATCTGCTCCGCCCGGTTGTAGTCGCTGTTGCGCGCCTGGTCATTGGTCTCTTTGCTGGCTTTGGCGATGACCGCATCATAATCCGCGTTGCTGAAACGCGAAATATTACTGCTGTTGCCTGAGGTCAGCAGATTCAGGAAGGTAGAGGGCTCATTGTAGTCACCCACCCACGAAGCACGGATTACATCAAAGTTCCCGCTATTACGGCTGTCGATATAGGTTTTCCACTCCTGATTCTCCAGCGTGACATCCACCCCGAGGTTCTTTTTCCACATTGAGGCCACGGCTATCGCAATCTTCTGATGGCTTTCAGAGGTGTTGTAGAGCAACTTGAGTTTCAATGGCTTGCCAGGGCCATATCCGGCTGATGTCAGCAGTGCTTTCGCCTGCGCGTTCAGGGTGTTCTGATCGTGCTGCTGCATGAAAGTGGGCAACGGCTTAAAGCCTGCTGTCACATCTGGCGTTAAGTGCCACGCCGGCTTCTCACCGGTGCCCAGCACTTTTTCAGCAATGACTTTACGGTCAATAGACCATGACAGCGCTTTACGAACCCGCACATCGGCAGTCGGTCCCTTCTGCGTATTAAAGGCATAATAATAGGTACCTAACTGGTCAGGTGTGTAGACCTCTCCCGGCAACGTTTTTTTCAGCATCGCATACATATTCTTAGGGAAGGATTCGGTGATATCGACATCATTCGCGCGATAGCGCTTGGTGGCGCTCGACTCTTCATTGATCGGGACAAAGGTCACTTTTGTCAGCACCGAATGTGCATCATCCCAGTAGTCCGGATTACGGATCAGGACGATTTTTTCATTTACCACCCGCTCGCTGAGCTGATAGGCACCGTTGCCCACCAGTTTGCCGGGTGACGTCCAGCTGTCGCCCTCCTGCGCAATCGTCTTCTGAGGAACCGGGAAGAGCGCCACGTTAGCCACCAGCGCCGGGAACCACGGCACCGGACGATCCAGCGTCACTTTCAGCTGCGTTTTACCCTGAGCGATCACACCCAGCTTATCGGGCGTCATTTCGCCTTTGGTAATCGCTGCCGCATTTTCAATGCCGCTTAAGCCCGCGAACCAGGCAAAGGGTGAACTGTTTTTTGGATCGACCAGGCGCTGCCAGCTGTAGACAAAATCCTGCGCAGTCACCGGATCGCCGTTTGACCAGCGCGCGTTATTGCGCAGGGTGAAGACCCAGGTTTTATTGTCGTTACTGCTCCAGCTCTGTGCCACGCCCGGCACAATCTTGCCCTGTGCATCCTGATTGGTCAGGCCTTCAAACAGATCGCGAATCACCTGAATTTCCGGCAGTCCCACTGCTTTAAGCGGATCAAGTGAAGCGGGTTCATCTTTAATGTGGCGAACGATCTGCTGCTGTTCAGCCAGCTGTGCGGCAGCGGGTGGATTCGCCGCGATAGCGGGTGTGATAACACTGCTCAGACTGATTGCTGCCAGCGTCATACGAAAGGTCTTAACCATCATCACTCCTTTACCCCAAAGAAGTGCTGCATCAGTCTGTTGCTGATACAGCTTGTGCAGGGCACTTTAGCGCAAATGGCTGACAGATAAATAGCTATTTTCCGCGCACGGCTTTTCCGCTACTTTGAGTAAAACCCTTTGAGGAAATGAGTATGTCACCACTCCATCCGCGACCCCTGCGGGGCAAACTTGACGTTCCCTATCAGCAGTATGGCCGCTCTGTGCTGGGCGCACCGCTGCTGTGGTTTCCGGCTCCGCTCGGCGATCCCGACAGCGGTCTGATCCTGGCCGGCACCCATGGTGATGAGAATGCGGCCATCGCGACGCTCTCCGCCGCATTACGCACGCTGCCCGACGGCATGCGTCGGCACCATGTGGTATTAGCGGTGAATCCGGATGGCTGTCAGCTTGGGCTGCGCGCTAACGCAAATGGCGTCGATCTCAACCGTAACTTCCCGGCAGCAAACTGGCAGTCAGGCGAGACGGTGTATCGCTGGAACAGCGCGGCCGATGCGCGTGATGTGGCGCTCTCAACCGGCACGCATCCGGGCTCTGAACCGGAAACCCAGGCGCTCTGTGCCCTGATTCATCAGCTTAAGCCGCGCTGGATCGTCTCATGGCATGAACCGCTGGGCTGCATTGACGATCCGCATCAGGTGGAGATTGGCGGCTGGCTGGCCAGCCACACCGGCCTTCCCCGCGTCAGCAGCGTCGGCTATGACACGCCAGGCTCATTCGGCAGCTGGTGTCACGATCTCAGTCTGCCCTGCGTCACCGCTGAAATGCCGGTGATTTCTGTGGATGAAGCCACAGAGACTTACCTTGAGATGATGGTCAACCTGCTGCGCTGGCAGCAATAATCAGCTGACCGTTGCGCACGTTGATCGCCGGTTCTGCATCGACCGCCAGCCAGGTTGGCCCGTCGAGATCGGCGAAGCGGGTCTGCGGCACCAGCGGCAGCGCAGCGCGTATCGCCCGCGAGGTACAAAGCATGCAGCCCAGCATCACCGTAAAACCCTGCTGCTGAGCCGCATCGGCCAGCGCCAGCGCCTCGGTCAGCCCGCCCGTTTTATCCAGCTTAATGTTGACCATCTCATAGCGGCCTCGTAGTGCCACCAGGCTTTCGCGGGTATGACAGCTCTCATCCGCGCAGATCGGTAACGGATGGATAAAGTTCTCCAGTGCCGCATCCTCATCCGCGGGCAGAGGCTGCTCGAGCATCGCCACATTGATATCGGCCAGCAGCTGACAGCGTGCCGCCAGGCCTTCGGCGTGCCATGACTCATTCGCATCTACAATCAGCGTCGCGTCCGGCACGGCGGCGCGGATCGCCATCAGCCGTTCGGTGATGAAATTATCGTCCAGCTTAACCTTCAGCAGCGTTGCACCATGCTGCCACAGCGCCAGTGCGCTGCTGGCCATCGCCTCCGGAGTATCGATACTGACGGTCTGTGCGGTGACCACATCCTCAGGCGCGCTAACGCCGCTAAGCTGCCAGAGGCTGCTCTGCTGCTGATGTGCGGCTAAATCCCACAGGGCGCTGTCAATCGCGTTGCGTGCAGCACCAGCAGGCAGCGCCTGTTGCAGCGCTTCGCGCGTCATGCCCTGTTGCAGCGCGGGCAGCAGCGTGGCGATTTGCGCCAGCACCGAGGCTTCGCTTTCACCGTAGCGCGCATAAGGCGTCGCTTCTCCGACGCCTTTGACGCCGTCTTCCTCAATTTCAACCACCACCACTTTGACTTCGGTTCGCGTTCCACGGGCAATGACAAACGGCGTATGCAATGGCCAGGCTTCGGGATAACTTTTTACCGTTCTCATTTCCACTCCACAATGCAGGATGCAGTGGCAGACCGCCACGTTAAATTCAACAATTGAACTCGTAAACCCTTAACATTTATGTCATAAACAACGGCTATCTTTAGCCGTTTTGTATTGGATATTTTTTCTCATCAAAAGGAATCACTATGTCTCAGACTGTTCATTTTCAGGGTAACGCCGTACCGGTTGCTGGTCAGTTTCCTCAGGCTGGCGATAAAGCCAAAGCTTTCACGCTGGTCGCTAAAAACCTGGTCAACGTTGCGCTCTCTGAGTATGCAGGAAAACGCAAAATTCTGAACATTTTCCCGAGTGTTGATACCGGCGTCTGTGCTTCATCAGTGCGCAAATTCAATCAGGCCGCGAGCGAACTGAATAATACGGTGGTGCTGTGTATTTCTGCGGATTTGCCGTTTGCCCAGTCACGTTTCTGTGGCGCAGAAAACCTGAGCAACGTAGTCACCCTGTCGACGCTGCGCGGCTCAGAGTTTAAATATGATTATGGCGTGGAAATTGCCGATGGTGCGCTGGAAGGTCTGACTGCTCGTGCGGTGATCGTGCTGGATGAGAACGATAAAGTGATCTACAGCCAGCTGGTGGATGAAATCACCACTGAGCCTGACTACGACGCTGCACTGGCCGCGCTGAAGTAATAAAAAAAGCGGATAACCCGGTTATCCGCTTTCACCTTCTGTTTGCCGCTTATTCGCTTTCGTTGCGCTTCTGCCCCAGACCATATTCCCGCAGCTTATTGGCAATCGCGGTGTGCGACACCCCCAGCCGTTTTGCCAGCTTTCGGGTGCTGGGATAAGAGAGATAGAGCCGCGTCAGAATCGAGCGTTCGAAACGGCTGGTGATCTGATCCAGTGTGCCTTCCAGGGCTTCATCGCCGAGTGACACATCCAGCGCCTGTTCAGGCAACACGATATCCTGCGGACGCAGTTCGTATCCTTCCAGCTGAGTTAACGCCCTGTACAGCGCGTTTTTCAACTGACGCACGTTGCCAGGCCAGGCATAGCGGGTCAGAAACGCGTTGAGCTGTGGCGAGAGACGCGGACGCGCCATCCCCTGCTCATCCGCAAAGCGGGCCACAAACATCTCGGTCAGCGGCAGAATGTCCTGTGGACGGTCGCGCAACGGTGGCAGTTGCAGCGTCAGCACATTGAGACGGTAGAAGAGATCCTCGCGGAACTCCCCGCGCTGCACCAGTTCAATCAGGTTCTTCTGCGTGGCGCAGATCACGCGCACATTGACATGCACTTCATGCTCTTCACCGACGCGACGGAAAGTACCGTCATTCAGAAAACGCAGCAGCTTGGTCTGCATTCTTGGCGACATCTCGCCAATCTCATCCAGCAGAACCGATCCGCCATTGGCCTGCTCGAAAAAGCCTTTCTTGCCTTCCAGCGCATTCGGATAAGCGCCGGCAGCATGTCCAAACAGCTCGCTTTCCGCCACGTCGTCGGGCAGAGAGGCACAGTTCAGCGCCAGGAAAGGATTTTTCCCACGCGCACTGCGCAAATGGCAGGCACGTGCCAGCATATCTTTCCCGGTGCCGGTGTCGCCAACAATCAGCAGCGGCGCATCGAGCATTGCCAGTTTGCGCGCCTGATCGACGACCTGACGCATCTTCGGCGTGACGGCAATGATATGGTCAAACTCCGATTCGTCGGTGACCACCAGATTCTGCAACTGGCGGCCCATGCGGGCTGTCGACTTCAGCATTACCATCGCCCCAACCGGCCTGTCACTCTGGCCCTCTTCACCCGGCAGATAGATAGGACGCGCTTCCATCAGAAAATCACGCCCCTCAATGACGACATGCTGGGCCTGCGCCTCAACCCGATCGCTCTCCAGCCAGCGCTGGAAATTAAAGCCATTAATCAGATGACCGGCGCTAAAGTTGCGCATCTTCTCTTCATCGAGATTAAACAGGTTCTGAGCGGCCGGATTGGCCAGCTCAACCTTGCTTTTCAGGTCAATGGAGAAAACCGGATCCGGCATCGCCACCAGCAGCGCACTCAGCGCGCGATGCTCCCGTTCAGAGGGCATGTACGTCACCGTGCGCACATCTGTTACGCCGGGTGTACGGCGGATTTCCGCCATCAGATTACTGAAGGCGTCAAATTCCAGTGCAGAAAAGTTCAGGTAGATGCGGCCCAGCGCCGTAATTTCGATACCGCGTAAATCAATGTTGCGTGCCACCAGCAGGTCAAGCAGTTCACGCGTCAGACCGATACGGTCCTGACAGAACACTTCCAGACGCATTGCGTTCGCCTTAATCAGGTTCAGATAAAACAATAATACGCTATGTGGCGCACCTGCAGAAAGGTATCTGTCAGGAAATGTTGACAGTTACCGCGCATATGGTGGACTTTTGTACGGACCTGCTGTCGACTGTCATTGCCGGTTGAATGTCAGTCTTTGTCAGCAGCGGACTGTTGATTGCGGGCTAACCAGGGTATATTTTTCACAACTGATTAGAATTGATTATAAAATGCTGACTTTCTTCGCAAAATATCTGACTGTGGGTATGGTTAATACCCTGATTCACTGGGTGACCTTTTTCATCGCCCTGAGCCTGGGTCTCATGCAGTCGACCGCTAACCTGATTGCATTTTGCATGGCCGTCACCTTCTCTTTCTTTGTGAATGCGCGCTGGACCTTTAAACAGCAGGCGACCGCGTGGCGTTATATTCTTTACGTCGTTTTTATGGGTGCGATGGCATTCAGCGTGGGTTATCTGGCCGATCGATTAGGCCTCTATCCGATTATTACCCTTGTCATCTCATCAGCTATCAGCCTGGTGTGTGGCTTTCTTTTTTCCCGCTTTATCGTCTTCAAGGGAGAATAATGAAAATCTCTTTGGTGGTGCCGGTATTTAATGAAGAGGAGGTTATCCCTCTTTTTTATGATGCGGTCAGAAAATATGAAGCGCTGGCAGAGTGGCAGGTTGAGATTGTTTTTATCGATGATGGCAGCACAGACGCAACCTATAAACTGATATCCCAGCTAAGCCAGCGCGATCCGCTGGTGCGCAGTCTGTCGTTTATTCGTAATTTCGGCAAGGAACCGGCGCTGTTTGCCGGCCTGGAAGCCGCCACCGGCGATGCCGTGATCCCGATTGATGTGGATTTGCAGGATCCGATCACGATTATTCCCGACATGATCCGTAAATGGCAGGCAGGCGCTGATGTCGTGTTAGCCAGGCGGATTGACAGGCGTGCCGATGGCCACCTCAAACGTAAAACAGCGCACTGGTTTTATAAACTGCACAACAGCATCAGCGATCCGCAGATAGAGGAGAACGTCGGTGATTTCCGGCTAATGTCGCGTGAAGTGGTTGAGAACATTAAGCTGCTGCCCGAGAAGAATCTCTTTATGAAGGGCATTCTGAGCTGGGTCGGCGGACAGACGGACATCGTGGAATATGTGCGCACTGAGCGGATCGCAGGCCGCAGTAAATTCGGCGGCTGGAAGCTATGGAATCTTGCGCTGGAGGGACTGACCTCATTCTCTACCGTTCCGCTACGCATCTGGTCATATCTGGGCTTTCTGGTGGCCTCGCTGGCCTTCCTGTATGGACTCTGGATGATCGTGGATAAACTGCTGTTTGGTAATCCGGTGCCGGGTTACCCCTCTATTCTGGTTTCGGTGCTGTTTCTCGGTGGGGTGCAGCTTATTGGCATTGGCGTGTTGGGTGAATATATTGGCCGCATCTATATAGAAACCAAAAACCGGCCTCGCTATATTTTGCGAAAATCCGTGACGACCAGACTAAACCCGCCTCAGAACACGGATTAAACTGCCCGTTCAGGCGCAGAGAAGATGGCCAGATTAAAAAAGGATGAATGATGTTCGCCACTGATACCGGACTGACACGTCGTAAGGTTTTTTTACTTATTGCGGTAGTTTTTCTGATTGCTTACAGCCCCGCTTATCTAACCCATTACGCCTATACCGATGACTGGACGAATCTCTACTGGGCTAACTTTGACAGGCTGAGTATTTTAAACTGGGACACGTTATCCGGCAGGCCAATGTATGGGATCATTCAGTACAGCGCCTCATTTCTGGTGGAGAGCGTAGAAAAGCTGGCACTGCTGCGTTCAGTCGCGATTGTTCTGCTCATTTTAACCGGTTATTACATCTATACCCTGTGTCAGAAAGAGGGGCTGCTGGAGAATCAGGCTCAGCGAATTACCTTTGCATTATTGCTTTGTCTGCTCCCTTCATTTCAGGTTTACGTTGCATGGGCATCCTGTTTCCCCTATATCGCTGCGATTTTACTGGCGGGTGCCAGCTACCGTTTGTCGATTAAACCGGGCATCCCCGCCCGCCTGTTAGCATTCTGCCTGCTGACCATCGCATTCTGTCTTTATCAACCGGCTGCGATGAGCTTTACCTTCTTTGCTGCGCTGCACCTCTGCTTTTCCGCGCGAAAAATTGATAAGAAACAGGCGCTCATCTCACTGATGGTGCTGGGTGCAGGCATGTTTGCAGCGCTAATCGCCTCGAAGGTGCTGCCTGTCCAGCTTTATGGTCATATACTGCCACGCTCAGCATTCAGCTACGACATCCTGGTTAAGCTGAAATGGTTTTTTACCGAATACCTGAAGAACGTGATCTGCAATTTTGACCTTGGCGCAAAAACGGTATCGGTGATCATCTCTTCGATCATTATTGGTTTTGGCCTGAAGAAAATTAAAGCCGCGGGCAACGACAAATTTTATCTGATTTTTGTCTTACTGCTGATTGCCGCACTGCCTAATCTGATAGTCAGTGAAAGCATGGCCGCTTACCGGACATTGATTGCCGGTGCGCTGATAACCACCAGCGCATTTATTCTCGGCCTGTTTGAAATCAGCAAAAAGTTAAAATGGAAAAAGCCATTCTATGCGCTGCTGGTGATAGTGGCTGGCTCGCTGACGATAAGCCATCTGATCAACGGTTACTCAGTTCCGGCTCGCAAAGAGTTTGCCCTGCTCGATCAGGCGATCATTCAGCAGGTTCCGAAAGATTTCAATGGCGCACTCTATTATCGCCTGACCGGAGAGTATTTGCCGAAGGTTGCGACGTTACGAAAATATGATGATTTCGGTGGGCTTGGGCTGAGCATGTCATGGACATTCGCCGGAATGGCACATTTTATCCGGGAGAAAAACGGAATGGCCTTTACGCTGCCAGCGAATCCGGTGATCACCGATGAAGCGGCGTGTCCGGGTGAATGCCTGACTATTGATTCGAGGCAGGTCCTGCGCCAGCTACACTAAAAAAAGGCGGCCAGGCCGCCTTTATCATCCAACAGAGATTCAGGCTGACTTATTGCCGCCCTTCTGCAGCGCCTCTTTCATCTGCCCCAGCAGTTCACGACGAAAGTCGCCGAGCCTTGGCTTATCCTGCTCCAGCCAGGGCAACGGACGGCAAAGCTCCATCGCTTTAATACCCAGTCTGGCGGTTAATAAACCTGCACCAATACCCTGCGCGGCCCGCGTGGAAAGCCGGGCGGCGATATCCTGCGACATCCAGTCCATACCCACTTCCCGCACCAGTTCAGACGCCCCGGCAAAGGCCATATTAAGCAGCACCAGACGGAATAGCCGGATGCGGCTGAAGTAGCCCAGCTCGATGCCATAGATTGCCGCGATACGGTTGACCAGCCGCAGATTACGCCAGGCGATAAACGCCATATCCACCAGCGCCAGCGGGCTGACCGCAATCATCAATGTGGCTTCCGCTGCATGACGGCTGATCTCGCGTCGCGCCTGGCGATCCAGCACTGGCTGCACCAGTTGGGCATATAAGCGAACGATTTCACTGTCATTGTGGGTTTCATGCAGCGAGGCATGCCAGCGCTGCAGGGCCGGATGCGCCTGATCCAGCTCCGCCTGCTGCGCCAGCTTTTCGCAGAATGCGCGGCCTTTGCCGATGCCATGACTGTGCAGCAGCTCGCGGCCCACATCCCGCTCTTCCGCGCGCTGACGCAACTGATAGAGGCGACGCCACTCGGTGGTCAGCGCGCCCACGCCCGCCAGCACAATCAGGCCACCTGCCACGCCGCTGCCCAGCGAAAACCAGTCGCGGGCCAGCCAGGCATCGTGCGTCCACTGTACACCCTGTGCAATCACGCTGACGCCAAACAGCAGCGCGCCTGCCGTCACCATTTTGCGCCACAGACTGCGCTTTGGCTTCAGCGCGGCTTCCACCGCCCGTTCACCTGCGCCCTCCTCTTCGACGGCGGCATCCTCATCCTGCACCGCCAGAAATGCAGCCTGCGCTTCGGCTTCAAAGGTCTGCGCCGGGCGCAGCGGCGTCGTGTTGCTCTCATCCAGCGGACGGGCAAAATCGATACGCGGCTTCAGCGGATCGCTCATCGCAATTTATCTCCCAATAAAAATTCCAGCGCGGCATCCATGCGGATATGCGGCAGCGGACGATCAACGTCGAGCTGCTGCGGCCGGAACTGTTCAAACTGAAAGCCCTGCTGCTGCCAGAAGGCATTACCGGGCAGGCGCGGCGGCACTTCGCCGGGATAGACGGTGAGCGGCTCGCCATCGATCAGACGATGACCGCGCAGGGCCGGGATTTTCTCGCCACGGTGATCGACCAGCCCGCTCTGCGTCGCCTGCACCGACGCCAGCCCGATGCAGTCCATACTGATGCCTTCAAACGCCGCGTTTTGCCAGGCATCCTGCACCAGTTGCTGCAGCAGGGAGACCATGTTGCCATGCTGATCGCTGGTAATGTGGTCCGCCTTGGTAGCGGCAAACAGTAATTTGTCGATCACCGGTGAGAACAGCCTGCGGAACAGAGTGCGCTGACCGTAATGAAAACTCTGCATCAGTTGCGTAAGTGCCAGCCGCATATCGTTAAACGCCTGGGGACCGCTATTCAGCGGCTGCAGGCAGTCAACCAGCACAATCTGGCGATCAAACCGCAGGAAGTGATTCTTATAGAAGCCTTTCACCACATGCTGGCAATAGTAGTTAAAACGCTGCTGCAGCATGCTGAAGTTACTGCCCTTGTCCGCCTGCGCCAGCTTAGTCAGTTGCGCCTCATCAGACGTCGGCCAGGGGAAGAACTGCAGTGCGGGCGCGCCTGCCATATCACCGGGCAGCACGAAGCGGCCGGGCTGAATAAAGTGTAAGCCTTCCGTTTTACAGCGATGCAGGTAGTCGGTCCAGGCGGCAGCAATTTCCGCCAGCTGGCTTTCATCTGCGGGGGCAAGCGGGTCGAGTTTTTCACAGAGTGCGCGCCACAGCTTAGCCCACTCAGCGCGATCGCCCTGCAGCAGACCGTTCATCTGTCGGGACCAGGCGAGGTAGTCCTGCGCCAGCATCGGCAGATCAAGCAGCCATTCGCCAGGATAGTCGACAATCTCAAGATAGAGCGTCGCCGTCTCTTTCAGGTGGCGCAACAGGGAATCATTGGGCCGGTAGCGCAGCGCCAGACGCATTTCGCTGACGCCGCGGGTTGGCGTGGGCCAGGCAGGCGGCGTGCTGTAGAGCTGAGCCAGGCCTTCGTCGTAGGTAAAACGCGCCGTGCCCATGTCACGCTGTGGCACCCGTTTTACCCCCAACAGGCGTTCATCCCGCACAACGGAAAACAGCGGCAAACGTGCGCCGCTGTGAACCGTTAAAAGCTGATTAACCAGTGAGGTTATAAAGGCGGTTTTACCGCTGCGGCTTAAGCCGGTTACCGCCAGCCGCAGGTGGCGATCGACGCCACGGTTCATCAACGCCACTAATTCAGTTTGCAGTCTTTTCATCGTTCTCCCTGATGAAGCGCGAAGCCACCCGGTTCATTACGCGTTTCAGCAGTGGCTCCAGTGCCACAGCCAGCAACAGACGTAACGGGCGTCGCGCTACCGATTTCACCGCCCAGCCAGTGACACCAGCGGGACCGTAGGTAACAGCATTGATAATGATGAATTTAGCCGCCGACTTCAATGCAGGTGCCGCGCGGTGACGAAAAGCAGTGGATCGCGAAAAAGACATTAAACCTCCATTGAGCCAGCGTTCGGGCCTGAAACAGGCCCGGCAATAGCAGAATTAAATCTGGCGGAAGCGGCTGCGCACGCTGAAGGTTTCAGACGTAACATAGCGCTCCAGGTCGCGCACGTTGCGCTCATCCCGTTGCAGGGTGCTCTCCAGCTGATCCAGCAACTCGCTGGCGGTTGGCTGGCGTTCGCCGTCACTGGCGTTGGCAGGCTTCTCATCCAGCACAAAACCCAGCACGAAATAGGCGATCACCGTAAAGACAAACAGTCCAAAGAACAGCGATAACACCACAATAACCCGCAGCAGGCGAACCGGGATGTCGAGATACTCCGCCAGACCCGCGCAGACGCCCATCAGCTTGCCTTCATCAGGCTTGCGCCATAACTTACGACCTTTCATCATGGCTGCCTCCAGTTGGGATGCTCAGCGTCCAGAATCGCTTCCAGCGCATCAATACGTTCACGCATCCGCTGCGCATCCTGCGTGACGCGCTGCAGCCGCTGGATTTCGCTTTGCGACAGTTCCGAACCGCCGTTGCGTTTGTTGCTGTAATGCAGCCATAACCAGATCGGTGCAACAAACAGCACGAAGATCGTTAGCGGTATGGCGAGAAAAAGTGCGCTCATTGACTCTCCTTAATCACTTATCGCAACGTCGATGATTACTCACTGCGGTTCATTTTGGCTTTCAGCGCATTAAGCTGCTGGCTGATTTCATCATCCGCTTTCAGGTCAGTAAACTGCTGGTCCAGGGTTTTCGGTTTACCAAAACCGTGGCTTTCAGCTTCCGCTTCCATATGGTCAATGCGACGTTCAAAAGATTCAAACCGGGCCATCGCTTCGTCGATTTTGCCGCTGTCGAGCTGACGACGCACATCGCGTGATGAAGAAGCCGCCTGATGACGCAGGGTTAACGCCTGCTGACGGGCACGTGTTTCGGTCAGTTTTTTCTCCAGCTCGCTGATTTCGCCTTTCATGCGTTCCAGCGTCTCTTCAACCTGGCCCACTTCCTGTTTCAGGGAGGCGATCAGGTCGGTGAGTTTCTGTTTTTCAATCAGCGCCGAACGGGCCAGATCATCTTTGTCTTTGCGCAGCGCCAGCTCCGCTTTTTCCTGCCAGTCAGCCTGCTGCAGCTCGGCCTGCTCAATACGGCGTGACAGCTGTTTCTTTTCAGCCAGCGACCGCGCGGAGGTAGAGCGTACTTCAACTAAGGTGTCTTCCATTTCCTGAATCATCAGGCGGACCAGTTTTTGTGGATCTTCTGCGCGCTCCAGCAGGGAATTAATGTTGGCATTTACGATGTCAGCGAAACGAGAAAAAATACCCATGATGATGTTCCTCTTTTTAATGTTTTAAAACGTGATGTCCTGCCTGATTAATACAATATGCGTGCCAACTTTATATCTTTTTGATTTAAATCACATTTTAAATTTTACAGGCTTTTCGTCATGTTTTAAGATAGTCAAAATGATTAAGGGGTAGCGAAATTCATCATGACAGGCACGAATGATAATCTGCTGGGTGAGTCTAATAATTTTCTGGAGGTACTGGAGCAGGTTTCAAAACTGGCTCCCCTTGAGAAACCGGTGATGGTGATTGGCGAACGCGGCACGGGTAAAGAGCTGATCGCGAGCCGGCTACACTATCTCTCTGACCGCTGGCAGGGACCGTTTATTTCGCTGAACTGCGCCGCGCTGAATGAAAATCTGCTCGACTCTGAGCTGTTTGGTCATGAAGCCGGCGCCTTTACCGGCGCACAGAAGCGCCATCTGGGACGTTTTGAGCGTGCTGACGGCGGTACGCTGTTTCTGGATGAGCTGGCAACCGCACCGATGCTGGTGCAGGAAAAACTGCTCAGGGTAATTGAGTACGGGCAGCTCGAGCGCGTGGGCGGCAATCATGCCCTGCAGGTTAACGTACGGCTGGTCTGCGCCACCAACGAAGATTTGCCCGCCCTGGCAGCGGCAGGCAAATTCCGCGCCGATTTGCTGGATCGTCTTGCCTTTGATGTGGTGCAGTTGCCGCCACTGCGCGAACGCCGCAGTGATATTCTGGTGATGGCCGAGCATTTTGCGATTCAGATGTGCCGCGAGCTTGGCCTGTTGCTGTTTCCCGGCTTTACCGCTAAAGCGCAGCAAGCCCTGCTTGATTATCACTGGCCCGGCAATGTTCGCGAGCTAAAAAACGTGGTTGAGCGCTCCGTCTATCGTCACAACAGCAGCGAGCTGCCGCTGGATAATGTCATTATTAATCCGTTCGCTTCACGCTCTGAACCGGTTGTGCTCCCGCGCTCCAGTCAGGAGACAGAGAGCAGCGGCCTGCCTGCCCTGCCGCTGGATCTGCGTCAATGGCAGAACCAGCAGGAGCGGGAGCTGGTCGATGCCAGCCTGCACCAGGCTCGTTACAACCAGCGCCGCGCCGCCGGATTATTAGGCGTTACTTACCATCAGCTGCGCGCGATGATGAAAAAGCACGATATAAAAGCGGAAATTTGATTCGCCCCCGCCGATGAATGCTCACCCTGCCTCATGAAGAATTATCTCAACGAGGCAGGCGATTGTTGGCAAGGTTTCTTACCTTCCAGAGAAATGAAAAGCTGATTCCCTGCTGCTTTGTCATGAATAAAATTGCTATCACATGTTGTACGGCTTAGTTCCCATTCGTTCAGGTTGCCTGAGGGCGGGAACCCATCCGACGGCAGCGGTAACAATGACAATCGCCAGTGCTGACATCAGTAAGACACGCTCTATGCCATATTGTGCCGCCAGCGGCCCCGCAACCAGTTGTCCAAAGGGAATGGCAATAAAAGAGCCCATCGCATCGTAAGCGTACACGCGTGCCAGTTTATCCGCCGGAATGTGAGTCTGTAATGAATGCGCCCAGGTTACGCCGAATAGGCCTAATGAAACGCCAGCAATTAAGAAACCCACAATCAGCCCTGCTGCTGGCATATTCTGGCTCAGCATAAATATTGGGAGTGCGCATAGACCCGCCAGCATCGCGCCAATCAAGAGATCGCGACGAGGATGCCATTTCATAGCCAGAAATGAACCCGCAATTAAACCCACGCTATGTGCAGCCACAATAATTCCCCACTGCGCCCGCCCGAAAGAGGCGTCGGCAATCATCGGGCCATAGACCTCCACAATCCCATTGAACGCGACGTTGATAATGGCGAACTGAAGGACTATCGACCAAATCCAGCTTCGCCCGGCAAACTCTACCCAGCCTTCTTTGATATCGCTCAGGATATTGCCTTGCGTCGTCCCGGCATTATTCGGGTTGACGCGCATAAGAAAATAAAGCGGCGCGGAAGCCGCAAAGCCCAGCGCATCAATCGCCAGTCCCCAGCCCGGCCCGACAGCGCTGGTGATCACGCCTCCCATCGACGCCCCCATCACGGTGCCACCATAAACACCGAGCTGAATTAATGCATTAGCCTGACGCAGGTGCTTTGCAGGCACGACCTGCGGAACCAACGCAGACGAAGCAGGCAAAGCAATCCCCGCTGCCGCGCCATTCAGAGCACCCAGCAAGGTGAGGCTCAGTACCGTGGCTGAACCATCAAGCACAGACCACGCAACGATAGCCTGAGAAACAGCGGCAACCAGCGCCGATACAACTAACACCCGACTGCGTGAATAGCGGTCAGCAACGACACCCCCCACCAGCAGAAACAGCACGTTGAACAGGGAACGGGATGCAACCACTACGCCTAAATCTGAGGCAGAGCCGCCAATATCCAGCACCGCAAAAGCCAGCGCAATGGGTGCGATTCCATTGCCCAGTACGGTGAACAGACGTCCTAAAAAGAGATAACGAAAGGATGCATAATGGAAAACCTGAGCATTTTTCTGGAATTTATTCATTGTCAGGAGTTGGTTGAGCTGAAGTTGTGCATATAGTAACTGCGTTTCTGTAATAGTTAAGTCCGGTTTTATGCAGGTCTCCCGCACGTTATTGCGAGGCTTTACAGATAGCACCGTCTTTTACTCTCTTTTCCAGAGACGTGCATTCCACGCAAAATCGCAATGAATTCAGCTGCTCACTCAAAGGCGATCCTGCCCTTCAGACCTGACCGTTCAACTGCAAAAGCCAAAAAAAAGCCCGCCATTAAGGCGGGCAACAATACTGGAAGCAATGTGAGCAATGTCGTGCTCTTCTTCGGCAGAGCCACCGTCGAAGTGCAGGTGAATAATAATCATTCTTATTATCATCTGTAAAGCAGTTATTGAGAACTTTTCTCATCACCACATCATTTGTGCGCTCATTTTAAGTTGCGATGACGAAAATCAGGCTGGCAGTGGTTGCAGGTTTTGGGACTATGCCTGCTTTGCGATACACTCTGGTTAATGCCTCAAAATCGTTGAGTTCTATGTCAAAACTACTATGTTCGCTGTTGCTCAGTCTCAGCGCGTTGAGTTCGCCTGCGTGGTCAGCGCCTGCGGGTGATATCCGCCAGACCGGCTTTGTCTATTGCGTCAGCGGCACGCTGAACACGTTTAATCCGCAGATGGCCAGCAGCGGGCTGACTGTCGATACGCTGGCGGCACAGTTATATGACCGCTTGCTGGATGTCGATCCCTATACCTATCGTCTCAAGCCCGATCTGGCGTCGAGCTGGGAAGTACGCGATAACGGCGCGACGTATCGCTTTCATCTGCGCAGCGGCGTCCAGTTCCAGCAGACTAACCAGTTTCGCCCTACCCGCGCACTAAACGCCGACGATGTGGTATTCAGCTTCGCAAGGATGTTTGACCGTCATCATCCCTGGCATAACGTCAACGGCGGTAACTACCCCTACTTTGATAGTCTGCAATTTGCCGATTCCGTCCAGAGTGTTAAAAAGATTGACAACAGGACGGTTGAGTTCAGGCTGAACAGCCCGGACGCCTCGTTCCTGTGGCATATGGCGACCCACTATGCGCCGGTACTGTCGAAAGAGTATGCCGACCAGCTCACCGCTCAGGGCCGTCAGGAAGAGATGGATCGTCAGCCGGTGGGCACCGGTCCTTATCAGCTCAGCGAATATCGCACCGGTCAGTACATCCGTCTGGCGCGCAATCCACACTACTGGCGTGGGGTGCCGCGTCTGCAACAGGCGGTGATCGATCTTGGTTCCGGCGGAACCGGTCGCCTTTCCAAACTATTGACCGGTGAATGCGACGTACTGGCCTACCCCGCGGCAAGCCAGCTCAGCATACTGCGTGATGACCCGCGCCTGCGGATGACACTGCGTCCCGGTATGAACATTGCTTATCTGGCTTTTAATACCCGTAAGCCTCCACTCGACCGGCCTGAAGTCCGGCATGCGCTGGCGCTGGCCATCAACAATGAGCGGTTGATGGAGTCGATCTACTACGGCACTGCCGAAACGGCCGCTTCGATATTACCGCGCGCGTCCTGGGCTTATGACAATGATTCGCGCATTACCGGCTACGATCCTGAGAAGTCACGCGCCGCGCTTGCCGCACTCGGCATCAGCGATCTGCATCTGCGGCTGGTTGTGCCTGCCGCCTCGCAGTCGTGGAATCCCAGCCCACTGAAAACCGCCGAACTGTTACAGGCGGATCTGGCGCAGGTTGGTGTCCGGCTGACCATTGTGCCGGTCGAGGGCCGTTTTCAGGAGGCGCAGCTGATGGCGATGAACCATGATCTGACGTTGTCAGGCTGGGCCACCGACAGTAACGATCCGGACAGCTTCTTCCGCCCGCTGCTCAGCTGTGCGGCGATTCGCTCGCAGACCAATTACGCGCACTGGTGCTCTCCGGCCTTTGACGAAACGCTGCAGAATGCTCTGCTATCACAACAACTCTCTGGCCGCATCGACAGTTATGACAAAGCGCAGCAGATTCTGGCACAGGAGTTACCGGTGTTACCGCTGGCCTCCTCTCTGCGACTGCAGGCATTTCGTCATGACATCAAAGGGCTGGTACTGAGTCCGTTTGGCAACGCCTCGTTTGCCGGGGTTTATCGTGAAGCTGATGAGGGTAAGTAAGTGATTATCTATATTTTGCGCCGTCTGCTGCTGCTGCTCATTACCCTGTTTCTGCTCTCGCTGGTCAGCTTCAGCCTGAGCTACTTTACCCCTAATGCCCCGCTGGAAGGCGCTGCGCTCTCCGATGCCTGGTGGTTCTGGTTCAAAGGGATGCTGCAGTTTGATTTTGGCGTCTCCAGCACTAACGGTCAGGAGATTGGGCTACAGCTGCGTGAGGTTTTCCCGGCTACCATGGAGCTCTGTATCCTTGCGTTTCTGTTTGCGCTGCTGGTAGGTATTCCGCTGGGGATCTGCGCCGGTGTGATGCGCAATAAATGGCAGGATAAAACCATCAGTGCGCTGGCACTGGTCGGCTTCTCTGCGCCCATCTTCTGGCTGGCGCTGCTGCTGACGCTGTTCTTTTCGCTGACCCTGGGCTGGCTGCCGGTATCGGGACGTCATGACCTGCTCTATCCGGTGCAGAATATCTCCGGCTTTGCGCTGATTGACGCCTGGCTAAGTCCTTCGCAATGGCGGCATGAGATGATTATCAGCGCCCTGTCCCACCTTATTCTGCCGGTGCTGGTGCTGGCGATGGCCCCGACGACAGAAGTGATCCGCCTGCTGCGCAACAGCACCAGCGACGTGATGGATAAAAACTATGTCAAAGCGGCGGCCACACGCGGTCTTTCGCGCTTCACGGTGATCCGTCGCCACGTATTGCACAACGCGCTGCCGCCGGTCATCCCGCGTCTGGGCCTACAGTTCTCCACCATGCTGACGCTGGCCATGATCACCGAAATGGTCTTTAACTGGCCGGGTCTGGGCCGCTGGCTGATTAACGCGATTCGTCAGCAGGATTATGCCGCGATCTCAGCCGGTGTGATGGTAATTGGCGGGCTGGTGATTCTGGTGAATGTGATTTCTGATGTGATTGGTGCGGCAATGAATCCGCTGAAACACAAGGAATGGTATGCCCTCCGGTAGGGCTTATGCGCCGCGGGAAAGTTATTCAAAACATGCCGGTATGAATTTGGGCTGTTAAATGACTTTCAACCTGGATGAGGCTATGAAATTATGGATGATGCTGACCTCGCACAGGAACGCGAAGAAGCACATCCTGTTGCCTTTCTGGCAATTCCTTAAAGCTTCAATGGCTTATGCGTCTGGCGCAATGATGGAGCCGTATTGGCCGGGACGGCTTTCTGTTTGTATTTCCAGGGACACCGCAGGATTCTGACTATCGCGACCAGACTTTACAAATTCTGGTATAAAGACCACAGGTTATTCATCAGGGAAAAGATTATGAGTCTCAGCAGAGTGTTACTTGTACTGGTTTTTGCAGCATGTATTGCCCTGTTACTCAAGGCGGGCTCATTCAGGGTTACGCATTATCTTGATGACAAAATCGATAATCAGATTACCCGATGGGCTGATGGCAAGTAAGCAATCAGGTTCATTCAGCTGACCTGGTCCGGGCGGGCCTTTTTCAGCTCCCGCCACCATAACGTGCTTACGCTTCGCTATTAAATCTTTTGTCACTATCAATCGCACAGTAACACTGTATGGTGTGCGAATCAGCCTTTGCTGATGCTACGATTTTCCTTTTTTGATGCAATTCATGCCTGCGTAACGCGGGCTTTTTTGTGCCCAAAACCAGCCAGCGCTTACCGACATCTCTTCACAGGAACCAGACAATCCCCGGGTTAAATCGGTTAAGCTGAAGGGTGACTCAGAGGGTAAGTGTTTTTCGATAGCGTTAACGGAGGGTGAAACAACGTCAGCCTCTGGCACAAACCTGCGTCAGGCCGCCTTCGTCGCCAAAACCCTGGAATGGTCAGCCGATTGATTTATCACCCCAGCCAGGTCATGCGCGGCACCAGGCTCCCAAACGGCCAGGGCTGGACGAACTCATCACATCCTGAATTTCATTTAATTCAGCCCATGGACACGGTTGCGGCCATTGTGTTTTGCTTCATAGAGCGCCTTATCAGCCTGTTGCTTAAGTCTTTTGGCCTCATCTGGCTGGCCGTTTGAAATCAGGCTACTGTATCCGGCGCTAAGGGTCACAATACCTTCAGGAATACCGGAGGTTTCGTGCGGTATTCCGGCAGACATAACTGCGTTTACTGCGCGCTCCGCCACCTTTTTCCCCATGCTTTCTCCACCCGAAGGCAGGATAATGGCAAACTCTTCTCCGCCGTAACGTGCAACCACGGCATCCTGTCGCTGCGTGATTTCTTTCAGAATGGTGCTGACACGCTGCAGACAGGTATCGCCGGCGACATGCCCGTAGGTATCGTTGTAACGCTTGAAAAAGTCGATATCAAACATGATCAGTGCCACGGGTTCACCCGACTTTTGAGAGCGCTTCAGGACCTGATCTAACATCGCATCAAACTGGCGGCGATTAGCCAGTCCGGTTAGCCCGTCAATTAATGCCAGTGACTGCAGCGTATGGTTGATCGTGGTCAGCTCATCCCTGATCTGTGTTAATTCCAGCTGATTTCTGACGTTCTTTTTAACCTGTCTGAGAACAAACATCCCCATCCCGGAAATCATTACAAGCAGAACCACGTTCAGTATGACGTCGATGATATTGGCGGAGAACCAGTCGCTCCGGATCTTATCGAGGTCGTATCCCGCCGTGACAATGAGCGGATACTGCTCAAGGCGGGCGTAGCCATACACCCGCTCTACCCCATCCAGTGCAGAACGCCACGTTGCGCTGCCACTGGCAGAGGTTTTCAGGACAGTTGTAAATAATGGACTCATGGACAGGCTGCGGTTGATGGCAGAATCCGGGAAGGGCCGGATATACAGGACAGAGGTATCAGCAAGAATCAGCCCCAGAACGTCGCGATCACCCAGCGTATAGTAGCTATAGAACTGCCGGAAATAGTCTACTTTGACCGTTGCCAGCGCGACGCCGGCAAAGTTGCCTTTTGAATCATTCAGTCGCAACGATACCGGAATAACAAGGTCACCTGTAGACCTGCTGCGGATAACACGGCCAATCCTTACGCGGGTATCCTCATGGGTACGGTGCCAGATAAAATAGTCCCGATCGGCGTTGCTTCCGTTTGCCGGAACGTAGTTGCCCGATGTGGCAATCCATTTACCCTGTGCGTCATAAATAAACAGCCCATGAAGCTGACGCAGTTTCCCCTGCTGCTCTTTAAGCTGACGAGCGAAGGGGGGCGTGGCCGCGTAATCCAGCCCGTTCAGGCTGAGCAGCCTGACGGCATCCGCCAGCGTAATATCCACCTGCAGAAAGGCATCTTCTGCCTGTTTGGCGAGAGAAACAGAGAGGTTACGGGCATCATCTTCACGGACATTCTGATTATGCTGCCACGATCCCCAGAGCGTAAATATGTTAATCACAACAACAGCAAGCACGGTTGCCAAAAGGAAAAAGGCCATCGTGCGGCCAAGAGAATTACGGATACCTGAAGGTACAACACCGCCACAGTTTTTATTCAACACAATGATTTCCATTAAATCCTGATACTTAAACATAATTTACGCATGAGATAACCGCAAGCAGACCGGGATGATTCACAATGTTGTTGTGATTTCTGTGAGCGTCCAGCCTGCCGCTGCCAGACAGCATGTTTCCTGATTAAATTGAATCCTTTGATCACCACGATCTTCACGCTGCGGATGCCACGCCGGAAAAATATATCAACCGTTGTCAGCTCTATTCTCTTTATGACCCAAGTATTTTATTTTAAGAGATTGAATCAGGTCTGGCAGGGAGTGAATGACAACGTCCAGACAGTGTTATTTTTGCATAAACGACTGCCGGGCTGAGGTTGCAATATTTTAATGATGTCGCACGGTGAATGGCTGATTAATTTAACACGCTCTCTTTTCAGACCTGCTTCGTTTACCCTGTTATGACAATCCAGCAAGCGAAGGAGAAACATTTTATAATCACTGGGATAGTTAACGCAGGCAAACACATAAATCCCCGCTAATAAACCGTACATTTTCGGCAGGGATTTATTCAGGGCAGATACTTTCATTGTAAAAACCACGTTATTTAATAAATATTTAAACGTGAAAGCCCCGACTGGTTTGCCGGGGCCTGCGGCCTGATCAGAATATCAGATTATTCAGACTTACGTCCGCCGCTGTGGCTATTCTGGCCACCTTTCTTACCGGCTTCTGAAGCTTTTTCACGGTCATTGGCGAAATTACCCCCGCTATGCTGCCCGCCTTTTTTACCTGCTTCAGATGCTTTCTCAGGGTTTTCTGCAAAATTACCTGAACCACCACGATGTTCGGCCATGATATCCTCCTGGATATATTTACTTATAGATGACAACCGGTATAAATAAGCCATACCGGTTATAGTCGTGTTGCAATATCTATTCCAGAAGCACCCCTGATGTTTGCAAGCGCACCCGGAAAGACCCGGCGATAAAAAATAAGCCAGACAACAAAGGTGAACTTTTAAAAAGAAAACATAACTTTAAGGTGACGACATAAAAACATAAACTATCAATGCTGTTAATAAAATATTACGTTTATATAAAAATTATAAAACATACGCTTTGAATATTACCCACCGTTTTATTGTCACTCACATCAAAAACCGCTTAAAAATCGCGGTTTTTTATTTCATCAGGCGATCGCTACCGTCATCAGGGTTCACACATGAATCGACTTGCCCGAGTGCTCTGACAGTGGCTGACCGGATTCGATTAACATCGCAGCGTGGCTTATCCCTGTCCGTTTGCATGGCACGCTTTAGCGACGGTAACGGCAAGTATCCGACAGACCTGCCACTGACCTGAGCGAGCGACTATCTTCCCATAACGTCACTATTAATCATTTGATTCACTCCCCTTTGCCCAGGACCGCCAGAATAGGATCCAGGAAGTTTTGCTGATTTATGTGAGTCTTAACGTTCTGTCGGCTTTGCCACCCTTTTTTGCAGCCTGTCATGGAACACCCGACGGCCCGGATTGTAATTCTCTGTAACCCAGCGCCGAAATTGCTGAAGCCGTTTCCTTGCCTGTGACGGGGATCTCGACGGATAATCCCCTATAGTCAGTTGAACGGGCTTACCCTACCAGCAATTACGGTTGAAAATGTCACTTCGCCAGTAAGGGAGAGGCTGACATGCAGGCTGGACGAGTTTGGGAATACCTTCGTTTTATCGCGGCGCTTAACGGTGTCTGATATCGATAAGCGACAGGTACATTCTCTCTGCGTATTCGCAAAGACGTACACAAACCCTGTAAATTAAAGCTGTTCAGAGTTTTCCATAACAAAGCAACATAAAGCAGACCCACGGGGCAAGTAACTAAAATGACTGATTTTTCTGAAGCAATATTGCCCGGCGTTAAGGATAGTAAAGTGAAAACGTATGCCTTCCGATAATATCTACGCCGAAAAACGCCTGCCCAGCGCGTTTCGTCAGAGCTGGCATCATTTCTATGGCAACCCGATTTCGATGGTCGGCCTGTATGGCTTTGGCGCACTGCTGCTGCTCTGCCTGTTTGGCGGTTTCATGGCACCTTACGGTATTGACCAGCAGTTCCTGGGATATCAGCTGCTGCCACCGTCATGGTCGCGCTACGGCGATGTCTCATTTTTCCTCGGCACCGACGATCTGGGCCGGGATGTTCTGAGTCGCCTGCTGAGCGGTGCCGGTCCGACGGTGGGTTCCGCGATTCTGGTGACGCTGTTCGCTACGCTGGGCGCGCTGGTGCTGGGCGTGCTGGCGGGCATGACGCACGGCATTCGCTCGGCGGTGATGAACCATGTGCTGGACACCCTGCTCTCTCTTCCGTCGCTGTTGCTGGCGATTATCGTGGTGGCGTTTCTCGGGCCGCGTCTTGAGCATGCGCTGCTGGCGGTCTGGCTGGCGCTGATGCCACGTCTGGTGCGCGAAATTTACAGTGCCGTGCATGATGAGCTGGAAAAAGAGTATGTGGTTGCCGCGCGCCTGGACGGTGCCAGAGGTCGTAATATTCTGCGCTACGCCATCCTGCCCAATATTCTGCCGCTGCTGATTACCGAAATTACCCGCGCGCTGTCGATGGCGATTCTGGATATTGCCGCACTCGGCTTTCTTGACCTCGGTGCGCAACTGCCTTCGCCGGAATGGGGCGCGATGCTGGGCGATTCGCTGGAGCTGATCTACGTTGCGCCCTGGACCGTGATGCTGCCCGGGGTGGCGCTGATGGTCAGCGTATTAATTGTTAACCTGCTCGGTGACGGCATCCGTCGCGCCGTCGAAGCGGGAGTGGAATAAATGCCGTTACTTGATATCCGTAATCTGACCATTGAATTTATGACCGCTGACGGGCCGGTCAAAGCGGTCGATCGCGTCAATCTGACGCTGGGCGAAGGTGAAGTCCGGGGGCTGGTCGGTGAATCCGGCTCCGGTAAAAGTCTGGTCGCCAAGGCTATCTGCGGCGTGACCAACGATAACTGGCGTGTGACGGCCGATCGCATGGTGTTTGATGATGTGGACCTGCTGCGCCTCTCCCCGCGCGAGCGCCGTCGCATTATCGGGCATAACGTCTCGATGATTTTTCAGGAGCCGCAATCCTGTCTGGATCCCTCCGAGAGCATTGGCCGTCAGCTGATGCAGGTGATCCCGCGCTGGACGTATAAAGGCCCCTGGCTTAAACGCTTCTGGTTCTGGCGCAAAACCCGCGCTATCGAACTGCTGCATCGCGTCGGCATTAAAGATCATAAAGACATCATGCGCAGCTTCCCCTATGAGCTGACCGAAGGCGAATGCCAGAAAGTGATGATTGCCATTGCGCTGGCTAACCAACCGCGTTTGCTGATTGCCGATGAACCCACCAATGCGATGGAACCGACAACGCAGGCGCAGATATTCCGCCTGCTGAGCCGCCTGAACCAGAATAACAACACCACTATTCTGCTGATCAGCCACGACCTGCGCACCATGAGCCAGTGGGCGGACCGTATTAACGTGATGTACTGCGGTCAGACGGTGGAAAGCGCTCAGAGCGAAGATTTAATGAGCACGCCACATCATCCTTATACGCAGGCGCTGATTCGGGCGATGCCCGATTTTGGCCGCGCGCTGCCGCACAAAAGCCGTCTCAATACGCTGTCAGGGGCGATCCCATCACTGGAGAGCCTGCCGATAGGCTGCCGCCTGGGGCCTCGCTGTCCTTACGCGCAGCGTAAATGTGTCGAAACGCCGCGCCTCACCGGCAGTAAAACACATCTCTTTGCCTGTCATTTCCCGCTGAATATGGAGGGCCAGTAATATGGAGACCCTGCTGGAAGTGCGCAACCTGAGCAAAACTTTTCGCTATCGCACCGGCCTGTTCCGCCGTCAGCACGTTGAGGCAGTAAAGTCTGTCAGCTTTACCCTGCGCGAAAAACAGACGCTGGCGATTATCGGTGAAAACGGTTCCGGCAAGTCCACGCTGGCGAAGATGCTCAGCGGCATGATCGCCCCCACCGAAGGTGAGATTCTGATTGACGACCACCCGCTGACCTTTGGCGATTACGGCTATCGCAGTCAGCGCATCCGCATGATTTTTCAGGATCCCTCAACCTCACTGAATCCGCGTCAGCGCATCAGTCAGATTCTGGAATTTCCGCTGCGACTTAATACCGAACTGGATGCAGAAGCGCGCGAGAAACGCATTATCGCCACCCTGCGTCAGGTAGGATTACTGCGCGATCACGCCGGATATTACCCACACATGCTGGCACCCGGTCAGAAACAGCGTCTGGGTCTGGCGCGCGCGTTGATCCTGCAACCCAAAGTGATTGTGGCCGATGAAGCGCTGGCCTCACTGGATATGACCATGCGCTCCCAGCTGGTAAATCTGATGCTGGAGCTGCAGGAGAAACACGGAATCGCCTACATTTATGTCACCCAGCATCTGGGCATGATGAAGCACATCAGCGATAAAGTGCTGGTGATGCATCAGGGCGAAGTAGTTGAGCGTGGCGGCACGGCTGACGTGCTCGCCTCCCCCCTGCACGATCTGACCCGGCGCCTGATCAGCAGCCATTTTGGCGAAGCACTCAGTGCCGAAGCCTGGCGGCGCGAGCGCTGATTTTTGCTGCATATCGCGGAAATTGCGGGCCGATTTACCTGATTTATGAGAGACGTGCTAGAATCCGCACGTCGATTAACGTCGGTCGCTTACTTTTTAACCATGCGGCCGCCAACTACAATGACCATAAGGATTACAGCTATGGGTTTTCTTTCCGGTAAGCGCATTCTGATTACTGGCGTTGCCAGTAAACTTTCCATCGCCTACGGTATTGCACAGGCGATGCACAAACAGGGCGCAGAACTGGCTTTCACCTACCAGAACGACAAGTTAAAAGGTCGTGTGGAAGAGTTTGCTAAAGATTTGGGTTCAGACATCGTGCTGCCATGTGACGTAGCCGAAGATGAGAGCATCAAATCTCTGTTCACTGAACTGGCAAAAACCTGGCCGAAATTTGACGGTTTCGTTCACTCTATCGGTTTCGCCCCTGGCGAGCAGCTGGTTGGCGACTACGTGAACGCCGTTACCCGCGAAGGCTTTAAAATCGCGCATGACATCAGTGCTTACAGCTTCGTCGCGATGGCCAAAGAGTGCCGAGAGATGCTGAATCCACACTCTGCGCTGCTGACCCTCTCTTACCTGGGTGCTGAGCGCGCGATCCCGAACTACAACGTAATGGGTCTGGCGAAAGCGTCGCTGGAAGCGAACGTGCGTTACATGGCGAACGCCATGGGCCCGGAAGGTGTGCGTGTTAACGCCGTTTCTGCCGGTCCAATCCGCACACTGGCTGCATCAGGCATCAAAGATTTCCGTAAGATGCTGGCACATTGCGAAGCGGTTACCCCGATTCGCCGTACCGTAACCATTGAAGATGTCGGCAACTCAGCAGCGTTCCTCTGCTCTGACCTGGCTGGCGGCATCACCGGTGAAGTGGTACACGTTGATGGCGGCTTCAGCATCGCCGCAATGAACGAACTGGAACTGAAATAAGTTCTGCAAGGGCGAGCCTGGCTCGCCCTTCTCTTTACGCCCATCCTGCCCTTCCCGCCTGATTTCGCTGCCGTTATACCGTAACGCTATTAATTATCACCGATCAATCTTTTGCCCCGGACTGGCCATCAGCGACGATAAGCCTGCCCTTCGGTTTATGCATATTTTCAGATTCTGCCGCCTGCATACCGAACCCGAATTTGCAAAAGGATTGATCATGGAACAACGCCGCTATCCGGGCCATAACCACTGGTTTTACGAGAGCCAGACCAGTCCACGTACCACGCAGGCTGCACCGCTGGTGCCAGAGGCCGCCCATATCGATGACCGTTTTTTGCTGGGATGCCACGCCAGCGACGCCGTTGTGCAGTCACTGCTGCGCACGCATCAGCCGGCTCTGCTGGCGGCGCGCGATCTGGCACAGCTGCTGTTCCCCGATCGCGTTGTCACCTCGCTGACGCACACCTTAACGCTTTACGACCGCCTCAGCACCGCACTGACCGTGGCGCAGGTCGCGGGTGTGCAGCGGTTGTGTAATCACTACTCTGCCCGCCTCAATCCGCTGCCTGGCCCTGACTCTTCACGCGAGAGTAATAATCGCCTGACTCAGATTACGCAATATGCGCGCCAGCTGGCGATGCAGCCTGAACTGATCGGTGCCAGCGCCATCACCGCCCTGGATGCGGTCGGCCTGACCGAACCCGATATTGTGACGCTGAATCAGCTGATTGGCTTTGTCAGTTATCAGGCGCGCGTCGTCGCCGGATTACAGGCGCTGAAGGCCCAGCCGGTACACTGGCTGCCCGGTAGCACCGCACCACCTGATGCAGATTCCACTGGTTTTGACCAGCCAGCCCACTGGCAGCCGGTGCTAAAGCCGCTGGAGCTGCGGTATGCCAGTGCAGAGCAGCTCGCTGCCGTTACCCGTTGTCAGACGCTGCCCGGTATGCAGGACGCGGTATGGCTGCTGGCCCATGACCCATCGGCGCTGTATGGCTGGGCGCAATTGCGTCAGCATCTCTCACAGGAAAACACCCTGGCGGAAGCGACAGCCGCCCGTATTCTCGGCAGCCGCTGGGCGTTCCGGCTGCTGGCCGGGAATGAGGTATTGATCGAGGGTGTCGATGACACGAAATTAAAAGGAGAAGAGCAGCAGATCGTCGCGCTGTCGGCGCAGCTGACCCGTTCACCCGAGCGTTTCAGTGCGGCCCATCTGCAGCCGCTGATGGAGGCGGGCTGGGAACCTGAGGCGCTGTTCGCGCTGATTCAGAGCGTGGCGATAGGCAACTGGAACAGTCGCCTGTTTTACGCGCTGGGCGAGGCGCAGTAGCCTGAGCTAGACCGGCAACTGACCGCGCGCTTCGTCGAAAAAGTGCTGTGCCAGCGGAGTGGCACGGCCAGGTTCCGCTATCACCAGCGCCGCCTGGCGCGCCATCGGCGGCAGCGTAATGCCGCGCTGCTGTAACCCCTGAAGTGATGCGGGCAGCAGATGACCCACCGGCGAGACCAGCAACCCCAGACCGACCTGAGCACACTGCATCAGCTGCATGATTGAGGCGCTCTCCACGATAACCCGCGGCACCAGCGCCGCCTCGCGAAAGGCCATATCAAGATAGCGGCGGAAATAGCGTGTTGGCTCTGCCAGGCAGAGCGGCTGTTGTGCCAGTTCGTCCAGCGTCAGCGGGGTTTCTCCCACCAGCGCCGGGAAGTGGTCAGGATGGAATACGGCCTCAACGCCCTGATCGGCCAGCATCTCGGTCTGAAAATGAAGTTCCCGCAGCGTCGCCATCTCAAAAAAGCCAATGCCGACATCCACGGTGTGGCTGTTAAGCGCTTCCAGCAGCTGATCAGCACTGAGTACCGCAATGCGGTAATCGAGCTGGGGATAACGCGCCTGCACGGCTTTCAGCAGCAGCGGCAGTGCCACGCTGCACTGCGGCACCACGCCAACCCGCAGTGTGCCGTTTACCCCATGTTTCAGCGATTCCACTTCCAGCTTCAGCCCCTGATAGACCGAAACTATTTCACGGGCCCACGCCAGCACGCGATCGCCCTCTGGCGTAAATCCGGCAAAGTTATTGCTGCGGTTAATCAGCGGCAGGCCCAGCTCGCGCTCGAGATTTTTCAGGCGCATGGAGAGGGTTGGCTGTGTAACAAAACTGGCTTCCGCGGCCCGCCCGAAATGGCGTTCCCGCTCCAGGTTACATAAGTAAATGAGTTGTTTAATGTCGATGTTAATTATCCATCAGCAGGTTTAAGACTGTTCGCGTGACTGTCTCAATGGCAGTATCAATCAGAGTATAAGGCTCAATGTTACCCTGCGCGGGCTATGATCTTTTAACCGCACGGATCATCGGCGCAGTCGGGACCAATAAATCAGAGCTACGCGCGGCGGTTATCTGAACCGCAGCGATAACAGCAAAATCACCGTTTCAAACCCTCTGGTTTACTGGCTTAGTAACCAGGGCATTCAGCGCCAGGCAGATTAACCCCAACCCTATGGGCAACAGGAAATCGTAGCCGAGCAGTCGGTAAAGCCCGATGCCGGCCACGCCGCCTGCAAGGAAAGACAGCAGGGTCAGACTGTGCAGCCGCAACCGCCCCAGCAAGCTTGGCGCATCTTTCGGTGAGGCTTTGCGCCGCAACACTTCAAACAGCATCGCCAGCTCAATCCCGATATCAGTCGCCGTGCCGGAGATATGGGTAGTGCGAACCCGGGCATTGGAGATCCGCGTGACGACCGCATTCTGCAGCCCCATTAAAAAGCTCAGGCTCATGATCAACACCACACCGGGCGACCTCGGCGGAAAGTGATTCTCAATCACGCCTAGCGTCATCAGTGCGATGCCCTCAATCAGAATAACGAAGGCATAGATAGTACGGATATTCCTGCGGTGCCCGGCATTAATTATCAACGTTGAAAACATGGAGCCCGCAATAAACAGCAGCACGATCGACAAAAAAAACAGGCCAGGCCCCAGGTTCGCTTTTGCCAGATGATCGGACAGCAGCGAGACATTCCCGGTCATGTTAGCTGAAAAGAAACCGACAATCTCGAAGGCGGCGGTATTCAGCGCGCCTGCGGCAGCGGCCAGCGTGCAGGCCAGTCGGGTATCGGCGCTGTTGCTGCGGGCACTTTCTGTGCTGATTAGCATGACAACCCCGTGTTCAGTGGAAAGCCGTAATAATCCGCTCATTCTGCCGCCGTCACAAGGTGCTGAATCAAACACGCGATTCTCTGCTTTACGATACGCGTCACCGCATCATTCAGGATCCCGCGCTGCCTGGACGCCGCGCGGGAAACCAGTCAGCTGTTTGCCAGACGGAAAGTCGAGACCGACTGCGTCAGGTACTGCACCTGCTCTTCCAGTGAGGCAGACGCCGCCGCAGACTCCTGCACCAGCGCCGAGTTCTGCTGGGTCACGCTATCCATCTCGGTAACCGCCTGCTCAATCTGACCGATGCCGCGACTCTGTTCATCAGACGCGGTAGAGATATGCTCCATCAGCAGATTCACGCGGCTGACCGATGAGATAATGGCACTCATCGCCTCGCCGGTCCGGCTGACCTGATCGGAACCGGCGTGGATGATGGAGACCGATTCTGCAATCAGTCCTTCAATCTCTTTGGCTGCGGTGGCGCTGCGCTGGGCCAGGTTACGCACTTCTCCTGCGACGACCGCAAAACCACGTCCCTGCTCACCCGCACGGGCGGCTTCGACGGCTGCGTTCAGCGCCAGAATATTAGTCTGGAAGGCGATGCTGTCGATAACGGTGGTAATTTCCTCAATCTTCTTCGAGCTGGCGTTGATCAGCGCCATCGATGTCACCACTTCCTGCGAGACTTTTTCGCCGCTTTCCGCGTTTTTCACCGCTTCACTGGTCAGACGGCAGGCTTCAAACACGTTTTCAGTGTTCTGTTTCACCGTTGCGCCCAGTTGCTCCATGCTGGCTGCGGTTTCCGTCAGCGCAGCGGCCTGCTGTTCAGTGCGCGAGGCGAGATCGATGTTGCCCGCCGCAATTTCCTGCGAGGCGGTAGAGACTGAGCGGGTTGAATCACGCACCTGAAGAATAATGGCGGTCAGCGCGCTGCGCATCTGCTCCAGCGAACCCATCAGCATCTGAATTTCACTGCGTGAACCCGGTTTCACCGGCACGGTGGCATCCAGCACGCCCGCCGCAATCAGCTTGCAGTGCTCCTGCGCTTCATTGATTGGCGAAAGGACATAGCGCCTCATGAAGATGTAAATGGCGATGATGATGCCGAAAAACAGCACGCCAAACAGACCCAGCAACGTAATACCAGAGGTGAAGTGACTCTGGGCGTCGCTGTTGAGCTTTTTGGCGTAAGTTTCGTGCTGGGCCAGAACACGGTCCAGAATAATTTCATACTGACGATCCAGACGAACCACGGTCGGGATCTGATTTTTAAAACGCACCTGATCGTGCGCCTCTGCGGCCTCAATTAATGGCTGCAACCCCTGCTGACGATAGGCCTGATAAGCCTGACTGTAGGCATCTGCCTCTGCCTCTTCGCCCGGCAGACGCGGCGCATTCATATAGGCCTGGAAGGCGGCATCGGCTTTACCTGCCACGGTCCGCACGCTGTCCAGCGTGGCCGGATTGCTGGCGTCACTGCCCTCAATCTCCTTCATGTACTCCATCAGGCGGACACGCAGCGTACGGCTGTGGTTGATCGGGTCAATGACCGAGAGTACCACGCGGATCTCTTTGTTGACCGCGTTCAGTGAGTGATTGCTCTGAATCAGCAGCCAGGTACTGATCGCCACGCTGGTAAGAAACAACGCCAGCAGGAAGGAAAAGATGATGAGTGAGGATTTTTTTAACGACATTGCAACATTCCGATAATAAACAGGGTTAGTCGCTATATCGGCAAAAAGGGACGGTGCATTAGGGGTCGGCTTTTTTTAGTTACAATAAGCGGGACGGTAGTGTTCAACCTCCCCCAGTCAACAGGCGCTAACCGCCCGGAGCAACCGGGCGTCTGACCGAATGATAAACCTGAAACAGCCTGCTGCTACGCAACGCCTAGCGCCATTTTCACTTCGTTAGCGATCTTTTCGACCTGAGGACCGTAGATCACCTGAATGTCATGCTCGCTGACGCGATTAACCCCGTTAGCACCGGTGCTCATCAGCGTCTGATCGACCACCTGATTCATCTCTTTGACCCGTACCCGCAAACGGGTAAAGCAGCAATCGACATCCTCGATATTGGCCGGCCCGCCCAGTCCGCTGATAATCACCTGCGTCCGCTCATCCGCAGCAACCTGTTGCGGTTTCTCATCCTCCGACTCCCGGCCCGGCGTTTCGACATGCATCCGGGTAATCACCAGCCGGAAAGCATAGTAGTAGATCGGCGCATAGATGACGCCCAGCGCCAGCGTCCACCACCAGTGGGTTTTCGCGCCGCCCAGCATGCCGAATACAACCAGGTCGATAACGCCGCCCTGCACGTTGCCGATCATCAAATGCAGCATCGACATCAGCATAAACGACAGGCCGGTCAGAAAAGCATGCAGCAGGTAGAGCGCCGGCGAGACAAAAATAAAGCAGAACTCCAGCGGCTCGGTAATCCCGGTGGTAAATGAGGTTAGCGCACCCGCCATTACCAGCGCTTTGACCCGTTGCTTATGTTCGGGCCGCGCGGTGTGATAGATCGCCAGCGCCGCAGCAGGCAGACCAAACATCATCACCGGAATCTTGCCCTGTGCCAGAAACTGCGTGGCGGTGCGCAGCGTCTCATCGGGTATTGATCCCGGATGGGTCAGCGAGGCATTGAAAATGTTCAGCGCACCGACCACCGTCTGACCATCGACCACCGCCATGCCGCCAATTGGCGTGAAGCGCACGGTTTCGTTGAGGATATGATGCAGGCCGGTGGGGATCAGGATGCGTTCAAAGGCCCCCAGCAGAAACGCGCCATACTGGCCGCTTTTGCCAATCATCTGGCCAATCCAGGCGATACCCTGCCCGATGGTAGGCCAGACCAGCGCCAGCAACACCCCAATCAGCGGCAGACAGACCACGGTCACGATCGGCACAAAACGCCGTCCGCCAAAGAAGCTGATCGCCGTGGGCAGCTGCTGGGTATAGAAACGATTGTGCAGCGCCACCGTGATCAGACCGGCAATTACCCCGCCCAGCACACTCATGTTGTAGGTGAAGACGCCCAGCATGTTGATGTACTCCGCCGAGGTCATCATGGCGGTGGTCTGATCCATCCCCGCCTGCTGCAGCGCGGCGGGTGTAGTAGTGGCTGCGGTGATCCCTTTCGCCGCCAGCGTGGCACTGATACCCACGTTCATCACGATATAGCCAATCACCGCGGCAAAGGCGGCGGTAGGTTTTTCCGCTTTCGCCAGTCCGATGGCGCTCGCCACTGCAAAGAAGACCGGCAGGTTGGCAAACAGCGCCCCGGCGACCTTGCGGATAAATCCAATGATTAACTGCGGCACCTGCATCTGCGCAAAGGCCTCGCCGGTCACCGCCGGGTTCTGCATCGCCGCCGCCAGCCCGAGGAAAATACCCGCGGCAGCGATGACCGAGATTGGCATCATCAACGCTTTGCCAAACGCATGGATCTGGCTGGTCAGCTGTTTCATGGAGTCGCGCCCTCTCTGATAGTGAACAGCAAGTATTAGCCTGTTGTGGGGAGAACTCCCGTTATCAGCCGGTTAAAGGCGGGTAAAATCTGACCACCATCACAATTCTGGCCGAGGCACGATAAACGCCAGCTATCGCACCATTAAGTCAATCAATTAGACAAGGTATGAGGATATCTGCAGACTTTGTTTCACCATCAGGCTATAACCTGATAACAAACACCAAACAATAATTCCTACTATAAAAAGCCTGCACTCAATATGAAATTTAAACGCCAAATCAAACCCTACCGCGCGGCTGCGGGCGGCTGGGGTTCACTGGAAGCCACCACGCGTTTCGTTCTTGACAGCAAAGCGGCCCTGAAAAATATGCGCAATCTGATGCGCATGAACAAAGCACGCGGTTTTGACTGTCCGGGCTGCGCCTGGGGTGATGACAATAAAAGTACCTTCAGCTTCTGCGAAAACGGCGCCAAAGCGGTGACCTGGGAAGCGACACGCCGCATGGTCGACAGCGATTTTTTCGCTAAGCACAGTGTGACAACGCTTTATACCCAGAGTGACTACTTCCTGGAGTATCAGGGGCGTCTGACCCATCCACTACGCTACAACGCGGAAACCGACCACTACGAGCCGATCAGCTGGGATGATGCCTTTGCACTGATCGCGCAGCACATCAAGGCGATGGACCATCCGGACCAGATGGAGCTTTACACATCCGGTCGTGCCAGCAATGAAGCCTCCTGGCTTTATCAGCTGTTTGGCCGCCTGATGGGCACCAACAACTTCCCTGACTGCTCCAACATGTGTCACGAAGCCAGCGGCACCGGGCTGAAGCGCAGCATTGGCGTCGGCAAAGGCACTATTCGCCTGGATGATTTCGATCACGCTGATGCCATTTTTGTCTTCGGGCAGAACCCTGGCACCAACCATCCGCGTATGCTGCACAGCCTGCGTCACGCTGCCGATCACGGCGCGAAGATCGTCACCTTCAATACCCTGCGCGAGCGCGGTCTGGAACGTTTTGCCGATCCGCAGAAACCGCTGGAAGTGGTGACCTCGAAAGCCGGCAACATCAGCTCCTCCTATTACCAGCCGAATCTGGGCGGTGATATGGCGGCGGTACGCGGCATGGTGAAATCCCTGCTGGAGACCCATCGTGCGCGTCTGGCCGCCGGTGAAAGTGGCCTTTTTGATCAGACCTTTATCAATGCCAAAACCAACGGCATTGAGGCCTATCTCGACGCGGTGGATAACACCAGCTGGATGCAGATTGTGGCGCAGTCTGGCCTGACACAGGCGCAAATCCGTGAAGCGGCTGCCATCTATCAGAGCGCTGATCGTGTGATCTGTACCTGGGCGATGGGCATTACCCAGCATAAGCACTCGGTCGACACGGTACGCGAAATCACCAACCTGCAGCTGCTGTTTGGCCAGCTGGGCAAAAAAGGCGCAGGCCTCTGCCCGGTTCGCGGTCACAGTAATGTGCAGGGCAACCGCACCATGGGTATCGATGAGAAACCGGCCAAAGCCTTCCTGGATGCGCTGGGTAATCATTTCGGTTTCGAGCCACCACGTGCGCCAGGCCATAACACCGTTGAAGCGCTGAACGCGATGCTGCGTGATGAAGTCAAAGTGCTGATCGCGCTGGGTGGCAACCTGGCTGCGGCTGCGCCCGATTCACCGCGCACCGAAGAGGCGCTGTCACGCTGTGGTCTGACCGTGCATATCAGCACCAAACTGAACCGCAGCCATCTGGTGCCGGGTCACGAAGGGCTGATTCTGCCAACGCTTGGTCGCACCGAGCGCGATACCCAGGCAACCGGCAATCAGTTCATTACCGTGGAAGACTCTTTCAGCATGGTCCACGCCTCTGAAGGTATCGGTATTCCGCTGGCGGAAACACAGCGTTCAGAAACTTCGATTGTTGCGGGTATCGCCCAGGCCGTGCTGGGTGATGAGAAAGTGAAATGGCGCGAGCTGGCGGGTGATTACAACCTGATCCGTGAGCACATTGCCGCGACGATTCCGGGCTTTGCCGACTTCAACGCCAAATGCGATATCCCGGGTGGTTTCTATCTGGGCAACGCAGCAGCAGAGTTGCGCTTTAATACGCCAAGCCAGAAAGCGGAGTTCAACGCGTCGGCGCTACCGTCCTCGCTGTTCCCGACGCTGGATCAGGACGTGCCATTTACGCTGCAGACGCTGCGTTCCCATGACCAGTACAACACCACTATTTACGGCCTTGATGATCGTTACCGTGGCGTGTTTGGTCAGCGTGAAGTGGTGTTCATTAACCCGGACGATATGGCAGACCTGGGCTTCACCGAAGGCCAGAATGTTGATATCGAAACGCTGTGGAATGATGGTATCACCCGTCGCGTCAGCGGCTTCAAACTGGTTCCCTACAATATTCCGCGCGGTAACCTGGCGGCTTATTATCCGGAAACCAACCCGCTGGTGCCGCTGAACAGCTTTGGCGATGACAGCGGTACACCGACCTCTAAATCGGTGCCGGTGAAGCTGGAACTCTCTGAGGCACTGGCCGATCAGCGCATCGCCTGATAGCACCTTCGCCACACCCTGAAAAGCCGGTTCGTCCGGCTTTTTGCCTTGCCGCGCGGCGTCGATTCGCGTAAAACTGTCAGCCGCAATCAGCCAACGAAACGTAAAAATTATGTTCCAGGATAACCCGCTGCTCGCGCAGCTGAAAGAGAAGCTCCATTCGCAAACGCCTCGTGCTGAAGGCGTCGTTAAAGGCACCGAAAAAGGCTTCGGCTTTCTGGAAGTCGATGCGCAAAAAAGCTACTTCATTCCGCCACCGCAGATGAAGAAAGTCATGCATGGCGATCGTATCACCGCCGTGATCCACAGCGATAAAGATCGCGAAAGCGCTGAGCCGGAAACCCTGATTGAACCGTTCCTGAGCCGCTTTGTTGGCCGGGTGCAGAAAAAAGACGATCGCCTGTCGATTGTGCCGGATCATCCCCTGCTGAAAGATGCCATTCAGTGTCGCCCTGTGCGCGATGTCAGCCATGCATTTGAAAATGGCGACTGGGCCGTGGCAGAAATGCGTCGCCATCCCCTGAAGGGCGATCGCGGCTTTTATGCAGAACTTACCGATTTTATTGTTAAAGCTGATGACCACCTGGCGCCGTGGTGGGTGACGCTGTCGCGTCATAACCTTGAGCGTGAAGCACCTGACGTCAGCTTTGGCGAGATGCTGGATGAAAATCTGACGCGTGAAGATCTGACCGCGCTGGATTTTGTCACCATCGATAGCGCCAGCACCCAGGATATGGATGATGCGCTCTATGTGGAAGCGCAGGATGATGGCGCCCTGCGTTTGACCATCGCCATTGCTGACCCGACCGCCTACGTGCCGGAAGGCAGTCAGCTTGATAAGCTGGCGGCGCAGCGCGCATTCACCAACTATCTGCCGGGCTTCAACATCCCGATGCTGCCGCGCGAACTCTCTGATGATGTCTGCTCGCTGCGTCCGAATGTGCGCCGTCCGGCGCTGGCCTGCCGCGTCACGGTGGCCGCCGATGGCACCTTAAGTGATGACGTCGAGTTTTTTGCGGCCTGGATTGAGTCCAAAGCCAAGCTGGCCTACGAAGACGTCTCAGACTGGCTGGAAAACAGCGGCAGCTGGCAGCCGGAGAGTGAGGCGATTGCGGAACAGATTCGTCTGCTGCACCGTCTCTGCCTGGCGCGCAGCGAATGGCGTCAGACCCACGCGCTGGTGTTTAAAGATCGCCCGGACTACCGCTTCCTGCTGGGTGAAAAAGGCGAAGTGCTGGAGATCGTGGCTGAACCTCGCCGTATCGCTAACCGCATCGTTGAAGAGTCGATGATTCTGGCGAACGTCTGCGCGGCGAAAGTGCTGCGTGACCGTCTTGGCTTTGGTATCTATAACGTCCATGCCGGTTTCGATGCGACCAATGCTGAGCAGGCCGCCGCCGTGCTGGCCAATCACGGTATTACCGTGGATGCACAGGCGATCACCACGCTGGACGGTTTCCGCGTGCTGCGTCGTGAGCTTGATGCCCAGCCAACCCAGTTCCTCGACAGCCGCATCCGTCGTTTCCAGACCTTCGCGGAGATCAGCACCGAGCCAGGCCCGCACTTTGGCCTCGGTCTGGAGGCGTACGCCACCTGGACCTCACCGATTCGTAAGTTCGGCGACATGATCAACCATCGTCTGCTGAAAGCGATTATTCGCGGTGAGCAGATTGCCCGCCCGGATGATGCCGTAACGGTGACGATGAGTGAACGCCGTCGCCTGAACCGGATGGCGGAACGTGATGTCGGCGACTGGCTCTACGCCCGTTATCTGGCCCCGTTTGCGGGCACCGACCGTCGCTTCAGCGCTGAGATTATCGATGTATCGCGCGGCGGTATGCGCGTTCGCCTGGTCGAGTTTGGCGCCGTCGCCTTTATTCCGGCACCCTTCATTCACGCCGTGCGTGATGAGCTGGTTCTCAGCCAGGAAAATGGCAGCGTGCAGATTAAAGGTGAAGTGGTTTACCGCGTAACTGACGTGATTGAGGTGACCATCGCCGAAGTCCGTATGGAAACCCGCAGCGTTGTGGCCCGTCCTGCCGTCTGAACACGGCGTGATTAAGCTTTAAATCTGGCGGGATAACTTCGGTTATCCCGCCTGTTCCCGTCCCGTCCGCGTTACAAAAACGTTAAATTTGTACCCCGCTTCACACTTCTCCACTGATTAACTTTCACTTACATTCCATTACATTAAGTTTAACTCGTTGTTTTTGATCGCCTTCCCTCGGTCCCTACAAGGAGTTAGTCATGAAAAACGTCAAAACCAGTGTCATCTGGTTAGTGGTGGCGTTAATCGGCGCAGGCGCTTTCGCCATGCTGGCCCTCAGCCGCGGCGAACACGTCAACGCAGTCTGGCTGGTGATAGCCGCTGTCGCCTGTTACAGCATCGCGTATCGCTTCTACAGCCTGTTTATCGCCCGCAATATCTTCGAACTTGACGATCGCCGGATGACTCCTGCCGAGCGGCTGAGCGACGGACTCGATTATGTCCCGACCAATAAATGGGTGCTGTTTGGTCATCACTTTGCGGCTATTGCCGGTGCCGGTCCGCTGGTCGGCCCGATTCTGGCGGCGCAGATGGGCTTTCTGCCAGGCACCATCTGGATTCTGGTCGGCGTGATGCTGGCGGGCGCGGTACAGGATTTCCTGATCCTGTTTATCTCCACCCGCCGTGACGGTCGTTCGCTGGGCGAGATGGCGCGGCAGGAGCTGGGGGCGTTTGCCGGTGTGGTGACGATGCTCGGCGCGCTGGGCGTGATGATCATTATCCTGTCGGCGCTGGCGCTGGTTGTCGTGAAGGCGCTGGCGAACAGTCCGTGGGGCCTGTTTACCATCGCGGCCACTATTCCCATTGCGCTGTTTATGGGCGTTTACATGCGCTTTATCCGGCCCGGTAAAATTGCCGAAGTGTCACTGATTGGCTTTGTGCTGATGATGGCGGCGATTATTTATGGCGGTGACGTGGCACAGCATCCTTACTGGGGCCCCTTCTTTACCCTGAAAGGCACCTCGCTGACCTGGGTACTGGTGATTTACGGCTTTATTGCTTCGGTGCTGCCGGTCTGGCTGCTGCTGGCACCGCGCGACTACCTTTCGACCTTTCTTAAAATCGGCGTGATTGTCGGGCTGGCGGTGGGCATCGTTTTTGCGATGCCTGAGATGAAAATGCCAGCGGTGACCAAGTTTATCGACGGCACAGGCCCGGTCTTCTCCGGTGCGATGTTCCCTTTCCTGTTTATTACCATCGCCTGCGGCGCGATCTCCGGCTTCCATGCGCTGGTCTCCAGCGGCACCACGCCGAAGCTGGTGGAGCGGGAAAGTCATATCCGCTTTATTGGCTATGGCGCCATGCTGATGGAGTCGTTTGTGGCGATCATGGCGCTGATTTGTGCCTCGGTGCTGGATCCGGGTATCTACTTTGCCATGAACTCACCCGCCGCGCTGATTGGTACCACCGTTGAAAGCGCGTCACAGGTGATCAACGGCTGGGGCTTTGTCGTGACGCCAGAAATGCTGAGCGGCATCGCCCGTGACGTGGGTGAAGGCTCGATTCTCTCCCGCGCAGGCGGCGCGCCCACTTTCGCCGTAGGTATGGCCCACATCATTACCGAGATCTTTAACAGCCGGGCGATGATGGCGTTCTGGTATCACTTCGCCATCCTGTTTGAAGCGCTGTTTATCCTGACTGCCGTCGATGCGGGTACCCGCGCCTGCCGTTTTATGGTGCAGGATCTGGTGGGCACCGTGGTGCCCTCTCTGGCGAACAACCGCTCCTGGCTGGGTAACATGGCGGGCACCACCGTTGCGGTCGCGGGCTGGGGCTTCTTTGTCTATCAGGGCGTGGTCGATCCACTGGGCGGCATCAACACCCTATGGCCACTGTTTGGTATCGGCAACCAGATGCTGGCGTCGATGGCGCTGATTCTTGGCACCGTCGTGCTGTTCAAAATGAAAAAGCAGCGCTACGCCTGGGTGACTATTCTGCCCACCGTCTGGCTGTTTATCACTTCGATGACCGCGGGCTGGCAGAAAATTTTCCACGAAAAACCGTCCATTGGCTTCCTGGCTCAGGCGAATAAGTTCCGCAAAGGACTGGATGAAGGCGTGATCATTGCGCCGGCAAAAAGCGTGGCGGATATGCAGACCATCGTGTTCAGCAATCAGATTAATGCGGCGCTGTGCGCCTTCTTTATGTTGGTGGCGGTCACGATGCTGGTCGCCGCGTTCTTTGTGATTCGTCGTGCGCTGAACAGTGCAGTGCCAACCACCAGCGAGACGCCGGTGGCACTGCGCAACAAGGCGGTGCGTCATGTCTGATGCCATTCATCAGGGCCATCGTCCGCAGGGTGAGTGGCAGATTATCCGCTGCCACCTGACGGCTTCGCCGATGCCGCAGGCCCTCAGCTGGCGGGGATTCTGGCGCGGCCTGCAACAGTGCTTCCGCTTAATGGTCGGGGTCCAGGATTATCAAAAATATCTGCAGCATATGCGTCTGCATCATCCCGACCAGCCGCCGATGAATGAACGCGATTTCCATCGTTACTGCCTGGACGCCCGCTTCCCAAGCCAGGCGGGTAAACTGGGCAAATGCCCCTGCTGACCGCACGCTACAGCCCCGCGCCGCCGGGGCTTTTTTGTGCCATTCTTATCTGGATGGAAAAATATATTTGGTTTGCATCTTGTGCTGGCGTCAGATGATGAATACTGTTGCTAAAATAATGAGATAACGCCTGCAGAGCACTTCCCGGAGGAAGTTTCCATGACCGATGAACACGGGCAAACGTTGTTGTACACTCTTTTTGGTACAACCAGCCCTCATTGGCGTCTGACCGCGGACAGCGATGCGTTGCATTTTGCCGAAGATGAGTCATCACAAACCAATATCGCCCTGCCGCTGACCCCCGGCCAGGCCGCAATGATCCGCGCGATGCCGGTCATCACCTCAAGCATCAATCTGACTATGACCCTTCAGGGCATTGATGTGCCGATGCATTTTGTCGGACGTAAAGTGAATCAGGCTTCATGGGCCGGCACCGCCTCTGCCTGGGGCGATACGTCTGCAGTTGCCCGCGATTTAACACTGGGGCTGTCTTTCGCTGAACAGGTGGTTTCTGAAGCTAATTCGGTGATTGTGATCCTCGATCAGCGCGGCAATATTCAGCGTTTTAACCGCCTGAGTGAAGAATATACCGGCCTGAATGAGCACGAGGTTATTGGCCGTAACGTCTTTCAGCTTTTTATGACCAAACAGGAAGCCTCACAGTCACGACGCAACATTGCGGGCTTCTTCCGTGACGGTAACTCTTATGAGGTTGAGCGCTGGGTCAAAACCAAAAAAGGTCAGCGACTGTTTCTTTTTCGTAATAAGTTTGTTCACAGCGGCAGTGGCAAAAATGAAATTTTCCTCATCTGTTCTGGCACAGACATCACCGAGGAGCGACGCGCCCAGGAACGCCTGCGGGTGCTGGCAAACACCGACACGGTGACCGGTTTACCCAATCGCAACGCCATTCATCAACAGATTAGCCTGGCGCTGGAGCGATCCGAGGGGGATGAGACCGGCGTGGTTTATCTCGACCTCGATAATTTTAAAAAAGTGAACGACGCCTACGGTCATATGTTCGGCGATCAATTACTGCAGGCAGTTTCACTGGCCATCCTCAGCTGTCTGGGTAAAGACCAGACCCTGGGCCGTCTGGGTGGCGACGAATTTGTGGTGCTGGCTGAGCACACCAGCCAGGCTGCACTGGAAGCGATGTCTTCCCGCATTCTTGAGCGGCTGCGTCAGCCTTTCCGTATCGGGCTAATCGAAGTTTACAGCGGCTGTTCAATTGGCATCGCTTTTGCGCCGCTCCATGGCGACGATCGCGAGAGCCTGATTCGCAACGCGGACACCGCGATGTATCACGCCAAAGAGAACGGGCGCGGCAAGTTCTGCGTATTTGCGGCAGAGATGAACCAGCGGGTCTTTGAGTATCTGTGGCTGGATACTAACCTGCGCAAGGCGCTGGAACTGGATCATCTGCTGGTGCACTATCAGCCAAAAATCGACAGCGATGGCCAGGTCCGCAGCGCCGAAGCACTGGTGCGCTGGAACTCACCAGAGCGTGGTCTGGTCTCGCCCGCTGACTTTATTCCCTATGCTGAAGAGTCAGGGCTGATTGTGCCGCTGGGACGCTGGGTCATGCTCAACGTGCTGAAGCAGATTATCGCCTGGCGTGAGCAGGGCATTTTTCTGCGCGTCGCCGTCAACGTTTCGGCTCGTCAGCTGATTGATCAGAGCATCTACACTGACCTGAAACAGGCGCTGCACGAGGCTAATATCACCGACTGCCCTATCGATATTGAGCTGACCGAAAGCTGCCTGATTGAGAATGAAACTGAAGCGCTGAAGCTGATGAAACAGTTTCAGGAACTCGGCGCACAGGTGCACCTGGATGACTTTGGCACCGGTTACTCCTCGCTTTCTCAACTGGCACGCGTGCCAATCAATGCCATCAAACTCGACCAGAGCTTTATCCGCGATATTAACAAGCAGCCGGTTTCACAATCGCTGGTGCGCGCTATCGTCGCCGTCGCCAAGGCGCTCGATTTGCAGGTCATTGCTGAGGGTATTGAGACCCCGGATGAAGAGAAGTTTGTCCTCAAAAGTGGTGTCGATGGGCGTCAGGGTTACTATTACGCAAAACCAATGCCCGCGGAACAATTTGGGCATTGGCTGGCTAAGCATCCTGCCCGCGTTTAACGCTGGTTAAGATTAACCCGCTTTACGCAGTGATGCGCTGTGGCGGTTTTGTAACTGTACCAGGCGTTCCATATAAGCAATATCTTTGGGTTCGATAGTGAAAGCATAATCAACCCAATCCTCAGTAATATCCATCAGCTCAGCGCGTGACAGTTGCAGCACGCGCTGACGCGCTTTCAGCATCGCCCGCACGCCATTGAGCTTAGGCCGTAACGTATCGATAAAGGTGCGTGTGGCGCGGTAGCTGTCGCCAGGCTGGAAGACTTTATCCACCAGTCCGCGCGTCTCATACCACTCCGCGCTATGGGACTCCCCTTCACAGATTAACTCCTCTGCCAGCTTCATGCCGGAACGACGCGCCACCAGCGAGTAGCCACCCATGCCTGGAAACAGGTTAAAGGCAATTTCCGGGAAGCCCATCCGCGCGTTGTTCTGCGCCAGAATGAAGTGATGCGCCAGCGCCGCTTCAAATCCACCGCCCAGCGCACTGCCTTCAATCATCGCCAGCGTCACCGCGCCGGTGTCGAAACCGCGTGCTGCTGAGTGGATGCAGTCCACACAGGCACGGGCATAGGCCCGCAGCGCCTCACGGCGGTTGTTGCGAATGCACTCGACGAAGAAGCGCAGATCGCCACCGGCGTTGAACATCTGCGGCACCAGTGAGCCGGTGACCCAGAAATCGATTGGCAGACCGGAGCGCTGAGCGGCATAGCTCAGGTTCATGATCTCCTCAATCAGTTCGTGGTTGAAGCTCGGACGGGGCTGAGCGCGCAGCATCATCCACATGGTACGACGCCCTTCTTCGTAATAGGCGACTAACTGCGTGGTGTTGCCGACTTCGGTAAATAATCTGCACGTTGCTTGGTTAATAACTGTCATTGTCTCATCCTCTGTTTATATTTTGATGCGTTAAATACGCCACATCAGCGTAATGCAGAGTGAGGCCAGACCAAATGAGAGATTGATTTACAACACAAAATCCAGAGTGATCCCCGACTGGCGCGTCGGGGATTGATTAGGCGGGTTACTTAATAGCGGCACGCTGCCCGACGGCAACATGAAGACGCTTAAGACGTTTTGAATAGATGGCGGTGATGATGGGCACCAGCACAGAGGTCACAATCACGGACGTGGCAACCAGCGCCGTGGCTGCCGGGGCAACCGGTTTAAACTGCGGCAGCATTTCGGCAATCAGCACCGGTGTGGCCACCGCCGCGCCTGCCGTACTGGATGCAGCCACGCCAGCCGTGCCATCGCCCCCGCCAATCAGCCGATCGGCCAGAATAAGCGGGATGCCGGTAATGATGATGACGGCTATGCCCAGCATGATGCCCAGCAGACCGGTTTCCGCAATCACCCCAAGGTTAATGGTGTTACCCAGGGCAAAAGCGAAGAAGGGAATCAGCGTATGTACCGCTTTTCCGAAGAAGTCGCGCAACTCCGGATCAAGATTCCCTAATGCAAATCCGACCACAAACGGCAGGACAGCGCCGACAAACACGTGCGGCTCGAATGAGGCGATGCCGGCGGTGCCCAGAATCACCATGGTCATCAATGGCCCGGACTCCAGCGACATCAATACAAAGGCGCCCGCTTCCTCTTTCGAACCGTACTGTTGCATGATGGAGGCATAAAGACCGCCATTGGTCATATCCATCGCGGCGACCAGCGCCAGCGTCGATAAGCCGGCAAACATCCCCACTTCTACGCCATTTTCCGGCATCACCCGCGAGGCGATCGCCGCTACCACCCATGCCACGGCAATTTTGGTAAGCACCAGCGTGCCTGATTTACGCAGTACCGTTCCGGTGGCGCTGAGTTTTATCGACGCCCCCATACAAAAGAACCAGACGGCCAGGATGGGCACGGTGCCGGTCATCAGACCGTTGGTGAAAGAACCGAAATATTTCCCGGCCCCTGGTGAGAACGTATGGCAGAGTGCGCCGATAAACAGCGGTACGAGCATCATGCCGCCCGGAATTTTATCTATTGCCCGTTTGATGTGCATATAAATGTCACCTTTGCTATGCCAGAGGGTGGTGCTGGAGGTGCCCGAAGGCGATGCAGGCAAAATAGTGACTTGAGGTAATCAAAACAGTGATCGATTCGATTAAATGAAACACTGTTTTATTTTTGTTGTTAGGTTGTTTTATTAACTATGATGCGGATCGCCATACCAGTCTCAAAAGAGACCAAAAAAACGGGACGCTATTGCGTCCCGCCTGTTATTTCTGGCCATACCAGGCATTCTCGCCATGCTTTCGCAGATAGTGCAGGTCAAGCAGCGTCTGATTGATAGGCGGGAGGTTAGCGGTCAGCTGCTGGCTGAACAGACCCATATATGCTACCTCTTCCAGCACAACCGCGCTGTGCACGGCGGCGTGGGCATCTTTCCCCCAGGCAAAGGGGCCATGGGAGTTGACCAGTACCGCCGGGATCGCCGAGGGTGACAATTCACGCTGCGTGAAGGTCTCGATGATCACCTGGCCGGTATTCCACTCATAGTCGTGCTGAATCTCTTCATTACGCATGGCGCGAGTACAGGGGATCTCGCCATAGAAATCATCAGCGTGGGTGGTTCCCCAGGCCGGAATGGGGCGTCCGGCCTGTGCCCAGATAGTGGCATGCCGCGAGTGAGTATGGACAATACCGCCTACCTCAGGCCAAGCAAGATAGAGCGCCCGGTGTGTCGCCGTGTCCGATGAGGGTCGTTTATCCCCTTCTGCCACCTCACCAGTCGCCAGATCGACCACCACCATGTCGTCGCGCTTCATCACGTCATAGCTTACGCCAGACGGTTTAATCACCAGCAAGCCCTGTTCGCGATCAACCGCACTGACATTGCCCCAGGTGAAGGTCACCAGGTTATATTTGGGTAAATCCAGATTCGCTTCCAGAACCTGTTGTTTAAGGTGTTCCAGCATGCCTTTTCTCCTGCTGACAATCGTCCCTGAATTTTGCGGAGTCAGACGCCAAAGGGTTATGGAGCAAATGGCTATAAACGCAGAAGGAATGGCTGTGAATCGAAAAATGTGTGGTGATTTAAGAGTTTTCTATCTTCGGAATTTATCCAGAATGCTTAGAATCTTCTCAGGCAATGCGTGGACCTGTCGGGTCCGGCATTGCGCCTCACCCGCTACAAACGGTTTGTCCATGGTGATCACATTTCGATGCCGTAACGGATGCGGCAATGATGCGACACAAGCGGGCTGAGGAAATATCGGAGCTATACTAAGAGTGTTGCCTCTGTGAGCACATCAAAGGAGAAGTGTATGACAACAACAATGAAACGAATCACTGCCGTTGTACTGGCGACCACGTTAGCTGTTGCACTGAGTGGCTGTTCTAACTGGTCTAAACGTGACCGCAACACCGCGATTGGCGCGGGCGCGGGCGCAATTGGTGGTTCAGTATTGACCAATGGTAGCGCACTCGGCACAGTCGGCGGCGCCGCTGTCGGTGGTATTATCGGTCATCAGGTCCACTAAGGACCTTATTAAAAGAATAATCGGCTACGCTAAGCATCTGCATGACAATCGGGCTACTCTGGTAGCCCGATTTTTTATTCAGCCACCCGCCAGTTTGACCTTCATCCCTTTGGCTTCCAGCAGCGTTTTCAGTAAATCGCGTTTATCGCCCTGAATCTCAATAACGCCCTCTTTTACCGAACCGCCACAGCCACACTTCTTTTTCAGTTCAGCTGCCAGCAGCGTCAGAGCCGCATCATCCAGGTCGATGCCGGTGATCAGGCTGACGCCTTTGCCCTTGCGTCCGCTGGTCTGACGCTGGATCCGCACAACACCATCCCCTTTTGGCCGTTCCGCTTTTGGCTCAGGCTGCGTGATGCGCCCGCTGTCGGTTGAGTAAACCAGTGGATTGTCATTCGCCATTATTGTGTCTCCAGACTGTCCAGGATCGCCTGCAGGGCGGCGGCGGGATCGGCGGACTGCGTAATCGGACGCCCGATAACCATATAGTCTACGCCCGCCAGCTTCGCCTGCTGCGGTGTCATGATACGACGCTGATCGCCGGCATCGCTGCCTGCCGGACGAATCCCCGGCGTGACCAGCGCAAACTCCTGACCCAGCGCCTGTTTGAAGCGGACCGCTTCATGTGCAGAACAGACCACACCATCCAGTCCGCACGACTGGGTCAGCTTCGCCAGTCGCTCTGCCTGTTCGGCAGGGGAAAGCGTAATGCCCAGTTCTCGGAGATCGTCGGTATCCATGCTGGTCAGTACGGTCACCGCAATCAGCAGGGGCGCATCTTTACCAAAGGGAAGCAGCACCTCACGCGCCGCATTCATCATCCGCGCCCCGCCGCTGGCATGCACATTGACCATCCAGACGCCAAGATCGGCTGCGGCAGCCACGGCATGCGCGGTAGTGTTAGGAATATCATGGAATTTAAGATCGAGGAACAGCTCAAAGCCGCGCTGCTGCAGAGTGTTAACCAGCGCGGGACCAAACAGCGTAAACATCTCTTTGCCCACTTTCAGGCGGCAACTGCGGGGATCGATCTGGTCGACAAAACGCAACGCGCTGTCGAGGTCATGATAATCCAGCGCTACCAGAATCGGCGAAGCGGTCACGTTGTGGGGTGAAGGCATGGCATTTCCTCTGCAGTGAGCACCCGCAGGCGCGATTGACAAACGGCAAGCATTCTACCTGCGGTGTCTGGCCATCACAATCGCCATTGCCCCTCTGCCTGGCAATAAATGCACCTCTGCCGAAGCCTGCTGATCATTGCCTATATTGCATGTTGTAACTATTATGGGGTGATGTTAATTTAGTTATAACGGCCGCTTTACTGGCCGTCGAGACCACGGATGGGCTTCACTGAAGACCACGTCCGGCAGGATGGACAGTGCCAGTAAAGTGCATGTGCGGTAAAACCACACTTCTGGCAGCGATAGCGTGGCTTGGTGCGAATCTGTTCACCCACCATGTCGCGCAGCACCATCAGACTCTCTTTGGCCCGGCCATCTTCGGCTTCACGCAGATTTAAATCCATCAGGCGATGGAAGACTCGCATCGTCGGATGGCGCTCAAGCTGACGACTGATGTAATTTTGTGCCGCTTCAGCGCCCTGCTGCTGTTCAAGGATGTCTGAAAGATAAAGTTCCGCTGCCGCGCCGGTGTTCTGTTCCACACAGCGCTGCAGAAAGTCTGCCCAGGCATCAGGCTGATTGAGCCGCTGGAAACAGGTCTCCAGCATGCCCAATGTTTCACTCACCAGCTCTTTATCCTGATCCAGCACGCGCTGCAGATGACCCACCGCTCTGGCGTAGTCTTCTTTTTCCATCAGAATACGGCCCATCATAATGGAGATGCGTGCGCTGTTGCGGTCGGCCGCCTCCCCTTTCTTCAGCAGGCTCATCGCACGATCCAGATCGTCGCTGCTCATCGCCTGTAACGCCAGTTCACAGTAGAAGTGAGCAATTTCGCCTTTCTGCTTCTCTTTGCCGAGCTTAACCAGGCGTTCTGCAACCTCGATCGCCTGTTGCCAGTCACTGGTGGCCTGGTGGATCAGTAACAATTGCTGCAGCGCGCCGATACGAAAATCCGTTTCATCGGTGAGCTGCTTAAACATATCTTCTGCGCGGTCATATAAGCCCGCCGCCATATAGTCGCGACCCAGCTGCTGAACGGCAAGCAGACGCTGCTCGTAGCTCAGGGAAGCACTTTCCATTAATGCCTGATGGATACGGATAGCGCGGTCAACTTCTCCGCGCGATCGGAACAGGTTACCCAGCGTCAGATGTGCCTCTACCGTGCCGCTGTCCTCTTTAAGCATGTCGAGAAACAGATCAACGGCTTTGTCCTGCTGATTTGAGAGCAGGAAATTGACGCCCGCCACATATTCACGTGACAGCCGGTTGGCTTCCTGTTGCTTATCCTGATGCGCGCTGCGGCGGCCCATATACCAGCCATAGGCAGCCGCAACCGGCAGTAACAGAAACAGCAATTCATGCATTGAGGATTATTCCCGGCCAGCCGGAGAAGATGGCGTGGTCGCCAGGGCGGTGCTCTGCTCAATTTGCGTCTGCATACGCTTAATTTTCCGGTTGGCATTGGCCAGTGAAACACGGGTCCGTAACCAGAACAGCCCGCAGATGACCCAGCCAAGCACAAAACCTGCGCCAAACAGTGATGCCAGTAAGGTCGAGATGCTGAACTCACCCTGCGCCAGCAGATAGTTAAAAGTAATGACCTGATCGTTATGCGCGCCTAAGGTGACGGAAATGATAAAAATGACCAGTACCACTAAAAAAATCAGCAAATATTTCACAGTGCATCCTGTTGTGAGGTTATCGGGTAGAATTATGCCAAAAATCCAGCATAAATGCTGCTCCCAGCAGCATCGGGCGAGTCGCTTTTGCGCAGGCCCGACTAATAATATGGGGTCTTAAGGGTGAATTACAATCAGGGCTCCCGCTGTGCCACCTCTTTTTGCTCTTCCGGCGGTAGCGTCAGCGGGCCGCAGAAGCGCTGTGCCAGCCAGGTCGCAACGGTGACCAACAACCAGGAGAGCACGGTTGCCATCGCCAGATCGCGTGGCCAGTGCATGCCCAGCAGCAGGCGGCTCGCCATCACGCCCGTCGCCCACAGGAAAATCACCACCACAGTTTTATAATGCCTACGCGGCCAGAGCAGTCCCAGTGCCAGCAGTGCCCAGCTGGCGGCAAACATGGTATGCCCCGACGGAAAAGCAAAGCCGGTTTCAAACGCCCAGTGTCGTTTCAGCCAGCCCGGAATCTGCGTTTCATCGGCAATCAGTGACGTCACCATCTCACCACGCTGTTTACGCTTCAGCTCGTAGAACGTTTTCTCATCCAGCCCGTGATGCTGCTCCAGCCAGATCACATAGGGACGCGGCTCCTGAATCTGCTCTTTGATAAAGGATTTGGTGTATTGTCCCGCCAGAATAGTGGCGTTCATGATCAGCAGCAGCAGGATGGCGGGCTTCAGGCGAAAGCGCAGGCACCAGAGCATCCAGGCGCTCAGCAGCACACTGGTGACAATACCCCACGGATTGGTGACGGTTTCCGTCATCCAGAAGAGACCTTTCAGCAGCGCATTGCTTTCACCTGGCTGCCAGCGCCAGCCGGTAAGCCAGACGGCAACCGGCATGATGAGCAATAGCAGCATTCCGAAGGTGGTACGACGCGAAATCTTAAACATCCTCTTCCCTTATCCTGGTGTCAAATGGCAACATTTGCATAACTTTAGCTTAAAAAAGAATAACATAACCGTTGCCGATTGGATAATTGTGCTTTATCACTGCAATTGGTCTCAGAGATTACCAGCCCGCTTCCGGGTTGTGGCACAATATTGCACGTTTGTCAGGCCACACTGGCCTGTGCGCTATCATGATGATAGTGCATCCTCTGAAGGTTCTGGAGAGTCACATGCAGCTTAAACGGGTGGCAGAAGCCAAACTGCCCACGCCATGGGGAGATTTCCTGATGGTTGGTTTTGAAGAATTGGCAACCGGACATGACCATGTTGCACTGGTCTTTGGCGATATTAATGACAACGAGCCGGTACTGGCGCGCGTTCACTCCGAATGCCTGACCGGCGATGCACTCTTCAGCCTGCGTTGCGACTGTGGTTTTCAGTTGGAAGCCGCGCTCAATGCCATCGCAGAAGAAGGTCGCGGCGCGCTGCTCTATCACCGTCAGGAAGGCCGTAACATTGGTCTGCTGAATAAGATCCGCGCCTATGCGTTGCAGGATAAAGGTTATGACACCGTAGAAGCGAACCATCAGCTTGGCTTTGCCGCCGATGAGCGCGACTTCACCCTGTGCGCAGATATGTTCAAACTGCTGGGCGTGAATGAAGTGCGTCTTCTGACCAACAATCCGCGCAAAGTGGAGATCCTCAGCGAAGCCGGGATCAACATTGTTGAACGTGTGCCGCTGGTCGTGGGACGTAATCCGAAGAATGCGCACTATCTGGATACGAAAGCGGAAAAGATGGGGCATCTGCTGCCGAAGTCATAAATGAAAAAGCCGGGTTATACCCGGCTTTTTTGTCAGTCCAGCATGTTGCGGATGACGTAGTGCAGGATGCCGTCGTTGCGGTAATAGGTCAGCTCATTACCGGTATCGATGCGACAACGGGTGTCCAGCTCTTCTTTACTGCCGTCAGCACGGGTCAGCGTGACTTTCACGCTGCAGCCTGGCGTCAGTGCCTGAAGATCTTCCACGTCAATGCGCTCTTCACCGGTCAGCCCCAGAGTTTTGCGGGTCACGCCCTGCGGGAACTCCAGAGGCAGAATGCCCATCCCAATCAGGTTAGAGCGGTGAATACGCTCAAACGATTCGGCAATGACGACCCTTACCCCCTGCAGACGTGGCCCTTTAGCAGCCCAGTCGCGGCTCGAGCCAGAGCCGTACTCCTTACCTGCAATGACCGCCAGCGGCACGCCTTCCGCCTGATATTTCATCGCCGCATCGTAGATGGCCAGCTGTTCGCCACTTGGATAGTGTCGGGTATAGCCGCCCTCCACGCCTGGCACCATCTCATTGCGGATACGAATATTGGCGAACGTGCCGCGCATCATCACTTCATGATTACCGCGACGCGACCCATAAGAGTTAAAGTCGTTGCGCTCAACGCCGTGTGACAGCAGATAGCGTCCGGCGGGACTTTCCGCTTTAATGCTGCCCGCTGGCGAGATATGGTCCGTGGTGACAGAATCGCCCAGTAATGCGAGCACCCGCGCACCGCGAATATCCTGCACCGGCTTAGGTTCTTTCTCCATATCATCAAAGAACGGCGACAGGCGGATGTAGGTCGAACCTTCATCCCAGTCGTACGTTGCCGCTTCACTGACCCTGATCGCCTGCCACTCTGGCGTGCCATCGAAGACTTCGGCGTACTCTTTGTGGAACATATCACTGGTGACCTGCTGCACGGCTGTGGCTATCTCTTCCGGCGACGGCCAGATATCTTTCAGATAGACCGGCTGGCCCTGCCTGTCGTGGCCCAGCGGCTCCGTCTGCAGGTTGATCTTCATGTTACCCGCCAGCGCGTAAGCCACCACCAGCGGCGGCGAAGCCAGCCAGTTGGTTTTAATCAGCGGATGAATACGGCCTTCAAAGTTGCGGTTACCGGATAAAACGGCACCGACCGTGAGATCGCCCGCTTTGATCGCAGACTCAATCTCATCTTTCAGCGGACCGGAGTTACCGATACAGGTGGTGCAGCCATAGCCCACCAGGTTAAAGCCCAGCTCGTCGAGATACGAGGTCAGCTGCGCGACGGCCAGATAATCGGAAACCACTTTGGAACCGGGTGCCAGCGAGGCTTTGACCCACGGCTGACGTTTCAGACCACGCTCTACCGCTTTCTTCGCCAGTAAACCGGCCGCCATCAGTACGCTTGGGTTAGAGGTGTTGGTACAGGAGGTAATCGCACTGATCACCACCGCGCCATCGGTCAGTGTGTGAGTCAGGCCAGTGTCGCTGTCGGTATACTCAACATTTTTGTGCGGTTTTTGCGCCTGATTCACTTCCAGCTCGTTGCTGGCATCAAACGCGGCGGGCACATCGCCCAGCGACACCCTGTCCTGCGGACGTTTCGGTCCGGCCAGGCTCGACTCCACCTCGTTCATATCCAGTGCCAGGGTACTGGTGAAACGCGGCTCATCGCCGGGATTGCGCCACAGACCCTGCGCTTTAGCATAGGCTTCTACTAAGGCGACCTGATCGGCATCACGTCCGGTCAGCGTCATGTAGCTAAGCGTGACATCGTCGACCGGGAAGAATCCGCAGGTGGCGCCATACTCAGGTGCCATGTTGGCGATGGTCGCACGGTCGGCCAGCGGCAGGTCGGCCAGGCCGTCACCGTAAAACTCAACGAATTTGCCGACGACGCCATGCTTACGCAGCATCTGAGTGACGGTCAGAACGAGGTCGGTTGCGGTAATGCCTGCGCGCAGTTTGCCGGTAAGTTTAAAACCAACCACATCCGGGATCAGCATGGAGACAGGCTGACCCAGCATGGCTGCTTCAGCTTCGATGCCCCCTACTCCCCATCCCAGCACGCCGAGCGCGTTGATCATGGTGGTGTGTGAATCGGTACCGACCAGCGTGTCGGGCCAGGCATACTCTTCACCATTGAGGGTTTCATGCCAGATCGCCTTGCCAAGATATTCCAGGTTGACCTGATGGCAGATGCCGGTTCCCGGCGGTACGACGCGGAATTTATCAAACGCTTTCTGCCCCCAGCGAAGGAAAACGTAACGCTCATGGTTACGCTCCATCTCCAGCCGGACGTTCTCTTCAAAAGCGTCATCATCACCAAAATGGTCCACGGTGACCGAATGGTCGATAACCAGATCGACAGGCGACAGCGGATTCACTTTGGCGACATCGCCGCCCAGACGATTCACCGCTTCGCGCATGGCCGCCAGGTCGACCACGGCCGGCACGCCGGTGAAGTCCTGCATTAATACGCGGGCTGGCCGGTAGGCGATTTCACGGTCGGCGTGAGCATCTTTCTGCCAGTCAACCAACGCCTGGATGTCCTCTGTGGTGACAGAGTCGCCATCCTGCCAGCGCAGTAAGTTTTCCAGCAGAACTTTAAGAGATTTGGGCAGGCTATCGATGTTGCCGAGATGTTGAGCCGCACGGGGAAGACTGAAGATGTGATATTTGTTGGTGTCGACCTGCAGTATTTCCTGACTCAGCTCGCGTAGGGTAGACGACATAGCTCCTCCTTTTTCGTTCATGGTCTTAAACCTTAGTGAGACAAAGGTTTATGTTAAAGATAGACCACAAATTCGTTAACGTTTTGATTACAACACAAATTGCTACAATCGCCGAAAACGAAAATGCCCCGTGAAAACACGAGGCATCAGAAAGAGGTGATTTAATTCAAATTATAGCGTTATCCACACCGCCGCAGACCAGAACGCAAAGGAGAAAGCATACGCGCTAAGCCAGGACATTTTAATAATATTCATTTGGTTCACTCCTTCGCCGGAATCGAGCGTAAAAGTTTTTGCGGTCGCCTGTCAATCGGCGACACCCTTTGATCTTACAGGATGTGGAAAGGGGCATTTAAAAGCCCACCGGAAACTCCGGTTATAAAAGAGCAGTGACGAATAGATGGTCTTACAACGTTATTTGTTTTTAGGTTCCAGAAACGACTCAATAAACAGTCGCTGGTTATCACTCAAATCCCATGACTCGGGGATAGACACTTTTTCGTCCTTTGCAAGGCCTTCTTTTCCTTTGCAGGATACTGGCTTGTGCTGACCCGTGGTCAAAGAACGTTTATGACTGAGTGTATGTGCCCACATGGCTTTAGCCCCAGATACGCCAAATCATTAACGCTACAACCACCCAGAACAGCGCAGAGGCAGCGAATACGGTTAACCAGGCATTGCGACGGGTGTTGCCAGTACGCTCAACCTTGGTGCTTTTTGCCGGGAAACCCGGTTGTACAGTCAGTCGTGTATTCATAGTTTTTGATAATCACTCTCAACAAAATGATTGATAACATCGATTAAGATTTAGGAGGAATCCTAAACGCGTTAAGGCCAAAAATCCAGTTATTTTTATTGAGTAAAACGATTAACGGTATTAATCAATAGGCTTCGGTAACGTAAGAAATCATTAACTCCTGAACGAATATTTAATTAAACAGTCAGCTAATAAATTTGAGTTAATTTAAAAACAGATCCATTTAAAACTAAAGACCCATCTAAAGAACCTTATGTTTACTGGCTTCACACATCAGCTCTTAACTGGAGTATGGGAATAATCCTGGCGAGTCGCAAAGTGACATAGTTAAAAGTGTGTTGTATTTCGCATTTAAGAAAGCCCAACCGGAAAACATGTGATCAATGTTTCATTTACAAAAAAATCATAAAAACTTTTGATTCTCATTTGGCGCTAAAGCCTGGCAACAAAAAAGGCTGCACCAGGCAGCCTTATGTTGTCGTGGAGAGCATCAACGCTATTTAAATGGCAGCTTAATGTCCTTAAACATCGCCTCAATGTCTTCGTTTGAGCGCAGCGCCACGGCGGTATCCACCACGTCGCGGGTCAGGTGTGGCGCAAAACGCTGGATAAAATCATACATATAGCTGCGCAGGAAGGTGCTGCGGCGGAAGCCAATCTTGGTGGTACTGTTGGTAAAGATATCGGCGGCTTCAATACGAATCAGGTCAGGATCGGCCACCGGGTCAACCGCCATACTGGCAATAACCCCCACGCCCAGACCTAAACGGACATAGGTTTTGATGACGTCAGCATCAGTCGCGGTGAAGACAATGCGGGGTGTTAATCCTGCCCGATTAAAGGCCGTGTCGAGTTCTGAGCGTCCGGTAAAGCCAAAGGTGTAAGTCACCAGCGGATATTCAGCCAGTTCTTCGATGCTCACCTGCCCTTTTCCGGCCAGCGGATGATCCGCCGTGACGACAATCGCGCGGTTCCAGTGGTAGCACGGCAGCATGATGAGATCGTCATAGAGATGCAGCGCTTCAGTGGCTATGGCAAAGTCCGCATTGCCCTTGGAAACCGCTTCGGCGATCTGGGTGGGTGAACCCTGATGCATATGCAAAGAGACGCGCGGATAGCGCTCGATAAATCCTTTGATCACGCCTGGCAACGCGTAACGTGCCTGAGTATGTGTGGTGGCGACATAAAGCGAGCCTTTATCCGGCCAGGTGTGCTCGCCGGCGACAGATTTGATCGCATCCACTTTGGAGAGAACTTCACGCGCTATACGAATGATCTCTTCGCCTGCAGGCGTCACCTGGGTGAGATGTTTACCGCTGCGGGCAAAAATTTGCACGCCCAGCTCATCTTCCAGCATACGCACCTGTTTGCTGATGCCGGGTTGAGAGGTGTAGAGACCTTCCGCTGTCGAAGAGACATTGAGATTATGGTTCACCACTTCGACGATATAGCGCAACTGCTGTAATTTCATATCTATTCCATCCCGGTAAGTTACAGAGTCGCATCCCCGCTTGACGTATAGTCGCAAGGGTCAAGAAATGCTATGCATCAGGAAAGGTCGGAAATGCTATAACAACTATATCAGTTTAAGTGACAGAGTAGAACGGATTGATATAAGGCTCAGAAAAAGGCCAGCGAGCGCTGGCCTGAATGTGGTGCGTTGTCAGTGTCAGTGGATAAATCGGATAAGCAGAGTAAGAAAAAGGCCAGCAAATGCTGGCCTGAGACTTACTTTTTCGCTTCCTGCCACTTGCCATCTATATAGAAGGCGGACCAGCCGGTTGCCTTACCCTCTTTTTCAGAGGAGACATACTGCTGTTTGGTTTTGCGGCTGAAGCGCACCAGCGTTTTATTGCCTTCCGGATCGGCTGCTGGCGCGTCGGCCAGATACTTCAGCTTCTCAGGCAGGCGATCTTTGAAGCGCTGAAGCTCCTCCACCAGCGGCGCACGCGTTTCGCGTGATTTCGGGAAGGTGTTAGCCGCGAGGAAAACGCCCGCTGCGCCGTCACGCAACACGAAGTAAGCATCGGACTTCTCACACGCCAGCTCTGGCAGCGGAACCGGATCTTCTTTCGGCGGTGCAACTTCACCACTGCGCAGAATCTTGCGGGTGTTTTTGCACTCTTCGTTGGTACACGCCATGTACTTACCAAAGCGTCCCATCTTCAGATGCATCTCCGAACCACACTTCTCGCACTCCACCACCGGACCGTCATAGCCTTTAATGCGGAACTCGCCCTTCTCGATTTCGTAACCGTCACACTCCGGGTTATTACCACAGACGTGCAGTTTACGTTCGTTGTCGATCAGGTAGCTGTCCATCGCGGTGCCACACTTCTGGCAGCGACGACGGGCACGCAGGGCGTTGGTTTCAGCATCATCGCCTTCCAGAATATTGAGGACTTCATTTTCCGGAATCAGGTTGATGGTCTGTTTGCATCGCTCTTTAGGCGGCAGCGCATAGCCGGAACAGCCCAGGAAAACGCCGGTACTGGCGGTACGGATTCCCATCTGACGGCTACAGGTCGGACACTCAATCGAGGTCAGCACCATCTGGTTCGGCTGCATGCCTCCCTCTTCAGGATCTTTCTCAGCCAGCTCAAGCTGCTGAGTAAAGTCGGCGAAGAAGTGATCGAGAACCGCTTTCCATTGCGCCTCGTTATTCGCCACCTGATCGAGATTGCTCTCCATGCGGGCGGTGAAATCGTAGTTCATCAGTTCGCGGAAGTTCTCTTCCAGACGATCGGTGACGATTTCACCCATTTTTTCCGCATAGAAGCGGCGGTTTTCTACCCGCACGTAGCCGCGATCCTGAATGGTCGAGGTAATGGCTGCGTACGTGGATGGACGACCAATGCCGCGCTTCTCAAGTTCACGCACCAGTGACGCTTCGCTGAAGCGCGCCGGTGGCTTGGTGAAGTGCTGACCCGGAAGAAGCTGTTGCAGATCCAGAACATCACCCACGCTGACGGCAGGCAATGTACGATCTTCATCATTCTTACGCAGCGCTGGCATGACTTTGGTCCAGCCATCAAAACGCAGAATACGGCCTTTTGCTTTGAGTTTAAATTCACCCGCCGCCGCTGTAATGGTGCTGGAATCATATTTTGCTGGTGTCATCTGACAGGCAACAAACTGACGCCAGATCAGCTGATAGAGTTTCTGCGCATCCGCTTCCATATCCTTCAGCTTTTCCGCCACCACTTCCACGTCGGAAGGACGAATCGCTTCGTGCGCTTCCTGGGAATTTTCTTTACTGGCGTAAGTAATGGCGGTTTCAGGCAGATACTTTTTACCGAAATTGCTTTCGATATAGCCACGCGCCATGGCGACCGCATCCTGACTCAGGTTGGTCGAGTCGGTACGCATATAGGTGATGTGACCGGCTTCGTACAGGCGCTGAGCCATCATCATCGTTTTCTTCACGCCAAAGCCCAGACGGGTGCTTGCAGCCTGCTGTAGTGTCGAGGTGATATAAGGCGCGCCCGGCTTGCTGCTGGTCGGCTTATCTTCACGGTCGACGATCTCATAGCGCGCTTTTTCCAGTAGCGCCACCGCGGCATAAGTCTCGCCGCGATTGACCGGACGGAAGGCTTTATCACCTTTGTGCGTCACGTCCATGGACAGCTCATCGCCTTTTGGCGTGGTCAGTGCGGCATTAACTTCCCAGTACTCTTCGGGAACAAAGGCTTTGATCTCACGTTCACGTTCCACCACCAGGCGAACCGCAACAGATTGCACACGTCCGGCCGAGAGGCCACGGGCAATTTTTTTCCACAGCAGTGGCGAGACCATGTAGCCCACCACGCGGTCCATGAAACGACGCGCCTGCTGAGCATTTACCCGGTCAATATTCAGTTCGCCCGGCTTTTCAAACGCCTGACGAATCGCATTCTTGGTGATTTCGTTAAAGACCACGCGGCTGAAGCGCGAGTCATCACCACCGATCACTTCCCGCAGGTGCCAGGCAATGGCTTCCCCTTCGCGGTCAAGGTCGGTTGCGAGATAGATGTGGTCAGCATTGGCGGCTAACGCCTTCAGTTCAGCAACGACTTTCTCTTTGCCGGGCAGAATCTGATAATCCGCTTCCCAGCCGTGATAAGGGTCTACACCCATGCGGCTGACGAGTGCGGCTTTCTCATCTTTTTTAACTTTTTTGACTTTCTTGTCAGTTGAAGCGTCTTTGACTTTCTTATCTGTCGAAGCGTCAGCACTCTTCTTCGCGGTTGAACCACTGGTCGGCAGATCCCGGATATGACCCACGCTGGATTTAACCACGTAGTCACTACCCAGGTATTTATTGATTGTTTTAGCCTTTGCCGGGGACTCAACAATAACGAGTGCTTTACCCATATTTACCTTTACCTAATGAAAACATCCTGCTTAACGGGAGAGGATTGGATGCCCAAAAACCCAGTGGGTTCAATATTGCTGCGCCTGTTTAACATTTCAAGGCGGAGGGGTCAATCTCAGATCAGATGATGCGGCCTGCTGCAACTACATGATAAAGCGTGCTTTTTCCATCTGAACTCTTCGCACATCCCGGTGCAAAATCCCTGAAATCGGAATCGCCCACACTCTACCTGATAAAATCTGTTACGCAACTTAATTAGCACTCAGCCCGAACTTACGCCAGGTTTTCATCGTTCAGACCGATTTGTCACAGCATGTGACAGGCCAGTAATATAGAAAGGATTTGGATGCTGTCAAAAAGGAGCGAATAAATGCAGAGATCAACTCAGGCTATTTCCCGCCAGGCGTTGCTGGAAAAGGCCAATGCGCTAATTAAAGAACATGATGATTATTTAGCGGGCATGCAGGCGGATGAGGTAAGTCAGCAGGCGGATGTGCTGGTCTTTCGCGGACCGTTCTTTCTTGATGCGGATGGACTGCCGACCGCGAAAACCACGGCGGTGTTTAACGTCTTCAAATACCTTGCTGTGGAGCTGTCGCCGCGCTATCACCTGGAATAAAAACCCGGCACAGGCCGGGTTTCGCATCAGAGCAGTGGCTTTTCGCCGCGCTGCCAGAGTTTCAGCAGCAACCGCTCAGCCACCGAGCCGGCGCTCTGGGTAAAACGGTCCATCATTTTACGACGGCGGGCGTAATGCACACCGAGCACGCTGAATTGATCCATCTGACGGATAATCAGGTCATCGCTGGTGCCGATTTCGTCAATCAGGCCGAGATCCAGCGCCTGACGACCATACCAGTGTTCACCAGTTGCCACCCGGTCGATATCGAGTGTCGGGCGCATCTGGTGAACAAACTGCTTGAACAGCAGGTGCGTTTCGTCGAGATCTTCCTGGAATTTTTCACGTCCCTCTTCGGTATTCTCACCAAACAGCGTCAGCGTGCGCTTGTACTGTCCGGCAGTATGCAGCTCAACATCAATATCGTTACGCTTCAGCAGGCGGTTGAAGTTAGGGATTTGCGCAACCACGCCGATGGAACCAATGATCGAGAACGGTGCCGCCACAATGCGATCGGCCACGCAGGCCATCATGTAGCCCCCGCTGGCTGCCACTTTATCTACAGCCGCCGTGATGCGCAGATCCGCATCACGCAGACGCTGAAGCTGCGACGCTGCCAGCCCATAGCCATGCACCACGCCGCCAGGGCTTTCAAGCCGCAGCAGCACTTCATCGCCAGGCTGCTTCACCGCCAGCACAGCTGAAATCTCTTCACGTAGTGAGCTCACCTCACCGGCATCCATGCTGCCTTTAAAATCGAGTACGTAAAGCGTGGGCTTAACGCTCTTTGTCTGTCCCTGCTTTGCCGCCTGTTTTTCCGCTTTGGCTTTCAGCTTTTCACTTTTTTTATGATTTTTCAGCCAGACTTTCTGCGCCTGCGGCTTCATTTTTGCCAGCTGCAAATCCTCTTTCATCTGCTGATAATCATCACCCAGATGGGTCAGACGAAGCTGACCACTTTGTGCCCGTTTGCGTAACGCGGCATTCATGATAATCATGACAATCGCAGCGACGGCAACCACCAGCGTCACCGCTTTTGCTAAAAACAGTCCATACGTTGAAATAAAATCCATCAGGTCGCCTTAGTCACAAAGAATAAAAAACAATTCGCCAGTTTAGCCGTTTTACCCTGCTCCGTCGCCTGAAATGCCAGCAGCCGGCACAGAATGGGTGGTCTGGCGATTGCGCCCATTCGTAAATTCAGGCATAAAGCGGAATCATGCTGTTTTCGCTGGAGGACCCCGCTGTGCATTATCAACCGAAAAGCGACCTGCTCAATCACCGTATCATCCTGGTCACTGGCGCTTCTGATGGCATTGGCCGGGAAGCGGCGCTGACGTATGCCCGTTATGGCGCTGAAGTGATCCTGATGGGCCGTAACCCTGAGAAGCTTCAGCAGGTCAAAGAGGCAATCGATCAACTTAATAAATGTGCTGCTCATACCGTCGTGTTTGATCTGGCTGAAGCGACACCAGAACGTTGTCATCAGGTAGCAGAAGAGCTGTCACAGCAGTTTCCGCGTCTTGATGGCGTGCTGCACAATGCCGGTATCCTCGGTGAAATCGTGCCGCTTGCGGAACTCGACCCTCAGATCTGGCAGCAGGTCATGAACATCAACCTGGACGCTACCTTCTTCCTGACCCAGGCGCTGTTGCCGCTGCTGTTAAAGTCAGATGCCGGTTCACTGGTGTTTACCACCTCCAGCGTTGGCCGAACCGGTCGCGCAGGCTGGGGGGCTTATGCCGTCTCTAAATTTGCCACCGAAGGGATGATGCAGGTGCTGGCGGATGAGTATAAAACGCAGGCATTGCGGGTTAACTGCATTAATCCGGGCGGAACGCGAACCAAAATGCGCGCCAGCGCCTTCCCGCAGGAAGATGCTAACAAGCTGAAAACGCCTGCCGATCTGATGCCGCTCTACCTTTATCTGATGGGTGATGATAGCCGGCGCAAAACCGGTATCAGCTTTGATGCGCAGCCGGGCAGAAAACCCGGAGCCGCAGAGTAATGGCTGACGATCGTCATCAACAGCGTCAGCAGCGGCTAAAGGAGCAGGTCGATGCGCGGATTGCGGCAGCCACCGAGGTGCGTGGCATCCTGATGGTGTTCACCGGCAATGGCAAAGGCAAAACGACGGCGGCTTTTGGCACCGCCCTGCGCGCTGCCGGACATGGCAAGCGTGCGGCGGCGATTCAGTTTATTAAAGGTGACTGGCCGAATGGTGAGCGTAACCTGCTGGAACAGCATGGTGTAGAGTTTCAGGTGATGGCAACCGGTTTCACCTGGGACACCCAGAACCGCGAAACGGATACCGCCGCCTGTCTGACCGTGTGGCAGCATGCAAAACGGATGCTGGCCGATACGCAGCTCGATTTGGTGGTGCTCGACGAAATCACCTATATGGTCAGCATGGATTATCTGCCGCTGGACGGTTTGATTACCGCACTGCAACAGCGCCCGGCGCACCAGAGCGTAATCATTACCGGACGTGGCTGTCATCGCAGCCTGACTGAAATGGCGGATACGGTGACAGAAATGCGGCCGGTGAAGCACGCCTTTGATGCCGGTATCCAGGCTCAGCAGGGCATTGACTGGTAACAGAAAAAGAAAACGCAGCCCTGGGGCTGCGTTTTTAGCGATCGGGCAACACGATTAACCGGAGTTACGTTTGCTGCCCGGATTGCGGCGTGGCGCACGTGGCGTGCTGCTCACTTTACTGTGGCGTTTCACCGCACGACGAATCTGGTTCGCCTTGGTACGACGACGATCTTTTTCGACCACCAGCTTGGTGACCGTTTCATCATCCAGCTCCACCAGGTTACGCAGATAGTTCACCGCGGGCAGATCCAGTTCGGTCCAGCCACCGCGTGGCAGGCCTTTTGGTAACGTGATATCGCCGTAGCGGACACGCATCAGACGACTCACCTGCACCCCGACCGCTTCCCACAAACGACGCACTTCACGGTTACGTCCTTCGGTCAGGGTGACGTTGTACCACTGGTTGATGCCTTCTCCACCGCCAAACTTCAGGGTTTTAAACGCAGCCGGACCATCTTCCAGCTGAACGCCCTTGCTCAGCTGACGAATTTTATCATCGTCGACCTGACCAAATACGCGCACCGCATATTCACGTTCCACTTCACGGCTCGGATGCATCAGGCGGTTCGCCAGTTCACCGTCGGTGGTGAAAAGCATCAGACCACAGGTGTTCACATCCAGACGGCCAACGGCAATCCAGCGTGAGCCACGCAGACGCGGCAGACGGTCAAACACCGTCGGGCGGCCTTCAGGATCGCTGCGGGTACAGAGTTCGCCTTCCGGTTTGTAGTAAGCCAGCACGCGGCAGACTTCGGTTGCTGATTCAGCAATCGAAACCAGATGGCCATCAATACGGATTTTCAGGGATTTGCTGCTTTCGACGCGGTCGCCTAAGGTGGCGATCTTGCCGTCAACGCTGACACGGCCGGCCGCAATCATTGATTCGATTTCACGACGCGAGCCATGACCGGCACGCGCTAAGACTTTCTGTAACTTTTCGCTCATTGAGCTTCCTCTTTGTCGCCTTCCCAGGCGTCATGATTGGGTGATAATCCTTTCTAAATCAACAGGTTAACTTAGCAAGTTTGCCCCATTATACAGGCATTTAATGCTGAAGTAACGCCCTTTATGGATAGTGTCATAGTAAATAAAGAAAGGTTAACCTCTGATAGTTTGAGATCTGATAATCCTTGATGCTGATTTAATAAAACCCGGCATATGATAAGAGAATATGTTTAATAAAACGCCTAGATCGAAAACTTTATAGCTGATGACAATTAAATTTTCTAACCACTCATTTTTCATCAAAGCGATATTCGGAGAGTAAAATCTTAACGCTATCTTACACTTCCATCATTCTTACCGTACTTTAGATCATCTAAAAAAAATATTAAAATCAGCATGAAATGCTGGTTAGTTGAATTTAATCATGATGCACCCACTCTAAAAACAGAAAAGTCAGATTATTCCTAATAGAGATTCGTTTATAACCTTATTTTTCATAACATTTGATTGTCATTAGCTTTAATAAATTGTACGACACTATTAAGCTGATACACTTTATCCCGGCAGCATAATAAAAAAGCAAAATACGCGGCAAAGCGTTCTTGCGACATTTGAGTCTTGCTTAATTCATTCTTTAATAAAAATAGTGTTTTTACATTAATCCAATAAACCGGCGCATCCGGAGTTGTTGCGTTAATACGGTTCAGTGATGAACCCTGCTTGCATGTCAAAAATCTTCACCAGGGATTTCCCGACATGCCTGAATAAAGAAAAACATCATGAGAAACCTGTTTCTGTGCCCGGTGCTTGCTGCACTGGTGCTGAGCGGGTGTTCCGTGGGCCACACCGAGTACAGTCGTACGGCGATGCAGCACGTTGATATGAGCGTGACAGGCATTCCGACGATCCTCGGTCTGGGTACACTGGGCACCAGCATTCCTCTGACGCCTGAATATAGCCTCACGGCTGCGCACGTGGCTAAAACTGCCGTGCAGCGTGTGAAGTCTTATCACCCTTATTGCGACCTTGCGATTATTTATCACAAGAATGATGCCAGCACGCTGACTAAGTTCCGCAGCAGCGACATCGGCGATCCGGTTAAAATGTATGGTTACAGCTTTATTTCCGCGATGCCGGTTGAGTCGTCCGGGGTTAATTTAGCCCGCACGGCTATTCGGAATAAATGGAATAAAAGTCCCTGCTTAGCGATGGCCTCGAATGCGGGGGTCGTTCAGGGAATGTCTGGCGGTGGCGTTTATAATCGGGATGATACGCTGGGCGGCGTTATTGTTGGCTATTCTGACTCGATTAAGAATGGGCGTAATAACAAAGTGATCCTCAAAGATGTATCACTTTATATTCCTTACGGTCAGTTTAAGAACTGGTTAGAGTCGAATCTGGCTCAGACACCGTCGCGCGGTGTCTGAAGCCCGACGTAATTACAGGAACGGGCGGGTATCGCCCACGCCTTCACGCACGATTTCTGGCGAATCGGTGGTCAGATCGACCACCGTGGTCGGCTGCTGACCCAGCGTACCGCCGTCAATGATCAGATCGACCAGCTTACCAATGCTGTGCTGGATCTCTTCCGGGTCTGACTCGGTAAAATCGTTGCCCGGCAGAATCAATGAGGTCGACATCATCGGCTGATTCAGCGCTTCCAGCAGCGCCAGCGCCACCGGATTGGAGGGCACGCGCAGACCAATGGTCTTACGCTTTTCATTCATCAGGCGACGGGGCACTTCTTTGGTCGCCTTGAGAATAAAGGTGTAGTTGCCTGGCGTGTTGTTTTTCAGCAGCCGAAAAGCCGAGTTGCCTACCTGCGAATAAACCGACAGCTCCGAAAGATCCCGGCACATCAGGGTGAAGTTGTGGTGCCCGTCGAGTTGACGAATACGGCAGATACGCTCCATTGCGCCCTTCTCCTCCAGCCGACAGCCCAGCGCATAGCCGGAGTCGGTAGGATAGACAATGACGCTGCCTTTGTTCAGGTAGTCGACCGCCTGGTTAATCAGCCGTGGCTGAGGATTGTCCGGATGGATGTGAAACAATTGACTCATAGAAACCTCGTGTCACCTTTCCGTGATTGTCAGGCCGGGCGCGAGATCCGGGAAGCGTTCCCAGACCGGCTCAACCGCTGCAGGCAGCCAGAGTTTACGGCCCAGCTCAATCCACGGGCAGGGTTGATGAAAATCAGAACCTTGTGATGCGGCCAGTTCATTATCTCTGGCGTATTGTGCCAGTGTTGTACGCTCATTGGGTGGCTGCTGGCACTGCGCGACTTCCATCGCATCGCCGCCCGCCTCGCGAAAATGGGCGACCAGCCGTTTAAGCCACTTCGCCGATAAGCCATATCGGCCAGGATGCGCCAGCACGGCACACCCACCAGAATGATGAATCGCATCAATAGCTTGTTTAATTGTACACCATTGTGGCGGCACGTAGCCGGTTTTGCCACGCGCCAGATAATTTTTGAATACCTGTACCATATTGTCCGCTTTGCCCTGTTCAATCAGGAAGCGGGCAAAGTGACCACGGGTAATGATGCCGCCATCAGCCAGACGCATCGCACCCGCCAGCGCATCCGGGATACGTGCCTTCGCGAGTCGCTCACCAATCTCTTCCGCCCGCGTCCGGCGGCAGTCATGTTGTCCGGCCAGAAACGTCATCATCGCCGGATGATGAATATCAATGTTCAGGCCGACGATGTGAATCTCATGGTTCTCCCACAGCGTAGAGATCTCTGCCCCGGCCAGCACTTTTATCGGTAAATCGTGGTCCCGTGCCGTCTGCTGCGCTTCCTCTACCCCTGCAACGCTGTCGTGATCGGTGATCGCCAGTACGCCAACGCGCATCTCAACGGCTCGCTGCACCAGGTCTGCTGGCGTCAGTAAGCCATCGGAGGCGCGCGTGTGGCTGTGTAAATCATAAACCGGAAAACGGGCGATATCGCTCAAGAGAACTCCTGCTAAAACTAAACCGGCCAGCATGATAACGATTTTCACGGTCAGTGAAAAAGTGTATTGACATTTACGTCATGAACCCGTTAACTAGTACACAAGTTCACACGTAACGGGTATTCAATCATGGCTGTTGTAATCACGCATTTAAACGGTTGGCGCGATGTTCCCGAAAACGGGCGACAGGATCGTGCACACTTTGCGTAACCGCTGTGCTAATACCTGAGCCCGCCACCGAGCGGGCTTTTTTTTGAGCGAAATTCAGAGAAATCATCATGCCAAATGCGAAACCTACAGTGAAGTTGATTACCGGCACCGCGCCTTACCGCGAAGATCCGGCCGCAGTGTTTCACCAGCTGTGCGGCGCACGTCCGGCAACCCTGCTGCTTGAATCTGCGGATATCGACAGCAAGCGTAATTTAAAAAGTCTGCTGATTGTCGACAGCGCGCTGCGTATCAGCGCCATGGGTAATACGGTGACCGTTCAGGCGCTGTCAGAAAATGGCCGTGCCGTGCTGCCGCTGCTGGATGAGGCTCTGCCCGCTTCCGTCAGCAATCAGGTCCGTCCCGATGGCCGAGAGCTGACTTTTCCACAGAGCACCGATCCGCATCAGGACGAAGATTCCCGTCTCAAAGCACTCTCGGTGTTTGATGCACTGCGACTGATTCCCCAGCTGGTTAACGCCCCTGCCGACGAGCGCGAAGCCGTGCTGCTGGGTGGTCTGTTTGCCTATGACCTGGTGGCTGGTTTTGAAACCCTGCCGGAACTGGATAATCAGCAGCGCTGCCCTGACTACTGTTTTTACCTGGCAGAGACATTACTGGTGATCGATCACCAGACCCGCAGCGCGCGTCTGCAGGCCAGCCTGTTCTGCCCGTCCACCAGCGAGTTCCAGCGTCTGCAACGCCGTATCGAGCAGCTGCATGGCCAGATGCTGCAGCCAGCACCTGCGCTGCCGGTACAAAAGGTCGAACAGATGACGCTGACTACCAGCCAGAGCGATGAAGAGTATTGTGAAGTCGTTCGCACCATGCAGCAGGCGATTCGCATCGGTGAAATTTTCCAGGTCGTGCCATCACGCCGCTTCTCGCTGCCGTGCCCGTCACCGCTGGCTGCCTATGACACGCTGAAAAACAGCAATCCCAGCCCGTATATGTTCTTTATGCAGGATCAGGATTTCTCCCTGTTTGGCGCGTCACCAGAGAGCTCACTGAAGTATGACGCCACCTCGCGTCAGATTGAGATCTACCCGATTGCCGGTACCCGCCCGCGCGGCCGCCATGCTGATGGCTCGCTGGACCGTGACCTCGACAGCCGCATTGAACTGGAGATGCGCACCGACCATAAAGAGCTGGCTGAACATCTGATGCTGGTCGATCTGGCGCGTAACGATCTGGCGCGCATCTGCGTGCCCGGCAGCCGTTACGTGGCTGACCTGACCAAAGTTGATCGCTACTCGTTCGTGATGCATCTGGTTTCCCGCGTCGTCGGCACGCTGCGCGCCGACCTCGACGTGCTGCACGCCTATCGTGCCTGTATGAACATGGGCACGCTGAGCGGTGCGCCAAAAGTTCGCGCTATGCAGCTGATTGCCGGGGCTGAACGCACCCGTCGCGGCAGCTACGGTGGCGCGGTGGGCTACTTCACCGCGCAGGGCGATCTCGACACCTGCATCGTTATTCGTTCGGCCTATGTCGAAGATGGCGTTGCCACCGTTCAGGCGGGCGCCGGTGTGGTGCTGGATTCTAATCCGCAGGCTGAAGCTGATGAAAGCCGCAATAAGGCCCGCGCCGTTCTGCGCGCTATCGCGACTGCCCATCACTGCAAGGAGATCTTCTGATGGCCGATATTCTGCTGCTCGATAACATCGACTCTTTTACCTATAACCTGGTTGATCAGCTGCGTACCTTTGGTCACAACGTGGTGATCTACCGCAACAACCTGCCCGCTGAACTGTTAATTGCTCAGCTGGAGCGGATGGAAAATCCGGTGCTGATGCTGTCACCCGGCCCCGGCGCGCCAAAAGATGCCGGGTGTATGCCGGAGCTGCTGCGGGTGCTGCGCGGACGCCTGCCGATCATCGGCATCTGTCTGGGACATCAGGCGATTGTGGAAGCCTATGGCGGCCATGTAGGCCAGGCGGGCGAAATCCTGCACGGCAAAGCCTCGTCTATCGTTCATGACGACGAGGCGATGTTTGCCGGCCTGAGCAATCCGCTGCCGGTGGCGCGCTATCACTCGCTGGTAGGCAGCAACACGCCGGATGAGCTGACGGTTAATGCCAGCTTTAACGGGATGGTGATGGCGGTTCGTCATGAAACCGATCGCGTCTGCGGGTTTCAGTTCCATCCTGAATCGATTTTGACTTCCCAGGGCGCGCGCCTGCTTGAGCAGACGCTGGCCTGGGCGCTGGCGAAGTAACAGGGAGAATAACGATGCAACAGACACTGGAAAAACTTTACCAGGCGCAGACGCTGAATCAGGCTGAGAGTCATCAGCTGTTCAGCGCCATTATTACCGGACAGCTGGAACCCACGCAGCTCGCCGCTGCACTGGTCGCCATGAAAGTACGTGGTGAAACGCCGGAAGAGATCGCCGGAGCCGCCACCGCGCTGCTGGAAGATGCGAAACCCTTTCCCCGCCCGGATTACGCTTTCGCGGACATCGTCGGCACCGGCGGCGATGGCAGTAACAGCATTAATATCTCGACGGCCAGCGCCTTTGTTGCCGCCACCTGCGGTCTGAAAGTGGCGAAGCACGGCAACCGCAGCGTCTCCAGCAAATCGGGCTCGTCTGACCTGCTGGCCGCCTTTGGTATCAATCTGGATATGCCCGCTGACCGTGCGCGCCAGGCGCTGGACGATCTGAACGTCTGCTTCCTGTTTGCACCGCAGTATCACACCGGCTTTCGCCACGCGATGCCAGTGCGCCAGCAGCTGAAGACCCGCACCCTGTTCAACGTGTTAGGTCCATTAATCAACCCGGCGCGCCCGCCACTGGCGGTGATTGGCGTCTACAGCCCGGAACTGGTGCTGCCGATTGCGCAGACCCTGAAAGTGCTGGGTTATCAGCGTGCAGCGGTGGTTCATGGTGGTGGTATGGATGAAGTCGCACTGCACGATGTGACCCATGTGGCTGAGCTGCGTGAAGGTGAAATCACCCGCTATCAGCTTTCGCCGGAAGACTTTGGTTTTGGCTTCCATCCCAAAGAGGCGCTGGCAGGCGGCACGCCGGAAGAAAATCGTGACATTCTGACGGCTTTACTCCAGGGTAATGGCCAGCAGGCCCATGAGGAAGCGGTCGCCGTTAACGTGGCGATGCTGCTTAAAGTATTCGGTCAGGAAGATCTGCGTGAAAACGCCCAGCAGGCGCTTAACGCCATCCGCAGCGGGCAGGCTTATGAACGCGTCGTCGCACTGGCAGCAAGAGGATAATCATGAAAGGCACCGTGTTAGAAAAAATTGTTCAGGACAAAGCGATTTGGGTTGAAGCCCGTCAGCAGCAGCAGCCTCTCTCCACCTTTCAGAACAGCATTGAACCTGCCAGCCGTCATTTCTACGACGCGCTGCAGGGTGCAAGAACCGCGTTTATCCTGGAGTGTAAAAAGGCGTCCCCCTCAAAAGGCGTGATTCGCGAGGATTTCGATCCGGCCGCCATTGCCGGGGTTTACCGCCACTATGCTTCTGCGGTGTCCGTGCTGACCGATGAGAAATATTTTCAGGGCGACTTCGCCTTTCTGCCGATTGTCAGCGCCGCCATTACTCAGCCAGTGCTGTGCAAAGATTTTATTATCGACTCCTATCAGATCTATCTGGCCCGCTATTACCAGGCGGATGCCATTCTGCTGATGCTGTCGGTGCTGGATGATGAGCAGTATCGTCAGCTGGCCGCCGTGGCACACAGCCTGAAAATGGGCATTCTGACCGAAGTGAGTAATGAAGAGGAGCTGGAGCGGGCTATCGCGCTTCAGGCAAAAGTCGTGGGGATTAACAACCGCGACCTGCGCGATCTATCTATCGATCTCAACCGCACCCGTCAGCTGGCGCCGCGCCTGTCACACGGCGTCACCGTAATCAGCGAATCGGGCATAAACAGCTACGCTGATATTCGTGAGCTGAGCCACTTTGCCAACGGCTTCCTGATTGGCTCTGCCCTGATGGAAGAAGCTGACCTGACCGGTGCGGTGCGTCGGGTTACGCTGGGTAGCAATAAAGTGTGCGGTCTGACGCGTGCCGAAGACGCCCGTGCCGCCTATGAAGCCGGTGCAATCTTTGGTGGTCTGATCTTCGCGGAAGGATCACCACGTCAGATTGACACCGTTACCGCGCAGAACGTGATCGCCGCTGCGCCGCTGCGCTACGTCGGCGTGTTCCGCAATAACTCTGTCAGTGACGTTGTCACGCAGGCTACCGCACTTTCACTGTTTGCAGTGCAGCTGCATGGTAATGAAACACCAGAATTTGTGGCCGAACTGCGCGAGGCTCTGCCAGCACAGATTCAAATCTGGAAGGCGCTGCGCATTGAAGGTGCCTTACCGGCGCGCGACTGGCCGCACGTCGACCGTTATGTGTTTGATAATGGCGATGGCGGAACCGGACAGCGTTTCGACTGGTCGTTGTTACAGGGGCAGACGCTGGACAATGTGCTGCTGGCCGGGGGCCTGAGTGCGGATAACTGTGTTGAAGCCGCGCAGCTGGGCTGTGCCGGACTGGACTTCAACTCTGGCGTGGAAAGCGCGCCTGGCATCAAAGATGCCCGTAAAATTGCCGCGGTGTTTCAGACACTGCGTGCCTACTGATTTGCCTGGCCTGCTCTACGGCGGGCCCGAGAAAGGAAGATAAAAAATGACGTTACTGAATCCCTACTTTGGCGAATTTGGCGGAATGTATGTTCCGCAAATCCTGATGCCAGCCCTGCGCCAGCTGGAACAGGCGTTTGTCGACGCCCAGAAAGATCCCGAGTTTCAGGCCGAATTTACCGACCTGCTGAAGAACTACGCGGGCCGTCCTACTGCCCTGACGCTGTGTAAAAATCTGACGAAAGGCACCAAAACCCGCCTCTATCTCAAGCGTGAAGATCTGCTGCACGGTGGCGCGCATAAAACCAACCAGGTGCTGGGTCAGGCGCTGTTAGCCAAACGCATGGGCAAAAACGAAATCATTGCCGAGACCGGTGCCGGTCAGCATGGCGTCGCTTCTGCGCTGGCCTGTGCGCTGCTGGGCATGAAATGCCGCATCTATATGGGCGCGAAAGATGTCGAGCGTCAGTCCCCTAACGTGTTCCGTATGCGTCTGATGGGCGCAGAAGTGATCCCGGTTCACAGCGGCTCCGCCACGCTGAAAGATGCCTGTAACGAAGCGCTGCGTGACTGGTCCGGCAGCTATGAGACCTCACACTACATGCTCGGCACTGCGGCGGGTCCGCATCCCTTCCCGACTATCGTGCGTGAGTTCCAGCGCATGATTGGTGAAGAGACCAAAAAGCAGATTATGGAAAGAGAAGGCCGCCTGCCCGATGCGATCCTCGCCTGCGTAGGCGGCGGTTCAAATGCCATCGGGATGTTTGCCGACTTTATCGATGAAACCAGCGTGAAGCTGATCGGCGTTGAGCCTGCGGGTCACGGCATTGAAACCGGCGAGCATGGCGCACCGCTTAAACATGGTCGCGTCGGCATCTACTTCGGTATGAAATCGCCGATGATGCAGACCCACGATGGCCAGATTGAGGAGTCTTATTCCATCTCTGCCGGCCTCGACTTCCCATCGGTCGGTCCGCAGCATGCGCATCTGAACAGCATTGGTCGCGCGGAGTATGTCTCTATTACCGATAATGAGGCGATGGACGCCTTTAAACAGCTGTGTCGCGCAGAAGGGATTATTCCGGCGCTGGAGTCTTCTCACGCCCTGGCGCACGCCCTGAAGATGATTCACGCTGAACCAGAAAAAGAGCAGTTGATTGTGGTCAACCTCTCTGGCCGCGGCGACAAAGATATTTTCACCGTTCATGACATTCTGACAGCGCAGGGAGAAATCTGATGGAACGTTACAATCAACTGTTTACGCGGCTGTCAGCGAATAACGAAGGCGCTTTCGTTCCTTTCGTTACGCTGGGCGATCCCTCTCCGGAGCTTTCACTGCGCGTGATTGACGCGCTGGTGGAAGGTGGTGCAGATGCACTGGAGCTGGGTATTCCCTTCTCCGATCCGCTGGCAGATGGCCCGACCATTCAGAACGCGACGCTGCGCGCCTTTGCGGCGGGCACCAACACCAGCCAATGTTTTGAAATGCTGGCGACTATCCGCCGTAAATACCCGGATCTGCCGATTGGCTTGCTAATGTACGCTAACCTGGTCTTCACCAACGGCGTGGATGAGTTCTATGCCCGTTGTGCTGAAGCCGGTGTGGATTCAGTGCTGGTGGCGGATGTGCCGGTTGAAGAGTCTGCGCCCTTCCGTCAGGCAGCGCTGCGTCATGGTGTCGCACCCATCTTTATCTGTCCGCCTAACGCCAGCGATGAGCTGCTGCGTGAGATCGCGTCACACGGACGGGGTTACACCTATCTGCTGTCACGCGCGGGTGTGACCGGTGCTGAAAACCGCGCCAGCCTGCCGCTGAAGCATCTGATCGACAAGCTGCGTGAATACCACGCCGCGCCACCGCTGCAGGGCTTTGGTATTTCAGAACCGGAACAGGTGAAGGAGGCGATCGCTGCCGGTGCAGCGGGCGCTATCTCCGGCTCTGCGATTGTCAGAATCATTGAAAAACACCATGCAGAGCCTGAGGTCATGCTGAGTGAAATGAAGAATTTTGTCAGCCGCCTCAAGGCCGCCAGCCGTTAATCCTGCCATCATGCCTTATCGCGCGATAAGGCATGATTTGTTTCCTTTTTTTTCATTCCGCTATTTGCCCTTTTTGCAAAATCTGCACCACAATGACAATGCGCCGTTACGGTAACGTCGCATCCATTTTGTGACAGGGAGAGAAAGCAATGAAATTCGTTAAACTGCTGACAGGTGCTGTACTGGCGGGCGTGGTTGCGCTGACACTGAGCGCCTGTGCGCCAACCGCAACCAAAGAGGGAACCGGTGGCTATATTGATGACACCGTGGTGACCACTAAAGTTAAAGGTGAACTGCTGAAAGATGACTCGCTGAAATCGACTGAAATCAACGTAGAAACCTTTAAAGGTAAAGTTCAGCTGAGCGGTTTTGTTTCATCACCACAGATGGCGAATCGTGCCGTTCAGGTTACGCGCAGCGTGCCGGGCGTGAAATCAGTCGTCAACAATATGCAGATCAAATAACGTCTTAACAGACAAAAAAAGGCCGCTCATTCAGCGGCCTTTTTCTCATCAGAACCGGTATCCCGCCCCGAAGAAGAAGACCCATGGGTCGATGCGCATATTGATGTTCTGCTGCTCGCCAGCGGCTTTGAACTTCACTTCCGTATCAATATCCATGTACCACACCGACGCATTCAGCATCCAGTCGCGGTTAATCTGGTAATCCAGACCGACCTGGCCCGCCACACCCCAGGAATCCTTGACGCTGAGATCGGTCAGGCCAGCATCGCGACCGGTCTGGTTAAAGTCGGCATCATAAAAGGTGGTGTAGTTGATCCCCACGCCAACGTAAGGGCGCGCTTTGCTTTTACTGTCGAAGAAGTAGTACTGCGCCATCAGCGTCGGCGGTAACTGGCGTACGGTAGCCAGCGTACCGGTCGGGCCAAGACCCACTTTGTGACGGAAAGGCGTGGCGGCCAGTAACTCGACACCGATATTGTCCGTTGCCATGTACGTGAAGGTCAGTCCCAGCTGCGTGTCGTTAGTGGCGCTGAACTCACCCATACCTAACACGTTATCGGAACCCTCGGTGGGCCGGACGGTGGCGCTGCCGGCACGCATAAAGAAGTCGCCTGCTTCGTGGGCCATCGCCAGTTGAGGCAGAGCCAGGGCCAGCAGCATCGCGCATTTTGCCAGTTTCATTATCACTCCTTTGCTTAATGTTAATGTCGCGAACGGAATCGCTTTTTTTGCTGGCAATTATTTAACGTGATTTACAGAAAATTGCACTCAGTAGCCCTGAGATAAATTACTTAAAAAACAATGAATTGATTTAGATCAATTTCGGCGCTTTCAGCAGCACGCAAATACCGCTTGCTGAATAATTTTGCCAGCTCTATGTTGCTTATCTTCATTGTTGATTTTGGTTCGATGCCCTGGGAGGGGCGGGTGATCAAATGAGTGAACTCTCTAACCCTTGTGTCAGCTGTGGCGCCTGCTGCGCCCATTTCCGCGTCTCATTTTACTGGGCTGAAGCCGACGATGCGGGCGGTCTGGTGCCCACAGAATTAACAGAGCCGTTAAGCCTGTTAATGCGCAACATGCGTGGTACGAACGATCGTGCGCCTCGCTGCGTCGCCCTGCAGGGTGACATTGGCGGCTGCGTTTCCTGCGGCATTTATGAACAACGCCCGACGCCCTGTCGGGAGTTCTCAATGTCGGGTGAAGAAGGTATCCATAACGAAGCCTGCGATCGCGCCCGCGCGCGTTATGGCCTTCCTCCCCTTTTTGCGCCCTCTTTACCTCATATTACAGAAAGTTATGCCCTGCCGGGTGCCCCGGAGCTGCCAGAACATGTACAATCGCCGGGTTAATTAACCCGGTTCCTCCAAGGAGTGTACATGTCTATCACGGCAAGCTCGTTATACCGTGACACAGGAAATTTCGCGCGCCATCAACTGGCTACGGTGCTGTTGATGTCGCTGCTGGCCGCGTTTGTCACCGTCATGCTGGTGCATGTGCTGACACCTGGTGCCGATCAGATGGCCATCCTGCAGCAGGGCGATGACAGCGCCAGTTCGTTGTTTGAGATAGTGCAGAATATGTCACCGGAACAGCAACAGGTGCTGCTGCGCGCCTCGGCGGCCAGCACCTTTGCCGCGCTGATGGGGAATACGCTGCTGCTTGGCGGTATGCTCTATCTGATTCCGATGGTCTCTTCCGGCCAGCGCGTCAGTGCGTTGCGGGCCATTGGCGCGTCAGCACCGCTGCTGCCAAAGCTGCTGCTGCTCACCTTCCTGATGACGCTGGTCGCGCAGCTGGGCTTTATGGTGCTGGTGGTGCCAGGCATTCTGCTGACGATCCTGCTGTCGCTGGCGCCAGTGATGGTGGCCAGTGAGAAGATGGGTGTCTTTGCTGCCATGCGCGCCAGCATGCGGATGGCGTGGAAGAATGTCAGGCTGATCGCCCCGGCAATTCTGCTCTGGCTGCTGGCTAAAGTCATTGTGATGCTCTTCTTCTCATCGCTGACGGTATTACCCCTCAATGTCTCGTCGGTGATTTTTACCGCGGCAGGCAATGTGGTTTCAGCCATGTTGATTATCTATCTCTATCGGCTCTATATGCTGTTACGTTGATTGACGGTGTGCCTTCGGACACATTCGCAGCCAACTCTGAATGGAAAAACTATGAAGCAGCTACTCGACTTTCTTCCCCTGGTGGTCTTTTTCATCTTCTACAAGCTGTATGACATTTTTGTCGCCTCGGGCGCACTGATTGTGGCCACCGGCCTGGCCCTGGTCGTCAGCTGGGTGCTCTATCGCAAACTGGAAAAGATGACGATTTTCACCTTTGTGCTGGTGGCCGTCTTTGGCACCCTGACGCTGGTGTTCCACAACGATGAGTTCATTAAGTGGAAAGTCACGGTGATCTACACCCTGTTTGCCGCTGCCCTGCTTTACAGCCAGTGGTTTATGCAGCAGACGCTGATTCAGCGCATGCTGGGTAAAGAGCTGCAGTTGCCTGATGCGGTCTGGCGTCGGCTGAACGTCGCCTGGGCGCTGTTCTTTCTGATCTGCGGCCTGGTGAACATCTATGTCGCCTTTTGGTTATCTCAGGCGTTTTGGGTTAACTTTAAAGTGTTCGGTCTCTCCGGTCTGACCTTACTGTTTACCCTGCTCAGCGGGCTTTATATCTGGCGTCAGATGCCGCAGCAGGAACAAAAATAATCATCTGCCCGGTACGCCGGGCATTTTTTTAGCATTCATCTGCATAAGAAGTGGAAGCAATGAGCGAAAAACATAAATTGCCGCAAGGCGAAATGGTGCTGCGTACGCTCGCCATGCCGGCAGATACCAACGCCAATGGCGATATTTTTGGCGGCTGGCTGATGTCTCAGATGGATATGGGCGGCGCTATCCTGGCGAAAGAGATCGCTGAAGGGCGCGTTGTTACCGTGCGCGTCGACGGCATGTCATTTATGAAGCCTGTCGCGGTGGGTGACGTGGTGAGCTGTCATGCAAGCTGTCTCCGGACCGGCAACAGTTCGATGACGATTAATGTGGAAGTGTGGATTAAAAAAGTGTCGTCTGAGCCCATCGGACAGACCTACTGTGCCACAGAGGCGGTCTTTATTTATGTGGCGGTCGACAATGAGGGCAATTCACGTCCTCTGCCAGCCGGTCGTGCCAATCAGCAGCCTGCCGGATAAGTAACGGGTCAGGCGGCTTCTGCCTGACCCGACGCCTTATTCAATGCTGGCACCACCATTAATTTTAAACACAATATTCATGGTAAGACCCTGTCCTGGCTGTCCGCTCTGATAGCGCCATTTTTTCATCGCCTGCTTAACATCCCGCTCAAACATATTGCGCGGTTCAGCAGAGAGAATCTGGATGTTATCCACCCGTCCGTCGCTGTCCACATCAAACTTCACCCTGACACGCCCTTCTACCCGCAATGCAAAAGCACGTTGAGGATAACCAGGCTTACTCACGCTCAGTGCCTTAGGGCCGTTTGATGCCGACGCGGTAGGAGCCGGCGTCGCTTTTGGTGCCGTCGCCGGTTTGCTTTGCGTCGCCGGTGCTTCCTGCTTAAACGGATCGGCCTGAGGCTTACTCTCCTGACGCGGCTTCACCTCGCGTTTTGGCTGCTGCCGTTTGTGCTCCGGCTTTGGTTTAGGCTTCGGCTTCGGTTCAGGTTTCGGAATGGGTACCGGCTCCGCTTTTGGCGGTTCCGGCACGGGCTGCGGTTCCGGCTCCGGTTCAGGCTGCGGTTCAGGTTGTGGCGCAGGCGGCTCTGCGATAGCCGGTGCAGGCTCGGGCTGAACTTCAGGCGCGACCATGGTAACGCTGATGGGCTGGGATGCTTTGGGTACCTCAATCACCTGCTGGAATGAAGCATAAAGAATTCCGGCAATCACGACGCCATGCAGCGCAACAGACAACAACATAGAGACAGGGGTGCGTTTAGGTAATGGCATAGTCAGCGTAGTCATAACAGTCGCAGTGATTGAATAGAACAGCGATTTTAAATGCAAATAGCAATCAGTTTCAATAACTCCCGCCATCCGGCCTGAAGAAAAGCGCTTTTTAGCCCTTTATGCTGAGCCATTAACCGCCCACAGGTTTCGTTTGCACTCTAATCGTCAATCCCTTAACGTGTTGCAAAATTCTGATAACCAGGAGTTCCTTAGTGCTTTACGTCATTTATGCAGAAGATACTGCAGAGTCACTGGAAAAACGTAACGCCGTGCGCCCTGCCCACCTGGCGCGACTCAAACTGCTGCAGGAAGAGGGACGCCTGATCATCGCAGGCCCGATGCCTGCTGTGGATAGCAACGATCCTGGCGTGGCGGGCTTCACCGGCTCAACCGTTATTGCTGAGTTCCCATCATTAGAAGCCGCGCAGTCCTGGGCCCAGGATGATCCTTACTTTGCGGCGGGCGTCTACAAACAGGTCTCGGTTAAACCGTTTAAACGCGTCTTCTGATAACGTATCTGCAGTCAGAATGGCTTCTGTGCCTGGCACAGAAGCCATTTTTGCTTTGAATATTCAGAGAGGAAAGATGCAGATAATCATTCTGGGGCTGCTGGCAATGATCGCTTTACTGATTGGCGGTGCGCTATACCTCTGGCGAACAAAGGGCTGGCGTAATAAAAAGCAGTGGATTGTGATGCTGATCGTGCTGGCGGCAGCACTGCAGTTGGTGAATGTCACGCTGATGATGACGTCACAACGTCTTTCGGGTTAATTATTCATACAGCTTATTAACGTGAATACCCTCTGCGAAACAGGGCTTTCGCACTGCATTACGCCTCTGCCCATACGGCTGAACGCGACGATCTCTGTATAACCGTTAAGCGCTTATTCATGGCTAAGCGGGCCTGCCTGCTCAGTTAACCCGCTTTGATTTCCCGTCACTCACTGGCATAGTTGCGTTGAATTAACCCCTGTCCAGAATCAGACCGATCAGCGCATGATAGTGCTGCTCTTCTTCCGGGCTGGTGACATGCTGTAAACGGCTGATGAGTTTTGAGCAAATCGCTTTACGATTCAGGCTACGACCAGAGGCGATAATTTCCGTCACCACAGAACCCAGAATGGCCTGCTGGGAAGGCTGCGCAGCACTGTGTAAATAAGCGGAGATGTCAGATACTGAAGCGGGAATACGAACGTTAGTCTGCATGGTTGACCCTCATAGGATTCATTAAAAGTTACTAACCGATGCGGTAAAGTTATACAACAACGCCTCCCTTGTACAGGTATTTAACGCAAAAGATTGCCCTGCCTGGTGATTAAATCGATAAACCCTTACTTAACAATAACTTGATAAAATGTAAAGTTGTACAGGTTTAACGTCAGCGGTTGTACACCCCCACAAATACACCCTGAGGTGGCCTGTTCAGCCTTAAAAAATGATCTCTGTGTCATTTTTTTAGCAGTCGGGAGGAATTATCTGGCAGAGCTGTCTACATTTAGCTTTTGTGAGTTAAACCTCTGAATGGAAGCACAGCGGAATCGCGGGCAAATTATGAATAAAACGTATCCCGGCCAGGCACTTACTCTGCTCGACCCACTGTTATCACGAATTGTGGCGATTGTTGATCCGAAAATCGAAGTCATGAGTGGTTACCCTGCAAACTGCTCTGCGTGGCTGACCATCTATTACCAGCGTAAATCGGGAAAATGGTCTTACGAATGGTACGATCGGACGGGATATCGCAGACCGACGGCGCTGGGCAGCACGATGGAGTGCCTGATGCGCGAAGTCACCGACCGGGGTGCGTCGCGTCAGGAGCATTCAATGGCGCGACGCGTCATGGCAGAATCGGGATTTTTTGAAGCCTGAACAGGGCTGCTCCCGACATAACCTAGACTAACTGTGTAATAAACAGGATCGAGCGTCGTTGCTGCTGGGCCAGCTGATGGCGAATGCAATGGATACGCTTGTAACGCCGCGACTGTCCTTCCAGCCAGCGGGAGCGGCGGCGATGCACCTGACGTAACATTCTCCAGCGCGCCACTTCATTTCTGCTTCTTTTCATCACTTCCTCTCTGACTTCATACGTGCAAGACCTGTGCGAGGGCATTATAGAGATCTCCGCCGTAATGCCAAATCAGATCTCTCATCGAGACTGTCCGGGATAAAGGGTTTCGCTAGCGGTGATCTGCACGTAAACTTGCCAGACGAAAGCGCGAACGGGATGTCCACTTTATGACCACTTTTTATACCCTGATCAGCTGGTTGCTGGTATTTGGTTACTGGCTGCTGATCGCCGGGGTTACGCTGCGCGTGTTAATGAAGCGCCGGGCCGTAACCTCGGCGATGGCATGGCTGCTGGTAATCTATATTCTGCCGCTGGTGGGTATTATCGCTTATCTCTTGTTTGGTGAACTGCATCTGGGCAAACGTCGCGCGGAGCGCGCCCGCACCATGTGGCCGTCGACCGCCCGCTGGCTCAACGACCTGAAACAGTGCCGTGAAATTTTTGCAACCGAGCACAGCGACGTTGCCCGTTCACTGTTTGAGCTTTGCTACCATCGTCAGGGCATTGCCGGGGTCAAGGGCAACCAGCTCCAGCTGCTCACCAGCGCGGACGACGTCATGCAGGCGCTGATTCGTGATATCCAGCTGGCCCGTCATAACATTGAGATGGTGTTTTACATCTGGCATCCCGGCGGACTGGCGGATGAGGTTGCAGAATCGCTGATGGCCGCATCACGCCGTGGCGTTCATTGCCGACTGCTGCTCGACTCCGCAGGCAGCGTCAACTTTTTCCGCAGCCCGTGGGTCGGCATGATGCGCAACGCCGGTATTGACGTCGTGGAAGCCTTACAGGTCAGCCTGCTGCGCGTGTTCCTGCGACGGATGGATTTGCGTCAGCATCGCAAAATCGTTCTGATTGATAATTACATCGCCTATACCGGCAGCATGAACCTGGTGGATCCGCGCTTCTTTAAACAGAGCGCGGGTGTGGGCCAGTGGATTGACCTGATGGCGCGTATGGAAGGCCCGGTCGCGACCGCGATGGGCATTGTGTTCAGCTGTGACTGGGAGATTGAGACCGGCAAACGTATTCTGCCACCACCGCCCGATCGCAACATCATGCCGTTTGAGCAGGAGAGCGGCCACACCGTGCAGGTGATCGCCTCCGGTCCTGGCTTCCCGGAGGATATGATCCATCAGGCGCTGCTGACCGCGGTTTATTCCGCGCGTGAACAGCTGATTATGACCACACCCTACTTAGTGCCGAGCGACGATCTGCTGCATGCTATCTGCACGGCCGCACAGCGTGGCGTCAGTGTCAGCGTGATTGTGCCGCGTCACAATGACTCGCTGCTGGTCGGCTGGGCCAGCCGCTCCTTCTTCAGCGAACTGCTGGAAGCGGGCGTGAAGATCTATCAGTTTGAAGATGGGCTGTTGCACACTAAAAGCGTGCTGGTCGACGGACAGCTGAGTCTGGTGGGAACCGTCAATCTCGATATGCGCAGTTTATGGCTGAATTTTGAAGTAACGCTGGTGGTGGATGATGCCGGATTTGGCAGCGATCTCGCCTGTGTGCAGGATGACTATATCGCCCGCTCACGCCTGCTGGATGGCAAGCGCTGGGCAAAACGTGCGTGGTGGCAGCGCATCGTCGAACGACTGTTTTACTTCTTCAGCCCTTTACTGTAAAACGAGCCAGATTGTGTAAATGGCCGCAGGCCGACAGGACAGACTATGGATTTGAATAATCGCCTTACCGAAGATGAAACGCTGGAACAGGCCTACGATATTTTTCTTGAACTGGCCGTCGACAATCTCGACCCGGCAGACGTCATTCTCTTCAATCTGCAGTTCGAAGAGCGCGGTGGCGCAGAGCTGTTTGATCCCTCTGAAGACTGGAAAGATCATGTCGATTTCGATCTGAACCCGGACTTTTTTGCCGAGGTGGTCATCGGGCTGGGTGAAGCGGATGGTGAGCCGATCACTGATGTCTTTGCCCGCGTGCTGCTGTGCCGCGAGAAAGATCACAAGCTCTGTCATATCCTGTGGCGCGAGTAAGCATCAGATAACAAAACGCCGGGCAATTGCCCGGCGTTTTGCTTTATAGCGGATCGACCTTCAGACAGGAGACCGCATGGTGGAAACTGCCTTCCAGCAGCGGCCGGGTTTTCGCACACTCCGGGCCGGCGATCGGACAGCGGGTGCGGAACACGCAGCCTGACGGCGGATTAATCGGCGACGGCAACTCCCCTTCCAGCAGCTGAATCTGCTTGTTCTTTTCCAGATCGGGATCGGGAATCGGCACGGCAGACATCAGCGCACGGGTGTATGGATGCTGCGGATTGCTGTAGACCTCGCTGTAGGTACCCAGCTCCACCGCATGCCCCAGATACATTACCAGCACACGGTCAGAGATATGCTTCACCACAGCCAGATCGTGAGCAATGAAGATGAGCGACAGCCCCATCTCACGCTGTAACTGCTGCAGCAGATTCACCACCTGCGCCTGAATCGAAACATCCAGCGCCGAGACCGGTTCATCGCAGATGATCAGCTTCGGCTCCAGAATCAGCGCACGGGCGATACCGATACGCTGACACTGACCGCCCGAAAACTCATGCGGGTAGCGGTTAATCAGGTTAGGCAGCAGCCCCACTTTCATCATCATATTTTTGACGCGGTCTTTCACTTCCTGCCGCGCCATTTTCGGATGGTAGGTGCGCAGTGGCTCGGCGATGATATCGCCGATGGTCATACGCGGGTTCAGCGATGCCAGCGGGTCCTGGAATATCATCTGGATATCGCTGCGCGCTTTGCGCCACTCCTCTTCACTCTGGCCGAGCAGATCGCGGCCTAACCAGGCCACTCGACCTTCTGTCGCTTTAACCAGCCCGATGATGGCGCGCGCCAGGGTCGATTTACCGCAGCCAGACTCGCCTACCACGCCCAGCGTTTCTCCCTCATAAAGGCGCAGGCTGACGCCATCCACCGCCTTCAGGGTTTTTGACGGCTGCCAGAACCATTGCCTGCCATCTTTGATGTCGAAATGGACTTTGAGGTCGGCGATTTCCAGTAACACTCTTTTTTCAGCTACGGTGCTCATACTAACTCCTCCACCGGCTTAAAGCAGGCACGCAGACGGCCATCGCCAAACGGCTCCAGCGGCGGAGCCTGGGTGCAGATATCCATGGCGTGCGAACAACGCGGCTGGAACGGACAGCCCTGCGGCAGACGCAGCAGATTGGGTGGATTGCCCGGAATGGTGGTCAGACTCTCGCCCTCCGCATCCAGGCGCGGCACTGCATTCAGCAGACCGATTGAGTAAGGGTGCGCAGGCTGATAAAAGACATCGCGGGCGCGGCCATACTCCATGGTGCGCCCGGCATACATCACCAGCACCTTGTCGCAGATCCCAGCTACTACGCCGAGATCGTGGGTGATCATGATAATAGCGGTGTTGAATTCACGCTTCAGATCGTTGAGCAACGTCATGATCTGCGCCTGCACCGTCACATCCAGCGCCGTAGTGGGCTCGTCAGCGATCAGCAGTTTTGGCCGGCACAGCAGCGCCATCGCGATCATCACGCGCTGACGCATCCCGCCAGAGAACTCATGCGGGTACATCTTCATGCGTTTGCGCGCTTCCGGCATTTTCACCGCGTCCAGCATTCTCACTGACTCTTCAAACGCCTGTGCGCTGTTCATTCCTTTGTGCAGCTTAAGCACTTCCATCAGCTGCTCGCCTACCCGCATATAGGGGTTCAGCGACGTCATCGGGTCCTGGAAGATCATTGCAATCTGTTCGGCGCGCAGTTTATTGAGCTGGTTCTCAGGCAGGTTCAGGATCTCTTTGCCGTTGAACATCGCCGAGCCGCCAATGCGGCCATTTTTTGCCAGCAACCCCATCAGGGCAAAGGCCGTCTGTGATTTGCCGGAACCCGACTCACCAACAATGCCCAGCGTCTCACCCGCGCGCAGCGAGAAGTTCAGGTCATTAACAGCGGTCACATCCCCATCGTGCGTGCCAAAGGTCACGCGTAAATCTTTGACCGTAAGTAGCTGTTCGCTTCCCGCGCGGGCCGCCATTGCTGGCTGAAATTCATGAATAGTCATCGGGAAACTCCTTAACGATCTTTCGGGTCGAGGGCATCACGCAGGCCATCGCCGATAAAATTGAAACAGAACAGCGTCACCACCAGGAAGCCCGCCGGCCAGAGCAGCAGCCACGGCGACACCTCCATCGAGTTGGCGCCGTCGCTGAGCAGTGCGCCCCAGCTGCTTAAAGGCTCCTGCGTACCCAGACCCAGGAAGCTCAGGAAGGATTCAAACAGGATCATGCTTGGCACCAGCAGCGAGGCGTAAACCACCACTACGCCCAGCACGTTCGGCACGATATGGCGCACCACGATTTTCCAGGTTGATACCCCGCCGACATGGGCCGCTTCGATAAACTCTTTACGCTTCAGGCTCAGCGTCTGGCCGCGCACAATACGCGCCATATCCAGCCACGAAACCATGCCGATAGCGGCAAAAATCAGCAGGATGTTGCGACCAAAGAAGGTCACCAGCAGGATCACGAAGAACATAAACGGGAAGGAGTTGAGAATTTCCAGAATACGCATCATCACCGAGTCCGTTTTGCCGCCGAGATAGCCAGCAATCGAACCGTAAAGCGTGCCCACGATCACCGCGATCAGCGCAGAGGCCACACCCACCATCAGCGAGATGCGACCACCAATCGCCACGCGCACCAGCAGGTCACGACCCGATGAGTCAGTGCCGAACCAGTGGCCGGAAGTGGTATCCGGCGGCGAGGACATCATGGCCCAGTCGGTATCGTCGTAGGTGAACTGCGCCAGCATCGGCGCAAAAATCACGAACAGGGTAATCAGTAACAGTACCAGCAGGCTGATTGAGGCAGCACGGTTATGAATAAAACGACGACGCGCGTCCTGCCAGAGACTGCGCCCTTCTACTTCCAGCTTCTCACTGAACGCATCAAGAGCTTCGCTGTTTTTCTTACTTAACATCATGGCGAACTCCGCTATCAGTAACGAATTTTTGGATCGATAACGGCATAGAGCACGTCAACAATCGCGTTGAAGACAATGGTCAGCAAACCGACCAGAATGGTCAGGCTCATCACCAGTGAGTAGTCACGGTTCAGCGCACCGTTCACAAACAGCTGACCGATACCCGGCAAACCGTAGATCGACTCAATCACCATCGAACCGGTGATGATGCCGACAAACGCCGGGCCCATGTAGGAGATCACCGGCAGCAGCGCCGGTTTCAGCGCATGACGCAGCACAATGCGGCGCAGCGGCAGGCCTTTGGCACGCGCGGTACGGATAAAGTTGGAGTGCATCACTTCAATCATCGACCCGCGGGTAATACGCGCGATACTGGCGATATATGCCAGCGACAGCGCCACCATCGGCAGCAGCATGTAGTTCCACTGACCACCATTCCAGCCGCCGCCCGGCAGCCATTTCAGGCTGATGGCGAACAGCAGGACCAGCAACGGCGCGACCACGAAACTGGGTATGACCACGCCGGTCATTGCCACCCCCATCACCGCGAAGTCCCATAACGTATTTTGTTTGAGCGCGGCGATGACGCCAGCGGTTACGCCCAGCACTATCGCCAGCAGGAACGCGGCCAGGCCGAGTTTGGCAGAAACCGGAAACGCATGTGCGACCAGATAGTTGACCGAATAGTCTTTGTATTTAAACGATGGGCCGAAATCGCCGTGCGCCAGCTGCACCAGGTAATCGACATACTGCTTACCAATGGGATCGTTGAGGTGATACTTCGCCTCAATGTTGGCCATGACTTCGGGTGCCAGCGTACGCTCGCCGGTAAAAGGACTACCGGGGGCCAGACGCATCATAAAGAAGGAGATGGTAATCAGGACGAACAGCGTCGGTAGCGCTTCAAGCAAGCGACGCAGGATGAATTTTAACATTGCCGTACCTACCAGGCTGTTGCTTCACAACATATAAAAAATTAAAAAAGGCGGCGCCAGACGCGCCGCCACTGCTGATAGCCTGAATGCTATTAGTGTTTAATGATGTAGAAGTCTTTAGACAGCGTTTTATCCAGGGGGTCTTTACCGGTGTAACCGCCGACATAAGGCTTCACCAGACGCGTATTCACGTAGTAGTAAACCGGTACGATAGTGCTGTCTTTATCCAGGATCTGTTCAGCCTTCTGATAGTCCGCTGCGCGGGCTTTCGCATCCGGCGCTTTGATCGCATCACGCACCACTTTGTCAAACGCATCGCTCTTATAGTGTGCGGTGTTACTGCTGCTGTTGGACACCATGGTGTTCAGGAATGAGGTCGGTTCGTTGTAGTCCGCACACCAGGCCGCACGCGACACATCGAAGTTACCCTGATGACGGGTATCCAGGAAGGTTTTCCACTCCTGGTTTTCCAGCTTGATGTTCACGCCGATGTTTTTCTTCCAGATCGACGAGGCGGCAATCGCCAGCTTCTTGTGCAGATCGGAGGTGTTATACAGCAGGTTAAAGGTCAGCGGTTTGTCAGCGGTGTAGCCCGCTTCAGTCAGCAGCTTCTTCGCTTCGGCATTACGTTTGTCCTGTGACCATGTGAACCAGTCTGGCGGCAGAATGTCCATGCCGTCAGTGGATGGCGGCGTGTAGCTGTAAGCTGGTTTCTGGCCCTGCGCCAGCACTTTATTCACCATGATGTCACGATCCAGACCCAGCTTCAGGGCCGCGCGCACGCGAGGATCGGTGAATGGCGCTTTCTGGTTGTTGATTTCGTAATAGTAGGTGCAGAGGTAAGGATCGACGTGCAGCTCTTTACCATTGTCACGCTGCAGCTTTTTAAACAGCTCAATCGGCAGATTGTTGTAGGTCATGTCGCTGCCGTTCTCAGAGAAGTAACGGTTAACGTCACTGACTTCAGAACTGATTGGCAGGTAGGTGACCTTGTTTAGCACGGTGTGTGCGTTATCCCAGTAGTTAGGGTTACGGACCAGGGTGATGCGCTCGTTAATCACGTGCGCGTCCAGTTTAAAGGCACCGTTGCCGACCCAGTTCTGTGGCTGGGTCCACTGCTCGCCAAACTTCTCAATTGCCGGTTTATAAACCGGTGACATGACGGAGTTAATCAGCAGCTTATCAAAATAGGGAACCGGCTCGCTCAGGGTGACTTCCAGCGTGTGGTCATCAATGGCTTTTACGCCCAGATCGGTAATCGGTTTTTTCCCGGCGATGATGTCATCGACGTTCAGGATATGACCATACTGCGGATAGCTGGCGTACGGGGACGCCGTTTTAGGATCGACCAGACGCTCCCAGCTGTAGACGAAGTCCTGCGCGGTCACCGGCTCGCCATTGGACCATTTGGCATTTTTACGTAAGTGGAACGTCCACACTTTGAAATCTTTGTTTTCGTAACTTTCCGCTACGCCCGGGATCGGTTTACCGTTGCTGTCATTGACCAGCAGACCTTCGTAAAGGTCGCGCGCCACGTTGTCTTCCGGCACGCCTTCAATTTTGTGCGGATCGAGCGACTGGACTTCATCGCCATTACCGCGAACCAGCTCCTGTTTTGCAGCCAGCTCAACGCCCGCAGGCACGGTTGCTGCTAAAGCCGCATTCCCTGCCAGGGCACTCACTGCGGCGAAAACGCCCGCTGCAATCAGGCTTTTTTTCGTGATGTTGTTCATTATTACACTCCAGTTTTATTATCGTCACCGTGGCGATGCTCTGCCCCGGCGTCCCCCGTCTCCGGGCTCCCTGGCCTGTTCCCAGGGAGATTGACCCCAAAATGGTCTGTACGCTGATGCGTGTCCCGACTGTCTCGCCGAAGCGGCGATCAGATCAGTGTTGTTTGATGAAATAGTACTTCAGGTCTGTCATGTCCTGCGGGTCTTTGCCCGTAAAGCCGCCAACCCAGGGCTTTACCAGGCGCACACTTACGCGGTAGTAAACTGGCACAATTGGTGAGTCTTTGTCGAGTTGTGTTTCAGCCTGCTGATACAGGTCGGCGCGCTGCGCCTCGCTGCCCGCCGTCAGCGTTTGCGCCATTAAGCGATCAAAGGTCGCGCTGCTGTAAAATGCGGTGTTGATCGAGGCGTTACTGATCAACATGTTCAGGAAGGTAGAGGGCTCGTTGTAATCGGCACACCAGGTGGCGCGCACTACGTCATACTGGGCCTGATGACGGGTCTCCAGCATGGTTTTCCACTCCTGATTCTGCAGCGTCACCTTCGCGCCCAGGTTTTTCTGCCACATCGATGCGGCCGCAATTGCCTGGCGTTTGTTCTGATCAGAGGTGTTATAGAGCAGCGTAAAGGTCAGCGGATGGCCGGCATCAAAGCCCGCCTCTGCCAGCAGCTTTTTCGCCGCCTCATTACGCTGCGCCTGTGTCCAGGTGAACCATTCAGGCGGGGATAGCTTAATATCAGCCGTAAAGGGTGGCGTGAGGCTATAGGCCGGAATCTGCCCCTGAGCCATGATCTTATTAGCTATCACCTCGCGATCGAGGGTCATTTTCAGCGCGGCGCGCACTCGTGCATCGGTGAACGGCGCTTTTTTGTTGTTAATTTCGTAATAGAAGGTGCAGAGCAGCGGGCTGACCTTTACTTCATCGCCCAGCTCTTTGCGCAGCTTGCCAAACATCTCCGGCGGCACCGCACTATTGGTAATGTCCGTTCCGCCGCTGCGGTAGCGATTGATATCACTGTTTTCAGAGGCGATCGGCAGGAAGGTCCCCTGCTCAATCACCGTATGCGCATTATCCCAGTAATGGGGATTACGCTTCACGACGATTTTTTCATTCACCACCCAGTCGCTCAGCGTATAGGCACCGTTACCGATATAGTGACCGGGACGGGTCCAGGCGTCGCCCCACTGCTTAATGGCTGGCGCATAAACCGGTTTCATCGCCGTATGCGCTAACATCGCCACCAGATAAGGCACCGGTTCACTCAGCGTAATCTGCAGGCGATGGGCATCCAGCGCTTTCACGCCCAGCTGGTCGGGTGACGCTTTGCCGGCAAGGATGGCATCGATACTGGCAAAATGAGCGGCCTGTGGATAGCTGGAGTAAGGCGACGCCGTTTTCGGGTCTACCAGACGACGCCAGCTATAGACGAAATCAGCGGCAGTTACCGGTTCACCATTGCTCCACTTCGCATCGTCCCGCAGAGTAAAAATCCAGACTGTGGGTTGTGGATTTTCCCAGCTTTTGGCGACGCCCGGCACGACCTGACCGCGGTTATCGGTATTAACCAGGCCATCCAGCAGGTTCTGAATAACATTGAATTCCGGCACGCCTTCGGTTTTATGCGGATCCAGCGAGGAAACTTCGCTTCCGTTATTGATCACTATTTGCTGTTGCGCTGCCAGAACCATTCCAGGCGGAACCGTGGCGGCGTAAGCCGGAGAAAAAGCCGTGAACAAAAAGAGTGCGATTGCTGACCGCTGTTGTTGCAAGTTTTTCATCCCAATCATGCGAAACGCCAACCTTCAATTAAGTATCCCGATAGGCTTAAGCAAAAAGCGTTCTCACTTTGGACTTTCGGAGAAAAAATTTACGCTGGGCCAAAAATTATCAGAAGCCGCGAAGGGGCGCCAAAACAAAATAGCTAAAATGTTAACTAATTCTCTTTTATCATGAGATGTCAGGCAGCGAAAGTGTTAATTTTCGTCCTGAAAATATTATATCGATATGAAAAATAGGCTGTTTAGCTGGAAACCTGCTTCCAGGGCGTTATGGAGCCAAAAAAAGCGTCTGTTTTGGTATTTGTATTGATAAAAACGGTAAGGACGTGATGAAATTCAGGCTGAGTATTGAAGCATGGAGATTTATCGGGTTAAGTGGAGATCAGATAGCAGATTGTCGTGTGAAAATAGTGACATTATTTTGCAAAAAAAAGTCTGTGAGCAACCCCGCAGTAATGGAATTTATAATCCTCTGTTTTTATTAAGCAGGATGAATAACTGCATTGTTATGGTGCAATAAAACGCTTTACTGCACCACTTCAGGTCACCATTTCGCTTCGCTGCATGAAATAAGTGAGTTTTTAGTTCAGTAAGCCGGGGAAAATCGACTTCATACCGGTTACGACAAATTCAATGCCCAGCGCCATCAGTAACAGCCCCATAATTCGGGTAATGACGTTAATACCGGTTTGCCCAAGAATCCGAACCATTAATGGCGCAGCCCGGAACAATAGCCAGCAGCAGAACGCAAAAATGGCAATCGCCAGCGTGAATCCCAGCAGATTTATCCAGCTGTGGTAGCGGGTACTCCAGACGATGGTCGAGCTGATGGCCCCTGGTCCCGCCATCAGTGGTAATGCCAGAGGTACTACACCCACGCTTTCACGAATCGCGGTTTCTGACTTCTCCTGTTTATTCTGCTTATCCTCGCCCAGCTTGCCGCTGATCATCGACATCGCAATGGTGACAACCAGAATGCCGCCCGCAATACGGAACGAGTCAATCGAAATGCCAAACACACGCAAAATCGCATCGCCGAGGAAAAGTGACGTCCAGAGAATAATGGCAACGGCCAGATTAGCCGTAAGGTTGGTTTTGTTACGCTCCGCCACCCCCTGATAACGCGTCATGCTGATGAACACCGGAATAATGCCTACCGGATTGACCAGCGCAAAGAGCCCGACAAAAAATTTTATATAGCCTGATAGATCTAACAGCGCTGGATTCACAACATAACTCCGTACCACAGGGGGAAAACGCGCCTAATGTATGTGAAAACGTGCAGAGACGCCAGATGTGCGCCTGGCTATTTATCCTGATGAACAGCAAAGCATTTAGCGCTTTCCGCCAGAGATTAAAAAGTGGCTGGACTTAGCCACTACCAGAAGGGCTAAGCGCAGGAGCAGACCGGCTTAACAGAAAAGCAGTAAAAAGGGGTGCTGAAAGGTGTCAGCTTGCGCTTAAATTGATCTGCATCAAAATTGACCTACCCCAAACCAGGTAATCTTTTCTTAACGGAAGTATAAGCGTCAGCGAAAGAAAGCTCTTTAACGCCAGCAGAAGACTCGTTCAGTAAACAGTTGAAAATCCACGCGTTACCTGCCAGCCAGTCACGTTATTTCAGCGTGACTATACTCAGGACGCAGGATTGTTTACTAAAAAAGTTTAACTTCCTTCAGGAGAACACCATGGCCGTAACCAATGTCGCTGAACTCAATGCACTGGTCGAACGTGTAAAAAAAGCCCAGCGTGAATATGCCAACTTTTCTCAACAACAGGTCGACGCCATCTTCCGTGCCGCCGCCCTTGCCGCCGCAGACGCCCGAATCCCGCTAGCTAAGATGGCCGTTGCCGAATCCGGTATGGGCATCGTCGAAGACAAAGTCATTAAAAACCACTTTGCTTCTGAGTATATCTACAACGCCTATAAAGATGAAAATACCTGTGGCGTGTTGGCCACTGATGATACGTTCGGTACTATTACCATCGCCGAGCCGATTGGCCTGATTTGCGGTATCGTCCCGACCACCAACCCAACCTCAACCGCCATCTTCAAAGCGTTAATCAGTCTTAAAACCCGTAACGGCATTATCTTTTCGCCCCACCCACGCGCCAAAGACGCAACAAACAAAGCTGCTGATATCGTCTTGCAGGCCGCCATTGCTGCCGGGGCGCCTAAAGACATTATCGGCTGGATCGATGCCCCGTCTGTTGAGCTGTCAAACCAGCTGATGCATCACCCTGACATCAACCTGATTCTCGCCACCGGCGGTCCGGGCATGGTGAAAGCGGCATACAGCTCCGGTAAACCGGCGATTGGTGTCGGTGCCGGTAACACGCCGGTAGTAATCGATGAAACTGCCGATGTGAAGCGTGCCGTTGCCTCCATTCTGATGTCGAAAACCTTTGATAATGGGGTGATCTGCGCCTCTGAACAATCTGTCATTGTGGTTGATTCAGTTTATGACGCCGTGCGTGAACGTTTCGCCAGCCATGGCGGCTACATGCTGCAGGGTGCTGAACTGAGCGCTGTACAGAATATCATCCTGAAAAATGGCGGCCTGAATGCGGCCATCGTGGGTCAGCCTGCCTTCAAAATTGCAGAGATGGCGGGTCTCAGCGTGCCACCGAGCACTAAGATCCTGATTGGTGAGGTAAAACTGGTGGATGAGTCTGAGCCATTCGCCCACGAAAAACTCTCACCTACCCTCGCGATGTATCGGGCAAAAGATTTCCAGGATGCCGTAGATAAAGCGGAGAAACTGGTCGCCATGGGCGGTATCGGTCACACCTCCTGCCTTTACACCGACCAGGATAACCAGACTGAGCGCGTGCACTACTTCGGCGACAAAATGAAAACCGCGCGTATTCTGATCAACACCCCTGCCTCTCAGGGCGGTATCGGTGACCTCTACAACTTTAAACTGGCGCCGTCTCTGACGCTGGGTTGTGGTTCCTGGGGCGGTAACTCTATTTCAGAGAACGTCGGTCCAAAACACCTGATCAATACCAAAACTGTCGCCAAGCGAGCTGAGAATATGTTGTGGCATAAACTTCCTAAATCCATCTACTTCCGTCGGGGTTCACTGCCAATTGCGCTGGAAGAGGTGGCAACGGACGGCGCGAAACGTGCCTTTATCGTCACTGACCGCTTCCTGTTCAATAACGGTTATGCTGACCAGGTGACCCGCGTGCTGAAATCACACGGCATCGAGACTGAAGTATTCTTCGAAGTTGAAGCTGACCCAACGCTGAGCATCGTACGCAAAGGTGCAGAGCAGATGAACAGCTTTAAACCTGACGTCATCATTGCGCTGGGCGGCGGTTCCCCAATGGATGCCGCGAAAATCATGTGGGTGATGTACGAACATCCGGAAACCCACTTCGAAGAGCTGGCCTTACGTTTCATGGACATCCGTAAACGTATCTACAAGTTCCCGAAAATGGGCGTCAAAGCACGCATGGTTGCCATTACGACAACCTCAGGTACCGGTTCAGAAGTCACACCGTTCGCTGTGGTAACCGATGATGCGACCGGTCAGAAATATCCTCTGGCTGACTATGCATTGACGCCGGATATGGCGATTGTTGATGCCAACCTGGTGATGGATATGCCGCGTTCACTCTGCGCCTTCGGTGGTCTGGATGCGGTAACCCACGCGCTGGAAGCCTATGTTTCCGTGCTGGCAAATGAATACTCTGATGGTCAGGCGCTGCAGGCACTGAAACTGCTGAAAGAGAACCTGCCGGCCAGCTATGCCGAAGGTGCTAAAAACCCGGTGGCGCGTGAACGCGTTCACAATGCCGCGACTATCGCCGGTATTGCGTTTGCCAACGCCTTCCTCGGGGTCTGTCACTCAATGGCACACAAACTGGGTTCAGAGTTCCATATCCCACACGGTCTGGCGAATGCCCTGTTAATCTCGAACGTTATCCGCTACAACGCGAATGACAACCCGACCAAACAGACCGCGTTCAGCCAGTATGATCGTCCACAGGCGCGCCGTCGTTACGCTGAGATTGCTGACCACTTAGGTCTGAGCGCACCGGGCGACCGCACCGCGCAGAAAATTGAGAAGCTACTGGCATGGCTGGACGAGATCAAAACTGAACTCGGTATTCCGACCTCAATCCGCGAAGCCGGTGTGCAGGAAGCGGACTTCCTGGCGAAAGTCGACAAACTGGCCGATGATGCGTTCGATGACCAGTGTACTGGCGCGAACCCACGCTATCCGCTGATTGCTGAGCTGAAACAGATTATGCTCGATACCTACTACGGACGTGAATTTGTCGAACCGTTCTCAAGTGTCGCCGAAGCCGTAGCTGAGCAGCCGGTAAAAGGCGTGAAAGTTGATAAGAAAGTGAAAAAAGTCTGATAGACCGCTTCTGACTATGTGATAAAAAAACCCGCCTCGGCGGGTTTTTTATTGCCTGAATGACGCGGTTAATTCAGCGGAGTCTGTGCGCCGTGAATCGCCTGTAACGATCCCTGCTCTATCGCCTGTTTATAATGCTTACGGCAGACAGAGATATAGCGTTCATTACCGCCAATGACCACCTGCTCGCCTTCACTGAAAGGTTTACCTTCGCTATCCAGTCGCAGCACCATGCTCGCCTTGCGGCCACAGTGACAAATGGTTTTCAGTTCAACCAGCTTATCTGCCCATGCCAGCAGATACTGACTGCCCACAAACAGTTCACCACGAAAATCGGTTCTCAGGCCATAGCAGAGCACCGGAATATCCAGATCGTCTACGACATCAGAGAGCGCTTTAACCTGCTCCCGGGTCAGAAACTGACTCTCATCAACCAGCACGCAGTGGATTGGCTGCGCAGCATGTTCGGCGGCAATGTCGCTGTAGAGTGCGGTTTCAGCATTGTAGAGCATGGCCGGCGACGAGAGTCCGATACGGGAACTCACCTGCCCGGCACCGAACCGGTTATCGATCTCAGCGGTGTAGACCAGCGAACGCATGCCGCGCTCCTGATAGTTATAGGAGGATTGCAGCAGTGCCGTCGATTTCCCTGCATTCATGGCAGAGTAATAAAAATAGAGTTGAGCCATAGGAGCGTATCTTCATCAGGACTTAACGGAATGGCGCGCATATTATCACAAAGTGCAGGTAATACGTTGCGCTGTAGCGGTAATTAAAGCGTAACGGCTGAGTGGTTATTCCTCTTCGTGCTTCACAGGGTGCCGGTTATGTACACTTCACGCTGGATAAGTTTTACTTATTTTACCCGCAACAAAAGGAATGACATTTTTGTTACTACGCTAAATACATTAAATTTATTGCATATCAGACCCGCGGAAACTATTTTTTATTTGCCATTACCGTGGAATTTTGAAGGTGATTATTTTAATTACTCTGGCAATTATCGCTCTGAATATTTTTTTAAGATTGAAGTTATTTAATGTCACCACTACTATTAGCGGGCAACACAACTTTTCCCTTATTCAGAGACCAGGACAATGAGCGAAGCACTAAAAGTTCTTAATAATATCCGTACGCTGCGCGCCCAGGCCAGAGAGTATTCCGTCGAAACACTGGAAGAGATGCTGGAAAAACTGGACGTGGTGGTAAAAGAACGCCGCGAAGAAGAGTCACATTTTCAGGCAGAAAATGAAGAACGCACGCGTAAGCTTAATCAGTATCGTGAAATGCTGCTGGCGGATGGAATCGACCCTAATGAACTGATTAACACGCTGACCGCCACTCCCCGCGCTGCGACAAAAGGTAAACGCTCAGTGCGTCCGGCCAAATATGGTTATACTGATGAAAAAGGCGAGTCCAGAACCTGGACAGGTCAGGGACGGACACCGGCCGTGATTAAAAAAGCGCTGGAAGAACAGGGTAAATCACTGGACGATTTTTTACTGTAATGCATACGGCTTCGCCGCTTAAGCGTTAGCCTGATAACCAATAAAAAAGGAAGCCGAAGCTTCCTTTTTCTGTTAATCAGACGCGGTAGAAATCGCGATACCAGTCAACGAAGTTTTTAACGCCCTCTTCGACCCCGGTCTGCGGTTTAAAACCAATGGCCTTATACAGCGCTTCGGTATCCGCACTGGTTTCCAGTACGTCGCCGGGCTGCATTGGCATCAGATTTTTCTTCGCCGTAATCCCCAGGGCTTTCTCAATCGCTTCGATATAGTTCATCAACGTAACCGGCTGACTGTTACCAATATTGTAAACCCGATAAGGCGCAGAGCTGGTTGCGGGTGAACCGGTTTCAACGGTCCAGTTATCATCCTGCTGTGGAATAACATCCTGCAGGCGGACAATCGCTTCAGCAATATCGTCAATATAGGTAAAGTCGCGTTTCATCTGGCCCTGGTTATAAACATCTATCGCTTCACCCGCAATCATTGCCCGGGTGAACTTAAAGAGTGCCATATCGGGACGGCCCCATGGACCGTAAACGGTAAAGAAGCGCAGTCCGGTCGTCGGCAACTGATAAAGATGTGAGTAAGTGTGCGACATTAACTCATTAGCTTTTTTGGTCGCCGCATATAAAGAAACCGGGTGATCAACGCTGTCTTCGGTTGAGAACGGCATTTTGCGATTCAGGCCATAAACTGAACTGGATGAGGCGTAGAGCAGATGTTCAATTTTATGGTGACGGCAGCCTTCAAGAATATTGAGGTGGCCGATCAGATTTGAGTCTGCGTAGGCATGGGGGTTTTCAATGGAGTACCTGACGCCAGCCTGAGCGCCAAGGTGAATAACGCGCTGGAATGTGTTCTGGTCGAACAGTGACGCAATTGCGTCACGGTCCGCCAGATCCATCTCAATAAATGTAAAACCAGAATCAGCTTTAATTAAATCGAGACGGGCATGCTTGAGATTTACGTCGTAATAATCATTCAGGTTGTCGATACCGACAACCTGGTGACCGGCGGCCAGCAGACGCTGACTGACATGAAAACCAATAAAGCCTGCGGCGCCGGTGACCAGAAAGTTCATAAATCCCTCGTTAATTATGCAGTTTGAATAGACGCTCCGCGGCCGATTGCATAATAAACGAAACCGCGTTTGCTGATACGCTCTGGATCATACAGGTTACGACCATCAAAAATCACGGCTTCTTTCAGTGCATTTTTGATAACGTCGAAGTCAGGCGCACGGAAGTTTTGCCACTCCGTACAGATGACCAGACCGTCTGCGCCCTGCAGTGCGGCTTCTTTGGTACCCATCAGCTTCAGATCGCTGCGGTGACCATAGATGCGCTGCGCTTCATCCATCGCTTCAGGGTCAAACGCCTGAACAGATGCGCCTGCTTCCCACAGCGTTTCCATCAGCACACGGCTGGAGGCTTCACGCATGTCGTCAGTGTTCGGCTTGAATGACAGGCCCCAGAGTGCAAACGTTTTACCTTTCAGATCGTCACCAAAATGACGCTTAATGAAGGTAGGCAGCTTGTTTTTCTGGTTGTCATTCACATCTTCCACCGCCTGCAACAGACGTGGCTGATAGCCAATGGACTCTGCGGTACGGATTAACGCCTGCACATCTTTCGGGAAGCAGGAGCCGCCGTAGCCACAGCCAGGATAGATAAAGTGGTAGCCAATGCGGGGATCAGAACCGATACCCTGGCGTACTTTCTCAATATCCGCGCCTAAACGTTCAGCCAGGTTAGACATCTCGTTCATAAAGCTGATTTTGGTTGCCAGCATGCAGTTTGCGGCATACTTGGTCAGCTCTGCGCTGCGGATATCCATCATGATCATGCGATCGTGGTTACGGTTAAACGGCTCATAGAGCTCGCGTAACAGTTCGACCACGTCGTCGTTGTCAGTACCGACAACAATACGCTCCGGACGCATACAGTCATTAACTGCTGCACCCTCTTTCAGGAATTCCGGATTTGAAACCACATCGAAGGTGATGTTGGCGTCACGCGCTTTCAGCGCTTCCGTCATTACTGCACGAACTTTGTCTGCTGTGCCAACCGGAACGGTTGATTTGTCGATAACCACTTTGTGATCGTTCATATGCTGCGCAATGGTGCGCGCTACGGCGGTCACATATTTCAGATCGGCAGAGCCGTCTTCGTCCGGTGGTGTACCAACTGCAATAAACTGCATAACACCATGGTTTACGCCCAGCTCAGCATCAGTGCTGAACTTCAGACGACCCGCTTCGTAATTGGACATTACCAGCGGCGTTAAACCTGGTTCGAAAATAGGAATGATGCCTTTTTTCAGATTTTCGACTTTATTAGCGTCGACATCAATGCAGAGAACGTCATGTCCGACTTCGGCTAACACCGCAGCCTGAACCAGACCGACATAGCCGATACCAAATACAGTGACTTTCATCGAGTTATCCTGTGTTTATGAATTACTTTTTGTTGCCAACTGCGCCATCGAGCCATTCAGAGAAATCTTTGCCCAATACCGGATGACGAACACCGTACTCAACGAAAGCCTGCATGTAGCCCAGCTTGTTACCACAGTCATGGCTCACGCCTTTCAGGTGATAAGCTTCGACAGTCTCTTTTTCCATCAGCATCGCAATGGAGTCAGTCAGCTGAACTTCGCCGCCTGCACCTGGAGGCGTTTTCGCCAGCAGTGGCCAGATGTCTGAAGACAGCACATAACGACCTACAACGGCCAGGTTTGATGGTGATTCTGACGCTTTAGGCTTCTCAACCACACCAACCATAGGTGCGCTGTCGCCTGGGTTCAGTTCTGCGCCCTGGCAATCAACAACACCGTACGCGGTAACATCGGCAACCGGCTCAACCATGATCTGGCTGCGGCCAGACTCTTCATAACGGCTCAGCATCTCTGCCAGGTTATCTTTGGTTGGGTTGGATTCATATTCGTCGATGATGACGTCTGGCAGGATGACCGCAAATGGCTCATCACCGATCAGCGGGTGCGCACACATCACAGCGTGACCCAGACCTTTAGCGATGCCCTGACGGACCTGCATAATGGTAACGTGTGGCGGGCAGATAGATTGGATTTCATCCAGCAACTGACGCTTAACGCGTTTTTCCAGCATTGATTCCAGTTCGAAGCTGGTATCAAAGTGGTTTTCGATGGCATTTTTTGATGAATGCGTAACCAGCACAATTTCGTTGATGCCAGCAGCGATACACTCGTTAACGACATACTGGATTAACGGCTTATCAACCAGCGGTAACATCTCTTTTGGAATCGCTTTGGTAGCCGGGAGCATACGCGTACCCAAACCCGCTACCGGGATTACCGCTTTTTTTACTTTGGTATTATTGGCAGACATTAAGATACCTCTCTCATAGGCCGTTCAAGTTAATACTTGATATGTCGGTTTAAAATCGGAAATGAGTATATCAGTTAGTATCGAACGGATTTATCCTGGAAGGGACCAAACCGTCGAAATTAAGACTATTACCCAACTGTAAAGCTAAACTCTGGCCCTGAGATCAGCACCAGAATCTCACTGTTTTTTGCACTTATTCTTCCGTGGACAGCATCAGCCGGATACGACCGCCCGCGCCCCAGACGTGGCACTGCCAGTTGTCTGCGCGTTGACTGATTTGATTAAGATGGGTGCTGCCCATAGTGCCAAGCGGGACACCATTACTGAGCTGAATCTGATGGGCATGAACATGAAGCGTGGCGTTTAATCCGGCTGAAACCAGAATCAGATTTTTTAAACCGCGATGATAGTAACCCACCAGCAGCGGGAACTGACCGCTCAGGTTCGCCTGGCGCAGCAGCAGATTGACTTGTCTGAGTAGTCCATTCAGCTCCGGCAGACGCTGTTTTTGGCCCGTAAGCTGCTCCTGCAGCAGGCCATTAAACAGTGCACGCAGTAATAGCGCCGCCAGCACGCCGTTATCACCGGCGCGCGTCACGTCGAGACAGTAGAACGCCAGATCTTTATCGGAGAGTGCCGCGATATCAAGTACCAGCCCAGGCTGCTCGGCCATCGTCAGCTGACGATAGTTAATCCGGCAGTTAGCAATGGTCTGCTGCACCGGCGGCTGGAGTTGCTTGAGCAGCTTGGCGGCTGCTTTTGGATCGCGAACCAGCGCATCCCAGTCCTGGAAAAGCTGCTCATCCTCTTCCACCTTTGAGGTGAACATTGAGGGATAAAGGCACTCATAAACCGCTTCACGGAAGCGTTCGAAGTTTTTGAGTGGCTTAAGCAGCACATCCTGCACCCCAAGACGCAGTACGTGGGCGATATCGGACATATTTTCAGTGGCCGAGATGATCAGAATCGGCACGACATTGCCACGGGTACGAATATGCTCAACGAACTGGATGCCACTCATACGCGGCATTTCCAGATCGCAGATAATCAGGTCGACAGTATGCTGTTGTAGTTGTGCAATTGCTTCCAGACCATCTTCCGCTTGTAACGTCACAGCACCCATCGATAACAAAAATTGGTCCAGCAACGAACGGAAAACAGCCTCATCTTCGACAATGAGTATCTTTTTGCCGAGTAGTGGTTTTTCCATTCTTTCCCCCTGCGTACCAGATAATTCAATAGTGGTTCATAAAACGCAGTTGCGCCTTTCAGAATTGCCCGAAGTCACCGTTTTGAATGAACAACCTGATTATCTGCCACGGACCAGTGGTAATAGTTCATCCATTTTCTTCTCTACGGCGGCCCTGCCTGCCTCAATGGCCTCTTCAGCACGATGAAAGTCCAGCGTCGAAATTTGCGGACAGACCGGCTGTATCAAAACATCGGGCGGATCGCCTGCCATACGGTTTCGCTTAAGACGATTCTCCAGCACCTGGATAGAGGTAGACATAATCTCCATCGCGCCAGGTGACTGAGATGCACGGCGCTGAGTGAAATTCACCAGGCGCTGTCGCAACTTTCCACTCCAACTCAATGCCGCTGCGGCGGCTTCTTCTTCACTGTTCTGAGGTGTAACGGAAAAGAGATCCTGCTGCATTAAATGTGCGTCATGCTGTAAGTCAACGGCGATAACAATGTCTGCCCCCAGGGCACGCGTCAGTGAAATCGGCACCGGGTTCACGACGGCGCCATCCACCAGCCAATACCCATTGTAGCCCACCGGCGGTAATAAACCTGGCATACTGCAGGATGCGCGTACCGCCTGATGAAGATCGCCTTCAGTCAGCCAGAGCTCACGCCCCGTACTCAGGTTGGTCGCCACCACGCCGAAGGGTTTATTACAGTGCTCTATCGCATCATTCGGGATCAACTGACGGACATGGCTGAATACCCGCTCGCCGCGTAATAGCCCGCCACGCTGCCATGAGACATCCATCAGGCGAATTACATCCCAGTAGCGAAATGCGCTCACCCATTTCTGCATCAGCGGCAGACGGTTATTCACATAGGCAGACCCGACCAGTGCGCCGACTGAGCAGCCTGCAACAACGTCGATCTCAATGCCCGCACGTTCCAGCGCGTTAATCACGCCAATATGCGCCCATCCCTTGGCCGCTCCAGACCCCAGAGCCAATCCAATTTTTACCTTTCTCATTTGTATCTGGTCCTGCCGTCAATACGTAGCGTCACAACGTGGGGTCAGCTAACATAGCGCGCTTGTGAAATCGACTCATCATTCCCGGGAGACAATGTGTCAGAAACCTGCCCATGTTGTAGCGGAGAGCAGTATAGCGTATGTTGCGGGCCCTTTCTGCAGGGTAACCAGATTCCTGTTACAGCTGAACAACTTATGCGATCCCGTTATTGCGCCTATGTTCAGCATAATGCGGACTATCTGGTTGCAACCTGGCATCCTGAGAAACGCCATCCGGCGCTGTCGGGGCTTTTATCTGAAAGTTTTCCAGGCACCGAATGGCTTAGCCTGAATGTAACCCGTTGTAATCATGGAAGCCATGAGAACGAAGCTTTCGTTACCTTTTTTGCGCGATACCGCGAGAAAACCAACATTCATACCATTCATGAGTGTTCACGCTTTCTTCGCGAGGATCAACGCTGGTACTATGTTGACGGAACAGAACCGCCCGTGGGGCGTAACGATCCCTGCCCGTGCGGCAGTGGCAAAAAATACAAAAAATGTTGTGGTTAAGCTGACGGCTACCCCAGCGGTTTACACCCTAATGCTTTGACAGGACTCTGATTGAGATGCAAGCGCAAACCATGCAAAGAAAAGTTTTACGAACCATTTGTCCCGATGCAAAAGGTCTGATCGCCAAAATCACCAATATTTGTTACAAGCACGAACTTAATATCGTGCAGAACAATGAGTTTGTTGATCATCGCACCGGGCGTTTTTTCATGCGCACCGAGCTGGAAGGGATTTTCAACGACAATACCCTGCTCGCCGATCTCGACAGCGCCCTGCCGCAGGGTTCCGTGCGGGAACTTCACAGTGCCGGTCGCCGTCGCGTGGTGATTCTGGTGACTAAAGAGGCACACTGTCTGGGCGATCTATTAATGAAGAGCGCGTTTGGCGGCCTGGATATGGAAATTGCAGCGGTAGTGGGTAACCACGACACCCTGCGTTCACTGGTTGAGCGTTTCGATATTCCGTTTGTGCTGGTGAGTCATGAGGGGCTGACACGGGAAGAGCACGATAACCGCATGGTAGAAGAGATTGACCGCTATCAGCCCGATTACGTGGTGCTGGCAAAATATATGCGCGTTCTGACGCCCGCTTTCGTGCAGCGTTATCCGAATCAGATTATCAATATTCATCACTCCTTCCTGCCCGCCTTTATCGGAGCCCGCCCTTACCATCAGGCTTATGAGCGTGGCGTGAAAATCATCGGTGCTACCGCGCACTACGTGAATGACAATCTCGATGAAGGTCCAATCATCATGCAGGATGTGATTAACGTCGATCACAGCTACACCGCGGATGAGATGATGCGTGCCGGTCGCGACGTAGAAAAGAATGTCCTGAGCAACGCTCTGTACAAAGTACTGGGACAACGCGTGTTCGTTTACGGTAACCGTACGATTATTCTTTAATCAGCCAGGGCGCTGAATTGTCTGCAGATTCAGCGCTACGTGTAAAAAGTGGGCAAACAGTTGCGGTTTTGCCAGTGGGCGCTTTACACCCTTATCGCATTTGGTATGATGCGCCCCGCTTTAAGAGACAAAGATTCAGGCCATGGTGGGATTCCCGAGCGGCCAAAGGGAGCAGACTGTAAATCTGCCGTCACAGACTTCGAAGGTTCGAATCCTTCTCCCACCACCATCTGAATCTGAATCATCTTAAGCCACTTCAAATATCCCTGGTGGGATTCCCGAGCGGCCAAAGGGAGCAGACTGTAAATCTGCCGTCACAGACTTCGAAGGTTCGAATCCTTCTCCCACCACCATCTTGCATGTTGCAGACAATCCCAAATTAACTCAAAAGCTTCCTGTTCTGCGGGGAGAGGGATGAGAACCTTCGATCAAGGTTCGTGTCGAGCATCGCGAGACAACGCGCTTCAGCGCGGCCCGGAGGGTGAGGCGCAACGCGCCGAATAATCCTTCTCCCACCACCATCTCGTATATCGCACTCCATCCCAAAACAAATATCAAAGCTTCCTGTTCTGCAGGGAGAGGGATGAGAACCTTCGATTAAGGTTCGGGTCGAGCTTGCGAGACAACGCGCTTTAGCGCGGCCCGAAGGGTGAGGCGCAACGCGCCGAATAATCCTTCTCCCACCACCATTTTGCATGTTGCAGACAATCCCAGACTAACTCAAAAGCTTCCTGTTCTGCGGGGAGAGGGATGAGAACCTTCGATCAAGGTTCGTGTCGAGCTTGCGAGACAACGCGCTTTAGCACGGCCCGAAGGGTGAGGCGCAACGCGCCGAATAATCCTTCTCCCACCACCATCTTGTATATCGCACTCCATCCCAAAAAAATGCAGGCCCCTTGTTCTACCTTACGCCTCCTCACGTTTCTTACCCGCTTTCGCACAATCTCAGCCTGTTCTGCCATGACTTCTTCAATAAAAATCGCTACCATCTTCGCCCATTACTCGCTGAACAATGGTCGTTCTCATGAAATTTGTTTCATTTAACATCAATGGGTTGCGTGCCCGCCCGCATCAGCTTCAGGCGCTTGTCGAACAGCATCAGCCCGATGTGATCGGTCTGCAGGAAACCAAAGTCCATGACGACATGTTTCCGCTGGAGGAGGTGGCAAAGCTTGGCTATCACGTCTTTTATCATGGACAGAAAGGCCACTACGGCGTGGCGTTGCTAACCAAAGCGCAGCCCGTTTCAGTGAGCCGGGGCTTTCCGGACGATGACGAAGAGTCCCAGCGTCGCCTGATCATGGCGGAAATCCCCAGCCCGATTGGCGACATCACAGTGATCAATGGCTATTTCCCACAGGGCGAGAGTCGCGATCATCCCACCAAGTTCCCGGCTAAAGAGAAGTTCTATCGCGATCTGCAACGCCTGCTGACCGACGATCTGCCTGCCGATAAACCGGTTCTGGTTATGGGCGACATGAATATCAGCAGCACCGATCTGGATATTGGCATTGGTGAGGAGAGCCGCAAGCGCTGGCTGCGCACCGGCAAATGCTCTTTCCTGCCGGAAGAGCGTGAGTGGATGGATCGCCTGCTGGGCTGGGGACTGGTGGATACCTGGCGCGAGCACAACCCGGAGGTTGCGGACCGTTTCTCCTGGTTCGATTATCGTTCGAAAGGGTTTGATGATAATCGTGGCTTACGCATTGATTTAGTGCTGGCAAGTAAAAATCTGGCAGCACACTGCGTTGAGAGCGGCATTGATTATGAGATTCGGGGCATGGAGAAGCCGTCTGACCACGCCCCCATCTGGTCAACCTTCCGCTTTTAATTAATGGTCGCGTGGCAGAACGCCACGCGACGGCTATTTCACTATTTTCCAGATCAGGTTGTTGGTGCCAAGAGACTGTTCATCACGCGCGCACTGCAGCAGCACGCCCTCAGATTTCACTACCGCGCCTTCTGTGTAGTTGCGGTTCTCAAAGATACAGCAGCGCAGACAGTCCTGCTGACGTCTCTCTGACTGCGTCCAGGCTTCCGGCGGCATATCCACCACCACATCGGTGTTCACACCGTTGCTGCCCTGTTGTGGCATCGACTGATAACGACTGTTGGCCTGCACTGCGCTGGTCACCAGCGTCAGAGCCACGACCAGAAATACCGTATAACGCCTCATTCCGTCTCCTTCACTTTACGCCTGGTTTTGCGCACCGGACGTTTCTGTCCGGTGGACGGTAATCCCCGAAATGCATGCGCCGCAGGCTGCTGCCGCGCCTGCTGGATAAGGCCGGTTAAGGTCTGCACCAGCGGCTGCATAAACTCATCATAGCGGCAGGCCTTTTCGCTGATACGCGTCAGTGTCGATTCCCACTGCGCCGTCATATCCGGGCGCGCTGCCAGATCGGGCAGAGAGTGAATCAGGGCGCGTCCGGCATCCGTGGAATTGATGTAACGGCCCTTCTTCACCAGGAAGCCACGACGAAACAGTAATTCGATAATGCCGGCGCGTGTGGCTTCCGTTCCTAAACCATCGGTCGCACGCAGCACTTTCTTTAATTCTTTATCCTGAACGAAACGGGCGATGCCGGTCATTGCAGAAAGAATGGTGGCATCGGTAAACGGTCGAGGCGGCTGAGTCTGCTTCGCCAGCACCTCGCCACGCTCACAAAGCAACGCATCACCCTTCGCTACCACCGGCAGCGGCATGCCGTCGTTCTCTTCATCCCGCTCTTTGCTGCCCAGTAGCGCGCGCCAGCCCGCCTCAGCCAGGAAGCGCGCTTTCGCCACAAACTTTCCGCCCGCAATATCAAGGTCGATGACACATTTACGGAATACCGCATCCGGGCAGAACTGCATCAGATACTGGCGCGCTACCAGCTCATAAATGTGCTGTTCGTTTTCACTGAGCTTCACCGCGCTGCTTCGGGCCGTGGGAATAATGGCATGGTGAGCATCGACTTTTTTATCGTCCCAGCAGCGATTTCTGCGATCGGCGTTAAAGTCTGCTGGTGGCGTGAGCTGGGGCTGATGCGCCTGTATCGCCTTCAAGACCGTATGACGACCGGCAAAATGCTCTTCCGGCAGATAGCGGCTGTCTGAACGCGGGTAGGTAATCAGTTTGTGGGTTTCATAGAGCCGCTGACAGGTGTCCAGGACCGTCTGGGCACTCAGTCCGTAACGTTTCGCGGCCTCGATCTGCAGACTGGACAGGGAGAATGGCAACGGAGCGACGTCATTTTCGCGCTTATCGCTGTAGGCCGTGACAATGGCGGGCTGACCGGTGATACGCGCCACCACATGATCGGCCAGTGCGCGTTTGAGCAGCCGTCCCTCTTCATCCTGCCACGGCTCACAGGCTTCGCTGGGGATCCAGCTGGCAACAAATCTGGCACCATCAGGCGTGAGGATATGCGCTTTAACTTCGAAGTAGTCTTTCGGCACGAAGTTCTCGATCTCTTCATCGCGCCGCACTACCAGCCCCAGCACCGGTGTCTGTACCCGGCCTACTGACAGCACACCATCGTAGCCGGCATTGCGTCCCAGCAGCGTCCAGGCGCGGGTCATATTGATGCCGTAGAGCCAGTCAGCCCGGGCGCGGGCCAGCGCAGAGACGCACAGCGGGATAAACTCGCGATTCTCACGCAGGCGATTTACGGCGCGATCCACTGCCTGAGGGTTAAGATCGTTGATCAGACAGCGCTGCACTTTACTGCGTTTTTCAGCGGGCAGGTTCAGGTAATCCAACACCTCATCCACCAGCAACTGCCCTTCCCGATCCGGGTCACCGGCATGTACCACTTCACTCGCCTGCGCCAGCAGACCCTCCACCACTTTCAGCTGCTTCGCAACCGACGGACGTGGTTTCAGCTGCCATTTTTCCGGAATGATCGGCAAATCGTTCAGCGACCAGCGCGCGTAACGGCTGTCATAACTGTCGGGCTGCGCCTGCTCAAGAAGGTGTCCCACGCACCAGGTGACGATCTGATCGTTGCCGCAGGCAATAAAGCCATCACCGCGGCGATGCGGTTTCGGCAGCACATCTGCGATAGCACGCCCAAGGCTCGGTTTTTCCGCAATAAACAAACGCATTGAATCAGGACATCCTTAACATCAGGGGAACACAGTGATAACCGGTTGTTCGCTGTCGGTTTGAATCTCGCGGGCTATGTTAGCCTGGCAGGGCTTCGGGTGTAAGCATGACGCACGGTGTTAGCGATCGTTCGCACAGGAACCGTGCAACAGGCAGGGCTGAAATGCACCCTGCCGGAACCGGACAGGCAGATCAGAAGTAACGGACGAAAGGCGCAGTGTCTGGCGGGAGCACCGTAGTGCTGGATTTCAGTTGCGGGGTACCCAGGTAAAGGAAGCCGACGATGGCATCCTGCTCGCGGCAGCCAAAGCCCTGCCGGACCTGCTCGTCATCGGTCCAGGGACCGCTGCGCCAGATACCGTTGTACCCCTGAGCAAGCGCCGCCATCTGCATCGCCATCACTGCACAGCTGGCCGAGGCAATCTGTTCCCAGCGCGGCACTTTGTGGTGCGCTTCGCAATGTGCCACCACTGTAATGATCATCGGTGCGCGAAACGGCGCCTGGCTTGCTTTATTAATCGCCTTTTCATCCAGCTGGCTATCGCGTGCCACCTTCTCCAGCAGCTGACTCATCCGGTCACGCCCTTCATTTTCTACAATGATGAAGCGCCAGGGTTGCAGCGTGCCGTGATCCGGGGCGCGCATACCCGCCCGCAGGATATTTTCCAGTGCGTCACCCGCCGGTGCCGGCTCAGTCAGGCGTGAAGCCGAACGTCGGTTGACCAGTAACTCCAGTGCGTCCATGTTTCTCTCCCGATCTCTGTAATGTTGCCATTATCCTGGCACAGGCAGATTTTTTGTAACAGTGCGCAGTGATTTCCTGCTGACTTTTAACACGCCGCTCTTTAGGATGAGCTCGTCGGGGAAGTCTGGTCCGCGCGGCGGCCACTTCCTGCTACATATTTATGGAGAGTCTGATGCGCACATTGTGGCGAATAATTGCAGGTCTGTTCCGCTGGAGCTGGCGGGTATTGAATTTTATCAGGGAATTCATTCTGAATATTTTCCTGATTTTATTGATTGTGGTGGGTGTGGGGATCTGGCTGCAGGTCAGCGGATCGGGCGGCAGTTCAGCGCCGATTCAGCAGGGCGCACTGAAAGTCGATCTCAGCGGCGTACTGGTGGATAAACCGTCGGTAAGCAACCGTTTGAGTAAAATTGGCCGCCAGCTGCTGGGTGCCAGCAGTGACCGCTTACAGGAAAATTCGCTGTTTGATGTGGTCGATGCCATTCGCCAGGCAAAGGGCGACAGCAATATTAAAGGCATGGTGCTGGATTTACGCGAATTTGCCGGTGGCGATCAGCCTTCGCTGCAATATGTGGGTAAAGCGCTGCGTGAATTCCGCGACAGCGGCAAGCCAATTTATGCTCTGGGCGACAGCTACAGCCAGGCGCAATACTACCTTGCCAGCTACGCCACAAAAATCTATCTGTCGCCGCAGGGCACAGTGGATCTGCATGGCTTCGCCACCAACGGACTCTATTACAAAACCCTGCTGGAGAAGCTGAAAGTCACCTCACACGTCTTCCGTGTCGGGACCTACAAATCAGCGGTCGAGCCGTTCCTGCGTGACGACATGTCACCCGCGGCACGTGACGCTGATAGCCGCTGGGTAGGTCAGCTGTGGCAGAACTACCTGAATACCGTGGCGGCGAATCGCCAGCTGACGCCGGAACAACTCTTCCCGGGCGCAGCAGCGATCATTGCTGGTTTAAACGCGGTTAAAGGCGACACCGCGCAATATGCGCTGGATAACAAGCTGGTCGATGCCCTGGGTTCCCGTGCAGCAGCCGATCAGGAGCTGGTGAAAACCTTTGGTCTGGATAAGCAGAGCAACGATTACCGTAGCGTCAGCATCTATGACTACAGCGTGAAACCGGCCTCCTCGCAGCAGGATGGCAACATTGCGGTCGTCATGGCCAGCGGTGCCATCATGGATGGCGAAGAGACGCCGGGCAACGTCGGTGGCGACACGACAGCCGCTCAGATCCGCGATGCGCGTCTCGATCCAAAAATCAAAGCGATTATTCTGCGGGTGAACAGCCCGGGTGGCAGCGTGACAGCATCGGAAGCAATTCGTGAAGAGCTGGCGGCGGCCCAGGCCGCAGGTAAGCCGATTGTGGTCTCTATGGGCGGCATGGCGGCATCCGGCGGTTACTGGATCTCAACGCCTGCCAGCTACATTGTGGCGAACCCCAGCACGCTGACCGGCTCGATTGGTATCTTCGGCGTGATCAATACGCTGGAGAACAGTCTGGACAGCATTGGCGTGCACACGGATGGCGTCGCGACCTCCCCGCTGGCGGATATCTCCACCACCAAAGCGCTGCCAGCAGAAGTTCAGCAGCTGATGCAGCTGACTATCGAAAATGGTTACCGCAATTTTGTGGGTCTGGTGGCGAAGTCGCGTCATAAAACTCCAGAGCAGATTGATGCGATAGCGCAGGGCCATGTCTGGACCGGCAGCGATGCCAAAGCCAATGGTCTGGTGGATGCGCTGGGTGACTTCGATGATGCCGTGAAGAAGGCGGGCGAGCTGGCGAAAGTCAGTAAACCCATGCTGAGCTGGTATCAGGATGAACCGACCTTCCTGGATATGGTGCTGGGCCAGATGAACGCCTCGGTACAGGCCGTATTGCCGGATACGCTGAAAGCCTGGCTGCCTGCACCAATGCTGGATGTCATGAGTGCCATGAAAGCCCAGCCGGGTCTGTTCGACAAGCAGAACGATCCTCAGAACCGTTATGCCTTCTGCCTGAACTGCGGCGAAGTGCGATAAACCTCTCAGCCCGGCCGCTGGTCGGGCTGCTTTTCCCCGCTATTCCCCTTATACTGCGCGTTTTATGGCGAGTCTGAGTTCTCTAATGCAAAAGAAAAACATCTACGTAGCCTACACGGGCGGGACAATCGGTATGCAGCGCTCTGCGCAGGGCTATATTCCGGTCTCAGGGCACCTGCAGCAGCAGCTGGCGAATATGCCCGAGTTCCACCGCCCCGAGATGCCTGATTTCACCATTCATGAATATCAGCCGCTGATCGACTCATCCGACATGACCCCGGAAGACTGGCAGTTTATCGCCAACGATATCCGACAAAATTACGATCGCTATGATGGCTTTGTGATTCTGCATGGCACTGACACCATGGCGTTTACCGCTTCCGCGCTCTCGTTCATGCTGGAAAATCTGGCCAAGCCGGTAATCGTGACCGGGTCGCAGATCCCCCTGGCGGAGCTGCGCTCAGATGGTCAGCAGAATCTGTTAAATTCGCTCTATGTGGCGGCTAACTACCCGATTAGCGAAGTATCTCTGTTTTTCAATAACACGCTTTATCGCGGTAACCGTACTACCAAGGCCCATGCCGATGGCTTCAACGCCTTCGCGTCGCCGAACCTCTCTGCACTACTGGAAGCGGGCATTCATATTCGCCGCCTCAATACGCCACCTGCCCCATCCGGTCAGGGCGAACTGAAAGTTCACACCATTACGCCTCAGCCCATTGGCGTGGTCACCATCTACCCTGGAATTTCCGCCGACGTGGTGCGTAACTTCCTTCGTCAGCCGGTTAAGGCGCTGATTCTGCGTTCTTATGGCGTGGGCAATGCCCCGCAGAACAAGGAATTTCTGGCCGAACTTCAGCAGGCCAGCGAACGTGGTATCGTGGTTGTGAACCTGACCCAGTGCATTTCAGGCAAGGTGAATATGGGCGGGTACGCCACCGGCAATGCGCTGGAAGAGGCTGGCGTGATTAGCGGATTTGACCTGACGGTAGAAGCCGCGCTGACCAAGCTACACTTTTTACTCAGCCAGGAACTCTCTGCCGATCAAATCCGTGCCAGAATGCAGCAGAATTTGCGCGGCGAACTGACTGAAGACTGAAACGGAGCGACATGTAATGAAGCGGGCACTCATCATTATTGATATTCAGAACGATTTTTGCCCCGGCGGCCCGATGGCAGTCCATGAGGGCGACCACACGGTCGAGGTGGCCAATCGCTATGCGCGGCTGTTCCGTGAAAACGGTGAATGCGTACTGGCACTGCAGGACTGGCACCCGGCCGATCACGGCAGCTTTGCCTCGGTTTCCGGTGAGCCGGTCTACACGCTGGGCGAGTTAAATGGTCTGGCGCAAATCTGGTGGCCCGATCACGGCATTCAGGGCTCAGAAGGTGCCGACTTCCATCCCGGTCTGGATCGTTCACTGTTCGATGCGACGTTCCATAAAGGTGAAGATCAGGATGTCGACAGCTACAGCGCCTTTTTTGATAATGGCCACCGTCGTAAAACCGAGCTGGACAGCTGGCTACGTGAGCGTGGCATCACCCATCTGGTGATGCTGGGGCTGGCGACAGATTACTGCGTGAAATATAGCGTGCTGGATGCGCTGGAATTGGGGTATCACGTCGAGGTGGTCAAAGAAGGCTGCCGCGGCGTCAATCTGAATCCTGATGACAGTGAAATCGCCTTTGCTCAGATGACGGCTCAGGGCGCGATTCTGATTTAAAAATGGAGCTGGCATGACGCCAGCTTTTTTTTAGTGCAGATGAATGCGGGTGACATCCGGGTCGATGCCGAACGCTTCTTTCAGCTCTTTTTTCGACTTCATCACCATCTCGCCGCCCTTAGCGATGGTCATATGCTGCGGCGCATCGTTGTGTCTTGCCTGCCACAGCATAACCAGTTGCAGGCAGTTGTCGCGCTGCTCCTGCGTCAGTGCCACGCCATCCGGCCATTTTCCAATCTCTACTGCTGTTGCCAGTCGTTCGTAGACTTCAGGTGTCATCGACGCAAGCATTGCTTCAAGTTGTTCCTTCATCGCCTTACCCTTTGGTCTGTTCGCCCTGCTCGTCAGTGAAATTCAGCGAGGCGGAGTTAACACAGTAGCGTTCACCGGTCGGTTGCGGACCATCGGGGAAGACATGCCCCAGATGCGCATCGCAACTCCCGCAGCGGATCTCAACACGCTGCATGCCATGAGAGTTGTCTTCGATATAGCGAATCGCATCATCATTCACCGGCTGGTAAAAACTGGGCCAGCCACAGCCTGAATCATATTTGGTCTCTGAGAGGAAAAGTGGCGCCTCACAAACCAGACAGTGATAAATCCCTTCCTGCTTGTTGTGGAGCAACGCGCCGCTGTAAGGCGGTTCCGTTCCGCGATGCTGAGTGACGTAGCGCTGCATTTCAGTCAGCTGCGCAATTTTTGCTTCGGGTGCGGTGTCTTTAGCCATTTTAGGATTCCGGGAAGTGCCATTCTGAAAAATTCGACTATTATTCTAACAAACGATCAACATTACTGGGTCTTTTTTTGTGCTTACCCTTTCATGCCGTTCACTGCAAAGCGTAATTGTGACTTCGATCACCTTTTATCCCGGGCATCCCTATATATTCGGCGATTGATTCGACGAAACGCGATAACATTGGCGGCGCGCAAGCGGTTGCGCATTGAATTATTCCTCTCAGGCGAATTGACCTGTCGCAACAATTGACACGATTCCGCTTGACGCCTGGTAAGGTTTTTGTAATTTTACAGGCAACCTTTTATTCACTAACAAATAGCTGGTGGAATATATGACTATCAAAGTAGGTATCAACGGTTTTGGCCGTATCGGTCGCATCGTTTTCCGTGCTGCTCAGAAACGTTCTGACATCGAAATCGTTGCTATCAACGACCTGCTGGACGCGGATTACATGGCGTACATGCTGAAGTATGACTCTACGCACGGTCGTTTCGACGGCACCGTAGAAGTTCAGGATGGCGCACTGGTCGTTAACGGTAAAAAAATCCGTGTTACTGCTGAGCGTGATCCGGCCAACCTGAAGTGGGATGAAGTGGGCGTTGACGTTGTTGCTGAAGCAACCGGTATCTTCCTGACCGACGAAACCGCGCGTAAACACATCACCGCAGGTGCTAAGAAAGTCGTTCTGACCGGTCCATCTAAAGATGACACCCCTATGTTTGTTCGTGGTGCAAACTTCGACAAATATGATGGCCAGGATATCGTTTCTAACGCTTCCTGTACCACTAACTGCCTGGCACCACTGGCAAAAGTCATCAACGATAAGTTTGGTATCGTTGAAGGTCTGATGACCACCGTTCACGCTACCACTGCGACTCAGAAAACCGTTGATGGCCCGTCTCACAAAGACTGGCGCGGCGGCCGTGGCGCATCGCAGAACATCATTCCTTCATCAACTGGCGCAGCAAAAGCCGTTGGTAAAGTTCTGCCAGAGCTGAACGGCAAACTGACTGGTATGGCATTCCGCGTACCTACCCCTAACGTTTCCGTTGTTGACCTGACCGTGCGTCTGGAAAAAGCGGCTTCTTACAAAGAAATCTGTGCTGCAATCAAAGCGGCTGCAGAAGGTGAGATGAAAGACGTTCTGGGCTACGTTGAAGATGACGTGGTTTCTACCGACTTCAACGGCGAAGTCCTGACTTCAGTATTCGATGCTAAAGCGGGTATCGCGCTGAACGACAACTTTGTGAAACTGGTTTCCTGGTACGACAACGAAACTGGCTACTCAAACAAAGTTCTCGACCTGATTGCGCTGGTTTCTGCTAAATAAGGCAGACAGACATCATTGAGATTAAGGGCGACTTCGGTCGCCCTTTTTTTGATCCGCACAGGAAGGAATCGAACATGCAAGATAAACTGTTTTCTCTGCCCGTGGTTACGCAGATCTCCCCTTACCTTTCGCAGCGTCAGGTTGGCGAATTACCGACGATTGTTGTCAGTCATCCAAAAGTACGGGCAGCGATCACGCTGCAGGGCGCGCACCTGATCGCCTGGCAGCCGAGTGGCGAAAAGCCGGTACTGTGGCTGAGCGACAAGAGTCTGTTTTCACCGGGCAAAGCGATTCGTGGCGGCGTACCGATCTGCTGGCCCTGGTTTGGTCCGGCAGGCGAACCGGCTCACGGTTTTGCCCGGATTCAGACATGGAAGCTTACGGCGCATGATGAGAATGAAGATGGCGTAATGCTGACGCTAGTGCTTGAGAGCAACACTCAGACGCTGAAACTATGGCCACACGAATTTACCCTGATCGCCCGTTTCCGCCTGGGTCAGCATTGTGAGATTGAACTGGAAGCGCATGGTGACTTTGACGCCACGGCAGCGCTGCATAGCTACTTTACCGTCAGTGACATCAACGGTGTTGAGGTCTCCGGTCTGGGCAACAGCTATATCGACAAAGTAAATAACGGTGAGGTTGCCAGCAGTGATGGCAAACAGCGCTATCCGGGACGCATCGACCGTATCTTCACTGCAGCAGAAGATTGCTCGGTCATCAATGATACAGCCGGTGAGCGACAGATCGAAGTTTACCACCACCATCACAGTGACGTTGTCACCTGGAATCCGGGTGTGGAACTCTCCTGCAGCATGGCGGATATGGCGAATGAAGGGTATAAGACAATGGTTTGTGTAGAGACGGCCCGAATCAGTAAGCCGCTGCGCAGTGCGGGTGAAAAACCGGCACGCCTGGCCACAACGTTCCGTCTTAAGAAGAAAGTCGCAGCCAGCGACAAAGCTTAGGGCTAAACGATATCCAGCGGTAATTTATGCTGTGGTGCTGGCCAGGCACGATCGATGAGCTGCAACTCTTCATCGGTCAGTTCCACCTCCAGCGCCGCAGCATTTTCCTGGACGTGAACCACAGAACTGGCTTTGGGAATGGCAATGACGCCAGGCTGACAAATTACCCAGGCCAGCAGTAATTGCGCCACGCTGATGCCCTTCTGTTGTGCAATCTGATTCAGCACCACATCAGTAAACAGTGCGTCCCGCAACCGTCCAGCCTGTGCCAGCGGACAATAGGCCATCACCGGCACGCCACGCTGCTGACAGACGGGCAGCAGATCAAATTCAATACCGCGTGAAGCCAGATGGTAGAGCACCTGATTGGTCGCGCACTGATTGCCTCCGGGTTCGTCCCACAGTTCGGCCATATCATCAGTATCAAAATTCGAGACGCCCCAGTGACGAATCTTGCCCTGCTGCTGCAGGCGCTCCATGGCGCGCAGAGTCTCTTCCAGCGGAATATTACCGCGCCAGTGCAGCAGATAGAGATCAAGGTAATCGGTCTGCAGACGGCGCAGGCTGCGTTCACAGGCTTCAATGGCATCTACTTCGCCGGCATTCCACGGATAGACCTTCGACACCAGCAACGCTTTATCACGACGCCCCAGCAGTGCCTGCCCGACCACCTCTTCAGCGCCGCCGTCTGCATACATTTCGGCGGTATCAATCAGCTGCAATCCACACTCAAGACCTGCCTGTAATGCCGTGACTTCACCGGCCCGCTGCGCCGGGTTTTCGCCCATATACCACGTGCCCTGACCGATTACCGGCAGTTCGCTGAAGCCAGCGAAGTTGATCGTGTTGCGCATTCTGCTCTCCCGCCTCATTCTGAGGCCCCATAAAAGAACAGAGCGCACTGGGTGCCCTCTTTCGGTGCGTTATCAGAAGGTGTAGCTGACACCTGTCCAGATCGTCGTCTGCCCGCTCTTATCAATCATCGGGCTGTCTTTGATTTCGCTGTCGAAGCGGGTGTAACGTCCCACCACGCCAACATTCCACTGCGCTGTAATCTGATAGCTGGCACTCAGCTCAACATAAGGTGACCAGCTGTCGTCCGGATTGTAACGACTGATGCCGGTACGTGCGCTTTCATGCGCGGAAACACCGTAATAATAACGGTTTTGATTGGCGCTATTCCACATGGCACCGATGCCAGGCGTCAGGCTGAAGTCGCCCATCTGGATGGGGTACAGGTAAGTCAGGTCCCAGATTATGCCGTTGCTGTTATTGAGCACGTCGCCCAGCAATGCCGTGCGGACAACCCCCCAGTCGGCGGTGTGGCGATAGGTTGCGCCACCCATCAGCGTCATGCGGCGCTTATCCAGCCCTTTCATATCGCCCAGATCGTTGTCGCTGGGTTTGTACTCCTGCGGTGAGCCCAGCAGCGTCAGCGAGAGCTGATTCTGAGGATCTTTCCAGAGGTAGTAACCGCCCTGCAGGCTGCGGAACCAGAAGTCTTCACCCTCATAATTGATGACCGGAACCGGAAGATAACGGTCCTGTCCGCCACGATAAGGTGAGTCGGCATAGATGACCGATGCCCCTACAGAAAGCGGAGCGGCATTGGCGTGCGCCGCCAGTAAATAACAGGGTAAAAGTGCAACAAGCGTCTTAAATTTGAATTGGTTCACAATTTATTAATTCCATAAATATAACAATCAAACAGGAAGTCTAACGTTTTTTTACGGCTGGATTAACTTATATCGAAATCCTTTAAGCAACCAACAGATGAAAGTGGCATCAAAGGTTAAAAACAAGTTAAGTTAAAGCATCACCCATATGAACTCATCTCACAACTGACCCGAATTAGTCTTGATCTCCCCCTCATTCGCCCAAACCCATGGAGGAAATTTCCTAGAAGCCATCTACAGTTAGAATTAACAGCAGAGATTTTGTACGAGCAGAGTAACCACAAAAGTTGTGTATCCCGATAAAAAAGATCAGGTTGGCATAAGGGTTGCTGTACTCAACAGAGAATATCTTCCGGGAGCTGCTACAAGTCTTAAATTACGCTCCTTACCTGTGCTAAAAACGAAAGGACGGGCATCGCTATGAATATATTCGATCACTATCGTCAGCGTTATGAAGCTGCCAAGGACGAAGAGTTCACACTGCAGGAATTTCTTGCCATCTGTAAGCAGGATCGCAGTGCATACGCCAACGCTGCAGAGCGACTGTTAATGGCTATCGGAGAGCCAGTAATGGTCGACACTGCTCAGGAGCCACGCCTTTCCAGAATATTCTCCAACCGTGTGATGGGACGCTATCCGGCGTTCGAGGAGTTTTACGGCATGGAGGAAGCGATTGAACAGATCGTCTCCTATCTGAAACATGCCGCTCAGGGACTTGAGGAGAAGAAACAGATCCTCTATTTACTGGGTCCGGTGGGTGGCGGTAAATCTTCCCTGGCGGAACGGCTTAAGTCGCTGATGCAGCGGGTGCCCATCTATGTGCTAAGCGCTGACGGTGAACGTAGTCCGGTCAACGATCATCCTCTTTGCCTGTTCAATCCGCAGGAAGACGCGCATATTCTTGAAAAAGAGTATGGCGTGCCGCGCCGTTACCTCGGCACTATCATGTCGCCCTGGGCTGCGAAACGCCTTCACGACTTTGGTGGCGATATTTCGCGGTTCAAAGTCGTAAAAGTCTGGCCGTCGATTCTGGAACAGCTGGCGATCGCCAAAACCGAGCCGGGTGATGAGAACAACCAGGATATCTCTGCGCTGGTGGGTAAAGTGGACATCCGTAAACTGGAAAACCACGCACAAAACGATCCTGATGCCTACGGTTACTCTGGTGCACTCTGCCGCGCGAACCAGGGCATCATGGAATTCGTGGAGATGTTTAAAGCGCCGATTAAGGTGCTGCACCCACTCCTGACAGCAACGCAGGAAGGCAACTACAACGGCACCGAGGGGATTTCGGCGCTGCCGTTTAACGGTATTATTCTGGCGCACTCCAACGAATCAGAGTGGGTGACGTTCCGTAACAATAAGAATAATGAGGCGTTCCTTGACCGTGTTTACATCGTCAAGGTGCCCTACTGCCTGCGGGTCTCTGAAGAGATCAAAATCTACGACAAACTGCTTAATCACAGTGAGCTGGCAACCTCGCCCTGCGCACCGGGTACGCTGGAAACGCTGGCACGTTTCTCTATCCTGTCACGACTCAAGGATCCTGAGAACTCCAGCATCTACTCCAAAATGCGGGTGTACGATGGTGAGAGCCTGAAAGACACTGACCCTAAAGCGAAGTCCTGGCAGGAGTATCACGACTACGCCGGTGTGGATGAAGGCATGAACGGCCTTTCAACCCGTTTTGCCTTTAAAATCCTGTCGCGGGTATTTAACTTCGATCACGCCGAAGTGGCGGCTAACCCGGTGCACCTGTTCTACGTGCTGGAGCAGCAGATTGAGCGCGAGCAGTTCCCGCAGGATCAGGCGGAGAAATACCTTGAGCACCTCAAAGGCTATCTGATTCCTAAATATGCTGAGTTTATTGGCAAAGAGATTCAGACAGCCTATCTGGAATCCTACTCTGAATATGGTCAGAACATTTTTGACCGCTACGTGACCTATGCCGACTTCTGGATTCAGGATCAGGAGTATCGCGATCCCGATACCGGACAGTTGTTTGACCGTGAATCGCTCAACGCGGAACTGGAGAAGATCGAGAAGCCTGCTGGCATCAGTAACCCGAAAGATTTCCGTAACGAGATCGTCAACTTCGTGCTGCGTGCCAGGGCACACAATAACGGCCGCAATCCGAACTGGACCAGTTACGAGAAATTGCGCACCGTGATTGAGAAGAAAATGTTCTCGAATACGGAAGAGTTGCTGCCGGTCATCTCGTTTAATACCAAGACCTCTACCGATGAGCAGAAAAAGCATGATGATTTTGTCGATCGCATGATGGAAAAAGGCTATACCCGCAAACAGGTTCGCCTGCTGTGTGAATGGTATCTGCGTGTGCGTAAATCGTCCTGATAAGAGTCTGTAAGCTTGCCGGTAAGTGATACCGGTCTGACAGGGTCGGGTTCGCCCGGCCTGCTTACAATGTAGTTTGGGGGAATACCATGGCCTATTTCATCGATCGCCGGCTTAACGGCAAAAACAAGAGCGCGGTAAACCGCCAGCGCTTCTTGCGCCGTTATAAGTCGCAAATTAAGCAGTCGATCTCCGAGGCCATCAATAAACGCTCGGTGACTGACGTAAGCAGCGGTGAGTCCGTCTCTATCCCAATTGACGATATCAATGAGCCGATTTTCCATCAGGGGCGCGGCGGTAACCGCCATCGGGTCCATCCGGGCAACGACCATTTTGTGCAGAACGACCGCGTCGAGCGTCCGCAGGGTGGCGGTGGCGGCGGCAGTGGTCAGGGTAATGCCAGTCAGGATGGTGAGGGTCAGGATGAGTTTGTCTTTCAGATATCGAAAGATGAGTATCTTGATTTGCTGTTTGAAGACCTCGCTCTGCCTAACCTGCGTCGCAACCAGCATCGTCAGCTGAATGAGTATAAGACCCACCGGGCCGGTTTCACCTCCAATGGCGTGCCGGCCAATATCAGCGTTGTGCGCTCATTGCAGAACTCGCTGGCGCGTCGTACGGCGATGACAGCAGGTAAACGCCGGATGCTGCATGAACTGGAAGAGACGCTGCAGGAAGTTGAGAACGCTGAACCGGCACAACTGCTGGAGGAGGAGCGGCTGCGCAGAGAGATTGCCGAGTTACGGGCGCGCATTGAACGCGTGCCCTTTATCGACACCTTCGATCTGCGCTACAAAAACTTTGAGAAGCGCCCGGAGCCTTCCAGCCAGGCAGTCATGTTCTGTCTGATGGATGTATCCGGTTCAATGGATCAGGCGACTAAGGATATGGCAAAACGCTTCTATATTCTGCTCTACCTGTTCCTGAGCCGCACCTACAAGAATGTCGATGTGGTTTATATCCGCCATCATACGCAGGCTAAAGAAGTCGATGAACAGGAGTTCTTCTACTCTCAGGAGACCGGCGGCACTATCGTTTCCAGTGCGCTGAAACTGATGGATGAGGTGGTGAAAGAGCGTTATGACCCGGCGCAATGGAACATCTATGCAGCACAGGCCTCGGATGGGGATAACTGGGCTGACGACTCACCGCTTTGCCATGAAATTCTGGCGAAGCACATTCTGCCGGTCGTGCGTTACTACAGTTATATTGAGATTACCCGCCGGGCGCATCAGACCCTGTGGCGCGAGTATGAGCATCTGCAGGCGACGTTTGATAACTTTGCCATTGAACATATTCGCGAGCCGGAAGATATCTATCCGGTGTTCCGATCGCTGTTCCATAAACAGGCAACGGAAGCCTGATGCACTAAGCCGGTTAATCACCGGCTTTTTTTATCTGCCGAATAACCTGCTAAAACAGTCTGTTTTCTCCCGCTTGCCTGCCAACCCCCTCATTCTTCACATTAATCTGATTCCATATGCTGTTAAGCAATTCGTATAATACGCATTTTCACAATGACAACTCCTTGATAAAACATTATCTTTCAGAGATAGCATGGATATTTGTCATCAGTTGCCGCATCGTACTGCCATATCTCAGGAGACCGGGTTTGAACCACACTATTGTCTACAGTCTGTTTATCATCGGTTCCGTGCTGGTCGCATCGAGTATTCTGCTCAGCTCTTTCTCATCCCGGCTGGGTATTCCTATTCTGGTTATCTTCCTCGCACTGGGCATGCTGACCGGTATTGATGGTATTGGCGGCATCGCGTTTGATAACTATCCTGCGGCGTATCTGATTTCAAACCTGGCGCTGGCGATCATCCTGCTGGATGGCGGCATGCGAACTAAGGCCAGCTCGTTTAAAGTTGCGCTGGGGCCTGCGCTGTCGCTGGCAACCGTCGGGGTAATGATTACCGCGGGCTTAACCGGCGTGGTGGCGGCCTGGTTATTTAACCTCGATATGATGCAGGGCTTCCTGATTGGCGCCATTATCGGCTCTACGGACGCCGCCGCCGTCTTCTCTCTGCTGGGTGATAAAGGCCTGAATGAGCGCGTCAGCTCCACGCTGGAGATTGAGTCGGGCAGCAATGACCCGATGGCGGTGTTTCTGACCATCACCCTGATTGAGATGATCGAGCAGGGCCGCAGCGGCCTTGACTGGATGTTCCTGGTGCACCTTGTGCAGCAGTTTGGTCTGGGTATTGTGTTAGGCCTGGGCGGCGGCTGGGCGCTGCAGCAGCTGATTAACCGCATCAGTCTGGCCCCAGGGCTTTATCCGCTGCTGGCGCTGAGCGGTGGCATTCTGGTGTTCGCCCTGACCACGGTGTTAGAGGGCAGTGGTATCCTTGCGGTCTATCTGTGCGGCTTTTTACTGGGCAACAGCCCGATCCGCAACCGACACGGCATTCTGCAAACCTTTGATGGGATGGCATGGCTGAGCCAGATTGGCATGTTCATTGTGCTGGGGCTGCTGGTGACGCCCTCTGATTTGTGGCATATCGCGGTGCCGGCGATGATCCTCTCGCTATGGCTGATTCTGGTAGCGCGCCCGTTATCGGTGTTTATTGGGCTGCTGCCGTTCCGAAGCTTCACCACGCGCGAACGCTTTTTTATCAGCTGGGTCGGCTTGCGCGGTGCGGTGCCGATTATCCTCGCGGTCTTCCCGATGATGGCCGGATTAGAGAACGCCTCGCTCTATTTTAATATCGCCTTCTTCGTGGTGCTGGTCTCCCTGATGTTGCAGGGCACCTCGTTGGGCTTTGCGGCGAAAAAAGCCAAAGTGGTGGTGCCGCCGACCGCCTCGCCGATCAGCCGTGTCGGCCTGGATATTCATCCGGAAAATCCGTGGGAGCAGTTTGTTTATCAGCTCAGCGCTGACAAGTGGTGCGTGGGTGCCGCACTGCGTGACCTGCAGATGCCGCGTGAGACCCGCATCGCCGCCCTGTTCCGTGACAATGTGCTGATGCACCCCAATGGCGGGACACGGCTGAAAGAGAACGACGTCATCTGCGTGATAGGTCGTGAGCGCGATCTTCCGGCGCTGGGCAAGATGTTCAGCCAGTCACCGCCGGTTTCGCTCGATCAGCGCTTCTTTGGTGACTTTATTCTGGATGCAGAGGCCCGCCTGCGCGACGTTGCGCAGATTTACGGACTCGAGCTGGATGAGAGCACTAACGATCAGCAGTCACTGGGGCAACTGGTGCTGGCAATGCTGGGCGGCTCGCCGGTCGTCGGCGATCAGGTGGAGTGGAATCAGCTGACCTGGACCGTCGCAGAGAAAGAGGATAACCGCATCGTGAAGATTGGTGTCCGTCCGGCTGAAGAGAAGGAATAATCCTAATCATTCAGCCACGTTATTTTCTCTCAGTGCGCTAAGCTTAACTGTCTATGCCAGTTAAAACGGGAGAAATGAATGGGACACGTGGTTAAAATTGGTCGTTATGAGATTGTAGATGCCGATCTTGACAGTGAGAACGCCGACACCGTCAGTATCCCCTGTCACACCAATCCCGGCTTAATTACCCAACTCGATGGCTGGGATCGTGATACCAGCGTACCGGCCTGGATTGACGGGGAGCCAGTGAATCTGCAGATTGGCCACTATGATAAACAGCAGGACCGCTGGATTTTAAAGAAACCTGCCTGAGCCACTATCACTACCGCCAGTCATATGATTTGGCGGTAATTCCTAAAAAGCGTCTTAAACAGTTTGGTTATAATCGACCCCTTCCTTATTTTATTCAATAAAAACCTGCAGTTAGCGATTTAAAACTTTAATCACTTTTGATGTTTTCAGATTTTTTCCGTATTAACTCTGTCAAATAACTCCTGCATACTCATTCTCAATGCTGCAACATTTCGTGAGTACCATCACGCTTTAATCGTTACCTTTTTTGCAGCTGCACTGGCTGTACTGACTGCAACAGACTGAAAATTATTTTTTAATTTTTCAGAGGCCCACTCCTGAGCGCGTATTTGATTCTGATCAGGCCATCTTTTACTTGAGAAAGAGAGCAGGTTTTATGGCAAGTACATTGATAATGAATAGCCCGAGCCGCTCGTGGAGCGGAACGCGTAAAAATATCATCGTGAAATTCGCCCTGAGTTTTTCCGATCTGATTGCACTTAACCTGGCGCTGTTTTTATCTGCCGCGACAATACAGGGTATTTGGGGCGAGCTGGATACCTTTATTCCACCGCATCAGATTGAATATCGTTTTGTGGCGCAGTTTATTATGTCAGTTATGTGTACCGGCTGGTTCTGGGTACGACTGCGCCATTATACCTATCGCAAACCCTTCTGGTTTGAGCTGAAAGAGATCGTTAAAACATTATTTGTTTTCTCGCTGCTCGACCTGGCGCTTATCGCCTTCTCTAAATGGGACTTCTCCCGCATGGTGTGGGTCTTCAGCTGGACATATGCCCTGCTGCTGCTGCCGCTGATGCGCGCTCTGGTTAAACGTGCCATTAACAAGGCGGGCCAGTGGCAGAAAGAGACCATCATTATCGGTTCCGGCCGCAACGCCACTGAAGCGTATGCGGCGCTACAGAGTGAAGAGATCCTGGGCTACAACGTGCAGGCCTTTATCTCGGTGGATGATGTTCCGGCTCAGCAGAGCGTGAATGGTGTGCCAGTGATCACCTGGAAAGATATTAACTGGCAGACCATTGACCGTGACAACGTGCAGTTTATTGTTGCTATGGAATATGAGCAGCAGCCGATGCGCGATCGCTGGCTGAAGTTCCTGTCGAAGATGAACTGCCGGTCAGTTTCGGTGATCCCGACGCTGCGCGGCGTGCCACTTTACGGCACGGACATGTCTTTCATCTTCAGTCATGAAGTGATGATCCTGCGCGTCAGTAATAACCTGGCGAAACACTCTTCCCGTTTCATGAAGCGTGCCTTTGATATTGTCGTCGCGTCGATGCTGCTGCTGTTCCTTGGCCCAATCTTCGCCCTGCTCTGCTATATGGTGAAGCGTGACGGCGGGAATGCAATTTATGGTCACGAGCGTGTGGGCCAGAATGGCAAAAAATTCAAATGTCTGAAATTCCGTTCCATGGTGACCAATTCCAAAGAGGTGCTGGAGAAATTGCTGGCGACCAGTGAAGAGGCCCGGATGGAGTGGGACAAAGATTTCAAACTGAAGAATGACCCGCGCGTGACCCGGATTGGCAGCTTCCTGCGTAAAACCAGCCTCGACGAATTGCCGCAGCTGTGGAACGTGATTCGTGGTGAGATGAGTCTGGTCGGCCCGCGTCCGGTCATCGAAGCTGAACTGGAGCGTTATGCCGGTGACGTCGACTACTACCTGATGGCCAAGCCAGGCATGACCGGCCTCTGGCAGGTCAGCGGACGTAACGATATCGACTATGATACCCGCGTCTATTTTGACTCCTGGTATGTTAAAAACTGGGCGCTCTGGACCGATATCGCGATCCTGTTCAAAACCGCAGGCGTGGTGCTACGCCGCGACGGTGCTTACTAAGAAAGACCCTGCGATGCCTGTTTACAGCAGGCATCGCACTTTCCGCACGACTTCCTCTATCTTTTTTGCCTCTGAATCATTACCCTCTGCGCTCGTTTTTTAACAGAACGTTTACCCTCTGGTTGTTATGCAAAAATTTACTCTGCTGTTATTAAGCCTGGTGCTGCTGGCACCTTTAGGCATCGATCTCTATTTGCCCACGCTGCCGCAAATCGCAGAAGGGCTGGATACGCCGGTCTCACTGGTACAGACCACCATTCCCCTGTTTCTGCTGGTGATGGGACTGGGACAACTGGTGACCGGTCCGCTGGTGGACAACTATGGCCGTAAGCCGATTGCCCTGCTGGGGCTGGGGCTCTACATCACCGGCAGCGCCATCGCCGCTACCGCGACCTCATTCCCGCTGTTTGTCGTGGCCCGTCTGGTGCAGGGCTGTGGCGTCTGCTGCAGCGCGGTAGTTGCCTTTAGCGGCGTGCGTGACCGACTCAGCGGTGATGATGCCGCCCGCGCCTATGGCTTCCTGAACGGTGCGTTAAATATCGTTCCAGCCCTGGCCCCGCTGCTGGGCGGACTGCTGGCCAGCGCCTTCGACTGGCGCGCCCCCTTCTGGTTCCTCTGCGCCTATGGCGTGCTGATTACGCTGCTGGTGATTATCTGGCTGCCGGAAACACGTCCGGCGAATACGCTGCGGGTGAAAGGCTTGCCGATTAAGCAGTACGCTGAAATCCTGCGTCAGCCGCGCTTCCTGGCCTTCGCCTTTGCCAATGCCGGTGCGCTGGGTATGGTGCTGACCTATGTGTCGCTGGCACCGCAGGTGTTAATGACCGAAGGCGGGCTGACGCCGATCCAGTTCTCCTTTGCGTTTGGCGCTAACGGTTTCTGGATCATGTTTGTCAGCATGTTCGTGAATAAAGCGATTCGTAAAGCGGGTCGACCATTCTGTCTGGCGATGGGATTTTTCACCATGCTGCTGGGCGCGGTGCTGCTGATGGCAGGGATGCAGATTTTCCCGGCAGAGATGCAGACGCACTGGGCGCTCTACATGTTCCCGGTCGCCGTGTCGGTGGCAGGACTGGCCTTTACGGTGGGGCCGGCCACCAGCTATGCGCTGGAGCCCTATCAGCAACAGGCGGGCGTGGCGTCCGCCCTGCAGGGCTTTATTCAGATGGCCGGTGGTGCGGCAGGCAGCCTGGTGATCGTCGCGCTGCCGGTGGCGGAGAAGCTGTCGCTGAGTCTGATGATGCTGCTGGGTGCAGCGCTGGCCTTTATCGCCTGGCGCTGCAGCAGAAAGATGCGCGGTAGCCTGACCGCGCTTAAATAACCGTGACCGGGACGCGGGGTGCCAGCGCGCACATCAGCTCGTACCCTACCGTTCCGGCCGCTTTTGCCACCTGATCGATTTTCACCTGCTCCCCCCACAGCTCAACAGATGAGCCGATGCCCGCCTGCGGACAGGGGGTTAAATCCACCGTAATCATATCCATTGAAACCGCGCCAACCACCTGTGTCATCACGCCATCGACGCAGACCGGCGTGCCGGTCGGGGCATGGCGCGGATAGCCATCGGCGTACCCACAGGCTACGACGCCAATCCGCTGCGCTGTGCTGGCGTGATAACGGTAGCCGTAACCGACGCCATCGCCCGCCTGTAACTGCTGAACCGCAATAATCTCACTGCTCAGGGTCATCACTGGCTTCAGGCCGCTGCCGGCAATGTCCTGCCAGTCACCGCTGGGCGACGCGCCGTACAGAATAATACCGGGCCGGACCCAGTCAAAATGCGCTTCAGGATGCCATAAGGTGCAGGCGGAATTCGAAAGCGACCGTGGGCAGTTCAGCCCCTCTGCCGCCTGCTCAACACGCTGCAGCGGTGCAATCAGGCCCTGCGGATTTTCGGCATCGGCAAAATGGGCCATCAGCGTCATCTCACCGACATTGCTCAGCGCCCGCAATTTCTGCCAGGCGCCAGAAACCTGCTCCGGGCGAAAGCCCAGCCGGTTCATGCCGCTGTTCATTTTGAGATAGATATCAACCGGCGCAGAGAGGCTGGCACTGGCCATCGCTTTGATTTGCCAGTTACTGTGTACGCTGGTCGTCAGGCGATAGCGGTCAATCAGCTGCAGATCCTCTGGCTGGAAAAAGCCCTCCAGCAGCAGAATCGGTTTTTTCCAGCCCTGCTCGCGCAGCAGAATGGCTTCTTCCATATTAAGCAGCGCAAAGCCGTCGGTGGCAGATAACGCTTCGCGTACGCGATCAATGCCATGGCCATAAGCATTGGCTTTCACCACTGACCAGACGCGGGATGCGGGTGCCGCCTGGCGAACAACAGTCAGGTTATGACGAAGCGCCTGCTGGTTAATGGTAGCGACAATCGGACGTGACATCCTTTCTCTCCCTGAATACTTAACGAGTTGCGTTGGCGTTACGCAGCGGCGATGAGGTCGCCGCGAAACCGGGTAAGTAGCGGAACACCGCTAAGTCATCCGCCGCAATGGCTGGCTTTTTACCGGAGATGAGATCGGCCAGCAACTGACCAGAACCACACGCCATCGTCCAGCCCAGCGTACCGTGACCGGTATTAAGATAAAGATTTGAGAGTGGCGTGGCACCGACAATCGGCGTACCGTCCGGCGTCATCGGACGCAGACCGGTCCAGAAACTCGCCTGCGCGAGATGACCGCCTTCAGGATAGAGATCACTGACCACCATCTCCAGCGTTTCCCGCCGCGCTTCGGTGAGTCTGGTGTTAAAACCAACAATTTCCGCCATCCCGCCGACGCGGATACGATCGTCAAACCGGGTCACCGCCACTTTGTAGGTCTCATCCAGAATCGTCGAAACCGGGGCAGCCTCAGGATTTTTAATCGGAATAGTGAGTGAGTAGCCTTTCAGCGGATAGACCGGAATATCAATGACGTTTTTCAGCAGTGCGGTCGAGTAGGAACCAAAGGCCACTACATAGCTGTCTGCCTTGATGATTTCCTCGCCGCACTTCACACCATAAATGCGATTGCCATCGCGCAGCAGGTGATCGACCGGGGTGTTAAAGCGGAAAACCACGCCCGCCTCTTCGGCCATTTTTGCCAGCCGCTGCGTAAAGAGCTGGCAGTCACCGGTTTCATCGTTAGGCAGGCGCAGTCCGCCAGTGAGTTTATGCTGGGTTGCCGCCAGCGCTGGTTCCACGCGAGACAGCTCATGCGCCTCCAGCAGCTCATAGGGCACGCCCGCGTCGCGCAGTACCGCAATATCTTTACTGGCGCTGTCGAACTGCTGCTGCGTGCGGAAAAGCTGCAATGTGCCGCCCTGACGACCCTCATAGGCGATGCCGGTCTCAGCGCGCAACGCTTTCAGACAGTCACGACTGTATTCGGCAATCCGCACCATGCGGCTTTTGTTCTGCTGATAGTGGTTGATGTCGCAGTTGCGCAGCATGTGCCACATCCACTCCAGCTGGAAACTGCTGCCATCAAGCCGGATAGCCAGCGGCGCGTGGCGCTGGAACATCCACTTCACCGCTTTCAGCGGCACGCCAGGCGCCGCCCAGGGTGCGGCATACCCCGGTGAGATTTGACCCGCATTGCCTGCGCTGGTCTCCATCGCGGCAGCGGGCTGACGATCGATGACGGTAACCTGATGTCCGGCATGCGCCAGATACCAGGCGCTTGCCACGCCAACCACACCACTTCCAAGAATGACTACGTGCATAGCTCCCCCACCCGGCATATAAAAGCATAATTCACTGTTCAGCAGATGATAGTCAGCGGATTTACACAGCGGACACCACCCCATAAATTCAGCATCTATTTCACATCTTTTTCACTTTTCAGGTAACTAAAATCTTGTCGCACGGCCAATTTCAGCGCTTTATGCGCCTTAATCCATAAACACAGAAATAAATGACAACGAAAGCAGTTAAATCTGCGCATGGCAGGAGAATCATTCAACCCCATACATTCTGCTTATAAATAGGATGATATTCCGCGCTTTGAAATAACGTTCGAATTAAAGGCTATTAAATTCTCTGCCGCACCTCTCTTAATGATTTTGTGCCAAAGAATTCGTTTGAGTTCGCATTTCGGATAAGCGACAGTGGGCTATCATTGTTGTGTTCGCTCAGTTTTTTTCGGGTTCCCTTTTTCAGGATGAAGCCTTAAATAACCAGAACGGGTTGTCTTTCGGGTCAGCCGGTTTGCAAAAAAGAGGTGCGCTATGACGACAATCTTTGACGAAGCCATCAGAGACAGCAAACGACTCAATGACGGACCAGACTGGACATTCGAACTGCTTGATGTCTATTTAGCAGAGATAGACCGGGTTGCTAAACTCTACCGGCTTGATACCTACCCGCACCAGATTGAAGTGATTACCTCAGAACAGATGATGGATGCCTATTCCAGCGTTGGCATGCCCATTAACTATTCACACTGGTCATTCGGTAAAAAGTTTATCGAGACCGAGCAGCGCTATAAGCATGGTCAGCAGGGTCTGGCCTATGAAATCGTTATCAACTCCAACCCCTGCATCGCCTATCTGATGGAAGAGAACACCATGACCATGCAGGCGCTGGTGATGGCACATGCCTGCTATGGTCATAACTCCTTCTTCAAAAATAACTATCTGTTCCGCAGCTGGACCGATGCTGGCTCGATTGTCGATTACCTGCTGTTCGCCAAAAACTATATCAGTGACTGCGAAGAGCGTTATGGCGTCGAAGAGGTCGAGCGACTGCTCGACTCCTGCCATGCCCTGATGAATTATGGCGTCGATCGCTATAAACGCCCGCAGAAAATCTCCCTTCAGGAGGAGAAGGCGCGGCAGAAAAGCCGTGAAGAGTATCTGCAGAGCCAGGTGAATACGCTATGGCGAACGCTGCCACGGCGTGAGAAAGAGACAGTGGCTTTTGAAGCGGCACGCTACCCTTCTGAGCCGCAGGAAAACCTGCTCTATTTTATGGAAAAAAATGCCCCGCTGCTGGAGTCCTGGCAGCGTGAGATCCTGCGCATTGTGCGCAAGGTGAGCCAGTATTTCTATCCGCAGAAGCAGACGCAAGTCATGAACGAAGGCTGGGCGACGTTCTGGCACTACACCATCCTTAATCACCTGTACGATGAAGGCAAAGTGTCGGAACGTTTTATGATGGAGTTCCTGCACAGTCACACCAACGTCGTCTATCAGCCGCCCTATAACAGTCAGTGGTACAACGGCATAAACCCTTATGCGTTAGGGTTTGCGATGATGCAGGATATCAAGCGGATCTGTCAGTCACCGACTGAAGAAGATCGCTATTGGTTCCCGGATATCGCCGGCTCCGACTGGCTGGAAACGCTGCATTTTGCGATGCGTGAGTTTAAGGATGAAAGTTTTATCAGCCAGTTCCTGTCGCCGAAAGTGATGCGTGATTTCCGTCTCTTCACCGTACTGGATGATGACCGCAACAACTATCTGGAGATCGCCGCTATCCACGATGAGGCAGGCTATCGCGCCATTCGGCAGCAGCTCTCTGCACAGTACAACCTGAGTAATCTTGAGCCTAATATTCAGGTCTACAACGTCGATCTGCGTGGCGATCGTTCACTGACTCTGCGCTATGTGCCACAGAGCCGTACGCCGCTCGATAAGAGTCGTCGCGAGGTGCTGAAGCATGTACATCGTCTGTGGGGATTTGATGTGATCCTGGAACAGCAGAACGAAGATGGCAGCGTCGAATTGCTGGATCGTAATCCGCCACGCGGTTCATCGCTCTGATGGGCTAAAAACAAAAAACCGGACGCGATGTCCGGTTTTTTTTATCGTTTATTGCCGAGGTCGTCTGGCAGGTTCTTCTGCATGCTGTGCCAGATTTCGCCGCTGCGGCGGCCATAGTTGCGCACCACCTCTACAATCTCATCCTGTCCTGGCTCTTTGTCGCACAAGGCCAGAAGAGTCAGATAGAAATCCCGCGCAACCTGGCGCGCTTCCGCACTGGAAAAGTAGTGACGACCCACTCGGGTATAGAGGCCTTTCAGGCCGTTGAGAATCAGACCGTAAATCGGATTGCCTGATGCAAATGCCAGACCGCGAAACACCCGGTAGTCGAGCTCGGTATAAGCATCCGCCTGATCGGCCGCGGCACTTACCGTTTCCAGCACTTCACGCGCTTTGTCCGGATGATGGCGCAGCGCACGGCTGATAAAAATCGATGAAATGTTGCTGCGGACTGACAGCAGGTTGTCAATCAGCACCGGCACACTGTCGTGATCGAGGCGGGCGAGCGTTTCCAGAATATTAAGGCCGGAGGTCTCCCAGAAATCGTTCACGCGCGTCGGTTTGCCGTGCTGAATCGTCAGCCAGCCGTCACGTGCCAGACGCTGCAGCACTTCACGCAATGTGGTGCGCGTTACCCCAATCAATTCAGAAAGCTCACGCTCAGCAGGAAGAATCGATCCGGGCGGAAAGCGACTGTTCCAGATGCTTTCAATAATATACTCTTCAGCAAATCCCGCTGGACTCTGAGCCTTTATAACCATAGCAATGTGTTCTCGTTGCTTTTCTAATCATGATGGGGACTCATCATACCAGACGCCCTATAGCGGATATAGCCTGCGTAACCATTAAAACCGGGCGCGGGCGCATATTTCAGACTGGCTGACGGCGAACGCTGCTGTTATAAGACGATGGCCGGATGCACGCTTTTCTGCGCCGGAACATTCAGTCTCAAAAGCAGCAGAAAATCATCCTGAAAGCACAGTATGCGGGTTCCGGATGGCCTGCACTTGCCGTTTCGCTTTCTGCCAATTGCAGCCGGGTTTTTCTCAACGTCGACATCCTGGCGCTGTTAACTGAGCAGGCATCAGCTGGAAGACCTCCGCTTATCCTCCTGTAACCTGCTCTGGATCAGAATCAGGTCATGTTTGCACACGATTTTTCCCTGTCCCTGGCTGGTTTGCCCGCGCTTTTGGTTTACACTGCGTGGCATTAACGTTTACAGGGAATGCAATATGTTGCGATATCTGAATCAATGTTCTCGTGGTCGGGGAGCCTGGTTATTACTGGCACTGACGGCGCTTGCACTGGAATTGACGGCACTCTTCTTTCAGCACGTGATGGGATTAAAGCCCTGCGTGATGTGTATTTATGAACGTAATGCGCTGTTTGGTGTGCTGGGCGCGGGTCTGGTCGGTGTGATTGCGCCGAAATCACCGCTGCGTCTGGGCGCTCTGGCATTATGGATCTACAGTGCCTGGGAGGGCCTGCGTCTCTCTTATGAACATACGATGATTCAGTTGCATCCAAACCCGTTTACGACCTGTGATTTTGCTGCCCGTTTTCCCAGCGGGTTACCGCTTGATAAGTGGCTGCCGTCGGTGTTTCTGGCCAGCGGCGACTGTGCAGAACGCAGCTGGACTTTCCTGACACTCAGCATGCCGCAGTGGATGATTGGGGTGTTTGCTGGTTATCTGCTGGTCGCCGTGCTGGTACTGATTGCTCAGCCTTTCAAACCTAAGCGTCGCGATCTCTTTGGTCGCTGACACGAAACGTGCTGAGATCGAAAAAGGCTGCCACTGGCAGCCTTTTTACGTTTCAGATGATACCGTGGCGTTTAGCCGTTACGATCGGGGCGATCAATAATATGATCTTCCCAGTCCCGCACTTCACTCTCCCGCACCGCAATATAACGCACCGAAATTCGCTGCGCATGCATCGCGGTTTTCGAACCGGCCCGCAGCGGATGCCAGACTGGCAATCCTTTGCCCTCCCCCAGCAACCGATAGGCGCAGGTGCGCGGCAGCCAGTTGAAGGTGGTCAGATTTTCACGCGTCAGCTTGATGCAATCCTCTTCTAATTCAAAGCGGCGCTCATAGTTACGGCACTGGCAGGTTTTAATATTGAGCTGATTGCAGGCGACGTTAGTGAAGTAAATCTCATCCGTGTCAGCGTCCTGCAACTTGTTCAGGCAACACTGGCCACAACCATCACACAAGGATTCCCATTCCTCATCGCTCATTTGTGCCAGGCGTTTTTGTTGCCAGAAAGGGGTGTCAGTCATGATGATTTGTCCGGGTTGTGCCTGAAACGCACCTTATAAAGCCTATGCTGCGGTGATGCAAGTTTTTAGAGTACGCGCGTGCTGATGCCGTGACCCGCCAGCGACACTTCCAGCTTGTCACCCGAGCGCATTGGACCCACACCCTCAGGTGTCCCGGTCAGAATGACATCGCCTGCACGCAGCGTAAAATAGTGGCTCATATGGGCAATCAGCGGCAGAATTTTGTGAATCATATCGGCGGTGTTGCCGTGCTGACGCACTTCTCCGTTTACCACCAGCTTTAGCTCGACATTCTGTGGATCATCACTGAATTCGGCTACCGGGATGAAACCGGAGATGGGACAGGCGTTATCAAAGCCTTTTGATTTTTCCCATGGCTGGCCCGCTTTTTTCAGCCCGGACTGCAGGTCACGCAGCGTCAGATCCAGCGCCACGCCATAGCCTGCAATCGCTTTAGCCACGTGTTCTTCACTCGCCTGTTTCAGCGTTGCACCAATCAACACCGCCAGTTCGACTTCGTGATGAACTTCGCCAAAAGCGTCGGGAATGGAGAGCGGCTGGCGCAAATCACACAGCGCCGTTTCCGGTTTGATAAAGATTACCGGCTCGGTTGGCGTCGCACTGCCCATCTCTTTAATGTGTTTTGCATAATTACTGCCGACGCAAACCACTTTGCTGACCGGAAAATCTAACAGAGCGCCTTGCCAGTTATGATGCTGATACATGCTCATCCCCTGTTCAGGTTAGGTGTAATGCCAGCGCGGCTGGCGGATTGATGTTTGCTGATGCATTGATCGAAATGCCAGCAACAGAGCGTGATAATAAGATCCTTTTAACCATCCGGGGTGCGGAATTTGTCAAAAAGCGTAAACGATGCCCCTGGCATGCTGAATAATCGTACAAATAAGGTGTGAAAATGTGGACTGGGTATTTAAACAGGGGTGAAACAGATAAGCTGCGCCGTTAATTTTGCGCAGCTTCAGAGCAATATTAACCCTGCAGTATCGCACCAACAGGATTTATATTTACAGAAGAATCCGAGTTAAACTTTTTTATCGGCCTCTAAATGAATTTTTAGCAGACTTTCAATCGGCGGTGGAAGCTGTAAATAATAACCCTGCTCGCTCAATCCCTGCTTAACTTTATTGATATCCGCATTAGCCAGCCTGTCGCGGCCCGCCAGCTTTAGCACCATCGCCAGCTGCGGCTTGCCAAATCCTTTCAGCAATTCTTCCGGAACGCGCGAGAAATCGTCCTTTTTTTCAACATAGAGATAAGTCTGGTCACGTAACGGGCTTCTGTAGATCACACAAAACATATTTTTTACTCGAATTAACCGGCGTTGAGGCTTGTCTGAATATAGCTGTAACTATAACATGCTTGCAGAACTTCGAATATTCACCGTTAGCGCTTCAGCGATGATTTTATCATCGTCAGGTTAACGGTAGTGAAAACAGGACTGAGTCGGGACAGATGTCGCAAACGCCAATCGAATTCAAAGGTAGCAGTTTCACCCTGTCTGTCGTTCATTTGCATCACCATGACCCTGCGGTGATTCGCAAGGCACTCCAGGACAAGATTGACCAGGCTCCCGATTTCCTGAAAAACGCCCCGGTGGTGCTTAACGTCGCTACATTGAGTGCCGATGTTAACTGGAAACAGCTGCAGCAGGCGATTCTTGCTACCGGCTTGCGCATTGTCGGCGTAAGCGGCTGCAAAGATGAAGCACTGAAACGCATGATCGTGCGTGCAGGGCTGCCGGTACTGGCAGAAGGCAAAGAGGCCAGGCCGCGCGCCGAAGCACCGCAGCCGGCCCCCACTCCTGAACCGCAGCCGGTTGTAACCGAGACGGCAGCAGCGAAAACCCGCATCGTGAATACGCCGGTGCGCTCAGGCCAGCAGATTTATGCGCGTGACGCCGACTTAATTATCACCAGCAGCGTCAGTGCCGGGGCCGAACTGGTCGCCGATGGCAACATTCATATTTACGGCATGATGCGCGGTCGCGCCCTGGCAGGTGCCAGCGGCGATCGTAACTGCCAGATTTTCTGTACTAACCTGGCGGCCGAGCTGGTCTCGATTGCCGGGGAGTACTGGATCATGGATCAGATCCCACAAGAATTTTTTGGTAAAGCCGCGCGCCTGTGCCTGCAGGATGGCGCGCTGACTATCCAGACACTTAATTAGGCCCCTTTTCTTTTGTTAAGGAAATCAACATTTATGGCACGCATTATTGTAGTTACATCCGGTAAAGGGGGCGTTGGTAAGACCACGTCAAGCGCGGCCATCGCCACCGGTTTAGCGCAGAAAGGCAAAAAGACGGTCGTTATCGACTTTGATATCGGTCTGCGTAACCTGGATTTGATCATGGGCTGTGAGCGCCGTGTGGTCTACGACTTCGTTAACGTTATCCAAGGCGATGCCACGCTCAACCAGGCGCTGATTCGCGACAAACGCACTGAGCAGCTCTACATTCTGCCTGCATCGCAGACCCGCGATAAAGATGCGCTGACCCGTGAAGGTGTTGAGAAAGTCCTGAACGATTTAGCCGCAATGGAGTTCGATTTCATCGTCTGCGATTCACCGGCAGGGATTGAAACGGGCGCACTGATGGCGCTCTACTTTGCTGATGAAGCCATCATCACCACCAACCCGGAAGTCTCTTCTGTCCGCGACTCCGACCGCATCCTCGGCATCATCTCCTCTAAATCCCGCCGCGCTGAAAACAGTCAGGACCCGGTGAAGGAGCATCTGCTGCTGACCCGTTATAACCCTGGCCGGGTAAACCGTGGCGATATGCTGAGCATGGAAGATGTGCTGGAAATTCTGCGCATTCCTCTGGTCGGCGTGATCCCTGAAGATCAATCGGTGTTACGTGCCTCTAACCAGGGCGAGCCGGTGATTCTTGACGGCGAATCTGATGCTGGCAAAGCCTATGCCGATACCGTTGAACGGTTACTCGGTGAAGTACGCCCCTTCCGCTTTATCGAAGAAGAGAAGAAGGGTTTCCTGAAACGCCTGTTCGGGGGATAAACCATGGCATTACTTGATTTCTTTTTATCCCGGAAGAAGAACACTGCCAACATAGCCAAGGAACGGCTGCAGATTATCGTGGCAGAACGGAGAAGGGGCGACAGTGAGCCCCACTATCTTCCGCAACTTAAGCGCGACATTCTGGAAGTGATTTGCAGATATGTGAAGATCGATCCGGAAATGGTCACGGTACAGCTCGATCAGAAAGGTGATGACATCTCGATTCTGGAGCTGAACGTCACGCTGCCGGAAACGGATGAAGTGACTAAATGACGCTGACCGTTTCCTGAATTTCCCCTGCGCAGTGGCAGGGGAAATTTAACCGGTTAACAACCCGCAAGAATCTCCTCAATGCCGGGTTTCAGCAGTTCGCCCCGCCATCCGGTAAGTAGCTCCGGCTGACGTCCCTGTGGCTTCAGGCCCCAGTGCAGGCTTAACACCTGATTAATCTGACGTCGTGACGCCAGTAACTCCTGACTGAATCCGCTCTGCTCGCTCACCTGCTGTACCAGCGCCTTCATTGCCTTAAACACCTGCTTGTAGTGCGGATGGTCGATCAGATTGCCCAGCGGAGCCGGCAGTTCATTCTCATCAAGCGCCTCTGCTTCAGCTACCAGCGCCACCAGCGTTTTGCCATGGAAACGGATTTCGTGGCCTGACAGCCCCAGATGATCCAGCTCACCCAGAGAGCCAGGCATAAAGCGCGCCACTTTCCACAGATGCTCTTCGCGCACCACAAAATTAACCGCCATATCCTTTTCACGCGCCAGCTTCAGACGCCAGGCCGCCAGCCGTTGCAGTGCCGCCAGCTGACGCGGACGTAGTTGCCAGGCGTTGGTGATATCCCGCCAGGCTTCATCCGGTGCCACACTGTCGAGACGGCGCTGACACAGGTTATCGCACTCACTGAGTGCCGCCGCCATGTTGCCGGCCTCTTCCGTGTTGAACATCAGCTGACGGGCAATCGGCAGCAGATAGTGAACGTCCGCTGCCGCATACTCGCACTGACGCTGGGTCAGAGGGCGAGCCAGCCAGTCGGTACGTGATTCACTTTTATCCAGCTCGACCTGCGTGAAATGCGCCACCATGGAAGCAAAGCCCCAGGAGAGAGGCTGGCCGGAGAAGGCTGCCAGAATCTGGGTGTCGATCATCGGCGTCGGCAGCACGCCGAAACGATGCAGAAAGACTTCCAGATCTTCTCCCCCGGCATGCAGGAATTTAGTCACGCTGGTGTCGGTCAGCAGGGCAATAAAGGGTGACCAGTCACGGATATTCAGCGGGTCAATCAGCACCAGCTGGTGATCGTCGAACAGCTGGATCAGGCCAAGCTGAGGGTAGTAGGTGCGGGTGCGGACGAATTCGGTGTCCAGTGCTACCGCTGCATGCTGGCGGGCTTTCTGGCACACGTCAGCCAGTTGTTCATCCTGGTCAATAAGGGAATAGTTCACGTCTGATTTCCACCGCAGCCAACAACGCGCGGCGCTCCATGTTAAACACAATAAAAACGCCGGACATGCCGGCGTTCAACCTCAATTCTTATACAGATTCAGTTCGCGCCGGGCTTCGCCTCGTCGCGCAGCTCACGCCGCAGGATCTTGCCCACATTGGTTTTCGGTAGCTCATCACGGAACTCAATGATTTTTGGCACCTTGTAACCGGTCAGCTGGCGTCGACAGTGATCGAGCACCTCTTCTTTGGTCAGCGACGCCTCTTTTTTCACGATGCAGACTTTTACTGCTTCACCTGACAGATCGCTGGGTACGCCAATTGCCGCGGCTTCTCGCACTTTCGGGTGCTGCATCAGCACATCTTCGATCTCATTCGGATAGACATTAAAGCCTGAGACCAGAATCATATCTTTTTTGCGGTCTACGATGCGAATAAACCCTTCCTCGTCAACGGTAACAATATCACCGCTGTGGAGCCAGCCATTTTTCAGCACTTCCGCTGTCGCTTGCGGATGCTGCCAGTAGCCCAGCATCACCTGCGGGCCGCTGATACAGAGTTCGCCCGGTTCCCCCGGCGGCACTTCGTTTCCGGCATCATCCAGAATGCGTACGTCGGTTGAAGGAACCGGCAGGCCGATACTGCCCGTGTGACAGTTGATGTCATACGGATTGACGGATACCAGCGGCGAACATTCGGTCAGGCCGTAGCCTTCCAGCAGATAGTGTCCGGTAAGCTTTTCCCAGCGCTCAGCTACCACTTTCTGCACCGCCATTCCGCCACCCGCAGAGAGACGCAGCGTTGAAAAATCGAGTTTATTGAACTGCTCATCGTTGAGCAGCGCGTTAAACAGCGTGTTCACGCCGGTAATCGCTGTAAACGGCACTTTACCCAGCTCCTTAACGAAGCCGGGAATATCGCGGGGATTGGTGATCAGCAGATTCTGGCCGCCAAGCTCCAGGAAGAGCAGGCCATTCACGGTTAAAGCGAAGATGTGATAAAGCGGCAGCGCGGTGACCACAAATTCTTTTCCGTCACGCAGCACTTTGCCATAGGTCGCGCGCGTCTGCTCCAGGTTCGCCTGCATGTTGCGATGGGTCAGCATCGCCCCTTTCGCCACGCCGGTGGTGCCACCGGTGTATTGCAGGAAGGCGAGATCGTCATTCGAGACCGTCGGTCGCTGATAATTGAGCGTGGCACCCACTTCCAGTACCTGGCGAAACGAAATGGCGCCCGGCAAATGGTATTTCGGCACCAGCTTCTTCACATACTTAACGATAAAGTTAACCAGTGTGGCTTTTATCGGTGCCAGCTGATCGCCCATCCGGGTCAGGATGACATGCCGCACAGCGGTTTCCACCACCACTTTTTCCAGCGTATGCGCAAAATTTGAGACGATCACGACGGCGCTGGCTCCACTGTCATTGAGCTGATGCTTCAGCTCACGCGGCGTGTAGAGCGGATTCACGTTGACCACCACCATACCGGCACGCAGCACACCAAACAGGGCCACCGGATACTGCAGTAAGTTAGGCATCATCAGCGCCACCCGGTCACCTGCTTTCAGGCCCAGCTGGTGCTGGAGATAAGCAGCAAAGGCACGGCTCTTCTCTTCCAGCTGACGATAACTCATCTTCTGACCCATGTTCAGGAACGCGGGTTGATCGGCGTAGCGTTTTGCGGCCTGCTCAAACAGATCCACCAGCGAGGTGTAACGATCTGCACTTATTTCGGCAGGCACATCTGCCGGGTAGCGTTTCAGCCAAACCTTATTCAAGGATCCACCCCGATAATTATGTTGTATTTCCATCGCTGCCTCAGCCAATCTGGTTTGTTAACAATATTTTAACTGATTGTACCAGTTTGCCTGTTTCGGCATGTTGAGGTTGCGAAGTGCATCACTAAATTTCGTGCCGGGAAAACAGGCCAATAAAAAGCCCGGTAGCGAGCACCGCGACCGGGCTGGATAAATCATGTTTACACTTATTCGGTCAGGATGGTCTGCACCTCTGAGGGTCCGGTGTTGACCATTCCCCAGTAGGGATTAGGTCCCCAGTATCCGCCGCGATGACGGGTCGGACCATACCAGATCCAGGGATCCATCGGCTGTGGCGGTGCTGTTACCTGCTGGGCAATCCGCCAGCGCTGATAACCGCGCACATCGATGACCGCAAATTTGTAATCGGCCTCACCAATTTTACCCTGCTCCGTGCCCTTCAGCGTACCCAGTACGGTAACGTACTGGTTTCTGACATCCACCGGATCAACAAAACCGTGAATGTCAGCATAAATCCGGCCAACCGAGGCCGCACCCAGACGCGGTCTGGCGCTCTCATCCAGCGGCTGTGCCGCAATCTCAAGCCGGGTTTTGCCGTTCAGGTTAGTGACATTCACCACCTTGCCGCCAAAGCGCGATTCCTGCCCGACAAAGAGCGAGGGATCGCTCATCACCCGCAACAGATCCTGCTGCGGCTGAGGTGAGCTGCCCTGCAGCGTGTCAGGAATGGAAACACAGCCGGTTAACGCCAGCACACAGGTCAGCAGAAGACCTGAAAGCCCTTTACCACACATTGACGACATAGACGTTCTCCCGTTAGGTAAAGACTTAGACTGGACGTATAACAATAAGTTGCGTGGATTTTACCGGCCAGGTAATTTTTTCCAGGCAACTTCATTCCGCAGATAGGTCGGCTCCGCCGTCTCCGGCAGCAGCGTATTGCCCTGCGCCAGCGCCAGACTCGCCAGTGGCAGCATATCCTGAGCGGTGGGCAGTGTAACGTCGCTGGCGTTCAGGGTCAGATCGTGTCCCTGCTGCAAGGCTGGATAGGCCTGCCAGCCGGTGCCGGCGGTCATCCAGTCGCCAGAAAGCGCCTGCATCCGGGCGAGTGCTGCCTCGGGTGACAGCACGCTTTCACTGGCCTCACCCTGCCAGGCACCCTGCTCATCACGCTGATATTCGGCCCAGTAAACCTCACCCATCCGCGCATCGATAGCGGTTAACACCCGGGTTGCCCCATGCAGACGCCAGGCCCCTTCCGCCAGCGTCGCCAGAGTGGAAACGGCGATCATCGGCAGTGATGCGCCCAGTGCCAGTCCCTGCGCAATACCAATACCGATCCGCACGCCGGTAAAACTGCCAGGACCCCGGCCAAAGGCGAGCGCATCCAGCTCGGTCAGCTCCAGCTGCTGCGCCAGCAGCAGCTCCTCGACCAGCGGCAGAATACGCTGCGTATGATCGCGCGGAGCAATCTCGAATCGGGCATCAATCTGTTGCTGATTCAGCAAGGCGGCTGAACAGGCTTCTGTCGCCGTATCCAGCGCTAAAATTCGGGCTGACATGACTACCTCAGAAGAAAGAAAACGGCGCGCATCTTAGCATAAAATTATGCGTCTGGTTCGGGTTGCTGGCGGATAAAGGCGATGGCACGGGCAATGTCCCTGGTGCGCGGCGTCGGCGGCAGGCTGTTGAGAAACAGCGCGCCATAAGGTCGTGAGACCAGACGCTGATCGCAAATGACCAGCACACCACGATCGTCCGTATCACGAATCAGACGGCCTACACCCTGCTTCAGGGTGATCACCGCATCCGGCAACTGCACATCGGCAAAGGGATCGCCGCCGCGAATCCGGCAATCTTCCATTCGGGCTTTCAGCAGCGGATCTTCCGGTGAGGTAAAGGGCAGTTTGTCGATGATCACCAGCGACAGCGCATCACCGCGCACGTCCACCCCTTCCCAGAAGCTGCTGGTCGCCACCAGCAGAGCATTGCCCTTCTCAATGAACTGCTTCAGTAACTGACCTTTGCTGGTTTCACCCTGTACCAGCACCGGCAGTGTCATCGAGGCGCGAAACTCTGCGGCCAGCTCTCGCATCATCAGATGCGAAGTACAGAGGAAGAAACAGCGGCCTTTATTGGCATCGATCAGCGGTTTCATCATCGCGGCCAGCTGGCGAGCGCCACCGGGACGGTTAGGTTCCGGAAGATTGCGTGGCACACAAAGCAAAGCCTGCTTCGCAAAGTCGAACGGGCTGTTCAGAATCAGGCTCTTTGCCGCATTCACACCCAGTCGTTCGGCGAAGTGGGCCATTTTCTCATCTACCGCCAGTGTCGCCGAGGTGAAAATCCACGCCGCCTTGCGGTTATCCATTACCTCACGAAAACGTTCCGCTACCGAGAGCGGCGTCAGCGCCAGGATAAAGTGACGCGAGGTGCATTCATACCAGTAGCTGTAGCCCGGCTCGTTGATCGCCCGCAGCCGTTTTAACCGGCCACGATAGAGCGCGGCCCGCTCAAAGGCGGCATCCAGCAGGGCTGAACGCCCCAGAGAAAGTTTGATGACGTCGTAACAGAGCTCCAGCGCATCATCCAGCAGGGTGAACATACGCAGTATCTGATTATCGCTGAGCAGTTCGCGCAGATTTCCGCGATAGCCGGGATCGCCTAATGCCAGGCGGAAATCCTGCGCGCACTGCGCCAGGCGGTCAGCGGATTTCTGCAGCTGCTGAGCATCACGCACCTCGGTGCGGTAGGCGGTAATAATATCTTTGGCGAGATCGAGTAACTGACGGCTGGAGAGCTGCTGACCAAAATACTGACTAGCGATGTCAGGCAACTGATGGGCTTCGTCGAATATCATCACATCCGCTTCGGGAATCAGTTCACCGAAGCCGCCCTCTTTCACCACCAGGTCGGCAAGAAACAGGTGGTGGTTAACCACGACCACATCGGCGTCCATAGCGCGCTTACGCGCTTTAACCACAAAGCACTCTTTATAGCGCGGGCAATCGGTGCCAAGGCAGTTATCGTTGGTGCTGGTCACCAGCGGCCAGACCGGGCTGTCTTCGGTGACGCCCGCACAGCTGCTGATGTCGCCATCTTCCGTCTGTGATGACCAGCTGCGCAGCGTCACCAGGTCAGTCAGAGCCTGTACAGTGAGATCGCCGCCTGCCATAGATTGCTGTTCCATGCGTTCCAGACAGAGATAGTTGGAACGTCCTTTCAGTAAGGCAGTTTTGCCTTTGAACTTTAGCGCCTTGATCATCGTGGGCAGATCGCGGGCATAGAGCTGATCCTGCAGCGCTTTGGATCCAGTGGAGACAATCACTTTTTTACCGGCCCGCAAAGCGGGTGCCAGGTAAGCATAGGTTTTACCGGTGCCGGTGCCGGCTTCGACCACCAGTTCACCCTGCTGTTTTACGGCTTCAGATACCGCCTGCGCCATCTCACGTTGTGCTTCACGCGGCTTAAAGCCTGCGATCGCCAGCGCCAGAGCGCCATCCACTGCAAAATCGTCTGCCACATACCCTCACTAAGAACGGCAAAAACACTGTAATTATGTCAGTATTGGATTAACAAAGCAAAATCGAAAAATATCAACCACTTATGATTTTCATGCCGATAGCAATGCCGTCTTAAGCCACCCGAATTTACAGCTGACAGACACAGAAAAGGCGGCCCGAAGCCGCCTGAAAAGAACCCGTCGCGTTGCCGGTATGCCTGAGGACATATCAGTCATTTGCGCAGGTTTAAGAAGCGCTAAAAGCCGTTATTACTGAACAATCATCCGGCCATTAAGATGCTGCAGCGGACGGTTATTGGTGGTTTTCAGCGCCTGCTTAAACGCGTCGAGCTGCGCCTGAGAGAGCGTAACCGGATCTTTCAGCACCAGCCAGCGAATACCTTCGCTGCAGGGTGGCGTCGTGAGGGAACCACTGAAACGATAGTAGTGCAGGTCTGCCGGAAAGAGTGCGCGTAAATCTACCTGCCGGTTAATGTTTACCTGTTTGTTTTGCTGTTTCGGCATTGCGTCAATTAATGGCACCAGTGCCGGATTCTCTTTACCAACCTTAAACATCACCGCAACCACGGCCAGATCGCCATCCTCTTTGCTGTGAACAAAGTGGGCTTCAAGCGGAAACGTTTCTCCGTTAATCTGGTTTTCACTCGGCGTATGAAAATGATACTGACGCAGTGTGAATTTTTCACCATCCAGCACAAAGTCATCTTCCTCATCAACGGTTACCTGAATGGTGTGACCATTATTAATAACCTTTTCAGCGGATGTGTGATAAGCCAGATCAAGCGGCTGTAAATGTCCCTCGATCGGATTTGTAATATTAATGGGCGACTGTGACTTGCCTTCGTGACACATGTGGAAGTCGCTGGTCAGTTCACTCCAGTGCGCTGGACCGGCTTTGCCTTCATACGTCCAGTGTGGCTCTGCGGCGCCTGCTGCGCTGACAGACGAAATTGCTATAACCAGACTTAACATTTTTAGTTGTTTCATTTTATCCCTGCTTAATAAGCTAATGTGCGGCAGGAATACTATTCCTCTCAGCTTTGCGTCAGCAAGATGACAAAATGCGGTTAATCAAAACAGGATTGAATAACGAGTCTATAATTTTTATCGATGTTAATTTAATAAATATCACTTGTAGGATTTATATTTCAAATAACGGTTTTCGCGATAATTAAAATGGATTACCTGCCTCAGGAAATAGACTCAGTAGTAAACCTGAAGAACAAATTGATCGGCAGGCGCAGAGATGAAACAGCGAAGAAAGAGGCGAATCAGTGCAGGCTACAGAAGTGAGAAACCGCAAAACTGCACGACTGGCGGTTTTGCGGTGTAAGCCTGAATCAGAAGAAAGGCACTTCGACAGATATCCCTTTCAGACGGTTAAACATCCTTTTCTGACGGATCGTCTTCCTCATCCTCTTCTTCATCTTCCGGATAGATCTCAGCATCATCTGGCAGCGGTTCATCATAATCAGGACGTTCAGACATAATTACCTCCGGTGATAAATAGCAGTGCTGCTATTTCAACTGAGCATAGTTAACCGGCAACTGAGGCCGCACATTTTCCGCCTGAAATGTGAGCAAGGCGTGAAATTGCTGTAACAGTCTGAAAATGATCTGATTGCTCAGTGCTAGTGGTGTATGTAAAGCGCGCCCGCCAGCATAATGACGAACAGCACCGCAAACGTAATCACGCCCTGCTTACTGCCTTTGGATAACCCCACAAACGCCGCAATAACAATAAACAGCAGCGTCAGTGCGCCAGCCATCACCCAAAACAGATACTGCGTATTCGCCATGTTCTCATCCTCATCCTGTGGCGTTAACTTTGGCGGATTTATACCATTTCTAAGCCATCAGCGCCCTCAATTCCGTGCCTTTGCCCGCCTGTTAACGTCATGGGCTGGCAAGTAACCTTTGACACCTCATTCAATCCTGCCAGACCGACAGTGTGATGCAGTTATCAAATGCAGAGGAACGGAGCGAGGAAATAACCGCCCGGATTATAATGATTAAATCAGCTTGCCGTTGGGATGTGGCACCCGCAGGCTGACGTGCTGAGACTGGTTTAACATTGCCGTTCAGGCGGTGTTATGCAGATGGCCTTAACCCGACTGCCTGACTCAGGCGGAGGCATGTTATGAACTATTACCGCATCGGCTCTCTGGCTGGCGTGCTGCTGCTTTGTGGCTGCCAGGCTCCCACGCCTGATCAGGCTCGTCTGCAGCCACCCGTTTTTCAGGGTCAAAGCACCCGTACCGTCCCTCAGCTCAGCGACTGTATTTATCGTGGATGGTCCACCACCCGCGTTATTGCCCGAGATAACACCACTCACACCCAGCCCGCCGGCAGCGAGATCAGCGTCTTCACCTGGGAAGATTCTATTTTTGCGGATGTCTCACCCCACAGAAAAGGGGCGGAGGTGAAATATTTCACGACCTTCCGGATGTCCCCGGATGTGATGGCAGACAGACAGGCGATTGTTGAGCGCTGCCTGTAAGGCGAGAGGGCCGTAAGGGGTGACAGCAGTGTCGGGAGTGTGCCAGGCTAATGCGCACTTAACCAGGGAGAAACCGATGAGTATTACCCGCATTGACCCGGAACATCGCATGTCCGAAGCTGTTATTCATAACGACACCATCTATTACACCAGCGTGCCTGAAAACCTGGAGGCTGACGCAGAAGCGCAGACCGCTAACGCGCTGGCGGTGATTGATGCCATTCTGACCCGGCTCGGCAGCGATAAAAGTAAGATCCTTGATGCCACGCTCTTTCTGGTGGATAAGGCTGATTTCCCCGCCATGAACCGGGCCTGGGACGCCTGGGTCTCACCGGGCAATGCGCCAGTGCGCTGTACGGTTCAGGCCGGGCTGCTGAATCCAAAGTACAAGATCGAAATTAAAATCATCGCTGCACGCTAAAGACGTCGGGTGTTATTCCTCTTCGTTTTCTTCATCTTCGTCGTCGAATAACGCCCGAATCTGTTCGCCCTTGTGATTCTGACGGATTTCCTGCGCCACCTGGGCGATCGCTTCACCGCTCGATAAACCACCCGTCATTAACTCCTGAATACGTTCGACGGCCTGCTGTTGCTGCTCATGTGAGAGAGCCGGTAATCCAATAAACATGTTCTACTCCTGCGTTGGGGCCGACAGTATCCCATGCGGAACTAACAGGTGCCAGTCGGGAAAAAATATGTCAGTCTGACCGCCTCTTTGCCTGCTGATTTGTCTGCCCGATGATTGTTGAAACCCTCACGCTTGATTATACCCCGGATGCGCTGACACAGCGTTTTGCCACCCTTGCCCATCTGCCGTGGGCGATGCTGCTCTCCTCCGCGCAGGCCAGCCACAGCGACAACCGCTTCGATATTCTGACGGCCGATCCCCGCGCCACCCTGGTGACCCGCGGGCCGATCACGACCATCAGCGATGCAACCGGCACGTCCGAATCGGCCGCGGATCCCCTGCTGCTGGTGCAGCAACAGTGTGATGCGCTGGGCGTGACGCCTGCGGCCTGCGAAGCGCTACCGTTTCAGGGCGGCGCGCTCGGCCTGTTTGGTTATGATCTGGGCCGCCGGTTTGAGTTGCTGCCCCAAAAAGCCGCAGCCGATCTTACAACGCCGGACATGGCCGTGGGGATCTATGACTGGGCCTTGATTGCCGATCATCATCAGCAAACCCTGACGCTGGTGGCGTTAAATGACGCTCAGGCGCGCGCCGCCTGGCTGGCGCAGTGGCCCGCGCGTGAAGCCGTGCCTTTTTCACTGACCAGCGGCTGGCGTTCTAATCTGAGCTATGCCGATTACGCCGCGCGTTTTGCTGCGGTTCAGGCCTATATTCAGGCCGGTGACTGTTACCAGGTCAACCTGGCACAGCGTTTTCAGGCCGGTTATCAGGGTGATGAGTGGCAGGCGTTTACTCTGCTTAACGCGGCTAACCGCGCGCCGTTCAGCGCGTTTCTGCGCCTGCCGGAAAGTGCCATCCTCAGCCTGTCGCCGGAGCGCTTTCTGTCGCTGAATCAAAACCAGATTGAAACCCGACCAATTAAAGGCACCCGGCCACGCTGTGCCGATCCGATTGCGGATGCGCAACAGGCTGAGGCACTGCGTCATGCGGAGAAAGATCGGGCTGAAAACCTGATGATTGTCGATTTGCTGCGCAACGATATTGGCCGCGTGGCGCTGCCCGGCTCGGTCACGGTGCCTGAACTGTTTGTGGTTGAACCCTTCCCCGCCGTCCATCATCTGGTCAGCACGGTGCGGGGGCAGCTGCCTGACACCCTGCAGGCCACCGATTTGCTGCGCGCCTGTTTTCCGGGCGGCTCGATAACCGGTGCGCCTAAGATTCGGGCGATGGAGATTATTGATGAGCTGGAGCCGCAGCGGCGCAATGCCTGGTGCGGCAGTATCGGCTATCTCAGCCTGTGTGGCCGGATGGATACCAGCATCACGATCCGCACACTGATTGCCGAAGGCCAGCAGCTTTACTGTGCCGCGGGTGGCGGGCTGGTGGCAGACAGCGATCCTGAAGCGGAGTATCAGGAAACGCTCGACAAAGTCAGCCGGATTTTACCGGCTCTGGAACAGACAGGAGGTTCAGTTGGCACTGACGCTTGAGGTTTTCCGCAGCCGCTTTCTCCTGCAGCAGCCGGCCCGCAGCACGCAGCGTCTTTCCGGACGTCATGCCGCGGTGCTGGTGCCGGTTGTAGCCCGTCACGAACCGGGTCTGTTACTGACGCAGCGCTCGCACGCCCTGCGCAAACACGCCGGACAGGTCGCCTTTCCCGGCGGCATGCAGGATGACACCGATGCCTCGCTGATCGCCACCGCCCTGCGTGAGGCGCAGGAAGAAGTCGGTATCGATCCACAGCAGGTCGAGATATTAGGCGCGCTGCCCGCCGTCACCAGCAGCACCGGCTTTCAGGTAACACCGGTGCTGGGCATTATTCCGGCCAATCTGCGCTTAACGATTAATCCGGATGAGGTGAGCAGTGCCTTCGAGATGCCGCTGGCTGAGGCACTACAGCTCAGCCGCTACAGCGCGCTGGAGGTGCATCGGGCGGGTGTACGCCATCCGGTCTGGCTGTCGCGTTATCAGGATTATCTGGTGTGGGGCATGACAGCAGGGATTATCCGTTCACTGAGTACACAGATCGCCTTCTGAGACCTTTCTACTTCTTTTTCTCCCTTCCAGCCCGTCAGCGAGCTGCCGGGCTGAGCTATAATTTTTTCTATCAGTTTTGATAAGTTTATTTCATGCGAAAAGCTGCTCTTTTCCGGTGCATGACCATTACTATGGGCGCCATAAACTGCCCCGGCAGACTGAGAATAAATGTGAGGAGTGTCACCTGTGATTAGTGTTTTCGACATGTTCAAAGTGGGCATTGGCCCCTCGAGTTCGCATACTGTCGGCCCGATGAAAGCGGGTAAACAATTTGTGGATTTGCTCTGCGAACAGGGAAAGCTGCAGGAGGTCACCCGGATCGCCGTGGATGTTTACGGTTCTCTGTCGCTGACCGGCAAAGGGCATCACACGGATATCGCCATTATTATGGGTCTGGCTGGCGAATCGCCGGACACGGTGGATATCGATGCCATTCCCGCATTTATTAAAGATGTTGAACAGCGTGAACGTCTGCTGCTGGCAAAAGGCGTGCATGAAGTTGATTTCCCGCGCGAAGGCGGCATGGTGTTCCGCAGTGAGAACCTCTCACTGCATGAAAATGGCCTGCGCCTGCTGGCATTTGCGGGCGACCTGCTGATCCTGTCGAAAACCTACTACTCCGTGGGCGGTGGGTTCATTGTGGATGAAGAGCACTTCGGTCAGTCGGCACTGGATGAGGTCTCTGTGCCCTGGCCGTTCCACTCCGCCAAAGATCTGCTGGCGCACTGCCGCGAAACCGGCCTGTCACTGTCGGGCCTGGTGATGAAAAATGAGCTGGCACTGCACAGCCGCGACGAGATTCATGCCTATTTCACCAACATCTGGCAGACCATGCAGGCCTGTATCGATCGCGGTCTGAATACTGAAGGCGTATTGCCAGGACCGCTGCGCGTACCCCGTCGTGCCGCCTCCCTGCGTCGCCTGCTGACCTCCTCCACCAAGCACTCCAGCGATCCGATGATTGTTATCGACTGGATCAATATGTTTGCGCTGGCGGTCAACGAAGAGAACGCCGCAGGTGGCCGTGTGGTCACGGCGCCGACGAACGGTGCCTGCGGTATCGTGCCTGCGGTGCTGGCTTACTACGATCACTTTATCGAGCCGGTGACGCCTGATATTTTCCTGCGCTATTTCCTGGCCTCGGGCGCCATAGGCGTGCTGTACAAAATGAACGCCTCTATTTCGGGTGCGGAAGTGGGCTGCCAGGGTGAAGTGGGTGTCGCCTGTTCGATGGCGGCTGCCGGTCTGGCAGAGCTGCTGGGGGGTAGCCCGGAACAGGTGTGTGTCGCCGCTGAAATTGGCATGGAGCATAATTTGGGACTGACCTGCGACCCCGTGGCCGGTCAGGTTCAGGTTCCCTGCATTGAACGTAATGCTATCGCCTCGGTTAAAGCCATTAACGCGGCGCGTATGGCACTTCGTCGCACCAGTGAACCCCGCGTCTCGCTGGATAAGGTTATTGAGACCATGTATGAGACCGGCAAGGATATGAACGCGAAATACCGTGAAACTTCCCGTGGCGGTCTGGCGATTAAAGTTCAGTGTGATTAAGCGAAACGTTTAATCGCATAAATAACGTGCAAACGTAATAAAATCCGCATCCTGCGCTATCTCAGCGCAGGTTTAAACGGTAGAGTGTTTTCCGCGCAGCCGTCCGGTCTGCGCAGCTTTCCAGACCCGCTTTTCTGCATTCCGGCCTCAATATTGACCTGGCCGTGCCGATACTAACCCCGTTATTTTTTGCTTTTTTCTGGCTTTTTGGGAAGGTGGATACTGATGTTTATGGCCCAGCAATTTGTTGGACAATTCAGACGCAAGCGTTTGCTGATCGCACTGTCAATCGCCACCGTGGTGCTGATATTAACGCTGGCCTTTCGCTACATCGAAGAGAAGTCACGTATTGAACAGCAGGCGATGGATTTCGCCGACAAAGCGATTATGCGGTTTGACCGGATGTTTTCACCGCTGGAGGTTTCAGCCAATAATACGCTGGGGCTGGTGGGCGTTCCCTGTCAGGACGTGCGTTTTCCGCTCGTCGAAAAAATCTCCTCTCTGCAGACGGTACGTGCCATTCTGCTGGTCGAAAACGACATGCTTTACTGCTCCAGTATTTACGGCCCGCGCACTATCCCTTTCAGCCAGACTTATCCTGACCTTGCCTTCAACAGCCAGCGTATGACCCTCTCAACCGATCAGTATCTGCTGAAAGGCTCGCCGGTTTTACTGCTGTGGACGCCAAAAAGCCTGGATAACCGTTCGGGAATATTGCAGGTCATCAACATTGAAATGATGAGTAACTACCTGCTGGAGCCTCAGTTGCCCTGGGTTGAACGCGCTGTGTTTAATGTTAATGGTGAGAGCCTGGAGTATGGCAATCCGCTGATAGAACCAACGGTGCCGGCAGATGACGAAGTGAGTTACGAGCAGGGTTCGCTGCGCTACCCGTTTACGCTCACCCTCTATGGCCCTTCGCCGACACGGCTGGCGCTGGCGACACTTCCCTCACAGCTGCCGCTGGCGCTGCTGCTGAGCCTGCTGATGGGCTACATTATCTGGCTGGCAACGGCAAATCGCATGAGCCTCAGCTGGCAAATCAGCTATGGCATTACGGCCCGTGAGTTTATGGTCTATTGCCAGCCGCTGATCAACAGCAAAAGCGGCGAGTGTGACGGGATAGAATTGCTGCTGCGCTGGCATAACGCCCGCCAGGGCTGGATCGCACCAGATGTCTTTATTCCGCTGGCCGAGCGCCAGAACCTGATCAAGCCGCTGACGCGCTTTGTGCTGAACGAGGTGGTGAGAAAGCTGCCGCAGTTGCCCGATGATCCCGCCTTTCATATCGCCATCAATGTGGCCGCCACTCATTTTCGCGACCGCGCCATTCTGGACGATCTGCAAAACCTGTGGTGGCCTGCCAGTCCGGTGCCGCAACTGGTGGTGGAACTCACTGAGCGGGATGCCCTGCCGGTCGTCGATCAATCGGTGATTGCACAACTGCACGACATTGGCGTCCGGCTGGCGATTGATGACTTTGGCACCGGTCACAGCTCGCTCTCCTACCTGAAAGATTTGCAGCCAGACGTGCTCAAAATCGACAAGATTTTCACGGCGGCTATCGGTACGGATGCCATTAACGCCACGGTAACGGATATGGTGATTTCGCTGGCCCAGCGCCTGAATATCAGTCTGGTAGCTGAAGGGGTAGAAACGGCTGAACAGGCGGATTATCTGCGCGAACGCGGGGTGGATCATCTGCAGGGCTACTATTTTGCCCGTCCGATGTCGCTGGAAGATTTTCCAGCCTGGCTGACGCTGCATCAGGCTGATGCCCGCCGTTAACTGCCGCGTCAGCGCCGCGCCGCCCTGATACGACTTCCTGCACACAAAAAAACAGCCGCGGCGTTTCAGCAGCGGCTGTCAGAGAGATTCAGCGCGGCCGGTGATACCGGCAGCGCCTCGGTAACAACCTGAAGCGTTACCCCTCTTCTTCCTCGTCATGCGGTTTATCTTTGGTGACGCGCACCAGATCGATACGGTAATCCGTCGCTTCGATAATCTGGAAGTGCAGCGGCGTGATATCAATCACCTCGCCGGGAAGCGGTAACTGCCCTTTCTGCTCAATCAGCAGGCCCGCCAGCGAGGCGTGATCTTCTGTCGGATCGACCAGCTCATGGAAGTCGAGTAACTGCTGCAGCGAGTGCAGATCGGTTCCGCCTTTCACTAACCAGCCATCGCCATCTGCAACAATATCAGGCGTTTCATCTTCATCCGGGAATTCACCCGCAATCGCTTCCAGCACGTCCAGCGGCGTAATCAGACCCTGCACCACGCCAAACTCATTGGTGACGATCACGAAGCTGCCTTTGGCACGACGCAGCACGCCAAGCAGATTGATCGGATCCAGCGTCTCCGGCACCACAATGGTCGGTGTATTCGCCGCGAAGGTCGCCACATCCACACCCTTCTCCAGCGCCACCAGCAGCTCTTTGGCGCGCACCACGCCAACAATTTCATCCAGTTCACCCCGGCAGACCGGGAACAGGCTGTGAGGCGTATCCAGCAGCTGACCGCGAATCTCATCTACCGGACGATTCGCATCAACCCAGGAGATATCACCGCGTGGCGTCATAATGCTGCGAATCGAGCGGGAAGCCAGCGTCAGCACGCCATTAATCATGTAACGCTCTTCATCTTTAAACGCTTCCTGCGGCATCGCTTCCGTCAGCGCCGACTCTTCACTGGTGCTGGTGTTACTGCTGCTATTGCCATTGCTGGCCGTCTGCGCGCGGTTACGGCCGCCCATCAGGCGCAGAATCGCCTCTGCGGTGCGCTCACGCATCGGACGATTTGACTGATGGCGAATAAAGTTACGACGTGCAATCTGGTTGAAAAGCTCAATCAGAATCGAGAAGCCAATCGCCGCATAGAGGTAGCCTTTCGGAATATGGAAACCGAAGCCTTCTGCCACCAGCGACAGACCGATCATTAACAGGAAGCTCAGACAGAGCACCACCACGGTCGGATGCGCGTTAACAAAGTTGGTTAACGGTTTAGACGCCAGCAGCATCACACCCATGGCAATCACCACGGCAGTCATCATCACCGGCAGGTGGTTCACCATACCCACGGCGGTAATCACCGCATCCAGTGAGAAGACCGCGTCCAGCACTACAATCTGCAATACCACTGCCCAGAAACTGGCATATCCCCGATTTGCGGAACCATCAAGCTGACGGTTCTCCAGCCTCTCGTGTAGCTCCATGGTCGCTTTAAACAACAGGAAGAAACCACCGAACAGCAGGATTAAATCTCGTCCGGAAAAGCTGAAACCGCCTACGCTGAAGAGAGGCGTGGTCAGCGTGACAATCCAGGAGATCAGCGACAACAGGCCCAGACGCATCACCAGCGCCAGCGACAGGCCAATAAGACGTGCTTTATCACGCTGCTTTGGCGGCAGTTTGTCGGCCAGGATAGCAATAAACACCAGGTTATCGATGCCGAGTACGATTTCCAGCACGATAAGCGTCAGTAAACCCGCCCAGATTGAGGGGTCGAATAAAAATTCCATTATTTATGACTCCAGAACAGGGAACAGATCGAGCCGGTGCCTGTCAGCGCAGCGAAGCGTGACATCCGGGTAGTCGGGAAAGCGGTGAAAACGCCGCGAGGCGAAAGGTGACGCGCCAGCAGGCGCAAAGAACAGATTAAGCGACGTCGGTGACGATCCATAAAGGTGGGCTGAAGCCCGTTACTCCTGAGTAATAAACAGAACGTTAATGTATCAGGTCGGTAAATTGCGTCAAAAAATTTTCTTATTTTTACAATCTGCATAACGGATGATCGGGCGCATAAAAAAGGTAAAGCGCCACCTGACGGGGTGAATAGCTGACAGACATCACATAATTTATTTTTTCGATCACTAAAATAAATCGCGACTTTACCGCCTTGATGAAGTTAACCCCTGTTTTTTCGGCGCTATATCAGAAAGTCGAACGACCGGGTTAAACAGATAATCAAAACATGTCTCAATACAGTTCATTTACTCAGATGAGCATCTCTAGCGAACGGAGGTAGCACGTGACCATTGCGATAGTAATTGGTACACACGGCTGGGCAGCGGAACAACTGCTGAAGACAGCAGAAATGCTGTTAGGCGAGCAGAAGAATATCGGCTGGATAGACTTTGTCCCCGGTGAAAATGCAGAAACGCTGATTGAAAAATATCAGGCACGACTGGCAGAACTGGATACCAGCAAGGGGGTTCTTTTTCTGGTCGATACCTGGGGCGGCAGTCCGTTCAATGCGGCCAGCCGCATTGTTGTCGACAAGCCACACTATGAGGTCATCGCCGGGGTCAATATTCCGATGCTGGTCGAAACCCTGATGGCGCGCGATGACGATCCCGGATTTGACGAACTGGTCGCCGTGGCGGTGGAGACCGGTCGTGAAGGGGTCAAAGCCCTGAAAGCGAAAGAAGAAGCACCGGCACCGGCTGCGGTGAAACCGGCCGCTGCGGCACAACCGGCTAAGCCAATGGCGCCTGGTGACCACATGAAGATCGGGCTGGCGCGCATTGACGACCGTCTGATTCATGGACAGGTCGCGACGCGCTGGACTAAAGAGACCAACGTTCAGCGTATTATCGTGGTCAGCGATGAAGTGGCCAACGATCACGTGCGTAAAACCCTGCTGACGCAGGTCGCGCCGCCCGGCGTGACGGCCCATGTGGTGGATGTCGACAAAATGGTGCGGGTGTGGAACAACCCGAAGTATGGTCAGGATCGCGTCATGCTGCTGTTTACCAATCCCACCGATGTCCTGCGCGTAGTTGAACAGGGTGTCGATATTAAAACGGTCAACATCGGTGGGATGGCGTTCCGCCAGGGAAAAACCCAGGTCAATAATGCGGTCTCGGTTGATGAAAAAGATATCGCCGCATTCCGCAAACTCAATGAACGCAATATTGAACTGGAAGTGCGTAAAGTTTCCAGCGATCAAAAACTGAAAATGATGGATCTGATTGCGAAAGTAAACGCGTAACAGAAGCACTTCTGCGCCTGCGTTTCCGGGCTCCTGATTATCCTGCTGAGGACAAGAAGTATGATGGAAATAACCTCGCTACAAATTATTTTGATTTTTATTGTCGCCTGTATTGCCGGTATGGGGTCGATTCTGGATGAGTTCCAGTTTCACCGCCCACTGGTCGCCTGTACGCTGATTGGTATCGTACTGGGTGATATGAAAACCGGTATTATCATCGGCGGTACGCTGGAGATGATTGCACTGGGCTGGATGAACATCGGTGCGGCGGTTGCCCCTGATGCCGCCCTCGCCTCTATCATCTCCACTATCCTGGTCATCGCTGGCGGTCAGAGTGTGGGTGCCGGTATTGCACTGGCGATTCCGCTGGCTGCCGCCGGACAGGTGCTGACCATTATCGTGCGTACACTCACCGTGGCCTTCCAGCATGCGGCTGATAAAGCTGCCGAGAAAGGCAACCTTACGGCCATCTCCTGGATCCATGTCTCTGCCCTGCTGTTACAGGCGATGCGTATCGCCATCCCGGCGCTGATTGTGGCGATTTCGGTCGGCACCAGTGCCGTTCATGCGCTGCTGAGTTCCATTCCTGAAGTCGTCACCAACGGCCTGAATATCGCCGGTGGCATGATTGTGGTGGTCGGTTACGCGATGGTCATCAATATGATGCGCGCAGGCTACCTGATGCCGTTCTTCTACCTCGGCTTCGTTACCGCGGCCTTCACCAACTTCAACCTGGTGGCGCTGGGCGTCATTGGCGTGGTGATGGCGGTGCTCTACATTCAGCTCAGCCCGAAATACAACCGTGTGGCGGGCGCACCCACGGGTGCTGCAACCGCAAACGATCTTGATAACGAACTCGATTAAGGAACAGGTGATCACATGGTTGATATGACGAAAGTTGAAAAGAAACTGACCCCCGGTGATGTCCGCGCCGTCTTTCTGCGCTCTAACCTTTTCCAGGGTTCATGGAACTTTGAGCGTATGCAGGCGCTGGGCTTCTGCTTCTCAATGGTGCCGGTCATCCGCCGTCTCTATCCTGAGAATAACGCTGAGCGCAGGCAGGCGATAAAACGTCATCTGGAGTTTTTCAATACCCATCCTTATGTCGCCGCGCCGGTACTGGGCGTTACCATGGCGATGGAAGAGCAGCGTGCCAACGGCGCACCTATCGACGACGGTGCGATTAACGGCCTGAAAGTCGGGCTGATGGGACCGCTGGCCGGTGTTGGCGACCCGATCTTCTGGGGTACGGTACGTCCGGTGTTTGCCGCACTGGGTGCCGGTATTGCCATGAGCGGCAGTCTGCTGGGTCCGCTGCTGTTCTTTGTACTGTTTAACCTGGCACGTCTGCTGACCCGCTACTACGGCGTGGCGTATGGCTATCGCAAAGGGATCGACATCGTCAGCGATATGGGCGGCGGTTTCCTGCAGAAGCTCACGGAGGGCGCCTCGATTCTGGGGCTGTTTGTCATGGGGGCGCTGGTCAACAAGTGGACGCACGTCAACATCCCGCTGGTGGTGTCGCGCATTACTGACTCCACCGGCAAAACCACCGTCACTACGGTACAGTCAATCCTCGATCAGCTGATGCCAGGCATTGTGCCGCTGCTGCTGACCTTTGGCTGTATGTGGCTGTTACGCCGTAAAGTGAATGCGCTGTGGATTATCGTCGGCTTCTTTGCCATCGGTATCTTTGGTTACTGGATTGGCCTGCTCGGTCTGTAATTTCATCCTGCCGGGAGCCTCTGCTCCCGGCTTTTAAGCGTGGTGAGCTGAGCCACAACTGGCTGAGCTCACCCTGTTTGAGGTAGAAGTGATGTCTTTAACTGACGCGTTGATTGCGTGTTGTATCGCCGCCCTGATGGGATTTGCCGTTTACCATGAGGCGATTCTGCCGCGTCGGCACGGGCCGACCCGCTTACGGGTAACGCTGCGGAGACAGCATAAACTCGATAGCCTGATTTTCATCGGCCTGCTGCTGATTTTGCTGTGGAACAATGTCAGTCATCACGGCCCACAGCTCACCACCTCACTGCTGATGGTGCTGAGTTTTGTGGCGTTCTGGCTCTTCTGGCTGCGCAAACCCATGCTGCTGATGAAAAATGAGGGATTGTTTTACGCCGGTGTCTGGATCGATTACCGGCGGATTCAGGGCATGAATCTTTCTGAGGATGGCATTCTGGTGATTCAGCTGGAACAACGCCGTCTGCTGATTGCCGTGCAGCAACTCGACGACCTGGAGCGCATCTACACTACGCTGGTCGAGGTTCGCTAGTCGCGCTGCCACATTGTCAGGGTAAAATCAGCATCGCAGCTGAACTGCTCACTCTGCTGCAGCGTTTGCCAGACGTCTTCACGCGCCCGCCAGGCAAAGGGCGTCATCTGCAGCAGTGTCGTCGCGGCTGCGCCGGTTAATGCCATCGGATAACGCAGGGCATGCTGCGCTACCTGCCGGAAGCCAGGATAATCTTTCTGTTCCGGCACATGTAGCTGCACTTCGCGGTAAATCAGCGCTTTGAACTGCTGCAGATGATGCGGGCCTGGCGTGACCGTCAGCACCATGCCACCCGGCTTCAGCACGCGAGCCAGTTCTGCTTCATTGCAGGGTGCGTAGATGCGTACAATCGCATCCAGGGACTGATCGGCAAAGGGTAAGCGCTGACTGGAAGCCACGCAGAAACGTACTGCAGGATAGCGCTTAGCCGCCAGCCGGATGGCCATTCTGGCAACATCCAGGCCATAAATCTCAGCGTCTCCGTCTGCCGCCTCCGCCAGTGCGGCGGTGTAGTACCCTTCACCGCAGCCGATATCCAGGATTTTGCACTCCGGCTGATTCAGCACCGGCGCAAGCAGGCTGACTACCTGCTCACGTAGCGGCTGATAATAGCCTTCCTCAAGAAATTCCCGTCGTGCCTGCATCATCTCTGCACTGTCACCCGGTTCACGCGATCGTTTATGCTGAACGGGCAGCAGATTGACATACCCTTCTTTCGCCTGATCGAACTGATGGCGGTTTTCACAGCACCAGCTGCGGTCGGTGAGGGTCAGTGGAGAGTGACAAAGAGGGCAAATCAGGGACATAGGGTGCTCCGGCATCAGATAACGCGGCGCAGTGTAACCTTAACGTTTACGCATCGGAAGCATAAAGAAAGCCCCGACTGAAGAGCCAGGGCTTTAAGATTCCATGTCAGGGTGCATTGCACCGAGGTGGAGTCGAATCAGATAGCAGTGACGTTAACAGCTGCAGGGCCTTTCTGGCCGTCCTGAATTTCGAACTCAACGCTCTGGCCTTCAGCCAGGGTTTTAAAACCGTTGCCCTGAATAGCAGAGAAGTGTACGAACACATCTTTGCTGCCGTCAGCAGGCGTGATAAAACCAAAACCTTTAGACTCGTTGAACCACTTAACCTGACCTTTAATCTTTGCCATTTTGCAAATTCCTTTAGATGTTTATTTAGCCCGAAGGCTGTCTTACAGAAAAACCAGAGACATTACTGCATGAGGCACTAATTAAGGTTCGGCAAGGAAGCGGTATTCAACGTCAACGTCTTTACTCGTACTTCTTTACTGAAGATGCCATGCATAAACAGAACTGTACCTCGTTTAACCCACGAATTGTTATCACATATCCCAAAAATAATGGCAAGCCATTTTTAAAGCCCTGGCGCGCCTGCGCACATATTTGCCAGAAAGCTCACATTGCCTGTTCCGTGGGGTTTACAACTGCACCTGCGAATAAAGTACGCGGGCAGCCAGCGCCCTCTCCTGCCTGTGTTGCCAGGCTTAGCCCGATGGATACCATAAGAAATTAATATTTCACAAATATGGCAATGGCGAAATGAATAAGCGAAACGGTAACCGTGGCAGATATCAAAGATCGGGCATCAATCCTGTACAGCGACTTTTATTTCGTACAAATAACGCTTTTTTTGCACCAAAAGCAGGAGCCAGCCATTAGCCTTGCTCCAAATAAAAGCAACGATGCGGATTTTCCTTATTAAGAATTTAACTTTCGATTTGAAAAATTGATGTCTGATAAAAAACCTCCGGCTTTTATTTATACCGGAGGCTTTAGGATTATTCCTGGCTGCAATTATTCAGACTGCGACCTTCGCCTATTCGCCAGGGGGCGAAGCGGCCGTTATGTTCGTCTGCCCGCTGTAGCGCATTCGCTAACTCCTGTGGTGGCGCATCCAGCGACTCATCGGCCAGCTCAAACACCCCCCAGTGAATAGGCAGCGTCAATGGCCTGCCTGCCGCCTGCCATAACGCCACCGCCTGGTCGGGATCCATATGCTGGCTTGCCATGAACCATTTGGGTGCATACGCGCCAATCGGCAACGCAGCCACGCTGAACGGGCCAAGCCGGGCCGGAATCTCCAGCAGGCTATCGCTATAGCCACTGTCGCCCGAAAACCAGAAACGCAGGGAGGCAGAGCGCACGACCCAGCCGCACCAGAGCGAACGGTTGCGATCGCGTGGGGTTCGCATACTCCAGTGACGGGCTGGCACCGCATCAAAACAGAGGTCGCCGAGCGTTACCTGCTGCCACCAGTCGATCTGGTGCACCTGTTTCACGCCCTGCGCTCTGCACCATTTCGCCAGTCCCAGCGGCACAATAAAGGTCGCCTGCGGAAAATGCCGGATAATCGCTTTAACCGTCGGTTTATCCAGATGATCGTAATGGTTGTGTGAAATCAGCACGACATCAAGCTGCGGCAGATCGGCGATGCTAATGGGCGCGGGCGTTTTACGCTGTGGCCCCGCAAACGCCAGCGGTGAGGCGCGTGGTGAGAGCGCCGGATCGATCAGGATATAGTGTCCATTGAGCCGTAACAGGACGGCAGCATGTCCCAGCCACCAGATACGATCGTCACTGCCGCTGATATCCGCGGGCTGCCACCATTGCCTGATGAAGGCCGCATAACCCTGCTGGGGTGGCGCAGGGAGCGCCTGTGCTTTACGCTCCCTGCGCCAGCGTTTCAGGTCACCCGGTTTTCGCTGTTCCGGTTCAGGATTACGGAATCCCTCTGGCGTGTGATGCGCTTTGCTGCTGTCATACCACGGATTTTTCCCGGCCATTCCGCCTCTCTGCTGTGATTAACGTTCCGGGATTAACCGGATAAAGTCGCGCTTCTCCCGATCGTCATCGGTTTTTGTATTTTCTGCCCCGGGCTGCATCTCAATCAGGCGGCGCAGCAGCTGATTCTGCTTCTTCTGCTCTTCCAGTAAGGATTCCAGTAAGCGGATTTGCTCACCCGCGCGCACGCTGGCCCGGTTAACAAAGAACCAGGCGATAAACGCCACAATCAAAATAATGACCAGCAGGCCATAGCTGACCAGGGGGCCCGGATTTGCGGCTAACTCATTCATAACTGCCTCGTAAAACTCAGTGGAAACGCCAGAACATGGCAACCGCCTATTCTACCTGTAGCTATCGCAAAAGATAATGGGGGATACAGCAATGCAGAATTTGCCGTTTCAGTTATCTCTGATCGATCCCACCAGAAAAGCGAGGCATGCTGATATCATCATAACCGGCAGCACCAGGTGGCGCGCTGAGTTATCTTTCACAAGGAGACACAATGAAACTGTTTATTCGCACAATAGGCTTGCTGGCGGTGATCTGGCTGGCAATGCTGCTTACCGGCTATGGCGTGTTAACCGGCAGCACTAAAAATGCTGCCGGACTTGGCCTGCAGTGCAGCTATCTTACCGCTCGCGGCGTTATCAGCGCGCAGTATCTGCATACCGACAGTGGCGTGGTGGGCGTGACGGATTGTCCGTTGCTGAAGAAAAGCGGAGAAGTGATCGATAACTAGTGATAAAGCGGGCCGGATGGCCCGCTTTATTCAGAATGGGTAGTCGTGATAGCCCATTTCTGCTGAAAGCGTACGCGCCGCCCGATGCAACATCGCCACATAATCCTGGCGGGCATCTTCCGAAAAGCGAATGGTGGGAAACGAGATGCTGAGTCCCGCAATCACCACGCCAAACCGATCAAACACCGGCACGGCAAGGCAGCGTAATCCCTCTTCCTGCTCTTCATTATCTTCGCCGTAACCCTGCGCTTTGACCTGATCCAGCGTCGTAATCAGCGCCTCGGCGCTCAGCAGCGTATTGGCCGTGCTGCGTTTGAACTCCACATCCCGCAGAATTTCCTCAACATCGCTGCGATCACGCCAGGCGAGCAGGACTTTACCAATCGCGGTGGTATGCAGCGGGTTGCGACGGCCAATGCGCGAATACATGCGCAGATTGTAAAGTGAGTCGATTTTATGGATGTAGACAATGCTGTCCTCTTCCAGCGCCCCCAGGTGAATCGTCTCTTTGGTCAGACGCGACAGCTCACGCATCTGCACATCCGCGCTGCGGATTAAATCGACGTTCTGTAGCGCTTTGGCACCCAGTTCAAACAGCTTCAGCGTCAGTGAGTACTTCTCGCTTTCACCTTCCTGCGTGACATAGCCCAGCGACTTCATGGTCTGCAGAAAACGGTAGACGGTACTTTTTGACATCATCACGCGCTGCGCAAGCTCGGTTATACCGTGATCGCGCTCTTCACCCAGCGCCTGCAGAATGCCGAACACTTTAAGTACCGAAGAGACGGAATCGGGCTGTTTATCATTTTCAGCAGAGGACATCACGCACCTTATTAGCCTGTTTCAAAAAAAATGGAACGGACTGTCAGTATAGAGGGATGCACAGGACGGCAGCAATGCTTTAACCATTAAGTCATATTTTAAGACAGTTTTTTATCCATCTGATCGCTGCATTTCAGCGCTGATTTCATTAGCATGATGATATTCACCCTCTTTAGTAATTAACTTATGACACTCTCTCCTCCTCAGGATGGATTACCGACGCGTCAGCGCTATATGGCTATCGTCACTATTGCGCTGGGCCTGACCATGGCGGTATTAGACGGCGCGATTGCCAACGTCGCGCTGCCGACTATTTCGCGTGAACTGAATGCCAGCCCGGCGCAGTCCATCTGGATTGTGAATGCCTATCAGATTGCGATTATCGTTTCGCTGCTGTCACTTTCGTTTCTGGGCGACATGCTGGGTTATCGCCGCGTCTATCAGGCTGGCCTGGCACTGTTTATCGCGACCTCGCTGTTCTGCGCCTTTTCGACCACGCTAACCATGCTGACTTTTGCCCGTGTGCTGCAGGGGTTAGGCGGCGCGGCGCTGATGAGTGTGAATACCGCGCTGATACGCATTATCTATCCGCAGCGTTATCTGGGACGCGGCATGGCGATCAACTCGCTGGTGGTGGCCGTATCAACCGCGGCTGGCCCGACGGTAGCGGCAGCGATACTCTCGGTAGCCAGCTGGAAATGGCTGTTTCTGATTAACGTCCCGCTGGGGGCTATTGCCCTCTGGCTGGCGCTGCGAACCCTGCCTGATAACCCGCAGAAAGCCACAACACAGAAATTCGATGTGCCCAGTGCGATCATGAACGCCCTGTTCTTTGGCCTGATCATCTCCGCTCTGAGCGGCTTTGCCCAGGGACAGAGTCATCTGCTGGTGCTCTCCGAGGTCGTTGCGCTGCTGCTCATCGGCTGGTTCTTTATTCGTCGTCAGCTCAATATGGCAGTGCCGCTGCTGCCGGTTGATCTGCTGCGTATCCCGATTTTCAGCCTGTCGATGGGAACGTCGGTCTGTTCGTTCTGTGCCCAGATGCTGGCGATGGTCTCACTGCCCTTCTTTCTGCAGAACGTCCTGCAGCGTAATGAGGTGGCGACCGGGTTGCTGCTGACGCCCTGGCCGCTGGCAACGATGGTATTTGCGCCGATTGCCGGCCGTCTGATTGAACGGGTGCATGCCGGGTTGTTAGGGGGAATCGGACTGGCGATGTTCGCGCTGGGGCTGTTCCTGCTCGCCTGGCTGCCGGTAAATCCGGGTGATGGCGATATTATCTGGCGCATGATGCTATGCGGTGCCGGCTTCGGGCTGTTCCAGTCACCCAACAACCACACGATTGTCACCTCCGCGCCACGTAATCGCAGTGGCGGTGCCAGCGGCATGCTGGGTACTGCGCGTCTTCTGGGGCAGAGTATGGGTGCCGCGCTGGTCGCACTGATGTTTAATCTGTTTGATGAAAGTGGGACGCACGTTTCGCTGCTGCTTGCAGGGAGCTTTGCCGCCGTGGCGGCGCTGGTGAGCGTGTCGCGCATGACGCAGACCCGGGCCTGACAGCATTAAAAAAAGGCGAACTCATGACAGAATGTGACCCGATTCGGTGTATGGTCGAGCCTGCACAGGGAACCCTGTCAGATCGGAAAGACTACTGTCATCCATGACGGTCGGCCCGCACCATTGCGCACCTCATCCCTGAGGTGCGACCGTAAACGGTCCAACGCTTTGCGTTGTTTAAAAACGCTCCCGGCGTTTTTGTCCAGGCGTCGGGACGCTTTCCTCCTCTGCCAGGGTTCCCTGCTCGTTGAGCTAAGATATTGCTGTCAGATTCAATCTGATGCTGATTTCTAAAACAGAAAAGGCGACCCGGGGGTCGCCTTGTTTGCTCTGCTTAGCGCTACTTCAGATACTGACCGCTGCGCAGGGCTTCAATACGCTTGTCTAACGGCGGGTGTGACATGAACAGCTCGCTGAACGATTTGCCCTTACCGTTGATGCAGAACGCCATCATGCTGCTCGGCTCCTGCGGTTCGTAGCTGGTTTTCAGACGCTGCAACGCCGCAATCATCTTCTCACGACCGACCAGCTTCGCTGAACCGGCATCGGCGTGGAACTCACGATGACGGGAGAACCACATGGTGATGATGCTGGCGAGAATACCAAACACCAGTTCCAGCACCATCGACACCGCAAAGTAGACCAGCGGATTACCGTTGCTGCTCTCCTCACCATCACGGTTGCCGGACATAAAGCCCGCCGCAATCTGCGCCAGAATACGTGAAACGAAAATCACGAAGGTGTTCACCACACCCTGAATCAGCGTCATGGTGATCATGTCACCGTTAGCGATGTGCGACACTTCGTGAGCCAGCACCGCTTCCGCCTCATCACGGCTCATGTTCTGCAGCAGACCGGTTGAGACAGCCACCAGTGAGGCGTTGCGACGCGCGCCGGTCGCAAAGGCGTTGATATCAGGTGCGTGATAGATCGCGACCTGTGGCATCGCAATACCCGCCTGTTGGGCCTGTCGGCCAATGGTATCCACCAGCCAGCGCTCAGTTTCATTGCGTGGCTGTTCAATTACTTCACCGCCAACCGAACGCAGCGCCATCCACTTCGACATCAGCAGTGAAACAAACGCACCGCCGAAGCCAAACAGGCCTGCCATGATCATCAGGCCCTGAACACTGCTTGACTGGATCCCTGTCAGGCTGAGAATCAGCCCGAATACCAACATCACAGCCAGGTTGGTCATCAGGAAAAGAGCAATACGCATCATTTTTGTTAATCTTCCTCAGTAGTTCACGCGCCTATACGCGGATACATATCCTATGAGCATTGTGCGGCTTTTCAAGCGACCTTAACGTTTAAGTGCCTAAAAAGACATAACTTTACATTCTGACACGTCTGCCGGGCGGCACCGCCTACAGACGGGTTCACCATCGCTAATCATTGGTTACCGGAAACTTTTCCGGGGGCAAAAAAAAGCACCGCAGAGCGGTGCTTTTTCTGACAACAGCGGATTATTTCGCTGCTGGCGCGTCTGGCTGGGATTTCTCCAGTTGCGCAAGATCGTTAGCGATCTTCACCGTCTCATCAAGATACGGATCCGGCTCTTTATAATCTTTCGGCAACTCATCCAGGTTCTTCAGCGGTTTTTTGCCTTCGGCCTGATAGCGCGCATTGATTCGTTCCAGACGTGACGCATCATCTTCGTGGTTCTCTTTCTCGCGCTGAGCAAGATTAAGTGACACGATGTTGCGCTTATCTTTCAGGGCATTGTAACGGGCAATGTCCTTCATGATGTACTGGAACTCGCGATCCTGAGCGATACGGTCAGCATGCTGCTTCGTCAGCTGCGCGACCAGCGGTTTAACATCACCGGTTTTGGTATAGGTAGCCGCTTTGATGCTGTCCCATGGCAGGGCGTTATCTTCAAATTTCTCACCGGTTTCAGCCGCTTCAACGCCGGTTGGCATCAGCAGATCCGGCGTGACGCCTTTACGCTGTGTACTGCCGCCGTTAATGCGATAGAACTTCTGGATGGTGTAAGAAACGGAGCCTAACGCTGGCCACTCCGGACGTAGCATCTGATCGTAGATGCGGTTCAGCGAGCGATACTGCTGAACGGTGCCTTTACCAAAGGTTGGCTCGCCGACAATCACTGCACGACCGTAATCCTGCATCGCGGCAGCAAAGATCTCAGAGGCGGAGGCGCTGAAGCGATCGACCAGTACCACCAGCGGACCTTTGTAGTAGACCACGCCGTCGTTATCGCTGTCTTCACGCACCCGACCATTGTTATCACGAACCTGCACCACCGGACCACTCGGAATAAACAGGCCGGAAAGCGAGACCGCTTCGGTCAGCGCGCCGCCGCCGTTGGTACGCAGATCGATCACCACGCTATCGACGTTCTGTTTCTGCAGTTTCTGCAGCTGAACTTTCACGTCGTCGGTGAGACCGACATAGAAGCCAGGAATATCAAGCACGCCTACTTTCTGCTTGCCGACATTTTTGATGGTCAGTTTAACCGCGCGATCTTCCAGACGGATTTTCTCACGCGTCAGCGTCACAGTTCGGGTTTTGGTGCCCTTACCGGCGGGCAGAACTTCCAGGCGCACTTTGCTGCCCTTGGGTCCTTTAATTTTTGCCACGACATCATCCAGACGCCAGCCGATCACATCTTCCATCGGCTTGCCTGGCTGACCGACACCCACGATACGGTCGCCCACCGTAATGGCTTTGCTTTTCGCTGCCGGACCGCCTGCCACCATTGAGTTGATTACGGTGTAGTCGTCGTCCATCTGCAGTACCGCGCCGATGCCTTCCAGTGACAGGCTCATCTCGGTATTGAACTGCTCAGTGTTACGCGGCGACAGATAGCTGGTATGCGGATCGATTTCACGGGCAAAGGCGTTCATCACCAGCTGGAAAACGTCTTCGCCGTTGCTCTGGGCCAGACGACGGATCGCGAAGTTATAACGCTTGGTGAGAACGTCGCGGATCTCGTTATCGTCTTTGCCTGCCAGCTTCAGACTCAGCTGGTCATATTTGACCTTAGCATCCCAGAGCGCGTTCAGTTCAGCCTGATCTTTCGGCCAGGGCGCTTTGGCGCGGTCAATGTCGATGGTGTCATTGCCGCTGAAATTCATCGGACGCGCCAGCACCGTCAGCGCATACTGATAGCGCTCAAAACGGCGTTTCTGCGCCAGATTATAAATATCGTAAAAGAGATCCAGCTTGCCACTGCGCAGCTCATCGCCGACGGTGGTTTTTTTGCTGGCAAACTGCGCCACATCTGATGCCAGCAGCACATTGTGGCTGTAGTCGAGCATGTTCAGGTAGCGATCAAAAATTTTCGCGGAAAAGTTCTGATCCAGATCGAACTGGCGGTAGTGGGAACGGGTAAAGCGCGACGTGACGCGCTCACTGACCGTCGGATCCTGCGGGTCTTCGTGAAGCTGGGGAATCTGATCGGCGCGGGTAATATTCTCTGCGCCGAAGGTTGGGCCTGCTAAGAGCAGGCCCGCAATAAGTCCAACTTTAAAAAGGGTGTTCATGCCGGGGTTAGCCTCCGTTTCAGAACTGCAAGTGTTCTGCGCGCACAATCATTGCCATGCCGGAAGCGAGCTGGACCCGAACGCCGTCTTTTGATACTTCAAGAACGGTAGCGTCCATCGCACTTTTGCCTGCTTTAACTTTAATACTCTGGCCGGGTTGCAAAGTTGAGGTATCAGTGATGGGTCGGGCTTCCTGCTCCGGACGTGGGGCTGGCTTACGATGCTGTGAGGCGGTCGCACGCGGAGCAGTCGTCTGCAGACGGGGTTTACGCGCAGCATCGGCTTCTGCAGGCTTACGCGGCGCGGGCTTGCGTGGACGACGCGGTGCAGCGCCCTCTTCGCTTTCGCCTGCTTCACGGCGTGCAGCACGCTGCTGGTCACGCTGCGCCTGAACGCGCGCTTTGGCTTCTTCCAGCTGCTTGCGGGCATGCTCAACGTGCTGCTCATCCAGCACGCCACAGGCGTTGCCGTCGAGATCGACACGAATCGCACCGGCTTTGATGCCGTACAGATAACGCCAGCTTGACGTATAAAGACGCAGCGCGGAACGCAGCTGTGTTTTGCTCAGACCCATTTCGCCCTGAACACGCTCGACCAGATCCTGAAAGATACCGATTTTGAGCGGACGCGCTTCACCTTCAGCGCTAAAGCAGTGCGGAAAGCGCTCCGCCAGAAAAGTGATGACTTCTTTACTGCTATTCAACTTAGGTTGATTTTCCATGAAATTTCCTGATTACAACGGGTTTGCCGACCAGCGCAGGCATGAACAGGCGACATTATAATGACAACATCGCTAAATGCCATGTGATCCAGTCGATTAGCTGCGCGTCAGCTGCAGATATTTTTCTAAGTCGCTGTTCGCAAGCACTTCACAAAGCCCATCGGTCAGTGTGACCAGTCCCGCTTCGTCGTCGCTGTCAAAGCGATTGTACTCCACGCTGTCGATGTCCAGCACCCCAACCACAGTGCCATTCACTTTCAGAGGAATCACAATCTCAGCATTGCTGGCAGCATCGCAGGCAATGTGGCCCGGGAAGGCATGCACATCATCTACGCGTTGCACTTTTTCTTCTGCCAGCGCCGTGCCACACACACCTTTACCGACCGGAATACGCACACAGGCGATTTTGCCCTGGAACGGGCCCAGCACCAGCGTATCGGCTTCCGTCAGCAGGTAGAAACCTGCCCAGTTCACGCCATCGAGACGTTCGTACAGCAGCGCGCTAAAGTTTCCCATCGCGGCGAGGAACGCCGTTTCTCCCGCCAGCAAGGCGCGCATATCGCGATTCAAATCGGCGTAAAAGGCAGTTTTGTTCATTATTTAACCGTTACCAATGACATCTGAACGGGGCAAAAGAAACCGTTCGTTAAAAATAAGTTTTAAATATCCAGAGCCACAAGGTGAATCATAGCGTTAGTTGCTATACCCTTAGCATTCTGTGGATCGAAGCGTGATGCCCGAGACAGGCACACAGACAATGTCTTAATGACCGATATCTGTTCCCTCTGAAGAGCGAAAATTGCATCACCCTATGAAAATTCACGCTATCAGCCAGACATTGCCTCACGCACGTTATCAGCGTTGCCCGCAATGCGATACCCTTTTTTCCTTACCGGATGTGAAAACGCATCAGTCGGCACACTGCCCGCGCTGCAACGCTGAGATTCTCAGTGGACGCGACTGGCCAATGACCAGACTGATGGCCATGGCCGCCACCATGATCGTGTTAATGCCCTTCGCCTTTTCCCTGCCGCTGGTGGATATCCGGCTGCTGGGTATGCGCATCAATGCCAGCGTACTGGAAGGGGTGATTCAGATGACCCAGCAGGGTGATGTGCTGACCGCTTCGATGGTGGCGTTCTGCACTATTGGCGCGCCGGTAACGCTCGTGGCCGGCATCTGTTATCTCGGTATCGGTCATCGTCTGGGCATGAACCTGCGGCCCGTATTGATCATGCTGGAGAAGCTCAAAGAGTGGGTGATGCTCGACATCTATCTGATCGGCATCGCCGTGGCATCCATCAAAGTGCAGGACTATGCTTCGCTGGAGATTGGCTATGGGCTGGCGGCTTACATTGCCCTGACGGTGCTGAGCGTGCTGACCATGATCCATCTGAATATGGAGCAGCTGTGGGAGCATTTCTACCCGCAAAGCCCCGGCAATATGGCCCGTGACGACATGCAGGTCTGCCTCAACTGTCACAACACCGGCCTACCTGACGAACGGGGGCGCTGCCCGCGCTGCCACACGCCGCTCGACTTCCGACGCCGCCACAGCCTGCAGAAATCCTGGGCCGCGCTCATCGCGTCGATCGTGCTGCTAATACCCGCGAACCTGATGCCCATTTCCGTGGTTTACCTCAATGGCTCACGGCGCGAGGACACCATCTTCTCCGGCATCCTGGGGCTGGGTGAAGGCAACATTCCGGTGGCAGCGATTGTGTTTATCGCCAGTATTCTGGTGCCCTTTACCAAAGTACTGGTCATGCTGACCCTGCTGCTTAGCATTCATTTCCGCTGTGAGCAGGGACTGAGAACCCGCATCCGGTTGCTGCGTTTTGTGACCTGGGTTGGCCGCTGGTCCATGCTCGATCTGTTTGTCATTTCATTAACCATGTCGCTGGTCAATCGTGATCAGCTGCTGGCTTTTACCATGGGACCGGCTGCGCTGTTTTTTGGCGCGGCCGTCATCCTGACCATTATGTCTGTTGAGTGGCTGGACAGCCGCCTGCTCTGGGATGCACATGCAACAGGAAACGCCGACTACACCGACTAACGCAACGCTGCGTAATAAGCGAAAAATTTCGCCCTTCTGGCTGCTGCCGGTCATTGCGATGCTGATCGCCTGCTGGCTGCTCTGGACCAATTATCAGGAGCGCGGCACCACTATCACCATCAATTTCCAGACGGCGGATGGTATCGTGCCGGGTCGTACCCCGATCCGTTATCAGGGCGTGGAAGTGGGCACCGTGCAGGGCATTAATCTCAGCGACGATTATCGCAGCATCCAGATTAAAGCCAGCATCAAGAGCGACATGCGCGACGCGCTGCGTGAGGATACCCAGTTCTGGCTGGTGACGCCCAAAGCTTCACTGGCGGGCGTCTCGGGTCTGGATGCGCTGGTCGGCGGTAACTACATCGGGATGATGCCAGGTAAAGGTAAACCCAGCGAGGCGTTTACCGCGCTGGATACGCAACCGAAATATCGGGTCAATACTGGCGAGCTGATGATCCATCTGCATGCGCCCGATCTCGGCTCACTCAACACTGGCTCGCTGGTCTACTACCGCAAAATTCCGGTTGGCCGGGTCTATGACTACAGCATTGATAATAAAGCCGATGGCGTGGCAATTGATGTGCTGATTGACCGTCGCTTTATCAATCTGGTGAAGACCAACAGCCGCTTCTGGAACGTGTCAGGCGTCAATGCCGACGTCAGCCTGAGCGGGGCTAAAGTCCAGCTGGAGAGTCTGGCGGCGCTGGTCAATGGCGCGATTGCGTTTGACTCACCGCAGGGGGCCGAAACCGCCAAAGCGGAGCAGAACTACCGGCTCTATCCCGATCTGGCGCACAGCCAGCGCGGCGTACAGATCACGCTTGACCTGCCCAACGGTAAAAATCTCAAGGCCGGCAGCACGCCGCTGATGTACCAGGGCCTGGAGGTCGGTACGCTGACTAAACTGAATCTGCTGGATGGCGGCAAGGTGACCGGCGAGCTGACGATTGATCCTTCTGTAGTTGGCCTGATGCGCAGCGGCACCCGCATCGAGATGCACAGCCCGAAAATCAGCCTGACCGATACCAGCCTCAGCGCACTGCTGACCGGCAATACGCTGGAACTGGTGCCGGGTGAAGGCGAACCGCAGCAGCACTACACCGTGCTGGCGTCCAATGAGACCCTGCTGCAGAAACCCAACGTGCTGACGGTAAAACTCAGCGCACCGGAGAGCTACGGCATCGATCAGGGCCAGCCGCTGATGCTGCACGGTATGCAGATTGGTCAGGTGATGTCGCGTTCGCTGGATGAAAATGGCGTCAATTTCGTTGTCGCAGTCAATCCTGAAAACCGCAATCTGGTGCATGGCGACAGCAAATTTATCGTCAACAGTCGCCTCGATGTGAAGTTCGGCCTTGATGGCATGCAGGTATTAGGTGCCAGCGCCCGCGAGTGGGTGGATGGTGGCATCCGGCTGGAGCCGGGCAAAAAAGGCGAGCCGAAAACGGCCTATCCGCTGTTTGCTGATGCGGAAAAAGCGGACGAAGGCATTACCGGCGATGGCCCGTCCACGACGCTGATGCTGACCGCCAACAGCCTGCCTGACGTACAGGCCGGTTCGGTCGTGCTTTACCGTAAATTCCAGGTGGGTGAGATTGTCAAAGTGACGCCGCGCGCTGACGCTTTTGATATCGCGGTGCACATTCAGCCGGAATATCGCAAGCTGCTGACCAGCGAAAGCGTGTTCTGGGCTGAGGGTGGCGCACGCGTCAGCCTGAACGGCAGCGGCCTGACGGTGCAGGCCTCGCCGCTTAACCGTGCGCTGAAAGGCGCAATCAGTTTCGACAATATGAGTGGTGCGCAGTCGGTCAAAGGGGCTAAACGCATGCTCTACTCCTCTGAAACCGCTGCCCGCGCGGTGGGCAGTCAGATTACGCTGCACACCTATGACGCCAGCAAACTCTCTGCCGGAATGCCGATTCGTTATCTGGGTATCAACGTCGGACAGGTAGAATCTCTGTCGTTAAGCAAAGATAACAATCAGGTCGTGGCGAAAGCCGTACTTTACCCTGAGTATGTGAATGATTTTGCCCGCCTCGGCAGCCGTTTCTCCGTGGTTTCACCGGAGATTTCCGCTACCGGCGTGAATCATCTGGAGACCCTGTTACAGCCGTACGTCAACGTTGATCCGGGCAAAGGCGGTGCCGCACGCACCTTTGAATTGCAGGAGAGCACCATTACCGATTCGCGCTACCTGAATGGCCTGAACATTTATGTTGATGCCACCGAGGCAGGTTCCCTGTCGCTGGGTACGCCGGTGCTGTTCCGGGGTGTGGAAGTGGGTACCGTCACCGGCACGTCACTGGGGAATATGGCGGACCGCGTGCAGATCGCCCTGCGCATCAGTAAGAAGTATCAGCATCTGGTGCGGAACAATTCGGTGTTCTGGCTGGCGTCCGGCTACAACCTCGACTTCGGTCTGGTGGGCGGCGTGGTGAAAACCGGGACCTTCCAGCAGTTTATTCGCGGTGGCATTCAGTTTGCGACGCCACCGACGGTGCCGCTGGCACCGCAGGCCAACCCGGATAAACACTTCCTGCTGCAGGATGAAGCGCCGAAAGAGTGGCGTAACTGGGGAACGGCGATTCCGTCTCCGCGGTAATTTACTCTGAACGGGCAGCCTGGCTGCCCGTTTTCATTCCTCATGGTACACTGCCGCCTTTGCCTTAACTGGAATGTGCCCGTGTCAGATGCGTCTTCGTTTTTCCCCGCCGATTTTCTCTCATTAATGCGTCAGAGCCTGCCCGATGAGGCGAGCTTCACGCAGTTCATCGCTTACAGTCAGCAGCCCCTGCGCCGCAGTATTCGCGTCAATACCCTGAAGATCAGCGTGGCCGATTTTCTGAGCCAGACGGCGGGTTATGACTGGCAGCTGACGCCGGTGCCGTGGTGCGAAGAGGGATTCTGGATCAGCCGGGAAGATGAGAGCCTGCCGCTGGGCAGCGTGGCTGAACATCTCAGCGGCCTGTTTTACATCCAGGAAGCCAGCTCCATGCTGCCGGTAACCGCCCTGTTTGACGCCCAGCCAGAGGTCAGCGCCGTGATGGATATGGCAGCGGCACCGGGTTCTAAAACCACCCAGATTGCGGCCCGAATGGGCAATCAGGGCGTTATCCTGGCAAACGAATTCTCCTCCAGCCGGGTAAAAGTGCTGCACGCTAATATCAGCCGCTGCGGCGTCAGCAACAGTGCGCTGACGCACTTTGACGCGCGGGTCTTCGGGCCAGCGCTGCCGGAACAGTTCGACGCCATCCTGCTGGACGCGCCCTGCTCCGGCGAAGGAGTGATCCGCAAAGATGCAGATGCGCTGAAAAACTGGTCGCTGGCGAGCACCGAAGAGATCGCCGCGACCCAGCGCGATCTGCTCGACAGTGCTTTTCACGCATTAAAACCTGGCGGCACGCTGGTTTATTCAACCTGCACCCTGAATCAGATTGAGAATCAGCAGGTGATTGACTGGCTGTTGCAGCGCTATCCGGATGCGGTTGAGGTCGTGCCGCTCGACGGGCTGTTTGAGGGTGCCGAACGGGCCGCGACGCCCGAGGGCTATCTGCATGTCTTCCCGCAGATGTTCGACAGCGAAGGCTTTTTCGTGGCGCGTCTGCGTAAAACCGCATCAGTCGAGCCCTTACCGCTGCCGGGCTACAAAGTCGGCAAGCTGCCCTTCTCCCATCTCAGCCGTAAGCTGGAAAGTGAGATCGTACAGGCTGCCGCTGCTGTCTCTATCAAATGGGATGACGCACTGGAACTCTGGCAGCGTGATAAAGAGATCTGGCTGTTCCCTAAAGCGGTCACCCCGCTGCTGGGCAAAGTGCGCTTCTCGCGCATTGGCCTGAAGCTGGCAGAAACCTTTGCCAAAGGCTATCGCTGGCAACATGAAGCGGTGATAGCACTGGCGCAACCTGATGCGACGCAGACCTTTGAGCTCACGGCGGCAGAAGCAGAAGAGTGGTATCGCGGCCGCGATATCTATCCGGAAACTGCCCCGGCAAACAATGAGATGATTGTGACCTGGCAGCAGCAGCCGCTGGGGCTGGCGAAGAAAGTCGGCAGTCGCATCAAGAACAGCTATCCACGCGAACTGGTGCGTGACGGCCGCCTGTTCCGCTGAGTCACTTTAGTTGCAGCATCGTCAGATGATTGCCAAACACTGCGCCGGTATCGATGTAATGCAGATTGGCAATCGTCAGCGGCTGTTTCAGAGGAGTATGACCGAAGTAAAAGGCATCTGCGCCAGGGATGCCCGCCTGCTCACCTGACTCCATCTCCTCCAGTCGCTGACGGCTCCAGACCACCTTTTGCCAGTCGAGTGGCTTATTCAGCGCGTATTCCCGTGCCGGATAGTCCGCATGAGCAATCACAACAGTGCGCTCACCCAATTGCAGATGCAGTATCAGCGGCAGTTCACGACAGTGCCGCAACGCGTGCCGTGCCGCGATTAACGCTGCGCCCCGCAGCCGAAAGAACCAGTCGCCCCCGTTCATCTGCCAGAGCGCCATGTCCTGTCCCTGTAACGCCGACACCGCCATCTCCTCATGATTGCCGCGCACGCAGCGAAACCAGGGCTCCTGCAGTAGCGCCAGACAGCCCAGGCTGTCGGGCCCGCGATCGATGATGTCGCCAACCGAAATCAGTAAATCCTGCTGCGGATCAAACTGATGTTGCTGCAACAGCGCATCAAGTTCGCAGCGGCAGCCATGCAGATCGCCAACGACCCAGATCCGTCGCCATGCTGCGCCATTCAGGAATTCATAATACATCGGTGCATGTGCCTCTCTGTGCTGAAAGTACCCTAAGAGTATAAGAGCTGACGGAGAACAGGAGTGAGGAGAGAGAAAGCAGGTTGTGACAGAAAAGGCGTCACACTGTCGGGAATGAAAGATTCGCCGGGCCTGAAAAGTACGTCCCTCCCGGCGCTTATCTCCGGCACTCAGTTAAGGTGGTAGCTCTGTCAGGGACGAAATTCATCATAACGACATCGGGCCGCGCAGGCTATTCTGCCTCTGACGTATTCGTCGTCATTTGAGATCGGCTGCGCATTTTAGCCGGATATTTCTGTAGCTTCTCTGCCGGACGCACCGGACGGCGCACCAGTTCACCACCGCAGTTGGGACAAACATGCGCGAAATGCTCATCGCAGTCAGCGCAGAAGGTGCATTCAAACGAGCAGATGCGTGCCGCCAGAGAGGATGGCGGCAGATCGACGTCGCAGCGTTCACAATTAGGGCGCAGTTCGAGCATGGTGTGACTCCTGAAGAAACGGGTTACCCAGCATCGCCGCTGCTGGCCCGAATGTCGAGCCAGCGACCGGACAGAAGTGAGCCAGATCCGGACATCATACATTTACCCCCCGCAGAGAGGGGCGAACAACGTGATGCCCTGTCGCGGCTATTAATGACGCTGATCTTCGCGAACATCACCGGGATGATCATCGGGCAACACCTCTTCATCAGCCGTATCAGCATCCTCATCGCTCTCCACTTCCGGCTCCTGACCGCCCATCGACGCATGAATCACCTCCTCTTCCAGCGTCGGGATCAGCGCGGCACCCAGTGGCGAGGTCGCCAGACTGTCAGGCATGACCACGTGCGGCAACGGCACTTCGGTTGTCGGAAGCGGACCTGGCGCACGGACAAAACTCAGTCCGCCAATCACCAGCGCACAGAGCGCAAAGAAGAGATAAAGCATATTGCTGCCCAGCGGCTGCATCAGCGCACCCACCACCAGCGGGCCGATACTGGCACCAATACCAAACGCCATCAGCAGACAGGCGGTTAACGACACGCGGCGCTCGGCGGCAACCTGATCGTTGGCCAGCGCCACCTGCAACGGATAGAGCGCGAACTGCATCATGCTGGCAGCAAAAGCGATGCCGATCATCCAGTCAAACGTCAGATGCGGCAGCAGGATCAGCGGCACGCAGATGACGGCAAACAGCATCGCAATGATGAATAACAGCCGCTGACGATCGTAGCGGTCAGAAAGCCAGCTCAGCGGAAACTGCGACACCAGCCCGGCAAAGATCGTAAGACTCATAAAATAGCCGGTCTGGCTGGTGGTAAAGCCTTTGCTGCTGCCATAAACCGGTGCCAGACCGTAGAAGGCACCAATTACCATGCCGGTTACCAGCGTGGTGCCGAGCAGTTTGGGGATAGTGCGGATAAAATAGCCCAGCTCCATCGGGGCTGGCGTCATCGGCCTGACATGAGTGCGGGTGGTCAGCGCTATCGGCACCAGACAGAGCGCGAAACAGAGTGCGACAATCAGCAGCGTGCTGACACCAAATCCGGTCTGCAGGCTCAGTATCACCTGCCCGCCACTCAGTCCAAGGTAGGTCGCGACCATATATAAGCCGAAAATCATGCCACGCTGGGACGATTCCGCCTGATCGTTGAGCCAGCTCTCCAGCACCATGTACTGGCACATCATGCAGAGTCCGATAATCAGACGCAGAAAGACCCACAGCGGAATAAAGTCAGTCAGACCGTGACCCACCACAGAGGCGGTAATAATCCCGGCGCAGGCCACATAGGCGCGGATATGGCCGACGCGGGCGATCAGGTTGTGCCCCACCTTGCCGCCAATCACCAGCCCGATATAGTTTGCCGCGATAATCGCACCAATCAGCGCGCCGTTAACCTGCTCACTGGCCAGCCGCAGGGAGACATAGGTGGTCAGCAGACCGGAACCGAGCAGCATCAACAGCGTGGTGGTGTAGAGCGGCAGAAACGTACTGAATATTTTTCCCATATGACTCCCTGTCTATACCCTTCAGGCATCAGGCCAGCAAAGCCCTAAAGATAGACGATATCGGCAGGCGACGGCGTGTAACAACTCGTCGATGGCAAAAAAAAGCCCGCCAGCACACTGCTGGCGGGCCTGGTTTACACGCTCGGGAAGCTGATATTGCTGCCCGGCGCTTCACGGTTGAGATGGATGAAGTTCAGGTGTCGCTCATACTGATCCAGTATGTCAATGATCACCTGCTCTTTGCTGTAATCCATCAGGTCGTTACCCTGGCTGCCCTCCATCAGGAAGGTTTCCAGTCGGTAGTAGGTCGACTTACCGCTGCGGGCGCGATAGGTAAAGCCCGGAATCGAATATTGCTGCGGCCAGACCTGATAAATGAAGTCCTGCTCTTCGCCCAGATGGACGCGCAGATCCAGATAGCCAATCGGGTTCGCCTCATCTGCTTCGACGCTTTCCAGCGTGACGCGGGCATCACGCAGTTCCAGCTCTTTCGCCACTTCCTGCATCGCCGGGAAAATGGTCTTTTCCATCATCTGCTGGGTATAACGCGAGCCAGGGTAGTTCATCAGGCGTGACAGACGCTTCTTCCAGGTCAGACGGTCGGTCGCATGTGCCAGATAGGGCGCGGTGTCGCGCGTCGCGCTGGCCCGGCGGTGATCCTCAATCTTCAGCGATTTAAACAGACCCGCCATCACAAAGAAGATCACAAAGCTGAACGGCAGTCCCATGATGACCGTGGTGTTCTGCAGGGCAGTAATCCCGTTAGTCATCAGCATGCTCAGCGTCAGCACCCCAATCGCCACGGACCAGAAGATGCGCAGCCAGTTCGGCGCATCGCTGTTAATGTCTTTCAGCCGCGAGGTGAAGTTACCCAGCACCAGCGAACCGGAATCCGCCGAGGTAACGTAGAACAGCATCCCGGTGATGGTGGCAACCGATGCGCTGAGTTTGAACGCCGGATACTGCGCCAGCAGGCTGTAGAAGCCGCGCTCCGCATGGTTCATCACTTCCTGCGCAAATTCCGTATTGCCGTGAATGATCTGGTACAGCGCGGCGTTACCGAACACGGACAGCCACAGCAGCGTAAAGGTAAACGGAATAATCAGCGTGCCCAGTACGAACTCACGGATGGTACGACCGCGTGAGATACGCGCCAGGAACAGGCCGACAAACGGTGACCAGGCCACCCACCACGCCCAGAAGAAGAGCGTCCAGCTGTTCATCCATTGAGTCGGACGATCAAAGGCGAACGTATTAAGCGTCATGCCCATGAAGCGGTTGATGTAATCGCCGACGTTCAGCACCAGCGCATTCAGCAGGAACTCCGTGTTGCCGAAGAACAGCACAAACAGAATCAGGCCCAGCGCCATGATCACGTTAAGTTCGGAGAGGAAACGAATCCCTTTATCCACACCCGACGTCACAGAGATGGTGGCGATCACCACGGAGAGGACAATCAGCGCAGTCTGCGCGGTCAGGCCTTCCGGGATATCAAACAGCACTTTCAGGCCGTAGTTGAGCTGCACGACCCCAATGCCGAGCGTAGTGGCGATACCAAAGATGGTGCCGACTACGGCTGCGATATCTACCGTGTGACCTATCGGACCATAGATGCGTTTACCGAAGATGGGATAGAGCGCCGAACGAATAGTCAGCGGCAGGTTATAACGGTAGCTGAAGTAGCCCAGCGCGATGCCCATCAGTGCATACATCGACCAGCCGGTCAGTCCGTAGTGGAACAGCGTCCAGACCATCGCCTGGCGGGCGGCTTCCAGCGTCTGCCCTGCTCCTTCCGGCGGCTGCATATATTGCGTCACCGGTTCGGCGACCGAGAAGAACATCAGGTCGATGCCGATCCCGGCGGCAAACAGCATGGCGGACCAGCTGAGCACGCTGAATTCGGGTTTGGAGTGCTCCGGCCCGAGCTTAATCGAGCCAAACCGTGAGCAGGCCATATAGAGCACAAAGACAATATAGAGGGTGGCAGCCAGCATGTAGTACCAGCCGAAGGTGGCGGAAACCCAATTGACCGCCTTGAGGATCCAGCTCGCGGCCAGTTCACTGTAGAGAATCGTCACAAGTGAAAACGTCAGAATCAATCCGGCAGAGGTATAAAATACAACGGGATTGAGTCTGTCTTTTTCACCGGCAGGTGGATTATTCATCAATTACCTCTGGTTAATATCCTGAAAATACGCAATGGATAACGTTTGCCGCTCACGGGGTTTTCAGGCCGTGCGGCCTCATCTCGTTCTGTCACTTCCTGTTTAAGCGCAGCGGCTGGTAAAAAGCTTAGCACTCATTACCGTTTCGCTTACGCTACATTTAAAGAACACTACCCTAACAAATTTTCTTTTTATATTGAACGTGCAATCAAAAAAAGATTTAATAGGGGCTCGATTTGAGGGTGGAGCTGGAGCTATGCCAAAGGTAGGGATGCAGCCGATACGTCGTCGGCAACTGATTGATGCGACCCTGAGCACGATTAATGAGATGGGGATTAATGATGCCACGATTGCCCAGATCGCCCGTCGGGCGGGGGTCTCTACCGGCATCATCAGTCACTACTTCAAAGACAAGAACGGTCTGCTGGAAGCCACGATGCGTGACGTGACGCGTCAGCTGCGCGAGGCGGTGCTGACGCGGCTGAAACCGCTGGCCGATGCCTCCGCAGAACAGCGGCTGTGCGCCATTGTCGACGGGAATTTTGATGAAACCCAGGTGCACACCGCAGTAATGAAAGCCTGGCTCGACTTCTGGTCGAGCAGCATGCATCAGCCCCAGCTCAACAGACTTGAGCGGGTCAGCAGCCGTCGGCTCTTCTCAACGCTGGTGGTCGAATTCCGTCGTGAACTGCCACTGGATAAAGCACGCCTGGCCGCACACGGCCTGGCGGCCCTGATCGACGGTCTGTGGCTGCGCGCCGCGCTGAGCGGTAAGCCATTCGATCCCGCTATCGCCCTCACACTGACCACCCAATTCATCCGTCAGCAACTGGCTGGCGAGCACGAATAACGGAAGGAGAAAACATGTCCCGATTCACCGAGCAGAAACTCTACATCGATGGCGCTTATGTTGCCGCAGCGTCTGGCGAAACGTTCCAGACGATCAATCCGGTCAACGGCGAAGTGCTGGCAGAGGTTCATGCCGCCGGCCAGGACGATGTCAATCGCGCCGTTGCTGCCGCCAGAAAAGGCCAGAAGGTCTGGGCCGCGATGACCGCCATGGAGCGTTCACGCATCCTGCGTCGCGCCGTCGATATTCTGCGTGAGCGTAATGATGAGCTGGCAGAGCTGGAAATGCTCGACACCGGTAAACCTTACAGCGAAACCTCCGCGGTCGATATCGTCACCGGTGCAGACGTGCTGGAGTACTACGCGGGTCTGGTTCCGGCGCTGGAAGGTCAGCAGATCCCCCTGCGTGAAACCTCCTTTGTTTATACCCGCCGCGAACCGCTGGGCGTGGTCGCCGGTATCGGTGCCTGGAACTACCCGATTCAGATCGCCCTGTGGAAATCCGCACCTGCACTGGCTGCGGGTAACGCGATGATTTTCAAACCCAGCGAAATGACCCCGCTTACCGCCCTGAAGCTGGCAGAAATCTACACCGAAGCGGGCCTGCCGGATGGCGTGTTTAACGTGCTGCCGGGCATCGGTTCGGTTACCGGTCAGTTACTGACTGAGCATCCAGGTATCGACAAAGTCTCCTTCACCGGCGGCGTTGTCAGCGGCAAAAAAGTGATGGCCAATGCAGCGGGTTCAACGCTGAAAGAGGTCACCATGGAGCTGGGCGGTAAATCACCGCTGATCATCTTCGATGATGCCGATCTCGATCTGGCCGCTGACATCGCCATGATGGCGAACTTCTACAGCTCCGGTCAGGTCTGCACCAACGGCACCCGCGTCTTTATTCCTGCAAAACTGCAGGCGGCGTTCGAGGCCAAAATCAGCGAACGCGTTGCCCGTATCAAAGCAGGCAACCTGCGTGACACGGCCACCAACTTTGGTCCGCTGGTCAGCTTCAGCCATCGCGACAACGTGATGCGCTACATCGAGTCCGGCATTGCTGAAGGCGCACGCGTGCTGTGCGGCGGCAAACGTCTGACCGGTGGCGATTTCGACCAGGGTGCCTGGGTGGCACCGACCGTGTTCACCGACTGCCGGGATGAGATGAAGATTGTCCGTGAAGAGATCTTCGGGCCGGTGATGTCGATTCTGAGCTACGAAACCGAAGCAGAAGTGATCCGCCGCGCCAACGACACCGAATTCGGTCTGGCCGCCGGACTGGTGACGCAGGACCTTAATAAGGCGCACCGTGTGATTCATCAGATCGAAGCCGGTATCTGCTGGATTAACACCTGGGGCGAGTCCGCCGCAGAGATGCCGGTGGGCGGCTACAAGCATTCCGGCATTGGCCGCGAGAATGGTCTGATGACGCTGCAGAGCTACACCCAGGTGAAGTCAGTGCAGGTTGAGCTGACGCGTTTTCAGTCAGTCTTTTAATCACTTAACCTGAGGAACGACGAATGGAATTTGATTACATTATTATTGGAGCCGGATCCGCAGGAAACGTTCTGGCGACCCGCCTGACCGAAGAGAGCAATGTGAGCGTTCTGTTGCTGGAAGCGGGCGGCCCGGATTACCGTTTTGATTTTCGCACCCAGATGCCTGCGGCCCTTGCCTTCCCGCTGCAGGGAAAACGCTATAACTGGGCGTATGAAACCGAGCCAGAGCCTTACATGAACAACCGCCGCATGGAGTGTGGTCGCGGCAAAGGTCTGGGCGGTTCATCCCTGATTAACGGCATGTGTTACATCCGCGGCAACGCGATGGATCTGGATAACTGGGCCAGCGAGCCGGGACTGGAGAACTGGAGCTATCTGGACTGCCTGCCCTACTACCGTAAAGCGGAAACCCGTGATATCGGCCCGAACGACTTCCACGGCGGCGATGGCCCGGTGTGCGTTGCAACCCCGAAAGCGGGCAACAACGTGCTGTTTGAAGCGATGATTGAGGCAGGCGTGCAGGCGGGTTATCCGCGCACCGACGACCTGAATGGCTACCAGCAGGAAGGTTTCGGTCCGATGGATCGTACCGTGACGCCAAAGGGTCGTCGTTCCAGCACCGCGCGTGGCTATCTTGATATGGCCAAAGGCCGCCCTAACCTGAAGATCATTACGCATGCCACCACCGATCGCATCATCTTTGACGGCAAGCGCGCGGTCGGCGTGGAGTATCTGCAGGGCGACAGCAACACCATTAACAAAGTCACCGCTCGCCGTGAAGTGCTGCTGTGCGCGGGTGCTATCGCCTCGCCGCAGATCCTGCAGCGTTCTGGCGTGGGTTCGCCTGAGCTGCTGAAGCAGTTCGACATCCCGCTGGTGCATGACCTGCCGGGCGTGGGTGAAAACCTGCAGGACCATCTGGAGATGTATCTGCAGTATGAGTGTAAAGAGCCGGTTTCTATCTATCCTGCCCTGAAGTGGTGGAATCAGCCGAAGATCGGTGCAGAGTGGATGTTTAACGGCACCGGTATCGGCGCCAGCAACCAGTTTGAAGCAGGCGGCTTTATCCGCAGCCGCGAAGAGTTCACCTGGCCAAACATTCAGTATCACTTCCTGCCGGTGGCGATTAACTATAACGGGTCAAACGCCGTAGATGCTCACGGTTTTCAGTGTCACGTCGGCTCAATGCGTTCGCCAAGCCGCGGTCATGTGCGCCTGAAGTCACGCGATCCGCGTCGTCATCCGGCCATTCTGTTTAACTACATGTCACATGAGCAGGACTGGCACGAGTTCCGCGATGCAATCCGCATTACGCGCCAGATCATCAACCAGCCAGCGCTGGATAAGTATCGTGGCCGTGAAATCAGTCCGGGCCTGGATTGCCAGACGGATGAGCAGTTGGATGAGTTCGTGCGCAACCACGGTGAAACCGCCTATCATCCGTGCGGCACCTGTAAGATGGGTAACGACCCGATGGCCGTCGTGGATGGCGAAGGACGTGTGCATGGATTGCAGGGATTACGCGTTGTGGATGCGTCGATTATGCCGCTGATCATCACCGGTAACCTGAATGCCACCACCATCATGATTGGTGAGAAGATTGCCGATAAGATCCGAGGCCGCGATCCGCTGCCACGCAGCACCGCCTCTTACTATGTCGCGGGTGACGCGCCGGTTCGCACCGTGCCGCAGCGCGCAGAGTAATTGGTGACAGCGTCACGTAATAATGGCCGGGCACACTGTTGCCCGGCTTTTTTTATGCAGAGTTTAATGGATCCCCTTTTCCATACATCCTTTTACATAGCCTTCTTTTTTCAAACCATCAAACCTTAACCTGCGTCAAATAAAGCAGCATCTGCTGTTGATTTCATGATGTGCAGAATGCTATAAATCCGGCGTGTATTTAACCGGAGGCACTATCCGTCCACTGATGAGAAGCAACAATGTGGATACGTTGTAAATTTTATGAGCAGAATGTTCATGTCACATCTTACCCCCACCTTCCTTTCTGGCTGGAACGTCGCCGATCAGCACTGGCGTAACGCCCTGTAGTCCTCTCACCACTTCGACACTGTTCTGAGTCTGCCCTGTGTACTGTGGCAGGTCGTCATTTATCGTTGCTGGAGAGCATCCATGTTCGCCTGGATTTTATTATCACTCGCTATTGTTACTGAAATTATTGGTACCCTTTTCATGAAGTGGTCCAGCGTTAATGGCAGCCATTCAGGCTACCTGATGATGCTGGGCATGATTGCCTGTTCCTATATTCTGCTGAGTTTCGCCATCAAACGTATCGCGCTGGGCGTGGCTTATGCCCTGTGGGAAGGTATCGGCATCATGCTGATTACCTTATTCAGCGTGCAGCTGTTTGGGGAAGCGCTGTCCGCGCTGAAAATCTGCGGGCTGGTGACGCTGATAGTCGGGATTGTGTTGATCAAAACCGGCACCCAATCATCAGCGGAGGTTAATCATGGTCATGGCTGATTTTGTGCATGCCGCCTGGCTGGCGCTGGCGATCATGCTGGAGATTGCCGCCAACATATTCCTTAAATATTCTGACGGGTTTAAGAAACCGCTGCACGGCGTGCTGTCACTCTGCTGTGTCCTGCTCGCGTTCAGCGCACTGGCTCAGGCGGTCAAAGGTATCGATCTTTCGATCGCCTATGCCGTCTGGGGCGGTTTTGGCATCATCGCCACGGTTGCGGCCGGATGGGTGCTGTTTGGTCAGCGACTGAACCGCAAAGGCTGGGCCGGTCTGACCCTGCTGCTGGCCGGTATGATCCTGTTAAAGCTGGCCTGACGGATCCCCGTAATCAGTAATCCAGGTTAAGGGTGTGCCACTGCACGCCCTTAACTTACTGTGCTTTACCTCCCTTTCCCGGTTGATTTTTCTCTCTTTCCTGTGCTCGGAATCCTCTTACTTTTGTAAAGGGCCGTTTACATATCTTTTGCCTTAAGGCTTAGTGAGCGCCAAAAGCCGGATAAAAACGAGGAAAAGTTATGTCTGCAACACGAGGTTGGTCAACGGAGCTGGAAGGATTACGCGGCATTGCCTCTCTCTGGGTTCTGGTTGGCCATATCAGCTTACTGGTTCATTGCCACATCACGCTGATTTCATCACCGGGCATCGGGGTCGACCTGTTTATTCTGTTATCGGGTTATCTGATGGCAAAAAACTACGTCGAGCGCCAGCAGAAGGAGCCATGGCAGAGTGCGGAGACGATTAAGAAGTTCTGGATCCGCCGCTTCTTCCGTATCGCCCCGCTCTACTATCTGCTGTTAATCATCGCCCTGATTTATGGCCCATGGTTTGGTGAGATGCGTGACACCATTGCGCATTTCTATTCCGGCACCGCCACGGAGTCGTCGCGTTACAACGACCAGTCACTGGCAAACATCCTGACTCACTTCAGCTTCCTGTTCGGCATGCTGCCCGAGTATGGGTTTAACACCGTGCTGCCAGACTGGAGCATTGGGCTGGAGATGCAGTTCTATCTGCTGTTCCCGTTCATCATGCTGGTCACGCTGCGCTTTGGTTATGCCGCCTCGCTGATTGGCATCATGGCGCTCTGCTGCGCCGGTCGCTATGTGCTGGCCGATTATTATGAAGCGTTTGAGATGCCTTCGATGATCCTGATTAAGCTGAACATGTTCCTGGCTGGCATGCTGCTGGCCGAAGCGATTCGCCGTAAATCCCTGCTCTATGTTGCCTTTGCGCTGCTTGGCCCGGTCGTCACCGTAGCGATTGGCATGGACGCGATTAAGCTGCAGGTGATTATGGAGGCGCTGATGATCGTCGGTATGGCGGCAATTCTGTGGCAATACCCGCAGGGCAGCATGATGGCTCAGCTGATTGCCCTGCCGCGTAAGCTGCTGAACAACCGCCTCAGCACCTGGCTGGGTGACGTCTCGTTCTCAGTCTATCTGCTGCACCTGCTGATTGTGATCCCGCTGATCGCCCTGCTGCTCACTCACACCGACATTGAGTATAAGAGCGATATGACACGCTTCCTGATTGTCTGCGTTTCCGCTATCCCGGTAACCTATGCGCTGGCTTCTTTACTCTATAAGTATGTTGAGAAGCCCGGCATTCAGATGGGTAAGCGCGTGCTGAAGCCGAAGCTGGCCGATCAGACCAGCTAAGTTCGCTAATAATCATGATTAAGCCCCTGATTGGGGCTTTTTTTGCCTCTGGCGCTCGTTATCAGCCCTTCACAGGCATTGATGACGCGCCGTCGCCAGCATGCCTGCTGAGGTGAACTACACTTTCCCGGTTAGCAATCTGACGCAAAGGAGAGAACATGAGCATTCAGCATCTGCTGCTATCCAGTGACGGTGGCGCGGTGATTATTGAAGCAGAACAACTCGAAAGCGAGCTGGTTATCCCGCCCCATCTGCAGACCCTGAGCGGCGGTGAAGCTGACAGTGATACCGGCCATCGGGTGGCGGTCACAAAGCATTACTGTAAGGGACGCTACTATGCGGTTGCCCTGGATCGCCATGCGGCCAGTAATGAAATCGATGACGTGATTGACCTGCTGCATCCTGCCCCGCTGGATTAGCCTTTGTCGGCCACGCTGCCTTTAACGGCATGTTCCGCTGAGGCCACGGCGGGAAAACGGCCTGTTAATGCATTACCGCCACGCGGCATCACCATTTTCAGAAGAGGAAGAGCATTATGGAAAAGAAGAAGTGGTTTGTTTCCTACGTGATTAAGCCAAAAGGTGAAAATCATGTCACGACGCACGCCTTTATTGAGGGTGACAATGTTGAGGAGGCGCTCGAAGCCTTTATGTTTGAAACCAAAAAAAGCCTGTCGCTGGAAACTGAAGAGCTAACGCTGCTGTCGGTAAGTCTGGTGTAACCTCTGATTAACCTCGCGTTCGCGGGGTTTTTTCTGCCCTATGTGAGGGTCATTTTCTATTTATATTATTTATAGTTTCCCTGGTGCGGCACTCAGTTACTTAGTGGGATAAGGCCAGGCGTGATCCATGCCCATGGATGACATCAGGCCGGTCACAGCCAGATACGCCAGTATCAGGACAAACAGTACAATTGCAGCAATTTCAATGGATTTAAGTAAGTGATGCTTCGCCATAAATAACCCTCCTTCAGTTGTGTGTAATCAAGACCTCACCTCATAAACTATAATGTTACCGGTAAAGTGCAAGTGAAAATCACATAATGAAACATAAAGCCGTGCTTATTAATGTTTGTGAAGAATACGCGTTAAGGCTTTCACGTGGCAGGACCAGGCATTTCAGGCATAAAAAAGCCCGCAATGCGCGGGCCTTAGTGACGATCAGTTGGGTGCTAACTGGCAGGCTGACCGGTAAAGTCGATCACCATCCTGCCGCGGATTTTGCCGTGAATCATCTCATCGAAGATGGCATTGACCTCACCAATTTTCCTTTTAGTTACCTTAGGCACCACCTTGCCTTCTGCCGCAAACTGGAAAGCTTCCGACAGATCGTTGCGCGTTCCGACCAGCGATCCCACCACCTGGATGCCATCGAGCACCAGTCGCGGGATATTCAGGCTCATCGCTTCCGGCGGCAGTCCGACTGCTACAACCCGACCTCCGGCTCTGACCGCATCCACCGCCGAGTTAAAGGCCGCTTTGGCGACGGCTGTAACCACAGCCGCATGCGCCCCACCGGTTTTCTCCTGAATAAAGCGTGCCGCATCTTCGCTGGCAGAGTTGACGACCAGATCGGCACCCATCTCTTTCGCCAGCGCCAGCTGTCCGTCACTGACATCAATCGCAATCACTTTGGCATTGAAGACGTTTTTAGCATATTGCAGAGCGAGATTACCCAGCCCGCCAAGGCCATAAATTGCCAGCCACTGCCCCGGTTTAACCTCTGATACTTTTACCGCTTTGTACGTAGTGACACCGGCGCAGGTGACGCTACTGGCGGCGAAAGGATCGAGTCCGTCGGGAACTTTGACCGAATAATCTGCAACAACAATACACTCTTCAGCCATACCGCCATCGGCGGTATAACCGGCATTGATGACGTCTCTGCAGAGCGTTTCGTTACCGGAATTACAATATTCACAGTGCCCGCAGCCCTTGAAGAACCAGGCGACGCTGGCGCGATCGCCCGGCTTGAGCGAGGTGACATCCGGCGCGACCTCCTCAACGATGCCGATCCCTTCATGACCCAGCGTGACGCCGGTCTTGTCACCAAAATCACCGTTCTTCACATGCAAATCGGTATGGCATACACCACAGCATTCCATCCTGAGCCGCGCTTCGCCGGTTTTGAGAGGACGCAGCGTCTTCTCAACCACTTCAACCTGGTGTTCACTATTAGCAATTGCCGCTTTCATAAACATTCCTCCTTTTGACTGGAGATTAAGAATAAGCCAAACGGAGATGATGACAAGATGACAGATAAGCTTTGGGTGCGAGTCTGGCGGGGTTGTTGCGGCTTTTGCGAGTGGGGTCGGTTTTTTAGGGATTGTGTTTAGCGGCAACGTTTCGTCAGGCTTACGTTCTCTGTCGGGTAGAGACGAAGCACGCTTACTGAACAATTTGGTCAGGTGAACATTGCCCGTTAAAAGGGGCGATTAAGACCCTGTCGCTTCAGATGATTTCGTACTGATTGCTCAAACGCCTCTTAAGAGTGCCAGCGGTGAATGCCACTGTCAGCGGGCGGTGGCCCCATATGCTGAGCGGCACTATCCGGCGCTGGCGGTGGTCCCATATGCTGAGAAGCGTTGTTTGCGGGCGCAACCGGCCCGGCGTGATGGCTCCAGCTGGTGTTGTTATGCTGGCTTTCATGATGATGATGCCAGTCAGAAGATGGGCCACGGTGATGACCACCATCAGCCATCACACAACCTGACATTGCGGCACTTGCCAGCGCTAAAATCACACAAGGAATAACTTTTTTTAAGAACATAACTGACCCTGGTTAAATATCACTAGGGCAGGTTACGTCCCGGTTTTTATACGGTGGATAAACGTTGGAAGGGGTTTGGGGAGGATGTTGGGGAGGGTTGATTGAGGTCAATTTTGGGGATGAAATGGGGAAATAAAAGGCTATTTTCTGCGATTCTGCTGGCAGGTTGGCGTATGCGGCATTGAGCATTAACTGGAGCTTAGACAAGGATAAGGACAGCGCACTATTGATTAAGGTGATTGATATTTGAGCATATAAAAATGACTGAGAGTCTGATTAACAAATACGCTTTGCAGTTCTCAATGCGAGACATCCAGCTTATTTAATCAACTAAATGGAAGCTAAAAAACCTTCTATTAGCTAATTACTTTCCTCACGCTTTTATAACTACCAATTAAAATGGGATTACTAAAAATCCCTGCATACACCTAATACCATCGATTGTATTTTATATACACACATGAAACGACGATCACCCATGTTATGCTAAGAAACGCAGCATGTTCTGGAATAAACCGGATAAATATATACAACCCTGCCACAATGACAGCAATAGGTACTAAATAGAAAAAAGACTGTATCAGCCATAAAAACACACGCTTCATTTTTTCAATATCTCATTTAAAGCATCTTTTTTTCTTCGTTGTTATCCACTTAATTTACCTGACAAAGTGAAAGGGTTATCTTGATTTCAATAAATTATAAGCATACAGAATGTCAGAAGGAACATCCATTCAGACGGGGCCAAATACGTTAACGCCCAAGCAGGCCAGTTTGTACGCCGTGACGAGCTGGCAGTGCGCGCCTGGTGTCAGGCAAGCGAAGACTAAAATGAGAACGGCAGGAAACCGTGTGCATCAAGGCCGTTTATGCAATTGAAGTCGGTGACGACACCCAGATCTTAACCCGTCTTATGCAATCGAAGATCGTTCCGATACGTGACGTTGAATTGGGTTTTTGAATTTGAGGACGCGTCCGCATCCTCCTGGAGTTCTGTCACTAACTATACTGAGCCAAGAAGCTCTGAAGCCGCTATTGATTTCACAAATCCCTCTACTCGGGCCGAACGTAGAAGGATTCTTAAGCGATTAAGAGAAAAGCCAGCGCAGGAGCAACCTGAGCCGGGCAAATATCGCTCTGAACTGAGTCAGTGTACAGAAAGGGAGGCTTTGAAAAAAAGTTCCTTTGAGATTTTAAGGTTAACACTGTCCGACGGTGAAGCTGAGCGTATGAGGAAAGGTCATACAATCAAGGTTGTACGTATTCAGTTCATTGCCGATGATTCTCTGATCACAAATTGCCAAGAAGATGTATTAAAAATGGCACTGTCGATGATCAGCGACATGGCAGGGACAATCGACACAGCTATTTACGAAGCCGCTATATACTGCCAAGCAGAATGATTAGTTGCCCCTTCCCTACCGCTCTCTAGCCACCTTTAAGGTGGCTTTTTGCTTCTGCATCAAAGTGCATATGCTTGCATGAGTCCGCATAATCCAGATAGGCTCGCTAAGTGCGTGTGAGGCAAGTACTGGTGCGTTGAGAGGTAACACATGCACATGCATGAAAAGCGATGCATAAAGCGGGCAGGCGTCGCGGGGATAGCATTGCGCGCGAGGAGTGCAATGGGTGCAATGGGTGCAATGGGTGCAATGGGTGCAATGGGTGCAAAAGAAAAAATTAAGGATAAATGCAAAGTTCAAGTAACTTTTTTATAATAAAAAACTAGTTTTTTCTTTTTTAAATTGACTATATTTTAGCGACCCACTTAACAAGCAATTGATATTTATAGCATTATTAACAGGTACGCTGTTCGATTAGATAGTTGTAACATTAGTCACTTTTTTGCATATTAGGTTTTAACCAATGGATATTCATAAGGGATTTTTATGCCATTACGTAAACTTACGGCCCTAGTTGTAGGTGTTTCAAACTATCCTGCACCCTTCAATCTTAAAAATGCTGCAAATGACGCTAATGACATCTCAGCGTCACTAGAAACTTTGGGTTTCACTGTATTAAAACTTATCGATCCATCCAATGAAGCGCTCGATAGAGGCCTATCTTCTTTTAAAGAGGGCCTTAACAGTAATGATATTGGTCTATTTTATTTCGCAGGCCACGGGCTACAAATTGAAGGTGACAATTATTTAGCCCCAATTGATATAAATACATACGATGAGATTTCGGCTAAGCATTCCACCTTCCCTTTAAATCGGCTCCTCGAAGTAATGAACGGTTGCTCTAACAATACTAATATTGTGATACTTGACTGTTGTAGGAACAATCCATTTGGACGGTCATGGACTAGAAACCTAGCGTCTCAAGAACTAGCTCCGGTCAACGCACCTAAAGGAACATTAATTGCCTTTTCGACATCTCCCGGGCAGACTGCTTCTGATGGAAAGAATAATAATGGTAGCTACACTGAAGCCTTACTCAAACATATAAACGTCCCAGACATTTCTGTTGAGGATGTTTTTAAAAGAACAAGAAACACTTTGAGCATTTCAACTAACCACAGGCAAACATCTTGGGAGCACACATCATTAACGGGTGATTTTTTCTTTAATATCAGCCCGTCCAGGCTCATCGTAAATTACTCCAGTAATGCTATTGCTGATAAGTACTTTACGTTAAACCCTACAAATAAAATTCATTCAATCATAAGAGACCTAAAATCACATAACTGGTACACTCAAAACCCTGCCATAAACAAAATAAATACTCAAGAAGTTAACGCTTCGGATGATGACTCACTTTTTGTGCTAGGAAGAAATATATATCAGTCTGCTGTAGGTAGTGCTAATGATGCAGCAGCTTACATTATGGACTTCCACAATAAAGCATCCCATTATGAAAAAGAGAAGAGAACAGCAATTTTAGATGGCATATTGTTTGAAATATTTTTTGATTCAGAGGGTAAACTAAGGACTGATTTTAAAATCCTTTACTTCAATGCTGTCATGCGTTTACAGCGATATGGAGATTATGCTGATTCGTTTGAGTTCATTAGTGACATACTCTATCAATATCAAAATAGATTTTATATCATACCTGGGAAATTAAGAGATGTTACAGTGGATGTTCTGACCACTGAAAACTCTAACAAGGAGTTTGTCATAAATGGAATTTATTATGATGGATTTAATATACTGAAAGCAACGGACTCAGCTGAAGATGATGAAGATGGCGATATTTATCGTTACCCTATAAACAAATCACAGCTGGAGGAGCTAATTTCAAGTGAGATGGTAATACCTCTTGACAGGATAACATTTAATTACACAAACCCTGTCACACAGAAACTTTTATTTCCTTACATGCATACGTTGAAAAAATAATAATTCAGCCCCCAACTCAAAAGTTGGGGGCTGATAATTCATAAACTATAATCTTTAAATTTTATAATTTCTTTTCCAATCCAATTATTAATCTCTTTCATGCGCTCCTGCAGCGGTGTTAGTTCGTTACGCACGAATACCTGAGACGCTTTCACCGCATCCCCGAATCCGCCGGAGTTGTCCGGTATAATCCCCATCATCTGCGGCGGCACACGGTGCGCGCTTAGCAGGTCATCGCGGCTGGCCTTCTTGATGTTAAAGAAATCGTCTTTCGTTGCGACCTCGCTGAGCGGCAGAATCTTGATCCCGTCCGGCTTTCCGTTTGGCGCGTACATGAACAGGTTACGGAAGTTACCCAGCCCTTTCGTGTCGCGCATCGCCTGGCGCATCCGATCAACGTCGCTGCTGCTCTGCGCCGCGTCGGTCATATACAGGATGTAACCGGCGTGCGCGCCGTTCTGATAATACTTGCGGCGGAACAGCGTTGCCGCCTCATTCAGCCAGGCGGAGTTAAGCGCGCTGAGGTATTCCGGCAGGCCGTACAGCTCCTGATTAATATCCGGCTCCAGCAGGTGAAACACGCTGCCGGCCGAAAATTCGTGCGGCTCTTTCCAGTCATTCACAAACCAGTAAACGCCATCCTTTACGCCTCTGCGGGTGAATTTGGCCGGGGTGGTTTCAAGGCGCAGCGGCTTACCCAGACCGTTGCGGCGCAACTCGGCAAAGGCATTACCGAAGACCAGATAATCCAGCGCAAATTTGCTGAACTCCTGCTGACTCATCATCGGGTGTGGAATAAACGTTGAGGCCAGAATGTTGCGCTTCACGTAAATCGGCGAGCTGTGATGCACGGCCGAGCGCAGGCTCTTAGCCAGCCCGCTAAAGCTGACTGGAGGCTCAAACCAGCGCCCATTGCCGATGCACTCGGCGTAATCCAGAATGTCGCGCTTATCCATGACCGGCGTCGGATCGCCAAAGGTGAACGCCTCGGCGTGCTGCTGCGGTGCGGTTGCCTGTACCGGCTGCGCGGTGGCGATGTGAGCCTTGCGGCCTCTGCGTTTGCTCATCAGTAAAATTCCAGAATAGAGGGGTTAGCGCCGCCGCTGGCTGCGGTGAGCGGTTCGTTTAACAGTGCGTGCATGATGGCCCAGGCAACGTCGGCATGGCTGGCCTCTTCGCTGCGGCTCGCCTCATAGGTTGAGCGGTTGCCGCTGGCCGTCATGGTTTTGCGGATAGCCATAAACGACTGCGTGATATCCGTCGCCCCGGCGTCATACTCAAGCCGCCCGCTGCTGATGGTGTCTTTCGCCTTGAGCACCATTGCCGTTTTCACTTCGGGCGAGTATTTGATTTCGCGAGCGGCCGGGTAAAACTGACGTACCAGCTGAAAAACCCCCTGCCCTATGCCGGTGGCATCCACGCCGATATATTCCACGGTGTATTTTTTCGTTAAGTCCTCGATAGATTTCGCCTGCGCGGCAAAGTCCATGCCCCGCCACTGGTGACGCTCCAGCACGCGGAACTTACCGCCCGCAACGAGCGGCGGCGCGATAACTGCACAGCCTGCGCTGTCGCCGGTATGCGACGGGTCATAGCCGATCCAGACCGGCCGGTATGCAAACGGGCGCGGCAGGTACGGGTTAAAATCTTCCCACTCTTCCAGGCTGTCGATCATGCAGCTCTGCAGCTCGGCGAACGGGAATACGCTCGCGGCGTCATCGACAAACTCACACATCAGCAGGTTCTGATATTCCGCCGGGCTGTATTCAAGCTGCAGCTGGTCAATGTCGAACAGGTTGCAGCCGCCGGTCAGCGCGTCTTCAACCGTTACAATCTGCCGCCACTGGCCGTCACCGCACAGCGCGCCCTTCGCCAGGTGTGAATGCGACAGGTCTATTTCAATGCGATCATCTTTGCTGCGCCGCCCCTTATTAAACAGCTCGCCTGACCAGAACGGATAAGCGCTGTGCGACAGGGCCGACGGCGTGGAAAAGTACGTTGTGCGCCATTTTTATGCAGCGACATGCCGCTGGCGACTTTGCGCAGCTCCTGGAATTTCGGGATCCAGAAATACTCATCCAGATAGAGGTTGCCGGTATAACTCTGCGCGGTGCGCACGTTCGTACCGAGGAATATCAGGCGCGCCCCATTCGGCAGCACAATGGGATCGCCTTTCAGGTCAACGTCAGCCTGGCGGGCAAAGTCGATGATGTAGTTTTTAAAGACGTGCGCCTGCGCCTTACTGGCTGAAAGAAATATCTGGTTGCGCCCGGTGGTCAGCGCATCGATCAGCGCCTCGCGGGCAAAGTAAAACGTTGCGCCAATCTGGCGCGACTTCAGGATATTGCGGATGCGGTGAGTCAGCCCGGCTTTATGCCAGTTGAGCTGATACTCAAAGCAGTTATCCATAAACACGCCGGTCAGCTTGTCTACCTGTTCCTCGCTGAACTCATTTTTAACAACCGGCTGGCGCTGGCCTTTGTTGCGGTTGCGCACGTTCGGGTTTAAGTCTGCCTCGTTGCCGCTGCTGCGGTAGCGCTCAACGCGGGCAAGGCGCTCAATCTGACGTCCGAGTGCGTCTATCTCTTTGTAATCACCATTCCCCTTTACCTCTTTCATGATGAGCTGAATCAGCCGGGCTTCCATGCTGGATTCAACGCGACTGATGGGCGCGACGTTGTCCCACGCGTCGCGCAGCTTCCAGCTCTGCACGGTTGGCGTTTTCTGTCCGAGCGTCTCCGCAATCTGGCGCACGGAATAACCCTGCCAGTAAAGCAGCGCAGCCTGACGGCGCGGATCGCTGATGATGGTTGTCGGTGTCGTTTTCATACCGGCAAGGCTAACGGTATCACCCAGGCATGGCAGACGCAGCTGCTGCTCGGCATCATTACTGATGCGGATAAAGCTACGCTAACCGCCTGGATGAAGTACGTGCAGGCGGTACAGGCGGTTAATATTGCTGCGCCAGATTTTGCCTAGCCTGAAAAGCCCTAATAAAAAACCCCCGTTACAACGGGGGTTTAGATGAAATTTTTTAATGTAGACATGCCTAATTCTGCCATTCAATCATTTCATCAAGCCGCTTCAGAATGTCAGGAAAATAGCTTTCATTAAGGCTGAAGTCACCTTTAACCTGAACGCTGTCAGCATGTGGTTCAGGGCGGATATCAAACTCCACTATAACACCATCTTTACCCGTAACTTTTCTGATAACCATATTGAGCTGGCCACGTTCGCTGCGAAAATTAAAAGGTTTTAATTCACGCTGCGTGATAATTGCCTGGTAATGTGCGAAAAACTCATCCTTTAAAATCTTTAGCTCGCCGATGGTAAATTCAGTTTGAAACTGCATTTTAAGGCCGCTAACAGAGAACTCAATCCAGGACTGGATCCAGTCCCATAGATGATCAACCGGGTCGGCCTCATCGTCTGAGATTCTTTCAAAAGGAGAAATCACAAATGTGAAATCTTCATTGCGCAAATCAAACATACAAGTTTTCCAGTCTGTTAATCCATGTATTTAAAATGCGATATCGTCCAGTCTGTCTCACGCACGACGACTTCAAGTGTGTATTCTTTATACTCATATTCCATTGTTTGCTTATTAAAGCGTAGTTTAAACATTCTGGTCTCATATCTGAACATACCTTCACCTTTGCGGGGATCTGCCGTCCGCCTGCCATAGCGAATCGCTATTTCCTGAATTTGCAGAGGGACATAGCGACTTGGTTCATACATATGTTTTGCAGCAGTCTCGGTCATTTTAAGGTTACGTGCATGCAGCCCGAGTTTAAGTCTGCTGCGCAGAAAGGATATAGTGGAGTGACTGAGCTTCGCATAAACAGCGGCACGTGCCCCTGATTCAAACAGCACCCGCCCTGTACGAAGGATACGAAAAATTCCCAAGCCAAACAGGGCAATATCCGTGGGATCAATCAGGGGTGTTTCAAGTGGCGCTTCTTCCAGCCTGACAAAATGTCCCTGGACATCATAAATCTGCCACAAACCCGGAGCCTGTGCGACCGAGTAACCAATACACATACCGCTGGATTCATCTGTCACGGGCTTTGCATTTCTTGGCAAATGACCGGGGCGAATCTCAAAAAAAACGCCCTGAGGCAATCTTGACTCAAATGTGTAGTAACGTCCGGGTTCCTGTCTTACGGCTGTTCCTGAACTCATTCTCAATCCCTCGTTTATGACACTGGCTGTTTTATAGTGCCACAGGAAAGTAAAACGATCATTACGCGTTAGTTGCCTGTTCAGATGTCAGCAAACTGCAACCGCATGCATGACCCCGCCTGACCTGACACCCTGAGCACACCCTCAAAACGGAGTGCATCAGATGTCTGATTATCATCACGGTGTTCGGTGTCTACAGGGTCATGAGTTAGCCCAGGCAGCCCAGTTAGGGGCTTTTGCAGTTGGAGTAACTACCTTCACCCTGCTGAACATCCACTCGGCGGCCTTCAGGTCATCATCTGTTCCCCACTTGTCGCCTTTCGGTGAATGGGTCGCTGCTTCAGGTCGAATGATCGGGAGATTCTTCAGGGGTGTGTCGGAGGATTCGCCAGAATTCTCAGACGTAGTGTTTTTAATATTATTGTTTTTATATTCTTGTTCATGATGCGCGCCTTTATGCTCGGACATATGCGCGGGGGTAGCTTCTGAAGCCTTGGTACTACTGGCTTCGTTATGCTCGGGTATATGCGCGGCTCTATGCGCGGGGGTTGGGGTCATTTTTTCAGCATATTCGGCATAATTCAGGACGGTAATAAGCGTCCCTTTTCTGCGTTCAGCTTTTACTGAAATCATCTCCTCCTTCTCGAAGAAGGCCAGCATCCTCTCGACTGCGTGTCGGCTTGCTGGCTCTCCATTGCGATCACAAAGTGATAACCCTAAATCTGCTGAGGTGGTTACCAGTTGCCCGATTTCCAGAGGCCATCTGTGGCCTTTGTAATTTGCCGTGTATGGCTGTCTGGCTGCGTCAATGAGAAGGTTTTCCCATAGCGTCCTCAGATAGACATCCTTCGCCCAAGGCTGCTTTTTGACGCTCCGGTACAACGGGATGTAACCATGCTTCTGGTTCTCCATCCTGTTGCTCCTAAACTGAGCGGTTTGCTGTTCCGGGAAAGCAAGAATTCTGGCCGTACTCATGAGTCACCATCCTTGCCGGGCTTTATTAAAGCGAAGCCCTCACCGGTATAAACCATGACTGCTCCATCCTGTGTCAGTTGCCTCACCAATGAGGCACCAATGCAGGCCAGAGCCCAATAGGTATTGCCTATACTACCAAAGGCACTAATGCCCATTTCTTCGAGCATGAATTCAGTGTCATGCGCGAAAAAGTAATCGTCGAAGGTGACGAAGTTAAACTTGTCTGCAAGCTCCTCAACAGAACTCGCCTCGCCAAATGGCAGGCACCTACGACACTCAGTCAGAATCTTGTCCAGTGAACAGGCAAAGAACTCCCTGGACTGCGAAACGCGAAAGCGAGACAGCGATTCATGAATGATTTTCTCATCTCGCTCAGGGTTAGCAGAAATGAACTTTGCCTTTACAACAAAATCCGTGGGGGATCCTGACGACTTTGATAGCTGACCTGCTCTTTGGTTAGGGTGAAGCCGCGTAAGCCCAATCTTGTACATACCAGGCATAGAAGGGTTTGATAAAACGTATACCCAGCCTTTCGGATTAAAATCTGACGGGAAAGGCATGCTTTCCGCCGGTTGCATATTCAAAAGTCTTTCAATTAGTGCCATAATTACTACTGTGAATTGATCCAGTCATTTCGCATCAGGCCTCGAAGCTGTTCGCGCAGCTCGGGGCTTTTTCTTTTCCCATCGCAGCTGCAACCGCTTGCCGGGCTACTTCTGCAATCAGGCTCGTTTCCCAAACCTTCTCCAGCAGCACGAAAACCGTCGCCATATCGCGCAGGTTTAAACGGCTTACCTTCGATTCATGCCATCCGGCCTCATCAGCCAGAACGCGCTGTCCTTTGTGAGTAAGGCGGCTGCGTAATTCTGTTTCTACTTCGTTGATCAACTTGCTATTTCTTGCGTGTTCCATGATTGATAATTTCCTTGTAGGTAAATGATTGCGTGACATTGCGGTGAGCAAGTCACTTCGGTTTTGCTCCGACATTTCGGTGGGAGCGGGGTCAGAGTTTTAAAGAGCGGTGTTGCTTACTTCTTGATGCTTGGGAAAGGCTTTAACTCCTCACCCTTAACGGTTCCATCGGACTGAACGGTCACAAAAATCTGTCGCCCCGTCCGAATGGCCTTGCTGATTGCACACTGGATATCCGAAAGGCCGCTGAGAGTATGGGAGGGTGGCTGCAGAACGCGATGAATATTGGCCTGCTCACCGGGCAGCGCCGGGAAGACATCACGCTAATGACCTTCAACGCTATCAGAGATGGCCGGCTATTTGTGACACAAAGCAAAACCGGTCATAAACTGGCGGTTCCGCTGAGTCTCAAGCTGAAAGAACTTGGCATGTCACTGGAGAGGATCGTAGAGGAGTGTCGGAAGGATAACCCATCGGATAGTCCGATTTATTCTGCGGTCCGTCGCGGGGGAAGAAAACCAGGGCCGGTTTCACCAGATGCGCTCACAGGTGCATTTGCAGAAGCGCGTGAAATAAGCGGAATTAAATTTGGCACTAACCCTCCGACATTTCATGAAATCAGAAGTCTTGCCAGCCGACTATATGAAGTGGAAAATGGAGAGAATTTTGCGCAAAGATTACTCGGCCATAAAAACCTTTCTATGACTAAAAAGTATCTCGATTCGCGCGGTCAGGAATATGTAATGGTATAAATTGAATATAGTGATTTCGGGATATTTTCGGGATATTTCGTAACCACCCTCAAAAACACCATATAAATCATAGCACTAAAAAAAGACCGAATACGATTCCTATATTCGGTCCAGGGAAATGGCTCTCAAGGAGCCGTGCGCTAAAAGTTGGCATTTATGAAGGCGGTGTCGCCTTGCAATTTAAGGTTAGAACAGCGCGGTGGAAATGCCAGCAAACGCGGGAATCAGGGCCATAAACCGGATCAGTTTGTGATCGCAACGGCAAAAAATCGGTGATTGGGCGCAGCGCAAAGCTGCACCCGAGAGGTTTATTTACCGCACAGCGCCTGGGTGCGCTCAACAATCGGCTGCAGACTCATCATCTGACCCGGATGCGCCTTGTCTTCGGCCTGAATCACGCTAATCGGCTGCGCTTTCACCTGTTTGTTTTTAAACAGCTGGTCGGCGATGTCGTTCAGCGGGTATTGCATCAGCGTGCTCGGGTTGATGGCAAACATCGCACCATCTTTCTCGCAGGTCAGCATCACCTCTTCACGGTTAAACGGCCACTTCTCTTTCCCGATCTCAAAGCGGCTGACGGTAATGATTTGTGCCGCCAGCGCCTGGCCGCATACGGATAACAACAGGATTGCGGGGATCACTTTCTTCAGCAACATAACTACCCTTTTCTCTCTTAAACCACATTCAGGCGGGTGACAGCGTAGCAAATACGCTCACCAGCCCAACCACACCACACGCCAGCAGCAGTTCAAGCTGCGTCATGCGAATAAATTTTTGCTGCGTCCCGCTGCCCGCCAGGCGGAAGCGCGGCACCAGCCAGTATCGATTGATCAGCGCCACCAGCACCATCAGGGCAACCAGCAGCACCTTGCACAGCAACAACACAATGTAGCGTGAATCGTGCCACATGAGTGGCCAGCCTGCGATCATCACACTGTTTATCACACCACTCAGCAGCGTTAGCGCTACAGCCAGATGACCATAGCGCGAAAACCGCATCATGGTACGAATCGCGTCAGTGCGTCGATCGATCTGGCGCGCCTCGCGCATCAACAGCAGCAAGGGCAACAATCCGCCCACCCAGAACGCCGCCGCAATCAGATGCATTGCCTGGTTAATCTGCTGAAGCAGACCGGGCAATCCATCACGCATCGCGGCATGACCTATCAGGGCCATGCAGGCAAGTTGCAGCAGGCCCGCCAGCAGTAACACCTGCTGACGCAGCTTTCCGGTCAGTAATAATGCGACAAGAGCCACAACACTAAAGAGTATTTCCCACTGCCACACCGCACCAAAATGTGTGTCGAGCACCGCCAGCCAGATGTCGAAATCGGCAAGATTGGTACTGTCGCCGCTCATCAGCACATTCTGGCAGGCCAGCATCAATAGCGCACTCAGCAGCGCCAGCCAGGCGCTCCCCTTCACCAGCGGATTTAATCGCCGCGCCAGCAGGGGTCGATAACGTTTGGGTGCCAGCAGTGCGCTGTAACAGGCGCTGCCGGTCAGCAGCATCACGGCAGCGAAATGCAGTCCGCGCAGCAGGATCCAGAGGGTGGTCACCGGGTTACTTCACGCTAAAGCGATAGCTTCCTGCGGTTTTATGTCCATCCACCGACAGTACATGCCAGTTGACCTGATAACTGCCCGCTTTCAGCGGCTGAGAAAGGCCGATAATCAGGCGATTTTTCTGGTCAGCTTCAACGCGGGCTTTGGTCGTCTCAACGGGTTTCTGTGCATTGTCCAGCAGCGTAACGCCGCTGAATGCCGCTTCAATATCTTCGCTAAAATTCAGCGTCAGCGCATCGGGGGATGTCGTCACCTGCGCTTTAGCTGCGGGTGCGGAAGACTGGAGATGCGCATGCGCTGCGGCCAGCGAGCTGAATGCCATTAGTCCGGCTGCCGCCAGCGCAATAACCATGCGGGAAATGGGTTTTTTCTGCATAAGATCATCCTTTTAACCGCCGCCAGGGCGATAAACGTGGCAAAAGGATACGCTGCTGGTTTTGCACTGTCGAGGCCAGCGATGCGATCCTTATCCTTGATTCATACCGCCGAAAACATTACTTTTGCCGGCTATCGTCAGGAGAATATTATGAGCCATAACCTTGCCGTGCTGTCCCAGGAAGAGAAAGACAAGATCAATGTCGATTTGGCGGCAGCGGGCGTGGCGTTCAAAGAGCGCTATAACATGCCGGTTGTTGCCGAGATGGTGGCGCAGGAGCAGCCCGAAGCGCTGCGTGACTGGTTTCGTCAGCGTCTGATGCAATACCGCCAGGCATCACTCAGCCTGTCGCGCCTTCCTTATGAACCGAAGATGAAGCAATGATGTTCCGCGTTATCGATACCGAAACCTGCGGTCTGCAGGGCGGCGTGGTAGAAGTCGCGTCCGTGGATGTGGTCAACGGTCAGATTGTGAATCCAATGAGCGATCTCACCCTGCCCGACCGCCCTATCAGCCGTCAGGCGATGGCGGTGCATCGCATTACCGAAGCGATGGTCGCTGGTAAACCGACCATTGAAGAGGCGATCCCGCGCTATTACGGCAGTGCTTTCTACGTGGCGCATAACGCTAGCTTTGATCGCCGGATGCTGCCGGAGATGTACGGTGAATGGATCTGCACCATGCAGCTGGCGCGCCAGCTCTGGCCGGGCATTAAATATGGCAACCAGGCACTGCGTCATTCGCTGAAACTGGATGTGACGCCGCCTGCTGATCTGCATGCGCACCGCGCGCTCTATGACTGCTATGTCACGGCGGCGCTGCTGATTCGGATTATGGAGGTCTCCGGCTGGGGTGCTTCCGAGATGATTGTGCGTTCACAACCGGCGGCCCAGCGCGACGACATTCTGCCGTTCGGTAAATATCGCGGCCAGGCAATTGCGGTGATTGCGAGAAAGGATCCGGGCTACCTGAAGTGGGTGCTGAATAATGTCAGCGATCTGCGCCCGCCATTGCGGCAGGCGCTGAATAAATACCTGTCGGAGTCTCAGTAATCCTGAGCGGGCGGCAGAGTGCCCTGCGCCAGTCCCAGCAGGAAGGTGTATTCCATCGCGATACCTTCGTAGGCTTTGTAACGCCCCGACTTGCCGCCGTGACCGGAATCCATATCGGTGCAAAGCAGCAGCAGGTTGTTATCCGTTTTCAGCGATCTCAGCTTCGCCACCCACTTGGCCGGTTCCCAGTACTGCACCTGTGAGTCGTGCAGGCCGGTGGTGACCAGCAGGTGGGGATACGCTTTCGCCTCAATGTTGTCATAGGGGCTGTACTGGCGGATGTAGTGGTAGTACTCAGGATCGTTGGGGTTGCCCCACTCGTCATACTCACCGGTCGTCAGCGGAATCGACTCATCCAGCATGGTGGTAACCACATCCACAAACGGCACCTGCGCCACCACGCCGTGGAAACGCTGAGGTGCCAGATTAATTACGCCGCCCATCAGCAAGCCGCCTGCACTGCCGCCCATCGCATAGAGCCGTTCCGGGTGGCCGATGCCGCGCGCCACCAGCGCATCCGTGACATCGATAAAGTCGGTGAAGCTGTTCATTTTATTCAGCAGGCGACCGCCGTCATACCATTGCTGTCCCAGCTCACCGCCGCCACGTACCTGTATCAGCGCATAGACAAAGCCGCGATCCAGCAGGCTCAGACGGCTGACGCTGAAATCGGCATCCATGCTGCTGCCGTAGGCGCCATACCCACAGACCAGCATCGGGTTCTGACCGGGCTGATAATGTTTGCGGTGATAGACCAGCGACACCGGTACTTCGGTGCCATCGCTGACTTTGATCCAGTGATGCTCGCTTTTGTAATCCTCCGCGTTAAAGCCTTTAACCTGGCTCTGCTTCAGAATGCGGCGTTCGCCGGTATCCATATCCAGTTCAAATAGCGTGGTCGGCGTGGTCATCGACGAATAGCCGTAGCGCAATTTGCTGGTGCGCGGCGTCGGATTGTACGCCAGCCAGGTTACATAGGTCGGATCGTCAAAGGCGATGCCGCTGGTCTCGCCGCTGGCCCAGTTAATCTGTCGCAGGCTGGTTAAGCCGCGCTGGCGCTCCTCAACCACCAGCCAGTCGCGGAACAGCTGGAAATCCTCCATAACCACCTGTTCCCGTGCCGGGATCAGCGTTTCCCAGCGAGTCTCATCCAGATAGCGACTGCGATACAGCCCGAAGTTTTTGCCTTCGCGATTGGAGCGAATGAAGAACTGATGATCGTAATGGTCGATGCTGTATTCATGATCGCGACGGCGCGGCAGAAAGACATGTGGCTGTGCATCGGGGAAGTTCGCATCGATCAGCTGAATTTCGCTGGTGTTGGTGCTGTAGAGCGCAATCATGATGAACTGCTTGGAGGTGCTCTTGTGCACGCTGAGATGATAGGTGTCATCCTGCTCTTCGTAGACGAGCTTGTCTTCCGACTGCGGCATACCCAGTTCATGTCGCCACACCTGATACGAGAGCAGCGTCTGCGGATGTTTCTGCACATAGTAGATCGTACGGGAGTCGTTGCCCCAGGCGAAGCTCGATGAGGCGTTACTCAGCACTTCAGGATACCAGCTGCCACTCTCCAGGTTGCGGAAACGGATGCCGTACTGACGTCGCGACAGGAAATCTTCGGCCAACGCCATGACCCGGTTATCGGGGCTGATGTGCAGCGCGCCCATCGTGTAAAAATCGCTGTGCGAGGCGCGCTGGTTGGCATCCAGCAGCAGGCTCCACTCACCAGACTCCTCGCTTGCTGCCGGCTGACGGTAATAGGCCGGATATTCGTTACCGCTCTGATAGCGGCTCTGATAGCGGTAACCGTTTTTCACATAAGGCACTGAGTGATCTTCAGGCGGCAGCCGATCGATAATCTCTTTTAATACCCGGTCCTGCAGAGGCTGCTGCGATGACATGATTTTTTTGCCGTAATTGTTTTCGGCACGCAGGTAATCAAGGACTTCGCTGTTTTCACGTTTGTCGTCGCGCAGCCAGTAGTAGTCGTCAACGCGCGTCTCACCGTGCAGCGTCATCTCATAGGGAATTTTTTTTGCGATGGGTGCTTTCATCCATCCGTCTCCATCAACGTAATGATCTGTAAGCGTAACACTTCAGCAGCCGGAAGCCAGGTATGACGTGAGAAGCTGCCGCTGGCCAATCACTTCGTGTGACCAGCCAGCGGACTTCAGCCAGGATTAACCGGCAGGCAGACGGGCTTTTTCAGCCTCAAGATCCTGCTGGATGCCGTCGCGGACATCCTGAGGAATTTTCAGCGCGTCGCCCAGCGCGGAGAGATAGCTGCGTTCCATGAAGTGATCGACGTCGATAGCGGTACAGCTCAGGAAGTAAAGCTCCAGCGCCTCTTCCTCATTTTTCACATCGGCGGCCAGCCACTGCGGGTCCAGCGGGCGGTTCATCGCTTTCTGAATCAGCTGTTCTGCATCCTGGCCGTAACCGGACTGATGAATATTCTGCTCAATGGCTGCCCGCTCCTGATCGTCGATGTGTCCGTCACTTTTAGCGGCAAACACCAGCGCCGTGACCAGACGTTCAGCGCGCTGGTCTATGGGCGTCTGAGCCACGCCAAAGTCAGGTTCATTCTGGTGCGCTTCGCTGACCCGCTGCTTATATTTGTTCCACAGCACCGCACCAGCGGCCGCGCCACCACCAATAATCAGCGCTTTGCCGCCATATCTGGTCAGCAGTTTGCGTGAAGACTTACTGGAGACCAGCATGGCGGCCAGACCGCCCAGCGCACCCGGTGCCAGCATGTCACTTAAGCCGCTGCCCGATTTGCCTTCACCGCCCTTCTTTGCCAATACCGACTGAATCTGTTGCAACCAGTTATTCATCATTCACTCCTTTCAGGATGTCAGCCCGCTATCCTGACTAAAAGCATGTCAGGAAACGTCAGAGCGGGAAAAGTACGGCAAAAAGCAATGTCAGATGGACGAAAGATGAGAACGCAAACGTTTTCGTTTATACTTGCGCGCGAATTTTGACTGCTTAGGTGAATGTATGACGACTCTCGGAACAGCGCTGCGTCCGGCGGCGACGCGTGTAATGCTATTGGGTTCAGGTGAATTGGGTAAAGAGGTGGCGCTGGAGTGTCAGCGTCTGGGTGTGGAAGTGATTGCGGTGGATCGTTACGCCGATGCCCCGGCGATGCATGTCGCCCATCGCAGCCATGTGATCAATATGCTGGATGGGGCAGCGCTGGCTGCGCTGATTGCCGAAGAGAAGCCTGACTTTGTGGTGCCGGAAATCGAAGCCATCGCCACGGATACGCTGGTTGAGCTGGAGCAGCAGGGCCAGCGCGTGGTTCCGACCGCCCGTGCCGCAAAGCTGACCATGAACCGCGAAGGCATTCGTCGCCTGGCGGCTGAAGAGTTATCACTGCCCACTTCACGCTATCGCTTTGCCGACAGCAAAGCGCGTTTCGATGAAGCCGCAACCGCAATCGGCTTCCCATGCATTGTAAAGCCGGTTATGAGTTCATCCGGTAAAGGCCAGAGCTTTATCCGCGACGCCAGCCAGCTGGAGAAAGCCTGGGACTATGCCCAACAGGGTGGCCGCGCCGGTGCCGGTCGCGTCATCGTCGAAGGCGTTGTTAACTTCGATTTTGAGATCACCCTGCTGACCATCAGCGCCGTCGATGGCATTCACTTCTGTGCGCCGATTGGTCACCGACAGGAGGATGGCGACTATCGTGAATCCTGGCAGCCGCAGCAGATGAGTGACCTGGCGCTGCAGCGGGCGCAGGATGTTGCCGCGCAGGTGGTGAAGGCGCTGGGCGGTTATGGCCTGTTTGGCGTTGAGCTGTTTGTCTGCGGTGATGAGGTGGTATTCAGTGAAGTGTCGCCACGTCCCCACGACACCGGGATGGTGACGCTGATTTCACAGGATCTGTCAGAGTTTGCGCTGCACGTGCGGGCGTTCCTGGGTCTGCCGATTGGCGGGATTCGTCAGTATGGTCCATCGGCATCTGCCGTTATCCTGCCGCAACTGACCAGCCAGAATGTGCAGTTTGTGAATGTCGAAGCCGCACTGGGGGCCGGTCTGCAACTGCGGCTATTCGGCAAGCCGGAGATCAGCGGGCAGCGTCGTCTGGGCGTCGCGCTGGCCAGCGGTGACAGCACCACGCAGGCGATTGCGCGTGCAGTTGCCAGCGCAGCGGCGGTTACGGTTCAGGGGTAAAGGTGTGCGGTGAGCAGACGCTCACCGCCATTACTTACTTCGCGCCTTCGACAGCTTCGCGAGCCAGACGGGTGATGCGATCCCAGTCGCCCGCTTCCAGCGCATCGTTAGGCACCAGCCAGGAGCCGCCGATGCACAGCACGCTTTTCAGCGCCAGATAGTCACGGTAGTTGGCCGGAGAGATGCCGCCGGTCGGACAGAAACGCACCTGCGGGAAAGGTCCGCCAATCGCCTGCAGCGCTTTCACACCGCCATTTGCTTCTGCCGGGAAAAATTTAAACTCACGCAGACCATAGTCCATACCGGTCATTAACTCAGAAACCGTGCTGATTCCCGGAATCAACGGAACCGGCCCTTCAACCGCCGCTTTCAGCAGCGATTCCGTGACGCCAGGGCTGATAACAAACTGTGCACCGGCATCGGTCACTTCCTGTAACTGCTGCGGATTAATCACTGTGCCCGCACCGACAATCGCATCCGGCACTTCTTTGATCATCGCACGCAGTGCATCCATCGCTACGGGCGTGCGCAGCGTGACTTCCAGCACTCTGACACCGCCTGCCACCAGCGCTTTCGCCATCGGCACAGCATGTTCCAGTTTATTCACCACGATGACCGGCACGACAGGTCCGGTGGTCAGAATCTGTTCAGCACTCGTTTTCCAGTTTTTCATCAGTTCCCCTTGCTTGATAACACCGGGATTGTGGCCCGGTCATGGAGCATCGGCTCCTGCCCTGTAAATTGCGTCACTACCATACATGATTCGCTTCCTGAGCGTCTATCCTCCTGCGCCCATTTTGAAACAGCAGTTCATTTTTAGTCGTATCCGCTGGCCCGGTTTAAAGGCGAAAAAAAAGCCCGCGTGGCGGGCTTCATCATCACTTCAGTTATTCAAACTCGTTCCACGAGCGACCATCGCGGGTGATCATCGCCACCGAGGCCACCGGGCCCCAGGTGCCAGCCTGATACGGCTTGGAAGAGTCACCATCTGCCGCCCATGCGTTGATAATCGAATCAACATAGGTCCATGCGGCTTCAACTTCATCGCGACGCACAAACAGCGCCTGGATACCGCGCATGCTCTCCAGCAGCAGACGCTCATAAGCATCGGCAAGGTGCGACTGGTTGAACGTCTCGGAGTAGCTCAGATCCAGTTTGGTGGTCTGCAGCTTGTGCTTGTGATCGAGGCCTGGCACTTTATTCAGGATCTCGATATCCACGCCCTCGTCCGGCTGCAGACGAATGGTCAGCTTGTTCTGCGGCAGCTCTGAGTAGGAATCTTTGAACAGGTTCATCTCAGGGTTTTTAAAATAGACCACCACTTCGGAACATTTGGTCGGTAAACGCTTACCGGTACGCAGGTAGAACGGCACGCCTGCCCAGCGCCAGTTGTCGATATCGACACGAATCGCGACGAAAGTCTCCGTAGCGCTCGTTTTATTGGCCCCCTCTTCTTCCAGGTAGCCTGGCACTTTTTTACCCTGCACAAAGCCCGCAGTGTACTGACCGCGAACGGTTTTCTCACGCACGTTGGTCTGGTCGATGCGGCGCAGCGAGCGCAGCACTTTAACTTTTTCGTCACGGATGCTGTCGGCACTGAGATCGGACGGCGGCGACATGGCGATCATGGTCAGAATCTGCAACAGGTGGTTCTGAATCATGTCACGCATCTGACCCGCTTTATCGAAGTAACCCCAGCGGCCTTCAATACCCACCTCTTCGGCCACCGTGATCTGCACGTGGTCGATGGTGCGGTTATCCCAGTTATTCACGAAGATAGAGTTCGCAAAGCGCAGCGCCAACAGATTGAGCACGGTCTCTTTGCCGAGATAGTGGTCGATACGGAATACCTGGCTCTCATCGAAGTATTCACCAACGCTGTCGTTGATCTCCTGCGAGGTTTCCAGTGAGGTACCGAGCGGCTTCTCCATCACCACGCGCGCCGGTTTCGCATTCAGCTTCGCGGTGCCCAGTCCCTGACAGATCGCGCCAAAGGTGCTCGGCGGCATTGCAAAGTAGTTAATGGTGGTGCGGTTTTTCTGGTCCAGCATCTTGCCCAGTTTCGGGAAGTGCGTGGTGTCGTTAACATCGAGGTTGCAGAAGTCGAGACGATTGCTGAGTTTGTCCCACAGCGCTTCGTCAATCTTCTCCTTCATGAAGGTTTCCAGCGCTTCACGTACCACTTTGGTGTATTCCGCTTTGTCCCACTCGGCACGGCCGACACCAATAATGCGGGTTTCCTCGTGGATCTGACCCGCTTTCTCTAACTGGTACAGTGAAGGCAACAGTTTACGGCGTGCAAGATCGCCTTTGGCACCGAAAATCACCAGATCGCATGCCTGGGCTGTTTGTGTTACCGCCATTTTCCTCTCCTCGTTGCAGGATAGTCCGGTGGTGATGCATCCTCTGCCACCGGGTCCAGGTTATTATTTTCTTTCAGCACAATGTACTTTTTTCCCCGCGCCAGGTAAACCGACTCGCCGGGTCAACCGCATTAACTCTGTACCGGATGCGCTGCACGCGTGTGATGACACGTGCGGATTGCCGGTTTTTTCTGTGTCTGCTGGTGTCAGGAAATCTGGCACCGATCAAAGTATCCCAAAAAAAAGCGCCATAGGCTTGTCCGCCGTTGCGCCTGTCGGCCGCTGACGCGATATAGTCTCTGTTAATTGGCGCTGACGACAGTGATAATTGAAATTGATAAAAGCGATAATGGTCATCGGCTTATGAATATGCTGGAAAAAATTGAGGCGCAGTTCGCTGCGCTGAGCAAAGCGGAACAGAAAGTCGCCCGGCAGATTCTGGCTGCCCCCCAGGCGGCGATGCACTCCAGCATTGCGACGCTGGCAGGCGTTGCCGGCGTGAGTGAACCCACCGTAAACCGCTTCTGCCATCGCCTGGGCGCACGCGGCTTTCCCGACTTTAAACTGCAGCTGGCGCAGAGCCTGGTGAAAAGCAGCAGCTGGGTCAGCCGGGGTGTGGAGGATAACGACAGTGTGGAGGACTACAGCCACAAGATCTTCGACTCGGCGCTGGCTGGACTGCAGCGGGTGCGCGACCAGCTGAACAGCACGCAGCTGCAACAGGCCGTCACCCTGCTTGCGCAGGCCGATAAACTCGCCTTTTTCGGGCTGGGGGCATCCGCGGTCGTGGCGCATGACGCCTTTACCAAATTTCTGCGCTTTAATCTGCCGGTCATCTGGTCGGACGATATTGTGATCCAGCGCATGAGTTGCATAAATAGTCGAGCCGGTGACGTTTTTGTTCTCATTTCACATACTGGGCGCACAAAAAATATGGTAGAACTGGCTCGCCTGGCCCGTGTAAACGGTTCCACCGTTATTGCCATCACCTCTCCCGATTCACCCCTTGCCCATGAAGCAGCGATAGCTTTAGTGCTTGATGTACCGGAAGATACGGATGTTTATTTGCCGATGGTGTCGCGCCTGGCGCAGTTAACCGTGATCGATGTGCTGGCGACCGGTTTTACCCTGGAACGGGGTGCCCCCTTCCGGGAAAACCTGAAACGCGTGAAAGAGGCGTTGAAAGCGTCGCGTTATGAAAAGAACACCCTTCGGGAAGAGAGTGATCAGCAAAAAAATTAACATCACATTTACAATGTGAGTCGTATCACAACCCGTCGATCATATAGAATAGATAACCATGCTGTGTCCACAGACCCGGACACGCTTAAATGTTTACGGAGTCCCCGATGTCAAGACGTCTCAGAAGAACCAAAATCGTAACAACCCTCGGCCCGGCCACCGATCGTGATAATAACCTCGAAAAAATCATCGCTGCCGGTGCGAACGTTGTACGACTCAACTTCTCTCACGGCACGCCAGAAGACCATCAGCTACGTGCCGACAAAGTGCGTGAGATTGCCGCAAAACTGGGCCGCCACGTGGCTATTCTCGGTGACCTCCAGGGTCCAAAAATTCGTGTTTCGACCTTCAAAGAAGGCAAAGTTTTCCTGAATATCGGCGACCGTTTTCTGCTGGATGCCAGCCTGGGTAAAGGCGAAGGCGATAAAGAGCGCGTGGGTATCGACTACAAAGGTCTGCCTGAAGATGTGGTGCCGGGCGATATCCTGCTGCTGGATGATGGCCGCGTGCAGTTGAAGGTGCTGGAAGTTCAGGACACGAAAGTCTTCACCGAAGTCACTGTCGGCGGCCCGCTGTCGAACAACAAAGGCATTAACAAGCTGGGCGGCGGCCTGTCAGCTGAAGCACTGACCGAAAAAGACAAGGCAGACATTATCACCGCCGCTAAGATCCGCGTCGATTATCTGGCCGTCTCCTTCCCACGCTGTGGCGAAGATATGAACCTGGCGCGTCGTCTGGCGCGTGAAGCGGGTTGTGACGCTAAGCTGGTCGCTAAAGTGGAACGTGCCGAAGCGGTTGCCAGCCAGGAAGCGATGGATGACATCATTCTGGCATCAGACGTGGTGATGGTTGCGCGTGGCGACCTGGGCGTTGAGATTGGCGATCCGGAGCTGGTCGGCATTCAGAAAGCATTAATTCGTCGTGCCCGTCAGCTAAACCGCACCATCATTACCGCGACGCAGATGATGGAGTCGATGATTACTAACCCGATGCCAACCCGCGCAGAAGTCATGGACGTGGCTAACGCCGTGCTGGATGGCACCGATGCCGTGATGCTCTCTGCAGAAACCGCAGCGGGTCAGTATCCGGCAGAAACCGTCTCAGCGATGGCGAAGGTCTGCCTGGGCGCGGAGAAGATCCCAAGCGTCAACGTCTCTAAACACCGTCTGGATGTGCAGTTCGACAACATTGAAGAAGCGATCGCCATGTCGTCCATGTACGCCGCAAACCATTTGCAGGGCGTTACTGCGATCATCACCATGACCGAGTCGGGCCGTACTCCGCTGATGACCTCACGTATCACGTCGGGCCTGCCGATCTTTGCGATGTCCCGCCATGAACGCACGCTGAATCTCACTGCACTCTATCGCGGTGTGACGCCAGTGTTCTTCGACAGCAACAACGATGGTGTCGCGGCCGCACACGACGCGGTTAACCTGCTGCGCGATAAAGGTTTCCTGGTTTCAGGCGATCTGGTTATCGTGACCCAGGGTGATGTGATGGGCGCCACTGGCACCACTAACACGACTCGCGTGCTGCGCGTGGATTAATTGCGCCCGCGTTTACATTGTCGGTGTAGAATCAACGACGCGACTGCCTGGCAGTCGCGTTTTTCTTTTCTGACAAGGAGGCAAGATGCCCCGTTTCCAGCCCATCAGCCAGCTTACCGGCCGAATTTTACTTTTTCCTCTGGCGTTAGTGCTGTTCGAGTTTGCTACCTATATCGCCCACGACATGATCCAGCCCGGCATGCTGATCGTCACCAGCGAGTTCTCCGTTGGCCCGGAATGGGTTTCTACGTCGCTGACCGCTTACCTGATTGGTGGCGTGGTGCTGCAATGGCTGCTGGGTCCACTCTCTGATAAGTTTGGTCGGCGACCGGTGATGCTCTCCGGCATCCTGTTTTTTGCCGTCGCCTGCATACTGACCAACTGGGTCAGTTCGATTGAAGAGTTTGTTGGCCTGCGTTTTATTCAGGGTATCAGCCTCTGCTTTATTGGTGCGGTTGGCTATGCCGCCATTCAGGAAGCCTTTGATGAGGCGCTGGCGGTGCGCATGATGGCGCTGATGGCTAATGTGGCGCTGCTGGCCCCGCTGGCAGGTCCGCTTGCCGGTGCAGCCTGGCTCACTGTGGGTAGCTGGCGCAGTATGTTCTGGCTGTTTGCCGCCTGCAGCCTCGTTGCGTTTGTGGTGCTGTGGCGTGTGATGCCCGAAACCGCAGGCGACCGCAGCCACTCCATCGCCCTGCCGAATCTGGCGCGTAACTATGGCCGGTTGATGAAAGACCGGCTGGTGATGTTTGGGTCTTTTGCTATCGGGCTGGTGTTTATCCCGATTCTCACCTGGGTTGCGCTGTCACCGGTGATCCTGATGCATGACGAAGGTCTGTCTCGCATGCAGTATGCCCTGCTGCAGCTGCCGGTGTTTCTGGCGATGATTGCCGGTAACCTGACGCTGAGTAAGCTGGCCGGACGGGTGCCGATTGAACAGCCGGTGAAGTTCGCCGCCTGGCCGATTCTGATTGGCCTGAGTCTGGCGCTGGTGGCAAGCCTGCTGAACAGCCACGGTTATCTGCTCATCACGGCTGGCCTGAGCTTCTACGCCTTTGGCGCAGGGATGGTGAATGCCGGACTCTATCGCCTGACGCTCTACGCCAGTGATGAAGGCAAAGGCAGCGTGGCGGCCATGCTGGGGATGATCAGTATTCTGACGCTGGCGGTGGGGATTGAGCTGGCGAAAAGTGGCTACTTCAGCGGCGGCACGTTGTGGTTCTGTCTGATTAACTTTATCAGCGGCGTGCTGTGGTTTGGTCTCGTGACCCTGTTTATGCGCGAACGTAAACGTCGCAGCAGGCTGGAGGCGTTATAGCAGAGCTGCGTAATCGTCTGCGCTGAGCATGCCACGGATGGCGATTTGCGTCTTTGCGCAGGGGGTATGCTTCCTGAGCCAGCTCTTTTATTCACTCATAAAAGGCTGCGAAAGCGGCCTTTTTATTATCACTTAATCGCTGGATCTGGGTGAATCTGAAAGCGGCAAATAAACTTAAAGCGCAGGGAACACGGGCAGAGGAGGAAAGCGTCCCGCGCCACGGATGGCGCGGGCCGAGCGGCCAGGGATGGCTTAAGCGCCTTTCCGATCTGACCGTGTTCCCTAAGCATTTTCGAACTTACCGCTAACCAAACCCGACGTACCAAAAAGGCCGCTTTCGCGGCCTTTCTGCTATTTGCGCGGATAAAGCTCTTTGCGCGAATAGGGTTCGATGTCACCCTCTTTGCGGGTCTTCAGCAGCTTGAGGATCCACGTGTACTGCTCGGGATGCGGGCGGACAAATATTTCCACCTCTTCATTCATCCGGCGAGCCAGCTGGTGATCGTCGGCCTCCAGCAGATCGTCCATCGGCGGACGCACATAAATCTCAAGCTTATGCGTTTCACTGTTATAAACCGGGAACAGCGGCACCACGCGGGCACGACACACCTTCATCAGCCGGCCTACCGCAGGCAATGTCGCCTTATAGGTAGCGAAGAAATCGACAAATTCGCTGTGCTCGGCACCGTGATCCTGATCGGGCAGATAGTAGCCCCAGTAACCCTGACGTACTGAACTGATAAACGGCTTAATCCCATCGTTGCGGGCATGCATCCGGCCGCCATAGCGACGACGGGCCGTGTTCCAGGCGTAGTCCAGCAGCGGGTCGCTCTGATTGTGGAACATGGCCGCCATCTTCTGGCCTTCTGACGCCAGCAGCATGGCGGGAATATCCACCGCCCAGCCGTGTGGCACCAGGAAAATCACATTCTGCTGCTCAGCTTTCATCTGGTCGATGATTTCACGACCATGCCACTCAACGCGCTGCCGGATGCGAGCAGGATCGCGCAGCACCAGCTCGGTCATCATTGTCATCGCCTGCGGCGCTGTCGCAAACATCTCATCGACCAGCGTGGCACGCTGCTCTTCACTGAGTTCCGGCAGGCAATAATAGAGATTAATCAGCGCGCGGCGACGTGCGCCCTTTGCCAGCTTACCGGCAAACCGGCCTAACCGGCCCAGCAGCGGATCGCGCACTTTCGGTGGTAAATACGCCAGCCCCGCCAGCGCACCTATTGCCAGCCAGCTGCCCCAGTACTTAGGTTTGAGAAAAGAACGTTCAAAAACGGGAATAAATTCAATGTTATTTTTTTTACGGGTTTCCATGCACTCGCCTCAAGCAATGACCGGCTTATGATAGTGTCGACCTGAAATTTTGCAATCATCCTGCGCCAGATAGCAAAAAACCGACGGAGAAGCCGTCGGTTTTTGCGCGATTTGACGAAATTCGCTTACTTCAGACCCAGCTGAGGCAGCCAGGATTTAACCTGTGCCATGTAGTCGCTGCGATCTTTGCCGGTCAGACCTTCCATGCGCGGCAGCTTCGCCGTTAATGGGTTAACCGCCTGGTTATTGATCCAGATTTCGAAATGCAGATGCGGTCCGGTGGAGCGCCCGGTGTTGCCGGACAGTCCAATACGGTCGCCACGTTTCACTTTCTGACCTGGCTTCACCAGCACTTTCTTCATGTGCATATAGCGTGTCATATACTGACGGCCATGACGGATAGCGACGTAGTTACCGGCGGCACCGCCGTTTTTCGCTACCACGATCTCACCATCACCCACTGCGAGCACCGGCGTACCGATTGGCAGCGCAAAGTCGACGCCTTTGTGCGGCGCAATGCGGCCCGTTACCGGGTTAAGACGACGCGGATTGAAGTTGGAAGAGACACGATACTGCTTAACCGTCGGGAAGCGCATAAAGCCGCGTGCCAGACCGGAGCCGCTGCGATCGTAGAACTTGCCATCTTCCGCGCGGAATGCGTAATAATCTTTACCGCCGCTGCGCAGGCGCACGCCCAGCAACTGACTCTGTGCACTCTTGCCATCCAGCATTTCACGTGACATCAGCACGCTGAACTGGTCGCCAGCACGCAGCTTACGGAAGTCCATCTGCCACTGCATCGCTTTAATCACGGCGCTGGCTTCAGCCCCGCTCAACCCCGCCCGCATGGCGCTGGCGGCGAAACTGCCGCGCACTTCGCCCTGCATCACGCTGTTGCGCCATTCGCCCTTCTGCATCTCCGCATCCATCTTAAAGCCACCGGCTGGGGTGCGCTCATAGGTGCGGGTTTCACGACGGGAAATTTCCCAGCTCAGGGTTTTCAGGCCACCATCATCATCCAGCGTCCAGCTCAGCTGCTGACCGACCTGCAGATTACGCAGATCGCGATCGCTCACCACCAGCGCATTGATATCACTGATGTCGATGCCATACTGATTCAGGGCACTGCTCAGGGTATCGCCGGATGAAACAGTGTAGTCATGCACCCCTGCCGTTTCGGGCACGTCGGTGTCGACATCATCCGCAGGCAGCTCTTCGTCCGGTTCCGGTGTGCTCTGATCGATCGGCTCACTGGCTTCCGGCAACAGCGTACGGAGCGTGTTCTTATCCAGTTCAATGTTTTTAACGATGGGCGTCACATCATCCGTCGGATGATAAACGTAAGGCCGCCAGACAGCGACGGCCAGAGTGACTACAGTTAATGATCCCAGCATTACGCGGTGGGGGCGCGGCAAATTATTAAATGCGAGGGCGACAGAGCGGGCTATCTGCTGCACTTTTACCTATTCCTCATGCTCCATTCAGGCAGCTTTCATACTGGCTCGACAGTTGTGAGAGGAATTTCACATAGCTGTCTTTGGCTAAGCTGATGTCCGTGCCCAGGGGATCAAGCGTGCCTTTACGCACCTGTGTTCCGCGGGAGACAGCATCGATGACTGCTGGTCTGAATTGTGGCTCAGCAAAGACGCATACCGCCTTTTGCTCAACCAACTGTGTTCGTATCTGGTGTAAACGCTGAGCGCCCGGTTGAATTTCAGGATTGACGGTAAAATGCCCGGCGGGCGAGAGACCGTAGTGCTTTTCAAAGTACGTGTAAGCGTCGTGAAAAACGAAATATCCTTTATTTCTGACCGGAGCAAGTTGTGCGCTGACGCGTTTGTCCGTGTCCGCCAAAGCTACCTCAAACTGCTGGAGGTTGGCGTCAAGTTTGGCCTTATCTTGCGGCATAAGTTCCAATAATTTTCCATGGATTGCAACCGCGGTTTTGCGCGCAATCTCTGGCGACAACCACAGGTGCATATTAAACTCGCCGTGATGGTGATGATGCGCTTCAGCATCCTGATCTTCGGATTTTTCCGCTGCGTGTTCATCTTCATCTTCACCACCGCTAATCAATAACGGTTTTACCCCGTCGATGTTCACCATCGCGAGGTTTTTTTGAGCCGGAAGTTCAGCCGCAGACTTCGCCATAAAGGCTTCCATTTCTGGCCCGACCCAGACAACTAAGTCCGCGTTTTTTAAGCGTTTTGCATCAGATGGCCGCAGGGCGTAATCATGTTCGGACGCGCCGTCGGGCAGCAGCACCTCAACCGGTGTAACGCCATCGGCAATAGCAGCAGCAATAAAACCTACCGGTTTGAGTGAAGCCACAACATTCGCCTGGGCAGGAAGGGTTAACAAAGCTGAAACAGATAAAGCAGTCAGGGCGAAAATTGTGCCCTTTTTATTATGTAACATATTGCGTCATTCCATCGTGACCATGAGGTGGAATGTGATATTATAACATTCGAAATTCTGTGCAACCTGTAAATACTATGACCTCACTTGTCACACTCGATAACGTTTCGATAAAGTTTAACCAGCGCAATGTGTTATCAGGCGTCAGCCTGGCATTGCAGCCTGGTCGCATTCTCACCCTGCTGGGTCCCAACGGTGCCGGAAAATCAACGCTGGTGCGTGTGGTGCTCGGCCTGCTCGCCCCTACAACCGGTTCGGTTCAGCGTGATCCTGCTCTGCGTATCGGCTACGTGCCGCAGAAGCTGCACATCGATCCCACCCTGCCGGTCACGGTTGAGCGCTTTATGCGTCTGACCCGTGGCAGCAAACACGCGGAGATTATGCCAGCACTGAAACGTGTGCAGGCGGGCCATCTGCTCAACTCCCCGCTGCAAAAGCTCTCCGGCGGTGAAACTCAACGTGTGTTGCTGGCACGCGCCCTGCTGAATCAGCCTCAGTTGCTGGTGCTGGATGAACCAACGCAGGGAGTGGATGTGAACGGTCAGGTTGCGCTGTATGACCTGATCAATCAGTTACGCGTGGAACTGAACTGCGGCGTGCTGATGGTTTCCCACGATCTGCATCTGGTGATGGCGAAAACCGACGAAGTGTTGTGCCTCAATCACCATATCTGCTGTTCCGGCACGCCGGAAGCCGTCTCGCAGCATCCCGAATTTATCGCGATGTTTGGCCCGCGTGGCGCGCAGGAGCTGGCGATCTACCGTCATCATCATAATCACCGTCACGACCTTCAGGGACGTATCGTTTTACGCAAAGGACAGGGTTCATCATGATTGAGTTGTTATTACCGGGCTGGATAGGCGGTGTGATGTTAGCGCTGGCTGCCGGTCCGCTGGGTTCGTTCGTCGTCTGGCGTAAGATGTCCTATTTCGGCGATACCCTGGCGCACGCGTCTCTGCTCGGCGTAGCCTTTGGCCTGCTGCTGAACGTGAACCCCTACTACGCGGTGATTCTGGTGACGGTCTGCCTGGCGCTGGGACTGGTCTGGCTTGAGCGGCGTCCGCATCTGGCTATCGATACCCTGCTGGGCATTATGGCGCATAGCGCGCTGTCGCTGGGCCTGGTCGTCGTCAGCCTGATGAAGAACGTGCGCGTTGATTTAATGGCTTATCTGTTTGGCGACCTGCTGGCCGTAACGCCTGATGACCTCTGGATGATGGGTGGCGGCGTGATAATTGTGCTGCTGGTGATGGCGTGGCAGTGGCGTTCGCTGCTGTCGATGACCATCAGCCCGGAACTGGCGCAGGTGGATGGCGTCAATATCCAGCGAACCCGGCTGATTCTGATGCTGGTTACGGCGCTGACGATTGGCGTGGCGATGAAGTTTGTGGGTGCGCTGATTATCACTTCACTGCTGATTATTCCGGCTGCCACCGCTCGCCGTTTTGTGCGTTCGCCGGAAGGCATGGCGGCCGTCGCGGTGGTCATCGGCGTGATTGCCGTCACCGGCGGTCTCACCTTCTCTGCGTTCTACGACACGCCTGCCGGTCCGTCCGTGGTGCTCTGCGCCGCCATCCTGTTTATCTTCAGCATGGTGCGCAAACCGGCCATGTAGTCACTCTTCGCGCGTAATGCCGAAGTGACGATAAGCATGCTGCGTGGCCAGACGGCCACGCGGTGTGCGCTGAATAAAACCCTGCTGAATCAGGAAGGGTTCAATCACATCTTCGATGGTCTCACGCTCTTCACCAATCGCAGCAGCCAGGTTATCCAGCCCCACCGGCCCACCCATAAACTTGTCGATAATCGCCAGAAGCAGTTTACGGTCCATATAATCGAACCCTTCACTGTCGACGTTAAGCATATCCAGCGCGCTGCAGGAGACTTCTCCGCTCATATCACCATTAGCCCGCACCTCTGCGAAGTCACGCACTCGGCGCAGCAGGCGGTTGGCGATACGCGGTGTGCCGCGTGCGCGACGGGCAATCTCTAACGCCCCTTCGTCACTCAGCGCCAGGCCCAGACAGGCGGCACTGCGTCCTACGATGTGCTGCAGATCTTTAACCTGATAGAACTCCAGACGCTGCACAATGCCAAAGCGATCGCGCAACGGCGAGGTCAGCGAGCCTGCACGGGTGGTGGCACCAATCAGGGTAAACGGCGGCAGATCGAGCTTAATCGAACGCGCCGCCGGGCCTTCACCGATCATGATATCCAGCTGATAGTCTTCCATCGCCGGATAGAGCACCTCTTCCACCACTGGTGACAGGCGATGGATCTCATCGATAAACAGCACGTCATGGGGTTCAAGGTTGGTCAGCATCGCCGCCAGATCGCCTGCCTTCTCCAGCACCGGACCCGAGGTAGTGCGCAGGTTCACGCCCATCTCGTTGGCCACGATGTTCGCCAGCGTGGTTTTCCCCAGACCTGGCGGACCGAAGATCAGCAGATGATCCAGCGCATCGCCACGCAGCTGTGCGGCCTTGATGAAAATCTCCATCTGCTCACGCACCTGCGGCTGACCGACATACTCGGTAAGCATCTTCGGGCGAATGGCGCGGTCGATTATCTCTTCTTCGTTAATGCTGGCAGCGGAGACCAGGCGGTCGGCTTCTATCATGACTTACCTCAAATGGCGGCGCGGAGCGCTTCGCGGATCAGGGTTTCGCAATCCGCATCCGGTCGGCCGACTTTACTGATCATACGGCTCGCTTCCTGCGGTTTATAACCCAGTGATACCAGCGCTGCAACCGCTTCGGATTCCGCATCGTTGGTTTCCGGCTCGGCGCTCGGTGTGGTAAGCGTAAAGGCCGAATCGCCGCCAAACAGGTCGCCATGCATACCTTTAAAGCGGTCCTTCATCTCGACGACCAGACGCTCAGCCGTCTTTTTACCCACGCCAGGCAGTTTTACCAGTGACGCGATCTCTTCTTTTTCTACCGCAGTCACAAACTGCTGCGCCGACATGCCGGAGAGGATCGCCAGTGCCAGCTTGGGGCCGACGCCATTCACTTTAATCAGTTCGCGAAACAGCGCGCGCTCCTGCTTGCTGTTAAAACCAAACAGCAGCTGAGCATCTTCACGCACCACGAAGTGGGTAAAAATCACCGCTTCGTGCTGAAGTTCAGGCAATTCATAAAAACAGGTCATGGGCATGTAAATTTCATAGCCGACGCCGTGTGCCTCAAGCAGCACCAGTGGCGGCTGCTTTTCCAGAATGTTGCCCCGTAAACGACCTATCACCTGAATGCTTCCTTAACTAACGAATGTGGCGGATTTTATAACATAAAAAAGGCTGGATGAATATCCAGCCTGAGCGTCTGTTCTGTGCGATGCCCTAACCTGAGCGCAATCGTCCGCGCGTCAGCACCAGCTTGCTGTCACTCATGCGCGCGGCGTTCTGCGCCACGTGACAGTGAGTAATGGCTATCGCCAGCGCATCGGCGGCGTCCGCCTGCGGGTTTGCCGGCAGTTTCAGCAGAGTTCGCACCATATGCTGCACCTGACTTTTCTCGGCGCTGCCGATGCCCACCACCGTCTGTTTCACCTGACGGGCGGCATACTCAAACACCGGCAGATCGTGGTTTACCGCAGCAACGATCGCAGCACCCCGCGCCTGGCCGAGCTTCAGCGCGGAGTCAGCATTCTTCGCCATAAACACCTGCTCGATAGCGAAGAAATCAGGTGAAAACTGCGTGATGATTTCGCACACGCCCGCATAAATCAGCTTCAGGCGGGCGGGCAATTCAGTGGTATTGGTGCGGATACAGCCGCTGCCCAGATAGGTGAGCTGGCGGCCGGTCTGACGAATAACACCATAACCGGTGATGCGTGAGCCGGGATCGATACCCAGGATAATCGACATTACGCCTCTCCGGTTAACGCTGTGACGGTAAACGCCATTACAGCGTTTCCGCCACCTCGTCGGAGATCTCACCGTTGTGATAGACCTCCTGCACATCATCGCAATCTTCCAGCATGTCGATCAGACGCAGCAGTTTTGGTGCGGTTTCCGCATCCATTTCCGCTTTGGTGGTCGGGATCATTGCCACTTCTGCAGTATCCGCTTTCAGGCCAGCGGCTTCCAGTGCATCACGCACGGTGCCCATCTCTTCCCATGCAGTAAAGACATCAATCGCGCCGTCATCATAGGTGACGATGTCTTCGCCGCCCGCTTCCAGTGCGGCTTCCATCACTGCGTCTTCATCCTGACCTGGCGCGAAGGAGATGACGCCTTTTTTGTTGAACAGGTAAGCCACGGAGCCGTCGGTACCAAGGTTGCCGCCGGTTTTGGTGAAGGCGTGACGCACTTCGCCCACGGTACGGTTACGGTTATCACTGAGGCATTCAATCATGATGGCTGAGCCGCCAGGACCGTAACCTTCATAAATGATGGTTTCCATGTTGGCGTTGTCATCGCCGCCCACACCGCGCGCGATAGCGCGATCCATGGTGTCACGGGTCATGTTGTTCGCCAGCGCTTTATCCATTGCTGCACGCAGACGCGGGTTAGAACCCGGATCGCCACCGCCCAGCTTGGCCGCTGTCACCAGTTCACGAATGATTTTGGTGAAGATTTTGCCGCGCTTGGCATCCTGCGCCGCCTTACGGTGTTTGGTGTTTGCCCACTTACTGTGTCCTGCCATGTTAACTTTTCTCCGATCTTTTACAGGGTGCAGACTCTCCTGGCTGCGAGCTTATTTACCGTCGGTGCTCAGCCAGGTGAGTGACAACCTGACTGCCCTGAGAGGCGCGCGTTGCGCATCATCCTCACGTAGCGGTATACGCAGGCGACGTCGCGCTGACGGTGAACAAGTTCGTGGCGAGGATGACGCCTGACTGTTCAATAGGTTGGTGTAGTCCTGTTAAAACTCACCAGATTCATAAAATTTAATCTATCCGCCGCCGCAATACCGGGCGATGGCGAGCATTCAGATAAATTCTTCAATTGCCTGGCGGTTACTCCATGATCGGGTTAATGCTGCAGCGTCAGCGGGTGCCAGCCAGCGAAACGCCAGATGCTCGGTCAGCGTGATATCGCGCTCTTCCGGCAGTTGCAGGCGAAACCAGTGTTCGTGATTATGGGTGACATCCGGTGCATAGCGATGGCGGAAATGGGGAAAGATTTCAAAGTCAATCTGACGCTGACAATCCTCTATTTCCAGCCGCTCAGCCAGCACGTCAATGCCGACCTCTTCATTCACCTCACGACACGCGGTTGCCAGCGGTGACTCTCCCGCTTCCAGGCTGCCGGTCACCGACTGCCAGAATGCGGGATCGTCACGCCGCTGCAGCATCAGCACCCGGCCAGTATCACGCGCCGAAATGACGACCAGCACTGAAACCGGGTGTTTATAGCCCATTATTTATTCTCAGGCTTTTCTTTTTTAACGACCTGGATGCCAAGCTCCAGCAGAGAAGCCGGGTTCGCTTCGCTTGGCGCTTCGGTCATCATGCAGGCTGCCGCCGTGGTTTTCGGAAACGCGATAACGTCACGAATGTTGTCGGTGCCGGTCAGCAGCATGGTCAGGCGATCCAGACCAAAGGCCAGGCCCGCATGCGGTGGTGTACCGAACTTCAGCGCATCCAGCAGGAAGCCAAACTTCTCGCGCTGCTCGTGCTCTTCAATACCCAGAATGCTGAACACGGTCTGCTGCATTTTGCCGTTGTGGATACGCACTGAACCGCCACCCACTTCATAACCGTTGATCACCATGTCGTAGGCGTTCGCCACGGCACGGGTTGGATCCGCAGCCAGCTCGTCTGCGCTCATCTCTTTCGGCGCAGTGAACGGATGGTGCATGGCGGCCAGACCGCCTTCCTCGTCCTCTTCGAACATCGGGAAGTCGATCACCCACAGCGGTGCCCAGGCTTTCTCATCGGTGATGTTCAGTTCGCGGCCCACTTTCAGGCGCAGCGCACCCAGTGCATCAGCGACCACTTTGGCGCGGTCGGCACCAAAGAAGATGATATCGCCATCCTGCGAGCCGGTGCGGCTCAGAATGCCTTCAACGATTTCTGCATTCAGGAACTTGGCAACCGGGCTCTGCACGCCTTCCAGACCGTCGGCACGGACGTTAACCTTCATCCACGCCAGCCCTTTCGCGCCGTAAATCTCCACGAACTTGCCATATTCATCAATCTGCTTACGGCTCAGCTGCGCACCGGTCGGCACGCGCAGCGCGGCAACCCGGCCTTTTTCATCGTTAGCCGGGCCAGAGAAGACCTGGAACTCCACGTTTTTCAGCAGGTCGCCAACGTCCACCAGCTCCATCGGGTTACGCAGGTCCGGCTTATCGGAACCGTAACGATGCATCGCTTCCGCGAAGGTCATCTGCGGGAACTCGCCGAGGTCCACACCCTGCACGTCCTGCCACAGATTGCGGATTAGACGCTCCATGATGTCTCGCACCTGTGGCGCGGTCATAAAGGAGGTTTCGACGTCGATCTGGGTAAATTCTGGCTGGCGATCGGCACGTAAATCTTCATCGCGGAAGCATTTTACGATCTGATAGTAGCGGTCAAAGCCGGACATCATCAGCAGCTGTTTGAACAGCTGTGGTGACTGCGGCAGCGCATAGAATTTGCCTTTGTGAACCCGGCTTGGCACCAGATAGTCGCGCGCGCCTTCTGGCGTCGCCTTGGTCAGCATCGGGGTTTCGATATCCAGGAAACCTTCGTCATCCATAAAGCGACGGACAAAGCTGGTGATTTTTGCGCGGGTTTTCAGACGCGTTACCATCTCAGGGCGACGCAGATCCAGATAGCGGTATTTCAGGCGCGCTTCTTCGCTGTTGGTCTGATTCGAGTCCAGCGGCAGGGGCTCAGAGCGGTTGATGATGGTCAGCGCCTGGGCAAACACTTCGACTTCGCCAGTCGCCATGTCGCTGTTTTTGTTCTTCTCATCGCGTGCGCGCACGGTACCGGTGATCTGAATGCAGAATTCGTTACGCAGTTCAGAAGCCAGCTTAAATGCGTCCTGACGATCGGGATCAAAAAACACCTGCACGATGCCTTCACGGTCGCGCATGTCGATAAAAATCAAACTGCCCAGATCGCGACGGCGGTTTACCCAGCCGCAAAGCGTGACTTGCTGACCCACATGAGACAGATTGAGCTGTCCGCAATATTCTGTACGCATAACACTATCCTTTTAACTTCGCCGCTGCAGCTGACAGCATCCGGCCGCGTTACCTGATGCGATGCTGTCGCAAAAATGGCGGCCATTATAATGGAAAAAGCCAGACAGGATAAGCAGATCAGCGCCAAAGCGCCGATTTCCTGTGTGCATTTGCCCCTCAGCCCGACCATAGCGGATAATGCAATCTCTTAACCTGCAGCCAGGAGCGCGCGTGACACTTCGTATTGGCCTGCCCCAGTGGCAGCATTCACACTGGAAACGCTGGGGTATCGAAAGCCTGGCGGACTATGCCCGCTACTTCCACTGCGTAGAGGGAAATACCACCCTCTATGCGCTGCCGAATGCGGAAACGGTGATGCGCTGGCGCGACATGACCCACGATGCATTTCGCTTCTGCTTTAAATTTCCCAATACCATCAGCCATCAGGCGGCGTTGCAGCACAGCGACGACCTGCTGACCGATTTTCTGCGCCTGATGGAACCATTGGCCGACCGCATCGGTCAGTACTGGCTGCAGCTGCCCGCCAGCTTCTCCCCGGCACAGCTCAACGACCTGTGGCGTTTTCTGGACAGTCTGCCGCGCCGCTTTCACTACGGCGTCGAAGTGCGTCATCCGGCTTTCTTCGCCAAGGGCGAGGCGGAACGGTCACTCAATCGGGGCCTGCTTGAGCGCGGCATCAATCGTGTAATGCTCGACAGCCGTCCGGTTCACGCCTCCACCTCGCAAAGCCCGGCGGCGCTGGTCGCGCGTTCACAGAAGCCGAAAGTGCCGCCTCATGCCCTGCGAACCGGCTCCCAGCCGATGGTGCGCTTTATCGGCAGCGACAGCGTGGACGAGAGCGTGCCGCTGTTTCAGATCTGGCGTCCCAAGCTCGTGGAATGGCAGCAACAGGGCGACGCCATGCTGTTTCTGCACACCCCCGATATGGGCCAGGTTTTTCCGCTGGTGCAGGCACTGTGGCCGCAGTTGCAGGAGATCGATCCGGCTATTGGCAATGGACCGGACTGGCCGCAACAGACGTCACTGTTTTGATTGCGTTACAGGACAGCGGGCTGCACGCCCGTTAGAATAGAACCATTATGGACAGTCGCTGGAGTGGCTATGGTTAGCGCGTTATATGTGGTGATAGGGGCATTGCTGGTAATGAAATTCACGCTGGACGTGGTGCGTTACCGCCGGTTCTACCGGGTGGCGTATGGTGATGGCGGCTATCACGACCTGAAAATGGCGATCCGCATTCATGGCAATGCCATCGAAACCATTCCGCTGGCGCTGTTTCTGCTGGTGATGATGGAGATGAACGGCGCCGATATCTGGATGGTGCACCTCACCGGCCTACTGTTCTTTATCAGCCGCCTGCTGCATGCATGGGGATTGCGCAGCAGCGCCATGGCAGGCCGTAAATATGGCATGCTCCTGACGCTGTTTTCCCTGTGCGGCATGGTGATTTTCAACCTGATCTACATGCCGTGGGAACTGGTCCTGACGCTCCATTAAGCCAGCCTGGGTTAAGGGGTGCAGCCCGCCCCACTTTCTGCGAGAATAGCGCCCTTTCCGTCGTCTCTTCGGATTTTCGATATGTCTGACCGCGATCAACTCTTCTCAGCGCCCATTGCAAAACTGGGCGACTGGACTTTTGACGAGCGTGTAGCTGAAGTCTTTCCTGACATGATTCAGCGCTCGGTGCCGGGCTACTCCAACATCATTTCGATGATTGGCATGCTGGCAGAACGTTTTGTTACCCCGGACAGCAGGGTCTATGACCTGGGCTGCTCGCTGGGCGCGGCCACCCTCTCGGTGCGCCGCAATATTCATGTGCCGGGTTGCCAGATTATCGCGGTGGATAACTCCCCGGCGATGGTCGAGCGCTGCCGCCGACATCTTGATGCGTTTCGCGCTGACACGCCGGTTTCGGTGCTGGAAGCGGATATCCGCGACATTGAGATTGAAGACGCCTCGCTGGTGGTGCTCAACTTCACGCTGCAGTTTCTGGAGCCGCCTGCACGCCTGGCGCTGCTGGAAAAGATCTGGCAGGGACTTAAACCAGGCGGCGCGTTGGTGCTGTCGGAGAAGTTCAGCTTTGAGGATGCCGAGGTCGGTGAGCTGTTATTCAACATGCATCACGACTTCAAACGCGCCAACGGCTACAGCGAACTGGAAATCAGCCAGAAACGCAGCATGCTGGAAAATGTGATGCTGACTGACAGCGTCGAAGCGCATAAAGCCCGCCTGAAACAGGCCGGTTTCTCGCACGCCGAACTCTGGTTCCAGTGCTTTAATTTTGGATCTCTGGTGGCGTTGAAATGATCGACTTTGGCCGTTTTTATCAGCAAATTGCAGTGGGCCCGCTGGCGAAGTGGCTGGAAGTATTACCGGCGCAAATCAGTGAGTGGCAGCGCGAAAACCTGCACGGGCACTTTCGTGACTGGTACAAGTCGCTGGAGTATCTGCCGCTGCTGGAGCCGCAAAAGCTGGACCTGCTGCACAGCGTCACCGCCGACCGCGATGACATCAGCGACCGCCATCGTCAGGGGATTGAGAAACTACTGCGTAACCTGATGCCGTGGCGCAAAGGGCCCTACTTCCTCTACGGCACCCACATCAACACTGAATGGCGATCTGACTGGAAGTGGGAACGCGTGCTGCCGCACATCTCCCCGCTGGCGGGCCGGACGGTGCTGGATGTGGGCTGTGGCAGCGGTTACCACATGTGGCGGATGATTGGCGCGGGCGCGCATCTGGTGGTCGGCATCGACCCAATGCAGCTGTTCCTGGTGCAGTTCGAAGCAGTGCGTAAGCTGCTGAATGACGATCGCCGGGCGCATATGCTGCCGCTGGGCATTGAGCAGCTACCGGCGTTGCAGGCGTTTGATACCGTATTTTCGATGGGTGTGCTCTATCACCGTCGTTCCCCGCTGGATCACCTGTTACAGCTGAAAAATCAGCTGGTGAGCGGAGGCGAACTGGTGCTGGAAACGCTGGTGATTGAGGGCGATGTTAATCAGGTGCTGGTGCCCGGTGAGCGTTATGCGCAGATGCGCAATGTCTTCTTTATCCCGTCAGCGGAAGCGCTGAAAAGCTGGCTGGAAAAAAGCGGCTTTGTGGATGTGCGGATTGTCGATTTTGCGCTGACCACCATTGAAGAGCAGCGCCGCACCGACTGGATGACCAGCGAATCCCTCGCTGAGTTCCTCGACCCCGACGATCCCAGCAAAACGGTTGAAGGCTATCCGGCTCCCCTGCGCGCCGTGCTGGTCGCCACTAAACCCTAATGCCCTAGCGGCGAGACAACGCCAGTTTCGCCGCAAATCCAATAAACACGCAGCCGGTCAGGCGATCCATCCCCTTCAGCACCTTCGGTTTTCGCAGATGTCCGGAGAAATAGTGGCTGCCGCCAATCAGGACCGCATTCCAGATCAGCCCCAGCAGCATGTGTGCCAGCGCCATTAGCGTGCACCAGAGCGCCACCGACGCCCCCGCCGGAATGAACTGTGGCAGAAAAGTGACGTAAAACACGCCAATTTTCGGATTCAGCAGATTTCCCATTAATCCCCGACTGAAGCAGGCCAGATAGCCCTGCTGATGTGCAGGCTGTTCAGCTGTCTCTACGGATTGCTGACGCGGCTTAAGCAGCAGCTTTATGCCCAGATAGAGCAGCCAGCCGGCACCGATCCACTTCAGCAGGTTATAGGCGATCTCAGAGGCCATCAGCAGCGCGCCCAGTCCCAGCCCAACTGCGATACCCCAGAGCAGACAACCCAGCGTCACGCCAAGGGCTGTCGCCCAGGCGCGCTGCCAGCCCTGCGCAATGGCGGTTCGCAGCATCAGCGCGGTATCAAATCCAGGTGTGAGTGTCAGAATGGTTATCGCAAACAGAAATGAAAACAGCGTGGCGCTCATAGTGATTCTCCGTTATCTCTCAGCAAGGAGTGTTCAGGCAGCTTAACAGCCCATGGCGCGGTCATGTACGGGATCGCCTGCCACGCTGAGCGAATTGTGCCAGGCTGGATGGGGTCGAACCATTCATATTAAGGAGATGTGATTATGAGTAAATTTATTTTTTCATCACCCCGTAAATATGTGCAGGGCGCCGGTGTGCTGGATGAGCTGGGCACGTACCTGACTGAGCTGGGCGATCAGGCTTTTCTGGTGGCAGATGAGGTCGTCTGGAAACTGATTGGCGAACGCACCCAACAGACGCTGCAGTCCGCCGGGGTGAAATTCAGCTGGCAGCAGTTTAACGGCGAGGCCTCCAGTAATGAGATCACCCGCCTCAGTGCGCTGGCGAAGAGTCAGGGCTGTAACGTGGTGGTCGGGCTGGGCGGCGGCAAAACGCTGGACACGGTTAAGGCGGTGGCGGACGAACTTAAACAGCCGGTGGCCATCGTGCCGACCATTGCCTCCACCGATGCTCCCTGTAGCGCGCTGTCGGTGATCTACTCTGACAGCGGCGTATTTGAGAGCTATCGTTTCTACAGCAAAAATCCCGATCTGGTGCTGGTGGATACCGCAGTCTGCGCCAGTGCGCCTGCACGGCTCTTTGCCTCCGGCATTGCCGATGGCCTGGCCACCTGGGTTGAAGCGCAGGCAGTGGCCCGGTCCCATGCTAAATCCATGGTCAGCGGCGATCCGACTCTTGCCGGACTGGCGATTGCCCGCGCCTGCGAAGAAACATTGCTTAAGTGGGGGTACAGCGCCTATATCGCCGTTACCGAAAAACGGGTCACGCCCGCAGTGGAAGCCGTGGTTGAGGCGAATACGTTGCTCTCGGGGCTGGGTTTTGAAAACGGCGGGCTGGCAGCCGCCCACGCTATTCACAATGGTTTTACCGCCATCGATGGCGATATCCACCATCTGACACACGGCGAGAAAGTCGCCTATGGCACACTGACGCAGATGGTGCTGGAGCAGCGGCCGGATGAGGAAATTGCGCGCTATATCCGTTTCTATCGCAGCATCAATATGCCGACCACGCTGCGTGAAATGCATCTGGAAAATGAAAGCTGGGAAAATCTGGTGAAAGTCGGGGCACTGGCGAACAGTGAGGGTGATACGCTGAAAAACCTTAATCCTCATCTGTCACCTGAGGATATTGCCAACGCCCTGCTGGGGCTGGATGCCTTTAGTCAGACGGTGAAATAAGCCGCCAACAGGCGATCATTCGATCGCCTGTTACTCTTCTGCCGCAGGCTGGTCCCAGTACTCATATTTGTAGGCGGAGCTGAGATGGCGCTCGATGGTGCCACGCGTGAAGATTTCGGTTTCATGCAGATAGCTCAGGGTACAGTTGCCGACCTCATCCCAGGACTGGCACTCATCAACCGAGCGGATGGTGCTCAGCGGTGTGGTCGCCGTGCCGTTGAGCCGCACTTCGCGCCATTGGGGGTCGTAGGTGTATTCGTCAGTTCCCCGGGCGGAAGTGGTGCGCGTCACCAGACCCTTTTGATTCCAGTGGTAGTGGAACTCGCCGTTAGTCAGCGGATCGCTGCCACGTGCCACACTCTTCTCAAGCTGGCGCTTCCGATCGTAGCGATAGGTGGTGTCGGTAAAGCCGGTTTTACCCATGCTGGTAAACCTGTCGGAGGCGCTGGTAATATTGCCATGCTGGCCTTTCTGCCAGTTAATCGTTCCCTGCCGGTTATCAACAACGACTTCTTTGCCCTCTTTCAGCACTTTGACCAGATATGCATATTCCGCCACCCAGCCGCCCTGTACCCTGGCAATGTGTTGCTCCATGCTGAGGATCACGTTGCGTTCACTTTTGTCGTAGCTGACGTCAGCCACCGTGAGATCGCCACAGGCGTCAAACTGACCCAGCACCCGCTTTTGCGAATTTACATCTTTGCCAAACTCACCTGCAATCACCTGCTTCACTGCGCCTTTCGCATTGCCGCCCAGCAAAATCAGGGTGTTGCTGTTGACCACGGCGGCGTTGTCAGCGCGGCATGCGCTGGCCGCAGCGTTGCCGCTGCACAGCACGGTCAGTATCAGGCTTAAAGTGAGAATCTGATTGCGTTTCATAGGGTAAATTCCAGGCGACGTTGCTTTCAGTGTAAACGCTGTGGGGATGAACAACGGAAATCCGGGACGATTTAACTCAACCTCTCATGACAGACATCGGCTGTGGCAGCGTAACGGATAGCATGCAGATTGTGTTGCGGCTTTTGATAAAAGTCCTGGATGACAATTAAAAACGCCTGTACGTGAAGGCTGACAGCCGGCAACAGGACGCAGACGCGGCGCATAGCCGGTCATCCGCTGGCGATAAAAAACCCGCCTGAGCGGGTTTATAACGTTTTCCTCCGGCGATCCTCTCGCCAGGTCTGGGTTATTTATTCACTCACCACATCCTGCAAAACGGCCTGTCCGCGATCCTGTGTGAATACCTGCCATTTCACCTGAATGGCATTCAGGGTGAAAATGGCCGTTGCCAGCGTATTCTCTTCGTCGGGATCCTGCGGAGAGAGCCGGTAGATAGGTAATACCGCATCATGCTGATCAGACAGAATGGCTTTTGCAGCGTCACCATCAAATGCTGGCTCTTCTTTCAGCCACACATCCAGACGCTGCTGGCGTGAAGCAGAGCTGTCGGTGATCACCTGCTCAGTCGCAGTATGTTGCGGATGGATAAGATGGTTTGCATGCGCAAAGAGGCCGGACAGTTGCGTGACAGAACAACCTGTACCGGTAGCTTCAACGCTGAACAGTCGGCTATCGCCCCGCTGCCCCAGCGTATGATGAAAAGCGCCTGCGCGCGGCGAGGTCGTCAGTAGCGCAATCGCCTCATCGAGCGTGTCTGCATTCAGCGCTGCACGCGCCAGAATCTGGCGCGGCAGCCCAGCCGGGCGATGCACGGCACGAATGTTATTCACCGTGTTTACCACCCCACGGTCATTGACGGCAAACGTATGGCCGCAAATCGAACCCGGATAGGCAAAGCTGGTGAACCCAATGCCCTGATCCGGCAGCACACGAACCACTGCACAGTCACCCCGCAGCTGCGGAAAACCATCTTCATTGTGCGCAATGACCAACGCCCCATCGCGGCGTTGCCCGGCCACCGTGGTGCAGCCGTCTGAGGTAGAACGCACCAGATCACCCCGGCAGTTCCATGCAAATACGTCATCGATGGGTGCCTGCAAACCGCTGGCCAGCCCTTCCAGCTCAAGCCAGATTTCCGGGAAGTCAGTCTGAACCTGCGCGCGCATGCGCTGACTCTGTTCCGTGTGTTTCATGGCCGTGACCGTTTGCCACAGCGCGATGTGCGTCAGTTTCTGATGCCACGCCTCCCGACCAAATTCGCCGAGCTGCTGACCGATTTCAAACGCCGAACCACTGATTGCAATTTTTTTCATTGTGCTGTCATTCACTTCTTTCAGGAGACGTGTTGCAGGAATTCTTTAAGACGCGGATTCGTGCTGTCGTTAAGCAGCTTATCAGGTGAGCCATCCTCAGCAATGGTCCCGCCATCAATAAAGATGAGTCTTGAGGCGACATCACGGGCAAAACCAATCTCGTGAGTCACAATCACCATCGTCATGCCCTCTTCGGCGAGCGAGCGCATCACTTTCAGCACCTCGTGGCGCAGTTCGGGATCCAGCGCAGAGGTGGGTTCATCAAACAGCATCATTTTGGGTTTTACCGCCAGCGCGCGCGCAATCGCCACACGCTGCTGCTGTCCACCGGAGAGTTCTGCGGGGTAATGACTGGCACGTTCACGCAGGCCGACCCTGTCCAGCAAGGCCAGCGCCTGTTCGCGGGCCGAGGCTTTGCTCTGCCTGCGCACGCGGACAGGGCCAAACATCACATTTTCCAGCGCGGTCAGGTGAGGAAACAGGTGAAACTGCTGGAACACCATGCCCGCCTCGCGACGGATATCGCATTCATTCGCATGCGGATCGGTGATGTGCTTGCCCGCCACCAGCAGCGTTCCGGAAGAGATGTCTTCCAGCTTGTTAATACAGCGCAGCAGCGTTGATTTACCCGATCCCGACGGCCCGATGATCACTACCACTTCGCCCGCCTCTATCTTCAGATTGATATCGTGCAGGACCTGCGTCGCGCCAAAATTTTTCGACACCGCGCTAAATTCAACCATGCTCATAGAATGTGGATCCTTTTTTCCAGTTGCTTCAGCAGGAAACTCAGGCAGAGCGTCACCAGCAGATAAATCATCGCGACGGCGGTCCAGACCTCCAGTGCGCGGAAATTACCGGCAATAATCTCCTGTCCCTGACGGGTTAGCTCCGCGACACCGATAACAATAAATAGCGATGTATCTTTAATACTGATGATCCACTGGTTGCCCAGTGCGGGGATCATACGTCGCAGTGCCAGCGGCATAATCACATGCCACAGGGTGCTGCGCTGCGATAATCCCATGGCAAGACTCGCCTCTTTAAATCCTTTATTGATAGAGAGGATCGCACCGCGCGTAATCTCGGCGATATAGGCACCGGAATTAATCACAATGGTCACAATCGCCGCTGTAATGGGATCAATACGAATAGGAATAACCATCGGCAGGGCAAAGTAGATAAACATCACCTGCACCATAATTGGCGTGCCGCGAATTAACTCAACGAAAATCAGCGACAGCGTTTTAGTTATTCGCCCACCTAATGCGCGACAGGTTCCGGCCAGCAGACCGATCACAAAACCGCCCAGCAAACCCGATAATGAAATAATCAGCGTCAGTTGCAAACCCTGCAATAATAACGGCAGGGATTCCCAGATATATTTACTGTCAAAATTCATAGTTCGATCCATTAAGGCGAAATGAGGTCGGACTGTGCCGACCCGGCTGAATTATTTCGGCTGTTTCGCAAACCACTTCACATAGATTTTGTCGTAGGTGCCATCCGCACGCAGTGCCAGCAATGCAGCGTTAACTTTCGGCGTCAGGCTGCTGTTCTTTTGCATCGCAAAACCGTACTGTTGCGGCAAAATACTGTCTGTCTCACCCGTGGATTTCACTTTGCCATTACCCGCCGTTTTCACGTAATAGAGTACGTTCGGCGAATCATGCACCACCGCGTCAAGATTACCCGCCTGCAAATCGAGATAAGCGTTATCGATGTTAGGAAACTCAACATAGTCGGCTTTATATTTGCTCTTCATAAAGCTGGCCGCCGCAGTGCCCTGTTTCAGGCCCACTTTCTTACCGGCTAAATCGCTGAATTTTTTGATCGCGGTATCACTGCTTTTTACCGCCATCAGTAAATCCGCATTGTAATAGCCGTCACTGAAATCAACGACCTGTTTCCGCGCATCGGTAATCGTAATACCGGCCATCGCAACATCCAGATTACGGGACTGCAGCCCTGGAATTAAGCCACCAAAATCCATCGGGCGTAATTCATAGCTGACGTTCATCTTTTTAGCGATAGCATTCCATAAGTCAATATCGAAGCCCACATACTTATCGCCCTGTTTAAATTCAAAGGGCACAAATGCGGTATCCACACCTACCATCAGTTTATCCTGAGCAGTAGCAATAAAACTGGCTGAGCAGGCAACTAATACCAATGAGACTTTTAATTTAGAGAATAATCCAGACATATCTAACCCCCGGCGTCGGTGAAATAGCGTACAGTGAATATCATCCGGCGAGGTTATCGCCGGAATGACTGAACAGAATTTATTTGAAATGCAGGGCGTGTCAGGCTGCGCCCGGATTAAACGATGACTTATTCAGGAATAATATGATCCTGCGTATCGGGTACCGGCGTCTGTGCGCCGTTCATGATCATTGAGAGAAAACTGTAATAACCGTTAATGCCAATCAGATCCACCACGCCCTTCTCGCCCCACAAATCGATGGCCTGCTGCCAGGTAGCGTCGCTGACTTTCTGCTGCTGGTGCAGCTGCTGGCAGAAGTGGTAAATCACCCACTCATCGGGTTCGAGGTCTTCCGGCGGACGCTTTTCATTTATCGCCTGCACGGCGGCCGCAGAAATGCCCTTCCCGCGCGCTATCGGCGCATGGATTGCCCATTCTACCGGCTGGGACCAGTGGCGGGCGGTCATCAGAATGGCCAGCTCTGATAAACGCTGTCCCAGCGCACTGCGATACCGCAGATATTCCCCCATGCGCTGTGCGTGCGCCATCAGCTCAGGGCTGCGTAACAATGGCTCAAAGGGTGGCAGCAGCGCGCCGCGTGGCCCGTTAATGATCTCTTCTGCGAGCGGACGTTGCTGATCGTCCCATTCGTGATGCGCCAGCGGCGGCAGACGGTTAATCATAAGCTGGCCGTCTCTTCACGAATCACCTGCTCCAGCGTTTCCACCACAAAATCAAGCTGCGCTGTCGTGATGATAAAGGGTGGCGCAATCAGAATGTGATCGCCGTATTGCCCGTCAATCGTTCCGCCCATGGGATAAACCATCAGACCTCTCGCCATACAATTAGCTTTAATTCTGGCGTGCAGTTTCAGCGCCGGATCGAACGGCGTTTTGCTGGCTTTATCACGAACCAGTTCAACACCGGCAAACAGACCGCGCCCGCGGGTGTCACCGACCTGTGGCAACTCGCCCAGCCGATCGCGCAGCGCACGTTGCAGGTAAGCCCCCTGCTGTTTCACAGCGTCTAATAAATTGTCGCGCTCAATGACCTGCTGCACTGCCAGAGCGGCCGATGCCGCAGTGGCGTGGCAGATATAGGTATGACCATGCTGGAACAGTCCGCTGCCCGCCTGAAGAGCGGAGACAATTTTTTCGCTCGCCAGTACCGCACCGATAGGTTGGTAGCCACCCCCCAGCCCTTTGGCGATGGTCACCAGGTCTGGCACCACCTCATCCTGCTCAAATGCGTAAAGCGTTCCGGTACGCCCCATGCCGCACATCACTTCATCCGCGATATAGAGCAGGCCGTACTTATCACACAGGGCGCGCACGCCTTTGAAGTAACCCGGTGTAGGCGGTGTTGCGCCGGTGGTCGCGCCCACGACTGTCTCTGCGCAAAAACCGATGATCGTCTCCGGGCCAGCATCAATAATCGCCTGCTCCAGCTCATCCAGCAGGCGCTGCGTGTATTGCTGCTGAGTTTCATCAGCACGGCGGTCGCGATATTCATTACAGGCAGAAACCCGGATCACGTCGATTAACAGCGGGGCAAACTGGCGACGACGCCATTCGTTGCCCCCCACCGCCAGCGCACCCAGCGTATTACCGTGGTAACTCTGCTGGCGGGCAATGAACCGCGTGCGGGACGGCTGACCGATTTCAACGAAATATTGCCGGGCCAGCTTCAGCGCCGTTTCTACGGCTTCGGAACCACCCGAAACGAAATAGGCATAATTGAGATCGCCAGGCGCATGGCGGGTCAGATGTTCCGCGAGTTGTTCAACCGTGTCGCTGGTAAAAAAACCGGTATGTGCATAGGCGAGCTGGTCGATCTGACGATGCATCGCAGCCAATACGTCAGGATGCGCGTGACCTAAACAGGAAACCGCAGCGCCTCCGCAGGCATCCAGATACTGTTTTCCCTGTGCATCAAAGATGTACGCGCCTTGTGCGCCGGTTGCCACGGCGGGCGTACTGCGCAGACTGCGGTGAATGATATGGCTCATGCTGGGTCCTGCTCCTGAATTCGCTGCGATAACTCAGCGCATCTTGCCGGATCCATTTGGATCACGTCAACGCAAGAATGATACATATGCATTCTATTTTCTTATGGCGGATACAAATGAATCTTCTCTCAGGGTTTGCCAGGCACCACATAGGCACCTGAATCAATCAGGTAGCGTTCGGCATTTTCGATTTTGCTGACCGCCTCGCGGCCATGGCGTGCCACCAGCATCGCCAGCAGACACTCCGCCAGCCCCATACCGGAAACCACAGAAGGAAAGAACGAGGGACTCTCTACCGAGAAGAGCAGCGTACAGTCGGCGGCCTGCGCCAGAGGGGAAACCGGCGAATCCGTAATGGCGACGATTTTCGCGCCTGCCTGCCGGGCAGCCTGTAACACCGCCAGCGATTCGCGTGAATAAGGGGCAAAACTGGTCAGCAGAATCGCGTCCTGCGCCGTCAGTTCGCGGGTAAAGACTTCGATATTACTCGCCAGGCCATCAATCAATGAAACCTGGCGGTTAAATAATCGATAGATATAAAACAGCGACCAGGCGATGGGAAAGCTGGCACGAAATCCACAGATATAGACGTTTTCCGCCGCATCCAGCAGGGTAACCGCCTGATCCATCTTCTGATGATTCTCATGTTGCGTCGCCGCAAGGTTAGCCTGATGCGCCTGAAAGACCTCTTCATAAAGCTGAGGTTGTGTCGGTTTAGCGATGAGTTTTTCCGCTTTGGATACATACGTATCATCACGTAACCCCATATCATCGATAAAAGCGTCTTTAAGTTCACCCCAGCCCTCATAGCCCAGGCGCTGTGCCAGGCGCAGCAGCGTAGCAGGCTTCACGCCAGCTTCTGTGGCAAAAGCACGCATGGATTGCACCACCAGCTGATTCGTATTCTGGAGTGAGAACTCGGCAGCGCGTTGTAACTCAGGCGACAACGCACTGAACTGGCTGACAATATTTTCCCTGGGATTCATGGCGGCACTTCATCGGCTGGCAGATGCAGGCATCTAATCACATTTAGGATCCAGACTCCACTGTCGGAGGTTCACGCCCGGCGACTGGCCGCGCCGCCAGCAGAAGCAGCGTTTATGTCATGAAAGAGATGAGTAGGTCGGGAGAGGTGGCGGAGAAAGGGAGTCGGGAAGCAGCAGGTTTTACACAAAAAGAACCCCAGCAAGCATACTGGGGTTTGGTACTTGCAAACACCACGTCAATGATCGGCGTGCTGCGCGGCAAAATCTGTTGTGGTTCAGGCAACCCGAACGGTGCTCATCTGCATCACGCTTTTCATCGCCTCAACCACATCGCCGTCTACACAGTAACGGCTGAACTCGTCGGTTTCGGCTTCTGAACACATGGAGACACCCGCTTTGCGGTAGCGCATCGGTGACGCCATCAGGCGGCTGGCCGAGCTGTGGACTTCATCAATCCCCATGTCGAGAAACTTTTGCAGGTTGCTGAGACGCACGCCCGCACCCGCCATAATGATAGGACCGGTACTGGTCTCATTTAGTTCCCGAAGTAATGCAATTCCGTTTTCAGCGCTCTGCTGCTGACCGGATGTCAGAATGCGCGCCACCCCCAAATCCGTTAACGCTTCCAGTGCGCGCTTAGGGCTGTGACAGAGATCGAAGGCACGATGGAAGGTCACTGCCAGACCGTCACACAGCGCCATAATCTGTCGCATCTGGCCCTGATGAATATGGGCGTCCTCATCCAGCATCCCAATCACAAGACCGGGAAAACCGAGTTCACGGATTAACGCCACATCCGATTTCATCACCTCGAATTCACGTGCGGTATAACAAAAATCGCCACCCCGTGGCCGGACAATAGGATGAACCGGAATCGAAACCTCGCGCCGGGCGGCATTCAGCATCCCCGCCGACGGCGTCAGGCCGCCTTCACGCGGTGCGGCACAAAGTTCAACCCGATCAGCGCCCGCCTGTTGTGCGGTCACGGCGCAATCCACGCCATAGCAGCAAATTTCCAGTGTGGTCATTCTCTTCTCCTTTACATGACTCTGGTTCAAGGCAGATTCATCAGTTAGTCTGGCTGCTGGAATGAGTTTACCGGGAAAGTTAACTATGGCATTCAATTTCGACCAACGGATAGACCGTCGTCACAGCGATAGCCTTAAATGGAACAAATATGCGGACCAGGATATTCTGCCGTTGTGGGTGGCAGATACGGATTTCCGATCGCCTGACTGCGTCATCGAGGCAATTAAGACCCGCGCCGCGCATGGGATTTTTGGTTATGGCGATACGCCGGTTGAGTTTATTGACAGTGCGATAGCGTGGCTCGCCTCACGCTATCAGTGGCACGTTAATCCGGAGTGGATTGTAGTTTTGCCGGGCGTGGTTTGCGGACTGAATCTCGCCGTGCGTGCGTTTACCGCACCGGACGAGCTGACGATTGCCCCCACGCCAATCTATCCGCCGTTTCGCGGTTCGGCAAAACTGGCAGAACGGGGTCAGCTCAGTCTGCCGCTGACGCTGCAGCAGGGGCGCTGGGTAGTGGATATGGATGCGGCTGAAGATCAGCTCACCGGCAAAGAGCGACTGTTAATGCTGTGCAATCCGCAGAATCCGGGCGGCACTGTTTATCGCCGCGACGAACTGCAGGCACAGCTGGAATTTGCGCAGAAGCACGATCTGATTGTCTGTTCCGACGAGATCCACAGCGATCTGCTGCTGGAACCGGGCGCTGAACACATTCCGTTTGCGTCGCTGAGTGAAGATGCCGCCCAGCGCAGCGTCACGCTGATGTCACCCTCCAAAAGCTTTAATATTGCCGGTCTGGGTGCCTCCATCGCCGTGATCCCCAATGCCGAACTGCGTTCGCGCTTTAACCGGATGCGACGCGGGATTGTGCCGGATGTGGATATTCTGGCGCTCACTGCGGCAGCAGCGGCATGGCGCGAAGGTGAACCCTGGCTGCAGGCGCAGAATACCTACCTGCGCAGTAACCGTGACTGGCTGGTATCACAGGTCAATAAAATGACCGGCCTGTCCGTCGCCGTGCCGGAAGCGACCTACCTGGCCTGGATCGACGCCAGTGCGCTGGGTGTGGCCAGCCCTGCACTCTATTTTGAAAAGCACGGACTGGGTTTATCGGCCGGTCGTGAGTTTGGCAATGACCAGTTTGTCCGGCTCAATTTCGGCTGCACTCGTGCGCTGCTGGATGAGGCCGTTGCGCGCCTGAAGCGCGCAGTAGCCGCCCGTATCTAGTTCTGCTCGCTGGCGACAATCTCTTCCAGTCGCCATGGATGAAACTTGATTGTCGTCTGCCCGTCCGTTACCGCCAGGGTCGGATTGGGCAGACGCTCATTCTCGCCCTTTGGTGAGCTGGTTTTAAATGAAATACCCGGCTGCGTCAGCGCGTCATCGGAGAGCAATGCCATCGCGCGCATGCCCAGCGTCTGATGATCGCCGCGCAACACCACCTCAATATGCTCCCAGCCTTCATGGCGGTAACGCTTTTCACCCGGCCATGGCAGCTCAACCACATCAACCTGCCTGCCCGCTACCAGCAACGGATCATGTAGTTTAAACAGGCAAATCTGTCGTCCGTTGATCATCGCTGCCGAAAACTGCGTGCCAATCTGCTGCAGGCCTTGCTGCCAGCGCATCGCCGTCGTGTCCTGATGACAACGCACCGCAATATGGTCCACAACCAGATCGTTAAGGCGCAAACCCAGTCTCTGCGCAAAAATTTGCAACGATTCTTCAAAACGTCCCAAATCTGTCTTTAAATCATCCAATTCTGACGGAAAAGATCGCTCAGCCACCGGGATTCCTCTCTGTTTGTTTAGCATTTGTAATTAGTCGGGTTTATTGTGCGCCGCGTGTCCGGCGTCACAAAATGGTAAGATTCATCTTATTTGGACCGGAATTTACCGCAAAACCGTATAATAACATCTTTCATTTCGGATTTATCTCCTGTTTAGGACCATGAGTTCCTTGATGAAAGTAGTCTAATTTATTGATTTAAATCAACTTCTTTAATACAATAAGATAACTCTTATTTGAAGTACAAACAATTGCAGCCTCCCCCGCCTTCCTATAAATTTGACCTAACACAACCAAAAGGAATGGCTCTATGTCTATGCTCATCGTTGTCGCTGTCCTGATCGCACTGATGGGGTTTGCAATTTCCCGCCATTGGAAGGTGCGCGAAGATAAAAGCGTAAAGAACCCACGCCGTCATCTGCGACGTCGTTAACGCCTCCGGGAAACATCTTCTTCAGCTCTGTTTCCCCGCTTCATCCAACTGCTGACGCCCACCCACATTTCACGTATACTTTTCCCCTCATTTTTTTCCGTTTTGTCTGCCCCATCCGTTTCTGCCAATTCGTTACGCGATGCGCACAGGCAAGATGATGACAGCCCGGCTTTTTGGTGCGGGCGTTGTTCAGCACATGAAGGTAACTCGGTGAATATTCAGGCACTTCTTTCCGCAAAAGTCAGTCAGGCAATGGTTTTAGCCGGCGCACCCACCGATTGCGAACCGCAGGTTCGCCAGTCTGCCCGGGTTCAGTTTGGAGACTATCAGGCCAACGGCATTATGGCCGTGGCGAAAAAGCTGGGACAGGCACCGCGACAATTAGCGGAAGCGGTGATTCAGCACCTCGACCTGACCGGCATCGCCAGCAAAGTTGAAATTGCCGGACCGGGTTTCATCAATATCTTCCTCGACCACAACTGGCTGGCAAAGCATGCCCGCGAAGCACTGAGTCTGCCGCGTCTTGGTGTGCAACTGGCCGAACCCCAGACCATTGTGGTCGACTACTCTGCGCCCAACGTTGCGAAAGAGATGCACGTAGGTCACATCCGCTCCACCATCATTGGTGATGCGGCGGTGCGAACGCTGGAGTTTCTGGGCCACAAGGTGATCCGGGCGAACCACGTTGGCGACTGGGGTACGCAGTTCGGCATGCTGATTGCGTTTCTGGAAAAACAGCAGAATGAAAATCACGCTGAGATGGCGCTGGCCGATCTCGAAGGCTTCTACCGTGAAGCCAAGCGCACCTACGATGAAGATCCTGAGTTTGCCGAGCGCGCGCGCGGTTACGTGGTGAAATTACAGGGCGGCGATGAGTACTGCCGCCAGATGTGGAAGAAGCTGGTCGACATCACCATGAGTCAGAACCAGAAAATCTATGACCGTATGAACGTTACGCTGACGCGCAATGACGTGATGGGTGAAAGCCTTTATAACGATATGCTGCCTGGCATTGTTGCCGATCTGAAACAGAAAGGTCTGGCTGTTGAAAGCGAAGGCGCAACCGTGGTGTACCTGGATGAATTCCAGAACAAAGAAGGTGAGCCGATGGGCGTAATCATCCAGAAAAAGGATGGCGGCTACCTCTATACCACGACTGACATCGCCTGTGCGAAATACCGTTACGAAACGCTGAAAGCCGATCGTGTGCTCTATTACATCGACTCCCGTCAGCATCAGCATCTGGTTCAGGCGTGGACTATCGTGCGTAAAGCGGGTTATGTGCCGGAGTCTGTGCCGCTGGAGCACCATGCGTTTGGCATGATGCTGGGCAAAGATGGCCGTCCGTTTAAAACCCGCAGCGGCGGCACTATCAAGCTCTCCGATCTGCTGGATGAAGCCTGGCAGCGTGCCTACACGCTGGTGCGTGAGAAGAACCCGGAAATGAGCGAAGCGGAAGTCAAAGCGCTGGCGGAAGTGATGGGCATCAGCGCGGTAAAATACGCTGACCTGTCAAAAAGCCGCACCACCGACTACATCTTTGACTGGGACAACATGCTGGCGTTTGAAGGCAACACGGCGCCTTACATGCAGTACGCCTACACCCGCGTGCTCTCCGTATTCCGCAAGGCAGGCATTGATGCCGATTCGCTGGATGCAGAGATCGTGATTAGCGAAGAGCGCGAAGCACAGCTGGCAACCCGTCTGCTTCAGTTCGAAGAAGTTATCACGCAGGTGGCGCGCGACGGTACGCCACACGTGATGTGTGCTTATCTCTACGATCTGGCAGGCCTGTTCTCTGGCTTCTACGAGCACTGCCCGATTCTCAGCGCAGAATCAGACGCGACGCGTCTGAGCCGACTGCAGTTGGCCGCGCTGACCGCGAAGACGCTGAAGCAGGGTCTGGATACGCTGGGTATCGACACCGTCGAGCGCATGTAATCGCCGGAACGGAGAGGGAATTCCCTCTCCGTTGCTGACTTCACACGTTTCCCCTACACTCCCTCACTCTTTCAGCAGCAGGATAGCGCCATGTCTTTAGCCGCGCATCTCATCAGCAGCCACCTTCCCACCATTAAACAGTTGCAGTGCTTTCTGGCGGTCGCGCACGAGCTTAATTTTCGCCGGGCTGCAGAACGCCTTAGCATGACGCAGCCTCCGCTCACCCGTCAGATTCAGAGTCTGGAAGATCTGCTGGGCCAGCCGCTGTTCAGCCGTACGACGCATGAGGTCACCCTGACAGAGTCTGGCCGGGCGCTGGTCACGAAAGCGGAAGCGATCCTTATGGCACTGAATGCCCTAAAAGAGGATGCGCAGCCTGTTGCAGCACAGCTGCGTATCGGGCTGACCCGCACGCTGAATTTCGAACTCATCGCGCCGCTTAATAAGCAGCTCGCCAGTTTTTATGCCAGCGACGAGATGGAGATGCCCAGCCTCACTTCGGCTCAGCTGCTGCAGTGCCTGGCGAAAAATAGCCTGGATTTGATCCTGACCGGGGAAAAAGGAGCGGAAGCGGAAAATGCTGTCCGGTACGCCTGGGTATACCGTGAGCCACTGTGGGTTGCGATGCCGTCAGCACATCCCGCCAGCCTGTCTGAAAACGTTGTGCTGGAGGCGCTGGCTGACCTTCCACTTTTCTGGTTTCCGCGCAGCGCCAATCCGCAGTTTTACGATAAATGCGAGCGCTACTTCGCCACGCTCAGCATCGCGCTGAAACGGGTGCGAGAGCCTGAAGATTCCCTGCTGATGCTGGCGCACATCGCCAGAGGCAAAGGGTTTGCGCTGATGCCGCAGTCAAAATGCACCTTCAAGCAGACAGGTCTCTGTTACCGGCCACTGACTGAAGATGCAGCTAAGCAGCTGGCAATTGACGTTTATGCGGCGATTCGCGCCGATGAAACCAGTGCGGCAGTAGTGAATGCGCTGATCGCACTCTCGCAGCCTGCTGAACCCGAAACCCCCGCCCATCCGCGCGGCTAAGTCGCTGTGCTATCCGTACCCATATTGCCTGAAGCTCGCTGATACCTTTTCTGCATGACAGAAGGAGCAATTCCGTGCTTTGGCGTGCGGTGAAACAATCATCTCTCACTTACGAGGAGAGACAATGAAAAAGCGAACGTTAACTCAGGGTCTGGAGGTCAGCGCTATCGGTTATGGCGCAATGGGGCTCAGCGAATTTTATGGTCAGACCGATGACCGTCATTCCCTGCAACTGCTCAGCCAGTTGCGCGACCTGGATATCACCTTTATCGATACCGCCGACCTTTACGGGCGCGGCCACAACGAGCAGTTGATAGGCCAGTTTCTTGCCGGGCTGAGCAAAGCTGAACGGCTGAAATTTACCGTCGCCACCAAATGTGGCATTGAGCGTCCGGCGGACGAGGCCTATGCCCACACCATCAATAATCAGCCCGACTACATCACCCGCAGCTGCCATGCCTCCCTGGAACGGCTGGGCGTTGAGCGTATCGATCTCTTTTATCTGCATCGCATCAGTCCGGCGACACCGATTGAGGAGAGTATGCAGTGTCTCAGCCGTCTGGTGCAGGAGGGGAAGATCGCCCGGATTGGGCTGTGTGAAGCCTCTGCTACAACGCTGAGTCGGGCGCACGCGATCCATCCGCTGGCCGCGCTGCAGACAGAATATTCACTCTGGACGCGTGACAGTGAAGCGGAGATTCTGCCGATGGTGAAAAAGCTTGGCATCGGACTGGTGCCCTACTCACCGCTGGGCAGAGGTTTTCTGACGGGTAAATATCGCAACAACAGTGATTTTGCCGAAGACGATTTCCGCAAAAATAATGACCGTTTCCAGCAGGACAATATCGACCACAATCTGCAACTTCTTAACGCGGTAACGCCGCTGGCGGAAAAATATCACGCCACCACCGGGCAGATTGCGCTGGCGTGGTTGCTGGCCCAGTATGAGAAAACTGTGCCGATACCGGGCACTAAACAGATTGCTTATCTCACTGAGAATGCGCAGGCCGCGGATATCAGGCTGGAAGAGGACGACGTGCGGTTGCTGAATACGATTCATCAGCAGATTGAGGTCAAAGGCGGCCGCTACTCTGAGGAGGGAATGAAGGGCGTTAACGCCTGAAGACATATTAGGCACTTGCGCACTATGCTGCGGAAAGGAGCCAGAAACACAATTCTGGCTCCCCTTCAGTCAACTCAGCAGCAAGACGCTTACTGGTAATTGACCATGACTTCGCTGCTCACCACCCGCAATCCGGGTGGCAGCGCCCCGCTGCCGGCAAAACCAAACACCATATGCAGGGTTTCGCCGGCGTTGAGATGTGCCAGCCCGCGCGTAGTGCCGCTGGCACCCTCAAGCGTGGTGCAGCGCTGCTCGCCGCACAGCCGCACTTCCAGACCCGACGGCGCAGATCTGCTCAGCTCATAACGCCAGTTAATGATGCTGACCTCCCCGCCGACATCGGCGGGTGGCGTCAGCGGCTGCGCCCGTTGCCAGCTGCCGCGATTCGCCAGGAGCGGGCCGTTGGCCGTGGCGCTCCAGGCACCACCGGCTGCCTGAGCCAGCGTCGGCAGCATGAAAAGCACCATCAGCAGCCCGCGCATTATTTGCCTCCGATGGTAGCAGTCATACGGATCTGGCGATTGTCGCTCAGCTCCAGATTCGAGAGCACCACCAGCTGAGGCAGATTGCGGCGCAGGAATCGCGCCAGCAGCGCACGCAGCGGATGATTGACCAGCAGCACCGGTGGCGCGCCCAGCATCTCCTGACGCTGCAATGCCGCCTGTGCCTGACTTAACAGCCGATCGGCCAGTCCCGGCTCCAGGCCACCGCCGCCCTGCAGTGCCTGTAACAGCAGACGCTCCAGCGTAGAATCCAGCCCGATAACCTGTACCTCATCATTGCCCGGGAACCACTGCTGCGTAATCGCGCGGCCCAGCGCCACACGCACCACGCTGGTCAGCTCCTGCGGATCGCTCTGTACCGGCGCATGTTCCGCCAGCGTTTCAATGATGGTGCGCATATCGCGAATCGAGACCCGCTCCACCAGCAGATTCTGCAGTACTTTATGCAGCGTGGTCAGTGAGATCACCCCCGGCACCAGATCTTCGGTCAGCTTCGGCATCTCCTGCGTCACGCGATCCAGCAGCTGCTGCGCTTCCTGACGGCCAAACAGTTCGCTGGCGAACTGGCCAATCAGATGGTTGAGGTGTGTTGCCACCACAGTACTGGCTTCTACCACGGTAAAGCCCTGAATCTGCGCCTGCTCTTTCAGCGCGCTGTCGATCCAGACTGCTGCCAGGCCAAAGGCCGGATCGACAGTCGCTTCACCCGGCAGACTGCCGGCAGCCGTGCCCGGGTTAATCGCCATCCAGCGGCCAGGATAGGCATCACCGCTGCCAATCTCCACCCCTTTCATCAGGATGCGATAGCGCGCAGGTGGCAACTCCATGTTGTCACGGATATGCACCACCGGCGGCAGGAAACCGACATCCTGCGCAACTTTCTTACGAATACTGCGGATACGGCCCAGCAGCTCGCCGTTTTGCTGATGATCGACCATCGGAATCAGGCGATAGCCCACTTCCATGCCCAGCGTATCTTCCAGCTGTACATCGGTCCAGGAGGCTTCGGTGGCGGCTGGCGTGTCCGCCGCCGCTTTGTTGCTGATGCTGCCAGCAACGTCCACTTTCTTCTTCGGCTGCGTTTCGCGTCCGCGCAGCCACCAGGCCAGACCCAGCAAGGCGGCGGTGAACAGCAGGAAGACGAAGTTAGGCATGCCAGGCACCAGACCCAGCAGGCCAATCACCCCGGCGCTGAGCATCAGCACGCGGGGATCCTTAAACAGCTGGGTAACCATCTGCTCGCCGACATCCTGATCGGTGGCGACGCGCGTCACGATAACACCGGCTGCAGTAGAGATAACCAGCGCCGGGATCTGGGCAACCAGACCATCACCGATGGTCAGCAGCGTATAGGTCTCTGCGGCGTGCCCGACATCCATACCGTGCTGCACCACACCCACCAGCAGGCCGCCGATGACGTTGATCACCATGATCATGATACCGGCGACGGCATCACCACGAACGAACTTACTGGCACCGTCCATCGAACCGTAGAAGTCCGCTTCCTGGGTCACTTCAGCACGGCGGCGTTTAGCTTCATCTTCACCGATCAGACCGGCGTTGAGGTCGGCATCGATCGCCATCTGCTTACCGGGCATCCCGTCCAGTACAAAGCGCGCGCCCACTTCGGCGATACGACCTGCACCCTTGGTGATAACCATGAAGTTGATGATGACCAGGATGATAAACACCACGATACCGATGGCGAAGTTACCGCCCACCAGGAAGTGACCGAAGGCTTCAACGACCTGTCCTGCCGCGGCGGCACCGGTGTGCCCATCCATCAGGATGATACGGGTTGAAGCCACGTTCAGTGCCAGACGCAGCAAAGTAGAGAACAGCAGAATGGTCGGGAACGCCGCAAACTCCAGGGTCCGCTGGGTGAACATCGACACCAGCAGGATCATGATCGACAGCGCAATGTTAAAGGTGAACAGCAGATCAAGGATGAACGGCGGTAATGGCAGAACCATCATCGACAGGATCATCAGGATCAGCACCGGACCAGCCAGCACCTGCCACTGCATATCTTTAAAGTTGCCCGGTAAACGTAGTTTTGCGGCCAGGTTATTAGCCATCGTTTTTGCTCTCTCCTGCAAAGTCCATCTCTGCCGGAACCGGCAGGTTTTTTGGTTTGGTTGGGATCAGGCCGCCTTCGCGCTTCCAGCGACGCGACTGCCAGACCCACGCCAGTACTTCGGCCACGGCAGCATAGAGCGCGCCTGGGATGTGCTGACCAATTTCGGTATGCCGGTATAGCGCACGCGCCAGCGGCGGTGCTTCCAGAACCGGGATGCGGTGTTCGGCAGCCAGTTCACGAATTCTCAGGGCGATCTCGCCCGCGCCTTTGGCCACAACCTTCGGCGCGCTCATCTTCTTCTCGTTGTACTGCAATGCCACCGAGTAGTGTGTCGGGTTGGTGACGATGACATCGGCTTTTGGCACATCGGCCATCATTCTGCGTCGCGCGGCGGCGCGCATCTGCTGCCGGATACGCCCTTTAACGTGCGGGTCACCTTCCTGCTGCTTATGCTCGTCGCGGATCTCCTGCATCGACATCTTCAGCTTTTTGAAGTGGCTGTAGAGCTGCCAGAAGACGTCATATCCCACCATCGGGATCAGCCCGAGCATCACCAGTGAACAGCAGACCGCGATCATCTCCATGCCGTGAATCAGCGCGGTGACGGGCGCCTCACTGATCAGCCGCAGCATCTCCGGCCAGTGGCTCCAGATGTACCACCAGCCCACTGCGCCCACCAGAATGGTTTTGAGGATGCCTTTAAACAGTTCGGTCCAGGCCTGCGCGGCGAACATCCGTTTGAACCCCGCCATCGGGCTCATCTTCTTCAGGTCGAACTTGATCGATTTACCGCTGAAAACAAGTCCGCCCAGCAGCATGGGTGCGGCAATCGCCACCAGCACCAGACCGCCCATCAGCGGCAGCAGCGCCATCAGTGCCTGGGTAATCAGGCTGCCGATGTGGCTGACGATAATTTTGTCATCCCTGACCATCCCGTGGTCAAAACGGAGTCCGGTGGCGACCATGGCCGCCAGCCGGTGCGCCATCATGTTGCCGCCCATCCACAGGATCATGATGCCGGCCAGCAGCATCAGCAGTGACGTCAGTTCGCGCGAACGCGGAATCTGGCCCTCTTCACGCGCTTTCTCAAGTCGGTGGGCCGTGGGCGATTCTGTTTTGTCTTCGTCGCTATCTTCAGCCACGACAAACCTCGGTTGGCAGGAATTCTGAGCATAGGATGCCAAATCTGGCTTAAGTTAAAGCGGAGATAAGATGGGGAAAACAGGCGTTCTTTCGGGGATGGGTCTGACAATGCGGAACGGGGCCACCCGAAGGTGACCCTGTTTTATGACGCCGGGAGTCGTTTTGTCCGCCCGCAGGCGGACGAAGCTTAGAACCCTAAGCTGTCCAGCAGGTCATCAACCTGATCCTGGTTCGCCACCACGCCCGGTGCATCGGCGTGGATCTGCGGTCCATTCAGCAGGCTGGTGCCTTCCTGACGCTTCTCAGCGCTGACTTCTGGCATGTTCTCCAGCAGCACCATTAACAGCTGGCGCTCAATTTCCTGGATCACATCCATCATGCGCTTGATCACCTGACCGGTCAGGTCCTGGAAATCCTGCGCCATCATGATTTCAAGCAGCTGCTTGTTGGTAAAGGCGGTGTGCTCAGGCACGGCGGTGAGGAATTCGCGCGTATCCGTCACCAACTCCCGCGCATCACCCAGTTCAATCGGGTTCTCAAACCACGCATCCCAACGCCCTTTCAGCTGGGTTGCCCCGGCTTCCATCTTATCCTGATGGGGTTGTGCTGCTTCAACACAGTTCAGCGCACGGTCGGCGGCCTGCGCCGTCATCTGCACCACATAATCAAGACGATCGCGGGCATCAGGAATGGCTTCAGCTGCATCGGCAATGGCTTTATCCAGCCCCAGCTCGCGCAGACTGTCGCGCAGCATGCGCGTCAGTGAGCCAATACGTGAAATGATGTCGTGTGCCGCGGCATCCTCAGTTGGTTTCGGAAAGTCGCTCATCACATCCCCTTACATGCCCAGTTTTTCGAAAATTTTACCCAGCTTCTCTTCCAGGGTTGCCGCAGTGAATGGCTTCACGACATATCCGCTGGCTCCCGCCTGGGCGGCGGCGATAATGTTCTCTTTCTTGGCTTCCGCGGTCACCATCAGCACCGGCAGCGAACTCATCGCCGCGTCGGCACGAATAGTCTGCAGCAGCTGCAGGCCATCCATGTTTGGCATGTTCCAGTCGGAAATCACAAAGTCGAAGCCACCCGCTTTCAGTTTGCCGAGGGCATCCACACCATCTTCCGCTTCTTCTACGTTATTGAAGCCCAGCTCTTTCAGCAGGTTACGCACAATACGACGCATCGTATTGAAGTCGTCTACTACCAAAAAGCGCATGTTTTTATCAGCCATATCTACTCCTGAGTTGTCTCGCCCGGCGGGACGGGCCTGTTAAATACGCAATGCCTGTCCGGCGCTAATTTTCGCCAGCATATGCTGGCTGATGTTGCTTAAATCCACGACTTCGCTCACGCCGCCTGTGGCAATAGCCTCACGCGGCATGCCAAATACCACACAGCTGGCTTCGTTCTGGGCGATAGTCCAGGCACCTGCCCGATGCATTTCCAGCATCCCAGCGGCACCGTCGTTGCCCATGCCTGTGAGGATGACCCCCACCGCATTTCGTCCGGCGTTAATCGCCACCGATTTAAACAGCACATCCACAGAGGGTTTGTGCCGGTTAACCGGGGGTCCTTCATTCAGTTTCACCACATAGTTGGCACCGCTTCGGGCCAGCTCCATGTGCATTGCGCCTGGCGCGATATAGGCGTGCCCTGGCAGAATACGCTCACCGTCTTCGGCCTCTTTCACCGTGATCTGACACAGCTTGTTCAGACGCTCGGCAAAAGAGCGGGTAAAGCCTGGCGGCATATGCTGGGTAATCAGCAACGCCGGGCTGGTCGCCGGTAAAGGCTGCAGCACGTGGCGAATCGCCTCGGTGCCGCCGGTAGAGGAGCCAATCGCAATCAGCTTCTCACTACTCAGCAGTGGCCCCGCTTTTAGCGTCGCCGGCACCGGCATCGCAGCACGGTTGTGCAGTCGGGCCCGGGCCGCCGCGCGGATTTTGTCGCCAATCATCTGGCTGTAGGCCAGCATACCTTCGCGGATGCCGAGCTGGGGTTTGGTGACGAAATCCACCGCCCCCAGTTCCAGCGCCCGCAGGGTGATTTCGGAGCCTTTCCCGGTCAGTGATGAAACCATCACCACAGGCATTGGCCGTAACCGCATCAGTTTTTCCAGGAAATCGAGGCCATCCATGCGCGGCATTTCCACATCCAGCGTCAGCACCTGCGGATTGAACTGCTTGATCAAATCGCGGGCGACCAGCGGATCGGGCGCCGTAGCGACCATCTCCATATCCGGATGGCTGTTGATGATCTCGGTCATCAACTGCCGCATCAGCGCAGAGTCATCTACGCACATCACGGTGATTTTGCTCATCATCTTTCCTTCGTCAGTCCATAGACGGTTTGTCCGCGCAGCCAGAACTCTTTACTGATCTGACTGAAGTTTTCTGAGTGTCCGGCGAACAGGATGCCGCCCGGCTTCAGCAGCGGGACAAACCGACGCAGAATCTTCTCCTGCGTCTCTTTATCGAAATAGATCATCACATTGCGACAGAAAATAGCGTCGAACTGACCCGGCAGCGCCCAGTCGTTGGCCAGCAGGTTAAGCTGTGCATAGGTGACGAGGTTGGTCAGCTCGGGACGCGCCCGCACCATTCCGGCGTGCGGACCGGTGCCGCGCAGGAAGAAACGCTGCATTTGCGCCGGTGACAGCGTGCGCAGCTCCTCCTGGCGATAAACACCTGATACCGCTTTTTCCAGCACCTGCGTGTCGATATCGCTGGCATGGACCTGGAATTTACCTGGCCCGGTACCCAGCGTTTCGGCCAGCGTCATGGCGATGGAATAAGGCTCCTCACCGGTTGACGCCGCGGTACTCCAGACGCTGAAGTTGCCCTGGCGCTTACGTGCATGCTCCGCCAGAATCGGGAAGTGATGCGCTTCGCGGAAGAACGCGGTCAGGTTGGTGGTCAGGGCGTTGATAAACGCCTGCCACTCGGCACTGTTCGGATCGGACTCCAGCAGCGCCAGGTAACGACCGAAATCATCGATATTCAGCGTGCGCAGGCGACGAACCAGACGGTTATAAACCATCTCACGCTTGTGATCGGCCAGTACGATACCGGCACGCTGATAGATCAGCTGGCTGATACGGCGAAAATGCGTATCGGAGAGCGGTAAACGCTGCACCATCTGCGACAGCAGCGTTGTCGTCTCATTTTGATCTAAAATCGTCGATTTTTTCATCTCTGCACCTGGCCCGAACTGAATACATTAACTGTCTGCTGCGATGCCCGGCGGCTCAATGGCGGCCGGGCCACGGGCGATTAAAAGGTTTCCCAGTTGTCGTCGCTGCGTACCGCAGACGAACGACCAACGGCTAACGGTGCATCTGACTGGAGCGTTTTTGTCGCCGTTGTCTTGTTAACGGCCTGCGCGACAAATTCTTTACCAATATTGAACACTGATACCGCTTGTTTTAAGTGACTTGCCTGATCTTCGAGCGCTGCAGCCGCTGCCGCTGACTCTTCAACCAGTGAGGCGTTCTGCTGCGTGACGCGATCCATCTCGGTGACCGCAAGGCCCACCTGGTCAATGCCACGGCTCTGTTCGTCTGACGCAGAGGCGATCTCGCCCATGATGTCGGTGACGCGTGTGACGGCGCTGACGATGTTGCTCATGGTGTCACCGGCGCTCTCTACCAGCACCGAGCCGGTATTAACGCGGCTTACGGAATCCTCAATAAGACCCTTGATCTCTTTGGCGGCCTGGGCGCTGCGCTGCGCAAGGCTGCGTACTTCACCCGCCACGACGGCAAAGCCGCGCCCCTGCTCACCGGCGCGAGCGGCTTCAACCGCCGCGTTCAGTGCCAGGATGTTGGTCTGGAAGGCAATGCCGTCAATCACGCTGGTAATATCGGCAATCTTCTTGGAGCTGCCCGCAATCTCTTTCATGGTGGTGACCACGCCATCCACCACTTTGCCGCCCTGCTGCGCGGTTTCCGAGGCGGTCAGCGCCAGCTTCGACGCCTGACGGGCATTTTCGGCATTCTGCTTCACGGTCGCGGTGAGCTGCTCCATGCTGGCAGCGGTCTGCTCCAGCGAGGCGGCCTGCTGTTCGGTACGCGAGGAGAGATCGTTGTTACCGATGGAGATTTCGCTGGCACCGGTATAGATGGCATCTGAGCCGTCACGCACGGTGCGGACAGTGCGTGCCAGCTCCTGCTGCATATGCTGCAGTGACGTCAGTAACTCACCAATTTCGTTGCGCACGGTAATTTCAACCGGCTGGGTCAGATCGCCACGCGCGATGTGCTGGATATGCTCAATGCTCTGACGCAGAGGACGGATCAGCACTGAACGCATCACGTTCCACACCAGGATAATCATCAGCAACGTCACGGCCAGCGTGGCGATGACGATAGTGATGGAGCGGCTATAAGCCTGCTGGTTAGCTTCCACGCCCTGCTGTGACAGGGCTTTGTTGTTCTCCAGCCAGGCGCTGTAATCTTTCTGAAACTTGTCCTGGAAACTCTGCGTTGGCTGATCCACAAACCCTTTGAAGTTGCCGGTAGTGAAGAACACCATCAGCTCTGCCAGCGCATCGTGATAGGCCTTATAGTTCGCCTGCAATGCCACGACGTTTTCAGCCGTTTTACCCTGTTCTGACAGGTTATCGTTGAAAATCTGATAGTTGATTTCAGCCTGTTTCAGCTCCTCGCCCGCCAGTGCAACCAGCTCTTTTACGCTGGCGCCCGATCCCGACATCTGCGCATCCTGCAGAAAACGGATACCGGCGCGGTTAAGGGTGTTACGCGCCTGAACCAGCGAAACCCATGAGGTGCCCATCGCCTGTTGCAACGTATTCAGACGCTGGTTGTAGGCAAAATTCTCTTTATCTGAACTGACAGTTTTGAAAAACATTCCGCCGGAAAACAGCTGCAGCAGCGCAAACAGCGCCAGCACACACAGCAGGCCGGAAACAACGCGTACTCGACTAAACATAAACACCTCATTGGTTGGCGATTCGTGTTTATTTATCGGCGGCGTCGGGGGGAACTTTATGCGTGGCAACGGCTTTAAACCGCCGCCACGCTGAAAGGCAGAAATCAGGCGCGGGAAATTTTGAAAACCGAAACGGCCTGAGTGAGGACGCTGGCCTGCTGCTCCAGTGCGGCAGCGGCAGCGGCAGACTCCTCCACCAGCGAGGCGTTCTGCTGGGTCACGCGATCCATTTCGGTGACGGCCAGACCGACCTGCTCAATACCGCGGCTCTGCTCGTCTGATGCAGAGGCGATCTCGCCCATGATGTCGGTCACGCGGGTCACGGCACCCACAATCTCATTCATGGTGCTGCCGGCGCTTTCAACCTGCAGTGAACCGCTGTTGACGCGCGACACCGAGTCCTCAATCAGGCCTTTGATCTCTTTGGCGGCCTGAGCACTGCGCTGTGCCAGGCTGCGCACTTCACCGGCCACTACCGCAAAACCGCGACCCTGTTCACCGGCACGCGCCGCTTCAACCGCGGCATTCAGCGCCAGGATGTTGGTCTGGAAGGCGATACCGTCGATCACGCTGATGATGTCTGCAATCTTCTTCGAGCTGCCCGCAATCTCTTTCATGGTCGTCACCACGCCATTCACCACTTTGCCGCCCTGCTGCGCGGTTTCAGAGGCGGTCAGCGCCAGCTGCGAGGCCTGACGGGCGTTGTCAGCATTCTGTTTCACCGTGGCGGTGAGCTGTTCCATGCTGGCCGCAGTCTGCTCCAGCGAGGCGGCCTGCTCTTCGGTGCGGGCTGACAGGTCGTTATTACCGGCGGCAATTTCGCTGGCACCAGTGAAGATGGCGTCAGAGCCGTCACGCACATTACCGACCGTCATCACCAGCGATTGCTGCATCTCCTGGATGCCGGCTGCCAGCTGGCTCATCTCATTACGGCCCTCAACCATAATCGGCTGGGTCAAATCGCCGGAGGCGATAGCGCGAATCTGCGCCAGCAGCTGTTGCAGCGGCTGAATCAGAACCTGACGCAGGCCAAACCAGCAGGCCAGGATCACCACGATTACCGCGACGCCAATGGTGCCCAGCAGCCACATCATCTGAGTAAAGGCTTTATGGTTCTGTGCCATGCCCTGATCGGAAAGCTCGGTCTGACGTGCACGCCACTCACCGTAGCTGCCCTGCATCGCGACCTGTTTCTGTTCAATATTCTGTTTAAACATCCCTTCCAGATCGCGGGCCTGCAGGCTGGTGACCATGCCTTTCAGCCCTTTTTCATATTGCGCGTAATCCGCTTCGAGTTTGTCACGCAGCGCCACTTCAAGCCCCGGCGTGGCGGGCAGATCGTAATAGATTTTAAAGTGACGGTCGGCCTCCACCAGCTGGGCGTTGGCTTTGTTCATCAGATCGTCGAGCTGACCGCCATTCATCTGCGATGCCATGCTGGTCTGTAAGCGCAGCATGGCGCGGTTCAGCGTGGTACGGCTGTTGTTCAGGGCGATATAGGCATCTGTCATCGACGTGACGTTGCGATTAGAAATCTGCGACAGCGCAAACGCCTCTTTATCATTATTCAGCGCCGACCAGAAAAGGCTGCCAGAAATCAGCTGAAGCGCGCCAAAGATAACCAGTACGGCGATTAAACTGGTGACCACTTTTATTTTTTTTAACATCTCGTTCCCCTGCAGGTTGATTAAGGTGCAGCGGCTATATCGGCGGGTTCTGGCGATTAATTAATGCTTTTCGGCGCTTTCAGGCGATAGCGGGCTTTTGTAATTATTTTTATCAAAAGAGAGTGCGGGGTCTGACGCCAGGAGGCGGGATAGTGGAAGGGGCTGCGCATCCCGCAGGATGCGCAGCGTCAGATCAGAAGGTTTCCCAGTTTGTATCATTCACCGGGGCAGTCAGGGCTTTGCGCGGTGCCAGCGCCTTTGTTACGGTAGAAGCAATCGGCAGATGCTTTGTCAGCGTCGGCCTGGCTTCACGTTTGATTTTAAAGACCGAAACTGACTGGCTTAACCGGCTGGCCTGATCTTCCAGCGAGGCGGCTGCTGCCGCGGACTCTTCCACCAGCGAGGCGTTCTGCTGGGTGACGCGATCCATCTCGGTGACGGCCTGCCCGACCTGGTCGATACCGCGACTCTGCTCGTCCGATGCGGAGGCGATTTCGCCCATGATGTCGGTGACGCGCGTGACCGCACTGACGATATCGCTCATGGTTTCCCCGGCGGTGCCGACCAGCTGCGAACCCACGCTGACGCGGTTGACTGAATCATCAATCAGCCCTTTGATCTCTTTGGCGGCCTGGGCGCTGCGCTGCGCCAGACTACGTACTTCGCCCGCGACCACGGCAAAACCGCGACCCTGTTCACCGGCACGCGCCGCTTCAACGGCGGCGTTAAGCGCCAGAATATTGGTCTGGAACGCGATGCCATCAATCACGCTGGTGATATCGGCAATCTTCTTCGAACTGCCGGCGATTTCGCTCATGGTTTTCACCACGCCAGCTACGACGCTGCCGCCTTTTTCTGCGGTTTCAGACGCGCTGAGTGCCAGCTGTGACGCCTGGCGGGCGTTCTCGGCGTTCTGTTTCACGGTGGCGGTGAGCTGCTCCATACTGGCCGCCGTCTGCTCCAGTGACGCCGCCTGCTGCTCTGTACGGGCGGACAGGTCATTGTTTCCCGCAGAGATTTCACTGGCACCGGTGAAGATCGCATCCGATCCTTCACGGACATTGGTCACGGTGCGGACCAGCGACTGCTGCATTTCGTGCAGGCTGGCGGCGAGCTGCGTCATCTCGTTACGCCCTTCCACCGCGATCGGCTGGGTTAAATCACCCTGGGCGATATGCTGAATGTGATTAATGCTACCATTCAGCGGCGTTATCACGATTTTGCGCAGGCCAAACCAGCAAAGCACAATCACCGCGACCACGGCAGCCATGATGGCAGAAAGGATCCACATCATTCGGGTATAGGCACTACTGTTCTCAGCCACGCCCAGTGTGGTCAGGCGACTCTGATCGGCGCGCCATTCGCGGTAAAGCGTCAGAAACGCACTCTGGCTCGGTGCAACGGGAGCTTTGGCGGCGGCAATCGGATCATTAGCTTCCAGGGCGGTCTGCAACTGATTAAGGGCCCCGTCATAGGCGCTGAAGCGCTGATCAAGCTGATCGTTCAGCGTCGCGTCCTGACCCGGTGTGTCAGGGATCGCCTTGAATTCTTTATAATAACCATCTGCTGCCTGCTGAAATCCTTTGCTCTCTCCGAACAGACCGGCGATATCGGCCGTTTTACCCTCCAGTTTACTGGTGGCGATACGTAGCTGAATGCGGGTCAGCAGCACACGGCTCTGGTTGAGACTCATATAGGCGTCATTAAGCGCCTGTGTGTTTTGCATCGCCAGCTGCGACACGGCGAAGCTCTGCTTGTCGTGGCTTAATGCGGAGTAGAAAACTGAACCGGAGAAGGCCTGTAACAGCCCGAACACCAGCAACACCAGTAACAGGCTGGTGACCACACGGATTTTCGTTAACATGAGTAACCCTGAACAATGTAGGTGATTTAAAAGTGACAGTGAGATTATCGGCAGGTGACAGCGGGAAATTAGGGGAAGCAGCGATTTTAAATATATGAATCAGAAGGAAATTATTACATGATGTAACAATCACGGGCCAGCCAGAGCCAGCCCGTGAAGAGGCTATTACGCGGTACGCAGGTTATCCACCAGCGCCATCTCGTCGCTGCTCAGCAGCTTCTCAATGTCGACCAGAATCAGCATGCGATCGCCCAGCGCACCCAGACCGGTCAGGTACTCGGTAGACATGGTTACCGCGAACTCCGGTGAAGGACGGATCTGATCCTGGGTCAGTGACAGCACGTCAGAAACGCCATCGACCACGATACCGACCACGCGATTTTCCAGATTCAGTACGATGACCACGGTGTTGTCATTATACTCAACGTCAGGCTGCGCAAACTTAACGCGCAGATCGATAATCGGCACGATTACGCCGCGCAGGTTAGTGACGCCGCGGATGAATTCAGGGGTATTCGCAATACGCGTTACCTGATCGTAACCGCGAATTTCCTGAACTTTGAGGATATCGATGCCGTACTCTTCGTCGCCCAGCGTGAAGACCAGAAACTCCTGACCCACAGTTTCGCCAGCGATTTTTGTCACGGTTGCCATTCCATTCATGTTATTTACCCTTTCGTTATCTGTCAGGCGGCAGCGCCGGCCACACGTTTTTCACGGTTAAGTGACTGCAGTGCTGATACATCAACAATCAGCGCTACGCTACCATCGCCAAGAATGGTCGCGGCAGAGATGCCCGGCACTTTGCGATAGTTACTTTCCAGGTTCTTCACCACCACCTGATGCTGACCAATCAGCTGATCAACCAGCAGCGCGTAACGTTTGCCCGCGCTCTGCAGGATCACTACGATGCCCTGCGTGGCCTCGGTTTTGGCACCCTGCACATCAAAGACGTTCCACAACTCGACCAGTGGCAGATATTCACCACGCACTTCCAGCACGCACTCGCCACCCGCCAGCGGTTTCAGCTCTTCGGCACGCGGTTGCAGTGATTCCATTACCGCATTCAGCGGCAGAATAAAGACTTCATCAGCCACGCGAACGGACATGCCATCAAGAATGGCCAGCGTCAGCGGCAGCAGGATACGGATGGTGGTGCCTTTGCCCTGCTTCGAGGCGATTTCAACGTGACCGCCCATCTCCTGAATATTTCGTTTCACCACGTCCATTCCGACGCCGCGTCCTGAAACATCCGTCACCTGCTCCGCGGTAGAGAAGCCCGGTGCGAAGATCAGCATGCCGACCTCTTCATCGCTCATGTTCTCGTGAACCGGCAGACCCGATGACAGGGCTTTAGCCAGAATACGTTCACGGTTCAGACCAGCACCATCATCTGACACTTCGATACAGATGTTGCCGCCCTGGTGTTCCGCAGAAAGCGTCAGGTTACCGGTTGCCACTTTACCGGCCACCAGACGTTTCTCTGGCGTTTCGATACCGTGGTCAAGACTGTTACGCACCAGGTGCGTTAACGGGTCGATAATGCGTTCGATCAGGCTCTTATCGAGTTCGGTTGAGCTGCCCAGCAGGGTCAGTTCGACCTCTTTGCCGAGTTTGCTTGCCAGGTCACGCACCAGACGCGGGAAGCGGCTGAAGACATATTCCATTGGCATCATACGAATCGACATCACCGATTCCTGCAGGTCGCGGGCGTTACGCTCCAGCTGGCCCATGCTGTTCAGCAGGTCGCCGTGCGCCACCGGGTCGAGTTCACCGGAACGCTGGGCGAGCATCGACTGGGTAATCACCAGTTCACCGACCAGGTTGATCAGCTGATCGACCTTCTCGACCGCAACACGGATGCTGGTCGATTCGCTCGACTTGGCCGGTGCCGCGACGCGCTTACTTTCACGTTTCACCGCTGCCACGGGCAGTTCGGTTACGCTGGCGGTGTGAACCTCTTCCGCCACTGGTGCGGCTGCAACAGCAGCAGCGACCGGCGCGGCAACGGCTTCGTCAGCGGCCGGGAAGCGGATCTGAGCTTCGTCGATCACGAAGCAGAGCACCGCCACGATGTCATCTTTACCGACGCCATCAATGCAGACGTCCAGCGTGGTGCTGCCCTTCTGCACATTAGTCAGGGTGCCGAGATTGCTCATCTCTTCCAGCATCAGGTCGACTTCTTTCTCTTTGAGGTCGATCAGCTGTACACGCAGACCGCTGGTGCTGGCCGGTTCCGCGCTGGCAGTGGTTACCGTAGCCGGAACATCAACCGGCAGACCTTTGGCCTCGAGCGCCAGCTGGCGCAGCGCTTCACAGATATATTTGAAGCTCTCCGCGTTAGGCTCCTGCGCGGTTTTATAAGCATCGAGCTGTTCCTGCATAATATCTTTGGTTTCCAAAAACAGGTTGATGATGTCGGTGCTGAGCTGCATCTCGCCGCGACGAGCACCATCCAGAATGTTTTCCAGGATATGAGTCGTTTCCTGTAATACCGTAAAACCAAAGGTTCCGGCCCCACCCTTAATGGAGTGAGCGGCACGGAAGATGGCGTTAAGCTGTTCCGAATCTGGCTCCTGCGGGTCAAGGCCCAACAGGTGTTGTTCCATATCCGCTAACAGCTCATCGGCTTCATCAAAAAACGTCTGGTAAAAATCGCTGATGTCCATACTCACGGGAATCACCTCGGCTGTGAGGGGGCTGCTGTATTCACCGCGCTGCCTGGTGTTGCAGGTGCGGTAATCTGTTCAATGGCCGCCGGATCGCTGATCTGGACGGCATCACTTTCTGCGTTCTCTTTTTCTATTGCTGCTTCGGTGTCATGGTTCAACACCAGCAGGCTGATGCGGCGGTTAACTGCGTCGTTACCGCCACGATTTTTCAGGCGCATAGTGTCGGCCATACCTAACACCCGTAAAACTTTGCCGCTATCCAGGCCGCCCATCACCAGTTCCCGGCGTGAAGCGTTAGCGCGGTCGGTAGAGAGTTCCCAGTTGCTGTATCCCTTGTCACCGCCGGCATACTGAAAATCATCGGTATGTCCGGCCAGGCTGATGCGGTTCGGAATGTCGTTAAGGATCGGCGCAATGGCACGCAGAATATCGCGCATATACGGCTCCACCTCGGCCCGACCGGTCTTAAACATCGGGCGATTCTGGCTGTCGATGATCTGAATACGCAGCCCCTCTTCCACCATGTTGATGATCAGATGCGGCCGCAGCGCTTTCAGACGCGGATCCGCTTCAATCATCTGGTCGAGCTTTTCACGCAGCCGGTTAAGGCGAATCTCATCCAGCTTGCGTTTCTGGGCGTCCATATCGACGACTTTTTTCACTTCGCCAATCTTTTTGGTCGGATCGTCGCCGCCACCTGGGATCGGGCTGTCACTGTCACTGCTGCGTGCGCCGCCGGTAATTGCAACTTTCAGCGGCGTTTTGAAGTAGTCTGCAATCTGCACCAGCTCCTGCGGGTTGGCGATCGACAGCAGCCACATCACCATAAAAAAGGCCATCATCGCCGTCATAAAGTCGGCGTAGGCAATCTTCCACGATCCGTGGCTGCCTTCATGGCCTTTATGTTTGCGCTTTTTGATCAGCACAATGGGGCGATTGCCGTGTTTCATGAAGCCTCGTCAGAAGTCTGTTTAGCCGGGTTCTTGGCGTTACGCACATGCTCTTCCAGTTCGCTGAACGACGGACGCTCGGCGGAATAGAGCGTCTTACGACCAAACTCCACCGCAATCTGCGGCGCGTAACCATTGAGGCTCGAGAGCAATGTCACTTTAATGCACTGCATCATCTTGGTGGTTTCCGCACATTTCTGACGCAGTACTGACGACAGCGGAGAGACAAACCCGTACGCCAGCAGAATGCCCAGGAAAGTTCCCACCATCGCATGCGCGACCAGCGCACCCAGTTCAGCGGCCGGACGATCGGCCGAAGCCAGCGCATGGACGACGCCCATTACCGCGGCCACGATACCAAATGCCGGAAGACCATCACCCACCGCAGCAATACTTTGCGCTGGTACGTCACACTCGTGTTCGTAGGTCTCAATCTCTTCATCCATCAACGCTTCGATTTCAAAGGCGTTCATGTTGCCGCTGACCATCAGACGCAAATAATCAGTAATAAAATCTACTAACTGTTTATCGGCAAGGATGCGGGGATAATTAGCAAAAATTTCACTCTGGCTGGGATCTTCAATATCGCGTTCCAGCGATAACATCCCCTGCTGACGCGACTTCGCCATCAGGCGATAAAGCAGCGCCATCAAATCCATGTAAACCGCTTTGTTGTATTTGGAGCCCCGAAATAACTTAGGCAGCGCTTTCAGCGTTTTTTTAATCGACTTGCCATTGTTACCGACTAAAAAAGCACCGGCACCGGCACCGCCGATCATTAATAATTCGGCTGGCTGATAAAGTGCGCCCAGATGGCCACCTACCAGCGCATATCCGCCCAACACGGAGCCTAAAACAATCAGGTAACCTATAATTATCAGCACAAAAAAATCCTTACGTCCGTAACGTGTTGGTGGAAGTTAAGCCAGAGAGCCGCAGAGGTTATTCCTGAACCGCAAGCAAAAAAAAAGCAGCGGTATTAACCGCTGCTGGATGGCTTCCACAGTGCGAACAAACTTAAACGGCGTGTTTAACCTGTTCATCCAGCAGTTGTGGAAACATATCGGCAGGTTCTGCAGAAAGTTTACGTCTTTTTACGGCACGTGATGGCGGCTGGCACAGGCTGCAGGTAAAGCTGCCAACTGGCTGATGCGCATGATTAATAAAGCTGCCGTTGCAGCATTTGCAATCCGCCAGTTCCAGCATGCCACTTTCAACGAATCGGACCAGGGTCCAGGCGCGGGTCAGCGCCAACAGCGGGCCCTCGTCCGATTGCGGACACTGTTCGAGATATAAACGGTAGGCTTTAATTACGGCATCGACACCGCTGCACAAACCGGTTTTCAGTAAAAATTTCCAGGCGTTGCAAAACATAGAAGCATGGATGTTCTGCTCCCACGTCATAAACCAGTCCGTGGAGAACGGCAGCATGCCTTTTGGCGGCGGACTGCCACGTAATTCTTTATAGAGCTTGATCAGACGACCACGGCTCAGCTGAGTTTCACTCTCTAACATCTGTAAGCGCGCACCTAAAGTGATCAGCTCCATCGCGAGCTGAATATCACGTGCTTCCTGAACAATACTTTTCTCACTCATGACATTGCTCTCTTTTTAGCAGGCGCTACATCTTTAGACGCATTACGCAATAAACGGCTCGATAATAAAATGCCGGTGTGGATTTGTTGTAAATCATCCACGCGTGATTCCTGCGTCAGGCGATTAATGGTGCTGCTATCGGTAAAACGGAACTGGCAAACCAGTTGATTGGTTTCCGCCATTTTTACCATCTCAGGCAATGTTAATTCAGATAATGCGTTCGCCATTTTCTCGTCAATGCCGAGGCGAAACATTGCAGAAGCTTTATCCTGGTTAATTAAACGCTGCGCGAGCAGTAAATAAGACAAATTGAGGTCATAAATATGTTTCAGTACTTCAGATGTGCCCATTATTTTTCCATCCTGAGAGATGCGACGTAACTGTATCGCAGATTAAAACCTGCGGTTCGAGCTGCTGTTTGTTAAATCCAAAGATGGCAAAAAAACTTCACATAATTTCAATGTCACTGTTTTTCGCCTTCTATTTTCGTGGGTTTCAGACCCACTGAAGGTCGAAAATCCATGCCATTCTATTTTCGAGTTCCGGACATCTTCCGTGACGTCTTATTACATTTTTTAGGACTATTCCGAAAACAACGCAAATCTATATCGTCTGATTTCGACATACAACGACAGTCAGATGAAATTTTAGATAAAGTGTGACGCAAATCACACTTTTAACGCAAATTTCTTCAGCAACCCTTTACGATTACTTACCGACCGGTCACTTTTTGAACAAAAAAGTGTGTTTTTAAGTCCAATTCGTCCTGAGAAAGGTTTAATAGGGGGTAAAAGCATCGCTATTCGACGCTTTAAGCAGTCCGGAATGATTATCGGGTGTTAATCGTTTTAACACCCTATTTAGAACCATCTAAAAGAGGGTTGTCAGCATATTATGCTGGCAAGGCGGGGCCTTATTTGCTGTTAAATTAGTTACTTAAGGGGAGTATCGCAGGGTGTGAGTAATGAAATCGTTAAGATTTCTACGGCAGTAAGAGGGGCTTCTGGCAACCTGGCGTTAACAGTGACAGCAGAATGTTCAGGCTCCGACACCCGATGTAACAAGGGGTTACATAAGAAAGACGAATGAATTAACGGCAGGTTATACGTTGGCTCTATCACTATCGGCAGTCTGAAAAAAAACTTTAGCAAAGTAGTTAAAGAAAGCGGCGGGCAGCGGTATGACTGGGTTTTCGGGATTCCCTGCATATATCGGGCCACTCTGAGCTGCCACTGAGGACATCGGCACAAAATCACCGCACAGCGTCATTAACAGATAGCAGGCGAGTTTTCTGTGAGCTGGGCCGAAAAAAAGCAGCGATACCAGGGTGGTATCACTGCTTCCATTATTGCGATAAAGGCTCAGGTCAGGCGAGTTTCGGGAAGGTCGCTACCTTATTCACGGTGCTGTGGTCAACACTGCGTGGGTCAATACGCTCCAGGTCATTCAGGAAGCTCTCACGCCAGGCGGTAATGTCGTTTTTGCGCAATACCGCCATCATGTCGTTGTAGCGTGAAATCCTTTCGGTGCGCGGCATAGTAATCGCCTTGTCCAGCGCAGCAGCAACTTCATCGCGGTCATACGGATTCACTATCAGCGCTGAAGTCAGTTCGTTGGCGGCACCGGCAAAGCGCGACAGCACCAGTACACCCGGATCGTCCGGGTCCTGCGCAGCCACATACTCTTTCGCGACGAGGTTCATGCCATCACGCAGCGGCGTCACCAGACCCACATCGGTCAGGCGGAAGATTTTCATCAGCAGGCGACGGTCGAAATGCTGGTTAAGGTAGTAAAGCGGGGTCCAGCCCAGCGTACCGTACTTACCGTTAATCCGTCCTGCTTCGGTCTCCAGCTGATGCCGGATATCCTGATAGGCCTGCACATCACCACGTGAGGTCGGTGCAATCTGCGAGTAACGGATTTTGCCGCGATGCTGCGGGAAGTTTTCCAGCAGCGCTTCATAGGCAAGAAAACGCTCCGGCAGTCCTTTGGAATAGTCGAGACGTTCGCAGGCAATAATGTTGCGTGCATCGCCCAGCTCTTTCTTCATGGCAGCCATTTTCGGCGGCAGTGGCCCTTCGGCCATCTCTTTAATACTGTCTGGCTCAATCCCGATTGGATAGACCTCAGTCATAAAGGTGTTGCCAAAGGCGCGATGCTTTTTGTCGCCTTTATTCTGCAGTTGCGTAAGCTGACTGACGCTGTCCAGGAACGCCACCCGATCCGATTCAGTCTGGAAGCCAAGCAGGTCATATTCACACAGCATTTCCAGCAGCTCTTTGTGCGGAGGCAGTGCATTGAATATTTCTGGCGTCGGGAACGGAATATGCAGGAAGAAGCCGATGCGGTTATTAATACCGGCCCGACGTAGCGCGGCAGCAAAGGGTAAGAAATGATAATCGTGGATCCAGACAATATCATCCGGTTTGATCAGCGGTTTTAAGCGCTGCGCCACCGCGTCATTAACCTCGCAATACCCTTCCCACGCTTCACGCTGGAACTGCACCAGATCGAGGCGATAATGGAAGGCGGGCCAGATAACCGTGTTTGAGAACTGGCAATAATAGAGATCGTAATCGTTCTGGCTCAGCGGGAAGGAAGCATACTCGATACCTTCATGTTCCTGCACACTGACGTCTTCTACTTCTTCGCCGGTGAACTCGCTGATTTCACCGTTCCAGCCAAACCATAATCCACCGGTGCTTTTCAGTGCATCGAGAATGCCGACGGCCAGGCCGCCTGCGCTGGTTTTAGACCCATCTGGCATGGCGACACGGTTAGATACAACCACTAAACGACTCATAACCTAAACTCCTTACCGACGTTGTCTTGCTCTAATAGTAATAATGTTCTTTCCAGCCAGCCATAAACGGCATCGACATCATTTAGCCGATAACCGGCCTGGCTTGACCCTTCGCCGACTTTAACTGAGACGCCCTGCCGTTCGTTAACGGCCAGGAAGCCCTTCTCATCCGTCAAATCGTCGCCAATAAAGACTGGCGTGCGTCCGGCAAAAGGGGGCTGCTGCATAAAGTCGCTGATTGCGGCACCTTTATCGATGCCTGCCGGTTTAATCTCAACCACGCATTTCCCTGGCTGAAGCGCCAGTCCCGGGAAACGCTTCACTGACTGTTCAGCCAGTCGCAACACATCCTGCTCATGCTGCATCGCCTGACGGTAGTGAAGTGCAAAGGCCATGCCTTTCACCTCAAGCTGAGTGCCAGGCCAGCATGCCATCGCATCCTGCAATTCCTTCCTGAGATTTTTTTCGACCTCAACAGGCAGGCTGATGCGCTGCACATGCCCCTCTGCATCACGACGCTCAGCGCCATGCACGCCCGCCGCCGGGCCGTACCACGGCGCAGCCAGCGCATCCAGTTGTTCGATGGGTCTGCCGGAGACCAGCGCCAGTGCGCCCTGAGAAAGCGCAGAGAGCTGTTGAAGTTGTGCGATGACCTGCTCAGGAATAAATACCGCTTCGGGACGGGACTGTATCGCTGCCAGCGTACCGTCGACATCAAAAAAGAAGGCGTACTGCCCGCTGCTTAATGTCGGGTACCTGGCATGGGTGTCTGCCGCTTGGGTCACGTTACTTCTCCTGAAAATCAAATTTAATAAAACATTGAGTTAAAACAAGAATGTCCTGACGCAGTCAGGTCAGCAAGCGGGAAATTCTGATAAAGCGGTGATTGAGGGGTAAAACGCGGTGATTGGATAGGTCACTCTCCTCAAACTTGCAAGCGCATTGCTGACAATACTGGCTAACTGAGAACATCTTCACATTAAGTGTAGTCATTAACAGGGGTTATGCCAAAAATATGCACTTTTCATGCCAGCCGCTGCGGTTAAGTCAGCAGAAAAGCGCCATTTACACCTGTTCCTTTTTTAATAATCGTAGCGGTATCGGTCCGCATCACGCTGGAGTGATACCCGTTACGTATTCCATACGAATGACATTCTTCAAAGCTTAAGTTTCTTAAGGTTTTCCTAATATAGAAAGCGCAATCTCGTGACACTTTTATTACTCTGGTTCCTGCTCACATGGCGTTTACCCTGAAGAGGCCGCTGATTAGCCGCCTAAGTTTGCTGATCCTGGCTGCGGTTTATATCGCGGTTTTCCTTAATATCGCTTATTACCGTCAGGTGCTGGCGGTCATGCCGCTGAACAACCTGCATACCACGCTGGTATTTTTATCGATGCCTGTAGTCGCCTTTAGCGTGATTAACATCGTGATTACGCTGGCCTCGTTTGTCTGGCTGGATCGGCTGCTGGCCGCCCTGTTTATTCTACTCTCTGCGTCGGCACAGTTTTTTATTCAGACTTATAACATCGTGGTCGATCGTTCGATGATCACCAACATGATGGATACCACCGCTTCTGAATCCTTTGCGCTGATTACGCCGCAGCTGCTCTTCACCCTGCTCACCTCGGGCGTGCTGATGACGTTGCTGGTGTTCTGGCCGCGCATAAAACGGCAGCAGTGGCGTGGCATACTGGCGCGACTGCTTAGCGTGCTGCTTTCCGCCGCGCTGATCGTGCTGGTCGCCCTGCTCTTCTATAAAGATTACGCTTCGCTGTTCCGCAACAACCGCGAGCTGGTTAAAGCGCTCAACCCGTCGAACAGCATTGCGGCAACGCTCTCCTGGTATAAGCATGAGCAACTGCAGAATGTACCGCTGGTGCGCATCGGTGAAGATGCCCATCTGCAGCCCAGCCGCAGCAGCGGTAAGCCGAATCTGACGATTCTGGTGCTGGGAGAGACGTCGCGCGCGCAAAACTTCTCGCTGGGTGGTTACGGTCGTCTGACCAATCCTTTACTGGCGAAAGACGATGTGATCTATTTCCCGCACACCACCTCGTGCGGCACGGCGACGGCGGTTTCGGTGCCCTGCATGTTCTCCAACATGCCGCGCGCGCACTATGATGATGTGCTGGCTGCGCATCAGGAGGGACTACTGGATATTATTCAGCGCGCTGGCATCAGTGTGTTATGGAATGAAAATGATGGTGGCTGCAAAGGTGCCTGTGACCGGGTGCCGCATCAGGACATGACCAGCCTGAACCTGCCCGGCATGTGTATTAATGGAGAGTGTTATGACGACGTGCTGTTCCACGGGCTGGACGACTACATCAGTCAGCTGAAAGGCAACGGGGTCATTGTCCTGCATACCATTGGCAGTCATGGCCCGACCTACAGCCATCGGTATCCGCCACAGTTCCGTCAGTTTGAACCGACCTGTGATACCAATCAGATTCAGGACTGTTCGCAACAACAGCTGATCAACACCTATGACAACACGCTGGTCAATGTGGATCATATTGTCGATAAAGCAATCAATCTCCTGCGCGCGCATCAGGATCGCTTCACCACCAGCCTGGTCTATCTTTCTGATCACGGTGAATCGCTGGGTGAAAATGGCGCTTACCTGCATGGCCTGCCCTATGCTATTGCCCCGGATACGCAGAAACATGTGCCGATGCTGATCTGGCTGTCCGATGATTATCAGAAACGTTATGCGGTTAATCGCGGCTGTCTGAATAAACTGGCGGCGACAGACGATTTTTCACAGGATAATCTGTTTTCAACCATGCTGGGATTAACCGGCACCGCGACCCACGAATATGTGCCTGCGGATGATATTTTGACGTCGTGTCGGAGCCAACCTTAATGAAGATACTGATTGTTGAAGATGATGCGCTGCTGCTGCAGGGCCTGATGCTGGCGCTGGAAGGCGAAGGCTATGTCTGCGATGGCGTGACGCGGGTGCGGGATGCTGAAGCGCATTTCGCCAGCGGCCTCTATAGTCTGGTGGTGCTGGATCTGGGTTTGCCGGACGAAGATGGCCTGCATTTCCTGATACGACTGCGGCGGCAGAAAAAGATGACGCCGGTGCTGATACTGACCGCGCGCGACACCATCAGCGAGCGCATTGCCGGACTCGATGCCGGGGCGGACGACTATCTGATCAAACCGTTTTCGCTGGATGAGTTGCTGGCGCGGATCCGCGCGTTGATTCGCCGTCACGTCAATCAGGGCGACAGTCATGTCAGAGTGGGTGCGCTGGCGCTGGATATGACACATCGCCAGATCATGCTTAATGATGTGTTGCTGGATCTGACGCCCAAAGAGTTCGCGATTCTGTCACGACTGATGCTGAAGGCCGGCAATCCGGTTCACCGTGAAATTCTCTACCAGGACATCTATAACTGGGAGACCGAGCCTTCTACTAATACGCTGGAAGTGCATATCCATAATCTGCGCGACAAAATTGGCAAGAGCGCCATTCGTACCGTACGCGGGTTTGGTTATGCGCTGGTGACGCAGGATGGCGTTCGCGAGGCAACATGATAAAACGTTTCGATCACCGCAGTATGCGCTTTCGCCTGATCCTGACCATTGGTCTGATTCTGCTGGTCTTCCAGGTGATCAGCGTGGTCTGGCTGTGGCATGAAAGTAAAGAGCAGATTCAGTTTCTGGTGGAAGCCCAACTGCAGAAGCGCAACATGGACAGTCACGTGAAGCGAGAAGTCCATGAAGCGGTGGCCAGCCTGGCGGTGCCGAGCCTGGTGATGATTACGCTGACGCTGCTGCTTTGCTATCAGGCGGTGAAATGGATCACCCGGCCGCTCTATCAGCTGCAGCGGGAACTCGAAAGCCGCAGCGAAGAGAATCTCGATCCCGTCGCCTGTCACAGTCAGGTTCATGAGATCGATGCGGTGACTCAGGCGATCAATCAGCTGGTCGCCCGCCTCAACAGCAGTCTGGAGCGCGAGCGGCTGTTTACCGCCGACGTGGCGCATGAGTTGCGCACACCGCTGGCGGGATTACGGCTGCATCTGGAGTTAATCGAACGCAACAGCGATGTCAAAGTTCAGCCGCTGGTGCAGCGTCTTGATCAGATGACGCACAGCGTGTCGCAGCTGCTGAATCTGGCGCGTGCCGGACAGTCATTCACTTCGGGCACCTATCAGAACGTCGGGCTGATTGAAGATGTGATCCTGCCGATGGAAGCGGAGCTGAGTATTATGCTGGAGGCGCATCAGCAGACGCTGGTGCTGGATCTGCCGCAGGAGCAGTTTGTGCGTGGTGATGCGACCCTGCTGAAGATGTTGCTGCGTAATCTGGTTGAGAACGCCCATCGCTATAGCCCGGATAACAGCACCATCAGCGTGCAGCTGTTGTCTGTGCCACAGCCCATGATGGTAGTGGAAGATGAGGGACCGGGCATTGATGAGAGTAAAAGTGGCGAGCTGAGTAAAGCGTTTATCCGGATGGACAGTCGCTATGGCGGTATCGGACTCGGGCTGAGCATTGTCAGCCGCATCGTCCAGTTACACCGTTTTCAGTTTTTCTTAGAGAACCGTCGCGACCGGAGCGGTTGCCGGGCCGTCATTAAGTTTTAAGCGGTAAACCAGGCAGACAGGAACAGAACAACCGTTGCTGCGGCGATCAGCAGTGCCGCATATTCGCTCATCGGACGTGAAGCAGTGACAGACAGGGTAGCAGGCGCAGTTTTCATAGCATTATCCTCCGTTAAAGCAGGCAGTATCGCGACTGCATATTAAGGAAACCTTAAGCTCGTGAGATTGTCGTTAAAATGTCTGCTCTGCCCTGTTTCCCCGTTGACCTTGCCTTTATGGCTGCTGACCTTTCCGCCGCACCCGCAGTGTGCTCTACACTTAATGGCACCCTTCCGTTAAAGGAGCTACGCCATGAGCCAACGCATGCACAAATATGCTTTTCCGGTCAGCAAAGCCCGCAAATACCTTGAGCCGGGACCGGTGCTGCTGCTCAGCTCGCAGTATCAGGATCAGCATGACATCATGACGCTCGGCTGGCACACGGTGCTGGAGTTCTCGCCGTCCCTGGTCGGCTGCATGATTGCCGGTATGAATCACAGCCACGAGCTGATCCGCAACAGCGGTCAGTGCGTGCTGAATATTCCTTCCGCCTCGCTGATTAATGAAGTGGTGGCTGTCGGCAACAGCCACGGTGACAGTATTGATAAGTTTGAAGCCTTTGGCCTGACGCCGGAGCCGGCTCAGGTAGTGGGTGCGCCGATGATTGCCGAATGTTTTGCCAGCTTTGAATGCCAGCTTTATGACGACGCCATGGTCGCCCGCTACAACCTGTTTATTTTTGAGATCGTCAAAGCGCATGTCGCTGAGCAGCCGGAATATCCCCCGACCCTGCACTACACCGGTGAAGGCCGGTTTAGCGTGATGAGCGATAAAATGCTGGATAAGAGCGGAGATTTTAAACCGGAGATGCTCATCTAGTTGAAAGCGCTCTGCTGCGCCCCCATTCACCTCTTTCGACCTGACAGGAGTAAATTATTATGGCAATCGAATACGCAGTTATCGCTGGCGGCTGTTTCTGGTGTACCGAAGCGGTATTTAAAGATGTGATCGGCGTAGAGTCGGTTGAAAGCGGCTATACCGGTGGTGCGCGTCCTAATCCGACCTATGAGCAGGTCTGCAGTGGCGCAACCGGTCATGCAGAAGCGATCCGCATTGGCTTTGATCCGGAGCAGGTAACTTATGGCGATCTGCTGGATATCAGCTTTGTCACGCATGATCCGACCCAGCTGAACCGTCAGGGCAATGATATCGGCACCCAGTATCGCTCTGCCATTTTCCCGGCGAATGCCGAGCAGGAAGCAGAAGCGCGCGCCGCCATTGAACGCGCCCAGGCTGATCATGATGTGCCGGTTGTGACCACCATTGAGCCGCTGAAAGAGTGGTATCCGGCTGAAGCCTATCATCAGGATTACTGGGAAGGCGCCGGTCAGCGCAACGGTTACTGCATGGCGGTCATCCCACCGAAACTGCAGAAGCTGCGTAAAAGCTTCGCTAATCGGGTGAAGAGCTGATTTAGCGTCTGACGGAGCGGCGTCTGGCTGGGATACAGGCCCGGACGTCGCTCCGGGTTATTTCAGTCGTCACGCGGTCCTTAACATGACCCGATCAGCTTCTTTATTACTGTGGAATATGGCGCATAAATGCCCGATTTTAAGCCGCAGTAAATCGATTCGTTCAGAGCTTAAGCGAATAGATCGAAAGAAAAAAATAGTGCTTGACCCTTTTCAGCCGACTCCCTATAGTACCGCCCCGTTGACCCAGCGCGGTCAGCGAAGTAAATGTGGTGAGGTGTCCGAGTGGCTGAAGGAGCACGCCTGGAAAGTGTGTATACGGCAACGTATCGGGGGTTCGAATCCCCCTCTCACCGCCACATTCTAAAGAAGAGCCTGAACTTATGTTCAGGCTTTTTTTTTGCCTATTGCACAGTAAGGGGGGTGAGAAGCCCCGCCGGGGTTCGACAGCATGCTCAGCATGCTGGACAGCGGAGCCTGCGACGCTGCCCGCAGGGTGAGCGAACCGAATCCATCCCCCTCTCACCGCCACATTCAAAGAAGAGCCTGAACAAACGTTCAGGCTTTTTTTTGCATATTGCATTGCGAGAGGGGGTGAGAACCCCCGCCGGAGAACGACCGCATGCGCAGCATGCTGGACAGCGGAGCCTGCGACGCTGCCCGCAGGGTGAGCGAACCGAATCCATCCCCCTCTCACCGCCACATTCAAAGAAGAGCCTGAACAAACGTTCAGGCTTTTTTTTGCCTATTGCACAGTAAGAGGGGTGAGAAGCCCCGCCGGAGAACGACCGCATGCGCAGCATGCTGGACAGCGGAGCGTGCGACGCTGCCCCACAATAAGAAAACCCGGCCGGGGCCGGGTTTGGGCGCTACACTTCTACTCAATCAAACGCTAGCTATATGCGTGCAGGGTGCGCTGACACAGCGCAGAACGCACACAATCCTCTTTGCCAAAGCGCACAATGCCCACCATCTCGTCCTCTTCAAAACGCACCAGCGCGTCCGCGAGACCGGAAGGCACCCCAGCGGGCAAGTCGCACTGGGTGATATCGCCGTTAACAATGACCGTGACGTTTTCGCCCAGTCGGGTCAGGAACATTTTCATCTGCGCGGCGGTCACGTTCTGCGCCTCATCCAGAATTACCACTGCATTTTCAAAGGTGCGGCCACGCATATAGGCGAAGGGCGCAATCTCTACTTTGGCAATTTCCGGACGCAGACAATATTGCATAAATGATGCGCCAAGACGTTTAACCAGAATGTCATAAACCGGACGGAAATAAGGGGCGAATTTCTCAGAAATATCACCGGGCAGGAATCCCAAATCCTCATCTGCCTGAAGTACCGGGCGCGTAACAATAATCCTGTCGATATCCTTATTAATCAGGGCCTCAGCCGCTTTCGCAGCACTAATCCAGGTTTTACCACATCCGGCCTCACCGGTTGCAAAGATCAGCTGTTTCGTTCCTATGGCATTAAGATAGTGCGCCTGAGCTTCATTACGGGCTTCAATCGGTAGCCGGTCACGCGTATCGCGCGCCATGCCAATTGCATCCAGTCCGCTCATATGCACCAGCGAAGTGACCGACTCCTCTTCACGCTGACGATGACTCCGTGAGTCATTACGAAGCACTCTTCTTGCTTCCCGACGCGCTTTGATCACTGCTTTCTGTCTTCCCATAGTGGCACCTTTCAGTTGGTTTCATTTCCTGCGCGAGGCCGGTGGCCCGTTGCGATTACGTGAACGCTTTAGAGGTTTCAGTTGGCTTCCTTTTGAGCCATGACAGGACAGGATAGTGGGTATGCAGCAGCGCAATAGCGTGGCTGAACACCGGATAAAACAGGCTGTGCTAAGACAAAAGAAATGGTTGAAGGAAGGGAGAAATAACGAGGCAGAATTGTCCTCGCGGTCAGGCGCAATTTATTCAGTGACAGTAACGTTCCATAAAAGACTCGACCCATGCGCGAACTCCAGTGTGATACATCGACACATCCGATTACGCCTGTTGAATAAAGTGCATCATTTCGTTGGACTTTTGCAATAGTAATTTTACCTGCTGGCAAAGGAATTGCTAATCACACGTAACTATTTTTTTAAGAATAAATGTAAAATTCATATATTACAGTCACTTAGATTATTTTATATATATCAGGCAACGGCTTAATCTCAGCGAAAACTCAGTAAGCAAAGTGCTGAAACCGAAAAGGCAGGCGGTCAGGGATGAGCCGCCTGCGATGGTTAAAATTTAATCAGGACTCCAGCAACGGCTGCGCTAAATAATGGCTGGCGTCGGGGACACCGGGCAAAGCAAAAAAGTAACCGCCACCAAAAGGCCGGATATATTCTTCCAGCGCTTCACCGTTCAGACGCTGCTGCACGGTAAGAAACCCACGTTCCAGATCGTGCTGGTAGCAGACGAATAACAGCCCCATCTCCAGCTGGCCGGAGGCGGAGATACCCGCCGAGTAACTGTAGCCGCGTCGCAGCATCAGGCTGCTGGCCGTCTCAGGTGTGCGAGGGTTAGCAAGGCGGATATGCGCATCCAGTGCAATCACATCGCCGTCCGGATCTCGGGCGTAATCCGGCACGTCACGCTCATGCTTCATCCCCAGCGGCGCACCGCTCAGCTTCTCGCGGCCAAAAATGGTCTGCTGCTCACCCAGCGGCGTGCGGTCCCACATTTCCACGTGAAAGCGGATAAGCCGCACGGCCTGATAGCTGCCGTTGCGTGCCCAGACCGGTTCTTCCTGGTCCGCGGTCACCCAAAGCAGTTGATTCATCAGCGCAGAATCACGGGTATCCGGATTCGCCGTGCCATCTTTAAAGCCCAGCAGATTGATCGGCGTCTCCTGCCCCTGACTGCGTGCCGCGTGGTCGGAGATGAAACCTTCGCGCCGCCAGCGTACACCCAGCAGATCGGGCGTATGCTTGATGATGTCACGCAGGGCATGAATCACCGTATCCTGCGTGTTGGCACAGAGTTGTAACAGCAAATCGCCGTGACACTGGCTGGCATCCAGCGAATCATTGGGGAAGCGCGTCATCAGCTGCAGTTTTTTCGGCTTATGCGGCGCCAGACCAAAGCGTTCATCAAACAGCGAATGCCCGACCGACACAGTAATCGTCAGATTATCCGGCGCGATAGTCGCCCCCAGAATACCGGAGTCCATCGGAGGCAGTTGCGGATTGGTGACCGCAGGTGCCGGACCGCCCGCCGTGAGAAAAGCGATACGCTGGGTCAGCAGCTGAAACAGACGCTTCAGTTCAGCTTTATCGCTGCTGAGCAGATCAAACGCCACCAGCATCATTGATGCCTGCTGGGGCGTCGTGATACCCGCCTGATGCTGACCATAAAACGGCTGCGTCTGCTGTCGCGCCTGCGGCGTCACCGTACCCGGCGAAAAGCTGTCAGCGGCAGCGGTATGGAACGGACAGCCGCCGCCGATGGCCGCCGCGCCGCCCAGCAGACCCAGTCCTTTCAGTAAACGACGACGCGCAGGCTGCGCGTCATCTTCCTTACGACTCATGATTAATCCAGACCCAGAGTGCCACGAAGTAATGAAAGATCTTCCGCCAGGGCGGTGATCGGCCCTTTCAGCGCGTTACGGTCGGCGCTGGTCAGCTTCTCATAGGATTCGAAACCGGTTTGGGTGCGGTACTTGCTCAGGATCGCATCCACTTTTTTGAAGTTGGCGTCAACTTTGGCCAGCAGCTGCGGATTCGCTTTGCTCACCAGCGGTCGCAGCAGCTCAACGATTTTCTGTGCACCATCAATATTGGCCTGGAAATCCCACAGGTCGGTGCGGCTGTAGCGATCTTCTTCGCCGGAGATTTTGCTGGAAGCCACTTCTTCAATCAGACCGGCTGCGCCGCCGACGACTTTGGCTGGCGGGAAAGCCAGTTCGCTGATGCGCACCTGCAGATCTTTCACATCTTTATTCAGCTTATCCGCGTAGTCCGCCATGTCTTTGGTGCTGTTATCAGCAAACAGGGCTTTTTCCAGACGGTGGAAACCGGTGAACTTCGGATCAGCTGATTTCTTCTCGTAGTCATCTTCACGGGCATCGATACTGCCGTCGAGATCGGAGAACAGCTCAGCAATCGGCTCAATACGCTCGTAATACTGACGCGTTGGGGCAAACAGTGCTTTGGCTTTTTCCACATCACCCGCTTTAACGGCATCCGTGAACGCCTGGGTGTTGCTGACCAGCTGGTTCACCTGATCCGTCACATAAGCTTTATATTCGGTGATTGGACCTTCCAGCTGCATACGTGCGGAAGTGCTGTTTGTCGCTGCGCCCTCACCCTTTACAATCAGCTTGCCTTTTGGGTTGCTCAGCAGGCCACAGGTCATCTCATATTCGCCGGCTTCCAGATTGGCGGTCAGCTTCTGACTGAAGCCTGGCGCGATGTTTTCACGCTCTTCAACCACCAGCACCCCTTTCAGGATTTCCCACTCCAGCGCCTTCTGGCTGTTGTTTTTAATCAGAAACTGGGTCTTGCCAGCCTTGACCGTTAAGCTCATCGGCTCACACTGCTTGTCGTTGACGCTAACGGTAACCTGAGGAACCGCCGCAGCCGCGGAAGCAGAAATTGCCAGCAGAGGAAGCAGCAGTGCCTTGCGGCGGAAACGCATTGTCATCTCGATATTCCCTGTTAAGTTGCAGGCGCGACGGGCGCGCCAAAAAAATGTCTGATTACACCGTGGCCGACGCAGCAGGACGCGCAGGCATAAAGAACAGAATCAGCGCCGGGATCAGGTAGACGAAGTAAATCGTCACTTCACTAACGCTTGGCGTCTCCTGATAACCCAGAATGCCTTCCAGCAGCGTGCCGAAAAGCGAATGGGTCGATAAGGTATTGCTGAGATCGAAGGCCACATCCTGAAAGCGATTCCATAATCCCGCTTCGTGGAAGGCGCGAATCGCACCGGCTGCAAGGCCCGCCGCGACAAACAGGATGAAGACGCTGGTCCAGCGGAAGAAATGCGCCATGTTCAGACGGATACCGCCCCAGTAAAGCAGCATGCCCAGCACCACGGCGGTTGCCAGCCCCAGTACCGCGCCAATCGGTGGCGCATAACCGACATCCTGCGTAAACGCCGCCAGCAGGAAGAACACCGACTCCAGCCCTTCACGTGCCACGGCAAGAAACACCATCAGCACCAGCGCCAGACCGCCCCGCCCTGAACGTTGCAGCGCCTGATCCACCGCCTGCTCAAGCTCGACCCTGATGTTGCGGGCGACTTTACGCATCCAGAAAACCATTGATGTCAGGATTACCACCGCAATCACCGCCACAATGCCCTCAAACAGCTCCTGTTCTTTTTGCGGGAATTCACCGGTAGTGGCATTGATGAACAGGCCAAGGCCCAGACAGAGCGCAGCGGCGATAAACACGCCCGCCCACATCGCCGGAAACCATTGGGTGCGCTGGGTGCGCTTGAGATAGCTGGCTATCAGGCTGACTATCAGCGCGGCTTCGAGCCCTTCGCGCAGCATGATGAGAAAAGGAACAAACATCGCCAACCTCTTGAATGTTAAGCAGCGTCAATGAACAGTAAAATCAGGTAAAGTGTAAACGATACCGATTATCATTATCGCTGCGAAAAAAACAAGTTACCGGCGGAGATAATTTCATCTTTGGGTGATTTATCTTTGTAACAAAAAAAGCCCGCTCCTTACGGCGCGGGCTTTCATGACTAACGCTTCGCTTATTTGGTCTGGAACTCCGCTTCTGCGGCAGTAAATCGCTGCTGCGCTTCGGCTGACGGTTCACGACCCATCAGGCTGAAGACCACAATCGCGATGCTGGCGAAAATGAAGCCAGGGATGATTTCATACAGGCCCAGCCAGCCATACTGTTTCCATACCAGTACGGTGAGGGCACCGATGATCATCCCCGCCAGCGCACCGTTGCGGTTCATACGCTTCCAGCAGACGCCGAACAGTACCACCGGACCAAACGCCGCACCAAAGCCCGCCCAGGCGTAGCTTACCAGGCCCAGCACACGGTTTTCCGGGTTCGACGCCAGCGCAATCGCAATCAGCGCCACCAGCAGCACCATCAGACGCCCTACCCATACCAGCTCTTTCTGACTGGCATTTTTGCGCAGGAAGCCTTTATAGAGGTCTTCAGTCAGGGCGCTGGAGCAGACCAGCAGCTGACAGCTCAGTGTGGACATTACGGCAGCAAGAATCGCTGACAGCAGAATGCCGGCAATCCACGGGTTGAAGAGAATGCGTGCCAGCTCGATAAAGACGCGCTCAGCGTTGTCATTGACGCCGGTTGCCAGGGTCGGGTTGTTCTGGAAGTAGGCAATACCGAAGAAGCCGACTGCCACCGCGCCCGCCAGACAGAGCACCATCCACGCCATACCGATACGGCGTGCGGTGCGGATAGAGCGATGCGAATCTGCCGCCATAAAGCGCGCCAGAATATGGGGTTGCCCGAAGTAGCCCAGACCCCAGCCGAGCAGGGAGATGACCGCAACGAAGTTCAGCCCTTTGAGCATGTCGAGGTTTTCAAGGCTTTTCGCCTCAATCACCGTCAGCGAATCGGACCAGCCGCCTACTGCGATAATGACAAACACCGGCGTCAGGATCAGCGCAAAAATCATCAGGCTTGCCTGAACGGTATCGGTCCAGCTCACCGCCAGGAAACCGCCCACCAGCGTATAGAGGATGGTTGCCGCTGCACCCGCCCACAGAGCCGTCTGGTAATCCATACCAAAGGTGCTTTCAAACAGTCGCGCACCGGCCACAACGCCCGAGGCGCAGTAGATGGTGAAGAATACCAGAATCACAATAGCGGAGATGACGCGCAGAATTTTACTGTGGTCTTCAAAGCGGCTGGTAAAGAAGTCCGGCAGGGTCAGGGCATTATTGTGATGCTCGGTCTGAACACGCAGGCGACCGGCCACGATTTTCCAGTTCAGCCAGGCACCGATGGTCAGGCCAATCGCAATCCAGCTCTCAGAGATGCCGGAAATGAAGATGGCACCCGGTAAGCCCATCAGCAGCCAGCCGCTCATATCGGATGCACCGGCAGAGAGTGCCGTGACCACGCTACCCAGACTGCGGCCACCGAGGATGTAATCATCGAAGTTTTTGGTCGAGCGATAAGCCGCAAAACCGATTAATACCATCCCAAGAATATAAACCACAAAGGTCACCAGCATTGGTGTACTTACACTCATCTGTCTCTCCACTTATTATTTGATATCCCAGAGAAATCGCCAGCTACCCGCCTGCCGGAACGGGGCAAAGCGGGTCGATTTTCTTCGTCAGGGCGTCAGTCATTTCCCAGCGGCGCGGTATCCTGCCGGAAAGGCGTTCCGCGCACAATGGATTTAACACAGGCGTTACAGTGATTTCACTAACCGTTTGTGAAAACGTGCTGATAGGTTGCACTCGCTCACAGTTATCCGGTTGTACCTCTGTATAACCGGCCGTAAACCCGCTTTTTATCGGGCCTGCCGACCTGGCGAGGATCTTGCAGCAATATCCGTGCCGCATTGCGGGATTTAACAATTGCCGATGTAAGAAGGGTGTTAACTGGCTCACATTTAACACGGTTGCACAAAGTTGCAACTTAAGTGATAGTGCAGCCAACGCCGTATCGAACCACTATCAAGGAGCTCTGGAGTCATGGCTACAACCACCATGGGTGTGAAACTGGATGACGCAACACGTGAGCGCATCAAACTGGCTGCGCAGCGTATTGATCGCACGCCACACTGGCTGATTAAACAGGCCATCTTTAACTACCTGGGCCAGCTGGAGAGCGGCGATGCCGTGCCGGAGATCCCGCTTTCTGCCCAGGCGGCGGCCGAGTCTGACGACACCCAGCCAGAGGAGACGCACCAGCCGTTCCTTGACTTCGCAGAGCAGATTTTACCTCAGTCGGTGACGCGTTCAGCAGTGACCGCCGCCTGGCGTCGTCCTGAGACCGATGCAGTGCCAATGATGCTGGAGCAGGCGCGCTTACCGGCAGCGCTGGCAGAGAAAACCCATCAGCTGGCTTATCAGCTCGCCGACAAGCTTCGGCACCAGAAAGGTGCGACCGGACGCGCCGGTATGGTGCAAAGCCTGCTTCAGGAGTTCTCTCTTTCTTCACATGAAGGCGTGGCGCTGATGTGCCTTGCAGAGGCGCTGCTGCGTATTCCTGACAAGCCAACGCGCGATGCGCTCATCCGCGACAAGATTAGCAACGGCAACTGGCAATCGCATCTGGGCCGCAGCCCGTCGCTGTTTGTCAACGCCGCGACCTGGGGCCTGCTGTTTACCGGCCGTCTGGTCTCGACCCACAACGAGGCGAATCTTTCCAGCTCGCTCAACCGCATCATCGGTAAGGGCGGCGAGCCCCTGATCCGAAAAGGCGTGGATATGGCGATGCGTCTGATGGGTGAGCAGTTCGTCACCGGTGAAACCATTGCTGAAGCGCTGGCGAACGCCCGCAAGCTGGAAGAGAAAGGCTTCCGTTACTCTTACGATATGCTGGGCGAAGCGGCCCTGACCGCAGGCGATGCCAAAGCCTATCTGCTCTCTTATCAGCAGGCGATTCACGCCATCGGTAAAGCGTCGAATGGTCGTGGCATTTATGAAGGCCCGGGCATCTCCATCAAACTCTCAGCTCTGCATCCCCGCTACAGCCGCGCGCAGTATGAGCGGGTGATTGAAGAGCTCTACCCTATTCTGAAATCACTGACGCTACTGGCCCGCTCCTATGACATCGGCATCAACATCGACGCAGAGGAAGCTGACCGGCTGGAGCTGTCGCTGGATATGCTGGAGAAACTCTGTTTCGAGCCAGAGCTGGAAGGCTGGAACGGCATCGGCTTCGTGATTCAGGCTTATATGAAACGCTGTCCGTTTGTGATCGATGAGCTGATCGATCTGGCGCAACGCAGCCGCCGTCGTCTGATGATCCGTCTGGTGAAAGGCGCGTACTGGGACAGCGAAATCAAGCGCGCCCAGATGGAAGGTCTGGAAGGCTACCCGGTTTACACCCGTAAGGTTTACACTGATATCTCTTACCTGGCCTGCGCCCGCAAACTGCTTTCTGTTCCCAGCCTGATCTATCCGCAGTTTGCTACGCACAATGCCCACACCCTGGCCGCGATTTATCAGCTGGCAGGCAATAACTACTATCCGGGGCAGTATGAGTTCCAATGTCTGCACGGCATGGGTGAACCGCTGTATGAGCAGGTGGTCGGCAAAGTGGCGGACGGCAAGCTGAATCGCCCCTGCCGTATCTATGCGCCGGTCGGGACCCATGAAACCCTGCTGGCCTATCTGGTGCGTCGACTGCTGGAAAACGGAGCCAATACCTCGTTCGTAAACCGCATTGCCGATACCTCGCTGCCGATTGATGAGCTGGTAGCCGATCCGGTGACTGCCGTCGAGAAACTGGGGATCAGCGAAGGCGCCATTGGCCTGCCGCATCCGAAGATCCCCCTGCCGCGTGAGCTGTATGGCGAGAACCGCGTCAACTCAGCGGGTCTGGATATGGCTAACGAGCACCGTCTCGCCTCACTCTCCAGCGCCCTGCTGAGCAGCGCTGCACAGCCCTGCCTGGCCGAGCCGATGATCGACGGTGAAGCGGGTGCGGGTGAGTTGCGCGACATTCTGAACCCGGCTGCACCAAACGATCGTGTGGGTCAGGTACGTGAAGCCACAGAGCAGGAAGTCTCTGTGGCGATGGATGCCGCCGTGAACAGCGGACCGATCTGGTTTGCCACCCCACCACAGGAGCGTGCGGCGATTCTGGAACGCGCCGCACAGATTATGGAAGGCCAGATGCAGCAGCTGCTTGGCATCCTGGTGCGTGAAGCAGGCAAGACCTATAACAACGCCATCGCGGAAGTGCGCGAAGCGGTTGATTTCCTCTATTACTACGCCGGTATGGTGCGTGACGATTTCGACAACGAAACGCATCGTCCGCTGGGTCCGGTGGTCTGTATCAGCCCGTGGAACTTCCCGCTGGCGATCTTTACCGGCCAGATTGCGGCTGCACTGGCAGCAGGCAACAGCGTGCTGGCCAAACCGGCTGAGCAGACACCGCTGATTGCCGCACAGGCAGTTCAGATCCTGCTGGATGCGGGTGTACCGCCGGGCGTGCTGCAACTGCTGCCGGGTCAGGGTGAAACCGTGGGTGCGCAGCTGACGGGGGACAATCGGGTCCGTGGCGTGATGTTTACCGGCTCAACCGCAGTCGCCACCCTGCTGCAGCGGAATCTGGCCGGTCGTCTTGATCAACACGGTCGCCCGGTGCCGCTGATTGCGGAGACCGGCGGGATGAACGCGATGATCGTTGACTCCTCCGCGCTGACTGAGCAGGTGGTGATCGATATCGTCGCGTCGGCCTTCGACAGTGCCGGACAGCGCTGCTCTGCCCTGCGTCTGCTCTGCATTCAGGAAGATGTCGCCGACCATACGCTGAAGATGCTGCGCGGCGCGATGGCGGAGTGCCGCATGGGCAATCCGGAGCGCTTCTCTACCGACATCGGCCCGGTGATTGATGCCGAGGCAAAAGCCAATATCGATCGCCATATTCAGGCGATGCGTAACAAGGGCTTCACGGTTTACCAGGCGGTTCAGGATAACCCGCAGGACAGCAAAGAGTGGACCAGCGGCACCTTTGTCAAACCGACGCTGATTGAGCTGAATCAGGTCAGCGATCTGGACAAAGAGATTTTTGGACCGGTGCTGCATGTAGTGCGCTTCACCCGCAACAACCTGCCGAAGCTGGTTGAGCAGATCAACGCCTCCGGCTATGGCCTGACGCTGGGTGTGCATACCCGCATCGACGAGACCATCGCACAGGTTACGGCCAACGCCCGTGTCGGTAACCTCTACGTGAACCGCAACATGGTGGGCGCGGTGGTTGGCGTTCAGCCGTTTGGCGGCGAAGGCTTATCCGGAACCGGTCCGAAAGCGGGCGGTCCGCTCTATCTCTACCGCCTGCTGGCCAGTCGCCCGGATGGCGCGCTGCGTCTGACCTTTGATCGTCAGGATGCCGAGCGACCGGCAGACAGCACGCTGCGTCAGTCGCTGCTGGCACCGCATCAGGCGCTGAGCAACTGGGCGAAAGATAAGCCTGAACTGGCGCAACTCTGCCAGCACTATGGCGAGCTGGCCCAGGCGGGCGTGGTCCGTCTGCTGCCTGGCCCGACCGGCGAGCGCAACACCTTCTCGCTGCTGCCGCGCGATCTGGTGCTCTGTCTGGCGGACAATGAGCAGGATGCGTTGATCCAGCTGGCTGCGGTCACCAGCGTGGGCAGTAAAGCGCTGTGGCAGGATGATGAGCTGCATCGCGCGCTGCGGGCCTCGCTGCCTGATGCCGTGAAAGCGAGCATCACGCTGGCACGTGACCCGTTAGCGGCAGAGTTTGATGCGGTGATCTATCACGGCGATGCCGATCAGCTGCGTACGCTTTGTGAGCAGATCGCAGCGCGTGACGGCGCGATTGTTTCGGTGCAGGGCTTCGCCCGTGGCGAAACCAATCTTCTGCTTGAGCGTCTGCTGATTGAGCGCTCGCTGAGTGTGAATACCGCGGCGGCGGGTGGTAATGCGAGTCTGATGACCATTGGGTAATAAGCGTTCGCCGGAGAGTGTTCGCTGCGCGAACGGGCTGCTGCGGAGCTGAAGCTGGGGTGGTTCGCTGCGCGAACGGGCTCTGAGAGGGGTTTCGTTCGCCTGGCAGATGCATGCGCTAAAGCTGGGATTGTTCGCTGCGCGAACGGGCGCTGAGAGGGGTTTCGTTCGCCTGAGCAGTTGGGCAGTTTCAGTAACGCCTCTGCAGGCGACCGACAAGGGGCGCCAGTCGCCGCGCCCCTTGACCCCCGGCTCCGGCCTGCTTCACCGCCGCTTCGCGGTTCCTTCGCTTCTTCAGGATTTCTCACGGACCGGCAGGACGCGCCATCCCTGGCGCGAACCCGCCTCTTCGCGACATCCCTGTCGCTCGTCCTGAAATCCCTCATCCGCTCAGCGGTTCTGACGGCCTCCCTGACCCCTCGCTGTTATCTCTTCTTCTTGTGTTGGGTACTTTATCGCTGTGGTTTTTCAGGATTGCCTCTGGCTTCAGGCTCAGCAGTCAGAAAGGCCTTACACTCTATCCGTGGTAATCACGTCTTCTTCGGGCACTGAGATTGTAGCGGTAAGATTCCGTGATTAGCTTTTGCTTTGACTTTGGCTTTGGCTTTGGCTTTGGCTTTCAGTCCAGCAGACAACACGCCATCCGAAAAAACAAAGAAGGTATTACAGGCGGGGGTTTGGGAGAGGCATCCGTAGCGCTGAGGAACAACCGGAGGCCAGGATGAGCCGACAGGACGTCGGCGAAAGGACGGTTCGCGCCAGGGATGGCGCGTCCGGACGGTCCGCTGGCCGCAGGGCGTGACGAAGGCACCCCGCACAGCGGGGCGCGCAGGCTGCCGGACGCCGGGATTGTTAAGGGGCGGGCGTCCGCCCCTTGACACGTCCGCCTGCACAGGCAACCTGAAACTCCCCACCGCCTGGCGGGCGAGCCCCCCTCAGTGTTAGCCCGCTGCAAAGCGAAATTCGCCAACCGGCAGGGATTTTAGGAGGGGCACCCTGAAACTCCCCATCGCCTGGCGGGCGTAACCTTCTCAGAGCCCGCCCGCTGCACAGCGTCCTCTTCCCGCTGCAAGCGCCCCTCACCCGCCGCCAGGCACCCTCTTCATCAGCGTCGGAAACACAAACAGCGACTGCCCCACCCCGCGATTGGTCAGCGACCAGATCGCCACTGAGCAGAGCGAACAGAGCCCCACGATAGCCACCGGATAAAAGCAGGCCCACAGGAACGAAAACCACGCCTGCTCAAACAGATGATGCCGCTGCGCGAACAGAATGGCCGACATCCCAAAGAACTCGATGAAAATACGGTGGATGACGTAAATCTGCAGCGTATTGCGGCCGACCCAGTTGAGATAGCGCATGCTGAAATGCTGATTCAGCCAGCGGCAGGCGGCGATGCTGAACAACACCGCCAGCACACACAGGAACAGGCTCTTATCCAGACCGAATATCACATGAATCCCGGCGACTGCGGCCAGTAGCGCCCAGGGCATCAGGTTCTCCCGCCGCCATTCACTCAGGCGCAGCATCGTCTGGCTCCAGAACGCCCCTAACAGGAAGAACAGGAAATATTGCGCCAGGCTCTGAGGTCCCCAGAACGGGATCACTTTTTCAACCGCCAGATAATTCAGCAGAATCGCCACCGCCACCAGGGCCAGCTTATATTGACGGAAAATTTTGGCACAGAGGAAATAGAGTCCCAACCCATAGAGATACCACGAGGTACTCATGGCCATAAAGGTCAGCTTGAGAAATTCAAACAGCGAACCGGCATAGGCGGCATTCAGATTCTGCGAAATGCGCTGGCCGGTAATTTCAGTGGAGATGCCAATAATGGACCACCACTGAATAAACCCCCACAGAATATAGAGGTAAAAGAGATTGGTGATACGACTGGTAAAGACCTGTTTCCAGGGGCGGTTAATAATGCCATTGGTCGCCAGCAATCCCGACACAAAGAAAAAGGCGGGCATACGCAGCGGCGACAGGACCGTATTAAACTGTATCCATATTTCAGCGGGAATCCATCCGGCAGAAAGATATTTCATCGTCCCTTCAAAACCCGGTAACACCGTGTGGTACAGGACCACCAGCAATATGCAGGCGCCCTTCAGGGTATCTACCCATAATATCTGGTCTGACTTAGTCTGGCTCATTCAATGACTCCTGCTATGTAGGTCAGAATGCTGGAAAGTAAAAGCGAGGAAATCAGTATTGCTTTTATGATTATCCAGCGATTATTCGCCATTGAACCGATGATGGATGTAGCGAAACTCTTAAAAGCCGCCGGGTGGCCCTGACGCCACAGTTATTTACTCAGCAGAACCTTTCCTTACACTTATTAATCAGAATGCAAAAAGGCTAATTATCAGCGCCACAGCCACGCTAAAGGGTAATAATGTTTCATATTGCAGCAAATATAAATAAGAGAAAGCGGCATCAGGAAAAACCATTAAATATCCGATGAAAGGAAAAGATTTGTCAGATGTGGCAAAAGGTTTAACGGCTGAATAATAGGTTGTGATATTACGGCGCGCATTATGCTGACAGCCGCCCGTTATCGTTTAAAAGTGAGATTATTAAGGCGGTTAAAACTGCCTTCCAGGGAAGGCAGTGAGGTTACTGACTGAGGAACTTATCGAGAAACTGACGGGTACGCGGCTGCTGAGGATTACTGAACAACGCTTTTGCCTCGCCCTGCTCCACAATGCGTCCCTGATCCATAAAAATAGCGCGGTCAGCGACGTCGCGGGCAAAGCTCATCTCATGCGTGACGATGACCATAGTGCGCTTCTCTTCAGCCAGTGCGCGAATGGTGCTGAGCACCTCTCCTACCAGCTCCGGATCCAGCGCCGAGGTCGGTTCATCAAACAGGATCACTTCCGGCCGCATTGCCAGCGCACGCGCGATCGCCACGCGCTGCTGCTGTCCACCCGACAGACGACGCGGATAGCTCTCTTCCTTGCCGTGCAGCCCGACCTTCTCCAGCAGCGTGCGGGCGCGGGCTACCGCATCCGCTTTCGCTTCGCCCTTAACGATAACCGGCCCTTCAATGATGTTCTCCATCACTGAACGATGGGGAAACAGATTGAAGTTCTGGAAAACAAACCCGACCTGCTGACGCAGACGACGCACCTGCTCCTTTTGCTTACTCTGTGCCAGCGCCGCATCCACGGTAATCTCCCCGACGCGGATGGTGCCGCTATCCGGTACTTCGAGCAGGTTGATACTGCGCAGCAGCGTGGTTTTACCCGAGCCGCTGGGGCCGATAATCGCTACCACTTCACCAGCGGCCACATCAAGGTCGATATCGTGCAGCACCTTCTGGCCGTTAAAGGATTTCACCAGCTTTCTGACTTCGATGGCGCTCATTTCGACTCCGAATCCTGACGATTAACATGCTGTTCCAGCCGGTTCTGCAACGCAGACAACACCGTTGCCATCACCCAGTAAATCAGCGAGGCCGCCAGATACATGGTGAAGACTTCCAGCGTGCGCGAGGTGATTAGCTGCGCCTGGCGGAACAGTTCCGGCACCTGAATCGTCGCCGCCAGCGAGGTATCTTTCACCAGGCTGATAAAGCTGTTGCCCAGCGGAGGCAGCGCGGTGCGCGCAGCCTGCGGCAGGATCACCCGGCGCAGGGTCTGCCAGCGGGTCATACCGATACTCGCCGCCGCTTCCCACTGTCCACGCTCGATCGATGCAATTGCGCCACGCAGTGACTCAGAGGCATACGCGGCGGTGTTCAGGGAAAGGCCTATCATTGCCGACGGAATCGGATCCAGCTCAATGCCAAACTGCGGCAGGCCGTAGTAGATCATAAACAGCTGGGCGATCAGCGGGGTGCCACGGAAAATCGAGACATAAATCCGCGCCAGCCAGCGAACCGGCCAGAAGCGCGACAGACGCATCAGCGCCAGAATAAAGCCCAGCAGCAGTCCGAAGAACATGCCGCCGATGCTGAGCTGCAGCGTAAACAGCGCGCCTTTTAATAAAAAAGGTGCTGAATCCAGCACCAGTTGAAGACTTTCCTGCATTATTTCGTCACGTCCGCGCCAAACCATTTCTGAGACAGCTTGCTCAGCGAGCCATCTTTCTGCATATCAGCAATGGCCTGATCGATCGCTTTCAGCAGATCGTCGTTGCCTTTACGCACCGCAACACCCGATTCCTGACGGGAGAAGGCATCACCCGCAACTGCCATGGTATCGCCGGTTTTCTTGACCAGATCCAGCGCAGCCAGACGGTCAACCAGAATGGCATTCAGACGGCCAGAGCGCAGATCCTGATATTTTGTCGGGTCATCATCATAAGTACGGATGTCCACGCCCTTCACGTTCTCACGCAGCCACTGCTCGTAGTTGGTGCCGAGACCCACGCCCACTTTCTTGCCCGCCAGATCGGCCGGTTTAGTGATGGTGCCCGCGTTGGCTTTCATCGTCAGCGCCTGAATGCCGGAAACCGTGTATGGCGTAGAGAAATCATACTTCTTCTTACGCTCATCAGAGATGGTGACCTGGTTGATCACCACATCGATGCGCTTCGCGTCGAGTGAGGCCAGCATGCCATCCCATTTGGTCGGTTTCAGGCTTGCCTTAACACCCATGTGCTGCGCCAGCTGTTCTGCGAATTCCACTTCAAAGCCGGTCAGCTTGCCCTTTTCATCCTGGAAGCTGAATGGCGGATAGGTGCCTTCCAGACCCACCAGCAGCGTGCCGCGCTCTTTAATTTTGTTCAGCAGGTTTTCGGCTGCAAAGGTTTTAACGTTGACGCCTGCAATCAGCGCCACGGCCATGACGCCCATCACCATCTGACGACCTGCACGAGAAAAGGACATATTCACCCCATTATTGACAGTATTGTGTGTGTGTTCTTATAAGGGCAGCACCGCGTGTTGCTGCCAGTCCAGAATGATAACGCACGGAGTATAAACTGTTTTATTCGCTTGTCTCAGACCGAAGGATGATAAGCAAATAACGCCGGTGCGCCGCCCGTATGAATAAACAGCAGCGGGCCTTCACGGCGGAAACGATTCTGGTTGATGCCATCCAGCAATCCGGCCATCGCCTTGCCGGTATACACCGGGTCAAGCAGGATGCCTTCCAGCTGCGCCAGCAGTTTCACTGCCGCCATGCCTTCATCATTGGGTTCACCGTAGCGTGGCGCAAAATAGTCATCCCACAGCGTGATCGGTGCCGTAGCCTGCACTTCCAGCGTCTCCGCCAGCGACTGACGTAAACGCTCTACCAGCGGCAACTGCGCTTCGACCTGACGTGAAACGGTGACGCCGACCAGCTCAGTTTCCGGCAACAGATGCTCCAGGCCTACCGCCAGTCCGGCATGGGTGCCGGCACTGCCCGAGGCGACAACCACGGCGGCGAAATCGACCACGCCTTCGCTCTGATGGGCGATCTCCTGCGCGCACTCTACATAGCCTAGTGCACCCAGCGCATTTGAGCCGCCGACCGGCACAATGTAAGGGCGGAATCCCTGCGCTTCCAGACGCGTGGCCTCTTCTGCCAGCTGTTCAGTAGGGTTGTGCAGTGCATCAACCATAATCACTTCCGCGTTCATCAGGTCCAGCAACAGACGGTTGCCGTTGCTCAGATAGTTTTCAGCGTGGGTGCCAATCGGGTTTTCCAGCAGCGCCACACACTTCAGGCCAAGCCGGGCCGCGACGGCCGCCGTCTGACGCACATGGTTAGACTGGATTGCGCCCGCGGTCAACAGCACATCGGCGCCTTCGCGCAGCGCATCAGCTGCCAGGAACTCCAGCTTGCGCAGCTTGTTGCCGCCCATCGCTACCGGCGTGAAGTCATCACGTTTGATGAAAATATCGCGACCCAAATAGTCGGAAAGGCGTGGCAGGTGTTCTAACGGTGTGGGTGCGCCAAGCAGTTCAAGACGCGGGAATTGATGTAACAGATGTAAAGACAATGCTGCCTCCGGTCGGGCATGAAAATTATCCTTACAGTGTTGCAGAAGATGCGAAAAGGATCACTCTGATTCAGGTGACAGCAGATGCGGTAGTAAAAAGACGAGAAGAAAGAAGCGCCGTGCTCCCCCTTCCCTTAACCCGGCTGGCAGGTAAGGGATAACGTGCCGGAGGCACGCGGGGGAGCAATCGGTGCAGAACAGGCTTACGCCTGCTGCCAGCCTAAGAACTGATCGTACTTGCGCAGCGCGATACGGTAATTGTTATTACCGGCATCGGGCAAATCGCTTTCCAGACACTGATGCCAGCTATTTCCTTTAAGCTTTTCGGCCGGGAAATTTTTGGCTTTCAGCATCTCATCCAGTCGACGCAGACGCACCACATATTCACGAATCGTGCTGGGGCTCATCTCTGTCTGTTCAAACAAATATTGTTTAAACGCCATAATGTCGAAGTAATTAGGATGGGTATTACAAAAAATATCACTACAAAAACGACAAAGCGCGGTCAGTTCGGGCTGAAGTTTCAGCCACAGCTGCTCATCAATCATCTGGTCCATCCGTGCGATGGCCTCTTTATTGATGATCTGGCCACGAAAAACGAGCGCCATTCGATCTAATACCTTGCCACAGTGTGAACAGTTGCTCTGGCTGTGTTTATAGTCTTTAAGATAACGACTTAACGGTCTGGCCTTGGTCTTGGCTCCCATTACTGAGTCCCCGGTTTCTTATAATTTTGAATCGCCAGGAACTGATACTGCTAGCGCGCTCCCGCAAGTCGGGCCCGCAGGCGTTTAATCGCCTGACTGTGCAGCTGGCTGACACGGGATTCACCCACATCAAGTACCGCGCCAATCTCTTTCAGGTTCAGTTCTTCCTGGTAGTACAGTGTCAGCACCATCTTTTCACGATCGGGTAACGCTTCGATCGCTTCAATGACGCGCTCACGCAGACTCCCTTCTAACAGCTGGTGAAGCGGATTGGCCTCTTCATGGCCTTCCGTAACCAGCTCCGCGCTGTCGCCGTGCTCTTCCCGATACTCGTCGTAGGAGAAGAGTTGACTGTTGTTGGTGTCCAGCAGGATCTGCCGGTACTCCTCCATGGAAACATTCAGCTGCTGCGCCACTTCCTGCTCGGAAGCAGAACGCCCCAGCGACTGTTCCACTCTGTGCATTGCGCCCGCCACTTCACGTGCGTTACGACGCACGCTGCGTGGTGCCCAGTCCCGACTACGAAGCTCGTCGAGCATTGCGCCACGAATACGCTGCACGGCGTAGGTGGTGAAAGCTGTGCCCTGGAGCGCGTCGTAACGCTCTACGGCATTTAACAGCCCTATTCCACCTGCCTGCAGCAAGTCGTCAAGCTCAACGCTGGCCGGCAGGCGAACCTGCAGACGCAACGCTTCATGGCGCACCAGCGGCACGTAGCGCTGCCAGAGCGAATGCTTGTCCATCACGCCTTCGGCGGTATAGAAATCGTTCACGTTGACTACCCTGCGTTAATGAAGTTATCGGCATGATTATCCAATTCTGTAGCGTTTTCGATTGGCTGAATAGGCGGGGTAAAACGAGGCTATTTGATTTTTGTTAAGTCAGCGTGCAGTTATTTCTGCACGCTTCCTGAAATTAACGACGGGCGCGCAGCCGTTGCCGCGTGGCGGGCGGCACCGCAGCCCACAAACTGCAGACACGACCCTCCAGCTCCTGATACCAGGGCGCAATGTGCTGCCGCGCCTCCTCGCCGGGATGTACCTGAATCGTTCCTGATTCAGCATCAATGCTAATCAGTCGGTTAATAAATAGCCGCTGCAGATCGCTGCGTAAAAACAGGCCATTATCGATGCTGTTGTCTGCCAGGACACCGTCATCGCCCTCCTGCGTATCAATATGACAGGCTTCCACCCAAGGCCAGTTGTGCCGTTCGGTCAGCTCGGTGCCGGTCATCACGCAGGCACCGTAGCGCGCTTTGACACCGGCGCTGAATTCCGCCTGGCTGGCACGCTGCAGCACCCGTGCTTTCACGCGACGCCCCACTTCAGTGCCCGGCATCACTGCCGCAGGGACTTTGTGCTGCGGCGTACTGAGCACCACGATGAACTGAATACGCTGCGACTGTGGAAAACAGGGGTCCGCCTGCGGATTAAAGAGCTGCCAGTAGATGTCTTCATCATCCTGATGCATCAGCACCAGTTTGTAGCCGCGACTGTTTAACAGGTTCTGTGCCGTGGCAGATTGTGGATCGATCATCGCGAAGACCTGACTGCTGCCCATCACTTTCCACAGGTTGTCGCGCTTCTCGTTGTCGCTGCGACGAAAATAGAGGAAAGAGAGATTCTGCTTAAGGTAGTGCTCAAACCGGCGCAGATAATTTTTACGTTCGTTGTCATGGGAGATGAACAGCAGATCCTCGAGCGGACTGTTGCTCTCCTCCCGCGCAAATACCGCACGGATTTTCAGCGTGCGCAGGCCGGTTGACGGACTCAGCAATGCGCGCGCCGTCAGCTCTTTATCATCAGGGTATTGCAGCGCATAACGCCGGGCGATCTCATCGAAGGTCAGCTGCTCGCCCGGTAAAAGGTCATAATTGAAGCGCATAGACACTCCACAAAGTTAAAATCAAAAATGATGTTGTTCTGTGAGGAGTTATCGGCAGGCTGAGGGGGAACTGTAACGGGATGGGGAGTGTCACGCACTGCCAGCCAGCAGACAGAAATGCGGACACCCAAAAGTCGCAGCGATACCCCCAGCGTATCGCCCCGCACAATGCTAACATTCTCTACCGGTCATCCATACCGGCAGTTCTCCCGGCTGGTAGATCCAGCGGCTGTTGACTTCGTGATAGAGGTTTTCACCCAGACTGCGCATTGAAAGTGGATTGCCGATCATTTTGTTAATCACAAATCGCCACTGAGACGTTTTATTTTTAATGCGCTTAATACTCATTATTTCCTGATAGGCAGCATGATCGCTGGCCAGCACCGGATAGCCGCAGGCACCTAACTGCGCAATCACCCGGTGACCTTCTGCCTGATTAAGCAGGGAATCGGAAAGGGGTGCAAGCGCAAGAGTTAAGTGAAGCGACTGCAACATCTCCGCCACTCTGTTTTGCGGCACTTTACGATGGTACTCATGGATATAGGGCTTCCATGTGTCTGGGCAGGCACCATAAATAATCCAGCAGACATGGCCACTCATCTCTTTGATAAGCGGGTCAATAAGCTGCCAGTCTTCAGGCTGCAAATCGGTGAGCACAATACCGACTCTGGGCTTTGCGTCATTTTCGGCTGAACGATAATCAGGCTGAACGAGTCCCTGCCAGTCCGTGCCAAGCTTATCCTCCTGAAGGAGGATGTTTTTGTTGCTGAAAAGTTTCAGCGCAGCGGCATTCCTTACCACCAGCACGTCGGCGCCCTGTATAATCGCATCACGATCATGCTGATGACTGTTCGTGCTAAACGACGCCCGGGTTATGTCAACAATGAAACGGGTGTCAGGGAAAAGATGCCGGTTCTGTAACAGCCGCACCTGTCTGTTGACCATCACATCGCTCAGCACAAGACACTCAGGTTTTAGTCTGTAAAGTTCACCGGCAGATAAACGATGAGTGACCAGAGTATGTAAGCCGTTTGCAGAGTGGGTAATCGCCTGATGACGATCTTTGACACGCTGCATTTCCGCGAAGTCTTCGGGATCAGACAAAAATAACGCATCGGGTTTTAAGCCCAGCCGGGCCGCTATCAACGCGCTATTATTCTCCCGTACAAAACGCTCACCACTCCAGGAGAGGTTAGGATTGATAACAGGATCGCGGGCTAACCGGTCAATCCACTGGGCTGTAAAGAGCGCAGTGCCGGGGATAAGTTCTGCGTCTGACATGATTTCATCGCAACATACCCGCGACTGGGGAACGGCTAACATGACAGATTCTTTTACTGACGCCCTTAACAGCAGATCGCTGACTGCCTCATGGACGGTAGTGAACTGTTCATTAAGCCCTCCTGCCTGATGGCAGGCTGCGGTTCTTAACATGATACATTCGCTGCTGAGCAGTAAATAGTGTTGCGGAACTATCTGTTCCGGGCAGTGCGTCCCGTCTGCTGCCTTGAACTGCTCATAGTGGCAGCGTACCGCCCCATCAATAATGCCCGGGGAGTAGAGGTGGTGACGTTTATCAGTTAAAAATGGCGCGCAGGCGAGGAGTTCAGGCCGCCCGCAATGGTTCAGCAATGCGTTCAGCCAGGCTTTATTGTTAAAATAAACCCCACTGGAAAGATAAAGTGTAAAGTCGCCACTTGCCACTGAGAGAGCATAATTCAACGCGCTGACGGCGCTGATTTTTTCATCGACAAAAAAGACTCTGAAGCTATCCTCATTAATAGCTGACAGTGAGGATAGCCACGGTCTGATGCTCTCGTCATCTGACAGGTTATCGATGAAAATTATTTCATAGGCTGTATTTGTAACGGTATCAACAAAGGTCGACAGCATCCGCTTAACCTGATCAATTTCATTTTCGACGATGATAACGACGGTAAGCTTCTTTATTCCCGCAGCATTATAATTTATAGCAAAAGCATTATTCTCTTTTTCAATCGAAGCATGGCTGTACCCTCTGTGGGCCAGGTGTTCTGCCACCAATGCCTGCTCTGAAGATGGGTGATTATTGCCGGTTGATAACAGCCCAAGCACAGGCAGAGGGATATGCTGAATATCCGCAATCAGTCCCGCATTGGCCAGCTGCAATAAAAAATCCACCTCTACCGTCTGGTGTGAAATATCACGCGATTTAACTATTTCGATGCACAATTCACTTCTGAAGAATGCACCCCGGGCAAAGCGTTCCGGCATCGCTAAAAAGTAGTCCGGATCAAAATCAGGCAGGAATAGCGACGCTATATCCTCCTCCCTGTTCAGGATCATTCTGTCCGTATAAAAGGCCAGCGCTGAACTGATCTTTTCTGTGAAAAGAGGGAGACTGGAGAAAATATCCGGGTAAATCCTGTCACCCGAACGCAGGAACAGGACCCACTCATTCGGGTCTTCAGCAAGCAGGTTGCTCAACCATTTTCTGAGGCTTTGCTGTTGTTGAATATCTTCGCCGCGAACCGCTGTGGGATAAATGGCAACATCCAGCCCCAGGGGAGCCAGTGATGAAAGGGTGGTGTCCAGCGCCTGCTGCGAGTGAGTATCATCCAGAACCACAGCCCTGACGGATAAACGGGTATTCGCTTCAGCCAGAGAACATTTCTGTACGGGATAATGGGCAAGCCACTGCCGATCTGAAACGAACTTCTCTTCACTTTTTTTCTGCGCCACCTTCTGCGTTTTACTGAAAAAGTGCATAAGCTGCTGCAAGAAGTTGGCTTCAAATTTTCTCATGTGCTCGCGAACCTGATAAAGCTGGTCTCGCGTACTCTGCAATTCGACGGGATCGTCACTAAAGCAGACCCCCGCCCCGCCCATATCGCGAATCGAAGCGTCGGAGATGGCGAGTTTTTCATAACCCGGGGAGACCAGAGAAACCACCGGCACCCCACACAGCGCAGCGAGGTTACAGGTTCCGGACCATTCAAAGGTGTACATCACCGTGGCCGACTTTAAAATCTCTGCCAGCTCTGCCAGAGGACGAGGATTTTTAACCGATATAATAGTGATATCGTCGGGCAAGGCAGTGAAATCAACTTTCTCTTCGGGTACGCGATTCAGATAAAGAAGTTTTGTCGTTTTTACTTTGCCGTCATCCGAGAACATCTCTAAATCCGGGCCTACCATCGTTAAAAAATCAACGTCAGGTTCTTTCACAATCAGCTGTGAGCTATACCAGAAAAAGAGATCCTCTTCTGTTTCATTAAGACGATTGCCATTGAGCAGTGCTTCATGATTTAACATGTAGCGCACGCAGACGTCAGCCTTAATCGGATTACCCGAATAAATTTCAGGATAAACAGCAATGGGGATCAGCTCCAATTTTTTATGCCGATCATAAATTTCAACATCCAGCTTTGGGGTATTCCAGGCAGGATTGGTGATATCGCTATTTACCATCCACGCATTGCCGCCATGCAGATTGATCTGATGACAGAGTTTATGCAAAGCCTGAATACCGCCGGATGATTCCCGATAGTCAGGTGAAAAGATATAATAAGGGTGCCTTAATTCAGACATTGCCACTCCTGCCAGCCACATTTAAAAATGAGTCAACCGCTCTCTGTTCTGATTTTTCAGGCTGGCGCAACGCTATCCGCAAGCCTGAAAACGCCCTATCGGGAAAGGGATCAGGGCTGCCACGCTTTAGCCCACAAGCGCAGGTTTTCCCCTGTCATCATCCAGTTACTACGAATCTCAGCCTGCAACGCCTTGCCCATTTTTGCACTGGCATCCGGGTCAGCAAGGTGCATGCGGATAGCATCGCGCCAGTCAATAAACCGGTTACTGACGCGTGTAACCGGAAGATCATCGTCCCGATAACAGGCCACGTTGCTGCAGATAACCGGCACGCCACAGGCACCATATTCCAGCAACCTCAGATTACTTTTGCAGGCGTTAAAAATATTGTCTTCAACCGGGGCCAGCGCCAGATCGAGATTTAACGACGCGAGCGCGGCAGGATACAGACCGAGGTCAACACCACTGTGTATTTCGTGTACATAAGGGCGCAGTTTGTCCGGGCACATCCCCATAAAGACCCATTCAACATCCTCTGAAAATTCACGAATGATATCGAAGATCATCTCAAGATCGCCACGATGGCTGACACCACCAGCCCAGCCCACGCGCGGTTTTTTACCCTGCTGACGTAGGGATTCAAGTTTTCCCCAAGCATCCAGAGGAAGTCGGTTATTGACCACAACAATGTCAGGATGCATATCACGCATTGCGTCAGCCAGGGGCGCAGTAGAGACGACAAAGCGATCAAAATAGCTGAGACTTTTACGGATTAATTTTGCCGTCTCCTGCTTATACGCACGCCGGCCGTGATGTTTCATAGGCAAATTAATAATGTAATCGTCCAGCTCAAATACTTTGAAAACGTTATGAAGCTTGTCGATCCGCTCCATCCAGTTATGGAAGGCGGGTGAATAACGGCGCTGAATGATCAGACTATCGGGTCTGAACTGCCCCATCTCACTTAACGTCAGAAGTGTCATGCCGCATTTTCCCTGCGCAATGCCTTCCGCGACCATCGCCTCAAACGGTTGTGTGATGCGGTAGTGACCGCAACCATAAACATCGGCATTGTGCACCAGGAATGAGGGCAGATTCTCTGCTTTGAACGGCTGCCAGTTGGTATCATCATTTCTTAGTTCAAAGTGACGACTTCGCATTGAGAGGTTGGGGTTATACGCAGGGTCACTGGCGACAACCGGCATCCATTCAGCATAAATTTTGTCTTCTTCCAGCTGCTTTAATTTACTGGACGTCTGCACCGACTCATCCGGGAATGGGCTGGTGCGTGCTGCGGGGCGATGCAGTCGGGCATAAGGTGTCCAGACCGTCAGATAGCCCTGCTCCCGTGCTTTCAGGCACAGGTCAACGTCTGCGTACAGACGCTTTTCCTGATCAAACCCACCCAGTTCATCGAATATCGATCTGCGCATCAGCACCAGATCACCCGATACGGCGCTGTAATTCTGGTCGACATTCATGCGTCCCAGATAATTGGGGGCGTTGTCGTCATTGCCCCTGAAGACTTCGCCCACTGCACCGTTTACACCAAGGATGTATCCCGCATGCCTGATTTTATTGTCAGACGAGAGATGCTTTCCTCCAACGGCAAAGACTTCGGGCCGCTGACCATGATTGAGAAGATTGTCGACCCATTCACCGTCAGTGACCGCCATTTCACAATGCATGAAAAGCAGATAGTCACCAATGGCCTGTTCAGCGGCAAGATTAGCCATTGCGCTGTAACTGAATGCGCCATCGAAACGCCCTGTTTTTATGCGTGCAGGATCAACCTGACCGATATCTGCTAACCACTTATCACGCTCAGGCGTCCCCTGGTTATCGCAGATGATGATCAGTTCATAGCGATGCCAGGTGGTTTTTTCCAGCACAGTCGTGACGCAACTAATCAGCGACGCCAGATGCCAGTTAGCCAGAATGACAATGGAGACAAGCGGCTTATCAGGATGATTGTAACGTAAGCGATAATTGAAGAATTTATCTAATGCCGCCCGTCCCTCTGGATAGCCACGGTTATGCAGATGCCGCTCAATGATAGCCACATCTTCGATGATGCTTCTGCTTTGCAGATGGCCGGTTAACAACGGCTCAGCCAGGTGACCAATCCCGTCAAAACCCTGAGATTCGATCAGTTTAATGATGAGATCAAACTCAGCCGAAGCGGGATACTGCGTATCCAGACCTTCCGCCGCTAAAAGCAATTCCCGCCGGAACAACCAGTGTTGTGCCATTGTTTTGGGGGAACTGAGCAGTAAGTCGAGATTAAAATCGGGCCTGAACGCTGCACCGGTCGGTGCATTGTCAATATAGAAAAACTCATCTGCGTAGAGGGCCAGATAGGGGTTCTGCACCAGGAGCAGGTTACTTAACGCAATCAATCCAGAGGCGTGCAGTTGCGTGGTTGCCTCAAGCAACATGAACCAGTGATCTTCACGTGACTGAATAATGTGATTAATGACGCTGATTCGACTCTGCTCTGTTGCGGTAAAACATTCCACTTCAGTGTCAGGAGTCACATCGACGGTAATAATGACCGGTTCGAACTGCACGCCTGCTGTCACTGTCTGACAGATTGAATTTAACAGCGCATCCAGCCCGGCCACGGTCTCCTGCGTAACGGTAATAATGAATGCCACGCTGATGGGATGCGGCTGTGTAGCGGCAAGCGCCGTTGACATTCTTTGTTGCAGAGGATTCAGCGTGCGTGAACGTCGCCATGCCGCAAGCATGTCGAGGGTAAAGTTCGTCTGCTGCTCTTCGGCAAGATTTTTTAAGCTAAATTCATCAGGCCGGTCAAAAGAGGCGACACGCGCCAGATGGGGAGCATGGTCGACATCATCAAACCCGCTCTCTTCACGGATTTTTTCATACAGGACCTCACGGCCATTTCTGAAGATGTCATCACCTTCACGCTGATGAGGCTGATGTTCAACATCTGAAGCCCGCACACTGCAGAGCGGCGCAGAAAACCAGAGAAGATGAGTGTGGCGCAGCTGGTTGTGAAAAATAACCAGCACCGGCACCGCCTGCAGTGCCGGATCACCGGTTGTAAGCAGTGACTGATCGATAAGGCTGAGGGTGAGATCTTCCCGATAGAACATCGCGGCACTCATCTCTCCCGGCAGACTATACGCTTTCAGTGTCTGATTACGCAGCAAATCCTGACCATTGATAATGAGATTTTCACGGTGCAAAGCCGATGTTGAGATAAGGTCAGGCAGCCATTCGCCCAGCGGCCCTACCCGCTCGCGACGGGAAACAGCAACACGGCATGCCGGAAAGGCAGCTAATCCTGACACTAAGTCAGAGACACAGCAGGGCTTCAGGAGATCGGCATCTGACAGAAACTTGATATATTTACCGCGCGCCGCGCCAACAGCAGCCGGATAAACCGTTACCGTTCCGCTATCAATTTTCAGATAACGGAGCTTATCGCCGTGCTGCGGAAGATAGCGCTGTAACTTCTGGTGAATAAATGGAGCATCACTCTCATCCGCGACGATGATTTCGATATGCGGATAATCCTGACTAAGCGCGCTATCGAGTGCGTTAGTGAACCAGGCTGAAGCGCGTGCGGTAATAATGATGCTGACCAGATCATGTTGATGCATTTTACTCTCTCTCACTGACTCCTCTCAGTCAGGAACGACTGAGAGCAGCGCACAATTTGCTTTAGCATAATCTTTGTGCCTGGGTTCAATCGGAGAAGTAAAACAGCAAAGAGGGCCTAATCTGCCAGAACGGCAGCGCAGGGCTATTTTTCAGCCATAAAAAAACCCCGCCGAGGCGGGGTTTTCACGTCGATTCTGAAAGAATCGATTAGCCCTGCAGCAGAGACAGAACCTGCTGTGGAACCTGGTTAGCTTTCGCCAACACGGAGTTACCAGCCTGCTGTACGATCTGCGCTTTAGACATGTTTGAAACTTCAGTTGCGTAGTCAGCATCCTGGATACGAGACTGTGCAGCTGACAGGTTAGTCGTGGTGTTGCTCAGGTTAGTCACGGCTGAGTTCAGACGGTTCTGAATCGCACCCAGTGAAGAACGGAACTTATCCACGCTTGCAATCGCATCATCCAGCTTAGCCAGTGGGTTAGCGGATGAACCAGAGGTCAGGCTAGACAGACTCATGTTAGTCGTGTCCAGTTTGAACGCTGCAGTGCCAGTAGTGGTTGTGGTATCAGCTGACTGCGGGTCAACAGCAACAAAGAAAGTTTTAGCATTTGCAGCGCCGCTGGCGATATCAAAGCCGTTTGCTTTCAGGTTGTTAGTTTCAGCATCGCTTGCTGATGCAACAGTGACTTTAGCAAACATTTTGCCGTTGTCATCTTTATATACGCTGCCAGAATCTACAGTCACACCAGATGAGGCAACACCCAGACGGGTAGACAGCTCATTAGCAGTTGATTCAGCAACAGTTGCGCCAGTTACGTTGGTAGTAGAACCGTAAGCCGCTTTGAATTCTGTTGCGCCAGCTGCAGTTGGGGTACCAGCAGGACCGTTCACGTTGAAGCTATCCAGACCCAGGGTCTTAGAGTCGATTTTTTTCAGGTCGATAGTGATGGTTTCGCCATCGTTAGCGCCAACCTGGATGTTCATTTTGCCGTCTTTAGCCAGCACGTTCACGCCGTTGAACTGAGTCTGACCCGATACGCGGTCAATCTCGTCCAGACGTGATTTGATTTCGTCCTGGATTGAAGATTTGTCAGAATCTGAGTTAGTACCGCTTGAAGCCTGTACAGTCAGCTCACGGATACGCTGTAAGTTGTTGTTGATTTCTGACAGCGCGCCTTCAGTAGTCTGCGCAGCAGAGATACCGTCGTTGGCGTTACGAGCAGCCTGAGTCAGGCCCTTGATGTTAGAGGTGAAACGGTTGGCAATCGCCTGACCAGCAGCGTCATCTTTCGCGCTGTTGATACGTAAACCAGAAGACAGACGCTCCATTGAAGTAGACAGAGCTGACTGGTTCTTGTTGATGTTGTTCTGAGTGATCAGCGAGAGGCTGTTGGTATTAATGACTTGGGCCATGATAAATTTTCCTGTTAATCAAGTCTTTCGGTTAAGGTGTGGGCTTCAACCCGCCGGCTTCAGCGCCGTCAAAGTTGTTATCGTCTGCCGTTTAACAACCTTTAGAATTTTTTTAGTACCAGGCGAATTTTTCTGCTTCAGCCTGTCACGTTTTAAGTTATCGCCACCCTGCCGAACTTCTTTAGACCTGATTCATTAATTTTCTAGTCGCTGAATTACCCTTCTCTATAGTGCTTATTTACCTCATTACCCTAAGGCAAATAACGTTAAACTTTCCTTATTCAAGGCCGATAACCCAGGTATCAATTTCCCTGTCGACCTTATAAAGGAATTAACATGGCTAGTATTTCTAACCTTGGTGTGGGTTCCGGCCTGCCACTCAGTACCATGCTTGACAGTCTGACCACCGCTGAAAAAGCGTCACTGACACCCATTTCAAAACAACAGTCAGCTTATACGGCTAAGCTCAGTGCCTATGCCACCCTGAAAAGTTCACTGACGACGTTTCAGACCGCGAACACTAAGCTAAACAGTGCTGATCTGTTTACCGCTACAACGGCCAGCAGTACTTCGACGGCGTTCAGTGCCACCACCTCTGGCAGCAGCACCGTCGCCGGTAAATATGCGATTAACGTTACGCAGCTGGCACAGGCGCAGGTACTTACCTCAGCAGTGCAGAGCAGCAGCACTACCGCACTGGGCGACAGCTCGGTGGCCAGCCGCAGCATCGCCATTACCTTAAAGGATGGCACCAGCAAAAGCGTGACGCTTTCGGCCGATCAGACTTCGCTTACCGGTATGCGTGACGCTATCAATGGTGCAAATGCCGGTATCACCGCCAGTATCATTAAGGTGTCAGACGGCAGTTTCCGCCTTTCCATGAGCGCCAATAAAACCGGCAGTGACAATGCGGTTGCAAAGATTGCCGTCACCGGCGACGACACGCTGCAGGGAATTGTCGGCTTTGACGCATCCGCCAGCAGCAATGTGATGACTGAAAGCGTTAAAGCGCAGAATGCCCAGCTGACGGTAAACAACGTTGCAATTGAAAACAGCAGCAACCAGATTAGTGATGCGCTGGAAGGGATTACTTTAAATCTGACTGCGCAGACGGTTGGCAGTCAGACGCTGACCATTACCAAAGACACGTCGAAAGCCTCAAGTGCCGTCAGTGCCTGGGTTGATGCCTACAATACGTTGCTGGATCAGTTCAATACCCTGACGAAATTCACCAAAGTCGATACTAACAGCGACGCACAGGACTCCAGCAATGGCGCCCTGCTGGGTGACAGCACGCTAAGGACTATTGAGACGCAGCTGAAAAGCATGCTCACCAATGCGCAAAGCTCATCGTCTTATAAATCGCTGGGTCAGATTGGTGTTACTACCGATCCTACCACCGGTTCATTAAAACTGGATTCGACCAAGCTGAGCGCCGCCCTGGATAAAGATGCGGCGGGCGTGAAAGAGATGATCGTGGGTGACGGTAAAACCGGCATTACTGCGAAAATTGACAGCAAACTGACTGACTGGCTGGCGACTAAAGGGATTGTTCAGGCGGCCACCGATGGTGTCAGCAAAACCCTGAATAACTTAACCACCCTTTACAACACCACCAGCGATCGCATTGATGCGGATATCGCACGCTACAAAACGCAGTTTACCCAGCTGGATCTGGCCATCAGTAAACTTAACTCGACCAGTACGTATCTGACGCAGCAGTTTGATACCTCAAGTTCTTCAAGTAAATCATAGGAGTGACCATGTACAGCGCTACAGGCACCAAAGCCTATGCAAAAATTGGCGTAGAAAGCGCCGTCATGAGCGCCAGCCAGCAGCAGCTGGTGATGATGCTGTTCGACGGCGCACTGAGCGCGTTAATCCGCGCACGTCTGTTTATGCAGGATGGCAATATTGAAGGCAAAGGCAGCTCTATTTCCAAAGCGATCAATATTATCGAGGCTGGCCTGAAAGAAGGCCTGACTGAAAATCAGGGTGATGAGCTGGCAGACAATCTGCTGGACCTTTACAACTACATGACGCGTCGTCTTTTGCATGCCAACCTGCATAATGATGTTGCAGCGGTGGAAGAGGTTGAAGGCCTGCTGCGCAACATCGCGGACGCGTGGAAAGAAGTGGTTCAATCTAACCTGATTCAGGACGCCGTTTAATGACTACTGCACCGCATCTGATTACCGTTTACCAACAGTTACTCGATCTCAGCCAGGGAATGCTGCGTCATGCAGTAAAAGGCGAATGGGATGAATTGATCAGCAGGGAGATGGAGTATGTCAGTGCGGTGCAGAACTTAGCCCAGTCGACAGAGGCGGTGTCGCCTTCGGCGCAGACGCAGGAGCAGTTACGTCCGGTCCTGCGCCGTATCCTCGACAACGAAAGTGAAGTGAAACGCCTGCTGCAGGCGCGTATGGATGAGCTGGCCTCGCTGGTCGGTCAGAACAGCCGTCAGAAATCGGTCATGTCCGCCTATGCCAGTCAGGGCGGCATTGTAATGGTGCCGCGCGAAACCCTCTCCTGATCCCCTGCTCTTCTACGCCGCCAGATTTATTTTTCTGCGCGGCGTCTCTTTTCTGCCGCTTACTCCATACTTGATTTTCATCATCCCCTGGAGTGTGGTACATGCAAAACCCAACGTTATTACAGTTTTTCCATTGGTATTACCCGGATGGCAGCAAACTGTGGCCGGAAGTTGCCGATCGCGCGGCCTGGCTCAGCGAAATTGGTATCACCATGGCGTGGCTGCCGCCAAGCTATAAAGGGGATTCGGGGGGTTATTCTGTCGGTTACGACAGCTACGATCTGTTCGATCTCGGGGAATTTGATCAGAAAGGCGGCGTTGCCACTAAATATGGCGACAAAACGCAATTACTGGCGGCGACAGAAGCTCTCCGTAGCCACAACGTTGGGGTGCTGCTGGATGTGGTGCTGAACCACAAAATGGGTGCTGACGAGAAAGAGGCGATCAGCGTTAACCGCGTCAATCCGGATAACCGTGATGAAATTTATGACGAGGTCGTGCCCTGCGAGGCCTGGACGAAATTCACCTTTCCGGCACGTGCCGGTGAGTATTCGAAATTTGTCTGGGACCACAAATGCTTTAGCGGCGTAGATCACATCGAAAACCCGGACGAAAATGGCGTCTTCAAAATCATCAACGATTACACCGCCGAAGGCTGGAACGATCAGGTCGATAACGAGCTGGGCAACTTCGACTACCTGATGGGTGCCAACATCGATTTCCGCAACAATGCGGTCAGGGAAGAGCTGAAATACTGGGCGCGCTGGGTGATGGAACAGGTGCCCTGCACCGGCTTCCGTCTGGATGCGGTAAAACATATCCCGGCCTGGTTCTATAAAGAGTGGATCGATCATATTCAGGAAGTCGCTGAAGAACCGATGTTTATCGTCGCGGAGTACTGGTCGTTCGAAACCGAGAAGCTGCAGGAGTATGTGCATCAGGTGGAAGGCAAAACCATGCTGTTTGATGCGCCACTGCATATGAACTTCCATCAGGCCTCAACCGCAGGCAGCGCCTACGACATGAGCCAGATTTTTGCTAACTCTCTGGTGGTGGCGGATCCGTGGCATGCCGTGACGATCGTGGCCAACCATGACACCCAGCCGCTGCAGTCGCTGGAAGCGCCGGTAGAGGCCTGGTTCAAACCGCTGGCCTATGCGCTGATCCTGCTGCGTGAGCAGGGCGTGCCGACCATTTTCTATCCTGACCTGTTCGGGGCGACTTACGAAGATGAAGGCGGCGACGGCGAGACGCACAAAATTGAGATGCCGGTCATTCCTGAACTCGAAGGATTAATCCGGGCGCGTCAGCAGTATGGCTGGGGCGTACAGACCGACTATTTTGATCATCCCAACTGCGTGGCGTTCAGCCGCAGCGGTACCGAAACGCAGCCTGGCTGTGTGGTGATCATGTCGAACGGCGATGCGGGCGAGAAAAGTGTGCCGATGGGCGAAGGCTTTGCCGGTAAGGTCTGGCGCGATCATCTGGGCAACCGTGAAGAGACCATTACCGCAGACGAGCACGGTACCGCAGTCTTTGTCTGTAACGGTGGCAGCGTCAGCGTCTGGGTAGTAGCAGAATAACTGACTGAGTAAACGTAAAACCGCCCCGGCAGACGCATGCGCTGCCGGGGCGGTTTTTTTATGGGCTGCGGTTACGACTGCGCGTTATGTTCAGTAATCGGCGTGCGCAGCAGCTGCGGTTCAATATTCTGAATCACTGCGGCTTTCGGCTGTTTAGCCACTTCATCCAGGGCCTGCTGACACTCTATTGTCGGACGCGCCACCTTGCGCAGGGTCAGACCGTCATAGTTGAGTTCGCTGTTATCGACGACCAGCGGCATCACGCGTATCCTGCGCGTCACGTTGACATAGTCACCGTTCAGACGGGTCAGTTTGCCTGGCTTCGCAATCACACGCATCCACTGACGGCAATCCAGCGTGCTGCCATCCGCATTGATAATCAGACTGGCCATGGCCTGTCCATTGATCAAGCTGCTCTGCGGGCCGACGGTTTGCCAGTTCCCCTGCAACTCAGCCGGTGCCGGCGTTTGTACCGCATTTTCATAATCGTTGATTTGCGCACAGCCACTCAGTGCAAGCGCGGCAATCAGCATCCACTTTTTCATGTTTAATCCCTAAGATCGCGTCAATGGCGGCTACGTTATAATTTTTCCACTGCGTAGCGCAAGGTATCTGGCTGTTCAGACACCCGCGAGCGGCTGTTTACAGCAGAATTTACCCTTGAGCCAGGAGACCGGTCAGCCTTTTGATCGGCAACTGGCCGTCTGAATGGGCTCTGGCACGCCTGACAAGCGGAAGACAACCCGATACACTAACGCGCTGCATCAGACTTTCAGGAATATAAATATGAAAACGCCAGAAGCCTACTATGCCCAGGCACGTGAAATGTTTTTTACCGCGCATCCCGACTTTCAGTCTGCACTGGATGAGTTGACGGAGAGTGATGCCCGTGCCGCTAATCTGTCGCTGCGACAGCTGCGTGAATGGCATGCCGAACGCATCTATGCAGCCTTTTTGCGGCAGAAAAATCTGGATGGGATGATTTTTTCTATTCAGCTCGCTGAGCCGGATAAAGCGGTAGCGGCTGAGGCTATCGAGACCTATCTTAAATCTCATGCTGAGTCGCTGGGGATGAGCTGGGAAGAGTTCTGCATCAAAAACGAGTTGTAATTTTCAATGCACAGGACAGGTGTAAATTACACCTTTCAGCCTGCCGTACAGCATCGGATGAAGCAGTAGAGTACAACGCGATACTTTCACGTCATGCCGCAGGTGAAGATTGCCCTTACAGGCAGAGCATCTTCACTGCCTCCGGAGAGGTTGCCGGGCTTTCCTCTCCGGAGGCGTATTGATAAATGGCCCTACTCTCGCTCTTCCGTGGCTTTGCCTTTCACTTCTACATAGCTTGCAACCGCCAGCAGACGATTGATGTGCGTCAGCAGCAGATCAACATCCGACTGCAGAAACTCGGTCGACGATTGCGAAGCGGTAATGATGGCATCCTGCACCGTTTCTGTAATGGTCAGCGAGTTGTCCTGTTTCGCTTGTACCAGCAGCGCTGCAACCAGCAGGGACTGCGCTTCAAGCTGCGCCGTCAGCTCTTTTGCGTCGACGTCCATCTTTGCCAGCTTTAGCAGAATATCAATGACCAGTTGTCGCATCGCGGACCTCCTGAAAAGTAAGCCGACATTATGTCGCGATGCGTGCGCATTTTGCTAGTCGAAGATTGAGGTTTGAGCGAGATAAAAATTTACGCGAAATCAGGGGTACTGCCTTGCTACTGTTTTTATTTACAGTATTATATATCAGCGATTTTGCCCTGAATGGATTGCCATCATGTTTGTTGAGTTGATTTATGACAAGCGCAACGTTGCCGGTTTACCGGGTGCTCGCGAGATGATTCGTGAGGAGCTGGAAAAGCGGGTACATCGGGTGTTTCCTGACATCGAAGTTAAGGTCAAGCCGATGGAACGTAACGCGATTGATACTGATTTAAGTAAGAACGATAAGGCGACAGTTGCGCGTATTGTTGAAGAGATGTTCGACGAAGCGGAAATGTGGCTGGTGGCCGACTAATCCTTTAGCGGCCACCGCATCAGTCAGCGGGAGATGAATCAGCTCTCCTGCTCACTGTGATTAATTTCAATCTCGATGTCCTGAATGGCGGCATCCAGATCTTCCAGCAGTTTCCCCTGCTTATTCAGTAACGCATCGATACGATCGGCGTTCGTTTTGTCTTTATACTCACCCGCATCAAACGATAACCAATGGCTGGACAGGGTTTCGGTGTTGGTCTGCGCATAGTGGCGCATCTCTTTCAACTGCGAAGTCACATCGCGCAGATAGTCATTTTTGGTCTTGGTTTCTGTTGAATCGCTCATGCTAAATTTCCTTCTGGTCAGTTATCAAAAGTGTTTAGGCTTAGCGGTTCATCTACCGGCCAATCAGCGGACGCCAGTTCAGATACAAAATGTCGTCCGGAGATTTAAAACTAGTCGATAATAGCGAAGCCGCACTAAGAATAATCGGAAGTTATGGTTTCTCCGTTGGTTTCGCGGATGGCACCTCCTTCTCAATCACGACTTCTTTCACTTTTGTGATCGTTTTGTCGGCGACGCGCTCCGGTATTACATCAAGCTTATGCTGTAAGGCTGCAACCTGACTGGTCAGCAAATCCACCCGGTCATCACGCCGCGCTGCAATGACCCGATAATCTGCCCGAATCTCCTCAACCCGCTTATTTGCCGTGTTACTGACGTAAACAAAAATAATTGTCATCAGAATGCAAATCATCGAACAGCTTAGCAGAATGCAGCCGAGGATAACTTTGCGCTGGTATGACATAGGTGCCTTAAGCCTGTTAATCGTTGACATCGCTGCGATCCTCCAGAGTTGAGATCAGCCGATCAATCTCATTACGAAATTTATCGTTCTGATCGGTTTCGGTCATTGCCAGTAAAATACCTACGGCATTCTTGATTAACCGCAGATCCGTTTCGAGTGTCGCAATACGTCGCAGATTTCTGTCATGACGTTCACGTAACTCATCGTTCTCCTCCCGTATCAACAGGTTGCTCTCTTTCAGCAATACCACCTGCTCTTTGTAGCTGGTAATAATTTCGCCGCCGGCTCGATTACTGGTTACGATTGACGCAATACCCGCCAATAACGGTTTCCAGAACAGTGCAGCCGCCCCCCCACCCAGAACTAATGCACCCATACTGGTAATCAGACTACTTTCCATGCCACACCCCTTTGTCCGGTAAGGTCTCTGGAACACACTGCGTGCAGAACAGCCACGTCCTCCACCCTGAATTTAAGATTGCTTAAATACCAGAGTTAAGTATACTTAAGTCAATCTCAACTAAAAAGTCAAGCTGATGAAAAACGAAACGCTGGGTGACCGCATCCGACTCCGACGTAAATCACTGCAATTAACGCAGAAGCAACTGGCGCAACAGGTAAAAGTTTCCCATGTAGCTATTTCACAATGGGAAAAAGAGGAGACGCTGCCGCGCGGTGAAAACCTGCTTCGGCTTGCCGAAGCGCTGGGCTGCACGCCGGCTTATCTGATAGATGGGGATGGTCCTGTTTTCAGCGAAAATAGCTGGGCTGGCCTGCACCAGATCCCGCTGCTTTCTCAGCGCGATGTCGCACAATGGCTGAACGACGCCAGCTCTGTGCGGCATGAGCTACTGATGCACAACGATATGGCGCTTTCGCAACAGAGTTTCGCCATCCGGGTAGAAGAACAGGCGATGACGCCCGCGATTCTGCGGGGGGATGTGGTGATCATTGATCCCAGCCTGGCACCTCAGCCCGGCGACTGCGTGCTGGCAATGCAGCAACAGAATGCCCTGCTGCGCACCTGGCGTCAGCGAGGCAGTGAAGAGGGTGTTGCGCAGTTTGAACTGGCTCCGGTCAATATCAACTTTCCCGAGCTGCATTCAAGCCGGGACAGCCTGCAACTGATTGGAACACTGGTTGAATTACGCCGCTATCGGCAGCCATAAAAAAACCCGCCGGGTGCGGGTTAGCTTTTCAGCGAACAACAGTCGCCAGAGTCATAGCCGTGCAACTACAGGGCGTCGACCAGTTGATCCACCACTACCTTGCCCTGCAAATCAGTCTGCATAATGCGATAGTTGACTGGCCATGAGCGGCGGGTGCTGAGTTTGTCGAACAGGGTCACGCCGCCTTTTTTGACACCCTGACGGCTCACAATGATCCACTCCGTCACCTCTTCCTGACCACGATTTCTCAGGCTCAGTGTGCGCTGTTCAATCAGCTGGTCTTCTGCTTCAATCTTTAAATAGTCTCGTAACATAATTTCTATCTCCTGGTAACGCAGGTCACTATATGCCTTTTATTAATCTCTTCAATCGAATTTATTTATCGACATTTTTATCGTCGGGAATGTGACCTGCCGCAGGTGATATGACAGATTTGTCCATTTCTGCATCAAACTTTTCCCGTTAGCATGATTGTGCTGCACACACCCGAACATCGAAAAATGACGTGTTCAGTATGAGAGAAACTCCGATTAGCCCGCCTCTGGCGGGCTTTTTTTGCTCTCCTGAGCCCGATGTAATGCGCGATGTCAGGGCTGGTCTAGACTTAAGGCACTGGAACAAAAGGAGTGAGTTATGTTTAAGCACAATACGAATGAAGAACGTAAGAAAGAAGGTGATGTCAGCAAAAGCCTGCCGGAAGCTGCGCCAAACGCGGGCAATGCCTATGAAGAAGATGATCATCCTGCCACTGATGCGCCGAAAGATCATGGTGAAGTGCCGCGCAAAAATGATGACAGCCAGGATGATAAAAAAGATCCTTACAAAGCAAGTTGATGTGCAAGAGGCGCGCCCTTTGGGCGCGCTGGATACTGTTGCTTAAGTAAACCTCAGGGAAGCGGTACGCCGGTATTCCCAGACCAGGAAAGCTTTGTGTAATATCGTTTCTCACCGCTTCGTTACCTTCCTGTTTTACTATGGCAAAAATCCCCTGACAGACTGTTCACTAAACCCTGAGGGTTTATTTTCGAGCAGCCAATTGTGTTCAATTTCCGTAAATTGACCATGCCATCCAGCCTCAGTTAACTGTAAGTAAAGCGGGTATGCATTGTGTTCATGAATCGGTGACGCTGAGTGTTGTACTATCTGCTCTGGCTGACTTACTCACAGGTCCGTAACCATGCCTTAAGGGCGCAGATTAGCCGGGAAAATAATAACGAGAGTGGATGCCATGAATAGATTAATAATTGCTCTGAGCGTAAGCCTGCTGAGCGGATGCGTGGATATGGGCCGGATTGGATTGCACCCGGAAACGAAGACCGCCTGGTTCGACGGTCATCCTTATCAGGTTGAATCCTGCCTTACCGAAATGGCACAGAATCAGCGGGCTTATCTGGAGCAGGATGATCCGCTGACAGATGGCACGAAGCGATATAACCTCGAAAAGGATGATGAAACCGTCGCCTGGATTGAAATTGCCAGGTTCAGCCATCATCAGACCAGCGCAACGTTTTATTACGATCCAAAAGCGCCGGATATCAGCGCACTGGTTTCAGCAATGATTACAAACTGCAAAACCATGCGTTAGCGGCATCGCCGGACTGGTCGCTGGTCAGGCTATTTAGCCGGTTCACAATCATAGAGCCCCCGTATGCGGATCTGACTCTGACTGGTGCGGACGATTTGCGCCCTTAACATTCCTTTGCCCTCCAGATTCGTCAGCTCCATGTCTATCATGCCCGGCGCTTTGCTGTTTTTAACCAGCAACTTTATCGTGGCGTTGTCGTAATCGCCCTTCTCTTTAGCAAACGTCACTTTCTGGGTTTTTGCACGTTCCCCGTTCACTGAGAACCAGCCACTTTTAACGGTTTTAAGATAGAACGGTCCGCACTGCGTGGCAGCAAAGGCTGAAGCCGATAAGCTGATTAACGATGCGATAAGGATGAGTTTTTTTAGCATGAGGAGGCGTCCTGCTGATGGGTAGTGAGGTGTTGGATTGACTGTGATGGAAAATAAAATCCTTACTTAACTTTTTATAACAAGGAGTATAGCCAAGGCAGCATGCAATAAAGATAAATGAATGTCGCCAGCAAAAAAGTTCCGCCACTTTGATCACTAAACTTGCCATATCGCCACTATCAGGCCTGAAGAAAACTAAATGATCAGGTAAAATATCGGTGCGCAGAGAAGCTGCGGCCTGATAGGACTATCAGGTCTTAATCTGTCAGTGACTATGAACAAATTAAATTTTTGCTCCAACGAATAAAAAACCCGCCGAAGCGGGTTTGCATTTTGCTCAGGAGTTCTCTAACTCCTCCTGAACCTCAAAAAACCTTTGCCTGAACTTCAAAGGCTCTCTTATGTATCTTATAGGGGCATGTGCAGCGCCTACATCGCTAATGATTAGCGTTCCATAACCTAACATCCGACCAATGATGCCCTGCTTTACTTGCAGACTGGACACTTTTTTTATTGGAATTTCTACTGTGTCTCGTCGAATCAAGCCAGACTTGGCTATTAGTCGCTTGTTTGTAACACCAGCTTCATTTGATCTGATAATCAGATAACCCAGAGGGATTAACAGGAACCCAACAATAGTTGTCACGCCCAGAATTACCCCCCAAATTAACCATGGCAACCATGCCCACAATGTTACCTGGCCACGATACAGGACAGCTTCATTTCCAACCAAATTCGAATCAATATATGACATTCCGTTATCCCCAAAGCAATGAAGTCAAGAATATTAACACTTTCTAATTATTTTGGAATACTTATGGGAAAATTCCCATTGAGATTAATAAATTTAACTTAATTCTGTTGAGCTATCTAAGCTTTTCAGTTGGTTTATGTTGGTCTGCATTGCCTTAACGTTAATATCTGCCCCATAGGGATCAAAGAATGTAAAGGTGATCAGGTTGAATTGGAGAGCCTGTGGCAGGCTAGTTATGCAACTTAAAGGTAATAATGTAATAAGGAAGAGTATCTTCAGAACTTATTTAGCTTTCTTACCAGTGGGGATGACGAGCGACGTGATGAGAAAAAATATCCTCCCGCGTTAATTTAACCAACAGCCGTCTGAATTTTACTAATGAACAGCATTCATCAGGGCAGATATGAACCGGCGCATTAAAACGCGAAAGCCTTCGTCATCGAAAAGCCCGCCGCACATTCTGATGCTGCATAACCCCTGTAGGTGCAAACCCGGGCATCGTCCCTTCGCAAAGGGGTTATCCCATTGCCCAGAAGAGATACCGGGTTTATTGCACCTGAATGTAAGAGCCATACGACCAGCTCTCACTCATCAACACGAAAATGAGCGATCTTGTGCTACATACGTGCTTCATCAAAGTGGCAGTATTATAAACCTTAACAGCTTCAGACAGTTACCCGCCTAAACCTGCATATTCATAATTTCGCTATACGCCGACACCAGCTTGTTCCTGACCTGAATACCCATCTGCATGGAGATGGATGATTTCTGCAGATCGACCATCACATCATTCAGCGCGATGCCGGGTTTACCCATTTCAAAATCCTGAGCCTGGGTGCGTGCGGTGGTCTGCGTTTCGCTTATCTTATCCAGCGCCGCTTTCATGGTCGCACCGAAATCGATCTGATTAGTGGCTTCACTGCTGCGGTTACTGGCCTGCAGTGAGGTCGCCTGAAGCTGCTGAAGTACGCCGTCAATTGCCTGAATGGACATGAACGATACCTTATTAAAGAGGATGACATTTTTGATGTGAGGAAAAGTTAGCACGTTGTCAATGAGACAAAGCCGCTAAATGACAGCAAAAAACCTACCTTATCCAGCCATCGAATTTTGCTTATCACCTAATAATGCCTGGCATTGAAGTGGAAATTTTATCTACGCAGGTCAGGGAGTCTGTTTTGCCATCTCAACTTACCCGGTCAATTACGTCAGGCAGGAATCGGTCATGAATGCGAGCACAGCCGCCACAACAGAACAAGAAAAGAAAGGCTTCGGTGACCTGCTCGCTCGCCTGCGCGCAAATCCGCGTATTCCTTTAATCGTCGCGGCGGCTGCCGTGGTGGCGATCGTGATCGCGATGGTGCTGTGGGCGAAGCAGCCCAGCTATAGTGTCCTTTATAACAACCTCACTGATGAAGATGGCGGCGCCATCGTCACCCAGTTGACGCAGATGAACATTCCCTACCGCTTTGCCGAAAATGGCGGCGCACTGATGGTGCCGGAAGCGAACGTGCATGAGCTGCGTCTGCGTCTGGCTCAGCAGGGTCTGCCAAAAGGCGGCTCGGTGGGCTTTGAGCTGCTGGATAAAGAGAAGTTCGGTATCAGCCAGTTCAGCGAGCAGGTTAACTACCAGCGCGCGCTGGAAGGCGAACTGGCCCGCACCATCGAATCACTGGGTCCGGTCAAAAGCGCCCGCGTTCATCTGGCGATGCCAAAACCAACCTTATTTGTGCGTGAGCAGAAAGCGCCATCCGCCTCTGTCACCTTAACCCTGCAGCCTGGCCGTGCGCTGGATGAAGGCCAGATTCAGGCCATCGCCCACATGGTTTCAAGCAGCGTCGCCGGTTTACCGCCGGGCAACGTCACCGTGGTCGATCAGACCGGTCGCCTGCTGACCCGTTCTGATAACGCCGGTCGCGATCTGAATGACGCGCAGCTGAAGTACTCTTCTGAAGTTGAAGCACGCTACCAGCAACGTATCGAAGCGATCCTGAATCCGATTCTCGGCCAGGGCAATGTGCATGCGCAGGTTACCGCGCAGATTAACTTCGACACCGCCGAGCAGACCGACGAGAAATATCAGCCTAACGCTAACCCGTCGAACATGGCGATCCGTTCGCGTCAGACCAGCACCAGCGACCAGTCAGGCAGCCCTTATCCGGGTGGCGTGCCAGGCGCACTCTCTAACCAGCCAGCGCCAGCCAACACCGCGCCGGTCACGACGCCAAACAACAATGCGGCCAACGGTCAGGCCGCGAATGGTCAGAACAATGCGGCGAACAACGCTAACCAGACCACCAGCACAGCAGCAGCGAGCTCAGCACCCACCAACTCGCGTCGTGACGACACGGTGAACTACGAACTGGATCGCTCCATTCGTCATACCAAAGTTAACGTCGGCGACGTACAGCGTCTGTCGGTTGCGGTCGTCGTGAACTTCCGTGCAGATGATAAAGGCAAAGCGGTTGCGCTGAACGAGCAGCAGCTGAAGCAGATTGAAGACCTGACCCGCGAAGCGATGGGTTACTCCCAGACGCGTGGCGACAGCGTCAACGTGGTGAACTCGCAGTTCAACACCACTGAAACAGTGACCGCCGATCTACCCTTCTGGCAACAGCAGTCCTTCTTTGATCAGCTGATGAACGCCGGTAAGTGGCTGTTGATTGCCCTGGTAGCCTTTATTCTCTACCGCAAACTGGTTCGTCCGCACCTGGTTCGTAAGCAGGCCGCCGAGAAAGCTGCTGCCGAAGCCGTTGCTGCCCGCGCCGCTGCACAACAGCCAGAAGAAGAAGCCTTTAATGTACAGCTCAGCAAAGATGAGCTGGATCAGGAACGTAAGTCTAACAATCGCATGAGCGCAGAAGTGATGAGTCAACGCATCCGCGACATGTCAGAAAACGATCCGCGCGTTGTTGCGCTGGTGATTCGCGAATGGATGAGTAAAGAGCTATGAGTCTGACCGGAACCGAAAAAAGCGCCATCCTGATGATGACCATCGGCGAAGAGCGCGCTGCGGAAGTTTTCAAACACCTGAACCAGCGTGAAGTACAGCACCTCAGCGCGGCGATGGCCAACATGCGTCAGGTGTCACACAAGCAGCTGACTGAAATATTGCGTGAGTTCGAAACCGATGCTGAGCAGTTTGCTGCATTGAGCCTGAACTCCAACGAATACCTGCGTTCGGTCCTGACCCGGGCGCTGGGCGAAGAGCGTGCCTCCAGCCTGCTGGAGGACATACTCGAAACACGCGAAACCACCAGCGGGATGGAAACGCTCAACTTTATGGAGCCGCAGGCGGCCGCCGACCTTATCCGCGACGAGCATCCACAGATCATCGCCACCATCCTGGTCCACCTCAAGCGTGGCCAGGCCGCCGATATTGTGGCGCTGTTCGACGAACGTCTGCGTCACGATGTGATGCTGCGTATCGCTACCTTTGGTGGTGTGCAGCCAGCCGCGCTGGCCGAACTGACCGAAGTGCTGAATGGCCTGCTGGATGGCACCAACCTCAAGCGCGCGAAGATGGGCGGCGTGAGAACCGCAGCCGAGATCATCAACCTGATGAAAACGCAGCAGGAAGAGGCGGTTATCGAAGCGGTACGCGACTTCGATGGCGAACTGGCGCAAAAAATTATCGACGAGATGTTCCTGTTCGAAAACCTGGTGGAAGTGGACGACCGCAGCATCCAGCGCCTGTTGCAGGAAGTGGAGTCCGAGCAGCTGCTGGTTGCACTGAAAGGTTCCGAACAGCCTCTGCGCGAGAAGTTCCTCAAGAACATGTCAGCCCGTGCGGCCGATATCCTGCGCGACGATCTGGCCAACCGCGGTCCTGTACGTATGTCCGCAGTGGAGAACGAACAGAAAGCGATCCTGCTGGTGGTACGTCGCCTGGCCGAATCGGGCGAGATGGTGATTGGTGGTGGCGAGGAAACCTATGTCTGATGCATTTTCTGCCCGCCCCTGGCAGCTGTGGCAGCCTACTGATTTAGGCCGTTTTGACGAGCCTGAACCGGAGCTGCAGCCAGAAATTTACGAAGCTGAAGACGGCGTGGATGAGCAGCAACAGCAGCTCGAACGTCTGCAGCAGCAGATGCGCAAAGAGGCGCAGGGCCAGGGTTACAACGAAGGCTATCAGCAGGGTATGACCGAAGGTCAGAAAGCGGGCTACGACGCCGGTTTTCAGCAGGGACTGGCCGATGCCCAGCAGCAGCAGGCGCCACTTCAGGCGCGGATGCAGCAGCTGGTGACGGAGTTCCAGAACACACTGGAGTCACTGGACAGCGTGATTGCTGCCCGTCTGATGCAGCTGGCGCTTGAAGCGGCTCGCTCGGTGATTGGGCAGGCCACTACGGTAGATGGCACCGCCCTGCTGCGCCAGATTCAGGGTCTGCTGCAGCAGGAACCGATGTTCAGCGGCAAACCGCAACTGCGTGTTCACCCGGACGACTTACAGCGTATTGAGCAGACTTTAGGTCCGACGCTGGACCTGCACGGCTGGCGGCTGATCGCAGACAGCACCCTGCACCCTGGCGGCTGCAAACTCAGCGCTGAAGATGGCGATCTGGATGCCAGCGTCGCAACGCGCTGGCAGGAACTCTGCCGCCTTGCCGCGCCGGGAGAAATCTGATGACCACCCGTCTGAACCGCTGGCTGGGCTCGCTCGACGCCTTTGAAAAACGCATTACCCAGGTGCAGCCAGTGCGCCGTTATGGCCGCCTGACCCGCGCGACCGGCCTGGTGCTGGAAGCGACCGGTTTACAGCTGCCGCTGGGTGCGACCTGCATCATCGAACGCAACGATGGCAAAACCATCAGCGAAATCGAAAGTGAAGTGGTGGGATTCAACGGTCAGAAACTGCTGATGATGCCACTGGAAGAAGTGGACGGCATTTTACCGGGTGCGCGGGTCTATGCGCGTCAGAACGGCGACAACCCGCAGGCGGGCAAACAGCTGATGCTGGGGCCGGAACTGCTGGGTCGCGTGCTCGACGGTAGCGGCCGACCGCTGGACGGCCTGCCGTCGCCGGATACCGGCTATCGCGCACCGCTGATCACCCCGCCGTTTAACCCGCTGCAACGGACGCCGATTACCGACGTGCTGGATACCGGCGTGCGTGCCATTAATGCCCTGCTGACGGTCGGTCGCGGGCAGCGTATGGGTCTGTTTGCCGGTTCAGGCGTGGGGAAAAGCGTGCTGCTCGGCATGATGGCGCGCTACACCAAAGCGGACGTTATCGTGGTCGGTCTGATTGGCGAACGTGGCCGCGAAGTTAAAGATTTTATCGAAAACATTCTGGGTGCTGAAGGCCGCGCCCGTTCGGTGGTCATTGCTGCCCCGGCGGATGTGTCGCCGCTGCTGCGTATGCAGGGTGCCGCTTACGCCACCCGTATCGCTGAAGATTTTCGCGATCGCGGCAAGCATGTGCTGCTGATTATGGATTCACTGACCCGCTACGCCATGGCGCAGCGTGAGATCGCGCTGGCGATTGGTGAGCCTCCGGCGACCAAAGGCTACCCGCCTTCCGTGTTCGCTAAACTGCCTGCGCTGGTTGAGCGTGCCGGTAACGGCATCGACGGCGGCGGTTCGATCACCGCCTTCTATACCGTCCTGACCGAAGGCGACGATCAGCAGGATCCGATCGCGGACTCCGCGCGCGCCATCCTTGACGGTCACATCGTGCTGTCGCGTCGGCTTGGCGAAGCGGGTCACTATCCGGCTATTGATATCGAAGCCTCGATCAGCCGTGCGATGACCTCGCTGATCGATGAGAACCACTATGCGCAGGTGCGCCAGTTTAAGCAGTTGCTCTCCAGCTTCCAGCGTAACCGCGATCTGGTCAGCGTCGGGGCCTACGCCGCCGGCAGCGATCCGATGCTGGATAAAGCCATCAGGCTCTATCCGCAGATGGAAGCCTTCCTGCAACAGGGCATCTTTGAGCGCAGCGATTATGACGACGCCAGCCTGCATCTGCATGCGCTGTTTGGCTCGTCTCAGTAATTAACGCGAGGTAACGGCAATGAAAACTGCAAATGCCATTGATACGCTGCGCGACTTAGCGGAGCAGGATCTCGAACGTGCCGCCATCTATTTAGGCGATATGCGCCGCGGCCAGCACGCCGCTAACGAGCAGCTGACGATGCTGCTTGATTATCAGGACGAGTATCGCAACAAACTTAACGATGACATGTCGTCCGGCATCGCCAGCACCCGCTGGACGAACTATCACCAGTTTATTCAGACGCTGGAAAAAGCGATTGAGCAGCATCGCAACCAACTGAATAACTGGAATCAGCGACTGGAGCAGGCGCTGATCAACTGGCGCGACAAACAGCAGCGGCTGAACGCCTATCAGACCCTGATAACGCGGGCAGCGGAAAATGCATTACGACAGGAAAACCGTCTCGATCAGAAACGGATGGATGAATTTGCCCAACGGGCCGCATCGAGGAGAGGCGAATGATTACGCTGCCACACATTGGCATAAAAGCGGCGGCTAAAACCGACGCGGAACCATCAGGCGCGACGGACCTTGCAGCAGGGGCTGATGCCCTGCCAAAGGACTTTCTGACCACGCTGGGAAATCAGCTGGCAGGCCTGGCGAAGCAGCAGGGAAAAGCGGCACAATCCGCTGATGTAAAAGCAGAAACTGTCGACGACGCCCGAGCGAAGGCGCCGCTGAATGCGCTGATGGCGGCGCTGGATAATCCTGCTGAACTGACCGCCCTGTTTAAACCGGAAAATACTAAAGCTGGGTCAAAATCAGCCGATGATAAAGACAAGCCGGAGGCCACACTCTTAAGCGCCAGTGACATGCAGAATGTGCAGGCCCTGTTCGCCATGTTACCGGGTGCGGTGACGCCAACAGCGACACCTTCGACGCCGGTCAGCAGTGAAGCAGGTGAGCTGATTGCCCAGACCGACACCGGCCGGAAAAGTCAGACCTCGCTGACACAACTGTTGAACAGCGCACAGCAGAGCCCTGCGCCGGGTAAAGATGAGAAGCACGACGCTAAAAGTGCCACACAGAACTCACCAGCCGTGAACAGCACTGCCAGTCAGAGTCAGCCCGCCGCGCAAAGTACGACCAGCAGCGGCCTGACGCTTGACAGCAGTTTCCAGCAGGCGCTGAGCAATATGGTGAAGCAGGATGATCAGAGTGCGATCAAAGCCAGCACCAGCGACAACGCGATCAGCGCCACACCGTTCGCCAGCGCCAGCAGCCTGCCCGCGCCGGTGACCGCCTCCGCGACCAGCAGCACCCCGTCCACCCCGATGCTGAATTCACAGCTGGGCAGCGACGAGTGGCAGCAGGCGCTGAGTCAGCAGATTGTGATGTTCAGCCGCAACGGCCAGCAGAACGCGGAGTTGCGTTTACATCCGGAAGACCTTGGCGCTATCCAGATCAGCCTGAAACTGGATAACGATCAGGCACAAATTAGTCTGGTTTCCAGCCATAGCCACGTCAGATCGGCACTGGAAGCCGCGATACCGCAGCTGCGCAGCGCGCTGGCAGAGAGCGGAATCAACCTGGGCGAGAGTCAGGTGAGCAGTGACAGTTCCGCGCAGGGCCAGCAATTCCAGCAACAACAGGAGGCGCGCCGCGATGGACAGCATGGCCGCTTCTCCCTCACCCAGGACAGTGACACCGACATTACGCCGATCGCCGTTCCCGCTGCCCTTCAGGCTCGCGTTAGCGGCAACAGCGCCGTCGACACTTTCGCCTGACAGCGGCAAACGCTGAAGGTAAGCGTAAAACCCGCGTCTTTTCTACCCATTGGTTTGACTTAAGACGCGGATAATCTGTCCCGTGAGCCGAGAGGCTTGCCCATAATTCACAGGAAGTAACTGCACCATGTCTGATAACGCGAAAGCAAAAGGCAGCAAACGTAAAATCTTAATACCAGTGTTGATCATTCTGACGCTGGCCGCTTGCAGCGTGGCAGGCTATGCAGTCTGGCGAATGATGAATAAACACGAGGGCGATAAGCCTGAGGTGGCGAAAGTTGAACCGCCTCCCGCTCCGGTCTTTTTTGCACTTGATACATTTACGGTTAACCTGGTCAATCCCGACAACGATCCTGACCGCGTGCTTTACGTAGGCTTTACCCTGCGTCTGGCCGATGAGGAGTCCCGGAGTCGGATGAATGACTATCTGCCTGAGGTGCGCAGCCGTCTGCTGCTGCTGCTCTCACGTCAGAGTGCTGCGGCGCTGGCGACAGAGCAAGGAAAACAGGCGCTTGTTGAACAAATCAAACAGGCGCTGACACCTCCGCTGGTAAAAGGTCAACCTCCGCAGGCCGTAAACGACGTGCTGTTTACTGCCTTCATTTTGAGGTGAATCAATGGGCGATAGCATTCTCTCCCAGGCTGAAATTGACGCCCTTTTAAACGGCGACAGTGGCAGCGCGGAAGAAGAAAAGAAACAAAACGGGCCGGAGGGCGATATTCGCCCTTACGACCCGAATACCCAGCGCCGCGTGGTGCGCGAGCGTTTGCAGGCGCTGGAGATTATTAACGAGCGTTTTGCCCGTAGTTTCCGTATGACGCTGTTTAACCTGCTGCGCCGCAGCCCGGACATCAGCGTCGGGGCGATCAAGATTCAGCCGTACCACGAGTTTGCCCGCAATCTGCCGGTGCCAACCAACCTGAATCTGATCCACCTGAAACCGCTGCGCGGCACGGCGCTGGTGGTGTTCTCACCCAGCCTGGTGTTTATCGCCGTCGACAACCTGTTTGGTGGTGACGGACGTTTTCCGACGAAAGTCGAAGGCCGTGAGTTTACCCATACCGAGCAGCGCGTTATCCGCCGCATGCTGAAGCTGGCGCTGGATGGTTACAGCGACGCATGGAAGGCTATTTATCCACTGGACGTCGAGTATGTACGTTCAGAGATGCAGGTGAAGTTCACCAACATCACCACTTCACCGAACGACATCGTGGTTAACACGCCGTTCCAGGTGGAGATTGGTAACCTGGTGGGTGAGTTTAATATCTGCATCCCGTTTTCAATGATTGAACCGCTGCGCGAGCTGCTGGTGAACCCACCGCTCGAAAACTCCCGTCAGGAAGATAACCACTGGCGCGATAACCTGGTCAAACAGGTGCAGCACTCTGAGCTGGAACTGATTGCTCACTTTGCCGAAACGTCACTGCGTCTGTCACGGATTCTGCAGCTGAAACCCGGTGATGTGCTGCCGATTGAGAAGCCGGAACGCATTATCGCCCATGTCGATAGCGTCCCGGTATTAACCAGCCAATATGGCACGATGAATGGGCAATATGCGCTCCGTGTCGAACACCTGATTAACCCGATTCTGAATTCGCTTAACGAGGAACAGCCCCATGACTGACAGTAATAAACCGTCTGACGATATCTCTGCGGACGATCTGTGGGCTGAAGCGATGAACGAGCAGGTCGGCAGCAGCAGCAGTGCGCCGCAGACCGATGACGTCTTTAAGTCATTCGACAGCGGCAACGTTGCGGGATCGCTGCAGGATATCGATCTGATTATGGATATCCCGGTAAAACTTACCGTCGAACTGGGCCGCACCAAGATGACCATCAAAGAGCTGCTGCGCCTGACGCAGGGTTCGGTAGTCGCACTGGATGGCCTGGCAGGTGAGCCGCTGGATATCCTGATCAACGGTTACCTGATTGCACAGGGTGAAGTGGTGGTTGTGAACGACAAATATGGCGTTCGTATCACTGACATCATCACCCCGTCTGAACGTATGCGTCGCCTGAGTCGCTAAGAGTCACATTATGAATAGCCAGAATCAAACGCTGCAACCGGCTGCACCGCACGCACAGGCGATTTCGACCGGTTCAATGCTGGCCCAAGTCAGCAGCGTGTTAGCAGTGATTATTTTATTGATTCTGGCCTGCGCCTGGCTGGCACGCCGTGCCGGCTTTGCGCCGAAAAAGGTCAGCGGTCAGGAGCTGAAACTCACGGCCAGCGTCTCAGTGGGCCAGCGTGAGCGGGTGGTGATTATCGATACTGCTGATGCGCGTCTGGTGCTGGGCGTCACTGCCCAGCAGATTACTCATCTGCATACGCTGCCGCCGGGTGAGCCGGTCGCTGTGACGCCATCTGACCGTGCGCCACAGGATTTTCGTCAGCTGTTACAGAATCTGGTTAAACGTCCCGGAAAACCACAATGATGCGTCGACTGCTTCCTTTATTGCCACTGCTGCTACTGGCACCGGTTGCCCATGCCCAGCTGCCGGGCCTGGTGAGTCACTCGCTGCCTAACGGCGGTCAGAGCTGGTCACTGCCGGTTCAGACACTGGTCTTTATCACTGCGCTGACCTTTATTCCGGCCGTGCTGCTGATGATGACCAGCTTCACCCGTATCATCATTGTGTTTGGCCTGCTGCGAAATGCCCTGGGCACGCCTTCGGCACCGCCTAACCAGGTGCTGCTCGGTCTGTCGCTGTTTCTGACTTTCTTTATTATGGCGCCGACCTTCGACAAAATTTATCAGGATGCCTATCTGCCGTTCAGCCAGGACAAGATCAGCATGGATGTGGCGATTGATAAAGGTGCCCAGCCGCTGCGCGAGTTTATGCTGCGTCAGACCCGTGAAGCGGATTTAGCCCTGTTTGCCCGTCTGGCAAATACCGCGCCAATTGCCGGTCCTGAAGCGGTGCCCATGCGTATTCTGCTGCCCGCCTATGTGACCAGCGAGCTGAAGACCGCGTTCCAGATTGGCTTTACCGTGTTTATCCCGTTCCTGATCATCGACCTGGTGGTCGCCAGCGTGCTGATGGCGCTGGGGATGATGATGGTTCCGCCAGCGTCCATTGCGCTGCCGTTTAAACTGATGCTGTTTGTTCTGGTCGATGGCTGGCAACTGCTGGTCGGTTCACTGGCGCAAAGCTTCTACTCCTGATCCCCCTTTTCTTACCGGAGCACGACATGACACCCGAATCAGTAATGGTAATGGGACAGGAAGCGATGCGCGTCGCCCTGATGCTGGCCGCCCCGCTGCTGCTGGCAGCCCTGGTCAGCGGTCTGCTGATTAGCCTGATCCAGGCCGCGACCCAGGTCAACGAACAGACCTTATCCTTTATTCCTAAGATCCTGGCGGTTGCGACCACCGGTATCATTGCCGGCCCGTGGATGCTGAATCTGCTGCTGGACTATATCCGCACCGTCTTTACCAACCTGCCTTATATCATCGGCTGATGATTACTCTCGACAGCAGCCAGCTGGTTCAGTGGGTCAGCCAGTTCTTCTGGCCACTGGTGCGTATCATGGCGTTGTTCGCCACCGCACCCATCCTCAATGAACGATCCGTCAGCAAACGTGTCAAAATCGGACTGGCCGTGATGATCACCTGGCTGCTGATGCCGCTGTTACCTGCTGTCAATGTGACCCTGTTTTCTCCTGCCGGATTCTGGCTGCTGATCCAGCAGATGCTGATTGGTATCGCACTGGGCTTTACCATGCAGTTTGCGTTTGCGGCTGTGCGCCTTGCCGGGGAAGTCATTGGTTTGCAGATGGGCATTTCGTTCGCCACCTTTTTTGACCCTGGCAGCCGTCTTAACATGCCGGTGCTGGCCCGTTTTCTCGACATGCTGGCCATGCTGCTGTTCCTGACCTTTAACGGACATCTTTGGCTGATCTCACTGCTGGCGGACAGTTTTCATACGCTGCCGATTGGCGGTCACCCGCTAAATGCGAACGCATTTATGGCGCTGGTGAAATCCGGCGGATTAATTTTCCTTAATGGCATGATGTTAGCGCTGCCCTTAATCGTTTTGTTACTCATGGTAAATCTGGTACTGGGTTTGTTAAACCGTGTTTCACCACAGTTATCAATCTTCGCAATTGGCTTCCCGATTACCTTATCAGTCGGAATTTTAACCATCAGCCTGCTGATGCCCCTGCTGGCCCCGTTCTGTGAGCATTTGTTCAGTGAAATATTTGATTTACTCGCCCTGTTTCTGACAGAACTATCCCGCCCCTGAACATTAAGTTTCTAACTACCTTCGCTCAGCGACACTTAAGTATCACAAAACCATCCGTGCATTTTCCGAACCATGTTTTCCAGAATGCAACTAAGGAAATTCTGATAAATGTGCTGAGAGTCTGAAAATAATTCTTATTAAACCGGGCTTCGCGTATTTTAGTTGGGTGGTTCACAGAAGCTGTCAGACTGTGAATGTGCAGGCAAAACCGGCAATGCACTGAATTTAAAAGAAAAAAAACTTTAAGTGATTTTTCTTGTTAAAAAATGTTTTTTCCGGCATTGTCATCGCACGCTGAGACATCACACTTTCGTAAAACAAATGTTTTTGAGAATTGTCCTATCAGAAAACTTCCTGTTTTCAGGGATAGTGACACAGGTCTCAAAAAATGCGCTTTACTGAATCTCCGGCACTTCACTGGCATTCCCCGCCATTGCCGGAGAATGTGTGATGTCATGGCAGCACAAATTTTTTGCAGAACGGGTCAGGGATGAAGACTTTTACGGGCGTTTGCCTGTTGCCACACTGCACGAGCAGAATAAAAAAGTACCTAAGAAATCTCTCTCGTACCGCAACGCGTATTCATCGTTGATTTAAACGGATAACAAATTGGTGAGGGTCGCTATTATGCCAACTATTATTATGGATTCCTGCAACTACACACGCCTGGGATTATCAGACTACATGTCTTCAAAAGGAGTTAAGAAGAAAAATATCTCTTCTGTCTCCGATATTGAGCAACTACAGCAAAAATGTGAGCAATTAAATCCTGGTGTCGTCTTTATTAATGAAGATTGTTTCATTCATGAGTCAGATTCCAGTGAACGTATCCGCAGTATTATTACGCAGCATCCTGATACGCTGTTCTTTATATTCATGGCGATTAGTAATATCCATTTTGAGGAATATCTCTACGTTCGTAAGAACCTGATTATTACATCAAAATCGATGAAGACATCGACCCTGGATTCCTTACTCAGCACCTATTTGCAGAAGAAGCTTAACCAGTCTGCGCGCATCTCTTCGGGCATGGATGTTCACCCGCTGACGCTGAGCCAGACTGAGTCAAACATGCTGAAGATGTGGATGTCAGGTCATGACACCATTCAGATCTCAGATAAAATGCAAATTAAGGCCAAAACGGTATCGTCACACAAAGGTAATATTAAACGCAAAATCAAAACCCATAATAAACAGGTTATTTATCATGTGGTGCGTTTAACCGATAATGTGACCTCGGGTATTTACGTTAATATTCGCTGATCGTCAGACCTGAAGAACCGGCCTTAATGGCCGGTTTTTTTTGCGCTGAATTGGGAGCCAGGTCTCACTCTTGCCGCTAAGCCTTTACGCTCTTTTGCCGATGTTAAGCCTTATAACAACAGCCTTAAGAGAGCAAGGATATGAACACTGCATTAGATAATGATGGACAGAAAAGCGCTGGCATCTGGCAGAATCTCCGCCTGGTACCGCTGTTTAGCCTGATCTTCGGCGGCATTTTGCTGCTGTTCGCACTCTGTATTGGTGTCGCCAGTTACTTTCTGATTTCAAGCAACCACTCCCTCGATGATGCCACGAACGAAATTCAGGTTCGTATGGGCCTCGCTAACAGTTCTAACCATCTGCGTACAGCACGCCTGACCATTATTCAGGCCGGTGCCGCCGCGCGTATTGGTGACATGGACGAATTTCGCGCCAACGTGGCGGCGGCTGAAAAACGTATTCAGCAGGCTAAAGACGGCTTTGCTGTCTATCAGGCACGTGAAGTGAAGACCCCCGCTGACATGGAACTGGATACCACGCTGCAGGCACGCTTCAACGATTACATCAATAAAGGCCTGATACCGATGATCAACGCCGGTAAACAGGGCAGCTTTGAGGGCATTATCGCCCAGGAGACGGACGTTACCCGCAAGCTGGATGATGACTATAACGCGGTGTTACTGAAGGCGATCAAAATCCGTACTGACCGCGCCAGTGCGATTACCGCAGAAGCCGATCGTCAGTCGCGCATCGGTTTTATCTCGATGGCTGTGGCGTTTAGTGCCGCACTGGTGCTGGTCCTGATGACCTTCGTCTTCCTGCGCCGTGTAGTGATTAACCCGCTGCGTCAGTCTGTGCTGCGCATTGAACGCATTGCACAGGGTGATCTGACCTCTGCTCCCCTGCCCTTTGGCCGCAGTGAGATTGGTACATTGATCCACAATCTGCAACTGATGCAGCAGGCGCTGGTGACCACCGTCGGAACAGTTCGTGAGGGTGCCGTCGCGATTTATCAGGGCTCCAGCGAAATCTCCGCCGGTAACACCGATCTCTCTTCACGCACCGAGCAGCAGGCGGCAGCACTGGAACAAACCGCTGCCAGCATGGAACAGCTCACCGCCACGGTTAAACAAAACGCCGAGAATGCCCATCACGCCAGCCAGCTGGCCGCGGATGCCTCTGGCAAAGCGCGCAGCGGGGGTGATCTGGTTAATAGCGTGGTGAAAACCATGACCAACATTTCCGGCAGCTCGAAGAAAATCGCTGAGATTACCAACGTCATTAACAGTATCGCGTTCCAGACCAACATCCTGGCGCTGAACGCAGCGGTTGAAGCTGCGCGTGCCGGAGAACAGGGTCGCGGCTTTGCGGTGGTAGCAAGCGAAGTGCGCAATCTGGCCCAGCGCAGTGCGCAGGCGGCTAAAGAGATTGAATCCCTGATTGCTGAGTCGGTTACGCTGATTAATGACGGGTCGCATCAGGTTGGCGCAGCGGGCAGCACTATGGGTGAGATTGTCGAGGCGGTACGTCGCGTCACCGATATCATGTCGGAGATCGCAGCGGCATCGGACGAACAGAGCCGGGGTATTCAGCAGGTGAGCCAGGCGGTCACTGAGATGGACAACGTCACTCAGCAGAACGCCTCACTGGTGGAAGAAGCCTCTGCGGCAGCGGCCTCGCTGGAAGATCAGGCGGGCAAACTGACACAGGCGGTGGCGGCATTCCGTCTGCAGGATTCGCCTGCCACGAAAAGTGTGGCCGCGCGCGTCACTTCACCAGCCAGAACACCCGCTCTGACACCGCGTCCGGCGCTGGCCACCGGTAGTGATAACTGGGAAACCTTCTGACGCCATGCTGGTAAGCATCAGCGACTGTCATCAACGGCAGCGGCGCTGAATGCAAAAAGCCCCGTTACGCTATACGTAACGGGGCTTTTTTATGCACGTCAGGCTCAGGCGTCGTGGTAAGGCTCGACGAAAATGCCATCCGGCTGCTGCGTTTCATTAAAAAACCAGATGCCGAGTGGATAGTCTTCCAGCGCGACCAGAAACATAGTGCCTTCGTTAAACGGCTCCACAGCCAGAATGGTGCCAACGCGACGCGGGCCGCCATCGGTTTTGACGCTGACGCGGTCATTTACCTTCATTTCGGTTCTCCTGATTATTTACTGCGTACAGTCTAAACGAAGAACCGGCGCGATGCAGCGCGTTAGCGACGGGCAATGACCCAGACGGCATGAACGATACCAGGGATATAACCACAGATCGTCAGCAGAATATTCAGCCAGAAAGCACCACCAAAACCGACCTGCATGAATACGCCCAGCGGTGGCAGCAGAATTGCGATAATAATTCTCAAGATGTCCATAACCATTCCTTTAGGTATTGAAAAAAATCAGCTTTATCATCAACTATAGCTGAATCTGCTCTGTTCAGGGGCAAAGTCAGGTAAATCTGAGTAAGGACCATTTTTGCAATTTCTTAACATTTCACCGCAAGACTTCATACGCGCCTGGCCTTTACACTCCCTCTACTGCACCACCCCCATAGGTGCAGCCACAACCTAAAGTAACAAGGATTTTGCCCGCGCAGCGCGGGCTTTTTTTCGCCTGCGATCTGCCCGATCTCCTCTTTCTGCCCGGCGTTCTATACTGATTATTCTGTTTGCTCTCAGGAGTCAGAAAATGACAGACGAAAAGCAGCACACCGATATGCCGGCGTCCGATCTGAAGGTAGATGTTGAGGGTTTACTGGCGGCGATTCAGGCGAAAACGTCAGGAGAGATACGGGAATATATGGAGCAGGGCCAGATGCCACGGCTTGAAGTTGAAGGCCAGATTTTTCACTCGTATACCGAACTGGCAGAAGCGTTTGAAATCGACATCTGTGACTATCGCGCCTATGAAGCTAACCGCTGAAATCGATTTCAAAAAAATACCCGGCGGGAAGGCCGGGTAAAAATTCAATTCGTTACACCAGGGAATTCTTAACACCTCTGCAGATTACGCGAACGCGTCACCAAAACAAGTATCAGATATGCACGTTTCTGCAACGAACCGGGTCGTTATGGGGCAATAGTTACCGAAAACACCGCGCCTGCCAGTGACTTAGCGCCCGCACACTTCCTGCATCCCTCGCTTTCCCCCCTTTCTTTTTTAAGATTTATCCTGGATTTTCACTCAGCGTGGCAGGAAAAAAAGTGTGAGCCATATTCAACTATAATATTGAAAAATCGCTGCTTTAGCCGCGAACGTGATGAAAGGAGCCTGTTAATGCCCGATCTTCAACAGCCGTTAATGATTATTACCGATCTCGATGGTTCCCTACTCGACCACCATACCTATCGCTGGGATGCGGCCACGGAGTGGCTTACCACGCTGAAACAGCACGAGGTTCCGCTGGTGATCTGTTCCAGTAAGACAGCCGCCGAAGTCATTCCGCTGCAAAAAAAACTGGGGATCAGTGGTTCACCCTTTATTGCCGAAAACGGTGCCGTGGTCCAGACGCAGGATCAGCAGCGTATCCGTCTGCCTGATAATACACTGACCTATGACGCACTCTGCCAGCGGCTGGCCGCATTGAAAACAGCCTACCGTTTTACCGGCTTTCATGATTTCTCCGATCCGGAAGTGGCCTCAATGACCGGACTGAGTGAGGCAGATGCCGCGCTGTCACGCCAGCGCGACGCGTCTGAAGTGATTGTCTGGCGCGACAGTGACGAGGCTTTCGATAGCTTTCAGGATGTACTGGGTGCTGAAGGGCTGGCACTGACGCAGGGCGGCCGTTTCTGGCATGTGATGCCAGCAGGCTGCGGCAAAGGCGAAGCGCTGCGCTGGCTGCTGGACCATTCTCCCGGTGAAGCGCCCATCACAATTGGCCTCGGTGACGGGCCGAATGATGCGCCGATGCTGGATGCAGTAGATTATGCCGTAGTGATTAAGGGCTACAGTAAAACACCGGTAACACTCAGCCGGACCGATCAGCAGCAGGTCTATCACACCGCTCACCATGGCCCCGAAGGCTGGCGTGAAGGACTGGACTATTTTTTGACTCAACCTCAATAAGCTGCCCACGGGCATTAAAAGGATGATGCGATGAGTGACTTTTATCAGAATGGCGTAATCACCAACTTCCACAACCTTACCCACCGTAGCGTGGAGTCGCTGGAAAAAGAGATGGTTCGCTTTGCCCGCAAACGCAAAATGGGGCTGATCCTGCCATCGCTGTTTTCTGAACTTGAAGGCCCGGCGCTGACGAAAATCGTCGATGAGCTGGCGAAAGTGCCCTATCTGGATGAGATCGTGATTGGTCTGGATCGGGCCGACCGCGACCAGTTCCTGTTTGCCCGCGAGTTCTTCTCCCGCCTGCCGCAACGGCATCGCATTCTGTGGAACGACGGCCCGCGTCTGAAAGCCATTGATGCAGAACTGGATAAAGAGGGTCTGTCGCCCACTAATCCCGGCAAAGGGCGCAACGTCTGGTTCTGCACCGGCTATACGCTGGCGTCGGACCGCACCAGCTGCGTGGCGCTGCATGACTGCGATATCGTGACCTATGAGCGCGGCATGCTGGCGCGCCTGCTCTATCCGCTGGCTAACCCGGCGTTTCAGTATGAGTTCTGTAAGGGCTTCTATGCGCGCGTCGCGGATGGCAAGCTTAACGGCCGCGTCGGACGTCTGCTGGTCGGGCCGCTGCTGCGCTCATTGCAGAAAGTCTATGGTCATTCGGAATACCTGGATTACCTGACAAGCTTCCGCTATCCGCTCTCCGGCGAGTTCGCCATGCGAACGCATGTGCTGAACGGCATCAAAATTCCTGGCGACTGGGGTCTGGAGATTGGCGTGCTGTCGGAGATTTACCGTAACTACACCACCCGCCAGTCGTGCCAGGTTGAGATAGCCGATAACTACGATCACAAGCATCAGCCGCTGGCCGAAGATGATGGCACCGGCGGCCTGAAGCGCATGAGCAGCGATATCGTCCAGTCCCTGCTGCGTAAGCTCGCGACCATGGGTGTGCCGCTGACCAGCGATTCATTCCGGGTGCTGAAGGCAACCTATTACCGTAATGCGCTGGATATGATGGAGACCTATAACCACGAGGCGGCAATGAACGGACTGAAGTTTGATCAGCACGTCGAAGAGGCCGCGGTAGAGATGTTTACTCAGTCGATTCTGGAAGCGGGACAGGCGTTTATTGAACGTCCTAACGATAAGCCGTTTATACCCAGCTGGAGCCGGGTTCAGTCGGCGTTCCCGGATGTATTGCAGCGCATCTATCAGGCGGTTGAAGAGGATAATGACGGTAACGTCTGAAACAGGGCGGCACAGGGCGGCACAGGGAGTGTGCCGGGCCTCAGGCAGTCAGAAACCGGGTCTGTCGGGTCTCTGACCCTCAGGCCTGAGGCTCTCAGCTTGCCAGTTGTTGCGCAGGATTCAGCGCGCAAAGTTCATCACTGCGAAAAGCCTCGCTGCGCACGGCATAGCCGTCATACCAGCGGCATTCCACCATGCCACTGGCGTAGCCGGTCACCACCATCGTGTGACCTTCTTCCTTGTGCTGCACTTCTTCACTGATTGCGAAAACCATGGGGCGCTCCTTTCATGCGTGTTATTAACCTGAGTGACTATTTTCTTTATAGCAGGCAAAGCCGACCCTTGCCTGTTAAGGCACGCAAAAAACGGGCAAATTCAGAATTAAGCAGCTGGATATGCGGAAAATAAAAAAAGCGGATAAAACTTATCCGCTTTGATGAAGTGTTGACGCTGACGTCAGATTTTACAGCCTTCGCAATCGGCTTCGTCACCGAGATCATCCGGCACTTCGCTGGCTTTTTTCTCTGCTTTCGCTTCAGCCTGCTCAAGCTGTGCGTCGATATCAAATTCAAACATGTCGTCGTTCATCGTCATTCTCCTGACCGTAAATCACAGTGCGCTTTATACCGATTTTCCGCGCACTCTGGCAATAAGGTTGACCACTAACAGCACGATCGACCCAATGATAAAGCCCAGCACCAGGTTTGCGCCGTTGCTAAGCAGCATCGCGATCCAGCCGCTGAATCCGCCGCTGACTTCCTCAATCAGATGATGCAGCGGCGCAATGCCATGCACCACGATACCGCCGCCGACCAGGAACATCGCCAGGGTGCCGACCACCGAGAGAATCTTCATCAGCCAGGGCGCGGCGGCCAGCAGCACGCTGCCAATACCCTGCGCAACGCGCGACGGTTTCTCACGCAGCCAGAAGCCAAGATCATCAATTTTTACGATGCCCGCTACGATGCCGTAGACGCCAATGGTGACCAGAATGGCGATGCCCGCCAGGATGATCACCTGGTTGAGCAGCGGCGCTTCCGAGACAATCCCCAGCGTAATCGCGACAATTTCTGCCGAGAGGATGAAATCAGTGCGCACCGCACCTTTTATTTTCTTTTTCTCATACTCTGCCGCGTTCTGATTCGCCAGCGAATCCAGCCGCTGCTGACGTGCTTCCGGTGATTTGCTCTGCTTGTCGTGCTGCAGACTGTGCATCACCTTTTCCACGCCTTCATAGCAGAGATAGGCACCGCCCAGCATCAGCAATGGCGTGATCAGCCAGGGCGCAAACGCAGAAATAATCAGCGCCAGCGGCACCAGAATGAGTTTGTTGAGAAACGATCCTTTCGCCACGCCCCAGACCACGGGCAACTCACGGTTGGCTTTTACGCCGGTAACCTGCTGTGCATTCAGCGACAAATCATCGCCCAGTACGCCAGCGGTCTTTTTCGCCGCCACTTTTCCCATGACGGAAATATCGTCCAGAAGTGTTGCAATATCATCAAGTAAAGTCAGTAAACTGGTGCCCGCCAAAATCTTATCCTTAATCTGGTTCGTTATGTTGACAACATGGGCAGCGCTCAATTTCCGTTACGGTCATCTCAGCGATGCCCTCACAATCCCACTCCACCCGCACCACATCACCTTCTGCGCCTTCAGCATGCAGGTATTTGCTGACCGGGCTTTCGGTCATGCCGGTGATCTCCTCCGTAGCGATAAGCCTGTCGCCGCAATAGACCCGCGCAGTGGCTTTAGTGTTCACCATCCGCTCGTCACGAATCTGGTAAAGGCGTTTAACCGTCAGTTTTATGCTGCTCATGTCAGGCTCCTGGCCACGGAGAAAGCGCAGATCTAACCAATTATGGTCCTGATTAGCAATCCGCGTTGTAATGATGAATGCCCTGATGGTCGATCTCGGCACTCTCCGACATTGCCAGCAACCACTCCTCCAGCCGTTCCAGCAGATCCTGATCCGCCAGGCGCAGTTTGCCACGCAGCGCACATTCCCAGATGATCAGCACTTTCCAGCCGCTTTCCTGCAGCTGGCGCACATAACGCCGGTCACGTTCAACATTGCTGTTGATTTTTCCGGTCCAGAATTCCGTGCGCGTCGCCGGCAGCTTAAACAGATAGCAGTGATGACGATGCCAGAAGCAGCCATGAACAAAAATAATCGCCTGCTGTTCGGTCAGGACAAAATCAGGTCGTCCCGGCAGGTTTTTATCCTGCACGCGAAAGCTGAATCCCCGATCTTTCAGTAACAGCGCAATACGTTGCTCAATGGCCGTATCCTGAGCGCGAATGGCACGCATATTTTTACTGCGTGTTTCGCTGGAGTGAACATCAGCCATAACTTCTCCTTTTTTGCTGGTTCTGTAACTTTAGCCTGCGCCACGAAAAGCGAAAGCCGCTGCCGGGCGACTTCGGAGATTACGCCGCAAAAACAGAAGTTTCCGGCGGTCTGTCACAGGGCACATCCCGGCAATTTCCTCGCAGCCTCTGGAGTGTTAGCATAGGCTGCTTACTGTTAAGGAAAAACGCATGCATCCCGCCGCCCTCGCTGAACCACTCTCTGCTGCACTTTCATCTGCTGATGCGTCTGAACTCTTTGGACAGGTGCTGGACATCTATTCGGTTCGTGATCTCACGGCCCGACTGCAGCAGGCGGGATTTTCCTGCTGGACACCGGCCCTGCTGAACCGGATCCGTCAGGGTAAAAGCGCCCTGCCGCCACTGTGTGAGGCGGAGCTGTCGCTGTTGCAGAGTCTGCTGCCGTCCCGGCCCGCCCACTATGATAATCCTGAGTTTCGTTTTATCGATCTCTTTGCCGGCATTGGCGGCATCCGTAAAGGATTCGAGGCAATCGGCGGCAAGTGCGTCTTTACCAGTGAATGGAATAAAGAGGCGGTTCGCACTTATAAAGCCAATCACTACAGCGATCCGCTGGAGCATCACTTCAATACCGATATCCGGCAGGTGACCCAGCCGGAAGGTCTGACTGACGACGAAGAGATATACCGCGCGCTCGATGCGGCAATCCCCGATCATCAGGTGCTGCTGGCCGGTTTTCCCTGCCAGCCCTTTTCGCTGGCGGGTGTCAGCAAGAAAAATGCGCTGGGCCGCGCCCACGGGTTTGAATGTCAGGTGCAGGGCACGCTGTTTTTCGATGTTGCGCGCATTCTGGCCGCCAAGAAACCACCGTTTTTTGTGCTGGAGAATGTGAAAAACCTCAAGAGCCACGATAAGGGCCGTACCTTCGCCATTATCATGGAGACGCTGGATGAGCTGGGCTATGACGTGGCCGATGCCGGAGCCGGCAGTCCGGATGCCAAAGTGATCGATGCGCGCCACTTCCTGCCCCAGCATCGCGAACGTATTGTGCTGGTGGGGATTCGCCGTGACCTGAAAAAGCAGGATTTTACGCTACGCGATATCCGTCGTTTCTATCCAGCGCAGGTGCCCAGCCTGCAGAGCCTGCTGGAAAAGGCGCCCGACGACAAATATATTCTGTCGCCGGTGCTGTGGCGCTACCTCTACCAGTATGCGAAAAAGCATAAAGCAAAAGGCAACGGCTTTGGTTTTGGCCTTAACGATCCGCGTAATCCTGACTGCTGCGTGCGGACGCTGTCAGCACGCTACTACAAAGATGGCTCAGAGATTCTGATCGACCGCGGCTGGGACAGCGCGCTGGGTGAAGCGGAGTTTCAGGATGCGGATAATATGGCACGGCGTCCGCGTCGTCTTTCTCCGCGCGAATGCGCACGCCTGATGGGCTTTGATGTGCCGGGCCGCGAGCCGTTCCGCATTCCGGTCTCAGATACCCAGGCCTATAAGCAGTTTGGTAACTCGGTGGTCGTGCCGGTATTCGCAGCGGTCGCCCAGCTGCTGCTGCCGCATATTCGTCAATTGAAGTCGTAATCCCGTCCAGATTAGCTGTGAGATTGCGCCAGCTCAGGGAACAGGGTCAGATCGGAAAGACGCAAAAACTGTCATCCATGACTGCTCGGCCCGCGCCGTCCATGGCGCGGGACGCTTTCCTCTTCTGACCCTGTTCCCTGCGCGTTGAATTATTGCGTTGCGGACAGATTTAACGGATTTAACCCACGAAGGAATTAAAAAACCCGTCTTGCGACGGGTTTCTGTTTTATTTCTTCTTCTTGCTCTGCTTCTTCAGCAGCAGGCGAATCTGTTTCAACTCGCTGGCGCTCAGTCCATCGGTTTTCACGTCAGCGGCACCCGTTTCATCGGCGCCCTCTTCAGTGATGTCCTGATTATCAATGGCCGGATGCGGATGCGTTTCCAGACTGGCCTGCAAACGCTGCACAATTTCCTGGCTCATTGAAATCTGGTTTTCCAGCGCCAGCTGTTTAATCGTTTCTTTCAGCTCGGGATCAATTTTAATCGTTAAATTAACAGTTTCGGTCATCGGGCAGCTCCTTTTTGTTATTGCTCACACGCTACCGGATGACCGTTTCGATTAACATACTGTCATAAAAATTTAATATTCGGTTTTCAATGGGGTGAAATCCCGCAGTACGCCCTCATCCATCCCCACCAGATTGCCCTGAAGCTCGGCATAAAGCTTCGCCATGTAGCGCACCAGGAAATCGGCGTTATGCTCAGCCAGCATGCGGCCGGTTTCGGTATGCATGGTTTCCGGCAGACGCAGCAGCTTCTTCTGGAAATGGTCCAGCGTCCACTTAACATCATTCAGCTCGCGATCTTTACCCAGCGGATCCTGACTGTCGAATAACGGGCGATTCAGTGCACCGGCCGTGTAAAAGACCCGCGCCAGTCCGATTGCGCCCAGCGACTCCAGCCGGTCTGCATCCTGCACGATTCTGGCTTCGAGCGTCTCTGGCGGGATACCGGCGCTGAAACTGTGGGTTTTAACGGCATGCATCACGGCTTCAATCTTTTCTGCCGGGAAGTCGAGAAAATCCTGCTGCAGAATGCGCTGCGTTTCCGTCGCGGCATAAGTAGAAGCGAGATGCCGTTCCGGATGATTCTTGGGAAGATTCACTACATCATGAAAATAGCAGGCGGTGAGCACCACCAGCGGGTCCGCCTTCGTGCCGGTCATGATTCGCTGCGCGCTCATCCAGACGCGTCGCAGATGGGCGATATCGTGCGCGCCGTCATCGTGGATCCAGTTCGCCTGAAACCAGCTTTCATAGCGGGATTGCCAGAGTGTAAGTGACATAATCTATCTCCCTGTAGTGATCGACAGCCGATTCACTGTCGTGATCAGTGCGCAAACGGCAAGCCATCATAGCGACTGGCTAATGACACTTTTTTTACAGTGCTGTTGAAAAGAGCGGCGCTGCCAGCGATTTCGGGCAGAAAAATGAGATCTGGATCATCTGTATAGCACCTATGTTACATAAATACCGCAATTTCGGCGGTTTTCAGCCTTTCCTCAGTGAATTGCTGCTAAGAAAATTAGTTTAACAGCAGTAATGTTTGATTCATTCTGAACCAGTTAAACTGGCCGTGCTTAGCATTTTTTTGTCACGCAATTAATTGTAAAAGTGTGGGCAACAGCAGGTGAAAAAGTCTGAAAAGGTTCCTATTTTTATTGTTATAACGTACTGTATCCGGGCTGTTCGTCGCGTTCTGCTGATTGCGTGATAAGCTTTGGTGCGCTTTTTGCATTTTGCTGGTTTTTAACACCCAACGTGACAATTTTAAAGTGACTGTCAGGCGACAAATTATTAAGCAAAATGATTTAAAGCTTTTATGATAACTCTCAGATGTGAAGCAAATGGACGTTTACAGCAGTAACCGGGTTCTACTAATAAAAAGAGGTAATCCATGAAAGAACGGCCGATTCTTTTTTCCGAACAGCGTGTTCGTGCCCTGTTGGTTGGCCAGCAAACACAAACCCGGCGCATTATGAAAACTCAGGCTTTCGGGCCGGGACAGGATCATCACGAAGGCGTTCATGCTTTCGACGTGAGTGCTAACCATCTGCATGGCTACAAGATGATGTCGATGACCGACATCAGCTATCAGTGTCCCTACGGCAAATCGGGCGACATCCTCTGGGTACGTGAAACCTGGCGCGGCCCGATGGTGCCAGAAAGCGATCTGGCCGAATATGAACGTGACCCGACGCCGTTTCGCCTGCCGGAATATTGCCAGTATCGTGCCGACAGTAATGAGCTGGGTCAGCATGCGATGAGCACCCCGGAAGCTGAGGAGTTTGGCTGGCAGACCGCCATCCACATGCCGCGCTGGGCCAGTCGTATCAACCTCGAAATTACCGGCGTACGTGCGGAAAAGATTCAGGATATCAGTGAGGATGACATTATGGCGGAGGGCGTACAGACCGACTCGCACTTCCTTAATAACTTCTTCACCATGAACGTTAATTCTGAGTCACCTAAAGAGGCGTATCGCAAAGCCTGGGAAAAACAGTACGGCGCGACCAGCTGGGAAGTGAATCCCTGGGTCTGGGTTATTGAATTTCAGCGCGTTGAACGCAGGTAATGCCTCAACCCTGCGCTTTGCGGGTTGAATCACAGACAACGGCCGCGCTAACGGGTTGAATAGACAGCCTTCAGCCCTGAAGTCAGACAGAAGATGCCAGCATTCGATGCTGGCATTTTTATGTCTGCCGCGTCAGGATAATGACATAGCCCGGTTCTGTGCAGGAGTTGCGATGTTTAAATGGCCCTGGAAAACGCATAACGACACCATGCTGGCGGCACTGCCGTGGCAACAGGCGCTGTCACAGCCTGTCTTCAGCCCGCTGGATGAGTCTGAACAGCAGGCGCTGGTGGAGCTGGCAAAGCGCTTTCTGCAACAGAAAAAACTGGTGCCTCTCGGGGGCGTTCAGCTGGATGAACTGCGCAGCGTGCGGATCGCCCTGCTCTTCTCTCTGCCGGTGCTGAAGCTGGGTCTGGAGTGGCTGGACGGTTTTCATGAGGTGCTGATCTATCCCGAACCGTTTGAGGTTGACGATCAGTGGCAGGATGAAGATGGGCTGGTTCACAGCGCGCCTGCCGTTCACGCCGGACAGAGCTGGACCCAGGGACCGGTCGTCCTCAACTGGCTTGATATTCAGGACTCTTTCGATCTCTCCGGCTTTAATCTGGTGATCCATGAGGTGGCCCACAAACTGGATGCGCGCGGCAGCGGTTATACCAGCGGCGTTCCGGTCATGCCGCTGCGTGACGTAGCCCAGTGGGAAAAGGATTTGCGAGCCGCGATGGCAGAGATTGAAAGTGAAGTGGAACTGACAGGCGAACAGGCTGCGACTATCGATCCCTACGCGGCCAGCGATCCGGCGGAGTGCTTCGCCGTACTCTCTGAATATTTCTTTACGGCTCCGGTTCTGCTGGCCGAACGCTTTCCCGCCATGTATCAGCATCTGCGCCAGTTTTACCAGCAGGATCCCCTGAGCAGGATGGCTTCTGACACTGCTCAAACTGCTTAAATCCCGATCGCATTGCGCTAAAGCTAGCCAGTTGAATGATAATGTATTTTTTGCTGTTGACACCTCAGTGCGACGCCGCTAATATTCGCCTCGTTCAAACGATTCCTCTGTAGTTCAGTCGGTAGAACGGCGGACTGTTAATCCGTATGTCACTGGTTCGAGTCCAGTCAGAGGAGCCAGAATTAGAAAAGCCCGCTCAGGGAAACCTGAGCGGGCTTTTTGCTTTTCAGTATTGCCAATTTTCTCCTCCTTTCTGATTATCCATCCGGACCCGCCTGCGGTTACCTGCATATTCCTGATGAGTCCGGCGGCTATAACTGCAAAAAACCAGCCGGGTAATCCCTGCTCTGACTGGCTTGTCTCCTCGGCTAACGATTACTCGGGAATAGTCAGTACCTGACCCGGCGCAATATTATCCGGGTTGCTGAGGATGTTTTTATTCGCCTCAAAGATTTTTATATATTTTGATGCGTCATTATAAAACTGCTTAGCGATTGCGCTGAGCGTGTCACCCGATTTAACGGTATAAGTGCGATCACTTGCTGCTGAGGCATCGGTCTTATTCTCAACATTTTTATCAACGCTATGTAACAACTCATCGCCAATATTTTTAATATTATCCAGAATGCTCATAATTACTCCCCTATCGTTTCCGATACGTTTAGTTTAATTAAAAAAACAGGATTGCCAGACAAATACTGCGCGGCGTACGATACACCTGCTTTTATTTCGTGGATTAAACCACTGCTAAACGTGCAGTAATTTATATAAAAAGAAGGATGTTAATTGATGGGTATAATGTCATGGGTTGTATTTGGTTTGCTCGCCGGTATTATCGCCAGATGTATTATGCCAGGTAAAGAACATATGGGCATTTTCATGACCATGATTCTGGGTATTATCGGCGCGCTGATTGGCGGTGTCGCCAGTACGGCTCTGGGCTTTGGCAAGGTCAGTGGTTTCAATATTTACAGCATTGCGATTGCAACCCTGGGTTCAATTATTGTGTTATTTGTTATTCATAAAATCAGAGCATGTAAACAGTCTTAAGCGCTTACTATTCAGGGGAAATAAAATGAGTTTACTGGAAACGGTGCTGGCGATGTGCGGCCTGAATACTCAGACCAGTCAGGAAGTGAAAGGTGTGCTGGAGTGGGTGGAGCAGCAAGGCGGTTTACACACTATCGTGAGCCACCTCCAGAGCGGCGAGTACAGTGAGGTGGTTAACTCCTGGCTGGGCGATCAGCAGAACGTTGCCCTGAGCAGCGATCTGGTGCAGAAGATGATTAACTCTGAGGCCATTGAACAGCTGGCTGCGCGGATGGGTATCAACACCAGCGATGCACTGAATCTGCTGGTTAAATATCTGCCACAGCTGGTGGATAAAGCGTCATCTGCAGGTGTGATTGATAAAAAAACCGATCTCACCGGGCTGGTCAGTCAGTTAATGCACTGAGCGTGATGCTAGTTAAAGATAAAAGCCTGCGGTTAAAGTATGGGCTTTTATCTTTTAGATTTGGGAGGTAGGCGTCACTTTGTCTCAGTTCGCCCAGCCATTTCGTCCGTTCTGCCTCACTGGCATTTTCCTTCAGCAGTACCGCGCTTTTCTTCGCTTCCTCAAGGCCTTTGATATCGCCCATGGTCGTGACGATGTTCGTCATCTGGCCGCTGATTTCACCGGCTAACTGAGCGGTCTGAAGCCGCTTCTGCTCTTACTCTTTGTCAAAGATCGCGCTGATGCTGTCACTGGCATGTTCAGTGTCACGGCTGAGCGCCGATACGTCCTGGGTCTGCCTGTTCTGATCGCGGACAATGATTGTGCCATTTGCCACGGCGGCCTGGGTAGTGCCTTCGGCGTGCCCTTTATTATTCAGACCCGATAACAGCGTGCTGGCACTGTTAGAGGCGGCGTTAGCAAGCATCTTTTTACCCATGCCGGCGCCATTCGACAGCGCAATGCCGCCGCCGCTGTGGCTGACTTTATAATCAGCAGAGGCGCAATCCGCAATGCAGAGTCGAGGCGGGTTAACATGGATATACAGTATGAAAGTTTATCTTTAACAGATATTCCGGGAGGCTAAAGGAAGAAGGGATAAGCGAAATGCAGACCTGAAAAAAAGAATCCGTTTTCAGAGTCATCTCGCAGTTTATTACTTAGCTTTCAGCGAGTTTGAGCAGCAGAAGGTGTATATTTAAACAGGAAAAATATCACAGGAAGCGCATAACGAGAGATTTTTAGCGCGGCTGAAGCGGGGTGCAACCCGCAGCAGCCGCTAACCACAAGCAACTATCGAGGAGTTGATTATGGCTGACACGCATCATAAGCCAGAGACCCGCACGGCCACAACCGCTGCGCATTATTACAGAGTCGGATACCGGCCTAACAGGGGCCAGCCGAACCCGCTGCCACAGCTGACCATTAAAGGCCGCTAGCTGGAAGCGCTGGGCTTTACGACCGGGCAGAAGATTGAAGTGATCCCGGACGCGGGGCAGCTGATCATCCGGTTGGCTAAGGAGTGATCTGCTGGTAAAAAGATTCCGGTTTTCAAAGGCCGGGACTGAGTGTTTATTCGATTGAGGATTTTTGTTTTTTTCTTTCCTTTAACCAGATTTTTATCCAGATTCCGACACCCAGAATAAGGCCTCCGACATATCCAGATTTAAATAAAGATGTGAAAACATCATTCCAACTGAATGCGAAAAAGCCATTATCGAAATGGATAATAGAGGATCCAAGTAGCACTGATATAATATCGAAAAATAGAAATAGCATCAGACACATAAATATTAACTTTATTAATAAGAGTAAATTACTTTTTATTTTCATTTCCCCCTTCCCATCTAAATTTCCTTTTACATAATTTCCTGTTTTCTCACTAATATAGCTACCACCAATAACACCAGTTAAATCAGAAACTGCCTCTTCCGCAACTTTTGATGTCACGCCTTTAAAGCAGAGGCCCGGCAAGATGGCCGGACCTCTTGTCTTAACTTTTTTTTTGATAACGTTCATCTTGTTGAATAAGGGGTTCCATTTGCTCTTCCCACATACTTTTCTGATAGGACTGCCATTCCGTTGCTTCTGTTCGATTATGGATGCAATTTCTAATTTTTTTTATGGCTAAATTAAAATCAGCACTACTCAGTTCAGTAAAACTAATCTGATCAAGTACTAAGACCTCCATTATTTTTTCATGGATATCTGGGCAGTCACTCTGCAATGCCTCATCGAACAGCGCCTCTAATGCATTAGAAGCTTGCCTATTCAAAGTAACATGCAAATTTTTCCCCTCTGGATAACCGATAAAAAAAGTTGCTCCCATAACACTTACCTCATGATGATGATTTTTTCTTGTTGTGATTTAGGCAATGTCTTGATGTAGTCAGTAAATATTTTCTGATTACCTGGCGACAATACGCTGAAGTCAACAGGAACAATGTCGGCTTTGTTTAAGTGATCCAATATTTGTTGCTTGCCATCTGGTAACTTTTCAGGTGCTTTTGAAACGGTCATGTTCTTCTCAAAAAACTTATTGATCCCATCAACTTCTTTCTGAGACAAGTTCTTTGTTGTATACATCAAATCAACCGTTTTACCTGCGTTAGAGCCACTGCTTATAATAAAATCAGGTGTTTTCCCACCAGTATCAGGCGCTCTTTCTAGTGTCCCTAACACATCTTCAAGCCTTGCAGCTGCCGCAGCTTCTGCGGGATTTAACTTCCCATTACCAGTGACATCTGGCGTGTTTAAACGCTGCTGCCCTTCTAAAGGAGTCGAATTTATTTTTACCTCATAAATCCCATCTGCATTCTTAACAAGTGAACTTGCTACCCCTGAAGCCGAAGCTTTATTGTTGAGCGCTACATCCTTCCCGAACTGCTTCGCCAGTGCACCAGACGCGACTACAGCACTCACTCCACTCGCGATGTACATGGAACCAATATAGGATCCTGCTCTCGCTTTGGCCTCATCCTCCGTGTACCCAAACGACATGAATGCCTGAGTATACCCTTCCAGAATATTGAATACTTCCTTCGCATTCGGATCTGTAGAGTTCAGCAAGTTCACTATCTGCTGGTAACCCGCCTGAGCCTCTTTCGGATTCTGGTAAGTCTGGTTGAAATAGGTATCTTGCGCGACCTTCGCTTTCGCTCTTTCTGCCTGACAGTCAGCACCTTTGCCATTACAGGCCGCATAAACAGCCAAATCGCTTTCCAGATCCTTACGATTCAACCTCTCCTTATCTTTCTGCTCTTCTAGCGTCAGGTTCTGTTTGTTGTTGAGATATGTCTGGCGGCTCTTCTCTGTGCTGCTCAGATAGTTATTCTCAACCTCAGTTCTACCGGCAAACGCCCCACTACCGACCCCAGCGCTGCCATCAACCGCACCGCCCGCAGTTGCGCCTGCCAGCGTTACAATGTTGGCAATCAGCATCCTGTCATCGGCTGACAGTTCCGATACCTCTTTACCGTATAGCAGGTGACTGAGCGCGTCGTTATAGCTGAGCATCCCTGCAGTCAGTCCACCCGCCGCGCCGCCAATAGCGCTGCCACCCTGCGCTTTGGCAATCAGTCCTGATGCCAGCGTGTGCAGCAGCACCCACTATAGCAGCTCACCATCAAGGGCCGCTGGCTGGACGCGCTGGGCTGTACCACCGGGCAGAAGATCGAGGTGATCCCGGACAATGGGCAGTTGATCATCCAGCTGGCTAAGGTATGATCGGCATATACAAAAATCCCAGCAATAGATGGCTCGGGTTTATTATAGGTTATTGTTATGACTAAAAAAAATACAGATATAAGCAAGTTCTTAAGTTATATACTACGCCATCAACCAGAAACTATAGGTTTATCATTAGATAGAGAAGGATGGGCTGTTATAAGCGATCTTATCCTTTGCTCCATTAAAGAAGGTTACGCACTCGATAATAATCTCCTTCATAACATTGTGGATAACAGTGATAAAAAACGCTTTACAATTTCAGATGATGGGTTGCGAATCCGGGCAGCTCAAGGACACTCAACAAAACAAGTTAATATCGCTTACAGCGAAGTAATACCCCCAAATATTTTGTATCATGGAACAGCTACCCATTTTATATCTGCAATTCAGGAGCAGGGTCTTATCCCTTCATCACGGCAGTACGTACATCTTTCATCAGATGAAGATACTGCAATTAAAGTAGGGCAACGACATGGAAAACCAGTAGTGTTAAAAATAAACGCCCTAGATATGTATGAACAGGGTTTTAAGTTCTTCCAAGCTGATAACGGAGTCTGGCTAACCGACAGAGTTCCTTATATATTTATTCAGTAATAACTACTCTTCGTCTTCTGCCTGTTCAGTTTTATGGCGGGCAGACTCAAGACGCGCCATTTTTAGCCATTCTGAGAAGCTATCTGTGTATCCTCTGTCTTCCCAGCCTGCTGAAGCAAAGGCGTGAACATAATATACTTTTGGATCGGCTGACGTATCTTCACCATCAAAACAGACAATATCATCCGAATAACGCCAGTTCGCGAAAGGTATCAATTTTCGTTCTGGATAAAGCGTTCTAACTTTTTCGCACCAAAAATCAACATAATTCTGAGCGTGGCAAAATAACCACTAAGGCTCAATATTTTCCAATTCACTTCCTGATATATAATCAATAAAACTATCAGGAAAAGAAAATCAAAAATATAAGTAATTTTTATACATACTTGCTCTTTCAGACATTTACTTACCCTTTCCGGTTATTCTTGGCGAATCGGATGAACCACTGGGGTTTTTGTTACCAAAACCGCCACTCTGGTTATTTATTCTTCCTAATATAGCATCACCCCATGTTTTAGCAGAACCAAAACGTCCCGATTCCACCATATCTTTCGGTAATGGGTCATCAAAGCTTCTGACGTTAGTCTCAACTTTTATACCTGCTTCTCTGGCTGCACTGATCCTGGTATTATCCATGCTAGTCATTTTTCCATCAGGCATCTTGATAACATCAACTGGATCACCTTTCCAGCCATCTTTTTTCATACTGGAAACAAGGTCATCGTAAGTGTATTTCACACCAGTATCTCGATCTGTCTTATTGTAAGAAACGGTATTTTGCAAAAAACGAATTTCGTTAGCATCAAATGAAGAAGTATTTCCTGCCGGTTTAACCGTAGTTGGCGGTTCATTGATTCCTTTTTTCCCAATCCCTGCCGCAATACCCGCAGCACTGGTTCCAACAGCCTGAGCCAGCGAGTTAATCGCAAGCTGTTTCGCCTCTTCCGAATCATCGGACATCAACGCATTATGAATCGCTGCATTTCTGTCCGCCTCAAGCTGGATCGTCGTTACCTGAAGGAAGGAAAGCTCGTTCTGTGCTGCCGCACTCAGACCGCCATCAGCTCGGGCTTTTTCCAGCAACTCACTGGTACGGTTAGCATAATCAGTCTGCAACCTGCCAACATCATTCGCTTTATCAACACAGTCCTTAGCGCCGGAGCAGTTCACCACGCTGTCATGCTGCTCAGCATTTATTTTCTTATATTTTTCAATAACGGCATTGCAGGCATCACTCTGACACTGGGTCATTTCGTTGGCACGATCCAGGTTTTGCTGGACGCTCAACGCATTATTCTCAACCCTTGTTGCCCTGCCTTTCTCTTAACTTGCCTTTGAGCCAAATACCGATACCGAGTATTATCCCGCCGATACAGCCTTTTTTAAGAGTATCAGGTAGAACTATTTCCCAGTCGATATTGAAAATACCTACTTTAAAATAGATTATCGTAGGTGCTATTAAATATGCGAGCATTACAGCGCAACAAAGAATGCACATACAATAAAAAATCAATATAAATAGATCCTTGATGTTAATTTTTTCCATTTTTGTCACCTGCATTATTCAGAGCATCTTGTACATTTTTTCCTGTAATCTCGCTCACAGTTCCACCTGTAACTGTCCCTATAATTTCTGCACTTCCTTCTTTGACCACAGGTTTCAACTGTTCTGTAGCAACCTTTCCGGCCACTCCTCCAAATATGGAGCCAGCCCCAGCGGCAATGGCTGAACCTGTAGGATCTTCACCTTTTATCGCGCTCCCAACCACCGCGCCGCCCACATTGACAGGGGTTGAAACTATAATGCCCTTCCCGGTTGTCGCGGCTGCTGTGACTCCCGCCATAATGACATCGACGTAACTGAACGGATCTTTTCCGGCAAGCTGAACGCCAGCATTAACTCCCACACCGATTGCTGCATTAGCCGCCATACCTTTCACAGTTACCCCCAGCACGCTTCCACCAAATATCAGTGGCGCATCGCCGATGCTGGCATTCGATTTATGGTAACCCCAAGTATTTATTATCGACTGAGCCTTGCTCATCGCTTCAGAGTCTGGATTCCGTTTCACATAGTCCTGACCCGACAACAACCCTTTCACCAGTTCCTGTGATACCGCTGAGCCATATTCTTTTTCCATCTCAGCAGCATAAACATGCAGGTAACCCGCCAGCTCAGCCCGTTCTGTGCTGTTCATCTGCGACGGGTCTTTAGTGAATTTAGAGACCAGTGCATCGCTGCGTTTGTCGGCATTTTCAAGCTTTATCAGCTCATTAGCCGCCGCCAGTGATTTATCTCCCTGTTTGATTTTCTCAATCGCCTTATCCAGTTTGTCGGAAGATGTGACACTCAGGAAGTTATTCTCAACCGCATTCTTCCCGGCCACCGCGCCGCTCGTCGCCGCAGCACTGCTGTTACCCACCATGCCGCCCGCCAGTCCTGCCGCCAGAGTGCCCAGCAGGCTCAGCTGCTCACGGTCTTCCTGCCCCAGTGCCGCTATCTTCTCCGGCGTGTCCGCGCCCCAGTATTTCTCTGCGATGTAGCGGGTAGCAAGTTCACCGCTGAATGCTCCCGCCGCACCCGCCGCCGCACTTCCCCCGGACATCTGCGATGATACCGCACCCCACACCGCATGCGCCATGGCATTGGTTGCCACATCAACGTTGCCGGAAGCGTCGGTCGTTTCCTTCTTAATCAGCTGCGCTGCCCACGGATTAAGGCCGCCTGCGACCGCCTGACCTGCATTGCCGGTCACCAGCCCCGTCAGGATGCTGCCGACCGTCTGTGCGACCTTCTGCGACGTGCTGCCGATACCCCACTGCTTCATCTCTTTCTGATAGGCGTCACTTTGTCTCAGTTCGCCCAGCCATTTCGTCCGTTCTGCCTCACTGGCATTTTCCTTCAGCGGTGCAGCGCTTTTCTTCGCCTCCTCAAGGCCTTTGATATCGCCCATGGTCGTGACGATATTTGTCATCTGGCCGCTGATTTCACCGGCTAACTGAGCGGTCTGAAGTCGCTTCTGCTCTTTCTCTTTGTCAAAGATCGCGCTGATGCTGTCGTTGGCATGTTCGGTATCACGGCTGAGCGCCGATACGTCCTGGGTCTGCCTGTTCTGATCGCGGACAATGATTGTGCCATTTGCCACGGCGGCCTGGGTGGTGCCTTCGGCGTGCCCTTTATTATTCAGACCCGATAACAGCGTGCTGGCACTGTTGGAGGCGGCATTGGCAAGCATCTGTTTACCCATGCCGGCGCCATTCGACAGCGCAATGCTGCCGCCGCTGTGACTGACTTTATAATCAGCAGAGTTACCGATGTCGCTGAAGCCCAGCGTGCCGGTATCCAGACGGTTGTCTGCGGCATCACCCTGGCTGGCGATCACTGCGCCGTTAAGCTGCGTGTGATTGCCGACGGTGATATCGAAGCCGCCTTTACCGGCATAGATACCGCTTTGCTCCTGCACACTGTCATAGTTGCTGTGCATTTTATCCTGATTGATGCTGGCATACCCGGAAGCCGTCATCGAACCAATGGTAAAGCTGCCGCCCGCGCCGTAGCCAGTCTGTTTTGAATCGTAACGGTCGCTGTCCTGCTGGCTGGTGATGGTCAGATCCCGGCCCACATCGGCCGTCACCTGATTACCGCTGACCTGCGCGCCGTTGAGCGTGGTATCTCTTCCACTGTTCAGGCTTACCCTGCCGCCGCTGTCCAGGGTGGTTTCAGACCAGCGCGTACCGTTGCCGCTCTCCTTACCTTTAGCGCCGTTAACGCTGGCAAAAATGCTGATACCCGCGCTGCCCTGTCCGGCACCAAAACTGATGCCCACGCCGCCGCCGCTGCTGCTGTTTTTACCGCTGCTTTCCTGAGTGTTGGCCGCCCCGCTGAGTAAAATGTCCCTGGCAGCATTGAGGCTGCTATTACCTGCAGCTTTCAGCTGGCTACCGGCAATAAGAATGTCGCCGCTGTGCTCGCCACTGCCCTTACCGGCAGAGGTAATGGAAAGGTTCTTACCGGCATTGAGCGTGGATCCTGCGACGCTGTCGGACGCCTGATGCTGCTGCGATTTTGATTTCTGTGTGGTCAGGGAAAGGCTGACGCCCAGGCCGTTGTTAGGATCGGCGCTCGCTTCCGCCAGCTGCCCGCCCAGCACGGCCTGCACGCCTGAAAGCACGGCTTTGGTAGCCTGCAGGGCAGCAAGGCGACCGTCACTCTCTTTTTTCGATGTCTGCGCCGCCGCAACCGCGTTATTAATGGCTTCACCTACCACCCCGGATAACGCCAGTGTCAGCCCGCTCTTCTTCTGCTCAAACAGTTCATCATGAATCCGTTTATCATGACCCGGATCGATGATCACGCTGTCGCCGGTAATGGCGAGGTCACGTCCCGCCACCAGATCTGAGCCGCTGACATGAGCCTGTTCACCCGCAACAATGCTGACGTTACCGCCCGTGCTGCCAACAGTGCTGGCGCTCTGGCTTTGAGTGGTGCCCTTGTCACGTAAGTCATGGACCGATTTACTGCTGCCCACCGTGATGCCGATGCCGCCGGTTCCCATCAGGCCGCTTTTCTTTGTTTCTGAAAAACGCCAGGTTGAGTTTGTATTGGTCGCAGCAACAATATCTACGTTGTTACCGGCTTTGAGCGCTACGGTGCCATCGCCAACGACCTGTGAACCCTGGACAAGTAAATTGTTGCCCGCATTAAGCGTGACATTATCGCCGCTCAGCAGGGTGCCATTTTCACGGGTGTTACTGTCTTCGCTTATGGTATGGGTAGTCTTTTTACTCAAAAATCCTTTTTTGGTTTTGGTCTCTTCTTTGTAGGCATAATCGCTATCAGTTGCCGTAGTCAGGCTGATGTCACGTCCGGCACCCACCGCGATATTACCGCTGGCGGTAACCTGAGCCGCTTCACTGTTAACATCCCTACCCGCTTTAACCGTCGTACTCCCACCGCTGGCAATTTCAGTGCCTTGCTGGCGTACTGACTCATTGATCTCGATCTTTTTGCCGGATTTGTAGCTATTACCAGAACCCGTTTCAGCTGCCAGCAGATTGACGTCACGCCCTGCCTGTACGGCAATATCCTGTTCCGCCACAATCGCCGCTGCGTCACTGGTAAGGTCACGTCCGGCGGTTAACACCAGATTGCCGCCGCTGCTAATGGTAGTGCGATCCACACCGGTTGCATGGGATTGATCCCGCCCCTGACTATCGTTCTGGCTGGTGCTTACTCCATTGAGATTGAGATCATTGGCGGCCGTGAGTGCGGCATCGCCTCCCGCACTAAGGCCGCTGGCCGTGACGGTCACGTCGCGACCCGCCTTAATATTCATTGCGCCAGTTGATTCAAGGCTGGAGGCGGCGGAAGTTCTGCTGATGTAACTTCGCCAGCCATTATCAAAAGAAGTATCGATAACGTTAGCAACGATCGACACATCGCCAGCCGCATTAAGTAAAGCATCGCCGCCGGACTGAATCGATGCGCCACGATTCATGATATTTTTACCGGCGTTGAGGATAAGATTATCGAGTGAATTAATTGTCGCCTTTTCACCCTGTTCATCAAATAATGAACGGCTCAACGTTGAGCTGTTATCATTTTTCGTGAACTGGGTAATATTATTAATGTTACCGCTGATGCTTTCGAGCTCAATCCGCTTACCAGCGATCGCTGAGCCGATATTGTTAATATCATTGAGCGCGCTGATTTTTAAATCATCACCGGCTTTAATGAGAGCGTGGTTAAGATTATCAACACCGTTCTGACTGTTAAGCGTCATGGTATTCTGTGCCAGCAGGGTACTGGCATTATTGCTTACCTGACCTGCATTAACGGTGACGGTTTTGCCAGAAATCACACTGCCGTTATTGATGGTGGTATCATTCGCAACCAGGTAAAGCTTCGGCACCAACACGGTTTCGCCATTAATCGTCGCCGCTTCCCACCAGAGAATACTGCGATCCAATGAGGCTATCTGCCCTGCAGACAGGGTTACGCCGCTTTGTAATCCCAGCGATTGCTGCGCGGCCGCAGCGTTATCCATCAGATAGCGCATCTGCTCAAGATCGGAACCGAGATTGTTGATATAGCGATTTCCCGTCTGGCTCAGCACGGTATTACTAACGTAGCGCGTATCAAATGCGGCATCGCCCAACAGACGATAGTCATATTCCGGTTTCAGATTAAGCCTGTTCAGTAAATATGATGAGCCCAGGAACGTGTTTTTATCTGTCCAGACCGCTGACGTTTCTACCGGGGCTTGTGAAGGTTGTTTTCCCAGCAGCTGGTTAAGCTCGCTAAATAAGCTTTCATCGAGCTTACCCAATTCCTTTAATTTTGGGTTAAGAACAATAAGATAAGGGCTTTTTGCATCACTGGAGACAACAAAATAGCCGTCGCTTCCCTGCGGCAATGGATAGGCGCTGGTATCAACCGGGGTCAGCGATGGTTTTCCTGCCTGTTGTCGTAAAAGATCGTAGGGCGTCTTACCCAAGGCCCCTCTCTCCTTAATTTCAGTAGGGCGAAGCGGGTCGGCAGAATAGGTATTCAGGTCAGTCTGCGACACATTTGCGGCATCCAGACCGGTCGCGCCGTTAATCTGCTGCAAGGCGCTGGTGATTTGGTCACGCCAGTCAGGACTCCCCACGTTAACCGAAGCAACGGCAACCGCGGCAAGCGGGGAAAGTGCGCCGCTTACTGATTGTTGTACAAGCGTATTGAGTGCGGGGCGCGATAGTGTTGGCGTGATGGTACCGCGAACGTCCTGAGACTCACTATTATTGATAACGTTATTGAACTGTATGCTAAGGTTGCCATTGGCCTGAACAACGCCACGAATTGTCGCGGCCTGCTCGGTGCGATAAGTCTCGGTGGCTACATAAGTTACACTATCTTCTAAATCTGCCCCCTGCCCCTTATAAGTATATTTACCTGCGCCGCTGGATTTTAAATCATCGATATTATCGGTCAGCATCGTGCTGTTACCGCTTTTGACCGAGCTATAACTACTGTAGCTGGGCGATGGCTTGAAAATTCGCCATACAGCCTGCGTGCCCGATAGATAAGACTGGTTGTTTAATATGTCACCGCTAAGCGATAAATTTTGTCCGGCAAGGATATAGCTGCCCAGATTGTCTAGCGTACTGGCCCGCCCTGTAAGATTTCTTCCGGCGGCTATTCTTCCGGCCTGCCCCGTTACGCGCGTGCTTGACGTCGTTCTGGCGACGAGTATTTCTTTGTTCTTATCCAGATCGGCTGGGATAGGTTTAATATTCCAGATCCAGGCAATAAAAGGCGGCGCGGGTGAAAGCGGGTGTTCCGTAAAGTAGTATTTCAGTTCGCCTCGTTCAAACTGGCTCAGAGGAAGTTCAACCGTACCCGGTGTAACCGATCCATAGCTGTTGGTGACATTTTCAGTGGTGGTTTCACCTGCGGTAATCGATTCCCACTGATTCACTAAGTGCCCGGTATTAATTGTAATATCGCCATCCTGCGACTCAATGGTGCCGGAAGTATTGATTACTTCGCCATTCGCATTTCCTGCAGCATCGCGCTGCATCCACAGGCTGTTACCGGCCAGCACGTCGCCGCGCTGGTTTTTAATGCTGTTAGCAAAAAGAGAGAGATTACCGCCCGCGTAGAGCAGCGCGGTGTTAACGATGCTGCCCGGTGCACTGAGGGTCAGATTGCCCAACGTACCCGTAAAACCATCAACCGTGATGTCACTGCGGCTGTTCAGGCTGATATTACCGCCACCCTGCAGGCTGCCATTTCCGTTCATGGCGATGCGGTTGCCGCTTAACGCACTGTCACCCGAACCGGTAGTGAGCTGACCATTATTGGTGAGATCGCCGCCTGCACTCAGCGTCAGCGCCCCGCCCTGCATCGTGCCCTGGTTGTCTATCGCACCATTACTGCTGACGGTGAGTCGCCCGCCCGCCGCCAGCACATCGCGACCGGTAAAGCCATTCGCGATCTCCAGCGTGGCGTTACCCAGCGCCACCACCTGTCCGCTCTGGTCAAAGCCGTTGCTGTGAACCAGCAGGTCGCCGCCGCTGAAAAGACGACCACTACCTTGCTGACCGACCTGAGCGGCCATCACACTTAGCCGGTTGTTACCCAGCAGCGTACCGCTGTTGTTGACCTGCTGATAATTAACCTCAAGGTTGCCGCCCTGGGCTGTGCCCTGGTTGCTGAAGCCATTGCCGGTAAATGTGCCCTGGCCGTCGGCCAGCAGCGTTCCATTGTTGCTGGCATTGGTCGCATTGAGAATCAGCTGTGACGCCTGCAACCAGCCGTTGTTATTCAACTGCGATGTATTGAGTGTCTGCGCGCCGCCCGAGAGCCACCGTCCATCATTTTGCGTTAAACCGGTAATCGTCGCGACACCGTTGCCACTGCCCTGAATCAGGCCATAGTTGAACAGTTCCGGCGCGGTCAGCGTCAGGGCGTTTTGGGTGATCACGGCACCGTTGCCGCCGTTGGTGATGCGCCCACCGGCATTGATCAGCAGGCTGTTGTCACCCTGTAAGCGCCCGTTGTTATCCACCACGCCACTGGTGATCTGCAGGTCGCCGCCCTGCACGCGTCCGGCATTACTGAGCGACGATGACTGAAGCGTCAGCCTGCCCGCGCTGAGCAGCGTTTTATCCTGCTGCTGGGTCAGAGCACCGTTAAGGCCCACCGTCAGCGCCTCTACACCGGTCACGGCGCCGTTATTGTTTAATGTGTCACCGCGCAGCGTCAGGTTTCTGGCTATCCATTCGCCCTGATTGCTCAGCGTCAGTGCCTGTAGCGCCGCCGTACCATTCGCCGAAATCTTGCTGCCCGCGCCCGCATCAAGGCGGTCCGCCAGAATCAGTTGCAGCGCATCAGCACTCTGGATCGCGCCATTATTGGTCAGTTGCCGTGCATTCAGCAGGATCTGCTGACCCTGCCAGCTGCCGTTATTCACAACGTCATCGCCGTTGATGTTCAGCGTGCCCTGCGTCAGCAGCGATCCGCCCTGATTATTGATCAGCTGACGTGCTGGTGCGGCCAGCGCCCTGAGCAGCATTCGCCCGCTCACCTGTGGCATTGCCGCAAACGTTAATGCCTGGAGACCAATCAGGCTGCCCTGATTAATCACGCTGGCGGGGGTAATGGTCAGGGTTTTACCCTGCACCGATCCGCTGTTATTCAGCGCGGCACCGTTGAGCGTCATTGCCCCTTCACTGAGCAGTGAGCCGCTGTTGTTCAGCGTGCCAGCCGCAACCTGGGCTTTGTCCTGGCTCAGCAAGGAGCCGGTGTTATGCAATTCATTGCTGATGCTGACGTTCAGATCTTTGCTGCCCAGCAGCGATCCCTGATGCAGCCAGTTATCCGCAATAACCGTGGCCTGCTCGCCCTGCAGCAGCCCCTGAGTGTTGATCTGGCCTGCATTGAGCGTCATTGTTCCGCCGCTCAGCGTTTTGCCACCGGCAGATTGCGTGATGTTATCGGCCTGAGCAGTCAGCGCCGTTTTGCCCTGTAACAGACCGTCGTTGTTCAGGCTGGTGGTCTGTAACCCCAGCCGGTTCGCCATGATTTTGCCGCTGTTGCTCAGCGTGCTGGCGTTCAGGTCGCTTTCTCCCTGACTGACCAGCGTGCCACTGTTGATCAGATCCTTGGTGATGTCAGCGCGCAAGGCGCTGATGCCATTTATACTGCCGCGATTGGTAAGCGAATCCAGCGTGACGTCGAGTTGCTGACCCTGCCAGCTGCCATCATTGGTCGCACTGCCACCGCTGACGATCAGCCGATCGCCGCTCAGCAGTTGCCCATTGTTGTGATTGAGGGTCTGAGCAAATCCGACATCCAGCAGCGCGTCGCCCTGTAGCAGCCCGCCGTTTTCCAGCGTATTGCCGCTGGCGCTGAGTTGCTGTGCTGCAATCTGGCCGCTGTTACTGAGTGTTTGTGCCTGCAGATCGGCCTGCTGACCGGTCACGATCTGACCCGTCCCGCTGTTCGTCAGCGTATCGCTAATCTTAAGATCAAGGTTGTCACTCAACAGGCGTCCGCTGTTGTTAAGACGGTTGCCGTTTACCGCAAGCGCACCGTTAACCTGCATCAGCCCGGCGTTATCCAGCTGATCTAAGGTCAGCGTCAGCGGTCCTCCGGCGATCAACTGCCCGCCATTGAGGTTATGCAGCTGCTGATGATCCAGCATCAAGGTGCTGTTGCCCTGTAGCAGACCGGCATTGCTGAGCACTGGCGCATGCAGGCTGAGGTTATCCGCCGCCAGGGTGCCCTGGTTATCAATCTCCGCGGCCTGCAGATTCATCTGCTGCTGGCTGAGCAGACTGCCGCTGTTGGTCAGCGCACCGTTAATCACAGCGGTGAATGCTTTTCCGCTAAGAACGGTACCGTCGTTCTGCAACGTCCCCGCGTTAAATGTCATCTCCCCGGCCTGCATTGCACCGTGGTTATTTAAAGCAACAAAGTCACCGTCCAGCGTACCGTCACTGAGCAACTGGCCGCCCTGCTGATTGTCCAGCTGGCTGCCCTGCAGCGTAATCTGCTGATTTCCCTGAATCAGACCGCTGTTGATCATATCGCCGCGCAGCGTCAGCGCCTGTGCAATCAGCCAGCCGCTGTTATCGGTGTGGTCAGATTTCAGTGCGATGCCCTGCTGCCCCAGAATTTTGCCGCTATTGACCAGGGTATCGCTCTGCAGATCGGCGTCGGCTTCGCTCAGGGCATTGCCGCTGTTCTGCCAGTGGTCAGCCTTCACTGTCAGCTGCTTGCCCTGTATCAGTCCGCTGTTGTCCAGCGTCTGGTGTTTCACACTCAGCTGGCCTGCGCTCAGCAGCGTGCCGTTGTTGGTTAACGCGCTGCCCTGCAACGACAATGCCTTGTCGCCCTGGACCGTTCCGCTGTTAGTGATCTGACTGACATCACTGTTCAGCGTGCCGGCAGCCATCGTTCCCTGATTGATCAGCGCATCGCCCTGTAACCGGAGCTGATCATCTGCCAGCAATTTACCGCCCTGCTGATTATGTAAGTTTTTGAGTGTGGTGCTCAGGCTGGCAGCGTTGATCTCTCCGCTGTTGTTCAGCTGGTCGCCTGTGACAGTCAGTGTTTTGCCGCTGTTGATCAATCCGCTGTTATTGAGCTGTGGCAGCGCGAGGGCAAAGTCGTTGTCAGAGCTGATCGTACCCGCAGCCAGGTTATCCATCTGCCCGGTATGGAAGGAGAGCAGCTTAGTGCCCTGCAGCAGGCCGCTATTAGTGATATGCCCGGCGGTGAGAGTCAGATTGGGTGCAGTTAATGAACCTGTATTGCGCAGCTGCGCGCTGTTCAGGATGAGGGCGTTCTGACTACTGATGGCGCCCTGATTTTCCAGCCAGCCACGGGCGGTCAGCTGTGCGTCACCGCGGGCCGTGAGAGAGCCGTTTTGCTGCAGCGTATCGGCGTTCATCACAGCATCGCTATGACTCATCATCTCGCCGCTGTTAATCAGTGTCGGGGCATCAATTTGCAGACGCTGACTGACCATATTGCCGCTGTTGCTGAAGGTGTCAGCGATATTAAACGCTGCATTCCCCTGCGCGGAGAGCGTGCCGTCCTGATTCAGACGATTAGCAGTGAGCAGGGCATCGCCGCTGCTGAGCATTTTTCCGCTGTTGTCGAGCGTGCTGCTGGTTACATCCAGGCTATTTCCGCTCAGTTCACCGCTGTTACTTAACCGATCGGCGACTTTCAGCTGCAATCTGCCCTGGGATGAGAGCGTTCCATCCTGCTGCAGGATGCCAGAGGTAATATCTGTCTGCTGACTGCCCAGCAGATTCCCGCTGTTAAGCAGCGATCCACTGTGGATATTCAGACTGCTCCCGCTCACTTCACCGCTGTTGTTCAGCGTGCCGGTAACGTTAAGCTGATTAATGTTGCTGGCTGAAAGGGTGCCGCGCTGCTGCACGCTGTCCGCGCTGATCAGCGCATCGCCAGTGCTTAACAGCCTGCCCCCGTTATTGATTGCCCTGCTTTGAATGTTCAGGCTGCTGCCGCTGATCTCACCGTCATTGCTGAGCTGTCCGGCAACGACACTGTTATTACCCTGAGCCAGTAACATACCCTGCTGCTGCAGCGTGCTGGTGCGAACCTGCAGGTCACCCTGACTGATCAGGCTGCCACTGTTGATGATCTGTGCGGCCTGAAGATCAAGTTTCTTTCCAGCTGTCATCTGACCGCTATTCTGTAGCTGCGCGTTGGCAGAGAGCTGCATCGCGTCTGCCGCATTGCCGCTGCTGCTGTTATCAATATCCAGAGCGTGGCCGCTGAGACGGGCAGTCTGGCCTGCCGTCAGGCTGCTGCCTTTAAGCGTTATCTGCCCCTGACTGTTCAGGTCGAGCGCCGTGTCGCTACCCAGTTTTGCGCCCGTTAAAGCAATATCCTGCTGCGCTGTCAGCGCGACGTTGCCACCCGCTTTATGTTCTCCCTGCAGGGCGATGCTGCTGCCTTTTGCCGTCAGCGTGCCGCTGGTCAGGCTATTGTTAATGCTTAACCGACCCTGCGCATCCAGCACCATATCGCCCTGCCGGGCATTCAGATTACCGAGATTAACGCCGACGCCGTTTTCGCTGGAGACCAGATGGATGCGGTTGGCGTACATGCCACCCAGCGCGCCGGTATCGACGGCGACCGATGGCGCAGCACCCTCACCGGCAATGGGTGTCACGCTGCCATCTGCGCCAACCCGGTTTGCGCCCAGCGTCACATTGAGATCCCTGGCATGAATGCCCGCGTTGATTTCTGTTGCGCGCGCGATGATCGAAACCGCATCGGCCTGGCTGCCATCCAGCCCTTTACCCTCAATGCTGATGGCACCTTTGGTCACTTCCAGCGACTGCAGATTGCCCTGTGCATCAAGCTGAGGTTTACCCGTGGTCAGCGTCACATTTGGCGTATTAATAAAGCCGCAGCCGTTACAGGTGATGCCATAAGGGTTAGCGACCATCACGTTGGCCGCTTTACCCCCCACTTCGGTGTAGCCCTGAAGCTGCGAACGGTTGGCTCCGACCACCTCGTTGATGATTGCCCGGGCTTCCTGCCCTGCTTTCAGATTCGGGTTGTTCTGGATGAGTCCACCGAGTTGCGTCTGCGTTAACCGGTCGGTCGCGTTATTCAGGATCAACCCTTCCTGGCCGACGTTGTAATTCTGATACTGGTTGTGCGACAGACCTGACGCATTTGGCGTCGCGATGTTGATAACCGGCACGCCATTACCGGCAGCATCGACCTGGGTACCCTGTGTAGCAGGCGTAATCGCGGCTGAAAAGGCAGGCAGCAGGGGCTGAAAAGCGATCAGTGAGCAGATGAGATAGCTCAGCAGACGCCGCGGCAGTGAAAGCGTTAATTGATCATCCATAATCGGGGCCTTTATTTAAAAAACGACTCCAATACGCGCATACACACTGAGGCGATCAGGCGCAAGGTAATCGGGATAGCTGACAGGAATGCCCAGCGACAGCTGAGTCGAGACGTGCGCATTTCGGGTACCCAGTCCGAGCGAGCTGCCCCACAAGGTGCCAGCGGCGTAGCGATCCTGTTTGTCGCTCTGAAGCCATCCACCATCCAGCGCCAGCGTGGTACTGACCTCGCCAATAGCTGGCAGGGTAAACAGCGTGTAGTTGAGTTCGTTGCGCAGGTAGCCGCCAACATCGCCGGAAAGATATTGTTCTTTGTAGCCGCGAACCGAGTTCTCACCCCCGATCGTCAGACGTTCGCTGCCATACAGCCGATCGGGCGACCACTGGGCATACAGACTACTCAGCCACCACATTTTCTGCGTCACCGGACGCTGATAGCTGCTGCTGACACTCCATTTGCGGAATTGAGCTTTGGGAAGATCGTCATTTTTACCGCTGTCGCTTTCGGCATCAAACCAGGGCATCCCGCGACTCAGCATCGGGTTGAGCGTGGCCACCCCGCCCGCGACTTTTTGTGTATGGTTAAAGCCGATCTGCAGACTGGTCAGTTTGCGGCTGCTGCTTTGCAACAGCGTTTGGTTCAGCCAGTTATGGCTGACATAATGGTTCAGCCCGAGCTGAACGCCGGTTTTGATTTGCCCGTTGCGGAACAGCACCCATGAGCCGCTCAGGCGGTTAGAGATGTTATCGCCGTTGCTATACCAGTCGAAATTATTGGCGTTAAAGCGGCTGTGATAGTTGCTCCAGCTATAGCTGTAATCCAGCAGCCCATAGCCATAAGGCACGCTGACGCCCGCCTGGAAATTTTGCGCGTCACGCCAGTCGCTGAACGCACTGCTGCGACCGCCGCTGACAAACCAGCGATCGGCAATACCCAGCAGGTCATTACCCACCAGCGAGGCGGAAAGCTGACCCGTGCCTGTCGTTCGCTGGCCGCTGTTGTCTATATTCAGCCCCAGCGTCAGCGGGAATTCAGGTGTGCTGGTCAGATTGACAATGGAATAACCGGGCTTAGCTGACGGGATGATTTCAATCTGAACCGGCGTGGTACGCAGCCGGTTTATCTGCTCCATACCCTGTTCAATGTCGCGTAAATTTAAAATGCGACCGGCACCGGTCGGGAATGCCATTTTCAACTGACGTGAACGGGCATCCTGCAACCGAATTTCTTCCAGCCGTCCCTCCAGCACGGTGATAATTAAAACGCCGTGCGACAGATTCTGTTCTGTCAGGAATGCCCGGCTGGTGATATAGCCGCGCTGGACGTACCATTCTGATATTTCGCGTACCAGCTGATTAATGCGCGCCAGACTCAGACACTGATTGATATAAGGCGCGACGAGTTTCGCCTGCTTATCTGGCGTAATTAACGTCGCCTGTTGCAGGGTAATCTGACGAATATCAAAGCAGGGACCGCTGGCGGGAGCTGACAGGTTTTTTGTCAGTTCAACCTGATGCGCCTGCGTTAACGCATCGCGCTGCTGCTGATCCTGTTGCAGACGCTGCTGCTGCTGATTCTGAATAAGGTCAAGATCACCGGGCGTAACCGGCGCAGCCATGAGATTGCTGATAAACAAACTGGCTCCGAAAACCAGCCACTTCCCTGTATGAGGCATTTTCATCGAAGTATTAACGGCACTTATTGTAAGTTTTGTGTAAGGAAAGGCGTGCAGACTACCACCTTAACAATCAGAAGTTCCTTATTGACTTGAAAAAAAGATGTAATTTCGGAAAAAGTGAAATTATCCGTAAATAATTAATCCTTAAATCAAATTCACAGCTGTCTTGCAACTTTCGCAGGATGCCGCTCTTTTTGATTGTTAAGGGAATGAAAGTATTGTCCTGCATGCATAAATATTTATACGCGCGGGATTATTGTTACTTATAGCAGTACGCAGGTATTAACAGGTTTAAAAGCAGTGATGGCGATATCTTCGTGATCAGAGATGAGGTTTCAAATGACACTCTGCCCTGAATGCAAAAAGGCCCGCAAAGTAGCGGGCCTTTAACCGGATAAAACACAGCAAACATTATTTTTCATGGTAGCGATGCACTGCCGGATAGTATTCCAGTCCATACAGCTGGCTCAGTGGCAGCAGCAGTTCGACATTAATATCATGCACACGTTCACTCGCCACAGGGCCGCTCAGCAGCTGTTCAAACCAGGCTATCAGTTTCTGTTTCATCTCGGGATCTCCGCATCAGTTGATGCCCTGAGTAAACCCGCTTATGCGCCCGATCAGAACCAAAAATTTCTGCGCTGCTTATGCCGAAAATGGCATAACGCACCTTGCCTGGTACACAATCAGCCGCCGCGAGACACTGGCCGGTTACTGCGTTATCAGTGTCACCCAGTTCGCACCTTTACCCGCTGGCGCTTCAGCGACGCGTTTCAGTTCGCCGCTGGCGGAGTCAATGGCGTAGCTGCCAATCACCGCACTCTTCTCTCCGCTGACGATCAGCCATTTGCCCTGTGCATCGATCGCGATACTGCGCGGCTGTTTTTCCACCGGCCAGTTGCTGACGAGTGTTAACTCACCCGACTGCTTATCGACCCGGTAACCGCTGACAGTGCTGGAGGTGCGCTCGGTCACATAGATAAATTGCCCATCCGGCGTGATTTTAATGTCTGCCGCCCAGATGCGCGGCGTCGGATCGCTGTAGCCCGCAGGACGCTGCTCGCCATGCTGCAGGTTATATTTCTTCGCTACCGCGTTGGGCCAGGTTTTTAATGGCGTCAGCGTGCCATCGGCCGCACGCCGGAACTGCGTAATGGTGCCGCTCATCTCTGCAAGGTTATAGAGAAAGCGATTGTCCGGTGAAATCACGGAATGCCGTGCGCCGCTGTTCTTCTCGCCCTGCACAAATCCCGCACCCAGCGGCGTGATGGCCCCGTCACTGGCGAAGGCATATTGCAGTACCCGATCAGCGCCAAGGTTGCCAACATAGAGCGAATGATTACTGACGTCGGTGATCACCGAATGGGCATGCGGCCCGGTTTTCACTTCGCCGGTGACCTGCGTGGTCACAATGCCTTTGTCATCAATCCGGTTACTGGTGACGATATCGCTGTCATAGGAGGCGGCCAGCAGGTAGCGCCCGCGCTTATCGGTAGTGATCCAGGGAAAGCTGGCCGTAACCGGCGTCACCGCCAGTTTCTGCAGATCACCGTGTGGACGGGTGACGCGCCAGCTGATGATTGCGTAAGGCGGCGAGCGCAGCGCACCATAGAGATGTTTACCATCCGGGCTGGCCGCGAGCGGCATAATCTTTTTCCCGGCGGGCGTATCGCCCCGCCATTGCAGGCTGCCATTCGCCTCGCTGAGCTGATAGCGGGATACCGTGCCGGATTCGGCATTCGACACATAAACAAAGGTTGTCGCCCACAGCGGGGGGCAACACAGCAGCGGCAGAAGTGCCAGCGCCGTTTTCAGACGGATCATAGGGTCACCTTGATAAGTAGTGTCTGCGTCAATGCGCAGCAGGAATTACGCTAACCCTGTCTGATAAGACTGGCTTTGTGCAACTGACTGAAATTATACCTGAAAGCCTGGAGATGTGACGGAGATGTTATTTTAAAAGGCGGGGTCTGAGAGGTGATGCCTTCCCCCGGTGAAAGGAGAAGGCATATACATGCTGCTACCCGGTTTTCGCGATCATTTTATAGTAGCGGTTAAGCCACTTGCCGCTGTTAAGTCGCCACCAGAAGAAGATGCCACGCACCGTCCAGTCAAGGAACATCCCCAGCCAGACGCCGGTGACGCCCATGCCAAGCTGGATGCCCAGCAGATAACCGACCACCACGCGCGCGCACCACATGCTGAACATCGACACATACATGGTGTAACGCGCATCGCGTGCGCCTTTAAGGCCCGCCGGCAGCACCCATGATGCGGCCCAGAGCGGCATAAACAGCGCATTCAGCCAGAGCAGATGTTTCGTTACGTTGATGACTTCCGGGTCGCTGGTATAGAACCGCGCCAGCAACCCGGCCAGCGGCACCGTCAGCAGCGCTATCGCGCTCAGGCACGCCGTTGCCAGCCAGAAAACATGCCGCACCTGACGCTCCGCCTGGAAGACCTGATTTTTTCCCAGACGGGTACCAGTGATGATGGTTGAGGCTGAACCCAGCGCGTTGCCCGGCAGGTTGATCAGCGAGGCGACCGAGAACGCGATGAAGTTACCGGCAATCTCACTGGTGCCCATGCCCGCCACAAACACCTGCGTCAGCAATTTACCGCCATTGAACAGCACCGACTCGATACTGGCAGGCACGCCTATACCTAAAACTTCCATCAGAATGCTGCTGTTCCAGCGCCGGAAATAGCTCGACAACGTGATCTTCAGCGAGGCGTTAAAGCCGATCATCAGCACGTAAATCACCGCGATCGCCCCGATATAACGGGTGATGGTCAGCCCGAGTCCGGCACCGATAAACCCTAAACCGTCCCACGAGAAGCAGCCATAGATCAGCACGCTACTGATGATGATGTTGAGGATGTTCATGCCGCCGTTAATCAGCATCGGGATTTTGGTGTTACCCGCGCCACGCAGCGCCCCGCTGCCGATCAGCGTGATGGCCGCTGCCGGGTAGCTCCAGGCGGAGGTCTGCAGATAGCTCAGCGCCAGCGCTTTAACTTTGGGGTCGGCGGCACCGGCGATGGCATCGACGATGAGATGGCCCCAGAACTCAATGGCGATCACCAGCACAAAGGCGAGTATTGTCATCATAGCCAGCGACTGACGCGTGGCGGCGCGGGCGCGCTTGCCGTTGCGTTTTGCCAGACTGAATGCCACCACCACCGTGGTACCGAGATCGATAGCCGCAAAGAACGAGATGATCACCATGTTGAAGCTGTCGGCCAGGCCAACGCCCGCCATCGCCTCTTTGCCCAGCCAGCTGACCAGGAAGGTGCTCAGTACGCCCATCAACAGCACACAGGCGTTCTCGAAGAAGATAGGCACTGCTAATGGCGATATTTCACGCCAGTAGAGCGTGCGATAAGAGCGGCGTTTCGGGTACCACGCCGTGCGCTTAATCGCCTGCATCACTGCTACGCCGGGATTTTGCAAAGGATTACCAAATCAGAAGAGACTGACGAGATCTAATGATGATAGTGGGCAGAGAAATATGCAAAGTCTTTCCGGGACAAATTAATCATGGTTACAAACTTTTTCGTTCAGATTCGGCAGATTCTGCCCCATCAGGCTGACCGCTGTAGCAAACCTGATTATTTCCGGGACGTTACGATCGCCTGTCATCACGATGCCGCTAGCTGCATTGTCGCTCCCTTGTCATTTGCAGCGCAACAGACACGGCGACACCGCCTGTTTCGATCATAAAGATTTTCTTACCGAATTTTAATGATGTGCGTTCCGGCTCAATGCCGCACTGGTCAGATTACGCGCTTCGTTAGCGCAAAAAAAAGGCGATCACAGATTCTTCACCAATCTCTGCAACAAACCCGCTAAGCTTGGGGCAAATTGCGGAAAAAAATGGAAGGAGAAACCATGCCGACACTACGGAAAAACCTGACCAGCCAGCAGGCGCTGGATGAACTCGAACGCCTTTACGATGGTGCCGTTGATGCGCTGCGTGCGGCAATTAAAGTGTTTACCGAAAACGGAACGCTGCCCGATGCCGCGGAACGGGAAAAAGGACTCTTTGTTTACCCGGAGCTGCGCATCACCTGGCACGGTGAAGGTCCGCAGCAGAACCGCACGCGTGCCTGGGGCCGCTTTACCCATACCGGCAGTTACAGCACCACCGTTACCCGTCCGGCGTTACTGCGCCACTATATTTCGGAACAGCTGGCAATGCTGGAGAAGGAGTATCAGCTGGAGATCGACGTGGTGCCGTCCAGCCAGGAGATCCCCTATCCTTACGTGATCGACGGTTCCGATCTGTCGCTGGATCGCACCATGAGCGCCAGTATTGCGCGCCACTTCCCGACTACCGAGCTGTCACAGATTGGCGATGAGACCACCGACGGTCTGTTCCACGCCGACGCCAAATTTCCGCTGTCGCACTTCGACGCGCTGCGCACCGACTTTTCGCTGGCCCGCCTGCGTCACTACACCGGCACCAGCGTAGAGCACTTCCAGCCGTTTGTGCTGTTCACCAACTACACCCGTTATGTGGATGAGTTCGTGCGCTGGGCAATTGAGCAGGTGCGCGATCCCAACACCCCTTACGACAGCCTGGCCTGTGCGGGTGACGTGGTGCTGACGGCCGACACCGCCGACAGCGAGTCGATGCTTTCTGATCTGGCGTGGAAGAAGCATCAGATGCCTGCCTGGCATCTCACCTCACCTAATCGTCGCGGCATCACGCTGATTAATATCGGTGTCGGCCCGTCGAATGCCAAAACCATCTGCGATCATCTGGCGGTGATGCGTCCGCACGCCTGGCTGATGATTGGTCACTGCGGCGGTCTGCGCGAGAGCCAGCGGATCGGCGACTATGTGCTGGCCCACGCCTATCTGCGTGACGATCACGTACTCGACAGTGTGCTTCCGCCAGACATCCCGGTGCCAAGCATTGCCGAAGTGCAGCGCGCACTGTATGACGCCACCAAATCGGTAAGCGGCATGCCAGGCGAAGAGGTGAAACAGCGCCTGCGTACCGGCACCGTGGTGACCACCGACGATCGCAACTGGGAGCTGCGCTACTCCGCATCGGCCCTGCGCTTTAACCTGAGCCGCGCGGTAGCGGTCGATATGGAGAGCGCCACCATTGCCGCACAGGGCTATCGTTTCCGTGTACCGTACGGCACGCTGCTGTGCGTCTCCGACAAGCCACTGCACGGCGAGATCAAGTTGCCCGGTCAGGCAAACCGCTTCTATGAGGGGGCGATTTCAGAGCATCTGCAGATTGGTATCCATGCGGTTGAGCTGTTGCGCGCCGAGGGTGACAAGCTCCATTCACGTAAGTTGCGGACGTTTAATGAGCCGCCTTTCCGGTAGGTGTATCGCCGCTGGCTCGGGGAGTTTTGTTCGCTGCGCGAACGGGCTGGCAGAAGAGCTGATGCTGGGATGTTCGCTGCGCGAACGGGCTCTGAGAGGGGTTTCGTTCGCCTGATCAGCTGGGCAGTTTCAGTATCGCCTCTGCAGGCGACCGACAAGGGGCGCCAGTCGCCGCGCCCCCTTGACCCCCGGCTCCGGCCTGCTTCACCGCCGCTTCGCGGTCCCTTCGCTTCTTCAGGATTTCTCACGGACCGCCGGGACGCGCCATCCCTGGCGCGAACCCGCCTCTTCGCGACATCCCTGTCGCTCGTCCTGAAATCCCTCATCCGCTCAGCGGTTCAGATGGCCTCCCTGCCCCTCGCTGTTATCTCTTCTTTCTGTGTTGGCACGTTATCGCTTTACGTTTCCGGGATTGGCTCTGGCTCTGGCTCTGGCTTTGGCTTTGGCTTTGGCTTTGGCTCTGGCTTTGGCTTTGGCTTTGGCTTTGGCTTTGGCTGTGGCTGTGGCTTTGGCTTTGGCTTTGGCTTTGGCTTTGGCTTTGGCTTTGGCTTTGGCTTTTCAGGTCTGCAGACAATACAGCACCAGAGAAAACAAAAAGAAATCACAGGCGGGGGTTGGTGAGAGGCATCCGTAGCGCTGAGGAACAACCGGAGGCGAGGATGAGTCGACAGGACGTCGGCGAAAGGACGGTTCGCGCCAGGGATAGCGCGTCCGGACGGTCCTTCGGCCGCAGGGCGTGACGAAGGCACCCCGCACAGCGGGGCGCGCAGGCTGCCGGACGCCGGGATTGTTAAGGGGCGGGCGTCCGCCCCTTGACGCGTCCGCCTGCATGGGCAACCTGAAACTCCCCATCGCCTGGCGGGCGAAACCTGCTCAAAGCCAGCCCGCTGCAACGCGTACCCCGCTCATACCTGCCCGTCGCGAGGCGAAACTCACCCCGCCGCCAGGCACCCATCAGGCACTTAACCACCCAAGCTTAATCACAAACAGAATCGACAGGATCACCAGCGCCGCATTCACCTCTTTCGCACGACCGCTCAGCAGCTTCACCAGCGTCCAGGTAATAAAACCAAACGCGATGCCGTTAGCAATAGAATAGGTCAGCGGCATGGTCAGCGCAGTCACGGTAACCGGCGCGGCCGTGGTGATATCTTTCCAGTCGATATCTGCCAGTCCCGATGCCATCAATACCGCCACAAACAGCAGCGCAGGCGCAGTCGCGTAAACCGGCACGCTGGAGGCCAGCGGCGAGAAGAACAGTGCCAGCAGGAACAGCACACCCACCACGATCGCTGTCAGTCCGGTACGGCCACCGGCACTCACGCCCGCCGCCGATTCCACATAACTGGTGGTGGTCGAGGTGCCGAGCAGTGAACCAAACAGTGCAGCCGCACTGTCGGCAATCAGCGCACGCCCCATCTTGGGCACATTGCCCTGCTCATCCGCCAGACCGGCACGTTTAGTCACGCCCAGCAGCGTGCCGGTGTTATCAAACACATCGACAAACAGGAAGGCAAAGATCACGCTGATCAGGCCGACGTTAAATGCCCCGGCGATATCCAGCTGCAGGAAGGTCGGTGCAATCGACGGCGGCGCAGAGAAGACGCCCGCGAACGGCGACAGACCGATGCCCATCGAGATAAAGGTCACCAGCAGGATGCCGATCAGCACCGCACCGGTCACGCGACGCGCTTCCAGTACCACGATCACCACAAAGCCAAGCATCGCCAGCAGCGGACCCGGTTTGGTCAGATCGCCAATGCCCACCAGCGTCGCCGGGTTATCGACCACGATGCCCGCCCCTTCCAGGGCAATAATCGCCAGGAACAGCCCGATACCTGCACCAATCCCGGCGCGCAGCGGCAGCGGGATACTGGCAATAATCCACTCGCGGATTTTAAACAGCGACATCGCGAAGAAAATTACCGCCGAGAGAAACACCGCGCCCAGCGCAACCTGCCACGTGTAGCCCATGTGCAGCACCACGGTATAGGTGAAGAAGGCGTTCAGTCCCATGCCGGGTGCCAGCGCGATCGGGTAGTTAGCGATCAGCCCCATCAGCACGCAGCCAATCGCCGCCGCCAGACAGGTCGCGACAAACACCGCGCCTTTATCCATGCCGGTTGCGCCCAGAATGCTCGGGTTCACAAACAGAATATAGGCCATCGCCAGGAAGGTGGTGATCCCGGCGATAATCTCGGTACGAACCGTGGTGTTATGCGCTTTGAGTTTGAATAGTTTTTCTAACATCATCATCTCTCGATACAGGAGACAGCCGTCTCTCTTGCCAAAGGGGTTTGTATGCTGATTATTCTGTTTCCGGGACAGGGTTACCGGCCGCTGCATACTTGCGTGCCAGAACCGCCTGAAATCCCTGCGTTACCCACTGCCCAAAGCAATTGCCATGCCATCTGCCGACGCAATCGATTACCTGGCAGAGCCGGACACGCCTAAGAAGATTCCGAATCAAAACAGGGCGCGATTATGGTGCAATGCACCGATCCCGCGCAATCGTTTTCCTGCGGCAAATCAGCAACCGCCAAAAACTCTGCGCCAGCGCACGCTTCCAGACTCTCACAGGCGAAGCGGGTCACGTTTCAGCATGCTGCTTCAGCAACCTTCTCTGGCCTGTGTAGACTCCAGAATTAACTCTTTCGTAACATTGAGGCCGCGCCATGAAGCCAGCGATTTTGGTGGTGGATGATGATCCTGCTGTCTGCGACGTCCTGCAGGATGCGTTAAGTGAACATCTGTTAACGGTCTACCGCTGTCATCAGGGACGCGAGGCGCTATCGATACTCAGCGAGCACCCGGAGATATCGCTGGTGATGCTGGATATGATGCTGCCCGATACCAACGGGCTGCTGGTGTTGCAGCAGCTCCAGCGTCAGCGACCCGAGGTACTGGTGATTATGCTGACCGGTATGGGGTCCGAAGCGGAGATGGTGGTGGGTCTGGAGATGGGCGCAGACGACTACATCGCCAAGCCTTTTAATCCCCGCGTGGTGGTGGCCCGCGCCCGTGCCGCTTTGCGTCGCAGCGGGCGTATTGCACAGGCCGATCCTGAACCGGCGGGCTGGCGGTTTGGCGGCTGGCAACTGGACGATGGCCGCTGCCAGCTGTTTAATCCGCAGCGCGAACTGGTGCCGCTGACCCAGGGAGAATACAGCCTGCTGCGCGCGCTGGTGCGTCACGCCCGTAAGGTGCTGACCCGCGATCAGCTGCTGGAGCTGACCCACAGTGAAAGTCTCGATGTGTTTGACCGCACCATCGACGTGCTGATTATGCGACTGCGCCGCAAAATTGAAACCAACCCGCATCAGCCTGACCTGATCCGCACCATTCGCGGGCTGGGTTACGTCTTTTCCGCTGACGTAATGAAACCGGAAATCGCGCCGCGCGCCAGCCAGATCGCCTGAGTCATTCTGAGCGGCCTGCCAGTGACAGGCGTGCTCACCTCAGTCGTCATACGTTCCGCCCCAGGCACGCGGCACCAGATCCCCCTGTGCCTCTCCGCTTTCAACCATTGCCAGAATTTTTTCCGCCACGCGCTCAGGCGCGTGCGCGAATGCGGCGCTCTGCTCAGCCTGCGCAATCGCGGCTTCCTGTCCCAACTTCACCGACTGATAAAATTCTGAGCGGGTCATAAACGGATACACCGTGGAAACCGTAATCCCGGCCTCAGCCAGTTCCAGCCGCGCCACGCCGGAGAGCATATTCAGCCCCGCTTTGGAGCTGGTATAGGCCGCCGACCCTGGATACGTTGCCAGCGTCGCCCCGGAGCTGACGTTGATAATGCGCCCTGCGCCCTGCCGCCGCATTGGTGGGATCACCGCCTGCATCATCATCAGCGGGGCAATCAGGTTCAGCTCAAGCAGCGCCCTGAAATCCGCCGCCTCTATTTCCTCAACCGCCGCGTACAGCCCCTGACCAGCATTATTGATGAGCACATCAATCTGGCCAAAGCGTGCCAGCCCCTGTCTGACGGCGTTTGCAATCTGGCCAGGCTGAGTCACATCGCAGGCTACTGCCAGCGCTTTGCCTGATCCATCCGCGAGAGCATCCAGTCGGTCTTTGCGTCGTGCCAGTAAGATAACCCGCGCACCCGCCTGCAGCGCCGCACGCGCCGTGGCTTCACCGATCCCCGACGATGCTCCAGTAATCATGATCACTGCTTCTTCAATTTTCATTTCATACCATCCTGCTCAAAGACCAGAGAGCGAGAATAATCCTCAGCCGGTTGCGCGGCGGCTGCAATCCTGCCTAAAATTTGCCCATTCCTGCTTTTCTTCTGTCAGGCGCTGAATCCGCCGGAGTCACGCAATATGAAAGGCCTTGAAGCGTTAAGAGATGAAGTGCTGGCGTGCGCGGCAGACGACCTCACTGCGACGACGATTCCGCGCGTGGATCTCTATCGCGTCAGCCAGCCGATGGCTCTGCCGCCAGAAATCTATCTACCGTTCGTCAGCCTGATCCTGCAGGGAGAAAAAAGGCTGCAGGTGGGCGCACAATCCATCCGCTATTCCGCAGGTGAAATGTTTACCGCGTCGTTCGATCTGCCCGCCACTGGCGACATCACTGAAGCCAGCGAAGCCTCGCCCTATCTCGCCGTACGTCTGACGCTCGATTTCGCCGCCATCAGCGATCTGCTGCATCAGATGCCTGTGACCGCTCTTCCCGCTACGAACAAAGGCATTTCGGTTAACAGGGTGGATGATGCGCTGGCGGATGTCTGGCTGCGGATGGTGCGCCTGCTGACAAAACCGGAGGAGATCGCGGTGATGGCGCCGCTGGTGGAGCGCGAGATGCTTTACCGGCTGTTGCTGGGTCCGCAGGGCGGCGTGCTGCGTCAGGCAGCAGAGTTAAACGGGCATTTTGCGAAGATCAGAAAGGCGCTGGTCTGGCTGCGCGCGCACTATGCTACCGCGTTTCGCATTGAGACGCTGGCAGCGATGGCGGGCATGAGTCTGTCGGCCTTCCATCGTGGCTTTCGGGCCAGCACCGGGCTTTCGCCGCTGCAGTATCAAAAACATCTCCGGCTCTATGAGGCGCGCAAAGCGCTGGTGCTGCGGCCCGGCAATGTCGCCGCCGTCGCGGCAGATGTGGGCTACGAGAGTCTGACGCAGTTTACCCGGGAATATGCGCGCCTGTTCGGTGAACCGCCCGCACGCAGCATCAGAAAACTCAGGCTGACCGGCACTGAAACATGACAGGTAAGCGAACTTGATGCGCCCTGCCATTCTGCGCTCAGTGGAGGGCAACTCACAGAAAGCCGTTCGCATAGTCATTACACAGCAGCCAGCGCGGCGCTTCATCTTCATTCAGCGGGTTGAAACGGGCCAGCGGCGTCAGAAACACGTTGTCATTTTCATCATCGTTGGGCATCGATACCTCACCCACCAGCACGTCGCCGAAGCCGTTTTCGCCCCAGAAACTGTGCCAGACGCCCGCCTCCAGCGTCACGCTTTCACCCGGAGAGAGTCGCAGCTGTGTTCCGGCAGCATGGATCTGGCGCAGGCCATCCAGCGACACCGCCACTGGCGTGTCAGCCAGCCCGTCGCCGTCGCGGTTATGCAGTTCGACAATCAGGTTGCCGCCGCCGCGATTGATAATGTCTTCCATCTTGCGCGGATGATAGTGCATCGGCGTCAGCTGCCCTTCGCGCACGTGCATCATCTTCTCGGCGTAGGATTTATGCCACGGCTGTCCGCCTGGCGAGCCGTTACGCAGCGTAAACAGCGTCAGGCCAGTCTGCATAAAATCTGCCGCGTCAAAGCTGGTGAGATCCCAGCCCAGCCGTAGCGCCAGAATCTCCTGTATCACGTCGCGATCCTGCGCACGCTGGCTGACGCTGTAATCGGCCCACGGCGGCAGATGCACATCCTGCTGGCGGAAAAACTCGCGTGTATGCTGCAGGTAGTCATTAACCTCTGAACGTTGCATGGTGGCCTCCTGAGAGCGGCACCCGAAGGTGCCGCCCTGACGCTTATTTCACCGTCCAGCCCTGATAGCTGCCGATATTATTACGATCGATCAGTTTCACCGGGATCAGCACCGGTTTATCCGGCGCGGGTTTGCCCTGCAGGATGTCATAACCAATCTCGACCGCTTTGGCCGCCATGACCTGCGGATCCTGGGCTGGGGTGGCGACAAACAGCGAGTTTTTACGCTTCAGCGCCTCTTCCCCGTCCGGCGATCCATCGACGCCCACGATGAAGAATTCGCTGCGCTGCGCCTGTTTCGCGGCTAAGTCCGCGCCAATCGCTGTCGGGTCGTTGATGGCAAACACGGCGTCAATTTTCGGGTTAGCCGAGAGCAGACCGGTCATCACTTCCAGTCCGCCTTCACGACTGCCTTTGGCGTTCTGGTTGTACGAGAGCAGCTTGATGTCCGGATGGGTTTTCAGCTCGTTCATGCAGCCTTCAACACGGTTCTGTACGGCTGAAACCGGCGGTCCGTTGATGATAACCACGTTGCCTTTGTTCTTCAGGCGGTCAGAAATATATTTACAGGCCATTGCGCCCGCCTCGGTGTTATCGGAGGTGATGGTCGCATTGGCGCCATCGGCGGCCACGTCAACCGCCACCACCACGATACCGGCGTCACGCGCCCGCTTCACCGCCGGGGCGATCCCTTTGGAGTCCGCGGCGTTGAGGATAATCATGTCGACTTTGGCCGCAATAAAGTTATCAATCTGGCCGACCTGCTGACCGAGGTCGTAGCCGCTGGAGACCAGCGTGACATTGACCTTATCGCCCGCCAGCTGACGCGCCTTCATCTCTGCGCCTTTAGTGATCTGCACGAAGAAGGGGTTAGCCAGGTCGCCGACCGTGACGCCGATAGATTTGAGTTCTTTTGCCTGAGCCAGGCCGGTGCTGAACAGCGTTGCCGCCAGCAGCCCGGTTACAATCGGATTAAAACGCATAGACCTTCTCCTGCTGTTTTCAAGGTGCCAACCGCTTAATGGCGTTTTTGGGTGGCGGCGGCGACACGGCGCATCCGCCCTTTTAAGCCTCAGCTCACATGATGACGGGTGCGGTATTTGTCGATCAGGACTGCGATGATGATGACCGCGCCCTTGATCACCAGCTGCCAGAAATAGGAGACGCCCATCAGCGTCATGCCGTTATTCAGCGTGGCGATAATCAGTGCGCCAATCAGGGTGCCGGTGATGGTGCCGATGCCGCCGACAAAGCTGGTGCCGCCGAGGATCACCGCCGCAATCGCATCCAGCTCGTAGCCGACGCCGAGGTTGCCGTTGGCGCTGTAGAGCCGCGAGGCGCTCATTAAGCCGCCCAGTCCCGACAGCAGGCCGCTCATGCCGTAGACAAACAGCAGCACCACGCCAACCTTGATGCCGGTAAGACGTGCCGCCTGGATGTTGCCGCCGACCGCGTAGATATGAACGCCCAGCGTGGTGCGGCGCAGGATGAACCAGCAGATGGCGATCACCGCAAAGGCAATCACAATCAGCCACGGCACCGGCCCGAGATAGCCGTTACCAATCCACTCAAAGTTAATATCGGAGTTAATCACCGTGGTGCCGTTCGCCAGCAGATAAGCCGCCCCGCGCAGCGCGGTGTAGGTGCCGAGCGTGACGATAAAGGGAGGCAATCCGGCCCAGGCGACCAGGATACCGTTGAACAGCCCCATCACCAGACCCGCGCCCAGCGCCATCGGAATGGTCAGCGAGGCAAGCATCGGATCCAGCGACGCCACCAGCGCCACTACCGCCGTGGTGCCCAGCATTGACCCTACCGACAGGTCGATACCGCCGGTCAGAATGACAAAGGTCATGCCCGCCGCCAGCACGATATTGATCGACGCCTGGCGGGTGATATTCAGCAGGTTCGCTTCGGTAAAGAAGTTCGGCGTAACGAAACCAAACACCGCCACGATCAGGATCAGAATCGGCAGGATACCTACCGTTTGCAGCAGATCACCCATCAGGGCGCGTTTCAGCGTCGGCGCGTTAGTGCGGGCCAGTTGTGACATGGTGGTCTCCTCAGATTTCGCCTGCTGACGTGCTGTGCGCACCGGTTGCCAGCGTCATAATATTTTCCTGACTGATGTGGCTGCCCTCCAGTTCACCGACGATGGTGCCTTCGTGCATCACGTAAACGCGGTCGCTCATGCCGACCACTTCCGGCAGTTCGCTGGAGATCATTAAAATCGCCACGCCCTGCCGCGCCATCTCCTGCATCATGCGGTAAATCTCGCTTTTCGCGCCGACATCGACGCCGCGCGTCGGCTCATCAAGGATCAGAATGCGCGGACCAATCGCCACCCAGCGCGAGATCAGCAGCTTCTGCTGGTTGCCACCTGACAGGCCGCCCGCCCGGACCTGAGCGTGCGGTACACGAATATTGAGGGAGGCGATCGCCTCCGTAGCGATGGTCTGCCCTTTGCGGCGGTTGAGCATCCCGTAACTGGCGTCGCGCTCCAGCGTCGCCATCACGATGTTCTCCTGCGCCGCCATCTCCAGAAACAGCCCCTGCTCTTTGCGGTTCTCGGTGAGGAAACCGATGCCGCGCGCAATCGCATCGCGCGGCGAATGAATGGTGACCTTCTCGCCGTCGATCCAGATCTCGCCCTCTTTCGGCTTATGCACGCCAAAGATCAGCTGCGCCAGTTCGCTGCGCCCCGCACCCACCAGCCCGGCCAGCCCGACAATTTCCCCTGCCCGCACAGCCAGACTGCTGGGATGCACTTTGCCGCCGTCGGTCAGATGATTCACCGCCAGCCGGATGTCGCCCAGCGGGATAGCGCGGTCTTTGTTAAACAGGTCGCTGAGCGGCCGCCCGACCATCATCCGCACCAGTTCGCTGGCGTTGAGCTGGTCACGCGTCAGGCTGCCGACATACTCCCCGTCACGCAGCACGCTGACGCGGTCGGACAGCTCATAGACCTCCGCCATGCGGTGACTAATGTAGATGATCGCCATCCCTTCGCTGCGCAGCCGTTTAATCAGCGCGAAGAGCTGTTCAGTTTCACGGTTTGAGAGCGCGGCGGTCGGCTCATCCATCACCAGGATGCGGCTGTTGCGCTGCAGTGCGCGGGCGATCTCGACCTGCTGTTGCTCGGCGATGCTCAGACGACTGACAAGATCCCAGGCGCTGAACTGCGCGCCGAGCCGGTCAATCACCCGCTGCGCCTCTTCGGCCATCTGCCGCCGCTTCACCAGCCCGCCGGGCGCGATTTCACTACCCAGAAAAATGTTCTCCGCCACCGTCAGGTTGGGTGCCAGGTTGATCTCCTGATAAATCAGGGTGATCCCGGCAGCCAGCGCCTCTTTCGGCCCCTTAATCGTATAGGGCTTGCCTTCAATGAGAATTTCCCCGCTGCTGGCGGTATAGGCACCGGCCAGAATCTTCATCAGTGTGCTTTTACCCGCGCCGTTCTCTCCCATCAGCGCGTGAACCTCACCGGGATACACCGTGAGATCGACGCCCTTCAGGGCATAAAAATTGCCGAAGCGTCGGGTAATGCCCCGCATTTCCAGTATCGGTGTGGCTGTCATCGCCCTGCTCCTGCGGACTGTGGATAGCCGCCAGTTAAGCAACGCCAGATAAACGGAAAATGTCAGCGGCCATTCATATTTGTCATAAATGCCCGACGTCACGCTCCTATACTCGGCCCACGGTTGCCGTGAAGAAGAGGTCGTGGGATGCAGCACAGTTATCCGTGGCAGGCCGGGGCGCGTGGCCGCCTGTTGATGTTCAATCTGCTGGTGGTGTTGGTCACGCTGATGGTGAGCGTGGTAGCGATCGTCGGCTTTCGTCATGCCGGGGCGATTCAGGAGCAGGCACAGGCGCAGACGCTGGCAGATATGAACGGCAGCCTGGCGCTGGCACGCGACACCGCTAACGTCGCGACGGCGGCCGTGCGGCTGTCGCAGGTGGTCGGGGCGCTGGAGTATCAGAGCGAATCACAGCGGCTGCAGCAGAATCAGCAGGCGTTACAGCAGTCGCTGAGCCTGCTGGCGAGTGCGCCGCTGGCGGCTCGTCAGCCGGAGCGCATCGCCCGGATCCGCGCCCGCAGCCTGATGCTGGAGCAGACGATTAACAGCCTGCTGCTGAACAGCCATCAGCGGCATCTGCAGCGCAACAACATGCTGAGCGATCTGTGGCAAACGCAGATTCTGCTCAGTCATATCGACCAGCGGGTGCAGCGGGAACAGCGGACGCGGCCGGATGCCGCACTGCGCGAGCAGACCGAACGACTGATCACCATCGCCATCCGTACGCCCTCGCCCATCGCCGTGATTGAGCAGCTTCAGCAGATCATGACGCAGTGGCGCACGGTGCCGCTGACGGGTGTCACCGGCGAGCAGGTACAGCGGCTGCTGGTGACTCAGCAGCGCCTGTTGCCGCTGGCGGAGGCACTGGAGCAGAGTGACCTGGCGATCGCCTACGCCACCTACCGGATTAAAGCGCTGGTGGCGATGCTGAACGACGATATCAATGCGTCGGTGCAGCAGGTCGCGTTGCAGAGCGAGGCGCGCACCCAGGCCACCCACCACGAACTCGATTCGATCATCGGCTTTATCGCGCTGTTTGTGCTGCTGGCGCTGGCGATCACCGGCTATGCCGGTATCTATATTTATCGCAATCTTGGGTCGAGCCTGACGGCGATTGCCGGGGCGATGACGCGGCTGGCACAGGGTGAGCAGAACGTCAGCGTGCCTGGACTGCAACGGCGCGATGAGCTGGGCGAGCTAGCGCGGGCGTTTAACGTCTTTGCCCGCAATACCGCCTCGCTGGCCCACACCTCACGTCTGCTGAAAGAGAAGAGCAACCAGCTTGAGTCCACGTTTCTGGCGATGCGCGACGGCTTTGCCCTGTTCGATAACAACGGCCAGCTGGTGGTGTGGAACGCGCAGTATGCGGAGCTGCTGGGTATCGCGCCGCGTGAGCTGCATCGCGGCGTCCACTATCAGCAACTGCTGGCCCCGCTGGCGGTCGATCTGCACGATCCCGGTGAACCCCAGGAGATCCGGCTGGCCGATGGCCGGACGCTGGAGCTGCGCTTCAGCCCGATCCCGCGGCGCGGCATGGTCAATACCGTGCTGGACCGGACCTCACGTAAAACGCTGGAGGAGGCGCTACAGCACAGCCAGAAGATGAAGGCAGTCGGCCAGCTGACCGGCGGCCTGGCGCACGACTTCAACAATCTGCTGGCGGTGATTATCGGCAGTCTGGCGCTGACCGAAGGCCAGCTGATGCCCGGCCCGCTGGCCACCCGGATAGAACGGGCGCGGCAGGCGGCCGACCGTGCGGCCCAGCTGACGCAGCGCCTGCTGGCGTTTTCACGTAAGCAGGCGCTCTATCCGCGCGCGGTGTCGGTGGTCACGCTGGTGGATAACCTGCAGGGGCTGCTGCAGCACTCGCTGCTGCCGGGACAGCAGCTGATCATAGATGCGCAGCGTCCCGGCTGGCTGGCCTGGATTGATGCCAGCCAGCTGGAGAATGCGCTGATGAATCTGGTGGTAAACGCGCGTGATGCGATGCATCAGCAAAGCGGCGAAATCCGGCTGCGTATCCGGAATCAGCACCAGCCGCAAGGGAATGAAAAACGTGACCGGGTCACAATTGAGGTGATTGATCGCGGCTGCGGCATGTCCGCCGACGTTCGCGAGCAGGTTTTCGAGCCCTTCTTCACTACCAAAGCCACCGGCAGCGGCAGCGGACTGGGGCTGTCGATGGTTTACGGCTTTGTGCGGCAGTCAGGTGGGCAGATTGAACTGGAAACTGCGCCGGGCCAGGGCACTACGGTGCGTCTGCTGTTGCCGCGCGCAGCGGAAGCCGCTGCCACTGCCGTCATCGCCCCGCCACCGCCAAAGCCCGCCGAGGCAGAGGCAGCGAACAACCGGCTGATACTGGTGCTGGATGATGAACCGGCGGTGCGCCAGACGCTGTGTGAGCATCTGCACCAGCTGGGGTATCTGACGCTGGAGTGTGGCGACGGTGAAGCGGCGCTGGCGCTGCTGCGCCAGACGCCCGATATCGACCTGCTGATCAGCGACCTGATGCTGCCCGGCGAGATAAATGGCGCGGAAGTGATCCGCCAGGCGCAGCAGAGCTGGCCGCAGCTGGCGACGCTGCTGATCAGCGGTCAGGATCTGCGTCACCAGCCGGTGACGCTGCCGCTGTGTGAGCGACTGGCGAAGCCCTGGCAGCAGGTCCAGCTGGTGCAGGCGCTCCAGCGCGCCTGGCAGCGCAGTGAACGGCTTAATCGCGCGCAGCAGGCTGCCACAGCGGCACCGGCTTGCCGCTGATGTAGCGCTTACGCAGGCGGCTGGAGATCACATCCATCACCATGACCACCACCACCAGGATCAGCGTCAGGAACATCACCACGTCCCAGTTCCACAGCCGCATGTTCTCGGCGTAGACCAGGCCGACGCCACCCGCACCGACAAAGCCCAGCACCGCCGCAGAGCGGGTATTGGACTCAATCTGGTAAAGGCTCAGTGCCAGGAACTGCGGGAATGACTGGGTGAAGATGCCGAACCGGTGTTTCTGCAGGCTGTTGGCGCCGACCGCACCCAGCCCGCGACTGGGTGAGCGCTCCACCGCTTCGTGCCCTTCGGCATAAAGCTTACCGAGCAGTCCCACATCCTGCAGGATAATCGCCAGTACCCCGGCCAGCGGCCCCATCCCCACCGCACGCACGAATATCAGTCCCCAGATCGCCATATCGATACCGCGCAGCACATCGAACAGACGCCGCACAAGGAACGCCAGCGGCTTCGCGGCGCGATCGTGCATCACATTGCGCGCCGCCAGAAACGACAGCGGCAGCGCCAGCAGCGAGGCCGTCAGCGTCCCGGCAAAGACAATCCCTAAAGTGATCCCCACCTGTGAAAAATAGTAGCCAAACGGCCAGTTCAGGAAGTCGTGCCAGACAAACATCCGCAGGAAATAGCGCCCCAGCTGCTGGCAGCCCATCAGCAGGCGCGACCACTCCAGGCCAAATACCGAGAAGAAAAAGAGGTAATAGAGCAGCACCGCCAGCGCCATCAGCCCGATGCGGCGCAGATAGCGCGGCTGCGCGGCGAACAGTTCACGATGCTGCTGCTTCAGCAGTGCGACATCCGGTACGTGGCTTATCATGTCCGATCTCCTGTGACACGGCGACGAAGCTGGCCGGATAGCGTGTCCAGCAGCGACACCACGATCAGAATCAGCAGCAGCGTAATACTCACCTGATCGTAGCGGTCCAGTTTGATGTTGGTCATCAGCTCCTGGCCGATGCCGCCCGCGCCGACCAGTCCGAGGATGGTGGAGGAGCGAAAATTAATCTCCAGCCGCATAAAGCTGTAGGAGAGAAAAATCGGTTTCACCTGCGGCCAGAAGGCGAAGCGCATCCGCTGCAGCTTACTGGCACCGCAGGCGGCCAGGCCACGCACCGGCTTATCCGACGCCGACTCAATCGCCTCGTAAAACAGCTTGGTCAGGCTGCCCACGGTGTGCAGCGCCAGCGCCAGAAAGCCGGGGATCGCCCCGATGCCAAACGCCATGACAAACATCACCGCCCACGCCAGTTCCGGCATGGTGCGCAGAAAGGCAACAAAGGCGCGAATCGTTATTCGCACGCTGACCGGCGTCTGGGTATTATCGGCGGCAAAAAAGGCCAGTACCGCTGCCAGGGCGACGGCCACCAGCGTCGAAGCCAGCGCCAGCTGCAGCGTTTCCCAGATCAGCGGCAGCTGAATCGGCAGACGGTAGCCCCAGTAAGCCAGCGAGCCTTCGGTCTTACCGTCGGCAAACAGCAGCGGCAGATGCAGCACCGGCAGGATTTCGTGCAGATAGTCGAAGAAGTGCGGCAGTGACTGCCAGACGGTGAGCAGATTAAATTCTGCCACTCTCCCGGCCGCCAGATAGAGCGCCACCAGCAGCAGTGACCAGAGCAGCGTGTCACGTTTCTGCTGGCGGCGGATGCGTTGGTAATAGTGTTCGAAGTCGGTCAAGGGGGGTTCTCCGGCGCTAAAGCAGCGGGACGCAGGCGGGGTTGCCGCGTCCCGCCTTCCCCGCCTGGGCGGGGAAAGTCAGGGCATCGTCGGCTTAGCCGCGGCTGCCTTTCATCAGGTCACGCTTCATATCGATAATGCTTTTATAGTCAGCGACCGTCGCCTCACCGATATGCTGCTGGCCACCCACCGCTTTCACGAAGCAGGCGTGATCTTCCTTATCCAGCTTTTTAATTGCCGACACCACTTTCGCTTTGAAGTCAGCGGGCAGCTTGTTGCTGACCAGCACCGGCCCGTTGGGGATCAGCGGCGACTGCCAGATGATGCGGATCTGCTTCATCAGGTCCGGATGGTCCATGCGGATCAGGCGGCCAAACGCGCCAGAGGTGTAGCCGCTGTTGTAGTCACCGACCAGTGAAGTCCAGGTGACCGCGCCATCAAACTGGTTGTTCAGCACGCCCAGAATGTCCTGCTCATGGCCGCCGGAGAAGGTCACGCTGGAGAAGGTGTTGTTATATTTGTCATCCACCGAGCCGCCGAACATCTTCTTAAACGCCTGGTTGGGCATCAGGAAGCCGGACGTCGAGTCGGGATCGGCCATCCCGAACGATTTGCCTTTCAGGTCTTCCAGTTTTTTGTACGGGCTGTCGGCTTTAACGATGACGACAGAGTGGTAGCCGCGTGACTGATCTTTGTCATCGACTACGATGCCGACCACATCCACCGCTTTCGGGTCCTGAAGGTAGACCGAGGCAAACGAGGCTGGTGACATGCTCAGTACCATATCGATCTTGCCGCCCAGCAGGCCCTGGATCACGCCCGAATAGTCTGAGGCGTTGCGCATCTGGGTATCCACACCCAGCTCTTTATCAAAGAAGGTCTTCACACACTGATTGTCGCCGATCTGCTGGGTGGCGTTCTGCCCACCCAGAATCCCCAGATTAAGCTGTTTTGGCGCATCCGCTGCGCTGACACCCAACGCCATGACACTGGTCAGAAGTGCTAAAGAAGTCAGTTTCATTCGGAATTATTCTCTTGCTGTGGACGTTAATGGATTTGGTTAAGTTCATCGCCGTACAGCTGGTGAAGCAGGCTGTCGGTGAGTCGGGAAGGATGTCCGTCAAACAGCACCACGCCACGCTGAATGCCAATCACCCGGGTGCAGTAGCTTTTCACCAGCTCAATCGAGTGCAGGTTGACCATCACGCTGATCCCCTGCTCGCTGACCTGACGCAACACATCCATGATGCGTTTGGTATTTTTAGGGTCGAGTGACGCCACCGGCTCATCGGCCAGCAGAATTTTCGGGTTCTGCATCAGGGCGCGGCAGATCGCCACGCGCTGCATCTGCCCGCCTGAGAGGTTTTCCGCCCGCTGCAGCGCCTGCGGCAGCATGTTCATCCACTGCAGCAGTTCAATGGCGTGCGCCCGGTCCTCGTCAGAGAAGATTTTAAAGAAGGACTTCAGCGTCGCGGTCTGGCTCAGACGGCCCAGCAGCACGTTGGTCAGCACGTCGAGGCGCGGCACCAGACAGAAATCCTGAAAGATCATGCCGCACTGGCTGCGCCATTCGCGCATCTGGCGGCTGCTGAGCGTGACCACGTTACGATCGGCTTCGCCTTCATGCAGGCTGATAATCGCGCCGGACGTGGCGTTAATCGTGCCGTTGAGCATATGCAGCAGGGTTGATTTACCCGCGCCCGAGCGGCCAATCACCGCCACCAGCTCACCGGCGTGCAGGTCGAAACTGACCTGATCCAGCACCTGGGTGTCGCCATAGGCTTTGCTCAATTTCTGCACCGACAACACTTTTTGTCCGCTGAGGCTGGCCGGTGGTGCATCGTTATCGACCACCGTTTTCAGAAGTGCCTGTGCCATGCTGTTCTCCGTCATCGCTGATTGCGTCTGCCGGTTATTAAGGCGTGACGCGATGAACGCGGGATGACAGCGAGATGATCAAACCGTGACAGGCCAGTGCGCACCGCACAGCAGCGTCTGGCCATCCCGGGCTGGCTGCACACCCTCCGGCAACGGATTTTCTGCTAACCAGTTATCCATCTCATGACTGAGATGGGTCAGCCAGGTCTGACGCGGCTGAAGCAGCGCCGCAATCGCCAGCGCCCGGGTCACATCATTGTGGTTGCCCGCCTCTGCACGCGGCGGGTCGTTGCAGTCAATCACCAGCTGATCCAGCGGCTGGCCGCGCAGGAAATCGGCGGTGTCGGGTGGCAGTCCGCAGGTGTCGCACAGCCAGGCGAGCCGGGTGTCGTGCCAGTCGAACAGATAGCCGTGTGTCAGCTTCGAGTGCTGCAGCAGCAGCGGCGTGACCTGCAGTTCACCAAAGGCGTGCGCCACAAACGGCGTTAAGGCGGGACGGAAATCGAGCAGGCCGGGGTGTTTGTAGAGGTCGTCACAGCCGCGCGGATCGGGCGGCCCCCAGACCGGAATCGGACCACCCTTTCCCCAGCGCAGCGCAAACAGGCCCTGCACATGATCCATGTGGTAATGGGTCAGCAGAATGCGCGTCAGCGTGCCGGGCGGAAAGCGCGACGCCAGCAGCGGCAGACCGGCATCCAGCAGGATGCGCTCGTGGCCGAACGCGATCAGCGCGCTGCAGGGCGCACGCGCATGAGCGCTATTGCGCTGCGCCCGCTGGCAGGCAGGACAGTCGCAGCCCGGCAGTGGCGCGGCCGTCACCCCGCCGGTGCCGAGAAAAGTGAGTTTCATGGATGCGTCTCCGGTTACGGATGTCGCTGCAGGACGGTTTCCGCGGGTGCCAGGTGTCATTGATGCGCCTCCAGTATCTGGCGTAGCTGGCAGACGGTTTCCGCCAGCGCGCCGTCGTTGTTAAGAATCAGGCAGCCATCGGGCTGTGGCTGGGCAGCGCGCGCCAGCCGCCGGGCGATCTCCGCCTCATCTTCGCGCCCGCGCTGACGCAGCCGCGCCACCAGCACCGCGGGCGTCACCTGCAGACAAACCGGCAGCAGCTGCGATCCAAACCGCGCCTGGGCCTGGGCCAGATGCAGCCGCGACCCGTTCACCACCACATTCTGCCCGCGCAACAGCCACTGTTCCGCCTCGCAGCCAATACCGTAGCGGAAGCCGTGCGCCTCCCAGCTCACCGCAAACAGACCGAGTGCTGCGCGCCGGTCAAACTCCGTCTCAGTCAGCGCCACATGATTTTCACCACCCGCATCGGCGGCGCGGGTGATGTAACGATGGGCGATCAGCAGCCGTGGCGGCGGTGCCGCCCGCAGCGCATCCAGCAGGCTGTCCTTGCCGGAGCCGGAGGGACCGGTGAGCCAGATCAGCCGCGCCATCAGTACACCTGCCGGCCTTTGCTCCAGACGTGCCGCACGTGCGGGTAGCCGTGGGCGGTGTGCGCCAGCACCAGGTCGGCGCGGCAGCCTTCGGCGATGACGCCGCGATCAAATAGACCTAACGCGCGGGCCGGGTTACAGGTCACCAGCGCGATGGCCTGCGCCATACCGAGGCTGTTGCGCTCATCAGCCGCCAGCCGGAACGCCGCATCCAGCAGGCTGGCCGGGTAGTAGTCGGATGAGAGAATATTCAGCAGGCCGTGTGACGCCAGTTCCCAGGCGGCAACGTTGCCGGAGTGCGAGCCGCCGCGCACGATGTTGGGCGCGCCCATCAGCACCTGCATGTTGCGATAGCGCGAGGCACGCGCCGCCTCCAGCGTGGTTGGAAACTCCGCAATGCGGCTGCCTGCCGCGTGAGACTCTTCCACGTGCGCCGCGGTAGCATCATCGTGGCTGGCGATGGCGATGCCATGCTCCCGGCACAGTCCGGCAATCGCCTGACGATTGGGCTGCGACCACTCCGCCGCCAGGGTGAGCTGGTCATGCTCGAACTGATCCATTTCGGCGTCGTTGAGCTGATATTTGCCCTGATAATATTCGCGATATTTGATCAGCGAGGCGTACTGACGCTGGCCCGGCGAATGGTCCATCAGCGACACCAGCGCCAGCTCCGGCGTGCCCATCAGCGCTTCAAACAGCGGCGCGGTGGTGGGATGCGGCAGTTCACAGCGCAGATGCAGCAGATGCTCGGCGCGGTTCAGCCCTTTGCGGTTGCTGTCGCGGATGGCGTCGATCATCTTGCTGAGGTTATCCAGCCGGTGCCCACCGTCGCGCACATCACCCACGCCAATCGCGTCCAGCACGGTGGTAATCCCACTTGAGACCATCAGTGCATCGTGGCTGCTCATCGCCGAGTGCGCGGGCCAGTCCACTTTCGGGCGTGGGGTGAAAAACTTGTCGAGGTTATCGGTGTGCAGTTCCACCAGCCCCGGTAGCAGCCAGGCCCCTTCGCCGTCCAGCGCACCCGGCTGCTGGCTGGTGGTTTCGCTGAAGCTGGTGATGCGCTCGTCGCGAAACTCCAGCGATCCGGTCACCACCTCGTTTTCCAGCACCAGTCTGACGTTATTGATAATCATGCCTGCACTCCTGTGTCGATCGGATGCATCAGGTGCAGCCGGTCGGCTACCCGCTCGCGCACCGCCCGATCGTGAAAAATACCGACGATGGCGGCACCCCGGGCGCGCGCCTGTTCAATCAAGTCCACGACCGCCGCGCTGTTGACGCTGTCGAGCGAGGCGGTGGGTTCATCCAGCAGCAGCACCGGATAGTCGGCGATAAAGCCGCGTGCGATATTCACCCGCTGCTGCTCACCGCCGGAAAAGGTGGACGGGGCCAGCGACCAGAGACGCTGCGGCACATTCAGCCGGGTCAGTAGCTCAGCGGCCCGCGCTTCACAGATTTCGCGATCCACGGCGCGCTCCAGCAGCGGCTGCATCACAATTTCCAGTGTCGGCACGCGCGGGATCACCCGCAGAAACTGGCTCACCCAACCCAGCGTGTCGCGGCGCAGGGCGATAATCTGGCGCGCTGATGCCTGCGCCATATCGATCCACTCGCCCTGATGGGCAACCCGGATGTGGCCGCTGTCGGGCTGATAGTTGCCATAAAGCGCGCGCAGCAGCGTGGATTTGCCGCTGCCGGAGTGACCGTGCAGCACCACGCATTCGCCCTCGCCTACCGTCAGGCTGGCGTTGTGCAGCACCGGCAGCGCCGCGCCGTTCTGGTTGTGCAGCACAAAGGTTTTACACAGATTTTCGACCCGCAGGCGCGGAGTGTGATTCGTCATTTAATTAAGCACCGAAGAGACCAGCAGTTGAGTGTAAGGATGATGAGGATCGTCCAGCACGCGGTCGGTCAGACCGCTCTCCACCACCCGCCCCTGTTTCATCACCAGCAGGCGATGCGCCAGCAGTCGCGCCACGCCGAGATCGTGGGTGACTATTACCACCGCCAGATTCAGCTCGCGCACCAGCGTTCGCAGCAGATCCAGCAGACGCGCCTGCACCGACACATCCAGCCCGCCGGTCGGCTCATCCATAAACATCAGCTGCGGCTGCGTCACCAGGTTGCGGGCAATCTGCAGACGCTGCTGCATCCCGCCGGAAAAGGTGGTCGGCAGATCGTCGATGCGCCCGGCGTCTATCTCTACCGCCTGTAACCAGCGGCTCGCCTCAGCGCGGATGTCGCCATAGTGGCGCTGTCCGGTTGCCATCAGCCGTTCACCGATGTTGCCGCCCGCGCTGACCTGCGAACGCAGCCCGTCCATCGGATGCTGATGCACCACGCCCCACTCGGTGCGCAGCAGACGACGGCGGTCGCTTTCACTCATCTGATAAAGGTCGCGATTCTGATAAAGAATGCTGCCCTGCTGCGGTGTCAGACGCGCCGACAGGCTCTGCAGCAGCGTGGTTTTACCGGAGCCGGACTCGCCGACAATCCCCAGCACTTCGCCGGGCCAGAGATCAAAACTGACCTGCTCAAACCCTTTGCCCGGCGCGTAAAGATGGGTGAGCTGGTTCACCGCAAGCAGCGGCTGTTCACTGTGCATGTTGCTGTTCCTGCTGCTGATGGCAAAAGTCGGTGTCGGAGCAGACAAACATCCGCGTTCCCTGATCGTCCATCACCACCTCATCGAGGTAGCTGTGACGCGAGCCACACAGCGCGCAGGGTTCATCCCACTGCTGCACCGTGAACGGGTGGTCGTCGAAGTCGAGGCTCTCCACGCGGGTGTAAGGCGGCAAGGCGTAGATGCGCTTTTCGCGCCCGGCACCAAACAGCTGCAGCGCGGGCATCATGTGCATTTTCGGGTTGTCGAATTTGGGGATGGGCGACGGATCCATCACGTAGCGATCGTTGACCCGGACCGGATAGGCGTAGGTGGTGGCTATATGACCGTAGCGGGCGATGTCTTCATACAGCTTCACCTGCATGATGCCGTACTCCTCCAGCGCATGCATGGTGCGGGTCTCGGTTTCGCGTGGTTCGATAAAGCGCAGCGGCTCCGGGATCGGTACCTGGAAAATCAGGATCTGATTCTCTTCCAGCGGCGTTTCCGGAATGCGGTGCCGGGTCTGGATCAGCGTGGCATCGGCGGTGCGTTCGGTGGTCGCCGCACCGCTGACCCGCTTAAAGAACTGGCGGATCGACACCGCATTGGTGGTGTCATCTGCGCCCTGATCGATCACCTTAAGCACATCCTGATCGCCAATGACGCTGGCGGTGATCTGAATGCCGCCGGTGCCCCAGCCGTAAGGCATTGGCATCTCGCGTCCGGCGAACGGCACCTGATAGCCGGGGATCGCCACCGCTTTGAGGATGGCGCGACGGATGGTGCGTTTGGTCTGCTCGTCGAGATAGCCGTTGTTATAGCCCGTGAGTTCAGCCATGGTTGCGCTCCTGATAATCGTGCTGCAGCTGTTTCAGCAACTCCAGCTCGGCCTGAAAATCGACGTAGTGCGGCAGCTTGAGGTGCGAGACAAAGCCTGCGGCTTCGACGTTGTCGGCATGCGACAGCACAAACTCTTCGTCCTGCGCCGGGCTGGTCACGCGCTCATTCTGCTCGCGGCTTTGCAGCGCCCGGTCCACCAGCGCCATCGCCATCGCTTTGCGCTCGGCGCGGCCAAACACCAGCCCGTAGCCACGGGTAAACTGCGGCGCAGCGTCATCGCTGTGGGCGACGCCGTTGACCATTTCACACTCCGTCAGCAGCAGTTCCCCGATCTCCAGCTCAAAACCCAGCTCTTCGGGACAGATGCTGACGCTGAGATATCCGGTGCGGATCTCGCCAGCAAACGGATGGGTACGGCCATAGCCGCGCTGGGTTGAATAGCCCAGCGCCAGCAGAAAACCTTCGTCGCCGCGTACCAGCTGTTGCAGCCGCGCGGCGCGTGAGGCGGGAAAGCTCACTGGTTCACGGGTGATATCAACCGGCTCGCTGCCGTCATCCACCTCGCCAGCGGCCAGCCCTTCCTCAGTCATCATGCTGAACATGTGCGGACACTGGTCAGGCACCGATCGATCGTCACGCGGCGCAGCGGGCGTTTCACCGTTAGCCAGCAGGGTGAAGTCGAGCAGCCGGTGGCTGTAGTCATAGGTTGGACCCAGCACCTGGCCGCCCGGCAGATCTTTGTAGACTGCCGAGATGCGGCGTTCGATACGCATCGCACCGGTCGTCAGCGGCGTGCTCTCCGCCAGGCGTGGCAATGTGGTGCGATAGGCGCGCAGCAGAAAGATCGCCTCGACCAGATCGCCGCTGGCCTGCTTAATCGCCAGCGCCGCCAGTTCCGGATCGTATATTCCGCCTTCGGTCATCACTCGATCCACCGCCAGACCCAGCTGCTGCGCCACCTGATCGCAGCCAAGTTCGGCCACTGCCCTGTCGCCGCGTCGCAGATCGGCCTGCAGCTGGTGGGCATTTGAGATGGCTTTTTCGCCCCCTTTCACCGCGACATACATCAGCACACCTCCACAACGGTGGTGCGCGGCACGGCCATGATCGCTTCGCCACAGGTGAAGATCAGATCCACGCCCTGCGGGAAGGGATGCGGACGGGTGCGCAAATAGTGCAGTACGCTTTCCGGTAGCTGTGGCGCAATGGCGCGGGTTTCCCGCAGGCCGGGACCGGAGAGACGCAGCGTTAATCCACCATTCAGCGACGGTACTTCGATGATCAGCGTGGTGCTTTTTTCCGGCGACAGGTTATCACCCGCCGCGAACTGCGTGGGATCCGGCTGCGCCGCCGCATGGCTCAGCGCGAACGGGGCATCCTGCTGCGTGGTGATGGGCGCGCCGGTATGGAAGCGCAGATTGTTGCGCAGCTGTTCGTTGTCGATTTGCGCATCCAGCCAGACCGGGCTTTCCTGATCGACCAGCGTCAGCAGCAGCGCTGTGGCCGCCGGTGACAGTGCGCCCCAGCCCTGTTGCAGCGGCAGCGAGACCATCACGCCCGGCTCGCTCATCGCTTTCAGAATGCGGCGAAACGCGCGCTGTGCATCCGCGACCGGATGGTTAAAACTTGCCAGTAATGTCATCAGTTATCTCCGCGAACCAGCGTAAAGAAATCCACTTTGCTGCTGGCGATTTCACGGGCGCGCAGCTGTCGCTGCTCATCGCGCCACGCCGCCAGCGGGGTAATAATCTTCTCTTCCAGCAGTGGCCGGGTTTCCGGCTGCTGCAACAGCGCATCCAGCAGAGCGCAGCGTTCGGCATGGGCTTTGTCACGCCCCAGCAGATAGCTGTAGCCCAGGGTGCCGTCGCCCAGCTGCACCACTGCGCGCGTCACCGTGGCATCGCCCATCACAAAGCGTTTACCGGTGGCCCCCATCCGCGCCTGTAACCGCGTCAGCCCGATCTCTGCCGGACGAATCAGGGTGAATTCGGGCTGGAGGTTAAGCGCCTGCCAGTGCTGTTCAAGCAGGGCGGCGCTGCTGTGCGCCAGCACCGACAGCCAGCGCTGACGATCCGTTTGCTGTTCCATTAGTGCTCCAGAGTCAGTTCGATCATGTCGCCGCGCGTCAGGCTGACGGAGTATTCCGCCAGTGCGCCATCACTGGTTTTGTTCAGGGTCCGCACGCAGAGCAGTGGCGCATGCAGCGCGATATCCAGCTGACGGCACTCTTTGGCCTGCGCCCGGCGGGTGCTGATACGCGTCTGGGTGCGCACCAGCTGCTTGCCGGTGTGCTCGACTAAGAAGTCGTGTAGCGATCCACTGTTAAATTGCTGCAGCTGTGGCCACCAGCTAAGGTCGGCGAGGAAATGGTTGATCAGGCAGAGCGGCACGCCGTTGGCGCGGCGCAGGGTGCGCAGATGAATGACGTTGTCGCCCTCTTTTACGCCTAACGCATTGGCAACGTCGTTGCTGGCCGGACGCAGCACCGCCAGCAGCCGTTCGCTGGTTGGGTGACTGCCCTGCTCCATCAGGTTCTGACTGAAGCGCGCCTGGGCATGCAGCGGATAGTCATACGGGCGCATCAGCACCAGAATGCCAACGCCATGACGGCGCTGCAGCAGCCCTTTGTGCACCAGCTCATCGACAGCCCGACGCAGCGTATGGCGGTTCACCTCATAGTGATCGGCCAGTTGTTGTTCGGAAGGAAGATAGTCGCCGCAGCGGTAGCGCTCTTTCAGCGCCTGCTCCAGTTGTGCGGCGACAGCCTGATAGACAGTGGTCGGATGTCTGGATAACTCCATCACGATGAAATCCTCACGGGTTACAGAGTGGGAACGCAGTGATAAGACGCTGCGGGATGGGGTTAGCCTGAGGGAAGCAGATGACAGAACGGTGACGCGGGGGTGAAGGAGAGGTGAATCTGAGAGTCAGGATAGAGGGACGTTAAGGCTCAGAGGTTTATGAAAATAGTGTTCAGCATGAAGCAATCGGCCCTGCTCTCCCGATAACGTAGTCAGAGTGCAGCACAATGGCTTCACACCTGATGCCGGGATTCAAACCAGGGCGTAATAAGCATATGTGGAATTGCCAGTGCGGCTAGCGCAGTAAAGAGTGACTGAATACCCGCTTTGTCCGTGGGATGCATTAGCACAATGGTGCCCGCCGCCAACAGGATTGCTGCTGTCAGTATCGGCCATGTCGCTTGCAGGTAGCGGATGGTACTGTTGCACCCCAGCCGATCGCGCCGCTGCCGGGTTTGCGGGAGCGCATGCAAAATCAGAAAGCCCATTGAAAAACCGACGAAAGGCGGAAGGAGTAATAACGCCAGTGTACCGGCCAGAAGACGCCTGTCCCGGCGGAGTAAGCCCACAAAAATAAGGCCTGCTGCACAGAGTCCCCCTGTGAGGGCAATACCCATAGCAAAAGAGTCTGGCAATGAAAATCCCAGCCCCGCCTCATGCAGAATTGTGCTGAACGCCTGCAAATGGAGTGTTGCTGGCGTCGCTATCATGCTTATTCCCCGCGCCAGGCGTTCAATGCTGCATCCATGAGGGGCATCCTCAAGTGCAAAATGTATGGCAGAGGCCAGGAGAAAAATGGGCAGCGCCAGTGCCGGCGCACCGTGCCACCAGAACAGACAGAGGACAATTACCAGCCCATAGGCGGCAAGGAACGGGAACTGACGCTCGCGTTTAACGACGTCAAGATCGCTGGCACCGTGCGCCATGCCGATAAGGCCAATGGCGACGATTGCAAACAGTACCTGGCCCGCAAGGGGACTGAAAGAGGCAGCCAGCGCTGCCCCCCAGAGTCCTGCCCATCCGAACCGCCCCTGGCCTGTCATCTCCGTACTGCACCAACAGGCACGGCATGAGAAAGGGCTTTCTTCATGTTAGCCGCGGCGTAGAAGGCATAGAAAACTTTTGCGATGATATCCAGAATCAGGAATGCCCAGACCGATGTTGCATCAGTGATGATCCTGAGTCCTTCCGGACCGACCAGAAAAACGATCGGATAGATAAACCATACGATGGTCAGCAAGGCCACATTTTTGTTGTAGGCGCCTGCCAGCGCGTTACCCCGCGTAGCGGCTATGGCACGCAGCGGTCCCCAGAGCAAATAAACAACGCCCAGAAATGCCGCGCATGACCACAGATACCAGACCCATTTCGCGACAGAGGTTTCCGCCAGAGAAGAGACCAGGCCGGTGATGATCATCATCACATCCAGCACAATAATGGCCGTCAGAAAGCCGCCCATTTCTCCCGGCTTACCCTGTTCATGGAAAGCCAGCATGACCAGCCCCGCCAGCAAGAGAGGTGTTGTCACTGACCAGTCAGCATAACGTGCCAGATACACTACCGTACCATTGTCCAGCGTGAGGTTGCCTAACCCGAACGCCATAGCCAGATAGGCAGTGGCAGCAATAAACGGGACGGATGCGTGCACGAGTGTATGGTGACCAAAGGGATATTTCTTGTCGCCCGTCGCGTAGATAATCAGTGATGCGATTGCCATCACCGAAAACCCAATCATGAATGCGGTTTGATCCATTTATCTCTCTCCTGTACTAAGACGCCCGAATCGGGCCAGCAATGCAGTGATGAATTATCGTTAAAAACCATTTATATTCATTCAAAGAATATGCTGACAGTATATGACGATATTTTTATTGTGCTTGCTGGGAGAAAATCACGCCTTTTAATTTAAAATAATAAAGTTAAATTAACGTCTTTTGTGAGCCTTTTAAGCAGTCGATATAAAAACCAATGTAAAGTTGTGTTTCTCAGCGTTTCGCTTCCCTACCAAATCTTTATGAGCAGATAATACACAACACCACCCTAACCAATTGATTTTAATATCAAAAAAATGACATACAAGCCGCAAACCCTGGCCTTTGCACAAGCTAAAAAAATTGCAATAATTTTATTTTTTAATGGTAAATTTAAAACTGCACGCTATGAGAATGATGTGGTGCGATCTCTCATAAAGTTGAAACAACATCAATAAAACCCATTCTTATTCTCTGAGAGAGATAATAAAGTGATGAAAAAAATAAAAAATTTCGCATATTAAATACCCGAACGCTTTTAAGGGGTAAATGCGTAAACTGAGGCTTTTCACAGAGAGAATAATCTCTTAAGCAGGGTAATACTGACATTCTGCGGTGGGTTCTGCCAGCAGTTGCGCGGAAGGGAGATAGTCGCCGCAGCGGTAGCACTCTTTCAGCGTCTGCTCCAGCTTTGCGGCAACAGCCTGATAGACAATGGTCGGATGCCTAAATAACGCCATCCCGATGAAATCCTCACGGGTTGCAGAGTGGGAACGCAGTGATAAGACGCTGCGGGATGGGGTTAGCCTGAGAGATGGGGTTAGCCTGAAGGAAGCAGATGACAGAACGGTGACGCAGGGGTGAAGGAGAGTTGAATGTGGGGGCTGGAGAGTGCGGGTGTTTGTTAGTGTGAGTGATGAGGCTGCAAGCCGTCACGCAGGAGGTTATGGCTCCTGCGAGCGAGTCATTTTCCCCGCCAGGCGGGGCGCAAAGCCATCAGAAGAACGTCATTCCCTGATAAGGCTGAGTCAGGCAGGCTCTGATACGGCTCTCCAGATCGCCATCATGGATCTCCAGCCTGTGGCCATCGGGGTCCAGAAAGTAGAAGGATTTCCCCTCGCTTTTGTTGCGTTTCCATTCTGTTACCCCCGCCGCTCTCAATCGCTCAACGAACGGCTCGAATTCGTCACCCGCAATAGTGAATGCATAGTGGGTGTAATCATTTCCAGCAGAGACGGTATCCAAAGAGAGACAGAGCCAGAGTTCGCCCAGCGACAGATAAGCGCCATGATCCCATGCAGCTTTGGGGATGAAGCCAGGAGTGCCAGTATAAAATCTCAGGCTACTGGTCAGGTTGCTTACTGCGAGGGTGATGTGATTAAGTCCTGTCAGCATGTAAAACTCTTTATCAGAATGCAGAAGAATTTAATTTATAGGATTTAGATTTCTTTGCACACAAAGAGAATTAAGAACCGGTTGTATATCGGCTGACTCTTTGCCGGAATTACGTCTGAAACAGGAAATCGAAGCGGGTAATACAGCCGGGACAGGTGCGCGTTGAGCGGGTGACAAAGGCCGGGCTTAGGCGCAAGGGACGACGGCCTTCATGGTGTACACTGGCACAAACTCATTCAGCGTTTAAGGAGAGAATATGTACGGACCGGATCCGGCCAATCCCCATCCAATGGAAGGCTTCCCACAGGTTTGTTTTATTAAAAACACGGTGAAGAACCCCAATATCATCATCGGTGATTTTACTTATTATGATGACCCTGAAGACTCAGAAAACTTCGAGCGCAATGTCCTTTATCACTTCCCCTTTATTGGCGACAAACTCATCATCGGCAAATTCTGCGCTATCGCAAAAGATGTTCAGTTCATCATGAATGGGGCTAACCACAGCATGGCGGGTTTCTCGACTTATCCGTTCTACATCTTCGGAAACGGATGGGAAGCCGGTCAGCCTCAGCCCGGCGATTTGCCCTACAAAGGTGATACGGTGATTGGTAATGACGTCTGGATGGGTTATCAGGCGCTGATTATGCCAGGCGTAAAAATCGGCAACGGCGCGATTATTTCGTCACGCTCTGTCGTCACGTCAGATGTCCCGGCCTGGTCGGTTGTGGGTGGCAATCCGGCCAGAGTTATCAAACAGCGTTTCGACAATGAAACCATTTCGACACTGGAGAAGCTGGCCTGGTGGGACTGGCCCGTAGAAAAGATTACCCAACACCTTCCGGCAATTATCTCAGCAGACCTTGAAGCCTTGCCAGACGACTAGCTGTGCAGAAACATCACCGTTCCCTGCGGGCAAGCGGTGGCATTCATCCGTAATGCGTTGGGATACGTTCGCGCAAACTGATGTGCACGTGTCTGCTTTACCACTGGAGCGCGGATTTAAACAGGAGTCGTTATGCTCTACATTTTTAGTGGCCTTCCTGGCTGCGGAAAAAGCACTATCGCGAAACTGTTATCTGAAAAATTAAAAGCAGTGTATTTACGCGTCGATACGATCGAACAGGCATTGCGTAATGGTTCAGCGGCTTCGGGGGACATTGGCCCGGAAGGCTATTTCATCCTTTATGGGCTTGCGCGGGACAACCTCAAACTGGGATTACCGGTTGTCACTGACTCGGTGAATGATCTTAATCTGGTGCGTGATAGTTTTCGGGATATCGCAATATCTTCAGGTGTTCCCTTTCTGGAAATTGAAATCATCTGTTCGGATCCCGAACAGCACCGTGCGCGTGTAGAGAGCAGAATCTCTGATATTCCCGGCTTAAAAGTGCCCGACTGGCAGGCCGTTGTGGAGCGTGTTTATGAGCCATGGAAAAGAGAACATCTGAAGCTGGATACGGCGGGATTATCGCCTGCTGAGTACGTTGAGGAGATTCTTAAGGTCAGCTGTCACACCTGAGCGCCTTTGGCCCGAACTATTGACTGCGCTGAATGTGTTGAACTGAGCGGAGCATCGCGTCCGGCTCTCAGGGTTGAAGCCAATTAAAAAAGTTATCGTCACTCACTTCGCTCAGGTCAGAGCGACGATATCAGTATGATTTCTGCGAGGATAGAAGAAGCACTCCGGGTCAGATCAGGAGCCTGTGTGTTCCAGGCGAAACTTTACTTTCCAGCATTAAAAAATCTATAACTAAAATTCTCGGGTGCTTATTTAAAGACGTTTAATCAGGGAAAATAGAACCAGGCAGTAGCAATAAGGTCGTTTTTAATTTCAAAAACAGCAACACTTTCCAACGGTTGATCAGATAAACCGTGTATTAACTCATGATCGAAAATTTTATTCCCCATTACGATTCTGGAAATAAGTTCTGCTTTAAGATTCGGATTATTAAAACGGTTATTCACGTAAAATTCACGTAAGGACTCCTTCCCGGTGGTAGCAGGACTTTCACCTGGCATCCTATAACCTTTGAAATCCTCTGAAAAGCAAGCGATGAACGCGTCAATATCATGGGCATTGTAGGCTTCAAACTGCGCCTTTACTGGCGAATCTACAGACATGGCAACCTCATCAAATTGAATTTATATGCATTAAAATTGAATACATAATCATATAATACGCAGATAAACAAGTTATGAGCAAGCTGAATTCGATTCTTATCCAGTCTGCTGCTGGCATAACGCCGCCGTGACAGCACACATCGCGCTATAAGGGATAGCAGACGTAACTGTCTGTTATTAAAAAAGGATCACTGAAGTGACAGGTGATAATTGTCAGGAAGCAAGTCACATTGCGTGCAGTGGTTCACAGGCTAAAGCATACGCAATGTGAACAACCTTGAAGATAAGCTAAGTGCTTAAAGGGTGACACGGCGGGTTGGCAAAAGATGATAGTTAATCAGGACATTGCAATAAATCAGTCTGCCAGTCGAGCACATGATGCGCGAGATGAACACTCATACCGGCTTTGTTCGCCTGAAGTGCGCCATACTTAACTATGACTCTGCAGGTGGACGCGTCGCCAGCTTCCCATAGCCCGACAACATTTCAGTAGCATCATCCATCCGCTGACGATCCAGTTTATAGAATACCCAGTTCTTGATGCGTTTCGAGGTCATAATTCCCGCTTTAGCAAGAATCTGTAGATGACTTGTTACAGCAGGCTGACTCAGACCAATTTTTTCAGTGATGAACCCGACACACACACCATCCTCAACCAGATCGCCGTCCTGCTGCTCCGGAAAATGTGATCTGGGATCGGAAAGCCATTCAACAATGACGAGCCGATGCTCGTTACCCAGAGCGCGGAAAATATCGGCCATCGATGTCTTTGCGTTGTTCATATAGCCAATCTCCTATATAGTTATTTTCTTATATAAATTAATCGGGCATATTATGACAACTCAGACTCAAAGGCCAATGGACGGTGTCACGCTGAAAGCTATCTATGCAGCCGCAGGGCGAATCAGGCAAACCATATGCAGAACCCCACTGGAGCCTGCGCAGACGTTGTCTGCCCTTGTCGGAGCGGAGGTCAGGCTTAAGATGGAAAATCTCCAGCATACGGGTAGCTTTAAACTGAGGGGCGCCGTAAACGTTCTTGCCAGTCTCGATGCGGATCAGCGAAGTGCAGGTGTCATCGCCCCCACCGCGGGAAACCATGGCTTAGGACTCGCCTGTGCAGGTCATGCAGCTGGCATACCTGTATCCATATTCCTGCCCTATTCCGCAGACCCTATAAAGGTCTCGGCAATGAAAAGTTATGGTGCTCAGATAACTTTTTTTGAAGACATTGAAGAAGCAAGGCAGGCCGCCCTTGTCACAGCGGAACAGTCCGGGGCGACATTCGTCTCAGCCTACAATAATGAGCAGATGATTGTCGGGGCCGGCACCGTCGGTCTGGAAATCATGGAGGAATGGGCAGATGCCGACGTTATTCTCGTCAACATTGGCGGCGGCGGGCTGGCCTCAGGCATTGCAACGGCCATCAAAGCCATAAACCCGGCTACCGAAGTATGGGCTGTGCAAAGTGAAGCTAGCCCGACTTTTGCCAACTGGACAGAGGCAGGGGAAACGATTCCTGTCGAATTATCGGCGTCAATCGCCGAAGGCATCAGTGGCTATATAGAGCCTGAAGCGATGACCTGGCCACTGATACGTGACCGCGTTGACCGTGTTCTACTTGTTTCAGAAGCCGAAATTAAAGCAGCAATGCTGTTCATGCTAAATCAGCACAGCCATGTCACAGAGCCTTCCGGCGTACCTGCGGTTGCAGCAGCCCTTCGTTATGCGAAGGAGCTGAGCGGGCGTAAGGTTGTCTGCGTCGTAAGCGGCAGAAATATATCTGGCTCACGCTATCTCAACTTAGTTAATGAGGCCGCTCGCTGACGACATTGCGCATTCCACTCAGCGCGGGTAATTTCCCAAAGCTCAGAATCCAGAAGGCCGCTGACATATTCCTTCTTAACAGTTTTAATAAGCCGCATTCCGCTACTGACTGAAATACGCTGAGAGCGGCTGTTAGCGGCGGCTTTAGGTGCGCGTAATACCGCCTTATTCAACACATTAAACCAGTAATCCGTAGCCGCAATACTCGCCTCACGCATAAAGCCGTGCCCCTGATATTCCGGTGCGAGCCAGAATCCGCGATTGTTATCTTCTACATCGTAAAGGCAGATCAAGCCCATGATTTTGTCCGGTGTTTCACAATGTCTGATCGTCCAGCACCATGCAATTCCTTTGGCCATGTCAGGCAACGCAACGTTATTGACATAATTCTCAGCACCATTCTCTGGATAAGGCCAGGGGACCGACGCCACCATATAACGAACGATTTCCCAGCGAGGATAAAGCTTCTGGATCTGTTGAGCATCTTCGGCAACTAATGGTTTTAATATCAACCGATCGGTTGTAAGCGTGGGGATTCGCATGGGCAATGATCCTTTAATAGACAAACTTCTGGTCAGGTTTTATCTCTCTTAAAATACCCCTACCGTCATCTGTTACATCATGCAAAGATGGCATTATGGCTTCAACGTCCGCGCCTGGCACGTAACGGAGATGAACGCAGTGAAATATACGCTGAGAGTAATCCGCGGGGTAACGTTTAAGGGAAAGTCTGCGTTTCCATTCATGCATCCCATCACCTGAATTTTTAGGGATATCCTTTTTAATTTATCCGGGAAAAGGGTGTGGTGAAATATTTCAAACGTGACAAAGCTCGTGGGCACGTAATTTCCATTCGTCAAGCTGAGTGGGGTGGTCAAAAGAGTAATAGACGTTAGCGTCCTCAGGCAGAATATTATGCAGTGCCTGCAGGCAGTTGGCCTCACAGGGCCGCAATTCAATATAGGCACCCGTGATGGGTATGACATCATCCGTGGAAAAGCGTTCTATGCGGTTTATCGCGGCAACCAGTGCGGCCATTTCACCATGCAGTTTGACCCAGTTATGGGTATAGATGCCTGGCGGCATGCTTACATGCATCTGACTGTTTCCAAACGCATAGCGAATGTTACCCCGGAGCCTGTACTCGACTACTGCACAGCAGGACTCAGGACCGAACCCTGGCTGTTTCACTAATTTCTTTTTGTCTTCCAGCGTGCGCCTGACAATCGGATAACCGGAATTAAGGGCATATTCAGTTTTTATGAGTTGCATCAGAGCGTCCTTTACTTGACCATTATTAATCAATCATATGGGGTTCCGGCGCAAAACTCCATAAGAACAGGACACTCATGAGCTGGGAAAGTTAAGGACCTCTTAATAAGAATGCTTTAATCATCCTGTCAGAGGCATGCTGCACCAACGATGGCGCCGACAGAGAACCTTTAATTGATAGCCCACCACGAAAATCCGGATTTCTCCCAACGTGCCTTAAACGCGCAGTTTATAAATTTTTCTGACAATCCTTTCTCCTGTAAGGTTTTCACTGGATGTCAAACTCGCTATCAATGAACCCATCACGCTGTTAACGACGTCTGCTACTGACACAAAGCGGACATACATACCAATGCTTCATCTCCCCTGAAAGACAACGGAGCAATAGCCATCAGGATACTTACACACCTCTGAGACTATTACTCACTCCCCACTCATACTCCTCAAAAAGACTATTCCACTACTGCTCTCCCAACCTTCTCCGACCCGCTATCCGTCAGCGACGCTCTCACCTGTGGCAGGCTTTCCGGGTAATTCTGCTGAATAAACTCAATCATCTTCTCACGCACATAACAGCGTAAATCAAAGGCGATCGGCGAGTTCTGGGCAGTCATCAGCATCCTGATGGTCATGGTTTTCTCGGTGGTGTCGGTTACCTGAAGCACTGAGGTTTCCTGATCCCAGAGTTTGGTTTCACTCAACACCTTCTCGAAATGCTTGCGCAGTGGCTCCAGCGGCATCGAGTAATCCACGTAGAGAAACACTGAGCCTAAAATCTGGGCGTTGTTGCGCGTCCAGTTCTGAAACGGATTCTCGGTGAAGTAGGTAATCGGCAGCACCAGACGACGCAGATCCCAGATGCGCACCACCACATAGGTCAGGTTGATCTCTTCAATCCAGCCCCACTCCTTTTCCACCACCACCGCATCATCAATCTTGATGGGCTGGGTAAAGGCAATCTGAATACCGGCAAACAGGTTAACCAGCGACTTCTGTAAGGCAAAACCGATAATGATACCGGCGACACCGGCACCGGCCAGAATGGTAGTGCCGAATTTACGCACGCCGGGGAAACTCAGCAGAATCAGCGAAACGCAGAATAGCACCAGGATGACAATAACGACTTTCTTAACATAGATAATCTGCGTACGGATTTTACGCGCACGCAGGTTATTGGAAATATTAATGTCATAGCGGATATAAAGCATATCCTGCGCCACGTTGGTCAGCCGGATTAAGACCGAGCAGAATGACATGATAATAAAGACGTTGATGATATTGGTGATGAGATCGAGTGATTCAGGATGAAAATCAATGTAGTTAATCCCGACATTGATCATTAATAACGGCACGAAAAAGAACATCGAACCGCTGAGGTGCTTTTCCAGGGATTTGAATAGTTTTCTGTCACGGCCCTGCCAGTAGCGGATAAACGCGAGCAGGATAAGGCGAGCCAGAAAACCCAGCACAAATGAAAGCGAGACGAGTAATACAACAGGCACCCATGACGGGAAACCAGATAACTCACCGAATAACAATGGCATTATTTTCCCTTTTTGTTAGCTGACAGGCTAAAGCTGTCAGATAAGTGACCCACTCAGTAACCGTTGTCTGCACGGTTATCCGTCTGTAACACAATTAGCGCTCATGAGTATGAACCATAGCAGCGAAGTTGGCAGGAAATGCGCGGTGATGGGATTGCTGAGGCCTTCAGCCTTACCGCATCAGGTCAGGATCTACCATCCTGACCTGAATGCTCCCGGCATTACTGCCATCCTCATTAAAATAACTGATAAAACGCGCTGACTTTCTTATCCTCACTTTCAGCCCTCCCCGGCCACCCGTTAACAGAAAAACGCTCGCCTGTTCACTATCCATCACGCTTTTCATGGACGATCAGTTGCTATCTGCTAATTTTTAAGCTGTTCCCCTGCTGCAGAGAAAAACAACAATATGATTAACACCCTTAAACTTTCCTCTGATTTTCGCCGCAGTTTCCTGTGTGAAGTGCTGGTGCCGCTGGTGGCTATCCTTGTGCTGACATTTGCCGGTGCAGGTACGGCACTGTTTATTGGCACATCACTGACCAATACTGAGGCCCGGCATCAGCAACAGCGGATGATTGAGGCCTCTTTTTCGCAAAGTCTGAATGAGCATCTGCGCCAGCTGCATAGCCTGTCACGCTGGCGTCCCTTTGAGGAGCATCTGGCAGAGGGCAACAGCGACAGGTGGCTGGATGAGAACATCGGGCAGTGGCTCTATGAGATGTTCGGTCATCAGCTGATTATGGTGCTGGATGCGCAAAACCAGATCGTCAGAGTCTGGCGTGAAGGCCAGACCGTCTCCGCAGCAGAGAGTGATCCGCTGATTGGTGATGTGCTGCAAAACACGCTGATCCAGGATCCCAGGCGCCAGGATAACGCCGATTATGCCCGTATCACCCAGCGTGCTGCGGCACTTGCCGTGGGTAACATCCAGCGGGATAGCGATGACCTGCCGCGCTTCCGGCTGGTGAGCCTGAAATTTCTCGATGACGGTTATCTGGCTAGCCTGGCGGAGCGCAATCAGCTGGAGGGACTGCACTTCTCCGACGGTTCGTCTCAGTCCGGCACCAGCGCGCGCTATCTGCTGATCGCCCAGGCGGGCGAGCCGGTCGGCTATCTCAACTGGATCCCCTCCCGTCCGGGCGCGCAGATGCTGCGTACTATCGGGCCGTCTACCGGGCTGGCGGTGCTGGCGATATCGCTGCTCTGCCTGTATATGGTGCGGCGACTCTGGAACTCATCGGTTAACCTCTCGCAATCGATGCTCCGGCTTGGCGCGTCAGAAGCGCAGGCGCAGCATCTGGCATTTCATGATGTGCTGACCGGACTGCCGAACCGCGCGCTGGTGGAAGACCGGCTGACCCAGGCGCTGGCCCTGGCGACGCGCAACGATCAGCGGGTAGCGCTGCTGCTGATCGATCTCGACCGCTTTAAGGCCGTCAACGATACCCACGGTCATCATGCTGGCGATGAGCTGATTATCGCCGTAGCACAGCGCCTGAACCGTATCGTGCGTGCCAGCGATACCGTGGGACGCATCGGCGGCGATGAATTTATCGTGGTGATGCCGGAGGTCGATAACATCGGTCAGGTGAACAGCCTGGCGCAGCGCATGATTGACGAGCTGGCTCAGCCGTTTACCCTGTTCGGCAGCGATGTCTGGAGCGGGGCCAGTATCGGACTGGCGCTGGCACCTAAAGACGGCATCGATCGGCTGGAGCTGATGCGCAAAGCCGATATTGCGCTGTATGAAGCCAAAAGTGGCGGACGTGGCCGGTTTCGTCAGTTTGAACGGGCGATGGATGAGTCAGTGCAGACGCGGCAGACCATTGCCGCCGATCTGCGTACGGCACTGCAAACCCGACAGGGACTGGAAGTGTGGTATCAGCCCCTGATGGACGTTGGCGGTCAGCAGATGGTCGGCATCGAGGCGCTGCTGCGCTGGCATCACCCGACACGCGGCCTGATCGCACCCGGTGAATTTATCGCGATTGCCGAAGAGACCGGCCTGATTATCCCGCTGGGCGAATGGGTGCTGGCTGAAGCCTGTGCCACTCAGCAGCGCTTTCCCGATTTGCTGGTGGCGGTCAATGTCTCGCCCGTGCAGTTCCGCTCTACCGGCTTTGTTGACCATGTGATGACGATTGTCAGCCAGCACGGCGGTGACCCAAAGCGGCTGGAGCTGGAAATCACCGAAGGCGTGTTAATCGAGGATGAACGCGAAGCACGCGAGATTATTGTGTCGCTGCGTGAGGCGGGCTTCCGCATCGCGCTGGATGACTTCGGCACCGGCTACTCCAGCCTCAACTACCTCAGCACCTTCCCGGTGGACAAAATCAAAATCGACCGCTCGTTCACCCAGTCGCTGGGCGTGGCGGAAAATTCCGTGGCGATTGTCGAGTCCGTGGTGAAACTGGGTCACGCCATGGGCCTGATGGTGACGGCAGAAGGTGTGGAGACCGCAGGGCAGATGTCTGCACTGGCAGATGCAGGCTGTAATCAGTTACAGGGCTATCTGTTCAGTCAGGCAGTGCCCGCCGATCAGCTCGCCGCGCTGATGACATTACCTGCGCCAGAGGAGACGCAGCGGGAATAGTGCTGCGCATAGCCTGAGCGGATAACGGCGCTCAGGCTATGCGGAACCATCCTGAGAATCAGGGCAGCACCTCTTGCTATGGGATGCAATACGCTACACGCCCAGGCTATCCAGCAGCGCGGCCGACGTAGCGACCGCGCCAAAGATGCCGCCCTGCATATGGATCATGCTCAGCGCCGCCTCATGATGACGCCGCTCCGTTGCGGCACAGCAATCGGCGAGCACCAGGCATTCAAAGCCGCGATCGTTGGCTTCGCGCAGCGTGGTGTGGACGCAGACGTCGGTGGTAATGCCGGTGAGGATCAGGTTACGGATACCGCGACTGCGCAGAATCAGCTCCAGATCGGTGGCGTAAAACGATCCCTTCCCCGGTTTATCAATCACCACTTCATCCGGCAATGGCGCCAGCTCCGGGATAATCTCCCAGCCTGGTTCCCCGCGCACCAGAATACGGCCACAGGGTCCCACATCGCCTATCCCGGCGTTCATCCGTCGCGAGCGCCAGCGTTTGTTAGCGGGCAGATCGCTGAGGTCTGGCCGGTGCCCTTCACGGGTATGAATAATCGGAAACTGCCGGACGCGCATCGCCGCCAGCACCTGTTGCAGTGGGGCGATAGGCGCGCGGGTCAGGCTCACGTCATAGCCCATGCTGTCGACATAGCCGCCGACGCCACAGAAATCGGTCTGCATATCAATCACGATCAGCGCCGTGTCAGCCGGGGTAAAGCTGCCGTCAAACGGCCAGGCGTAGGGGGTCGAATTAACGCTGTAATCGGGCATTGCTGTTCTCCATTACCGGGCGCGGCATGCGCATTTTAGTGATCAGGGTGTAGCTGATGGCGGCGGTCACCAGACCGATTACCGCTTCGCCAAACTGCGGGAAAGCCACATGGGCGATGACCGCACACAGGCTGCCAATCGCCCAGGCGGCAAACGCGGTGCCACGGAAACGCTGCGCCGGACGCTGCTCGCTGATGCGCGCCATGAAAATCAAGTCCACAATCATCACCGCACCAAACGGTGGCACCACAATCCCCAGCAGGCTGAGCCACTCCAGGAAGTAAGACCAGACCCCCGCCAGCGCCAGCACACCGCCAATGGCACCGAGGATCAGCGTCCAGAGTCGCATTTTGCTGCTGAACAGATGACTGAAACCCACCGCGCCGTTGTAGAGACAGTGGGTGCAGACCGATCCCAGGTTGATAAAGACAAACAGACAGGCCACCACCGACAGGAAGGCGCTATGTCCCATCAGCATCGGCAGGAAGTTCCCGCCGTTGGTCAGCGGATCAACCGCCGCGCCCACCGCCACAATCACCACGCCGAACAGATAGGAGATCACATTGGCGACCGGGAACGCAGAGAACGCGGCGATCACCGCCGAGCGGCCGTTCTTCGACCAGCGGGTAAAGTCAGCGGTCATGGTGCCGGAGTCGGCAAAGCCGGCCACCACCATAGTGACAGCGGTGCCCATGCTCATCGCACCGGCGGCGCTGGCGCTGCCCTTCCACTGCGTCACGATGGAGAAGTCGTGCTGTTTGCCGATCAGCCATAGCGCTACTATCCCCAGCACCACAAACAGCGGCGCGGCAATCATCCCCAGCACCGACAGTGCCCGCACGCCCAGGAACGTGATACCGGTATAGAGGATCATGGCAAAAGCCGTCACCGCCAGCGCATTCCAGCCAAAGGTCTGGTTAATGACCGTACCGGTAAGACCCGTCTGGAAAGCATACCAGCCGATCACCACCGTCGAGAGAAAACCCGAGACCAGAATGTAGCCTTTGCTGCCAAAGGTGCGCCTGGCCTGTAAAGCAAAGTTCATCCCGGTGTTACCGGCGAACCAGCTCAGCGCACCGACATAGGCGAACAGCACCAGGTTGCCCAGCAGAATAGCAATCAGCGCGGGCCAGAAGCCCAGGTGCCAGGTGATAATGCCGCCAAACAGCGCGTTGGTGAGGATCATCGGGAATCCAAACCAGACCGCCGAGACGGAGCGGGTGGAATGGCGATGCGACAGCGGCACCGGCTCATGTTCAAACTCCTGCTCCAGCGCAGGTGTATCAGATTTTTTCATTGGGCGATTCCGGGTTGAAGGTGATTCCACGGCTGAATGCGCTCGAAAGCGGCACTGGCAGCCAGCACTAACGCATCATCAAGATGACGTCCGACAATCTGCATCCCGACGGGCAGGCCGCTGGCGGTAAAACCGGCGGGCACGGACGCGGCGGGCTGTCCGGTGAAGTTGAACGGGTAACAGAACGAGAGCCAGTGATCGTTGCGGACCATACGGCCATCGATGATCTCCGGTCCCTGCATCCCCAACGGAAATGGCGGCACTGCCAGCGTCGGCGTGATCAGCAGATCAAAGCGCTGCATAAAGCGCCACAGGCTGTTGCTGACCGCTTTGCGGGTGGCGATGGCATCGGTAAAGTTTTCCGCCCGCCAGTCGCGCTGCAGCATGGCGACCAGATGCGGCGACATCGCGCTGACCTGCTCCGCCATCATCTGGCGCATGCCGGTAAGATCGCTCTCCATCGCCACCAGCGCGCCAAAGGCGGCAGCCGGATCCGGGAAACCGGGATCGGCCAGTTCCAGCTCCGCACCGATTTCAGCGGCAAAGCGTTGCACCGCCGCGCTGACCACCGCCCGCACTTCCGGGTCAACCGCCACATAGCCAAAATCTGCGCTGAAGGCGATGCGCAGTTTGCCGGGCAGATGCTCTGGTGCACCCAGCCAGTCAACGTCGCTACATGGGATCGAGTGGCGGTCACGCATATCCGGTCCCGCCATCAGTGACATCATCAGGGCGGCATCGCGCACGCTGCGCGTCATCGGCCCGATGTGTTCCAGCGACTCCCAGCTCGACACGCCGGGATAACGTTCATCACGACAGCCGGGCCACAACGGCACCCGGCCCATTGACGCCTTAAAGCCAAAAATGCCGCAGTGCGCCGCCGGAATGCGTACCGAACCGCCGCCGTCGCTGCCCAGTGCAATCGGGCAGAGCCGCGCCGCCACCGCCGCACCCGATCCGGCGCTGGAACCGCCGGGCGTCATCGCCAGATCCCAGGGATTGCGCGGCGACGGGAACAGCGGATTGTGTCCGACACCGCTGTAACCAAACTCAGGCGCGGTGGTTTTGCCCAGCAGAATGGCGTCGGCGGCCAGCAATCGCTCCACCGTGATGTCGTCATCTTCCGGTACGAAATCTTTGTACGCCGCCGAACCGGAGGTGGTTCTGACATTAGCGGTGCAGATTAAATCTTTCACCGCCAGCGGCACGCCTGCCAGCGCGCCCAGCGTTTCTCCACGCGCCCGTCGGGCATCCACTTCTCTGGCCTGTGCCAGCGCCAGTTCCGGTGTCGGCGTACAAAAAGCCTGTATCACCGGTTCCCGCCGCTCCATCCGCGCAAGTGCTGCCCCGGTCAGCTCGCAGGCCGAGACTTCCCCGCTGCGGACCAGTGCGGCCATCGTGGTGGCATCTTCGTCTAATAAGGAGTCAAACATGAGTAACCTCGCCAGAATTGTACCTGTCAGCGAGTGCATGAAGCGTGCCAGATAGCCGTGACGCCAGCGGTCTGAGACAGGGATGCCAGATGGAATACGGCCTGGGATACAAGATCGAATTCTTATGATGTCGGGGATGGGTGGCTGTTTATTTTTTCAGCACGATGATGGCGCAGGACTGCGCGATAAGGGGGCGAGCTGTTCCTCAGCGCTTGTCATGCCAAAGCTCAGTCTGTTGCTGGGTGGTTTTTGATCAGTTTACGTGGAGGACTCTCGCTATATACGATATATTGTTGATATTCGATATTTGCATTTTGCCAGCAGGAGTAAAATCATGATCAGGTCTGATAAAACCACTGGCTTCGACGTCATACCCGTGCCGGCAGGCAGTATTTCCTCTTCCCGCTCCCAGGATGGACAAGCAGAGATCACAGTATCAGTCCCGCACTGCAATGATGAGCCAGCGCAATACTATGTGGTGAAGCGTCCCGACGCTGTGGATGAAGCCGCCTTTAAAATCGCACTGGATGCCGCGTTCCTGGCGGTATCAGGCATCAGTCAGCTCGCCAGTCACGATAAGTCATCTTTCAGCGCTGGGGAAATGGCGACAGCAGAACAGACCAGGCCGCCGGTCACAGTGAGTAACACTACAAAGCTGGAACAACTCAGGAAGCATATTCTGGACGACAGCGAGTGGTTGCCTGCGCAGGAAGTTTCACGCCGCGCTGGTAGCAGTGCCAGTGTGAAAAATCCCAGTGGATTACCTAACCGGTGGAAGCGAGCCGGTAAGATTTTTGCACTTTCCTCCGAAGGCAGGGATCTTTATCCGGCCTATGGGGTGGATGTTGGCGGGCAGCCGTTGCCGCTGATGAAAAAAATTATCGCGCTGTTTGGAGAATCAAAAACACCATGGACCCTGGCCGTATGGTTTGGCACACCAAATAGCTGGCTCGGTAATGAAAAACCTAAGAATCTGATGACGTCGGAACCGGCAAAAGTACTGGAGGCGGCACAGCGGGCAAAGGACGGTCCGGTTCATGGCTAAAAAGATCAAAACGCCCGGCAAAGATGATGATTTATCGGTCTCTATGGTCACCTGGCCGAAAGGTAAAACGATTGACCGCATTCACTGGTCGCAGTATGGCGCTGCGGAGTTCAATCCGGGAAAAGGCGTTGGACGTTTCAGCCCAATTGCTGATCGTGCAGGTCGCATCATACCGACGCTTTATGGCGGTAAAACGCTGGCTGTTGCCCTGATGGAGACGGTATTACACGATCTTCCTGTGCCCTGTGAGAATGCGCCCGTAGACCTGACGGTGCTGAATAAGCTGGCACACAGTCAGCTCACCCCTAAAGAAGAGATAAAGCTGGTGGATCTCAATCCACGCTTTATGAAAAAACATGGCATTACGCAAGGCGACCTGCTGGGTTCAACGGCCGATCACTACCCGGAAACCCGACAATGGGCTGAGCAGATACATCACTCTAACCCGGAGGCACAGGGAATTCAGTGGTCTTCGAAGCAGCATGGCGATAAGGCATTAATGCTTTTTGGCGATCGTATCTGTACTGAAGATCTGGACATTACGCTTGATGCTCAGTCCGCTTCAGAGTCAGCAGATGTGGAACGTGAACTCAGCGCTCTGGCGAATGAGATGGCGCTGATTCTGCTTTCCAGGTTTTAGTGTTCTGCAATGCTTTGCCCGGAATTGGAATTACTCCCCGAGCCAGGCAAAAAAGCACAGTTGCCATTTAAGGATGGTCTGTGCTCAACCTGGTTTTGCGGTTTGCCTGCAAAAATGGCATCCGTGCCTTGTCTCTTATTCCGGAAAATCCGTCTCCACTGACGTCTGTTTCCACGCTTCGATCTCAGCCAGGCGCTCTTTGAGCTTGCTGGTCACGGCGTCATGGCCCCAGGCCCCCATCACCAGATGGCGTGGCGGGTTGTCATGTTCGGTGATGGCGATCATTGCCGTGGCGGCCCGTGCCGGATCGCCTTTCTGAGTACCGCTGTATTCGGACGTCGCTTTCATCCGCGCAGCCGCGGTCTCTGCATATTCCGGCAATTTACTCGGCGTCTGATGCAGTGAGCGTCCGGCCCAGTCGGTGCGGAACGGACCGGGCTCTACGCAGGTCACGTGAATGCCCAGCGGCCCCGCTTCCAGCGCCAGTGAATCGGACCAGCCTTCCACCGCATGTTTGCTGGCAGAGTAGTAGCCTGAGCTGGCAAAGCCAATCAGGCCTGCCACGGAGGTAATGTTGATGACATGACCGCTGCGCGCCTTGCGCATCGCAGGCAGTACGGCGCGCGTCAGGGCGAACAGGCCAAAAACATTGGCATCAAACTGGGCGCGGATTTCACTTTCCACACCCTCTTCCACCGAACTCTGATAGCCGTAACCGGCGTTGTTTACCAGCACATCAATGGTGCCGAACGTGTCCAGTGCTGCGCTGACGGCCTGGTCGATACTCGCCTGACGGGTCACATCCAGCGCCACCGCCAGTGCGTTGTCGTGTCCTTCAACCAGATCGGCAATCGACGACATCTCACGCGCCGTCACGACGACCTTAAAACCACGCGCGATGGTCTGCTGCGCCAGTTCACGACCAAAACCGGTCGAACATCCCGAGATAAACCAGACAGGGCTGGAATGAGCAGTCATGTTAAGACTCCCGATAAGTTTGATGATGTGGTTTAAGACCCGGACGCGAGTGCATCCGGGGATCAAGGTTAGCGAGGCGCGACCGCCTCACTTAGCCCTTAATGCTTTTTATGAAACAGCTGACTGGCGGTGTCGCTGATGATCTGCGCGGCCCCGCGATCGCCCTTCACCATCGACGCCATAAAGGCTTTTGCCTGCTTAAGGGTGATGTGCGGCGGTAACGGCGCGACCTCCGGATCGGTTTTCACCTCCAGCAAGACAGGGCGATCGGCACTGAGCGCACGCTGCCAGGCACCGGCCAGATCGTCCGGGTTATCGACAAAAATTCCGACCATCCCCAGCGACTGCGCAAACTCGGCATACTTCACGTCCGGCAGCTGCTGCGAGGCGTCGAAGCGCGGATTACCCTCCATCACGCGCTGCTCCCAGGTGACCTGATTAAGATCCTGGTTATTGAACACGCAGACGATCAGGCGCGGATCGGTCCACTGCTGCCAGTATTTCTGGATGGTGATCAGCTCGGCCATGTTGTTCATCTGCATCGCGCCGTCACCCACCAGCGCTACCACCGGTTTCTCCGGGTGAGCAAATTTCGCCGCAATCGCGTAAGGCACCGCCGCGCCCATACAGGCCAGGCCGCCGGAGAGCGAGGCACGCTGACCCTGTTTCACCCGATAGTCGCGGGCGAACCAGTTGGCGCAGGAGCCGGAATCCGACGTGACAATCGCGTTGTCCGGCAACTGAGGTGACATCTCCCACACCACCCGCTGCGGATTGACCGGATTAGCGGGTGCCATGGCGCGCTCTTCCATCAGCGTCCACCAGTCACGCACCTGAACCGCGATATCCTCCTGCCAGCTGCGATCCTCTTTGTGGGTGAGCAGCGGCAGTAGCGCACGCAGGGTTTCAGCCGCATCGCCATGCAGATTGACTTCGCTGGGATAGCGCAGGCCAAGCATAGCGGGATCGATGTCTATCTGAACCGCACGCGCCTTGCCCTCTTCCGGCAGAAATTCCGTCCACGGGAAGCCGCTGCCGATCATCAGCAGCGTGTCACAGTTCTGCATTAAATCGGATGAAGGTTTGGTACCGAGCAGGCCAATCGAGCCGGTAACAAAAGGCGCATCGTCCGGCAGCACATCTTTGCCAAGCAGCGCTTTCGCCACGCCTGCACCCAGCACATTGGCGACCTGCACCACCTCAACGGCGGCGTCGCGTGCGCCTGCGCCAATCAGAATCGCCACTTTTTTACCGGCGTTAAGCACGTCGGCGGCGCGTTGCAGGTCCGCTTCGTAAGGAATGACTTTAGGACGCTGATAGCCGCTGCCGGAATGGGTAAAGCCGTGCAGATGCTGCGGCGGCTGCCACTCTTCATCCTGAATATCTTTAGGGATGATGATCACCGCAACGCCGTTTTGCGCTTTGGCAATGCGCACGCCACGGTCCAGCAGATGGCGCACCTGCGTCGTGGTCGAGGCTTCCTGAACGAAGTTGGCGACGTCCGAGAAGATGCGATCCAGATTCATCTCCTGCTGATAGCTGGCACCCCGCGCGGTCGCTTCTGCCTGTCCGGCAATTGCCAGCACCGGGGCATGGTCCATTTTGGCGTCATAGAGTCCGGTCAGCAGGTGGGTTGCACCCGGTCCGCCAGTCGACAGGCAGACGCCCAGCTCGCCGGTAAATTTCGCGTGTCCGGCCGCCATAAAGGCCGCCATCTCTTCATGGCGCACCTGAATAAATTCGATGCCGTCGCCTTTGGCATTCGCACGCTGAATCGCCCCCAGCACGCCGTTAATCCCGTCTCCCGGGTAGCCGTAAATGCGTGTGACGCCCCACTCTTTCAGTCGCTGGACAAAAAAATCACTGGTTTTCATGCTCATCGTCGCGTTTCCCCTCGTTGTCCTTACAGACTTAAAGCGTAGTAGACGATGAGCCATCGCCGTCAACTGTTCGCCATTGCCGGGTATCGCTGACGCAAATCACTGAATATTTGATTCATATCCGCCGTTTCGCCTGTCTCCTCCACCGCCCGGAATACCTGGATTTTCAGGAAGTGACGCCAGCTCACCGGCGCGCTGGCCAGAAAGGCGGTCAGCAACTGATAACGCTGTGGCGTCCAGAGCGTTTCGAAGCGCTGGCGTGCTTCGCCGTGCTCAAAATGATGCACTGGATGCTGTGGCATGTCAGCGCGCAGGCGTTCTGTGGCTTCACGATCCACGCGGTTATCTGTCACCACCACGCCATACTGCGCTCTGGCCGCCGCCACGCTGAGATAGCCACAGCGCACATCCTGCATGACTGCCTCACTATCGCGCTGCGATGGCAGGCCGTAACCGCCCGCGCCGGGTCCGCGCACGTCGACCACATCACCCGGCTGGCAGTGGATCACATCGGTGTTACCGTGATTAATAACTTCACCGTTGCGCCGGGTACGGAAGGTCGACAGCGCGCCGCTCTGCCCGCCCACTACACCCGCCGAGGCAAACACCGACCGGTTACGGTTGCGCGCGGTAATGGTGGTGTTGGGCGAGAAAATCTCAAACGCCATTTCGGTGGCTAAGCCGCCGCGATAGCGACCGGCCCCGGCGCTGTCCTGCGCCAGTCCGTAGCGATGGAAGCGAATCGGCACTTCCGCTTCGTTGATCTCAATCGGGGTATTTTTCAGGAAGGCAGACAGGCCGCCGGAACCGTCGGGTCCGTCATGACGCGGCGTGCCGCCCGCGCCACCGCCCACCGGCCCCAGTGAGGCGACCACGCTGCGGTTGTGCGTCTGGGTACGGATGTTCATGATCGAGTTGCCGCCCGGTGAATTGGCGGGCAGACGCTCCGGCATCGCCAGCGAGAAAACGCCAATCGTCGCAATCTGTGACAGCGCACAGGTCAGCGAGCGCATCCCCACCGCTGCGGGCGCTTCGCAGTTCATTACCGTGCCAGGCGGCAGAATCGCCCGGGTCGGCCGCAGCGTTCCGGCGTTGAGCAGCAGTGAACGATCCAATGTAGAAAGCACATAGGTAACGCCCACCAGCGCCAGCGGATGCCGCTCGCGCCCGCCGGTCGGCATGTTCAGCGACGACGCCAGCTGTGGGTCGCTGCCGGTGTAGTCCAGCTCCAGCCGATCGCCCTGCACCCGCAGCGTAATGGCGATGCGGCAGGGATAACCGCCCTCACCATCTTCATCGGCGTAGTCGGCATAAAAATATTCCCCGTCGGGAATGGTGCTGATAATGCTGCGCGCCTGCGCTTCGGCGTAATCGAGAATGCCCTCAATGCCCTGCAAAAAATCATCGATGCCAAAGCGGGCAATGATGTCGTGGATTTTGCGCTCGCCCACGTTCACCGACGCCAGCTGCGCCTTGAAGTCGCCCCAGTTCTGGTCCGGTACCCGCACGTTGAGCCGCATAATGCTGGCGACCTCTTCATTGAGCTGCCCCTGTTGCATGATTTTCAGCGGCGGGATGCGGATCCCCTCCTGCACGATATCGGTCAGCGAGCGCGACAGCGAGGCAGGCACTGCGCCGCCGACGTCAGTGTTATGAATGTGGCCCACCACGAAACAGACGATTTTGCCCTGATGGAACACCGGCTTCCAGATGTGGATATCGGGCGAATGAGTCGCCACGTTGCCAGCATAGGCGTCGTTGGTAATGCAGATATCGCCCTCGGCGTACTCCTCTATCAGCGCCAGCACCGGTGCATAGTCAATGCCGCTGTACCAGGGCGCGCCAAAGCTGCGCGGCGAGGCAAACGCCAGCCCGCTGCGGCTGACAATCTGACAGGAGAAATCTTCCGTCTCTTTCACAAAGGTGGAGTGCGCGGTGCGCATCAGCGTAAAGGCCATCGCATCGGCCGCAGCAGCGCAGTAGTTCGCCAGGATCTGTAAGTTACGTCCGTCAATCGCCATGTTATGCCTCGTTCGCCGTGATCAGCAGGTTACCGAATGAATCGACCGTGACGCCCATGCCGGGCGGCACGCAGGTGGTGCAATCGTCCTGGGCGATGATGACCGGCCCACTGAGCTGATGTCCGGCGCGCAGCATCGAACGCAGCACTAAATCGACCTGATGCCAGCCGCCGTCGATCCAGGCTCGGGTCTGTTTCAGCACCGGTACGGGTGCTGTGGCGGGGGGAAGTGTGTTGATCACCGGTTTCGGCGTCGGCGAGGCGATGACCAGCCGCAGGTTGATCAACTGCACCGGTGCCTGCGGGTCACAATGACCAAACAGCTGTTGATGCTGGCGATCAAAGGCATCATGCAGCGCAGCGAAGTCCGCCTGCGTCAGCCAGCTCGCCTCCAGCGGCACGTCGATCTCAAACGACTGACCGCGATAGCGCATATCCGCGCTGAACTGCAGGCTGTATGACATGTCGCTGCCGTGCTCCTGCGCCAGCCAGCCGCAGGCGCGCTGCTGCAAGGCTTCGGCTTCACTGGCTAAGGTGTCGGCCAGCGCAGGCGTCAGATCGCCGTAGAGCGTGCGGATAAAGTCGTTGCGGATGTCCGCCACCAGCCCGCCCAGCGCGGAGAGCACGCCCGGCGTCGGCGGCACGATCACCCCTTTCATGTTCAGTTCGCGGGCGAGAAAACAGCCCATCATCGGCCCGGCGCCGCCAAAGGCCAGGAACCAGAATTCACGCGGGTCGAGGCCAAAGCGCGACAGCAGGCCGCTGGTGTCGCTGTACATGCTGGAAATGGCCAGCTGGATAGCGGTTTCGGCGGTTTCTTCGACCGAAATAGCGAGCGCATCCGCCAGCGGCTGCCAGGCCGAACAGGCGGCGACGACATCCACCGTCACCGCGTCATAACCCAGCGCACCGTGGCCCATCATGCCGCAGGCGGCAAAGGCATCGGTGGCGGTCGGCTGCGTGCCGCCGCGCTGGAAGCAGACCGGACCCGGCAGCGAACCGGCGCTGTCCGGCCCCATCTGCAATACGCCCTGCCCATCAATCCACGCCAGCGAGCCGCCGCCCTGACCCACCGAGGTCACGGCGACGGAAGGAATAAAGATCGGGAAATCTCCGATGATTTCGCCGTTGCCCTGCGCCACCTTGCCGTCGATGATCACCGCCACGTCGGCGCTGGTGCCGCCGATATCCAGGCTGAGAATTTTGTCAAAACCGCAGGTGCTGGCGAGATAGCTGGCACCAATCACGCCGGAGGCGGTGCCGGAGAGCACCATCTGCACGCATTCGCGCTTCGCCTGGTCAACGCCCATCACCCCGCCGTTGGATTTAGTAATGCGCGGCGGCGGCTTCACGCCAAGCCTTTTCAGCGCCTGCTCAAAGGATTCCAGGTAGTGGATCACCATCGGCTGCACGTAGGCGTTGATGGTGGCGGTAATAGTGCGTTCATATTCGCGGATGATCGGCCAGATGTCGGCGGAACAGGAGGTCAGCAGTTCAGGCGCCACCTCATCGATAATCGCTTTTACCGTCGCTTCATTGTGCCGGTTACGATAACTGTGCAGCAGCGAGACCACGATGCCCTGACAGCCGGCGGCGCGTGCCTGTTCGATAGCGTCGAGCACGCTCTGGCGATCCACGGGTTGCAGTATGTTGCCCTGCGCGTCGCTGCGTTCGCGGATAGCAAATACCCTGTCGCGGGTAATCAGCGGTGCGGCACGCCGTGAGAAAAGGTCATGGATATGCGGGATTTTCAGCCGGGCCAGGTCCAGCACATCGCAGAAGCCCTCGGTGGCAAACAGCGCCAGCCGCACGCCGCGCCGCTGGATCACCGCGTTGATGCCTACCGTGGTGCCGTGAGTGAAGTAGCCAATTTCAGCGGGATCAATGCCCTGCTGCTGCTGAAACTGCGCCAGTCCGGTTAAGATTTCGCTGCCAGGCTTATCCGGTCGCGACAGGACCTTCAGGGTGTGGATCTGGTTCGTTTGCTGATCGAGCACGGCGAAATCGGTAAAGGAACCACCAATATCCACGCCAACGCGGTATCGCATATCGGGTTAACTCCAGTGTCAGGAAGGGGGAAATTCCATCAGCGTCTCGGGATGTTGCACCACACGCCAGCCGAGCCGCTGGTAGACCTGATGCGCATCCTGGGTCGAGAGCATCCAGCGATGCACCGTTTGCAGCTCCGGGTGTTTCCGGACGCAGGTCGCCAGCCAGCTGCCCAGCCCGTGACCACGCCAGTGTTCATCAATCATCACGTCGCACAGCCAGCCAAAGCGGGTGTAGTCGGTGATCAGTCGGGCAAAGCCAATCTGTTCCTGCTGGTGATAGAGGCCAAACGGCAGCGAACCGGCAATCGCCCGCCGGGTTTTCGCTTCCGGCTGGCCTTTAGCCCAGTAGGACTTCTCCGCCAGCTGAATGTGGATCCAGGCCAGATCGAGCCGCTGGCGATCGGTAGAAACAGTGAACGTATCGCGCTGCCACTGCTGGTCAGCAATCTGTAATGAGTCCATGACAACTCCTTGTATCGGTTGAATTCAGTGTAAAAGGGTTCGCTCAACGATTGAGGCCGTAGCACGCGCCAAAACCGGACAGAGCGACTGATTTTTGGGCAGGGAAAAAATTTTATGCTGAGGGAAAAATCGCAAAGGTTAAAGGGGCAGGAAGCCGGTCTGTGAGCAAAGGCGGGTGTGGTGAACAGCAGACAGAGACAATGCGTGTGGCCGCCCTCTCCACCGGGGAGGTGGCGAGGGGCGGCCAGCCGTTATACGCCGAATTCGACTGAGTTATGTTTGCCGATGAGCGATCGTAACGGCACGCTGCTTTTCATGATGGGGGATTTGATGACGATATAGCTGAAGTACTTATCGATGCCGATCTGCGCGTCGAGCATCTTCTCAATCACTTCCTGGTAATGTTCAATGCTGCGGGTAATAAAGCGCAGCAGATAGTCATAGCCGCCGGTGATCAAATGGCACTCCATCAGTTCATCGACGTCGCGCATCGCACTTTCAAATTTCATAAAGTCTTCGCGGCGATGGCCGGACAGGGTGACTTCGGTAAAGACGGTTACTGAATCGGTGATGCGGGTGAGATTAATGTGCGCTTCATAACCGGTGATAAAACCGGCCTGTTCCAGACGTTTGACCCGTTGCAGACAGGGGCTGGGCGAGAGACCTACGGCGTCGGCGAGGTTAACGTTGCTGATACGGCCATCTTTCTGGAGTTGCACCAGGATGTTGATGTCGATGCGGTCGAGTTTCATTAAGCCGTTCATAGCACCCCCCTCATTGTCAGAGCCTGTTGGGCCAGGCGCTCAATCAAATGTTCAGAACCTCCCGAAGATATAACATGCTTTACCGTAAACGCGCCAGCGCTTCGCAGTGGTTATACCAGCGGGAGATTTTCAAATTACTCTAACAAAATCAATGAGGAATGCGGCTTAACCCAGCCGACCGGTGGCACGGGCCAGCGCAATATCGAAAATATGCAGCGCCTCTTCCAGCTGTGAGTCGGTGGTGACCAGCGGTGCCAGGAAACGGATAGTGTTGCGATGCAGGCCGCACTTGATCAGCAGCAGGCCTTCCTGACAGGCGCTGTCGAGGATCTTCTGAGTCAGCGCCGCATCGGGACGACCGGTTTCGAAATCGAGAATTTCCACCGCCTGCATGAAGCCCACGCCGCGCACGTCACCGATGCAGGCATATTTATCCGCCAGCTGTCGCAGACGGGCATTGAGCTGTTCGCCGAGCTGACAGGAACGCTGCAGCAGGTTCTCCTGTTCAAACAGATCCAGCACCGCCAGCGCTGCCGCACAGCCCAGTGCGTTGCCGCCGTAGGTGCCGCCTAAGCCGCCAGGCGTAGGCGCATCCATGATCGCCGCCCGTCCCACCACGCCGGAAATCGGCAGACCGCCGCCCAGGCTTTTTGCCAGAGTGATCAAATCCGGTTTGATACCCAGTTGCTGGAAGGCGAACATCGTGCCGGTACGTCCGAAGCCGGACTGCACTTCATCACAAATCAGCAGAATGCCGTGCTGGCTGGTAATGCGACGCAGCGCCTGCATAAAGGCTGGTCCGGCGGGCAGGAAGCCGCCATCGCCCTGAACCGGCTCGATGATAATCGCCGCCACACGCTCAGGCAGGATCTGTACCGCGAACAGCTGATCCAGCGCCTTCAGACAGTCCGCTTCCGTCACGCCGTGCAGTGGATTCGGGAAGGGCAGACGATAGATGTCGCCGGGGAACGGGCCAAAATTCTGTTTGTATGGCGCGGACATGCCGGTCAGGGTAATGCCCAGCAGGGTGCGGCCATGAAACGCGCCATCAAACGCGATAATGCCGGGGCGCTGGGTGTGAGAGCGGGCAATCTTCACCGCATTTTCCACCGCTTCCGCGCCGCTGGTGAAGAAGACACTTTTGTACGCCTCATCGCCGCCCACCAGTTTGTTCAGCCGCTGCGCCAGCTCAATGTAGCCCGGATAGGCCACCACCTGAAAACAGGCGTGTGACACCAGACCAAGCTGGCGGGTCACCGCATTGACTACCGCCGGGTGATTGTGGCCGACATTCAGCACGCCGATGCCGCCAACAAAGTCGAGATAGCGATTGCCCTCAACGTCCCACACTTCACTGCCTCTGGCGCGTTCAATCACCAGCGGATGGGCGGTCACTACACCGCGCGGCACGTTCTGCTCGCGTGCATCCAGTAACAGGCTGTTATCGGAGTATGCTTGCTGCTCTGCCATGACATTCTGCATTTTAAACCCTCATCCACGTAACGTTCGGTTGGCTCAAGTATCGCAACCCGCTGGTTTCTCACGCTGCCGTAATTCCCCAGGCAGCGGCATTTCCTGTCAAAATCCCGCTGCATTCAGCAGGGAAATTTCTCTGCCAGCGCCTGACGCACCAGCGCGACAAAAACGTTAACGCCATACGGGATCAGCGCATCGTTGAAGTCATATGCGGCATGGTGCAATGGCTTACAGGGTGCCGATCCCAGCCACAGATAGGCTCCGGGACGCGCCTGCAGCATAAAAGCGAAATCTTCCGAGGTGAGCGCGGGTCTGGCCGCGGTGTCAGCCGGGATATCTGCCTGCGTCAGCGCTTCCAGGCAAAACTGCGCTTCCGTCGCGCTGTTCACCGTCGCCGGGTAGTAACGCTGATAGCTCACTTCTGCGTGCAACCCATGAGCCGCCGCGACGTGCTCCGCCATCTGGCGCAGCCGTGCTTCAATCGTATCCTGCGCCGCAGGGCTGAAGGTACGCACCGTGCCGGTGATACTCGCCTCGGCCGGGATCATGTTGTGTGAAAAGCCGCCTTGCATCCGTGTGACGGTAAGCAGCGCGGTTTCGCACGGGTCGAGTGCGCGTGAAACCAGCGTATTGAGCTGCACCACCAGTTCACTGGTCGCCAGCAAAGTGTCACGCGTCAGGTGAGGCTGTGCGGCGTGACCGCCGCCGCCCAGCACCCGGATATCAAAGCGGTCGGCTGCTGCCATAATCGGGCCAGGGCGGGTCTGTACCTGACCGAGCGGCAGTTCCGGCCAGTTGTGAATGGCGTAGACCGCCTCACAGGGAAAGCGGCTGAACAGACCGTCGTCGATCATCGCTTTTGCACCCGCCAGTCCCTCTTCGGCTGGCTGGAAGATAAAGCAGACGCTGCCGTCAAAGCTGACGTCCCGCGCCAGTTTTTCAGCGGCACCCAGCAGCATCACCATATGGCCGTCGTGGCCACAGGCATGACTCACCTGCTCTGCCTGACTTTGCCATTCCGTGCCGCTCTGGTCCTGCATCGGCAGCGCATCCATGTCGGCGCGCAGGCCAATCATGCGTTCACTGCTGCCCTTCTTCAGTATCCCGACCACGCCGGTTTTACCGATGCCGCGATGCACCTCAATGCCCAGCTGGTGCAGGAAGTTCGCCACGATGTCGCTGGTGCGCTGCTCCTGAAAACCCAGTTCCGGGTGCGCATGCAGGTCGCGGCGCAGTGCGACTAAATGTTCCATCTTAATATCCTCGCGAACGGTCAATCTCACCGTGCAGCGGCTCGCCACGCTGGTAGCGCCGCAGGTTCTCCAGCAGGGCCGCAATGGCGCTCTCATTCTGCGTCTGGCTGGCAATGTGCGGCGTCAGCCAGATGGCGGGATGGTGCCAGAAGGGATGGCCCGGCGGTAACGGCTCCGGATCGGTGACGTCAACGACGGCGGCACGCAGCTGACCGCTCTCCAGTGCCCTCAGCAGATCATCATCATTCAGCTGCGGGCCGCGCCCGGCCTGTACCAGCGCCGCGCCGTGCGGTAGCTGGCTGAACAGCGACTGATTCAGTAAACCCTGGGTGGTGTCAGTCAGCGGAAGCAGGCAGACCAGAATCTCGCTGTGCGCCAGGAAGTCAGCGAGTTGATCATTGCCGTACCAGCAGCGCACGCCGGGGCACTCGCGCGGTGTGCGGCTCCAGCCTGCGCAGTCAAAGCCCAGCGCCACCAGCTGCGCTAACGCGGCCTGCCCCAGTTCGCCCAGCCCCATCACGCCGACCCGACGCTGCCCGGCAGGTATGGCTGCATGAGGCTGCCACTGCTGCTGCCGTTGCTGATGGAAATAGCGCGGCATGTCGCGATGCAGACCGAGCACCGCGAAGGTGACATATTCCACCATGCCCTGCGTCAGGCCCGGCTCGATCATTCTGATCACCGGCAGGTCAGGCGGCAGCGCGCTGAAGTCAAACTGGTCGGCACCCGCCCCCACCGAGAACAGCAGTTTCAGCCGGGGAAACAGCGCCGGAATGTCTTCGGGTGGCTGCCAGGCGACCAGCGCCTCAACCTGCTCCGGATCACCGGTCTCCGGCCAGAGATGCAGCTGAATATCAGGCGCATGTTCCGCCAGCCAGCGCTGCCAGATCCGGCCTCGTTCCGGCTCCGATTTATAGACGATATGCATCAGGCCATCGCCTGCGTCATCAGTCCAAATGCCTGCATACTCTGCGGCGTCCAGGGCGTGCCGCGCACCATGGTGGTGGGCGCATCGACCTGAGGAATACCAAGACTTTCAAGCCAGGCCGCCATCGGCAGCGCAGCGTCGGTGTCAATGCGCAGAAATTCACCCTGCAGCGACTGCATCAGCGAGGCGACCAGTGCCTGAGCCATCGGGAAATCCGCGGCGATCACCGGGCCTATCGCCCAGCCGTGACCAAAGCGGCGCAGGCTGGCAAAGCCCTGAATCTGCTGCTGCGCATCCTCTAAAATCACTGTCTGGCAGTCGCGCAGCAGGTGGTCGATCAGCGCCGGGCGATGCATGCCGTGTGCCAGCTGATCCAGCGTCACCAGCGTGCCATGATCGGCAGCCGTCGCCGGGCGCAGTTTCAGCCCCGCGGGGATCACCACCTCTGGCAGCGTGGTCACGGCACGCGTCTGGTGCTGGCGGATCTCACCACAGCTGACAAAGCCGAGCTTTTCATACAGCCCTTTGCCCATTTCGGTGGCGTGCAGACGCACGTTGACGTCGGGCACTTTTTCCAGCTGCACCAGCATCAGCTGCTTGCCGAGGCCGCGTCCCTGCTGCTGGTTATCAATAATCACCAGTCCCACCGTGGCGGCATGGTCACCCCAGCGCCAGAGCACAGCGCTGCCAATCAGTTTGCCCTGCTCTTCTATTACCGTGCCCTCGCCCAGCTGCAGCGCCAGCTGCCAGTCTTCACGGCGATGGGGCCATTTCAGCACCTGCGTTAAGGTGAAACACGTTTCAATATCATCTGGCGTCATTGCGCGTATGGTCAGGCTCATTCGCGTTCTCCTTACATCATGCCTGGCGTGTCAAGTCCGCTGCCGTCAACCAGACGGCTGTAGCGGTACGGGGTCGGATCAACCACGGGTGTGGCGTCGGTCGCAAGGTCAGCCGCCAGTCGTCCGGCACCCGGTCCGATACCGAAGCCGTGGGCGCTGTAACCCGCCGAGAGCACCAGCCCCGGCAGTTTCGCCACGGTTGAGATCACCGGAATCGCGTCCGGGGTGCTGTCAATCATGCCGCCCCACGACTGCGCCAGCCGGAGATTCGCCAGCGCCGGATATTCACGCCGCATTGCCGCCAGGCCCTCTTCCACGATTTTTGCATCCGCTGCCGGATCGAGAATGCGCATCCGCTCAAACGGCGACTCGCGGTCGAATGACCAGCCCCCCATCGCTTCAGGGCCATTGAAGAACGGTGACAGGCCGAGATTCAGGGTCAGATTCTTGCGGCGGCTTTTAAAGGTCGGATAGAACTGACGGGCATAGCGCAGCCCCTGAGCGCCCGGCTCCAGACGTCCGCGGCCTGAGACTGAGACAGTATAGCTGCCATCCAGTTGTGGGCGACAGGCAAAGCCCGGTGTGTAGAGCGGCATGGCGATCGCCTGCTCAATAGGCTGCGTGCGGAACGCTGTGCCAATCACGTTGCCCAGCGGCAGGTCGATGCCGTGACGACGGCAGAACATGGAGGTCCAGGCCCCGGCGGCACAGATAACCCGGCTGGTTTTGATCAGACCGCGCTCGGTCCAGACGCCGCTGACCCGTCCGGCGGCGATATCCAGCCCGCGGACTGCGCACTGCTGAAACAGCAGTGCACCCTTTTTCTGCGCGCCCGCCACCAGCCCCGGTGCGGCCAGGCGCGGCTCAGCGTGACCATCGGTCGGCGACGAGAGACCGCCCAGCCAGTTTGTGGTGCTACCGGGCGTCATCGCTTTAGCCTGCTCTGCGGTGAGAATCGAACTGCGCATGCCATAGCCTTTCGCCATCTGGTTCCACTTATCCCAGGCCGCGATATCCGACTCTTCCTGGGTGGCGTAGACCAGCCCGCTGCGGCGGAAACCCAGCTCTTCACCGGTTTCTTCACTTAGCTCACCCCAGCGTTGCAGCGCATAGATAATCAGCGGCAATTCACGCTCATCGCGGTTTTGCTGGCGGCACCAGCCCCAGTTGCGGCTCGACTGCTCAGCACCAACCAGCCCTTTTTCAATCAGCACCACCTTCACTCCCTGCTTCGCCAGCTCCCAGGTGGCGGCGGCACCGGCGATACCGGCGCCAATCACCACCACATCGGCGGAATCGGGAAAGTCAGCACTGTCCTGTACATAACGAATCGGTGCGGGCATAACAAGATGACCTCTGTTGTCAGTATCGGGTCTGGCGCACGGCGACATCGCCGCTGTACGCTGACCCACGCCGCCTGCCTTGCACATCAGTACTGCGCAGACGGATAAATTCAGTTGCCCGTAAGGCTCAGCGGCCACTCACTCCGCTTTTAAAATCTCTTCATGTTCATCCAGCCAGCCCTGCCGCAGCTCCGGCACCGCGCGTTTCAGCCGCTCGAAATACAACTCGCTGGTCGGCTTGTCGTAGTCATTGCGTGCCAGCTGGGTGACGATGCGACCGCTTTTCATCACCACAATTTCGTCGCACACCGCGCGCACCGCATGCATGTCGTGGCTGATGAAGATCACGGAAAGCCCCAGTTCGCGACGCAGTTCGCTGATTAAGTCGAGGACGGCGGCGGCGACCACAGTATCCAGCGCCGAGGTCACTTCATCGCACAAAATCAGATCCGGCTCCGCTGCCAGCGCACGCGCCAGATTGACGCGCTGCTTCTGACCGCCGGAGAGCGCCCAGGGGCGCCGCCACAGCACGCTGCGCGGCAGCTGCACCAGATCCAGCAGCTGATAAAGTCGCTGCTGCCGGGCTGCCCCGCTCAGGCCATGAAACAGCGTCAGCGGTCGCGACAGGATGCGCTCAACGCTATGGGCCGGATTCAGAGCGGTATCTGCCATCTGGAATACATACTGAATACGCCGCAGCTCATTGTCAGGACGTTTCTGCATATCGCCGGCAATATAGTGGCCGTTAAACAGGATATGCCCGTGGCTTGGCGCGTTGAGACCGGCAATCGCATGAGCCAGCGTCGTTTTGCCGGAGCCTGACTCGCCGATGATGCCAATCGCCTGCCCTTTCCACAGCTTAAGGTTAATCTCCTCCAGAATGCGTATTTTCGGCTGGCCGTCGCTGTCACGCGGGCCGTAACCGGCATTGAGATCGCGCACTTCCAGCAGCGGCTGAATATCGGCGGCGGCCGGACACCAGTTGCTGGGCCGCTCTTTATGCCGTGCCGCTTCCATCAGCAGTCGCGTGTATTCCGCCTGCGGCGCGCCAATCAGGTGCGCAGTACTGCCATACTCCGCCATTTTACCGCGCAGCAGCACCAGAATCCGGTCAGCCATCTGTGCCACCACGGCCAGATCGTGACTGACGTAAATCGCGGTGACGCCGCGCTGCACCACCACGCGGCGAAACGCCTTCAACACTTCCACCTGCGTGGTGACATCCAGCGCGGTCGTGGGCTCATCCAGGATCACGACGTCGGGATCGCCAATCAGCGCCATTGCCGTCATCAGGCGCTGTAACTGACCGCCCGATACCTGGTGCGGGAACCGGTCGCCAATGGTCTCGGGATTGGGCAGCGCCAGCTCACGGAACAGGCCAATCGCTTTGGCTTTCGCGTCTTTGCGGGTCATCGTGCCGTGAATAACCACCGGCTCAATCACCTGGTCGAGGATCTTCATCCCCGGATTAAATGACGCCGCGGCGCTCTGGGCGATATAGGCGACCTTGTTGCCGCGAAACGCGCGCAGCTGGCCCGGTGACAGACTGTTCACATCGGTGCCGGCAACGTGAATATTGCCCTCAGCGATGCGGCAGCCGTTGCGGGCATAGCCCATCAGTGCCATGGCGATGGTGGTTTTTCCGGAGCCGGATTCGCCAATCAGCGCCAGCACCTCGCCCTTCTGCACCGTGAAGTGAATGTCTGACACAAGGTCGAGCTCTTCACCGCGATCGGTCTGCGCGGTGACGCGCAGTTTATCTACCGAAATCACCGGCATAGCGGTATGTGGTGTCACGTTCATGCTCCCTCCTTCGCCAGCGTCATCGGACGCATCGCCTGCAGGCTGTCAATAAACAGGTTGGCACCAATGGTCAGGCTGGCAATCGCCAGTGCGGGCATCAGTACCGCGGGCGAGCCATCAAACAGCCCCTGCATATTTTCACGTACCAGCGTGCCCCAGTCGGCGTACGGCGGCTGTACCCCCAGGCCGAGGAAGCTCAGGCCGCTCAGCAGCAGCACGATGTAGACAAAGCGCAGGCCAAAGTCCGTCAGCATCGGGTGCACCATGTTAGGCAGGATATCGTGAATGGCGATATACCAGCGGCTTTCGCCCCGCAGCCGTGACGCCCGGACGTAGTCCATGCTGCGCAGCGAGCTGGCCATGGCAAAAGCAATGCGGAATGCGCCCGGCCAGTAGGTGAACACCGCCGTCAGGATCAGCATGGGCAGCGAGGAGCCAAACACCGCGACAATCATCAGCGACAGTACCTTGCCCGGCAGCACCAGCAGGGCATCGTTGACGCGGCCCAGCAGCTCCTCCAGCCAGCGTCCCGTTACCGCCGCCAGCAGGGCCAGCAGCGTGCCGATCAGGCTGGCCAGCAGCGCCGCACTCAGCGCCAGGCCGATGGAGAACTTCGCGCCGTAGAGGATACGGCTCAGCATGTCGCGCCCCAGGTAGTCGGTCCCCAGCAGGTTATCGACCGTCATGCCGCCCATCAGCGGGCCGCCGCCGATGTCATCAATGCTGTGCGGGGCCAGTGGCGTGCCAAACACCGCCATCAGCAGCCAGAACAGCGACATGATCAGACCCAGCCGGCCCGACCAGGAGAGCGACTGTAAGAAACGCCAGGGCAACAAGAGTGTATTCATGCGCTTCTCCATTTCGGGTTAAAGGCGATAGTCAGAATGTCGGCCGCCAGCAGCAGAACCAGGTAGCAGGCGGCGAACAGCATCACGCAGAGCTGCACCACCGGCAGGTCGCGGTTGCTGACCGCATCCACCAGCTGGCTGGCCAGACCGGGATAGCTGAAGATGGTTTCGATGATGATCACCCCGCCAAACAGGTAGGAGAGACTGAGAGAGATCGCATTGGCGATGGGTCCGACCGCGTTGGGCAGCGCGTGACGCAGCACGGCGCGGAGCGGCGACACCCCTTTAAGCAGCGCCATCTCCAGGTAGGGGCTGTCGAGCTGGTTGATAATGGCGGCCCGCGTCATGCGGGCCATCTGCGCCACCAGCACGCAGCAGAGCGTCAGCACCGGCAGCGCATAGGCTTTGAGGTAGCTCAGCAGGTCGCTGTCCGGACTGCCGAACGACATCGCCGATACCCAGTGCAGTTTGACGGCGAAAATCAGCACCGCCACGGTCGCGACCAGGAACTCCGGCACGGCCACCGTCGCCATGGTGCCGATAACCAGCGCCCGATCGAGCCTTGAACCGCGGTTCATCGCCGCGATAATGCCGATAATCAGCGCCAGCGGTACGCAGATCAGCGTGGTGATGCCCGCCAGTTCGAAGGTGGCGGGTATGCGCTGCGCCACCAGCTGCGAGACCGGCAGATGGCTGGCAAACGAGATGCCAAAGTCACCCTGCACCATACCCGTCAGCCAGTGGAGATAGCGCACCAGTAGAGGCTGATCGAGACCCAGCTGCTGCCGCAACGCCGCCACCGTTTCCGGCGTGGCGTTCTGGCCGAGAATCATCTGCGCCGCGTCACCCGGCAGCAGGCTGGTGATGAAAAACACCACCGCCGAGACGATAAGCAACGTCAGGATGCCAGCACCAATGCGCCGGGCAATCAGGAACAGCATGTATCGGTTCATCGGCGAACTCCTTATGAATAGCCTGATGGGACAGGCTGAGATCAGGCGGTCAGCCAGGCAAACTCATGGAAGCGGTAGCCCATCATCATGCCTGACGGCCAGGCTTCGACCCCTTTGACCTTTTTGTTGTAGCCATCGGTGGAGCTGATAAAGGTCGGGATGATCGTGCCGCAGTGGTTATAAATCAGCGTCTGCATGTCGCCATACATCTGCTTGCGCTTTGCCTGATCGCGTTCTCCGCGCGCGGCGACCACCAGTTGATCAAACTGCGGATTTTTCCAGCCCGACTCGTTATTCGGTGCGGTAGAGAGATAAAACTGTGAGAAGAGCATGTCGAGCGTCGGACGCGGATTTATCGAGCCATATCCCACCGGATCTTTCATCCAGTGCGAAGACCAGTAACCGTCATACGGCACGCGTCGCACTTTGATGTTCAGCCCTGCCCCGCGCGCCATCTGCTGGATCATCTGCCCGCCTTCGTTCGCCCCTTCAATGTTGGGCGTCGTGATGATCTCTACCGTAGCGCCAGCCATGCCCGCTTTTTTAATGTGGAACTTCGCTTTTTCTATATCGAGCGGACGCGGTTTGAGGTCGGCGTTGTAAAGCGGATGCCATGGCGGAACCGGGGTGTCATTACTGACGTCGCCGTAACCCTGCAGTACCGTTTTCACCAGCATTTCGCGCGGCTGCAGATATTTCATCGCCAGCACGAAATCTTCGTTGTTACCCGGCTTCACGTCGGTGCGGATAATCAGGTTGGTGTACATGCCTGATTTGCTTTCCAGTATGCCAAACTCGCTGCTGGCTTTGATGCGTTTGCAGTCCGCGGCGCTCAGGGTGGAGACCATCTGCAGATCGCCCGACATCAGGGCATTGACACGCGCCGCGTTGTCAGTGACGCCAATCAGCTCCACCTCATCCAGATGCGGCAGACCGGGCTTGTAGTAGTTGGGATTTTTGGTACCAATGGTGCGCGTGCCTGGCATAAAGGTTTTGCAGACAAACGGACCGGTGCCGATGCCTTTACTGAAGTCGGTGGTGCCGTCTTTGACAATCAAAAACGGCGGCGTCGCCAGCATGTAAGGAACGTCAAAGTTGGCGTTGTTCAGCTCCAGCTGCACCTCATTATCATTGACCGCGCTGAAGGTTTTAAACTGATCGGCCAGCTTAAAGGCGATTGAGGCGATGGCTGGATCTTTGTGTCGGCTGAGCGAGAAGATCACGTCTTTAGCGGTCAGCGGTTTGCCATCATGGAAGGTGACGCCCTTCCGCAGTTTAATATGCCAGGTGATGCCGTCGCTGGATTCCACTGATTCGGCCAGCGCCGGTTGCGCCATCAGGTTTTTGTCCAGTTCGGTCAGGCCGCTGTAGAACATAAACTGACGGGTATAGTCCGCGCTGTTGTTACTTTTCGCCGGATCGAGTGTGTCGGTAGCGGAGGCATTCGACATTGCCGCCCGCAGTTTACCGCCTTTGACCGGCTTGTCGTCCGCCAGTGCCGCCCCGGAAAAGCCCACCAGCCCGCTGCTCATCACCGCACCGGCGGAAAGAATCTTCATCAGGCTGCGGCGTGACAGCGAGCCTTCGGTGATCATGCGCGTCAGTGCCGGATTTACCGCATCAGCGTCGTTATTATCAAATTTACTCATCTCTCTACCCTCAATAGTCAGGCGAACCGGGATCATGTTCTGGCGGTACTGGCAACCTGGCGGCCAGCACCCGACGGGACGTTAAGAAAGGCGATCCTTTGCTTTGTAATAGAGTCCTGCGAGCGGTAAAAACCATGGCTTGCCGTGATAACCGGGCAGCGCGGGCCATGTGTCGCGCTGCCAGGGATTTTCAGTGCGCTTTTCGGCCAGCAGATCGGCCATTACCCGTCCCATCCACACCGACATCTGCGTGCCGTGGCCGCTGTAGCCCAGCGAATAGAAGAGGCCATCCTGTTCACCCGCATGCGGCAGACGGTCGGCGGTCATATCGACCATGCCGCCCCAGCAGTAATCCAGCGCTGCCTGGCCGAGTTGCGGCAGCATCTGCGTCATCGCGTGGCGCAGGATCTCGCCGCTGCGCGAATCAGAGGTCGGGTTGCTGACCGCAAACCGCGCCCGGCCGCCAAACACCAGCCGGCTGTCGGCAGTGGTGCGGAAGTAGTTGCCGATATTCAGCGACGTCACGTAGGTCCGATTGTTGGGCAGCACCTGGCGCAGCAGCGCCGGGTCGAGTGCTTCGGTCACCACGATAAAGCTGCCGACCGGCACGATGCGGCGCTGAAACCAGGGAAAAGGGCCGACGTTGGAGCAGCCGGTCGCCATCAGCACCTTATCCGCCAGAAGGGTGCCGTTTGCAGTGTGAATCCGGTGCTGATAGCCCTTCAGTCGCTCTAACTTCGTCACGGCATGATGCGGATAAATCTTCGCCCCGCTGCGCGCGGCGGCTTCAGCCAGCCCGATGCCAAATTTGCCCATGTGCATCTGACCGCCACGCTTCTGCAGCAGGCCGCCGTGGAACTTGTCGCTGGCGATCTCGTCGCGCACTGCCGTTTTGTCGAGCAGTTCGATCTCCGGGTCCACGGTGCGGCGCATCAGTTCATACGCCTCCCGCAGCCCGGCGACATGCGAGGCTTTGCTGGCGAGCTTGAGTTTGCCGCACAGCCGGAAGTCGCAGTCGATCGCTTCATCCTGAATCAGTTGCTGTACGTAGCTCACGGCGTCGTCAAATGCCCGGTAGAAGCGGCTGGCCTGTTCCAGACCCTGACTCGCCACCAGCGAGGCGAAGTTCTGCGCCACACCGGTATTGCAGTGACCGCCGTTGCGCGCCGATGCCTGGCTCATGACGTCGCCACTCTCCAGCAGCACCACGCTGATGCCGTTGCGCGCCAGGTTAAGGGCTGCCGAGACACCGGTGAAGCCGCCGCCAATTACCACCACCTCCGCCTGGGCGGGCAACGGTTCGCGGGCAGCACCGGCAAAGGCCGGAGCCGTAGCCTGCCAGAACGATTCCAGTTTCATGGGGGGTTCCTCAGAGTCCGACGACGCCAGGCAGGCCGCCGATATCTTTGATTTCGGTGTACTGGTAGTACGGGTTCGCCGGTTCATGACCGCGATTGACCCAGACTTTGTTTTTGATGCCGAGATCGTAGGCGGTCATCAGGTCATAGCGGAAGCTGGAGGAGACGTGCAGGATCTCTTCCGGGCCGCAGCCAAGCTTATCCAGCATGTACTCGAAGCCCTTCATCTGCGGTTTGTAGGCACCCGCCTCTTCCGCCGTGATGGTCATGTGGATCGGTGCGCCCAGACGCGGTATATGGTGCGGGATCAGGTCTTTCATGGAGTTAGTCAGCAGCACCAGCGGAAACTCTTTTGCGACTTTCGCCAGCCCGGCCGGCACGTCGGGATGCGGACCCCAGCTGGCGCAATCGGTGTAAATGAAGTCGCTGTCGGCTTTATCCCACTCAACGCCCCACTTTTTGCAGGTGCGCTGGATGGCATTGCTAACCACGTCGTAATAAGGTTTCCATGCGCCGAGCACCTCATCCAGCCGGTAACTGGCAAAATCAGCGGTGAAGGCGTGCATGGCCTCAGGGTCGACGCGGTCGCTGAAACAGCGTTCTGCCGCACCGGCCATATCGAAGCGAATCAGCGTGCCGTAACAGTCAAACGTGATGAATTTCGGTTTAAACAGTGCCATGTAACACCCTCGTCTTGTCAGTTGCGCTTAGAAATCGATGAGTACGCTCTTCTGGCGCTGGCAGGCCTGAAACGCCTGACGCCCTAAATCTTTGCCAATGCCGGAGCCGAGAAAACCGCCGGTAGGAATGATGAAGTCGCCGGAGCGGCCATAGCGGTTAATCCAGACAGTGCCTGCGTCAATCGCCCGCATCGCCCGCAGCGCGCGCGGCAGGCTCAGGGTGTGGACACCGGCGCAGAGGCCGTAGGTGTCGTGGGCGGCCATCGCCAGTCCCTGCTCTTCATCATCAAACGTCTGTACCGTCAGCACCGGACCAAAAATCTCCTGCTGAACCGCCGGGTTATCCTGCGCCACATGGCTCAGCAGCGTCGGCTGCCAGAACCAGCCGTTGTCCGTGTCGGCAAAGCGCTCTCCGCCCACCAGCACCTCTGCGCCCTGCGCTTTTGCGGCTTCAATGACCGAGCAGACTTTGTTGCCCTGGCGTTCATCGATCAGCGGCGCGTAGCGGCTGCCCTCCTGCCAGGTAACGCCCGGTTTCACTTCCCGGCAAAGCTGGGCCAGCCGCTCAACCAGCGGATCGGCAATGTTGCGCTGCACAATAAGACGGGTGCCCGCCACGCACGCCTGACCGCCGTTGGCAGTGAAGCCGCGCAGAATGCGCTGAGCCAGCACCTCAAGGTCACCCGCATCATCAAATACCAGCTGCGGGCTTTTGCCGCCCAGCTCCAGCGTCACCGGTTTCATGCCGTGCTGCGCGGCATCGCTCATGATGCGCGCGCCGGTCAGGGTCGAGCCGGTAAACGAGACTTTGCGCACCAGTGGATGTTTCACCAGCGCACTGCCGGTCACCGCGCCACTGCCCTGCACAATGTTCAGCACGCCCGCTGGCAGGCCCGCCTGAATCGCCAGTTCAGCCATGCGCACCGTCGAAAACGGGGTCAGTTCAGAGGGTTTCAGCACCACCGCATTGCCTGCTGCCAGCGCGGGTCCGCATTTCCACGACGCCATCGACAGCGGGAAATTCCACGGGGTAATCGCGGCGATGACGCCATAGGGTTCCGCAATCAGCATGCCGAGGCTGCTGTCGCGGGTGGGAAAGAGATCGCCGCTGTATTTGTCTGCGCATTCGGCGTAAAAGCGAATCGCCTCGGCGGTAAACGGAATTTCGTGCAGCACCACGTCGCTGATGGGCCGGGTTGAGCCCAGCGCTTCCAGCTGAGCCAGCAGCGCGTCCTGCTCTATCAGGTCAGCCCAGCGGCGTAACACGCGACCGCGTTCACGCGGCGGACAGCCAGACCAGCCGCTGGTTTTCAGCGCCTGATGCGCCACGGTGACGGCACGATCAACATCCTGCGGCGTGGCGTCCTGCAGCGTGGCATAGCCCCTGCCATCAGAGGGACGTTTAACCTCAAAGGCTGCGCCCTGACTCTGGCAGTGCTGGCCGCCAATATAATGGCCAGCCGGAAGAGAAACTTTTTCAGGGTCGAAACTTAACATGGAAGAATTCCTTATTTGTAACACCCATCAGTTGCTGGCTTAATAGCGTTTTTAACTGGCGATTTCTGCGCTGTTAATAAGCTAATGCAGAAAGTATGCCAGCCGGGCAAAAAATAAAAATGCGTTTAAAACAGCGCAAAAAAATTTTCTGCCGTATTGCCGGGGTAATTTTTGCGGATTTGCCGAACAATTAAACAGATGATTTACTTCACAAAATTTATGCGCCCTGCTGGTGCAACCTGCACGGAAATTGCACCAAAGCGGATATTCCGGCTCAGGCTGCTCACTTCTGCACTCATGACACACCGATTTACCGACCGGCCTCACATCCCTGATAAATTCTTTACTTTTTAAAGAGGATTATTTGACGCCGTGGAAATAATTCTGTGCGTCAGGCATAAAAAAACGCCAGCCGGATCGTCCGGCTGGCGTTTTGGTCATATTTAATTACAGACTGCCGATGTGAAAAGTTTTCTGTTCCAGATATTCATCAATTCCGTAGCGGGATCCTTCCCGGCCAATACCGGAAAGTTTCACGCCTCCAAAGGGGGCAACTTCAAGAGAAATCGCGCCGGTATTAAAGCCGACCATGCCAAACTCCAACGCTTCCGCCACCCGCCAGGCACGCCGGATATTTTCGGTAAAGAAGTAGGCGCCCAGTCCGTAGGGCGTGTCATTCGCCATTGCGATGGCCTCATCCTCATCATCAAAGATAAACAGCGGCGCGACCGGACCGAATGTCTCCTCATGAGCAATGCGCATGCTGGACGTGACCTCGCCGAGCACCGTAGGCTGAACAAAAGTACCATTATCCTGGCTGATGCCGCCGGTCAGCAGCGTGGCACCCTGGCTGATCGCATCATCGATGTGACCATTCACCTTCTCTACCGCACGTGGGTTAATCAGCGGACCCATGGTGCTGTCGGGCGCAAAGCCATCCCCCACTTTCAGGGTGGCGACCGCCTCCAGCAGTCGCGCGGTGAAGCGTGGATAGATGTTGCGCTGCACCAGGATGCGGTTGGCGCAGACGCAGGTCTGCCCGGCGTTGCGGAACTTGCTGAGCATGACGCCCGCGACCGCAATCTCAATGTCGGCATCATCGAACACGATCAGCGGCGCGTTGCCGCCCAGCTCCAGGCTCAGACGTTTGATGCTGTCAGCGCTCTGCTGCATCAATAACTGCCCAATGCGGGTTGAGCCGGTGAAGGAGATTTTACGCACCGTACGGCTACCAGTCAGTGCCGCGCCAATCTCTATGGGCAGGCCGGTCAGCACCTGTAACACACCTGACGGAAAACCGGCACGTTCTGCCAGCACCGCGAGGGCCAGCGCAGAGAGCGGCGTTAATTCAGAGGGTTTGACGATAATCGGGCATCCGGCGGCCAGCGCGGGGGCCACCTTACGGGTGATCATCGCAATCGGGAAGTTCCAGGGAGTGATGGCGGCGGCAACGCCTACCGGCTGTTTCAGCACCAGAATGCGCCGGTCGTCACTGGGCGCGGGAATAGTGTCGCCATAGACACGGCGCGCCTCTTCCGCGAACCATTTCACAAAGCTGGCCCCGTAGAGCACTTCGCCTCTGGCTTCCGCCAGCGGTTTGCCCTGCTCTGCGGTCATGATGATCGCCAGGTCGTCAGCATGTTCAATAATCAGTTGATGCCATTTTTCCAGCAGCGCGGCACGGCTGGCGTTAGTGGTTTTTCCCCAGCTGATGCGAACCGTTTCCGCATAGGCTATCGCCTGCTCTGTTTCCGCACGGCCCAGCGCCGGTATGGTCGCCAGCGTTTCGCCCGTGGCGGGATCGGTAACCGGCAGCGTGGCACCCTGATGTGCATCCTGCCAGCGTCCGGCAAATAACGCCTGCTGGCGCAGCAGATCGCTGTCTTTAAGTTGTAATCGCGACATAACATCCCCTTGTGGTCAGCTGATTCCACTTTATCGCGCCGGGTCAGCGCAGGATGTTGTTGTGCGGAATCAGAAAGGTCGCTAAGCGAGTTTTTCGCGGGGATTTGAAATTTTATGCTGTGCGGAAATGTGCGCGCATCCGGTGGGATGCGCACGCGCTTTAAATCTGGAAGTCGATGACCGGTTCGTCGTCATTACTGTAGGAGAGCGCCTGGCGTTTGATCTCCTCCAGCGACAGATTAGCGTTACAGAGTTCCAGGAACTGCCAGACGTAATTGCGCTGCAGCTGTCCCCGCTTGAGGCCGAGCCAGACGGTGCTGGCATCAAACAGATGCGTGGCGTCGATGCGTACCAGCTCTTCACTCTCTTCCGTTTCACACGCCTGATCGGCCAGTATCCCGACGCCCAGACCAAGTTTAACGTAGGTTTTCACCACGTCGGAGTCCTGGGCGCTGAGCACGATGTCCGGTTTTAAACCCGCCGACTGGAAGGCACGGTCAACCCGCGAACGACCGGTGATACCCTGGCGGTAAGTAATGAGGGGATAACGGCTGAGGGTGCTCAGTGAAACCGGTTGATTCTGTACCAGCTCATGATCTTTCGGCACCAGCAACGCATGATGCCAGCTGAACCAGGGGAATGCCGCCAGGCTGCTGTTATTGACCAGCATTTCACTGGCGATGCCGATGTCCGCTTCACCCGCCAGCAGCATGGTGACAATTTCCTGCGGCGATCCCTGGTTGAGTTCCAGACGAACGTTGGGATAGAGCTGACGAAACGCTTTAATGATTTTCGGCAGACTGTAGCGCGCCTGAGTATGGGTCGTTGCAATTGTCAGAATGCCGCTGGTTTCATTAGTAAAGACATCGGCCAGACGTCGTACCTTCCCTGCTTCATCGAGGATGCGTTCGGCGATGGTCAGCAGCGCTTTACCCGGTTCGGTCATTCCCAGCAGGCGCTTACCGCGACGAATAAAGATCTCAACACCCAGTTCATCTTCCAGGTCACGAATGTGCCGACTGACACCTGACTGGGAGGTAAACAGCGTGTTAGCGACTTCCGTTAAGTTAAACTCACAGCGGGCCGCCTCGCGGATGATTTTAAGCTGCTGGAAATTCACGACATTTACCTCTCTTTACATAATCTGATTCCCTGATGTTAAGAACTATTATTGATAACAGGAAATACTAAAAAATTTGGCTTTATGACTTTAGGGAATAAAGGGGGAGGTTACGCGGATGCGCTGAGGTGTTCGCTGCGCGAACGGGGCTGGGTGCGGAGCTGAAGCTGGTGTTTGTTCGCTGCGCGAACGGGCTATGAGAAGGTTTCGTTCGCCTGGCGGATTGGCATCTCTGGGTGTTCGCTGCGCGAACGGGCTATGAGAGGGGTTTCGTTCGCCTGGTGAGCCGGGCAGTTTCAGTATCGCCTCTGCAGGCGACCGACAAGGGGGCGCCAGTCGCCGCGCCCCCTTGACCCCGGGCTCCGGCCTGCTTCACCGCCGCTTCGCGGTCCCTTCGCTTCTTCCTGATTTCTCACGGACCGCCGGGACGCGCCATCCCTGGCGCGAACCCGCCTCTTCGCGACATCCCTGTCGCTCGTCCTGAAATCCCTCATCCGCTCAGCGGTTCAGATGGCCTCCCTGACCCCTCGCTGTTATTTCTTCTTCTTACGTTGGGTATTTTATCGCTTTACGTTTCCGGGATTGGCTTTACGGGTCAGCAGACAATACAGCACCAGAGAAAACACAAGAGATAACAGGCGGGAGTTTGCCAGAGGCATCCGTAGCGCTGAGGAACAACCGGAGGCGAGGATGAGCCGTCAGGACGTCGGCGAAAGGACGGTTCGCGCCAGGGATGGCGCGTCCGGACGGTCCGCTGGCCGCAGGGCGTGACGAAGGGACCCCGCGAAGTGGGGCGCGCAGGCTGCCGGACGCCGGGATTGTTAAGGGGCGGGCGTCCGCCCCTTGACGCGTCCGCCTGCATGGAGAACCTGAAACTCCCCACCGCCTGGCGGGCGAAACCCCCTCAGTGTTAGCCCGCTGCAAAGCGAAATTCGCCAACCGGCAGGGATTTTAGGAGAGGCAGCCGGACGCCGGGATTGTTAAGGGGCGGGCGAAACCTGCTCGATGTAAACGCGCTGCAAAGCTTAGCTATAGGTCCGCTGCAAGCATCCTTACCCCACTAACATCAATTCCCGCTCCTCACTCAGCGGCTTATTCAGCAGCGACAGCAGGATATTTTTCACGGCCTGTGCAGAAGGCGACAGCGGCAACCGGGCTGAGATGTTCAGCGACAGCGGAAGACTCAGTGACGGGCTGTTGATGCGGGACATCCAGGCATCGGTTGAACCTACCAGCGCACGGGCGGCCGATTCAGGTAATACGGTGACACCCATGCCGCTGGAAATGGCTGCGGTCAGGGTTGAAATCGATTCGATCTCACCAATAATGCGCGCACTCAGGCGACGCAGTGAAAAGGCCTCATCAACCCGTTTGCGCACTGCGCTGTAGTCGCGTGGTAAAAACAGGCTCATCTGCGCCACATCGGCCAGATCGACGCTGGCACCCGGGTAGTCGGTAGCGCCGACCAGGAAGAGATCTTCTTTCATCAGCGGCATGCTGTTGATGCCAGCAGTCGGAGCGCGATCGTACAGTACCGCCATATCCAGCTGACCGTTCATCACTTTCTCATTCAACACGCTGCCGCTGTTTTCATGCAGGTAGACCAGTACTTCAGGAAACTGATCGCGAACGGTTTGCAGCAGCGGCATGGTCAGCGAGGAGGCTGCTGTGCCGGGTGCCAGACCAATTGATACCTGGCCGCTCAGCACCTGACCGGCATTAATGACCGCCGTCTGGGCCTGCTCGCACTGGCGCAGAATAGTACGCGCATGACCATAGAGAATCTTTCCGGCTTCCGTTGGCGTGACGCCGCGCTTGGTGCGGATCAGGAGTTGCTGATCCAGCTCATTCTCCAGCGTTGCCACCTGCTGACTGAGTGCAGGCTGCGCGATGTGCAGCACTTCCGCTGCCTGCGTCAGACTGCCGATATCGACGATTTTCACAAAGTACTTCAGTCGTCTTAAATTCATCTTGCCTCCGTCACTTACCCTGAATAGCGAAAGGTGTCTGGCCCATCGCTCTGATGACAGAGATTTTGCAAGATGCAGGCCAGGTTTAAATCCTGCGCCTTGCCCGTCAGCCAGATTTTTCCTAACGGCCCGGAAAATAAGCGTTTCTGATTACCTCTTAAGGGTTAATAAGGATCAGGAATGCGTAATAGCAACAGAGGAGTCGAGCGGACGCACTGTGGCAGTGCAGATGCTGCGAGTCAGACGTGCAGAAAAGTGATGACGGGCTGTACAGTTTTAGTGCAGTGGAAAGGTATTGCACCGGATGAAGGCTTGCCGGGCTTACAGGAAAGCATTAACCAACAGACTGAGAATGTAACCGCTATCAGCGGGATTTCTTATCGCTGACGCTTCCTGAAGACAAAAAAGCAACCGTTGCCCTCTCCCGTTGCGGAAGAAGGCAACGCCTGCTGATTAACGTTTTTTACGGTTACGATGCATGTCGATAGAGACCGCAGCGACGATGATCACCCCTTTGATGATGTCCTGAATATAGGCATCGACACCCACGAAGGTAAATCCGCTTTTAATCAGGCCAAGAATAACGGCACCGATTAATGTGCCGGTGATACGGCCGACACCGCCCATCAGGCTGCTGCCGCCGATAACGGCTGCGGCAATCGCATCCAGCTCGTAGGACATCCCCATACTCGACTGGCCGCTGCTGACGCGCGCCGCCAGTACCACACCCGCCAGGCCAGAGAGCGCGCCGGCAATGGTGTAGACGATGATCAGATACTTATTAACGTTGATACCGGAGACTTTTGCCGAGGTCATGTTGCCGCCGATGGCGTAAACATATTTACCGTAGCGGGTATGTTTCAGGGCGATGTGAAACAGCAGTGCCACCACCAGGAAAATCACGACCGGCATGGCACCCTGACCGATTGAGGTAAAGCCATCGGAAAGGAAGCTGATGGGATTACCCTGAGTGTAATACTGCGCCAGACCGCGTGCCGACACCATCATGCCCAGCGTGGCAATGAAGGGCGGAATGCCGGTGCGGGTAATCAGTACACCATTGACCGCCCCCGCCAGCAGACCAACACCAATACCGGCCGCGATAGGGATCACCGCAGGCATATTAACCAGCGACGGATACATCGGCGACAGGCTGTCAGAGGTCTGCGCCAGACTGGCGGCGACCACCGCCGCCAGGGCGATGACGGAACCGGACGAGAGATCGATACCGGTGGTGATAATGACCTGGGTCACGCCAACGGCGATAATCCCGATAATCGCCACCTGCAGGACAATCAGGATCAGACGGTTGGTGTTGAGCAGGAAAGACTGGTCACGCACGTACCAGCCAAACATTTCAAAAATCAATGCAATCCCCACCATCACCACAAAAATGCCGGTATCTTTCGGCAGTTTATGGCGCAGGCTGGCAAAAAAAGAGGGTTGCTGCGGGGCTGCCGGGGTAGCAGTAGCTTTCATATTGCTCATAGTGGTCTCGCGCCTCACTCGGATGCCAACGACAGAATGGTTTCCTGATCGGCTTCTTCTTTATCGAGGATGCCGGTTATACGCCCGCCGTGCATCACCATCACCCGGTCGCTCATGCCAAGGATTTCCGGCAGTTCAGAGGAGACCATGATGATAGCCACGCCACGGTTGGCGAGTTCACTGATTAAGCGGTAAATCTCCGCTTTTGCACCGACGTCTATACCGCGCGTCGGTTCGTCCAGAATCAGAATCTTCGGTTGTGCCAGCAGCCAGCGGGCAATCAGAACCTTCTGCTGATTACCGCCGCTGAGGTTATTGATGATCTGATCCATGGTCGGCGTTTTGATATTGAGCCGACGGATTTGCTCCATGCAGTCCTGCGCCATCTTCACATGACTGACAAAACCGCTTTTGCCGCTGTACTCCGGCATGTTGACGATGCTCATGTTCTCCATCACCGACAGCACCAGAAACAGGCCGGACTTTTTACGGTCCTCGGTCAGGAACGCCATGCCCTTTTCAATCGCGGTTGAGGGTGAGTCGATCGTCACCGGTACGCCATCAATCAGGATCTCACCGCTGTCGAAGCTCTCCATGCCGAACAGGCTCTCCATCACCTCGCTGCGACCGGCCCCCACCAGCCCGGCGACGCCGAGGATTTCACCCCGGCGCACGCTGAAACTGACATCGGTGAAACGATCTTTGCAGGTGAGATTACGCACCGTCAGCACCTCTTCCCCGATGGCACTGTTGAATTTCGGGAACAACTGCGTCAGCTCGCGTCCTACCATCTGTGTAATCAGCGACTGACGGGTATATTTCGCCGTCTGATCGCTGGCGATCCAGCTGCCGTCGCGAAAAATACTGACTTCATCGGTGATGTTGAAAATCTCATCCATCTTGTGGCTGATGTAGATGATGGCTTTACCCTGCTCCCGCAGATCGCGAATGATGGTAAACAGATGCGCCACTTCGGTTTCCGTCAGCGCGGAGGTCGGCTCATCCATAATGACGATGTCTGAATCCCAGGAGACCGCTTTGGCAATCTCAACCATCTGCTGCGACGCAATGCTCAGCTCGCCCACCATCCGCTCGGCTTTCAGGCGGATATTCAGGCGGTTGAGCAGTTCCTGTGTCTTCTGATTAAGTCGGGCGTGGTCGACAAAGCCAAACTTCATCGGCTCACGGCCCAGCCAGATATTCTCGGCGACGGTCATGTAAGGCACCAGATTGAGTTCCTGGTGGATCATTGAAATGCCGGAACGCAACGCGTCCATGGTGTCCTGAAACTGCACCGGCTCCCCTTTAATTTTGATGGTGCCCTTATCGGGACGATACATCCCGATAAGGCACTTCATTAAAGTGGATTTGCCCGCGCCATTTTCGCCCATCAAGGCATGTACCGTTCCCGGACGCACCCGCAACGACACGTTGTCGAGGGCTTTGACGCCGGGGAAGAACTTGCTGATGCCTTCGGCTTCAAGCGCAAACGCGTTCATACATCACCTCCGTACAGCTGGGTCGGGAACGATTATTTCAGGTTACGCTGGGTAAACTGTTCCATATTTTCTTTAGTAATCAGCTGGTAAGGGATGTTGATAATTTTCTGGACTTGTTCGCCTTTCACCAGTTTGATCGCCGTCTGTACCGAGCCTTCACCCTGGCCCTTCGCATCCTGGAATACGGTGGCGACCATCTTGCCCTGCTTCAGCATCTGCAGCGCATCAGGTGTACCATCGACGCCAGCAATCAGGATTTTGTTCGGGTTTTTACCCAGTGCCTGCAGCGCACCAATTGCCATTTCATCGTTGTTCGACGCGATAGCATTGATTTCATCACCGGCCGTCATCCAGTTACTGACCACATCCACCGCGTCGTTACGGGTAAATTTGGCGGTCTGCTTCTGAACAATTTTGATGCCAGGATATTTAGCGGCCACTTCTTCCACACCTTTGGTACGGTCGCGGGTCGATTCATTCGCCAGGTCACCCATCAGAATGGCGACGTTGCCTTTGCCGTTCATTGCTTTCGCCAGCGCTTCCATCTGTAACCGCCCGGCCAGTTCTGAATCGGAACCCACATAGGCCATTTTGCCGGTGAGTTCAGCCCCTGGACGGCGGTTAACAAAGACAAGCGGAATGCCCGCTTTGCTTGCCTGATCCATAATCGGTTTCACCGCGTTGGTGTCGACCGGGTTAACGATCAGGGCATCAACACCCTGGCCGATGAAGTTCTGAACCTGCTGAAGCTGTTGTGAAACGTCACCCTTTGCATCCTCAACCTGGCCTTTAACACCATCCTTCTGCATCTCCTTCTGCATTGAAGTACGCAGAATCGTCAGGAAGTTGTCATCAAACAGCGCCATCGAGACGCCCACTGAGATATCTTTTGCCATAACCGCGGCAGGTAACATGCAGGCTAACAGTGAGGCGACAATCGTTTTTTTAATGTTCATAGGGACCCTTCTTATTTGTTAACTTGCTCAGCGGCTGTACCCGCGAATGAAAAATATCTTTTACATTCACCCAGCCTGTCTGGCGTCTGTTTCAGGAAATTTGAGGTAAGACTTCAGGTTATGGCTATTTTTGTGATCGACCACTCCTTTTCACAATCACTTGATCTGCAAACAGTTAGTTTAAAAATGCCGTTTCATTTCCGGATGATAATCACGACCGTGATGATAAGCAGTTTATTTGTTCCATATAATGTCTTTTTGAAATTTTTATCATAAAAGCACTGAAACGGTTGTTTTAACATCGGCAAACAACAAAACTTTGACATGCCTCTAACATCTGCCGAGAAATGCCCGCAAAGTGAGATCCTGTTGGCAGTTTGAAAAGCCAGCAGATTTGCGTAAAAACCGCCAATCCGCTGCTTTTACGAGCATCTGAACGCAATTCAGTAAACAGGGCTTTGACAAGCGGGATCAGCGCCGTTAATATTCGCCCCGTTCAAGCGATTCCTCTGTAGTTCAGTCGGTAGAACGGCGGACTGTTAATCCGTATGTCACTGGTTCGAGTCCAGTCAGAGGAGCCAGAATTAGAAAAGCCCGCTCAGGGAAACCTGAGCGGGCTTTTTGCATTGATGTTTTTAATCACGGCGGCATGGTTTTCACGCCAGAGGCTTACACCACGAACCCGAAGTGGGAACCATCCGGCAGCTCCACCACCAGCCGCAGTTTCCCCCCCGCCGCATCGACGTAGCGTTTGAGCGTGGAAAGCTTCAGGTCACGCCCCGGCTTTTCCATACCCGCCACGGTCGGCTGTGTGATGCCCAGCGCCTGCGCCATTTCCACCTGCGTTTTCTGCACTTTCTCACGCAGCTCGGCAAGGTGAATGTTGAGCAGGATTTCGGTCGCCATAGCCTGTGCGTCGGCAACGACTTCCGGTTTTTCATCCGCAATAAGCTGTTCCAGCGTTCTGCCCATCACGCTACTCCTTATGGTTAAAGCTTTTAGCCAGTGTGTGAATTCCCGATCGGCAACCGGAAGCATCTCCCGATAAAATCGCTTTTCATTGCCCGCCTTATTACCGGCACACAGCACGATTGCCGTGCGGTTCGGGTCAAAAGCAAAGAAAGCCCTTATTGGGTCGCCGCGGCTCTGGATACGTAACTCTTTCATGTTGCTATAAGCGGAACCTTTAATCGTATCCGCATAGGGTCGGCTTAATCCCGGCCCCTTTTCCCGCAACACCATCAATGCAGCCAGCACGCAGGCGCGATCGCTGTCATTAAGCAACGTAAACCAGCGATCAAACCGCTCTGTCGTTTTAATCATCCACACGGGATCTCCTTATTAATATAGGTCAGATACTATATAGGTGTAAAGCGATAACCGAGTGTGATGTAGCGGAATGTGGAAGGCAGCGGTCTTTAATCAAATAGCAGAGAGGGGTTCTGTTCTGTCTGTGTTCTGCGCATAAAATTTGCAATGATTTGCGAGCGGTAACGGATTTGCTGCGGGATGAGGAATGTGCCTGCAAATAAAGAAGCCCGCCTGGGCTTAACCGGGCGGGCGTTCGGAATTAACGGTTTAATGCGTGTCAGGGTTGCCCTTCCATATTCCAGCGCGCCGATCCCATTACGTCAAAAACATGCTGATCGGTAAACGCCGGGAATCTGGCGCGTTTTGCTGCCTCGGCTAATGCCTGGCAGTAATCTTTATCGCCCCTTTTAATAATAAAGTTCTCCAGAGTGCCATCCTTTTTAAAATCCAGATGCACATTACAGCGTTTACCGTTCCAGGCGTGCGGTGCTGACAGCGCAGCATCCAGTGACTTTTTAATACCCGATGCCTGCTGGCCATAGATATCTTTGTCACTGACTTTTCCTGAATTTTTATAGCTACAGCTATCAAGTGCGCTTTTTTTAATACATTCATGTGGTGTGAGAGGCGCACAACCAGCTGACAGAATGCAGCAGAAAATAGCGATGATCTTTTTCATGGATAAGTCCTTTTAAGTGAAGAGGGAACAGAATCTGTGCCCTGGTGAAGCGGGAAATCCAGACAGCTCAACTCTGACTCTCTGCGTCAGGTTAGCCCTACTTTCCTGCTCTTTTACGCCAGAAGAGAAAAGTAGCTACGGCTGTCAGCACGCCAATCAGCGGCATGGTCGCTGCGCCCGCCAGGAAGTTGTGCTGGTCGATATGCTGGTTCCTGCGGATATCCGCGAAGCGTGCCAGCGCCTGTGTTTCATCTGATGCACGCACTTCCTCAAACTCTTTTTTATACCCCTGCTCTGTCAGATCTGAAGCCCGGTTTACGTCTGATCTTTTCAATGCAACGGTGTGTTTGCCTCTGGAATAGAATCTGTAGTCTGACATTCAGTGAGCTCGCGGTCAGTAGAGTGAATGTCTGTTATATCGGGCAGGCAGTGATTTGCAAAACGGTTTTGGTAAAGCGTGAGGCACGATACAGATTTCGTGCTGGTTAAACTAACCGCACGTCATCTTCTGGCAGATTCCGTGCGATACAGGCGACAACATTCCACGCGATGAGAGTGAGCCCGGCTGTTAAATCACGTCCAGTCCCAGATTCTCCCGCAGCGTGGCAAACTCATACTCCTCACGAAACAGCCCGCGACGGCGCAGTTCCGGGATCACCCGTTCCACAAACAGATCGAGCTGTTCCGGCATGATGGCGGGCATGATGTTGAAGCCATCCGCACCGCCCTGCTCCAGCCACAGCTGGAAATCATCGGCGATATCTTCAGCCGTACCGACAATCACGCGGTGTCCGCGCGAACCGGCGGCGACGGCGGCCAGTTCGCGCAGCGTCAGGTTTTCGCGTTTTGCCATATCGGTCATCAGCTTAACGCGGCTCTGGTTCCCTTCGCCCAGCGGCACCTCCGGCACCGGGCCATCCAGCGGATACTGACTGAGATCCATGCTGAACCGCAGTGAGAGCTGACGCAGCCCATTATCAATATCTACCAGCGTATTCAGCGCTTTCCACAGCGCCTTAGCGTCTTCGCGCGTGCGGCCAATAATCGGCATGACGCCAGGCATGATCACCACCTGATCCGGGTTACGTCCGGCAGCCACCACCTGCGCCTTCTGCGCACGATAGAAGGATTGCGCTTCCTCCAGACTGGCAGAGGCGGTAAAGATCACTTCCGCCGTCTCCGCCGCCAGCTTCTGACCATCCGCCGATGAACCCGCTTCGATAATCACCGGACGGCCCTGCGGCGAACGGGTGATATTCAGTGGACCCTGCACCTGAAAATGTTCACCCTGATGATTAATCGGCTGGATCTTCTCATCAACAAAATAGTTTCCGGTCGCTTTATCCGGCTGCACGGCGCCCTCTTCCCAGCCCGCCCACAGTTTACAGGCTACCTCAAGGAATTCACGCGCACGGGCGTAGCGTGAAGCATGATCGGGCATGTCGCTGCGGCTGAAGTTACGTGCAACGTCTGTGGAAAACGAGGTGACGACGTTCCACGCGGCACGGCCCCGGCTGATGTGATCCAGCGATGAGAAGCTGCGCGCCAGCGTAAAGGGATCGCTGAAAGTGGTGGAGGCGGTCGCGGCCAGGCCAATGTGCCGGGTATTGACTGCCAGCGCCGCCAGCATCGTCAGGGGTTCAAGACGGGCCATGGTGGACGGCAGACGATACATGCTGGTTGCCAGGGCATCACCCACAAAAAAGAGGTCGAACTTACCCGCTTCGGCTTTTTTCGCCAGGGTAATCAGCCAGTCAATATCGGTGGGATCGCCCAGTTGTTCGGTCAGACGCCAGCCACTGACGTGCTGACCCACAGGTTGAACAAACAGGCCGAGCCGCAGGCGACGTGGTGAAGTAGCAGAGTTCATAAACGATTCCTGGTCTGAAAGATGAAAAAGCGCGCCGCAGCGCGCTTAAAGAAGGGTGTCGGTCGCCAGCAGGGCCTGTTCCAGCGTGCTGGCAGAGACGGTAAACGGCAGGCGTTCTGCGCAGGCTTTGGGAAATTTAATCTGCTGCGCAATGTTACCCAGCGCGGTCTCACGATCGCCCGGCAATGCAGGAAGCTTTAGTGGCATGCCGTAATAGCGCAGCAGCGCTAGCAGTTCTGCATCCGGCTCCCCGCCATGCTCAATCAGCGACTGCACCAGCAGGCTGAAGCCCACTTTTTCGCCGTGCAGCCAGTGATGGAGTTCCGGCTGGTGGGTCAGACGATTATGGATGGCATGCGCCAGCCCTGCCGTCGGCAGCGCGTCGCGCACGCTGTTCGCCAGCCCGGCCAGCACGATACTGGAATCGATGACTTTGACCAGTTCGGGTGTAACCCGCTGCTGCTGGCAGGCGGCTATCGCGGCCTCGCCATATTGCTGAAACACATCTGCCGCCTGCCGCGCGGTCATCACCTTTAAATCCAGCGCCAGATCGTCGGGGTTATGCCGCTGGTAAGGGCGGAATTCGTAATATTTTGCCAGCGCATCCACAATGCCCGCTTTCAGATAGCGCACGTCGCTTCGGGCAATGACCTCGCTATCCACCAGCAACAGTTCCGGCATTTTGCCCAGAGGCTGGCTGCGCAGATGCCCACCCGCCTCGTTATAGATGATGGCAATCGGTGACCAGGCGGCACAGGTCGCTGCCTGAGTAGCAAAGTTAACCAGCGTAAGTGCCGGTAACTGGCTGGCGGCGGCTTTAGCGGCATCCAGCACCCGTCCACCGCCAATCGCCAGCAGTAACTCTGCGCCCTGCTGTTCGGTTTGCTGTTTTACGCGGGCAATCGCCTCTTCAGTACATTCACCCGCTAAATAATCCAGCTGCCAGTGAATGCCCGATGCCTCAAGACTCTGGCTTAATTCCGGATTAACCGCCTGCCACGCGTGCGGCGAGGTCAATATCCGGATATGGCTGGCGTAGGGTTTAATAAACTCACCGACGCGTGCACGCAGGCCCGCCTCATGTGCATAAGCTCGCGGAGAAGTAATCGCTAACACAGCGGCATCCTGATTATAAGAATTAGGCCAAAAAGGCTTTAATTACATTTATTTATTAACGAGAGGGTAGTGTTATTTCTTTTTTTAAATACTACGACAACCAGCAATTTAAGCAATTGAAAACCGGCCATTGTTTATTCACAAATCTGCATGAGGTTAGTTATTTTTCACATATAGCGACCCGGCTTTTTACTGTTAACCTGCGCCTCTGGCTGAATTAATTAACTGCTTATCAGGCAGTGTTCCGGGAAAGAATATGCAACTCGATTTTCGTCAGGTCAGAGAAGATGAAACAGATGTTTATCTGGCGCTGATGCATGCGGCCTATGCGCCGGTGAAAGCGCTGGGCATTAAGTTTGATGCCGCCACCGCAGACCGTGCTATGGCTCTGCGCCACCTGCAGAGCCATGGGGTGTATGCGCTCTATGCTGATGAGAAGATGGTCTCGTCAGTGACCGTCCGCTATCCCTGGGGGCCGCTGCCCGGCCCGTTTGGTCTGCCGCATATTGGCTGGTTCGGCGCGCACCCTGACTATCCCGGCCAGCAGTTTGGTCGTCAGGTGCTGGAACGGGTCGAACAGGCGATTCTGATCGATCAGCTGCGTGCTCCTGCGGTCTCGCTGGGAACCGCCACCAGTCACCCCTGGCTGCAGGCGATGTACCTGAAGCGCGGCTTCCTGCCAATGCATACCCGCGACCTCGGCAAGGGTCATATCACCCTCTATATGAAGAAAGTACTGGACCCGGTGGCACACGATGCCTGGCTGAGCCGCCAGACAGCAGCACAAGGAAACCCACAATGAGCATCACTATCCCCCCGACATTAGGCGAACCGCTGATCGCCTTCCGTCACGAACTGCACCAGTTTCCGGAGCTGTCGAATCAGGAGTTTGAGACCACGCGCCGACTGCGCGATCAGCTGGAACAGCATCAGATACGCATTCTCGACCTGCCGCTGAAAACCGGCCTGGTGGCGGAAATCGGGGCGTCAGCGAGGCCGCTGATTGTACTGCGGGCCGATATCGACGCGCTGCCGATTGAAGAGCAGTCTGGCGTCAGCTATCGCTCGCAGCGTCCGGGTGTGATGCACGCCTGCGGTCATGATTTTCACAGCGCAGCGGCACTGGGCGCGGCGATCCTGTTAAAGCAGCAGGAAGCGAACCTGCCAGGCCGGGTACGGATTCTGTTTCAGGCCGCAGAAGAGACCGGCCAGGGCGCGCCAGAGGTGATTGCCAGCGGCGCATTAACTGACGCGCTGACGATTTTCGGTATCCACAACGATCCTTCACTGCCTGCTGGCGTCATCGGTTCCAGAGCCGGGCCGCTCACTGCCGCCGTCGACCGTTTTGAAATTGCGATTACCGGTATCGGCAGCCATGCCGCCAAACCCGATCAGGGCAACGATCCGATTGTCATCGCGGCACAGATTGTCTCGGCGGCGCAGACGCTGATCAGCCGCAATGCCCCTTCTGCCGATAACGCGGTGGTCTCTATCACCCAGATCCACAGCGGCAGCACCTGGAACGTCATCCCGGATAGTGCATGGCTGGAGGGCACGGTGCGCTCGTTTTCATCATCCACCCGCCAGCGTCTTGAGCAGCGCTTCCGGGCGATTGTGGCGGGCATCGCGACAGCCTTTGATGCGCAGGTGAGCTTTACCTGGCACGCCGGGCCGCCATCGGTAGTAAACAATGCGCACTGGGCGGACTTTGCTTTGCAGCAGGCTGAGAACAGCGGACTGGAAGCACGCGTGGTCGAGGCAAGTCCGATTGGTGAAGATTTTGCTTTCTATCAGCAACAGTTGCCTGGTGCCTTTATGATGGTGGGCACCGGTGAACCCTATGCGCTGCATCACCCTGCTTTTCGTATCAATGATGAGGTGCTGCTGCCAACGGCGCGCTATCTGGCCGACCTGGCACAGGCGGCACTCCTTTCTCCGGAGCGACCACAATGAGCCTGACTGCCGCGCTGGCGGATGCGATTCTCAGCGGCCAGCCGGATGCCCCTGCACGTGAGCATGCGCGCGAAGGCATCCGGGATTTTCTGGCGGTGAGCTGGCCAGTGCTGCAGGGCACCGTACCGGATAGCGGCTTACCGGCTCTGCGCACCCTCTACAGCGATGGCAGCGTGCGTTCACAGGCGCTGCTGCTGGGCTATGCAGGACATGCGCTGGACTACGACGACTTTCATGCCGATTTTCGCGGTCATCCCAGCGTCGTGATCCTGCCTGCACTTTTCGCCTGGCAACGGGTTCAGCCCAGAAGCCTGGAGCATTTTCTGGATGCTTACGTCACGGGGGTAGAGATGGCCGGTCGTCTGGGGCTGGCGGTCAGCCAGCAACATTACGCACTGGGCTATCACAACACGGCGACGCTGGGGACCCTTGCGGCGGCGGCAGCGCTGGCGCGTCTGCTGGAGATGAAGAGTGATGCCACGGCCACCCTGCTGGGCATTGCGGCGACCCAAGCCAGCGGTTTACGCGCCCAGTTTGGTTCGACGGTAAAACCGCTGCACGCGGGCTTTGCCGCAGAACGGGCCGTGACAGCGGCTCAGCTGACCCTGGCCGGAATCAATGGCCGCCAGCAGGGGGTTATTGAAGCCTTTGTTGCCGCCAGCAGCGCGGACCAGGCACAGCCGGAGAAATTACTGGAAAACTGGGGCAGCCCGTGGCGGATCAGCACGCCGGGACTGGAATTCAAACCCTTCCCGACCTGCGCCGGTACGCATAGTGCGGCAGAAGCGGCCCGCATCCTGCGCCAGCAGTGGCTGGCGGCGGGTAAACCGCTGGATGCGCTGCTGAGCCAGATTGTTGATATCACCGTCGCCTTCCCGCCTGGCGGTGACATCGCCGCCTCGATACGGGTGCCGGTTAACGGTATTGAAGCGCGCTTCAGCCTGGAATATGTGATTGCCGCCATGCTGATTTATGGCGATCTGCGCCTGCAGGATTTTGCGGAAGGCGATCTCAATCATCAGGTTATGCCGCTGGCCGCCCGCGTACGTCGCACGCCGGATCAGAGTGCGCCGCCCGATGCGCTCAATCCCGCTCTGCGCTTTCACGTCGTTACGCTGACGCTTGCGGATGGCACAGCACTGCATCAGCGCCGTACGCGCCAGCAATCGCTGGCGGAGGGCGTGAATGTCAGCAGTAAGCTTCATCAGGCGCTGGGTGACGCGTCGCCAGAACTGCTTGCAGCCACTGCGCTGCATTCCACGGCAGAATTGCAGATGCTGACCGGGGCGCTGACCTGATAGTGGCTTAGCGCGGCGGAACGAAGGCCTGAACCGGCGTAACCTCACCGGCAAATTTCCGCACCTGCACTACCGTAATCTGGCCGCTGCAGCCCTGCGTCAGCGACGAAGTGCCGATATCCATGGTCAGCACATTGGGATTACCGTGGCGGCATAACGGACGGGCGGCAGTGGGCTCGACCGGATCGTACCAGGCACCGGTTGACAGCTGAACTACGCCAGGCATGATGGTGTCCGTGAGACGCGCGCTGGCGAGCACATGGCCGCGCGCGTTAAAGAGTTCGATGATGTCGCCATCCGCGATCGCCTGTGCTGCCGCATCGTCCCGGTTCAGGCTACAGACTTCGCGTCCGTCCCGCTTGCTGCGCTGGCTGTAATCACCAAAATCGAGCTGGCTGTGCAGACGCGTCGCGGGCTGATTGGCAATCAGCCAGAACGGATAGTCGGCGCTGGGTGTTTGCTGCGGTTCACGCCATACCGGATGGCCGGGGCAATTTTCATAGCCAAAGCTGGCGATAGTAGCGGAGAAAATCTCAATTTTTCCGCCTGGCGTCGGCAGTGGCGCGGCGTCGGGGTCGGCCCGAAACGCATTGATCATCCGGCCACCATCCTTTAACTGCGGCAGCGCCAGCACACCCTCCTGCCAGAACTGACTGAAATCGGGTGTCTGCACCTGATGAGCGGCCAGTTTTTCCTGCAGCTGGCCGTAAAGATGCTGCAACCAGCCACGCGCATCACGCCCTTCGCTGAATGCCGCTTCCCTGCCCAGCCGCCGGGCCAGGTCACGAAAAATCGTATAATCATCCCGGGCTTCGGCGTAAGGCGCAGCCACCGGCTGCATGGCGATTAAATGGCGATCGGTCGGCGCACCGCCGATATCCTCACGTTCCAGCGTCATGGTAGCGGGCAGGACAATATCCGCATGACGCGCCGTGGCGGTCCAGGCGCTTTCATGCACGATCAGCGTATCCAGCTGGCAGAAAGCCTGACGCAGCCGCGCCAGATCCTGATGATGGTGGAACGGATTGCCTCCCGCCCAGTAAGCCAGACGGATATGGGGATAGGTCAGCTGGCGGCCATTGTAGTCAAACTTTGTGCCGGGATTGAGCAGCATGTCGGCGATACGCGCCACCGGAATAAAGCGGTCAATGCCATTTTTACCCTGCGGCAGGGCCGGAAAGCTGACCAGATTATGATGCTTGCCATAATGGCCCAGCGCACCCAGTGCATACGTATATCCACCGCCGGGCAGCCCTGGCTGTCCGAGCGCCGCCGCCAGCACCAGGCCGAGCCACACCGGCTGTTCGCCATGCTCGGCACGCTGCAAAGCATGAGCCACGGTCACCAGTACCCGCTTACCGTGCAACTGCCGTGCAAACTGACCGATCAGATCGCTGCTGACGCCGCAGATCCCAGCGGCCCAGTGCGCGTCACGGACTACGCCATCCTCTTCACCGCGAATGTAAGCGACCATCTGTGGCCAGCCGACACAGTAACGCGCCAGAAACGCCTCATCGGTTAACGCTTCCGCAATCAGCACCGCCAGCAGACCCAGCATAAACGCCGCATCCGTGCCGGGCCGCAGCGCCAGCCACTCGCCCTGCGCCTCTTCAGGCAGATCGCTTTTCAGCGGGCTCACTGAGATAAACCGGGTACCGCGCTGTGCCGCTCGCTGCATAAAACCGCGCTCGGTGTGTTCGCTCAGGCCGCCGCTGGCCACCTGCGCATTTTTCAGCGCCAGGCCGCCAAACGCCAGCACCACCTCGCTGTGCGCGGCGATTTCCTCCCAGCTCACGCCGCGTCGGGCGATCTCGTTCATGTCACCGACAATGTGTGGCAGCAGGACAGATGCCGCGCCGGAACTGTAGCTGTTGACCGAACGGACATAACCGCCCAGCGTGGTGTTCAGAAATCGGTGCACCTGGCTTTGCGCATGATGAAAACGGCCTGCGCTTGACCAGCCGTACGATCCGCCAAAGATGCCTTGCGGGCCGTATGCTTCACCAACCCGCTTGAGTTCCTGCGCCACCCGCTGACTGGCCTCTTCCCAGCTGACCGCGACATACTCATCAGCACCACGACGCTGATCCGGGCCTGGCCCGTTTTCCAGCCAGCCACGCCGTATCATCGGCTGCGCGACGCGCGCCGGATGATTGAGTGCATGACGGAAGTTTTGCAATAGCGGGCTGGGATCGGGATCGCGGTGGAACGGCTCAATCAGCAGTTGATCGTCCCTGTGCTGGACGTGAAAAGCGCCCCAGTGGGCGCTGTGCATTACCGGTTTCTGGGTCATGCTGATTCCTGATTACAGAAAAAAACAGTGCCTAAAGCACCGTTGCAATAAAGTTTCTGACACGTCCGTTGTCCGGATCGTCAAGGACCTGCTGCGTCGGGCCCGCTGCCACAATTCTGCCGCTCTCCATAAACACGATGTTGTCGGCAACCTCGCGGGCAAAGCCGATCTCATGCGTGACTACCACCATGGTGATACCGGAGTGCGCCAGTTGCTTAATCACCTGCAGCACTTCCCCCACCAGCTCCGGATCAAGTGCCGAGGTCGGTTCATCAAACAGCATGACGCCGGGATCCATCGCCAGCGCGCGGGCAATGGCCACCCGCTGCTGCTGACCACCGGAGAGGTTCTGCGGCCACTCATCTTCGCGGCCAGACAGCCCCACCTGCTTCAGCAGCGCCAGCGCTTTGGTCGTGGCCTGATGACGGCTCTGCTTTTTTACCCGCATCAGTGCATCCGTAATGTTCTGCAGCACGGTGCGGTGCGGAAACAGGTTGAACTGCTGAAACACCATGCCTATTTCCGCCCGCTGGCGGGCAATGGCACTGCTGCTGAGTTCGTGCAGCGCATGGCCTTTTTGCCGGTATCCCACCATCTGGCCGCCGATGCGGATCGTACCGCCATCCAGCTTTTCAAGATGATTAATACAGCGCAGCAGCGTGGATTTACCGGAACCCGATGGCCCCAGGATTACGGTCACCGATCCGGCAGGAATATCGAGATTAACCTCGTCGAGAATGGTGACACCGGAGAAGCGCTTGGTGACTTTGCGCAGTGCGATTGCTTCAGCCATTGCTCACGCTCCTTTGCGTTTTCGGCAGCGAAAAGCGCGGTAGTGATGACAGCAGGCTGCGCTTTTCTCGCCGCGTCACACCGCGACCAAAATAGCGTTCGACATAGTACTGGCCGACAGAGAGCACGGAGGTCATCAGCAGATACCACAAGGTTGCGACCAGCAGCAGCGGGATCACTTCATAGGTGCGCTGATAAATAATCTGCGCCGAAAACAGCACATCCTGCAGAGAGATCACCGACACCACTGCGGTGGTTTTCAGCTGGCCGATAATCTCATTGCCCGCTGGCGGCATAATGGCGCGCATCGCCTGCGGTAAAACGGTGTGACGGAAAATCTGCGCCGGGCGATATCCCAGGGCGCGAGCCGCTTCAATCTGTCCATTGCCCACGCTCTGGATACCAGCGCGTACGATTTCTGCGGCATAGGCAGACTGATGCATCACCAGCGCGATCACCGCCGCGCTAAACGGACTCACCAGCGCATTGGACTGCGCGCTCCAGAGTTCGCCCAATCCGGGCATCGACAGCGCGATGCGGGGATAGAGCGCGGCGATGTTGTACCAGAGAAACAGCTGCACCAGCATCGGCACACCGCGGAAAAACCAGGTGTACGCCCAGCTCACCGCTACCAGCACCGGGTTAGAAGAGAGGCGCATCAGCGCCAGCACCGTGCCAAAAGCGAATCCCAGCACCACCGAGATGGCCGTGAGCTGCAGCGTCATTAACACACCCTGCAGAATGGAGGGCGCAGTGAAGTTCTCTGCAATCACCTGCCATTCAAAGCGCGGATTGTTAATCATCGAATGCGCCATCGCCACCACGCATAACAGCACCACCAGCGCACTCAGCCAGCGTCCGTAGTAGCGTTTACCGACGATTTTCAGGTCGTCGGTGTGGTCCGGAGTTTCTCTCATTTAAAGATCTCTTCGTTGCGTCGGGCTTCGGTCACGGCACCAAAACCGATTCCCCAGTTATCGAGGATTTTCCGGTAGCTGCCATCTTTGATTAACGAATTCAGTGCCGCCTGTACGGCTGGCTCCAGCGGCGAGTCTTTCGGGAACGCGACAGAGACCGGTGCATCATTCACGGTGATTTCACCGCTCATGGTCAGCGGTTTGATCACTTTGGTCTGCCACAACAGCCCTTCATAAGGACCGAGGAACAAGGGAACACGACCGCTGACCACGGCCTGCACGCCCGCCGGACGATCCGGGAATATCGCTACCTTGATCGGTTGTTTACCGGCGGCTTCACAGGCTTTGCTGGCCTCTTCCAGCCGCGTCACCTGAGTCGTACCAGAGCCAGCGCCCACCTCTTTGCCACACACATCGCTGAGGGATTTGAAGGGGGCGATATCAGCGTCTTTGCGGGAAATAATGCCCAGCAGGCTGGCGTTGTAGTAACCGACAAAGTCGATCTGTTTCAGGCGGGTCGGTGTAGCATTGATGTTTGACAGCGCCACGTCGTAACGTCCGGTCTTCAGGCCAGGAATAATATTGTCGAAGCCGCCGGTGTCGCGCCACTGAACGGTGATGCCCAGACGCTCACCAACCGCATTCATGATGTCGATTTCCCGACCAGCCAGCGTTTTGTTGTCTTCTTTATAGAAGGTGGTGGGCGGCGTATTCGGGTTAGTACCCGCCACAATATAGCCACGCTTAAGGATATCCGCGGGTATCAGGCTTTTCAGCGCCGGATCGGCTTTGACATGTAAGCTGCTTTCAGCAGGCACTGAAGGTTCGGCTGCAAAACTGGCGTGCGCACTAAGCGCGAGGGCAAAAAGGGTCATTCCTTTTATATATTTCACTGGAACCTTTCTCCTGATAGTTAAAATGTTCCCCCCAGAGGGAAAAGTTATCGCGATCTGTTGTCAGCACCGGAAGCCAGAGAAGCAGCGGGCTTCAGTGCTTTTATCATCCTCGTAACGTTCTGTTGTCATTCTCAGTGAAGACCGACGGCGATCACAAATGCTAAAACCGGGATTATTTAGCCGGAATATGGCAATGGAGAGCTTTCTCCGCTTTTTAATCGGGGAGTGAGATGTTGCAGAGCAAGAAGATGGGGCAGGTCTGCAGGCGCTGGCGAAATAATAGTAATTTCCGCAGCGGTTCGTTAACGGCCGAACAACCTCAGAAAGTGTCATTTTATTGATAAGTTTATCTTTAAAATTGCTGGAATGTTTTCAGGCTAATTTTCATCAGTCATTTAATTGATCAAAATCAATAAATATTTATTCAGGTAGTGTAAAGACTCTTTACCACAACTTAATTATTTTAATTATATACATTAATCAATAATTTAAATTAAAAATATATCACTTAGCAGACAGATAATTACATCGTAAAACAATGGAGCTCTAATTAATAAGGATACTGAATAAATAATAAATAGCCTTAAAGTATTATCAGAAGCTGACGATAAAAAGATCAGGATTGAATTATTTGAATTTCTTTTGTCTGCTTTTGAATCTCAATAAAGGTGAACCTCATGGGCCTTGCTCAACGCATTTCCAGTATTAAAATCGGGAAAAAACTTGGCGTCGGTTTTGTCGTCGTCATCGCGGCGTCTCTCGCCATAACCTTTATCGCTTTTGACTGTTTCCGCAGTATTAAAGACAACTCTGCACGCCGCACGACAACCGTGGAAATGGTGAATACGTTAAGCAAGGCACGTCTTAATCGCACGCTTTACCAGTACACCAAAAATCCTGAATTTGCCGCGAAGAACGTTCAGGCACTTAAGGAGCTGGATACCCTTTATCAACGACTGAGTGGATTTAAGTGGGATGATGAAGGTCAGCAGAAAATCACGCTGATGGGCCAGTTACTTAATGATTATCAGAGTCAGCGCCAGAAGTTTGTGGCATCTGCGGAGGTAACATCTGCCGCCTTTGCTGCCATTAAACCGGGCGCGCTGATCGGTCTGGCTCATCAGTCTGAATTACTCGATATGGCTGTGGCACCCGACGCCGCGCTGCCGGTCATGAAACTGGCCGCCGCGCTGTTTGATGCCGCAAATATTGAAAAAGCGTTTCTTGATAAGCCCACAGCAGCCAGCAGAGATGCGGTTATTGAGGAGTACACCGCCATCAACACGCTGAGTGAGCAACTGGACAGTTTTAATCAGCCAGCGATCAATGCCGTTACGCAAAATGTCATCACGACCCTTGCGCAGCAGCGTCAGGCTTTGACGCAGTATGTTGATGCTTCAGAGAAAGAAAAGAGCGAATCTTCGGGCCTGACAACCACCGCAGAGCGGCTCAATGCGACGGTGTCCGATACTTTTGTCTTCCAGTCCCAGCAATCTGCTGAATTTATCAAACAGGCAGAGTGGCGCATCGCCTTTGCTGCACTGATCTGTGTCGTCCTGAGCCTGCTGATCGCCTGGCGGATTACCCGCAACATTACGCTGCCATTGAAAGAGACGCTGAATGCAGCGCAGCGTATTGCCAGCGGTGATTTAACTACCTCACTGAACTCCACCCGGGGTGATGAGCTGGGCCAGCTGATGCAGTCCGTCGATGCGATGAATCTCAGCCTGCAGAATATCATTACCAATGTGCGCGATGGCGTCAGCAGCGTGGCGCGTGCCTCGGCGGAGATTGCAGCAGGTAATACCGACCTTTCCTCCCGCACCGAACAGCAGTCTGCCGCCGTGGTTCAGACGGCTGCCAGCATGGAAGAGCTCTCATCTACGGTGAAACAGAATGCGGAAAATGCTCACCATGCCAGCCAGCTGGCAACCGATGCGTCGGTAAATGCCGGACGCGGTGGTGAGATTATCCGTGACGTTATCGTTACCATGAATAACATCAGCCAGAGTTCAGGCAAAATCGGCGAAATCATTCACGTCATCAACAGCATCTCCTTCCAGACCAATATTCTGGCATTAAATGCCGCGGTTGAAGCGGCTCGCGCCGGTGAACAGGGTCGCGGCTTTGCGGTGGTGGCCGGGGAAGTCAGAAACCTGGCCCAGCGCAGTTCGCTGGCTGCCAAAGAGATTGAAACGCTGATTCGCGAATCACTGGATCGGGTTCATGATGGTTCGGAGTTTGTGGAACGCGCAGGCAGCACCATGGATGATATCGTTCGCTCGGTCAGTCAGGTTAAGGACATCATGGGCGAGATTGCTGCCGCATCCGACGAGCAGAATCGCGGTATTTCCCAGATTGCGACAGCAATGGCCGAAATGGATACCACCACGCAGCAGAACGCCGCGCTGGTTGAAGAGTCTTCTGCCGCAGCCAGTTCTCTGGAAGCGCAGGCAGACGAGCTGGAAAAAACGGTGGCGGTATTCCGCTTATCAGACGGGCAAAACGGTACCAGCCGGACAGCACATGCACTGGCACCGCGTTTAGTGCCTGCGATGCCGGTTAAAGCATCAGCAGAATCCAGCTGGGAAAGCTTCTGATACACCGCGCTGCTTTTATATAAGCGTCATGCTGATACAGCCAGCCTGATTTAATGAGGCTGGCTGAAGTAGACATTCGCCACAGACAAGGCATCAGAGTAATCACAGAAAAAGCAGGTGCGGGAGCATATTCGCCCGGGTCTGTTATTGTTTCGGGTCCGGCAGGGTTGTGGCTTAGAAGGCTTTTAAGATGGGTATCAAATCGCGGTGGCAGGAGAAGTGTCGTCCATGACAGTTTCTCCGGCCGGTATACGCTTTCGCGCAACCGATGAGGTCGTCCGCTTCGTCGTTTTCCGGCCGGAGCCGGACTACGTCCACAGGCGTCAGTTCAGTTACTGCTAGTTCAGTTCTTCGTTCAGGCTTGCCAGGGTCTGCAGGTACGGCACCTGCTGTTGGGCAACCGACGGTGACTTAAAACTACTCAGCCAGCTCCTGGCTTCGGAGATTTGCGTCAGCCGATCGGTGTTGCTTTCAGATTTCGCCATGCAACCCAGCTGAGTAAAGAGTGATGCGATACTGATTTCTTTTTCACCCAGGGCAAGGCTTAGTGCCGCTTCGCCAATAATGACGTGGCCTTTCTCGTCGTTTTGAATTAACACAGAAAATCCTCCATTAGTACGAATTGATGACAACCTCACCAGAGACTGTAGTCGTAAAAGCAAGACCTGCCCGAATAAATCACTAAAAATCTCGCAACCTGCTGATCGAATACGCTTAATGTTTTTTTCCGGATTGTTCTGTTTGTCTCTGCCGTCCATCCTGCCAGACTGGCTGGCCTTATCAGCAACGGATGCACCTATGAAACTCTCTGTTCTTCTCACGTTGTTAGCCGCAACGGTATGCCTGGTGTTTGCTGCCCATGGTGGATTCGGCACGCATCAGGCCAGCTTGTCGCTTTCCAGTCAAAGCGGTGAAACGGTTACGGAAGAATAAGGGGCAAGTCCGGCGTCGTCAGTGCACCGGCAATCGGTTATGATCTCCTGCCATTCTGCTGCCGGTTGCCCGATGTCTGCCATTATCGATACATTTATCGCCCCGCCCTGCTTTGATGAGATCACTCTCCTGTTTCAGGACGATCATCTGCTGGTAATCAACAAACCCACCGGGCTGCTGAGCCTGTCAGGTAAAAATCCGCAAAACCTCGATTCAGTGCATCATCGGCTGGTAAAACGTTTTCCAGGCTGCACGCTGGTTCATCGGCTCGATTTTGGCACCTCCGGGCTGATGGTGGTGGCTCGTAACAAAGCCATAAACGCCGCACTTTGTCAGCAGTTCAGCCAGCGCACGGTGAGCAAAACCTATCAGGCACTGCTGTGCGGACACCTTGCCGATGATGAAGGCGTGATTGACGCCGCGATAGCCAAAGATCCGGCGCTGTTTCCCCGGATGGTGATATGCGCCGCTCAGGGCAAGCCCGCACGCTCACGCTATCGGGTCACTGAGCGCAGTTTTTACCGGAGAAAAGAGGGAAAGGAATTGCCGGTTACGCGGGTTGAGCTGACACCAGAAACCGGACGCACCCATCAGCTACGCATTCACTGTCAGCAACTGGGTCACCCGATTCTGGGCTGTGATCTTTACGGCGGGCTGGTGCTGCCGGGCGCTGAGCAGGCAGAGAGGCTGATGCTGCACGCCAGCGGATTAACGTTTGTTCATCCTGTCAGCGGCGAGACACTGCACCTCTCTGCCGCCAGTCCCTTCTGACTGCATCAGCACGCGGTTACCACATCAGATCATCCGGCACTTTGAAGTCTGCATAAGGATCATCTTCGTCCTGCGCTTCTTCGCTCAGCGCGCTGTTTAAGACAATGGCGCTGGCATCACGCTGGGCAATTTTATCCGCCACGCTGGCCGGGATGATGGCGTACTGGCTCTCGCCACTTTTGTCAGCAGTCAGGCGGGCAATGGCAAGACGACCATTGATCAGCTGAGCCTGCGTCGGCTTATCCACCATGATTTTTTTAATCAGGTTGTTGTCGGTGAAGTTGAAGCTGATGTCGCCTCGCGCCACGTCGATTTTGTTCATTTCAATCAGCTGTTTGACCTGCGCTTTGTACTCTTTCGACAGCACAGCCAGCTTCTGCTGCTCATTCAGCTGCTTATCCCGCTCAAGCTGCGCTTTTTTATTGTCCTCTACCGCCGCTCTGGCTTCGCGCGCCTGAACCCGGGATTTCTTCGCGGTACGCTGAACCTTATCCATTTTTTTGCTGGATACTAAGCCCGCTTTCAGCATCTGCTCTTGCAAGGTAAGTTTTGTCATTGTCGTCTCTGAACCTGTGAAATTTTGTCCGGGATTATAACTGTAATCTTTCAGGCTGTGCCAGGCTGACGCCGCGATTGCGGGTTACGCCTCAACACTGTGCTAACATTCCCCGGTCAAAATCACCTTATTGAGCACCATGTCAGAGCTAACAAAACGTAAAAATGACCCTGAAGGGCTGAAAAAACGCATCATCGCAGGCGCACTGAAAACCTTCGCTGAATTTGGTATGCAGGGCGCCAGGCTTGAGCAGATTGCTGAGCATGCGCAAACCACGAAACGCATGGTGGTCTATCACTTTGGCAGTAAAGAGCAGCTTTATATCGCCGTGCTTGAGCGGGTTTATCAGCAGATACGTCAGCATGAAACCGGCCTGAACCTGGCGTCGATGGCGCCGGAACTGGCCATGACCCGGCTGGTGGAAGCCAGCTTTGATTACCATGTCGAGCATCCCGATTTTATCCGGCTGGTCTGCAGTGAGAACCTGCTGCGCGGTCGCTACATCACCCAGTCGCCGCAGATTAAAGCGCTGAACCGCAGCGCGCTTGATCTGCTGGATGACATCCTGGCGCGCGGTCAGCAGCAGGGTGTGTTTACTGGCGATGTACAGACCATCGATGTTCATCGCCTGATCAGCAGTATCTGCGTTCATCACGTCTCAAACCGCTACACCTTCAACGCCCTGTTCAGTCCTGACAACAGTGAAGCCGAGAGTATCCGCCGCAATCGTCAGCTCGCTGTTACCGCAACGTTACGCTACATCCGCAAATAAATGCCCGCAATCCGGGCTCCGCTTACTCATGGTCTACGCTTAGTAAACATTTGTCATGAAACCGCCATAAAAGGAATGCTGTTGTGAGCAGAGACGCACGCCTCTATCCGCTTCGCCAGACCCATATTGAACCCGATGATGATGCGCTGTGGAACTGGGCGCAGAACGCGCAAATCGGCAGCCGTCAGCAGGTTCAGCGTCCCGTCAGTGAAGCGGAATTGCAGAAACTGATCCGCGAGTCACGCGGCAGGATCCGGGTGATCGGCAGCAAGCTGTCGCCTGGCCGGATGCTGCATGTCGCTGAAGACGATCTGTTGCTGGATCTCAGCGCTCTGCGCGGTCTGATAGCCAGTGATGAGCAGAGCGTAACCTTTGGTGGCGCGACCCCGCTTGAGCAGGTTTATCGCAGTCTGACCGACATGAATCGGATGCTGGCCTCATCGCCAGGCGTGATTGCGATTCAGACGCTGGCGGGCGCAATGGCGACCGGCACGCACGGTCAGGGTTTGCAGCAGAGTTCGATTGCCGATGAAGCGCTGGCGATACGCATGGTGCTGGCCGACGGCAGCGTGCGTGAGTTTGTCCGCGGCGACGCTGACTTTCCGGCGGCGCAGGTCTCTTTGGGTGCGCTGGGCATTGTCACCGCCGTCACCCTGCGTACCCAGCCGTTTAAGATCTTCACCTGCCACAAAAATGCTGTTTCTGCCGATACGCTGGAAGAAGATCTGCTGCGCTGGAACAACGACTATCCGCTGAGCAAAGCCTGGTGGTTTGTTGATGACAACCTGATGCACGTCTGGAACGCCCATGAGGCAAGTGACGAAGAGCGTCAGCGTTACGAAGCGCAGGGTCGTCAGGTGGTGGAACATGAGGGTGAAGCTGACGACAGTCTCAATGACACCATCGACCAGACGCTGGCGCATATGCATCGCGACACGCAGATTCAGGGCAAAGGCGGCAAGCAGTTTCGTACCGTCACCCGCTTTCGCGACTTCACCGATGTTACCGGTGACATCTACCAGCTCTTCTGTCGCGGCATTGCGGTGCCACAGATTAATGTGGAAATCGGCGTGCCGCTGGCAAAAACCCCGGCCATCATCCGCCGGATTAAGGCGTGGTATGCAGAGAACCGTCCGCATATGCACTACCCGATTATCCTGCGCTGCACCGGCGCGTCCTCAGCCTGGCTCAGTCCGGCCGCTGACCAGCCAACCTGCTTCTTCGGCTTTGTGGTCTATTACGCCGACGATGGCTCGCTGTCACAGGAAGGCCTGCACTTCCTGACCGAAGTGGAGAAACTGCTGGCTGAAGAGGGTGGACGCCCGCACTGGGGCAAGTATTACGATGAAGAACGCTACAACTGGCGTGAGATCTATCCGCAGTGGGACGCCTTCCGCGCCCTGCGCCATCAGCTCGACCCGCAGGGCCGGTTGGGGAACGACTACATCACGCCACTTTTTGACTGATTGAGGAACGCTATGTTTGCCTGGGTAACACTTTTAACACAACCCGACTATCTGGTGGGCGTCAAAGCGCTGCACCGTTCGCTGCAGGAGAGCCACAGCCAGTGGCCGCTGGTGGTGATGACCACGCCAGCCATTTCTGATGCTGACTGTCAGATTTTGCAGGATGAAGGCTGTGTGATTAAACCGGTCGACCCACTCTATCCGCGCGCCGATCTGGCTCAGCATTACGCCTCGGCGCAGTTTGGCGAGGTCTGGACCAAGCTGCGTGCCTGGCAGCTTACCGATTATGAGCGCGTAGTGTTTCTGGATGCCGATATGCTGGTGCTGCAGAACATGGATGAGCTATTCACCCTGGATCTGGGCGATAATCCGCTGGCGGCCTGTCACGCCTGCCGCTGTAATCCCAACCAGATCGCCTCTTATCCGCCGGAGTGGCAGCCAGAGCAGTGTCACTATACCTGGCAGGCACGCGGTGAGCAGGCTCCGGAGAGCGTTGACTACTACCTGAACGGCGGTTTTCTGGTACTGAAGCCTGACAATGCGGTGTTCGATATACTTGAGAAGCGCATTGCCGCGATTGATGATCTCAGCGCCTATCCCTTCTCCGAGCAGGATCTGCTGAATGAAGTGTTTGCCGAACGCTGGAAGCCGCTCTCTTATATCTACAATGCGTTAAAAACGCTGCCGTTCCAGCACAGCGGCCTGTGGCAGGGTGATGAGGTGAAGAATCTGCACTATATTCTGGCGAAGCCGTGGAAACGCGATCTCAACCAGCCCGAAAGTGATCGCGACCGCTTCTATGCGCTGGATAAGCTGTGGTGGGAAAAAAGCGGTCTGATCTGACTGTATACGGGCGGGATACTCCCGCCCTTCCCGCCTGTTCATTCAACCCTGTAACCTGCCACTTCGCCAAATCCTCTCTTACTCAGATTCTGTCTTACACCTCGACCCAGCGGCGCTGCTCAGCGGAGTGTGCAATCGCTTCCAGCACCTTCTGCACCTGCAATCCCTCGGCAAAATCGGGCCACATGCGATCGCCGGCTGCGATGCCGTTAATCAGGTCGCGGATCTCCACCGTTTTTTGATCGTTAAACCCGATGCCGTGCCCGGCAGAGACACAGAAGTTCGCGTAGTCAGGATGGGCCGGTCCGGTCAGGATCGTTTTAAATCCCTGTCGCCCGGCAGGTTCGTCATGCAGATAAAGCTCCAGTTCCGCCATGCGCTCCTGGGTGTAACGCAGCGTGCCTTTGGTGCCGGTGACAACATAGGTCAGGCCCATTTTTGCGCCACAGGCAATGCGTGAGGTTTCAATCACGCCGTGTGCACCATTACGGAAGCGCAGCAGCGCGCTGGCCTGATCTTCGTTTTCAACCGGTAACTGCCGCGCAGGTTCCTTCGGGTCAGGCCGTGAGGTGATCACCGTCATCATATCGCCACTCACCTCAGCAATATCGCCGACCAGGTAGTGCGCCATATTGACGATGTGCGCCGCCAGATCGCCCAGCGCGCCAAGACCTGCCAACGCTTTCTGGCAGTGCCAGTCGAGCGGTGTCTCCGGTCTGGCGAGGTAATCCTCGTTATGGGTGCCGTAGAAATGCACCACGTCGCCAATCTCGCCTCTGGCAATAATCTCTTTTGCCAGTTGGCTGGTCGGGTTTTTCATGTAGTTGAAGCCAACCAGGGTTTTTACCCCTGCCACCTCAGCAGCTGCCACCATCTCCTGCGCATCCGCCACGCTTAACGACAGCGGCTTTTCTGAATAGACGTGCTTGCCGTGGCGTATCGCCTCCAGCGCCATCTCTTTATGCAGGAAGTTGGGTGCGCAGATATCTACCACATCAATCGCCGGATCGCTGACCAGCGCGCGCCAGTCGCCGGTGGAGCGCGCAAAACCAAAGGTCGCCGCCTGACGCGCCGCCAGCTCAGGATTCACTTCGGCCAGCATCTCCCGCACGATTTCGCCTTTCAGCGCGAATACAGTGGGGGCCTGGGCATAGGCTATTGCGTGGCAGCGCCCGATATAGCCGCTGCCAATCATGCCGATTCTGACTTTGTTCATTTCAACTCCGGATATTCAGTTCAGGGTTGAAATGGAATCTACGTTTCGTTTTTGTTGCTGACAAAGTCAGAATTGAGACTTTGTGACGCCTGTAAAAAACTATCCGGTTAAATCATGCGTAGTGCGGTCTGACAAGGGCTTTGCCGCGTCAGAACACCTCATAAACACCTCAGTCTGACATGCCTCTTTTTAGCGCAGGAAGCCGCTGAGATGACCATTCATTCATGGTCCGAATCGCTATTGTGGTGACTATTTCAGCAGTCGCGCAGATTTGTGAAAAAGAGCTTTGACATGATCCGGCGTGGCCGTTACTATGCGCCCCGTTCAAACGATTCCTCTGTAGTTCAGTCGGTAGAACGGCGGACTGTTAATCCGTATGTCACTGGTTCGAGTCCAGTCAGAGGAGCCAAATTCGAGAAGCCCGCTCAGGGAAATCTGAGCGGGTTTTTTATTGGCTGTGTTTAGCTACTCCAGTGTTCAGTTCAGAATGGCTTCCAGCCGTGCCAGCACTTCATTCACGATAGCGTCAGGTAGTTGCTCAAGCCGTCTGCCTTCGCGAGCTTCATATCGAGCGTCCTCAGCTGATCGCAGCGAATGACGCCCTTTGTCCTGCACCCTGCCCCCTCCAGTGAAACGGCAAAAGCTGCTGCGAGGGCAAAGTTCCCGCTGCTGGTGACCGGAACCAGATCAGCTCCATTGTATTGTTCTCCTGAACCGGACCAGTGCGGGGAACAACTGTTTTCATCAGGATGAGAATAAAAAACGTTTCCGGGCAGGCAAAGGATTGGGCTAAATCCGATGAAAAAGTTGCGGCGCGGCTTCCCTACGCAGACGACAGGGCCAGTAATCAAAAGAAATCTGGCAAAAAAAACTGCACCTTAATCAGTCGGATCTCCGACTTTTAGGGTGCAGTTGAGTATTAGCGAATTACAGCTTTTACAACGTCAACAGCTATCAGATATCGAACCGGTCCAGATTCATCACTTTGGTCCAGGCGGCGACAAAGTCTTTTACGAATTTTTCACGGGCGTCGCTGCTGGCATAGACTTCCGCCGAGGCGCGCAACACCGCATTGGAACCAAACACCAGATCGGCGCGGGTGGCGGTGAAACGGGTTTCACCACTCACGCGATCGCGTCCGATGAATTTCTCATTGCTGCCATCAGTCGCTTTCCACTCGGTACGCATATCCAGCAGATTCACGAAGAAGTCTGTGTTCAGCGATCCCACATGGTGGGTGAAGATACCGTGCTGGCTGCCATCGAAATTAGCGCCCAGGGCACGCATCCCGCCCACCAGCACCGTTAACTCCGGCACGGTCAGGGTCAGCTGCTGCGCTTTATCGATCAGCAGGCTTTCGGTGGTGGTTTTGCCGAAGCCGGTGCCGTAGTTACGGAAACCATCCGCACGCGGTTTAAGCAGATCGAACGACTCAATGTCGGTCTGATCCTGACGCGCATCGACACGGCCCGGGGTAAAGGGTACGTCGATCGAGACGCCAGCCGCTTTCGCCGCCTGCTCAACACCGACAACACCCGCCAGCACGATCACATCCGCCAGTGAAGCCTTGTGGGCTTCGCGCTGAATGGCTTCCAGCGCTGGCAGGACGCGTGCTGCGACGGCATTGATGTCCCACTCACGCTGCGGCAGCAGTGCCAGTCGGGCACCGTTGGCACCACCACGCTTGTCGCCACCACGGAACGTTGATGCCGAAGCCCAGGCAACAGAGACCAGCTCGCTGACGCTGAGGCCGGATGCGGCAATCTTCTCTTTCAGCTGGGCGATGTCTGCCACGGTTGGGTGATAAACCGGTGCAGGCAGCGGATCCTGCCAGATCAGATCTTCCTGTGGCACTTCAGGTCCGATGTAGCGCGCTTTCGGTCCCATATCACGGTGCGTCAGCTTAAACCACGCACGCGCAAACGCTTCGTTGAACGCCTGCGGATCGTTGTGGAAACGACGCGAAATTTTTTCAAACTCCGGGTCAAAACGCAGCGTCAGGTCGGTGACCAGCATGGTCGGCTTGTGTTTCTTAGTGGAATCAAACGCATCCGGGATGATATCCGGCGCATCAGCTGCCACGAACTGAATGGCACCCGCCGGGCTGCGTGTCTGAACCCACTCATATTTGAACAGGTTCTCGAAGAAGTAGTTGCTCCACTGGGTCGGTGTCTGCGACCAGATCACTTCCAGGCCAGAGGTAATCGCATCTGCGCCGACGCCCGTGCCGTGGCTGTTAACCCAGCCCAGGCCCTGCGCTTCAATCGGTGCGGTTTCCGGATCGACACCCACGTGGCTGGCTGGTGCGGCACCGTGGGTTTTACCCAGCGTATGGCCACCCGCGATCAGTGCCACAATCTCTTCGTCGTTCATGCCCATGTTGCCAAAGGTGGCACGAATTGCCGGGGCAGCAGAGGCAGGATCGCCGCTGTGTTCCGGGCCTTCCGGGTTCACGTAGATCAGACCCATCTCGGTAGCACCCAGTGGCGACTGTGCCAGGGATTCCGGGTGACGGTGTTCCAGCCAGGCGGCTTCTTCGCCCCAGTTCACATCCATATCCGGTTCCCAGACATCGTCACGTCCTGCACCAAAGCCGAAAGTGCGGAAGCCGGAGTTTTCCAGCGCAACGTTACCCGCCAGGATGTAGAGGTCAGCCCAGGAGATTTTCTGACCATATTTCTGTTTAATAGGCCACAGCAGGCGGCGCGCTTTATCCAGGCTGACGTTGTCCGGCCAGGAGTTTAACGGCGCGAAGCGTTGCTGACCACGGCCTGAACCACCGCGTCCGTCTACGGAGCGATAGGTTCCGGCGCTGTGCCAGGCCATGCGGATGAACAGGCCGATATAGCTGCCCCAGTCAGCGGGCCACCACGCCTGTGACTCGGTGAGCAACCCTTTAATATCAGCTTTCAGCGCAGAGTAATCTAATTTGGCAAATTCTTTACGGTAGTCGAAGGATTCATCAAGCGGATTCGAACGGGATGAGTGCTGGTTCAGCAGGTCAACGCGGAGCTGGTTAGGCCACCAGTCGCGGTTGGTTGTGCCGCCACCCGGCGCCTGATTGGGCTGCGCTGGCTTGCCCGCATGAAAGGGGCATTTGCTTTCAGGCGCTTCGCGATCGGCTTCAACAATAGGCTTTGCATCTTTTGCATCTTCATCAATGGAATTGCTCATGGTCACACCTCTTTTTGTATTTTCATCGCTACTCTATAGAGGATTTTCAGGAACTCACACCTGTCTCATCCTATAAGATTGATAGCTTATCCCTTTGAATAAGGTTTGTTTCAACAGCTTCCAGCAATGGCGCAACGGATGTAGCTACCCGGAATCATCAACGAAGCGGCATCGATGCTCATCAGACTATTCCGGCACAACCGGTTACACAACCGTCTTATTCACTGCTGGCAGAGCAGCGGCCAGACCTGATATGGCCGCGGTCGCTGGCTAAACCGGTGTAGCTGCAGGGATGGACGAAACAGGTGCGAAGCAGAAACGGTAGAAATCCGAGAAGAGAAAATGATTAAAAAGCGTTAACGATTGCAGAGGTGAATGGCAGGTAACACCGCTTTATGAAGAAACAACAGAGCGCCCGGCTTACGCGGGCGCTCGACTTCAGACTTAACGCCAGCCGAGTTCCGGGGCGACGTACTTCAGAATCGCCTCAATCACATGGGCGTTGTAGGCGACACCAAGCTGATTAGGCACGGTCAGCAGCAGCGTGTCCGCTTCGGCAATCGCCTCATCCTGCGCCAGCTGCTTAATCAGTACTTCTGGCTCTGCGGCATAGCTGCGGCCAAAGATGGCGCGGGTTTTCTCATCCAGGAAACCAACGGAATCCTGATCGTTACCGCTGCGGCCAAAGTAGGCGCGGTCCATATCATTTACCAGCGCAAAGATGCTGCGACTGACGGAAACGCGTGGTGCATGCTGATGCCCCGCCGCTTTCCAGGCCTCGCGGTAGGCGCGGATCTGTTTCGCCTGCTGAATGTGGAACGGCTCGCCGGTCTCATCATCTTTCAGGGTTGAGCTTTGCAGGTTCATGCCCATTTTCGCCGCCCATTCTGCGGTAGCGTTGGAGCCGGATCCCCACCAGATACGGTCACGCAGCCCTTCCGAAAGCGGCTCAGGGCGCAGCAGACCTGGCGGATTCGGAAACATCGGCTGTGGATTCGGCTTAGCAAAGCCTTCGCCGCGCAGCACCTCCAGAAACTCTTCGGTGTGGCGACGGCCCATATCCGCATCGCTTTCACCCGCTTTCGGTTCAAAGCCAAAGTAGCGCCAGCCATCGATCACCTGCTCAGGGGAACCGCGGCTCAGACCCAGCTGCAGACGACCGTTGGAAATGAGGTCTGCCGCGCTGGCGTCTTCCACCATGTAGAGCGGGTTTTCATAGCGCATGTCGATGACACCGGTGCCGATCTCAATCGTTTTGGTGCGCGCTGCCACGGCAGCCAGCAGCGGGAACGGCGAGCTGAGCTGGCGGGCAAAATGGTGGACACGGAAATAAGCGCCATCTGCGCCCAGCTCTTCGGCGGCGACCGCTAAGTCGATCGATTGCAGTAACACATCCTGCGCGGTGCGGGTGGCGGACTGCGACGAAGGCGTCCAGTGACCAAAGGATAAGAAGCCGATATTTTTCATCTGTATTTCTCCTGACAGGCGATAAACGCCTGTGGGCATGAGTCGATTTTTGATAGGGAAAGGTTACGCCCTCCGCGCCGCCACTGATAGTCAATATCTTTAAGCGCCATATTCAGGAATTTCGACATAGCTAAGCAGATTATCCACTTTGTCTTTGTCCGCGCTTTCTTTCACTCTCCAGACTCCCGCTTCTGCTGTCAGGTGAACGATGCACAACGGTTATCTCTCTTTACAGCAGCGCGCCTGGCTGAAACAGCGCGCGCGCAGCTGGCTCTGGCGCAGCGAACTGCCGACCTGGCTGCTGATGGCCGTGATTTACGGTGGCTGGTTCTCGGTAATGCTGAACTGGCAGACGCTGGGACAGATGCCCGCTACCCTGCTGCTGATCGTTTTCACCACCTGGTATATGTCACTGCAGCATGAGCTGATCCACGGTCATCCCACACGCTGGCCGCGGGTGAATCAGCTGTTCGGCACCCTGCCGCTGGCGGTCTGGTATCCCTATGGGCTCTATCGTGACTCTCATCTTGCCCATCATCGCAATCACACCCTGACCGAGCCGGACGAAGACCCGGAAACCTACTATTTTTCCGCTGCCCGCTGGGCGCAGTTGCCGCGCTGGCAGCAGCGGCTGATTCATCTGCGCAACACGTTTCCAGGACGGTTGCTGCTTGGCCCGCTACTGGATATCGCGTCGACCGTTGGCGGGATGTGGCAGGCGTTGCGACGTGGTGATCGCTATGCGACGGGCATGTGGCTGCTGCATGGCGCGCTGCTGGCTCTGCTGTTTTACTGGATGGCGGAGCTCGGGTTTTCGCCGCTGTGGTATCTGCTGGCGGTAAGTTATCCGGCGCTGGCGCTGACCAAGATACGATCCTTTTACGAGCATCGTGCAGCGGACGACCCGCTGGCACGTTCGGTGAATAATGAAGCGGCCTGGCCCTGGCGCATACTGTTCCTGAATCTGAACTACCATTCAGTGCATCACGATCTGCCTGGCGTTCCCTGGTATGGCCTGCGCCCGCTCTATCTGCGCGACCGCGAGCATTACTATCAGCGCAACCACGGTTTTCGGGTGGCGGGCTATCGGGTCTGGCTGCGTCAGTTCTGGGCCAGACCGGTTAGCGTCAATGCCCATCCGGGCCGCTCAGGGGAGAAAACCCATGAATAATCTGCTCGCTTTGCCCATGTATGCCCTCCATCCGCCTGCCACGCGGGCATTGATGCAGGCTGTGGTTACGCTGCTGGCGCAGCATGACACCGACGCGCAGCCGGTCTGGCCTGATGATCTGCTGGCTCACTGGCGGGATGAGCGGTTGCTGCTGAGCCAGACCTGCGGCTATCCGCTGGTCAGCCAGTTACCAGCGGTTCAGCTGGTCGGCACCTTTCACTATCAGGCTTTGGGCTGCAGCGGGCGCGATTATCGCAGCTGGCTGGTGGCGCGGGATAAACAGGCGACGCTTGCCGATTTCAACGGTCAGCGGGCCGTGGCTAACAGCCCGGACTCGCAATCCGGCTATAACGCGCTGCGGTTTGTGGCGGCGCTTCAGGGCGTGACCTTTTCACAGCTGCTGCTGAGCGGCGGACACCGTCAGTCGCTGGCGGCGCTGCGTGATTCACAGGCAGATATCGCCGCTATCGACTGTGTGAGCTGGGCGCTGCTGGCGCGCTATGTGCCGGATGAACTGCGCGGCCTGCATATCATCGGTGAGACGCCCGCCGCACCCGGTTTGCCGCTGATCACGGCCGCCTCAACGTCAGCGGCCCGGCTGGCGACATTACGCACGGCGCTGCATCAGCTGGTAAGCGATCCCGCCTGGCGCGGCGTCTGCGACGACAATCTCATCAGTGGATTCAGCCCGGTGCAGCGAGACGATTATCAGGACGTGCTGGCGTGGGAACAGCAGGCCGCCGCGCTGGGCGTCACCCGGCTTTAACGCCGCATGCTGATTCGCCCTTCTGACTGGGAAAATCTGATTTTTCTGCATCCTCGCCTCACTGCTCACGCTTACCCTGCCTGTTTTTTCACGCACCCCGATACGCTGCGCCGGAGGCTAACGCTGGTAAGCGCGCTCACGGCGTTCTAAGGTAAAGGTTTTCAGCAAAGGAAGAGTGGAATGCGGATTCTGATGGCAGGCGCCGGCGCGACCGGTGGATACTTTGGTGCACGACTGGCTCAGGCGGGTCAGGACGTGACTTTTCTGGTGCGTGAACGCCGTTATCAGCAGTTGCAAAACAATGGGCTGGTGTTGCAGACGCCGCAGGGCACCGAAAAGTTACAGCCGCAGCTGACGCAGGCCAGCACCCTGACAGGTCACTTTGATCTGATTATTGTGACGGTAAAAAGCTTTACCCTTGATCAGGTGATGGAGGACATTGCGCCGGCTGTCGGCCCGGACACGCTGATCATGCCAATTCTCAACGGAATGCGGCATATCGCAGCGCTGCAACAGCGTTTTGGCGAAGATAAGGTGATTGGTGGCCTGTGCAAAATCAACGCCACGCTGGGTGATCAGGGCGACGTCATCCAGATGACGCCACTGCACCAGCTCTTATACGGCGCGCTGGACGGCAACAATGATGAACGGCTACAGCGGGTTGATGCTGCGCTGCGCGACTGTCAGGTTGATACCCTGTTCAGCGATAACATTATGGATGAGCTGTGGGAAAAGTGGCTGCTGCTCAGCACCCTCGGCGCAGTCTGCTGCCTGGCACGCGGCGATACCCGGCAGGTCCTCACCGCGCGCGGCGGCGAAGCGCTGCTTCAGGGGATCTTTACGGAGATCCTGTCTGTCATAACTGCCGAAGGCTATCAGCCGCGCCCGGCGGTGACGGCCCGCATTTTTGAACTGTTAAACAATCCCGCGACCCCGATGACCTCCTCAATGTACCGCGATCTCACCCAGGGTTATGATATTGAAGCCGATCAGATCATCGGCGACCTGCTGCTGCGGGCAAAACGAAACGGGCTTGCCACGCCGCTGCTGAATGCGGTGGATGTAAACCTGCAGGTCTATCTGCAGCAGCGTTAACAACCGGCAGCGTTCGCGGGTCGGCTGCCGCCACGTTTCCCGCTGGCGTGGCGGTAAACGTGTGGCTGGCAGCAGCAGTACAGCATGAAAATTTGTTACACTCGTCGCTTCATCTATTGGAGAGTTCAATGACTTCCCGCTCCGTGACCCTTGATGATGTCGCTCAACTGGCCGGCGTCTCATATCAAACCGTTTCACGTGTTTTAAATCGTTCTGAACAGGTGTCAGCCCGCACGCGGGAAAGGGTTGAGGCGGCGATGCAGCAGCTCAATTATGTGCCCAATCGGGTGGCGCAGCAGCTGGCGGGCAAAGCAACGCGCACGTTAGGTCTCGCGACCAGCGACCTGGCCCTGATGGCACCGGCGCAGATCGCCTCGGCGATTCAACAGCGTGCTGCACGGGCGGGTTATCATCTGGTGATTGCGATGGACAGCGGCCACGATGCGGCCGCCACCGTGAATGAACTGCTGGCTCAGCGGGTCGATGGGCTGCTGATTAACCTGCCGCTGGATGCCGATGAAGCGCAGCAGATTCAGCTGCTGTGCGGCGGCAAGCCGGTGCTGTTTCTGGATGTCGAACCGCAGGCGGCGGTGGCGCAGTGTCAGTATCCCAATGAGTCCGGCGCACGTGCCGCCGTTGAACATCTGGTGGCGCTGGGGCATCGTCAGATTGGCCTGTTAAGCGGGCCGCTGCGCTCGGTGTCAGCCCGTCAGCGCGAAAACGCATGGCGTCAGGCGCTGGCCGATCATCAGCTAACGCCGCATTGCGCGCTGCGCGGTGACTGGAGCGCGCAATCGGGTTATCAGGCGCTGCTGACGCAGTTGCCCGATGACCTGCCGCAGGCGCTGCTGGTTGCCAACGATCAGATGGCGCTGGGTGCGATGCGGGCGCTGCATCAGTATGGTGTCGCCATTCCTGGCGAGATCTCCGTGATTGGTTATGACGATACCGCCGAGAGCGCGTGGTATCAGCCGCCGCTGACCACGGTGCGGCAGGATTTACACTATCTTGGCGCACAGAGTGTTGAGCGGATGCTGGCGCGGCTTCAGGATGAAGAGGCACCAGACAACGCGCTGGAAACCATGCTGGTGATCCGTGAGACCACCGCCCCGCCCGCGGATGAGCGGGTCGATGTAGTGGCGCTCTCCCGTCAGCTACAGGAGATTGCCCGCAGGCTGGCGGGTAAATAATTCTGCGCTGAGACAGGCAATAAAAAACCCGCATCACCGACGTGAATGCGGGTTCGCATGGAACGCAAAACGCATAAGCGCCCTGTTCTTATGCTTTCGGGTGTTCGCCCACGCCCATCGCTTTGATTTTTTTCGACAGCTCGCGACGCTCTTTCGACAGGTCGGCGTTTTTGATGATGTACTCATCCACGCGGTCTTCATAATCCACACGCATGCTGGCGATGATTTCCTGAATAGCCTCAACGCTCATGCCGGGTTTGATATATTCGCTCAGGTTGTCGAGCAGCAGAACGCGCTTCTGGTTATCGCGGATTTTCTTCTCGTTATCGACAATTTCACGCTGCAGTTTGTTTTTGCGGCGGAACATACGCACGAACTCCAGTACGTCCTGAAATGACTGCTTGGCATTTTCCATGATGGCACCTTTCTTTAAGCCTGCTGACGCAGGGAGAGAGTCAAAACGATCAGCTTAGCGGCTAGCCCGCCAGGTAAGCAATTTTCACAGCTAAATTCAGACTGGCTCTTATCTTAGCGCAAAGAAACCCGGTTTCACATTAAGTCATTGTCTGAGGTGATTATTTGCGCAGCGCCATCCGCATCAGATCGGTCATGCGCTCCAGCTGTTTCGCCAGTTCCAGCGTCAGCCAGACGTAGCCATAGATTGGCGTCTCTTCCAGCCCGTCGCTGCCCGCTTCGGCGATCAGTCTGCGCAGTTCGCCGCTGATTTCGGTCAGCTCATGACTGTTGGCAATCACCTCTTCTGTTTCGCCCTCAATCGCCATTACCGAGAGCGCCCGTAGCGTGTTCTCTGTCATCTGCTGTGTGTGGCGGAGTGCAGGCGCGTTAAGCATTATCAGGTGACTCTCACGCGAGGCCCACCAGGCATTAATCTGCATCTCAATGGTGTAAACCATATTACGGTTTATGGTCTGAATCGCTTCAAGCACCGACTTCGGGATGCGCGTCTCTTTGCTCGACGGTTCCAGCAGCGCACGCATTTTGATCACGCTGGTCAGCAATTTGCCCAGCGGCTTGTTGAGGCGTGGCTTTTCAACCAGGTTGGGCGAGAAACCAGCGTGATAGATTTTTGCCATGCCCGCCAGCGTGTCGGAGAGCTGAATGCGCCAGTGTGTATAGGCGCGCTGCGCCCAGATCGCGGTAAACAGCAGCGCCATCAGCGATCCCAGAATCACATCTCCGCCGCGCCACAGCGCCACGGTGAAATCGCCAGTTGGCGCACCCACAACCACGCTTAGGGTAATCCCGATCAACAGTGCCATATAGGGATGTTTGCCCAGCGTCAGGTAGCCGCTGATTACCATGATGATGCCGCACCAGGCCAGCATCACCGGCATGGAGATCAGCTCCAGCTTCAGGGCAATCAGCCCGGAAATCGACCCCGCCACCGTGCCGCAGATGCGCTGCAGGGCTCGCGGAAAAACATTTCCCCAGGTGGAAATGGGCCCCATCACCACCACCAGCGTGATCAGCGGCCAGGTGCCTTCCGGAATACCGGTTGCCCGGACAAAGATAAAGCAGAGTAAAAAGGCGATGGCAATGCGCACGCCGTGGACGGATCGGTAATGGCGATAAAACCAGAACTCCAGTTTCGAGATGGGCTTGTCAGGACGCAAAGTGACTTTCCGGTTACGGGAACATGATGGGGCTATCTTAACCCTGAACGCGGCTCGGGCTTAGCACGGGCCAGATATTTCAAAACAGTTTTGACGTTCGCTTACAATTATCAACATCCGACTCACATACCTGACCGGAAGTCATGAACAACTGAATACGGCTTTTTAACCTTTCTCAGGAATCAGTAACAGGCTCAGGGTGTAAATGTGAAAACGGGCAGCCCGCAGGCTGCCCGTTTCTGTACTGCCCGGCGATTAATCAGAATTTCTGTTTAAGATAGTCCGTCAGACGGGTAATCACACCTGCTGGCTCTACCGCACTCAGCGCCACCAGCGGATAGTGAGCAATCTGCTGATCTTTATCCATCACCTGAATTTCTCCAATCACTTCATTGGCTTTCAGCGGCGCTTCCAGATCTTTGCGATCGATGACGTACTTCGCCTTCACGTTCTGCACTTCACTGCGCGGAAGTGACAGATAGACATCTTCTGCCGTTCCCACTTCTACCTGATGCGGATTGCCGTACCAGACGTTTTCGCTGCCAATCTTCTTACCGGCATGGAACAGCTGAACGGTATCAAAGGTGTTCTGACCCCAGACCAGCAGTTTACGCGCCTGCTCTTCGCGGCCTTTCGGGCTTTTACCGCCCATCACGACGGCGATCAGCCGATGTTTACCCACTACATTTGACGCGATGATGTTAAAGCCAGCGGTTTCCGTGTGACCGGTTTTCAGCCCATCAACGTGCAGGTTGTTATCCCACAGCAAGCCATTGCGATTGTTCTGAGTAATGCCGTTCCAGCTCAGGGTTTTCTCACTGTACATGGCATAAAAGTCAGGCTCACCATCGATAATCGCGCGTGACAGCTTCGCCATATCCAGCGCGCTGGAGTACTGACCCGGCGCATCCAGACCATGAACGGTCTCAAAGTGGGTATTCTGCAGGCCGAGCTTCTCAACATAATGATTCATCATGCCAACGAAGTTCGCTTCGCTGCCGGCCACGTAATCCGCCAGTGCAACACAGGCGTCATTGCCGGAATCGATAATCACGCCGCGGCTTAGATCCCGGACGCTCAGCTTATCGCCTGGCTTCAGGAACATCAGTGAGGAGCCTTTAAACACCGGATTTCCCGCCGCCCAGGCATCTTTGCCGACCGTGACCATGTCGTCACGGCTGATTTTCTTCTGGTCGATAGCGCGGTCGACTACGTAGCCGGTCATCAGTTTGGTCAGGCTGGCAGGATTGCGGCGTTCATCGGGATTGCCCGCGGTCAGCACCTGCCCGGTGGTGGCATCCATCAAAACCCAGGAAGCCGCATCAATCGCCGGAGGCGTCACAGGAAAGGGAATCGCATCAGCCTGCGCCAGCGAGGCCCAAAAAACAGTAGCGGTAACGGTGAACAACAGACGCCTTTTCAACACTTCATCCTTAATTGCACGGGAGAGAAAATTTCTAAAACGAAACGGAAACAGCCGCACGTTTTACGGCAAAAGCGTCGTGAAGGTTTGAATAAATTGAAAAAAAGTATGAACCGGGCTGAAGTCAGACGAGCGAGGCTGGCGGCTAACAAAAGTCGGCTGGCGTCATCAGAGAAGATGAGATGGAGGTTTGGTACTGTAAAATAGCCTGGGAGTAGTGATCCAGGGCACTGAAAAAATGCGTAACGGCTTCCGGTTTCAGAACGGGTACAGGCTCCGGTAATAGAGGTTTATGCGTCTGACACAGCTGCCGTTGCTGACTGGCGGCAAAAACAGTCTTCAGGCTGGCTAAACCCTTAACTTCAGACGTGGTGGAATATGGTTTACCATACGGGGCTGAGCCAGCCGCAGTCAGGAGCCGCTATAATGTTCCACACAGCAGACCTCATAGTCAGTGCACATCAGACACAACGATCAAAACTCATCCTGCTGCGCGCAGAGAAATTCAGAGCGAACAGAAAGCCGCAGGCTTTCTGTTCATAAAGTCAGTGAACGCAATGAACGGATATGAAATTTGAATAACGACCGCGTACAGCCCACTTTTCTGTTCCACGATTACGAGACCTTCGGCACCAGCCCCTCTCGTGACCGGCCCGCCCAGTTTGCCGGCCTGCGCACCGACAGTGAGTTCAATCCTGTTGGCGAGCCAGAAGTGTTCTACTGCCGTCCGCCTGATGACTATCTGCCACAGCCCGAAGCGGTAATGATTACCGGCATCACCCCGCAGATAGCGATGAGCCGCGGCGTAATCGAAGCAGAGTTTGCCGAACGCATTCATAAGCTGTTCACCACCGAACAAACCTGCGTGGTCGGCTACAACAACGTGCGTTTCGATGATGAAGTGACGCGTAATATCTTCTATCGCAACTTTTACGACCCTTACGGCTGGGCCTGGCAAAACGGCAACTCACGCTGGGACCTGCTTGACGTGATGCGTGCCTGCTATGCGCTGCGGCCTGACGGGATCAACTGGCCAGAAAATGAAGAAGGCTTTCCGAGCTTCCGGCTGGAGCATTTGACCAAAGCCAACGGCGTGGCCCATGAAAATGCGCACGATGCGATGTCCGATGTTTACGCCACGCTGGCGATGGCGAAGCTGGTAAAAGAGAAGCAGCCAAAACTGTTTGATTTTTTGTTTACCCACCGTAACAAAAACAAGCTGATGAACCTGATCGACATCCCGCAGATGAAACCGCTGGTCCATGTCTCCGGCATGTTTGGCGCGGCGCGCGGCAACACCAGCTGGATTGTGCCACTGGCCTGGCATCCCGATAACCGTAATGCGCTGATCGTGGTGGATCTGGCAGGCGATATGTCGCCGCTGCTGCAACTGGATGCCGATACCCTGCGTGAGCGTCTTTACACGCCGAAAAACGACCTGGGCGATCTGCCTGCGGTGCCGGTTAAACTGGTACATATCAACAAGTGTCCGGTGCTGGCACCTGCCAGTACGCTGCGTCCGGAAGATGCGGCCCGGCTGGGCATTGATCGTCAGCACTGCCTGGCGAATCTGGCGCTGCTGCGTCAGCAGCCTGACGTGCGGGAAAAACTGGTCACGCTGTTTGCCGAAGCCGAGCCGTTTACGCCGTCAGACGACGTGGACACGCAGCTCTATGATGGGTTCTTCAGTGATGCCGACCGTGCCGGAATGAATATTATCCGCCAGACCGCGCCCGCCAATCTGCCTGCGCTGGACCTGAGCTTTGAGAGTGCGCGGGTGGCGAAACTGCTGTTCCGCTACCGGGCGCGTAACTTCCCCGGCACGCTGGATGATGCCGAGCAGCAGCGCTGGTTGCAGCATCGCCGTGAAGTACTGAATAGTGATCGGGTGCAGGCATTTATGCAGGAGCTGGAGGGACTGGCTAATCTGCATGAAGCGGATGCAGAAAAGGTTGGGCAGCTCAAAGCGCTCTATCTTTATGCGCAGGAACTGGTCTCCTGAACCAATATGAAAGCCTGACCCTGCCGGGTCAGGCTTTCCTGTCTTGCTGAATCAGAGCACCGTCCACGCCAGCCAGGTCAGCACAAAACCGCTTAATCCCATTATCGTCGTCAGCACCGTCCAGGTGCGTAAACCGTCCGCCACGGAAAGCCCCAGATAGCGCGTCACTACCCAGAATCCCGCATCATTGACGTGTGACAACCCCAGCCCGCCGAAACAGGCTGCCAGCGTCACCAGTACCCGTTGCATATCCGTTACGCCGGTCACCGCCTGCGTCAGCAGACCGCTGGTGGTCAGGATGGCTACCGTGGCGGACCCCTGTGACGCGCGCAACGCCAGCGACAGGATAAAGGCAGCCGGCACCAGCGGCAGATGCAGCGTTTCCAGCGTGACCGCCAGCGCTTTGCCGACCCCTGACTCCACCAGCACTTTACCGAAGGCCCCACCCGCACCGGCCACCAGAATTACGCTGGCAGAGGTGGGAATGGCCCGCCCGGTGAGATCTTCCAGCTTATCTTTGCTCCAGCCACGCCGCACGCCCAGCAGCCAGGCCGCCAGTCCTAAGGCAATCAGCAGGGCAATCGGCGGCGTGCCGATCACGGTCATGACGTTACGCAGCAGACTGCCTTCCGCCAGCAGGGTGTGGGACAGCGTTCCCAGCACGATCAATACAATCGGGACCACAATCAGACCGCTGATAGTCAGCGCGCCAGGCGGGGCCGGTTCATTTTTCTTTTCCTGCCCCTCTGGCTTCGCCATCTGCAACTGCTCCAGCACCTCGACCGACAGATGGTAATGGCGACGGTTCATCACTTTCGCCACGTAGTAGCCAATGATCCCGACCGGCACGGAAATCGCGATACCCAGCATCATCAGCCAGCCCATATCGGTGTGCAGGATCCCGGCCGCCGCCGCCGCACCCGGATGGGTTGGCAGCGCCACGTGCACCGTCAGCATCACGCCCGCCATCGGCAGGCCAAACTTCAGTGGTGAGACCCGCGCCACCTTAGTGAAGCCATAAATCAACGGGATGACGATGATAAAGCCCACTTCGAAAAAGACCGGAATGCCCAGGATAAAGGCTGCCATGGTCAATGCCGCAACGGTTCGCTTCAGCCCCAGCGTTTTACTGAAGCGTTGCGCCAGTGATTCAGCCCCGCCGGAGGCTTCAATAATCGCCCCAAGCATGGCACCCAGCACGATGATGATGGTGATGTGACCGAGTAGGCCGCCCATCCCGGTGATAATCGTCTCCATGATTTTTTCAGCCGGAATGCCGGTCGCAATCGCCACCAGCAGGCTGACAATCAGCAGGGCGACAAACGGATGAACTTTGGCTTTGATGACCAGCAGCAGCAGGATCACGATGCTGGCGGTCGCTATGGCTAACAGCAGTGCGGTGGACATAGTAAACCTCAGAAATTGTTATATTTTTTGGGTTTCAGGCGTACAGAAATAGCAGGTGCAGAGTCAGAAAAAGGGCAAGCCGCTCCCGACCGGTGCTGAAACACCGGTTTTTCAGCCCGTTAAATCAGGTTTTTTGCGCCCAGGGAGCAAACCAGCCAAGACCCTCGGTCGTGCTGCCTCGCGGGATATATTCGCAGCCGACCCAGCCGGAATAGCCAACCTCATCCAGCAGCGAGAAGAGGTACGGATAATTAACTTCCCCCTCATCCGGCTCATGGCGATCCGGTGCTGACGCAATCTGTACGTGACGATACCGTCCCGCATAGTGGCGAATCAGATGGCTGAGGTTGCCGTCCACCCGCTGGGCATGAAACAGGTCGAGCTGAGTGAACACGTTCGGCCGGTCGATCTGTTCTACCATCTCCAGCGTCTGATACTGGCTGGCATAGAGATAGTTGGGCTTGGTTACCGGGTTAAGCGCTTCTATCAGCAGGCTGATGCCGTGCGGCGCAAAGCGCTCAGCCGCATAGCGCATGTTGCTGATAAAGGTCTCAACGTAGCGCTGACGATCGGCATCGGGCGGCACCGTCGCCGCCATGATATGAACCTGCGGGCAGTTCAGCGCCAGCGCATAGCTCAGGGCACGGTCGATATCTGCCTTTGCTTCCGCTTCCCGTCCGGGGATGGCGGAGACGCCCCACTCACCCGCTGCGACATTGCCCGGCGCGGTATTGAACAGCACCAGTTGCAGCTGGTTATCATCGAGCCACTGTTTTATCTGCGTGGCGGGACAGTCATAAGGAAACAGAAATTCGACCGCTGTAAAACCGGCTTTCGCCGCTGCAGCGAAGCGTTCGGCAAAGGGATATTCATTAAACTGCGTCGAAAGGTTAGCAGCAAACTTCGGCATTATCGGCTCCTTAATTCCGCCACTTCGGCATCGCTGAGATAACGGATCGGGCGGTCACCCAGGGTAAAGATCAGACGGGCGGTCTCTTCCAGCTCTTCCGTGTTATCCGCCGCTTCCTGTAAGGATTTCCCCACCACCACCGGGCCGTGATTCGCCAGTAAAAAGGCTCGGTAACGCGGCGCCAGCGCCGCCAGATCATCGGCCAGACGCCCATCGCCCGGCTTGTAGTAAGGCACGACCGGCACATCACCGACGCGCATGACCACATAGGGGGTAAACGGACGGATGCAGTTGTCCGTATCCAGCCCCTGTAAACAGGAGAGCGCCGTCAGGTAGTGGCTATGCAGATGCACCACTGCGCGGCAGTCGGGGTTATTCAGGTAGAGCGCGCGGTGAAACGCAATCTCTTTTGAGGGTTTATCACCGGAGAGCCATTCCCCCTCAGGCGTCACTTTCGACAGTCGGTCACTTTGCAACTCTCCCAGGCAGGAACCGGTAGGGGTCGCCAGCAGATTGCCATCCGCCAGCAACATGGAGAGGTTGCCCGCAGAGCCGGTGGCATAGCCACGCTGAAAGAACGAGGCGCCGAGACGGACCATTTCGTCACGCGCCTGCTGTTCCGCTAACAGGGAAGATTCAGACATAGGTAAACTCCGTTTGCGCGCGGCGGAAGAAATCTTCGTCGCCAAAATTGCCCGATTTCAGTGCCAGCGAGAGAGGCTGATGGATGTCGCGCACCCAGGGCACGCCGGGCGAAATGGTCGGGCCGATGTGAAAGGCGGTTACACCCAGGCTCTGCGCGACTACGCCGGAGGTTTCCCCTCCCGCCACAATAAAGCGCTGCCAGCCGCGCCCTTTCAGCTCGCGGGTGACAGCGGCGAACAGCTGCTCAACGGCTTCGCTGCTGCGCTGCGCGCCATAGCGCTGCTGAATCACCTGCAGTTGCTGCGCGTCGGCGGTGGCAAACAGCAGCGGGGCCAGCGTCTGATGGCTGTTAGCTTCCACCCAGTCGCACAGCTTCCGGGCATACCCTTCTGCATCTTCCAGACAATGCTCAATCTCTACTTCGCAGGCTGGTGCCAGCTGGCGGTACGCGGCAACCTGACGATTGGTCATCTGCGAACAGGATCCGGACAGCACCACGGCGCGATCGCCGCGCGGACGGCCTGCCTTTTCCGCCTCTGAATCTGTCTCAGCCGTCGCCCACTGCCGCGCCAGACCGATGGCCAGCCCGGAACCGCCGGTCACCAGCCGCCTGTCACTGAGTGCTTCACCCAGCGTCAACAGATGCGCCTGATGCAGGGTGTCAGTAACGACGTAATTAATGCCCTGCTCCGCCAGCTGGCCCAGCGCCTGACGCACTGACGCTGCGCCCTGATCGACCTGTGCCGCCGCGATCAGCCCGGCTTTGCCGGTTGCCTGCGACATCATCAGACGCATCAGGTTGCTGTCCTGCATCGGCGTGACCGGATGATGCCGCATGCCGGAATCGGACAGCATCTGATCGCCGACAAACAGATAGCCCTGATAGACGGTGCGCCCGTTCACCGGCAGCGCCGGACAAATGACCGTCTGCGTCTCGCCCAGCGCATTCAGCAGCGCATCGGTCACCGGACCGATATTGCCCTGCGCAGTACTGTCGAAGGTGGAGCAATATTTGAAGTAGAAGCGTTCACAGCCCTGCTTCTGCAGCCACGCCAGCGCGGCCAGCGACTGCGCAACTGCCTGATCTGCCGGACAGGAACGGCTCTTCAGGCTGACCACAATCGCCTGCGCATCGGTCCTCTCTTCGCTGGCGGGGATGCCGTTGAACTGAATGGTGGTCAGGCCGTTCTGCACCAGAAAACTGGCGATATCCGTTGCGCCGGTAAAATCGTCCGCTATTACGCCAAGACGCATCAGCTGTTCTCCCCTGCCTGCGGCAGCGTGATGCCGCTGAAGATTTTGATTACCGCACTGTCATCTTCCCGGCCATAACCAGCGTTGCTCGCTTCGGTAAACATGTTGAGGGCGGTTGAAGCCAGCGGCAGCGGGAAGTGCAGCGATTTTGCGGTATCGGCCACCAGGTTGAGATCTTTCACGAAGATATCGACGGCCGATTTCGGGCTGTAGTCGCCATCTACCACATGCTTCATACGGTCCCCGAACATCCACGAGTTGCCCGCGGCATTGGTGACCACTTCATACATGGTTTCAAGCGGAATACCGGCTCGCGCCGCCAGCGCCATCGCCTCTGCGCCCACCGCGATATGAACGCCCGCCAGCAGCTGATGAATAATTTTGACGGTTGACCCGAGGCCAATTTCATTGCCCACGCGATAGACTTTGGCAGCCACCGCATCCAGCACCGGCTGCAACTGTGCAAAGGCCGTATCACTGCCGGATGCCATCACCGTCATTTCACCGCTGGCCGCTTTGGCCGCGCCGCCCGACACCGGGGCATCCAGCATCAGCAACTGATGTTCAGCCAGCCGCTGTTCAATCTGCTGCGCATCCTGCGCTGAGAGTGTGGATGAGACCATTACCACCGTGCCCGGACGCAGTTTTGCGGCCAGACCATCTTCACCGAACAGAATGGCGTTAACCTGCTTTGCATTGACCACCAGCAGCAAAACGGCATCGAGCTGATCTGCAAAGGCTGAGGCGGATGACTGCGCATCACGTGCGCCGGCCTGACGTAAGCTCTCCAGGGCCGCAGGATTCAAATCGACCCCCCAGGTGTTGAGACCGACGCGCAGACAGGATTTCGCCGCACCCATACCCATGGAACCTAACCCGATAACGCAGATGTTTTCAGCTGGCACGTTACGCCTCCACTGTTAAATTAAGTGATTATTTGTTTGTTACTGTTAATCCTGCCAGCTTCCTGTCGGTAAAAATGTGTCACTCCTCACAAAAAAACATCACCAGTGTGAACGGGAACAATTTTTAACACTGCCTGTTTTACCTGCCTCACCTTGCGTTAGCCCGGTGATTGCAGCTGCCCGCCCTGTATCAGCTGTTATTATTTGTTCTGGTTGACCGGCAGATACTTTATAATGTGAAAAAATGGTAATTATCAGGGAGCAGATATGATTCCGGTTGAACGTCATCAACAGATTCTGGCACTGGTGGCCGATCGGGGCGTAGTGAGCATTGCAGAGTTAACTGAGCGGCTGGGCGTATCGCACATGACGATACGCCGGGATGTGCAGAAACTGGAAGAACAAGGCGCCGTGCTGTCGGTTTCCGGCGGCGTGCGTTCCGCCGATCGACTGGCGGCCGAACCGTCCCATCTGACGAAAAGCACCCTCTATAACGATGAAAAGCGCGCCATTGGCCGCACCGTTGCCCGTCACATCCCCCGTAATAGCTGCATCTATCTGGATGCCGGGACCACGACCTTAGCGCTGGCACAGGAAGTGGTGGATCGTGATGATTTACTGGTGGTGACCAATGATTTCATGGTGGCGAATCTGCTGATGGAGGCGAGTCAGTGCCGGGTGATCCACACGGGTGGCACCGTATGCCGGGAGAACCGCTCCTGCGTCGGCGAGTCGGCAGCACGCAGCCTGCGCAATCTGGCCATTGATATCGCCTTTATCTCCGCCTCCTGCTGGGGGCCACGCGGCTTGTTTACACCGGATGAAGATAAAGTGATGGTGAAGCAGGCAGTGTGCGACGTGAGCAGCAAGCGGGTTTTACTGAGTGACAGTTCGAAGTACAACAGAATAGCGACGTTCCTGGCGTTACCGCTGGAGAGGTTTGATCAGGTGGTGACAGACAACAAACTGAGTGATGCGGGGCGGGAACTGTTGAGTGCGGGCAGCTGGGAACTGGTGCTGGCCGGTTAAGCTGTTGCCGCCTTCCTGATAAAGCCGGAAGGCGGCAACGTTAGCGATATTAAACTTCTTCGCTGAACTGCGGCACCGGATTACGGAAGCTGCGGGTCACGAATGCCAGGTAGATAATCCCGATGGCGGCCCAGATCAGGCCCAGAACCATAGAACTCTCTTCCAGATTCACCCACAGCGCACCGACCGTCATCGCGCCGAGCAGCGGCAGCAGCAGATACTGAACGTGATCTTTCAGCGTACGGTTTCGCTTCTCACGGATCCAGAACTGTGCAATCACCGACAGGTTCACGAAGGTAAACGCTACCAGCGCACCGAAGTTAATCAGCGCGGTCGCGGTGACCAGGTCAAAGTTAATCGCCATCAGCGCAATCGCACCCACCAGCAGTACGTTGAGCGACGGGGTACGCCATTTTGGATGGATGTAACCGAAGAAACGCTCCGGGAACACACCATCACGGCCCATCACATACATCAGACGCGATACGCCTGCGTGCGCCGCCATACCGGATGCCAGTACCGTGACCACCGAGAAGATCAGGATACCGACCTGCAGCGCTTTACCGGCTACGAACAGCATGATTTCTGGCTGTGAGGAGTCCGGGTCCTGGAAACGGGTGATGTCCGGGAAGTAGAGCTGCAGGAAGTAAGATGCCGCAATAAAGATCACACCGCCAATCAGCGCCGTCAGGAAAATAGCGCGCGGGATGGTGCGTTCTGCATCTTTGGTCTCTTCCGACAGCGAACTGATGCCATCAAAGCCGAGGAACGAGAAGCAGAGTATGGTTGCACCGGTAATCATCGGCACCACATGCGCATTCTCAGACCAGAACGGACGGCTGCTCACCAGCGTGCCGGAACCAACGCCGCTTGCCACACCGTAGATCACCATGCCGGTAATCCCGACCATGACAATGACCTGCAGCACCACAATCACACTGTTGAAGTTGGCGACGGTTTTGATGCCCTTGAGGTTAGAGAGCGTCATAAAGCCGACCAGCAACACCACGAAGATCCATGACGGGATGCCCGGCACCAGCGATTCGAAATAGTTTTTAGCCAGCAGGATGTTAATCATCGGCATGAACAGGTAGTCCAGCAGTGATGACCAGCCGACCATAAAGCCGACGTGCGGACTGATCGCCTTTTGAGCGTAGGTATAAGCGGAGCCCGCAGAGGGGAAGCGGCGTACCAGCTTACCGTAACTCACGGCAGTAAACAGAATCGCAATCAGCGCGAAAGCATAAGCGGTGGCGACGTGACCATCGGTCAGCCCGGAAACGATGCCAAAAGTATCGAACAGGGTCATAGGCTGCATGTAGGCTAAGCCCATCATGACGACCGGAAGTAACGTAAGCGTCTTTTTGAGTTGCGCACGCTGTGGTGCGGCGGAGGTATTAAGCGACATGCTTCAGTCCCCCATGTGCGACAGCCTGGCTGGGCTGGGTCACAGGGCAACTGCGCATTAAGCGACAGGGAGTAAGGTTAGCGGTTGACGCGGCGCCGTAGTCATCACGAAAACGCGTACCAGCGTTGGCTGGCAGAGTGAAAAACATCCCCATCTTTGTAATCCTCAATCTCACGCTTACGCGTGTTTTCAGTGTTTATCTATCCGGGTGCGTGCCCGGCCTCGGTTAAGTCAGCAAAAACGCTCTGTTAAAACTGGATGCAAAAAAATAACCGGCGCGTTAAGCGTCGGTTATCATCTGATTTTGCAGGCCGCGTATTCTGCCCTAACCCGTGGCAGTAATACAAGCCGTTGGGGCACCTTATGCAAAAAAAAGCGCGACAAAGTAAAGCTGAGAAGCTCATCAGGCGTTTTTCAGCATCCAGTCTATTTCCGTAGACGTAATCAGCCGTTCAAACTGCATCAGTTCATAGTTTTTGCAGCTGTGCCAGACGCTGGCAAAGCGTTCGCCCAGTAACTTCTGCAGCGGATAGCTGCTGTCAAACTCATACAGCGCATCGCTCTGCCGGATCGGCAGGGCCAGCCCTTCGGCATGGTGTCCGTTGCCGGTGACCGGATTCGGCAATGGCAGCTGCGTATCCAGTCCATGCAGCATCCCGGCCAGTATAGCCGAGACGACCAGATAGGGATTGGCATCAGCGCCCGCCACCCGATACTCAATACGATGATTGTCGATATCTCCGCACGGCACGCGCAGCGCGACGGTCCGGTTGTTATGACCCCACGAAGCCTGCAACGGCACATAGGCTTCAGGGACAAAGCGGCGATAGGCATTCACGTTGGGTGCCAGCAGCGCCATTGACGCGGGCATCAGGTCGATCATGCCCGCCAGCGCACGCTTCATCAGCGGTGAATCACTGCCGTCATCGCAGGCAAAGGCGTTGTGATCGGCGGCATCCAGCATGCTGATATGCACATGCATCCCGCTGCCCGCATACTCCTCGTAAGGCTTCGCCATAAAGGTGGCGGTCATGCCGTGATTTTCCGCGACCTGACGAATCAGGCGCTTCAGCTGCACCGCATGGTCGCAGGCACGCAGCACGTCGCGGGTATGATGCAGGTTGATCTCAAACTGCCCGGGCGAGGCTTCCGCCAGCGCGCCATCAGCCGGTATACCCTGCTGACGGGCCAGATCGTCAATATCGCGCAACACGTCGGCAAAGTGATCGAGATTATCGACCGAGTAGACCTGGCTCTGCATATTGCGTTCATCGCTGCCGGGCGAACAGGGCGGCTGGATAAAGCCTTCAGCATCGCGTTTTTTGTCCACCAGATAGAACTCCAGCTCTACCGCTACCACCGGAAACAGACCTCGGTTACGCAACTGTTGCCACAGCCGGTTGAGGACATTTCGGGGTTCAACGTCAAAGGGAGTGCCATCTTGGTTGCACATGGTTAACAGCAGCTGCGCGATGTGTTGAGGGTCAGAGGCGGAGGGAACTAACGTACCGCTAACGGGCAGACAGAGATTATCGGGTTCACCAAGAGACTGGCCGAGTCCCGCTTCTTCCACCGTGTTGCCGAGGATATCCATGGCAAACACTGAGGCGGGGAAATAACAGCCTTTTTCCAGCTTAGGCAGCGCAGAAACCGGAATGCGCTTGCCGCGGAACACACCATTTAAATCATTTAACAGGATGTCGACATACTGCGTTTCAGGATGGCGCTCCAGCCAGGCTTTCACCTCAAGCTGGAACGCGCTGGTTCGTTTCTCTTCACTGTGAAGCGTGAAGTCTTCCACTTCTACCAGGTTAGTCATGATCTCACCCGCCCCTATTAGGTTTGCGTAATGCTCAAAATAACAGCCACACCACTAACATAGCGCCAACATAAAAAGTGTGCAAATGTAACAAATCTGTTTGAAGAACAAACAGCAGATTGCTAGATTGAAAAAATATTGCACACTTAACCGCCAGACGTGCCCTTTCGGTAGATATTTCGACCAGTGATGCGAGGACGTGAGATGGGCATTATTTTTGACAAGCCGTTGATTGGCGTAGTGATGTGCCAGAAAGATCTGGGCGGCCATGCGACTCAGACGGTGCATAACAAATATATTGATGCGGTTGTTCTGGCGGGTGGCGTGCCTCTCGCCCTGCCCCATAGTCTTATTAATGCGCCTCATCTATCAGAAAACGCTATGGCTGTGCTGGATGGTCTGCTGTTCACCGGCAGTCCCAGCAATATCGAACCCTGGCATTATGGTGAAGCCGGTGAAGAGCCGCACGCCGATCCGGGCCGCGACCGTCTCGCCTTTCAGCTCATCACCTGGGCCACCAGCCACAAAATGCCGATGTTTGGTATCTGCCGTGGACTGCAGGAGCTGGTGGTGGCCAATGGTGGCGCGCTGTGGCGGGATCTCAGTGGGCAGTCAGAATTTCAGCGTCATCATGAAGATGAGATGCTGCCACTGGATCAGCAGTATGCGACAGCACATCCGATCACTATCGAACCGGATGGCCTGCTGGCAACGCTGCTGGACAGCAGCAAACCGCTTGCGGTCAATTCTCTGCATCATCAGGGCGTACGCGAACCGGGGCCACAGCTACGCATTGAGGCGCGCGCGCCGGATGGCCTGATTGAGGCGGTGAGTCTGCGCCATCATCCCTTCGCCCTCGCGGTGCAGTGGCATCCCGAGTGGCAGCCGGAAAGTACGGCGGGATCGCAGGCATTGTTCAGCGGCTTTATTCAGGCCGCCATTCGCTATCACAGGGGAAAAGCAGATGAGTGATGTCACGCTGGCTCCGGGACGACGGCTGGCGCAGATCCGGCAGACGATGGGATTGTCGCAACGTCGCGTTGCTGAACTGGCCGGACTGACCCACAGCGCCATCAGCACCATTGAGCAGGACAAGGTCAGCCCGGCGGTCAGCACCCTGCAGAAGCTGCTGAAAGTCTATGGGCTGTCACTGTCGGAATTCTTTTCGGAACCCAAACCCCACGCAGAGCCAAAGGTAATCGTCCGCGCCAGCGATCTGCTGGAAATTGGCAGCCAGGGTGTATCGCTGAAGCTCATCGACAATGGCCGTGCGCAGCGCATGCTGGGCATGCTGCTGGAGACCTATCAACCCGGCGCCAGCACGGGCGAAAAACTGCGTCATCCGGGCGAAGAGACAGGCACGCTGCTGGAAGGTGAAATTACGCTGGTCATTAACGGTCAGCAGTTTCATCTCTCCGCCGGAGAGAGCTATGTGATTGATACCGGCTTACCGCACAGCTTCACCAACAGGGCTGAAATCCCCTGCCGCATTGTCAGTGCCCACACGCCAGCCAACTTTTAGGCGCTTCCCGGAGGTTGTTATGAATTATGTGGAGAGTTATTACGCAGCGACCGCCAATCCGCATGCGCCCTGGCCGACCCTGCAGGAGAGCATTCAGTGCGACGTCTGCATCATTGGCGGCGGTTTCACCGGTCTTTCAGCGGCGCTGCATCTGACCGAGGTCGGCTACGACGTAGTCGTGCTGGAAGCGGCGCGCGTCGGCTTTGGTGCCAGCGGCCGGAACGGCGGCCAGGTGGTGAACTCCTATAGTCGCGACGTGGATGTGATTGAACAACGCTACGGCAAAGAGAGCGCCCGCATGCTGGGCAGCATGATGTTTGAAGGCGCTGAGATTATCCGCGATCGCATTAAGCGGTATGCGATTGAGTGCGACTATCGGCCTGGCGGCATTTTTGCAGCGCTGAATCCGAGACAGATGGCGCATCTGCAAAAGCAAAAAAAGCTATGGCAGCAGTATGGCAATCACGATCTGGAATTGCTCGACGAACGCGCTATTCGCCGCGAAGTCGCTACCGAACGTTACGTCGGCGGGCTGCTGGATCGACGTGGCGGCCATCTGCATCCGCTAAATCTGGCGCTGGGAGAAGCGGAAGCCATCCGGCGACACGGCGGACGCATTTATGAGCAGTCTGCGGCAACAGATGTGGTTTATGGCTCCCCTAACCGGGTGAAAACCGCTCAGGGAGAGGTCAGTGCGACGTTTGTGATCTTCGCCGGTAATGCCTATCTCTCACCACAACTGGAGCCGCGCCTGAGCAGGAAAAGCATGCCGTGCGGATCGCAGATTGTGGCGACCGAGCCGCTGACACCCGACCAGGCACTGTCGCTGATGCCGAATAATTACTGTGTGGAAGATTGTAACTATCTGCTGGATTACTTCCGTCTGACCGCCGACAACCGGCTGCTCTATGGCGGCGGTGTGGTCTACGGCGCGCGGGAACCGGCTGACATTGAAGCGCTAATCCGGCCCAAACTGCGCCGCACTTTCCCGCAGTTGCAGAACGTGAAGCTGGACTTCAGCTGGAGCGGCAATTTCCTGCTGACGCTGTCGCGTATGCCGCAGTTTGGCCGGATGGAGAAGAATGTCTATTTTATGCAGGGCGACAGCGGTCATGGCGTCACCAGTACCCATCTTTCCGGCAAGCTGATCAGCGAAGTGTTGCGCGGCGATGCCGAGCGGTTTGACGCCTTTGCCCGCCTGCCTCACCTGCCGTTCCCGGGTGGCCGACGCTTCAGCGTGCCGCTGACGGCAATGGGTGCGGTGTGGTATGCGTTGAGGGATCGGCTGGGGGTGTAAGGTTATTTTTTACCCTACCCTAAGTAAGACTTAATCTTGCCGCATTGCTATTGATGCTTTGATATTCAAACGCCCCACAAAAGCAGGAAAGGTCTGACGCAGAACGGTGAATCAAATACGTTTTGCGTGCAGTTTTAGTTACTACCAGGCCTGATTGCGTCGCTTTGCGATAATTTCGCGTATAAATTTTCCAGGGCGATTTTTAAGCGGTAGCAGACCCTTTTTTATGTGCTGAAGAGCAAAACTTATCACGTGACTGAAAAGTGCATTGGTCAGACACCCAAATTCTTTGCAGATGTACACAACTACTCTCTGGATGAAATGGTATTACGGCCTTAACAATTTCTTGATCCTATCGCTGCCAGGTGTCAGGATTTGCACCTCACTTTTTACAGAACTTTGCCATGCTGAAACTTTTTGCCAGATACATGTCAGTTGGTGTCATCAATACGCTGATCCATTGGGTGACCTTCGCCATCTGTGTAGAGAGGGGTTTGCAGCAGTCACTGTCTAACTTTATTGCATTCTGCATTGCTGTCACCTTCTCTTTCTTTGCCAACGCAAAGTGGACGTTCAGTTCAGAAGCCACAACGATCCGCTACATCATGTATGTGTTTTTCATGGGCATGGTTGCCGTCATGATTGGTTCCTATGCTGACCGGATGAAGGTCAACCCTGTCGTAACCCTCATCGTCTTCTCAGCAATAAGTCTGGTATGCGGCTTTGTCTATTCGAAATACATCATTTTCCGAGATAAGAAATGAAAATATCGCTTGTTGTTCCCGTTCTGAACGAACAGGAAACACTTCCTGTTTTCTATCAGACTGTAAGAAATTACACGCCGCTTGCAGATGATGAGATTGAGATTGTTTTCGTCAATGATGGCAGCACAGACAACACTGAATCTCTGATTCAGGCGATCATGAAAAATGACGCGTTAGTCAAATACGTGTGCTTTACACGAAATTTTGGCAAAGAACCCGCCCTGTTTGCAGGCCTTGAGGCTTCGACCGGAGATGTGGTTATTCCTATAGATGTAGACCTGCAGGATCCGATCGAGGTTATTCCGCTCCTGATCTCGAAGTGGAAGGAAGGCGCAGATGTTGTGCTGGCTAAACGGGTTGACCGCTCATCCGATAGCCACCTGAAGCGTAAAAGCGCTGAATGGTTCTATAAATTACACAACATGATTAGCAAGCCGCAGATTGAAGAAAATGTGGGTGATTTCAGGTTAATGTCCCGTCATATTGTCGATAACATTAAGCTTCTACCTGAGCGAAATCTGTTTATGAAAGGTATTCTTTCATGGGTAGGCGGAAAAACAGAGGTCGTTGAATACACGCGCGCTGAACGCATCGCGGGTTCGACAAAATTTAATGGGTGGAAACTCTGGAACCTTGCGCTGGAGGGGATAACGTCATTCTCTACCTTTCCTTTACGCATGTGGACCTATATCGGTTTCTTTGTGGCCGGGCTCTCTTTCATTTACGGCGTCTGGATGATTGCAGATAAGCTGATCTGGGGAAATCCGGTAGCGGGTTACCCGTCGATTCTCGTTTCTATTCTTTTCCTTGGCGGTATTCAGCTAATTGGCATTGGTGTGCTGGGAGAGTATATCGGCAGGATTTATATCGAGACCAAGCAACGCCCGAGATATATTATCAGAAATGACAACGATGCTTAGAAAAAAAGTTTGATAACTTTTTAAATGTTCAGGCGGAACTCATGAATTTAGAAAACATAAAAAACCAGAAGTATATCCTCAACGTTACAATATTCTTAATTATTGTCTTTCTTATAATAATGAGAAGGCCAGACATTATTACAAACGCGCAGCCCTGGGCTGAAGACGGTAGATTCTGGTTACAGGACGCATATAATAATGGCATATTTAACACGCTTTTCATGCCGGAGAATGGCTATTTTCAGACAATATCTCGCCTGACATACAGTATTGCTCTGCTTTTTGGTTTGAGCAAAACGGCCCTTGTCGCCAATATAATTGGCGTTTTAATTAGAGCATGTTTTATTGCATTTATTCTTTCAAACCGTATCAAATTCGCTCCTCTAGCTTATCGAGCAACTGTTGCACTTTACGTTCTTTTGATGCCAAATATTGCGGAAGGTTATCCAAACATAACCAATGCACACTGGTATCTTTCAATGTATCTTCTCTGTGTAATCATGTCTGAAAGACCTGAATCAACAGCATGGAAGATACACGATTATGTTTTATTGATAGTCAGTGGGCTAAGCGGACCATTTGTAATCTTCATTGCGCCGTGCCTGCTCATGAAGCGAGTATGCCAACATGACGGAATTGTTAACTCCATCAGGAAAATCAATTCCTTCGATATTGTTTTTACGCTCTGTTTCTTAATTCAATTATATACAATTTTAACTTCATCTGGTGCTACTCGTTCTTCGGCTCCTTTAGGCGCAAGTATTCAGTTATTCTCTGACATTACTTTTTATCGTATCATTCGTGGCGCTCTTATTGATAACACCTGGAAGCCAGGTATAAATGGCAATCAGGCATCTATTGCTTTGAATATGATAATAATAGCGTCTATATTATATTATGCTTTAAAATCAGGATGGCGCTATAAGTCCATACTTCTTTTTCCATCCCTGATGCTCGGATTTGCTCTTGCTAAGCCAATGATGAGCATGACAGATCCACAGTGGCCTTTATTTTTATCGCCACTGGGCGGAGAACGATACTTTTTTGTAACAAATATTGCCTTTTTCTGCTTTATAACTTTTCTGGCTAGCAAAACGAAGAGACCGATAATCGCTTTGTTATGCCTGAACATTTTGATGGCGGCAATGTACATAAGGCATTTTCACATATACCCTTATTTCGAGGTTGGCTATAAAGAGCAAATCCAATTATTTGAAAAATCCCCATCGGGGACTGAAGCAGATATAAGCATCAATCCACCAGGTTGGAAAATGCATCTGATCAAAAAGTAATGAAACTTGTCCTTTTAGGGCATTTTTCTTTACTGAAAGTATAAATTCACCTGGAGATTTTTCTGATGGAAATCAAAGCCACCTTAGAAAAAAACACTTTTTTAGTTTCATTTATATCATCGCTATCAGTTTTATTTATCGTTTACTTTTTTGAGCTTACACATTTTACTCTCTCAATTGATGAGGAATTTAGCAATAACATTGCGCACACTATCAGTATGGGACGGTGGGGACATGCGTTGCTCAAGTCAACAATTTTCCCTGAGCCATTTATTCCTTTTTATACTGAAATGTTGTCTCTGGTTATACTTGCCCTTTCATGCTCTGTTATCTCAAAAACTTTAGGCCTTAACACGCAACAGTCTGTATTTTTCTCGATTCTTTACTCTGCTCTGCCTCAGTTTGCATTCCAGTTAGAATTTTCTAACCAATCAGATGCATTAGCTACAGCTGTTCTTCTGTCCTCTTTGTCAACCTATCTTATATTGAGAAAAAAAGGGGTTTTACTGAGCTTTTTTGCACCTGTAATCGCATTAACATTTTCCGTTTCAATTTATCAGTCTATAATTTTCCTTCCTGTATCAATCATTGCTTCTTATGTCTGCTACACTCTTGCCAACAACAAGCCTGATTTAACATTTAAAAGCATCGTGCTAAAACCTGTTATTGTAATGATTGTTTCTGCTGTCGCCTATTCATTACTGACAAAGATCATTCAATGGCATTTTGGTAAAAGTTCGGAATCTTACTTCCTCAACATGATTGGCTGGATTCATCAACCCGTCATTGAAACGATAAAGTCTGTAGTAGCATTTGTTGTTGATTATTTTTCTTTTAATGCCCCTTATGGGCTGAGTATCTATTGCTTTACCTTATTTATTCTGTCTGTGGTTTTTACCAGGCCCATTAAAAACCGCTTCATTTTTCTGCTTTCAGCAACCACAGTAATATTGTCACCATTCCTGATGAATGCAATAATCGGCGGTTTCTTGCCTCCCAGAGCGATGAATTGCCTTGCTATATCTTTCGCAGCATCGGGTGTTATCGTATTTTCTCTCTATGCTGAAAAGAAGATTTTATGGGCTGTTCCTGTGATCGTTTTACTCTATGGGACGGCTTCATCCAGCAAACTCTTCTATACCGACTATCTCTCTTATAATCAGGATTATAATATGTCGTCTTTCATTGCTAACGACATATACAAATATGTTGGTACGCCACCAGACAGACCAGTCAGGGTCTATTTCTATGGTGCACTCAACGTTGACTCGGTTGATAAACCTGCCAATCACGACATGTTTGGAAGCTCTTTCCTTAACTGGGATGCCGGAAACTCCGCACGAATTTCGGCTTTTATGAATGCTACCGCAATAGCAAAAATAATTCCGGCTTCCTTTGATGAGATAAAGCCAGGGTTTGAAAAAATAAACGCAGCTCCGATGTGGCCTGCTAAAGATTCAGTATTTAAAATTAATAACGTTGTTGTAGTTAAGCTAGGCCAATCTCCAGGAAACTGTATCAATGGCATATATAAGGGTACAGACCCTTCCCGATGCCTGTAAATCTAAAGCCCCATATGGGGCTTTTCTTTTATAAGCAGCCGACTCAATCCAGGCAGTACTTTACAATTTCTGACTAATGTTAATAGTTTTTCAATTAACGCAATTGAATCTCAGTTAAATAACAGAACAAAACTTTCTCAGAAAAAAAATACCTGCACCTTTAAATGACTACAATAAGCTATTTGGGTCATCAAAAGTAGAATACTCATTGAAATAACAGTGAATTTAATTCTGAACTGTTTGTTTAACGGTGTTTTTGTCGCGGCGGGATTTCATCATCCCGCCAAAAAAATGATGCACATAGCCGATAGCTTAAAGCGACTTCCTCTGCACCTTCCATATGGTGCCATTCATTCCAGCGGCATCTTCACCGGATCGTCATAGCGATACTCAAAACCAAGCTCGCTACAGATGCGCGACCCATCTATCAGCTTGCCGCTGTCTTTTACGACCTCTGGCGCGAACTGCGGCGGCTGCAGACCAAGCTGGCGCGTAACGGCGGGATAGAAGGTGTCGCGCGTCGGATGTTTCGGCGCACTGAGGTTATAAACCCGGCCCCCTTTGGGCGACTGCAGCAGCAGCGTAATCGCCTCGACCACGTCATCCAGATGCACCAGATTCACGCCCTGCGAGCCATTCGCCACATCCTGCTTGCCCGCCAGGAAGCGTCCCGGATGGCGCTTTGGCCCGACCAGACCGGACAGACGCACAATATCCACGCTCGTTCCCGGCAGATCGTGCAGCCAGCTCTCCAGCTTAACCAGCGTTTTACCGGCTACCGTTTCGGCGGTCAGCGGGCTGTTTTCCCGTTTAATGCCAGAGCTGCCACCATAGACTGACGTTGAGCTGGTAAAGATGATGCGCGGCACTTTATACACCAGCGCGGTATCGACCACATTCTGCACCGCCTGCAGATAAGCTTCACCGCCTTCCGCAGTACGGCTGGCAGGTAACGTGACAATCAATGCATCGACGTTAAAGAGCGGCTCGATATCGGCAGCATCACACAGCAGTTCCGGTGTCAGTTCCAGCTGGAACGCCTCAATGCCGCAGCGGCGTGCGGCTTCAACACCGTCTGGCGTGGTTTTGCTGCCGGTAACCTGCCAGCCTCGCGCCGTTAACGCCGTGGCCAGCGGCATACCCAGCCAGCCCAGTCCCACAATCGCGACCTTCTTCATTTTGACTCCTGACGTGAAACATCAACCCTGACTTCACCGTAGTTTGCCCCCGGATTGCAAACCAGAACAACCTGTTTCAGCGCTTTCTGAACCGCCTGTTTAAAAAAGTGTTGCCAAGTGCTGCCATCTTCGCTAGGTTAATCCCCACAAATGAATACTCATTCATCGACGAGATTAATATGACACGCGTTCAGTTCAACCATCATCACCACCATCATCCTGACTAGTCTTTCAGGCGATTGGTGCTGGAAGACTTTTAAGATCTTCCAGTGGTGTGAACGCAAGAGAACCCCCGGAAGATCGTCTTCCGGGGGTTTTTTTATGGGCTGGCGCAACCACACTTTCAGGACAGGATTAAGAGGACAGGAACCATGTTAGATAACACCCGTTTACGCATAGCTATGCAGAAATCTGGCCGTTTAAGTGATGATTCACGCGAACTGCTGGCGCGCTGCGGCGTTAAAATCAATCTTCAGCAACAGCGCCTGATTGCGTTTGCGGAGAACATGCCGATCGACATCCTGCGTGTGCGCGATGACGATATCCCTGGCCTGGTGATGGACGGTGTGGTCGATCTCGGCATCATCGGTGAAAACGTGCTGGAAGAGGAGTTACTCTCACGCCGCGCTCAGGGCGAAGACCCGCGCTACTTTACGCTACGTCGCCTGGATTTCGGCGGTTGCCGTCTCTCACTGGCGATGGCGACCGACGCCGAGTACACCGGCCCGGAATGCCTTGATAAATCCCGTATCGCCACCTCTTATCCGCACCTGCTCAAACAGTATCTCGACAAAAAAGGCGTCAGCTTCAAAACCTGCCTACTGAACGGTTCTGTCGAAGTCGCGACCCGCGCCGGTCTGGCAGACGCCATCTGCGATCTGGTCTCTACCGGTGCCACCCTGGAAGCCAACGGCCTGCGTGAAGTGGAAGTCATCTATCGTTCAAAAGCCGTCCTGATCCAGCGCGACGGCGAGATGCCCGCCGCCAAGCAGGAGCTGATCGACAAGATGATGACCCGTATTCAGGGCGTGATTAAAGCACGTGAATCGAAGTACATCATGCTGCACGCGCCGAGTGAGCGGCTGGAAGAGGTTATCAGCCTGCTGCCTGGCGCGGAGCGTCCGACCGTTCTGCCGCTGGCAGGCGATGTCAGCCGCGTGGCAATGCACATGGTCAGCAGTGAAACCCTGTTCTGGGAAACCATGGAAAAACTGAAAGCGTTGGGTGCCAGTTCTATTCTGGTGCTGCCTATTGAGAAGATGATGGAGTAAGCCATGGCCTTTTCTACCCCGATTGAGTGGCAGCAGTGCACCCCCGAACAGCAGCAGGCGCTGCTGTTGCGTCCTGCCATCGCCGCCTCTGAAAACGTCACGCTGACGGTGCGTAACGTGCTGGAGCAGGTAAAGCTGAACGGTGATGACGCGCTGCGCGAATTCAGCGCCCGCTTCGACAAGGCGCAGGTTGAAAACCTGCGTGTGACGCCGCAGCAAATCGCAGACGCCAGCGCCCTACTGAGTGACGAGCTGAAGCAGGCGATGGCCGTCGCAGTGGGTAATATCGAAACCTTCCACAACGCGCAGATTCTGCCGCCGGTAGATGTGGAAACGCAGCCCGGCGTGCGCTGCCAGCAGATTACCCGCCCGGTGAAATCGGTCGGGCTCTACATTCCTGGCGGTTCCGCCCCGCTCTTCTCTACCGTGCTGATGCTGGCGACGCCTGCCCGCATCGCCGGTTGTGGCCGCGTGGTGCTCTGTTCGCCCCCGCCGATCGCCGATGAGATCCTCTATGCCGCGCAGCTGTGCGGCGTAGAAGAGGTGTTCCAGGTCGGCGGTGCGCAGGCTATTGCCGCGCTGGCCTTTGGTACCGAGACCGTGCCACGCGTGGACAAGATTTTTGGCCCAGGCAACGCCTGGGTGACCGAAGCGAAACGTCAGGTGAGTCAGCGACTCGATGGCGCGGCGATTGATATGCCTGCCGGGCCGTCAGAAGTGCTGGTGATTGCCGATGAAGGTGCCACGCCCGCGTTTGTCGCCTCCGATCTGCTTTCACAGGCCGAGCACGGCCCCGACTCACAGGTGATTCTGCTGACGCCTTCACTGACGCTGGCTGAGGCGGTTGCGGACGCGGTTGAACAGCAGCTGGCTCAGTTGCCGCGTGCGGCCACGGCGCGTCAGGCGCTTGAGAGCAGCCGCCTGATTGTGGCGCGCGACCTTGAGCAATGCGTTGAGATTTCCAATCTCTACGGCCCGGAGCACCTGATTCTGCAGACCCGTCAGCCGCGCGATCTGGTGGAGTCGATCACCAGCGCCGGTTCAGTCTTCTTAGGCGACTGGTCACCGGAGTCTGCGGGCGATTACGCCTCGGGCACCAATCACGTGTTACCGACCTACGGTTATACCTCGACCTGTTCCAGCCTGGGCCTGGCCGATTTCCAGAAACGTATGACGGTGCAGGAGCTGACGCCGCAGGGCTTCCTGAATCTGGCCGCCACGATTGAAACCCTGGCCGCCGCCGAGCAGCTGGATGCCCACAAGAATGCCGTCACCCTGCGCGTCGCCGCACTAAAGGAGCAAGCATGAGTCAGGATATTGAGCAGCTGGCGCGCGCGAATGTGCGTGCCCTGACGCCCTATATGTCGGCGCGTCGTCTGGGTGGCAACGGTGATGTCTGGCTCAATGCCAACGAATTCCCGCTGCCGGTGCCGTTTGAGCTGTCGCAGCAGACGCTGAACCGTTATCCGGAATGTCAGCCTAAGCTGGTGATTGAGCGTTATGCGGCTTACGCGGGTTTAACGCCAGAGCAGGTGCTGGTCAGCCGTGGCGCGGATGAAGCCATCGAACTGATCATGCGCGCCTTCTGTGAGCCGGGGCAGGATGCCATTCTGTTCTGCCCGCCCACCTATGGCATGTACAGCGTTAGCGCCGAAACCATCGGCATTGAATATCGTACCGCGCCGGCGTTGAGCGACTGGCAGCTGAACCTGCCTGCTATCGCCGAACAGCTGGATGGCGTCAAAGTCGTTTATCTTTGCAGCCCGAACAACCCGACCGGCAACCTGATCGATCAGGATGACATCCGCCAGCTGCTGGCGATGACCGCCGGTAAAGCGCTGGTGGTGGCCGATGAAGCCTATATTGAGTTCTGCCCGCAGGCGACGCTGACCGGCTGGCTGAAGGATTATCCGCATCTGGTGATCCTGCGTACCCTTTCAAAAGCCTTTGCGCTGGCGGGCCTGCGTTGTGGCTTTGCGCTGGCGAACCCGCAAGTGATCGACCTGCTGATGAAGGTGATTGCGCCCTACCCGCTGGCGACGCCGGTTGCCGACGTCGCCGGACAGGCGCTGAGCGAGCAAGGCATTGCATTGATGCGTGAGCATGTGGTCCAGCTGAATGACAATCGCGGCTGGCTGCTGGCTGAACTGGCGCAGCTGGCCTGCGTTGAGCAGGTTTTCCCCAGCGAAACCAACTATGTGCTGGCGCGCTTTACCGATTCCCCAAAAGTCTTCAAAACCTTATGGGATCAGGGCATTATCCTGCGTGATCAGAACAAAAATCCGGGCCTGTCGGGATGCCTGCGCATCTCCATCGGCACGCGTGAAGAGTGCGAACGAGCCATCGCCGCGCTGCAAGCCTTTTCTCTGGAGCAAGCATGAGTCAGAAGACCCTTTTTATTGACCGCGACGGGACGTTAATCTCTGAGCCGCCTGAGGATTATCAGGTCGACCGTATGGATAAGCTGGCGTTTGAGCCAGACGTTATTCCGGCGCTGCTGGCGCTGCAGGCCGCCGGTTATCGTCTGGTGATGATCACCAACCAGGATGGGCTTGGCACCGCCAGTTTCCCGCAGGCGGATTTCGATGGTCCACACAATCTGATGATGCAGGTCCTGACCTCACAGGGCATTGCGTTTGACGATGTGCTGATTTGCCCGCACATGCCGGACGAACACTGCGACTGCCGCAAGCCGAAAACGAAAATGGTGCAAGCCTGGCTGGCCGAAGGCGCACTGGATACCGCCAACAGTTATGTGATTGGCGATCGTCTGACCGACGTGCAGCTGGCGGAGAACATGGGCATTCAGCCTATCCGCTACGGTGCTGACGGCGAGAACTGGCAGACCATCCAGCAGCGTCTGACTCAGCGTGACCGCCATGCGCTAGTGCAGCGTAATACCAAAGAGACGCAGGTTCGGGTCGAACTGTGGCTGGACCGCGAAGGCGGCAGCAAGATTAATACCGGCGTGGGTTTCTTCGACCATATGCTGGACCAGATTGCGGTGCACGGCGGCTTCCGCATGAACATCGAAGTGAAAGGCGATCTCTACATAGACGATCACCACACGGTGGAAGATACCGGTCTGGCGCTGGGCGAAGCATTGCTGAAAGCGCTGGGCGACAAACGCGGTATTGGCCGCTTTGGCTTTGTGCTGCCGATGGACGAATGCCTGGCACGCTGCGCGCTGGATATCTCCGGCCGTCCGCACATCGAGTTCAAAGCCGAATTCAACTATCAGCGCGTGGGCGACCTCAGTACTGAGATGGTCGAGCACTTCTTCAGCTCGCTCTCCTACGCCATGATGAGCACCCTGCATCTGAAAACCAAAGGCAAGAACGATCATCACCGCGTCGAAAGCCTGTTTAAAGCCTTTGGTCGTACGCTGCGCCAGGCGATCCGCGTTGAGGGTAATACCCTGCCGAGCTCGAAGGGAGTGCTGTGATGAACGTGGTGATCATGGATACCGGTTGCGCCAACCTCTCGTCGGTGAAATGGGCGATTGAACGTCTGGGCTATACCCCGGAAGTGAGCCGCGATTCTGATGTGGTGCTGCGCGCCGATAAACTGTTTCTGCCAGGCGTAGGTACAGCGCAGGCGGCAATGAATCAGCTGGAAGAGCGTGACCTGATCGACCTGGTGAAAGCCTGTACCCAGCCGGTGCTGGGCATCTGTCTGGGTATGCAGCTGCTGGGACGCGGTAGCGATGAAAACGGCGGCATACCGACGCTGGGCATTATCGATGAACCGGTGTCACTCATGGACACCCACGGCCTTCCGCTGCCGCACATGGGCTGGAACCAGATTACCGCGCAGGCGGGCAATCATCTGTTCCGCGGCATTGATGAAGGTTCTTATTTCTACTTCGTCCACAGCTATGCCATGCCGGTCAACGCCAGCACTATTGCCCAGTGTCACTACGGTGAAGCCTTCACCGCCGCGGTGCAGAAAGATAATTTCTTCGGCGTCCAGTTCCATCCGGAACGCTCGGGCAAAGCGGGCGCGCAGTTGCTGAAAAACTTCCTGGAGATGTAATGATTATCCCCGCGTTAGATTTAATTGACGGCAAAGTGGTTCGCCTGCATCAGGGCGATTATGGCCAGCAGCGTGATTACGGCAGCGATCCGCTGCCACGTCTGCAGGATTACGTCAGCCAGGGCGCGACCGTGCTGCATCTGGTGGATTTAACCGGTGCGAAAGATCCGGCGAAACGCCAGATCGCGCTGCTGAAAACCCTGCTCGACGGCGTTGAGGTCACGGTGCAGGTCGGTGGCGGCATTCGCAGCCGTAACGATGTGTACGCGCTGCTTGAAGCGGGTGCGAGTCGTGTGGTGGTCGGTTCCACTGCTGTGAAAGAGCCTGAAGAGGTCAAACGGTGGTTCGCGGAGTTTGGCGCAGAGGCGATTGTGCTCGCGTTAGATGTGCGTATTGATGCCAGTAACCGCAAAGTAGTGGCGATCAGTGGCTGGCAGGAAGCGGCGGGCGTCACCCTGGAAGAGGTAATTACCGATTTTCAGCAGGTGGGCCTGAAACACGTGCTCTGTACCGACATTTCCCGTGACGGCACCCTGAGCGGTTCTAACGTCGCGCTCTATCAGGAAGTGACGGCGCGCTTCCCGACGATTGCTTTCCAGTCATCGGGTGGCATCGGCGACCTCAATGATATCGCCGCACTGCGCGGCAGCGGTGTTCAGGGCGTGATTGTCGGACGTGCGCTGCTGGAAGATAAATTCACAGTTTCGGAGGCGATCTCATGCTGGCAAAACGGATAATTCCCTGCCTGGACGTACGTGACGGCCAGGTCGTCAAAGGCGTACAGTTTCGTAATCACGAGATCATCGGCGACATCGTGCCGCTGGCGCAGCGCTACGCCGCTGAAGGTGCCGACGAACTGGTCTTCTATGACATCACCGCCTCATCTGATGGCCGGGTCGTCGACAAAAGCTGGGTGTCGCGCGTCGCGGAAGTGATCGATATTCCGTTCTGCGTCGCGGGCGGCATTAAAACCCCGGAGGACGCAGCGCGTATTCTGGAGTTTGGCGCAGATAAGATTTCAATTAACTCGCCAGCGCTGGCCGATCCTACGCTCATCACCCGCCTCGCGGACCGGTTTGGCGTGCAGTGTATCGTGGTCGGCATAGATACCTGGTTTGACGAAGCCAGCGGCAAATATCAGGTGAATCAGTACACCGGTGACGAAGCACGTACCCGCGTGACACAGTGGGAAACGCTGGAATGGGTACAGGAAGTGCAGAAGCTGGGCGCAGGCGAGATCGTGCTGAACATGATGAATCAGGATGGCGTGCGTAACGGCTATGACCTGGTGCAGCTGAAGAAAATGCGTGAAGTCTGCAACGTGCCCCTGATCGCCTCGGGCGGCGCAGGCACCATGCAGCACTTCCTGGAGGCGTTTACCGAGGCAAATGTCGATGGCGCCTTAGCTGCCTCGGTATTCCATAAGCAGATTATTAATATTGGTGAGCTGAAGAGCTTTCTGATAGACAACGGAGTGGAGATTCGCGCGTGCTAACTCAACAACAACAGGCTCTTCTCGACTGGGATAAAACAGAGGGCATGATGCCGGTCATCGTTCAGCACAACGTCTCAGGCGAAGTGCTGATGCATGGCTACATGAACCCGGAAGCGCTGGAAAAAACGCTGGCAGAAGGCAATGTCACCTTTTTCTCGCGCACTAAAAACCGCTTGTGGACCAAAGGCGAAACGTCCGGCAACTTTCTGCAGGTAGTGAGCATTACGCCTGACTGCGACAATGACACGCTGCTGGTGCTGGCGAATCCGATTGGCCCGACCTGCCATCTGGGCACCACCAGCTGCTTCTCGCCGGCCGTACCTGAGTGGACCTTCCTTTATCAGCTGGAAGAGCTGCTGGCGTCACGCAAATCAGCTGACCCTGAAAGCTCTTACACGGCACGGCTCTACGCCAGCGGCACCAAGCGCATCGCACAAAAAGTGGGCGAAGAAGGCGTGGAGACTGCGCTTGCGGCGACCGTCAACGATCGGGATGAGCTGACCAATGAAGCGTCAGACCTGGTCTATCACCTTATGGTGCTGTTGCAGGATCGGGATCTCGACTTCAGCGCCGTGATTAATAACCTGCGCGCCCGCCACAAGTAATTGTGCAATAACCTGCTCAGAATTTCGTTTTTATGCAGATTCTGAGCAGAATCCTTCTCAATCTTCATCTCAATCCCGCACAGTAACGGCGACTCAAACCTCAGGGAGAGAACCGTGACAACCCATGAAAAATTAATCGCCCTGCTCGACCAGCACCAGGCGCGCTATCGCCTGATGGAGCATGAGGCGACCGGTAAATGTGAAGCCGTCGCGGCAATACGCGGCACCGAAATCGGTCAGGGCGCGAAAGCGCTGGTCTGCCATGTAAAAGGCAACGGCGTTAAACAGCATGTGCTGGCGGTGTTACCGGCCGATCGGCAGGCCGATCTGGGCAAAGTCGCCGCGGCGGTCGGTGGACGACGCGCCTCACTCGCCAGCCCGGCGGAGACCGATCTGCTGACCGGCTGCGTATTCGGAGCGATCCCGCCGTTCAGCTTTCATCCCGACCTCCGACTGATTGTGGACCCCGCGCTGTTTGAACGTTATCCGGAGATCGCATTTAACGCCGGTCTGCTGGAGCGCTCGGTGATCCTGAACACCGAAGACTACCGGGCGCTGTGCAAGGCTGACGTGATAGAGATAACGCAGTAATTGCCATCCCGGCAGCCCGGCGATACTCTGCATAATCACTCATCACGACAGAATAAGAGCAAAATCATGAACATTTTCACTCAATGCCTGCGTCAGACGCTGGCTGTGGCGGTTATGGCAGGCTGCGCGTTTGCAGCTCAGGCGAAAATCGAACAGGTGCGTTTTGCAGTCGATCCGACCTATCCGCCGTTTGAATCGAAAACCCCGCAGGGTAAGCTGGTCGGCTTTGATATCGATCTGGGTAATGCGCTCTGCACGCAGATGCAGGCGAAATGTGTCTGGGTTGAAAGCCAGTTTGACGGCATGATTCCGGCGCTGAAAGCACGTAAGTTTGATGCCATTCTGTCTGACATGGGCATTACAGAAGAGCGCCTGAAGCAGATCGACTTTACCGTGCCGCTGTATGACACCCACACCCAGCTGATTGCGCGTAAAGGCGCCGGCATCCTGCCCACCGTCGAGTCTCTGAAAGGTAAAACGGTTGGCGTGGAACAGGGAACGGTTCAGGAGCGTTATGCGCTGGCGAAATGGCAGCCCTATGGTGTGACCGTGGTGCCTTATGGCGATCAGGCACAGGTTGAAAGCGATCTGGTTTCAGGCCGACTGGATGCCGTCTTTACCGACGCGGCACAGGCGGCGATTGGCTTCCTGAAGCATCCGCAGGGCAAAGATTTTGAACTGGCTGGCCCGATTATTCAGGATCCGATTATCGGCCCCGGCACGGCCATTGGCCTGCGCAAAGGCGATACCGAACTGAAAACGGCGCTGGATAACGCCTTTGCCGAAATCAAAAAGAATGGCACCTTCGATCAGATTCAGAAGCGCTACTTCGCCACGGATATCTCTATTCAGCAGTAACCTCGCGGTCGCCCTTTTTCGTCCTCACCGCGATCCGGCACTATACTCTAACTTTTTCGGGACGGCGCGCTGTCGTCCCTTGCCGATTAAAGGACATTAACACGGTATGCATCAACAACATCATCCACTGTTAAGCGCCTCTTTAGGCACCCAGCGTGAAATCATCAGTTTCCATTTTGCTGAGGACAATGAACGTCAGGTTTATATCCAGGCTGCGCTGCATGGCGACGAACTGCCCGGTATGGCGGTGGCCTGGTATTTGAAGCAGCGGCTGCAGGCGCTGGAGTCCGCCGGACAGCTTAAAGCTGCCTTTACCCTGGTGCCGGTGGCTAATCCGCTGGCACTGGGACAGCACTGGCACGGCACCCATCTCGGCCGCTTTCATACCCTCTCCGGTCAGGACTTCAACCGCCGTTTTCCGTCACTGGGCAATACTCTGGCGGCCGGGCTGGCTGAGAGTCTGACCCAAAGTGAATCACAGAACAGGAACCTTATCCGCGATGCGATTGATCGTCATTATCGCGATACCGTGCCAAAGACCGAGCTGGATGCGCAGCGCTATACGCTGATGCGGATGGCCAGTCAGGCCGATTTGATGATTGACCTGCACTGTGACTGGGAAGCCGTGCCGCATCTCTATACCACGCCGCATGCCTGGCCGGATATCGAACCGCTGGCGCGCTGGTTAGGCAGTGAAGTACAACTGCTGGCGCAGATCTCCGGTGGAGAGCCGTTTGATGAAGCCTGTTGCGAACCCTGGCTGACGCTGGCAGAGCGGTTCGGCAAAGATTACCCGATGCCTCGTGGCTTATTGCCGGTGACGCTGGAGTTGCGTGGCATGCGTGATGTGTCGCCTGAACAGGCGGAGAAAGATGCAGATGCGATTATTTCGGCGCTGCAGGAAGGCGGTTATATCGGCTACAGCGAGCCTTCGATTTCCGTGGAAGTGGCCGCGCCCGTCATTGGCGGCGATGAGCTGGTCCCGGCGAGCGCGGGCGGTGACGATATCGTGGCCATCAATGACGGTCCGATTGGTTTAAACGTGCCTGACCTCGCTGAAGCACCGGGAGAAGGTAGCGTTATCAAAGAGCGTCACAGCGAGGGTTCGGCGGCGGCCTCTCCTACCCTGAAAAATCCTCCTACGCCGTTAGCGGGCTGTGAATATATTCATTCGCCGGTCTCAGGGCTGATCCTGCACCGCAAACCGCTCGGTGCGCAGATTCGCCCGGGAGAAGTGGTGGCTGAGATTATTGATCCGCTTACGGACCACATCACCCCTCTGGTGGCTGAGTATGGCGGTATTCTCTATGCGAGACACTGGGTAAGGTTTGCGACGGCAGGCATGCTGGTTGTGCGGCTGGCGGGAGAGCGGGAGATTCGGAGCGGGGATTTGCTGGTAGGGTAAAAAAAGGGCTTCCCGAGGGAAGCCCTTTTAGTGATTAATCTAACCACTCGGTGTGGAACACACCGTCTTTATCAATACGCTTATAGGTATGCGCACCGAAGTAGTCACGCTGCGCCTGAATCAGGTTGGCAGGCAGCACTTCTGAACGGTAGCTGTCGTAATAAGCGATCGCCGCAGAGAAGGTTGGCGTTGGGATACCGTTCTGAATTGCGTAAGAAACGACATCACGCAGCGCCTGCTGATACTGATCCGCGATATCTTTGAAGTACGGAGCCAGCAACAGGTTAGCGATGCCTGCATCGGCTTCATAAGCATCGGTGATCTTCTGCAGGAACTGGGCACGGATGATGCAGCCAGCGCGGAAGATCTTCGCGATTTCACCGTAGTGCAGATCCCAATTGTTCTCTTCTGACGCTGCACGCAGCTGTGAAAAGCCCTGCGCATAAGAGACTATTTTACCCAGGTACAGCGCGCGACGGACTTTCTCGATGAACTCTGCTTTATCACCAGTGAAAGCTTTAGCCTGTGGGCCGCTCAGTACTTTAGAGGCCGCAACACGCTGGGTTTTCAGTGAGGAGAGGTAACGGGCGAAGACAGACTCAGTGATCAGTGACAGAGGTTCACCCAGATCCAGTGAGCTCTGGCTGGTCCATTTACCGGTGCCTTTGTTAGCCGCTTCATCCAGAATCACATCAACCAGATATTTACCTTCTTCATCTTTCTTGGTGAAGATATCTTTGGTGATGTCGATCAGGTAGCTGCTCAGCTCGCCGTTGTTCCAGTCGGTGAAAGTTTCAGCCAGCTCTTCATTGTTAAGACCCAGCGCACCTTTCAGCAGTGCGTAAGCTTCAGCAATCAGCTGCATGTCGCCATATTCGATGCCGTTGTGAACCATCTTCACATAGTGACCCGCGCCATTTGGACCGATGTAAGCCACACAGGCTTCGCCATCTTCGGCACGTGCTGCAATCTTATCCAGGATTGGCGCAACCAGCTCATACGCTTCTTTCTGGCCACCAGGCATGATCGATGGGCCTTTCAGTGCGCCCTCTTCACCACCGGAAACACCGGTACCGATGAAGTTGAAGCCCTGATCAGAAAGTTCTTTGTTACGACGGATGGTATCTTTGTAGAAGGTGTTACCGCCATCGATCAGGATGTCGCCTTTATCCAGGTGTGGAGTCAGTGAGGCGATAGTCTTGTCAGTCGCTTCACCCGCCTGAACCATCAGCAGGATACGACGAGGTTTTTCCAGCGATTCAACAAACTCTTCAACGGTGTAAAAAGGAGCAAGCTTCTTGCCCTGGTTCTCGGCGATGACTTCGTCAGTCTTTTCGCGTGAACGGTTGAAGATTGAAACAGTGTAACCGCGGCTCTCAATGTTAAGAGCCAGGTTGCGGCCCATCACTGCCATACCTACAACGCCGATCTGTTGCTTGGACATATTTTACTCCTGATCAATATATACAGAGCCGTTCAGCTCTAACCCACTTATGAATTCAGATAATTTTAACTTAGTGATTACAATACAACATTTTTTTAAAAAATGTTATCCGTAACACCAGAGACATGTTAGTAGACAGCACGGCTGAACAATAAAACAGGCACAATAAGTAAAATCTCAAACCTGTCTTATTACGAATTCTTACAGTTAAACTGAGAAAGGCATTTAGTGTTAAACAGCTCTCTCTCACGATCAATTAACCATCCCCATTTGTTGAAATATCGGACAGCGGAAACAATGTGATAAAAAAGGAATTTAAAATCCTGATATGAGCGTCGTTGTGATTCATGCACAACTGTTGATGCAGGGCAATACTGGATGCCCAACCCCGAAGCAGAGACACGCCTGGATAAGTCCACATCTTCCATATAGAGGAAAAAACGTTCGTCAAAACCATTTGTGTGATTTAGTGCCTGCTGGCTAATGAGCATGAAGCAGCCAGAAAGTGATGGAGCATAGAAGGGTCGGCTATAATCAGCATGATGAAGCTCGTATTCACCATTCGAAATTTTCATATAGCGCGAGAAAAAGCGTCTCATAAAAAGCTGATTAGGCGTTGGCAACAGCTTACAACTGTGCTGAAGACTTCCATCCGGGTAAATCACTTTAGGAATAGTCAGTGAAAGATTATTTTCTTTGGTAAAGTGATAAAGAGAATCAACTTCTCCACAGTCAAAGCTGATGTCAGGATTGCAAATCAAAATATATTCGCACTGATTTTTATATTCCTGAAAGGCTTTATTATGGCCCGCGCCAAATCCGTTATTATTTGCTACAGATAAAATTGAAACTTTCGGATGAGAATAATCACTTAACCAATTACAGTGACAACCATTGTCAACGATGCAAACTTTATCAATACTTTTCTCAGCCAGCAATGAATCCAGCGTGCGTGAAATATCCTCATAAGCATGACGATACAGAACAAGCGATGCGATTATTTTCACAAGATTACCAAAATTAGAACTTGTTAAATAGAGCGTAAGAGAAATTCGTCATTTGACCCAGGCGATTTTGATGGTAGACGCCTGAAGCTTTGAATAATTTTAAACGCGCAGGTAACGTGTTGTCCCGGATATGGCGAAAAGCCTCAAAAATAACCCGGTTTTCCGGCGTCATTTCCGCTTTTAGCTGCGTCAGAAAGCGGAAATTCACATCATTCCAGTGTCGGTTGCGTCCCTGATGAGCATCGATGAAATTGCTGACCCGCTGTGTCAGGTTCATTCCGTTGCCAATAACATTAGCGTTATGCTGTCTGTATAACACTGAGGGCTCAGGGTCAAAAAAGATGTTGCCGCCACAGGCGCTTACGATGAGATAAAGTGCCCAGTCGTGCGCGATCACAGGTAAGTCGAGTATCTTCAGAAAAAGCTGCCGCGCCGCTGCGTTAAAGACCATCGTGTTCCCGCTGGCAATATTTTGCAGTAATGCGTTAGGGAAACCGGGTCTTTTAGCATTAAGCGGCGATAAACCGAGGACCTGATCATGCTCGTCAATTAACCGGGTTCGGGAGCAATAGAGCGCAGGAACCTCTTCGGGCAGAGATTGCAGATACTCAACGGCACGCAAAAGTTTTGCGGGATGCCACATGTCATCCTGATCAGCAAAAGCATAAAAATCTGCTTCTATTCCCGGATTGCCAATCAGAGACTTAAAGTTTTCGCAAAAGCCTTTTTGCGGACCGGCCAGAAGGGTGCAGCTATTTTCTGCACCCGAAAAAGCCCGCTCGGTAATCGAGCGGGTATCATCTTCAGATCCATCATCAGAAACCCATAAAGACCAGTTTTTCCAGTCCTGATCTTTTACAGACTGCAGCTGCTTCTCTATGAAAGCGGCACCATTATAGGTACCCATAAGAACAGCAACATGTTCCTTTTGGCCGGTTATTAACATGAGGAACTGTTCTTGAAGTAATCCTGAAACTTAACAACTTTATTACGTGTGCTGCCCCAGGAGTCAAAATTTTCAATCTGCATGAAAAGATGATTTCTGCGCCAGTCATCTTTTGTTGTCAACGAGATGAGCGGTTCAGCCAGCTGCATTGGCGTAAGATTAACCTGTAGTCTTGCTAACATCGCCAGAAAATCATTACAGAATCTGTCCACACCCTCGGTCAGTTGTGCATTGATCAGATTATGATCTTTTGATTTCGTCCGGCCGGGATCGGTGACTGAACACACGCCGTTTTTGACAGGTTTATAGCCAATGACCGTATTGTGCGGCGCAGAGAAAAACAGCTCTATGGCCACGCGATTCTCATAAATCTTGTCCACTAAAGTCGGGCTGGTCGTATCGTTATCAATAAATGCTTTCATTTTTTGATGTGGCGTACGGCGCTTTCTTTCAAAGGTGTTGGCAATGCAAAAATAATAGCCAATCACATTTATGTTCATGAATTTCTTAACGGTATGGATAAACGCTTCCTGCGTCGTTCCGCTCCAGCCTACATCTACCATAGCGACAGTATCGCCCTCTTTGATGCCCAGGGAGTGAAGATAGATGAACAACCCCCGACGGTTGCGCTGACATACCTTAAGAATCTCAGCGCGGAGTGCGATGAGAAACTTTTCGACTAGCTCGTAATTTTCCGGCGCAATAACCAGGTCAGGTGCAACTCCTGCCGACATCATTACGTGATCTGCCGGTGGCTCTACACCAATGCGCTCAAGTAATTCCCCTGGGGATAATCCATCTGAACCTGACATCAGGAAAGCAAGGTTCTGGCTGAAGTTCTCTTCATCCATCAGAGAGAGATTGAAAGCAATACGTGAACCCATGAAATAGGAGAACGAAGGCAGCTTTTCTGTAAAATAGCGCGACGCCAGTCTTTCCAGCGCATAACCATCACGGGAAACAAACAAGAGTTTATCAACATTGTCTGTCAGGCATTGTTTACGAATCCACTCAAGAAAGCCCCAGGTAGCGGGTGCCTGGTATTCGTATCCCAGCTGCTGAAATGAACCGGCAGCGACGTTATCTGGCCGCAGGGTCCGAATCATGCCGTTGATCAGCGACGAGGCAAGAGGCTGTTTTTTTCCTTTATTCACCAAATGAGGCGACTGGTAATGCCATGCGTTGATACTTTTTTCGCGTGGCTTAATGAAATCGGCCATTTCATTATCACCGATGTGCAACACCTGATGCGGTTCCACCTCGCATTCTGCAAGCAGATAATCAAATATCTCACCCGTATCCCGCTTTGTCGCATTGCGACTTGCAGAGATATACAACGGGACGTCCGGCATATCATACTTTTTCAATGCCGCACGGAAGAAATCCTCTTCAAGGTACATATCTGAGGTAATAACGACGGTTTTACCCGATAAAATTAAATCATTGAAAAAGCCAATAAAGAAAGGATTTGGCTCGACCAGCGCCAGCTCAAGCTGATATTCAGCTTCCATCAGACTTTCAGTATCGCCACGTGTGCCCTGAAAGTTATTATAAATATTTCTTAGGGTTATTTCTTTCCTGCCCTCTTTAACCATTTGTGCAAAAGCATTTTTCTGTGCATTGCAGCGCAACTGCCTGAAGTCAGCAATTGAAAACTTATTCGCTAGCAGGTCAAATGCATCTTCAGGATTGTCCAGCGGGCGAATAAAAAGAGTATCAAAAAAATCAAAAGAGATAACTCTGGCGTCTTTAGCTAAATGACGAAGTGAAATCAGATCCATCTCTTCTTTCGTATAAGCAGGGTTAACAGTGTTATCACAATTAATCATTTCATGATCTCGAAATTATGTCCGTTAAAAGCAAAGTTGACGTTGTAGAAAGGGTCGTACTGATAGTACTGCGGATGTTTACTGTTCAGACGACTCAGTTCATTTTGCAAACGTCTTACTTTTTCAGCATCCATGTGATCAAGCCCACGTGAAACAGATTCATGATGGATAAGTGTAACCGCCTGACACATAACGTTATAGTAACCGTTTTCGACCAGACGCATACAGATATCAACATCGTTATAAGCGATAGGGAATGATTCATCAAAACCGTTTATTGATTCATATTTTTCACGCGAAACCATCAGACATGCTCCTGTTACGGCGAGCCAGTTATATTCAATCTGATTGCGTAAAAAATAGCCGGGGTGATTTTTATCCTGACCGATATAGGCATGAACAGGGCCGGTCTGGAGATTAAGAACTCCGGTATGCTGCATAGTCTGCCCGTCAGCATAGACCAGTTTAGCGCCAACAGCCCCCACATGTTTCTGCTGAGCGTAACCACCCAGTCTGTTCAGCCAGTCGTCCTGTAGGACTTCAGTGTCATCGTTGAGGAAAAGCAACAGGCTACCTTCAGAATGGGCAACGCCGATGTTATTCAACTCAGAAAAATTGAAAGGCTGGTCGTGTCTTATGACAGTGGCAAAGTGTTGGGACTTAAGTTCATCAAGATACGCAAGCGTATCGGGCTTCTGAGATCCATTATCAACAACAATAATCTCGTAATGGCTCCAGCGGGTTTTACTGCGGATTGAATTAATGCAGCGCGCGAGCACGTCATGATTATCCCGCGTAGGGATGATGATTGAAATCAGGGTCTCCGGACGGAGATCATAATTAACGCGGAAATATCCATGATAGCCAGGCAGCTCTTCAACAGTCCCCTCAATACCACGTCGCTTCAGCGCATCTTCACGTACCGCTTTAGAAGCGGCTAAGACATAGGGCTTAGCGGTGATATCAGACGCGACAGAGGCCGGGATGATGCGCCAGTGATACAGAATTTTCGGAATGTGCGAAATTTTCTGCGTTATCTCACTTAATCTGAGAATGAAGTCCCAATCCTGACAACCATTAAATTCTGTCCGTAATCCTCCCAGTTGGCGGGCAGTGCTCAGGCGTACACAGGCAGCATGGCAGGTATACATGGTGCCCATCATGGTATCTGGCGACCAGTCAGGTTTGAAGTGAGGCTGAGAATAATTCCCTTCCGGCGTAAATTTATCCTCATCACTATAAATAAAATCAGGATCTTCTTCGTTGATGCATTTTACAAATTCGAACAGGCAATCCTGCGTTAACTCATCGTCATGATCCAGGAAGACAATGTAATCACCGCTTGCATTCTCTATTGCAATGTTAGTTGCGCCAGCAATCCCCTGGTTTTTTTCCATGTGAATGACTTTGATTCGGGGATCTTTTAAAGCGTCGAGAGCGGGTGCAGTCTCCTCATCAGGACTGCAGTCGTTAGCCAGCACTAATTCCCAGTTGTCATACCATTGATCTTCTACTGACTTAACCATCAACGCCAGCAGGTCCAGTGGCGTATTGTAGATAGGCACAATTATGGAGAAAAGCGGCTTGACCTCAAACTCATTAAGAATATCTTTAAAATAATTCGGCTTTTTGGCCGGAATGTAAACGTACTCATCCGGACGATCAGAGAATGAATAGGTTCCATTATTACTATGCGAAAGGAAGACTGGCTGAGTCCCCTTACTATTATTGATAATAGTCTGTTCATATAGAGCCTGGTTAAAGGCAGGGTGATGCCTGAACCATGCAGGCCGCACTTTCATAGCGACTTTTAACGCTTTTTCTTTATATCGCTCTGGCAACTGCATATAGACGTTTCGCGAGACTTCTCTCACGCGCTTCTTTAAACCGCTGTTATTAGATGTGGCCTGCGCAATAACCTTACCTGATTTTACTTTTACTCTCTGCCCCAGATAAAACAGTCTGAAAAATATTCTCTTTACTGGTTGCCTTATCTTTAATGGAACCCGGCGGCCTGCAACACGTAGCGGAGCGGAAATTTTCCAGCTGGCAGAATTCAAAATGGTTTCGACATCATGACGATACTTGCTCAGAACATGGGCCTGATGTTCATAAAGGGCATGAATCTGATTTAACTCTTCCTGCAACCGACTGGCACGTTCGCTCTCATTTTTCAGCGATTCTTCCAGATTTGTAATACGGAGCAGATTTTGATCGTTGATGTTTTTTTCGTGACTTCTCAATGAATTGAGATTATTGAGGTCAGTCCAGTATTCAGCACGAACAGAAAGGGAAAAACCTTTGAGCGTTGTATAAATATCTTCAGCATCTTTGTGCTGAATTTTCGCCAGAAACGCTGACTCCTGCTTCAGATATTTTCGCGATTCAGCACTTGAGCATGAAAAGCCCATAGCATTTAACACCGCTGTCGTCAGCTCAGCAATGTTGTTGCTATTACAGTTTCGGCTATTGCCAGCAGACGTCACACGTAACAGGGAATGATAGATACCGCGATAGGCTACATAACCCAGCGTAATGGTCTCGCCAGCCTGCCACTCCTGATCAAAGAAAACAAATTCGCCATTGTTTTTTCTGATCACATTAAACGGCAAGGCATCCAGGTAAGAATCAGGCAGGACAATATCTTTGTCTGTTTCCAGCGGCACCTGTGCTTTGAGCTGAAGCTGGTCAAGCCACCCTTTTGCCCAGGCCGCTAATTCTTCAATACGCCAGTGGGGACGATTAATAATGCGTAAAAGATCGGTCCAGAGAGATTGACCATAAATGAATCTATCCATATCCGCTGACCTGACATTGCCGTCCTGGCTGGAGCCAGAGAATACAGACAAGCCTTCATCCGTCTGTATAAATTCTACGTTCTTCTTCTTGTCAGCACTCCGTTCATCTGAATAGTAAATAGCCGCCACGTTTTCATGAATAACATCCTGTTTAATTGCGCTTGAGACCATCAAAAACGAACTTGAGAGATCAGCAGCAATTTCATTGTTCCAGATGTTTTTGATGCCCTGCTCAATTGAGAACAGATGCTGTGGAACGATTTGCTTTTCTTTATGCGCGCTTTCCATTGCTAACTGACTCAGCGCTTTGGAGTGCTTTTGCCAGCCCAGCGGGGTAACTACTGTGCACGGTAATTTATAATCAGGTAACGGAATATATTCCAGAGTATCCTGGAAACCGGCTTTATTCAGTTCATTCAACAGCTCTTTACGACCAAACGTGACAACACTTTTTTCATCGTAACTATTGTTAATGCCATACATCGGCAGGTTCACATGGTCTTCGCGAGCGCCTGAAAAATATTTGATACCCAGTTTATTTTCAATGGCAACAAATAATTTCCCATCCTTCTTCAAACGCTTTTTGCACGCCTTTAAAAGTTCCTGCTCACCATTTTCACCCACGAAAACACGTGCGTATTCAAGGACACCAATCAGTAAAACCGCATCGAAATCGCCGAAATCCGGGAGCGTATCGGAAGGAGCGCAGATGACAGTGACATTCGGAAGATCGCGGCAGCGTGAGCGAGCAATCGTTGCGCGACGGAAACTGCCTTCCACAGAGACAACTTCTGCAGCATTCTCGCCCAGGAACCGGCTGATTGCGCCACATCCACAGCCGATTTCTAATATTCTTTTGCCCTTCATCCACTCCTGGAATGGACGTAGCAGGTTCGAACGTACGGGACTAAGATGATAGGTTGAGGGCCAGTCTACGATGAAGGGTTCTAATTCTTCTGAATCAACGCTGACGTCTGAGACTTCACTGATTGTTTTGTAGATGTAGTTTTCAGTCTCTTCGCCGTCGCTATACGCAAAATCCTTCATATCTGAGGGTGACCACAGCGCCGTCTTTTCATTTTTCTGAAAACCAGCATCTGATAAAATTTGTTCTAAATTAGCCATTTTCAAGTTTTATTCTCGCGTTTAGATCGGCCAAACCGGTAAAAGTACCCACAGGTCCTACAGGCAAATGAATTGAGTCATAGCGACGGTCGTGAGGGATTATTTCGCCCTGAGTGTTACTACTCGCGATACCCACAGAAACAAAATAGTCGCCTTCAAAAAGAAGATTTGGCAACGTTACCGATACGATAAACGATTGGTCGGGCTTCGCCTCTTCAACGATCGATACTGACTGCCACTCACTGTTCGTGTTGTAAATGGTGACGCCTTCTTTAGTTTTGATCGCAAAACCAAAAATAGGTCTGAAAATATAGTCATGACAAATGACTTTAAACAGAAAATTAATAGGCTTTTTGGGTTCAAAGATCCCTGGGAACGCCTGACCATCTTGATCAAAATGATAGTCATAAATTTCTGCTGCTTTATCTCCCCACCGGTACTCAGAGGGATTGTAATGAGGCCTTTCATCAAACACGCTGTTCAGCCTGAGCTGGCTTTCTGTTTTAGCCTCTTCCGTTTTTTCCAGATTGGTTTCCCGCTCCAGCCGTTCCTCTTCACCTTTAGCCGCCAGCGCGATTTGCTTATCCACATCTGCACGCGTGCTGTCGTTTTCGCGTTTTTTCCCGAATAGAATATCCAGATAGCGATTTATGACTTCTCGGGGTGCACCACACTCCTGTGTTACGCCACCGTCCAGGAGTAATGCCCGGTCGCAATGTGTCACGATCTGCTCTGTGGCATGTGAAACAAAGAGAATTGAGGTACCATTTTGTTTGAGCTTTTTCAACCGGGCAAAACATTTAGCCTGAAACTTTGCATCGCCCACGGCAAGGGCTTCGTCAACGATCAATATTTCCGGTTCAATCTGAGCCTGAACAGCAAAAGCCAGCCGGACGAGCATGCCGCTTGAATATGAGCGGACGGGAGAATGGATGAAGTGACCAATATCAGCAAACGAAAGAATGTCATCAAGTCTCGCTTCCGTTTCTTCGCGGGTCAATCCCATCAGGGACGCATTGAGGTAAACGTTCTCAAGTCCGCTAAAGTCACTGTTAAAGCCTGCACCCAGTTCCAGCAGCGCGGCGACACGCCCGTTAACGGTGACATTCCCGGATGTAGGCGTTAATGTTCCGGCGATAATCTGAAGTAACGTAGATTTTCCTGAGCCATTTCGTCCGACTATCCCCATTGTTTCACCCTTGGGTAAAACAAAAGAAACATCCTTTAAAGCCCAAAAATCTTCATGGTAAGCCCGGCTTTCACGACCCACAACCCGGTCTACTTTTGGCACAATAAACTGTTTTAATCTTCGTACTGGATTTTCATACACCTGAAAACATTTACTTACGCCATCTATTACAATCGCATTTTCATTAAAGGACATCAGCAAAACCTTTTCGTGTTTTTTGGAACCAGGCGTAACACAGCCACATTACCAATAGTGAGATAAGTGTGTAGATTCCAATACCAGAAAAATCAGGTAACTTGCCCCATATAAGTACCGCTCTGGCCTGCTCAATGATGAACGTTAACGGATTAAGCATTATGAGCGGTCGCAAGTTTTCGGGGAGAGAAGATATCGGATAAAATACTGGTGATAAAAACATCATTACGGTCATGATTATGGTAATTGTCTGCCCCACATCTCGCAGATAGACGCCTAATGATGATAAAAACCAAGTCAGCCCCAGAGTCAGTAAGGCTAATGGCAAAATGACAACGGGTATAAAAACGAGTGTCCAATGGATGTAACCATTGAATATGAAAAAGGCGATAATTAAAACGAGCATGCTAATAAAGCTATGAAAGAGCACGCTCAAAAAACTCACAACCGGTAATATTTCTAAAGGAAATACCACTTTTTTAACATAGTTTACGTTGCCAAGAATCAGGGAGGGGGCGCGACTAAGCGTTTCGGCAAAAAGACCATGAATAATCAGACCGACAAACAGAATCACTGCAAAATCAGTCTTTGATTCATTCAGTGCTCCAGCGGTTCCCCACCGGGCTTTGAATACGACTGAAAAAACGAAAGTGTAAACCATGAGCATAAAAATGGGGTTAATAAAAGACCACAAAATTCCCATGGTCGAACCGCGATAACGACCAACAACCTCTCGTTTAGTCATCTGGAAAACGAGATTTCGATTTGCCCATGTCTGACGAATCAGAGAAAAGAGTGAGGTAGATCTCGAACTATGCGGATTCATTAGTAATCTCTTAAAAGCTTGAGCTGGAGTTTTTACTGCTATCACGAACTAATTTTGACTCTCAATTGATGCAGTCCCGACAATGATCATTGTCAAACCCGATGATGACTGTTTTAACGTTATTGAAAGGTAATTGTTCCTGTCCATTAAAAGTCTGGCATAAACTGAATTTTCTTCTCAATCTTTGTTAGGATAGCCTGTGGTGAGATTTCAGGTACCACGCCTTAAAATAAGTTAAGGATGGCCTTTTTACCTGGCTCATCCTTAATTTCAATGATTAAATATAATTACTTCAGCCCGGACAGCAGTTGTCCGGCTTTGTCTTTTTCAGACAGGATAGGATCTGAAACAGGCCAGTCAATGCCTAGTTCAGGGTCATTCCATGCCAGACAACCTTCGCTTGAAGGGTCATAGTAGTTAGTGCATTTATATTCGAAATCTGCATACTCTGAAATAACAACGAAGCCATGTGCTAAGCCCGGCGGAACCCAGAATTGTGTCTTATTTTCTTCCGAAAGATAAACGCCAACCCACTGTTTATAAGTTGGTGATTCAGGTCGGATGTCGACCGCGACATCATATACTTCACCTCTTACCACACGGACCAGCTTGCCCTGAGGATTATTTCGCTGGAAATGCAAACCTCTTAACACATTTTTTGCTGAGCGCGAATGGTTGTCCTGTACAAATTCACCTTCGATATTAAGCGCACGCTTATATTTTTCACTCTGGAACGTTTCCAGGAAAAACCCGCGCTCATCACCGAAAACTTTAGGCTCAATAATTTTTACATCAGCTATTTTAGTATCAATAATTTTCATTATAAACGCCCTTCCACCAGCGCCATCAAATATTTGCCATATTCATTTTTTAGGTACGGCTTCGCTAGTTCCTGTAATTTTGCTTTATCGATAAAACCCATTCTGAAGGCAATTTCTTCCGGGCAAGCGACTTTAAGGCCCTGACGTGACTCGATAGTCTGAATAAAGTTGTTGGCTTCCATAAGGCTCTGATGTGTACCGGTATCCAGCCAGGCGTGACCGCGTCCCATAATGGACACTGAGAGTTTGCCTTGCTCCATATAGATACGGTTGATATCGGTAATCTCAAGTTCGCCGCGTGGTGATGGCTTAAGATTTTTTGCCATTTCAACAACGCTATTATCGTAAAAATAGAGTCCGGTCACGGCATAATTGCTGCGTGGGTGTTCAGGTTTTTCTATCAGTGAAATCGCTTTGCCTTCGCTGTCGAATTCCACAACGCCATAACGCTCAGGATCGGTAACATGATAAGCAAAGACGGTTGCCCCATCATCCTTAAGAGATGCGGTTTCAAGCTGCTTATAGAGGTCATGCCCGTAGAAAATATTATCACCCAGGATGAGCGCGACAGAATCATTACCAATAAACTCTTCACCAATGATAAACGCCTGAGCAAGGCCATCCGGGCTTGGTTGCACTTTGTACTGAATAGAAATGCCCCACTGAGAACCATCGCCCAGCAGGCTCTCAAAGCGCGGTGTATCCTGTGGTGTACTGATGATCAAAATATCGTTGATCCCTGCCAGCATCAGCGTGCTCAGTGGATAGTAAATCATCGGCTTATCGTAAACGGGTAACAACTGCTTGCTTACTGCCATTGTTACCGGGTAAAGACGGGTTCCAGAACCACCAGCGAGAATAATACCTTTATTCTTTTTCACAATTTTACCTTACGTAGTCAGGACGCTTTAACGTACTGTTCTAATTATCTAAGAGTCTCAAGCAACATACGTTCAACACCCTTTTGCCAGTCTGGCAGCGTCAAACAAAAAGTTTGTTGAAACTTCTCTGTATTCAGTCGTGAATTTGCAGGACGTCTGGCAGGTGTAGGGAATGCGCTGGTCGGAACAGGATTAATCACCTGAACGTTAAGCTCTATACCCTGCTGTTTAGCAAAATCGATCACACTGGTAGCGTAGGCATGCCAAGTGGTTTCACCCGCTGCAATAAGGTGATACAAGCCAGCAACGCTGCTGTCATTCAGTGCCACTCTTATCGCATGTGCTGTACTGTCTGCTATCAATTCAGCGCCAGTGGGTGCGCCAAATTGATCATTAATCACGGACAAGGTGTCCCTGTCTTTAGCCAGCTTTAGCATTGTCTTAGCGAAATTATTTCCCTTCGCAGCGTAGACCCAGCTGGTGCGGAAGATGAGGTATTTCGACATGTTATTGACGATGGCCTGCTCTCCTTCCAGCTTTGTCTGTCCATAGACATTTAACGGAGCGGTTGCGTCATCTTCGCACCAGGGCCTGTCACCCGAACCATCAAACACATAATCGGTGGAGTAATGGATCAACCATGCGCCAATTTCCTCAGCGGCCACTGCCAATGCCGTGATTGAGGTGGCATTAACCAGACGAGCCTTATCCTGTTCAGATTCGGCTTTATCCACGGCAGTGTAGGCGGTCGCATTAACGATCACAGCGGGTTTAATCTTCCGCACTGTTTCAGCTACGCCTTCGGGATTTTCGAAGTCGCCACAGTAGTCACTGGAATGACGATCGACCACGATGAGATTGCCCAACGGAGCCAGTGCACGCTGCAGCTCCCAGCCGACCTGCCCGTTTCTACCAAACAGCAAAATATCCATTAGCTACGCTTCTCGTAGTTCTGCTCGATCCAGTTCTGATAAGCACCGCTCTTCACATGCTCAACCCACTCTGAATTGTTGAGATACCATTCGACCGTTTTCTTCAGGCCCGTTTCAAAGGTCTCTTCCGGTTTCCAGCCCAGATCTTTTTCAATTTTAGCGGCATCGATCGCGTAGCGACGATCGTGCCCCGGACGGTCCTGAACATAGGTGATCTGATCACTGTACGGGGTCGCTTTTGGACGCAGCTGATCCAGCAGTTCGCAGACTTTCAGTACAACATCGATATTTTTCTTTTCGTTATGACCACCGATGTTATAAGTAGTGCCCGTCTCTGCATTTTTAACTACGGTGTAGAGCGCGCGCGCGTGGTCTTCAACATAGAGCCAGTCACGAATCTGGTCGCCTTTGCCATAGATTGGCAGTGGTTTACCTTCCAGCGCATTGCTAATGATCAGCGGAATGAGTTTTTCCGGGAAATGATAAGGACCGTAGTTGTTAGAGCAGTTGGTTACGATGACTGGCAATTTATAAGTACGGCCCCAGGCGCGAACCAGATGATCGCTGGCTGCTTTAGTCGAGGAGTAAGGGCTACTTGGGGCATAAGGGGTTTCTTCGGTAAACAGCGGCAAATCGCCTTCCATTTCATCCGGATGCGGCAGGTCACCATAAACCTCGTCAGTCGAGATATGATGAAAACGGAAGGCTGCTTTACGTTCTTCTGGCAATGCGATCCAGTATTGACGGGTCGCTTCCAGTAGTGCATAGGTACCTACCACATTGGTCTGAACAAATTCAGCAGGGCCAGTAATTGAACGGTCTACGTGGCTTTCAGCGGCCAGATGCATGATGGCATCCGGTTGAAATTCATTTAATGCTTCGGCAATAGCATGCCCATCGCAGATGTCGATCTGCTTAAAGGTGTAGCGTGCATTGCTGCTTACCTCTTTCAACGATTCAAGATTGCCCGCATAGGTCAGTTTATCAACGTTAATGACTTCATCGTTCGTATTATTGATAACATGACGCACAACCGCTGAACCGATAAACCCTGCACCACCAGTGATAAGAATCTTCATAACGTGTTTATTCCTGACAAGCTATCTGAGGCATAGGCGCCTGAATAAAAAACAGACAATCATAGGCGTTTTCAGAGCACGCTACCGCCCCTGGGTTACAGCTCCCACGATGCTGATTATCTTTGACCGAATGAGTGTGCTGACAACATGAACTCGACAGATGTTCAGCATTCGATTGATTGATATCACTTTATTAATGAAATTATTTAAGTGGGTTTATCATTCAACCATCGTAAATTCTATCACTCAGGTATAGCTATTACGAACAAAATGCGTATAGGTCGCAGGTGTTAGTTCAACTAATGAACACTTTTCTGGCGTAGGGGATGGTTGCTGATGCGTCAGGATGATGCAATCAGAATTGTGGGAAAGGACTGGTAAGATAATTCAAATCAAATATAAGAAAGGCGAACCTGAGTTCGCCTTTCTTTTCAACTACCGAAACCCATCCGGGTTCTTACTCTGCCAGTTCCACGTATCGCGCATCATCTCATCGATGCCGCGCGTCACGCGCCAGTCGAGCTCACTGTTTGCCAGTGACGCATCGGCCCAGAACGCAGGCAGGTCGCCGTCACGGCGTGGCTTGATTTCAAACGGAATCGCCTTGCCGGAAGCCTTCTCGAACGCTTTGATCATCTCCAGCACGGAGAAGCCTTTACCGCCGCCCAGGTTAAAGGCGGTGTAGCCTTCAACTTTGTTCAGGTGGTCCAGCGCTTTCAGGTGGCCTTCCGCCAGGTCTACCACATGGATGTAGTCACGCAGACAGGTACCGTCTGGCGTATCATAATCGCCGCCAAACACACCCAGCTTCTCCAGACGACCAATCGCGACCTGCGCGATGTACGGCAGCAGGTTATTCGGGATGCCGGTCGGGTCTTCACCGATTTCGCCAGACTCGTGCGCGCCAACCGGATTGAAGTAACGCAGGGCAATCGCCTTAAACTTCGGTTCTGCTTTGGCGAAGTCGCGCATGACGAATTCGGTCATCAGCTTTGAGGTGCCGTACGGACTGGTGGTGCCGCCAATTGGCGTACTCTCAACGTAAGGAACCGGTGCATCTGCGCCATAGACGGTGGCTGATGAGCTGAAGATAAAGTTCCAGACGCCGGCATTACGCATCTCTTCCAGCAGCACCACGGTGCCCGCGACGTTGTTCTCGTAGTACTCCAGCGGCATGCGGGTAGATTCACCCACGGCTTTAAGTGCGGCGAAGTGGATCACAGCGGAAATGCTGTTGGATGCGAACAGGTCACGCAGACAGGCACGGTCACGGATATCGCCTTCAACGAAGGTCGCCTTTTTACCCGCCAGTTTCTCTACGCGGTTAATCGCTTCACGTGAGGCATTGCAGAGGTTATCCAGAACCACAACATCATCACCGCGCTGCAACAGCGCCAGTACCGTATGGGAGCCGATATAGCCTGCTCCACCCGTTACTAAAATTGCCATGTGAGCTCCTTTCAATCTGCCGCGCAGGACGCGGCAATTAATTACTTTTGTTTTGCGAGAATTGTCTGGATAGCTTCGCGGAAATCGCGACCCTGCGCGTTGTTGCGCAGTCCGTAAGAGACGAACGCCTGCATGTAACCCAGTTTACGACCGCAGTCGAAACTGTGACCAGTCAGCAGAGAGACATCAACCGTTTTGTGCTTGCTCAGGCTGGCGATCGCATCGGTCAGCTGGATACGGCCCCACGCGCCTGGCTCAGTGCGCTCCAGTTCTGCCCAGATATCAGCAGAAAGCACATAGCGGCCTACCGCAGCCAGGTCAGAGCTCAGTCCGGCAGTATCTTCAGGCTTCTCAACGAAATCGGTGATGGTGCTGATGTCGCCTGGATGATCGATCGGCTCTTCCGTGGTGATCACAGAGTACTCAGAGAGATCGGACGCTGGCATGTGCTGCGCCAGGACCTGGCTGTGGCCGGTCTCTTCAAAACGGGCAACCATCGCTGCGAGGTTATAACGCATGTGGTCAGCGGTAGAGTCATCCAGCAGGACGTCCGGCAGCACCACCACGAACGGGTTATCACCGATCATCGGACGGGCACAGAGAATGGAGTGCCCCAGACCCAGCGGCTGCGCCTGGCGCACGTTCATGATGGTGACGCCTGGCGGGCAGATAGACTGCACTTCGCTCAGCAGCTGACGCTTCACGCGCGCTTCAAGCAGTGCTTCCAGCTCATAGGTGGTGTCGAAGTGGTTTTCAACGGCATTTTTCGATGCATGCGTGACCAGCACAATCTCTTTAATACCTGCGGCAACACACTCGTCAATGATGTACTGGATCATCGGTTTGTCGACGACAGGCAGCATCTCTTTCGGAATGGCTTTAGTCGCAGGGAGCATATGCATACCGAGGCCCGCAACCGGGATTACTGCTTTAAGCTTGGTCATATTTATTCCGTTTAATAAAATGAAGATGTGGGTCGATTATGCAGGATCGGCCGGAAGAGCAAGTATAATCTTTATCTGAAAAGCGGACAGTAACTCTCTGTCATAACTTGGAAATTCGGCATTTTGCCCATTGCCAGCGACACCATAAACTGAACAAAGACAATCAGTAATCGAATATTGCCACTGTGTTCCGGAGCACTCTTCGTTGCAGGGCTGAGACCAGCCATAAATGAAAACGGGCGACCCTGAGGCCGCCCGTTGATATATCTGTGTGGTGATTACAGCCAGCCTTCAAACCACTCTGGCATCACGAACAGATTAAAGTGATTTACCAGCATCATCACGCCAACAAATACCACCGAAACTGCCACCCACTGCCGGGCATACGGGATAAACCGAATGCCAATCACCGGCCTGATGAAGAACGGATGCGCCAGTGCCGAGATCAGGATCTGCGAGATAGAAAGCGTCAGTGCGACGTAGAGCACGTTTGGCCAGATAAAGGTGGTCGCCAGCACCGCCAGAACCACAATACTCGCCACGATGTTCCAGTAGAACTCCACGTTAGTGCGTCCGTTGGCCTGCGAAATCGCCCCGGTCAGTCCGCCCATTGGCCGCAGCATGCCAAACAGCAGCATCAGCGGGATCAGGTGATAGACCTGCTCATGTGACGCGCCATAAAGCACACGCACGATAACCGGCGAGAAGATACCAATAGCCAGATACATGGCGCTGCTGAACAGCATGATCCCCAGCGTACCTTTCAGGAACAGCTTTTTCAGTTGCTCGGCATCGTGCTGTTTCTCAGCAAAGCGCGGCAGTGCCAGACGGTTAATCACCGGCGTGACCAGCTTCAGCGGTTGCAGCACCAGCTCTTTCGCCAGTGAGTAAACGCCCAGCATCTCTGCGCCCATGACTTTACCGACCACCAGCGCATCGGCCTGGGTACGCAGCTGATTAATGGTCTGCGAACCGAGCTGATAGCTGCCGTAGCGAATTGCGCCGAAGAAGGTCGCTTTGTCGAACTCCCAGGTCGGACGCCATGACTTCTCACCCAGCGCAATCATACAGAGGATGCGGGTAAAGGCGTTGATGAACAGACCCAGAATCGCTGCGGCCACCGTCAGCGACGTGAACTCCAGCATCGCGACCACACAGAGGAAGGCAAACAGCTTGGTACCCATTTCAATCTTCGCCAGCGAGACCATCCGCTTGGTTTTGATGTAGTGCGCCTGATACTGCGACAGATGACCCAGCACCAGGAAGTTCAGGCTGGTCAGCATGATCAGCCCGGTCAGCTCCGGCAGGTGATAGAACCAGGAGACCGGGAAGGCGATCAGCAACATGATCAACCCGGTACACAGGCTGAGAGAGACGTTCACCCAATAGATGGTGCTCTGCTCACGACGGGTAATGTTCTGGCGATGCACCAGATAACTGCTCATCCCCATATCCTGCAGCACACCCGCCACCGCCAGGATGGCATTGATGATGGCTAACAGCCCCAGCTCGTGGGTTTCCAGTTTGCGGGCAAGAAAGCTCAGCTGTGCAACCTGCAGCACCGCGGAAAAGCAGGTACTGCCAAACAGCCAAATCGCCTGTGACTTAAATCCACTCACACCAGTCGCTCCAGAATCTGTGCCAGTTCGCCATAGGCGATATGCTGATTAAATTCAGTCTCAACTTTGTGACGTGCGGCTGCGACTACCGGCGCCACATCCACTTCACCCTGAGACAGTTTCAGCAGCGTCTCCGCCAGTGCTTCAGGATCGTCCTCTTCCACCAGCCAGCCAGAAACATTATTCTCAATCAGCTCCGGAATGCCGCTGTGGAATGTAGAGACCACCGGCAGGCCGACCGCCATCGCCTCCATCAGGGCGACCGGGATCCCTTCCATATCGCCATCTGCGGCAGTTTTGGACGGCAGTAGGAAGATGTCAGCCTCGCTCAGCGCACGACGGATCTCCTCCTGCGGCTTAAAGCCCGGCATGCTGACACAATCTTCCATCCCCTCGCGGGCGATGAAATCACGCATCATCTCATCCTGATCGCCGTTGCCGATAATGGTGTACTGAAACTGACCGCCACGCTGCTTCAGGATGGCGCTGGCTTTCACCGCCACATCCAGCCCTTTTTTCTCAGTCAGACGCGCCACCGAAACGATACGCAGCGGCGTATGGAACGCCTGGCGCGGCTGGAAGTTAAACTTCTCCGGCTCAATGCCCATACGCGTCACGTGAATTTTCTCCGGCGGGCAGCCCATTTCAATCAGCTTGTTCTCCCACAGATGGCTGATAGGCAGCATCAGCTCACTCTGGCGGAACAGATTCACGTAGTCGAGTTTGTGCTCTTCCAGAATGTGACGACGGGAAATATCAGCGCCATGAAACACGGTCGCCTGTTTACCCTTAAGCACACCCAGTTCACGCAGCTTGTTAGCCAGGGCACCGGCATAGCCGAAATGCACCAGAAACACATCTGCGGTAAAGGTCTGCTTAGCATTCGCTACAATCGACGGCAGCAGCAGTTTGCTGGACTGCGCGCCATAACGGCGCACATTCAGCGAACGCAGCAGCGACGGCTTCGTCACTTTTGGCAGCACCAGCTTGATACGCTGGTTGAGCTTATCGACAATTGAGATCTTCTCTTCCGGCAGCAGATAGTGGGTCTTCGCCGCCAGACCATACTCATCAAACGCCGCATGCCGGTTCACTAAATCGCCGGGAAAGACTGAAATAATCTCCACCTCGTAACCGGCATCAATAAAATGGGTCACCTGATTTAGTACGAATGTCTCAGAGGCAACCGGGAAACGCATGGTGAAAAAAGTCAGTTTCATCACATTACCCTAATACTTTGAGAATCTCTTCAGTGATCCGGTTGCCAATTTCCCTTTCATTCGCAACGGCCGTGTCGACCTTAAGCTTGATGTTGTCGTAGTCGGCAAGAACGGTTTTCACCTTGTCGATCAGCGAGCCGTCCATCAGGCTTTTTACATCGGTTGCCATCTGCGGCAGACCAAGCTGGTTCATCACACCCATCGACTTGTGCTCATAGTTGATCGCCACAGCCGGGGTGCCAAAGTTCATGGAGATAATCGCCGAGTGCAGGCGGGTACCGATGGTCAGATGGCAGTGACTCAGCAGGATGCCCAGTTCCAGGTCGTTAAACTCGTCCATGATGACATGGTAATGTTCTGGCTGCGCCACGTGGTCACGCAGCGTCAGCGCCACCATGCGGTCATCTTTGGCATAGCTGTCGATGCCGGTACAGGTGGAGAACGCCACAACCTGATAGCCTTCGGCAATCATCGCATTGATTACCCGGCCAAAGGCTGCTTCATACTCTTTCTGCGTCACGCCCAGACGTTTATCAAACGGTGCCAGTTCACGCACGGTGATCGCGATGGTTTTACGGCCATCGATAATGCCCTGCCAGTAGCGCAGGTTGTGGCTCGGATTTTCAACTTCACGCGCACGTACCAGGAATGCAGTATCCACACCGGACGCCACTTTAGAGCTGGTCACGCCGTCGCGCTTCATCAGATCAAGGCTGACTGATTCACGCAGTACCAGGCTGTCGACCCGATCAAAGACAAAGTTCGCCAGCGCATTGACACGCGGGTTCTGGAAAGGTCCCACTGAGTGGCCGATCAGGTAGATCGGCTTTTTCGCCATCAGCGCACAGAGCGCATGATCAAACTGAGTCACGCCATAGAGATCGACGAAGAAGGATCCGCCAACCTGAATAATCGCATCATATTTTGCCAGGCTTTCGGTAAAGGCCTTCAGGTGCGGCGGCACAGAGAATGACTTAAAGATCCCGCCCTTGCCCAGATGTGCCATCATGATATCGGGCATCAGACGGTTCGCCACTTTACGCTTAAACGAACCGACCAGACCTTTACCTGATTTGCTGTTGTGCAGATACAGCGCATCCTGCTGAATATCCTGCTGGAGCAGATAACCGGAGCTGGTTGGATAACGGCTAATAACATCAATGTCTAAATCACTGCGTGCAGACTTCATTGAATCGATCAGTCCACGAAGAATCGCGCCATCCCCGCGATTCCCACACGTATGGTTACCCACCAATAAAATTTTCATAACAACTCCGAATGAATTTTTTTTAATTCTGTAAGCCGCCCAGATCCGAAATGGGCAAAATGAACTCTGTTTAAAGTAATGCTTTACGGGATAACGCACCCAAAGGTACTGCTCCTGTTAAACCGGCCGCCTCCATTGTGGCGGCCCTGAAACAAGGGGGTTAAGACTTAATCGCGAAGTAAGGCAGCGCAACCTGTTTGCCGTTGATCACCACGGAAACAAAGCCTTCCGGCTTACTGGTATCGACCTGATCGGCGGAGAGCGGACGGGAAGCCATCAGCAGATCGCCCTGCTCGTTGGCCCCCACGCCCGCTTTGCCGTTATGCAGGCTGAAACGCTGCGGCGCGCGTTTCGTCGCGTCGCCTGACGGTGGATTGCCCTTCTCCATGACCGCATTGACCCGCGCACAGCGACCGGTCACAAAGCGATCTTTACCGGTAGTTTTCACCAGCACAGCAGCTGACGGCGTCCAGCCCGCCAGTTTGACGTAGAGATGGACATCGGTGTCATGCTCTGCCACATAGCGCACATCCACAATCGGGCTGCTGCCTTCGGCCGACCAGCTCGCTTCCGACAGGTCTTTCTTACGCTGCACGTGGATCACTGCGCGACCGCCAGTGGTCTTGTCACCAATCAGGTTCATCAGCGGCTTATCACCACTGCCATTACTGAACTGCGACTGACCAAAGATTTCGATCTCCCACGAATCACCTACTGTTGGTGAGTAAAGGCTGCCGAGATCAAACCAGGTCTCCTGATTTGTGTTGTTCTCTAAGCGCCAGCGCGAGGTGATGTAGTTGTACTTCAGGCTGCCATCCAGCGCGACGCCGTAAGACTCGACGCGCGTCGATCCCATCTCCCAGATGCTGAGCAGACGGTCGCCCTGCATGGAGTTGTCGATCCAGCTGCCCGACTGCAGGCTGGTCTGACGCATATTCAGACGGGTGTTGTGCGCGATCAGCGGATTCTTACAATCCTCCAGGCTCAGCGCATCAACGATCCACTGACCGTTAGAGAGGTCGCCCGGATTATCACAGTGTTCAATCCAGCCATTATGGATAATCGACTGGCCGCAGCGCGGCAGGTTAAGCACTTTGCCGCCACGGCAGTACTGCGCATTGAAGTTTGACAGCTCAATCGCGGTACTGTGGTCCCATTTGCCCTGCTTCTGACCTGACCAGCCCGATTTAATCACATCGCCGCTGCAGCGTGAGGCGTACCACTGGTCGATTTTACAATCGAGGGTATCCTGCAGGCTGATGGCCGTGCCGCCAACAGCGTTAAAGCGCAGGCAGGCACCCCGGAAATATTGTCCGCCAGGACAGTTGTTATGGAAAAAGCCCTGCTGGTTCGGACTCTTATCACTGTTGCCGTTGAAATTCAGGTTGGAAAGCTCGACACGACGGGCGTTCATCTGGAAGACGAACTCTGACTTACCATCCGAGACGATCGTGGTCGCCGGGAAGTAGCCGAAGTTCACCATCGCACCGGACATGCGGAAGAAGTTGAGATACTTGTCGCCCAGGTTACAGGCGGAAACCATGAAGGTACCGGCCGGAAACTGGACGCAGATCTGCTGGTTAGCCTGCTGCGACCAGTTGAACATCGCCATAATGGCGGGTGCCGTATCGGTCTGACCATCGGCAATCGCACCGAAATCAAACAGCGTCAGGCGGTTAAAATCATCGACAACGCGACGCCAGGAGAAACCCTCACCGGCAAAATTTACGCCGCCATCATTCGGAACGGTCTGGAAGCTGCCGACAAACTCGCCGCCGCCCACTTCCCGTCCTTCATGCCAGCTTTTCAGCTTAACCTTGGCCCCTTCAAACAGCGGGCGGGTTTTGCGTAACTCCGCCACGGACGGGATCTCACCAATCAGCTGATAACCCGCCGGCTGCGCCAGACGCTGACTGAAATCGGCGGCGCCCGGACGGCTGACATCGGCGATGTTAAACAGGGTCTGACCGTTGTTGTCCTCGACCGTCATCGAATGCGAAGGATCGGCAATCAGTGCAGCGTTGTCCTGAATAAACTGGGCAAAGTTGCCCTTGTTCAGCGTGATAGGCTGAGCAATCTCAGACACTTTACCGCTGGCATCACGCAGGAAGACCGGGATTTGATTACCCGGTTTGCTGGCATCCACACCCGCTTTACCAATCCAGAGTTTGCCCTCGAAGCCCTGCCAGAACTGCGGCGGCATGGCGTAGACATTCTCAGGCGTCAGGATAGGCACGTCGCCTTTAGGGATAGCCGCCGCATCAACCGGCTTCAGGGCAATGCCGTTACTTTTTGCAGCGTAGCTGGAAAAGGTGCTCACGGAGAGAGCCCCCACCAGAGCGGAGGCGGCGGTCTGTAAAACTTCTCTTCTTTTCATGCATCAATTCCCGTAGTCAATAAGGCCATTGGCCATGGCGGTGTCCCTGAGGCACGTCGCAAGTGAGCTTTTCCAGCTCCGGTTAAACCAATGACAGCCAGCTTTGCTTAATCTGGTTACCGTCGAATTTCAGCGCGGTTTGTTTCGTTTTTTCGCTCATGGCATAGAACAGCGCGTCATCGCTGGCAAGCTGCTCCATTCGGGCCAGAAACGTGGCTTTGTCATTCATCGGCACCAGGAACCCATCTTCACTGTGGTTGATGATCTCCTGTGGCCCGGTCGGGCAGTCATACGCCACCACCGGCAGTGACCAGGATTTTGCTTCCAGCAGCACCAGTGGCAAGCCCTCATAGCGCGACGTCATCAGCGCCATGTCGCTGTCGCGATAGTAGTCATTGATATTGCTGACCTTGCCGACAAACTTCACGCTGTCGGTAATGCCCAGCACGGCCGCCTGATCATGCAGCTGCTGACGCAGTTCGCCGTCACCGGCAATCACCAGCGTCCAGTCAGCATGAGTGCGGGCGAAGTCGCGCCAGATATCCAGCAGCAAATCAAAACCCTTCTGGTTATCCAGACGGCCCACCGCCAGCGCCTGACGATGACGGGTCTGACGCTGATAGCCTTTGTATACCACCGGGTTGGGGATTGACTTGCTGGGAATGCGCCAGCGGCTGAACACCTGATGATCTTTTTCGGTCAGAACAATCACGCGGTCGTAGTAGCGCAGCAGCAGAAACTTGAGGAACTTGATTGGTTTGCTGAAGGAGTTAATGGCGATATGTTCGCAGGCGTAGACTTTGCCCCGCTTCTTCTTCATGGCCAGCAGATTCCAGAAGGCGAACATCACGCTCAGGCGACCCATGCTGATCAGGAAAACGGTGTCGAAACCCTCTTCGTTGATGCGGGCTACCGCGCTTTTAATCGGGTTGCTCTGCCCTTCGAAGCTGACGATCTCTCTGACATGCTCAAACGGATAAAAGGTTTTACCGCTGCCTTCCAGCGAGTAGATGGTGACGTCATGCGTTTCGCCAAGACACTCTGACATAAAGTTACAGATGTTCTCGGTGCCCGCATACGAATAAGCATCTTTGATCACCAGGACAATTTTTTTCATGAAACGCTATCCACCTCAAATTTTAAAGACAATCCTGCCGACAGGCTTAACGATGCTTAAGGGTAAACAGCACACCATTCACCATATACCAGGCGTAATAGTAATAGATTTTTAAAGGATTGTTTTTATAGATAATTCTTAATAATTCAAGGTGCCACTGGGCAGCTTTGTTCTTATTACGTGAAAGGGAATCGCCTAATTCGTAATAGTTGACCAGAATCGTCTGAATTACGCGTGCCTGCTTATAGCGGGTGAATAATTCATACAAAAACAGGAAATCTTCGTGGCCTTTGCGCTGGAAGAAAAGCCCCTGCGGTGGACGGCGGAAACAGACGGAAGAAAAGCAGACGCGATACTGCTTCTTCACAAAGTTTTCCTGCTGCAGGTACGGTTTGCTGTAGGTAATGTCGTGCTCGGCCTTGCGGGTTTTATAGTGATATTCGGTAATCACAAAATCATCACCGGCCGCGATGGCCGCAACCTGCTGGCTCAGCTTATCGGCATGCCATTCATCGTCGCTGTCGAGAAAAGCGATAATCTCTTCAGTCGCCGCGCGCAGTCCGACGTTGCGGGTCTCTGCTGCGCCCATATTGACCGCATTATCCAGAATGGTAATGCGCGGATCCTGACAATGCTCACGCACAAATTCCAGCGAGTCATCCGTGGACTTATCGTTGACCAGATAGAGGTGCCAGTCGGTATAGTGCTGATTGATAACCGATTGCACAGCGCGTAATACCGTCTGACGTGCATTATACATAGGCATGACAATGCCAACGGTTCCAACAGAAGTATTCATCTTCAACCCTGAATTAAACGAAAAGAGAGGTGCTCCTGGCGTCAGGAGCAGAACGAGGCGCGGCGCGCGTCAGGAGAGTGCTTTCTCACCGCCGAAACGTGCTTTGACCTTGTCTTTAACCCGGTTCATAAAATAAGCACGGTTGTCTTTGTTGGTGAGGAAGAAGTAGCGCGCAAAGCTCAGGCTCGCCATCAGCGACTTGCCATCCATTTTGTAGCGCAGCGGCAGCTTAAAGGCTTTGTAGGTGTGGATATCACGCGGGGTAAGATGCGGCTTCATGCTATCAAGCCAGAACATCGAGTAGTTCACCGATTCGCCTTTATGTTTTGAGCCAAACTTAGTGACCAGGTGGTAGTTCGCCAGCGGTGCGGCGATCATCACAAAGTCATAGCCCATGCGGTCGGCACGAATGCAAAAATCATAATCCTGATGACGGATGTAACGGGTATCGAACTGAATCTTCGCCGCATCTTCGCGCTTCAGCACAATGGTGCTGGTCTGGATAAAGCCGTAGCAGCCGAACAGATACTCGGCGACGGTTTCATTTTTGCCCGGTGGCTGCATTGGCATCACTTTCAGGAACGTGCCGTCCTGATAAATGTTCACCTGGCTGAAAATGACGAAGTTCTGTTTGCCCTGGGCTTCCAGCTGAGTAATTTTTTCACTCACCTGCTGCAGTTTATCTGCCGCCCACTCATCATCGGCGTCAAGGAAGCTGACATAGTCACCGGTCGCCAGCTCAATGCCTTTGTTACGCGCACCGGCCCCGTTGAGCTTAACCTCAGAGAGCACCAGATTGATGTCGAGATCCTGGTAGCGGTCGCTGCGAACCACCTCCGCCAGCGCGGCGGCATCCGCAGATTTATCATCCACGATGATGACTTCGAAATTACGATACGTTTGTGCTTTAACGCAATCCAGCGTCGTGACAATCGATTCTGACGCGTTATAAGCCGGAATTACGATGGAGAAACGAATGTCCTTCATTGCCAGCACCTCATTAAAATAGTTCAAAAATAATCCGTTCAATCGACAAGGGTCGACAAAAAATCGGTGTGCTTACCGTCGATCGCCCCTGCGTGAATCTCTTCACGCAGGGGCGATCGATGGGTTAATTAGTGGACCAGCCAAAACTCACGCGCCACTTCATAGCCGGTAACCGCCTGCTTGGTCGAAATGGTGTTGTAGTAAAGGTAATAGAGCAGGAAGAAGACCAGCATGGCGTAAAGCGCGGGCTTCCACGATCGTCTGGCCTGGTAAATCAGCGAAGTCAGGATGATCGGCTCGACCTGTTGCAGATAGTTGGACAGACGCGAACCTGACGGGAAGTTGTACAGGAAGATCCTGATCGCACCGCCGATAGCAAAGCTCAGAATCAGCAGGTAGTTAAGGCGATACTGGGCGTAGTTTTCGCGCTTCAGCTCGTCGGTCAGCATGAAGTAGAAGAAGACGAACACCAGCATAATGTTCTTCAGGTTCGACACGGCCAGGATGCTGCCACCCATGGCATAGGACGGGTCATTGTTGTAGCCCGATGCCCTCTCCCCCAGCGATCCCAGATGACCGGCAATCAGAGCAATGAAGCTGGAACCGCCCACTACAGACAGCGGCAGACTGGCAACGATGATAATGACCGGCCACCAGCGCCAGTCACGAATAAACAGGAACGGTATCAGCGTGACGACCATGACACCGGTGTTGTGACTCGTGAACGACAGAATGAAGAAGGTAAACGCCCACCAGTAGCGCTTGAGATAGATCGACCACAGGACGCCCAGGAACAGCGCCGAACTGAGGCCAAAGCGAATCTGGTTAATGTCTTTGTTGATAAAGATGTGGGCCGAATAGAGCACCAGTGCCAGCACCGGATAGGGTGACATCTTCCTGAAAAACCAGGTATTGATGGAAACAGCCGTGGCACAGAAAACAAACAGGAAGATGCTGGCATTGTGCGAAACCAGACTGGTGAGCCAGGCCATCGCAAAAATCAGCGGTTCGTAACGGAAAAACGCAACGGTTTTAAAGAAGCCGTTAATTTCAATGCGTCTTACAAAGTCCTCAAAGAAGCTCCGGTACTGAAAATCATCCATGCCGGTGCCGAGACCGCGTATTCCCCCGAAGATAATCAGCAAAACGGCAGCAAAACAGAGCAGCCAGGTCAAAATATGATTTGTGCGTTCGTCTTTTTTTAGCGCTATTTCAAACAGCGAAAGCAGCAGCAAAAAGCCTGATACATACCAATAGGGAGCCATGGTGTGATTCCTTAATTCCACAAGTTCTCATGCCAGCAATAATGACGCTTCGCTTCCCGGCTGGCTTTTCAGCGAGCCTGACAGCGGCGATGCGTGCAGGCGATGCCATGCTGGTCATGAATTCTGTTGAGTGACGCTCGCCATGCGATTTATAGAGGTATCGCTTTTGTGGGTTTGGACAGAATAACCTGTGTAAATTGATGCGTGTCGTCATTCAAAGGGACGATAAAAAGGGGCGGTCAGACCGCCCCCTCGTTGTTACTCAATGATCAGCTTTTGTTGGTCTTACCGTAGTCATAGGCGTAGTAGTCATAGCCATAACCGTAGGCATTCGCGGCTTTACGTACCACGGCGTTGAGGATCACACCTTTAATCTCAATACCGTTCTGGGCAAAGCGTTTGAAACTGACGTCCACTTCTTTGGTGGTGTTGGCTTCGAAACGCGCCACCATCAGTGAGGTGCCGGCCAGCTTACCGATAATTGACGCATCGGTGACGGCCAGGATTGGCGGCGTATCGATTAACACCAGGTCGTAGTTCTTGCTCGCCCAATCCAGCAGCTCACCCATGCGACGATGCATCAGCAGCTCAGACGGGTTCGGCGGAACCTGACCACGTGGCAGGAAATCGAAACCGTACACGCCCTGCTGAATCAGCGCCGGGCTGAATTCGGTTTTACCGGACAGCACGTTGGACAGGCCAGATTTGTTATCCGCGCCCAGCAGTTCGTGGGTATAACCACGACGCATGTCACCATCGATGAACAGGACACGCTGGCCTGCTTTGGCAATCAGGGTGGCCAGGTTGGCACAGATAAAGGTTTTACCAATACCCGGGCTGGCACCGGTGATCATCAGGATGTTGTTTTTAGCTTCCATCATGGCGAAGTGCAGGCTGGTACGCAGGCTACGAATCGCTTCGATGGAGAGGTCAGTCGGATTACCCAGCGCCAGCAGCGTTTCGTGCGGATCGGTTTTCACCTTGCTGCCACGACGCGCCAGTGCTTCGGTATCTTTCTTACGCTGCCAGTCAGACAGGGGAACGCTGGCATAGACATTCATACCCAGCTCTTCCAGCTGATCCGGGTTCTCGATGCCGTGATGCAGCAGCGCTTTCAGCAGAACCAGACCCACTGACACGAACAGACCCAGAATCAGGCTTGCGGCAATGATCAGCATCTTCTTCGGTGCAACCGGCGCGTTAGCCGTCTGCGCGTTGTCGATGATGCGGACATCACCTACGGTGCTGGCTTTACTGATGCCCAGCTCCTGCTGACGATTCAGCAGCTGCATGTAGATCTCCTGACCAGACTGAACGTCACGGGTCAGACGCAGGATTTCCTGCTGAGTCTGTGGCATACCAGAAATTTTCTTGTTCAGCTGAGCCTGCTCACCTTCCAGCGTTTTGCGTTTTTCCAGCAGCGCGCGGTAAGTCGGGTGATCTTTGGTAAAGAGCTGAGAGACTTCTGCTTCACGGAAGGTCAGTTCGTTCAGCTGACTCTGCACGCTGACAGAGGAGTCCAGGGCAGATTTCGCTTCCAGTGACAGGTCAACAGATTCGTTCTGACGACGGAAGGTGTTCAGCTTGTTTTCCGCTTCATCCAGCTTGCTGCGAACGGCAGGCAGCTGAGTGCGTAAGAACTCCAGGCTTTTCTCGGCCTGCTCTGACTTGCGTTCAACGTTCTGTAACAGATAGTTGTTCACGATCTGGTTCAGCACTTTGCTGATCTGCTCCGGATCTTCACCCAGATATTCCAGACCCAGCACGCCGGTATCTTTACCTTTGTCTGCCACGGTCAGGTTAGAGAGCACAGAACGGATCGCCTGCAGGTCATTCAGCTTGGTCACGGTGAAGCTGGTGCCTTCATCGGCGTGAATCTCGCTCACCAGCATGCTGATATCGCCGTGCGACTCCAGCTGGCCGACTTTACCTTTGAACAGCTCATCGCCATCTTTCGAGACGGTGTAGCTATCCGGACCGGTCACTTCCAGTTCAACGTTACGTTTGTCGATAGTGCGTGGGATTTCCAGACGCGAAATCGCGATACTGGCCGGTTTGTTGCCCATCAGGCGCGACAGACCCTTGCCGATAACCGGGAAGTAGTTCTGCTCAACCACGGTATCCAGACCCAGATCGTCAACGGTTTTGCCGATGACCATACGGGATTCCAGAATCTCGATTTCCGTATCAGAGGCAGGCGTCGGTGGCAGAATGCTGTCGATTTCGTTAAGAACGGTGCTGGCATTCTTCTGCTCAACCTGAACTAACGCATCGGCGCTATAAATCGGTGTCGCAAACAGTGTGTAGAGTGTTCCCGCCAGCATGAAAAAAGCAGTAACGGCAACAATGATCCAGCGATGGTCAATTAGCTGTCCCACAAGATGCGCCAGATCCCATCCATTCGACTCCTCTCCCGGCGCGGTTCTGACCTTATTTTTTATATTCATGGATAATCCCAACTATCGGCTTAATACGTTGACCCATTTCTGGGTAGCGTTTTCCAGTAATCCGTAAATCTCTTCAAAGGCCTCACGGCTTTTTCGGTACGGATCCGCAATTTCTTTCTGATTGAGCCAGTGCCCAAGCAACATGGTTTTGCCACGTGCGGCGGGGTCGATGCGATTCACCTGTTCAATATGTCGCTTCTCCATGACCAGAATCAGGTCAGTGTTGCGGCACATTTCGGCCGTCAACTGCTGTGCCTGATGGCCTTCCAGCGACAGACCCTGCGCTTCGGCAACGGAAGATGCCATTTTGTCGGCCGGGTGGCCGACAAGGGCCCCCAGGCCGGCAGAGCGAACATCTAAATCGGGCAGCGCACGTTTAAACAGGCGCTCTCCGGTCGGAGAGCGGCAGATGTTGCCAACGCAAACGACTAACACGGACGTAATCATGGTCAGACCTTAGTTCGACCAGTTGCGGATACGCAGTGCGCTCTCGCTCACATCGTTGATACCCGCAATGGTTGGCAGTAATTGCGAGATCACACGGTTCCAGCGCGTCAGCGGCGTTGAAGTGACATAGACAATGTCATATGGCTGAAGCTGGAATTCGGTTCCCATCACCATGGATGCCGCATCTTTGGTGTTCAACTGATAGATGTTGGCAATCTTATTGCGATCGGTGCCGCGCAGTGGACGGATAACGAAGACGCCGGTGGCGTCAGAGGTGGTTTGATCCATCCCGGCCGCGTTGCCCAGCGCTTCCGCCAGCGTCATGCCGCTACGGTCCATTTTCAGGGTCGCCTGCTGCTTCACTTCACCCATCACGAAGATTTTCAGATCATCGTTACGCGGAACGTAAAGGATATCGCCCGGATAGAGGAGGTGGTTCTGGCTCAGGTCGCCATTCTGCATCAGTGCCTGTAGCGAGACGCGCTGTTCACGACCGTTGTGCGTCAGCACGACGTTACGCCAGTCAGCATCAGCGGCCAGGCCGCCAGCGGCGTTAATTGCGTCCAGAATCGTCAATGGCACGTTAGTGATTGGCTGCTGACCTGAGGTCGTTACCGAACCGGTGACATAGGTTTTCTGTGATTTGAACGAGGCGATGCTCACATCAACCTGTGGGCTTTCAATGTACTGTGCCAGGCGGCGTGCCACTTCGTTACGCACTTCGCCAACAGTACGGCCCGCTACACGCACACGGCCAATGTAGGGATAGAAGATAGTGCCGTCAGAATGCACCCAGTTACCGGTGTCGCTGGCGCTACGGTACTGACCCGCAGGGGTCGTCAGTTCCGGGTGATCCCAGACCGTCACGGTCAGGACATCGCCCACACCGATACGGTATTCGTAGTTCTGAATTTCGTTCTGCAGTGAAGGGTTCGCCTGAGCCACCAGAGGCTTAGGACGCATTTTCTCAACCAGTGAAGGCGTTAACGGGAAGACGTTGACATATTTATCGATGTCAAAGTTGCTATCCTGTTGCTCAATAACATCTTTTCCTGATGTAGAAAGACGAGAACCGGGTTCGACTGTACACCCGACAAGGAATGTGGCGGATACCAGCAAAGGTATCAATTTCATTTTGATTGTAATCATTTAGATCTTCGCTATCAGTTATTTATTGATAGAGGCGAAACCGCCGCTGTGTAAGCGTCCAACAAAAAGTAAATCCTGGCTGACTTAAGCCTTAAGCTCTGAACCTGTCGTTCATTATCCTTGCTCCACTTGTTATAAGTAGTGGCCATCAACCAGGGTGTACCCGAAACGCCTTGCATCATAGCGGACTATAGATGCACGGCGATATCCCTGATGATGGCCGCTATTAACGACACGCCTGACAACGGCACAACACCTCGGAGCGCGCGTGAGCACGCTCATTCCGACTCACGATTAATAGGCACCGTCGCGTTTCAACACCACGCCCACTGTTTTAAACAGAATCGCGATGTCATTCCACAGTGACCAGTTTTTCACGTACCACGAGTCGAAATAGACGCGGGTTTCATAGTCAACATCATTACGACCGCTGACCTGCCACAATCCCGTCATGCCTGGTTTAGCCATCAGGTAATAATCAACATCACCAGCATAACGACAGAGTTCATCTTCAATGACCGGACGAGGCCCGACCAGACTCATATCACCGCGCACCACGTTCCAGAGCTGAGGTAACTCATCGAGGCTTGTTTTACGGATGAAGTGGCCCACTTTAGTAATACGTGGATCATTTTTGAGTTTGAAATCTTTATCCCATTCCGCTCGCGCAATCGGATCGGTACGAAGCACTTCTTCCAGCACTTCTTTTGAATTAATCACCATCGAACGGAATTTCAGACATTTGAATTTACGGCCATTCATGCCGACACGTTCGTGACCATAAATCGGTGGTCCGCCATCACGGCCAACCAGGAAGCCCAGGACCAGCAGCGCCGGCATCAGCATCAGAATAATCGAGAGTGCACCGACGATATCAAAGGCTCGCTTCAGGAAACGCGAGGTGCGTTTTGCCAGGTTATTCTGAACCCGCAGGATCATCACTTCGTGGCTGAAGATATAGGCCATATCAGTACCGTAAAGCGGTACACCACGCAGCGTCGGGATGACAGAGACTGAACGGCAGTTGTGCATCGCCAGCGATTTCAGCCACACATCACGATACTGACTCTGCTCATATTCTACTGCCACGATAAACTGGGTTTCGCTGTTAGTCAGGCTCCAGAGCTCCTGCTCGTCGCGCAGAACCGGAACACCGTTCATGATCTCCTGCGGACAGGTTCCGTCAACGTCATAGAAGGCGATGACGTCAAAACCCATAACCTCTTCGCTTTGCAGCGCCTGCCAGGCTTCGTGCGCATTTTTGCTGCTGCCGATAATAATGGTCTGTTTTTTCCACAAGCCATTTTTATTCAGCAGACGTTTAGCCAGCGCGCGACAGGTCGGAATTAAAATCAGCGCCAGTACCCAGGTCAGTAACCAGACGAAACGCGACATCTGCCACTGCGACAGTGCGGTAATCGACAGGTCGATAACAGAAAATATAAGAATGGTACGAAAAACTTCTTTTAATTCGAACCAGAAAGGTTTGCGGTATGTGTAGTGACGCAGCCTTACCCAGAACCAGCCAATACAAATTACCGACAGACAAATGTGTGTGGCAATTTTTAAATTCATTTCTTTTTCAGAAATATCTGCCAGCGGCGAACCTGACTGAACATTAATTAGCATCATCGCCACAAATAACGCTGCGTTGAAACAAATTAAATCTGAACATGCCAGCATTAATTTGGTAATAAGACTTTTAAACGTAAATTCTGTATCGCGCATATTTAACTCTTTATTTTATTTCCTTAAACCCGCAACGGCTATCGCCCGTTTAATCGTTAAGCGATGAAACCTTTCCAGACTGAGCCGTTTCTAAGGGGAGCTCCTGCGGCGTTTACGCCAGTGATCTTAACCATGACACCAATAATATTGTGATGAATACCAACAGATTACTCTGACTTTAATCACCGCCAGCATTGCTCATTAAATCAACGAAAAACGCGATTCGGGCACGCTACCGCCCTTGGCTGTCGCTGCCAATATCGCTGTCATCATTCATATTGCTCCCCGTAACAGGTAACCGTAACGCATCACACAAGTGTTCATAGATGAATTACTGATTCCTTACATTGCGATTAATGTAGAATCGGTACGCAAATTACGACTCTGGGGCAGAGTTTGCTAACTTGTTGCTATACTAGTTATTACTGGCTTGTTTACAAGCAGGTCCCGCCATCCCTGGACTATTTTAGGAAAAAGACTACCAGCAATTAGTATTGATGCCTGACAGGCAGTGCAATCCTTTCTGTACAATTCGGATTAATGCCATACTCGCGATGAGATAAATCGCATAAGCCCGGCAGGTGAATATCGCTTTCCCGTGACAAAATGACTCAGAATAGTCTCCCCTGAACCCTGCAAATTTAATCAAAGCGTCACACTGTTATGTTCAGATTTTGCACAATATATCGGGTTGTGCCGGTTACCACCCCCCTGCCCTGCCATTTGTACGCGGCTTCGCACTCCACTATCATCAGAGAAAACCCAATTTAAGACATTCAGGTGAACAAGGCATGCTGGAGGTAATTGCAGATCCCTCGCTATGGGCGGGATTAGTAACGCTAATCGTTCTGGAACTGGTTTTAGGCATCGACAATCTGATCTTCATCGCCATCCTGGTTGAGAAGCTTCCCGGCCCCCTTCGCGACCGCGCGCGCGTCATAGGACTGCTGCTGGCGTTAGTGTGCCGCTTATTGCTGCTGGCTTCGCTTTCCTGGCTGGTTACGCTCAAAGAACCCTGGGTTACGCTGGGGGGCCACCCCTTCAGTGCGCGCGACTTACTGCTGCTGTCAGGCGGGATTTTCCTGCTATTTAAAGCCACAACAGAGTTGAATGCGCGCCTTGAAGGTCATGATGAAGATGCCGGTCAACAAAAAGGCGGCGCTAAATTCTGGCCGGTGGTGGCGCAAATCGTGGTGCTGGATGCCATCTTCTCGCTGGATGCGGTGATTACCGCCGTCGGCATGGTGAATGAATTGCGGGTCATGATGATTGCGGTCACCATCGCCATTCTGCTGATGCTGCTTGCCAGCAAGCCGCTGACCCGCTTTGTGAATAACCACCCTACGATTGTCATCCTCTGTTTAAGCTTCCTGCTGATGATTGGCTTCAGCCTGGTGGCGGAGGGCTTTGGCTTTGTCATTCCTAAAGGCTATCTCTACGCGGCTATCGGCTTCTCGGTCATCATTGAGGCACTGAACCAGCTGGCCCACTTCAACCGTCGGCGTGTGCTGTCAGCGGGTCGCCCGCTGCGCCAGCGCACGGCGGAAGCGGTGTTACGGATGCTGCGGGGTGCAGCGGAACCGGCGGAACTGGATGCGAAAACTTCTTCCCTGATTGCTGACAGCGACGCCAGCATGCTGTTCAACCGTCAGGAACGGGTGATGATTGCCCGGGTGCTGGGCATGGGCCAGCGCCACGTCAACAGCATCATGACCTCGCGCCATGACGTCGACCATATCGACCTCAGTGACGATCCGGCAGAGATCATGTCACGCCTCGACCGCAATCAGCACACGCGCATCCTGATAACGGACAACTCCAGCGAACCGCTGGGCGTGGTACACGTTATCGATCTGCTGCACCAGTCGCTGCACCATAATTCGCTCGATCTGCGCGCCCTGATTCGGCAGCCGCTGGTCTTTCCTGAACGTCTGACGCTGCTGCAGGCGCTGGAACAGTTCCGGCAGGCCCATACTCACTTTGCTTTTGTGGTGGATGAGTTTGGTTCAGTAGAGGGCGTGGTAACCCTGAGCGATGTGATGGAGACCATTGCGGGCAATCTGCCGAATGAGGCGGGAGAGATTGATGCCCGCTACGATATTCAGATTCAGGGAGAGGGGCACTGGATTGCCAACGGTCATATGCCACTGGAAGATCTGGCGCTCTATGTGAAACTGCCGCTGGACGAGCAGCGTGACTATCATACGCTGGCAGGTTTACTGATGGATAAGCTGCAGCATATCCCTCAGGAAGGGGAAGTGTTGCAGCTGGGTGATTACCGGCTGAGAACCCTGCAGGTGGAAAATCATCGGGTTCAGAAAGTCGAAATTCTGCTGCAGCCTGATAGCGATTACGAGGTTTAATCAGTCACCCTGTTTGACAGCATGCGCCCGCTACGGGCGCATGATTTTCTTCAGGTTCTCTTTATTCTCGCCCTCTTTCTGACGATCGATCCACTGATTAAGCCGTGACTTCGCTTCACTCTGAAGACGGTCACGCAGCACGGCATCCACCGGCAGGGAATATTGCAGGCTGTTCCAGTCACCATACATACGCAGCGGAACCGGCTGACTGGAGAGCGTCTTCACCAGCGCATCGTCGCCACGCCAGCCGCTGATTTTCAGTCCCAGCGTGACGTCCAGCTGTTGCTGCACCATGTCGACTTTTCCCTCGCCCTGCAGGCCCAGATTCTGACCATTGCCATTAATATCGCTGAAGCTGAGTACACCTTTATTCAGCGCGACCTGACCACTGATCGACTCAATGCCTTCATCGACGGCGTCCTGGTTGCTGACTTTATCGCTGACCCGAGCCACGGCACGCTGCACCATCTGCTGCAGATTAAGCTGTGCCAGCTTCAGGTTGCTGGCGCTGATCGTTGCCCTGCCCTGCCAGCTGCGCTTCGCCGCCTCAACCGTCAGCGTATTGCCCGACAGCTCGCCGTCGAGACTCAGATTTCCCTGCAGGCTTTCCGGCAGTTCAAACGCTTTAAGCAGTGGCTGAATGGCAATCAACCGGAGTTGGGGTTTCAGGCTGACCTGTGTTTCCGGCTGACGAATATCGATGCTGCCGGGAACCGAAAAGCTGCCATTGCCCAGTTTGCCGCTGAGCGTGTTCAGCGTCATCAGCCCCTGCTGATTGCTGGCGTTTACCGCAAGGCTGGTCAGGGAGAGGCCGCGCCATACCACACTATCCGCCTGTAATTTCAGCGCCAGGTTCAGTTCATTGAGCGGAGAGTCGGCGTTGCTGCGCTCCCGTGGGGCCGCAATCACCGGCGAACGGGCCACAGTGGCATGCTGCACGCCAGGCGTTTCAGAGACCGGCGTGCTGGTGAGTAAATTATCCAGATTCAGCGTGCTGGCTTTCAGATCCAGCGCCAGCTGCTGTGGCGGAGTAACCTGGCCGCTGCCCTGCCCGGTCAGCGTACTGTCGTTGGCGGTGAGCTGCAGATTGCTGAACGAGAACTGCTGGCGGTCGCCATTCCATTCACCCTGCAGGCTCAGTGAGCCTTTAATTCCCTGAACCGGGATATCTGCACCGGAAAGCGTGTAATCAAGCTGCTGCAGCTGGCCACTGAGACGATGGGGATATTGCGCGGCATCGAGCTGGCCTTTGAGATTCAGAGTCGCGTTGCGCTGATTGCGCATCAGGCTGGTGCTCAGCGACAGGGTCGCCAGCTTGTTCGCGTCCTGATCCATATTGATGTTGAGGTCGCGGAAATTATATTCGTCACCGCCCGGCTGCTGCCAGATAAGCAGACTGTCGGCTACCCGCAGCTTTGCAATATCAAATGACCAGCCGCTGGACGCCGGGGCTGGCTCCGCATCGCGCGGACCCTGGGGCGCATTTTTAGCACGCTGCGCGCTGCTCTCCGGCGTGACCCGCACGATCGCATTTTTCAGCAGCACCTGACTGACGCTGAGCTGGTGGGATAAGAGTGGCCAGAGATCGACATCAAGCCGCATGTTTTCTGCCGAGACCAGCGGCTGGCTGGCACCCGGCGCGGTGAGACTCATCCGCCCTGCCAGGATACTGAGCTGTGGCCAGACGTGCCAGCGCAGATCGCTGCTGACTTCAAGGCGATAACCACTGCGTTGTTCGACCTGTTGCACCATATAGGCACGAAAGTCGTTGGGATTGACCAGCAGCACCAGCGCGCTCATTCCCGTTACGACCACCACTAACAGGATGGCCAGCGTGGTTATCACTCTTTTCATTACATCCTCAAATCAGTCTTTATCGATACGGCTGGCATCAGCGCCCTGCTGACCGCGATATTTTGCATCTTCACGCCGGTTGTAGGGACGTGCAGCCGGACCTGAAAGCGGTTCAAAACTTAGCGCGCCAATTAACATGCCGGGACGCAGCGCCAGCGGCAGTTTACCTGAATTGTAGAATTCCAGCACGATACGACCCTGCCAGCCTGGATCAATGCGGTGAGCCGTCACGTGAACCATCAGCCCGAGGCGCGCCAGCGAGGAGCGGCCATCCAGCCAGCCCACCAGATCGTCAGGCAGTGTTACAGACTCCAGCGTCACCGCCAGCGCCAGTTCACCCGGATGGAGGAAAAAGGCTTCGCCATCCGGCAGCACGATCTCATCGCTCATCACCCGGTCCAGTGCCGCACTCACTTCCTGTTTCGGGCCGCTCAGGTCGATAAAAGCCGCGGTATGACCGCTGAAAGTACGGAACTGATTACCCAGACGCACATCGACAGTGGCACCATTAATGCGCTCGACCGGCGGACGTGGCTCAATGGCCAGTTTGCCAGTGTCCAGCCAGGCCTCGATATCGCGATCGCATAATCTCATTGCGGTAACTCCATGACATAAGTGTAGCAAACCGGCATGCGAGCCTGCCGCCGGTCTGCACCACGTCCGGACGGACGTGCGTTATTCAAAAAACTGGTTGATTTTCGCCTTGAGGATATCGATGGCGATACGGTTTTTTCCGCCGCGCGGCACAATAATATCGGCGTACTGTTTTGATGGCTCGATAAACTGCAGGAACATCGGACGCACGGTCTTCTGATACTGACTCATTACCGAATCCATTGAACGGCCACGCTCGTTGACGTCACGTTTCATGCGGCGCATCAGACAGATGTCGAGCGGCGTGTCCACGAAGATAGAGAAGTTGAGTTCCTGGCGCAGACGGGCGTCAGTCAACAGCAGAATGCCTTCAAGAATAATGACCTTTTTGGCCTTCAGGTGATGCGTCTGCTGGGTGCGGGTGTGTTCAACATAGCTATAAACCGGCAGCTCAATATCCTGTCCGGTTTTCACCGCCTGCAGATGCTGCAACAGCAAATCATGATCCATCGCACTCGGATGGTCATAATTGGTTTTAACCCTCTCTTCCATGGTGAGGTGACTTTGATCTTTGTAATAAGCATCTTCCGGGATCACCCCGATGTGCTCGTCACCTACCTGATCACGGATTTCACGATAGAGCGTGCTGGCAATTAAACTTTTACCGGATGCGGAAGCGCCGGCAATGCCTACAATCACGCACTGATGAGACTTGTCAGTCATACTATTTTAGGACCTGATAACTGGAGCCTGCCACTGGTCACACATTACGCGGGCAGCGGACGGGCCGAAATGGAGAGGGTGTGTTCTCGTTAAGTATAGGGATTTCGGCCTTTTGATGCCACAAAAATGGCGTCGGCGACTTTTCAGACTTTCTCCTTTGGACGCCACTCATTTCACCGATAAACTAACGTCACACCATACTATAAATAAAATGGCCTGCGCGGCGCGCTGTTCTGACGACGCGCGCTGCAAACGTTTCGACCGAATGATGCATCAGGAGTGGTATGCACTGGAAGACTTTGACCTATTTTGGCGACAGCATGCTGTTGATTCCGACAGCGGTGATTATTGCGCTGATTTTGCCGTGGAAGAGTGACAATCGTCTTACGGTCTTTTACTGGATTGTGGCTTTTGGCCTGGCTGGCCTGGCCGTCAGCCTCTCGAAAATTCTGTTTCTGGGATTTGGTATTGGCAGCGCCCGGTTTAATTTCACCGGTTTCAGCGGTCACAGTGCCATGTCCGCGACGCTATGGCCGGTCATGTTATGGCTGATTTCCGGGCGCTGGGAAGCCGTATGGCGTATCGCGGCGATTGGCGTCGGTTATCTGATCCCGCTGATGGTCGGTTTCTCACGCCTGATGATCCACGCTCACTCTAAAAGTGAGGTCGCTACCGGTCTGCTGCTGGGCTTTACGCTGAGCACCGCGTTTCTCATTTCGCAGCGCCGCACCTCATTAAAAGGCTTCAGCTGGCCGCAGGTAGGTGCCGCGCTGTTAGTGCCGTTTGTATTGATGAGTCACGGTCGCGTCGCAACAACGCAGCAGTTTCTGGAGCGCTTCTCTGCCAGCCTCGCGGGCCTGGAGAAACCTTATACCCGCGCCGATCTTTTCCGCCAGTAATCAACACGCTGGCAATCAATTTTACCCTGCCCGTCAATTCGCCGAATAACGGGCAATATTGATTTCACCCCTTTTTTCTTTGCCGAATGTGCTAGCATGCAGTCAGAGAATGACTGGTGCCTGATTCGCCGTTGCGGAGCCCTGCACCCTGCCGGAAGTCCGCATGACGATAGAGATCCTGTCCCCGCAAAATAACCCGCCAAACCGCTGGCTCTCGGCCCTGGTGCTTGGCTGCGTGGTGTTTGTCCTGACGATGTTCTGTCTTGAACTGATCGTTGTCAGTGGGAAGATTTCCCCGCTCTGGTTCCCGACCACCTTAATGACCGTCGTGGTTTTCCGCTGCCCGTCAAGACAGCTGCCGCTGCTGCTGACTGCCTGTGTGCTGGGCACCGCGGGGGCGAATGCCATCATCATCGGACCTGCCCTCTCAAATATTAAATTTGCGCTGCTTAATCTTATTCAGGCCGGCGTGGGTGGTATGCTGCTGCGCGCCCTGCTGGATCGGCGCGCGCCGCTGAATTCGCTGAATGACTGGGCAAGGATGGTGGTGTCAGTCGGCATCATGACCCCGCTGCTCGGCGGCGTGCTGGCGATCTGGACGCTGCAGGTCAGCGGCCATGCCTCGTTTCCCTTCTTCTATACCTGGGTCATCTCCGAGATCATCGGGATGCTGGTTTTAGGCCCGATGCTGCTGCTGCTGCCCTGGCCGCTGCGGCGCGCGCAGTTCAGCGATCTGCGGCTGGCCGAATCCCTGCTGACGCTGGTGCTTACCCTCGGTGCCAGTTATCTGGCACTGCGTTTCCTGCCGTGGCCCTTTACCTTTATTGTGGTGATCCTGTTCTGGTGCGCGGTTCGCCTGCCCAAGCTGCAGGCGTTTGTCCTGTTCTTCCTGAACGCCAGTTTTATCTCGATGCTGCTGGCTTTTGATCTGGTCAACGTGGTCAATAACAACAGCGCCCTCGGCCCGGTCTCCAGCTGGCTGCCGTTTCTGCTGGTGTTAATCCCCAGTCACATTATGTCGCTGGTGATGGACGCGTTCCGGCGCGAAAAACTTCACATTACCGACAGCGAAACCCGCTTTCGTCACGCCATGGAGTATTCCGCCATCGGTATGGCACTCGTCGCGCCACAGGGCAACTGGCTGCAGGTGAATCGATCTCTCTGTCAGATTCTGGGCTATCCGGCAGAAGAGCTGAAGCGTCTGACCTTTCAGCAGATTACCCATCCCGACGATCTCAGCCTCGACCTGGAACATGCGACCCGGTTGCTGGAGGGTGAGATCGATACCTACACTTTTGAGAAGCGCTATTTCCGTAAAGATGGCGAAATTGTCTGGGCGCGGCTGACGGTCTCGCTGGTGCGCGACAGTAGCTATGCCCCGCTCTACTTTATTGCGCAGATTATCGATATCTCAGAGCTGAAGCAGAGTGAGCAGGTGAACCGCCGGCTGATGGAGCGTATTACGCTGGCCAACGAGGCGGGCGGCATCGGCGTATGGGAGTGGAACCTGCTGACCGGCGAGATGTTATGGGACAAGCGCATGTACGCCCTGTTTGGCCTTGCGCCGCATGAGTCGCCCAGCTATGACCTCTGGGTCCATCTGCTCCATCCCGCCGATCGCGAGTACGCCGCGCTGACGGTGCAGCAGGCGATTGAGCTGCGCAGCGCTTTTCATATGGAGTACCGCGTGGTCGATGCCCAGGGACAGCGCTGGGTGCGCACGCAGGCTAACCGGCAACTGAGCAAAGAGGGGCGCATTGAGCGCATGCTGGGCATCTGCCAGGACATCACGCCGCTGCGCAATCTTAATGAGGCGCTGTTTCAGGAGAAAGAGCGCATGGCGATCACCCTGGATTCCATCGGCGAAGCGGTGATCAGCACCGATAAAGAGATGCGCGTCACCTTTATGAACCCGGTAGCAGAGAAAATGAGTGGCCTGTCGCAGGAGCAGGCAGCCGGTCAGCCGCTGAGTGAACTACTGCATATCACTCAGGGGCGTAACGGCCCCGAAGTCGAGAATCTGCTGTTATGCCAGCTACCGGCGGAAAAAATCACCCCCGGTCTGGCGGACGATCTGGTGCTGCATACGCCCGATGGCGGCCATATCGATATTCACTACAGCATCACACCGCTGCGCTCCGAGGCGGGCCTGGAACAGGGTGCCGTAATGGTTATTCAGGATGTGAGTGAGTCGCGCAAACTGATGAAGCGGCTGAGCTATAGCGCGCTGCATGACACCCTGACCCGCCTGCCGAACCGTGCCAGTTTCGAGCTTCAGCTTAAACGTCTGCTGTTTGATGCGGCTGAACATCAGCATCAGCATGTGCTGGTGTTTATCGACCTGGATAAGTTTAAAGCGGTGAATGACAGCGCCGGACATGCCGCAGGCGATGCGTTACTGCGTGAGCTCTCCGATTTAATGCAGCACCACCTGCGCAGCAGCGATTTCCTGGCCCGGCTGGGCGGCGACGAGTTTGCGCTGCTGATGCCCGATTGCGAAGTCGCTCAGGCGCATGACGTGGTGCAGCGCATCGTCGCCGCGGTCAATGATTACCGGTTCCAGTGGCTGGGCCGCCTTTATCATGTGGGTGCCAGCGCGGGCGTCACGCAGATTTCAGCGGATAACTGCCAGAGCGGCGACGTGCTTTCGCAGGCGGATATCGCCTGTTACAACGCCAAACGCAGCGGGCGCGGACGACTGGTCATCTACGAACAGCATCGTTTACCGCTGCCGGGTAATCATCAGGGCATGGATGCAGTAATGATTGATGCGCTGCAGATCGAACTGCCGGCCTGGGCCGTTGCGCCGCCTAAAACACCGCAGGCGGCCTTTATCTGGCTGCTTGAGGTGCAGCTGTTAACGGCTGACGGGCTGCTGGTGGATGAAACCCTGCTGCGCAATAACCTGCCTGACGATTCGCTGCGTCGCCGGCTGGATAATAATATTCTGGATGCTTTTTTCCGTCACGATGTGCAGAGGCTGAATAACAAAGGCATTCCGGTGATCCTGCCATTCAATGCACAGGTACTGAACGATGCCGTCTTCGTGCAGCAACTCTGTCAGCGCTTTGTTGCCGAGGGACTCTCTGACAGCCGCTGTGGTTTCGCTTTCCCTGCCGCCAGCGTGCTGAGCAAAGGCGATCAGCTCTATGCCGCGCTAATGCAACTGCGGCAGTGTGGCTGTCGTGTCGTGTTGCAGCATTTTGGCCGTAACCTGGATGCCTTCAATCTGCTGAGTGACGAAGTGGTTGATTATCTGGTGCTGGCCCCTGAACTGGTTGCTAACGTTCATAATAATCTGATGGATGAGATGCTGCTGACCATCATTCAGGGCCAGGCAACGCAGCGCAATATCTCGGTGCTGGCCGGTCCGATTTCAGTACCCGCAGTACTCAGCACGCTGGCGACCCTTGATGTGGATGGCGTCTGGGGCAGTGCCGTGGCCGAGCGTCAGCCGTTGCGTTCTCTGGCTGAAGATCGCATCTTCGCTATCCGTTAATTCCCGCGCTGCCTGCTTGCCACCCTGCTGAAGCTGCGCTAAAGTCGCCCCCTTTTTTCCGGCATGGGGGCGAAAATGTTCATAGGATTCGATTACGGCACGGCTAACTGCTCTATTGCAGTCAGCGAAAATGGCACGCCACGTCTGTTAACGCTGGAAAATGATCAGCGCCTGCTGCCGTCAATGATCTGTGCGCCGACCCGCGAGTCGATCAGCGAATGGCTTTATCGTCATCATCAGGTGGCGACACCGGACAGCGAAACCACGGCGCTGCTGCAACGTGCCATGCGTTATAACCGCGAAGAGGATATCGAGGTCCAGCCCAACAGCGTGCAGTTCGGCCTCACCGCGCTGCAGCATTACATGGTCGACCCCGAAGATGTCTGGTTCGTTAAATCCCCCAAATCGTTCCTCGGTGCCAGCGGCCTGAAGCCGCAGCAGATCGCCCTGTTTGAAGATCTGGTCTGCGCCATGATGCTGCACATCCGTCAGCAGGGTGAAAGCCAGCTTGATCAGGCCATCGATCAGGCAGTGATCGGGCGGCCGGTCAACTTTCAGGGCTTAGGCAGCGAAGAGTCTAACCAGCAGGCAGAAGGCATTCTGCTGCGCGCCGCTCACCGCGCCGGTTTCCGTGACGTGGAGTTTCAGTTTGAACCGGTCGCCGCCGGACTCGATTTCGAAGCGACGCTGAAGCAGGAAACGACGGTTCTGGTGGTGGATATCGGCGGCGGTACGACCGACTGCTCGATGTTGCTGATGGGACCAAAATGGCGTGATAAGGCGGACCGCCGTGAAAGCCTGCTGGGTCACAGCGGTTGCCGCGTTGGCGGGAACGACCTGGATATTATGCTGACGTTTAAGACCCTGATGCCATTGCTGGGCCTGGGCGGTAACACCCTGAAAGGCACCGCGTTGCCTGCCCTGCCGTGGTGGAACGCCATCGCCATCAATGATGTTCCGGCGCAGAGTGACTTTTACAGTCCGGCCTGCGGTAAGTGGCTGCGGGATCTGGTGCGGGATGCTGAACAGGGTGACGTCGTGGCTCGCCTGCTGAAAGTGTGGCAGCAGAAGCTCAGTTACCGGCTGGTGCGCGCGGCAGAAGAGAGCAAAATTGCGCTGTCAGCCAGCCCGGCGCATACCGCCTCCCTCGACTTCATTGCCGCGGCATTAGAGACAGAGATTGGGGTGGGTCAGCTGCAGGACGCCATCAGTCAGCCGCTGGAGAAAATCCAGGAACAGGTGCAGCTCGCGCTGGCCACCAGCCAGATCAAGCCTGATGTGATCTATCTGACCGGCGGCAGTGCGCGTTCGCCACTGCTGCGCGCAGCGCTGCAGCAGACGCTGCCGGATACGCCGATTGCGGGCGGCGATGATTTCGCCTCCGTCACCGCAGGCCTGGCCCGCTGGGCGGAAGTGATGTTCCGCTAATGCGGCGCATCGATGTAAAAAAGGCTCCTCGCTTTTCCGTAAAGACAGCTCAGAATCTTAAAGCGATGGGAGCATACGCCTGTAGCAAAGCATCGCGGGCCACGGATGGCCCGCGCTGAGCCTGCCAGGGATGGCGTCTTTTGCGTCTTTGCGGAAGGCGTATACTCCCTGAGCCTGTGCACGATCTCCCCGCAATGGTTTTAAGGATGCCGTTTTTAGCCCGCTATCAGAAGGCAATATTGGCGCTGATACCGCCGATAAACGCATCCTTCACTTCGCTCACCGCGCCCGGCGCCACCACATACTGCAGGTTAGGTCGCAGTGACATCCAGTTCGTCACTTTGGCGTTGTAGTAAACCTCATAGTTGTACTCTGAACCTTCCTGAATCGGCAGATAAGTCGGGCTGTCAAAGCGGCTCTCGCCATTGGCCTGATTCTGCTGACGCAGTGAGCGGGTATAGTCGCTGTTCACGTGGATACGCGACGCGCCCACACCAATCTCATCCTGCGGACGGGCATCGAACGGCCCTGTCCAGGTAAAGGCGATAGACTGATAGTTATCGGTCTTCGAGGTCTTATGATCGTTCATCACCGCCTGAACACGCACGCCCAGACCACGGTTCACATCGCCATCCTGCGCGGTCAGCTGTTGCTGCAATAACAGATAGCCGCCGTAGGAGTGCGCCTGATCCTGATAGCCGCCGTTGCGCCAGCTGCCATAGACATCGCCATCCACTGACGAATAGTAATAACCGATGCGATAGTTACCCGGTAATTTCTCCGGCCCGAACGTCGGTTTCCAGCCCAGTTCCACCGGTACCAGATTGCCCTCGGAGTTGCTGGTATCCAGACGGAAGCCATCGCCGCGATCGTAGTTAGCGCGGTTCTGATTATAGAAACCGACCTGGAAGAAGACATCCGGCGTGATATTAAACTTAACCCGGCCGCCCCACTGCGACACCGGCCAGTTGAACCAGCGATCGCCACGCCAGTTACCCGCCTGTCCGCTGCCCAGCGCCAGGTTCTGGAACAGATTGCCATCGAAGTTGTCAAAATCTTCACCCACCGTTACCCGTCCGGCTTTGATATCGACCACATCGTTAAACAGGCCTTTGCGCAACCAGAACTGCGTCAGACGCCAGGTCTGACCGCGACCATAAACTTCCTGCACCGAGGAGAGCATACCGGTGCGTTGATCGGCGACCTGATCGGAAAGATTCTGGCCGTCACGGTTAGTCACGGTCATCTGGAATTCAGCATCCTGCCAGTCCAGCAGCTTCTGCAAATCGAAATTGGTGCCGAACGTCCACTGATCGCTGTAGCGCATGGTGGTGTTGGTATTTGCGCCGCCGCCCAGATTAGCGGCACTCTCCATGGTGTAGTTGACGTCAAACTTGATGCCGTCGTCCTGCAACTGCGTTCGGTAACCCCCCCAGTCACCAAACATCCATTCAGAGTCCGGGCTGAAAGCATCAGCGGCGATGGCCTGTGCGGAAAACATGGCCATGATCAGGGTGCCGGTTGCCACACGGCGCAGCGCAAAACGCTGTTCTGCTTGTCGATTTTTCATAGTGTTATTCTTATATGAGTTTGGGAAATGACAGGCAGAGGATAATGCTGGCTTATCTTCATTTATTGTAAATACGTGCGCATAATTTCCTGAAACATCAGTTTATTAACGCATTTGTGATCGGGATCGCTGATTGGTTATTCTTCGGGCAGGGTGCGCACTTTTTAACAGGCATAAAGTAAAAAGGGGCGCTAACGCCCCTGTGATTAGCGGCTGGCCTGGTCCAGTTGATCAATCTGTTCCGGGGTCAGCGTGAGCTGCGTTGCGCCAGTCAGATCGTCGAGCTGTTTAAGTGAGGTAGCACTGACAATCGGTGCGGTGATACCGGGCCGGGCAATCTGCCAGGCCAGCGCCACCTGCGTCGGTGTCACCTGATGCGCATCGCTGATCGCATCCAGCGCGTCAAGGATTCGCAAACCGCGCGGGTTGAGGTATTTGTCTACCACGCCCTGACCCCGTGCGCTTTTACTGGCATCCACTGCATCACGATATTTGCCACTGAGAAAACCGCTGGCGAGGGAGTAGTAGTTGATTACGCCTAAACCGTGCGCCCTGACCACCGGCTCCAGTTCCGACTCATAGGGCTGTCGGTCATAAAGGTTGTATTCCGGTTGCAGGGTTTCATAACGCGCCAGCCCCTCCGTTTCACTGATCTGCAATGCCTCCTCAAGCCGCGCCGCGCTGTAGTTCGAGGCGCCAATAGCCCGGACTTTCCCCTCGCGAATCAGACTGTCAAAGGTGCTCAGCGTGTCCGCCAGCGGCGTATCCTGATCGTCACGGTGCGCCTGATAGAGGTCGATGTAGTCGGTCTGTAACCGGCGCAGTGAATCTTCGACCGCCTGACGGATATATTGCGGCTTCAGCCCGGTTTTTTCCGGCGACAGTTCCATACCGACTTTAGTTGCCAGCACGATCCGATCGCGCTTGCCGCTTTTTTTCAGCCACTCACCAATAATCGTTTCCGATTCACCGCCCTTGTTACCCGGTGCCCAGCGGGAATAGACGTCGGCAGTATCAATAAACCACAGCCCTCGATCCACCAGCGCATCTAGCAGAGAAAAGGAGGTGGTTTGATCCACTGTCCAGCCAAACACGTTGCCGCCAAACGTCAGTAACGGCACCGTAATACCACTGTCACCCAACTGCCGGGTTTGATTCTGACTCATTATCTGCTCCTGATTTGCCTGACAAACGGTCTGTTTTTTAGCATAGCAAAGTCATTTCACGCCTTTATGACGATTGTGCTGCGATTAATGCAGGAACAGGCATAATTACCCCGCCCTGACAGATATCCTTATTTCCTTCAACTTCTGCCCGTCAGAGGCGACTACAATCTTTCGTTTGCAGGCTACCCCTTTCATGTCTGCGCCTGGGACTACGTCACTGCTGGAGAGCATCAACAATCATGAGCACCCGACATCCTGTTATGAAGAAAACCCTGATCGTGCTGGCCCTGATCGCCGTGGCCGCTGGCGGCTACTATGCCTGGCAGCGCAATGCCCAGCCGCAGAGCAGCAGCCAGACGGATTCGCCAGCGCCACGTGGCGGCAAAAGAGGGGGTGATGGCGCGCGTCGTCCCCTCGCACCGGTTCAGGCGGCAACCGCCACCCGCCAGAGCGTGCCGCAATTCCTCAGCGGACTGGGAACGGTGACCGCTGCTAACACGGCCACGGTGCGCAGTCGGGTCAATGGCGACCTGCTGGCGATCCACTTCACCGAAGGCCAGCAGGTTAACGCAGGCGATCTGCTGGCAGAAGTCGACCCGCGGCCTTATCAGGTGGCGTTAACCCAGGCTCAGGGCCAGCTGGCGAAAGATCAGGCGACGCTGGCGAATGCCCGTCGCGACCTGGCACGCTTCGAGAAGCTGGCAAAAACCTCGCTGGTGTCGCAACAGGAGCTGGACACTCAGCGCTCACTGGTGAGTGAAACGCTCGGCACCCTGAAAGCAGATGAGGGCGGCGTTGCCAGTGCACAGCTTAATCTGACCTACAGCCGGATCACCGCGCCGATTACTGGCCGGGTCGGGCTGAAACAGGTGGATGTTGGCAACTATGTCACCAGCGGCGACACCACCGGTATCGTGGTGATCACCCAGACACACCCGATTGATGTGGTTTTTACCCTGGCAGAAAACAGCATCAGTTCGATTCTGCAGGCGCAGAAAAGCGGCCAGCCGTTGCTGGTGGAGGCCTGGGATCGCAGTAATCAGAATCTGATCGCCAGCGGCAAACTGCTGAGCCTCGACAACCAGATTGATGTCACTACCGGCACCATCAAAATCAAAGCGCGTTTTGATAATCAGGACGACACGCTGTTCCCTAACCAGTTCGTCAATGTGCGACTGAAGGTCAACACCCTGCAGGATGCAGTGGTCATTCCGCCTGCCGCATTACAGATGGGCAATGAGGGCCACTTTGTCTGGGTGGTGAACAGTGACAACAAGGTCAGCAAGAAAAGTGTGATGGCCGGCCTGCAGGATAGTGAAAAAGTCGTGATCAGCGCCGGTCTGGAGGCGGGTGAACGCGTGGTGACAGACGGGCTGGATCGCCTGACCGAAGGCGCGAAAGTTGAGGTGGTCGCGCCGCAGAGCAATGCTCCGCGCGCTACCCGCGCGACCCTGCCGTCAAAAGGAGAGCGTGAGTAATGCAGGTCATGCCTCCCGATCACAGTGGCGGGCCGTCACGCCAGTTTATTCTGCGCCCGGTCGCCACCACGCTGTTGATGATTGCGATTCTGCTGGCCGGGATACTGGGCTATCGCTTCCTGCCGGTCTCGGCGCTGCCCGAAGTCGACTATCCGACCATCCAGGTCGTTACGCTCTATCCGGGTGCCAGCCCGGATGTGGTCACCTCCTCTATCACCGCCCCGCTTGAGCGCCAGTTTGGTCAGATGTCTGGGCTGAAACAGATGGCGTCGCAAAGCTCCGGCGGTGCCTCGGTCGTGACGCTGCAGTTCCAGCTGACGCTGCCGCTGGATGTGGCCGAGCAGGAGGTGCAGGCGGCCATCAACTCAGCGACCAACCTGCTGCCCAACGACCTGCCTAATCCGCCGGTCTACAGCAAAGTGAATCCTGCCGATCCACCGATCATGACGCTGGCCGTTACCACGCGCAGCATGCCGCTGACGCAGGTGCAGGACATGGTGGAAACGCGTGTCGCACAGAAAATCTCTCAGGTCAGCGGCGTCGGGCTGGTGACGCTTTCGGGTGGCCAGCGTCCGGCGGTGCGGGTGAAGATGAATGCGCAGGCGCTGGCGGCGCTGGGTCTGACCAGCGAAACGGTGCGGACTGCCATCAGCAATGCCAACGTCAATTCTGCCAAAGGCAGCCTGGATGGCCCGACCCGCTCCGTCACCCTGTCAGCCAATGACCAGATGAAATCGGCGGAAGATTATCGCCAGTTGATCATCAGCTATAAAAATGGTGCGCCGGTACGTCTGGGTGATGTGGCGACTATCGAACAGGGAGCTGAAAACAGCTGGCTCGGTGCCTGGGCCAACCGCGATGCGGCGATTGTGCTCAACGTTCAGCGTCAGCCTGGCGCCAATATCATCGCCACGGCGGATAATATCCGTGCCATGTTGCCCGCCCTGACTGCCGCCCTGCCAAAGTCGGTTGACGTTAAACTGCTCACCGACCGCACCACCAATATTCGCGCTTCAGTGAACGACACGCAGTTTGAGCTGATGCTGGCGATGGCGCTGGTCGTGATGATCATCTATCTGTTTCTGCGCAACGTGCCCGCCACGCTGATCCCGGCGGTGGCGGTCCCGCTTTCGCTGATTGGCACCTTTGCGGCGATGTACTTCCTCGGCTTTTCCATCAATAACCTGACGCTGATGGCGCTGACCATCGCCACCGGCTTCGTGGTCGATGATGCCATCGTGGTGATTGAGAACATCTCACGCTATATCGAGAAAGGGGAAAAGCCGCTGACCGCCGCGCTGAAAGGGGCCGGAGAAATTGGCTTCACCATCATCTCCCTGACCTTCTCGCTGATTGCGGTGCTGATCCCGCTGCTGTTTATGGGCGACGTGATTGGCCGCCTGTTCCGGGAATTTGCCGTCACGCTGGCGGTAGCGATTCTGATTTCAGCGGTGGTGTCACTGACCCTGACGCCGATGATGTGCGCCAGGATGCTGAGCGCAGAGTCGCTGCGCAAACAGAACCGCTTTTCGCGGGCCAGTGAAGCGATGTTTGATCGTATCGTCGCCACCTACGGTCGAGGCCTGAGCCGGGTGCTGAATCACCCCTGGCTGACGCTGTCGGTGGCGCTGGGCACGCTGGTCCTGACGCTGCTGCTGTGGATGGTGATCCCGAAAGGCTTTTTCCCGCAGCAGGACAACAGCATTATTCAGGGTACGCTGCAGGCACCGCAGTCGGTCTCCTACGCCAGTATGGCGCAGCGCACCCGCGATGTTGCCTCCATCATTATGAAAGATCCGGCGGTTGAGAGCATGACCTCGTTTGTCGGCGTGGATGGCACCAATGCTTCGCTGAACAGCGCGCGGCTGCAGATCAACCTCAAGCCGCTGGATCAGCGCGACGACCGGATTCCTGCTATACAGCAGCGCCTGCAACAGCAGGTCAGTGCGGTGCCAGGCGTGCAGCTGTGGCTGCAGGCGGTGCAGGATCTCACCATTGATACCCAGGCGAGCCGCACACCGTATCAGTTCACACTGCAATCGGGTTCACTGTCGTCGCTCAGCACCTGGGTTCCGGCCCTGCTGACCCGGCTCAGCACCCTGCCACAGCTGCGCGATGTCAGCAGTGACTGGCAGGATCAGGGACTGGAAGCTTATGTCAACGTGGACCGCGACAGTGCCAGCCGCCTCGGCATCAGCATGGCGGACGTCGATAACGCGCTGTATAACGCCTTTGGTCAGCGGCTGATCTCCACCATCTATACCCAGGCGAATCAGTATCGTGTGGTGCTGGAGCAGGATAATAACGCCACGCCGGGGCTGGCGAGTCTGGATGCGATTCGCCTGAACAGCAGCGGCAGCGGCAGCGTGCCGCTGAGCGCCATTGCCCGCATCGAGCAGCGCCACACGCCACTGAGCATTAACCATCTCGACCAGTTCCCGTCGGCGACCTTCTCGTTCAACGTGGCTGACGGCTATTCGCTGGAAGATGCGGTAAAAGCCGTTTCCCAGGCGGAAGCGCAGCTTGGCATGCCTGCCGAGCTGATGACCCAGTTCCAGGGCAGCACGCTGGCGTTTGAGGCGGCGCTCAGCAGCACGGTCTGGCTGATTGTGGCGGCCATTGTGGCGATGTACATCGTGCTGGGCGTGCTCTATGAGAGCTTTATTCACCCGATCACCATTCTCTCGACGCTGCCCACCGCGGGCGTCGGCGCGCTGCTGGCGCTCATGCTCAGCGGCAATGAGCTGGATATCGTGGCGATTATCGGCATCATCCTGCTCATCGGCATCGTGAAAAAGAACGCTATCATGATGATCGACTTTGCGTTGGCGGCGGAGCGTGAACAGGGTATGAAGCCTTATGATGCGATCTATCAGGCCTGCCTGCTGCGCTTCCGCCCGATTCTGATGACCACGCTGGCGGCCCTGCTCGGCGCGTTGCCACTGATGCTCAGCACCGGCGTCGGGGCCGAACTGCGTCATCCGCTGGGCATTGCCATGGTCGGCGGACTGATTCTGAGTCAGGTGCTGACGCTGTTCACCACACCGGTGATCTACCTGCTGTTTGATCGGCTGGCGCACGCCACCCGTCGCCGCTTTGGCCGCACGGAGGCCGCAGAGTGAAGTTCTTTGCCCTGTTCATCAACCGGCCCGTCGCGACGACCCTGCTGACGCTGGCCATCGCCCTGGCGGGCATGCTGGGTTTCCGGCTGCTGCCAGTGGCGCCGCTGCCGCAGGTCGATTTCCCGGTGATCGTTATCTCGGCGTCACTACCGGGCGCGTCGCCGGAGATTATGGCGTCGTCGGTGGCCACGCCGCTGGAGCGCTCGCTGGGACGCATCGCGGGCGTCAGTGAAATGACCTCAACCAGTTCGCTGGGCAGCACCCGCATCATTCTGGTGTTCGATTTTGATCGCGACATTAACGGCGCGGCGCGCGATGTGCAGGCCGCGATCAACGCGGCGCAAAGCCTGCTGCCCACCGGCATGCCGTCGCGTCCCACTTATCGCAAAGTGAACCCTTCCGATGCGCCGATTATGATCATGACGCTGACCTCGGATACCTACAATCCCGGTCAGCTCTATGATTACGCCTCGACCCAACTGGCACAAAAACTGTCACAGATCGAGGGCGTGGGCGACGTCACCGTGGGCGGCAGTTCGTTGCCTGCGGTGCGTGTGGCGCTCAATCCGCAGGCGCTGTTTAATCAGGGCGTGTCGCTGGATGCGGTGCGCACCGCGATCTCGAACGCCAACCAGCGTCGGCCGCAAGGCGCACTGGACGACGCGCAGCAGCGCTGGCAGTTGCGTACCAATGATGCGCTGCAGACTGCCCGTGAGTATCAGCCGCTGGTGGTGCACTACAATAATGGCGCAGCGGTGAAGCTGTCAGATGTGGCGACCGTCGAGGATTCAGTGCAGGACGTGCGTAACGCCGGGATGTCGCGCGGTAAACCGGCGGTGCTGCTGCTGATCCGCAAAACGCCTGAAGCCAACGTCATTGATACGGTGGACCGCATCCGCGCCGAAATGCCACTGCTGCATGAGGTGATCCCCGCCGCCATCGATCTGCAGATTGCTCAGGATCGCTCGCCTACCATTCGCGCCTCGCTGCATGAAGTGGAGCAGTCTCTGTTAATCGCCGTGGCGCTGGTGATTCTGGTGGTGTTTGTGTTCCTGCGCTCCGGTCGTGCCACGCTGATCCCCGCCGTCGCCGTGCCGGTTTCGCTGATCGGCACCTTTGCCGCGATGTACCTGTGCGGCTTCAGCCTGAATAACCTCTCGCTGATGGCGCTGACCATCGCCACCGGCTTTGTGGTGGATGATGCGATCGTGGTGCTGGAGAACATTGCCCGCCACGTCGAAGCAGGCATGAAACCGCTGGCCGCCGCGCTGAAAGGGGTACGGGAAGTCGGCTTTACCGTGCTGTCGATGAGCCTGTCGCTGGTTGCCGTGTTCCTGCCGCTGCTGATGATCGGCGGGCTGATTGGCCGTTTCTTCTCTGAGTTTGCCATTACGCTGTCGGTGTCGATTGTTATCTCGCTGTTTATCTCCATCACCCTGACACCGATGATGTGCGCGTATCTGCTGAAGCCGCATGGGCCACGCAGCCAGCCCCGCCGGCGCGGCGCGGGTCGGCTGCTGATGGCGATCCAGCAGGGGTATGGTCGTTCGCTTAACGTGGTGCTGAACCATGCTCGCTGGGTCATGCTGCTGTTTTTCGCCACCATCTTCCTGACCGGCTGGCTGTTTGTTCATATTCCGAAAACTTTTATGCCGGAACAGGATACCGGGCGGCTCTCCGGCTTTATCTCTGCTGACCAGAGCATTTCGTTTCAGGCAATGCGCAGTAAGCTGCAGGATTTTATGGAGATTGTCGGCGCCGATCCCGCAGTTGACAGCGTAGTGGGCTTTACCGGTGGCATGCGTACCAACAGCGGCTCAATGTTTATCTCCCTGAAACCGCTGTCAGAGCGCAAAGAGAGTGCCGTGGAGATCATCGCGCGGTTGCGCACAAAGCTGGCAAAAGAGCCGGGTGCCAGCCTCTACCTGAATGCGGTGCAGGATCTGCGGGTCGGTGGCCGGGAGTCGAATGCCGGTTATCAGTATTCACTGCTGTCAGACGATCTCGCCGCGCTGCGGACGTGGGAACCGAAAATCCGCGAGGCGTTCTCTGCCCTGCCGCAGCTGGCGGACGTGAACTCCGATCAGCAGGATAAAGGCAGCGAGATGGCGCTGACCTATGACCGCGAAAGCATGGCGCGGCTCGGTATCGACGTCTCTCAGGCTAATGCCCTGCTGAATAACGCCTTTGGTCAGCGTCAGATCTCTACCATCTATCAGCCGCTTAACCAGTACAAAGTGGTGATGGAGGTCGATCCACGCTACACCCAGGATATCAGCGCCCTGTCGCAGATGTTCGTAATTAACAGCGAAGGCAAAGCGATACCGCTGTCGTGGTTCGCCCACTGGCAGCCAGCAAATGCGCCGCTGTCGGTCAATCATGAAGGGCTGTCGGCAGCATCGACCATCTCATTCAACCTGCCAGAGGGTGTGTCGCTGTCACAGGCGTCGGAGGCGATTGAACGCACCATGACGGCGATCGGCGTGCCATCCAGCGTGCGTGGCAGCTTTGCCGGAACCGCGCAGGTATTTCAGCAGTCGCAGAGCAGCCAGCTCTGGCTGATGCTGGCGGCGATAGCGGCGGTCTATATCGTGCTGGGTATCCTCTATGAGAGCTATGTGCATCCGCTGACCATTCTCTCAACCCTGCCCTCGGCGGGTGTGGGGGCGCTGCTGGCGCTGGAACTGTTTGATACGCCCTTCAGCCTGATCGCGCTAATCGGGATTCTGCTGCTGATCGGTATCGTGAAAAAGAACGCCATCATGATGGTCGACTTTGCGCTGGAGGCCGAACGCAATGGCCAGCTCAGCGCGCGGGAGGCGATATTCCAGGCCTGCCTGTTGCGCTTCCGGCCCATTATGATGACCACGCTGGCAGCGCTGTTTGGCGCGCTGCCGCTGGTGCTGAGCAGCGGCGACGGTGCTGAACTGCGCCAGCCGCTGGGGATTACCATCGCGGGCGGCCTGGTGATGAGTCAGTTGCTGACGCTCTACACCACGCCGGTTGTCTATTTAATGATGGATAAGCTGCGGCGCAGAAAACGCCCGCTGGCCGCCGCACAGCAGCCGTAATGGGTCTGGCTGCGACGGACGGCGGATGTGACGCCTTGATCGGGGGGATTGATGACTACGCAAAGCACTAACGTCCGCTGGCAACTGTGGATTGTTGCCATCGGTTTCTTTATGCAGACGCTGGATACCACCATCGTCAATACCGCGATCCCGTCGATGGCACACGACCTGGGCGTCAGCCCGCTGCACATGCACTCGGTGATCGTCTATTACGTGCTGACGGTGGCCGTGATGCTGCCGGTCAGCGGCTGGCTGGCGGATCGCTTTGGCGTGCGCAACATCTTCTTCTGCGCGATTGTGCTGTTCAGCCTGGGTTCGCTGCTGTGCGCCATCTCCGGCACACTGGATCAGCTGGTGCTGTCGCGCGTGGTTCAGGGGATTGGCGGAGCCATGATGGTGCCGGTGGGCCGTCTGACGGTAATGAAGATCGTGCCGCGCGAACAGTACATGTCGGCCATGACCTTTGTGACCCTGCCCGGCCAGATTGGTCCGTTGCTGGGTCCGGCGCTGGGCGGTGTGCTGGTGGAGTACGCCAGCTGGCACTGGATCTTTCTGATTAATATCCCGGTCGGCATTGCTGGCGCTATCGCCACCCTGATGCTGATGCCCAACTACCGCATGCAGACACGCCGCTTTGATTTCGGTGGTTTTATCCTGCTGGCCGCCGGGATGGCTACCCTGACACTGGCGCTGGATGGTCAGCGCAGCAGCGGCGGTTCGCCATTGCTGCTGGGTGCCATGATCCTCACTGGCATGTTTTCTCTGCTGTTTTACCTGATGCATGCGCGCGGCAATGATAACGCGCTGTTCAGCCTGAAGCTGTTTGATAATCGCGTTTATTCTATTGGCCTGCTCGGCAGTTTTACCGGCCGCATCGGCAGCGGCATGCTGCCCTTTATGACGCCAATCTTTCTGCAGCTCGGCATGGGCTACAGCCCGTTTCACGCCGGTCTGATGATGATTCCGATGGTGCTGGGCAATATGGGAATGAAGCGCATTGTGGTGCGCATCGTCAATCTCTATGGCTACCGTAATGTGTTGGTGATGTCGACCATAGCGCTGGCGCTGGTGGTCCTGCTGTTCCCGCTGGTGGCGCTCATGGGCTGGGTCTGGCTGCTGCCGCTGGTGCTGTTTCTGCAGGGCATGGTCAACGCCATTCGCTTCTCTTCGATGAATACCCTGACGCTGAAGGAGTTGCCGGATGAGCTGGCCTCCAGCGGCAACAGTCTGCTGTCGATGATTATGCAGCTGTCGATGAGTATTGGCGTCACCGTGGCCGGGCTGCTGCTGGGCGCGTTTGCCCAGGAGAGCGCAGCAAACAGCGCAGCGGAGCACCAGATGTTTATTTATACCTACCTTTGCATGTCGCTGATTATCATCCTGCCCGCGCTGGTGTTCTGGCGCGTCCCGCCACAGGTGAGTACCAACGTTGATCTGCGACGCCGGAGAAAAAAATGAGAGTTAACCTGCGCCTGGGCATCGGGGCCAAACTGTTTATGGCGATTTTCGCCACCTGCATGCTGGTGCTGATCACCATGCACTGGGGTGTTCGCCTCAGTTTCGAACACGGCTTTGTCGACTACATCAAGCGCGGCAATCAGCAGCGCCTGAATCTGCTCAGCGATGCGCTGGCCGATCAGTATGAGCAGCATGGGAACTGGGATTTTCTGCGCCACAACGATCGGCTGATCTTCACCATGCTGCGTTCGCTGGAGCAGAATCCTGACAGCAGCAGTCAGCTGCCGCCACACGGCTGGCGCACCCAGTTCTGGGTCCTCGATCAGCAATATAAAGTGATGGTCGGACCGCCGGGGCCGGTGCCCCCGGAAGGCACAAGACGCAATATCACGACCAGTACCGGTAAGGTGGTTGGCTGGGTGATCGGCTCGCCACCGGAGCGGCTGACGCGCAGTACCGATATTAACTTTGATCAACAGCAGCGGCGCACCAGCTGGATTATCGTGGGGCTGTCAACGCTGCTGGCGGCGCTGGCGACCTGGCTGATGGCGCGGGGCCTGCTGGCGCCGGTCAAGCGGCTGGTCGATGGCACGCATCATCTGGCGGCCGGCAATTTTGCCACCCGCGTTGAGGTCAGCAGCCGGGATGAGCTGGGCCAGCTGGCCGGTGACTTTAACCTGCTGGCCAGCTCGCTGGAGAAAAACGAAAGCATGCGCCGCGCCTTTATGGCTGATATCTCCCATGAGCTGCGCACGCCGCTGGCGATCCTGCGCGGTGAACTCGAAGCGATGCAGGATGGCGTACGCAAACTGACGCCGGATGCGATCGCCTCACTCCAGAGTGAAGTCGTGGTGCTGACCAAGCTGGTCGAAGACCTGCACCAGCTGTCGCTGTCGGACGTGGGTGCCCTCGCCTACCGCAAGCAGGCGACCGATCTGGTGCAGCTGCTGGAAGTGACCGCCGGCAGCTTTGCCGAACGTTATCGCGCGCACGGCCTGACGCTGAAGCTGAATCTGCCCGACAACGCGCCTTTCTTCGGCGATCCCGACCGCCTGATGCAGCTGTTCACCAACCTCCTTGAGAACAGCCTGCGCTACACCGACAGCGGTGGACGGGTTGAAGTGACGCTGAAGTATGAAGCCCCCCACTGGCACATTGAGTTTGATGACAGCGCACCGGGCGTAGACAGAGAACATCAGGTGCAGATTTTTGAGCGCTTTTTCCGCACCGAAGGCTCGCGCAATCGCGCCAGCGGCGGTTCGGGCCTGGGCCTGGCCATCTGTAAAAATATCGCAGATGCGCACGGCGGCGATATTCATGCGGCGCACTCTGATTTAGGTGGACTGAAAATCGCGCTACACTTGCGCTATGTTCCCCCTGTGTAGACGCTTATGAGCCAGGAAAACCACGACCCGCTGATTCTGGTGGTCGAAGATGAGCCGAAACTGGCGCAGCTGATGATCGATTATCTGCATGCCTCGAACTACCGTACCCATCACATCGCCGACGGCAATGCTGTACTCGAGTATGTGCGCCAGACGCCACCCGACCTGATGCTGCTGGATTTGATGCTGCCGGGCACCGACGGCTTAACGCTGTGCCGCGAAATCCGTCGTCATTCCGAACTGCCGATTATTATGGTCACCGCCCGCACCGAAGAGATTGATCGGTTGCTAGGGCTGGAGCTGGGCGCGGATGACTACATCTGCAAACCCTTCAGCCCGCGTGAAGTGGTGGCGCGGGTTAAAACGATTCTGCGCCGGGTAAAACGTTCAGCGGAAGAGCCGCAAAGCGCCTCGTTACTGCGGGTTGATGAGAGCCGCTTCTTCGCCAGCTGGCGCGAAAAGCCGCTGGATCTTACTCCGGCGGAGTTCCGGCTGCTGAAAACCCTGTCGCTGGAGCCGGGCAAGGTTTTTTCACGCGAACAGCTGCTCAACCATCTCTATGATGACTATCGCGTGGTCACGGATCGCACCATCGACAGCCATATCAAGAATCTGCGGCGCAAGCTGGAGAATCTTGACAGCGAGCAACCCTTTATCCGTGCGGTCTACGGCATGGGCTATCGCTGGGAAGCCGACGCCTGTCATTTGATCTAGTTTGATCCCGATCAATTTACTTCCCTTTTCTCACTGCCTACAATTCCGCACCTTTTGCAGGGCTTAACGGCCCTGCTGCTGTCGCTTAAGGCGGCATACTGACCTGACATCAGTGAGAACATCATGAAACCCGAACTGCTTTCCCCCGCCGGCACGCTGAAAAACATGCGTTATGCCTTTGCTTATGGCGCCGATGCTGTCTATGCCGGCCAGCCACGCTACAGCCTGCGGGTACGCAACAACGAATTTACCCACGAAAACCTCGCACTGGGCATCAACGAAGCGCACGCGCTGGGCAAAAAATTCTACGTGGTGGTGAACATTGCACCGCACAACGCCAAGCTGAAAACCTTTATTCGTGACTTAACGCCGGTGGTAGCGATGCGGCCTGACGCGCTGATCATGTCCGATCCCGGCCTGATCATGCTGGTGCGCGACGCGTTCCCGTCAATGCCGATTCACCTGTCGGTGCAGGCCAATGCGGTCAACTGGGCCACGGTAAAATTCTGGCAGCAGATGGGGCTGAGCCGGGTGATTCTGTCACGCGAGCTGTCACTGGAGGAGATCGCTGAGATCCGCCAGCAGGTGCCGGAGATGGAGCTGGAAGTGTTTGTTCATGGTGCACTCTGTATGGCCTATTCCGGTCGCTGTCTGCTGTCGGGCTATATGAACAAACGCGATCCGAATCAGGGCACCTGCACCAACGCCTGCCGCTGGGAGTATAAAGTGGCGGAAGGCCAGCAGGATGAAGTGGGGAATATCGTCGGTATTCATGAGCCCATCCCGGTACAGGATGTGACGCCCACGCTGGGTATCGGTCAGCCCACCGACAAGGTATTTCTGCTGGAAGAGAAGATGAAGCCGGGTGAGGTGATGAGCGCGTTCGAAGATGAACACGGCACCTACATCATGAACTCGCGGGATCTGCGCGCAGTGGCACACGTGGAGCGGCTCAGCGAGATGGGCGTGCATTCGCTGAAAATTGAAGGACGCACCAAGTCCTATTACTACTGCGCCCGCACCGCGCAGGTTTATCGCCGGGCGATTGACGATGCCGCGGCCGGTAAGCCGTTTGATCCCTCACTGCTGTTAACGCTGGAAGGCCTGGCGCATCGTGGTTATACCGAAGGCTTCCTGCGCCGTCATACTCACGACAGCTACCAGAATTATCAGCAGGGTTTTTCGGTCTCGGATCGCCAGCAGTTTGTCGGTGAATTTACCGGCGAGCGTCGGGGCGAATGGGCGGAAGTGGCTGTGAAGAACAAGTTTATGCTGCACGATAGCGTGGAGATCATGACGCCCGAAGGCAACCTGAATGGCCAGCTGGATGCCCTGCAGAATGCGCGTGGCGAACCCACTGAGGTTGCACCCGGCGATGGCCATCGCGTCTGGCTGCGTGTGCCGGAAGAGGTCGATCTGCGTTTTGCGCTGCTGTTGCGCAATTTTGATCACGGCGAAGATACCCGTGATCCTCATAATCGTTTACTAACGGAAACAATTTGAGGAAATCAGAACAGGATCACAGACCCCTGCGCAGCGCTGCTTTATAGTCCCGCCTGCTGCTAACGAGTAACAACAAACGGCAGATTTACCAGGAACCACCTCATTTACCCGCCCGGCTCCCCCGTGCGGGTTTTCTTTTCTCTCTCTTTCGCCAATAATTTACTGCTGGCAGCTGTGCTATACATTCCCTTCTTACTCTGTAGATCTTCAAGGAACGCAAAATGGACAATAAACAGCTTACGCTGCTCATCCTGAATGGGAAAGGCGCGGGTAATGATGATCTGCGCGAAGCCATTACCACCCTGCGTGAAGAAGGCTTCGACATTGCGGTGCGTGTCACGTTTGAAAAAGGCGATGGCGACAGGTACGTCAGAGAGGCGATTGCGCTGCAGGCGGAGACCGTCGTAGCCGGTGGCGGCGATGGCACCATTAATGAGGTTGCCACTGCGCTGGCGGCATCAGATGCCGATCATCGCCCGGTGCTGGGCATCCTGCCGCTGGGCACTGCCAACGACTTTGCCACCAGCGTCGGTATTCCGGAAGAGATGGAACCGGCATTGCGACTGGCGATTCAGGGCAAAGCGCATGCCATCGATCTGGCCAGAGTGAACCAGAGCCACTACTTCATCAATATGGCGACGGGCGGATTTGGCACCCGCATCACCACAGAAACACCGGAAAAGCTGAAATCGGCGCTGGGCGGTGTCTCCTACTTTATTCACGGCCTGATGCGCATGGATACGCTGAAACCTGATACCTGCGAGATCAGCGGTCCCGATTTCGCCTGGCAGGGTGATGCACTGGTTATCGGTATCGGTAACGGGCGTCAGGCGGGCGGCGGTCAGCGCTTATGCCCTGGTGCGCTGATCAACGATGGCCGGCTTGACGTCAGTATTGTCACCGCGCAGGAGCTGCTGCCGACGCTGCTGCACTCGCTGACCGGCGACGATGACAATCCCGGTATCGTCACCACGCAGCTGGAGTCGCTGACGATTCGCTCTCCACACGAGATGACCTTTAACCTGGATGGTGAACCGCTCTCCGGGCGTGAATTCGTGATTGAGGTGATGGCGGGCGCGCTGAGCTGTCGCCTGCCGCCGCAGTGTGAACTCCTATCCTGAGTATGGGTCAGAGGGCGAAAGCCCCTCAGATTTCTGACAAACTCACAGCTGAACGAATTTAGCAGCAACGCATTAGCTTAAAGCGTAGGGAACACGGGCAGAGGAGGAAAGCGTCCCGCGTCAGGGACGACGCGGGCCGAGCATGCCAGGGATGGCGGCTTTTGCGACTGTCCGATCTGACTGTGTTCCCTCCGTCGGCTGGGTCTTACAGCCAGCTGGGGCAGACGCTGCCAATAATCTTAAGAGGGCGAAAGCCCCTTTTTCACGCTGGCCGCCCGTCGTTTTACTACCACGTCGCCCTTTTTGTCGCCAAATAATACGCCAGTTCATTACCCCCTTTCGCCCCAGAAAACTCTCTGTGACTGGCTTCACAACTCTGCCAGACTAACTTGTATGGTAGTATTAAACCGCGTACTTTTTCATCATTGAACGCTGACTGAAAGGCAAACAGGATGAAAATTGTTAAGGCGGAAGTATTTGTAACCTGCGCAGGCAGAAACTTTGTCACCGTGAAGATCACCACCGATCAGGGGCTGACCGGCGTGGGTGATGCCACGCTGAATGGCCGAGAACTGCCGGTCGCCTCCTACCTGAAAGATCACGTCTGCCCGCAGCTGATTGGCCGCGATGCGCATCAGATCGAAGACATCTGGCAATACTTCTATAAAGGCGCTTACTGGCGTCGTGGCCCGGTTACCATGTCTGCGATCTCGGCTGTCGATATGGCGCTGTGGGATATCAAAGGTAAAGCCGCCAACATGCCGCTCTACCAGCTGCTGGGCGGCGCTTCACGCACCGGCGTGATGGTTTATTGCCACACCACCGGCCACTCCATCGATGAAGTGATGGATGACTATGCGAAGCACAAAGAGCTGGGGTTCAAAGCGATCCGTGCGCAGTGCGGCGTGCCGGGCATGAAAACCACCTACGGCATGGCAAAAGGTAAAGGCCTGGCCTATGAACCTGCGACCAAAGGTAACTGGCCGGAAGAGCAGCTCTGGTCAACCGAGAAATACCTTGATTTCACGCCAAAGTTGTTTGAGGCGATCCGCGACAAGTTTGGTTTCGATGAGCATCTGCTGCATGACATGCACCATCGCCTGACGCCGATTGAAGCGGCACGTTTCGGCAAGAGCGTGGAAGATTATCGTCTGTTCTGGATGGAAGATCCGACGCCTGCTGAGAATCAGGAATGCTTCCGTCTGATTCGCCAGCACACCGTCACGCCGATTGCGGTAGGCGAAGTGTTCAACAGCATCTGGGATTGTAAGCAGCTGATTGAAGAGCAGCTGATCGACTATATCCGCACCACCATTACCCACGCGGGCGGCATTACCGGGATGCGTCGTATTGCTGATTTTGCGTCACTCTATCAGGTGCGTACCGGCTCGCACGGCCCATCGGATCTCTCCCCTGTCTGCATGGCGGCTGCGCTGCACTTTGACCTCTGGGTACCGAACTTCGGCGTGCAGGAGTACATGGGCTTCTCGGAACAGATGATGGAGCTGTTTGATGCTAACTGCACCTTTGACCAGGGCTACATGCATCCAGGCGACAAGCCGGGCCTCGGCATTGAATTCAACGAGAAACTGGCGGCGAAATATCCCTATGAACCAGCCTATCTGCCGGTCGCCCGTCTTGAAGATGGCACCCTGTGGAACTGGTAAGGAGAACCCCATGAAAAGCGTAGTGATTGAACAGCCGGGTGAACTGGTGTTAGCTGAACGTCCACTGCCACAACCCGCGGCGGGCGAAGTCCGGGTTAAAGTGGCCTATGCCAGCATCTGTGGCTCTGACGTGCATATCTGGCACGGTCATAACCCGTTCGCGAAATATCCGCGAGTGATTGGTCATGAATTTTTTGGCGTGATCGATGCGGTGGGTGACGGTGTCGACGCGGCACGACTGGGCCAGCGCGTCGCGGTCGATCCGGTGGTAAGCTGCGGTCACTGCTATCCCTGCTCGGTAGGCCGTCCCAATGTCTGTACCACCCTGCAGGTGATTGGTGTGCACCGCGACGGCGGCTTCAGCGAGTATGCGCTGGCCCCGGCTAAAAATGCCTGGCACCTGCCGGACGCGATTCCCGATAAGCTCGCCAGCCTGATCGAGCCTTTCACTATCGCAGCCAACATCACGGCGTTTCTCAAGCCGCAGCCGGATGATGTGGCGCTGATTTATGGCGCCGGCCCGATGGGGCTCACCGCCATTCAGGTGCTGAAGGGCGTCTATCAGGTGAAAAAGGTGATGGTGGTAGATCGCCTGCCGGAACGTCTGGCGCTGGCTGAGCAGAGCGGTGCCGATCAGCTGTTTGATAATAGCGAAATCCCGTTAGCGGCTCAGCTTGAGGGCGTGCAGCCCACGCTGATTATCGACGCGGCCTGCCATCCCTCCATTTTGGCAGAAGCCGCCGCCCTCGCCTCACCGGCCGCGCGCATCGGTCTGCTGGGCTTCTCCGGCGAACCGTGCAGCATTACCCAGCAAAGCCTGACCAGCAAAGAGCTGTCGCTGTTTACCTCACGTCTTAACAGCAACCGCTTCCCGCAGGTAATTGAATGGATGGAAAAGGGGTTAATCCAGCCAGAGAAGCTGGTAACCCACTACTTCCCGCTGCAGGAGATTGAACGCGCGATGACCCTGTTCGAAAAAGATCCGCGCACCTGCTGCAAAGTGATCCTTCAGATGGGTTAATGCCCGCTGAACACCAGGTGTCCTCTGCCGGTGTGTACCCGCCGGCATAATTAAAAAGATAAAACAGATCACGGAGTTTGTATGTTCAAGAATCTGCGCTGGACCCTCGTTTTGCTGCTGTTCCTGGTTTACATGATCAATTACCTCGATCGTGTTGCCCTGTCTCTGACCGTGCCGCTGGTTGAAAAAGATCTGGCGATTAATGCTGAGCAGTTCGGCATGATCTTCGGCAGCTTCTTCTTCGGCTACGCCCTGTTTAACTTTGTCGGTGGCCTCGCCACTGACCGCTATGGCCCCAAAATCGTGCTGGCCGTGGCCGTGGGTGCCTGGTCCATTTTCTGCGGTATGACCGCGCTGGCTACCGGCTTCTGGTCGCTGCTGATCCTGCGAGTGCTGTTCGGCATGGCTGAAGGCCCGATCTGCTCTTCGGCTAACAAGGCGATTAATGGCTGGTTCCCGAAGAAGCAGGCCGCCACGGCGATGGGCTTACTAAGTGCCGGATCACCGCTGGGCGGCGCGGTAGCCGGTCCGATCATCGGCTATCTGGCCCTGGCCTACGGCTGGCGTCCGGCCTTTGTGATCGTCTGCTGTATCGGTCTGGTATGGATGGCGTTCTGGCTCTTCTTTGCCGCTGATAATCCGGCGAAAAGCAAACTGGTCACCGAAAAAGAGCGTCTGCTGATCGATCGCCTGAAAGCCACCAGCCCGAATGACGAGGTCGACCTGTCTGAAACGCCGCATCCGTTTGGTTACTACCTGCGCCAGCCAATTATCCTGGTCACGGCGTTTGCCTTCTTCTGCTACAACTACATCCTGTTCTTCTTCCTGAGCTGGTTCCCGGCCTATCTGGTGCAGGCGCACGGCCTGGATATCAAATCGATGAGCATCACCACCATGATCCCGTGGATCGTCGGTTTCGTTGGCCTGGCGCTGGGTGGCTGGATCTCTGACAGAATCTTTAATATCACCGGCAAACTGTTGTTGTCCCGCAAAATTGTGCTGGTGGTCTCACTGCTGGCAGCCGCAATTTGTGTGGCACTGGCGGGTACGATAAAAGAGGTGGTTCCCGCCGTGATGATGATGTCGGTGTCCATTTTCTTTCTCTACATCACCGGCGCGATCTACTGGGCGATTATTCAGGATGTGGTGCACAAGAGCCGTATTGGCAGCATCAGCGGTTTTATCCATCTGGTGGGGAGCCTCTCCGGCATCATCGGGCCGATCGTCACCGGCTTTATTGTTCAGCACACCGGTAAGTTCGATAGCGCCTTTATCCTGGCGGGTTGTGTCGCCGCGCTGGGGGCTTTCCTGGTGCTGTTTGTGATTCGCAGTCCAAAACCTGAGGATAAACCGGTTTCGGTCTGAGTGTTGTTCCGCTAACAGAATGATGATTTTGGGGCGCTTTGCGCCCCGTTTGCCATAAGGACGGACTATGTTACAGATTGATCGCCTGCCCGCTGAGGTCCGGCGCCCCGCTTACGACCGCAGCCAGTTAAAAACCCGCATGGTGCATATCGGTTTTGGTGCGTTTCATCGCGCCCATCAGGCACTCTGCAGCGATAAGCTGGCTGAACAGGGCAGCGACTGGGGATACTGCGAAGTGAACCTCAACAGCGGCGCGCTGATTCACGCCCTGCGTGAGCAGCATCTGCTCTATACCCTGACAGAGGTGGCCGATGATTCCCTGCATACCCGGGTGATTGGTGTCATCACACAGGCGCTGCACGGTAAAAGTGACGGTATTGAGGCGGTGATTAACGCCATGAGTCAGCCTGAAGTGGCGATTGTCTCCATGACAGTCACTGAAAAAGGCTATTGCCATCAGCCCGCCAGTGGCAATTTAAATCCCGATCATCCCGATATCGTCCATGATCTGCAGCATCCGGATGCGCCGCGCTCGCTACCGGGTCTGATTCTGGCCGCGATCCGCCGCCGCCGTGACCAGGGGTTACCTGCCTTCAGCGTGATGTCCTGTGACAACATGCCGGAAAATGGTCACGTCACCCGTAATGTGATTGTGCAACTGGCCCGGCAGCAGGATCCGGAACTGGCAGAGTACATTCAGCAGCACATGACCTTCCCCTCAACCATGGTGGATCGCATCGTTCCGGCGATGACCGATGCGGCGTTTGCGGCCCTGAGCGCGCGCCTGGGTTCCAGCGACCCTGTTGCGGTTGAAGCGGAACCCTTCTTCCAGTGGGTGATTGAAGATAACTTCGTCAATGGTCGTCCGGCGTGGGAAAAGGCGGGCGCAGAACTGGTCAGTGATGTCCTGCCCTATGAAGAGATGAAACTGCGCATGTTGAATGGCAGCCACTCTTTCCTGGCTTACCTCGGCTTCCTGGCAGGTTATGAGTACATCAGCGACTGCATGGCCGATCCCCATTTCCGTGCCGCCGCACGTTCCCTGATGATCGATGAGCAGGCACCCACACTGCGCACCCAGGGCGTGGATCTCAATGCCTATGCCGACTCGCTGATCGCCCGTTATGAAAACCGAGCGATTAAACATCGCACCGGACAGATTGCCACTGACGGCACACAGAAACTGCCACAGCGTATGCTCGACAGCCTGCGCTGGCACCTGCAGCGCGGCAGTGACTGCGATTTGCTGCTGCTGGGCATAGCGGGCTGGATGCGCTATGTCGGTGGCGTTGATGAACATGGCCAGCCGATTGAGATCCGTGATCCGATGAAAGCGCAGCTTGCAGAGTGCGTTGCCGCCAGCGAAGAGGGTGAGGCTCGCGTACGGGCATTACTCGCCATCCGCGAAGTCTTCGGCGAGGATCTGGCGCAGAATGGCGACGTGGTCGCCCGGCTGACGGCCTGGTATCAGCAACTCACCACCCAGGGCGCACGAGCTACAGTGCATCAGTACCTGAACCGCAGCTAATGCTGCGGTCACAAAGCACTGGCGCAGGCGCAGTACCCTGATTAGACTGACACTTTCCCATCGTGCTGGCCTGTGCCAGCCGTAATATGGATATTGCTGCATGTCGATCGCCTATACCATTACTACCAGCGAACCGGTAAATCAGCAGATTTACCGTTATCTGCGCAAAGATATTGTCACCTGCGCAATTCAGCCAGGTTCGCTGCTCTCTGAAAAAGAGGTCTCCGCACGCTTCAACGTTTCGCGCCAGCCGGTGCGTGAAGCGTTCATTAAGCTGGCTGAAGCCGGACTGGTACAGGTATTGCCGCAGCGCGGCACCTTCGTGCGCAAAATCTCCGCTAAACGTGTCGCGGATGGCCGTTTTATCCGTGAGGCGGTGGAAGTGTCGGTAGTGCGGCGGGCAGCGGTGGAGATTGACGATCCCGCCCTGATGGCGCTGGAACACAATCTGCAGTTGCAGCGCATGGCCGCCGGGCGGCATGACAGCCAGGCTTTCCTCACTCTGGATGATGAGTTTCATCGCCTGATCGCTGAAAGCATTGACTGCAAGCTCGCCTGGGAAACGGTGGAAAACATAAAAGCGGCCATGGACCGGGTGCGGTTTCTGACGCTGAGTGAAGTCTCACCACCGGAGAGGCTGATTGAGCAGCATGAAGAGATTTTTGCCGCGCTGAAGCGCCATGATGCCGATGCCGCCGAAGCGGCGATGCGCCGTCACCTGCAGGAGATGATCTTCTCAATCACCCCGATTGCCGAGCGCAACAGCGCCTGGTTTGAAGCCCCCTGAAACTGCCCGCACCGCCTGAATACCAGGTCGATGCGGGCCTTCGCCTTTACCACCATTGGTGAAAATGGTGCACCGGTCCAATCCCCTTTCCGACCTCCAGCGAATCCGCCTTTAACAGCGCCTGCTGCAACCAGTTTTTGGCTTCATCAATCGTCTCTGCCCAGTCAGCATGGCGCGGACGTAACGCAGCTAAGGCGGCCGACAGCGTGCAGCCGGTGCCATGGGTATGACGGGTATGCACGCGTGGCGTGCTGAATCGCTGTTCTGCTGAGTGAGTAATCAGCCAGTCCGGACTCTCCGCCGCCGCCAGATGACCACCCTTCATCAGCACCGCCTGACAGCCGAGTGCCAGCAAGGCCCGTCCCTGCTCGCGCATCTCCGCCTCATCGGTGGCAATAGCGCAATCCAGCAATGCCGCCGCTTCCGGCAGATTTGGCGTGATCAGCGACACCTGTGGTAATAACTGCTCGCGTACGCTGGCCACGGCGTCTGGCGAGAGCAGCGCATCGCCACTTTTCGCGACCATCACTGTATCCAGCACCACGAACGGGATCTCAGCACGCCTCAGCCGGGCCGCAACCTGCTCCACGATGGCCGTTTCAGACAGCATGCCGATTTTTGCGCTGTCGATGCGCACGTCATCCAGCACTGAATCGAGCTGAGCGGCAACAAAGCTCGGTTCAATGCGATAAACCGACTGCACGCCCTGCGTGTTCTGCGCCACCAGTGCGGTAATCACACTGGTGCCGTAGGCGCCCAGGGCAGAGAAAGTTTTCAGATCGGCCTGAATGCCTGCGCCACCGCTGGGATCGGTACCGGCAATCGTCAGAGCATTAATGCGCTTCATGCTCCACCTCCAGCGTCCAGAGTGCATCAATAAATGCTGTGGCAAAGCTGCCCGGCCCGGCTGCCTGCGCCGCCGCCTTTTCCCCCGCCAGGGCCATGACCTGACAGGCTGCCGCCACATTCATCAGCCGATCGCCCGGCAGAGCACTGAATCCCGCCACTACGGCAGAGAGCGCGCAGCCGGTTCCGACCACGCGCGTCATTAACGGACGTCCACCGCTGATGGCGAGGATTCGCTGACCGTCGGTGGCATAGTCCACTTCGCCGGTGACAATGACCAGCGAATGCCAGGTCTCAGCGAGTTGCAGTGCCGCATCGAGTGCTGCATCCGCCTGATGCAGCGTATCAACACCGCGCCCGCCACTGGCCTGCTGCGCCAGCGCCAGAATCTCTGACGCATTACCGCGGATCACCGCCGGTTGCTGGCTGAGCAGCTGCTGACAGAAGTCACTGCGCAGCGTCAGCGCGCCGACGGCGACCGGATCGAGTGTCCAGGGGGTTCCCGCCTCACTGGCGGCGGTGACGGCAGCCTGCATCGCCTGCTGACGCTCACGGGTTAAGGTGCCGACGTTAATCAGCAACGCATCGGCAAAGCGGCTGAACTGTGCCGCTTCGTCAGCATCGATCACCATTGCTGGTGAGGCATTGAGTGCCAGCAGGACGTTGGCAGTGAAATTCTGGACCACGTCATTGGTCATGCAGTGCACCAGCGGTGACTGACGGCGGAAAGTGTGCAGAACGGGCGCGAAGTGCGCGGCAGAAAGGTGTTGAGATTGATGTGTCATCGTTGCTCCCAACCGGCGAACAAGAAGGCGAATGCGGTCAGGCATCAGACTTCCCTACGCTGGCATTATCCAGATCAGGTAATACGGGTATTTCTCAGCCTTCACAAAGAAGGGCACCCCGAGTCGTGTTACGGCTTGCAGCATAGGCAAGGCGTACCGTTAAAGCAAGCCTGGAAAATAATCGGAACTGGAACAATTCACATGATCCCGATCAACTCTCAGCAGTACAGAAAAAGGCTTAATGCTGCGGGTTATCGGGATACCTCTTTCTAGGTAGCCCTGTTTATTACCCTGACGGGTAATATTTCCCGCAGGGATTCTGGTGACCCTATAATAATTAACCTGCCCGCAGCATCATCGTAAAAAACACTTTATTTCAGTGAGTTAATAAACTTCTGGAGCAGAAATTCATACTATTCAGGATGTATGATGCGATTATCAGCGCTTATTCCTCACCGCCATCGATGGCAGGATATTATTATTGAACGTCGGGGTGCTATCGCGCCAAATGGCAGATCTTATCTTTCCACCTATATTTCCGCGCACTGTGCGGGCTGCGGCGAAATCATTCATCGCGTCTATTATCGCGATATCAGTGACCAGCAGGCACGCCGCTGGTTAGGCTAGCGTCCCTGCTGCGCTCAATCCGGACACCGTTATAGTTAACAGTTAGTTAGCAATTTGTTAGTCTGGTAACTAATCATCGTCTGACCAGACTCTCCCTATGCCACTGCTGTTTGAAAGCCTTAGCCATCAAATTTATCTGTCAGCTCCGCTGTTTATCCTGATTTTGCTGGGATACTGCCTGACGCGCCTCGGAAAATGGCCCGCCAGCATCAGTGAAGGGATGAACCGTTTTGTGTTTAACGTCGCGCTGCCCTGCATGCTGTTTCGGGTGATGAGCACCTTCTCGCAAAGTCCGCCGGTGGATGCGCGCCTGCTCCTGGCCTTCTTCGGCAGTTGCCTGCTGGTATTTATCGTGGGAAGAGTGCTGGCAACAAGGCTGTTTAATCTGGATGGCGTGGCGGCTTCGGTCTTTGCCCTGGGCGGCATCTTTTCCAATAACGTGATGCTGGGGATCCCGGTAGCTACGGTGCTGCTCGGGCCAGAAGCCCTGCCCCCGGTGGCGCTGGTGCTGGTGTTTAACAGCCTGATCCTCTGGACCTTACTCACCGTTTCGGTCGAATGGGCAAAACAGGGCAGCTTCTCGCTGCAAGGCGTGTGGCACACTCTGACTGGCGTGCTGAAGAATCCGCTGATCATCGGCATTCTCAGCGGAACGGCCTGGAGTTTTCTGCAGCGTCCTTTGCCAATGCTCGCCGCGGAACCGTTAAAGATGCTGGCTTCACTGGCCGCGCCGCTGTCGCTGGTCACGCTGGGCATGAGCCTGGCGCACTATCGGGTGCGGGACGGACTTAAAGAGAGCTATACCATCTGCCTGCTGAAGCTGATACTGCAGCCGATGACGGTATGGGCGATTGCCTGGCTGACCGGCTTGCCGCCGCTAGAGAGTAAAGTGGTGGTATTGCTGGGCTCGATGGCGGTCGGAGTTAACGTCTATCTGATGTCGCAGAAGTTCAATGTCATTCCTGGCCCGGCGGCGGCGAGTATGCTCTTTTCTACGGTATTTGCGGCGGTGACGACGCCAGTATGGATGATGCTGATGACGCTGGCGGGCTATTAATAAAAAAGCCCTTCAGCATGGATGCTGAAGGGCTGTTGTCTGGCTGACGAAACGTTATTCAGCAGACTTAGTGCGGATCAGATAATCAAACGCGCTCAGTGAGGCTTTGGCACCTTCGCCGCTGGCGATGATGATCTGCTTGTACGGCACGGTGGTGCAGTCACCCGCTGCGAATACGCCTTTCAGGCTGGTTTCGCATTTACCGTCGATGATGATCTCACCCATTTTGTTGCGCTCAACCGCGCCTTCCAGCCATGGGGTGTTCGGCAGCAGACCAATCTGAACGAAGATACCGGAGAGCGGCAGCTCGTGGGTGGTCTGCGTCGTACGGTCAATATAGTGCAGGCCGGTCACTTTGGTGCCGTCGCCTTTCACTTCAGTGGTCTGCGCGTTCAGGATCACATCAACGTTCTTCAGACTGCGCAGTTTATCCTGCAGCACCTGGTCGGCACGCATCTCACCGGCAAACTCCAGCAGCGTAACGTGTTCAACGATACCCGCCAGGTCAATGGCCGCTTCAACACCGGAGTTACCGCCGCCGATTACCGCCGTGCGCTTGCCTTTGAACAGTGGGCCATCGCAGTGCGGGCAGTAGGTGACGCCTTTGGTGCGGTACTCTTCTTCACCCGGCACACCCATGTTGCGCCAGCGTGCGCCGGTCGCCAGGATGATGCTGCGTGATTTCAGTACTGCGCCGGAGGCGGTTTCGATGGCGTGCAGTCCGCCCTCTTTCGCCGCCGGAATCAGTCTGATGGCGCTCTGGCTTTCGATGACGTCCACGTTGTAATCATCAACGTGTGCGCGCAGTGCACCTGCCAGCTTTGCCCCTTCGGTTTTCGGCACGGAGATGTAGTTTTCGATATCCACCGTGTCCAGCACCTGGCCGCCAAAACGCTCACCCAGCAGACCAGTACGGATACCTTTACGTGCTGAATAGACCGCTGCCGCTGCGCCCGCCGGGCCGCTGCCGATAATCAGGACTTCGTAGGCGTCACGCTTGTTCAGCTCTTCCGCTGCGCGTTTATCGGCGTTGGTGTCTACTTTGCTGACGATTTCGGCCAGGCTCATGCGGCCCTGACCAAACTCTTTACCGTTGAGGTAAACCGCTGGCACGCCCATCACGTTGCGTTCCTGAATCTCATTCTGGAACAGGCCACCGTCGATAGCGGTGTGGCTGATGCGCGGGTTAATCACCGCCATCAGGTTCAGCGCCTGAACCACGTCAGGGCAGTTATGGCATGAGAGTGAATAATAAGTTTCGAAATGGAAGTCACTGTCCAGCGCCGCGATCTGATCCAGCAGGCTCTGTGCTTCTTTCGACGGATGCCCACCGGTCTGTAACAGTGCCAGCACCAGTGAGGTAAATTCGTGACCCAGTGGAGAACCGGCAAAACGCGGGCCGCTGTTCGAACCTGGGTTAGTAATCAGAAATGAGGGCTTACGCACCTGACGATCGTTCTCTTCGCGGAAGCTGACTTTGTCAGACAGGCCGGCGATATCAACCAACAGTTCACGGATCTCGGTTGATTTTGCACCCTCATCCAGGGTGGCGATCAACTCAACAGGTTTGGTTAATTTCTCAAGGTAAGCCTTGAGCTGCGTCTTCAAATTTGTGTCGAGCATAGTGATATCCTGGTCAAAAAATCGGGTGCCGCAGCACCCGATTGGAGAATGATCGAAAGGGCGAAGCGGAATTAGATTTTGCCAACCAGGTCCAGGGACGGAGCCAGAGTTGCATCACCTTCTTTCCATTTAGCCGGGCACACTTCACCTGGGTGAGAAGCCACGTACTGAGCCGCTTTTACTTTGCGCAGCAGGTCAGAGGCGTCACGGCCAATGCCTTCAGCAGTGATTTCGATAGCCTGGATAACGCCTTCCGGGTCAACGATGAACGTACCACGGTCAGCCAGACCTTCGTCTTCACGCATGATTTCGAAGTTACGGGTCAGCGCGCCAGTCGGGTCACCGATCATCGCGTACTGAATTTTCGCGATGGTGTCTGAAGAACCGTGCCAGGCTTTGTGGGTAAAGTGGGTGTCGGTAGAAACAGAGTAGATATCTACGCCCAGTTTCTGGAATTCTTCGTAGTGGTCAGCCACGTCGCCCAGTTCGGTCGGGCAGACGAAGGTGAAGTCAGCTGGATAGAAGAAGAACACACTCCATTTACCTTCAACGTCTTTCTCGGTTACGTCGATGAATTCGCCGTTTTTGAATGCTGCGTTTTTGAACGGCTTGATTTTGGTATTGATAATAGACATCTGTGGCCTCCGTTAAAATATGTGATGCAGGTTACATAATTTTCGGGCCAACATCTAATACGCGGTCGTTATCAATCTGATAAACGAAAGCTATCAAACGCTGAGAGCCTGATGCTCTCTGGCCCGGCAGGCAGTGTACAGCGATTTTCGTGACATTTAACCCGCTTTATCTTTTCGCCCGTCTTCGCGAATCACTGCTAGTTTTGTAAGACAAGATGATAAGGGAGCTGACCTGTGGAGATTCGTCCGTTTACGGAAGCCGATCGTCCTTTCCTGCGTACGCTGTTTCTGGCGGCGCGGCGACACAACTGGCGCTGGCTCGACGGCAGTGAGTGGCAGCTGGAAGATTTTGATGGAGTGATTCTGGGGGAAACCGTGCTGGTCGCGGAAGCTGAGGGACTGCGCGTCGGATTTGCGGGGCTGCTGGAGAACGACAACTTCCTGCACAGTCTTTATGTCGATCCTGACTGGCAGGGACGGGGCGTGGGCAGCGCCTTACTTGAAGCCGTTGAAGCTCGCTTTACCTCAACCGGCGCGCTGAAGTGCCTGCAGAAGAACAAAGCGGCGCAGGCCTTTTATCTGCAACATGGCTGGAAGATGATTTCACAGGGCGAAGGCGAGCACGGCGGCTACGTGTTGATGCACTACCCGCTGGCCTCACACTATGCCAGCGGGTCGGGTCGGGCTTAAAGCGCGCGGAAGGCGATGTCGCCGGGGATCACGTCGCCCTGCCAGTAAAGCTGAGCCGCAACGCGTCCGGCCAGCTGGCGATAGAGCGCGGTAAATTCGCTGTCGGGACGGCGAATTACCGTCGGTTCACCTTCATCAAGATCTTCACGCAAATCGATGTGCAGCGGCAGCTGGGCCAGCAGTTGCGTCTGGTAATCCTCCACCAGTTTCTGCGCGCCACCGGTGCCAAAGATGGGCTCGTGGAAGCCACACTGACTGCAGATATGCAGGCTCATGTTTTCCACCACGCCGAGCACCGGCACATTGACCTTTTCAAACATCACCAGCCCTTTGCGGGCATCAATCAGGGCGATGTCCTGCGGCGTGGTCACTACCAGCGCGCCGGTGACCGGCACGTTCTGCGCCAGCGTCAGCTGAATGTCGCCAGTGCCGGGCGGCATATCCAGCACCAGATAATCCAGCTCCGGCCACATCGTCTCATTCAGCAGCTGCATCAGTGCTTTGCTGGCCATCGGCCCGCGCCACACCATCGCATTGTCGTCTGTCACCAGATAGCCGATGGAGTTTGTGGCTAGCCCGTGTGCCATGATCGGTGCCATATGAGTGCCATCCGGCGAGGTCGGGCGTTGATCCTGGGTGCCGAGCATGTTCGGCACTGACGGGCCATAGATATCGGCGTCCAGAATCCCGACCCGTGCGCCTTCGGCTGCCAGCGCCAGCGCCATGTTCACGGCGGTGCTGGATTTACCGACGCCGCCTTTGCCGGAGCTGACTGCAATAATGTTTTTAACCCCGTTCACACCCGGCTGGTTTTTCACCCGCTTCAGGGTGGCAATATCGTGGCTGAGCCGCCAGTCGATGGCACTGGCGCCGGTCTGACGCAGCAGGTCGGCGCTGACCTGCTCTTTAAGGTCGTCGAACCCGCTGGCCCAGGCAAACGGCATCAGCAGTTCCACATGCAGCGTTCCATCCAGCTGCGCCACATGATGCAACGCCTTCAGGGCGGTGAGATTCTGCTTAAGGGTCGGATGCTCAAAGCTTCTCAATACGCCGGCCACGATGGCGCGCAGGCCCTCTGGCGTATGCGGTTCCCGGGATTGTACTGTCATCCCCTGCTCCTTATTTCTGCTGTGCTTACGCTGTGTTTCAGCGATGTATTGTCAATGATATCAGATGCTCGTGGATCTGCGGGGACTGGCAGGGGTGAATCCCTTGTGTTTACGCAGGAGAAGCCTTCAGTTACCATCTAAGCCCGTTTTTTCAATCAACAGAAAGCTACGCAAACTATGACTCAAGTCGCTAAAAAAATTCTGGTAACGTGCGCACTGCCTTACGCGAACGGATCAATTCATCTCGGCCACATGCTCGAGCATATCCAGGCAGACATTTGGGTGCGTTATCAGCGAATGCGTGGCAATCAGGTTTACTTCATCTGCGCCGATGATGCGCATGGCACGCCGATCATGCTGAAAGCTCAGCAGCTAGGCATTGCACCGGAGCAGATGATTGCAGAGATGAAAAGCGAGCATGAAGCCGACTTTGCCGGTTTCAACGTCAGCTATGACAACTATCATTCGACTCACGGCGACGAAAACCGTGAGCTGTCTGCACTGATTTACGGCCGTCTGAAAGAGAACGGTTTTATTAAGAACCGCACCATCTCGCAGCTTTACGATCCGGAAAAAGGGATGTTCCTGCCGGACCGTTTTGTGAAAGGCACCTGCCCGAAATGTAAATCCCCTGACCAATATGGCGACAACTGTGAAGTCTGCAGCGCGACCTACAGCCCGACCGAGCTGATCGACCCGAAATCCGTGGTATCCGGTGCGACGCCAGTCCTGCGCGACTCCGAGCACTTCTTCTTTGATCTGCCGTCTTTCAGCGCCATGCTGCAGGCCTGGACCCGCTCCGGTGCGCTGCAGGATCAGGTGGCGAACAAGATGCAGGAGTGGTTTGAATCGGGCCTGCAGCAGTGGGATATCTCCCGCGATGCGCCCTATTTCGGCTTTGAAATTCCGGACGCGCCAGGCAAATATTTCTACGTCTGGCTGGATGCGCCTATCGGTTACATGGGCTCGTTCAAAAACCTGTGCGACAAGCGTGGCGACATCGACTTTGACGAATTCTGGCGTAAAGACTCGACGACCGAGCTGTATCACTTCATCGGTAAAGATATCGTCTACTTCCACAGCCTGTTCTGGCCAGCGATGCTGGAAGGCAGCAACTTCCGCAAGCCAAACAACCTGTTTGTACACGGCTATGTCACCGTCAACGGTGCCAAGATGTCGAAGTCGCGCGGCACCTTTATTAAGGCCAGCACCTGGCTGCAGCATCTGGATGCCGACAGCCTGCGTTACTACTACGCGGCAAAACTCTCTTCACGTATCGACGATATCGACCTGAATCTGGAAGATTTCGTCCAGCGCGTGAATGCTGACATCGTTAACAAAGTGGTTAACCTGGCGTCACGTAACGCGGGCTTTATCACCAAACGCTTTGACGGCAAACTGGCAGCAGAGCTGGCCGATCCGGCGCTCTACCAGACCTTCGTTGATGCGTCAGAAAAGATTGGTGACGCGTGGGCAGCACGCGAATACAGCCGTGCTATCCGTGAAATCATGGCGCTGGCTGACCTGGCGAACCGTTATGTCGATGAACAGGCTCCGTGGGTGGTGGCGAAGCAGGAAGGCCGCGATGCCGATCTGCAGGCTATCTGCTCAATGGGTATTAACCTGTTCCGCATTCTGATGACCTGGCTGAAGCCGGTACTGCCATCACTGAGCGCCCGTGCAGAAGGCTTCCTCAACTGTGAACTGAGCTGGGATGCGATTGCGCAGCCGCTGCTGGATCATCAGGTTGCGCCGTTCAAAGCGCTCTACAGCCGCATTGAAATGGCGAAAGTCGAAGGACTGATTGAGGCTTCGAAAGAGGATGCCGCTGCCGCCAGTGCACCGGCCGCCACGGGCCCGCTAGCCGATGCGCCGATCGGTGAAACCATCACCATTGATGATTTCGCCAAAGTCGATATGCGCGTCGCGCTAATTGAGCAGGCGGAACTGGTGGAAGGTTCGGACAAGCTGCTGCGTCTGCAACTTGACCTGGGCGGCGAGAAGCGTCAGATCTTCTCAGGTATTCTTGCCGCCTATCCTGATCCCGCCGTGCTGGTCGGTAAAATGACCATTATCGTGGCTAACCTGGCGCCGCGTAAAATGCGCTTTGGTATCTCTGAAGGCATGGTGCTGTCAGCGGGTCCGGGCGGCAAAGATCTGTTCGTACTCTCCGTCGACAGCGGTGCTGTACCGGGTATGCCGGTTAAGTAATCGCCTGCCGACGCTCAAAAGGTTAAGCGCAGTGCCGTTCTGAACCCTTCGCGCCGTATCACTGGCGCGAAGGGTTATTTTCCCCGCTTCGCATTCTCACCGCTACTGCCCCGCTTCCTTGTGCTGAAACGCTTTGCCCGTTGCTGCTACTCCGCGGCATAAATGTGATCGCTAGCACGCTAAGCGGTTAATGCGTATGATGAAGCTCAGTGAAAACAGGAGCCTGCCATGCTCACCGTGCTGTCTGTCTGCGGACAATATCTTCGCGCCTTTATCATCATTTATCTCTGCTTATACGCTGGTATCGGCATCGCTTCGCTGCTGCCCATTAAGCTGCCTGGCAGCATCCTGGGAATGCTCATTCTGTTCGCCCTGCTGGCGTCGCAAATCCTGCCGGTCAGTTGGGTAAAACCGGGCTGTCATCTGCTGATTCGCTATATGGCGCTGCTGTTTGTGCCAATCAGCGTCGGGGTGATGAGCTACACCGATATCCTCTCCGCACAGTTTGGCCCGATTGTTGTCTCCTGTGTGGTCAGTACTTTCCTGGTGCTTTCTATTGTCGGCGTCAGCGCCCACCAGCTTCACAGCCGCCGTCCGGCCGGAGAGTCAGCCGATGAGTGACATGTGGTGGTCACTGCCACTGACGCTGGCGGCCTTTTTTCTGGCGCGCAAGCTGGCGATACGGCTGAAAATCTCGCTACTTAATCCGCTGCTGGTCGCGATGGCGATCATTATCCCGATACTGCTGCTGTTGCAGCTTCCTTACTCGCGCTATTTCGCCGGTAGCCAGATTCTTAATCAGCTGCTGCAACCGGCGGTGGTGGCGCTGGCACTGCCGCTGTATGAGCAGATGCATCAGATCCGCGCCCGCTGGAAATCGATTATTGGCGTCTGCTTTATCGGCAGCCTGACCGCCATGATCTCAGGCACCGCCATTGCCCTGTGGATGGGTGCCACACCCGAAATTGCCGCCACCATCGTGCCTAAATCCGTGACCACGCCCATCGCGATGGCCGTCTCCGGCTCGCTGCACGGCATCCCCGCCATCAGCGCTATCTGCGTGCTGATTGCGGGTGTACTGGGGGCGGTATTCGGACACACGGTGCTGAATCTGCTGGGCGTGAAATCGAAAGCAGCGCGCGGACTGGCAATTGGCAATGCGTCGCATGCGCTGGGCACCGCGCGCGCCGCGGAACTTGACTATCAGGAAGGGGCATTCAGCTCTCTGGCGCTGGTGATCTGCGGCATCATCACCTCCCTGCTGGCACCCTTTATTTTTCCGCTGCTGATGCACTGGTTTGGCTGAAAGTTTGCGAGAGATCTCGCAAAGTTGAAACATGCAACACAGGTTACATTGTCAGAGCGATTTGGATCACATATAAACCGGTGACTGGCACATCGCCCTGCTGAATTTAATGAGGCTCACATGCACTCCCGTTTCCTCTCTGCTTTTGAGGCACTGCCGTCAACGCTGCAAACTGCACTCGCTCCCCTGCTGGACGATCCTGACTTCCACGCGGTACTCAGCGCCGACCAGGTCGCCGCACTGCAGCAACAGACGCAGATGGATGCCGATACGCTGGCGCTGACGCTGCTGCCGCTGGCGGCGTCCTGCGCCGTTGCCACCGTCTCCCATTTCAACGTCGGGGCGATTGCCCGTGGCGTCAGCGGCAACTGGTACTTCGGCGCTAATATGGAATTTGTCGGCACGCCGATGCAGCAGACGGTTCACGCTGAGCAGAGCGCCATTACCCATGCATGGCTGCGCGGCGAGCGCCAGCTTGAGACCATCACCGTTAACTACACGCCGTGCGGTCACTGCCGTCAGTTTATGAATGAACTGAACAGCGGCACCAGCATTCGCATCAGCCTGCCGCAGCGTGCAATCAGCACCCTGGCCGATTATCTGCCGGATGCCTTTGGCCCGCGCGATCTCGACATCACGACCTTCCTGATGGACGAGGTGGATCACGGCTATGTGGCCGAAGGTGATGAGCTGGTGCAGGCGGCGGTTGCCGCCGCCAATGCCAGCCACGCGCCCTACAGCCAGTCCCATGCGGGTGTTGCGCTGCTCACCACGGATGACAAGATTGTGGCTGGTCGTTATGCGGAAAATGCCGCGTTTAACCCGAGCTTCCCACCGCTTCAGGCAGCACTGGTCCTGCTGAACATGCAGGGCGGCGATGTTCGTCAGATAAAAAAAGCGGTTTTAGCCGAAGTAGAAAATGCCACGTTAAGCCAGTTCGCCGCCACGCAGGCGACGCTTGAGACATTTGGTTGCGGTGAGCTGCTGCAGGTGACGCTGAACAAAGCATAACCCGCTGTCAGAGATGCCACAGTTTTGTGAGCTTTTATTAACAAACGCTGTACTTCTGTGGGAAATTTCATAGGATCTGGCGCCAGAATTCACGTCATTACAAATTACTCTGAATAATTCAGGTTGCAGGATAGCAGCACGGTCGTGACTGTTTCTGCAGCGGTTACTCTGCCGCTGCCGGACCTGCAGTCTGAGCTATAACGGGTGAGAAAACTGGCGCTACCTTTCCGGCGTGACGCCAGACAACACTGCAACCGGAGCATTACCGCATGGAACTCGACTACGAAAGTAAACGCCCGCTGTACATTCCTTATGCTGGACCGATTTTGCTGGAATTTCCCCTGCTGAACAAAGGCAGCGCCTTTAGCATCGAAGAACGTAACGAATTCAACCTTAACGGTCTGCTGCCAGAAGCGGTGGAATCGATTGAAGAGCAGGCGCAGCGTGCCTGGCGTCAGTTCCAGGACTTCAAAAACAATAACGATAAGCATGTCTACCTGCGTAACATCCAGGACACCAACGAAACGCTGTTTTACCGCCTGCTGGATAACCATCTCGAAGAGATGATGCCCATCATCTATACCCCCACCGTCGGCGCAGCCTGCGAACACTTCTCTGAAATCTACCGTCGTGCGCGTGGCGTATTCATCTCCTACCCAAACCGCGACCGCATCGAAGATATGCTGCAAAACGCCACCAAGCAGAATGTGAAGGTGATTGTGGTGACCGATGGCGAGCGCATCCTGGGCCTGGGCGATCAGGGCATCGGTGGGATGGGTATTCCGATTGGTAAGCTGTCACTCTATACCGCCTGTGGCGGCATCAGCCCGGCTTACACCCTGCCGGTGGTGCTGGATGTCGGCACCAATAACCAGCAGTTGCTGAACGATCCGCTCTATATGGGCTGGCGTCATCCGCGCATTACCGGCGAAGAGTACGACGAGTTCGTGAACGAATTTATTCAGGCCGTTAAGCGCCGCTGGCCGAAAGTGCTGTTGCAGTTTGAAGATTTCGCCCAGAAGAACGCCATGCCGCTGCTGAACCGCTATCGCGATGAAGTCTGCTGCTTTAACGATGATATTCAGGGCACCGCCGCCGTTACTGTCGGCACGCTGATTGCCGCCAGCCGCGCAGCCGGTAGCCGCCTGTGCGAACAGAAAGTGGTGTTCCTGGGTGCCGGTTCTGCGGGTTGTGGTATCGCTGAACAGATCATCGCGCAGATGAAATCAGAAGGCCTGAGCGACGCGGAAGCCCGTGGCCGGGTGATGATGGTGGATCGCTTTGGTCTGCTGACGGACAAGCTGCCTAACCTGCTCGATTTCCAGAGCAAGCTGGTGCAGAAGAGCGAAAGCCTGCAGCACTGGGATGTGACCAATGATGCAATCTCGCTGCTGGATGTGGTGCGTAATGCGCAGCCCGATATTCTGATTGGTGTTTCCGGCCAGCCGGGCCTGTTCACCGAAGAGATCATCCGTGAGATGCACAAGCACTGTAAGCGCCCTATCGTGATGCCACTGTCGAACCCGACATCACGCGTGGAAGCGACGCCAGCCGATATTATCGCCTGGACTGACGGTGCTGCGCTGGTCGCAACCGGCAGCCCGTTCTCGCCAGTGAGCTGGAACGGCAAAACTTACCCGATTGCGCAGTGCAATAACTCCTACATCTTCCCGGGCATTGGTCTGGGTGTGATTGCCGCAGGTGCCAGCCGTGTTACCGATACGATGCTGATGACCGCCAGCCGCGCGCTCGCCGACTGCTCTCCGCTGGTGAACGAAGGCGAAGGCCCGGTGCTGCCTGAGATTAAAGATATTCAGGGCGTGTCGAAAATCATTGCGATGGAAGTGGGTAAAGCCGCTCAGCTGGCCGGTGTCGCCGTGGTGACCTCAGAAGATGTGTTGTCACAGGCTATCGCCAACAACTTCTGGCTGCCGCAGTATCGTCACTATCGTCGTACCTCGATTTAATCTTCCCGCTGCCGGATCGCCCTTGATCCGGCAGTGTTCAAAAAGAGTACAGCCAGCCGGCAGTAACTTGCTTCGCTGCGGCTGCTCAAGTAGCCTTGTCCCATCTCAACATTCTGACATCGAGTCTCCAGGCGCATGCTGAAACGCGTTCTCATTGGTCTGCTTTTCATCATCTTACTGATGGTGGCAACGGCGCTCGGCCTTGATCGCTGGATCAGCTGGAAAACTGCGCCTTTTATCTACGAAAATGTTGCCTCATTGCCGCATCGTCAGGTGGGCGTGGTACTGGGTACAGCTAAATATTATCGTACCGGCGTCATTAATCAGTATTACCTCTATCGTATGCAGGGTGCGCTGAATGCCTATAACAGCGGCAAGGTGAATTATCTGCTGCTCAGCGGTGATAACGCGCTGCAAAGCTATAACGAGCCGATGACGATGCGCCGCGATCTCATCAAAGCTGGTGTCGACCCGGCCGATATCGTGCTCGATTATGCCGGGTTCCGGACGCTGGATTCGATTGTGCGCACCCGCAAAGTGTTTGATACCAACGACTTCATTATTATCACGCAACGCTTCCACTGTGAGCGCGCGCTGTTTATCGCCCTGCAGCTGGGTATTCAGGCGCAGTGTTATGCGGTACCTTCACCGAAAAACATGCTGAGCGTGCGCTTCCGTGAAGTGGGTGCCCGGCTGGGCGCACTGGCGGATCTCTTCCTGCTCAAGCGTGAACCCCGTTTCTTAGGCCCGCTGGTGCCGATTCCCGCCGTACACGATGTTCCTGAGGATGCACAGAGTTACCCGGCGGTGACGCCAGAGCAGCTGCTGGAGCTGGAACAGAAGCTGCGGAAATAGCTGACGTTCAGCGGTTTAATGAAACTCTGTTATATGCGCTGAGCTGCAGTCTGGCAGCAAGGTACAAGACTCAGGGAGCTTACGCCTTTCGCAAAGACGCAAAAGACGCCATCCCTGGCAGGCTCAGCGCGGGCGATTACGCACCTCATCCCTGAGGTGCGCCCGTAAACGTGCCAACGCTTTGCGTTGTTCAAAAACGCTCCCGGCGTTTTTGTCCATGGCCCGCGATGCTTTGCTGCAGGCGTACGCTCCCATCGTTTTAAGTGGGTGAGTCGTCTGTTTGAATTCCCTGAGGCTTAGGCGAATCTAACAGCAATAAAAAAGCCTGAAGCGCAGGGAACACGGTCAGAAGAGGAAAGCGTCCCGCGCCAGGGACGGCGCGGGCCGAGCGTGCCATGGATGGCGGCTTTTGCGTCTTTCCGATCTGACCGTGTTCCCTGCGCATACTCCGTATCAAAGCAGCAACTCCAGCACTTATCCCATTAAAAGCTCCCTACGCCAGGGATGTTATAGGCCGGGCATGTAACGGATAACAGATTTTGCGTCTTTTCGATCTGACCGTGTTCCCTTCGCATACTCCGTCTCAAATCAACGCTCCCAGCACTCACCCCCATAAAAAAAGCGACCCGAAGGTCGCTTTTTTAGCGTTGAATCAGTCTTACTTCTTACGTGAATATTTCAGTGAATCCAGCGCCACGGCGAAGATGATGATGCCGCCCTTAATGATGTACTGCCAGTATGGGTTGACGCCGATATAGGTCAGACCGTAGTTGATAACGGTGAAGATCAGCACACCGGTGACGACACCCGCCACACTACCCACACCACCGGCGAAGGAGACGCCGCCGACCACACAGGCCGCAATTGCATCCAGCTCATACATAAAGCCGAGGTTATTGGTGGCAGAACCGATACGACCGGCTTCAAGCATCCCGCCAAAGGCGTAGAACACACCTGACAGGGCATAAATCATGATCAGGTTCAAAGGCACGTTCACGCCTGACACTTTCGCCGCTTCAGGGTTACCGCCAATAGCAAAAATGTTTTTACCGAAGCGGGTTTTGTTCCACAGAATCCAGACGAAAATAATGGCAATCACGGCATAGAACGTGATGAATGAGAGTTTAAAATCACCAAAGCGTAAGAAGCCCTGGGTAAATTTCGAGAACCCTGCATCAAAACCGGCAATCGGCGAGGCACCCACAAAGTCGTAATAGAGTGAGTTGATACCGTAAACGATAATCATGGTGCCCAGCGTGGTGATAAATGGCGTTACTTTCAGGTAAGCAATAATCACACCGTTGACCAGACCAATCACACCGCCGATGATGCACACGGTCAGGATAACCAGTGGAATCGGCACCGTATCCAGCGTCGGGAAGACTTTGTTCGCGTTATCCATCGCCTGCAACAGCGTTGCGGCAACGACCGCCGCTAAGCCGACCTGACGTCCGGCTGACAGGTCAGTACCCTGGGTCACAATCAGACCCGCCACACCCAGTGCAATAATAATGCGCACCGAAGATTGGGTCAGAATATTACTCAGGTTCATTAAACTTAAAAATGTCGGGTCCTGGAAAATAATAATAGCCAGCAATACCAGCAGAACGACATAAATGCCGCCCTCTTTTAACCAGGTTAGCGCATTCTTTTTTGTAGTCGCTTTCATGTTAACAGCCCTTGCTTCATTAAAGGTGTAATGACGCTAAACGCAATATTTCGTTCTGCGTGGTCGTTTTGGTATCAACTATGCCTGCTACCAGACCATTACTCATTACCAGAATACGATCGGTAATGCCTAACAGCTCCGGCATTTCGGATGAGATAATAATGATGCCTTTTTCTCTTTTCGCCAGCTCAGCAATCAGCTGGTAAATTTCGAATTTCGCACCAACATCAATACCGCGAGTTGGTTCATCAAGCATCAGGATTTCAGGCTGGGTCAATAACCAGCGGCCAATAATCACTTTTTGCTGGTTACCGCCCGAAAGCGAACCAATTTGTGTATGATGACCTGGCGTTTTTACGCGCATTGAATCGATAACCCATTGGGTATCACTCTTCATGCGTTTATTATCCAGCAGTCCCATACTGTTTTTATATTTTTTAATATTGGAAATAAGCGAGTTAAAACCAATATCCAGGTAAGCATAAATACCAGTTGAACGCCGCTCTTCAGTCACCAGCGCAAAACCGTGGTTAATCGCTTCATTGGCGCTGTGATTATTAATCGGTTTGCCATGCAGTTTAATGGTGCCGCCCGATTTCTCGCGAATGCCAAACAGCGTTTCGACGATATCTGTACGTTTAGCGCCCACCAGCCCGGCAATGCCGAGTATCTCCCCTTTACGCAAATCAAATGAGATGTCGCGAATCGATGGCTGACGCAGTGACGTCAGATTACGCACCTCAAGAATCGTCTCGCCTGGCACGTTGGTACGGTCAGGGAAACGCTGGTTCAGTGAACGGCCGACCATCATGGCGATGATCTTATCCATATCCAGCCCTTCCAGCGGCTGAGAGGTGATCCACTGCCCATCACGCAGAATTGTGATCTCATCACACAGCTGGAAAATCTCTTCCATCTTGTGCGAAATATAAACAATACCGCAGCCGCGATCTTTCAGCTTACGAATAATCGTGAACAGGTGATTCACCTCTTTCTCGGTTAACGAGGAAGTTGGCTCATCCATAATCACAATTTTCGCGTCGTAGGAGAACGCTTTGGCAATTTCAATCATCTGCATCTGCGACACAGAAAGATTAGCCACTTTGTCGCGCGGATCGATATCGATATCCAGCTCGTCAAAAATCGCTTTGGTGTCCTGGTACATTTTATCCTGATCGACAAAGAAGCCTTTGCGCGGATAACGCCCCAGCCACATGTTGTCCATCACGGTACGCTGCAGAACCAGGTTTAATTCCTGATGCACCATCGATACGCCATTTTCCAGCGCCTCTTTAGAGCTTTTATAGTCAATCTCTTTACCCTGAAACAGGATACTGCCGGTATCTTTTTTATAAATACCAAACAGGCATTTTAATAAGGTGGATTTCCCGGCACCGTTCTCGCCCATTAATGCATGAACAGAGTGAGGCCGCACTTTTAAATTCACATTATCTAACGCTTTAACGCCGGGAAATGATTTCGAAACATTCGTCATTTCCAGCAAATATTCTCGCTGCGCGGTCGTGTTATCACTGGCCATATTTTACCTGGCTAAAAAACGGTGGTGACATAAAAAAGGCGCGACAGCGGTCGCGCCCGTAATCGATCTTATTTCGAGAACTGAGACAGATTTTCTTTATCAACCGGCACGTAAGGAACGCGGACGATCTTATCGACCATCTTGAAGTTCGTTCCGTCGGTTGCCGCTTTGCCGTTCGCCAGGTTATTGGCAATATCCAGCGTCGCTTTCGCCTGGTTTTCCGCATCGTTCAGCACGGTACCGGCCAGCGCACCGGATTTCACCAGCGCCAGCGCTTCTGGCAGGGCATCGACACCAAAGACCGGAATGGAGGTCATGTTGTGCGCTTTAAGCGCTTCAACGGCACCCATCGCCATCGCATCGTTGTTGGCAATCACAACTTCAATTTTCTTGGCGTTCGGGCCTGACAGCCACGCATCCATCTTATCTTTGGCCTGTGCAGTGTCCCACATCGCCGTATCCATCGCTAACTGCTGTGTCTTCAGACCATCTTTGTTCAGCGTGTCGATGACATATTTAGTACGGGCTTCAGCATCCGGATGGCCTGGCTCGCCTTTCAGCAGGACGAACTGAATGGTGCCATCTTTGTTCAGATCCCAGGCTGGGGTCGCTTTCCAGTGCTTCTCGATCAGCTGACCCTGAATGATGCCAGACTCTTTGGAATCGGTACCGACATAGTAAGCTTTGTCATAACCGGCCAGCACTTTGGCGTTGGGTTCTTTGTTGAAGAAGACAACCGGTACTTCGTTGGCACGCGCTTTGTCTACGATGACGGCAGCGGCAGCCGGGTCAACCAGGTTAATCGCCAGCGCTTTCACGCCTTTTGCCATCAGCACGTCAACCTGATCGTTCTGTTTGGACTGGTCGTTCTGCGAGTCATTCATCAGCAGCTGTACGCCACCGATCGCTTTCGCTTCTTTCTCGATGTCTTTGCGCACCATTGACATGAAGTTGTCATCATATTTGTAAATGGTCACGCCGATACGGGTGTCAGCTGCGTGAGCGGTTGCACCAAACATCATGCTGGCAACCAGTGCTGTAAGCGTGAAAACCTTCTTATTCATGGTATCTCCGGTTTTATTATGCAGGGTCTTTTTAGCGCTAACGCCAAACGTGCGTGAGCGCAATTGGTAAAACAGATCGGCGCGCTGGCTAACATAATGAAGATGTTAAGCCGTTAAACGCCGTCTAAAACCTGACTTCCCTGTGCCAGAACGCTTCCATGAAGAGGGTATAAACCCTTTAACCGGCTACTGAGACCACAACTGATGCCGTTACACTGGCGTTACATAATGTTTCAGTCCGGTAAGACGCTGCCATCATAGTGAGGGCAATGTTAATTAACTGTGAATACAATCACAGATTGAAAACGGTTACATGCCTGAATCGCCTGAATTAGTGACGGACTCCACATTTTGCCGCTGCGCCACCGAATGACGCCGCACCAGGGTTGGCATAAAGATGTGGGTTGCGGTGTCATCAAGCAGTCCGGCTGCGCCCTGCAGTGCCAGCTCAGTGGCAATTTTTGCCATAGATACAATGGGATAGCGCACAGTGGTTAACTGCGGATCGGTGTAACGGGAGATGGGGATGTCATCAAAGCCAATGACAGAAAAATGCTGTGGCACCTGGATGCCGTTGTCTTTCAGCGCAGTGAGGGCGCCAGCCGCCATGCCGTCGTTATAGGCAAACACCGCAGTCAGGTTGAGGTTACGCCCCAGCAGCTCCACCATCGCCGCTTCGCCCCCCTGCATGTCTGGCTCTGCGCTGGCAATCCAGCTCTCCTGCGGCCGGATGCCCTGCTCTGCCATCGCCTGCATCCACCCTTCACGGCGCTGCGCGACATCCTCGATGGGATGGCTGGAGCAGAGATAGCCAATGCGGCTATGCCCCTGTTGCAGCAGGGTTCTTGAGGCCATCAGCGCCCCGGTGACGTTATCCAGACTGACGCTGCGGTGTTCGAATCCTGGGACGATGCGGTTAATCACCACCATGCCAGGCACGTGCTGCATAAAGTCCGCCAGCTCCGCGTCCGGCAGCGTTTTCGCGTGAACCACCAGGGCGCTGCAGCGCTGCCGGATCAGCACCTCGATAGCATGACGCTCTTTCTCTTCCTGATGCCAGGAGTTGCTGATTAACACATGCTTGTGCACGCGCTGCGCCACGGTATCCACTGCTTTAACCAGCGCCCCGAAGAAGGGATCTGAGACATCCATCACCACGACCCCGATCGTATCGCTGACCTGCGTCGCCAGCGCCTGGGCGTTGGCGTTGGGGCGATAGCCCAGCGCCTCAACCGCCTGCAACACGGCGTCGCGGGTGTCAGAGGTCACGGCGTTGCTCTGATTGAGAACGCGCGACACGGTCGCCACTGACACGCCAGCCTGACGGGCAACATCACGAATAGTTATCATGCAGCAGTTCCAGAAAGGAAAAATAGGGCATCACGCCGGGTTGAACACCGGCGCTATTCTGTCAGGGGCAGGAGGCGTACAGCGTGAATTGCGTCACATCAATGAAAACGGTTACATACAATTCTGTAACCTTTGTGATGGCGGTCATTATCTGGCGTTGTCGGTAATGCGTGATTTGCCGGCTGAGAGCAGCGTAAGTCGCCGCCACAGCCATTCCAGCGGCCCCTGGGCGAAGAAATGTAACCAGATGAGTGAAAACAGGATATTAATGAGCCACACCGCAGGCACAATCATCACCAGTTCCAGCCGGGTGAAGTGCATATAGAAGCCAAAGCGATAGAACAGCGTGGTACAGATAAGCGTTTGCAGCAGATAGTTGGTCAGCGCCATACGGCCCACGCACTGGATGGCGTGGCTGATGCGCCAGCGCGAGATCAGCGGCCAGTACGCCAGGCAGAGCGCGGCATAGCCCAGGCTAATCAGCGGGCTGGCGAGATCGCGCGGAGCCTGCAGGTAAAAAGCCGTCCAGCGGAATTCCCAATGTAACAGCCATTGCGCTGCCACACCGGCCACCGCAATGGAGAAGCCCATTGTCAGCAGCAGGGCCGCCGCCTGACGATAGTGGCGGAGAGGAAACTCCCCTGTCAGCCAGCCGCTGCGCAGCAGTGCGCCACCAATCATCATTAAGCCCGCCAGCTGCCAGCCATACTGCGCCGCCAGCGCCATCAGCCCTGACGAGAGATGGTCCAGCCGGTTCTGTATCGCTTCCCAGCCGCCGGCGAGTTTCCAGTACTGCTCATATTGCAGATCGGCTGCGCCCGGCAGCCAGGAGTTGGTTGGTTCAGGATCGGAGATCGACCCAAACACCAGCAGCACGCCGCAGCCCACCAGATATAGCAGAATGCCGGTATTCATCAGGCTGCGGGTTGAAGGCACATCACGCAGCACCCGCCAGACCACCAGCCCGATAATGCCGTAGTCCAGCAGGATGTCGCCCTCCCAGAGAAAGACACCATGCAGAAAACCGATGAGTACCAGAATGGAAAGCCGGGCTGTCAGCCAGCGACTGCCGCGCGGCAGCTGCATTTGCAGACCTGCGCCAAACAGCAGTGCAAACAGGGTGAGGAATTTGAGCTGAGCAAATACGTCAGAGAGTGCCCAGGTCCAGACATCGGAGAGGCTGACGCTGCCCTGCCAGGCCGGATTCAGGTAAGCAGCAGAAGGCAGGCCGAAGCCGACAATATTGAGCAGCAGGATGCCGAGAATGGCACATCCACGAATGAAATCCAGCGCGTGATAGCGTTGTTGCATGCGGCACCCTGCATTGACGACGCGGGCAACATCATGTGCCCGCCGTTAACTCAACTATGGCGTACCGCGCGCAAAAATTCCTGGCGGGTATTCTGACTGGACTTGAACAGGCCGCCCAGAGAGGTCGTGGTAGTGGCGCTGGTGGCATCTTTTACGCCACGCGCTTTCACACAGTAGTGCACTGCATCAATCGAGACCGCAACGTTGTTGGTGCCCAGCAGCGTCTGCAGTGCAACCAGCACCTGCTGAGTCAGACGCTCCTGCACCTGCGGGCGCTGGGCGAAGAACTGCACGATGCGGTTGATTTTCGACAGGCCAATCACCTTTTCCTTGGGAATATAGGCGACCGTAGCTTTGCCATCGATGATCACAAAGTGGTGTTCACAGGTGCTGGTCAGGGTGATATCACGCACGGTCACCATCTCATCAACCTTCATTTTATTCTCAATGACGGTGATTTTCGGGAAGTTGGCGTAATCGAGACCGGAAAAAACCTCATCCACATACATTTTGGCGATGCGATGCGGCGTTTCCATCAGGCTGTCATCTTCAAGATCCAGATTCAGCAGCTGCATGATTTCCGTCATGTGCCCGGCAATCAGGCTTTTACGCGTCTCTTTATCTATGTCGCGCGTCGGTGCACGTAACGGCGTTTCCAATCCACGCGCCAGCAGCGCTTCGTGAACCAGGGCAGCTTCCTGACTTAGGGTGCTCATTTACTCTTCTCCGGCTGGTGTTGCGCCCGCAAGCTTTTGCCTGCGGGCCCTGTAATCAGGCGCGTATTGTGAAACTTTCTTTGCGGGGAATCCAGCAATCAATCAGATTGGTGATGAAAGCTTTTCACTCACTTCTTCGCCAGACCAGCAGGCCCGCCCAGACAAGGCTGGCCCCGGCCACCCACAGGGCAGGCTCCAGCCGGTGTAACAGGGCAGTAGAGAGAAAAGAGAGCAGCGGACCGACCAGCTGACCCACCGCGTAGCCGGTGGTCAGCAGGCCAGCCATGTATCGCAGATGGTTGGGCGCCAGTTCACGGGCGCAGAGCAGCGAGAGCTGCACCACGCTGAGGAAGCCGCCGCCTACCAGCAGCGCACCGGCCAGCAGACCACTAAAGCCTGGCAGCAGTGCCGCAGCAAAAACGCCCAGTGCCTGCGCCCAGAGTACTATCGCCAGACGGACGTGACTGTGCCCCCAGCGCCGCGTCAGGATCCCCAGCACGATGCCGATCATCGCCGCGCCGCCAAATATCGGCCAGACAAACTGCGCGAAGATACCGTCAGGAAAACGCGTAGCGGCCATCTGCGACAAAAAGGTGGCGGGCAGGATATAACCAAAGCCCGCCAGACTGTAACTCAGCACCAGACGTTTCAGGTTGCGATCCAGCACAAGCGGCTCCGGTGCCTGATCCGGGCGATGCAGTTCGCCCCGACGCGGCAGGTTACGCGTAATCAGCGCAATCAGCAGCAGTGCCAGCGCACCGTAAGCGGCCCAGGCCAGACCGGCGGAGACCTGCCATGTGTGCAGCGCCACCCCCAGCAGACCGCTGACAAAAATGCCGCAGCCCGGCCCGGCAAAGACGGCCGCCGACAGCCCTGCCCGACCATGCCGATGCAACTGTTCGTTACTCCAGGCCGCCACCAGCACCATCGCCCAGCCACTGGCCCAGCCAATCAGAAAGCGTATCGCACCGTGCAGCCATGGACCGGTTGCCAGTGCAGAGAGCAGCGTCAGGATCACTGCGCCCCACACGCCCGCCTGCAAACGCAGCTCTACCCGCCGGTGCGCGCGCATGGCATCAAACGAGCCACACAGATAGCCAAGATAGTTGAGCGCAGCGACCAGGCTGGCACTCGTGAGCGTCAGCTGGTGCGCCTGAATCATCAGCGGCACCTGCGGCGTAAAAGCGAATCGCCCAATGCCCATCGCTACAAATAAGGTTAAAAACGCGCTGAGCGCGACGCGTAACGCCATTGCTGAACTCCTGTTGTTCTGCCCTGAGATCTCTTCTGACTTGCTAACAGCATGCAGGATGATTAAACTCACGGAAAGTGAATAATATTAACCAACTTGTTTACGGGAAGAGAAGATATGGATTTAGTTCAGCTGCGTATGTTCTGTTCCGTCGCCGAAACGGGTTCCCTGGCGCGCGCAGCCGAACAGCTGCATCGCGTTCCCTCTAATCTCACCACGCGGCTGCGCCAGCTGGAAGAAGAATTAGGTGTGGATCTCTTTATTCGTGAGAAGCAGCGCATTCGCCTGTCACCGATGGGCCATAATTTCCTGAATTATGCGCAGCGTATTCTGGCATTAAGCGAAGAAGCGATGAGTATGACGCGCACCGGCGAACCGGCAGGCAACTTTGCGCTGGGCTCTATGGAGAGTACCGCAGCGACCCGCCTGCCTGGTCTGCTCGCCGCCTATCACCAGCGCTTCCCTAAAGTGGCGCTGTCGCTGATTACCGGCACCTCGGGCGAAATTATTGACCGGGTCCGCGAAGGCACCCTGGCTGCCGCGCTGGTGGATGGGCCGGTTTCCCATGACGATCTGAATGGCTGCATCGCGTTTCGCGAGGAGATGGTGCTGATCACCGGGCTGGATCACGCGCCTATTACCACGGCGCGCGATGTGCAGGACGACACCCTGTTTGCCTTCCGCAACAGCTGCTCTTACCGGGTGAAGCTGGAGAGCTGGTATCGCGACAGCCAGACCGCGCCCGACAACGTGATGGAGATTCAGTCTTATCACGCCATGCTGGCCTGCGTGGCGGGCGGCGCAGGCGTTGCGATGATCCCGGCATCGGTGCTGAAGCAGATGGCAGACCGATCGCGGGTACAGGCGCATACCTTACCCGCCGCTTATCGCGATACCGCCACCTGGCTGATGTGGCGACGCGACGCCTTTACCCCCAATGTCGAAGCGCTGAAATACCTGATTATTGAACAGTTTGACGATCGTCCGCTTAACGATGAGCTGATTCACCCATTACAGGCGGCGGAATAAGCGTTCCACGCTATGTTTAAACCATAACCACACGACGCCATCGCGCGTCAAAATCTGACTGGAAGAGGGATTGCATGAACATGATCAAAACCCGTGCCGCTGTTGCCTGGGCCGCTGGCGAACCGCTGAAAATCGAAGAAGTGGATTTGATGCCACCGCAAAAAGGCGAAGTGCTGGTGCGCATTGTCGCGACCGGTGTCTGTCATACCGACGCCTATACCCTCTCCGGCACTGACCCGGAAGGCGTTTTCCCGGCGATTCTCGGCCATGAAGGCGGCGGCATCGTGGAAGCCGTGGGCGAAGGCGTGACCAGCGTAGAAGTGGGTGACCATGTCATTCCGCTTTACACGCCAGAGTGTGGCAAATGTAAATATTGTCTCTCGGGCAAAACTAACCTCTGTCAGGCGATCCGAACCACCCAGGGTAAAGGTCTGATGCCGGACGGCACCACCCGCTTCTTCAAAGATGGTAAACCGATTTTCCACTATATGGGCACCTCGACCTTCTCTGAATACACCGTCATCCCGGAGATCTCACTGGCGAAAATCAGTAAAGAAGCGCCGCTGGAAGAAGTTTGCCTGCTGGGCTGTGGCGTCACCACCGGCATGGGCGCGGTAATGAACACCGCCAAAGTGAAAGAAGGCGACACCGTGGCAATCTTCGGTCTCGGCGGCATTGGTCTTTCTGCGGTCATCGGCGCCAAAATGGCGAAAGCCGGACGCATCATTGCAATCGACCTCAACACCAGCAAATTCGATCTGGCGCGCAAACTGGGTGCCACCGATCTGATTAACCCGAAAGATTACGATAAGCCGATTCAGGATGTGATTGTCGAGCTGACCGACGGCGGCGTGGACTTCTCATTTGAATGTATCGGTAACGTCAACGTAATGCGTTCCGCGCTGGAGTGCTGCCACAAAGGCTGGGGCGAGTCTGTGATTATCGGCGTCGCCGGTGCCGGTGAAGAGATCTCTACCCGTCCGTTCCAGCTGGTAACCGGTCGCGTCTGGCGCGGTTCCGCCTTTGGTGGCGTGAAAGGCCGTTCACAGCTGCCTGGCATTGTGCAGGATTACCTTGATGGTAAGTTTGCCCTGAACGACTTCATCACCCACACCATGCCGCTGGAAGAGATCAACGACGCCTTTGATTTGATGCACGAAGGAAAATCGATTCGCTCGGTCGTGCACTTTAACAAGTAATCAGGAGGCGTTATGGCATCCACTCTGGAGCTACTGGAAGAACACCGTATTTTTGGCGGCTGGCAGCAGCGCTGGCGTCATCAGTCGGCCGTGCTGAACTGCCCGATGACCTTCAGCATCTATCTGCCTGAGCCGCATGGTGATGCGCCGCCGCCGGTGGTCTGGTTTCTGGCCGGGCTGACCTGCAACGATGAGAACTTCACCACCAAAGCGGGCGCGCAGCGCGTGGCGGCGGAACTGGGTCTGGTGCTGATTATGCCGGATACCAGCCCGCGCGGCGAAGGCGTTGCCAACGATGAGGGCTACGATCTGGGTCAGGGCGCGGGATTTTATCTCAATGCCACTCAGCAACCCTGGGCCACGCATTTCCGCATGTTCGACTATCTGAGCAGCGAGCTGCCCGCCCTGATTGCCGACAACTTCAAGGTCAGTGAACGTCAGTCGATTATGGGTCACTCCATGGGCGGACACGGCGCGCTGATGCTGGCGCTGCGTCTGGGTAACCGCTTTGCCTCGGCGTCTGCGTTTGCGCCGATTGTGAACCCGATGCAGGTGCCGTGGGGCCAGAAAGCGTTTCAGGCCTATCTGGGCGATGACCAGGCAGCGTGGCGGGAATATGACAGCTGCCAGCTGATGGCGAAGGTGTCGCATCGTCTGCCAGTCCTGATCGATCAGGGCGACAGCGATCAGTTCCTGGCCGATCAGCTGCAACCGGAGCGGTTAGAGGAGATCGCTAAAGAAGTCGGTTTCCCGCTGACGCTGCGTATTCAGCCGGGTTATGACCATAGCTACTTCTTTATCGCCAGCTTCGTGGAAGATCATCTGCGCTTCCATGCACAGCATCTACTGGCGTAAATAATCAGGGCCGCAATTGCGGCCCTGAATTTTTCTGCATACTGTACTGCCGCAAACGCTGGCTCAAGGCCAGGCCTGCCAGATTCTCAGACCAGTGCCGGTCCGGTCAGCCCGTCGATCATCACCTGCGGAATGCCGCGCGAGCAGTGTTCGATACGGCCATTCACGCCATACACCTTCGCCAGCGTAGCAGGCGTGATCACCTTATCCGGCTGCCCTTCCGCTACCAGCGCGCCCTGCTTCAGCATCAGCGCGTGTTGCGCATGACGCAGCGCGATGTTGATGTCATGCACCACCACCACCGTCACGATGTTGCGCTGGGCTGTTTCGCGGCGGACCAGATCCATCACGTGGAACTGGTAATTGAGGTCCAGCGCGCTCAGCGGCTCATCCAGCAGCAGCAGCTTAGGGCGACGGATCAGTGACTGCGCCAGCCCGACCAGCTGCTTCTGTCCGCCGGAGAGCTGGTCGAGGTAACGCATCGCGAGATGCGCAATCCCCAGCTGTTCCAGCAGATGCATGATTTCCGCTTCGCTGCTGGCGCTGTGCAGTCCACCCGAGGCGCGCTGCGCCACGATGATCGACTCCAGCACATGCAGATGCACGCCAGCAGGCAATGACTGCGGCAGATAGACCACATTCTTTGCGCGACGGGCAAACGGCTGGGTCATCAGATCTTCACCGTTGAGCCACATCTCACCCTGACCTTTATTCAGCCCGGCCAGCGCGCGCAGCAGCGTCGATTTACCACAGCCATTCGGCCCGAGCAGCACGGTGATCTCCCCGCGTGGCAGCGGCGCCACGTTGAGATTTTCAATGACTTTATGTTTGGGATACCCGGCACTGAAGCCGCGTAACGTCAGACCCTGTTCCATCACACTGTCCCCCGATGACGCAGAATAATACTCAGGAAGAACGGCACGCCAATCAGTGAGGTGACAATGCCGACCGGGATGATCACACCGGGGAGCAGGTTTTTCGAGGCGACCGACGCCAGCGACAGCACCAGCGCACCAACCAGCGCACTGGCGGGCAGATAGAAGCGGTGATCTTCACCAAACATCATGCGGGCAATATGCGGTGCCACCAGACCGATAAAGCCGATCGGGCCAACAAACGCCACCGCCAGCGCCGAGAGAATGCTGATGCGCAGCAGGGTGGTAAGGCGCAGACGACGAACATCGATACCAAAGCTCACCGCACGATCTTCACCCAGACGCAGCGCCGTCAGCTTCCAGCTGCTCATCATCGAGAACGGCACCAGAATGGCCAGCGCGACGGTTAATACGCCCAGCTTCTCCCAGGAAGCACGCGCCAGGCTGCCCATGGTCCAGAACACCAGACCCTGCAGGGTGTCTTCGCTGGCGATGAACTGCATCATTGAGACCAGCGCATTAAAGGTAAAGACCAGCGCAATACCGAACAGGACTACGCCCGCCGATGAAACCTGCGTCCAGCGGGTCACGGCATCCAGCATCAGCGCGGCAAACAGCGCAAAGACAAAGGCGTTGGCAGAGATTAACCACTGATCAGGAATGCCGGGGATACCCACACCGAGGATGATCGCCAGTGCAGCACCAAACGCCGCCGCCGAGGAGACACCCAGCGTAAAGGGGCTGGCCAGCGGGTTGTTCAGGATGGTCTGCATCTCTGCACCTGCCAGGCCCAGCGACAGCCCTACCACCAGCGCCATCAGCGCATAGGGTAAACGAATGTCCCAGACGATAACGCGGGTGCCGGCATCCACGCTGTCAGGGCTGAGCAGCGTATTCCACAGCGTATCAAGTGAGAGCCCGGCCGGACCCAGCGTGAAGTCGAGGATCAGCGAGGCGACAATGGCCACCAGTAATACGCCAATCCAGATCAGGCGGCGGCGCAGCACCTGATGGTAATTTTGCATGGTGTGGTGAAGCGTCTCTTCCCCCGCCAGCAGCGAAGTTTCGGTAGTCATGTTTGAACCCTGTGTGGCTATCACGTCAGAAAACGCAGCCACAATAGTGCAGGTGATAATAATTATCAATTCGTGAAGATAAGCGAGACGTGAAAAAAGGGTAAAAAACGGTGTTGATATGGGCAGGATACCGGCAGATACAGCGCGTTGAGGTTGCAGATGGGGCACTTGCTCAGGGAGCATACGTCTTTCGCAAAGACGCAAAAACGCCATCCCTGGCATGCTCAGCGCGGGCCATCCATGGCCCGCTATGCTTTGCTTCAGACGTATGCTCCCATCGCTTTAAGGCCGGGAGCAGCCTCAACGCGCTGTGTCAGGCATCTGACTCAACAGCGCAAGCGCACAGAGCTAATCTTTATGAACCGGGAAATCCATCTCGCTGTACTTCACGAAACGGCTGCCGCGCGTCAGCTTGTAGCCGAACCAGATAATCAGGAACAGCGGAAGACCGATATAGGTTGCCGCTACGCCATACCAGTCGATGCTGTCGTTGAGGAAGGCCTGATAGTTCTGACCCAGCGTGATGATCAGGCAGAGCACGAAGGCAAAAATCGGTCCCAGCGGGAAGAAGCCGGAACGGTATGGCAGATCGTTCAGGTCACGGCCCTGGGCGACATAGCCGCGACGGAAGCGATAGTGACTGATGGCAATACCCAGCCAGGCGATAAAACCGGTCATGCCTGAGGTGTTCAGCAGCCACAGATAAACTTCCTGATTGCCAAATTTTGAGGTCAGGAAGCACAGCCCGGCCACGACGGTGGTCGCCCATAAGGCATTGCGCGGCACGCCGCCCTTTGAGAGCTTCGCGAAAATACGCGGCGCTTTACCTTCAGAGGCCAGGTTGTACAGCATGCGCGTTGAGGCATACATACCGGAGTTGCCGGCAGACAGCACCGCCGTCAGGATCACCGCATTCATCACCGCTGCCGCAGAGAGCAGACCCGCGTTGCGGAACACCAGAGTGAATGGACTGACGCTGATATCGTCAATGTCGTTGTGCAGTAATTGCGGATCGGTATACGGCAGAATCAGGCTGATAATCAGGATGGCGAACACATAGAACAGCAGGATACGCCAGAAAATCTGCCGCACGGCACGCGGAATATTTTTTGCCGGGTCTTCAGATTCGCCCGCCGCGATACCGATCAGCTCGGTGCCCTGGAAGGAGAATCCCACAATCATCGCCACGCCAATCATCGCCGCAAAGCCGCCCGCAAATGGCGCATCGCCCACCTGCCAGTTCTGCCAGCCCGCATGCGCCGCACCGCGCATGATGCCGGTGATCATCAGCACGCCCACGATGATAAAGATAATGACGGTGGCCACTTTAATCAGCGAGAACCAGTACTCCGCCTCGCCAAAACCTTTTACTGAGATGTAGTTAAGCAGGAATATCAGTCCCAGGAACAGCGCGCTCCAGATCCAGCCCGGCGTGTCGGGGAACCAGTAGGTCATCACCAGCTGGGACGCCACCAGGTCAACCGCGATGGTCACCGCCCAGTTGTACCAGTAGTTCCAGCCGAGTGCGAAACCAAAGCCCTCTTCGACATATTTTGCGCCGTAGGTGGCGAAAGAACCGGATACGGGCATGAAGGCTGCCAGCTCACCGAGACTGGTCATCAGGAAGTAGACCATCAGGCCGATCAGCATGTAGGAGAGCAGTGCCCCGCCGGGGCCAGCCTGAGCAATGGTAGCGCCGGAGGCGACAAACAGGCCGGTACCGATGGAGCCGCCGATGGCGATCATCGTCAGATGACGGGCTTTTAACGCACGTCGTAATGCAGGTTGTTGTGTTGTTTTTGAGTCATTATGCATGTGTTAACGCTACGCTGGGTAAAAATGAGGCGCGATTGTAGCAGCCAGACCGCCTCTGTATAGCTGATGCCATACTGTTATAAGTTAAGTTCATGATCGCGCCCGAATTATTAGCAATCACTCACGACAATAGGACAAAAAGCGCGTCAGTGCCTTTGAAATATGCTTCTGCCGATGATGGATGCGATAGAGCGTCCGGGTCAGACGCGGCAACGGAATCGTCAGTTCTATCAGCGTCCCCGCCTCCAGCAAATCGGCAATCACCCGGCGCGAAAGACAGCTGATGCCCATGCCGTGCCGCACGGCATGCTTGATCGCTTCGGAGTTGCCCAGCTCCATACCCAGTTGAAAACTTGGCAGGTGAGACAGCAGCAGATAGTCGACGATTTCCCGGGTGCCGGATCCGCGTTCACGCAGGATCCACGGCGCTTCTGCCAGGGTTTTCAGCGTTACCGGCTGTTGCAGAATCGCGGCATCGGGCGCGGCAAACACCACCAGCTCATCTTCCAGCCAGGGTTCGCTGACCAGTTCGGTCATATGGCACGGCCCTTCAATCAGGCCGACATCCACGCGAAAATCGGAAACCGCCTGAATCACATCCTGACTGTTGCCGACGCTCAGCTCCAGCGGCAGACCGGGAAAATCGCGACGATAGGCCGCCATCATGCCCGGCAGCAGATAGTTACCAATGGTGCTGCTGGCAAAGATGCGGATCGCGCCGTTATCCTCTTTGAATAGCTGCTCAATTTCGCCCGCCTGCTCCAGCAGCCCGACCGCACGCGGATAGAGCAGTCGCCCATGCTCATTCAGTACCAGCCGTTTGCCGACCCGATCAAACAGCTGTACCCCGAGCTGACTCTCCAGATCGGCCAGCGCCGCGCTGACCGCCGACTGCGACAGCGCCAGCAGTTGCGACGCCTGAGTGGTGGAGCCGCTCTTCAGCACTTCGGTGAACACTTCGATTTGCCGCAGCGTAATGTGCATCGTCGCCTCTTAACTCAGTGAGTGCCTGACAAAGTAAATGATTAACGCCAGCCAGATCAGCCCGATGACTACCAGCCAGCCTGCCATCTTTTTGCCGCGCGAACGCTGGGACTGCGCCCGCTCGCTGCTGGTGATGCGCACCTCTCGCGGCAGCAGACGCAACAGGATCATGACGCCTGTGGGAATAATCACCGCGTCATCCAGCAGACCGACAAACGGGATCACATCCGGGATGAGATCGATCGGGCTGACCCCATAAGCAACCAGCCCCAGCATGCCCAGCTTGTTCCACCAGGGCGTGCGCGGATCGCGAAAGGCGAACCACAGCACGAACATATCTTTTTTGATCAGCGTCGCCCAGCGGCGCAGACGCGAAACTATCATGATTGCTGCCTTATCGTTTATTCTGGTCAATTATAAATATATTATCAATTTCACTTTTAAGCCAGTCGCCCTCATGATCATGACTCAACCACGAGGAGTGACACCATGACCGAACTGAGCATCCCTAAAACGCATCATCCCGTTGCGCTCTGGTTCCCTGGTCTGCTGCTGACTGCCGCGATTGCCGGGGCTGCCAGCTGGCTGGCGCAGCAACCGGCAATTGCAGCAGCAGGGCTGGGTTCACTGACCCTGGCGATTATGCTGGGCATCCTGGTCGGTAATAGCATTTATATGCCGCTGGCGTCGCGCTGCGACAGCGGCGTGGTGCTGGCTAAGCAGAAGCTGCTGCGGCTGGGGATCATCCTGTTTGGCTTTCGCATTACTTTACAGCAGATCGCTGACGTCGGTTTCAGCGGCATCCTGATTGATGCGCTGACGCTGAGCAGCACCTTCTTAGTGACCTGCCTGCTGGGCATCCGGCTGCTGAAGCTGGATCGCGATACCGTCTGGCTGATTGGTGCAGGCAGCAGTATCTGCGGTGCGGCGGCCGTACTGGCGACCGAGCCGGTGGTGAAAGCCGCGCCATCGAAAGTTGCGGTGGCTATCGCGACTGTGGTGCTGTTCGGCACGCTGGCCATCTTTATCTATCCGCTGCTGTGGCCGCTGGCGCATCACCTGTTTCCGGGGCTGAGTGCCGCACAGTTTGGGGTATTCACTGGCTCAACCATTCATGAAGTGGCGCAGGTCGTGGCCGCCGGGCACAGTATCAGCCCGGAGGCTGAGAACAGCGCCGTGATTGCCAAAATGCTGCGGGTAATGATGCTGGCGCCGTTCCTGCTCTGCCTGAGTGCGGTAATCCGCGGCAAACGCAACGCGAGCCAGGCGCGTCAGCCGGTGACCTTTCCCTGGTTCGCCCTGCTGTTTATCGCGGTCGCGCTGTTTAACTCGCTGCAACTGTTGCCTGCGGCGTTGGTGGCCACGCTGAATGCACTGGCGGGTCTGCTGCTGGCAATGGCGATGGCCGCGCTGGGCTTAACCACCCGTTTTGGCGCGCTGCGTGAGGCTGGCGTTAAACCGTTGCTGCTGGGCGCACTGGTATTTGGCTGGTTAATCGCGGGCGGCGGCACCATCAATCTGCTGGTGCAACATTTCATGGGCTAGCGGCATCGGGTATCATGCCGCTTCACCCGTGCATAGCCCCCAGGAGTAAGGCATGAAATATATTGGCGCACACGTGAGTGCGGCAGGTGGCGTAGATCAGGCCGTGATCCGCGCCCATGAAATAGAAGCCACCGCCTTCGCCCTCTTTACTAAAAATCAGCGTCAGTGGAAGGCCGCCCCGCTCTCCACCGAGGTGATTGATGCTTTTCGCGCCGCCTGCGAGACGTACAAATTCAGTCCGCAGCAAATCCTGCCGCACGACAGTTTTCTGATTAACCTCGGTCATCCGGTTGAAGAGGCGCTGGAGAAATCCCGCGCGGCTTTTATTGATGAACTGCAACGTTGTGATCAGCTCGGCCTGACGCTGCTCAACTTCCATCCCGGCAGCCATCTGCATCAGATTGACGAAGAAGCGTGCCTGAAGCGGATTGCAGAGTCGATTAACATCGCGCTCGATCAGACGCAGAACGTGACCGCCGTGATTGAGAATACCGCCGGTCAGGGCAGTAACCTGGGTTTCCGCTTCGAGCATCTCGCCACCATTATTGAGCATGTCGAAGATAAGACGCGCGTCGGCGTCTGCATTGATACCTGCCATGCATTTGCTGGCGGTTATGACCTGCGCACCGAAGCGGACTGCGAAACGACCTTTGCTGAGTTTGAGCGCATTGTCGGCTTTGACTATCTGCGCGGCATGCACCTGAACGATGCCAAAAGCGCCTTTGACAGTCGCGTTGACCGCCATCACAGTCTGGGTGAAGGGAATATCGGCAAAACGGCGTTTAGCTGGCTGATGAAAGATCCCCGGTTTGATGGTATCCCGTTGATTCTGGAGACCATCAATCCCGATATCTGGAAAGATGAGATTGCCTGGCTGAAAGCCGAGCAGCAGGGATAGAAAAAGGGAGCCAGATGGCTCCCTCAGACCGCTGACGAACCGAAAGCCGGTTGAACCTGGCAGCAACGTATTAGCTCAATGCGCAGGGAACAGGGTCAGAGGAGGAAAGCGTCCCGCCGCCCGGATAAAAACGCCGGGAGCGTTTTTGAACAACGCAACGCGTTGGCCCGTTTACGGGCGCACCTCAGGGATGAGGTGCGTAATCGCGCGGGCCGAGCGTGCCATGGATGGCGGCTTTTGCGTCTTTCCGATCTGACCGTGTTCCCAGTGCCAGCTCGGTCTCACCGCCACCGGGCCCGACTTTGTCAACTGGAATAACAGGGAGCCATCCGGCTCCCTGTTATTTTTACTTCAGCAGATTAGGCACTTCTGCACATCAGGCTTTCGCCAGCTGCTCTTCCGGACGTTTCAGAACTGCATAGCTCAGACCGGCAATCGCGGTGCCGATGATAATCGCCATCAGATAGCCGACAACCGGGGTGATTGCGCCAGGGATCAGCAGGACAAACAGTCCACCGTGCGGTGCCATCAGTTTCGCGCCAATCGCCATGGAGATCGCGCCGGTAACCGCGCCGCCGACGATACAGCAAGGCAGAACGCGCATCGGGTCACGGGCAGCGAACGGAATCGCACCTTCAGAGATAAAGCAGAGACCCAGAACCAGTGCCGCTTTACCGCCTTCCTGCTGCCCTTTGTTGAATTTACGACGGGCAACCAGCGTAGCCAGACCCATCGCCAGCGGTGGCACCATACCGGCGGCCATGATGGCGGCCATGGGTGCATACGTCTGCGAACTCAGTAAGCCAACGCCAAATGCGTAAGCCACTTTGTTCACCGGACCACCCATATCGGTACACATCATGCCGCCCAGAATCGCACCCAGCAGGACCGCATTCGCCGTACCCATGTTGGCCAGCCAGTGCGTCAGGCCATTCATGATGCCTGCAACTGGTTTACCCACCACGTAGATCATCAGCAGACCGGTGATCAGGCTGGCAAAGAGCGGAATAATCAGTATCGGCTTCAGCGCTTCCATACTCTGCGGCAGTTTCACCTTGCCGCTGATCAGCTTCGCCGCATAACCGGCGATAAAGCCCGCGATGATACCGCCTAAGAAGCCTGCGTTGATGCTGGTGGCTATCATACCGCCAATCAGACCTGGCGTCAGACCCGGGCGGTCAGCAATAGAGAAGGCGATAAAGCCCGCCAGCACCGGTACCATCAGGGCAAAGGCGCTGCCTCCACCGATTTGCATCAGTGCCGCAGCCAGTGTGCCCTGCTCTTTAAAGGCTGTGATACCAAAAGCGAACGACAGGGCGATGCTCAGACCACCCGCGACCACCATCGGCAGCATGTAAGAAACACCGGTCAGCAGGTGACGATAAGCCCCCGCGCCGCCTTTCTTCTCTTCTTCGCTGGTATTGCTCTGTCCGGCAGCCGCCGCTTTATACGGCTTCGCTTCTGCTACCGCTTTATCCAGTTCCTGCGCGGTTTTCTTCAGCGCCAGACCGGTTGAGGTGCGGTACATCGGCTTACCGGCAAATTTCGCCAGATCGACTTCGATATCAGCAGCGACGATCACCAGATCGGCAGCAGCCACCTCTTCCGGAGTAATCGCATTACCGGCTCCCACGGAACCGCGGGTTTCAACTTTCACCCACCAGCCGCGGCGGGTCGCTTCGGCCTGAATCGCCTCGGCAGCCATAAAGGTGTGCGCCACGCCGGTCGGACAGGCGGTAACGGCAACCACGCGTTTCGGCGCGCCAGTCTGAGCCGGTGCCGCAGCAGCAGCGCCAGCCGGTGTGGCCACCGCAGCGGTTGACTGCCAGGTTTTGGCTTCGGCTTTCGCCCGGTTCAGGAAAGTTTCCGGCTCGCGGACTGCCAGCTGGATATCGCCCAGCCAGACCGCTTTACCGTTCAGCGCCGCATCGTCCGGCACGTTTTTGCCCAGCACGATCGCCAGTTCAGCGTCGGCAGGGTTATCAGTCAGAGTCAGGCCCGCAGCAGGTGCGGCCGCAGCCAGACGTTGTTGCGCCATATAAGCGGAAGCCAGTCCCAGTACAGGGTCTTTAATCAGCAGCGTTTTCATTATCGCTCTCCTGCTGTCAGTTAACGGGTTGTAAGTCGACGCGCGCCATCATTGCGGCCAACTGAGTACGATCGGAAACGCCGACATTGCTCTGGCTGACGGCCATTGCCGCCACAGCAGTCGCAAGACGCAGCGTGTGTTCGCTGGATTCGCGCATCAGCAGGCCATAAATCAGGCCGCCAACCATGGAATCACCTGCACCCACGGTGCTGACGACTTCACACACCGGCGGTTTAGCAATCCATTCACCTGAGGCGTTGACCCACAGTGCGCCTTCTGCGCCCAGCGAAATCACCACATGGGCGATGCCCTGCTCACGCAGTTCGTGCGCAGCACCAATCACATCCTGCAGGGTTGGCAGTTTGCGGCCGGCCCAGATTTCCAGCTCACGGCGGTTAGGTTTAACCAGCCACGGTGCGGCTTTCAGGCCTGCCACCAGTGCTTCGCGGCTGCTGTCAAAGATGATGCAAGGGCAGTGGGTGCGCAGTTCGGTCATCCAGCGGGTAAAGGCATCGTGATCGACACCTTCCGGCAGGCTGCCGCTGACGCAGACCATATCGAACTGGCCCAGCCAGGTCAGCGAGTCGGTGGTAAAACGATCCCAGTCCTGACCCGTTACCTGAAAACCGGAGAAATTCAGATCGGTAACGTCGCCGGTCTGTTCAGTGAGTTTAACGTTGATACGGGTACGGCCTGGCACCACCTGGAAACGGTTAGCAATGCCCAGCTCGCTGAACAGCTGCTGGAACCCGTCCTGATTCTCTTTACCCAGGAAGCCACCCACGGTGACATCGATACCCAGGTCTTTCAGGACCTTGGCAACGTTGATGCCCTTGCCCGCAGCATGCAGCCCGGTAGTTTTCACCAGGTTCACTTCGCCACGTTCAATTTCAGGGGTATAGCCCACCAGGTCATACGCCGGATTCAGCGTAATGGTGGCGACGCGTCTGCTCATGATGCCCCCTCGCCCAGACCGCTGGTGATCGCTTCTTCAATCGCGTTCAGCGCCTGCTGTGCATCGTCACCGCTGGCAGTGAAGCGCAGGCGATGGCCTTTCTTCACGCCCAGCGCAACCACTTTCATCAGGCTGCGGCCATTGGCAGGTTTACCGCTGCCGTCGAGGTTGGTCACGGTGATGTCGCTGTTGAACTGCTTGATCACGCTGACCAGCGCGGTGCCCGGACGGGCATGCAGGCCATGTTCGTTACGGATGGTGTATTCGGCGGTCAGCACCTCAGCCTGCTCATCGACTTCGCTGGTCAGTAGCGCGTAAACGCCTGCCGCATCAGCTTTCAGCAGACGATCGGCTTTGCCCTGCTGCAGTAATGCGCTGAGGTAGCCCAGCACTTCCAGCGGACACTCATCGGTCGCCGACACGCTGATTAACAGTGCAGCCTGTTCGCCCTTATGGTCGAAGGCATGTTCAGCGCGACTGATAGCCACGCCGCTGCGCAGGTTGCCGAGGCTGCTGTCGCTGAGCCAGATGCCCTGCCCCAGATTCAGCGGCGTCGTTGAAACCACGTCTGCGACGTAGCTGGCATCCACCACGCCCGCGGACTGCAGCCGACCGGCGTTCATTGCCTGCAGGGTAATCAGATCGCTGGCGGCGACGTTCAGGGTAATTAATGAAGTGTCGAAGCTGAACTCGGCGGCTTGTTTCTCGCCCATCAGCAACGCACGAAGATCTTCAGCAGAGGCGGTTTTAAGCTGTTCGGCAATAGAGTCATCGCTCAGGACATGCGTCAGCTGACGCAGCAGCGCCAGATGTTCATCTGACTTAGCAGCAATCCCGATAGCGACATAGGCGGTCTGATCGTCGCCCCAGGCAATGCCCTGCGGGAACTGGAACACCTGAACACCGGTTTTTAGCACCAGATCGCGGGTATCGGTGGTGCCATGAGGGATGGCGATGCCGTTGCCGAGGAAGGTTGAGGTCTGCTGTTCGCGCGCCAGCATGCCGTTGACGTAGCCTTCCGTCACATTACCTGCAGCGGTTAACGCGGCAGCGACCTGACGAATGGCCTCTTCTTTGTTCTGGGCGCTGGCTCCGGTATGGATGGCCTGCAATTCGAGCTGGAACATAATTCTCCTCGCTTGCTGAGATTGAATCGTTTCAGCCAGTGGGGATTTTTTTACGCCATGCTGTTGAAAACAGGTGGCGCAGTCACCGCTGAAACGTTTCAGGGATTGTGGTACAGCAACTTTCCGGAGGCAAGAAAATGCGCAAATGGCGTAACAGATTTTTGATGTTACGCACATTTCAGGGCGGTTAAGGGGAATAAAAAGTGAACAGGCTGACGCGGTTGCTGTAAACCAGAGATTGCCGGACCAGAAATTTCAGCAGCGTCAGCGCCTCAGGGCGCGGTATCCGCTTCGAGTTGCAGCAGATATGTCATCGCCTGATGACGGGAATCGCCGCACATGCTGTGTGTGGGTTGCAGACCTGCGCAGACAGCTGGACGCAGTGGTGAGCCAAACAGTTTGCAGCGAAGTGTGTCATCAAGCTGAATACAGGGCGTGTTGGCGGGCTTGCCGTCAGGCATGCCAGGAATCGGCGAGGAGATCGAAGGTGCCGTGCAACAGGCACCGCATTGGCTACGGCATTGCATGCTGTGCTCCGGCAGAGAAAGTCGCGGCGACAATAGCAGTCCACCGCGCTAATTACCATGAAAGCCGCGGCCTGACATAAAATTTCGCATCCACGATATTGCCAGTTTTCACCGGCGCGAGTAACGTTGCGCGCACTTCACTCTCAAGATAGCGAGAACAGCAATGCCAAAAGCCAATGAAATCAAAAAAGGGATGGCCGTCACGCACAACGGTAAACTGCTGCTGGTTAAGGACATTGATGTCCAGAGCCCCAGCGCACGCGGTGCCGCCACCCTGTATAAAATGCGCTTTACCGATGTCCGCACCGGTTTAAAAGTCGAAGAACGCTTCAAGGGCGACGAGATTATTGATGCGATTTCGCTCAGCCGCCGCAGCGTGACCTTCTCTTATATAGATGGTGACGAATACATTTTTATGGATGATGAGGATTACACCCCCTACTCCTTTAAACAGGAGCAGATTGAAGAAGAGCTGCTGTTTATCCCTGAAGGCGGCATCCCTGGCATTCACGTACTGACGATGGAAGGTCAGGTGCTGGCACTGGAACTGCCACAAACCGTAGACATGGAAATCGTGGATACCTCTCCCGGCATTAAAGGTGCTTCAGCCAGTGCCCGCACCAAACCAGCCGGCATGAGCACGGGTCTCTCTATCCAGGTGCCGGAATACCTCAGCAATGGTGATCGCATCCGTATCCATATCGCTGAACGCCGCTACATGGGTCGAGCAGACTGACCGGTAGCTTTCTGCCTATCGTGATAATGTTATAGTATTACATTATCACGCTATTCTCTGGCAGGAGTTGGCTTATGACACGCGTTAACCTGATCACCGGCTTTCTGGGTAGCGGCAAAACCACGCTGCTCTGCCATCTGCTGGCCGCCAGGCCCGCCGGGGAAAAGTGGGCAGTGCTGGTCAACGAATTTGGTGAGATCGGGATCGACGGCACCCTGCTGGCCGATCGCGGCGCCACGCTGAAAGAGATCCCCGGCGGCTGCCTGTGTTGCGTGAATGGCCTGCCGATGCAGGTCGGGCTGAATATGCTGCTAAAGAGTAAGCCCGATCGGCTGCTGATTGAGCCCACCGGCCTGGGCCATCCCCGTCAGGTGTTAGAAATGTTAAGTGCGCCGGTTTATCAGGCGTGGTTGCAACTGAATGCCACCCTGACACTGCTGGATGCGCGTCAGCTGGCCGATCCTCGCATCGTTGCGAATGAAAATTTCCGCGATCAGCTCGCGGCTGCCGATATTGTCATCGCCAACAAGCGTGATTGCTGGGATGAAGCGGACCGTCAGCGCCTGGCGGACTGGCACCAGCAGATGCAGCCTCCGCGTCCATTAATACAGACAGAATTTGGTCAGGTCCCCCTTTCCCTGCTGGATATGCCGTATCAGCCACGTGATCTCCCTCTGCCGCATCATCATCATCCGGCAAATCCTACCAGCGGTCTGACGGCGTTACGTCTGGATGGCGAAGCACGCTGGCGTCGGGCGCTGAATCACGGCCAGGGTTACAGCGCCTGCGGCTGGCTGTTTGATGCTGATACGCTGTTCGACAGCGGCGCACTGCGGGAGTGGGTACGGCAGGCAGCGGTCGATCGTATTAAAGGTGTGATGCGCACGCCAGAAGGCACAATGCGTATTAACTGCCAGGCAAAAGAGTTGCAGAGTGAAACCCTCGCCACACCGCCACCCGATAGCCGCATTGAGATCATCCATTCTCAGCAGGCTGACTGGAATCGGCTACAATCGGCGTTGTTGAAGTGCCGTTTACGCTAAGACAGGTATTGTCGGCGGTTATTTTTTTAAATGAGTTCTGATTATGCGCGCAACCCGCCTTATTACTATCCTGCTGCTTAATGCACTGGGCGTAGTGCTCTTTCTTTCGTGGTATCTGCCGCCAGAACATGGTTTCTGGTTCGGCATTGATAAAACTATATTCTATGGCTTCAACAATCAGATGGTGAGCCATCCGCTGTTCGCACTGATCGTCGCCATCACCAATTTTCGTGGTTTTGATGCGGTGTCATTGCTGGCCATGGGCCTGCTTTATCTGTCGATCTGGCGACGTGAAACGCCACAGGCGCGGCGGCGGATGCTGGCTATCGGCATCACTATGCTGCTCACCGCCGTGGTGCTTAACCAGCTGGGCCACCTGTTGCCGGTGAAACACTCCAGTCCGACGCTGTTCTTCGAGAATGTGCATCGCGTCAGCGAACTGACCGGTATCCCCGCTAAAGATGCCTCGAAAGACAGCTTCCCAGGCGACCACGGTATGATGCTGATTATTTTCGCCTGCTTTATCTGGCGTTATTTTGGTTTTAGCCGTTTTTTAATTGCCACCGCTATTGTGGTGATATTTTCACTGCCGCGCGTCATGGCGGGTGCACACTGGTTTACCGATATTGCCGTCGGTTCAATGTCAGTGATATTAGTGGGGCTGAGCTGGTGGCTATTAACGCCGGCCAGTGACGTGCTGGTTAACTGGTTTTATCGCAAATTACCGGGTAAATATAAGCCCGTGACGTAAATGTTAAGCGCGGACGATTTAATCGCCCTGGTCTTAACCGTCCGCGCTTATAAAAAACAGCCCACCACTATTAGCCTGCTAATTAAATTCACGAAAAGAAAAGGTTATGACCCTGCTGACAGGTTAAATAGCCACCAACACCCTCTGTCAATTAAGAAAACTCCAAAAACAGAGGCTATGCCCTGAATTGACGCCCCTTTCACTGCCTGTTCTCATCATCATTTCACCACAATTGTTGCTAAAGTAGTCAGTGTGTTACGGTTTGATTTCACATCAAAAAAACCTATATGAAATTGATTAAAAGCACTCGCCACGGCGTCTGTAATCAGTTAACCTCAGTCGCAGTGAGGCTACAGCGGCAGAAAATTCGGATTTTTTACCGTTAAAATGTGTCCATTAACACATTTTAGTAATTAAGGATTTGTCTTAGGCTGTTTCGCTTATTAATCTCCCTGTTTTGTCATCTGGCTGGCGACAATTTTGTCGTAAGGAAATCGAAGGAAAACCCGAATAATGGTCAAGTCTCAACCAATACTGAGATATATCTTGCGGATCGTGCCCGCACTGGCGCTGGCCACACTCCTCTCAGCTTGTAGCAGTACCCATAGCAGTCAAAACGCGAATAACGAGAATCATGAAGTTAACAACCACAATGGTTTTTTACTTCAGGCGTCTCAGGATGAGTTTGAAGAAATGGTGCGTAACGTCGACGTTAAGTCGCGCATCATGGAACAATACGCCGTCTGGAAAGGTGTGCGCTATCGCCTCGGTGGCGATACCAAACGCGGGATCGATTGTTCCGCCTTTGTACAACGCACTTTCCGCGATCAGTTTGGCTTAGAATTACCGCGCTCGACCTCTGAGCAGCAGGACACCGGTAAAGAGATTACCCGCAGTAAACTGCGTCCTGGCGATCTGGTGATGTTCCGTGCCGGTTCGACTGGTCGTCATGTGGGTATTTATCTGGGTAACGACAATTTCGTTCATGCCTCCACCAGCAGTGGCGTCATGATCTCCAGTCTCAATGATGACTACTGGAAAAAGCGTTACCGTGAAGGACGCCGTGTATTAAGTCGCAACCCGACCTGATTATCACCTTCGATCTTCTCTCAGCCAGAGAACATGAAACGCTGCTTACGCAGCGTTTTTTTTCGTGCCTTATTCTTAGCGGCAGTCGTTTTATCAGATAAAAGCATTGTATTTCAGATTAATAACGAGACATTTCGGACACTCTCGTTATATTCTCGGTCGCTTAAACCGAAGCAGTCGTGTGCAATACATAATAATAATTTGATCAGGGGAAGTTCCTCATGCCACTGTCGGGGGCGCTAAGGCGCCATGCCACCTATCCTCGCCGAATCGCATGGAGTAGTGCGATGGCCGGTGGCGTATTCTTTCTGCTGTTTGCCGCCCTGTCATTTCACCAGACCTGGCAGAAGCGCGAACGACAGCATCAGCAACTGCTGGAGAACAGCCGCACAGCATTACAGCAAACGCTTTCCAGCCTGCTCAACAGCACCCTCAGTCCCCTGCTTCCGTTCACCCACACTGCCTGTCATACCATTAATCGTGAACTGACCTCGCGCGCCGCGTTTGCCGGTAATCTCCGCGCCATCCTGCTGGTTAACGACGGCAATGCCTTTTGCTCCTCGGCCACCGGCAGTTTTAGCCTGCCGCTTAATGTGATCGCACCTGATAGTGATATCTCACGTGACATCGATCTGCAGCTGATGTCAGGCACGCCGCTTCAGCCAAATAAACCGGCGCTGGGATTGTGGATTAAAAATCCTGGCAGTCCGCAGTCAGGTGTCTTCGCGACGCTGAATATTAGTCTGGCTCCCTACCAGCTGCAGGTCTCCGGGCATCCGGAAATTACCGGTATGGCGCTGATGGCGCAAAAGAGTGCCTTAACCAGCTGGCAGCCTGGCGTGATGAAAAATAAAAGTCTGCCGCCGCCGCTGTATCAGCAGGCGCTGACAGGCTATCCGCTGAAGTTTGTGTTGTTCGGTTCGGTTCTGGCGTTCAGTGATTATCAGAATATCCTGCTGTGCAGCCTGCTGCTGTCACTGCTGGTTTCCGGCGGCTGCTGGCTGCTGTTATCTGTTTATCAGCGTCCGGGTAAAGAGCTGATCCGGGGCATGAAGCGCGGCGAGTTTCACGTTGAATATCAGCCGCTGGTCACCTCCCATGATGGTCAGCCTTATGGCATGGAAGCGTTACTGCGCTGGACCCATCCGACCGAAGGCCCGATCCCGCCCGATGTGTTTATTCAGTATGCCGAGTCGCAGAACCTGATTATTCCGCTGACCCGGCATCTGTTTCAGCTGGTTTCCCGTGATGCACACCAGTTGTGTCATACCATTCCCCGTCATGCCTGCCTCAGCCTCAACATCTCTCCGCTGCATCTGGCTGACAGCTGTTTCCGGCAGGATGTGCTGCGCTGGCTTGATACCATGCCTGCAGCTCACTTTAATTACGTGTTTGAGATTACCGAGCGCGCCATGGTGCGCGATGAAAACGTCGGAGAACTGTTTGACTGGCTGCATCAGCAGCATATCAATATTGCCATTGATGATTTTGGCACCGGACACAGTGCGCTGATCTATCTGGAACGTTATGCGTTTGATTACCTGAAAATCGATCGTGGTTTTGTCCAGAGCATCGGCACAGAAACCCTGACCTCGCCGGTGCTGGACACCGTGCTGCAGCTGGCGAAGAAACTGAATCTGAAAAGTGTGGCGGAAGGGGTAGAAACCGGCGAACAGGCCGCCTGGCTGATCCATCGTGGCGTGACTCATCTGCAGGGTTACATCTTCAGCCGTCCGCTGCGACCGGAAACGCTGATAGACTATTTCCGGCGTCATAACGCCTGAGACTCTCTGGCCCGAATCGCGCCGGACATTTAACGGGAGAGAACATGCTATTTCGCCTGGGATTTCTGCTGCTGTGCGGCCTCTTCAGCGCCCCGCTGCTGGCTGCATCAGTCCTGCAAACGTTCGCCTTCACACAGGCCGGCGAAGCGAAATATCCGCCCGGCTTCAGCCATTACGATTACGTTGACCCCCGCGCGCCAAAAGGCGGCAGTATTACCCTGGCGGTAGTGGGCACTTACGACAATTTCAACCGCTACGCCTCACGCGGCAATCCGGGCATCAATACCGGCACGCTTTATGACGGCCTGTACACCAGCTCAGACGATGAACCGGGCAGCTATTATCCGCTGATTGCTGAATCAGCCCGCTACGCCAGCGATTTTACCTGGATTGAAATACGCCTGAATCCCCGCGCCCGGTTCCATGACGGCACACCAGTCACCGCCCGCGACGTAGCGTTCACCTTTCAGAAGTTCATGACCGAGGGCGTGCCTCAGTTCCGCGTCGCCTACCGTGGCGTGACCGTCAGAGCGCTGGACGATCACACTGTCCGCATCGGGGCACAGAAACCGGATAAAGATCTGCTGCTTGGGTTACTGACGCTACCGGTTATCCCCGAGTCGTTCTGGCGCGATAAGAAGTTTAACGAGCCGTTAAGCGCACCACCGCTTTCCAGTGGGCCTTATCGCATTACGCGCTGGAAGCTGGGCCAGTTTATTGAGTTCAGCCGGGTAAAAGATTACTGGGCCGCCGATCTGCCAGTGAATCGTGGACGCTTTAATTTTGATCGCATGCGCTATGACTACTATCTGGATGACAATGTAGCGTTCGAAGCCTTTAAAGCGGGTGCGTACGACTGGCGTGAAGAGACATCGGCGAAGAAATGGGCGACCCAGTATCGCGGCCGCAATTTCGACAATGGCAGCATTGTTAAAGAAACCGCGCCCAATGACGCCGCTATCGATACCCGCTGGCTGGCATTCAACAATGAAAAACCGCTATTCCACGATCGCCGCGTGCGCCAGGCGTTGTCACTGATGTTCGATTTCGAGTGGATGAATAAAGCGCTCTATTACGGTGCCTGGCAGCGTGCCAGCAGCTACTTCCAGAATACAGAGTATGCGGCCCACGGCGTGCCGGATGCACAGCAGCTGGCGCTGCTTGAACCGTGGCGCGCGCAACTGCCACCTGCGCTGTTCAGCCAGCCTTATCTGCCGCACAAAACCGATGGCAGCGGCTATGACCGCGCCAGTCTGTTAAGCGCGTTTGACCTGCTGAAACAGGCGGGCTGGCAGATTAAAAATCGCCGACTGATTAACGATAAAACCGGTCAGCCATTTACGGTCGAACTGCTGCTGCGCGGTGGCACCAGTACTGAATGGGCGTTACCGTTGCAGCACAACCTTGCGCGGCTCGGCATTACGTTGAACCTGCGGCAGATCGACAGCTCGCAGTACCTGCGGCGCTGGCGTGAAGGCGACTATGACATGATTGCCACCGTTTATGGGGCGATGCCGATTCCGACCTCCAGTCTGCAGATCCTCTGGCAGTCCGACTACATCACCTCGTCGTGGAATACCGCGCGGGTCAAAGACCCAATCGTTGATCACTTTGTGAAACAGATTATCGCGCATCAGGGCGACCCTGCCGCGCTGCGGCCGCTGGCACAGGCGCTGGATCGGGTACTGCTGTGGAATGCGTATATGATCCCGATGTGGTACAACGCTGAACAACGGCTGGCGTACTGGGATAAGTTTTCACACCCTGCCCGCAAACCTGCCTACAGCACCGGGCTGGAAAACTGGTGGTACGACACAAATAAAGCCGGACGCCTGCCGGCCAGCAAACGCTAAGGAGATGACCGTTGGCCGCATACTTTCTGCGCAGATTGCTGCTGATTATCCCGACCTTATGGGCGATCATCACGCTTAACTTCTTTATCGTGCAAATCGCGCCCGGCGGACCGGTCGATCAGGCGCTGGCGAATATTGAGTTTGGTCAGACCACTGGCCTGCCCGGCAGCGGCGCGGAGAACGCCAGTTCACGCGCCAGCGTCAGTCATCTTAATCCCGCAGATAATCAGTACCGTGGGGCGCGCGGGCTGGATCCCGAAGTAATTGCGGAAATTAAAAAGCGTTACGGCTTCGATAAACCGCTGTGGCAGCGCTACGGCGAGATGCTGTGGAACTACCTGCGTTTTGATTTTGGCGACAGCCTGTTTCGCAGCGCCTCGGTGATCGGGCTGATTAAGGAGAGCCTGCCGGTCTCCATCAGTCTGGGATTATGGAGCACGCTGATCATCTATCTGGTTTCGATCCCGCTCGGGATCCGCAAAGCGGTGCGCAACGGCAGCGCCTTTGATGTCTGGAGCAGCGCGTTTATTATCATTGGCTACTCCATTCCGGCTTTTCTGTTCGGCATCATGCTGATCGTACTGTTCGCCGGTGGCAGCTATCTCGACTGGTTCCCGCTGCGCGGGCTTACGTCTGCGCAGCACGACACCCTGCCCTGGTATGGCAAAGTGCTGGATTACTTCTGGCATATCGCCCTGCCGGTACTGGCAACGGTGATTGGCGGCTTTGCCACACTGACGATGCTGACGAAAAACGCCTTTCTGGATGAGATCCGTAAGCTCTATGTGGTGACCGCGCGCGCCAAAGGCGTGCCGGAACGCCGTATTCTCTATCACCATGTATTTCGCAATGCGATGCTGCTGGTCATCGCCAGCTTTCCCGCCACGTTTATCAGCATGTTTTTTACCAGTTCGGTGCTGATCGAAGTGATGTTCTCGCTCAACGGACTCGGCCTGCTCGGCTATGATGCGACGCTGCAACGTGATTATCCGGTGATGTTTGGCACACTCTATATTTTCACGCTGATCGGTTTGCTGATGAATATCCTTAGCGATCTGACCTATACGCTGGTCGATCCGCGCATCGATTTCGGGAGCCGCTCATGACGCTCTCTCCGCTGAATCAACAGCGCTGGCAGCGCTTTCGCCATAACCGGCGCGGCTACTGGTCACTGTGGATCTTTCTGGTCATTTTCCTGCTGTCGCTGTGTGCCGAACTGATCGCCAATGACAAGCCGCTGCTGGTGCATTATCAACAGCGCTGGACGGTGCCGCTGCTGTTTGACTACAGCGAAACCGACTATGGCGGCGTACTGGCGACAGCGGCGGATTATCAGGATCCCTGGCTGCGGCAGCGCATTGCGCAGAACGGCTGGGCTTTATGGGCTCCGATTCGCTTCAGCGACAGCACCATCAACTTTGCTACTCAGGTGCCGTTCCCCTCTCCGCCCTCTGCGCAGAACTGGCTCGGCACGGACGCCAACGGTGGCGACGTACTGGCACGGCTGCTCTATGGCACGCGCATCTCCCTGCTGTTCGGCGTGCTGCTGACACTTATCTCCAGTATCATCGGGATTGTGATTGGCGCGGTGCAGGGTTATTTCGGCGGCAGAATTGACCTGATTGGGCAGCGAATGATTGAAGTCTGGTCCGGCATGCCAGCGCTGTTTCTGCTGATCCTCCTCTCCAGCGTCATTCAGCCCGGTTTCTGGTGGCTACTGCTGGTCACCGTGGCGTTTGGCTGGATGAGCCTGGTGAGCGTGGTCCGGGCCGAGTTTCTGCGAACCCGAAACTTTGATTACATCCGCGCAGCACAGGCGCTGGGCGTCAGGGATGGCCGGATTATGCTGCGTCACATGCTGCCTAACGCGATGGTGGCTACCCTGACTTTTCTGCCCTTTATTTTGTGCGGATCGATCACCACGCTCACCTCCCTCGACTTTCTCGGTTTCGGTCTGCCGCTGGGCTCGCCCTCGCTGGGCGAGCTACTGCTGCAGGGCAAAAATAACCTGCAGGCGCCCTGGCTGGGCCTGGCGGGCTTTTTCACCCTGGCGATCCTGCTCTCGCTGCTGATTTTTATCGGCGAAGCGGTGCGCGACGCCTTTGATCCGGGCAAAGGAGCCTGAATGACAACGCCACTGCTTGCCATCAATCATCTCTCGGTCGCCTTTCGTCAGGGCGAGCAGCTTCGCCAGGTCGTGAATGACGTTTCACTGCGCATTGACGCGGGCGAAACGCTGGCGCTGGTGGGTGAGTCGGGTTCCGGCAAAAGCGTCACGGCGCTGTCGGTAATGCGACTGCTGCATGAGGCGGCGGTGGTTTATCCCCGTGGAGAGATTCTGTTTAACGGTGAAGATCTGCTGCGCGCCCGCGAGCAACGACTGCGCGCGATTCGCGGCAACCAGATCGCAATGATTTTTCAGGAGCCGATGGTATCGCTGAATCCGCTGCACACCGTGGAGAAGCAGCTGTATGAAGTGCTGTCGCTGCATCGCGGGCTGCGTCGTCCGGCTGCACGTGGTGAGATTCTCAGCGTGCTTGATCGGGTCGGTATCCGTCAGCCTGCTACCCGGCTCAACGATTTCCCCCACCAGCTTTCCGGCGGCGAACGCCAGCGGGTGATGATCGCCATGGCGCTGCTGACCGAGCCGCAGTTGCTGATTGCCGATGAGCCGACCACTGCACTGGATGTGACGGTACAGGCGCAGATTCTGGCGCTGCTGCGTGAACTGCAGCGGGAGCTGAATATGGGCATGCTGTTTATCACCCATAACCTGAATATCGTGCGTCAGCTGGCGGATAACGTCAGCGTGATGCGTCAGGGTCATATCGTGGAACAGAATCGCAGCCAGATTCTGCTGAACCAGCCGCAACATCCTTACAGCCAGCAGCTGCTGGCTGCGGAGCCGGAAGGAAAAGCGCTGCCGCTACCCGCAGACGCGCCGGTCATTCTTCGGGTCGAACAGCTTAAGGTCAGTTTTGCGCAGCGGCGCGGACTGTTCCGGCGGCAGACCGGCGAAAAGCAGGTGCTTTCCGGGCTGAGTTTCAGCCTGCGGCGGGGCGAAAGTCTGGGTCTGGTGGGCGAGTCCGGGTCGGGTAAAAGCACCACCGGCCTGGCGCTGTTGCGGCTGATTTCCTCACGTGGCGACGTCTGGTTTGACGGCCAGCCGCTGCATCAGCTGTCGCGCCGGCAACTTCTGCCGCTGCGTCAGCGCATTCAGGTGGTATTTCAGGATCCCAATTCCTCGCTCAATCCGCGTATGACGGTGCAGCAGATTATTGCTGAAGGTCTGGCGGTGCATCAGCCCGAACTGAACAGTGCCCAGCAGGCGCAGCGGGTGATTGCGGTGATGGAAGAAGTGGGACTGGAAGCGGAAAGCCGGCATCGTTATCCGGCCGAATTCTCTGGCGGTCAGCGACAGCGTATTGCTATCGCACGGGCACTGATTCTGGAGCCGGAGCTGTTGATACTGGATGAACCCACCTCATCGCTGGATCGCACGGTGCAGAAGCAGATTCTGACGCTGTTACGCCGCTTACAGCAGCAGCGTCAGCTCAGCTATCTGTTTATCAGTCACGACCTGGATGTGGTTCGCGCCCTGTGTCACCAGCTTATTGTGCTGCGTCAGGGGGAGGTAGTGGAACAGGGAGAGTGTGAAACGTTGTTTGCGTCACCGACGGCTGTGTATACCCGCGAGCTGCTGCAGTCAGCGCAACTCAACCTGCGATAAAAGTTTCCGCAATCGCCACGCCCTGATTTTTCAGGCAGCAGTTAGTGGCGCTTTCGTCGCGACGCTGAATAAACAGGCAGGGCTGCCCTTCGCACTCAGCCACTTTGCAATCGACCTGAATATCCGCCAGCACCTCTTTCAGCTGCTGCAGGATCTCCCACGCCGGAATGCCGTCATGGCTGATCAGACGCAACGCCACGAACTCCTGCTCATCCAGCATTGTGTCATCGGATTCAATGGCACTGTGGTGATCGCTGGCCCAGCGAAAACGCTGTGGCAGACGATGCACAATTGAAAGTTGCAGCATAGGTTACTCTCCCCGATGAGTTTATGTCGCAACACCGACCTGCCCGGCTGAAAACGGGTTGATCCCCGCAGAGTCAGGACAGGGATGACTGGCCCGTCCATGCGGATTGCAGAAGCGCATTTTTTGCGACTTACATCGCACTTCAGCCTATATGTACCGCGTTCACACGCCGTTAACAATCATTTTAGACGCATTGTGGTTACTTTTTTAGCTAAAACTTTTCACAAGTAAGAAACAAAACCGGCGAGATGTGCATCACTGCGGACAACGGCGGGGAAACCACTGCGCCCGATTAACGGGGCGCAGTGCGGGAACGTGAAGCGTAGAAAAAGAGCAACAGAGAGATTGTTGCGCAGAGTGCGATAGTGCCGACCATCGGCCAGGCGCTGTTAAAACTCACCAGCGACAGCAACGCACCGACAAACGCGCCGACGCCAAAACGCAGCGTGCCCGCCAGGGACGAGGCCGTGCCCGCCATGTGCGGGAACTCATCCAGGATCACCGCCATCGCATTCGATGAGACCATCGACACACAGCCGATAAACAGCGCGATCCCCATCACCAGCGGCAGGAAACCGAGGCTGAAAGCGCTGACAATCAGCAGCCAGATCCCCATGCAGAACTGAATCAGCAGGCCCAGCCGGAACATTGCCACCGGGCCAAAGCGGCGCACGGCGCGGCTGTTAATCAGCGTCAGCAGAAACAGAAACACCACGTTAAGGCCAAAGTAGTAGCCAAAGTTTTGCGGTGAGACGTGATTCAGCTCGATGTAAACAAAGGGGCCAGCATTGAGAAAGGTAAACAGCCCGGCAAAGGAGAAGCCGCTCGCCAGCATATAGCTGAACGCCCGCTTGTGGCGGAACAGGGTTACGAAATTGCCCAGCGTGGTGCGCAGGTGAAACCGCTGTCGCTGCTCCGGCTTCAGGGTTTCGCGGATCTGGGTAGTGACCAGCACCGTCGTCACCAGTGCCGCGCCCGCAAGTGCCCAGAAGATGGCATGCCAGCTCCAGAGCACCAGCAGCCAGCCCCCGATAATCGGGGCCAGCAGCGGCGCAATGGTGGTAATCAGCATCACAAAGGACATCATGCGCGAGAAGTCCTCTTTCGAGTAACTGTCACGCATCAGGGCATTAATCACTACACTGGCTGCGGCAGCCGACAGCCCGTGCAGGAAGCGCATCAGAATCAGCTGGTCGATGCTCTGCGACAGCGCACAGGCCGCGGCGGCACAGGCGAAGATCAGGGTGCCGAGTGCAATCACCGGCTTACGCCCATAGCTGTCTGCCAGTGGCCCATAGATAAGCTGGCCAATCGCGAAGCCAAGGATGTAGAGGTTAAGCGACATCTGCACGCTACCGGCTGACACACCGAACTCACGCGCAATCTGCGGCATCGCAGGCAGATACATGTCGATCGACAATGGCATCAGCATGGCTAACAGACCAAGGATGACAACCAGTCCTGTTGGCGAATTCTTTTCCTTACGCACAGCCTCTCCTGCACAAATGAATCAGGTACGGGCCGCCTGGCCCGCCCGGTTATTTTGCCTGCAGCTCTTTTGGCAGACCGATACTGGCGATCTCGTCTTCTGTCAGCGCCCGGTATTCGCCCGGTTCCAGATCGTCGTCCAGCGCAATGTCACCGATACGTTCGCGATGCAGCTCAATGACCCGGTTGCCGACGGCGGCAAACATCCGTTTCACCTGGTGATAGCGGCCTTCGCTCAGGGTCAGCCGCACGTCTGTGGGGGTAATCACCTCCAGCTGTGCCGGTTTCGTCAGGTCCTTCTCATTGTGGAGCTGCACGCCCGCGGTAAACTGCGCGGCCGTATCGTCACCGAGCGGCGATTCCAGGGTGACACGATAGGTTTTCTCGCAGTGATGACGTGGCGAGGTAATGCGGTGTGACCACTGGCCATCATCTGTCAGCAGCACCAGCCCGGTGGTGTCAATATCAAGACGCCCTGCCGCGTGCAGTTTGAATGACATTGGCTCTTCGATGAAATAGAGGATAGTCGGATGATCGGGATCGTCGGTTGAGCAGACGTAGCCCTGCGGTTTGTTCAGCATAAAGTAGCGTGGGCCGGTGAGCATCTGCAGCACGTTGCCGTCGTAGGCGACTTCGTGGTCGGGCAGCAGTTTAAACGCGGTGTCGCGCACCACTTCACCGTTGACGGTGACACGCTGGCCACGGATCTCGCGATGAGCGATAGCGCGGCTGATTTCCAGTTGCTGAGAGATGAATTTGTCGAGTCGCATGAATTCGTTTTGCCTGTTACTGCGGAGGGAATCTGAAACGGCCTGGTTAACCGTTGAAAATGTGCGGGAAGTATAACGTGATCCGCGCCAGCCTGACAGCGCGTTTACCGCCCTTTCATGGCATAATTACCACCAGTTTTATAAAAGTGAGCAACATGTCTTTTACCTTACGCCCCTATCAACAGGATGCGGTGAATGCCACCGTGGCGCATTTCCGTCGCCATCAGGAGCCCGCCGTTATTGTGCTGCCAACCGGTGCCGGAAAGAGTCTGGTGATTGCCGAGCTGGCACGGCTGGCGCGTGGCCGGGTGCTGGTGCTGGCGCACGTCAAAGAGCTGGTGGCACAGAACCACAGCAAATATCAGGCTTACGGACTGGAGGCCGATATTTTTGCCGCCGGCCTGCAGCGCAAAGAGAGCCAGCGCAAAGTGGTGTTTGGCAGCGTACAGTCGGTGGCGCGTAACCTCGACCTGTTCGACAGCGCCTTCTCGCTGGTGATCGTCGATGAGTGCCACCGCATCGGCGATGACAAAGAGAGCCAGTATCAGCAGATCTTCAACCATCTGCGTCAGCACAATCCTCAGCTCCGTTTACTCGGCCTGACCGCCACACCGTTCCGGCTGGGTAAAGGCTGGATTTATCAGTTCCACTATCACGGCATGGTGCGTGGCGACGAAAAATCGCTGTTCCGCGACTGCATCTATGAGCTGCCGCTGCGCTATATGATCAAGCATCAGTTCCTGGTGCCGCCGGAGCGGCTGGATATGCCGGTGGTGCAGTATGATTTCAGCCGCCTGACGGCACAGTCTAACGGCCTGTTCAGCGAAGCCGATCTGAATCGCGAGCTGAAACAGCAGCAGCGCGTAACGCCCCATATCATCCGGCAGATTGTGGAGTTCGCTGAAGATCGGCTGGGGGTGATGATTTTCGCCTCAACGGTAGAGCATGCGCGGGAAATTCTGCAGCTGCTGCCTGAAAACAGCGCGCTGGTCTCTGCCGACACCCCCGCCCGCGAGCGTGATGCCCTGATTCTGGCGTTTAAAGCGCAGCAGCTGAAATTCCTGGTGAACGTGGCGGTGCTGACCACCGGGTTTGATGCTCCGCACGTGGATCTGATTGCGATCCTGCGCCCGACCGAGTCAGTGAGCCTCTACCAGCAAATCGTCGGCCGCGGGCTGCGGCTCTCGCCCGGTAAAACCGACTGTCTTATCCTGGATTATGCCGGTAATCCGCATGACCTTTTTACGCCCGAAGTCGGCGCGCCTAAAGGTAAGAGCGACAACCAGCCGGTGCAGGTTTTCTGTCCCGCCTGCGGTTTCGCCAACACCTTCTGGGGCAAGGCGACCGCCGATGGCATGGTGATTGAGCATTTTGGCCGACGCTGTCAGGGCGTGCTGGAAGATGATGAGGGTGAGCGCGAACAGTGTGATTTCCGCTTCCGCTTTAAAAGCTGCCCTGACTGTGGCGCAGAGAATGATATTGCCGCCCGGCGCTGCCATCAGTGCGACAAAATTCTGGTCGACCCGGACGATATGCTTAAAGCTGCCCTGAAACTGAAGGATGCGCTGGTGCTGCGCTGTGGCGGTATGACGCTGGAACAGGGCCGCGACGCCAAAGGTGAATGGCTGAAGGCAACTTATCATGATGAGGAAGGCACCAGCGTCAGCGAACGGTTTCGCCTGCAGACACCCGCCCAGCGTAAGGCGTTTGAACAGCTCTTTATGCGCCCGCATCAGCGCGCGCCCGGCGTACCGCTGGGCTGGCAGACCGCCGCTGACGTGCTGGCGTTGCAGCCCCTGCTGCGACATCCCGACTTTGTCGTGGCGCGCGCCAAAGGCCAGTTCTGGCAAATCCGCGAGAAAATGTTTGATTATCAGGGTCGTTATCGCCGCGCCAATGAGCTGCGGTAATCCCTGCTGGCGGGTATATCGTTTGCTACCACCTGGCATAACGGCTATACTGCCGCCCGCTTTTGCATGTGCATCAGCGGGATTGAATAACCTGCCTGTTACTGGGTCGCCTGTAGCAGGATTAAATAAAGAGATATATTAATGCTCACTATCAATGCAGTAGAACGTAAAGAGCAGGGTAAGGGTGCGAGCCGCCGCCTGCGTACAGCAAACCGTTTCCCGGCCATCATCTACGGTGGTTCTGAAGCGGCTGTTGCCATCGATCTGGATCACGACTCAGTAATGAACCTGCAGGCTAAGCCAGGTTTCTACGACGAAGTTCTGACCCTGTCAGTTGACGGCAAAGAAACTAAAGTGAAAGTTCAGGCTGTTCAGCGTCACCCGTTCAAGCCAAAACTGTTCCACATCGACTTCGTTCGCGCTTAATCGCGAATTACGTTGAAAAACAGAAGGGCCGGTTGAGAAACCGGCCCTTTTATTTTGTCGCTGATACACCAGGACAATCGACGTATCAGGCAACAGAGCCGGGCTAAGCCCGGCTTTTTTTATTTGCTGCTGGTACGGCGCTGGAGCTGATCGCGCAGATTAGGCGGTGTGCCCTTAATCGTCAGAGTGTCCGTGGCCGGATCCCAGAAAATGCGTTCACCCAGCAACATCGCATCAAAGTTCAGGGTCAGTCCCCCGCCGCTTCCGGCAAACTTTGTCAGCTGACGCAACGTGCTGCGATCCGCAGGGAAGCTCTCTTCCAGCTCGTAACCCTGCTCCTGGGTAAAGGCCTGGAAGGTTTTTTCGCCCAGCGGTGGCAGTTCGCTCGACAGATCTTCCAGCGCAATCTCTTCGCCCGCCTGCAGCTGCTCGTTGCAGTAGCTGTAAACCTGCTGGCGATAGTTCTGCCGCTCCTGCTTGTCCAGTTCCGATTCGTTGCAGTAGTCATCGACCGCCTGCAACAGACCGCGGTTCTGCGCCTTAGTGTCTAATCCCACTTCGGCTCCGAGGAAGTCCATAAAGAAGTCAGCGACCTTACGACCAACGCGGCCGCGCAGGAAGGTCAGGTAACGGGTCGATTCCGGGTTGGTTTCCCATTCGGTTAAGTCGATACGCGCTACGATGTCCGCATGATTGATATCGAGATAATGCGTGCTGCTGATATCCAGCTGCTCATTGACGCGCATGCTGGACTGGCTGTTCAGCACCGCAATCAGCAGGTACTCCACCGCCAGATAGCGATAGTGAATAAACAGCACCACGCCGCCTTCCGCAAACGGGTATTTTGCCAGCTCGTCGCGCAGACGACCGGTCGCGGCACGGCTAAAAGCGAGAAAATCATCGTTGCCCTTACGACAATTACGCAGCGCTTCTGCCAGTTCACTCTCAGCGTTGAACAGGCCATAGGCTTTGCTTTTTGCGCTGTAAACCCGGTGTAACTCTTCCACCATCGCGTTGACCGTGTTGGTGGCAGGCAGCAGCGAATCGCGCAGCGCCAGTTCAAGCTGGTTTTCATCGCGTTTGATTAACTGATGCAGGGCAATCTGGTCGATATCCAGACTCATGGTAGACTCTCCTTTTAGCACAGGCGCGTATTCAAACACCGCCAGCATCGGCTTTCAACTCCATGCTGAAAGCGAACGCGGTACTTTCGATAAAATTGCGGTAAAAAGTGCGCTGTTCCGGTAATATATCGCCTTTTGAAATGAGCTTAGACGACGATATGGCACAATCATCACGCTACAGTGACGAACGCGTGGAACAACTCCTCGCGGAAATGGCCCAAATCCTGCACAAGGATAAAGCCCCCACCGACCTCTCCCTGATGGTACTGGGAAATATGGTGACCAACTTAATTAACAGCGATGTCGCTCCGGCGCAACGTCGTTCACTGGCACGCTCTTTCGCCGATGCCCTTCAGGCATCTGTGCGCGACGACAACGCTCATTAATTGGCTGATTTGACTTCATAATATGGTAACCAACCGGCAGCGCTACCGCGAAAAAGTCTCCCAGATGATCAGTTGGGGGCACTGGTTTGCTCTGTTTAATATCTTATTCGCGCTGATTTTAGGCAGTCGCTACCTGTTGGTCGCCGACTGGCCTTCTTCGCTGGCGGGGCGTATCTACGCCTATACCAGCTGGGTTGGCCACTTCAGTTTTGTCGTGTTTGCCGCTTATCTGCTGATTATTTTCCCGCTGACCTTTGTGGTGATGTCGCAACGGCTGATGCGGGTGTTATCTGCGGTGATTGCGACGTCCGGGCTGACGCTGGTGATGGTCGACAGTGCGGTCTTCAGCCGTTTCCACCTGCACCTGAATCCGGTGGTATGGGAACTGGTCATTAACCCCGATCAGAGCGAGATGGCGCGTGACTGGCAGCTGATGTTTATCAGCGTGCCGCTGATTTTCCTGGTCGAGATGCTGTTTGCGACCTGGAGCTGGCAGAAGCTGCGCAGCCTCAATCGCCGTTCATTTGGTAAACCTGTCGCAGCTCTGTTTATCAGCGCCTTCTTTGCCAGCCACCTGATGTATATCTGGGCCGATGCCAACTTCTATCGCCCGATTACCATGCAGCGAGCCAATCTGCCGCTCTCCTATCCGATGACCGCCCGCCGCTTCCTGGAACGTCACGGCTTGCTGGATGCGCAGGAGTATCAGCGCCGTCTGGTTCAGCAGGGGGATCCGGAAGCGCTGGCGGTAGAGTATCCGCTGAGCGACATTACTTTCCGTGACGCCGGGACACGCAATAACCTGCTGGTGCTGACCGTCGATGGTCTGAACAACGCCACGCTGGCCAAAGCGCTGCCGCAACTCAATCAGTTTGCCAGCGAGAACGTGCGTTTCACGCAGCACTACAGCGCGGGTGATACGCCGGAGAAAGGCTTATTCGGCCTGTTCTACGGTATCTCCTCCAGCTACATGAACGGCATTCTGGCCTCCCGGACGCCGTCTGCCCTGCTGGGTGCATTGAGTACCCAGGGTTATCAGTTTGGCCTGTTCTCCTCAGAAGGCTTTAATCCGCCGCTCTACCGCCAGGCGTTGCTGACCGATTATTCACTGCCTGCCACCAGCAGTCAGCCCAACGCCAGCACCGTGGGGCAATGGCAGAACTGGCTGGAGAAACAGAAAGATTCACAGGCGCCCTGGTTCTCATGGATCGCCCTGAACGGCCCTGATGTGACCGGCGACAGTGCCAAAGCGCGTCAGCGCAGCTATCTGCGTCAGGCTCCGGCTGTTGATGAACAGATTCACGCGGTGCTCAGCAGCCTGCAGGCACGTGATTTGCTGAAGAACACCGTCGTGGTGATCACCGCGCAGCGTGGTCTGGCGCTGGATGGCAATCCTGACAGTGCCGGAAACCGCCAGACGTTGCAGGTGCCGTTAGTGATTCACTGGCCTGACACCCCCGCGCAGACGGTTGATCGCCTTTCGGATCATCAGGATGTGATGGCGACGCTGATGCAGCGCCTGCTGCATGTGCGGACCAATCCGGTGAATTACTCGCAGAGTGAAGATCTGTTTGCAGCGCGTCGTCGCCATGACTGGGTCGCCAGCAGCGAAGAGAATAAACTGGTCATTACCACGCCGCAGGTGACGCTGGTGCTCAACAACAATGGCAGCTATCGCGCTTATGATGCGCAGGGCAACGCGCTTAAAGATCACAAGCCAGAGCTGGCATTGCTGTTGCAGGTACTCACCGAGGAGAAGCGGTTTATCGCTAACTGATTAATTATCAGGCAAATAGTTTGCGGGTATCTTGCATTCATGACGATAACCAGTAGACTTATCTTCCAGTGTTCGGCACGTAGCGCAGCCTGGTAGCGCACGGTCATGGGGTGTCCGGGGTCGGAGGTTCAAATCCTCTCGTGCCGACCAAATTCCCTGAAAAGCAGCCCAAAAGGCTGCTTTTTTCGTTTCTGTCGTCAGACTTTAACTTCCCTCGCACGTCCAGCAATCCGATCTATACTTCAAAACGTGTGGGTAACAAGAGGAGAGTTCATGACATTCATCGAAAAAGACGATCCAACCGAAGCACCCGAGTCCGGCGATAAGCAACCTTCCCCGCCAGACGAAAAGTAACCCACAGGGCCGCGTCTGACGCGGCCTTTCTTTGTCGCTGCTTCCCATTGCTTAATATTCAGATTAATCCCGAACGGGGTTAACATTCCTCATGTAATCATCAGGTTAAAGCTTGCAAAAAAGCCTGATCCGCCTCACAAAAGTAGCCACCCGCTGCGCTTTTTCATCAAACTGAAACAAAAATGTCACAGAAAATAACTACCCTGAACTCCCCAGAAATTGACGGATAATTTTTATGGCGATCAAAGCGAAAAGCCTGAAAGATGCAGAAGCGTTACTTCATTCAGGCATTAGCAAAGTGGAACTGGCGTATGACATTGGCAGCGACGATTTCTTTCGTCTGGCGAGCCACTGGTGCGACCGGGGTGCACGCATCAGCAGGGGTCACCACCATTTCGTTGTTTCTCTCAAGAGTTTTGCCATTCCTCCCAACGACTGATTGCGGCGGGCTGCTTGCCCTGAACCATCGCGCCTGATTAAATGCCTTTTTGGGTTCTGATGATGGTTTCGCATGCGCTATCCCGACCTGCCGCTGCCGCCTGTTGCAGGCGGCTTCATCCTTTCCTGTCATCTTAACCACAGCGATCCTTTGCTGGCGGTGAGTCACTTTGACCCACAAAAATACCATGACGCGCTGGCTGTCGAATGGGGTATTCCACTGCCCGCCCGACTGCAGCAGGCGGTCAATAAAAGACGTGCGGAATATCTTGCCAGCCGGTTACTTGCCCGGTCAGTAATGGCAGAACTGGGCATTGATGATTTCATTCTGACTAACGCGCCTGACCGCTCCCCCCTCTGGCCTGCCGGCATTCAGGCGTCACTGTCACACAGTAGTGGTGTCGTCGTCGTGGCGGCTACCCGTCAGCCCTGCGCAGTTGGCGTCGATGTCGAGCAGTTGATGTCAGAGACCACGGCACAGGAAACGGCAACGCTGCTGATGAACGAGCAGGAACAGCAGCTGTTGCGGACGCTGCCCATCTCCTTCAGTGCGGCCGCTACCCTGCTCTTCTCGTTCAAAGAAAGCGTATATAAAGCGCTATGGCCACAACTGCATCAGCCGATGGACTTTCTGGATGCGGCACTGGTGTCCGTAGATTTCGCGCAGCAAAGTGCCACGCTGAGCCTGACTCAGCACTTCGGCGAGCGTTTTGCGAGGGGGACGTTACTGGAAGCGGACTTTATGTGGCAGGAGAATCAGGTCATCACCCTGGTCACGCATCGGCTTTAAAAAAACCGGCTAAACAAGGGTATTTAGCCGGGGTAAACACAGACGAAAGAAGACGTTTCAGGATGGCAGAAACCGACGTTTCTGCTGATTGCTAAAGTAGCCTGTCTGACGCGCAGCACGCCAGTGCGCTTTTCTGCTAAGTTTTGCCAGCTGCCGTCAAAGTCCGGTGTCGGTGCGCTTGACCGAGTCGAGCGTGGCAAGATCGCGCTCATTACCGGTTAGTTCCGTTAACTGGCCTTCGCGCATCTCCAGCAGCCGGTCGGCATGAATGAAGTAGTGATCGTCATGGCTGATGGCAAACACCGTTTTACCCGCCTGCTGCAACCACGGCAGCAGCTCGCGATAAAAGATGCGGCGAAAATGGGGATCCTGATCGGCCGCCCACTCATCCAGTAACAGCACATCGCGCTCTTCCGCCACCGCCAGCAGCAGCGCCAGTCGCTTACTCTGCCCTTTAGATAGCCGCAGGTTCAGCACTTTGTTGCCTTCAATCTTCAGTTTGTCCTGCATCTTCAGCCGCTCCAGCCACTGCTGAACCAGCGCCGGATTGGCCGCAACCCCTTCCCGCCCGATTAACCGGTCAAACAGATGCAGGTCGGTAAAGACCGCCGAGAACTGGCTGCGCCACACATCCAGCTCGTCAGCCGTGATCGCTTTACCATCAAGCAGCAGCGTGCCGGACTGCGGCTGATAAAGTCCGGTCATCAGCATCGCCAGCGTCGATTTCCCGCTACCGTTGCCGCCAATCAGGAACACCAGTTCTCCCCGGCGCAGCGTCAGGTTAATTGGTCCCACCTGGAAGCCATTATCACCATAGTGAAAAGAGACGTCGCGCAGCTCCAGTGTCTGCCAGTCAGAGACGGCAGATGGGGCATGAAACCCGGGCTGATAAGGCGCGAGGTCAAAGGCGTTGAGCTTACGGAAAGCGACCTGGGCACTGAGCAACGTCGGTAACGCACCCACCGCCGAAAGCAGCGGCGTGCGTAAGAAAAGCAGCGTCAGGGAAAAGGTGGCGGCGACGGCGGTATTAGCCCAGCCCAGGCTGTTAGCCATAAAAAAGACCATGCCGATAGCGCCTAGCGTCATGATATTTGACCAGTTAACCGCACTGAGATGGTAAGTATCCGCGCGTACAATATGATGACGCCAGGCGCGGGCATCTTCCTGATACACGGTGTCATAGACCTGCTGTGCACGGAAGCGGTTAAGCTGCAGCTCTTTGCGCCCTTCAATCACCGTCTGGTAATCGCGATAGAGGTTATCTTCGATTTCCCGCAGCTTTGCCATGTGCTGATACACGCGTGAAACCAGCATCCAGCCGCCCACCAGCGTGACACCCAGCCAGAGACTGGTCACCAGCAGCATTTTGGGCGACAGCCAGGCGAGATAAATTGCCGAGCCAAGCGTAATGATGACGCCCTGAAACAGCTCCGGCAGGCGTACAAAGGCCAGCGTAATCGCCCGCACATCGCTGGTCAGCCCCGCCAGCAGCTGCGCACTGCCGAGTTGCTCGATGCGCTCAACCCGGGAATCGAGGATACGCTTAATAAACTCGCCGCGCAGTCGCCAGACAAACTGATGGCCAAGCATCGTCAGCGCCAGCTGCGAGGCCAGCGTCACCGCCATCAGCACCACCAACTGCAACAGAAACTGCGGCAATACCGCAAAGGAGGTGTTAATGGCGACAATCATTTCGCGATTGATGAAGGCGATCATGCCGATACCCAGCACGGCGCTTAACAACGTCAGCGCAATCACCCCGAGAAAAGGCCAGCGGAACTGGCGAAAAACAACGCTTAACAACGTCATGCAGGCAATCCATCAGCTAAAAACAGCCTGCAGTGTAATGGGATGCCAAATGATAGCAATAGTTATTCTCACCACGCCATAACCGGCGTGGCGGGTCAAAAGGCGCGGCGAAACGTCAGGTTATAACGCCAGGGACCGGCCAGCGGATGAACGCCTGGCTTCAGCGGCAGGATGCCGTGATAACGCAGGCGCGACGGCCCGCCCCACACCACAATATCGCCATGTTCCAGCAGCACACGCTGAGTCGTGTCGCCGCGCTCGAAGCCGCCAAACTGGAAAACCGCCGGCAAGCCCAGCGACACCGAAACGATAGGCTGGCGCAGATCTTTCTCATCTTTATCCTGATGCAGCGTCAGCTTCGCGCCCGGTTCATAGCGATTAAGCAGGCAGGCATCCGGATTAAAGTCAGGAAATCCTGCCTCTGATGCCGCCTGCTTTGCCAGAGTACGAAACAGCGGTGGCATGGGTGGCCATCGACGTCCGTTGAGGTTGTCCTGCTGCTGATAATTGTAGCCACGTGAATCCACCGACCAGCCAAAATCGCCGCAGTTGGTCATCGCCACCGACATGCGATGGCCGCCGGGCGTAATGCGATGGGCAAACGGGTTCTGTTCCGCAATCGTCATGATCTGCTGATAAAGCGCTTCTGCCTCTTCGCGCGCGCGACGCCGCAGGATCACAGCACCTTCAGCCAGCGGCTCCTGCCAGGGTTGCTCTTCACTAAAAAGATCTAACATCAGGGTTCTCCGGATTTGTCGGGGATCAGGAAGGCAGCAAACTGCGGCGACATCCAGCTGACAAATTTATCGCCCTGCTTACTGATCAGATAGACCGCCAGATGCTCTTTTATCGCCAGCGCTTTGGCTTTTTCGGTACCGAGTACCATCAATCCGGTATCCCAGCCGTCGGCTTCCAGTGCCGTAGTGGCGATCACCGTGGCGGAGACCAGTTTATGCTCAATGGGCCGTCCGGTAACGGGATCGATCACATGAGAAATGCGCTTGCCGTCCAGTTCATAATAGTTGCGATAACTGCCGGAGGTGCTGATACCGTGTCCCTGCAGATCAACGCGCGCCTGAACCGCATTTTCGCGATCCGTCGGTTTCTGAATCGCCACACGCCACGGCTGCTGCTGCGCATTCAGACCACGACTCAGCACCGCACCCCCGACCGACACCAGATAGTTGTTGATGCCGAGCTGCTCCATCAGCCGCGCCAGATGATCGGTAGCGAAGCCCTCGCCCACCGTTGAGAGATCCACATAAAGGTCAGGCAGATCTTTCTGCAGCCACTGCCCGTCTGCACCCTGCACCACCCGCAGATGCTGTAACCCGATCTGCGCCCGGGCGGCAGCGATCTGTGCCGCATCCGGCGTATGACCAGGCTGTTTCGTCGGCCCAAAACCCCACAGGTTAACCAGTGGCCCGACGGTGATATCCATCGCCCCGCCGGTTTGGCGGCCAATTCGCAAAGAGGTGATGACAATATCCGCCATATTTTCACTCACCGGCTGCGGTGACAGCTCCCGGCTCTGGTTGAAGCGCGATAGCACGGAATCGGCTTTCCAGGTTGAGAGTTCAGCATCATCCGCGTCCAGCCGCTGCTGAATGCGCTGCTGCAGCTCCGCTTTACGTTCGCTCTCTACTCCCGCCAGGCTCACACGCCAGACGGTCCCCATCGTTTTTCCTTCCAGTACCAGTGCGGTTGTTGCCGCTGGCTTATCACAGGCTGCTAACATCAGTACCAACATCGCTATAAACAGCAGATTAATCTGAGAACGCATCTTCCCTCACTTGTAACACTTTATTCAGCTCTGCTACAAAGCATAAACTTCGGGTAAATTAGCTTAAATAGCGTTGAATATTTTTCTGAATCACGAGAACATTCACCGGTCATCTATCCTGACCCCGCCTCCCGACAGGCGATAAACATTAATTCAAAGTAAGGAGCTACAGATGATTTATGCGATTCTCGTTATTGCCCTGGGTCTGTTTGTTTATGGAAGTTATAAAGTGGTCGAACAGCGTCGTCATCGTCATATGACGCCTTCCCGGCCGCGCCATTAACAGGCCTGGCTGCACCTGATTGGGGCAATGCCTCTCTGACGCGCGCGGCAAGTGTACCAAAACGGGCGCGCCGTCTGTGGCTGTGAGAGCGGTAAAGCTGGCATGAATTCTGCACTGTTGAAACAGTGTTTATCTCTGAGAGGTGCAGAATGAAAAATTCACAGAAGTGGCCAACAGCATGGCATCACTGGCTGAGCTTTTCAGCCTTTACGCTGGCAGGTGTGGCATTTGAAGGTGCACGATTCGGCAGTGTTGTGTCGTCGGTAACAACAGCACCAGAACCCACAAAGTGGCAAAAGGCTGAAGCGCTCAGCCCGGAAGGTGATGCAGGAGCGCAGCGGTAACTGCGCTCCCTGACAACTCAGAACATTTAGAACTGGTAAACCAGACCCAGTGCCACCACGTCGTCGGTATTGATACCGGCTGCGTCGGTGAAGGCGTTGTCGTCCAGCAGGTTGATCTGGTAATCAACATAGGTAGACATGTTTTTGTTGAAGTAGTACGTCGCGCCAACATCGATATATTTTTTCAGATTCTGTTTGCCCCAGTTCTGAACATCGGTGCCGCGTGAGGTAACATAGGCCAGGGATGGACGCAGGCCGAAGTCAAACTGATACTGTGCAACCAGTTCCCAGTTATCCGCTTTATCCGCATACCCGTAAGCTGAAGAGGCGTCACTGCTGTCACCAAAGCGGGTCGCATTGTAAGCACGTGAGTACATCGCTGCCAGATAGACATTGTTCGCGTCATATTTCAGACCGCCTGTGTACACTTCCGCTTTATCGCCGCGGCCAAGAATACCTGACGTTGCGCTGTTCTGATCGTTGGTACGGTCAGACTGGAAAGCTGCTGCGCCAATGCCGAAGCCCTGACCCAGATCATAGGTGGTGCTCAGACCCCAGCCGTCGCCGTTCTGGCCCAGTACGTCGCGGCCATTAGGTGATTCGCTGCTGTTGCCATTCTTGCCCTGATACTGGACTGCAAAGTTCCAGCCATCCACCAGACCAAAGAAGTTATTGTTGCGGTAGGTCGCCATGCCGTTACCGCGCTGATACATGAAGTTATCCGCGCCATAGGTATCGCCACCAAACTCGGGCAGCACGTCGGTCCATGCGCCGATGTCGTAGGCTACGCCGTAGTTACGACCGTAGTCGAACGAGCCTGCATCCCCAAATTTCACGCCGGCAAAGCCGACACGGGTGAAGCTGTCAGCAGTGCCCTGAGACTCGGCGTTGTTCAGCGCGGCCTGATATTCCCACTGGCCGTAACCGGTCAGCTCATTGCTGATTTCGGTTTCACCTTTGAAGCCGAAGCGAACGTAGGATTGGTCGCCGTCAGAGCTGTCGTTATCAGAGAAGTAGTGCAGACCGTCAACTTTACCGAAGAGGTCTAATTTGTTGCCGTCTTTGTTATAGATTTCAGCTGCGTTTGCTGATCCTGCTGCAACCAGCAATGCAGGGATCACCAGGGAGAGAACGCGACGTTTCATTTTATTACCCTCTGTTATGTGCCTTTATTATTTGCCACTGCGAACTGAATGATTAAAAATTCAGCCGGCAGGCCATTGTTGTTATATAACGGGCAATAATCCACCAGGAAAATGCTACTAAATTTCCAAAAGTGTTTCATAAGTCGAAACAGTTATTTCTTAATGTAAATATCGAGGAACTAATAACCAGCACGGATCGATAAAAATCAGCGCACGAATCGTCAATCTCAATTGGTATTCTTTGTTATCAACAGGTTGCATCAGACCTTTCTGAAGCACTGAATGATAAAACTTTTGCGGAATCTGGTAATAGAATAGACCCCGCTATCATCATTTATTCCATTATTACCTTCATTCTCCCCGAATGAGATGTACAACTTATTATTTCCCGCCGGACAAATCGTCCGGCATTTTTTTGCCTGCAATTTGCCGTTCCGTTATATCCACGTAAACTTTCTTAAGCGGGTTAAATTAACTACGTCTTATTTCCACACAGAGTGTTAAATTGCGCACGCTTTGCACACGGAATGATGAGATATCCGCCATGTTAATTTATCACCGTAATTAAGCAGGCGGATAGTGGGGATGCTGCTGATTGTCAGCGCTCGCGTAGCGATTCTTTGACTTTATTCAGCGGCTTAATCAGATAGTCCATGACCGATTTCTGACCGGTTTTAATCTCCACGTTGGCCACCATACCCGGCACAATCGGGAATTTTCGTCCGGCACGGTTGGTCAGCTCCGCTTTCTGGGTACGAACGTAAACACGATAGTAATATTGATCGCGTTTTACCTCATCCTGCAGGGTATCGGGCGACACCGTTTCAACTTCGCCGGGCAGGTCGCCATAGATAGAAGAGTCATAGGCGGTCACTTTTACGGTGGCGGCCAGACCGGGGCGGATATAGGCGATATCACGTGGATTGATGCGCGTCTCAATCAGCAGCTGATCCTCCAGCGGCACGATTTCCATCAGCTTACCGCCTGGCTCCAGTACGCCACCGACCGTGGTGACCTGAATATCTTTGACGATGCCGCGTACCGGTGAGTAGAGCGTAGCACGCGTCAGCTGATCCTCTTTGCCCGCAGCAACCTGCAGTTGTGCATCCAGTTCGGCATTGTTTTTCACCTGCTCTTCATGGGCACGCACCAGATAGTCGTTACGCGCCTCATCAATTTTACCGCGCAGATCGCTGACCTGACGGCGCAAACGAATCACCTCGACCTGTCCTGCCGCGCCCTTAGCCACCAGCGGTTCCGTCAGCCGCAGTTCATCCTGTACCAGTTTCAGCGACTGCTGCAGGTTACTGATGGTTTCGGTGAGATTACGACGACGCGATTCGTAGAGCTGCCGTTCGCGCGTGACCAGGTTCGGCTCCTTCAGGGTTTCGGCGCTGAACGTCAGCGGCGTGCCCGACAACTCGGCCTCAAGCCTTTCGGATGAGGCACGCAGCGTGCGCACTTTGGCCTGCGCTTCGCCGAAGTTGGACTGGAAGCGCGTCGGATCGAGCGTCGCCAGCACCTGCCCTTTCTCAACAATATCGCCCTCATGCACATTCAGCTGTTTGACGATGCCGCCGTCCAGGCTGTCAATCACCTGCGCGCGGCTGGAAGGTGTTACCTTACCTGTGCCGACGGTCACCTCATCCAGAATGGCGAAGTGCGCCCATATAAGAAAAATCGCCAGCGCGGCGGTGCAGAGCCAGATAATTGCCGATGTCCGGCGCTCATGACGGGCAAGATCTTTATCAACAATAACCAGACTCATGCAGCATCTCCTTTCCCTGGCGTCGCTGGCGTCGTCGCACGGCGCAGGATCTCGTCACGCGGACCATCGGCCACAATCCGGCCGTTATCCATCACCACAATCCTATCAACCATCTTCAGCAGCGCCGGGCGATGCGTCACCAGCACCAGCGTCCGGCCACTGATCCAGCCCTGTAGCTGACGGATCACATGTTCCTCCAGCTGTTCATCCATGGCCGCAGTCGGCTCATCCAGCAGCACCACCTGCGGCTGCCGCAGGATCATCCGGCTCAGCATCACCATCTGACGCTGCCCGCCTGACAGCCCGCGTCCGCCTTCATTGATAATACGATCCAGACTGGCGGCATCCTGCTGGACCAGCGACAGCGCGCCGCTGATGCGCAGCGCCTGCAGCATCTCCTGTTCGCTGGCGTGGGGATTACCCAGCATCAGGTTCTGCCGCAGCGTGCCAAAGAAGAGACGGGAATCATGCGACAGCCAGCCGAGCTGACGGCGTAAATCGACAGGATCGATACGCTCAATGTCGACGCCATCGACAATGACTTTGCCCTGAGTGGCCTGCGCCTGACCGGCCAGGATCTTCAGGAGCGTCGACTTCCCTGCCCCGACTTTGCCCAGAATGGCAATCTTCTCGCCGGGCTTGATCTGCAGCTGCTGCACGTGGAGCACATTTTTTTCATTCTCTTCGTCATAGCTGTAATGGACATTGCGCAGATCGTACTGGCCGGTAAGCGTCGGACAGTGCGCCAGCGTGGCGGCTTCAGGCTGATCGAGCGGCTTTTTCAGCAGCTCATCTAGCCCTTTCATCGCCATTTTGGCGTGCTGCCAGCGTGAGAAAACCATGGTCAGCTGCATTAATGGGGCGATGGTGCGGGATGAGAGCAGGCTACAGGCAACCAGCGTACCGGTGGTGATTTGCGAATCGAGCACCAGATAGACACCAAACACTAGCATTCCGGCATAAGTGAGCTGCTGCACGGTCGATGCCCAGCCGGTAAGGCGTGCGCCCCATAACCGCTGCTGATTGCTGATTGAAGCGCTGACTTCGTGGGTCTGTTCCCACTGACGCTGGAAATAGGGTTCTGCCTGCAGCGCCTTGATATCCTCAATCCCTTCGATGGTTTCCACCAGCACCGCATTGCGCAGCGCGCCCTCGCGCAGCCCCTCTTTGGCCAGCCGCGCCATCGGGATCTGCACCAGCAGGCCGGGAATAACGATCAGCGGGATTGCCGCCAGCGGGATCAGCACCAGCCAGCCGCCCACAAACGACATGATAAACAGGAACAGGATGACAAACGGCAGATCGGCTGCTGCACCCACCGTGGTTGAAGTCAGCAACTCACGCACCTGGTCGATCTCACGCAACTGCGAAATAAAGGAGCCGGTCGATTTTGGCCGCGCCTCATTACGGATGCTCATCGCCCGGGCAAACAGCATGGCGGAGACTTTGAGGTCGATGCGTTTGCCCATTAAGTCTGACACCTGAGTTCGCATCAGCCGGATCACATACTCAATGGCTGCGGCGATCAGCACCCCGACAAACAGTACCCACAGCGTGGACTGCGACTGCGCCGGAATCACCCTATCGTAGACCTGCATCGAAAAGAGAATACCGGCCAGCGCCAGCACATTACTGATCACCGAGGCCAGCGAGATCTCGGTAATACGGCGACCCATGCCACGAAAGTTTTTCCAGAACCAGTGCGGCTCATAGGGCTGAACAAATTCGTCGATACGCGCATCCCGGCCACGCGCCGCCACGCCAATCACGCCGACATCGCCCTGAGCGCGCGTCAGCAGTTCCGATAAGGCGCTTTCACGCACCACATCGCCGCCTTCACTGAGCCAGTAGCGTGCGCTGCCGTCAGAATCGATATTCTCCAGCACCGCCACGCTGGCATTTTCCAGCACCAGCACCACCGGGGTGATCTCCTGACGCCAGCGCAGTTTGTTCTGCGGTACCATGGCCAGATGCAGTCCCAGCAGCCCGGAAAGCCGCTCCAGCTGCTGTGACACCGGCAGATGTTCAAACCAGCGCATCTGCTGACGCAGGGTTTTACCATCGGCAGGTTTACCGAATCGCGCGGCGACGCGCAGCATGGCGGCAATCCAGTTATCGGTATTCAGGGTTGAAGTACTCATTATTTATGCCTTATCGCTATTGCAGCGAAGGAAGGAGATCGCCGCTGCTTTGCTGGCGATCGATACCCATGATATCGAGCAGATTGTCTACCGCGGCGGCATAGCGCACGGTGGCGTCCCAGCCATCGTAAAGCGCGGTGATACGTGAGCTGTCGGCCTGAAACACATCCTGTTCCACGCTCAGCAGGTCGTTCAGGCTGCGCTTACTCAGACGATATTCATCGGCGTAGACATTACGGGTATGGTCGGCGCTGGCCAGCTGCACTTCTCCGGCGGCCTGCCGCTGCTGTGCCCCGATCATGTCGGCATAGGCAGTCGAGGCGTTCTGATTGATGGCAAGTTTGGCCTGCTGCACCGCAGCCTGTGCCGCTTCGCGATCGCCCTCCGCTGACTCAGTTTTGGCATTCACCATGCCGCCCTGATAAAGCGGCGCTTCCACCTGCAGCTGCACTTCATCATCCCAGTAAGATGAACGATCGTTTTCATAGCGGGTCCGGCCTGCCTGCACTTTGATGGTCGGCCAGTGCCCGGACTGAGCCTGGCGCACCCGCTCACGGGCGGCTTCCTGTTTAGACTGCGCGCTGCGTACTGCGGCGCTGCTTTCATAGGCAATTTTGTCGAGGGTGATCTGCTGTTTCAGCAACGCCTGGGGCAGTTCGGGCAGCGTGGCGGGCACGACACCGGTCAGCACGGTCAGCTGCGCGGTGGCAGAACGCAGCTGGGCGCGATATTGCTCCAGCGTGGCCTGCATCGCGGCGATGCGGGTTTCCGCCTGCAAAACATCTGACTGGGAATTGAGTCCGGCATCGGCACGCAGTTTTGCGATATCCCGTACCCGCTGCAGCGAGGCGATATTGGTGTGCGCCGTTTCAGACAGCGCCTGGTAGCGTTTGACTTCGAGGTAGGCCTGCAGCGTATCTTCCGCCACGGTCGTCATCGAATCGAACAGGCCGAAACGATAAGCCTCTGACAGGGCATGCTGTTCATCAATGGCGCTGCCGGTGCGGCCAAAGTCGTAAAGCAGCTGACTGAGCGTGATACCGCCGGAGCCATTATTGTTCAGACTGCCGGCTGAGTCGGTCTGGTGAGAGCGTCCCGCGGCACCCTGCAGTGAGATCTGCGGATACCAGGCGCTGCGGGCGGCATCCAGATCCCCCTCACCGACGTGGATCTGTGCCGCCGCTTCCGAGATTTTCGGATTGCGGGCAAAGGCCCGGAGAATGGCGTCGCGCAGCGTTAAGCTGGCAATCTGTTCTTCGGTTGGCGCGGCGCGCCAGTTAAATTCGGCTTTCGGTAACGGTGCGGCAAAGGCCGCGGGCACTGCCACGCCACTCAGGGCGCACAACAAAAAAGTTAATCGCGCTTTGTTCATTATCCATACCAGCAGGGGTTCTTATCATCATGGTGTTTTTCCTGGTGAACAAAGCGAGCAAAAAGGGGTGTATCTCAGAGCCAGACCGTTTTATTGCGTTATTTTATTTATGGTTCGCAAGCGGGACGCTAAACGACCTTTAACATTATTAGATCATATCCCGCGCTTATTCCTGCTAAAAACAGATGAATTCTTTAATATTTCTCCTTTATGGACGAAAAACAAACAACAAAGGAATCCATACCAATCCAGACAGGCTTAACAGACCTGTCCGGAAGGCAGTGATTTTACTAATGTGTTGGCGTCAGACTATCGGCTGTGCCGCAGGATGCTGCAGCAGATGATCGGCAAGGGTGTAAGAAACATCGGAGAAGAGATGACTCTCCTGCGGAACGGCAGAAGCCGTGGAGGCGTGCGCCACGTGCGCGGTCTCCGCCTGCTGGGTCAGCGTGACGGTTTCCAGCAGGTTATCCACCGTCTGATCCGCCATCAGGCTGGCCGTTTCGGTATGCGATACCACCTGCACCGTCTGGCTGGCCGTGGCCAGATTACCGGCACTGTCTTTACCGCTGACCGTCATCTGGTACTCACCATCATCCAGCGGCGCCAGCTCCCCGGCCAGAATGGTCAGTGCCCAGCCACCATCCGCTTTTACGCTGGCGCTGTAGTGTTGATCGCCCAGCGTTAATTCTACCAGGCTGCCCGGTTGCAGATGGCTGGAGCTGCCCTGGATCAGATGCCAGCTGTTCACATCGGCGGCATCAATTTTGTTGTCATCAAAGGCGGTGTCCAGCGTCAGAGTTGGCCGCTGATGCACGGCCACGGTAAAGAGGGAGTCCCAGTTCTGCGTGTCGCTGTTGCCGTACTGATCCTGGCGATGAAAAGTAGCGGCGACAGGACCATCCGGCAGCGCCATCAGCTCGCCGGAGGTAAGCGTCACCATGCCCTGCGCATCGGGCTGGTAGGTTTTGCCGTTGATCTCCAGCGTGTTGCAGCCCTCAACGTAGAAGCTCAGATCGTGCTGCGCCTCCTGATAGTTAAGCGTCATGTCATCGCCCAGATCCATTTCGGTGTAAATCGGAATAAAGCCGGTGTGGATATTCAGCTCATGCGTGGCATCCGTGTAGTTATTGGCCCCGTCGATCGACCAGGCGCGGATCTCGCCAATATTAATAAAGTCGTGCACATCCGCCGCCGGGATCACCACCTGCCAGTGGCCATCCTCGCCTATTGTGGCAGCATAATCTTTCTGGTTGGCACCGGTGATCACCAGCCGGTGACCCGGCATCACGGTAGAGAGCGTGCCGCTCAGCAGCAGATCCTGCTGGGTTTCTGCCAGATTAATCACGTCGTCCGACGTGATCTTATCAAAGGTAATTTTTGGCAGGCTACTCAGGTGGGTAATCAGCGTCAGGTCGTGATAGTCGGTTACGGTTTTTCCATTCGGATCGGTCGCCGTCACTTTGAGGCTGTAGACGCCATCCTGCAGCGCCTGCATATCGCTTTCCTGGAAAGTGCCATACCACTTGCCGTCGCTTTCCATGTGGGCAGTGGTGGTCTGCGTGCCCAGGGTTAATTTCAGCAATGACCCCGCCGGCAGGTGTGTTGCGCTGCCGCTGATTTCAACGCCGTAAATGCTCTCAGCAATATTTACCGCGTTGTCGCCACTGACCGTGTCTACTGTCAGGGTCGGTTTGATGGTGCGATCAACATAGAGACCAAAATCGACGTCGGTCGTGGTGCTGTGGCCCGCTTTATCGGTAATGGTCAGCGCCAGGCTATGATTGCCATCCGGCACGCCTTTCAGGGCATCAGCCGGCATGGAGGCGTTCCAGTAGCCCCACTTGTTAACGGTGCTGTGCCAGCTCTGGTCGTTAAACGTCAGCGTGACCGTTGAGCCCGCTTCGCCTTCAGCCCGGCCGCGCAGATGCACCGGCTTTTGCGCCTCCCAGGCGGCAATGACGCCATCTCTGGCAATCGGTTCATAGGGGCGCAGTGCAGCGGGTGGCGAACTTTCCACCGCGCTGACCGCCAGGGCACTGTAGTTGAGCGGACTGCTATGCGGAGACTCCGCAGAGAGAGGGGTGACGGGCAGATTAAGACTCTGCGTTGCGACTGGCGCAATGGCGGGCAGCGCGCTGTCGGCGACGGCAAAGTCGCTCACCGCCGTCTGGAAAATGGATTCGAACCGGACGGAACGAAGCGTATCGCGTGTTGACATAGGTAACCTCAGTTCAGAACAGAAACGCAGACCAAAACGCCCGGATAAACCGGACGTTAAGACTGACGATGGGTAGTGGGCCAGCTGACGCTGCCCGTTTCCGCTGGTCGGAACTGATTACCCGCAGGTAACAGGGATGATGAAAGAAGACGCTGATAAAAGCGACAAATGGAGTCAGAATGCTGATTTACGGCGTCACGCCGTTTGCTGCGCTTACCCTAATCTTTCATTCTGCTAATGAATAGTGGCGATAATCTGGAAAGTGAAATTATTACGTGACTAAAACAAAAAAAGCGGGTGCTTCCGCACCCGCTTCTCATAACGACCTGACAGACGTTGCTGTGACTACGCCACGTGGACCTGCAGGTTCTGCTGCACCAGCACATCACCCAGGGTGTTCTCACTGCTCAGCGCCGAGTTGTGGTAGATCTCAAAGACTCTGCCTTCCACCGTGCGCTCGCCGGTCACTTCCCAGATACCGCCGTTGCTGTTCGCCAGTGTGACCTGACTGCCATCTGCGCCTTTGATCAGCAAATCATCACTCTGTTTGTCCGTAATATTAAGTGCCTCATTGAGATCGAGTTTCACAGAGTTGGTGCCGGTTTTACCCAAATCGAGCACTTCAATGTGTTCAACTTTCAGGCCCAGCGCGGTGAGATCCAGATTGAGATATTCACCATTCAGCACCAGTGTATCGGTGCCTGCGCCGCCATCAATATGGGTAAAGTTAAGGTCGCTGACCGTCACGGTATCCGCCCCGCTGCTGCCGGTCACCGAAGCGCCCTCTGCCGTACTGCCATCGGCCAGCGTAATCACGACGCCGCCAATGGTGTAACCCACCTCCTCTGCCGGTGCCGCCGCCACAGCGGTGTCACTGGCCACCACGGTTTCACTGCTGCTGACCGGCGTCACCGTATCCGCATCGGTAATCAGCGTCGAGGCCACGGCTACATGGGCGCTGTTATCGTCGCTGCTGGTGCTGCTGTTATGCTGCGTTTCCACGCTGGCACTGGCGACGGTGGCGCTGTCATCCGCCACCGAGAAAAGTGCCACCGACTCGGTGGCCGCCAGCGTTACCGGCAGCACCGAACCCAGCAATAGGGTATTGGTAGTGGTATAGCTGTTACCGGCCACGTCAGTGATGGAGACTTTTGCCAGCGTGTTCAGCGACAGTAGCAGGCCACCCACCGACAGCAGTGACGGTGAGAAGTTAACCGCGTAACGCCCCAGGGCATCGGTGGTGGTATTCAGCGTCGGTCCGTTGCTGCCGTTGGAGAGCAGCAGCGTCACGCTGACTTTCGATCCCTGAGATGCATTCAGCGATCCCCCCTGCACGACCAGGCCGGTAAGCAGAGAACCGACGATGCTAAGCACCGGATCAACCCCGACCAGCGGCTGATTATGGGACAGCGCAGTAAAGCTGCTGGTGCTGGTCGCGGTATTGCCCCCAATATCCGTCACCGTGACGGTCAGCGGATGGCTGCCATCTGCGATCCCTTTCAGCGTCGCTGACGGCACGCTGATGCTCCATGCCCCATTCGCGCCGATGGTCGTGGTGAGGACATTACCTGCCATGTTAACCGTTACGGTGCCGCCCGCCGCGTTGGTGCTGGTTCCTCTGATGGTTTCAGCCGTATTGGCTTCCGCAATATTGAGATAACCATCGCCACCAAAGAAACTATTCACAGTGACGGTCGGCGTAGTGTGACTCACCACACCCAGCGACGCCGAGGTGGCGCCGTTGGTGCCTGCGCCGTTGATGACGCTGGCCGTCACGGTCTGCAGACCATCCGCAATCGCAGCGAGGTTAGCCGCTGGCACAGAGAGACTCCAGTTGCCGTTGCTGCTCACCGTGGTGCTGTAAGTCTGGCCACCCAGCGTAACGCGTACCACCGATCCTTCGGCGTTACTGGCGGTGCCTGAAATAGTCTGCGCGGTTTTGACATCGGCTGCACTGAGGGCATTGTCACCAAACAGTGAGGTAATGGCGACCACAGGCGTCGACTGACTGATAACGCTCAGTGTTCCACTGCTGTTCGCCACGTTTCCGTAGGCATCGGTGCCGGTCACCGTCACGGTTTTACTGCCGTCAGTGATTGCGGCAAGATCCGCTTTCGGAACGCTGATGCTCCAGTTACCGCCACTTACCACTTTGGTGGTGTAGGTCAGGCCGTTCAGCGTGGCGCTGACAGTAGAGCCGGCTGACAGGCTGGAGGTCCCGCTCAGGGTCTGGTTCGAGGCCAGATCGGCTGCGCTCAGCACCCCGTCGCCGAATACCGTATTCACCGTCAGGGTTGGCTGCACCAGTCCCAGTGACACGCCTGCGCTGGTGCTGCTGACGTTGCCGACCAGGTCAGTGACCGCCGCGCTGACAGTAAAGTTACCGTTCAGCAGCGTCGAGAGCACGGCTGGCGAAACGGTGGTGGAGAACGTGCCATCGGCGTTGACCAGCGCAGTGGCCGTTGTGTTGCCAATGGCCAGCCTGACGCTGCTGCCCGCTGCCACGCCGGAGACCGTGCCGCTGATAGTCTGGCTCACCAGCGATTCCGCCAGGTTCAGCACGCCATCACCAAACAACGGATTGAGCGTAACCTTCGGCAGATTGTGAATACCCACCAGCGCGCCGGCGGTGGTGCTGCTGGTGTTACCGGCGCTGTCAGTGACGCTGACGCCGACGGTGAGATTGCCATCCGCAATGCCCTGCAGCAGCGCAGGCGTCAGTGAAACGTTAAAGTTGCCGCTGGTATCAGTTGCCGTTACAAACTGCTGAGAACCCACCGATACGACGACACGCGATCCCGCTTCTGCACCGCCGACGACGCCGCCAATCACCTGCGTGACCAGCGCATCCGCCACGTTCAGCAGACCGTCACCGAAAAGCGGATTTACCGTGATGGTTGGCAGCAGCGTATCGACGCGAATACCGGCGCTGGTGCTGGCGGTATTCCCCGCTGCATCCGTTACCGACGCCCCGACCGTCAGGTTGCCCTGCGCCAGGGTGCCCAGGATATCTGGCGTCACCGTGGCGCTGAAGGCACCGCCCGCACCCACGGTCGCGGTCAGCTGGCTGCTGCCCACCGAAAGCGTCACCACACTGCCCTGCGCAACGTTGTTCACCACCCCGCTGATCACCTGGCCGGTGGCGATATCAGCCAGATTCAGCACGCCATCGCCAAACAGAGAGGTCAGGGAAATGGATGGTGTCTGGGTAAAGATGCCGATCGTCGCGCTATTCGAGGCGACGTTACCCGCCGCATCCCGGACGCTGACGCCCAGCGTCAGATTGCCATCCAGCAGTGAGGTGAGATCGCTGCCCGGCAGGCTAACGCTCCATGCTCCGCCCGCCTGTACGGTGGTGTTGTAAGTTTTACTGCCGAAGGTCACCGTCACCTGGGAACCTGCCGCCGCGTTACTGATTACGCCACCCACCAGCTGTCCGGCTGCCGCTTCCGCAATGTTCAGCAGGTTATCGCCGCCAAACAGCCCGGTGAGGGCGCCCACCACCGGCACCGCATCGACAATCGCCGTCACGGTTTCACCCACGGTGCGGGTGTTGCCCGCCGCATCGGTCAGGGTAACGTTAACCGCAAGATTGCCGTCGGTGACCAGATCCAGCACCGCAGGTGGCACCAAGATGGCCCATTTGCCATCCTGACCCACAGAAGCAGAGAGCGTGGCGCCGCCCAGCACCACCGATACCGTGGCCCCGACACCAGCCGACGTCGCAGTTCCGGAGATGGTCTGCGCCACCGTGGTATCCAGCGCACTGAGCGTGCCGTCGCCGAATACCGAATCAACCACCAGCGTCAGCGCACTGTTAACCACTTTGTTGACCGTCAGCGTCGCGTCGGTCTGATTTCCTGCACTGTCATTGACCCGCACGCCAAACACCAGCGCGCCGTCAGTGAGACCCGACAGGACATTCGGTGCAAGATCAATGCTCCAGCGACCATCTGCACCCACCGTTGCGGTAGCGATCGGCGCGGCATCGCCCAGGTAGAGGCCGATGGTCTGGCCTTCTGCGCCCTGCGCGCTGCCGGTCAGTACCTGACTGACGGCCAGATCAGCGGCGTTAAGCACGTTATCGCCCGCCAGCGCGTCAACCTGGACCAGCGGCGCGGCGGTATCCACCGTCACCTGCTGTGTCACGGTCGTCACGTTACCGGCGACATCTGACAACTGCGCGGTGATCACCGGCGTACTGCCATCGGTCAGGGCCTGCATCGCGCTGGCAGGAACGGTGGTGGACCAGCTGCCGTTACTCTGCACTACTGCGCTGTACGTCTGGTTATTGAAGGTCACAACCACCGTACGGCCTGCTTCACCGACATCGGCGGTGCCGCTGATGGTCTGGCTGGTAGCGCTTTCATTACCATTGACCTGGTTGTCACCCGCAAAGGCATTGATCGTCAGGGCCGGTGGCGTCAGATCAATCAGCACGTTACCGCTGACGGTGACAGGAGTCGTGCCGTCGGTGGCATTCACCGTGATGGCGACGCTGCCGTCCGCATTGCCAAAGGCGCTGATCGGCAACGCAGCCGTTGACCAGTTGCCTGACCCATCCAGCGTGGTGGCGTAGGTCTGACCGTTGATTAACACCGTCACCACCCCGCCTGCACCAAGGTTAGCCGAGGTGCCGCTCAGGACGACGCCACCCGCGACATCCTGGGTGCTGATGATGTTGTCGCCCGAAACCGTGCCCAGCGTCACCAGCGGGCCTGGCGGTGGCGTCAGGTTAACCGCAAGCGCAACCTCATCATTGGCTGTGTTACCTGCCAGGTCAGTCACTGCCAGCGCCAGGGTTGTGGATGCGCCAAAGGTGGCCATCTGCTCTGGCGTCAGCGTCACGCTCCAGTTGCCGTTACCGTCAACCACGGCGGTGCCGAGGGTCGTGGCATTCAGCGAGACCGTGACCACGGCACCCGTCTCTGCGCCCGTTGCCGTGCCGCTAAGGATCTGCGGCTGAATGCTCTCGGCGTAGTTCAGTGCATTGTCGCCGGCAAAGGCGTTAGTGGTCAGTACCGGTGGCGTGGTGTCGAGTACCAGTGAGCTGTTAATCGTCGTGCTGTTGCCTGCCGCATCGGTGGCCGTCACGGTAACCGGATAGGTAGCATCCGGCAGCGCTGAAAGCTGCGCCTGGGTCAGCGGCACCGTCCAGTTACCATTCGCATCCACTGTGGCGCTGTAAGTGTTGCCGCCCAGCGTCAGCTGCACCGTCTGATTTGCGCCCGCCTCACCGGTGGTACCGCTCAGCGTAATCCCTGCGGCAACATCGCTGCTATTCACATAATCACCGAGGAATTGCGGATTGACCCCAGGCTGCGGCGCGCTGAGATCGGTGGTGAACGGCAGCTGCGCCGATGCGCTGTTACCCGCCGCATCCACGACGTTAACCGTCAGGATTTGCGTCCCGTTACCCAGAGAACTCAGCGCGTTACCAGGAAGGTCAACGGTCCAGTTACCGTTGCCATCCACCGTGCCGGAATAGAGGCTGCCATTGAGATTAACAGTAATGCTGACCGCCTGATTATCCCCCACGCTGCCGGTGGTGCCGGTCAGGGTGACCCCTGCCGCGGCTTCACTGATGTTCAGGACGTTATCGCCGCCAAACGCGCCAGGCGTGAAGGTCGGCACCGGCACAGCCACTTCGGTTACCACACTCAGGGCCGTCACGTCACTGTTACCCGCAATGTCGGTAGCGGTCACGGTAATGGTATGCGTGCCGCTGGTGAAGGTGGCTAACTGCGCTGGCGACAGGGCCAGCGACCAGCTGCCATCGTTCTGCACCGTGGCGGCCAGCGGCTGGTCGCCGTTAAAGCCGGCGATCAGCACCGATACCGTCTGTCCTGCACCGGTAATGCCGGTGGTGCCACTGAGGATTTGCTCTGTTCCCGCTTCGGTGGCGTTCAGCGCACCGTCACCAAACGGCAGGATCAGCGTGACATCCGGCAGCGTATTGACAGCGACCAGCAGCGAACCACTGGTGGTGCCGATGTTGCCGTTCACGTCGGTGACGGTCACGCTGACCGGCAGGTTGCCATCCGGCAGTGACTGCAATACGGCAGGCGGCAGAGTCAGTGACCAGCCTGCACCGCCAGCAGTGAGCGTCGCGGCATAGACGGTGCCATTGATAGTCACCGCCACCGAGGCCGGATCAGCACTGTTGACCGTACCGGTCAGGATACCGTCCGTTGCCGCTTCCGCCGCGTTAAGACGGCCATCCGTAAATGGCGTATCCAGCGTTGGCGCGCCAATCGGGGTAATCGCTGAGACAAAGGTCTGCGTCTCTGTGATGCTGTTACCGGCCCGATCCGTGGTGGTGAGGGTCAGCGTGTGTTCACCGGCACCCAGGCTGGCGATCACCTCCGGCGTCAGGCTGGCTGTCCAGTTGCCACTGGCATCGACCGTCACCGACAGCGGGATGTTGTCATCGCCGACTGTGACGCTGAGGGTCTGGCCCGCAACAGGATTAGACGTGCCTGTGACCAGCTGAACGGAACCCGCTTCACTGATGTTAATCACGTTATCGCCGAACTGTGTTGCAGCAAAGTTGGCGGAAACCGGCGGGGCCTGCAGGATTTCAACGCCTGCGGTAACCTGCGCCGGATTTCCTGCCGCATCCGTGGCGGTGACCACCACCTGTGTCAGTCCATCGTCCAGGCCCGTCAGTGCGCCCGCTGCCAGGTTCAGCGTCCAGTTGCCGCTGGCATCGGTCGTGGTGCTGAAAGTCTGTGTGCCGACGGTAATATTCACTACGCTGCCTTCCGGCAGATTAGTGCTGTCACCACTCAGCGTTAATGGCGCGGCGGCATCTGCTGCACTGACCAGCGCGTCGCCAAACGGCGTGTTCAGAGTCAGCGCTGGCAGGGTATTAAACGCCACATCCAGTATGGTGGTGGTGTCGGTAGTGACATTGCCCGCCGCGTCAGTGACCGACACGGTGATGGCGTTAGGGCCATCTGCCAGCTGCTGCACATCGGCTGTGGGAATGGTGAGGGTCCAGTTCCCGTCCGCATCCGCCGTGGTGGTATAGCTGACGTTATTCAGCGTCACCGTCACCGGCAGTGCGCCCGTGGTGGTGCCGTTGATAGTGAGATCCTGCAGCGACTCCGCCAGGTTTAGCGTGTCACCCGCATTGACCGTAATATCCGTCAGCACAGGCGGTGTGGTGCTGAAGCTGACCTCCTGCGTGGCGACCGCCGGGTTACCGGCGACATCACTGGCGGTGACGGTAAAGGTCTGCGTGCTGCCCGGCGCAACGTTGATGAAGGCTGCAGACGGTACCGTCACCGTCCAGTTGCCGTCAGCATCAATCGTGGTGCTGTAATCAGTACCGTTAAACGACACGGTTACCGGCGTTCCTGCCGCCAGCAGGGTGCTGCCACCGCTGACAGCGACATCCGCAGCGGCCTCAGTAGCATTGATCACATCATCGCCTGCCACCACGTTCAGGGTCAGCGTTGGCTGAACCAGCGCGCTGGCCAGCACGACCAGACTGGCGCTGGCACTGGCCGGGTTGCCAGAGGTATCCGCTGAGACGACGACCAGCAGCTGATCGCCATCCGGCAGATTGCCCAGATCGGCGGCCGGCACGGTCACGGTCCAGCTGCCATCTGCGGCCACCGTGCCGCTGTACTGAATGGCGTTCAGCGTTACCGTTACCAGCTGGCCTTCCACCAGATTGGTGCTGGTGCCTCCGATGCTCAGATCCTGCAGCGACTCTGCCTGGTTAAGGAAGTTATCATCACTGATTGTCCCAATGGCCAGGGTCGGCAGATTCAGGCTGTCCGCATCACGCGTCAGCGTCTGGGTCGCCGTGGTCAGGTTACCCGCCGCATCTCTGATCGTCACATCGACCGGATAGCTGCCATCCGCCAGCCCCTGCACGACAGCGGCAGGCAGGGTCACCTGCCACGTGCCATCAGAGAGTACCCGGGCGGTGTAATCGGTATTCTGGAAACTGACCGTGACCGTTTGTCCGGCATCCGCAACTGAGGCTGTTCCGCTGATAGCAACAGCTTCCAGCACCTCAACTGAATTGATGATGTTGTCACCGCCGATAGGGTTAATGCTTAACGCAGGCGGGGTGAGATCGACGGTAACTGCGCTGGTCAGCGAACCGCTGTTACCGGCGGCATCGCTGGCATTGACCACCAGGGTCGTCACGCCCTCAGCCAGTTCCTGCACCTGCGCTGGCGTTAAGGTCAGCGTCCAGTTGCCCTGCGCATCGACTGTGGCAGTGTAGTCATTATCGCCCAGCGTCACGCTGACGGTCTGGCCCTCGCCCACGACGCCGGTGCTGCCGCTCAGCGTCTGACTGATCGCCGTTTCAGCCTGGCTAAGGTAGCCATCGCCAAACGGGGTATTAATGCTGACCGACAGGGCACCGGTTGCGACGGTGATTTCACGCGTTTCAGTAACCGGATTGCCCGCCGCATCACTGACCGTCACGGTCAGGGTATACGCACCGGCCGGAATCCCTGCCAGGGCACCCGCAGGCAGCGTCAGGCTCCAGTCACCATCCTGGGTCACGGTGGTGGTCCAGATCTGGTTGTTAAGAGTAAGAGTGACCTGCTGACCGGCTTCGGCATTACTGCTACCGCTGAGCACAATCGGCGCGGTGCTTTCGGCGATATTGACGCTGTTATCGCCCGCAACCGGATCAAGCGACAGGGTTGGTGGCGTCAGATCGACCGTGACACTGCCCTGGCTGCTGCCGGTGTTACCCGCCGCATCCTGCACGTTAACGGTGTAGTTAAGCGTCTCCTCCGGCAGATCGGCCAGCGCGGAGGCAGGCACGCTGACCTGCCAGTTGCCATTGCTGTCGACCGTGCCGTTGTAGGTCACGCCGTTGAGAACCACGTTCACCGTCTGGCCGTCACCTGTCACACCTGTAGTGCCACTCAGAGTTTGTGGCGTGGTGATTTCGCTGCTGTTAAGCAGACCATCGCCAAAAGCAGAGACGATCTGCGGAGCTGGCAGCGCCGCCAGCACGCTGAGCGCGGCTTCGCTGCTGAGGGTCGCCCCGCCGCTGTCCGTCGCGGTGACCGTGACGGTGTAAGGCCCGTCGGCGAGTGCCGTCAGTGACTCAGCCGGAACGATCACGCTCCAGCGACCACTGGCCGAGACCTGCGCGGTGTAGCTGATGTTGTTAAACAGCAGCGTGACCAGACTGCCTTCAGGCACATTCGCTGAGGTGCCGGTAACAATCAGCGGCTGACCCAGTTCCTGCGCATTCAGGTAGTTGTCCTGACTGATGGCATCCATCGCCAGGCCAGACGCGTTGCTATTAACGTCAAAGGTGAGATTAGTGGTGGTGGTGTTGCCCGCCACGTCGCTGACCGCCACGGTGAAACTGGCGCTGCCATCCGCAATTGCCGCCAGCGCACCGGCTGGCACGATCAGGCTCCATGCTCCGCTCGCCTGCACGGCGGCGCTGTAGACCGTGCCATCAAGGGTGACGGTGACCAGCTGGCCCGCTTCGACGTTGGTGGTGGTGCCGGTCAGACGTTGATCGGTGAGGCGTTCCGCACCATCGACCACATTGTTACCGGCAAAGGCATCCAGCGTCAGGGTCGGCAGCGTGCCCGCCTCCACTTTCAGCGCCAGATCGCGGCTGGTGGTGGTGGCATTGCCTGCTGCGTCGCTGGCGGTCACGGTCAGAGGATAGGTGCCGTTGCCCAGCCCGGTATAAACCGTGGCGGGCAGATCCAGCGACCAGTTACCGTTGACGTCTGCGGTGGTGCTCAGGCTGATGCCGTTGAAGCTGGCCACAATCAGCGCATTGGCTTCACTGCTGCCGGTCAGCGTCAGCGGCTGCTGACTCTCAGCGGCATTGATAATGCCATCGGAGGGGGTGATGAAGTTCAGCACCGGTGGCAGGGTATCCACCACCAGGCTGCCGTCAGCCTGGCTGCTGTTGCCTGCCACATCACTGACCACCACGGTGTAAGGCGTGGTGCCCTGTGGCAGCGCAGAGAGGGCCGCTGGCGGAACCGCGACCTGCCAGTTACCCGCTGCGTCGACCGTGCCGCTGTAGTTAGTGCCGCCCAGCGTGACGATAACCGTCTGGCCGTCGCCAGGTACGCCGGTGTTACCGGTGATCACGCCGCCGCTGACGGCTTCGTCGCCGTTGAGAATACCGTCATCAAAGGCCACGCCAGGGGTGGCCACCGGCAGTGCACTGGCCACCACCGTCAGGGTAGCGTCGCTGGTGGCAAGCTGTTGTCCGCTGCCGTCGGTGGCCGTAGCGGTAATCGTCTGCGGGCCATCGGCTGCGCCGTTAAAGGTGCCAGCTGGTAAGGTCAGGCTCCAGCTTCCATCGGCCGCCACGCTGGTGCTGGCTGTGGTGCCGTTGGCAAGCACGGTAATAATGCTGCCCTCAGGCAGGCCGCTGGTGCTGCCGCTGACCACAACGGCACCGCCCAGCTCCTGGGCATTGAGGTAGTTGTCGTCGCCGATCGGTGCCAGCGCGATCGATGGCAGCGTGTTGTCCACAGTGAAGTTAAGCGGGCTGGTGGCGGTATTGCCAACGGCGTTGATCACGCTGACGTTCAGCGTCTGGCTGCCCTCGCCCAGTTCCGCCAGTACGCCCGCAGGCAGCGTAATGCTCCAGTTGCCGCTGGCCCCGACCACGCCGCTGTAGTCCGTGCCGTTCAGGGTGATGACGACCTGCTGGCCCGCCTCGACGTTACTGCTGCTGCCGCGCACCGTAACCGGCTGTAACTGTTCTGCGGCCGTGACGATACCGTCACCGGCAAAGGTGCTGCTGTCGACGGTCAGCACAGGCTGCACGTCCGGCGAGGTTGCCACATTGAGATCAACCACCTGGCTGCTCTGGTTGCCGTTAGCATTGATTTCGGTAACGGTGAGCGGATTCGTGCCCGGAGGCAGCGCCGCCAGATCATTAGCATCGATTTGCAGCGTCCACTGCCCATTCACGCCGACGGTGGTGCTGTAGAGCTGGTCATTGAGCTGGACCGTGACAATGTCGCCGTTCTGACCGCTGCCACTGACGACCAGCGGCTCCGCCAGTTCAGCGGTGTTCAGCGCGTTGTCCCCGCTGACCGGCGCAACCACCAGCGGAGGCGGCGTGGTGGCAACCGTCAGCGCACTGTTCTGGCTGCTGCTGTTGCCAGCCACGTCGGTGACGGTGACCACCACCGGATAGCTGGTGCCGTTGGTCAGACCGGCAAGCGCAGCAGGCGGTACGGCCAGCGCCCAGTTTCCGTCCGCATCAACCGTGCCGGTATAAGTGACGCCATTCAGCGTCACGCTGACGCGGTCACCTTCACTGCCTGCGCCGCTGAAGCTGAAACCAGCAGCCTGCTCCGCGATGTTCAGCACACCATCGCCAGCGGGCGCATTAATGCTGAAGTCGGGTGCGGTGGTATCCACGGTGACCGGCAATGGCGTGGTGGCAACGTTGCCACTGACGCTGGTAACGGTCACGTTGAGATCGTAACGGCCATCAGTCAGCTGTTGCAGATCGGCAGCGGGTACGGTGGCGGTCCAGCTGCCATCCGCGGCGACCGTGGCGCTGTAGGTCTCACCATTCAGCACAAGACTGACGCTGCTGCCCGGGGCGACGGTGCCGCTGACGGTCAGATCGCTGGCTGTTTCAGCCGCATTGATAATACCATCGGTGGCAATCGGGTTAACGGTCAGCACCGGTACTCCGGTATCCACCGTCAGCGGTGCGCTGATGCTGGTGCTGTTACCCGCGACATCGCTCACTGTCACGGTAACGGGATTGCTGCCCTGCGCCAGGGCCTGTAGCGCATCTGGCGGCAGCGTGACGCTCCAGTCACCATTTGCCGCTACCGTTGCCGGATAGCTGATGCCGCCCAGGGTCACGCTGACGGCCTGGCCTGGCTGGACGGAGCCGGTCAGCGTCTGCGCTGTGCTGGCTTCCTCAGTGTTGAGAATGCCATCAGTGAAAGGCGTGTTGATTTGGGGTTCTGCCAGCGGCGTCGTTGCCACCAGCAGCGTCTGGCTGGTCTGTACATCCCCTGAGGTGACGGTAACGGTGGTGTTACCCTGCGCCAGGTTCGCCAGGTCGGCGGCTGGCACGGTCAGAGTCCAGCTACCGTTTTCATCGGTTGTAGTGCTGTAAAGGGTGCCGCCGGGCACCAGCGTCACGCTGATCGGGCTGTTCGCTGGCAGGTTTGCGGAACCGCCGCTGAGGATCAGATCGCTCTGCGCATCCAGCACGTTGAGTGCGTTGTCGTCACTGATCGGGGCAATCGACAGCGACGGTACGTTGGTCGTGATCACGGTGAACTGCCCCTGGGCAGGCAGCGCCGGATTTCCGGCCACGTCGGTAATCGCCACGGTAAAGGTTTTATCGCCCGCGGCACCCAGCGATCCGGCGGGCAGGGTCACACTCCAGCTTCCGTTCGCCTGCACTACGCCGTCGTAAGACTGACCGTTAATGGTCAGTAATACCGGCTGGCCTGCCGGTACGCCGGTGACGTTACCGGTGACCAGAATGTCAGTGAGCTGTTCCGCACTGTCGACCAGATTATCGCCGGTCACAGGATCAATGGTCAGCGCCGGTGACGTTGCCGCCAGCACCGTGACACTGGAGGCGACGGTCGTGCTGTTGCCGTAAGCATCGCTGATTACCACGTCAACCGGGTAGAGTGCATCGCCCAACTGACTGATGATGGCGGCGGGCACCGTCACGCTCCATGTGCCATTGGTGTCAACCGTGGCGGAGTAGGTTTCGCCATTGAAACTCACTGCCACCGTGTCGCCCTGCGTCCCCCCGCGCCCGTCGATGGTGAGATCCTGCGTGTGTTCAGCGATGTTGATATAACCATCACTGCCCGGCGTCGAGACCTCCAGCAGTGGCGGCGTGGTCGCGAAAATCAGTGAACTGCTGGCTGGGGTGGTATTGCCATCCGCGTCCGTCGCGACGACAGATACCAGCTGAGTACCGTTGGGCACACCCGCCAGGTCGGCAGCCGGAACGGTTACACTCCAGTTGCCACCCTGTGCCACTACAGCGCTGTAGGTCAGGTTATTGAGCGTGACACGAATGATGTCACCTTCGTCGCCGGTTCCGCTGACAATCAGCGGCTGCTGCGCGTCGCTGATGTTGATTACGCCGTCAGCGTCCAGAGGGTTCAGAGTCAGAGCAGGCGCTTCGGTAGCAACCCGTAGATCGGTATCCTGCGTGCTGCTGTTACCGGCCTGATCGGTCACGGTCACGGTGACCGGATAAGTCTGGTTGCTCAGCGTGGCAAGATCGGCAATCGGAACTGATGCACTCCAGTTACCGTTTTCGTCCACGATAGCAGCGTAAGTTTTACCGTTTAACCCGACCGCTACACTGTCGCCCGCGGTGCCGGTTCCGCTGATCACCAGCGGCTCCGTGAGCTCATTGCTGGTCAGAACGCCATCCCCGCCCGGTGCGGTGACGGTGGCAACCGGCGGCTGCGTGCTGACGGCCAGCGTCTGCGACTGGGTCGCGATGTTACCGCTGGCGTCGGTCAGGGTAACCACCAGCGTATAGCTGCTGCCATCTGACAGCGCCTGCAGCGCCGCTGGCGGCAGATCCACCGTCCAGTTGCCCTGCCCATCCACGGTTGCGCTGTAAACGACGTTGTTCAGCGAGACCGTTACCAGCTCGCCCGGCAGCGCAGCTGAACCGCTTACCGGCACACCTGCTGCCACTTCCGCGCTGTTAAGAATGCCATCGCCACCTGCGACTTCCGCCACAATCAGGTTCGGTGGCAGCGTGTCGACGCTGAAGTTCAGCGTCTCGTCCACGCGGTTGCCCGCCTCATCAATCGCGGTAATGGTCAGGCCGTTAGCGCCCTGCGGCAGTAAGGCGAGATCGGCGGCAGGCAGTGTCAGGTTCCAGCTGCCGTCGTCATTGACCGTGGTGCTGTAAGTTTTGCCGTTGAGTTGTACTTCGACCAACTGGCCCGCCACCGCTTTACCGGTGCTGCCACCGATGAGCAGATCGCTGCCCGCTTCTGTCTGATTAAGAATGCCATCGGTAAGCGCGCTCTCATCCAGCGTGATCTGTGGCAGCGTGGTGGTGACCACATTCAGCTGAGCGGAGTCGGTCAGCAGCGCACCACTGGCGTCAGTTGCGGTAACCGAGATCAGTTTCACGCCGTCGGTGATGCCACTGAGATCGCCAGCCGGAACGGTGACGCTCCAGAAGCCGTTGCTGCCCACCACCGCACTGTAATTGTTGCCGTTGAAGTTAAGCTGCACCGCCTGGCCCGGATTGACGCCCACCGCCGAGCCGCCGATGATCAGATCGCTGTTCAGCTCCTGCAGGTTAAGGAAACCATCAACGCTGACAGGCTCACTGATCGTGATCACACCCGGTTCACCGGCTGCCGGCGCGACGTTAATGTCACGGCTGTCGGTGGCTAAGGCACCGGCTACCGACGTGACGCTGACCGTGATGGCCGTGGTGCCTGCCGCCAGGGCACTGAGCGCCGCAGATGGGATCTGCGTGCTCCAGCTGCCGTCCGGGTTGACCAGCGCACTGTAATTCTGACCGCCCAGGGTAATGGTGACCGTCTGACCCGCCTCCACATTGCTGGTGCTGCCGGACAGCGTCTGATCGACGGCCTTCTCGCTATTATCCACCAGATCATCACCGGCAAACAGGGCGATCGTGACTGTCGGCGTGCCCGGCTCCGCAGGCGCTTCCACCGCGATCACCCGATCTTCACTTACCGTTCCCCCCGCCTGACTGGTGACCGTGGCCGCGATAGTGGCACTGCCCGCCGCCAGTGCCGCCAGCGCGCTGGCAGGGACGCTCAGGCTCCAGCTGCCATCCACACCAACCGTAGCGCTGTAGGTCTGATCACCCAGCGTGACCGTGACAATCTGGCCCGCCTCAACGTTGGTGGTGGTACCGCTCAATAGCTGGTCGCTGGTTTTCTCGTCGTTACTCAGGACGTCATCACCCGCGAACTGATTGATTGTGATCACCGGCTGGCCCGGCTCGGTAACCAGAGGTTCTACCGTAATCGCCAGCGTATCGCTGACGGGCGTGCCAGCCGCATTGCTGACCGTCACGACCAGCGAGGCAGCGCCCGAAGCCAGAGCAAGGAGATCGTTGGCCGGAATCGCGATATTCCAGCTGCCATCGGCGCCGACCGTGCCGCTGTAGTTCTGGCCGCCCAGCGTCACCGTGACAATCTGTCCGGCTTCGACATTGGTGGTGCTGCCCGAGACCGCCTGAGCATCCAGCTTCTCATCGTTGCTCAGGACGTTATCGCCAGCAAAGGCATTGATGGTTAATGTCGGGGTGCCTGGCGCGGTGCCTGATGACTCTACGAGGAAGTCGCGGGTTTCGCTGACTGGCGTGCCGAGCGAATCGTTAACGGTGGCGTTCAGGGTCGCACTTCCGGCGGTCAGCGCGGCCAGCGAGCTGGCCGGAATCGTGACGCTCCAGCTGCCATCTGCGCCGACCGTGGCGGTGAAGGTCTCTCCGTTCAGCGTAACAGTAACCTGCTGCCCCTCGGGGATATTGGTGGTGGTACCGCTCAGCAACTGGTCGCTGGCTTTCTCGCTGTTGCTGAGGATGTCATCTCCGGCAAAGGCGTCGATGGTCACGGTGGCCTGACCCGGCTGCGTTGCAGGGGCTTCGACGGTGATTGGCTGCGCGGCAGTTGCGACATCGCCCGCCGCATTACTGACCGAAACGGTGAGTGTGGTCGTGCCGGCGGCCAGCGCGTTGAGCGCAGCTGACGGAACGGTGACGCTCCAGCTGCCATCAGCCTGCACGCTGGCGCTGTAGGTCTGGCCGCCCAGGGTAACCGTCACCAGCTGTCCGGCTTCAACATTACTGGTGGTGCCGCTGACGAGCTGATCAACCGCCTTTTCATCGTTGCTCAGATCGTTATCACCGGCGAAATCATTCAGGGTCAGGGCCGGTACGCCTGGCTCTGTTGTCGGCGCATCCACCGAAATATCGCGGGTTTCGCTGGTGGTTAGGCCCACGGCGTTACTGACGGTGACGCCAATGGCATTCGAGCCCGCAGGCAGATTGCCCAGCGCGGCTGCCGGAATAATCACACTCCAGTTTCCACTGCCATCGACGGTGCCCAGATAAGTCTGCCCCCCCAGGGTGACGGTTACCGTCTGGCCCGCTTCGATATTGGTGGTCGTGCCGGAGAGTGTCTGGGCCGTCCCTTTTTCATCGTTGCTGAGAATGTCATCCCCGGCAAACTGACCGATGGTCACAGTCGGTTCGCCCGGCTGCGTCACTGGGGCTTCCACGCTGATCGGCAGGCTGCCGGTCACGGTGTTACCGGCAGCATTGCTGACCGAAACCGTCAGGGTGGTTTCACCTGCCGCCAGTGCGCTCAGGGCTGCTGATGGCAATGTGACGCTCCAGTTGCCCTGCGCGTCCACGCTGCCGCTGTAAGTCTGACCGCCCAGCGTCACCGTCACCGGCTGCCCGGGTTCGATGTTACTGGTGCTGCCGGTCACCGTCTGGTCGGTGGCTTTCTCCGTGTTACTCAGCTGATTGTCACCGGTAAAGTCATCCACGGTGACCGCTGGCGGGCCCGTAACCACCGGCGTATCGACGCTGATGGCGCGGTTTTCGCTGGCCTCAATGCCAGCCTGACTGGTGACGACCGCCGAAATGGCAACCGTCCCGGCGGCCAGCGCATTCAGCAGTTCAGGCGACAGCGTGATGCTCCAGTTGCCCTGTGCATCCACCAGCGCACTATAGGTCTGGTCGCCCAGCGTGATGGTGACAATCTGCCCGGCTTCAACGTTGGTGGTGGAGCCGCTCAGCAGCTGGTCACTGCTTTTCTCAGCATTGCTGAGGATATCATCCCCGGCAAACTGGTCGATGGTGATGACCGGCGTCCCCGGCTGGGTCAGCGGTGCCTCTACGGTAAGAGTCAGACTGCCGCTGGCAGCGGTTCCCGCCTGGTTAGTGACCGTTGCCGTGACGGTGGTGGTGCCGGAGGCCAGCGCGCTCAGCGCATCGGCAGGCACGGTGATGTTCCAGCTGCCGTCGCCCGCTACGCTGCCGCTGTAGCTCTGGCCGCCCAGGGTCACGGTAACGATCTGCCCTGCTTCGACATTGCCGGTGGAGCCGGACAGCGTTTGTGGCGTGGTTTTTTCGCTGTTATCCAGCAGGTTATCGCCCGCAAACGGATTCAGGCTGATAGCTGGCGTCGCAGGCGTGCCGGGATCGGCGGCGGCGACGGTAATCGGCAGGCTGCCGGTGGCCGCCGTGCCTGCTGCGTTAGTGACGCTGACGCCTATGGTGGTAGTGCCTGCGGCGAGTCCCGCCAGTGCCGCAGCCGGAATCGCAACGCTCCAGCTGCCATCCGCACCCACAGTGCCGTTGTAGGTCTGGCCGCCCAGTGTGACGGTAACTGTCTGACCCGCCTCAACATTGCTGGTAGATCCGGATACCGTTTGTGGCGTCGTTTTTTCGCTGTTATCCAGCAGGTTATCGCCCGCAAACGGGTTCAGGCTGATAGCTGGCGTCGCAGGCGTGCCGGGATCGGCGGCGGCGACGGTAATCGGCAGGCTGCCGGTGGCCACCGTGCCTGCTGCGTTAGTGACGCTGACGTCGATGGTGGTGGTGCCTGCGGCGAGTCCTGCCAGCGCCGCAGCCGGGATTGTAACGCTCCAGCTGCCATCCGCACCCACGGTGGCGTTGTAGGTCTGGCCGCCCAGCGTCACGGTAACAATCTGACCTGCTTCAACATTGCTGGTAGTGCCGCTCAGTACCTGATCGGTGTTTTTTTCTGCGTTATCCAGTACATCATCGTCAGCGAATGCATTCAGGGTGATGGCAGGCGTCCCTGGCGTAACCGGTGTACCGGGATCAGTGCCGCCATCGTTGCCGCCGCCATTCCCTCCACCGCCGCCTCCACCACGACCTACACCCACGGCCAGTCCGGCTAAGCCGAGCACACCCAGACCGCCCGCGGTGATCACGCCCATTGAGGTGTTGGTGTTATCCGCCAGCAGTAGCGGCTCTACGCTGTCGAGTGACTCATAGGTGGGCGTAACCGAACCGGAGGCGAGTTCAGCGCCCTCGGCAGTCTGGGGAAAGAGCGCATGTTCCGGTGGATTAACCCCATCATCGAACACCAGTTCGCTGTGCTGGCCTTCGGCGTCATCGAGGAAGAATTTCTGATAGCGTACCGTGCTGCCGTCACGCATTTTCAGCACGAGATCGTTACCCTGGCGCTCGAACTGCGTCACCATGTCGCGCGTGCCGCTGATGCGCACAACGCTTGGCTCGGTGAGGTTGATGGATTGTGACGAACCGCCAGCGGTCTGTGAGAGGAGCGTGCCGTTTTCGCGCGAGATAATGTCTACACGGCCTTGCGTGAGTTCTGCCATTTGTAACCTCTATTCCACCAGATTAGCTAATATACTGAATCCATAAACATAAATTTATTTCATGCTTAAGGCCTTCACACATAGTTTCACCTTCTGAATCACAGAAGGCGTCTCAACCTGGTGTATGTTGAAATGGCAAAGCAAAGCTGCACCACACATCCCTGGTGAAGCGGAAGATGGCAGTATTATTGTTAGATTTAGTTGTACAGACTGACGCAAGACGTAACGGTTCTGACAAAGTAATTTTTAGCGTAACCCTGGTAAAAATCAATTTCAATGTACAGATTTCATTATGATTTAATCTTTATTACATTAGCCATAGCTGAAATTCAGTTTTCGGAAAATTCGCTTTGCCCTTGTTTTTTCATGTCAATTTATTGCTGACTGTTTCCATAAATGATGCAAATTGGTTAAAAAACCACCCTTTCAAAAACCTGAGGCCGGAAAAATAAATTTGTTAATTATGCGATTCAGCCATCATTTATGGCTGGTCCTGTTCCGCCTTTTGGGTGGCAACTTGTTGAAAAGCAGCATTGAAATTTGAGTTAAGTCATGCCGTGTGAGTGGTGGTCATACCAGGAAAGTTCTGGAAAAAATTCGCGGCGCAGCAAAAGTCGGTAAACTCCCGGTTTTGCCATTTAAACGATGTTGCTGCACCACTTTAATAAGAGGCGCAACGGCCACTGAACTCACGGCCAGTGCTACACTTTTCCGCTTTACCCTTGATGAATCTGACCTATGACTGCACTGGACGCTGCACAACAACATAAGTATCAGAGCCGCCTGAACTGGGGCACACGCACCATCTTTCTGATTAATGGTTTAGGGATGTCAGCCTGGGCACCGCTGGTGCCTTTTGCCCGCGATCGTCTGCAGCTCAGCGGCGCCTCATTGGGCGCATTACTGCTTTGCCTGGGAATTGGCTCGCTGGTCGCGATGCCGGTGACCGGCACGCTGGTGGCACGGTTTGGCTGCCGTCGGGTCATGGGCTTCTCCACGCTGTTAGTGCTGCTTATGATGCCGCTGCTGGCCACCGCTGACTCTCATCTGGTGATGGCAGCGGCGCTGATGCTGTTTGGTGCCGGGCTCGGCATGCTGGATGTGGCGATGAATTATCAGGCGGTGCAGGTTGAGCAGGCTGCCGATAAACCGATGATGTCAGGCTTTCATGGCTTCTTCAGCCTGGGCGGGATTCTGGGAGCGGGTACGGTGAGCCTGTTGCTGAGCCGCGCGTTTACGCCGCTGCACGCGACCCTGGTAGTGATGGCCGTGATGCTGTTACTGCTGCTGTGGCGACTGCCGGTGTTAATGAATCAGCGCCTGCATCAGCCCGATCAGCCCTGGCTAGTGATCCCACGCGGCTGGGTCGCATTTCTTGGCCTGCTCTGCTTTATCCTGTTCCTGGCGGAAGGGGCGGTGCTGGACTGGGGCGCACTGCTGTTGCTGCAGAATCCGGCGATGTCACCCGCTTATGCGGGTCTGGGCTATGCGGTCTTTTCAGTAGCGATGACGCTGGGCCGTTTTAGCGGCGATAAGATCATCCAGCGTTTTGGCCGCTATCCGGTGATGCTGACGGGCGCACTGACTGCCGCAGCGGGTATGACGCTGGCAGTCTGGCTGCCGTGGCCGGAGATCGCCCTGCTGGCATTTCTGCTGGTGGGCTTTGGTTTGTCCAATACGGTGCCGATGTTGTTCAATGCTGCCGGGAATCAACAGGATATGCCTGCGAACCTGGCGATTTCTGCCATGACAACGCTGGGATATGCGGGTATTCTCTCAGGTCCGGCTTTAATCGGATTCATTTCGCAATGGATCAGCCTCAGCGGCGCATTTTTAATGATCGCGCTGTTGCTGTTAGCGGTAGCCGCCAGTGCGCGAAAAGTTGCGCGATAATTCAGGTACCTGACACGCTATGTTGTATAAGTTTCCACTGACCTCCGGCAATGTCACCCGCTTTTTTGTGGTTTTCAATCTGGTGCTGCTGCTGGCGCTGGGCTTTATGGTGCATAACTCGGTCAATGCCTGGCTGACCGGCAAACGCTATGCCATGGACGATCTGGCGCGTGACGTGCAGAAGCGCATCGACGCCTACCGCTTTGCCACCTGGCAGATCTATGAAAATCTCTCCACCAGTGCAGCAGGCGCCACACCCGGCAGCAATCTGCAGGAGACGCGGCTGCGTCCTGACGTCTATTACCTGGAAAAAACCCGCCGTAAAACCGAAGCGCTGATTTTCGGTTCACACGACAGCAGCACGCTGGATATGACCATGCGGATGTCGAACTATCTCGACACGCTGTGGGGCGCAGAAAATCCCACCTGGTCGATGTATTTTTTAAATGGTCAGGACAACAGCCTGATTATGATCTCGACCCTGCCGCTGAAAGATATGGCGACGCGCTATAAAGAGAGCGCTATCAGCGCAATGGTGGATAGCCGCCGCGCGGAGATGCTGCAACAGGCTAATGCGCTGGATGAACGCGAGAGCTTCTCGCCGCTGCGCCACCTCGCCTTCCAGAACGACCACTATTTCACGCTGCGCACCACTTTTAATCAGCCGGGCCATCTGGCCACGGTGGTCGCCTTTGATCTGCCGGTTAACGATATTGTTCCGCAGAACATGCCGCTGGAAAACTTCCAGCTGCGTCAGGACAGCTCAATGCCTGCCACGACAGCCGATCAGCAGGAGGTGGAAAACACCCGCATCACGCTGGTGAATCCCAATATTGAGATTACGGCCACCCTGCCCAGCACGTCGCTGCAGCTGGTCTATCAGGTGCCGATTACCCGCCTGATTATCGACAGCCTGCACAACCTGCTCTGGCCGCTGCTGATCAACCTGCTGCTATTCCTGCTGTCGCTGGCGGGTATCGTGCTGCTGCGCCAGCAATCGCTGCGTCCCAGCGAGAATCAGAGCGCTGAACTCGACTCGCTACGGGTACTGAATGAGGAGATTGTCGCCAGCCTGCCGGTCGGCCTGCTGGTGTATGACTTTGCCAGCAACCGCACCCTGCTGAGCAATAAGATTGCTGAACATCTTTTGCCTCACCTCAATCTGCAGAAGATTATTAATATGTCCGACCAGCATCAGGGCGTGCTGCAGGCCACTATCAATAACGAAGTGTATGAAATTCGCCACGCCCGCAGCGTGCTGTCGCCACATACCCAGCTGTTTATGATGCGTGACCAGGATCGTGAGCTGCTGGTGAACAAGAAACTACAGAAAGCACAGCAGGTGCTGGACCGCAACCATCAGATGCGTCAGCAGCTGCTGCACAATCTGGGACATGCGCTGAATCAGCCACTGGAGAAGATGGTGACGCAGCTGGTGCAGCTCAGCCAGCGTGACGCCGATGAGACTGTGCTGGACCTGCTCGATGAGAGCCAGGGGCTGGCGCGACTGGTGGATGATATCGTGCTGCTGAACCGGCTTGAGGCGCATGACTGGTCACCGGATGCCACCGTCTTTAACCTGCAGGAGCTGCTGGACGAAATCGCACTGGAAAGCCTGCCGCTGATGCGTCGCAAAGGGCTGTCGCTGGTGGTGAATAATCATCTGGCGAATGACGAGACGCGCTTTGGCGACCGTCGCGCCCTGCGCAAAGTGCTGACCACGCTGATGCACTATGCTCTGACCACCACCCGCTGGGGAAAAATCACCCTGGAAGTTAAGGCTGCGGACAAACAGGCCGATAGAGTGATCATCGAACTGGTGGACACCGGTGCGGGCCTGACGGTGGATGAGCTGGCGAATGTCGACTTCCCGTTCCTGGGCGATACCAGTCAGGATCGCTACGGACAGGCTTCCGGCATGGCGTTCTTCCTGTGTAAGCAGCTCTGCAAGCAGATGGGTGGCAGCCTCGATATCGTGGCAAAAGCGGATATCGGCACGCGCTATAACATGCAGCTGCCGCTGGTGCTGGAGCAGAAGCACGAAGAAGAAGAGGAAAAGATTCTGGATGGTGTGACCGCGCTGGTGGAGATCACCGTGGAGGACGTGCATAAAATCGTCTGCCGTCATCTGGAGAACTGGGGCGCACGGTGTCTGACACCCGATGAGCGCATTTCCGGTCAGGATCACGATGTGCTGGTGACCGACGATCCCTCAAAGCTTAGCGGCTGGGCACTGCTGCTGGCGGAAGATGAACTGGGTCATCATGCACTGAACGACCAGCAGTATCGGGTCAATTTCAATCTCAGTAATGCGATGCTGGATGCCTTACTGGCCCTGATTGAGAAGCAACTGTCGCATGATGTGATGGATAATGACATGGAAGACGACACGGCCACGCCATTGATGAGCGGCGGCTATTTCCAGCTGTTTACGGAGACAGTACCGGTTGATGTGAAGAGACTGTATACTGAGTCGGCGGAAAAGGACTACGCCTCGCTTGCTCAGACAGCGCATCGCCTAAAGGGCGTGTTTGCCATGCTCAATCTGACTCCCGGCAAACAGCTTTGTGAAGAGTTAGAACACCACATTAAAGCGTGTGACGATTCAAACATTACAAATACCACCAGTGATATTGACGCTTACGTCAATCAACTGCTGCAGCAAGGTAACCAATAAGATGAATAACTTAAACGTAATTATTGCCGATGACCATCCAATTGTCCTTTTCGGTATCCGAAAGTCTCTGGAACAAATTGAATGGGTCAACGTTGTAGGTGAGTTCGAAGACTCAACAGCACTGATCAATAATCTGTCCAAGCTCGACGCTAACGTCCTGATCACCGACCTCTCTATGCCAGGTGAGAAGTATGGCGATGGCATCACGCTGATTAAATACATTAAACGCCACTATCCGGATCTGTCGATTATTGTTCTGACCATGAACAATAACCCGGCGATTCTGAGTTCTGTGCTTGATCTCGATATCGAAGGGATTGTCCTGAAACAGGGCGCGCCTACCGATCTGCCGAAAGCACTGGCTGCACTGCAGAAAGGCAAGAAATATACGCCGGAAAGCGTTGCGAAACTGCTGGAGAAGATCAGCGCAGGTGGTTATGGCGACAAGCGTCTGTCACCAAAAGAGAGCGAAGTACTGCGTCTGTTCGCTGAAGGTTTCCTGGTAACGGAAATCGCCAAGAAACTGAACCGCAGTATCAAAACGATCAGTAGCCAGAAGAAATCAGCGATGATGAAACTGGGCGTGGATAATGATATCGCGCTGCTGAACTACCTGTCGTCTGTCAGCCAGACTCAGGTCGAAAGAGACTAAGTTACTTCTGAGGCGGTGCAGCCTGCACCGCCTTACCTCTGCCCTATCCTGCTTTATCCTGCCCTATCCTATCCGCGTTTTGCGCACCCGATCAGCATAGATGGCCAGCGTCACTTTCAACACATCCAGCGTCACCGGTTTTGACAGGCAGTTATCCATGCCCGCATCCATACAACGCTGTTTCTCTTCCGCCAGCGCATTCGCCGTCACGCCGACGACCGGGAAGAGATGGCCCAGCTGACGCAACCGCTGCGTCAGGCGATAACCATCCATGTTTGGCATGTTCACATCAGTCAGCACGATGTCGATTTCATTACGACTCAGCACGTTAAGCGCATCAACGCCATCCTGCGCGGTTTTCACCTGATAGCCCAGCGTGCCAAGCTGTTCCGACAGCAGCATGCGGTTAATCGGATGGTCATCGACAATCAGCACCATGATGTCATCGTTATGCACTTTCTCTTCGACCGGCGCGGCTAGCAGCAACGCATCCGCCGCATCGTGGCCCAGCGAAATACGGTAGATGCGCGCCAGCAGCGCCGGCACCTCGTGCAGCGTGGCTGTTGAGTGGATCCAGCGTCCCGGCTGACGTTCACGCGGCATATCCACATGCGAGCCATCGAAGGTGATCAGCGCCCGCAGCGGTAAGTCGATTTCCAGGTCGTAATCGGTCATCACCACATCGTCGTGACCCGGCTTACCATTATATTCCGCGACCTCAATGCCCTGCTGCTGAATCTGGCGGGTAATAAACTCCGCAAGATAGTCGTTACGCATCGCCAGCCAGACTTTGTTCTCTTTCAAATCCTCGAGCAGCATCAGTGACGGCTTCTGCCCTTTGTAGATCGGAATACGGACGATGAACTGGCTACCCATGCCTGGCTCTGAGTCAACTTCAATGTCACCGTCCATCATATTGATCAGCTTTTCACAGATCGCCAGTCCCAGCCCGGTGCCCTGGAAATTACGCTGCACGCCACTGCCTACCTGGAAGAAAGGATCAAACAGACGTGGCAGCTCTTTCGCCGGGATGCCGACGCCGGTATCACGGACGCGGAAGGCCAGATAGCCTTCGGCAACCCAGGCGTGGAGGATAATACAGCCGGTGTGCGTGAACTTAATCGCGTTATTCAGCAGGTTCGAGATCACCTGCTGCAGGCGCAGCGGATCGCCATCCAGCACCTGCGGCACATCATGTTCGATAAAGCAGTAGAGCGTCAGCCGCTTCTTCACCACCAGCGACAGATAGTTACCGACGATGTGGGTGACGATTTCGCGCGGTGCAAACGGACGCGGCTCAATTTTCAGCTGCTCGGACTCAATTTTCGAGAAATCGAGAATATCGCTGATGATCTTCAGCAGCAGGCTGGAGGAGTTGTTCATCGCCGTCACCAGCGAGTCGATGCCGCTGGGCAGCTCTTTGGTCTGTAACAGGTCGAGATTACCGATAATGCCATACAGCGGCGTGCGCAGCTCGTGACTGACGGTAGCCAGGAACATCGATTTAGACTGGCTGGCCTGCTCTGCCGCGTGGGCCATCTCCTGCAGAGACTGCTCCATTCGTACGCGCGCCGAAACATCGACCAGCACGCAAATCGCCACGTTCTCATTACGATAGCGCGAATGCACAAAGCTGATCTGCAGGTTAGTATTACTGCCGGTCAGCACATCGACAAAGTTGACCTGCTGCCCGCCAATAATCTCATTCAGTCTCAGACGATCTTCCTGCGTCAGCAACGTCAGATAGTTGTGCGCCAGCTCGTTACTCAGAATATTGGTGCCGTCGCTGGTACGTAAGATACAGATCCCGACCGGCGCAGAGGCAACAATCTTACGGTTAAACTGCTCATGCTCTTCCAGCCGGTGGGCATTCTCCTCCGCCGGCAGGAACATCCGTCGCTCAAACACCCATGCGAGAGTAAACAGGATCACGGCGCTGAAAATATTAAGCAGCAGCGCATTGATAATCATCAGCTTAAGCTGATCCACCATGACGTCGGTGGGTATCGACCACACCACGTTAAGATCGGACGGCGGCAGCGGTTTCTTCAGCACCAGCTGACGATACCCATTCAGATAACCAAACCAGGTTTTATCATCCGGCAGATTATCAAGCGAGAAGCCCAGCCCGCCGCGCCGCGAGTTAAGCAGTGGACGGTAATTTTCGTCGGTAATAGACGCAATAATCGGCAGGCTGCCCGGCTGAATAAACTCATCCAGCCGGATGTTCTGCTCAACACCCAGCAGCGCCTGTAACTTATTGGCGACATAAACCGGCACTACCATATAGAAGGTGCCGACGCCGGGCTGCGCACTGCTATTGATCCAGTACATCGGATTGCGGCGATCTTCTTCGCTGCTATTGCGATAGCGCAGTACATTCTCACGCAGCGATTTCAGGCTGCGTTCCCGATCGGCATTACTGCTGCCAATGGTAAAGTCCGCCAGACACTGACTCTCGCCACCGATAAAGAACACCCGATTAAGCTCATATGACGAGGCGAAGTTGCTCTTCCAGTAATTGATGTAGTAGCTGAGGGAATCGAGCGAGTTGCGCCAGGTATTGCTCATTGAAGTACAGTCGCCATCCGAAAAGAGTGGCGTAAACTGCGGCTGCGTAGTTTTGCCCGGCATCATGCCGGTCAGCACATCCAGACCACTGCTGGCGTTGGTCAGGCGGTTCTCGGTGATATATTTCAGCTCACGCATCATGTCCGCCGAATGGCGCACATACCACTGAATCGTGCCGTAGTTGCTGGCGAACTCCTGCCGGACCTGCGTCTCTTTATTGTGCAGCACGCTGATGATGTAAAACGCCGTCAGAACAGCGCCCAGCGTCCAGATTAGCAGCGCCAGCGCGCGGAAAAGATAGCGCGAGATGCGAAGCGTAGTGCGGAAAGAGACAGGATATTTCAAAGGTAACTCGCAGTTGGCAAGGTTAGTCGCATCATCGATTTTTAATGCCCATACACTAGCTTTATCAGGCGAAAAAAGCCAGCCAGCCGCAGGCTTAGCGGAAGGTTTGGGAATCTTTTAAGATAGCGAAAGCAGCCAGCTATCAGTGAACAGGAAGGCTTGCGTACAGGCTTGCCCGTAAGAACTCAAAGCGACACCGTAATCCCAGCGAGAAAGGCTGGCTATGCCCGAAGAGCAAAGCGTCCACGCCACAGATGGCGTGGCCGATCCGCAGGGATGCGGGAATCCTTTGCGATCGGGCATAGCGGGCCTTTCGGCGGCTCCCATCCCGCAGCCACCGGCTTCCGACGCCCATTCTCTGCTACCCTGCCTCCACTCAAAGCGACACCGTAATTCTAACGAGAAAGGCTGGCTATGCCCGAAGAGCAAAGCGTCCACGCCACGGATGGCGTGGCCGATCCGCAGGGATGCGGGAATCCTTTGCGATCGGGCATAGCGGGTCTTTCGTCGGCTCCCGACTCACAGCCACCCACACCCGACCTCAAAAAAAAACGGCAGGCCGGGTTTCCCCTGACCTGCCGTTTCTGCAACGAACCTCAGCTTACATCAGACAAATTACTCTTCGTCTTCTGCTGCGTCGTCTTCGTCTACTGCATCTGCTTCCGGTGCAATCTCTTCATCGTCGATCTCAGCTTCCGGCGCAATATCATCTTCGCCTTCCGCCACGCTGCCGTCGATTGAATCCAGCTCTTCCTCTTCAACCGGCTCGGCAACACGCTGCAGTCCGACTACGTTCTCATCCTCAGCGGTACGAATCAGAATCACACCCTGGGTATTACGACCCACGACGCTCACTTCTGACACGCGGGTACGCACCAGCGTACCGGCATCGGTGATCATCATAATCTGATCGCCATCGACAACCTGAACCGCGCCAATCACCGGACCATTACGCTCGGTCACTTTGATTGAGATAACACCCTGCGTCGCACGCGACTTCGTCGGGTATTCGCTGTTGGCCGTACGCTTACCGTAACCATTCTGCGTCACGGTCATAATGGCACCTTCTTCACGCGGCACAATCAGCGACACCACACGATCGCCTTCAGCCAGCCTGATGCCGCGCACGCCAGAAGCGGTACGGCCCATGGCACGAACTGCGGACTCTGCAAAGCGAACCACTTTACCGGCTGCGGAGAACAACATCGCTTCATCGTTGCCATTAGTCAGCGCCACGCCGATCAGCTCATCGTCATCGCGCAGATTCACGGCAATAATACCGGCGCTGCGTGGACGGCTGAACTCTTTAAGCGCCGTCTTCTTCACGGTACCCAGCGCGGTCGCCATAAAGATATTGAAGCCTTCGGTATACTCACGTACCGGCAGAATCGCCGTAATACGCTCGTTAGCTTCCAGCGGCAGCAGGTTGACGATTGGACGTCCACGCGCGCCACGACTTGCTTCTGGCAGCTGATAAACCTTCATCCAGTACAGACGGCCACGGCTTGAGAAGCAAAGAATCGTGTCATGAGTATTGGCCACCAGCAGACGATCAATGAAGTCCTCTTCTTTGATACGCGCGGCTGACTTGCCTTTACCACCACGACGCTGCGCTTCATAGTCGCTCAGCGGCTGATACTTCACATAGCCCTGATGCGACAAGGTCACGACAACATCTTCCTGATTAATCAGGTCTTCGATATTAATATCAGCGGTGTTTGCGGTGATCTCGGTACGACGATCGTCACCAAACTGATCGCGCATCAGCTCAAGCTCTTCGCGGATCACTTCCATCAGACGCTCGGCGCTTGACAGAATGTGCAGCAACTCAGCGATCTGCTCCAGCAGCGCCTTATACTCATCCAGCAGCTTCTCGTGCTCAAGGCCGGTCAGTTTCTGCAGACGCAGATCCAGAATCGCCTGAGCCTGCTGCTCGGTCAGATAGTACTGCCCGTCACGGATGCCGTACTGCGGATCCAGCCACTCAGGACGCGCGGCGTCATCACCTGCACGCTCCAGCATCGCTGATACGTTACCGAGATCCCACGCCTGGGCAATCAGACCCGCTTTTGCTTCTGCCGGATTTGGCGCACGACGAATCAGCTCGATGATCGGATCGATGTTCGCCAGCGCAATCGCCAGACCTTCCAGGATATGCGCGCGGTCACGGGCCTTGCGCAGTTCAAAGATGGTACGACGCGTTACGACTTCACGACGATGGCGAACGAAGGCGTCCAGAATCTCCTTCAGCGCCATAATCTTCGGCTGGCCCTGATGCAGCGCCACCATATTGATACCAAACGAGGTCTGCAGCTGGGTCAGTGAATAGAGATTATTCAGGACCACTTCACCGACCGCATCACGCTTGATCTCAATCACGATGCGCATGCCGTCTTTATCAGACTCATCGCGCAGTGCGCTGATGCCTTCGACACGCTTCTCTTTCACCAGCTCCGCAATCTTCTCAATCAGGCGGGCTTTGTTCACCTGATACGGCAGCTCATGAATGATGATGGTCTCGCGGCCCGTTTTCGCATCGGCTTCCACTTCGCCACGCGCGCGAATGTAAATCTTGCCGCGTCCGGTGCGGTACGCTTCTTCGATGCCACGGCGACCATTGATGATGGCGGCGGTCGGGAAATCAGGCCCCGGAATATGCTCCATCAGCGCTTCAATGCTGATGTTCTCATCTTCAATGTACGCCAGGCAGCCGTTGATCACTTCACGCAGGTTGTGCGGTGGAATGTTGGTTGCCATACCCACGGCGATACCGGACGAACCGTTCACCAGCAGGTTAGGGATTTTGGTTGGCAGAACTTCAGGGATCTGCTCAGTGCCGTCATAGTTCGGTACGAAATCGACGGTCTCTTTTTCCAGGTCAGCTAACAGGTCGTGGGCGATTTTCGACATGCGAATTTCGGTATAACGCATCGCTGCAGCGGAGTCGCCGTCGATGGAACCGAAGTTGCCTTGTCCGTCCACCAGCATGTAACGCAGGGAGAAAGGCTGGGCCATACGTACAATGGTATCGTAAACGGCAGAATCACCATGCGGGTGATATTTACCGATAACGTCACCGACGACGCGGGCAGATTTTTTATAGGGTTTGTTCCAGTCGTTACCCAGTACGCTCATCGCATAGAGTACGCGACGATGAACCGGCTTCAGGCCATCACGCACATCGGGTAAAGCTCGGCCAACGATGACCGACATGGCGTAACCGAGGTAAGAATTTTTTAATTCTTCTTCGATATTGACCGGTGTAATTTCTCTCGCAAGGTCGCTCATGGAGCCGCTATCCCTCTACTTAATCCCGGATTTTAAAGGTGCGAAAGTATATCACACTGCAATGCCCGGGTGAACGTTAACCACCGATATCGCCCGCTTTTCCTTACGCCTGAAAGGTGTGCCATCCGCGGTTAAGCGTTTATACTGTGGGCACATTTTGTCAGGAGTTACGATTCAATGAATGCACAACCGCAGAATCATCAGCAGAACGTCGATGCGCAGGAAATTGCCAAGTTTGAGGCGGTGGCCTCGCGCTGGTGGGATCTGGAGGGTGAATTTAAACCGCTGCACCGCATCAACCCGCTGCGCCTGGGCTATATCGCGCAGCACAGCAACGGTTTGTTTGGTAAAACCGTGCTCGACGTGGGATGCGGCGGCGGCATTTTAGCGGAGAGCATGGCGCGTGAAGGCGCAGTGGTGACGGGCCTGGATATGGGCGCTGAACCGCTGGCCGTGGCACGCCTGCATGCCCTTGAGAGCGGCGTGACGCTGGACTACGTACAGCAGACCGTTGAAGAGCATGCCGAACAGCACACCGGAAAATATGATGTGGTGACCTGCATGGAGATGCTGGAGCATGTGCCGGATCCGCGCTCGGTGATTCACGCCTGTGCGAAACTGGTCAAACCCGGCGGCGAAGTCTTTTTCTCTACGCTGAACCGCAACCCTAAAGCCTGGCTGCTGGCGATCTTTGGCGCAGAATATGTGCTCCGCATGCTGCCACGCGGTACGCATGACGTGAAGAAATTCATCCGCCCTTCCGAACTGCTGGGCTGGGTCGATGAAACGACGCTACGTGAACGTAATATCATCGGCCTGCACTACAATCCTGTGACCAACCGCTTCAAACTGGCCCCGGGTACGGATGTCAATTATATGGTGCATACCCATCGCGCCGTATAAGTGATCGGCCCGCCTGAATCAGGGCGGGCTTGCTCTTCCCTTTCCGCTTTTCATCGCCTGCTGACCCCAAAATCATCCGCAACAGAGGCATAGTGTTATCTGCCAGTGGGTTACGTCACACCCACTCTCTTCTGCCTCAGATTTCAGTCCGCGCCATCTGGCAACGCCCTGGGCAGGTAGTCTCTTTTCGCCTTTTTTCCTCCCCTTCAGGGCCGAAAAGGGAGGATTGAATAAGAAATACGCGTCCGATCAAAGTTAGAAAAAAAAGTGTGATCTGGTTGACATGTTGCCAGGCCTTACAAGGCATGGCCTAAGAATTTTCGCCAAAAATACAACCCCTCTATCCATCATTTTTTGCTCTTGTTAAGCGGCCGTAAAATACTAAAATAAGCCCCCATGTAGTTATGGTACTTCCCATCACCCCCAAGATGTAGTGTTTATCCACACATTATTCACAATGAATATGCTGTGCATAAGCCGGGATTTCTTTTAATTTTTGGATACTCACGCAAAGGTAAAAACGCGACATGAACCAGAGTCTGCTCGTTACTAAACGCGATGGCCGCCAGGAGCGCATTGACCTCGACAAAATTCACCGTGTGCTGGACTGGGCAGCTGAAGGGCTGAACAACGTCTCAGTTTCACAGGTGGAGCTGCGCTCCCACATTCAGTTCTATGATGGCATCAGAACCTCTGACATTCATGAGACCATCATCAAGGCCGCAGCAGACCTCATCTCTCGCGATGCCCCTGACTATCAGTACCTGGCTGCCCGCCTGGCGATCTTCCACCTGCGCAAAAAAGCGTATGGTCAGTTTGAGCCGCCGAAGCTTTATGACCAGGTCGTTAAGATGGTCGACATGGGCAAATACGATCGCCACCTGCTGGAAGATTACAGCCAGGAAGAGTTCGCACAGATGGACGAGTTCCTCGACCACTGGCGTGACATGAACTTCTCCTACGCCGCGGTAAAGCAGCTGGAAGGCAAATATCTGGTCCAGAACCGCGTCTCGGGCGAAATCTACGAGAGCGCGCAGTTCCTCTACATTCTGGTTGCTGCCTGCCTGTTCTCTGGCTACCCGCGCGACACGCGTATGGATTACATCAAGCGTTTCTATGATGCGATCTCCACGTTTAAAATCTCGCTGCCGACGCCAATCATGTCGGGCGTGCGTACCCCGACACGTCAGTTCAGCTCCTGTGTGCTGATCGAGTGCGGCGATAGCCTGGACTCCATCAACGCCACCTCCAGTGCGATTGTGAAATATGTCTCTCAGCGTGCCGGTATCGGCATCAACGCCGGTCGTATCCGTGCGCTGGGCAGCCCGATTCGCGGTGGTGAAGCGTTCCACACCGGCTGTATCCCGTTCTATAAGCATTTCCAGACCGCAGTGAAGTCCTGTTCTCAGGGCGGCGTACGTGGCGGCGCAGCGACACTGTTCTACCCGATGTGGCATCTGGAAATCGAAAGCCTGCTGGTGCTGAAAAACAACCGTGGCGTTGAAGGCAACCGCGTGCGTCACATGGACTACGGCGTTCAGCTTAACAAGCTGATGTATCAGCGCCTGCTGAAAGGCGAAGACATTACTCTGTTCAGTCCGTCTGACGTCCCTGGCCTCTATGACGCGTTCTTCGCCGATCAGGATGAGTTTGAGCGTCTCTACACCAAATATGAGCAGGATAAGAGCATCCGCCAGCAGCGTGTTAAAGCGGTCGATCTCTTCTCGCTGATGATGCAGGAACGTGCTTCAACTGGCCGTATCTACATTCAGAACGTCGATCACTGCAACACCCACAGCCCGTTTGATCCGCGCATCGCGCCGGTTCGCCAGTCTAACCTCTGCCTGGAAATCGCCCTGCCGACCAAACCGCTGGAAGATGTTAACGACGAAAACGGTGAGATCGCGCTTTGTACGCTTTCTGCGTTTAACCTCGGTGCCATCGAAAGCCTGGACGATCTGGAAGAGCTGGCTACCCTGGCGGTGCGTGCACTGGATGCCCTGCTCGACTATCAGGATTACCCGATTCCGGCTGCCCAGCGTGGTGCCATGGGTCGTCGTACCCTGGGTATCGGCGTCATCAACTACGCCTACTATCTGGCGAAGCACGGTGTGCGCTACTCCGATGGCAGTGCTAATGGCCTGACCCACAAAACCTTTGAAGCGATTCAGTACTACCTGTTGAAAGCGTCAAACGAGCTGGCAAAAGAGCAAGGTGCCTGCCCGTGGTTCAATGAAACCACCTATGCGCAGGGCATTCTGCCAATCGACACCTACAAGAAAGACCTGGACGCAATCAGCAACGAACCGCTGCATCTCGACTGGGAGAGTCTGCGTGAAGAGATTAAAACGCACGGCCTGCGCAACTCGACCCTGTCTGCGCTGATGCCGTCTGAGACCTCGTCGCAGATCTCCAATGCCACTAATGGCATTGAGCCGCCACGTGGCCACATCAGCATCAAAGCATCGAAAGATGGCATCCTGCGTCAGGTAGTGCCGGAGTATGAGCGTCTGAAAGATCAGTACGAGCTGCTGTGGGAAATGCCGAACAACGACGGCTACCTGCAACTGGTGGGTCTGATGCAGAAATTCATCGACCAGGCGATTTCGTCCAACACCAACTACGATCCGTCACGCTTTGCCAACGGTAAAGTGCCGATGAAACAGCTGCTGAAAGATCTGCTGACGGCGTACAAGTTCGGCGTGAAAACGCTCTACTATCAGAACACCCGTGACGGTGCGGAAGATGCGCAGGATGACCTGGCACCTTCTATCCAGGATGATGGCTGCGAAAGCGGCGCCTGTAAGATCTAATGGTCAGGCGGGAGATTCTCCCGCCTCATTCATTTCACGAGGCCTGGCTTCGTCTACTTTTGGACAACTTTTATGGCTTACTCCACTTTCTCACAGAACAAAAATGATCAGCTGAAAGAGCCGATGTTTTTCGGTCAGTCAGTCAACGTGGCGCGCTTTGACCAGCAGAAATATGACATCTTTGAAAAGCTGATCGAAAAGCAGCTCTCCTTCTTCTGGCGTCCGGAAGAGGTGGACGTCTCGCGCGACCGTATCGACTACCAGGCGCTGCCGGACCACGAAAAGCATATCTTCATCAGTAACCTGAAGTATCAGACGCTGCTGGATTCGATTCAGGGTCGCAGCCCGAACGTTGCCCTGCTGCCGCTGATCTCGATTCCTGAACTGGAAACCTGGATTGAAACCTGGGCATTCTCTGAGACGATTCACTCCCGTTCTTACACCCATATCATCCGTAACATCGTGAACGATCCCGCGGTGGTGTTTGACGATATCGTCACCAATGAGCAGATTCTGGCGCGTGCTCAGGATATCTCACGCTATTACGACGATCTGATTGAGATGACCAACTACTGGCATCAGCTGGGCGAAGGCACCCATCAGGTCAACGATAAGCAGGTTGTCGTCAGCCTGCGTGCGCTGAAGAAGCAGCTTTATATCTGTCTGATGAGCGTCAATGCGCTGGAAGCAATCCGTTTCTATGTCAGCTTCGCCTGTTCCTTCGCTTTCGCCGAGCGCGAGCTGATGGAAGGCAACGCTAAAATCATCAAACTGATCGCCCGCGATGAAGCGCTGCACCTGACCGGCACCCAGCACATGCTGAACCTGCTGCGCAGCGGTGAAGACGATCCGGAAATGAAAGAGATTGCGGCAGAGTGCCGTGAAGAGTGCTTCGAGCTGTTTAAGAAGGCGGCGCTGCAGGAGAAAGAGTGGGCAGAATATCTGTTCAGCGGCGGCTCGATGATCGGCCTGAACAAAGACATTCTCTGCCAGTACATTGAGTACATCACCAATATCCGTATGCAGGCGGTGGGTCTTGATCTGCCCTTCCAGACGCGCTCTAACCCGATTCCATGGATCAACTCATGGCTGGTGTCTGACAACGTTCAGGTCGCGCCGCAGGAAGTGGAAGTGAGCTCTTATCTGGTCGGTCAGATCGACTCTGAAGTAGGCGCTAACGACTTCGACGACTTCCAGCTTTAATCATGAGCCGTGACGTTGTTATTCTGCGCACTTCCGGCACCCGGCTGGAATGCACAGACGAGCATACCAACCTGCTAACACTGCTGGAAGCCAACAATCTCTGCGTGGAGTTTCAGTGCCGCGAAGGCTACTGTGGCTCCTGTAGGATGCGGCTGCTGAAAGGCGAAGTGCATTACCCACAGCGGCCGCTGGCCTTTGTGCAGCAGGATGAGATCCTGCCCTGCTGCTGCAAAGCTAAAGGCGAGATTGAGCTTGAGTTATAACTGCAGCAGGCGTCTTTCATTCTGCTGACAAATTCAAATCCGGATAAATTTAACCGCAATGAATTAGTACGAAGCGCAGGGAATACGGTCAGAGGAGGAAAGCGTCCCACGCCATGGATGGCGTGGGTAGAGCAGGTCAGGGATGACGGGTTTTGCGTCTTTCCGATCTGACCGTGTTCCCTTCGCAGGCTGGGTATTACAGCGAGCTGCGACTACCTTTGTCCACATACAAAACGGGCGCCTCAGGCGCCCGTTTTATTTTCACTGACATTACTGTCTGACAGTTTCAACCACATGAATCCAGCCGTGACCGGTGCTCACTTCACTGCCGTGCAACCAGCGACGCAGCATGTTCATCGCCATCATCGCCACCACCTTCTGCCGCGTTTCAAGGTTATAGCGACCGGTGCTGAACTTCACGCGCTGACCAAAACTGCCCTCTGGCGTATGCAACGCCACCGAAATCTCTTCCTGCTCCAGGCTGCCAACAGAGAGTGCCAGCGCTGCCTGCTGCTGCGCGGCAAGATCGCGGGTGCGGCTCACCTGCTGCTCCAGCGTCTCCAACTTTGGTGGCAGAATGTCCGCGCCACGCAACGGCACGCTGGCGGCCGCCAGTTGCCAGTAAAGCAGACCGGCGGTGTATTGCTCGCTGACCGCCAGTTGTTCACCGCGCTGCTCCAGCTCGCGGGCCAGCAGTGCCGGCAGACCTTCGGTGCCTTCAAAAATGGTGCACTCCGCCAGAAGCAGACGCACCTGCTGCCACACCTGCTCCATCGCCACCCGCTGGCTGGCCGGGCCGGTAAGCTTGATCTCGATGATTGGCATCGATGAGCGATACCCCATCACCACCCCTTCCGGCAGGGCGAGTGGCTCCAGTTCGGCGGCTATATCACTTTCACCGCGACCAAAGGTGGTCAGCCGCAGACAAACCGGCGGTTCGGGCGGCGAGAATTTTGTTTTCAGACGCGGAATGATCTGTTGCTCCACCATCACTTTAAATTCAGACGGCACGCCAGGCGTGAAGAACATCCAGCAGCGATTGAGTTGCAGGGCAAAGCCACAGGCGGTTCCGACCGGATTATCAATCAGCTCCGCATTGACCGGGATTTCAGCCTGCTTGCGATTGCTGGCCGCCATTATCCGCCCGCGACTGGCAAACCAGGCTTCCATCTGCTCCAGCCACTCCTGCTGCATCGCCAGTTCAACCCCACAGGCGCGGGCTGCAGCCAGCGCACTCAGATCGTCACTGGTTGGCCCCAGACCGCCGTTGACGATCAGCACATCGGCTTCATGACTGCGCGCCTGCAGCGTAGCGATCAGCGACTCGAGTGAATCCCCTACCGTGGTGCGACTGGTCATGGGCAAACCCTGCTGGAACAGCATATCCGCCAGCCAGGCTGCATTGGTGTCGACGATTTGGCCATGCAGCACCTCATCCCCGGTTGACAGCATCTCTACTCTAATCACGTCGGATTCTCCTTTTCACGTTTGCTTCACTGTATGAAGTCCACCCGGGAAACACAATCGGCATGACCAGCGATTGTGATTGTTGCGGCTAAGGCAGCACGTTGCGCTTAAATGTCAGAGGGTTGAGCGGGATTCAATGGCGCAGATGAGTGAATTCAGGGCAGTAAGAAGTCAACAAAAACGGCGGGATTTCCCCGCCGTTTTTCACTGCAGTTGTCTGCTACATCTGAATGAGCAGGTCGCGATTAGCGACGGGCCAGCAGCAGACCGAGCACCAGACCGGCAGTTGCGCCAATACCGACGCCCTGCCACGGTTTTTCATGCACGTAATCGTCAGCGCGGTAAGCCGCCTGTTTAGCGCGATAGTAATAGCTATCTGACGCCTGGCTGACACGGGATTTCACATCGTTCAGCGCCTGTTCGGCTTTGCTTTTGAGCTCAATGTACTTCTGATCGGCCGGATCGCCTGATGCCTTAAGCACTTCTTCCAGCGTTTCGGTCAGTAACGCAATATCGTCATCGAGGTTCGTTTCGAATTGATTTGTCTGGTTTACCATCGTTTCCTCCGTGTGAATTGCAAAGCAGTTCATTAACTATAGTCATAATCTGGCGCTCTGCTGTTTTCCTGTTCCAGGAATCACCTGATTTTTCATCTGCTAAAGTTGCTCAACTCAGGCGGTGCGCCGTTTCGCTGCGCAAAGAAGTGTAAGACGCCACGGCAACCGCCGAATTTCGCTTCGCTTCTTTGATTAATCTGATAAATTTTGTCGGGACTGAATTTTCCAGTAACACTACTGTCGTACCCCTCTGTTGCCTGTGATTATCGGGCCATAAAAGTGCATTTGGCACAACAGTCACGACACCCTCGAACAGCTAAGGAATGATCTCTGGCATGAATCGAAGAATGTTTATGAAAGCGTCAATGGCCTTCTCCGCCGTCAGCGGCATGACCGGCCTGTCAACGCTGTTTGCGCAATCCGCATGGGCAGAAGATGGCATTGCTGACGGAACCGCCGTACGCTTCGATTTTGACGTACTGAAGAAAAACGCGGCCGCGCTGGCTAAAAAACCCTGGGGCGGTGCACCAGGCGCGCTGCCGGAGACGCTGGCTACACTGACCCCGCAGGCGTACAACGAAATTCAGTATGACGCTAACCACTCGCTGTGGAATAACCTGCCTGACCGTCAACTGGATGTGCAGTTCTTCCATGTTGGTATGGGCTTTAAGCGTCGCATCCGTATGTTCTCTGTTGACGGCGCAAGCCGCGAGGCGCGCGAAATTCATTTCCGCCCCGAGCTATTCAACTACAACAACGCCCACGTGGATACAAAGCAGCTGGAGGGCAAAACTGACCTCGGCTTCGCCGGTTTCCGCGCCTTTAAAAAGCCGGAGCTGGCCCGTCGCGACATCGTCTCTTTCCTCGGCGCAAGCTACTTCCGTGCCGTTGACGATACCTTCCAGTACGGTCTCTCGGCGCGTGGCGTGGCGATTAACACTTTCAGCAACGGTCAGGAAGAGTTCCCGGACTTCACCGCCTTCTGGTTTGAAACGCCAAAAGCGGAAGATACCACTTTCACCTGTTACGCCCTGCTGGATGGTGCCAGCCTTACCGGTGCTTATAAGTTCATCATTCATTGCGAAGAGAAACGCGTGGTGATGGAAGTAGAAAACCACCTGTTTGCCCGTAAAGAGATCCGTCAGATCGGCATCTCGCCAATGACCAGCATGTTTAGCTGTGGCACCAACGAACGTCGCATGTGCAACACTTACCATCCACAGATCCACGACTCCGATCGTCTGGCAATGTGGACCGGTAAAGGCGAATGGATTGCCCGCCCGCTGAATAATCCGCAGCGTCTGCAGTTCAACGCCTATGAAGATGAGAATCCACGTGGCTTTGGCCTGCTGCAGCTGAATCACGACTTCAAAGATTATCAGGATGTGATTGGCTGGTATGACAAACGTCCGAGCCTGTGGGTTGAGCCGGTTGGCAAGTGGGGCAAAGGCGCGATCAACCTGATGGAGATCCCAACCACGGGTGAAACGCTGGATAACATCGTCTGCTTCTGGCAACCGGCGGAACCGGTCAAAGCGGGTAGTGAGCTGAACTTCTCCTACAAACTCTACTGGAGTGGTCTGCCGCCAGTGCGAAGCGGTCTGGCGCGTGTGGATGCCACCCGTACCGGTATCGGTGGCTTCCCGGAAGGCTGGGCGCCTGGCGAGCACTTCCCTGAAACCTGGTGCCGTCGCTTCGCCATCGATTTTATTGGTGGTGATCTGCAGGCTGCCGCGCCGAAAGGCATTGAGCCGGTGATTACTGTCTCATCGGGCAGCGTGAAGCAGGTTGAAATTCTGTATGTCGATCCGCTGAAGGGATACCGCATTCTGTTTGACTGGTATCCGAACAGTGATTCCACCCAGCCGGTGGAGATGCGTCTGTTCCTGCGTAGCAAGGATGAAACGCTGAGCGAAACGTGGCTTTATCAGTATTTCCCGCCTGCGCCGGATCAGCGCAAATATGTCGATGACCGTCAGATGACGGTGGGTTGATGGAAACAGGCGAGGCTCAGGCCTCGCCTTTTTTATAGCGCAGTTTTCACCATATCAATATGCGGAATGCCATCTTCCAGGTAGCTCTCCCCTGCCGCCACAAAGCCATACTGCCCGTAAAAATTTTCCAGATGTGCCTGAGCGGAGAGAAACAGATCGTGACCCGGCCAGTGCAGCTGACAACGGCTGATCGCCTTCTCCATCAGACGGCTGCCCAGCCGCGCACCACGCACCCGATCGGACACAATCACCCGTCCGATTTTTACCGGGCTGGTCTTATCTTCCGGCGAGAGAAGTCGCGCATAGGCCACCAACTGGCCATCCGCTATCCCCAGCAGATGCCGGTTTCCTGCCTGCAAATCTTTGCCATCCACATCCTGATACGCGCACTGCTGTTCCACGACGAACACGGCACTGCGCAATGCCAGTAAGTCATAAAGTTCCCGGGCGGTGAGTTCGCTATGGTGTTTATCCTGCCAGTCAATGTTCATGGTCTCTCCTTGCTAATCACAACACGCTACATCAGAACGGTGCCGCCATCCAGCATCGGCAGGGTTACCTCGTCTTAAAGGCAAAAAAAATCAGGCCCGGAGGCCTGATTCATCAGTTGCAGATACCTGCTTACATCAGCGGCTGAGCCATCTGCACCAGTCTGATCAGCGGCTGCGGGTAAACCCCTAACAGCAGCACCAGAATGGCGGAGATCAGCACGACCACACCACCGGCGGTAAATGCCCAGTTAGCCGGGGTGTCACGGGTGTGCAGTTCCGGCGGGCTGAGGTAGAGACTGACCGTCACGCGCAGATAGTAATAGAGGCCAATCGCGCTGCCCGCGACCACGGCACCGGTCAGCCACCACAGGTGAGCACTGACACCTGACGCGATAACGTAGAATTTACCGATAAAGCCCAGCGTCATCGGGATACCTGCCAGCGACAGCATCATCACTGTCATCACCGCTGACAGGACAGGACGATGCCAGAACAGGCCACGATAAGAGTAGAGTGAGTCGGCATCCGGGCCACGATACGGGCTGGACATCAGGCTCACCACACCAAAGGCACCCAGGCTGCTGAACAGATAACCCGCCAGGTAAACACCCGAGGTTTCCAGCGACAGCTGATGATCTTTCACCGCAATCAGCGCGACCAGCAGATAACCGAGATGGGCGATAGAGGAGTAACCCAGCAGACGCTTGATGTTGCTCTGCGAAATCGCCATCAGGTTACCGAACAGAATCGACACAAACGCGATCATGGCCAGTACCGTTCGCACCGCTTCGCTGTCAGTCACCGGCGCATACATGAACAGACGCATGATGACACCGAAGATGGCAATCTTGCTGGCGGTGGCCAGGAAGGTTGAAACCGGTGCAGGCGCCCCCTGATAAACATCGGGCGTCCAGAGGTGGAACGGAACCAGTGAGAGCTTGAAGCCAAGACCGATGATCATCATGCCCAGACCCACCAGCAGCAGTGGCTCGTGAATCATGCTGTCCGTCAGGCTCTGACCCAGCGCCACGAAGCTCAGATTACCGGAGTCGGCGTAGATCAGCGCAATACCAAACAGCAGGAATGAGGAGGCTGCCGCTGAGAGGATGGTGTATTTCAGCGCCGCTTCCAGCGAGCGTTTCTGGCGGAAAGCGTAACCAATCAGACCAAACAGAGGCAGCGATAACAGCTCAATGCCGATGAACAGCGAAGCCAGATGGTTAGCACTGGCCAGCACGATGCCACCCAGCGCCGCAATCAGCACCAGCAGGTAGAACTCATCTTTGTTGTCCGGGTAACCCGCCAGCCATGGATAGGCAAAGGTACAGGTCGCCAGGCTCGCCAGCATCACCAGCGCGGTGTAAAACATCGAATAGCCATCGACGCGCAGCAGCGGCGTGACATCCATTGCCCCGACCTGACCGACAAAGTAGAGCGAGAGCAGCGCCAGGTTCAGGCCAACTACCGTTAGCGTGGCGTTAACGAAGTGGTTGCGTCGCCAGGCAATGGACAGCATCACAACCACCACCGTCAATCCGACGATTAACAGCGGTAGCAACGCAATCAATTGGTGAGGAGTTATTGTCATGGCGAATTACGGCCTTGTAGTTGAAATTGAAGCGGTAAACCACTGCTGAATATTGCTCATGGCAGCGTGCGAAGTATCCAGAATCGGCTGTGGATAGACGCCCAGCAGCACCAGCAGCACCACCAGAACACCGATGGTCATAAACTCACGCGGTGACATGCCTGGCAGCGGATCTTTCGATTTCGCTTCGCCGTAGTAAGCACGCTGCATCATCACCAGCGAGTAAATCGAAGCGAACACCAGACCAAAGGTCGCGATGATGATAATCATCGGCACCACATGGAAGCTGCCGGTCAGAATCATAAATTCGCCGACAAAGTTACCGGTGCCCGGCATACCGAGGTTGGCGACTGCAAAGAACAGCGACAGACCCGGAATCCATTTGATGCGCGACCACAGGCCACCCATCTGACGCATATCACGGGTATGCAGACGCTCATACAGCTGACCACACAGAATGAAGAGTGCCGCAGCGGACAGACCGTGTGCAATCATCTGAATCACCGCACCCTGCAGCGCCAGCTGGCTGCCGGTGTAGATGGCAATCAGCACAAAGCCCATGTGCGAAATCGAGGTATAGGCAATCAGACGTTTGATATCGGTCTGCGAGAAGGCCATCCACGCACCGTAGAAGATACCGATGATGCCTAACCACATGGCGATTGGCGCAAACTCGGCTGACGCGTTCGGGAACAGCGGCAGGCTGAAACGCAGTAAGCCGTAAGCCGCGGTTTTCAGCAGGATACCCGCCAGGTCAACAGAACCGGCTGTGGGTGCCTGACTGTGCGCATCCGGCAGCCAGCCGTGCAATGGCACAACCGGCATCTTGACCGCAAAGGCGATAAAGAAGCCCAGCATCAGCAGATATTCAACACCGCTCGACATTGGCGTCTGCAGCAGCTGTTCGTAGTTGAATGTCCAGACGCCGGTCGCGTTGTAGTGGACAAACACCAGGCCCAGAATCGCAATCAGCATCACCAGACCCGAAGCCTGGGTATAGATGAAGAATTTGGTCGCAGCGGAAATACGGGTTTTACCGTCCGATGCTTTATGACCCCAGAGCGCGATGAGGAAGTACATCGGCACCAGCATCATTTCCCAGAAGAAGAAGAACAGGAACAGGTCGATGGAGAGGAACACACCGATTACGCCGCCCAGGATCCACATCAGATTCAGATGGAAGAAGCCCTGATACTTTGAGATCTCATTCCATGAACAGAGCACCGCCATCAGACCGAGCAGGCCGGTCAGCACCACCATCAGCAGCGAAAGGCCATCGATGGCTAAATGGAAGCTAATGCCGAAGCGTGGGATCCACGGAACGGAGAAACTTGACTGCCACTGCGGAATGCCCGCTGCCTGCGTCAGTGAATAGCCTCCCTGCAACCAGAGTTGCAGTGAAAGCGCCAACGTCAGCCCCATGGTGATCAGCGCAATCCAGCGTGGCACCTTCGCGCCAAGGCGCTCAGTAAGCCAGCAGATCAGACCGCCGACGAAGGGTATGATAATTAGCCAAGGTAATAACACGGCACACTTCCCTTTTCTTTGTCTTAGTTCGGGCTATCTTACTTGCCATTTTGCTTCCCGGCAGTGCTCGCAATCCTCACATACCTCGGTATGCTCCGGTTGCTGCGCGCTGGCGGTAACCAAACTGGCTGCGACGATAACGCCCTTGCTCAGGACAATTTTTGACATTCTCAATGGGCAGGTTAACTAACCTGCCCCGCTCATCAATCTTTAAATCACCAGCAGCAGAGCCAGCACCAGCACGGCACCCACACTCATTGACGCCACGTACCAGCGCAGGTAGCCATTTTCACTGACCACCAGACCTTTATTGGCAATGCGTGACAGCAGCGCAGGCAGGTTCATCAGACCATTCAGTGGGTCGCGCTTCAGCAGCCACGCAATACCCAGGTAAGGTTTGACGAACACTTTATCGTAGAGCCAGTCGAAGCCCCATGCCGCAAACCACCAGGTGCCGAAGAAGCGGCCCGGTGCACTTTTTGCGATACGGGTTACCAGCTCACGTTTGCCCAGCCACAGTGCGGCTGCGATCAGAATGCCAACGATCGCGACCACGCCCGAGGTGATTTCCAGTCCCACTTTGCCCGCTTCACCGAACTCATTGGCTGGCAGTACACCCGCCAGCGGTGGCGTAATCAGCGCACCAATAAAGGTGGAGAGCAGCAGCAGCACAATCAGCGGCAGATGATGGGTAATGCCTTTACCGGCGTGTGCATGAATTTTCTCTTCGCCATGGAACACGATGAAGATCATGCGGAAGGTATAGATGGAGGTCAGGAACGCCCCGACCAGACCCGCTACCATCAGATTAATGTGGCCGTTAGCCAGCGCACCAAACAGAATTTCATCTTTACTGTAGAAGCCCGCCGTAATCAGCGGCAGTGCCGCCAGCGCCGCGCCACCGACCAGGAAGCAGGTGTAGACCAGCGGAATGCTCTTACGCAAGCCACCCATTTTGAAGATGTTCTGCTCGTGATGGCAGGCCAGAATCACTGAACCCGAGGAGAGGAACAGTAATGCTTTAAAGAAGGCGTGCGTCATCAGATGGAAAATCGCCGCATCCCACGCCTGAACGCCCAGCGCCAGGAACATGTAGCCAATCTGGCTCATGGTAGAGTAAGCGAGAACGCGTTTGATGTCGGTCTGCACCAGCGCGGCAAAGCCCGCCAGCACCAGGGTAATCGCCCCGATGATGCCGACCAGATGCAGCACTTCCGGCGTCAGCAGGAAGAGACCGTGGCTGCGGGCAATCAGGTAAACACCCGCCGTCACCATGGTCGCGGCGTGAATCAGCGCCGAAACCGGTGTCGGACCCGCCATCGCATCGGCCAGCCAGGTCTGCAATGGCAGCTGTGCCGATTTACCGACCGCGCCACCCAGCAGCATCAGCGTCGCCCACTGCAGCATATGGTTGTCTGCAGCAAAGTGCGCCGGAGCCAGTTCCATCATCTCGCGGAAGTTCAGCGTGCCCAGCTCGTTGTAGAGAATGAACAGACCGAATGCCAGAAAGACGTCGCCCACGCGGGTAATGATGAACGCTTTCATCGCCGCTTTGCCGTTTTCCGGATTGCTGTAGTAGAAACCGATCAGCAGATAAGAGCAGAGCCCTACCCCTTCCCAGCCCAGATACATCAGCATCAGGTTATCGGCCAGCACCAGAACCACCATGCTGGCGATAAACAGGTTGGTGTAGGCGAAGAAGCGGGAGTAGCCCTCCTCTCCACGCATGTACCAGGAGGCGAACATATGAATGAAGAAGCCGACACCGGTTACGACCGACAGCATGGTCAGCGACAGGCCGTCCAGCGTCAGATTCACCTTCATGTCGAAATTGCCGACATGCATCCACGTCCAGAGTGCCTGGGTGTAAGCTTGCTGGCCATTGGCGAAGAAGTCGAAACCGATCATTGCCGTAGTCAGTGCTGCCAGACCCACCGATCCCATACCCACCGTGGCCGACAGGTTCTCTGACCAGCGACCGCGGGAAAACGCTAACAGCAGAAAGCCGATCAGCGGAAACAAGACAGTTAAATAGAGAAGATTCATCCGCGCATCTCGCTCACAGTATCAATGTTCAGCGTCTGACGACGACGATAGAGCTGAAGCAGCAGTGCCAGACCAATACTGGCTTCCGCTGCCGCCAGGCTGATAGCCAGGATATACATCACCTGTCCATCGGCCTGACCCCAGTAGCTCCCGGCAACCACCAGAGCTAAAGCGGCGGCGTTGATCATGATTTCAAGGCCGATCAGCATAAACAGCAGATTGCGGCGTATCACCAGCGACGTCAGTCCAAGGACAAACAGCACGGCAGCAAGAATCAATCCATGTTGTAACGGGATCATGCGTTCTCCTTTTTCACCTGAGCGGCGTCAGCATTACGGTTACTCAGGACTTCGCCCTGACGCTCTTCACGACCGATATGGAACGCCACGACCAGACCCGCCAGCAGCAGCATCGAAGCCAGTTCAACCGCCAGCACGTAAGGACCAAACAGGCTGATGCCGACCGCTTTGGCGTCGATGATGGTGCCATCAATGCCCTGGTCATTGGCTGTCAGGATGGCGTAGATCATTACCACCAGCAGCAGTAATGAAACGATGCCCGGTCCAATCCATAGCGACGGACTGAGCCACTCACGCTCCTGCTTCTCGGTCTGTTTGCCCAGGTTCAGCATCATGACCACGAAGACGAACAGCACCATGATGGCCCCGGCGTAGACGATGATCTCGAGGGCACCGGCAAAATAGGCCCCCATCGAGAAGAAGACGCCCGCAATCGACAACAGCGAAACGATCAGGTACAGCAACGCATGTACCGGATTAGTGTGGGTAATGACGCGCAACGTCGTCAGCACCGCCACCAGTCCGCAAAGATAAAACGCAAATTCCATGCCTTGCTCCTTAAGGTAATAAGCCTTTGACGTCGATAGGCTTCGCTTCGTTTTCCGCTTCGCCCTTATCTTTACCGTCAATCGCCATACCTGCCATGCGGTAGAAGTTGTACTCCGGATATTTACCCGGCCCCGAAATCAGCAGATCGTCCTTCTCATACACCAGATCCTGACGCTTAAACTCACCCAGTTCGAAATCCGGGGTCAGCTGAATCGCCGTGGTCGGACAGGCTTCCTCACACATGCCACAGAAGATGCAGCGTGAGAAGTTGATGCGGAAGAACTCCGGGTACCAGCGGCCATCTTTGGTTTCAGCTTTCTGCAGTGAAATACAGCCAACCGGACAGGCAACCGCACACAGGTTACAGGCAACGCAACGCTCCTGGCCGTCCGGATCGCGGGTTAACACGATACGGCCACGATAGCGCGGTGGCAGATAAACCGGCTCTTCCGGGTACATCTGCGTTTCACGTTTGGCGAAGGCATGCAGCCCAATCAGCCAGATACTGCGAACTGTCGTGCCGAAACCTACGACAATATCTTTCAAAGTCATTTGTTAACCCCTTACGGCGCTGTGTAGAGAATCACTGCGGCAGTCGCCAGCAGGTTCAACAGCGTCAACGGCAGACACACTTTCCAGCCGAATGACAGCACCTGGTCGTAGCGTGGACGCGGAAGCGCAGCACGGATCAGGATGAACATCATCATAAAGAACGCCGTTTTCAGGGCGAACCAGATGAACGGCGGCAGGAAAGGTCCGTGCCAGCCACCAAAGAACAGCGTTACGATCAGCGCTGAAACGGTGGTAATCGCCACATATTCGCCGACAAAGAACAGGCCGAACTTCATACCGGCATATTCAATGTGGTAGCCGTCCGCCAGTTCCTGCTCCGCTTCTGGCTGGTCAAACGGATGACGGTGACACACCGCCACGCCCGCAATACAGAAGGTCACGAAACCGAAGAACTGCGGAATGATGTTCCACAGATGCGTCTGGCTGTTGACGATATCGTTCATATTGAACGAGCCCGCCTGTGCTACCACACCCATCAGCGACAGACCCAGGAACACTTCGTAGCTCAGGGTCTGCGCCGAGGCGCGCATCGCACCCAGCAGCGAGTATTTGTTGTTACTCGACCAGCCAGCAAACAGCACCGCGTAGACCGCAAGGCCCGCCATCATCAGGAAGAACAGCAGACCGATATTCAGGTCTGTTACCATCCAGGTGGGCGAAACCGGCACGATAGCAAAAGCCAGCAGCAGTGAAACAAAGGCGATAACCGGTGCAAGGGTAAAGATAAAGCGGTCGGTAAACGGCGGGACCCAGTCCTCTTTGAAGAACATTTTGATCATGTCCGCCACCAGCTGCAGCGAGCCGCCCCAGCCTACGCGGTTTGGCCCATAACGGTTCTGGAACAGGCCGAGCAGACGACGCTCGGCGAAGCTCATGAACGCGCCGCAGGCCACCACCACCAGCAGAATCACGATGGCTTTAACAATGGCCAGCAGAATGTCGATAACGTCCGGTGTTAACCAGCTCATTGCGCCGCCTCCTGCAGAGTGTCGATTTTACCGTTCGCCAGGAATGGCGGAACGCCCGGCATACCCAGCGGCAGACCAATCTGTCCCGCCTGCAGTGACGCCGAGAAACGGACCGGCAGACGCACTGTCTCACCGGCACAGCTGAACTCCACCGCCGCGCCATTGTTGACGCCCAGTTTTGCCGCATCCTCCGGGTTAATCACCAGCGCAGGCTCAGCCATACGCTGCTGGAAGACCGGTGAACGCTGTGACATCTCTTCGCTGCCGAACAGCCGATATAAAGGTGCCACACGCCACTGCGCATCACTGATAAAGGCTTTTGGCACGCTAGTGAACCACGGTAACTCACCTGCGCTGGCTTCAAACAGGCGCACGCCCGGATCGCCATGACGCAGTTTGCCGCCCACTTCCGCCTGGAACTTGTTCCACGCCTGCGGTGAGTTCCAGCCTGGTGCCCAGGCAAACGGAATCTGTGAGCGTGGTGCAGAGGGCTGGTTGTTACCTTCCATTGAGAAGGCGAACATCGTGTCCTGGTCCTGCGGCTGACGCGGTTCATGAACGCTGATATTCGCGCGCGCGGCAGTACGTCCACTGGCACGGTTCGGAGAGCGTGACAGTTTCTGACCACGGATGCGGAAGCTGGCGTCAGGTGCGGCTTCTTTAATACCCGCGAGCTGTGGCAGACGGGTGACTACCGCATCGATCACATGATCGAGCTGCGTCCAGTCCACATGACGGCTTTCCAGCGTGCTGTGCAGCGAGTGCAGCCAGCGCCAGCTTTCCAGCATCACAATGTTGTTGTCGTAATAGGCAGGGTCGTAAACCTGGAAGAAGCGCTGAGCGCGGCCTTCATGGTTAATCGAGGTGCCATCACTTTCAGCAAAGCTGGCGGTAGATAACACCAGACCCGCTTTCTCGAGCGTTGCAGTACGCTGATGATCAACCACAATCACGTTAGTGGTCTGAGCCAGTGCCGCATCTACCAGTGCTTTCGGCGCATGGCGATAAAGGTCATTTTCCAGCACCACCAGCGCATCGGCTTCACCGTTGCTCAGCTGCTCCAGCGCCTGCTCCAGCGGATTGCCGCCAATCATGCCCAGGCCGATGCTGTTCGCGTGACCTGCCAGCAGAGTAATGCCGACATCTGCACCGCGTGCCTTCAGGGCTTTCGCCACGTTAGCCGCGGCTTCAATCACTGCGCTGCTGCCTGAGTGGGTACCGGAGATAATTAAGGGCTTTTTCGCGCCGGCCAGCGCCTGCACGACAACATCCATTTTCCCGCTGAGTTTGCTGTCGAAATCGGTGACCGCAGGTGCAGACTCATCCAGTGCACTGGCGATAGCGAAGCCGAGGCGCGCCTGATCTTCAACCGGCGCACGATAGCTCCATGCCGCGATATCATCCAGACGGGTTTCATCAACGTGGGTAACAAACAGCGGATGTTTGGCGTTCTGACCGATGTTCATGATGGCGGCGATCTGCCAGTCTGCGACTTTCTGCGCAGCGGCCATATCACGCGCTTTGCCTTTCACTGCCTGACGCACAGAGAGCGCCACGCGTGCGCCCACCTGTGTCAGGTCTTCACCCAGCACCAGCACCGCGTCGTAGCTTTCAATTTCACGTAGCGATGGCGTATAGATACCGCCCTCGCGCAGGACGTTGAGCATCAGTTCAAGACGAGCCTGTTCGCCCGCTGCCATGCCGGTTGAGAAGTTCTCTGCACCCACCAGTTCACGCAGGGCGAAGTTACTTTCAATGCTGGCGCGCGGCGAGCCGATACCAATCACTTTCTTCGCCTGACGCAGCAAATCTGCACCAGCGTTAACCGCCTGCTCTGCGTTCAGTGTGACCCAGTCGTTGCCGCGCAGCAGCATCGGCTGACGTGGGCGATCTTTACGGTTCACGTAGCCATAGCCAAAGCGGCCACGGTCACACAGGAAATAGTGGTTTACAGTGCCGTTATAACGGTTTTCGATACGGCGTAACTCACCATAACGTTCACCCGGGCTGGTGTTACAGCCAACGCTGCACTGCTGGCAGATGCTCGGCGCAAACTGCATATCCCATTTACGGTTATAGCGTTCGGAGTGGGTTTTGTCGGTGAAGACGCCGGTCGGGCAGATTTCAACCAGGTTGCCGGAAAATTCGCTCTCCAGCGTGCCATCTTCCGGGCGACCAAAGTAGACGTTGTCGTGCGCGCCGTAGACACCCAGATCTTTGCCATCGGCATAATCTTTGTAGTAACGCACGCAGCGGTAACAGGCGATACAGCGGTTCATCTCGTGGGAGATGAACGGGCCGAGATCCTGATTACGGTGGGTACGCTTAGTGAAGCGATAGCGGCGGAAACTGTGGCCGGTCATGACTGTCATATCCTGCAGGTGACAGTTACCGCCCTCTTCACACACCGGGCAGTCGTGCGGGTGGTTGGTCATCAGCCACTCCACCACGCTTTCGCGGAACTCTTTCGCTTCGCCATCATCGATGGAGATGAATGTGCCGTCAGAGGCCGGCGTCATGCAGGACATGACAAGACGGCCGCGGGTATCTTCGGCATTCTGGAATTGCTTTACCGCACACTGGCGGCAGGCCCCAACGCTTCCCAGCGCCGGATGCCAGCAAAAGTAAGGAATATCAAGGCCCAGAGAGAGACATGCCTGTAGCAGGTTGTCCGCTCCGTTCACATCATACTCTTTACCGTCTACATGAATTGTAGCCATAGTGACATGCTTCCGTAAGGCTCGTCAGAGACGAGCGTTAATCATATTCTTGCCCCGACGCACGACATTGTCCGGGCGGCGGCACCAGGCCTGTTCCGTGTGCTGCGGCGAATTACCAGCGCGCTTTCAGCAGGTTTGGCTGGATCCCGCCAATGGCGCGGGTATTGCCAAACACCTGCGGTGCCATGCCAGCTTCAAACTCTTCACGGAAATATTTGATCGCACTCTGCAGCGGCTCAACCGCACCCGGCGCATGCGCACAGAAGGTTTTACCCGGGCCAAGCTGACGGCAAAGTTGCAGTAAGGTTTCGATGTCCCCTGGCTGACCCTGCTTCTGCTCCAGCGCACGCAGAATTTTCACGCTCCACGGCAGGCCATCACGACACGGCGTACACCAGCCACACGACTCACGGGCAAAGAACTCTTCCAGGTTGCGCACCAGCGAGACCATATTGATTTCGTGATCGACCGCCATCGCCAGCGCGGTGCCGAGACGGCTGCCTGCTTTGCCGATGCTGGCAAACTCCATCGGCAGATCCAGGTGCTGGTCGGTCAGGAAGTCGGTCCCTGCCCCACCCGGCTGCCAGGCTTTGAACTTCAGTCCGTCACGCATGCCGCCCGCATAATCTTCCAGGATTTCACGCGCGGTGATACCGAATGGCAGCTCCCAGACGCCAGGATTTTTCACCCGTCCTGAGAAGCCCATCATTTTGGTACCGGCATCTTCGCTTTTAGAGATGTTTTTGTACCACTCCACGCCATTGGCCAGAATCGCCGGGACGTTGGAGAGGGTTTCCACGTTGTTCACGCAGGTCGGTTTGCCCCACGCGCCCGCACTTGCCGGGAATGGCGGCTTGGAACGCGGGTTAGCACGACGGCCTTCCAGTGAGTTAATCAGTGCCGTCTCTTCGCCGCAGATATAACGCCCTGCGCCGGTGTGGACGATCAGCTCAAAATCGAAGCCGGTGCCAAGAATATTTTTGCCGAGATAACCCGCTTCCGTCGCTTCAGCAATCGCACGGCGCAGATGCACCGCGGCTTCAATGTATTCGCCACGTAAGAAGATATAGCCACGGTAAGCCTTCAGTGCAAAGGCACTGATCAGCATCCCTTCCACCAGCTGATGAGGCATCTGCTCCATCAGCAGGCGGTCTTTATAGGTGCCAGGTTCCATCTCATCGGCGTTACACAGCAGGTAACGGATGTTCATCGACTCATCTTTCGGCATCAGGCTCCACTTCAGACCGGTAGAGAAGCCTGCACCGCCACGCCCTTTCAGGCCGGAATCTTTCACTGCCGCGACGATTTCATCCTGTGACATGCTTTTCAGCGCTTTTTCCGCACCGGCATAGCCGTTTTTGCTGCGGTATTCATCAAGCCAGACAGGTTGCTTGTCGTCACGCATCCGCCAGGTCAGCGGATGGGTTTCAGCAGTACGAATGATCTGTTTAATTGTCATTGATACTGCTCCAGCAAAGAAGGAATGCCTTCCGGCGTCAGATGCACATGCGTATCCTCATCCACCATCATCGTTGGGCCCTTGTCGCAGTTGCCCAGACAGCAGGTTGGCAGCAGCGTAAAGCGGCCATCAGCCGTGGTCTGACCCGGTTTGATATTGAGCTGCTGCTCCAGTGCGGACTGGATGCCCTGATAACCGGTGATGTGACAGACCACGCTGTCACAGTAACGGATCACATGACGGCCAACCGGCTGACGGAAGATCTGGCTGTAAAACGTCGCCACACCTTCAACGTCGCTTGCCGGGATACCCAGCACATCCGCGATCGCGTTGATCGCGCCGTCCGGCACCCAGCCACGCTGTTTCTGCACGATCTTCAGCGCTTCAATTGAGGCTGCACGCGCATCTTCGTAGTGGTGTTTTTCGTGCTCAATAGCGTGATGCTCTTCCGCGCTCAGCACGAAGACCTCGTTAGGGTCGATCGTTTTAATGGCAATGTGTTGATCGTGCATAATTAGCGGTCCACGTCTGACATAACAAAATCGATACTACCCAGATATACGATCAGGTCGGATACCAGGCTGCCACGGATTACGGAAGGAATCTGCTGCAGATGCGGGAAGCTCGGCGTACGCACGCGGGTGCGGTAGCTCATGGTGCTGCCATCGCTGGTCAGGTAGTAGCTGTTGATCCCTTTCGTCGCTTCAATCATCTGGAACGATTCATTGGCTGGCATCACCGGTCCCCAGGACACCTGCAGGAAGTGGGTAATCAGCGTTTCAATGTGCTGCAGCGTGCGCTCTTTCGGCGGCGGCGTGGTCAGCGGGTGATCCGCTTTAAACGGCCCCTCTGGCATATTATTGAGACACTGCTCAAGAATACGCAGCGACTGCCACATCTCTTCCATCTTCAGCTGAACGCGGCTATACGCATCGCTGACGCCGTCGCCGACCGGGATTTCGAAATCGAAGTTTTCGTAGCCTGAATAGGGACGCCATTTACGCACGTCAAAGTCGAGACCCGTTGCACGCAGACCGGCACCGGTCGTGCCCCACGCCAGCGCCTCTTCCATGTTGTACGCAGCCACGCCTTTAGAACGACCAATCAGCACGGTGTTACGCAGTGCAGCTTTGTCATATTCCTTCAGACGCTTCGGCATCCAGTCCAGGAAGTCACGCAGCAGACGTTCCCAGCCACGCGGCAGGTCGTGTGCGACGCCACCGATGCGGAACCAGGCCGGATGCATACGGAAACCGGTAATGGCTTCAACTACGTCATAGATTTTCTGGCGATCGGTAAAGGCAAAGAACACCGGTGTCATGGCACCGACGTCCTGAATAAAGGTGGAGATATAGAGCAGATGGCTGTTGATGCGGAACAGCTCAGAGAGCATGACACGGATCACGTTAACGCGATCGGGCACCACGATACCGGCCAGTTTTTCCACTGCCAGCACGTACGGCATTTCGTTTACGCAACCGCCGAGGTATTCGATACGGTCTGTGTAAGGAATGTAGCTGTGCCACGACTGACGTTCACCCATCTTTTCGGCACCACGATGGTGATAACCGATGTCAGGCACGCAGTCGACAATCTCTTCACCATCCAGCTGCAGAATGATGCGGAATGCACCGTGCGCCGACGGGTGGTTAGGCCCGAGGTTGAGGAACATGAAGTCTTCGTTGGTAGTACTGCGCTTCATGCCCCAGTCTTCGGGCTTAAAGGTCAGCGCCTCCATCTCTAAATCTTCTTTCTGCTTAGTCAGCGTGAAAGGATCGAATTCGGTGGCGCGCGCCGGGTAATCCTTACGCAGCGGATGGCCTTCCCAGGTCGACGGCATCATGATGCGGGTCAGGTGCGGGTGGCCATCAAAGGTAATACCAAACATCTCCCAGGTTTCACGCTCATACCAGTTGGCATTCGGGAAAAGACGGGTGATGGTCGGCAGATGCATGTCGTTTTCAGAGAGTGCCACCTTAAGCATGATGTCGCGGTTACGCTCAATCGACAGCAGGTGGTAGAAAACGGAAAAATCCGCCGCAGGCAGGCCTGCACGGTGGGTACGCAAACGCTCATCCACGCCATGCAGGTCATACAGCATGACGTAAGGCTTGGGTAATTTACGCAGGAACTCGGTAATTTCCAGTATCTGTTCACGCTTAACCCAGACCACCGGAATGCCGGTGCGGGTTGGCTGTACAGTGAAGGCATCCGGCCCAAAACGGTTACGCAACTCGCCGATCACCGGGTCATCAAGGTGATCACGGGTTTGCCATAGAGGCTGAGCGAGATCTTGCGTGGTCAAATCTGTCATACGTTACTCACCATTCCGGCCTGGTCTCAGGCACTCAAATGAAGGCGTCAGGATGGGGCCATGCATTAAATTGTGATGTTCTGCTGCAGGCGCGGTTTTCCATCCATACGGTTTTAAACTTCGTCCGGGCTGCGCAGGTTTGTGACTGCGATGCGCTCTGAGCGTTTTCTTTCACGCTCTGAAGGCATGTTGGCGCGGTAAACGCCCTGGTCGCCGACAACCCACGAAAGCGGACGGCGCTCTTTGCCGATCGACTCCTGCAACAGCAGCAGTGCCTGCATGTAGGCTTCAGGACGTGGCGGGCAGCCAGGAATGTAAACATCGACCGGCAGGAATTTATCGACGCCCTGCACCACCGAATAGATGTCATACATGCCGCCCGAGTTGGCGCAGGCACCCATAGAAATCACCCACTTTGGCTCCAGCATCTGATCGTACAAACGCTGAATGACCGGGGCCATTTTAGTAAACGGCGTACCGGCAATAACCATGAAATCCGCCTGACGTGGCGAGGCGCGCATAACTTCCGCACCAAAACGCGCCACGTCGTGAACCGCGGTGAACGACGTTGTCATCTCTACGTAACAACAGGACAAGCCGAAGTTGTAGGGCCAGAGGGAGTTTTTACGTCCCCAGTTCACCATGTCATGCAGGGCATTTTCGAGTTTGCCCATATAAACGCTGCGATGAACGTGCTGCTCCAGCGGATCGCTGACGATTTCCTGCTTTTGCAGAGGATAACGGTCGTTCTCACCACCGTTCGGGTCTATGCGGGTGAGCGTATAGTCCATCTTATTGCCTCTCTTTTACTGCTTATGAGGATTGGTGTGGCTGACCGTAGTGGTTTTCACCACCACGCGACGACGAGCTGGCGCCCAGTCCAGTGCGCCAATGCGTACCAGATAGACCAGCCCCGCCAGGAGCACCAAAATGAAAATTGCGGCTTCCACAAAGCCGATCCAACCGCTTTCGCGGATTGAAGTCGCCCATGCGTATAAAAAGAGGGCTTCGACGTCGAAAATGACGAAAAACATCGCAACCAGATAAAATTTCGCCGACAGGCGGATATGGGTATCACCAACGGATTCGATGCCCGATTCGAATGGCGTATCTTTGTAGCGGGCGCGCGCTCTGCCGCCAAGCAGCCATCCTCCGGTCAGCATGAAAGCACACAGGCCAAAGGCAATAACGATAAATACGATAAACGCCCAGTGCTGAGCGATGATTTCGGTGGTAGTTGACATACTCATTGCTTACTCATCAAAAGTGGCGCTGGCATCCTGCACGCGTTTCCCGCAGCAAACTGACCACATCGATTCAAGGGAAGGGTAAAAACCTTTTAAATGTTGCTGTTATCAGGTAATAAGCAGCCATTTTATGGGGTTTTTTACTCCTTTCTATAACCTTTTGTCAACTTTGACAAAAGTATCCAAACATTATTTCACACCTGCATCATATTATTAACAAATGATGCCCCGCTTTCCAGCTAAATCGCTTCAGTCTGTAGGGTTAATTTTAGTGTAGCGGGTATTCACATGCATGGATCGTGCATTTAACAAACATATTTTGACAGGTATCATCCTGTTTTCCTTCCCCTTCTCAGGGGTATTTTCTTGATCCAGAACACACTTCTGTCCTTTATGCGCTAATTTTATCCACTTGAAACAGCGATCCAGAACAAATGGTTCGTTTTTTCGGTCTTTACGTTTCAGTTCATTGCAGGATGAAATTATTCAGGAGGGTAACGTCAGGGAGAAGAGCTGGTGAGGAGAGTCGGGCGAGGCGCAGACACAAAAAAGCCTCTCGTTCTGTTCAGGGAATGAGAGGCCTATTAATAAGCGTTTGTTAAGGCAACTATGCCTGTGTTGAGTACAACACGTTAGCGAAATTACTCTTCGTCATCCAGCAACAGCGTACCGTCTGGATTATTGCTCAGGTTATACGGGTCGTTGGTGGACTGCATGGCGTTAAAGATAGCCAGTGCCAGCTCATTATCGCTGTCAGGATTGCGGCACAGCAGATATTGCGTATCCGGCAATACCGGCAGCCCTTCCGCCGCACCCATAACACGCAGTTCCGGGCTCATCATCTCTACCGGACGCGCTGTCACGCCCAGTCCCGCTTTCACCGCGGCGCGTACTGCAGCCAGTGTGGAAGCGACGTATGAGATACGCCACGGTATGCCAGCTTCATTGAGATGATCAATCGCCATATCGCGGTAAGGACTTGGCTCATCCAGCAGCACCAATGGAATAGCTTCGCCGCGCTGGAAGATATAATCCGCTGCGCAGTACCACAAGGTAGGTGAAGTACGCAGTACCTGATAGGTAAAGTTACCCGGGCTTGAGGTCGTCACAACCAGGTCCACTTCACCCTGATTGAGCATTTCCATCATAAACGGATTACGTTTAACCCGAACATCGATTGCCAGTTTCGGATAAACCGAGGTTACCCGGTTTAACAGGAAAGGCAGAATAGTGTCAGAGGTGTCATCAGAGGCACCAATGGTCAGCACGCCCTGAATATTACTGTACATCAGCGAAGTGCAGGCTTCGTCGTTGAAACGAAGGATTTTTCTGGCATAGCCTAAAAGCTGGATCCCGTGCTCTGTTAACAGCTTATTACGTCCATGTCTGGCAAACAGCTCTTTACCTACCAATTGTTCCAGACGCTGCATCTGCTGACTGACTGCTGACTGGGTTCTGCAGACCGCTGCAGCGGCCGCTGCAAAGGTATTCAAATCCGCAACGGCAACGAAAGTTCTCAGCAGATCGAGGTCGAGATTGAGTATCGGACGATTTGCATTAGTCATGTTTTTTCTTCACTTATAAGATTTTTACGAACTACTACCCTGGTGTTATTACAAGCTTATCAAAGTGATAAGCAGTAATGGTGCTTAATGACAGTCCTGTGTGAAGACTGACACAAAAAAAATTCATCTGGAACCGGCACTACTGACTCAACTGAAAGGGTCACGGTGCTCTCAAGACAGATACAACTTCTGAACCGATGGCGCTGGGGTGCGCAAATGCAGGAAGCTGCGTAGTTGTCTTATTCCCACCAGAAATTATCGGGCGGGATAAAAATCGCACTTTTCAGGCCAGCAAGACGAAGCGGCTATGTGCATTAAATAATAAATTATACTTAATCATTTTTGACTTCAAAATGGAAATGATTTTGTGAAAAGCGCTGTAAATTTTGTGCTAAAGGCATTTCCGGACCCTTATGCCACATTATTGATCACTTTTTAAGCCTTCAGCGTTCCGAAATTTAGTGAAGAAGTGTTAAGTACTGCTCACAATCCTGATAAAAGCGTGCCAGAAACACCTCTTCATTTGGTACTTTTCCGGCGATCACAAGGCCTTAAACAGGCCACTCTTAAGCAGTGTTAAGGCGTAGTCGTTGCACGCGTCATAAAATTGTCCACAAAGTGAACGTTTATAAAATATCCTTTAACTATTTACCTGAGTGTATATTTCAGGTGCAAAGAAAAGCGTCCTTTCCATAACGTTCAGATTTCATTTCACAATACCCAAGCCATATGTTGTCTCAGCCCCGCTTTAGATAGTTTAAAATATTTCTATATGCATCATTTTTGGTTTTATCAACCACCTCACGCCTTAGTAAATATTTTTTACGCTACTCACCGTCTAAATAGTTGTTGAACCCGCCAAAACGGGGCGGCACCCTTCATTTGTGACCGACAGGAGAGTACATTGTGCTGGTTCGATTTCAGTGGCAGCCAAAAAGGATTCTGCCCGTTAAGGCGGTAACAATGACTTTTCAAATAGATAAATCCGGAAAACTCGATAACGTCTGTTATGACATCCGTGGCCCGGTCCTGAAAGAGGCGAAGCGCCTCGAAGAAGAAGGCAATAAAGTTCTTAAGCTGAACATCGGCAATCCGGCGCCGTTTGGTTTCGAAGCACCGGATGAGATTCTGGTCGATGTGATTCGTAATCTTCCCAGTGCTCAGGGCTATTGCGACTCCAAGGGTCTCTATTCCGCCCGAAAAGCGATCATGCAGCACTATCAGGCGCGCGACATGCGTGATGTCACGGTAGAAGATATCTACATTGGCAACGGCGTTTCAGAGCTCATCGTGCAGGCGATGCAGGCGTTACTGAACAGCGGCGACGAAATGCTGGTGCCAGCGCCTGACTATCCGTTGTGGACGGCTGCGGTTTCCCTTTCCAGCGGAAAAGCGGTGCACTATCTGTGTGATGAGTCAGCAGGCTGGTTCCCTGACCTGGATGATATCCGCAGCAAGATCACCCCGCGTACCCGCGGTATCGTGATTATCAACCCGAATAACCCGACCGGCGCGGTCTACAGCAAAGAGCTGCTGTTAGAGGTGGTTGAGATTGCGCGTCAGCATAACCTGATTATTTTTGCCGATGAGATCTACGATAAGATCCTTTACGACGAGGCACAGCACCACTGCATCGCAGCCCTGGCCCCTGATCTGCTGACCGTGACCTTCAATGGCCTTTCTAAAACCTATCGTGTAGCCGGTTTCCGTCAGGGCTGGATGGTACTGAACGGGCCAAAGAAACATGCGAAAGGCTACATTGAAGGGCTGGAGATGCTCGCGTCTATGCGCCTGTGTGCCAACGTACCGGCCCAGCATGCCATTCAGACGGCGCTGGGCGGCTACCAAAGCATCAGCGAATTTATCATGCCTGGTGGTCGTCTTTATGAGCAGCGCCAGCGTGCCTGGGAATTGATCAACGATATTCCCGGCGTCAGCTGTGTGAAGCCGCAGGGCGCGCTCTACATGTTCCCGAAAATTGACGCCAAAAAATTCAATATTTTTGACGATCAAAAAATGGTGCTGGATTTTCTGCTTCAGGAAAAGGTGCTGCTGGTACAGGGTAGCGCGTTCAACTGGCCATGGCCCGATCACCTGCGCATTGTTACGCTGCCTCGTGTGGATGATCTGGAGATGGCGATTAATAAATTTGGTCGCTTCCTGCAAGGCTATCGCCAGTAATCACGCCCGCGTATACTGACGCTATTTGGGGAGAGCCTGTCTCTCCCCTGCCTGCTAACAGGAACGCTCATGACACAAAGCCACTTCTTTGCTCACCTCTCCCGTCTTAAGCTGATCAACCGCTGGCCACTGATGCGCAATGTGCGTACCGAGAATGTTTCTGAACACAGTCTGCAGGTCGCCATGGTGGCGCACGCGCTGGCCGTCATCAAAAACCTTAAATTCAGTGGTTCGCTTAACGCCGACCGCATCGCCATGCTGGCGCTTTATCATGACGCCAGCGAAGTGCTCACCGGCGATTTACCCACTCCGGTTAAGTATTACAACGCACAGATTGCCCACGAATATAAGAAAATCGAGAAGATTGCCCAGCAGAAACTGATTGAGATGCTGCCGGAAGAGTTTCAGGCGATCTATCGCCCGCTGATCGACGAGCATCTGCATAGCGAAGAGGAGCAGGCCGTGGTGAAACAGGCAGATGCGCTCTGTGCCTATGTAAAATGTCTTGAGGAGCTGTCTGCCGGCAATAACGAATTTCTGCTGGCCAAAGCGCGGCTGGAAAAGACCCTGGCACAGCGGCGTTCGCCAGAGATGGATTACTTCGTTGAGGTGTTTATTCCAAGCTTCAGCCTGTCGCTGGATGAAATTTCGCAGGATACGCCACTGTAAACCCGACGGCATGGCCGCCGGGCGGATCTTTAAGCCTGCTGGCTGAAGGTAAAGCTGCCATCAGACTCGCGGGTGATAATCAGAGACGCCAGTGAGTCGAGCTTAAGCGCCACCTCATCCAGTCGTGGCGTTTCCGCTGGGGGATTAATAGCAATCACCGCACAGCCGGCGTTCAGGCCGGACAGAATACCGGCGGGTGCATCTTCTGCTACCACGCATGACGTCGCCGCTAATCCCAGCTTCTCTGCACCAAGCAGGTAAGGATCGGGCTCAGGTTTGCCTTTAGCGACCTGCTCAGCGGTAATGAAGACGGCGGGCTTCGGTAATCCTGCGGCTTTGTGCCGGGCATGAGCGACCGGCACCGAGCCTGAAGTGACGATCGCCCAGGGAATCTGCAGCTCGTTCAGCCGGTTCAGCAGCGCATGGGCGCCTGGCAGCGCCTGCACACCGTCGGTGTCTGCCGCTTCAGCCTGCTCCAGCGCGACAAACTCCGCCTGAATAGCCTCTTCCGACTGGCCTGCCATGAAATGACGCAGAGAAGTAATCGCCTGTTTGCCATGGATGAAATCCAGGATCTCATCAGCGTCGATACCATGACGGGCACCCCACTGGCTCCAGGCTCGTTCAACCGCTGGCAGTGAGTCCACCAGCGTGCCGTCTAAATCAAATAGAAAACCTCTGTAGGTCACGCGCTCCTCCTCATCAGGCATTAATCACTTGCGCAATTTCGTTTGCACTTAAATGGTACTGGCGCGGACAAGTCTGCCACAAAGCTAACATGCGTTGATACTTTTCCCACATCGGGGTCTGCGCGTTAAAACCGTGGGTACCGGAATCAAAGTGGGTATAACGCCCTTCTGTATTGACCATAAAACGGACGTAACCCAGCAGGCGTGCTTCCGTTGCTGCATCAAAGCCCAGAAAGGCGAGACGGCGCTCTTCCAGCTGACCTTTATCCTTCAGGTTCGACCAGGAGACGTGGAGCGCATGATGCATTTCCATTATATCGATCACGGTCCGGCAGATCGCTTCACTCAGTTCGCCAAACTCTTTATCCAGCTCGCGCATCTGCAGCGCATAACCGCGTTCGATAATGGTCTGGTAACGGCGAAAACGTTCTGCATTTTCCGGCTCAAGCATGGCCATGATTTTGTACTGGTTGGTAAGAATCAGACGCTGCGCATGGGTCATTTCCATCATTCACTCCCGGTCAGAGACCGCTCACTTAATCGACAATGGAGAAATGATTGCACAGCGTTAGCGACACGGAAATCACCGTATCGCCTTTCTTTGATTTGGCCGCAGGTTAGCGGTAATTATTTTACCGCCAGCCCGGGAGGAGTCAGAGATCGTCCAGGAAGGTGCGGTCGAGTTGTTTAAACGCCCGCTTAAGCAGATCGGCCAGCGCCTGATAGGTCGGCTTGCCTTCAACCGGCGCTATCGCCTGCCCCGCTTCTTCCAGCCGGGCACGCACTTCATGAAACCAGTTAAGCAGCGTCGGCGGCAGCGGCGTGACTGAACGCTTGCCCAGCCACCACAATCCCTGCATCGGCAGGCTGCAGGCAAACAGCGCCGTCGCCACGGCAGGCCCCAACTGACCGCCCATCGCGATCTGCCAGGTCAGGGTAAAAATGGCCAGTGGTGGCATAAAGCGAATGGCGAAACGCGTTGCTGATGAAACGCGGTTTTCCGGGAACACCGGGGCCAGGCGCTTATCAGCAGGCCAGGTCTTCATATAGTGCTGGCCGCGCTGAAACATCCGAAACCAACTGGTACTGCCAGATTCATTCGCCATGGCTCACCTCAACTAATACTGCAAAGATTAAAAAATAGTTATAACCACACAACTTTACGTAACATCCTTCAATTATTTTTGTCTTTAAAGATGACTCCAGCTATTCTGACGCCGTTTTAACACCTTTCCGCACGCGGGATGCGCCGTTGGGAAGAGGCCTGAGCCATATTTCGACAAGGCAATCTTCAAATTTTCGCGTAAGATTGCTGAAATTTTTTGCGGAAATACAGATTTCTGTCTACCGCATGATGTTTGTCATTAATCTACCAGCTTTCATGGGCTACGCTGTTAGTCTGATTGCGTTTTATTTAGCCACTCTCAAAAAATAGGTACTTCCATGTCGAGTAAGTTAGTTCTGGTTCTGAACTGTGGCAGCTCTTCCCTGAAGTTTGCCATTCTCAACCCTGCCAGCGGTGAAGAATTCCTGTCAGGCCTTGCGGAATGTTTCCACCTTCCTGAGGCCCGCATCAAATGGAAGCTGGAAGGCGAAAAACAGGAAGCGCCTCTGGGTGCTGGCGCAGCGCATAGCGAAGCGCTGAACTTCATTGTTAAAACCATTCTGGCACAAAAACCTGAGCTTTCGGCACAAATTGCTGCAATCGGCCATCGTATCGTTCATGGCGGCGAGAAGCTGACTCAGTCAGTCATCATTACTGAAGACGTGGTACAGGGCATCAAGGACGCCTCTTCTTTTGCACCGCTGCACAACCCGGCTCATCTGATCGGTATTGATGAAGCGATGAAAAACTTCCCACACCTGTCAGATAAGAATGTCGCGGTATTCGACACGGCTTTCCATCAGACAATGCCGGAAGAGTCTTACCTCTATGCGCTGCCGTACAAATTATATAAAGAGCATGGCGTTCGTCGCTATGGCGCGCATGGCACCAGCCATTTCTATGTGACTCACGAAGCCGCTAAAATGCTTAACAAGCCGCTTGAGTCACTGAACATTATCACCTGTCACCTCGGTAATGGTGGTTCAGTTTCTGCTATTCGTAACGGCGAGTGCGTAGACACCTCTATGGGTCTGACTCCGCTGGAAGGTCTGGTGATGGGAACCCGCAGTGGCGACATCGATCCGGCCATCATCTTCTTCCTGCACGATACGCTGGGTATGAGCGTTGACGCCATCAATAAACTGCTGACCAAAGAGTCTGGCCTGTTAGGGCTGACCGAAGTTACCAGCGACTGCCGCTACGTAGAAGACAACTACACCACCAAAGAAGATGCGAAGCGCGCAATGGATGTCTTCTGTCATCGCCTGGCGAAATATATCGGCAGCTACACCGCGCTGATGGATGGCCGCCTTGACGCCGTCGTGTTCACTGGCGGCATCGGTGAAAACGCCGCGATGGTCCGTGAACTTTCACTGAAAAAACTGGCACTGCTGGGCTTCGACGTCGACCACGAGCGCAACCTGGCAGCCCGTTTCGGCAAATCAGGCTACATCAATAAAGAAGGCACCCGCCCGGCGCTGGTGATTCCGACCAACGAAGAGCTGGTCATCGCCCAGGACGCCGCGCGTCTGACTGCGTAAAACACTTCTCTCCGTCAGCTCAGGCTGACGGAGTTGTTTCTGACACCCTGCCATTACTGAGAGGTTCAAACGTGTCACGTACAATTATGCTCATTCCGACCGGCACCAGCGTCGGCCTGACCAGCGTCAGCCTTGGCGTTATCCGCGCCATGGAACGCAAAGGTGTTCGCCTTAGCGTCTTTAAGCCGATTGCTCAGCCACGTGCTGGCGGCGATACCCCGGATCAAACCACTACCATCATCCGTAAGAACTCCTCGATTCCTGCCGCAGAACCGCTGCAGATGTCACGTGTTGAGTCACTGCTGGGTTCCAACCAGCAGGATGTACTGATGGAAGAGATCATCTCCCGTTACCATGCCAACACCCAGGATGCGGAAGTGGTGCTGGTTGAAGGTCTGGTGCCAACCCGTAAGCATCAGTTTGCCAACGCGCTGAACTATGAAATCGCCAAAACCCTGAACGCGGAAATCGTCTTCGTGATGGCGCTGGGCAATGACTCTCCGGCGCAGCTGAAAGAGCGCATTGAGCTGACGCAAAGCAGCTTCGGCGGTCAGAAGAACAAAAACATCACTGGCGTGATCATCAACAAACTCAACGCGCCGGTCGACGATCAGGGACGTACCCGCCCTGACCTGTCAGAAATCTTTGATGATTCCTCAAAAGCCAGCATCGCCAACATTGATCCTAAGCAGCTGTTCTCAGACAGCCCGCTGCCCGTGCTGGGCTGCGTGCCGTGGAGCTTTGATCTGATAGCCACCCGCGCGATCGATATGTGCCGCCACCTGGATGCACGCATCATTAACGAAGGTGAGATTCAGACCCGCCGGGTTAAATCCGTTACCTTCTGCGCCCGCAGTATCCCGCACATGCTGGAGCATTTCCGTCCTGGCTCACTGCTGGTGACTTCGGCTGACCGTCCGGATGTGCTGGTCGCCGCCTGTCTGGCTGCGATGAACGGCATTGAGATTGGCGCAATCCTGCTGACCGGTAACTACGAGATTGACGATCGCATTGCCCGTCTCTGCGACCGTGCCTTCCAGACCGGCCTGCCGGTGTTTATGGTGAAAACCAATACCTGGCAGACCTCACTGAGCCTGCAGAGCTTTAATCTTGAAGTGCCTGCTGATGACACGCAGCGCATCGAGAAAGTGCAGGAATATGTCGCCAGCTACATTAATGCAGAGTGGATTGAGTCACTGACCGCCACATCTGAGCGCAGCCGTCGCCTGTCACCACCTGCCTTCCGCTATCAGCTTACCGAGCTGGCACGTAAAGCGGGCAAACGCGTGGTACTGCCAGAGGGCGATGAGCCGCGTACGGTTAAAGCGGCCGCTATCTGTGCCGAGCGCGGTATCGCGACCTGCGTACTGTTAGGCAACCCGGAGGAGATTCAGCGTGTCGCTGCGGCTCAGGGTGTTGAACTGGGCAAAGGCGTTGAGATTGTAGACCCGGAACAGGTTCGCGAAAACTACGTGCCGCGTCTGGTTGAGTTGCGTAAGAGCAAAGGCATGACCGAAGTGGTTGCTCAGGAGCAGCTGGAAGATAATGTGGTACTTGGCACCATGATGCTGGAGAGCGGCGAAGTGGATGGCCTGGTGTCAGGTGCAGTTCACACCACGGCCAATACCATTCGTCCGCCGCTGCAGCTGATCAAAACCGCGCCTAACAGCTCACTGGTTTCCTCGGTGTTCTTTATGCTGCTGCCGGAGCAGGTGCTGGTTTACGGTGACTGCGCAATTAACCCGGATCCGACCGCGGAGCAGCTGGCTGAGATCGCTATCCAGTCAGCCGATTCTGCCAGCGCCTTTGGTATCGATCCGCGCGTTGCGATGATCTCCTACTCTACCGGCACGTCAGGTGCGGGCAGCGACGTTGAGAAAGTGCGTGAAGCAACGCGCATTGCGCAGGAGAAACGGCCAGATCTGGTGATCGATGGTCCGCTGCAGTATGACGCCGCGATCATGGAAGATGTGGCGAAATCCAAAGCGCCGAATTCTCAGGTTGCCGGCCGCGCTACTGTGTTTATCTTCCCGGATCTCAACACCGGTAACACCACCTACAAAGCGGTACAGCGTTCAGCCGATCTGATCTCCATCGGACCGATGCTGCAGGGTATGCGTAAGCCGGTCAACGACCTGTCTCGCGGTGCGCTGGTGGATGACATCGTTTATACCATCGCCCTGACGGCGATTCAGTCCCAGCAGGCTGAGGGCTAAGCGGCTGGTCATAACGAAAAAGGCATGCCCCAGAGCATGCCTTTTTTTCGCCGGTAACAAAGCGGCTCTGTCTGATGCGGATGAATAACCTGAATTAAAATGCCTGTTTTCAGGCCCGGTTATCGCCGTTGCGGCTCATCCACAGGGAGAGCGCTTTCAGCGAATCGTCGGTGAACTCATCACAACGTGAGGTAATCTCATCGGGCGTCATCCAGATAATCTCATCGACTTCCGATTCCTGCATGGCGAATGGCCCGTGTGATACACAACTGAACAGACCGCCCCAGACACGACAGTGCTGATCTTCGAAGTAGAATTTGCCATGTTCAGCAAACGGCACCGCGGCAATCCCTAACTCCTCTTCTGCTTCACGTCGCGCAGATTCCAGCATATCTTCACCGCTCTGCACCACGCCGCCCGCGGTTGCGTCCAGTTTGCCCGGCATAAAATCTTTTATCTCGGTGCGACGCTGTACCAGAATCTTACCCATACCGTCATGAACCACAATATAGGTAGCGCGGTGACGCAGGCACTGAGCACGCATCTGCGCACGTGTCGCCTGAGCAACGACTTCATTCTCTTCGTTTACGATATCGACCCACTCGATGCCGTCACCCGCAGTTTGATCCACCATCAGTAACCCTTTCCTGTTTGGCGTACAGTTATGTACGCAGTTTGCCACGTCGTTATTTTTATGTGGCGTAAGGTAATCACTTCCGACAGCCTGAGCAAGCCCTGGCTGTTACCGATTTTTACCACTTTCTGCTAACCACAGTTGTACCGAGGCTCGCTGCCACTGAAACTCAGCATAATGCCGCAGACGGACGGGCAAAGGATCGCCATGTAACACCAGCCGGTTAAGCATTACAGCCAGATCGGTATCCGCAATGGACCACTCACCAAACAGGTTCTGTTGCCCCTCAGGCAGCAGACGATCGACAGCGGTAACCAGTTTATCCACCGCCTGCTGCGCTGACGCAGTCAGTGGCGCAAAACGTTCACCGGCAAACAGCACTTCTGTGGGACGCTCCTGACGGATCCACAGGAAGTCACTGCGCAGCCAGGCCTGAATCTCACGGGCATGGGCGCGCTTTTCCCGGTCGCGCGGATAGAGGCGCTCAAATTCGGGTGCCGGAAAACGCTCTTCGAGATATTCGGTAATCGCCGAGGATTCGCTTAACAGGAAGTCATCAATCTGGAGAGTCGGCACGCGGCAGGTCAGCGACAGCTCGCGGTATGCTGCGGCGTATTGCTGATTCTGCGACAAATCGACACGTTTCAGCTGGAAAGGGATCCCTTTTTCGGTAAGAGCAACATAGGCAGACATAGCGTAAGGACTGAAAAATGATGAATCTGACCACAGGGTGATGGACGGATAATTCATCGGTTACCTCAATTGGCTGTCAGGGTTGCATCATGTTTACCGATTTTTTTTTGCGAAGGCAACGCTGAGCTGCTCCGATCTCTGCCACCGGAAGCAGAAAGCGCGACGCAACTCACTCTGGAATGGCTCGACTCTTCTATGCTGAAAAGTGCAAATAACAAAAACATCAAGGGAGCCGCAACATGCACATTCTAATTACCGGTGGCACGGGACTGATTGGCCGTCACCTGATCCCGCGCCTGCAGCAGCTGGGGCATCAGATTAGCGTGGTGACACGTGATGTGGTCAGCGCGCGTGAAAAACTGGGCGAGAACGTCGCACTCTGGTCAGGCCTGGCACAACAGTCGAATCTGGATAACATCGATGCGGTGATTAACCTGGCGGGAGAACCTATCGCCGACAAGCGCTGGACGGAGCCGCATAAACAGCAGCTGTGCGAAAGCCGCTGGCAGATCACTGAGCAGATCGCTTCACTAATCAACACCAGCGCCACGCCGCCCTCTGTATTGATCTCAGGTTCGGCAACCGGCTTTTATGGCAATACCGGCGATCTGGTGCTGACTGAAGAGGATCAGGGGCAGGATGAGTTTACGCATCAGCTCTGCGCCCGCTGGGAGCAGCTGGCGCTTGCAGCAGAAAGTGAGCGCACCCGCGTCTGCCTGCTGCGGACCGGCGTGGTGCTGGCCCCCGAAGGTGGCGCACTCAGCAAAATGAAGTTGCCCTTTAAGCTCGGCATCGGCGGACCTATCGGCAGTGGCAAGCAATATATGCCGTGGATCCACCTTGATGACATGCTTAACGCCATTATCTGGCTGCTGGATCATGATGATCTGCGTGGTCCATTCAATATGGTCGCGCCTTACGCCGTGCGCAATGAGCAGTTTGCCGCCACGCTGGGCCAGGTTATGCACCGCCCGGCCTTTATGCGCACGCCAGCCAGCGCCATTAAACTGATGATGGGCGAATCGTCGGTGCTGGTGCTGGGAGGACAGCATGTGCTGCCAAAGCGGCTGGAAGCCTCAGGTTTTAGCTTCCGCTGGTACGATCTGCAACAGGCGTTGCAGGATGTGGTGAAGCATTAACCTGACGCCCGCGCCTGTCAGACGCGGGCGCTGGATTACTTCAGCGATCCCTTGAGGAACTGCTGTAAACGCGGGCTTTTCGGGCTGCCGAACACCTCCGAAGGTGGCCCCTGCTCTTCGATTTTACCCTGATGAAGGAAAATCACGTGATTTGAGACGTGACGGGCAAACTCCATCTCATGCGTTACCACCACCATCGTTTTGCCTTCTTCCGCCAGCTTTTGCATGATGCGCAGCACTTCACCGACCAGTTCCGGATCCAGCGCCGAGGTCGGCTCATCAAACAGCAACACCTCCGGCTCCATCGCCAGTGCGCGCGCAATCGACACACGCTGCTGCTGACCCCCGGAGAGGTGCACCGGATACTTCGCCTGCGCCCGCGCATCAATGCCCACTTTATCGAGGTAGCGGATGGCCCGCTCACGCGCCTCCGCTTTGCTCAGCCCCAGCACCTGAATCGGCGCTTCCATGACGTTTTCCAGCACCGTCATGTGGCTCCAGAGATTGAAATGCTGGAACACCATAGTCAGACTGGTGCGCAATGCGCGCAACTGCTCTTTGTCAGCGACTTTCAGCTGACCATCTTTGTCACGGACCAGCGTGATGTGTTGGTTATTGACCACGATGGTGCCTTCACTCGGTTTTTCGAGGAAGTTGATGCAGCGTAAAAAGGTACTTTTCCCTGAACCGGACGATCCAATGATACTGATCACATCGCCCGCTTTCGCAGTTAACGAGACCCCTTTCAGCACTTCATGTTCACCGTAACGTTTATGCAATTCGGTGACGCTTAATTTATTGTCAGCCATAGTTCTACTCAATGCGATGAAGAGGGTTTCACGTGGGCCAGCCAGCGACGTTCCGCCAGGCGGAACAGGCTGATCAACACGTAAGAGATAATCAGGTACAACACTGCCGCAAGACCAAAGGCGGTAAACGGCTGATAAGTTGCTGAGTTAATATCTCGTGCGACTTTCAGCAGATCCGGCACCGTGGCGGTGAAGGCTAATGCCGTGGAATGCAGCATCAGAATCACCTCGTTGCTGTAGACGGGCAGAGCCGTACGCAGCGCGGAAGGCAGGATAATGCAGCGATAGAGTTTGAAGGTGGAGAAGCCGTAAGCCCGCGCTGCCTCAATCTCACCGTGGGGTACCGAGCGAATCGCACCCGCAAAGATTTCCGTGGTGTAAGCGCAGGTATTCAGGGTAAAGGCGAGCAGCGTACAGTTCAGGCCGCTGCGGAAAAAGGCGTTCAGCAGTTCTGTGCCTTTGACAATTTCCAGCGTATACATGCCGGAGTAGAAGACCAGCAGCTGCACATAGAGCGGCGTGCCGCGAAATACGTAGGTAAAGAGCCAGACCGGAAAGCTGATAAACCGGTTTGGCGAAACCCGGGCTATCGCCAGCAGAATGGCCAGACAGCCGCCAATGGTGACTGAGAGAATTAACAGCCAAAGGGTGATCGCCACACCGGTAAAACGATAACCGTCCGTCCAGAGCAGCGATTTCCAGTATTCCTGAATAATCTCAATCATAACTCGCCCTCTTCACTCCGACCGTATAGCGACGGTTCAGGCACCACAGCACGCCGTTCGACAGCGTGGTAAACACCAGATAGATCACACCGGCGACGATGGCGAAGTAGAACGGCTGCCAGGTACTTTTCCCCGCCAGCTGCGTCGCCTTCACCACATCTTCCAGTCCCAGCAGCGAAACCAGCGCGGTGGCTTTCAGGATCACCTGCCAGTTATTTCCGATGCCCGGCAGCGCATAGCGCATCATGGCCGGAAACAGAATGCGGCGGAACACCTGCGCGCCAGTAAAGCCAAACGCAGTGGCCGCTTCAATCTGCCCTTTTGGCACCGCCATAAAGGCGCCGCGGAATGTTTCGGTGAAATAGGCACCATAAATAAAGCCGAGCGTGATGATACCGGCGACCATCGGGTCGATATCAAACTGCGCCATGCCCAGTGCGTCGGTAACCTGGTTGAGGACAATCTGCAGACCGTAGAAGATCAGCAGCATCAGTACGAGATCTGGCACGCCACGAATCAGCGTGGTGTAGCCTTCAAAAATCATCGCCAGTGGCCGGCTGCGCGACAGTTTCGCGCCTGCGCCAATCAGGCCCAGCAGCACTGCCAGCACGACGGAAGTGAGCGCCAGCTCCAGCGTCACCAGCGTGCCCCGAAGAATTACATCAGAATAGCCATACAGCATTGAGAGGGTCCTGTCGTGGGGTGAAAACGAAACGCTGCCCGCCAGCGAGACGGGCAGTTTAGCTTTACCTCTCCGTTGCAGATGCCATCCGCCATTAGCGGGACTGAGCCGGTTTCTGCACCAGGCAGAACCGGCTCAGTCCCGGTAAAACGGACACAGAGGGTAAAGCGACAGGATGGTTAGTCGCCGTACACATTGAAATCGAAGTATTTCTTCGCAATCTTGTCGTAGGTGCCATCTTTACGCATGTCAGCAAAGGCTTTGTCGATGGCGGCTTTCAGTTCGCTGTCATCTTTACGCAGTCCCATCCCGGTTCCGACGCCAAAGATTTTGTCATCCTTCACCGAAGGACCCGCGAAAGCGTAGTTTTTACCGACTGGCTGTTTCAGGAAACCTTCGCTGGCCTGCACTTCATCCTGGAAGGCTGCATCAATACGACCGGCGTTCAGATCCTGATACACCAGATCCTGGTTAGCATAAGGGGTGACGTTAACCCCTTTTGGCCGCCAGTTCTGATTGGCATAGGTTTCCTGCGTGGTGCCCTGCAGCAGGCCGATGTTTTTGCCTTTCAGTGACTCAATAGTCGGCTGAATTTTCGATCCCTTCGGTGCCACTAAACGCGCGTTAGCGGCGTAAAGTTTTTCCGAGAAGGCGATCTCTTCCTGACGTTTTGCTGTGATGGAAAGTGAGGAGATGATGGCATCAATTTTCTTCGCTTTCAGGGAAGGGATAAGCGCATCAAAGTCGCTTTCAACGTAGGTACATTGGGTATGAATGCGTTTACAGATTTCGTTAGCGAGGTCGATATCGAAGCCCACTAACTTGCCTTGCGCGTCTTTCGACTCAAACGGTGGGTAAGTTGGATCTGTGCCGATACGGATTGAACCCGGAACTGCCGCGAAGACGCTGGCAGCACTGGTTAAGCCCAGCATCAGGGAAAGAGCCAGAACACGCTTTTTCATAGATTACCCTCAAGTGAAGTGCTTTTTGTTATGTGGTTCGTGATGTGTTTGCGCAAAGTAATTTGCATGTTTCATGCCAGTTCTGCAAGTTATCCACGCCGTTAACGTGATGACAGACAGGCGAAAACGCTGTGTTTGTGAGGGGAATATAGCAGTGAAGTAAAAGAGAAAAAGCGACGTTGTTAACTTTTGGTGCGTCAAATGCACGAAGAGTTATCCGAGGCGCGCTTATGCACTAAATAAGTGCGCCAGCGGAACTTTATGCACCCTGCCAGCGCATAAAGAGATCTTCCGGTAATTCGATATCGAACTGATCGATTACCCGATTCACGGTCTGGTCGATGAGCTGATCGATGGTTTCAGGCCGATGATAAAACGCCGGCACGGGCGGCATGATAATGGCACCCAGTTCAGCCGCGGTGGTCATCATCCGCAGGTGGCCGACGTGCAGCGGGGTTTCGCGTACGCACAACACCAGCTTACGCTGCTCTTTTAATACCACATCAGCCGCACGGGTCAGCAATGAGTCACTGTAGCTGTGCACAATACCTGAAAGCGTTTTCATCGAGCAGGGTAAAATCGCCATGCCCAGCGTTTTGAACGATCCCGACGAGATATTTGCTGCAATATCGCGCACGTCATGCACCACATCGGCCAGCGCCTGCACATCACGCAGCGAATAATCGCTCTCCAGCCCCAGCGTCTGACGTGCCGCCTGGCTCATGACCAGATGCGTTTCTACCTCTTCCACCTGCTGCAACACCTGCAGCATGCGCACGCCATAGATCACCCCGCTTGCGCCAGAGATGCCAATGATGAGTCGTTTCATATTCCAACCTTATGTCAGCCAATGCGCCATCATACGCGGCCAGCGGGTTTCTGAAAACAAACAGGGCGGGATTGCTCCCGCCCTGTTCTATGCTGCCCGACTATGGATGGGTATCAGCCTTCGTTGTGCAGCTCAAGATTTTCGACTTCATTCTGGCGCTGAAGCGCTTTGGCATCATCATTACGCAGCGACTCCAGATACTCCAGATACTGCTGGTCGACATCCTTCGTCACGTAAATGCCGTTGAACACCGAGCACTCAAATTGTGCAATGTCCGGATTCTCTTCACGCACCGCTTCGATCAGATCGTCGAGATCCTGGAAAATCAGTGCATCGGCTTTAATCAGCTGGCGAATCTCTTCCACTTCGCGGCCGTGCGCAATCAGTTCCGTGGCGCTCGGCATATCGATGCCGTAGACGTTCGGGAAACGAATTTCCGGTGCCGCTGAGGCCAGGTAAACGCGTTTTGCACCCGCTTCACGTGCCATCTCAATAATCTGCTCTGAAGTCGTACCGCGCACGATAGAGTCATCCACCAGCAGCACGTTTTTATCACGGAATTCAGCGCGGTTCGCGTTGAGCTTACGGCGTACCGCGCTGCGACGTAACTGCTGTCCCGGCATGATAAAGGTACGGCCAACGTAGCGGTTTTTCACGAAGCCCTGACGATAAGGCTTGTCGAGAATACGGGCGATTTCCAGCGCGATATCGGTGGAGGTTTCCGGAATCGGAATCACGACATCAATATCCAGATCTTCCCATTCGCGGGCAATTTTCTCGCCCAGCTTGGTGCCCATGCGGACACGGGCGCTGTAGACGGAGATTTTGTCCAGGAAGGAATCCGGACGCGCAAAGTAGACATACTCGAACAGGCACGGATTGCTTTTCGGGTTTTCAGCACACTGGCGGGTCGAAAGCTGGCCGGCTTCAGTGACATAAACTGCTTCACCCGGTGCAACGTCACGGATGAATTCAAAGCCCAGCGTATCCAGCGCGACACTCTCAGAGGCGACCATATATTCGGTGCGGCCATCGGCGATAACGCGCTTGCCCAGCACCAGCGGACGGATGCCGTTAGGGTCGCGGAAGGCCACCATGCCGTGGCCGATAATCATCGCTACGACGGCGTAGGCACCGCGAACCTGCTGATGTACCGCAGCCACCGCAGCAAAAATGTTGTCAGCTTCCAGCGGATCGTTTTGAAAACGATCTAACTCCTGCGCAAAGATATTCAGCAGGATTTCAGAATCTGAAGTGGTATTAACGTGACGGCGACCCTTTTCAAACAGGTGCTTACGCAGCACATGGGCGTTGGTCAGGTTACCGTTGTGCGCCAGGGTGATGCCATACGGGGAGTTTACATAGAATGGCTGCGCTTCAGAGGCACTGGAGCTGCCCGCGGTGGGATAACGCGCGTGACCGATCCCCATATTGCCCTGCAGTCGCTGCATGTGGCGTGCTTCGAAAACGTCGCTGACCAGGCCGTTTGCCTTTCGCAGGCGAAAACATTTCAGCGCATCGATAGTACAAATGCCTGCGGCATCCTGCCCGCGGTGCTGGAGCACCGTTAACGCGTCATAGATCGACTGGTTGACCGGCATGAAACCGGTGATACCGACAATACCGCACATGTTGTCATTTCCTCATTTAGCCGCACACCCGGTCACATCACCGGGGTAAAAAACTCGACGTGCTTTTCAGGTAATCAAAGAACCACCTGATGATATAACTGAACTCGGGAATGAGTTGAGACTGTTGCCAGTCCGGACTTTTGGAAAAGCCAGTGAATGTATCAAGGAAGAACAGCAAAGCGGCTACGATCAGCACACCACGCAACGCCCCGAAACAGACGCCCAACACCCGGTCGGTTCCCGACAGGCCGGTTTTTTCCACCAGCGTGCCGATAACGTAGTTCACAATGGCGCCCACAATCAGGGTCGCCACAAACAGCACACCGATGGCAATACCGTTACGAACCAGTTCGTCGTCAAAACCTGTAAACCAGACTGCAAGGTAGGCGTAGTAATGACTGGCGACAAAAAACGCGCATCCCCAGGTAACGAGAGATAAGGCTTCCCGGACAAACCCACGAACCAGGCTGACCAGAGCCGAAAAACCAACTACCGCAATAATGACGTAATCAATCCAGATCATGAACTCTTCCAGCGCCAGTGCAATTGCACCCCTGCATCCAGTTCGGGGCGCATTCTAACAGAAAAAGAAAACGTTTGCGTAGCGGTTTTCTTTTTCTGCATCCATAAAAAAGGCGATGAAAAAAACCGCAATCGCCCGGGTGATTCTCAGCCGGACAGGCCGTTGAAAATCGTCACTATTTTATGCGGCAGTGCGCGTTAAGCGTACTGCCTGCCCGGCAAAAGACGCTGCCTGTTACTGCTATCGGCAGCGCCAATCATCGCGCTAACGGGCGCTGTACGGCTTAACGACACCGCCCAGTCCTGAGATGCTTTTCAGTTCACCCACCGCGCCTTGCATTTTAGCTTTCGAAGCATCAGGGCCAACGTAGATACGGGTAATCTGCCCCTGAACCGGCGTTGACGGCACGGTAAAGGCGCGATAGCCCGACAGCCGCAACTGCGCGACAATCTCATTTACTTTGCTGGCGTTCTTCAGCGCACCTAACTGCACCACATAAGCCTGCCCCGCCGGAGCCGTGGTCTCTGCCGCTTTTGGCGCTTCTTCCTGCTTCGGCTGCTCAACCGCTTTAGGTTGCTCAACCGGCTTCGGTTTAGGCTGCTCCACGACTTTTGGCTTCTGCTGTTCAACCGGCTTCTGCTTAGGCTGCTCGGTGGCCTTCGGTTTCTGCTGCTCTGCCGCTTTCGGCTTCGTCACCGTCTGCGCAGGCACAGACTGATGAACCGGCGGCGGCGAGACCACGACCGGATCGCTCTCTTCATCCGGCTGCGTCCGTCCCTGCTCCGCCGTGGCGTTGGTTTTACCATTGCCATTGCTGCTATTGACGGCACTGCCTGCGCCTTCCGGCGGCTGAGCGGGCAGCGACTGGGTTACCGGCGGCACCATTTCGCTGTCCTGCTGATCGTCAGGTTTCGGCACCAGCGGAATGGCGGCGAACTCCTCTTTGTAATGCTTTTTCTGACCATCCAGCAGCCCTGGCAGCACAATCACGCCAACGGCGACCAGAATAACGGTGCCGACTAAACGGTTCTGAAACTTACTTGCCACGTCCTTTCTCCGTTTCAATCGATTCCATGACCTGTGCCACCGTGTGGAATGAACCACAGACCAGCACAGTGTCCTGCGGCGCAGCCCGCTCGCGCGCCTGCTGCCAGGCGAGTTCAACCGAATCAAAGGCCTCGCCCTGCGGCAGCGCATCCAGCAGCTGCTCTGCACTGGCACCGCGCGGACCGTCAAGCGGTGCACAATACCAGGCATCAACCATTGGAGCCAATGCCGCGAGCGTTCCGGCGATATCTTTATCATGCAACATGCCCACCACGGCATGCACTTTGCCGCGTTTCGGCAGCGCCGCCAGACGCGACGCCAGATAGCCTGCCGCGTGCGGGTTATGAGCGACATCCAGAATCACGCGCGGTGATTCACTTATCGTCTGGAATCGCCCTGGCAGCATCGCCAGCGGCAGGCTGGCGCGAATCTGCATCTCACTGACCTCAAGCCCTGAGACCCGCAGCGCCACCAGCGCGGTCGCCGCGTTAGGCAGCGGCACCTGAGGCAGTGGCAGATCGTTCAGCTCGCCCTGCGCATCACGCAGCGACCAGCTTTCGGCCTGGGCATGCCAGGACCAGTCGCGGTTGCGCTGTAACAGCTGAGCGCCTTTTTCCTGCGCGACCACAGCGATGCTGTGTGGCATATCGGGTTCACCGACGACTGCCGGTTTCCCTGCCCGGAAGACACCCGCTTTCTCGCGCCCGATGCTTTCGCGATCCGGGCCCAGCCAGTCGGTGTGATCCAGCGCAATGCTGGTGACCACGGCGACATCGGCATCCACAATGTTGGTGGCATCCAGTCGTCCGCCGAGGCCGACTTCGAGGATCACGACATCCAGTTGCGCCTGGCGGAACAGATTCAGCGCGGAGAGCGTGCCGAATTCGAAGTAGGTCAGCGAAATATCAGCCCGTCCGGCTTCAATCTCCGCAAAGCTGGCGCAGTGCTGCGCTTCACTCAGCTCCTTGCCCTGGACCCGGACGCGTTCGGTATAACGCACCAGATGCGGCGAGCTGTAGACGCCAACGCGGTAACCCGCAGCGATCAGCAGCGTTTCCAGGGTGCGACAGGTGGTGCCTTTGCCATTAGTTCCGGCCACGGTAAAGACAAACGGAGCGGGTTTCAGCAGGTCGAGACGAAGTGCTACCTGACGAATACGGTCCAGACCCAGTTCGATGGCCTGAGTATGCAGGTGCTCAAGATAATAAAGCCACGTGGCCAAAGGCGACGTGGCTTGAGGAAGGTGAAGATTGTCCATATGTCCCGTTTTGCTTATTTATACCTGGCAGACTGGTGCTGCGGTATACGGTGCATTGGTAAGAGGCGCGACAGGCGCGCCTCTCTATCTCCTGTCAGGCCTCGTTGCTTTCCGATTCAGTCGTCGCGGGAGCGGACGGTTCACCGTCATGCAGCGGTGCCGGCAGGTTCATCATTTTAGCCAGCAGGCTTGCCAGTTTGTAGCGCATTTCCGGACGGCGGATGATCATATCAATCGCGCCCTTCTCAATCAGGAACTCACTGCGCTGGAAGCCCGGCGGCAGTTTTTCACGCACGGTCTGCTCGATAACGCGTGGGCCGGCAAAGCCGATGAGCGCTTTAGGCTCCGCGATGTTGAGGTCACCCAGCATGGCGAAACTGGCCGAAACACCGCCCATGGTCGGGTCAGTCAGCACGGAAATGTAGGGCAGACCGCGCTCGCGCATTTTGGCCAGAGCCGCACTGGTTTTCGCCATCTGCATCAGCGACTGCAGCGCTTCCTGCATACGGGCACCGCCGCTGGCGGAGAAGCAGATCAGCGGACAGTTATCTTCCAGCGCCTGCTCAACTGCACGTACAAAACGTGCACCGACGACAGAGCCCATTGAACCGCCCATAAAGGCAAATTCAAAAGCTGCCGCAACCACCGGCATACTGTGCAGCTGACCTTTCATCACGATCAGCGCATCTTTCTCGCCGGTATCTTTCTGTGCGGCGACCAGACGATCTTTGTACTTCTTGGAGTCGCGAAACTTCAGCAGATCTTTGGGTTCAAGTTCACTGCCAAGCTCAACCATCGTTCCCTGATCGAGGAAACTGCCGAGGCGCTCACGCGCGTGCATGCGCATGTGGTGGTCACACTTCGGGCAAACCTCAAGATTACGCTCCAGCTCGGCGCGGTAGAGAACCTGGCCACAGCTGTCGCACTTGGTCCAGACCCCTTCCGGGATGCTGGCTTTGCGCGTTGGCGTCGTGGTGCTTTTATTAAGAATGCGTTCAATCCAGCTCATTGATGACCTTTCTGTTTAAAACTGACCTGGTCCAGTCGTCTTGATACTGCTGAAAACCGCTTCAGCAGACGGTAAATGTCGCTCATTAAACCACAACCTGTTCAGACTGTGGATAAAAATCTGGTCTTACCCCTGAGCGAAGCCTTACGGCAGCTTCTGCTGCTTCGCCTGACGGCGATGACGCCAGACTTCAATTACACCCGGCAGAATCGAGACCAGGATAATGCCCACAATCAGCAGCTTCAGGTTTTCCTGCACCACTGGCAGATCGCCAAACAGGTAGCCGGCATAGGAGAACAGCAGTACCCATAACAGCGCACCGGTCACGTTGAACAGCGCGAAGTGGCGATAGGACATGTGGCCCATACCGGCAACAAACGGCGCAAACGTGCGGACAATCGGCACAAAGCGCGCCAGGATAATGGTTTTTCCGCCGTGACGGGCATAAAACGCATGGGTTTTATCCAGATGGCTGCGACGGAAAATCTTCGAGTTCGGGTTACTGAACAACCGCTCGCCAAACAGGCGGCCAATGGTGTAGTTCACTGCATCGCCCAGTACCGCGGCCACTACTAACAGTGCCACCATCACATGCACATTGAGATCGTTACCCGGCAGTGCAGCCAGTGCACCCGCCACAAACAGCAGCGAATCGCCTGGCAGGAATGGCGTCACAACCAGCCCGGTTTCGCAGAACAGAATCAGGAACAAAATAGCGTAAATCCAGATACCGTACTGTGCAACCAGCTCGGCCAGATGCACATCGATGTGCAGAATAAAATCGACCAGAAAATGGAGAAACTCCATAGCGCGCCCTTTTAAGTCCTGAAAGTGAATTAATCCGCGAGGAACAACGGTCCCATCAACGGCTGTGGTAACGCAAAGTGAGATGGGTAATCCACCGCCACCAGATACAACCCCTCTGCCCGGGCTGTGGCTGCGGCTAATGTCCGATCCTTCGCCGCCAGCAGCGTTGCCATCCATGACTCCGGCTTATTGCCGCAGCCTATCTCCATCAGGCTGCCCACGATATTGCGCACCATGTGATGCACAAACGCGTTGGCTTTAATATCCACAATCACGTAGGGACCCTGACGCGTCACGTTGAGGTGAATCACGTTGCGCCAGGGTGTGCGTGACTGGCACTGCACCGCGCGGAATGAGGTGAAATCATTCTCGCCTAACAGACATTGCCCGGCGCGCTGCATCTTCTCTGCATCCAGTGGATGGTAGAAGTGCGTCACGCCCTGCGCCAGCACCGCCGGACGCAGACGCTGATTGTAGATCAGGTAGCGATAGCGTCGGGCCGTGGCGCTGAAGCGGGCATGGAACTCATCCGGCACCGCTTTCACCCAGCGCACGGCAATATCTGCCGGCAGATTGGCGTTGACGCCCAGTGTCCAGGCACCATCAGGCCGCTGCGAGGTGGTTTCGAAATGGACCACCTGCCCTGTGCCGTGCACGCCCGCATCGGTGCGGCCAGCGCAAAAAATGCTGACCGGATGATCGGCGACTTTCGACAGCGCGCGCTCTACCTTCTCCTGCACGCTGCGGACTTCATTCTGGCGCTGCCAGCCGTAGTAACGACTGCCGTCATACTCAATGCCGAGCGCCAGTTTTTGCGTCTGACCATCGGACATGCTTACAGATACTCCTGAACCAGTTTCTCAGCGGTTTTCACCGCCATTAGCGCGCCGCCAAAACGAATGTTGTCCGCCACTGACCAGAACTGCAGCAGCTCCGGAATACCGTAGTCGTTGCGCACTGCGCCGATGCTCAGTTCGCCGTTGCCAGAAGCATCCGTCACCGGCGTCGGCACGTCATCTTCTTCGCTCAGACGAATATCTGACGCCAGCGCCAGCTCGGCACGTGCTTCTTCCGCAGAGAGCGGGCGCAGATTTTCGATATGCACAATCTGCGCATTACCGTAGAACACCGGGGCCTGAACGCTGCTGACCGCAATCGGTAAGCCTTCGTCCTGCAGGACTTTGCGCACCTGATCAATCAGTCGGCGTTCACTTTCCACGCTGCCTTCTGCGTCGGCCTGTTGTGGCATCAGGTTAAACGCGAGCTGACGACCAAAGTGATGTTCATCAGCCGGAATACCATTCAGCAGGCGGGCACTTTCCCCCGCCAGCGCATCGACCGCCACTTTGCCGTAGCTGGAAACCGAGATCAGATTCGTCACCTGTAAACGGCTCAGCCCGGCAGCATCTACCAGCGGTTTAATTGCGGTCAGCAGCTGGCTCACCAGGTTGTCCGCCACGCTGATGATGTTGCGATTACGATAATCGGCCAGCACCTGCGGGTTCACATCCGGCACCACCAGCGGCACATCAGGTTCCAGCGCAAACAGCTCACTGCTGTCGATCACCAGACAACCCACATTGGCCGCTTCATCGGCAAAACGTGCCGAGGCGTCACGGCCTGCCACGAAAAAGGCCAGCTGCGCCTGTGACCAGTCGAAGGTCTCTGCATTATCGACCCGCACCGAGCGGCCCTCGTAACGCTTGATTTCGCCCGCGCTGTTTTCGCTGGCCAGCAAATACAATTCACCAACCGGGAACTGGCGTTCCGCCAGCAGTTCCAGTACAGCGTTCCCTACTGCGCCTGTCGCGCCAAGTAGCGCAATATTCCAGCCGTCAGACATGTTGGTTTACTCCAGACAATGACATAAAAACAGAAGGCGGTGATATTCACCGCCCAGGGATTCAGATTTATCCCCCCCCGAAACCTGCCGCCACACTGGCAGGCATGGATTAGGCGCGTTTTCTGGTCACCGACTGATTCAGTGCAGAAAACGGTGCCATGCCTGCAGCGCCCGTTACTTCGGAGAGTAGATTGCGTTAAAGCCCAGCTGGTTCAGCATCTCAGCCGTTGAGGCGTCATCACAGTTGACCTGCAGCGAAGACCATTCGCGGCGCTCCAGATACTGCTTGCGCAGGCGATCAAACTCGCCGGGTTTCGCCGCCACTTTACGTAGCGGGGCATCATCGCGGCGCACATCATACACCAGATGCGCCAGGCGTTTCAGTGTTGGCTGATCCAGCGGGCCATTCAGGGTAATTTCACTGAATTCCGGCTCCGGCAGTAAGGTGCTGAGCGGCACCTCCTGCGGCTGACCGATAAAGTCACACCAGGCTTCAAAGACCTGGGTGGTGCCGCGTGCTTTGCCTTCCAGCGTGTAGCCCGCAATGTGCGGCGTGGCGATGTCGACCTTATCCAGCAGCGCCAGCGAGAGATCCGGCTCCGGCTCCCAGACGTCCAGCACCACGCTGAGGTCGTGGCGCATTTTCAGCACCTCCAGCAGCGCGCCGTTGTCCACGACCGGGCCGCGACAGGCGTTGATCAGGATGGTGTTGGGCTTCAGCGCCATCAGCAGCGCGGCATCCGCCAGATGCCAGCTTTTGTAGGGGCCGTCTTTAAACAGCGGCGTGTGGAAGGTCAGAATATCTGCCTGCTCTGTCACCGCCTCCAGTGACAGGAAATCGCCTTCATCACCGCGATCGGCGCGTGGCGGATCGCACAGCAGGGTTTTGATGCCCCAGGCTTCCAGCCGCTTCTGCAGCCGCCCGCCAACGTTACCGACGCCGACAATGCCGACTGTGCGGTCACGCAGCTCAAAACCATCGCGCTCCGCCAGCAGCAGCAGCGCAGAGAAAACATATTCCACCACCGCGATGGCGTTACAGCCGGGAGCGGCAGAGAACGCAATGCCCGCCTGCTGCAGCCAGTTCTCGTCGATATGATCGGTGCCCGCCGTCGCGGTGCCGACAAATTTCACCGGCTTTCCAGCCAGCAGCGATTCATTCACCTGGGTGACAGAGCGCACCATCAGGCCATCGGCATCGGCCAGTTCAGCCACCGGCAGCGGACGCCCTGGCACCGCGATCACGTCGCCGGTGCGGCTGAATAACTCACGGGCATAAGGCATATTTTCATCGACCAGAATTTTCACCACGGCTTTCCTGTCTGTTACATGTGAGGCAATTATTCTGGCACAAAGCGACGCGTTAGCCTAACCGCGCACGGTAGCGATCGGGCGTGGTGCCTGCCTGTTGCTGGAACATCACAATCAGCGCCGAGGCGGAACTGTATCCCAGCTCATGGGCGATACTCTGCACGCTTTCTCCCTGCTCCAGCAGCACGATGGCGCGCAGAAACCGCAGGCGCTGCCGCCACTCACCAAATGTCATATGCAGATGCTGCTGGCAGCGCCGCGCCAGCGTCCGTTCGGTGGTAAAGACCCGCGCCGCCCAGCCCGCCAGCGTGGTGTTATCGCCAGGATGCGCTTCCAGTGCATGTAACACCGGTGCGAGAAATTTATCCTGCGAGGTGGGCAGATAGCTCTCCTGCACCTGCGCCACCTGCAGGCGATCGCGCAACACCTCGCACAGCCGCCACTGCGCATCCGTTGCGGGTTGCTCGATTTGCTGCTCAGCGAAATCGTCCATGATGGCGTGTGCAATGGGATCCACCAGCATCAGACAGGCGCGCCGGGGTAAATCGGCGCAGAGCGAGGCCGCCAGATTAAAGGTGCGGAACTGCGCCTGACGATGGTTATAGCTACTGTGCAACTGACCTGGCGGGATCCAGACCGGAATGTCGGCGGGCGTCAGCAAGCGCTCGCCCTCGACCTGCATCTCCAGCACGTGACTTTTCACCATGATCAGCTGGCCCCAGGCATGTGAATGTGGCAGATATTCGGTGCGGGCATTGGCCTGTTCATAGCGCATAAAGTAGCGTAGCTGCGGTGCATTCACTGGCGGCTGGTAGGTCACTTTCAGGCTCATTCTGTCCGCTCATTTGCTCATTTTGTCCGATATTAACTATCTGGATAAATCCGGACAAGCGTACACTGCGCCTCATTAATGGTGTGTGATGATGTATGGAGAGTCAGCATGTTTTTCCTGTACCCACTCTTTGCGGTGATGATCTGGTCGATCAACTCAATTGTCAGCAAACTGTCGGCCAGTGCGATCGATCCGGCAGCGATCTCCTTCTATCGCTGGCTGCTGGCGCTGCTGGTGCTGACCCCCTTTGTGCTGCCTGGGGTGTGGCGCATGCGTAAGATCATCAGACCGCACCTCTGGCGGCTGGCGATCCTTGGGCTGCTCGGCATGGTGCTCTATCAGAGCCTCGCCTATTACGCGGCGCACAGCGTCAGCGCGCTCTTTATGGGCATTATCGGCGCGCTGATCCCGCTGCTCACCGTACTGCTGAGCGTGGTTATCCTGCGAATTGCGCCAACGCTCGGTATCCTGCTCGGCAGTGTCATCTCTTTTTGCGGGCTGGTGTGGCTGGTCAGTGAGGGTGACGTGATGCAACTGCTGAATCACGGCATGGGAAAAGGTGAACTGATGATGCTGGCCGCTTCCACCTCCTATGCGCTGTATGGCGTCCTGACGAAACGCTGGGCGCTGCCACTGCCAATCTGGCAGAGTCTCTATGTGCAGATCGTATTTGGCGTACTGCTGTTGCTGCCCGGCTTTTTACTGGCACCAGACGTGTCGCTAAACTGGCATAACCTGCCACTGGTGGCATTTGCCGGACTGTTCGCCTCCATCATCGCGCCCTTTTTATGGATCCACGGCGTGCAGCGCCTGGGGGCCAGCACTACCAGCATTTTTATGAATCTGACGCCGCTGTTCACCGCGTTGATCGCCGTGCTGTTTCTGCATGAACAACTGCACAGTTACCACTGGATTGGCGGGGGTCTGACGCTAGGCGGTGTGATACTGGCGCAGCGGCTGCGTACACCTTTAACCCGGCATAAACCGGTAACTCAGCCACCATCCTGAATCGCACCCTCTGCGGATGACGGAAGATGGCTGCGGTGAGTAAAGATGCAGCTGAAGGTAGTAGTAAATAAAGGCGGCTGAGGTTCACAACTGAAGCGTAAATCTCGCGCCGAAACGCGAGTCCCCCGTGGGATTTCCCGGGGGGTTTTGCTATCATGGCCTATTCGTTTTCCGGCGCACCCCACGCTGTTCTGTTTTCCCAAGGAATCCGCCATGCAACCTCTCAGCGGCCCCGGTGCGCCGGTCGATCGTTCATCAGTCAATCCGCAAACCGGCGTGCCCCGTCACGGTTCTGTGGCGGGCGAACAACCTCTCTCCCCTGCCCAGCGCACGACGCTAGAGCGCCTGATCGTGCGTATCTTATCGCTCAGCAATCTTAAAGCGCCTGAACTCTGGGCGGGCGTCCGTCATGAAGTGGGTGTAAAGAGTGAAGCCGAGTTACAGTCGCGTCATTTTCCGGCGGCAGAACAGTATCTGAATAGTCGCCTGACGCAGGCGCAGAACGGGCATGGCACCCGCCAGCTGATGACTCAGCTCACCGAGCTGCTGCCGAAAGGTAATAACCGCCAGGCCGTCAGCGATTTTATCCGTCAGCAGTTTGGTCAGACCGTTCTGAGCGCGCTGAGCCAGGATCAGCTGCGCCAGGTGCTGACGATGCTGCAGAACGGCCAGATGACAATTCCCCAGCCGCAGCAGATCCGCGTCAGCGATCGCACGCTGCTGCCTGCCGAGCACCATACCCTGAATCAGCAGGTGGTGCGTCTGGCCGCCGCCACCGGCGAATCCACCGGTAAGCTGTGGTCGGCGGCGCTGAAACTGGTGAATCTGACCAGCGGCGACCCGATTCCCTCACGCCACTTCCCGCTGCTGACACAATACCTGCAGGTACGTCAGACGCTGAGTCAGCACAGTGCACCGACGCTGCAACTGCTGGAAGCGTCCCTGAAGCAGCCGCTCGATCAGCAGGAACGGCAGCAGCTGGAGGATTACAGCCAGCAGCGTTTTCAGGTGACGTCGCAAATGGTTCTGACTACGGCACAGACGCAGGATCTGCTGAACTTCCTGTTCAGCCGTCGCGCTGACCGGGCAGAAAAACTTCTCGAGCAGCCGCTGGCACCCAGCGAGATTAAACCTCAGCCAATCTGGTCGCCGTTTGTTGCATCGCTGCCGCCCGCGATACAGCCGCTGGCGCAGCGTCCCCTGCTGGGATTCTTTGTCGCACTGGTTGTCATCACCCTTTTACTCTGGCTGGTACTCTGAGTCAGCAGCCGCAGGATGCTATGGGCGCGGCGGCAGGCCATTCGCCCGCTGCATCACCCCAGGTCAGCGGATGACCGTCACGTTTCCAGAAATCCAGCCCGCCAATTAACTCCTTCACCTGAAATCCCAGCGATGCCAGTTTCCAGGCCGCTTTCGTCGACCCGTTACAGCCAATGCCGTCACAATAGGTGACAAACACTTTGCTGCGGTCAAGCCGCGCCGTCGTGGTGGTGTCCATCCCGCGATGCGGAAAGTTTATCGCGCCGCAGATATGACCGGCGCGATAAGCCTCCGGGGCACGCGCATCGATCACCACAATTTCTGGTGCCTGACGGGCCAGATCTTCCGCCAGATCCCAGGCGTCGGTGTAATAAGCGAGTTTTGCCTGCAGATAGTCGAGGCTTTGCTGCGGCGTGGCGGCCGGAATCTGTAAAACCGATGACATAGCGATTCTCCTGTTGTGGTGAAGTCGCAGTTTACGGCAAAGTGGACTGCTTACTGATACCCATTATCCAGCAGGGTTAAGACCCATATGCCTTCACCACTGTTACAACTTTTCCAGCACCAGGCCAGTGGCGGCGTGCGTGAGCGGCTCTGCTCTACCCTGCGGCTGGCGATCAACCGGCACCATCTGCACGCCGGTCAGCAATTACCCTCCAGCCGGCAGCTGGCGCAGGATCTGCAGGTGTCTCGTGTGACGGTAGAAGCGGCCTACGGCCAGCTGGAGAGTGAGGGCTACCTGCGACGCGAAACCGGCCGAGGAACTTTTGTCGCTATCGTTATCCCTGCCAGTCCCCTATCCGCACCGGTACGGCCTCAGCCCGCCCGCTTTTCGGCGCGGGGCCAGCAGGTGCTGGCAACCGGCGGCTGTCAGGATCCCCCTTTTCCGCACGCATTCGCCGCCGGTTCACCGGAGTTACGCGCTTTTCCTCACGATACCTGGCGGCGCCTGAGCAACAGCGTGCAGCGTTCACTGGGCAGCGCGGCAATGGGATACGGCGATCCCTGCGGCTATCTGCCGTTGCGCAGCGCACTCGCTGATTATCTGGCGCTCTCACGAGGCGTAACGTGCCAGCCGGGGCAGGTCATCATTCTGACCAGTTCACAACAGGCGCTGCAGTTGCTGGCGATGATGTTCGTCGATCCTGGTGATGAGGTATGGATGGAGGAACCAGGCTATCCCGGAGCACGTAATGCCTTTATGGCCGCAGGTGCACAGGTGCACGGGATTGCGGTCGATGCCGAAGGTGCTATCCCTGCCAGCGGCAATCCGAAGCTGATGTATCTGACGCCCTCGCATCATTATCCAACCGGCGTCACGCTCAGCCTGCCCCGGCGTCTGGCATGGCTCGACTGGGCGCAGCGCAACCAGTGCTGGTTAATCGAAGATGACTACGACAGTGAGTTTCATTACGACGAACGGCCTGTTCCTGCGCTGCAGGGACTGGATCGCCAACAGCGGGTGATCACGCTGGGCACCTTCTCGAAGTCGCTTTTTCCCTCTCTGCGTCTGGCATGGATGGTGGTGCCGCCTGCGCTGATTACGCCCATTGGTCAGGCACGCAGCGTGCTCGATGGGCATAGCGCCCTGCTGCCACAGGCCGTCACTGCCGCCTTCCTGCAGCAGGGACATTTCGCCAGCCATCTGCGGCTGATGCGTCAGCTCTATCGCAGCCGTCGCGATCGGTTACTTGAGCAGATTGAGCAGCGGCTCTCGCCATGGCTCACGCCGATAGCCAGCGGCGGTGGATTACAGCTGACGGTGAAATTGCAGAAGGATGAAGCGCGCTTAACCGCGCTGGCGGCACAAGAGGGTTTGCTGCTGCCGCGTCTCAGTCCGCTCTATGCAGGATCAGTGTCGCAGCAAGGCTGGATACTGGGCTTTGCCGCGCTGACGCCTGACGAGATTGTGGCAGGATGCGATACCTTGCTGCGGCTGCTGCTGCGGGAGGCTTAATACCGAGGGGTAAACGAGGTCACGCAGAGGAGCTGAAAAACAAAAAGGGCCGGCAAGCCGGCCCTTCAGCGTACTGACGTAATGATTATGCCTGATATTTACGCATGGTCAGGGTGGCGTTGGTGCCGCCGAAACCAAAGCTGTTAGACATCACGGTGGTCAGCTCTTTTTCCATCGGCGCAGTGACGATGTTCATACCGGTTGCAGCCGCGTCCAGCGAGGTGATGTTGATGCTTGGCGCAATAAAACCATGCTCCAGCATCAGCAGCGAGTAGATCGCTTCCTGCACACCAGCGGCACCCAGTGAGTGGCCGGTCATCGCTTTAGTCGCTGAAATATAAGGCGTGTTATCGCCAAACACTTCACGAATCGCACCCAGCTCTTTCACATCACCTACCGGAGTAGAGGTTCCGTGGCTGTTCAGATAGTCGATTGGCGTATCGACACCGTTCATCGCCATCTTCATGCAGCGCACTGCGCCTTCACCTGATGGGGCAACCATATCTGCACCGTCTGACGTCGCGCCGTAACCAACGATTTCGGCATAGATGTGCGCACCACGTGCCAGCGCATGCTCCAGCTCTTCAACCACCACCATGCCGCCGCCACCGGCGATAACAAAGCCGTCGCGCTCATTGTCATAAGTACGTGACGCTTTCTCTGGCGTGTCGTTGTAACGGGTAGAGAGCGCGCCCATGGCGTCGAACTCACAGGCCATTTCCCAGCACAGCTCTTCGCCGCCGCCCGCAAAAACGATATCCTGTTTGCCGAGCTGAATCTGCTCAACGGCATTACCGATACAGTGCGCAGAGGTGGCACAGGCGGAGCTAATCGAGTAGTTTACGCCATGAATTTTGAATGGCGTGGCGAGGCAGGCAGAAACGCCAGATGCCATCGCTTTGGTGACCACATAGGGGCCAACCGCTTTCAGGCCGCGTGGGCTGCGCATCGCATCCGCGCCAAACACCTGGAAGCGTGGAGAACCGCCGCCTGAACCCGCAATCAGACCCACGCGTGGGTTGCTCTGATACATTTCAGTGGTGAGGCCGGAATCTTTAATCGCTTCTTCCATGGAAAGATAAGCATAGATGGACGCATCACTCATAAAACGCACAACTTTGCGATCGATGAGGCCGGTGGTATCTAATTTAACGTTACCCCAGACGTGACTACGCATGCCGGAATCTTTCATCTCTTCAGAAAAGGTGATGCCAGAGCGTCCTTCACGCAGAGATGACAGCACCTCTTGCTGGTTATTACCAATACTGGAAACGATCCCTAAGCCAGTAATCACAGCACGTTTCATTCAATCTTCCTCATCCACTTCTTCTTAATTGGCATGCACTCTAGCGTACACTTGTACGCCGAACAAGTCCGATCAGCTATTTCCTTTTGTAAATTTGCGTCATGTCACGTGGGTCGTTAGAATCGCGCCACTGCCTGAAAAACGAGCCTTTACCGTGAAATTAACCCCGGTTGAACATGCACAGCTGAACTGGAATGAACAGGGTACACCTGTTTCCCGAGCGTTTGGCGACGTCTATTTCTCTAATGACAATGGTCTGGAAGAGACACGCTATGTCTTCCTTGGCGGCAACGGTTTTCCCCAGCGTTTTGCAGAGCATCCGCGCGATCTACTGATCGTGGCGGAAAGCGGTTTTGGCACTGGCCTCAACTTTCTGACGCTGTGGCAGGCGTTCGATGCGTTTCAGCGCGAACAGCCCGATACCACGTTAAAACGTCTGCACTTCATCAGCTTTGAGAAATTTCCGTTAACCCGTGAAGACCTGGCTGCTGCGCAGCAGCACTGGCCGGAACTGGCTCCCTGGGCCGAAGCGCTGCAGGCGCAGTGGCCTGCGGCCCTGCCCGGCTGTCAGCGCCTGCTGTTTGACGGCGGACGCATCACGCTCGACCTGTGGCTCGGCGATATTAACCAGCTGATGGGAGAGCTGGATGAGAGCCTGCATCGTCAGGTGGATGCCTGGTTCCTGGATGGCTTCGCGCCGTCGAAGAACCCGGATATGTGGACGCCGGAACTGTTCGGCATGATGGCAAAGCTGGCGCGTCCACAAGGGACCTTCGCGACCTTTACCGCCGCAGGCATCGTCCGGCGGGGTCTGCAGGAGGCGGGCTTTACCGTCATCCGCCGCAAGGGATTTGGACCGAAGCGCGAAATGCTGTGCGGACCATTGCAGGATGCGCCTCCGTTACCCAGCCCGCAGCCCTGGTATCATCGTCAATCTGCGGAGCAGCGTGATGTTGCCCTGATTGGCGGCGGCGTCGCCAGTGCCACTTTAGCGCTGGCGCTGCTACGTCGTGGCTGGCGGGTCACCCTTTACTGTGCCGACGAAGCCCCCGCGCTGGGCGCGTCCGGTAATCGTCAGGGCGCGCTCTATCCGCTGCTCAATCAGCACGACCCGGCGCTCGCCACCTTTTTCCCGGCAGCCTTCAGCTTCGCCCGTCGGCTCTACGATCAGTTAACCGTCACCTATGAGCATCACTGGAGCGGCGTGCTTCAACTGGGCTGGGATGAGAAAAGCCGTAAGAAGATTGATCAGATGCTGGCGATGGGTTTGCCCGAATCCATCGCTCGTGGCGTGGATGTCGCAGAGGCGGAGAAACTGGCGAATGTTGACCATGGCTGTAGCGGCATTTTCTACCCTGAAGGTGGCTGGCTCTCACCGGCCGAGCTGACCACCGCGATGCTGGCTTATGGCGAAACCCAGGGCTTACGCATTCACTGGCTGCACAGGGTGAGCAGCCTTTCACGGGATGATGATCACTGGACGCTGACGTTCAGCGATCGCCCGGCGGTCCGTCATCCGACGGTGGTGCTGGCTAACGGACATGCGATTGCCGACGTTGCGCAGAGCGCCCCGCTGCCGACCTATCCGGTGGCCGGTCAGGTGAGCCATGTTCCGTCAACCCCGGGCCTCGACGCGCTGCAGACCGTGCTCTGTTACGACGGCTATCTGACGCCCGTCAGCCCGCAGTTCGGCACCCACTGTATTGGTGCCAGCTATCATCGTGGCGATACCGCAACGAATTACCGGGAAGAGGATCAGCAGGAGAACCGCAGCCGACTGCTGGATTGCCTGCCTGACCGTCGCTGGGCAGAGAGCGTGGATGTCAGTAGCGGCGAGGCGAGAATGGGTGTGCGCTGCGCCACGCGGGATCACCTGCCGATGGTGGGCGGCGTGCCGGATTATGACGCTACGCTTCTGCAGTACGCTGATTTACCGGCTCAGCTGGCCGCAAGTCACGATATCGCTGATGCACCCGATCTGGCGGGCCTGTATCTGTTTGGTGCGCTGGGATCGCGCGGCCTGTGCAGTGCGCCGCTGGCAGCCGAAGTGCTGGCAGCCCAGCTGACGGGCGAGCCGCAGCCGCTGGACGCGAGTACGCTGGCAGCGCTTAATCCGAATCGTTACTGGGTGAGGAAATTACTGAAGGGAAAAGCAGTTTAGCCGATGCTGAGGGCGGCACGCCGCCCTGCAACGTTATGCGGAGAGCTGGCGTGCCTGAACAAACAAATTGTCCCACATTCCGACCACTAATGCCTGGTCGCGCGGTGAAAGTTCTCCGGCAGCGATAGCATTTTGCAGGCTGCGGGAGACCTGAATCTGCAGCGCTTCTGGCGTATGTTCGCCCAGTTGCTCCACTTCGGCCACAGCCAGTGTCAGATGCCCGCGCAGATAACCGCTGGCGAACAGCTCATCGTCACTGGCATGCTCGACCATGTCGTCAATCAGGGCCAGAATACGCGCTTCAAATTCTGCGATCATCTCAATTCCTCTATTAATAATGCCTTCCTGCATCACAGATCGTCCGGCCAGGGAAACTGCGACGCGGTGAGTGAAGGCCTGCCATAAAATTCCGCCAGAGCGGTAATAAAACGCGCGGGACGGTCGGGAATGCCCGACGTCAGATAGCTCATGACCTGAGCATGCACTTTACGCTGGAACGCAATGCGATCCGGCTCACAATCTCCGTCGAGATTGTCACAACTCACGTTGAAGGGAAAGCCTGCCGCCATACAAAACATCCACTCCAGTGCCTGCGGCTTCACTTCAACCGCTTCAAACTGACTCTGGGTCAGCGCATCGCGGCCATCCGGGCAGTACCAGTAGCCAAAATCGACCAGTTTGCGGCGTGCTTCACCGGCAATGCACCAGTGAGAGATCTCATGCAGGGCGCTGGCGTAAAAGCCGTGGGCAAAGACCACACGGTTCCACGGCGACTCCGCATCAGCAGGAAGATAGATCGGTTCATCGTCGCCTTTAATCAGGCGGGTCTGAAATTCATCGCTGAAGCAGCGATCAAACAGCGTGATCAGCTGTTCATAATGATGGGTCGGGTTCATGACGGTATCGCGTTTCAGGTTACGAATGCAGCGTGGCAAGCCAGGCCATAACTTCGCTGCCGTGGCTATCCCACAATAATTTAATGCTCATGACGGCAGAAACAATCACCACCATCGGGCGGATCAGTTTCTGTCCGCGGCTCAGCACCAGCCGTGCGCCCAGACGCGCACCACAGAAGGCACCGAGCATCATGATCAGACCGGTTCCCCACACCACTTTGCCGCCGAACATAAAGAACAGCAGGCTGCCCATGTTTGAGGTGAAGTTGAGTACCTTGGCATGCGCGGTCGCTTTGGCCAGGTTGTAGCCGCAGAGGGTAACGAAAGCCAGCGCATAGAACGAGCCTGCGCCCGGCCCGAAAAATCCGTCATAAAATCCTACTGCCCCGCCGCCCACCAGCGCATAAGGCAGGCCATGCAGGCGGCGCGCCTGATCGACTTCGCCCAGTTTTGGCATCAGCAGGAACCACAGGCCAATCGCGATCAAAAACAGCGGCAGCATCTGGCGCAGGAAGTCAGCCTGCAGGCGCTGAATCAGTATCGCGCCCAGAATGGACCCCAGCAGCGTCATGGCGATGTTCAGCCACTGCTCATTCAGATTGACCGCACCGCGCCGCACAAAGTAGAGGCTTGCGGAAAACGAGCCGCCGACCGATTGCAGTTTATTGGTCGCCAGCGCCTGCGCCGGAGAGAGGCCCGCTGCCAGCAGTGAAGGTACCGTCAGTAACCCCCCGCCACCGGCGATGGAGTCAATAAAACCAGCCAGCATGGCGATTAAAAACAGCAGCCCGACCAGCAGCGGGCTGACAACAAACCACTCCATGGAATCCCTTACAGTAGATGTTTATCCAGCAGAGCCTGACAGGCAGGCGGTAATGGCGGCGGCTCACGTTTCACCGGTGCGCCTGACCCAGGCTGTTTCGGCAGGAACCAGCTCTGCAACTCGGCGCCACAACCATCGCCAGCTGGCGGTGCAGGCTGATCTTCACAGCCGATACTGCCCGCCGGGCAGCGCAGTCGCACATGCATATGGGCACGATGCGCGAACCACGGGCGCACTTTCCGCAGCCAGTCGCGATCGTTACCCGCATCAGCACAAAGCTGCTTTTTAATCGCCGGATTAACGAAGATGCGCGTAACATCGTCATCTTTCGCCGCGAGTTTGATCAGGCTGTCAATTTCCGGCTGCCAGTGGCGGGCAATCACATTTTTGTCACCCGGCCCGACCAGATCCAGCGGCTGCGGCTTCAGCAACTGCTGCGCGCTCCAGCGTGTTTTTGGCAGTTGCAGCCAGATATCGACATCCAGCCCGGTCTGGTGACTGGCGTGACCGCTGCTGAAGCGTCCGCCGGCCGCCATGCCCATATCGCCAATCAGCACGTTACCCAGTTGCAGATTATGCACCTGGGTGCTGAGCCGCTGAATAAACTGAATCAGATCGGGATGGCCGAAGTAGCGCCGCTGATCCTGACGCATCACCTGATAGTGCGGTGAATTCAGCGGCAGTGCCTGTGCGCCGACGATACAGCCGTTGGCGAAGCCACCAATTGACTGCGGTGCGCCACTGATCGGCTGCTGAATCTGTTGCCACGGCGTTGCGGCCAGGCTGGAGGCGCTGATCAGCAGCGCACTCAGCGTAAGCAAAATAGCCTTCATGCCATCACCAGCGCGGTACAGAGCTGTTGACGTCACCGTTCTGCGCCCGCTGGCGCAGCAGATGATCCATCAGGACGATCGCCATCATCGCCTCGGCGATCGGCACAGCGCGGATCCCGACGCAGGGATCGTGGCGACCTTTGGTGATCATCTCAACCTCTTCGCCGTCGCGGGTAATGGTTTTACCTGGCACGGTGATGCTGGAGGTTGGTTTCATCGCCAGATTAGCGCTGATGGTCTGCCCGCTGCTGATGCCGCCCAGAATGCCGCCGGCGTGGTTGCTCTGGAAACCATCGTGGCGGATCTCGTCACGGTGCTGACTGCCGCGCTGGTTAACCACCGCAAAGCCGTCGCCAATTTCGACGCCTTTCACCGCATTGATACTCATCAGCGCGTGCGCCAGATCGGCATCCAGTCGGTCAAAGACCGGCTCGCCCAGGCCTGGCGGCACGTTGTCTGCCATAACCGTGACTTTGGCACCGATGGAGTCGCCCTCTTTTTTCAGGCCGCGCATCAGTTCATCCAGCGCCTCGAGCTTGTCGGCATCCGGGCAGAAGAACGGGTTCTCTTCCACGATGCTCCAGTCTTTTAGCTCACAGGCGACATCACCAATCTGTGACAGATAGCCACGTACCACGACACCGTGTTTCATCTGCAGATATTTCTTGGCAATCGCACCAGCCGCCACGCGCATCGCGGTTTCACGCGCCGATGAGCGACCACCGCCACGATAGTCGCGCTGACCATATTTCTGCTCGTAGGTGTAATCAGCATGGCCCGGACGGAAGAGATCTTTGATGGCACCGTAATCCTGCGAGCGCTGATCGGTGTTCTCAATCAGCAGGCCGATCGAGGTGCCGGTGGTCACACCCTCAAAGACACCGGACAAAATTTTCACCTGATCCGGCTCGCGGCGCTGCGTGGTATAGCGCGACGTGCCCGGACGGCGGCGATCGAGGTCATGCTGAATATCTGCTTCAGTCAGCGGGATGCCTGGCGGCACACCGTCAACGATACAGCCCAGTGCCAGACCGTGGGACTCGCCAAAGGTCGTTACTCGAAAAAATTGCCCGATGCTGTTTCCGGCCATGCTGTTTCCTTGTCAGAGTTCGGCGGGCGAGGCTTCGCCCCACTTTTAGTCTTTGTAAAAAGAGAAATGGTGTTGTGCGTCGACAATCTGCTGGCGCGTCAGCGTGAAGACGCCGTCGCCGCCGTTGTCGAATTCCAGCCAGGTAAAGGGCACATCGGGATACTGCTCGATCATGTGCACCATGCTGTTGCCCACTTCGCAGACCAGTACGCCCTGCTCGCTAAGATAGTCGGGCGCGCAGGCCAGAATGCGGCGCACCAGCTTCAGGCCGTCGCTGCCCGCCGCCAGACCCAGCTCCGGTTCGTGGCGATATTCGTTCGGCAGATCGTCCATATCTTCCGCATCAACGTACGGCGGATTGGTGACGATCAGATCATATTTCAGCTGTGGCAGTTCGCGGAACAGGTCAGCACGAATCGGCGTCACCTGGTGGATGAGTCCATGCTCTTCAATGTTCTGTTCGGCTACCGCCAGCGCACCGGTGGAGATATCCACGGCGTCCACTTCGGCTTCCGGGAAGGCATAAGCGCAGGCAATCGCGATACAGCCGCTACCGGTACACATATCCAGAATATGACGCGGTGGTGTGCTGACCAGACCGGCAAAGCGGTTCTCAATCAGCTCGCCAATCGGTGAACGCGGTACCAGCACGCGCTCATCGACAAAGAATTCGTGCCCGCAGAACCAGGCTTTATTGGTCAGATAAGCAACCGGAATACGCTCGTTAACACGACGGATGACACGCTCAACGATCAGCAGACGTTCGCTGGCGGTGAGACGCGCACTGCGCATGTCTTCAGGAATATCCAGCGGCAGCCAGAGTGACGGCAGGACCAGTTGAACGGCTTCGTCCCAGGGATTGTCTGTGCCATGTCCGTACCAGATTCCGGCAGCGGAAAAGCGGCTTACCGCCCAGCGCAGCATGTCCTGAATGGTGTGCAGTTCGTTCACTGCCTCATCGACGAAAATTTTGTCCACGTAGCCCTCCGCAGGCCTTTTGCTAAATCGGCCAGTAGTGTGCCATGAAGCCGGGGAGAATTCAGCGCAGCAAGGTGAAAAAGCTGACATTTAATGACATTAATCGGTAAGGTATCGCCTATGCTGTGTAGCAGACTTTTCTTAGATAACTGACCCGTCATGAGTAAAAAAACACCCTTAAGCCCGGATGACCAGGCGCTGTTCCGACAGTTAATGACTGGCACACGTCAGTTGAAACAAGATACTTTCGTGCACAAATTACCGGTTAAAACCCGCGAACTGCCGGTAAAACGTCTGCTTTCAGAGCAGGCGGACAACAGCCATTACTTTTCGGATGAGTTTCAGCCGCTGCTCTCCACCGAAGGGGCCACCCGTTATGTGCGCGCCGATGTCAGCCACTTTGAGCTGAAAAAACTGCGTCGTGGCGACTATACGCCGGAGATTTTCCTCGATCTGCATGGCTTAACGCAGCAGCAGGCCAAGCAGGAACTGGGCGCACTGATCGCCGCCTGCCGCCGTGAACATCTGTTCTGCGCCAGCGTCATGACCGGTCATGGAAAGCATATTCTGAAGCAGCAGACGCCGCTGTGGCTGGCCCAGCACCCGTGGGTGATGGCTTTTCACCAGGCACCGAAGCTGTTTGGCGGTGATGCCGCACTGCTGGTTTTGATTGAGATTGAGGAGTGGCAACCGCCTGAGTTGCCCTGAAAGGGGCCGGAGGATCGGCCCACAGACGTCAGATCGCTTTCGCCAGCTTTTTGGGACTAACCTGCCACAGGAGTTTACCGGCATGCTGTGCCGGATCGAATTCCACGCAGGCAATAGCGGAAGTGGCAAACATAGGGGGGGCTTCCTGCGGGCACAGTTCAGAGACTAAATACCCCACCAGCGGTAAGTGAGAGATCACCAGCGCCGATTTCACGCCTTCATTTGCCAGGGTCTGCAGATAGCACCCGACCATTTCCGGATCGCCGCCCGGCGTTAACTCCGGCAGAACATCCTGGTTTTCCGGCAGTGGAAAAGCTTCACGCACGGTCGCGAGGGTTTGCTGCGCGCGTAAATAGGGACTCACCAGGACACGCTCTATGTCCGGCGTCTGGCTGTTGAGCCAGTTGGCCATCTGGCGTGATTCATTGCAGCCACATAAGGTTAAAGGCCTGACTGAATCACTGGCTGCTTCCAGAGCCGCATCGCCGTGACGCATGATAAAAACTTGCATAAAGCACCGCTGTTGTTTGTCGACATCGCCCGACGCCTGGCGCCTGACTCTTCACTCTGCGAATGAACGCTGTGTTTTACCCTAATGGCTTCAGTATAGTCAACCGGTTGTTTATTAAATAAGCGCTTCTCAGAATCATGCTGCGCCGCACACTCTGGCGGCGCTTTTCTAACCCGCTGAATCGGATTGGTTATTCCATTTACAGCAGAAATGTAAAATTTCGTCTACTTCCTGGTCGCTTCAATCAGTGCTTCGCAGGGCGTAAATCGCTCGCCATGCTGCTGCGTGAGGCGGGTTAATCGGTTGACCACCTCCGCCGCACCCAGTTTGTCCATATAGTGGAACGGCCCCCCCAGGAAAGGCGGAAAGCCGATACCAAACACTGCACCGATATCGCCATCGCGGGCACAGCGAATGACCTGCTCATCAAGGCAGCGTGCCGCCTCGTTCAGCATCATCATCATGCAGCGTTCCGCAATCTGCGCTTCGCTCTGCCTGGCCTGCGGCGTGACCTTCAGCAACGTATACAGTGAGGTGTCCGGCTTTTTACGCTGCCAGCGCGGCTGGTCATAGCGATAGAAGCCTTTGCTGTTTTTACGACCCTTGCGGCCATCTTTCAGCACTGCATCAAAAGCAGCGGGCGCGGCAAAGCGTTCACCATAAGCCTGATGCAGGATGGGACTGATTTTGCTGCCGACGTCGATGCCTACCTCATCCAGCAGCTGAATCGGACCGACCGGAAAACCAGCCTTCACCAGCGCCCGATCAATATGGTCAATCGGCTCGCCCTCCAGCAGGCAACGCATCGCTTCATTTATATAAGGTGTCAGGATGCGGTTAACATAGAAGCCAGGCTTGTCCGCCACCACTATCGGCGTTTTGCCCTGGCTGCGTGCCAGCGCCACAATCGTTACTACCGTTGCGGCGGAGGTGTTCAGATGGGGAATCACTTCCACCAGTGGCATTTTATCGACCGGGCTGAAGTAGTGCAGCCCGATGACGTTCTGCGGACGCTGTGCTTTGGCGGCAATCTCTTCAATCGGCAGCGAAGAGGTGTTAGAAGCAAACAGCGTATGCGGCTGACAGTGGGCTTCCACTTCGCTGACCATCTGCTGCTTGAGTGCTAAATCTTCGAACACGGCTTCGATCACCACATCGCGCTGTGAGAAACCCTGATAATCGATGCCGCCCGTGATCCGGGCCATCTGCTGCTGACGCTGTGCCGGAGTGAGCTGGCGTCGTTTGACCTTTTTGCTCAGCAGTTCCCAGCTGGTTTTCAACGCATGGTTAACGCCTTCCAGGCTGATATCTTTGATGCGCACCGGCAACCCGGCATTGATTGCGGTGACGCTGGCGATGCCACCGCCCATCAGACCGCCGCCGAGAATCGCGACACGCTTCACCGCAGCGGGTTCCGCCTCACCACCCCGCTCCTTCTTCATGGCGGTGGTCGCGAAAAAGATCCCGCGCAAAGCAACAGATTCCGGCGTCATCGCCAGTTCACCGAAGGCACGCGCTTCAGCATCATGTCCGGCCCGGCTGCCCTGCTCCAGCCCGATGCGCACCACCTCAATAATGCGGTTTGCTGCCGGATAGTTACCCTGAGTTTTGGCTGCAGTCTGCCGGGTCGCAAGCGCAAACAGCGCCTGACGACCCACCGGACCGTGCAGCAGACGGTCGCGCAGCGGCAGCGTTCGACCGCTGACTTTGCCCTTTTTCACCCGTGCGATAGCCGTCTCCAGCAAAATCGCCTGAGGTACCGCGTCATCGACCACTCCCAGCTTACGTGCCTGTTTCGCCCGCAGCGTTTTGCCGGTCAGAATCAGCGGCAGCGCCTGCTGCACGCCAATTAACCGCGGCAGTCGCTGAGTGCCACCGGAGCCGGGCAGTAAGCCGAGTTGCACTTCCGGTAATCCGAGACGGGTTTTATCATCAAGCGAGCAGATGCGCGCATCGCAGGCCAGCGCCAGTTCCAGCCCGCCGCCCAGACAGGCACCATGGATTGCGGCCACTACCGGGAATGGCAGCGCATCAAGCGCAGCCATCACTTCCTGCCCCTGTTTTGCCAGCGCTTCGGCTTCCTGCGCGCTCTGACAGCGATCAATCATGCTGATGTCGGCGCCCGCGATAAAGTTGTCCGCTTTGCCAGAAATCAGCACCAGTCCTGCCAGCTGAGGATCGCGTCGCGCCTCCGCAATGATGGCGGTAATCTGCCCGGCAAATTCTGCTTTCAGGGTGTTCATCTTCTCGCCAGGGACATCGATTGTAATGATGCCAACGTGATCCAGTCGCATCTTCAGGTGAAACGCATTCTGCTCCATTATTCGGCCTCCAGAACCATTGCCGCACCCAGACCGCCCGCCGCACACGCTGTGACCAGTCCTAACCCGCCACCGCGACGGCGTAATTCATTCAGCGTCTGGGTGATCATACGCGCGCCCGTGGCAGCAAAAGGATGACCATAGGCGATTGAACCACCCAGCACGTTAAAGCGCTCTTCATTCACTTCGCCCAGCGCATGCGGACGATTGAGCACCTCACGGGCAAAGCGCTCGTCGCGAAACAGTTGCAGATTGCTCAGCGTCTGGGCCGCAAACGCTTCGTGCATATCGATTAGCGTCAGATCGGACAGCGTAATCCCGGCGCGATCCAGCGCCAGCGGGGAGGAGTACGCCGGGCCCAGCAGCATATCCTGCTGTACACCAATCGCGGTAAACGCGTAGCTGCGCAGATAGCCCAGCGGCGTGACACCGAGTTCACGGGCGCGGCCTTCGCGCATCAGAATCACGGCGGCCGCACCGTCGGTGAGTGGCGTGCTGTTGGCCGCCGTGACGCTGCCGTGCTGACGATCAAACGCCGGGCGTAAGCGGGCATAATCCTCTGCTCTGGCGTTCATGCGGACGTTATTGTCCTGGTCGATAGCGGTTTTCCACGGCGGCACAAAGGCTGCCATCACTTCCTGATTGAGTACCCCGGATTGCCAGGCGCGGGCGGCATGCTGATGAGATCGCAGCGCCAGCGCATCCTGTGCCTCACGGGTGATGCTATGACTCTTTGCCATCTGCTCGGCGGTGTCACCCATGCGCAGGCCGGTTGAATACTCGGCCACCGCGGGCGGCACCGGCAGCAGATCGCGCGGACGCAGACGTTTAAGGATGTGCAGTTTTTGCCCAAGGCTGCGGGCTTTATTGAGATCCACCAGCGCGCGGGCCAGTGTTTTACTGACGCCGATTGGCAGCACTGAAGAGGAGTCTGCGCCTCCGGCAATGCCAGCAGAAATCGTGCCAGCCAGCAGGCTTTCTGCCACATTCGCTACCGCCTGGAAACTGGTGGCGCAGGCACGGCTGACGCTATAGGCATCGGTGTGCACATCAAGGCCGCTGCTCAGTACAATCTCACGCGCAATGTTCGGCGCTTCCGGCATCTGCACCACCTGACCAAAGACCAGTTGCTCGATTACCTCAGCCGGCAGTTCACTGCGCGCCATTAATTCGCTGATTACCATCCGCCCCAGCTCAATGGCGGGAATGCCATGAAAGCCGGTCGCCTGGCGCAAAAAAGGGGTGCGTAACCCGTGGGTTATTGCGATGCGTTCACCATCACGCGTCAGCAGCGGCTGCGCTTTGCTCATTGTTCTCACCTGTGGCTGGGACTGTGGCATCATTGCCTGAAGAGGTCTGACCTGATCAGTGTTAACCACAAGCGGGTGAGCCGCCAATACCGGAAAGGAAAAAGTGCGAAGGGAGACACGAAAATGAAAAACGCCGCATTAACGCGGCGTTATGAGACTTAACGCAAACCGAGCTGAAAAATCAACGTTTCAGCCTGGCAGCTGAAAGTAAAATCGATATCCAGCTGCATACCCTGATCCACTTCACTGAAGCGCGACTCAATCACACAGGGTTCCGATTCAACTTCACGTGCACGTTCGGTGAGGAGCGCTAATTTGGCTTCCGCATCGGCACGCTGAGCAAACCACTCCGACCAGCTGGCGGTGCAATCGGTATTATCCATTACCGTGCCCACATCAACACAACAGCAGGCTGCTGTTTCGGTCGCACTGCATTTTTTAATGGCATCAGTCATTTCATTCTCCTGACCAGCGATCTGGTGGGTTGAGCGATTTTATGACCGAAATTTTACCTGCTCGCGTAAAGATGCGCCATGTACACGGCGCTAAGTGACGAATATCACAATAAAAATTGATCCAGAACAAACTGGAATCGGTATGCTGTGCAGAATCAGGGCAGTTTTGTTATGCAGATCGAATTTTAAGCGATCAACCCTGAAATATTTTAAAAACAATATTGCAACATGCACACAGGTCGGACCTATACTCTCCGCACTGGTCTGATATGTGCGTTTTACATCAGTCCCTACAATCCGCCGTCCTTTGTTACGCGACGTTATAGCGTTAAATAATAATTCACATGAGGTTGTGGTCATGAACCATAAAAACCTGTTTGCAAAGTCAGCCGTGGCGGCTGCAGTGGCGCTTGTCTCTTCACACGTTTACGCAGCTGGATTTCAGTTAAATGAGTTTTCTACGATTGGTTTAGGTCGCGCATATTCAGGCGAAGGGGCAATGGGTGATACGGCGGCATCAGCCAGCCGTAACCCGGCGACGATGGCGTTGATGGATCGTCCGGAATTTTCTATCGGTGCGGTTTATATTGCGCCAGACGTCAATATCAGTGGTCGCAGTCCCAGCGGACGCAGCCTGGATGCTAATAATATTGCACCGAATCAGTGGGTCCCCAATATTCATTATGTTCAGCCCATCAACGATCAGTGGTGGATCGGCGCGTCTGCAACCTCTAACTATGGCTTAGCAACAGAGTTTAATAATGGTTACACCGCGGGGGGTTACGGCGGTAAAACCGATCTGGTAACCGGCAATTTTAATCTCAGCACCGCGTACCGCTTAAATGAACATTTTAGTTTTGGCGTCGGTTTTGATGCGGTTTATGCGAAAGCTAAAATTGAACGCTATGCCGGTGAGTCAGGCGCAAGACTGGGCGTTCCGGCTGATACGCAGGTTGCCCATCTGAAAGGCGATGAGTGGGGATATGGCTGGAACGCCGGTATTCTTTATGAAGTAGATGAGAATAACCGCTTCGGCTTTACCTATCGTTCCGAAGTGAAAGTCGACTTTGATGGCGATTACAAGAGCAGCCTTTCATCCCGGCTGAATGCGGTGAATAACCCGGAAGTATCAGGCGTGCCGTTTGGCACCAACGGCACCACCGTTCCAGGTGCATTAACCCTGAATCTGCCAGAGATGTGGGAAGTATCGGGCTGGCATAAAGTGGCTCCGCAGTGGGCGGTTCACTACAGCATGGCGTATACCAGCTGGAGCCAGTTCCAGGAGCTGAAAGCCACGGGTTCAAATGGCCAGACGCTATTCTATAAAGATGAAAGCTTCCGCGATGCTTATCGCATTGCCCTGGGCACCACCTATTCCTACGACAAGAACTGGACTTTCCGCACCGGTATCGCGTTTGATGATAGCCCGGTACCGGCTGACAAGCGTTCTATCTCTATTCCGGACCAGGATCGTTTATGGCTGAGTGCCGGTACATCCTATGCCTTTAACGATGATGCCTCGGTCGATTTGGGCATCTCTTATATGCATGGCCAGAAAGTGACGGTGAAAGAAGGTCCTTATACCTTTACCTCTGAAGGTAAGGCCTGGCTTTACGGCGCGAACTTTAACTACAAGTTCTGATTGTCGGGCGGGATCAAAAAGGGCGACTATGATAAGTCGCCCTTTTTGTCACTGCGGATCGCTTACTGCGAATCGATATCCTTCAGGTCATCCTGAATCGCGGCTGCGTTAGGATTGTCTTCCGGCTTGAGCTTACCGCCACGCGCCAGGAAGTCGTGACGCTGGAAGTAGGCGTTACGGATAAAGGCGTATGGATCGCTCTGCTGTTTCAGGATGGCATCAGAATCCAGCAACTGAGCGCGGGTCTCGATACCTTCCAGCGTCCATTTACCAATCGACATTGGCCAGGTCAGCCAGCCGAGGATCGGATAGAGCGTATCAACATAGTCGCCGCCATCCTGACGAACCGTGAAGCTGCCGTAAGCAGGCAGTTCAACATAAGGCCCGTAGCCGACGCCATAGTGACCCAGCGTGGTACCGAAACGATGCGGCTCTTCACGCGCCAGTTCCGGGTTGGCTTTACCGGCAACGTCGATGAAACCGCCCAGTCCCAGCACGCTGTTCAGGAAGAAACGGGTAAAGTGAATGCCCGCATCACGTCCGTTGCCGACCAGAATGGCGTTGACCATACTGGCTGGCTCTTCCAGGTTGCCGAGGAAATTGCTCAGGCCGGTACGTGCCGGGACCGGCACATAATCACGCCATGCGACAGCGACCGGACGAAGCACGTACGGATCCAGCACGTTGTAGTTAAAGTTAAACATCGTGCGGTTAAAGCCTTCGAATGGATCGCTGCGCTGCGCAGGATCGCTATTCGCCGGCTTTGAACTGGCACAACCCACCAGAAGGACGCTGGCCATAGCCAGGCTGGTCAGGCGATAATTCATTCCAATCTCCCTGTGCGGATGAAAAAGATCAGCCCATCGTTCAGGTCACCGCCCTGTCGTATCGGCTTATCCGATGAGCATAGCTGACTTTGTGCCAGAGGCAGCAGGCAATGGCACGCATCATTTTTAACGTTATCAATTTTGACGTTCAGGGTAGCTGCTTATTGATCTCCACCGCGATCGGCTGATGGCCATCCCATGGCGTCACCGCGCTCAGACCCAGCCAGTCACCCGGCTGCGGATTGGCGCTGCCATCGCGGGAAATCCGCACCCGAACCTCAACCTGATGCTGCGCCGAAAGCAGGCGATCCGGCATCATGGCATTGCTGTCATCCAGCGTCAGCGACAGCGGGAAGTGGCTGAGCGGTATACGCTTAACCGCAACCGGTACCGGTGAATCCCCGTCAGAAACCGAAATATACAACACTCCGTCCTGAGGTAACATTTTTTCTGCCTCTGGCGTCAGCGTCACTGTCAGCGCCAGCTGACGACTCTGCTGCCCCGCATCACTTCGGGCCTTTTCAATGCTGCGGGCGATCATCGCGTGTCGCGAATCACCGGCAGGCAACAGACCCAGCAGGGTCTGCCATGCGTTGATAGCCTGATCGTAGTGCTGCTGTCCGTAAGCGTTATACGCCAGCAGGCTCAGCGTCCGCAGGTTTTGCGGATCCACTTTAAGCAATGACTGCAGCAACAGTGATGCCTGACGGTTATCCTGCGGATCGGAGGATCTTGTCAGCACCTCTGCATAATCCTGCTTCAGCGCCAGATCGTTGGGCGACAGCTGAAGTGCACGCTCAAAGGCCTGGCTGGCGATCTCCGCATTATTCAGGACCATGCCGAGCCGTCCCAGCATCGTCCAGTCGGCCAGATTATCCGGTTCGGTTTGCAACGCGGTACGCAATCCGAGCTGTAAACGCGCCAGCTCCTCCATACTCAGCGGTTTTGCGCCGGGATCCATCAGGCGGGCACGTAGCTCAGGATACGCCTGCTGCACCTGCATCCAGCCGGTGAATTGTGCCAGGCCGCCGGTTTTCAGATAAGTGCCCAGCGAAACCGCAACCAGCACAATCAGGCCTGGCAGCAGAATCCAGCGGCGGCTGCTGTGTGACTGCAGCGTCTGTGCCGGCGGGATATCTGCCAGCAGCGTCTGCTGTAGTTCCCGTTCCATCAGCGGACGCTCAGCAACGACGCCCTGCGCTTCATCCTGCGCCAGCTCCTCTATCCGCTGATGGTAGAAACGCTGATTAAGGCGATCGCGATCGCCTGCGCTGGCCTGACGCTGCCGCCAGCCCGCCGCTAGGAACAGCGTGCAGGCCGCCAGCAGTAACAGAAAAAGGGTGATCCAGAATGCACTCATTACGGCTTCCTGTCTGAATTCAGTAGCGCATTAAGACGCTGTTGCTCATCTTCATCCAGCTCACTGCGGGTTTTGCGCTGACGGCTACGCAGGATGATCACCACGCCACCCAGCAGCGCAAACAGCGCCGGACCCGCCCACAGAATAAGGGTTGAAGGCGTGACCGGTGGCGAATAGCTGACGAAGTTGCCATAGCGCGCCACCATGTAGCCGATAATCTGCTGGCGACTCTGGCCCTGCTTCATCAGTTGATAGACTTTCAGCCGCATATCGGCGGCAATCATCGCATTCGAATCGGCAATGCTGTTGTTCTGGCATTTCGGACAGCGCAGTGACGCGGTCAGGTCGCGGTATTGCTCTTCCTGGGCCTCCGAGTCAAATTGCAGCGTGTCGATGCTTGCCCACAGGTTAATGCTGAACAGCAGGCCGCAGAGCAGTAACAGCATTCTCATGATCCCGCCTCCGCACTGTATTTCATCCACAAGGGTTTCACTTCCTGCTCCCAGACGCGCGCATTCAGATCGCCCGCATGGCGATAACGGATGATCCCTTTACCGTCGATCAGGAAGGTTTCCGGCGCGCCATAAACGCCGAGATCCAGTCCCAGCATGCCGTTGCCATCGTAGAGACTCAGCGCATACGGATTACCCAGCGTATTCAGCCAGTTAACCGCCTTTTGACGATCGTCTTTGTAGTTCAGCCCGACGACACGAATGCCCTGCTCTGCCAGCGTATTCAGATAGTGATGCTCAGCGCGGCAGGTCGGACACCAGGTCGCCCAGACGTTGAGCAATATCGGTTTGCCATCGGTCAGCACGCGCTGATCATAAGTTTTGCCCGGCTGATCCAGTGCTTCCAGCCGGAACAGCGGCACCGGTTTGCCAATCAGGGCCGATTCGAGGCGGGTCGGATCGTCGCCATCGGCATTGCGCGTCAGCTGCCACAGCAGCGCCGCCGCCAGCAGCAGAAACAGCATCAGGGGAATAAACAGAATTTTCTTGTTCATGTCCGCACCTCCGTTTCTGCTTTTTTGCGCGAACGGTAACGGGGATCAAACAGGCAGAACAGCCCGCCCACCGCCATTAGCGCGCCACCGAACCAGATCCAGCGGACAAAGGGTTTGTAGTAGATGCGCACAGCCCAGCCGCCATCCTCCAGCTCTTCGCCCAGCGCCGCGTAGAGATCGCGGCTGAAACCGCCATCGATCGCCGCTTCGGTCATCATGGTGCGGGCGGCGGTATAAAAGCGTTTTTCCGCCTGCAGCGTCGCTTCATGTCTGCCATTGCGCGTGACATCAATGATACCCATGCCGCCGCTGTAGTTTGGCCCCTGCAGATTCTGCACGCCACGGAAGACAAAGTGATAATGATGAATATCGACGCTATCGCCCGCCTTCATCCGCACATCGCGTTCGACGCTGTACTGCGTGCTGAACGCAATGCCAATCACCGTGACACCGACCCCCAGATGGCCCAGCACCATGCCCCAGTGACTGCGCGACAGATGACGTAAACCCGCAAAGAACGGATGACGATGGGTGGCGCGCTCATGCAGTTCCAGCAGCGTCAGCACGATAATCCAGAGTGACATCAGCAGACCAACCACCGTCATCGCTTCAATACGATCCTGCAGCCACCACGGAATGATCATGGAACAGGCCAGTGTCACCATCAGCGCCAGCGCCAGCCGTTTTGCCAGCTTCTGCGGTTCATCGCGACGCCAGCGCACCAACGGCCCGATCCCCATCAGCAACGCAAACGGTGCCATCAGCCAGCTGAACATCGTGTTGAAGAAGGGTTCACCGACCGAAATGCTGCCCAGCCCCAGTTGCTTGTGTACCAGCGGCAATAGCGTGCCGAGCAGCACCACCAGCATCGCGGCAATCAGCAGCACGTTATTACCCAGCAGGAACGATTCCCGCGACCAGGTTTCATTCTGAACCCGGCCACGCACCTGCCCACCTTTAATAGCGTAGAGCAGCAGTGAACTGCCGATGACAATCACCAGAAATGCGAGGATAAACATGCCGCGCGCCGGATCGGAGGCAAAGGAGTGCACCGACACCAGCACGCCGGATCGCACCAGGAATGTCCCGAGCAGGCTCAGCGAAAATGCCGTAATCGCCAGCAGCACGGTCCAGGCCTTAAAGGTGCCGCGCTTTTCGGTGACCGCCAGCGAGTGCATCAGGGCGGTGCCCGCCAGCCATGGCATAAACGAAGCATTTTCAACCGGGTCCCAGAACCACCAGCCGCCCCAGCCCAGTTCGTAATAGGCCCAGGCAGATCCAAGGACAATCCCGATGGTCAGAAAGACCCAGGCCGCCGTCGTCCAGGGACGCGACCAGCGCGCCCAGGCGGTATCGAGCCGTCCGGCCATTAATGAGGCGATGGCGAAGGCAAACGCCACCGAAAAGCCGACATAGCCCATATAGAGCAGCGGCGGATGGAAAATCAGGCCGATATCCTGCAGCATCGGATTCAGGTCGTGCCCGTCTATCGGGAAGTCCGGCAGCGTGCGGCCAAACGGATTGGAGGTCAGCAGGATAAACAGCAGGAAGCCAAGATTAATCATTCCCATGACGGCCAGCACGCGGGCCAGCGCATCCTGCGGCATCCCGCGGCTGAAGATCGCTACCGCCAGTGTCCATGTGCTGAGCAGCAGCACCCACAGCAGCAGTGAACCTTCGTGTGCGCCCCAGGTGGCAGCGATGCGATAGTAGACCGGCAGCAGACTGTTGGAGTTCGTGACGACATAAGCAACGGTAAAGTCGTTGCTGATAAAAGCCCAGACCAGCAGCGCAAACGCCGCCGCGATGCAGATAAATAAGCCGCAGGCCAGCGGACGGGCCATCGCCATCAGACGGGCATCCTGACGTACTGCGCCCCACAGCGGATAACTGCTCAGCAACAGGGAAAACCCTAGCGCCAGGCAGAGCAGAAAGGTACCGATTTCAGGCATCATGATGATTTATTTCCCGCCTGATAGAGCGACTGCGGGTCGGTGTGATTACTCTTCATCGCGTCTTCAATCTCCGGCGGCGTGTATTTCTCATCATGTTTCGCCAGCACTTCTTTGGCGATAACCTGGTTGCCCGTCGTCAGCACGCCCTGCGCGACAACGCCCTGCCCTTCCCGGAACAGATCCGGCAGGATGCCTTCAAAACTGACGCTGACCACGCCGCGTGCATCATAAAGTTTGAACGATACCGCCAGCGTATTGGGATCGCGCCGGACGCTGCCGGGCATCACCATGCCACCGACGCGCAGTCGCTGGCCCGCCTCAGGCTTCTCGTGCGCCTCGCCTTTGCCGTAGAGGATTTCACCCGGGGTATAGAACAGATCGATGTTTGAGCGCAGCGCATACATCACCAGCGCAGTCGCCAGGCCAAGGCCGAGCAGGATCGCCACTGCCGCATAGAGGCGGTTGCGTCGACGGATATTCACAGTGTCTCTCCTGCCGCTTCAGCCGCGGCTTTTTTCGTTTTCGCCGCCCGGATGCGACGTTCCCGTGCATCACGCTGGCGGATCTCAGCCAGCAGGCGTCGGCGCAGCAACAGGGTATGCAGCGTCAGACCGATAAGCGGAAGCAGCGTGCAGGCAACCGCCAGCCAGACGTAAAAGGCGTAACCGCCCATCGCAAAGAAGGCGTGCCAGGAGGTAAATGCCGGGGTCATGCCTGCTCTCCCTGCTTCGCCACATCTATCGCCCAGGGACGATGACGTTCAGTTAACAGGATCAGGTTGCGCAGCCGCATCAGGGTCAGCGTAATAAACAGCAGCAGATAACCGAGGATCGACCAGCGTAGCGGCGTGCGCATGACCGGCGCAATCGCCTGCTGAAGAATGCCTGACGAACCCTGATGGAGGGTATTCCACCACTGCACCGAGAAGTGAATGATGGGCAGATTGACCACGCCAACCAGAATCAGAATTCCGGCGGCCCGGCCTGCGGTGCGGCGATCATCAAAAGCGTGATAAAGCGCGATCACGCCCATATAGAGGAACAGCAGCACCAGCTCCGACGTCAGACGCGCATCCCAAATCCACCAGGTGCCCCACATCGGCTTGCCCCATGCGGAACCGGTGACCAGCGCAATAAAGGTAAAAACCGCGCCTACGGGAGCCATGGCGGCTGAGGCCAGATCGGCCATCTTCATCTGCCACACCAGACCAGTAAAGGCGGCGATAGCCATGGAGGCATAGATGCCCATCGACCACATCGCGGCGGGTACATGAATATACATGATGCGAAAACTGTCGCCCTGCTGATAGTCAGCAGGGGCAAATCCGAATCCCCAGACCCAGCCCAGCAGCAACGATGCCAGCCCTGCAACGGCAAACCAGGGCACCAGTCGCCCCGAAAATTGATAAAGCCGTTCGGGCCTGGCCAGCTGATGTAACGCTTTCCACATATCAGATGCTCACATTAACGATAAAAGAGTATTGCCGCGTCTTTTACGCGCGGTGGATACAAGCCGGTTACTGCAAAGTAATGCGTAGCGCCGCTGCCGTGGCAAACGGCGCGAGCGTGGCGCTGCCCAGCAGCATCGCGCCGAGAATCGCCAGATAGCCACCAATCGGCAATCCCTGACTGGCCGCCTCCATCGCCGCACTGGCGAAGATCAATACCGGAATCGCCAGCGGCAGCACCAGCAGGCTCAGCAGCACGCCGCCGCGCCGCAATCCCACCGTCAGACCCACGCCAATCGCACCAAGGAAACTCAGCGTTGGCGTGCCGAACAGCAGCGTCAGGGCCATCGCCCGCCAGCCATTAAAATCCAGCGACAGCAGCAGCGCGGCCAGTGGCGACAGAATGATCAGCGGCACGCCGGTGACCAGCCAGTGCGCCACCACTTTTCCTATGACCGTTACCGGCAGTGGCGTCGGCAGTAGTACCAGCTGCTCCAGCGAGCCATCACTGAAATCATCGCGAAACAGCCGCTCGAGTGCCAGCAGTGACGCCAGCAGCGCAGCAACCCAGGCCACGCCCGGTGCAATGCGCGCCAGCTGTTGCGGGTCCGGTCCGATGCCCAATGGAAACAGAGTGATGACAATCAGAAAAAACCAGAGCGGATTAACCACATCCGCACCGCCGCGAAAGGCAATGCGCAATTCACGCTGGATGAGGCGAAACAGCATCACTCTGTCTCCACGTCGCCAAGGCGAATTTTACGCACCCGCGCCGCATCCGCAGGTAAATCCTGATGAGTTGTCAGGATCACTGCACCGCCGTTATCGGCATGACGGGCGAATTGCGCCATTAATTGTTCAATTCCCGCTTTGTCGATGGCGGTCAGTGGCTCGTCGAGAATCCAGATGCGGGCCTGACTGAGCCACAGCCGCGCCAGCGCCACCCGACGCTGCTGACCTGCCGACAAGCGGCTGACTGGTACCTCTTCATCGCCCGTGAGATCGACACTTTCGAGTGCTGCAAAGATCTGCGCATCAGTGCAATCGGGATGGTAGAAACGCAGATTTTCCAGCGGCGTGAGCACGCCTTTGATACCGGGACAGTGGCCCAGATAGAGCATCGCCTGATGCCAGGTTTCACGCTGTCGCAGGATCGACTGCTGCTGCCAGCGTATTTCACCCTCTTCCGGACGGCTCAGACCCGCCAGCAGGCGCAATAACGAGGTCTTTCCGGCACCGTTGGGGCCTTCAATCTGCACAATGTCACCAGCAGAGACGCGAAAAGAGAGCCGCCGAAACAGCGATCGTTCGTCGTATGCACAAGTAAGCGTAATGATTTCCAGCATCGAGGGGGGAATCGCACCAGCTAAAAGTGGCCGGGATATTACCACAATGTTGCTGTGGGCCGAAGTGTGAGCCAACGCTCAGTTTCGCTGTCAGTAGCTTATTCGTGCGGTATCGACGGAAGTCTGAATAAAAATGCAGTTCCGAAAAACGTTGTTACGCTTATTCGCACTGGTCGTTACATTATCAGCAAATAAAAAACGGCTACGCTTATTACGCTACAGCACTATCACCAGGAGAAAATATGAAGCCTTCATCAGGTAATGAACAGGGTCCTAACGACGTAGAGAGCGAAGAGAAGGACAAGGGCACTGACATCGAAGTCGATGAGGAGGCATTACCCTCACGCGCTGCGGCGATCCATGAAGAGATTCGTCAGGATGGTGAAAAGGAGCTGGAGCGCGACGGGATGGCGCTGCTCTGGTCAGCCATTGCGGCAGGCTTGTCCATGGGTGCCTCGCTGATGGCTAAGGGAATATTCCAGGTGCATCTTGATGGCGTACCCGGTGCGTTTCTGCTGGAAAACCTCGGGTACACCTTTGGTTTTGTTATCGTCATTATGGCGCGCCAGCAGCTGTTTACCGAGAACACTGTTACCGCCGTCTTACCGGTGATGCACAAACCGACCTGGAGTAATGCGGGTCTGCTGTTAAGGCTATGGGGCATTGTGTTGCTGGGTAACCTGATCGGTACCGCGCTGGGTGCGCTGGCGTTTAATGAGATGCCGATATTTGATGATGCCACCCGTCAGGCCTTTACCCATATCAGTATGAAGGTGATGGAACATACCCCTGGCGAGATGTTTGCCAATGCGGTGATTTCCGGCTGGATTATCGCCACCATGGTCTGGATGTTCCCGTCTGCGGGCGGCGCTAAACTGCTGGTCATTGTGATGATGACCTGGCTGGTTGCGCTGGGCGATCTGGCGCATATCGTGGTGGGCTCGGTCGAAGTGCTCTATCTGGTGTTTAACGGCAGTATCAGCTGGCATGAATTTTTGTGGCCGTTTGCCCTGCCGACGCTGCTCGGCAACATTACCGGCGGCACCCTGATTTTTGCATTGATCAGCCATGCGCAGATTCGCAATGACATGAGTGAAGCGGCGGTAGCGAAAGCGAAAGCTGAAAAGCGCAAGCAGGAGAAACGCCGCCAGCGCGAAGAGCAGGAAGGCACGGAGTAGATGGCAAGGCAGATAATTAACTCTGTCTGCCTTTCAGGTCTGTTGGCTAAAGGCAATATGCTATGCGGGCGGCTGAAAAACGTTTACTGGAGTGTCTGCTGTAACCGGAAGTGAAGATTCAGAGCCGGGGTGCCGCTTCAGTCTGGGTGGCATCCTGGACTTCAGACTAACTGCTTTCCGCTTTCTGTACGTAATGTTCGCGAGTTCAGAAAGCCGGATTGCTGACGGAATGAGCAAACAGACGGCGATGTAGTGAATCTCATAGCCTGTTTGCGCTATACTGCGCGCCGCAGTCCTCTTAGTTAAATGGATATAACGAGCCCCTCCTAAGGGCTAGTTGCAGGTTCGATTCCTGCAGGGGACACCAAATATTAGTCTCTCAAAGTCTGCTTTATCTATTACATCCAGTCATTTAACTTAGTTTCATAACTCACCTGAGTCTCCAGCAGGCTCACAAAATCCATAGCGTCATGCTGGTACAATTGTTGGTATGTTTGGTTCGATAATGCAGGGATATTTACATATATACTTCTGTAAAATTGATACAGACGTTACCATGCCATAACATGGAGAAAAGCACACTATAGCTAAATTCAAATTCACTAAAAATCATGGTAACTGGAAAGTGTCACCTTAATTAAGTCCAATAATTAACACGCTAAGTTTTCATCGAAACTTCAAAGTTCATACTTTGAGCTCAAGTATTAGCGTAAGGGAAGCATTTCTAAAAAATAAAAAAACAAGGCGCCTTTCATAGGCCTGTCCGGTTTGTATAGGGCTGAGGTAATGAGTTACAATCAGATTATCGTAAGACAAATGAATGACGCTTATTATGAACAAAATGCAAATCGAAGAAATGCTTGTAAAAGAGGGATTTACACCAAAAGAAGTCTCTGTGATACGTCAGCATGCTGAGAAAGACGGCTATCCTTATCCCTGGCTCCTTTCACAGTTAAAGAAAAGATTCATAGTTGCAATGATATTAATAGCAATCCTTCTCGCAGGACTCATCTATACCATTCGCAGTGGTACACAAGAAAACCTTGTTTCGTATTCAATCACGCTTGTAGCAGGTTTCGTTATTTTATATATATTTGTACCTTTGAAACCTGCATTTAAAGCTTACAGATTCATGAAAAAACATGGTCACTCTTTGTAAGTATCAGAGATTGATTTAATGGCTGAAGCGTCATTATAGACTTCTATGAATAGCTCTTTTCTGCTCATTTCCTTAATACCGCGAACGTAGTCGGTATTAAGAAAATAGTAGAGCCGCCAGGCCTCAGGTTTTTGTACCAGACGCACGATGCCATAGAGAGACAGTGCCAGGTCCATTGAACTGTATGCTAACTGCCCAACCCTCTGATCGAACCCCAAAAACTCAGCTGTTGCTACATAACCCTGTTTGAGTAACCCAACACTATCAGTTTTGCCATACACCAGGTTCTCAACAGACTCCTGAAAGCCGTTGAGTCCATGCAGAACCAACATTCCTCCAAAGGCAGAACCTATGATTGTCCCTGACGCAAGGGAAGCACCGATCACTGATACACCGGCTATTACCTGCATACCGCTTAGCACTACCCCAACGCCATTAATCACATAGCCCCAAAAATCTCCATTCCTGACCAACTGTACCGAAGCGTGAACCGCAGCTGTCCCTGCTCTGAGCATTCTGTCCTGAATCGTAAGGTACTCGTTTTCCTTTTTGAGATTTTGGATGCACTCCTGGCATTGATCATCAGTTGAGTCAGAACGTATGACGTTAAGCTGAGCGTTAACAAAAGCTTTAACGTTATCCTGGAACTGTAACCTATTAAATCCGTCTTTAAGGTAGATGTGAGAAAGGTGATTAGCATTGCTTAGCAGCTGATTAGCCTCAGCATTAGCCATAGTCAGAAAGTAATCCTTGAATCGGTCTGGTTTCCAGTAGTCCATGACTGTGCCTTTATGTCATTATAAGTATCATTAAGTTTATTTAATCAGATTACCCTTCTCAGGGAAAGCAAAAGGGCCAGCTATGAGTACAGATCTCTTCTTAAAAATCGACGGCATTACAGGCGAATCACAGGACAGCAACCATAAAGGCTGGATTGCTATTGAATCTTTCACGTGGGGTGCAAACCAGCCAGGGAACATGTCGGTTGGGGGTGGCGGTGGTGCAGGAAAGGTTCAGTATCGCGACCTATCAGTTCAGGCACTCATTGACAAAGCTACTCCAGCAATTATGCGCTATGTATCCAACGGCAAGCATGTAGGCAAGGTTGAGCTTTCGGTATGTAAAGCCGGAGGAAGCCAAATTGAGTACTGTCGCATTACGCTTGAAGACGTCCTCATCACCAATGTGGTTTTCAATGGCACTACAAATCGTGATCTGATCGGAGTCTCATATCAGTTCCAGGCATCAAAAGTCAGGACACAGTATTGGGAACAGTCAGCGAGTGGCGGCAAAGGCGCTGAAACTCAGTCAGGGTGGGATATTAAAGGTAACAAAGAACTGTAATATCTCAGGAACGCTGGGTATTTTAGCTCATGCTAAATCTTGTTATTTATTTAAGGTGTCATTAAAAAAATGGCACCTTCGTATTTTATCAGGCAGTAATTACGTCTCTAAAATTATAATTATTAATACGATAAGACAGCCTTAAAGAAATTTATTAATCATTATAAAAGTTAAAAATAACATATTAGGACAAAGTTAGAATAAATTTTTATGCTCTGAAAAAGTCATTGAACAATGGTTCAATGTTAATTCGAAAATCAGATAGTTTATTCGGCTTGATATCAGTATTTATAACGGCAAGTTCAGAAATTTCATCGACTCCCCCGCCGACACACCGAAGCCGTCATGCCATAAACCTGCCGGAAACGATGGCTGAAATGCGCAGAAGAGTGAAAACCACACTGAAGCGCTATCTCAGTCAGCGTCAGGTCGGGCCGAGCAAGCAATGTTCGCGCACGATCCATACGACGACGCATCACAAACTGGTGCGGCGCTTCGCCAGTGGTATGACGGAACATACGGGCAAAGTGAAACTCACTCAATGCCGCTTCCTGCGCCAGCACAGACAGGGTTAATGGCTGGTCGAGATGGGTTTCAATAAATTCCAGAACACGCCGTAACACCACAGGAGCCAGTCCGCCCCGCACCTGTGGCAATTGCCATTTAACCTCACTGTAGTGCTGCAACAGATGGGTCAGAAGCAGGGTTGATGCGCTGCTCAGCGTCAGCTGACTGGCAGGCTGTTGCCAGTCGCTGCTCAGCAGAAAGTGCCGATAAAGCTGGGTAATGCGGTCATCAGCGGAAAAGACTTTCTCATGCAGATTTAACTGCGCCGGGCTGCGGTCCCAGACCTGTTCGGCCAGATGCCGCAGCTGATCCTCGCTGCAATAGAGATGAACAAAAGCGAGGTCGGCACGCAAATCCCAGGTTGATTCCGTGCCTGCGGGCATCAGACAGAAGCGATCCGGTGCGCCACCGTTACGCCAGCCGTGCACTGTTTTATGCCAGGTATCGTAGCCGCCCGCCACATAAAGACTCAGCGTGTGATGATCGCTCAGGTTGGTAACGCGATCGCCACTATTAAACCAGGCGGCCAGCTGAATGCCATTATTGAGTTGTACCTGATCGCGCAGTTGTGCTTTGTGGCGTTGCAGCATTTCAAAGGTCTGATAGGTACGCATCGGATGTATCAGTTCAGATAAACAGAGGGCCAGTTTACGGATTACAGGGGACAGAAAACAGGTCACATCGGGACGGAGGATAAAAATGCGCAAGATTTTGCAAACCCGGCGCAATCCGCAGCAAGACCCATGCGCGTTACCAGTGCAGACTCGGCGTTTTGTGGTGGAGAACCTGGCAATGAACCTGTTTTTGTATCTCTCTGTCGTGCTCATCTGGGGCACAACCTGGATTGCGATCTATGCACAACAGACTGCTGGCATGGGGGCCGTGACTGTTGCCGTGTTCTGGCGATTTTTACTGGCTTCACTGGTCATGTTATTGCTGCTTAAGCTGATAAAACGACTGCACAGGCTGACGCTGCGCGATCATCTTTTCTGCATGCTGCAAGGCTGCTGCGTCTTTGGCTTCAATTTTGTCTGTTTCTATTACGCTTCAGGCTATATCAGCAGCGGACTGGAGTCGGTCATTTTCTCTATGGCGGTGATGTACAATGCGATAAACAGCTGGATCTTTTTCCATCAGCGCCCTTCCCCGCGTCTGATTCCGGCGATCGTGCTGGGTATGGCAGGCATCGTTGCGCTGTTCTGGCACGATCTGCGCAGCACGCAGGCCTCTGCCGGGCTGATGTGGGGCATTGGTTTAAGTGCGCTGGGCACGCTGGGATTTTCATTTGGCAATATGATCAGTCAGCGGCATCAGCGTCTGCAACGCGACGTACTGACAACTAACAGCTACGGCATGTTGTATGGCGCGCTGATGATGGCACTGGTCTCACTGCTACAGGGTGTTTCACTACAGCCAATATGGAATGTCCAGTGGATTGGCGCATTAACCTATCTGGCTATCGTGGGATCGGTGATGGGTTTCGGTGCCTACTTTACACTGGTGGAACGTATCGGCGCCAGTCGGGCTGCCTATACAACGGTTCTGTTTCCACTGGTTGCGCTGGCACTCTCGACCCGCTTTGAGGGGTATGAGTGGCATGTCAGCGCCATCCCTGGCCTTGTCATGATTCTGCTGGGCAATATCGTCATGTTTGCCCGCTGGCCGGCAAGCCGTCGCCGGATAATCATCTGACGCGGAGGCGGGCTCCGGCCCGCGTCCGAACAGGCATTATGCCCACTGCTGCTGAAGAAGTTTCTGTGGTTGATTGATCGCTTTACGCGCAATCCAGTAGAGCAGAACACGCTCATCGTCACTATCACGATCGGCCATCGACAGCAGTTTTAATGCCAGCGTCGATTTGGTCACAGGCTGTTGTTCTGTACTGAGTTCAATCACCGCCTGACCGATGATGCAGCAAACTTCGTCCTCACTGGTGGTGGATTCATATGTCCGGTCTTTCATATTTCCTCCTGATAAGTGAACTATCAGCCTGGCAAAAGATCCGGAAGGCTGCTCACATAACCGGCTCGCTGAAACATTCTATTACGGGTGGTTACGCTTATTTATTAAGCTGCCGCTTTGGTTACTTTTAACGCAACGCTGCGTTATTGCTGCAGACCTGCGTTGTGTCATTCATACCGCCTGAATGGCATTTCATTCCCTGAGACGTTCCGTTCATACCTTTGTTGCTCACGCGCGCGAACCACTGCTTTATTCTGACCGCAGTTTCCAGATTCCCGAACGGGAGAGATAAATTATGAACCAGACTCAACAGGCGTCTTACCAGCGTTCCCGCTGGCTTACATTGTTCGGAACGGTAATCACTCAGTTTGCGCTGGGGTCAGTTTATACATGGAGTTTGTTCAACGGCCAGTTGTCACAGAAGCTTGATGCACCGATCAGTCAGGTCGCATTTTCCTTTGGCCTGCTGAGTTTAGGTCTGGCTATCGCCTCTTCACTGGCCGGAAAATTACAGGAACGTTTTGGCGTACGCCGCGTCACAATTGGTGCGGGTGTACTGATGGCTTTGGGCTTCTGGCTCACCGCGCACGCAAATAACCTGATGATGCTCTACTTCAGTGCCGGGCTGCTGGTCGGTCTGGCCGATGGTGCCGGTTACCTGATGACGCTGTCAAACTGCGTGAAATGGTTCCCTGAACGTAAGGGGATGATCTCGGCCTGTGCAATTGGCGCTTACGGCCTTGGCAGTCTGGGATTCAAGTTTATCTGCGGAGCACTGCTGGCAACGGTCGGTCTGGAGCAGACCTTTATGATCTGGGGCGTGCTGGCCATGTCGATGATTATTCTCGGTGCGCTGCTGATGCGTGAAGCGCCACTGCAGCAGACCGGGACCACCGCCCAAGGTCAGCAACATGTGCGGGATTACACGCTGGCACAGTCAGTGCGTCTGCCGCAGTACTGGATGCTGGCGCTGATGTTCCTGACCGCCTGTATGAGCGGCCTCTATGTGATAGGGGTTGCCAAAGATATCGGCGAAGGTCTGGTGCATCTCTCCACGCAGACTGCTGCCAGCGCGGTAACGGTGATTGCGATTGCCAATCTGAGTGGTCGTCTGGTGCTGGGTGTGCTCTCCGACAAAATGCTGCGTATCCGGGTCATTTCGCTGGCGCAAATTGTGTCGCTGATCGGGATGAGTGTGCTGCTGTTTACCCGGATGAATGAGGTCACCTTCTTCCTGTCACTCGCCTGTGTGGCCTTTAGCTTTGGCGGGACCATCACGGTGTTCCCATCACTGGTCAGTGACTTTTTCGGCCTCAACAACCTGACAAAAAACTATGGCCTGCTCTACCTGGGCTTTGGTATCGGCAGCGTGCTGGGTTCGCTGGTCGCCTCACTGTTTGGTGGTTTCACTGTCACCTTCAGCCTGATTATGACATTGCTGGTCATCTCCCTGTTCCTGTCGCTCACCATCCGACTGCCACAGAGTTCCGTCACAGCAGAGCCGGTGTTGCAGCGCCACTAACTTCACGGACAACGACCACGGGCCGCCATTGCGCGGCCCGTTAACATTCAGCCGCGGAATAGCGGCTCTGCTATTCCCGCCACCGCGACGTCCACGGCAAAGATATCGCCTGACTGCGGATAGCGTGCCAGTTCCTCTTCCGTGCGATCTTCCCGTGAACTGGTGATAAACAACGTTTTAAGATCGGCACCGCCAAAGGCCACCATGGTTGGCCACTTCACCGGCAGCAGGATCTCATCAACGATTTCGCTGCTCTGCGGATCGATACGTACCACGCGTCCGCCATCAAACTGTGCTGACCAGTAAAAACCTTCGCTATCCACCGCGGCACCATCCGGTAAACCCCCTTTCGCGTCAAAACGACGGAACAGCGTGCGCTCACCCGGTTCGCCCTGCTCGCTTAACGGATAACGATAGAGCGCCTCATTCGGCGTATCGCTGTGATACATCCATTGCCGGTCCGGAGAGAATGCCAGTCCGTTGGAAATTTTAATGTCCTGCGCCTTCACTTCCAGCTTCAGGTCAGGCGTCACGCGGCATAACAGACCGCCATTTTTATCTTGCGGTTCCCACAAGCTGCCGCACCAGAAGTTACCCCACGGATCCACACGGCCATCATTAAAGCGACTTTGCGCGGCCACACCGGGATTCTCTGCGATCTTTTTCTCTGGTTTACCCTGCGCATCCAGCAGCCAGACACCATTGCGCAATGCGGCTATCAGCCCGCCCTGCTCACGCAGACCGATGCACCCTACCTCTTCCGCCTGCGGGAAGGTCTGCAATTCACCGCTGACCGGATCAAAACGGTGAATGGCCGGCGCCAGAATATCGACGCAATAGAGCACCTGTTCTTCTGATGACCAGAGCGGGCATTCCCCCAGTTCAGCCTGTAACGCCAGAATATTTTTTACGTTATGCGCCATGTTTCTCTCCCATTGAAATGACATGCTAATAATGTAGTGGTAAAAACTTTCAAATGAGAATTATTTTCGCTTGATTTTAAGACTATTCTCTTTGATAGTATTTATTATTCAGCTCATTCCGATTTTCTTAATTCCCGCCGAGGAAAAATACAGCACGCTGAAATATTCCGTCATATCTTCTTAAATAACTCTACAAAGCCTGCATCTTCACTCCACTTTTCCAGCGTAGTGTCGTAGTCATTGAAAAAGAGGAGAGGCTTCCGATGAAGAGATTAATTAAAGTCGCTTCGGTGGTTGCGCTGATGACATTACTAAGCGGTTGTATCATCAGCCCCAGACACGACGATGGCTGGCACCGCGGGGGGGACGGCGGATATCATGGGGGCTACTACGGAGGTTATCACGGTGGGTATCATGGCGGTCACCATCGCCACTAATGGGCAAAGATGTCACACAGCATAAAATAAAAGCAGTAAACTTTAAGGGCGGGATAATTATCCCGCCCGTTTCATTTAGCTTTTCAGCGCATAATTACACTGGAACCAGACTTTCTTCAGCCCCGGAATATGACTTTCCTGGGCAGGCAGTGCCTCAACTTTATCAAATCCTTTATTACTGCAGTAATTCGCCAGATCGATATCCATTGCATCCCGATTGACCTTTGCCGGGTCAAAACGGTACTGCACGGTATTCGAGCTGGGATCTTCATCAACGCGTTCAAATGCCCCGGGTTTGCTGGCAGTACATCCACTCAGCAGAATCAGCGCCAGTGCGCCGGTAATTAATTTTTTCATTTAGTTATCCTCACGTTGCCGCGCAGTGTATGACGCAGCATGCCACGCATCCATAGGATTAATGCGCGAAAATCAAAACTTGAGAAGCTTTTACCAATTAATGTAATACGATTAAACGGCTATCACTATCATGCCGGAAGTGACAGGATGTAATCAGACCAAACGAAGACTGCACCACACCAGGAAATGCCAAAAATAAAAATCTGTTCCTCTCTCTTCCCTGCCCGCGCTTAGCGGGCTTTTTTTCGCCTGCTAAGAGCGGGTTTACTGACCGGTCAGTGCCACCATTCTACGTAACAGGTTAGCGGCGCGCTTGTCAGGTAATGCCAGAATGGCACTGTAGAGGTCAATCGACATGGCACAGAGCGAAGAGCGATCCACCGCCGTGTCGGCAGGCATATTCAGCTGCTGCAGTTTGTCGCCCCACTTCAGATAAAGCCGGCCGACAATCTTTTGCAGATCATCCTGCGCCTGCGTCTTATCAAGGGGCTGTTCGGGCGGCGGGCTATTGAGCAGCAGCAGCTCCATGGCATCGGCCTCTTTGCGATTCAGCGACGCTGGGAGTGTGGTCTGCAAATTGATGCCACCACTCACCTGCGGATAGAGATAACGGAAGCAGAGGCCCGGATCGATGTGGTTCAGCGCCCGCATCTCTTCCACCGAGATGCTGATATAGTTAACGACCGCCGCATCGGTTCCGCGCATCAGTCGCTGATTGATCACCTCAATCAGCCAGCCACGCAGTTCACCTGTCGCCCTGTCAGGCTGCTCGCCCGCACGGATCCGCCGGGTCAGTTCCTGAGTCAGCAACAGCCATAATGCCGGTTCCTGCGTCTGCAATACCCGATAGCCAGGCATCTTTGCCAGCTGATTCACCGCCTGCTCATGCTGAGCAGTCTGCTGCTGATGCGGCGCGACCCAGCTGAACCAGAGCAGATTTGCCAGTATCAGTGGCAGCAGAAAGAGGATCAGCCCCTGCCACAAACGCAGCCGGGTGGTTTTGATCAGCACAATGACGATCAGCGCCGGCAGCGCAAACGCAGCCAGCGTAATAAAAAGCAGAGAATTCATGCTGCGGGATCAATCCTTACGCACATCGATCAGCACCGGGCAGTGAGCACGCTCAATAACTGATGCGCTAACCGAGCCTTTTAATAGCCGATTAAAAGAGGAGAGATGGCGACGTCCCATGATAATCATACTGGCCTTAAGCTGTTGCGACTGGGCAACGATGGTGTCTGCTGCGTCCCCCGCCAGGATCATGCCACGCGCATTAATGCCCGCGCGCAATAACGGTGCCAGCGCATGGCGCACCACCATTTCCGCCGTATTCTGCTCATCCTGCGCCGCCACAAAATCGGCCGGATCTTCACCCGCATCGATTTCCATCGGCTGATTACACGAGGAGTAGGCAGGATCCACGCAGCACAGCACCACTACATCAGCGCGATGCGCCAGCGCTTCTTCAATAGTTAAGGCAACCACTTTCTCCGCCACCGGAGAGTGATCAATGGCCATCAGCAGGGTTTTCATCAGATGCTTATCCTTCTATCGCGGCGACTTTGCCGATTTCACGCACCAGCGCCTCTTTGCACTTCAGCATCTCGTCACGAAAACGGGCTTCGTGACGCAGAAAACGTGCAGAGGGCACCAGCAAAGAGACAGAAAAGCGACCAAACAGCGTATCCAGCGCAAACGCCATGGTAGAAATACCTTCCAGCGTTTCACCGCGATCCACGGCGATACCGGTTTCGCGCACTTCCCTGATAAGTTGCAGCAGCTGCGGCAGGGTTTTCACCGTCATATCGGTTAACTCCTGCCAGGCGTCACCGACGATCGTCCGCACATCTTTTTCACACTCCAGCGCCAGCAGTGCCCGTCCACCGGAGGTGCTGTAGAGCGGCAGATTGAGTCCCATATGTGGAACGACCCGCAGCTCCCGCGACGCCACCACGTGATGAATAATCGCCAGCTGGCTGCCGCTGGCACGCGCCAGTGAAACCGTCTCATTGGTGTCGGAAGAGAGTTTTTCCAGCAACGGACTGACCAGATCGACCACATCGGTATGCACGCTGGAAATCAGTTTTAACAGTGCCGGCCCCAGGCGCAGTCCGCCTGCCCCGCTGCTGCGCACCAGCTCGGCGCTGTCGAGCGCGGCAACGATGCGCTGCACCGTTGAACGGGGCAGTTCTACTGCCTGAGCTATCTCGCCGAGGCTCATGCCGCCCGGCTGTTCGCCCAGCGCGTTAAGAATTTTTGCCGCACGGGCGATGACCTGAATGCCGCCCGTTTTTTCATCCTCACGGCTGGAGGGTTGATGTGCCATAGCGTCGTCCTGTTTGAGCTGCCTTACTGTAGCGCGAAAGCCGCACTTTTTACAGTCTGTACCACATTGCAATACAGCATACCGGGATGTAATATTACGCCCTGTATCACATCGCAGTACACTGCATCATAATAACGAGATCGCCTGCAATGAACGCTAAGCCTGCCGCCGCGCCGGCCCCTCATCCTTTTACACTGCGACTGGCGCTTGGGCTGGTCGGCGTGCTCATTGCTGCCCTGACCTCCGGGCTGAACGATCGCGTCAGTGATATCGCGCTGGCAGATATCCGGGCTGCTATCGGCATCGGTTACGATCAGGGTAGCTGGATTATTTCCGGTTATCAGGCGGCAGAAGTCGCTGCCATGATGATCGCGCCCTGGTTTGCCGTCACTCTGTCGCTGCGGCGTTTCACCCTTGGCGTATCGGCAGGATTTATGCTGACCGGCATTCTGCTGCCGCTGGTGCCGGATCCGACGCTTTTTATCAGCCTGCGCGTACTGCAGGGTCTGTTCGGTGGCGCACTGCCCCCAATGCTGATGACCGTCGCCCTGCGCTTCCTGCCGCCGCCTTTTAAGCTGTTTGGCCTGGCGGGCTATGCCCTGACCGCGACGTTTGGCCCCAATATGGCGGCCTCACTGGCGTCGTTATGGACCGATCATGTCAGCTGGATGATGGTGTTCTGGCAGGTCGTGCCATTCATGCTCATTGCCATGGTGCTGATTAGCTGGGGGATACCGCAGGACCCGCTGCGTCCGGAACGCTTTCAGCAGATCGATCTGTTTGGCATGGTGACCGGCTGCAGCGCGGTTGCGCTGCTGGTTCTGGTGCTGACTCAGGGTGAGCGTCTCGACTGGCTGAACTCGCCATTGATCGCCGGTATGCTGCTGACCGCGCTGCCGCTGCTGCTGGTTTTCCTGATTAATGAGTGGTTTCACCCGCTGCCCCTGTTTAAATTGCAGATGCTGCGGCGGCCCAATCTGGCGCACGGCTTGCTGGGACTGGCCTGCGTGCTCATCCTTGGTCTGTCAGGCTCCGCCCTGCCGTCGGCCTATTTTGCGCAGGTCAGCGGCTTTCGTACCCTGGAGTTTGCCCCGCTGGCGCTGACGGTCGGCCTGCCGCAACTGCTGATCGCACCGCTGATTGCGGCCCTGCTGAATATTCGCTGGATTGACTGCCGCTGGATGCTGACGGCGGGCGTCGGCCTGCTGGTAACGTCCTGTCTGCTGGGCTCGCAAATCACCAGTGAGTGGGCGCGCCAGAACTTCTGGCTGCTGCAGATTCTTCAGGCGTTCGGGCAACCGATGATTATTCTGCCGATACTGATGAGCGCCACCAGCGTGGTAGCCCCGCCAGAAGGCCCGTTTGCCTCGGCGATGTTCAATACGGTACGCGGCTTCTCCAGCATTACCGCCTCCACGCTGGTTGAGGTTTTCCTCTCCCACCGTGAGCAGTTTCACTCCAGTGTTCTGATTGATCAGGCCGCCAGCCGCAGCTGGCTGATGACCGCGCCAGCGGCCGATCAGGCCAGTCGCAGCCTGCCGCTGTTGCCGGACGGCAGCATCAGCGCCAGCGATAACCTCAGCGGATTCGCCACGCTGGTTCGTCATCAGGCTACGGTTCTGAGTCTGAGCGACAGCTGGCTGATGCTGACCGGTTTTGCCGCCTGCCTGTTATTGCTTACCGCCATCCTGCCAAAACGGGTCTGGCCGCCTCAAACTTTGCTTCAAAACCCCTCCCGGAATAACTGAATATGCGTGCTTTCGAAATGAAAAGAACTCTGGTGCTTACCCTGCTGCTGCTGGTGTTACTGGCCATCGCTTTTGCAGTCTGGTCACTGATGAGCGGCAACGATCACCGCACCAACGACGCTTACGTCAATGCGGATTACACTCTGGTCGCGCCAAAAGTCTCCGGCTACATCAGCAATGTGCAGGTGCAGGATAATCAGCAGGTCAAAGCCGGTCAGCTGCTGGCAACGCTGGACGACCGTGACTACCGTGTGGCGCTGGAGAGTGCCGAGGCTGACCTGCAGGTGAGTCAGGCGAAACTGCTGAGTAGCCAGGCCCAGCTTGAACAGCAGCAGTCGGTGATTGATCAGCAGAAAGCCAGCGTCGCGGCCAGCCAGGCGTCCGCGCAGTATGCCGGACAGAGCGCCGATCGCTACAACCGACTTTATAAAAGCGGCACCGTAGCCGCCGACGATCAACAGAAATCCAGCGCTAACCAGCGCTCGGCGCTGGCAGCAGTGCATCAGAGTCAGGCTGCGCTGGCGTCGGCAGTGAAACAGGTCGGCGTGTTACAGGCTGCGGTGCGTTCAGCGGAAGCGGATGTCGCAGCGGCTAAAGCCAGCGTCGATCAGGCCAGGCTGAACCTCTCCTACACGCGAATCACGGCGCCCGTTGACGGCATGGTCGGTCAGCGCTCAGTGCGGATCGGCGCTTATGTGTCAGCCGGAACCCGTCTGCTGGCGCTAGTGCCCCTGCAGCAGACCTACATTACGGCTAACTACCTTGAGACGCAGTTAAGCGATGTGCGTCCGGGTCAGCGGGTGCAAATCCGCATCGATGCCCTGCCAGGCAAGACCTTTACCGGCCATGTGGACAGTATCGCACCGGCCACCGGCGCAACTTTTTCCGCAATTGCTCCCGATAACGCCACCGGCAACTACACTAAAGTCGTTCAACGTCTGCCGGTTAAAATTGTGCTGGATAGTGACCAACAGCATCTGGCTCAGTTACGTGTCGGCATGTCGGCGATCCCGGAAATCCAGGTGCCGTAAAATTGTGAGCAATATCTCAGAACGGACCTATTTCATTTAGGCAGGATTACGCGTAAATTAGCGCCTGATCCTGTTCTGAGTTATTCAGATCGACCCGGAAATGAGCAGACCATTACTGAAATGGCGATCTCTTTTCCACAGCTGTTCGCGTTGCACTGGTTTGGGATCGCCATCATCGTAACCGCTCAGAGGAGTTGCTTTGTGAAATATGCCTTGATGGGAATATCTTTTTTCGCGTTACTTTGGTTCGGAACCTTTGTTCTGCTGCTGAAGTAATGGCGTGACAGTGCCGCTAAGGGGCGACCATTGCGTCGCCCCTGCTGGCTGTCAGTGCTCTTCTTCTGTTTTCATGCTGCCTGGCAATACGCCATCGGCGCGAAACATCGCTTTAATTCCCCGTACTGCCTGACGAATGCGATCGCTGTTTTCAATCAGTGCAAAACGCACGTGCGTATCACCATAGTCGCCAAACCCGATACCGGGCGAAACACAGACTTTCGCCTCCTGCAGCATATGTTTGGCAAACTCCAGCGACCCCAGATGCGCATAGTGGTCCGGAATTTTTGCCCAGACGTACATTGAGGCTTTCGGGTTATCGACCATCCAGCCCGCTTCATGCAATCCCTTGACCAGCACATCACGACGTCGTTTGTACTGCTCTGCAATGTCGCGAACACACTGTTGATCCCCTTCCAGCGCGGCAATAGCTGCCACCTGCAGCGGCGTAAAGGTGCCATAGTCATGGTAACTTTTGATCCGTGCCAGCGCGGCGACCAGCTCTTTGTTGCCCACCATAAAACCGATGCGCCAGCCCGCCATGTTGTAGCTTTTTGACAGGGTAAAGAACTCGACAGCAACATCACGCGCACCTGGCACCTGCATAATCGACGGCGCTTTCCAGCCATCGTAGACGATGTCGGCATAGGCCAGATCGTGGATCACCAGCACGTTGTATTGTTTTGCCAGCGCAATCACCCGCTCGAAAAAGTCGAGTTCCACACACTGTGCGGTGGGATTGGATGGGAAGCCAAGGATCATCATTTTTGGCTTGGGGTAGCTCTCACGAATGGCGCGTTCCAGCTCATTGAAGAAGTCGACACCTGCCACCAGCGGCACCGAGCGTACCTGCGCTCCGGCAATCACCGCACCGTAGATATGAATCGGATAGCTGGGGTTCGGTACCAGCACGGTATCACCATGATCCAGCGTCGCCAGCATCAGGTGCGCCAGCCCCTCTTTGGAGCCGATAGTCACAATCGCCTCAGATTCAGGATCGATCTCCACCTGGTAACGATCGGCGTACCAGCGCGAGATCGCCCGGCGCAGACGCGGAATGCCGCGTGATGTGGAATAACCGTGGGTGTCGTCGCGCTGCGCTACCTGGCATAACTTTTCGACGATGTGCGGCGGAGTCGGGCCATCAGGGTTGCCCATTGAAAAGTCGATGATATCTTCGCCGCGCCGGCGCGCAGCCATCTTCAGTTCAGCAGTGATGTTGAAAACGTAAGGGGGTAAACGTTCAATACGTGAGAAACGACGGGGTGTGCTGTTATCAGCCATGATGTCCTCTGGATTACGTAAGCGCCCGGACCGTCCGAGCGACGCGGGTCACTGCGGTGACCCGTTACGAACATAACGCGGTGAGGATCATTTTGTCGAGGGGGCAGAAAATATTTTTATTTTTGCGGATTCAGTCGTCCCAGCAGCCAATCGTTCACCCAGCAGCCGTTCAGCAGATAATTATCCCGTAGCGTGCCCTCCAGCTGGAAGCCGTTTTTCTCCAGAATCCGGCGTGACGCCCAGTTACCTTCAACCACCATCGCCTTGAGTTTATGGAAGTCGGCTTCGAGCAGAAACTGACACAGCGCCGCCAGCGCCTCGCTGCCATAGCCCTGTCCGCAGTGGCGATGCAGCAGCATATAACCCACCTCGGCCTGACGGTGTGGCTCCCATTCCGGGCTGCAGCCAAACAGGCCAATCGGCTCACCGCTGTCGCGTCGTCGTGCCACCAGGCAGAGCATATGAAAACTGCCTGGCTGCCACGGAGCCAGACGCTCGGTGAAGCGCTGGCGAATATCCGCTTCATCGGGGATCTCGCTCACCCAGGTCATGGTGTCACGATCTTCATGGACGGCACGAAACAGTTGCCAGTCTTCTGGCTGTAATTTATTCAGGGTTAATCTGGCGGTGACAAGTTGCATCTGCTGCTCCCGATGGGCGCGGTTTTCCAGCGGTCGCTGGCGCGCGTCATCGCGCAACATAGCAAAACGGCATCACAGCGACCAGCACTGGCAGGATGAAAAGTGTTCCCCTTTATTGCACTCAACCTTTCCTCTTTTTATGCCCAGGCCATAAAAATTGATCTTAAACACGAAGTCCCGGCGTGATTGTGCGGGGCGCTAGCGGTTCGCGATCACATTTTTTATCATAGGGACACTTTCCATTGCCGACGAGCCGCCTGTGTCCTCCCACTTCACGATGTTACTGGCAGTATTTGACCGCGCCGCCCTGATGTTGATCTGCCTGTTCTTCCTGACGCGCACCCGCCCGTTTCGTCAGCTGCTGCAAAAAGATGAACATACCCGCGCGGAGAAAGTGGCGGTAACGGCCATCTTTTCTCTGTTTGCGCTGTTCAGTACCTGGTCTGGCGTTAATGTCGACGGTTCGCTGCTGAATGTGCGGGTGATTGCCGTGATGGCGGGCGGCATTCTGTTTGGTCCCTGGGTTGGCATCGCCACCGGTGTGATTGCGGGGCTGCACCGTTTTCTGATCGATATTCACGGCGTGACCTCGGTGCCCTGTCTGATTACCAGCATCATCGCCGGTATCGTCGCGGGCGGCATTAATCGCCGGGTGCTGAAAGAGCATCGCTGGCGTGCCGGTATCGTCGGCGGCATGCTGTGTGAAGCCCTGACGATGGTGCTGATCGTCCTGTGGGCGCGCCCAACCTCACTCGGGCTGGCGATTGTGTCGGAGATTGCGCTGCCCATGATCCTCGGTGCCTCCAGCATCGGTATCATTGTGTTGCTGGTGCAGAGCGTCGAGGGAGAGAAAGAGGCAATTGCCGCCCGTCAGGCCAAGCTGGCGCTGGAGATCGCCAACAAAACCCTGCCGCTGTTTCGTCAGGTGAACAGCGACTCGCTGCGCAACATCTGTGACATTATCCGGCGGGAGATCAAAGCCGATGCGGTGGCGATGACCGACAAAAAACAGATTCTGGCCTACGTCGGCTATGGCGAACATAACTATCAACATGGGGATGATGGCATCAGCCCCACCACGGCGCAGTCGATCGCCAGCGGTAAAATTATCATTAAAAACAACGACGAAGCGCACCGCACCAAAGATATCCATTCGATGATCGTCATCCCGCTGTGGGAAAAAGGCAAAGTCACCGGCACGCTGAAAATCTACTATCGCCGCGCGCACCGTATTACCGGCTCGCTGAAGGAAATGGCCATCGGCCTGTCGCAAATCATCTCTACCCAGCTTGAAGTGTCGCGCGCCGAGCAGCTACGTGAGATGGCCAATAAAGCGGAACTGCGCGCGCTGCAAAGTAAAATAAATCCCCATTTCCTGTTCAATGCCCTGAATGCCATCTCCTCTTCTATCCGGCTTAATCCCGATACCGCCCGCCAGCTGGTGATTAACCTGTCACGCTACCTGCGCTATAACCTGGAGCTGAACGATGATGAGCTGATCGATATCCGTAAGGAGCTATGGCAGGTCAAAGATTACATCGCCATTGAGCAGGCGCGATTTGGCGATAAGCTGACGATGATCTATGACGTCGACGAAGATCTGCATTTTCTGCTGCCGAGTCTGCTGATCCAGCCGCTGGTGGAGAATGCGATTGTGCATGGCATCCAGCCCTGTAAAGGTAAAGGCGTGGTGACGCTGAGCGTGCGGGATCTGGGCGATCGGGTGCGGGTTTCAGTTCGGGATACCGGCCAGGGCATCAGTGACCAGGTGATGGAGCGAGTAGCACGCAATGAGATGCCCGGTAACAAAATTGGCCTGCTCAATGTGCATCATCGGGTAAAACTTCTGTCGGGTCAGGGACTGAACATTGTGCGGCACCAGCCGGGCACCGAGATTTCCTTTACGCTGAGTAAGAATGGCCAGCGCCTGGCGGAGAATCTGTTATGAAAGCCATTATTGTGGAAGATGAATTCCTGGCGCAGCAGGAGCTGAGCTGGATGATTCAGCATCACAGCAAAATCGAGATTGAAGCCTGCTTTGACGATGGCCTCGACGTACTGAAGTATCTGCAACAGCATCGGGTCGATGTAATTTTTCTCGACATCAACATTCCTTCGCTGGATGGCATGCTGCTGGCACAGAATATCCATCAGTTTGCGCACAAGCCGCTGATTGTCTTTATCACCGCGTGGAAAGAGCATGCGGTGGAGGCGTTTGAGCTGGAGGCGTTTGACTACATTCTCAAGCCTTATCAGGAGTCGCGGATTGTCACCATGCTGAACAAGCTGGAAGCCACGGCGCAGGCGCAGCAGGCGGTCAGCCATCTCAGCGCCACGCCAGCCCCGCAGACGGTCAACCTGATTAAAGATGAGCGCATTATCGTCACGGACGTGAATGACATTTACTACGTAGAAGCCCATGAAAAGCTGACGTTTGTGTACACGCGGCGCGAGTCTTACGTGATGTCGATGAATATTACCGAATTCTGTTCACGTCTGCCGGAGCAGCAGTTCTTCCGCTGCCACCGCTCTTACTGCGTCAGCCTCAGCAAGATCCGCGAAATTGAGCCATGGTTTAACAACACCTATCTGCTGAAGCTGCGCGATCTGGAGTTTCAGGTGCCGGTGAGCCGCAGCAAGGTGAAGCAGTTTCGGCAACTGATGCGCCTGTAGCGCTGGAGTGGTGAATGTTTCAGGAGAACGTGTGGCGAAGCCGAGGATGATTTCCCGAACCCGCCCAGCTGAAGCAGGCAGGCCAGGAAAATCAAACGCGCGCAAAGTGGACGTGCGTGCGAGGTGTAACTGAATCAGATAATGCGACCCAGCGTCTGACGCAGATGCGCGCCCGCGCCCAGCAGGCCAGGCTGATCGTGCGTGATCATATAGACCGGTATGCTGGCAACATAGTCACGAAAGCGGCCTTTGTCTTCGAAAGCGGCACGGAAACCTGACGCCTTAAAGAACTCCAGGAAACGTGGCACGATGCCACCCGCAATGTAGACGCCACCAAAAGTGCCGAGGTTCAATGCCAGATTGCCACCGAAACGGCCCATGATGACGCAGAACATCGACAGCGCACGACGGCAGTCGATGCAGCTATCATCCAGCGCACGCTGGCTGACATCTTTTGGCTTCAGGTTTTCCGGCACACGATTATCGACTTTAACAATCGCACGATAGAGGTTAACCAGACCGGCACCGGACAGGATACGTTCTGCTGAAACATGGCCCAGCTCCTCACGCAGCACTTCCAGAATCTGATCTTCTTCTTCGCTGTTAGCGGCGAAATCGACATGACCGCCCTCACCTGGCAGGCTGACCCAGCGTTTGTCCACGTGCACCAGATGGCTGACGCCTAATCCGGTACCGGCACCATAAATCGCGATAGGCTTGTCTCTCACCGGGGCTGTGCCGCCAAACTGAATCACGTTGTCGGCGGTCAGCATCGGAATCGCCATGGATACCGCAGTGAAGTCGTTAATGATTTCCAGGTGTTCAAAACCGATGTTCTCTTTGAGCTTGCGCGTAGAAAACGCCCAGTCATGGTTGGTCATTTCAACCCAGTCATCGGTAATCGGGCAGGCGATAGCGATACAGCCATCCTTAACATCCTGCTGTTGTTCATCAAGATAGTGGCGGATGACGGCTTCGAGGCTGTCGTATTCTGATGTTGAGAATGTTTTGGCCTGGGTGATGCTGCCGCTTTCCACCTCACACAGGGCGAGGCGTGCGTTAGTACCGCCGACATCGCCGACCAAGGCATAGGTTGTCATTCTTCTGTTGCTCCGCTTGGGGTCTTAAGAGTTGGAGGACACTATAAATTTCTGCCCATAAAACAACAACGCTCACCGGTGCGATTGGTGAGCGTCTTACTCAGGTGTGCTACAGCCTAACCGCGATAGTCCACCCTGCACAGCGGCAACTATCTGAATCTTAGCCGCCGTTGCGTTGATTCAGGCAGGCGGTGACTTTTCGTAACAGTGGCGGCAAATCCTCTTTCTGCATGACCACCTCAACCAGGGACAGCCATTGAGGTGCGGAAAGTCGCGCCATCACCTCGTCTAACTGCACCGTTTCACTGATGCGCCAGCTCTGCGACTGGCCCTGCAGACTCAGTGCGTGCGGTAAGGCCGTCCAGTTCCACTGAGCAATATCATTATAACGCTGTGTTGCGCCATGAATGGCCCGTTCGACGGTATAGCCTTCATTATTCAGCAAAAAGAGTGTCAGTCGCTGCTCATCCCGCAGCATTGAACCCAGTTCCTGAATCGTTAGCTGTGCCGAACCGTCGCCGATAATCAGGATAACCCGGCGATCGGGTTCAGCGGTCTGTGCGCCAAACGCTGCCGGAAGAGTATAGCCGATTGATCCCCACAATGGCTGAACCACCAGCTGCGCCTGCGAGGGCAGTCGCAACGCAGCGGCACCAAAAGCGGCTGTCCCCTGTTCCGCCAGAATCAGGTCACCGGGTTGCAGAAAAGCCTGCATCGCCTGCCAGAAAGCCTGCTGACTGATCACGGCGGCCGGTTCAGCCGGTTGCACGGCAGAGGGTGCTATGGCGGGCTGCCACTGCTGGCCGTAGTGTTCAAACAGCGGTTGCAGCTCGCTCAGCGCATCCGCCATCGACAGCGGTGCAAAATGCTCACCGCCCACGCTGGCGCTGAAGGGTTGCAGATCGATCAGTCGCTCAGGCGCAAACTGCTGCGTAAATCCTGCTGTAATCGTGTCAGTGAAACGCACCCCGACGCAGATCGCCACATCCACCAGCTCAATCTGTCCGCACACCTGACTCGCACTGGCTTCACCGGCATAAGTCCCCACATAACCCGGCTGCTGCTCGTCCAGTACGCCTTTGCCCATCAGCAGGCTGGCGCAGGGAATCGCACTCTTTTCACGCAGCGCGGCCAGGGCAGATTGCTGCTGCCAGCGCAGCGCCAGAAAATCGGCCAGCAGTGAAACGCGCTCTGCCGGTGCCAGCAATTGCTCCGCCGCGTCGCGGAAAGCGCGGCGCGCAGCGGGCGAAGAGGATTGATGACGGTTCAGGGGCTGAACAGGTGGCTGCACCTCAATGGCTGCCACGTCAACGGCCAGCGACAGATAGCCGGGACGACGGGCCTGTAACGCGTGCTCTATTACCCTGTCAATTTCAGCAGTTGCATTGTCGGCAGTAAGTTGCGCCGTTGCGGCACTGACTTCGGCAGCCATGCGTATGAAATGCCGGAAATCGCCATCGCCCAGCGAATGGTGGACACAGTCACCCTGTAATTGCGCTGAAGTCGCTGGCGCGCCAACGATATGGATCACCGGCAGATACTCGGCAAAACTGCCTGCAATGCCATTAATCGCACTGAGTTCGCCAACACCAAAAGTCGTTAACAGCGCGCCAGCACCGTTGCAGCGTGCGTAACCGTCCGCCGCATAAGCGGCATTAAGCTCATTGGCACAGCCAACCCAGCTGATTTCCGGATGGTCGATAACGCAGTCAAGAAACTGCAGGTTATAGTCGCCCGGCACGCCAAACAGATGCTTTATACCCATCTCCTGCAGACGGGTCAGCAGGTAGTCTCCAACAGTGAATGTGGACATTGCGCAATCCTTTCAGGGAAGAGTTGGGTTAAGTATCTGACAGCCGATGAAATTAGCGAGGAGTGCCACGCTTTCCGCCAGCCACAATGGCTGGAAAGCCGTCGTTACGCTGGCGGAATATTCTGTAAAAACGCGATCTGCTGCGCGCTGTCACTGAGTGTAACCGTATACACTGATAGACTTTTGGCACATATCCCCGTTTTTACTCAGGAGCTCTGAATGTCCTCTTTCCCCCATCCCGATCGCTATCAACAGATGGAATACCGTCGCAGCGGCCGCAGCGGCATTAAACTGCCCGCCATTTCGCTGGGACTATGGCACAACTTTGGTGACAGCACCCGGGTCGATAACAGTCGTGAGCTGCTGCGTCATGCGTTTGACCTTGGCATCACCCATTTCGACTTAGCGAATAACTACGGCCCGCCACCGGGCTCAGCGGAGGAGAATTTCGGGCGTATTCTGCGGGAAGATTTTCGTGCCCATCGTGATGAGCTGATTATCTCCACTAAAGCGGGCTATACCATGTGGCAGGGGCCGTATGGCGACTGGGGTTCGCGCAAGTATCTGGTTGCCAGCCTGGATCAGAGCCTGAAGCGCATGGGGCTGGAGTATGTGGATATTTTCTATCATCACCGCCCCGATCCGGAAACGCCGCTGGAAGAAACCATGCGCGCGCTGGATCATGTGGTGCGCCAGGGCAAAGCGCTTTACGCTGCCCTTTCTAATTATCCGGCCGATCTTGCTGCCAGGGCAATTGCTATCCTGCGCGATCTCGGCACGCCTTGTCTGATCCACCAGCCGCGCTATTCGATGTTTGAGCGAACGCCTGAACAGGGATTGATTCAGACGCTGGGTGATGAGGGCGTCGGCTGTATTGCCTTCTCGCCGCTGGCGGGCGGCGTGCTCACCGATCGCTATCTGCAGGGCATTCCGGAAGATTCGCGTGCGGCCAGCGGCAGCAAATTCCTGACGGAGAATCAGTTGACGGATGAGAAGATGGAGAAGGTCCGAAAGCTGAACGTGATTGCGCAGCAGCGTGAGCAGAAGCTGGCGCAGATGGCGCTGGCGTGGGTGCTGCGCGATGATCGCGTCACCTCCGTGCTGATAGGGGCCAGTAAAACGGCCCAGATCGATGACGCGGTGGCCATGCTCGCCCGACGTCAGTTCAGCGACACGGAGTTAGCGGCGATTGACGCGGCCCTGCTGTAATTTTTCCCTGCCCGGCGCAGGCCGGGTGTTTTCTCGCCAGAATAGTCTCAATCCCCTTTCTCTCCCCAATTTCCTCACAATCTTCCGACACAATGATGCGGTAACGACAGCATTACGCAGGCATAATCACTGCGCCGCAACAGCATCAGACTGTTGATGAGGAGAATATAATGAAAAGAGCTCTTATTTTTGCTGCCCTGCTGGCGGTGTTGTCGCCGCTGGCAAACCACACAGCTGAGGCCTCCAGTGCCTCTATTACTCTGGCCCCCGGCGTTACGCTGAATCTGGGTGATCGCGACAATCGTGGTTATTACTGGGATGGCGGTCGCTGGCGTGAACCGCGCTGGTGGAATGATCGTTATTCCTATAACGAACGCCGCTGGTGGCGACACGAAGAGTGGCGTCGTCAGCAGCAGTGGGAGCGTGAACGTCGCTGGCATGAGCGCGACCGTGAGCGCCGCTGGGAACATCAGCATCGCCGCGATCGTGACTGGGCTCGTCATGACCGTCGCGGGCCAGGCCCGCGTGGTTTTGGGCCTGGTGGTCCCGATCATCACGGACACGATCGCCACTAACAAAAAACGCCCGGCAAATGACGGGCGTTTTTTTGTTTCCAGAAACCCTTACAGCCCCAGCGCTTCGCCCACCAGCAGGTAAAGATTCAGCGCAATGACCAGCAACACGATCAGTCGTCCGGTGTTCTGCATCAGGCGCGAGTTCACCATATCATCGCCCATCAGCTCGCGGTTGCCGGTAAAGGAGAGCAGCGGAATCAGCGCCAGCGCAATACCGAAGCTCAGCAGCACCTGACTCATCACCAGCACCTTTGTTGGATCCCATCCTGCCCAGATAACAATAAAGGAAGGCAGCATGGTGACAGTTCGCCGCACCCAGAGCGGAATATGGAAACGGATAAAGCCCTGCATCACCACCTGTCCCGCCAGCGTGCCGACCACCGTTGAGGAGAGTCCGGCAGCCACCAGGCTCAGACCAAATACCGTCGCCGCCGCCTGACCTAACAACGGCTGCAGCGTCAGATAGGCCTGGTCAAGCTCAGCGATTTTGCTGTGGCCGCTGAAGTGGAAGGCCGCCGCCGCGGTAGCCATCATCGCCAGGTTAACGAATCCGGCGATGGTCATGGCAATCGCCACATCCAGTTTGGTTGAAGAGTAACGCTGGCCTTTGCTGTCCTCACTTTTGCCCTGCGTCAGTGCGGAGTGCAGATAGATTACGTGCGGCATAATGGTCGCGCCCAGCACACCGGCTGCCAGGAAAACGGCATCCGACGTCGGTAGCGCGGGCAGCGCCATGCCGACCACCAGCTCTTTGACATTGGGCTGAGAAAAGAAGAGTTCGACGATATAGGCCGCCGCCACAAACAGTAGCAGTCCGCCAATTACCAGCTCCAGCGGTTTCTGACCGCGGCTCTGTAACATCAATATCAGGAACGTGGCGATGCCGGTCAGCACCGCGCCCTGCATCAGTGAGATACCGAGCAACAGCTTGAAGCCCAGCGCCGCGCCGATAAACTCCGCAAGGTCGGTGGCCATCGCAATAATTTCTGCCTGCACCCAGTAAAACCAGACGGCGGGACGAGGAAAGCGATCGCGGATATGCTCGGCGAGATTTTTGCCGGTGGCGATACCCAGCTTAGCGGACATCAGCTGGATCAGCATGGCCATGATGTTGGCCCACACCACCACCCACAGCAATTTGTAGCCGTAAGCAGCGCCCGCCTGAATGTTGGTCGCAAAATTGCCCGGATCGATATAGCCGATAGCGGCAATAAAGGCGGGGCCCAGCAGTGCGAGTTTGACTTTTCTGACTCCGCGAGCGGCGCGCTCGGCGGTACGACTTTCAAACATATCCGGTACCCTGTCTGAACATTTGCCTGCCCCGCCAGCTTAGGGGTTAGCATGTGCAAGTGAAATTCGTTTATTGTTATCGGTGTAATAGATGCTGCTATAAAGTATAGCCATTGCTATATCTTACAGTAAAGGAGGTGATTGCTAAAAATGTGAGCAATAGTGTCACTCTACGCCCCGTGTAAAATATAGACAATAATTATGTGGTTATCTGGCGTGAATAATTTGTAAACAGGACGTGATCTCTGGAACTTTTCTGGAAAATATAGCGATAGCGAATACTTATATTGTGGTTCAGATCTCGTTTTTAAGTAACGCGTTACATAGAATACGCAACAAAATACAACCCTCCTCAAATTTGGAGCAACCATGTCCCATATTTTGCAATTTCTTTTAGCACTGGTGGTGGTCGGGATACTCTCCTTGCTGGTCAGTCACGATCGTAAAAGCATTCGCATTCGCTACATTATACAGCTACTGGTGATTGAAATTGTGCTCGCCTGGTTCTTCCTGAACTCAGAAGCGGGACTGGGTTTCGTCAAAGGCTTCGCGGGCTTCTTCGATCATCTGTTGAAGTATGCGGCTCAGGGAACCAACTTTGTCTTCGGCAACATGAGCGACAAAGGTCTGGCCTTCTTCTTCCTCAACGTACTGTGCCCAATCGTCTTTATCTCTGCCCTGATCGGTATTCTGCAGCACTTCCGTATCCTGCCGTGGGTGATCCGCGGTATCGGTACCGTGCTGTCGAAAGTGAATGGCATGGGAAAACTGGAATCTTTCAACGCCGTGAGTTCTCTGATACTGGGGCAGTCAGAAAACTTCATCGCCTATAAAGATATCCTGGGCAAGATGTCACAGCGCCGCATGTACACCATGGCCGCTACCGCAATGTCCACCGTTTCGATGTCTATCGTCGGCGCCTACATGACGATGCTGCAGCCAAAATATGTGGTCGCTGCACTGGTGCTCAACATGTTCAGTACCTTTATCGTGCTGTCGCTGATCAACCCGTACCGTGTTGAGAACGAAGAAGATCTGCAGCTGCAGGATCTGCATAAAGGTCAGAGCTTCTTCGAGATGCTGGGCGAATATATCCTGGCCGGTTTCCGCGTCGCGATTATTGTCGCCGCCATGCTGATTGGCTTTATCGCGCTGATTTCAGGCCTGAATGCGCTGTTTGATCTGATCTTCGGCATCAGCTTCCAGGGCGTTCTCGGCTTTGTCTTCTATCCGTTTGCCTGGATGATGGGTGTGCCTTCTGGCGAAGCGCTGCGGGTCGGCAGCATTATGGCGACCAAGCTGGTATCGAATGAGTTTGTAGCCATGATGGATCTGCAGAAAATCGCGGGTCAGTTGTCGCCAAATTCAGAAGGTATTCTGTCCGTGTTCCTGGTGTCATTCGCCAACTTCTCTTCAATCGGCATCGTGGCCGGTGCGATTAAAGGTCTGAACGAAGAGCAGGGTAACGTGGTTTCCCGCTTTGGCCTGAAGCTGCTGTACGGCTCTACGCTGGTCAGCGTACTCTCCGCCGCTATCGCCGGTCTGGTTCTGGCGTTCTGATACGGTTCTGAGCAATAAAGGGCGAGCCTGGCTCGCCCTTTTCATTTTGCGCCATCCCTGCTCAGCTTCCGCTGATTCGCCCTTTCCGCTTTGCCTCTTCTTTTACATGCCTGCTTCCACTGCACACCCTGGTCACGTCTGGAGTTAACCCATGCGCGACGGACAGCACAATGTCCCGCCAGGGGTGCTGGAGGCGTTACAGAAGGTATTGCCAGTAAATAGCGTGCGCAGCAGCGTAATGTAAATCGCAATGAATATAGATTCGCAGGAAAAGACGAGTTAAAGATAAATCGGAAAGAAGTTTGACTGCAACGTGTCAGAAAATGGTGGAGATAAGCGGGATCGAACCGCTGACCTCTTGCATGCCATGCAAGCGCTCTCCCAGCTGAGCTATACCCCCACATCTGGAATCGTTTTTCAGTGCCAAACTTCTGGGAAGAAGTTTGGTGGAGCTAAGCGGGATCGAACCGCTGACCTCCTGCATGCCATGCAGGCGCTCTCCCAGCTGAGCTATAGCCCCGAACCGAAAAACTGTCGCGTTAAGCGACGGACGGCATAATATGAAACCGCCTCCGGGGTGTCAACGGCAAAATGACATTCTCTGTTTGATCGCTGAAAAAGGCGGCAACCTGCGAAGTTTCAGCAGCATGCCGCAGCTGAAAATCATGTCTGTCCCAGCAGGGCCGTTTTTTAACTGTTATTCAGTCTGCCGTCAGGTTAATTCCCGGTTAAATATGTTATAGGAATTTTCTTGTCTTCGTCTTTTTCGCGTGCAAAACTTAGCCCGCTAATTTAGTGGTCACCGGGACCCTCTCCCGCACACCACGCGTCCACCAGGCGTTATCGTCCCATTAATCATAAAAAAACTATTGAGATACTATGTCGCTGCATACACCTAAAGAAATCGCACAACTGGCGATCCAGTCAGGCGTGGCAAAAAGCCGTGCGCCTGTCAGCATCCTTCTGATTCTCGGCTTCATGGCGGGCGCATTTATTGCGACCGGCTTCCTGCTGGATCTTCACGTGATAAACACCCTGCCCGCTGAGTGGGGCTCGTTTGGTGGCCTGTTAGGTGCCGCTGTCTTCCCTGTAGGTATCATCATGACCGTGCTGGCAGGGGGTGAGCTGCTGACCGGTAATATGATGACCCTGCCGGTAGCCTGGTTCGCCCGCCGCATCAGCTTTATGAGCGTGGCGCGGAACTGGTTCTGGGTGACTCTGGCAAACTTCCTCGGCAGCGTGGCTGTCGCCTGGTTCTTTGGCCATATGCTGGGCATGACCGAAGGCGATTACCTGAAAAAGACCGTTGCGATTGCCTCTGCAAAAGTCCATGCCGATTTCCTGCACGCCTTTATTTCAGGCATTGGCTGTAACTGGCTGGTGTGTCTGGCGGTGTGGCTGGCGTTTGCCAGTAAAGATGTGGTCGGCAAGATCTTCGGCATGTGGTTCCCGGTGATGGCGTTTGTTGCCATTGGCTTCCAGCACGTTGTCGCCAACATGTTTATCATCCCGGCCGCCATTTTTGCCGGTCAGATGAGCTGGGCAGAGTATCTGCCTAACTTTGTTGCCGTCTTCCTAGGCAATGCCGTGGGCGGTGCCGTCTTCGTTGGCCTGGCCTACTTCCTTGCCTTCCGCCCTGCCGCAGAACCTGCCAGCAACCCGCAGTAATCCTGTTTTGCCTTTTGTCAAAAGACAAAAGGCAATTTCAGCTTCAGTTACTTTCCCCCGTTACGTTTTGCTGTAATATGTACCGCTAATGTATTTAACAGGGATAGCATCGTGAAAAAGGAATGGCTTACTCCCGAAGAGCTGGCTGCAGAAACGGGTTACAGTCGGCAAACGGTGAATAAATGGATCAAGCGAGAGAACTGGACAACCACGCCAAAGCCCGGTGTACAAGGCGGTAAGGCGCGTCTGATTCATATTGATGAACGCGTAAAAAGTTTTATTCAGTCGACACGTAATCTCAACGAGCCCGCAGCGACCTATGGTGCAGTGGCGAATTCTTTACCTGCGTTATTGATAAGTTCCATCCAGCAAATGAGTCAGGATGAACAGGATCAGTTCACCGCGTTAATCTTACGTGAAGGGATTAAGGGCGTAATGCAGCGTCTGGGAATTGGTGAAGAGTAAAGAAACCGGAAGCGTGACGCTTCCGGCTAAGTTTATTAAGCCTGTGCTTCCCGCTCACTGATAAAGGCCAGAGCCTGCTCAATACGTGCCACACTGCGGCTGCGTCCAATCGCTTCAACAGTGACGTCCAGACCCGGTGACTGACCGGCGCCGGTCACCGCCACACGCAGCGGCATGCCGACTTTACCCATCCCCACTTCCAGCTCATCGGCGGTGCTCTGAATCGCCTGATGGACGTTTTCAGCGTTCCACTCAGTGATTGCGGCCAGCTTATCGCGCACCACTTCCAGCGGCTGACGCGCCACCGGACGAAGATGTTTCTTCGCGGCATCAGCATCAAACTCTGCAAAATCTTCATAGAAGTAGCGACAGGACGCCGCCATCTCTTTCAGCGTTTTGCAGCGCTCGCCCAGCAGGCTAACCAGTTTCGCCAGTTCAGGCCCGGTGCGGGTATCAATTTTCTGCTCTTCAATATGCCACTGCAGATGCGTCGCCACATATTCTGGCGGCAGCGTATTGATGTAGTGATGATTCAGCCACTGCAGCTTCTCGGTGTTGAACGCACTGGCAGACTTGCTGACAGCGTCCAGAGTAAACAGCTCAGTCATTTCAGGCACGCTGAAAATTTCCTGATCGCCATGTGACCAGCCCAGACGAACCAGGTAGTTGAGCAACGCTTCTGGCAGATAGCCATCATCACGATACTGCATTACCCCTACCGCGCCATGACGCTTGGAGAGTTTTTTGCCATCATCGCCCAGGATCATCGAAACATGGGCATAGACCGGAACCTGTGCGCCAATGGCTTTGAGAATGTTGATCTGACGCGGTGTGTTGTTGATGTGGTCTTCACCGCGAATAACGTGCGTGATGCCCATATCCCAGTCATCCACCACGACGCAGAAGTTATAGGTTGGCGAACCATCGGTACGGCGGATAATCAGATCATCCAGTTCCTGGTTGCTGAACTCAATCGGACCACGGATCTGGTCGTCGAAGATGACCGATCCTTCCTGCGGGTTGCGGAAGCGCACCACACACGGCTCGTCATCGGCATGATGTTCATGGCTGTCACGGCAGCGGCCGTCGTAACGCGGCTTTTCGTTGTTGGCCATCTGCTCTTCACGCAGGGCTTCCAGACGCTCTTTAGAGCAGTAGCATTTGTAAGCCGTGCCCGCTTCCAGCATTTCATCAATGACCGCGTTGTAGCGATCAAAACGTTTAGTCTGGTAGTAAGGGCCTTCGTTCCAGTCCAGACTGAGCCAGTTCATGCCATCCATGATGGCTTCGATAGCTTCCGGCGTGGAGCGTTCCAGATCGGTATCTTCAATACGCAGCACAAACTCGCCCTGGTTATGACGGGCAAAGAGCCAGGAGTAAAGTGCGGTACGGGCGCCACCGACATGCAGATAGCCGGTCGGGCTGGGCGCGAAGCGTGTTTTGATTTTCATTGAGTATTGCCTTAGATGCGCGGGTTCTCTGTCTGGATGACAAAAAACAGGTTAGACGCGAAAAAACAGTGGGCACATTCTAGCATCTGACGGTGAATCCTCAATGCATGCACGCCGGTTGCCCTCCGGGAAAAGGGGCTTTTCTGCCAGTAAAACCAGCACATTGACTAAAAGCGCTACAGGATGTTTAAAAATAAACCGAACGCACATTTATGTTTTAAAAAGCGTTGACTCAAAATCAACTATCCCTATAATGCGACTCCACACAGCGGGGGTGATTAGCTCAGTTGGTAGAGCATCTCCCTTACAAGGAGGGGGTCGGCGGTTCGAACCCGTCATCACCCACCACTCTTAACAGGGTGCCCGCAGTGAACAGGTATGAAGATATGGGTGATTAGCTCAGTTGGTAGAGCATCTCCCTTACAAGGAGGGGGTCGGCGGTTCGAACCCGTCATCACCCACCATATCTTGCCTGTTAGCAGTATCGAAGTACGAAGTGGGTGATTAGCTCAGTTGGTAGAGCATCTCCCTTACAAGGAGGGGGTCGGCGGTTCGAACCCGTCATCACCCACCACTTCGGGTCGTTAGCTCAGTTGGTAGAGCAGTTGACTTTTAATCAATTGGTCGCAGGTTCGAATCCTGCACGACCCACCAATTCAGAATAAAGCGCCTTTGGGGCGCTTTTTTCGTTTCCGGGGCACGGACTCTACCGTGCAGGATGAGAACCTGCTGCAGGTTCGACTGAATCGCCCGGTGATTCAGGCTGATGCGACAGCATCACCCGGAGGGCGAGGACCAGGATGGGCCGAGGCTATCCTGCACGACCCACCCATTCAGAATAAAGCGCCTTTGGGGCGCTTTTTTCGTTTCCGGGGCACGGACTTCACTGTGCAGGATGAGAACCTGCTGCAGGTTCGACTGAATCGCCCGGTGATTCAGGCTGATGCGACAGCATCACCCGGAGGGCGAGGCCCAGGATGGGCCGAGGCTATCCTGCACGACCTACCCATTCAGAATAAAGCGCCTTTTAGGCGCTTTTTTCGTTTCCGGGGCACGGACTCTACTGTGCAGGATGAGAACCTGCTGCAGGTTCGACTGAATCGTCCGGCGATTCAGGCTGATGCGACAGCATCACTTGGAGGGCGAGGCCCACTATGGGCCGAGGCTATCCTGCACGACCCACCCATTCAGAATAAAGCGCCTTTTGGGCGCTTTTTTCGTTTCTGCTGCACTGACATTGGCTTCTTAAATAAGCGCCTGCCTTTTCGAAACCTTAACAATCTACGCTCTCAAGTCGTTTCGCAGCGTGCCGATAACGCATGTGACCACTTACAGGGAGAAAATGATGTCTTCAATTTCCGGAATTTTAAGCAGTGCGGTCAGTAGCGGTGACAGCGGCGGCGGCAGTGTGGCCTCGCAGGTTGCGGCACTGAATAAACAGATTCAGGGTGTGTTAACGCAGGTTAAGGAGCTGGCTGACAATAAAGAACTGACTGACGAACAGAAGTCTGAGATGCAGCAGATGTACCAGTCACAAATCACCATGCTGCAGGCACAGATTGCGCAACTGGAACAGAAACAGGCTGAGCAGGATCAGCCAAAAAGTGACAGTTCGCCCGTCAGTGAGATCAAAGCGGACGGGATTAACCGCCCAACCGATACTAACAAAGTTGACGTTTATATCTAAAACGCCGGTTTAACCGCGCGTTGTTGCGCCAGCAGCATCGCCTGCTGGCGTACCTCCTGCCAGATCGCTTCGGCAGCCGGGGTCAGCGAGCGGTTTTTACGTTTAATTAGCGTCAGGCTACGATTAATTTCCGGATAGAGACGCCGCACCGTGAGGGCGCGATCCGCTGGTAAGGGTAACGCGAGCGCAGGCAGAATACTGATGCCGATTCCCACCTGTACCATCGGGAACAGCGTGGCGGGATGACCAATCTCCTGCACGACTTCAGCCCTGATATTCTGCTGCTGCATTGCCGCATCAATCAAAACCCGACTGCCTGAAGCGTAATCCTGCAATACCATCGTGCGACCATCGAGCATCGCCCATTCAGCCCTTTCCACTTTCGCCAGCGGATCATCTTCGCGACATAACAGCAGGAAAGGCTCATCCAGAATCGCGATGCTATCGAAATCGCTGTCGCTGAGCGGCCCAATCACGATGCCGAAATCGACTTCGGCGTTACGCACACTTTGCAGCACCCATTGCTGGGCGCGATCGTGAAGAATCACTTTGATATCGGGAAAATGGTGCTGGCTGGCGGCCAGACATTGCGGCATCAGATGCGCGGAAATGGTCTGGCTGGCTGCCACTCTGACCGTTCCACTGCGCTGCTCGCCAAAACTTCGGATGTCCAGTAGCGTGGTATGAATCTCCTCCAGCAGGCGCTCCATGCGTGACGCCAGCTGTTTTCCCGCCTCTGTCAGCATCACCTCCCGGGTGGTTCTGTCCAGCAACCGCACGCCGGTTTCGGCTTCCAGCTCTTTAATACTGTGGCTGACTGCCGACTGGCTCAGGCCTATCGCCTGCCCTGCCTGACTGAAGCCACCATAGTGGGCCACAGCAATAAACGTTCGCAGCTGACGCAGGGTATAATTCATCGATTTCGCTCATAGATTAATTCAATAAATCAATTTTATTTCTAAAACTACTTGCCGCACAATCGCGCTATTGAATAATTTACCGGAATTTAGCAATGGGCTTTCTAAAACTCGATCCGATGATGGTTAAACTGATCATCACCGTGCTGCTGGCCTCTTTCCTGCCAGCAAAAGGGATCTACGTTGATATCTTCAGTTACCTCGCGACGGCAGCGATAGCGCTGCTGTTCTTTATGCACGGTGCCAAACTTTCGCGTGAAAAGATCATCGCAGGCAGCAGTCACTGGCAGTTGCATCTGTGGATCATGTTCAGCACCTTTGTGCTGTTTCCGGCGCTGGGTCTGCTGCTGGTCTGGTGGCATCCGGTTGATGTCGGCCCGGAAATTTATACCGGCTTTATCTACCTTTGTATCCTGCCGGCTACCGTCCAGTCTGCTATCGCCTTTACCTCAATGGCGGGCGGGAATGTCGCGGCAGCGGTGTGCAGCGCCTCGGCATCGAGCCTGCTGGGTGTGTTTATTTCACCGTTGCTGGTGAATCTGGTTATGGATATCCACAGCAGCGCGCCGAGTGATGGTCTGGAGCAAATCGGTAAGATTATGCTGCAACTGATGGTGCCTTTCATTCTGGGTCACCTCTCACGTCGCTGGATCGGTGGCTGGATTGAGAAACACCGTAGCCTGATTGGCAAAACTGACCAGACTTCGATTCTGCTGGTAGTCTATTCCGCCTTCAGTGAAGCCGTGGTGAACGGCATCTGGCATCGCGTTGGATTAATGACGCTGGTGTGGATTGTGGCCGGTTCCATTATTCTGCTGACCGCCGTGCTGCTCATCAATCTGCTGGCTTCGCGTCTGTTCCGCTTTAAGCGCGCCGATGAAATCGTGGTGTTGTTTTGTGGCTCGAAGAAGAGTCTGGCGAATGGCGTGCCGATGGCGAATATTCTGTTCCCGGCCAGTACGGTGGGGATTATTGTGCTGCCGCTGATGATTTTCCATCAGGTACAACTGATGGTCTGCTCGTTTATCGCCGGACGCTACAAGAAGACCAATGAGAAACAGCAGGCTCTGCAGGTGAAAGATTCAGTGATGGAGTCTCAGAAGTAAAACCGTTGCCCGCCTGTGCGGGCACGATTATGTGCGGGTCTGGAGCGGCTTAACTAATCCCTCCAGGCCCTCTGTTTTTATGGTCAGGGTCAGTTGCATAAGATCACCAAGCTGACCAGACGGAAAGTCGCCACTGCGGGCAAACCAGAGCAGATAAGGCTCAGGCAGATCGATCAGCATCCGCCCTTTGTATTTGCCAAACGGCATAGGCGTATTGGCTATCGCCACCAGCTGATGCTCATCCATTTCAGGCACCCAGCAGGCGGATCATTTCCGCTTCATCAATCACTTCAATGCCCAGCTCCTGTGCTTTCGCCAGCTTTGAACCGGCCGCTTCACCGGCAATCAGCAGATCGGTTTTCTTCGATACGCTGCCGCTGACTTTTGCCCCCAGCGCGATAAGCTGCGCTTTGGCATCATCGCGGTTCATCTGCGACAGCGAACCGGTCAGCACCACCGTTTTACCGGCAAATGGACTGTCGATCTCTTCGGCTTTCACCACGACCACCTGCGGCCAGTGAATGCCGATGTCGTCTGTCAGCTGACGGATAACCTCACGGTTGCTCTCCTCCTCCATGAAGTTGCGCACGTGTGCGGCAACGACTTTGCCGACATCCGGCACGGCAATCAGTGCCTCAAGATCGGCATCCATCACCTTTTGTAATTCACCAAAATGGTTAGCCAGATTGGCGGCAGTAGCCTCACCCACTTCGCGAATGCCCAGCGCATAGAGGAAACGCGCCAGCGTGGTCGACTTCGCTTTCTCCAGCGCCTCGACGATATTCTGCGCCGATTTAGGCCCCATGCGATCCAGCCCGGTCAGCTTGCCGGCCGTGAGACGGAACAGATCGGCAGGCGTATTGACGTACTCTTTTTCCACCAGCTGATCGATAATCTTATCGCCCATACCGTCCACATCCAGCGCCCGACGCGAGACAAAGTGCTTCAGTGCCTCTTTACGTTGCGCACCGCAGATCAGACCGCCAGTGCAGCGCGTGACTGACTCGCCTTCGACCCGCTCCACCTCGGAACCACAGACCGGGCAATGGGCAGGAAAGACTACTTCACGCGTCTCTTCAGGGCGTTCAGCGATCACTACGTTGACCACCTGCGGGATCACATCACCGGCACGGCGAATCACCACACGGTCGCCAATGCGTAATCCCAGCCGCTCGATTTCATCCGCATTATGCAGCGTGGCATTGCTGACGATGACGCCTGCCACCTGCACCGGCTCAAGACGAGCCACCGGCGTGATAGCGCCCGTGCGGCCAACCTGGAATTCGACGTCACGTACCCAGGTCAGCTGTTCCTGTGCCGGGAATTTGAAGGCAATCGCCCAGCGCGGTGCGCGCGCCACAAAGCCCAGTTGCTCCTGTAATGCCTGTGAATCGACCTTGATCACCACGCCATCAATATCAAAACCCAGGTTCGGACGCTGTTGCTCAATATCCCGATAGAAAGCCAGGGCTTCTTCGGCGTTGTGAACCAGCTTAATGCGGTCGCTGACCGGCAGGCCCCAGGCTTTAAACTGTTGCAGGCGCCCCATGTGACTGTGCGGCATCTCCCCGCCTTCCAGCAGGCCGAAACCGTAGCAGAAGAAGGTCAGCGGACGTTTAGCGGTAATGCGCGGATCAAGCTGACGCAGAGAGCCTGCCGCTGCGTTGCGCGGGTTAGCAAAAACTTTGCCGTCAGTGCGTCGCGCTTCCTCATTCAGCTTTTCGAAGCCGCGCTGCGTCATAAATATTTCACCGCGGACTTCCAGCCGGGCCGGGATATTGTCGCCTTTTAGCCGCAGCGGAATCGCGCGAATGGTACGAACGTTGGCGGTAATGTTCTCGCCGGTAGTACCGTCACCGCGCGTCGCGGCCCGGACCAGCAGGCCATTTTCATACATCAGGCTGACTGCAGCCCCATCGAGCTTGAGTTCACAGCAGTAGGTAATGTCGTCACTGCTTTTCAGCCGATCCTGCACGCGCTTGTTGAAAGCCATGAACGTGGCTTCATCAAAGGCGTTGTCCAGCGACAGCATCGGGACTTCGTGGCGGACCTGCTCAAATACCGTTAGCGGCGCAGCACCTACGCGTTGCGTCGGCGAGTCCGGGGTAATGAGATCGGGGTGTTCCTCTTCCAGCTGACGCAGTTCACGCATCAGACGATCGTATTCGGCATCCGGCACTTCCGGCGCATCCATGACGTGATAGAGATATTCGTGATGGCGCAACGTGGTGCGCAGTTCGGTGATGTGATCCTGGACGGATTTCATATAGCCCCATCAGATAAAAAACCCCCGACAGGCGGGGGTTTATTTTAACAATTCAGATAGCGGTCAGCGCAGGTCTCAGACGCCAACCACATCGCGGATACGCGCTTTGTAGGTTTCCAGCTTCTGCGGCGTCATCATGCGACGCTCATCATCCAGCACGACACCGCCAACGTCATCAGCGATACGCTGTGCCGACTGCAGCATCAGCTTGAAGTTCTGATTCGCGTCACCATAAGAAGGCACCATCATAAAGATAGAGATGCCTGGCGTGCTGAAATCGGTCATCAGGTCCGGGTTGAACGAGCCTGGCTTAACCATGTTAGCCAGACTGAACAGGACCGGACCGCTGCCTGCAGGACTGAGATGACGATGGAAAATATTCATTTCACCAAACTGGAAGCCCGCCTGCAGAATCCCCTGCAACAATGCCTCACCGTTCAGCTCACCGCCCGAATGGGCGGCAACATGCAGCACCAGTACCGCTTCTTTCGGTTTTTCCGCTGGCGCTTTCGCTGCAGGCTGTGAAGGCGCGGGAGCCGGCGTTACTTCAGGCTGTGGCTCAGGTTCTGCCTGGTACTGCGGAGCGGGCTGGACAGATTCCAGCGGATCGAGATCCAGCAGCGGGTCAGCCTGAACGGGCGGCGCAACAAATGTCGGTGCAGGCTGCTGACGAACCGGTTCTGGGCGCGGCTGCGGAGCAGGCTTCGGCGCCGTGTTGAAAAGCGGATCGCTTTCTGGTTCAGGTTGCGGTGCGGGTCGTGGCGCAGGCTGACGCACAGGCTCAGCAGGCGCTTGCTTACGCGGCGCTTCTGGCTGTGGCTCACGAATCTCATCGAAACGCGGTTCCTGGTGTGTGCTTCGATCGGAACGAACGCGAACCTCGCCGACGCCGTCATCTTCGTCGTCAATCAGGTCCTGCTCATCATGTTCTTCACGTTGTTTCAGACGTTTGTGCGGGCGATCGCGGAACACTGACGAACGCTCTTTACGGCTGGTCCACAGCCCGTGAAGAAGGAGCGCTATAATGGCGATCGCGCCAACAACGATTAATATCAGACGCAAATCCTGCATCATTGTATTCTCTGTTGTTCCAATACCTTGCCACCGCGGCAAACTTTATCCTCTAACTGTATTTGCCCTGCTACACAAGTGCAAGTCTGTGCACTATTTTCTGACAAATAAGATAGGCAACCCACGCTTTTTCGCTGTTTTTTTACCCAAACGGCACCTGGCCTGGAGAAAAAGCCAGGTTATAGTGGGCGCGCCTCAACACTTTCAGGAGAAATGGCTTTATGGCCCGTGAGAATTCGGTCTCAGATTTTAACGGCACGCACTACTTTAGCCAGGGCTGGAAACTGGTCCGTCTGCCTGGTATTCGCCGCTTTGTGGTGATGCCGCTGCTGATTAACATTATTATGCTCGGTGGCGCATTCATCTGGCTGTTCTATCGTCTCGGTGACTGGATCCCGCGCCTGATGGCCCATATTCCCGACTGGCTGCAGTGGCTGAGCTATCTGTTATGGCCGCTGTCGGTGATAGCGATTGTGCTGGTGTTCAGCTACTTCTTCTCGACGCTGGCAAACCTTATTGCCGCTCCTTTCTGCGGCCTGCTGGCCGAACAGCTGGAAGGCCGTCTGACCGGCAAGCCCCTGCCTGACAGCGGCTGGGCAGGAATGATCAAAGATGTGCCGCGCATCATGAAGCGCGAGTTGCAGAAGCTGGGCTATTATCTGCCCCGTGCGCTGGGACTGCTGCTGCTCTACTTTATTCCTGGCTTTGGTCAGACGGTTGCGCCCGTTCTGTGGTTCCTGTTCAGTGCCTGGATGTTATCCATTCAGTATTGCGACTATCCGTTCGACAACCATAAAGTGCCGTTTCAGCAGATGCGGAACGCCCTGCGTCGCCACAAAACCGCGAATATGCAGTTCGGCGCACTCACCAGCCTGTTCACTATGATTCCGATCCTGAACCTCGTGATTATGCCGGTTGCCGTTTGCGGTGCCACCGCCATGTGGGTCGATCGCTACCGGCCGCAGCTGGCACGCAATGAGGTGCGCTAGACTCATCAGCGCGCCTTATGCTCTTTTTCGCAGGGCTTATTGCCGGGGGGCATATAGATATACGATTTCTTTCCTTCCGCCCCCAGGCAGAACAGGTATGCTCATAGGGTTCCCAATAATTCATACAGTTAAGGGCAGGCTATGAGTAAGATCTATGAAGACAACTCTTTGACAATTGGTCATACGCCGCTGGTTCGACTGAACCGCATCGGTAACGGCCGCATTCTTGCGAAAGTTGAATCCCGTAACCCGAGTTTCAGCATTAAATGCCGTATCGGTGCCAATATGATTTGGGACGCAGAGAAACGCGGTATTCTGAAACCCGGCATTGAGCTGGTGGAACCGACCAGCGGTAACACCGGTATTGCGCTGGCCTACGTGGCTGCTGCGCGTGGTTACAAACTCACGCTGACCATGCCGGAAACCATGTCGGTGGAACGTCGTAAGCTGCTGAAGGCGCTGGGCGCGAAGCTGGTTCTGACCGAAGGTGCTAAAGGCATGAAGGGTGCCATTGGCAAAGCGGAAGAGATTGTCGCTAGCGACCCGGACAAATATGTGCTGCTGCAGCAGTTCAGCAACCCGGCTAACCCGGAAATCCACGAAAAGACCACCGGCCCGGAAATCTGGGAAGACACCGATGGCGAAGTGGATGTCTTTATTGCCGGTGTCGGCACCGGCGGTACGCTGACCGGCGTGAGTCGCTACATCAAAAACACCAAAGGCAAAAAAGAACTGATTACTGTCGCGGTTGAGCCGACCGATTCACCGGTGATTGCGCAGGCGCTGGCAGGTGAAGAGATTAAACCCGGCCCGCACAAAATTCAGGGTATTGGTGCCGGCTTTATTCCGGGTAACCTTGAGCTGAACCTGGTTGACCGCGTAGTGGCCATTACCAATGAAGAAGCGATCAGTACGGCGCGCAGGCTGATGGAAGAAGAAGGTATCCTCGCCGGTATCTCTTCCGGTGCTGCCGTCGCCGCCGCGCTGAAGCTGCAGGAAGACGAAACCTTCGCAAATAAAAACATCGTGGTGATTCTGCCCTCCTCTGGCGAACGCTATCTGAGTACCGCGCTGTTCGCCGATCTCTTCACTGAGAAAGAGCTGCAGTAGCCGGAGCAGATAGTCTGAAAATGTCGAAAAAAGCACCCATTCGGGTGCTTTTTTGTGGTGCAGATCTCACTTTCGCCACCCGGCAGATTGATTTCAGTGATGCCGATCTGGTATTCAGACTGCCAATTATTTCGATGCCTGAAATTAATCCGCATTTGAAGTGGATCAAGCTGAATCGATTTACGGATTCAGTGAAACGGCGAATCACGGCATAATTAACCGGTGACGTGTAGAATCGGTTTTGAGACGCAACGGATTGTAGATTTGACGCATGCGCGTCTTTGGTCAGCATGAAGCTATACCCGCGCACCTACACAGGCTAAAGTGAAGGCTCCAGGCTAGACTTTAGATCCATAACACTCATCCTGATAACGTTGGGGAAATAGAATGTTCCAGCAAGAAGTTACCATTACTGCACCAAACGGTCTGCATACTCGCCCAGCTGCGCAATTCGTTAAAGAAGCCAAAGCTTTCCAGTCAGAAATCACCGTGACCTCTAACGGCAAATCAGCGAGCGCGAAAAGCCTGTTCAAACTGCAGACGCTGGGTTTAACCCAGGGAACGGTTGTGACCCTTTCCGCGGAAGGTGAAGACGAGCAGAAAGCAGTTGAGCATCTGGTCAAACTGATGGCTGAACTGGAGTAACCTCCGCTCAGCTCTCCAGCCAATAGACTCCTCTGCGCCATTGAGTGCAAACATCTTGATCGCGGACAACCTGTCCGCGTTATTGCTTTCGTAGAGTACGTGTCCCGCGACAATGGCACCGCAAAGAGTCCCATCAGCCATCGTGATTAAAAGGTAGCGTTATGATTTCAGGCATTTTAGCATCACCAGGTATCGCTTTCGGCAAAGCACTGCTGCTGAAAGAAGACGAGATCGTCATCAACCGCAAGAAAATTTCTGATGACCAGGTTGAGCAGGAAGTTCAGCGCTTCCTCGATGGCCGCAGCAAAGCGGCATTACAACTGGAAGCGATTCGCGTCAAAGCGGGTGAAACCCTCGGTGAAGAGAAAGCAGCCATCTTCGAAGGCCACATCATGTTGCTGGAAGATGAAGAGCTGGAGCAGGAAATCATCGACCTGATCAAAAAAGATCACGCGACTGCCGATGCTGCTGCTTATTCGGTCATTGATGGCCAGGCGAAAGCACTGGAAGAGTTAGATGACGAATACCTGAAAGAGCGTGCGGCTGACGTGCGTGACATCGGTAAGCGTCTGCTGCAAAACATCCTCGGTCTGCACATCGTTGACCTGAGCGCGATTCCGGACGAATCCATTCTGGTGGCCAAAGATTTAACGCCGTCAGAAACCGCACAGCTGAACCTGAAAAAGGTGCTGGGCTTTATCACCGATCTGGGTGGCCGTACCTCACATACCTCAATCATGGCGCGCTCGCTGGAAATCCCGGCTATTGTCGGCACCGGCAATGTAACCGTCACGGTTAAAAACGGCGATTTCCTGATCCTGGATGGCGTTAACAATGCGATTCACGTCAATCCTTCGGAAGCGATTCAGGAAGAGCTGAAAGCCGTACAGAACCAATATCTGTCGGAAAAACACGAATTAGCCAAGCTTAAAGATCTGCCAGCCGTGACGCTGGATGGCCATCAGGTTGAAGTCTGTGCCAACATCGGTACTGTGCGTGATATCGCCGGTGCTGAGCGTAACGGCGCGGAAGGCGTTGGCCTCTACCGTACCGAATTCCTGTTCATGGATCGCGACTCTCTGCCAAGTGAAGAAGAGCAGTTCCAGGCGTATAAAGCCGTTGCTGAAGCGATGGGTTCACAGGCCGTTATCGTGCGTACCATGGATATTGGCGGTGACAAAGATCTGCCTTACATGAACCTGCCGAAAGAAGAGAACCCGTTCCTCGGCTGGCGTGCTATCCGTATCGCGATGGACCGTAAAGAGATTCTGCATGCACAGCTGCGTGCCATCCTGCGCGCCTCCTCCTTCGGTAAACTGCGCATCATGTTCCCGATGATCATTTCGGTTGAAGAAGTACGCAGCCTGAAAGCGGAACTGGAACTGCTGAAAGCGCAGTTGCGTGAAGAAGGTAAAGCCTTTGATGAAAGCATCGAAGTCGGCATCATGGTAGAGACCCCGGCTTCAGCCGTCATTGCCCATCACCTGGCGAAGGAAGTCGACTTCTTCAGTATTGGGACAAACGATCTGACGCAGTATACTCTGGCGGTCGATCGTGGTAATGATTTGATCTCGCACCTGTACAACCCAATGACGCCGTCTGTGCTTAACTTAATCAAGCAAGTCATTGATGCATCTCACGCTGAAGGTAAATGGACCGGCATGTGTGGTGAGCTGGCAGGTGATGAACGTGCTACACTACTGTTACTGGGAATGGGGCTGGACGAGTTCAGCATGAGTGCCATTTCTATCCCTGGCATCAAGAAAATCATTCGTAATACTAATTTTGAAGATGCGAAGGCATTGGCAGAGCAGGCACTGGCTCAACCGACAGCGGAAGACTTAATGAGCCTGGTTAACAAGTTCATTAAGGAAAAAACGCTCTGCTAACCTGCATGATGCTGGCCCCAAATTACTGCTTAGGAGAAGATCATGGGTTTGTTTTCTAAACTTTTTGGCGAAAAAACGGATAGCGCTGGGACAATCGACATCGTAGCGCCTCTGTCAGGCGAAATCGTGAACATTGAAGACGTACCAGATGTGGTGTTTGCAGAAAAAATCGTGGGCGACGGTATTGCGATCAAACCCAGCGGCAACAAAATGGTTGCGCCTGTTGATGGCACTATCGGCAAGATTTTTGAAACCAATCACGCTTTTTCGATCGAATCAGACAACGGCATCGAGCTGTTCGTCCACTTCGGTATCGATACGGTTGAACTGAAAGGTGAAGGCTTCAAACGCATTGCTGAAGAAGGCCAGAAGGTCAAAAAAGGCGACGTGGTTATTGAGTTCGATCTGCCGTTGCTGGAAGAGAAAGCAAAATCAACCCTGACACCGGTTGTCATCTCCAACATGGATGAAATCAAGGAATTGATTAAGCTGTCTGGCCAGGTCACCGTCGGCGAAACGCCGGTAATTCGCATCAGGAAGTAAGCATTCGTATATAACATAACGGCACCTGCGGGTGCCGTTATCGTTTCTGCTGTATGAAGTTTTAACCCTGCCAGTGTGGCAGGCGCAGCGTCAGTTCAAGTCCGCCTTCTGGCCGGTTCCGCGCCTCAACTTCACCATGATGCGCCAGGATCACTTTACGCACGATAGCCAGTCCCAGACCATAACCTTTGCCCATCAGCGGCGAATTCACCCGCACAAACGGGTCGAAAATACTGGAGAGTTTCTCCTCATCGACACCCGGCCCCTGATCGCGCACCTGAATCGCCAGCCACTGCTGCTCTGCGCGTAAGTCGACCTCAATCCGCTGCCCAGGCAAAGAGAAGCGCAGCGCATTGCGTAAGACGTTCTCGACACCGCGCCGTATCAACTCCGCATTGCCGCGCACGGTGTAATCGCCCCGCTCGTCAACCTGTAACTCCACCTGCACACCAGGGATCTGTGCTTCATAGCGGACATCGGTGATGACCGCCTCCAGCAATCCGGTCAGGTCAAAATATTGCTCATCTGGGATGCTTTCATGTTCAGCCCGCGACAGCGTTAGCAGTTCACCTATCATTTTGTCCAGACGACGCGCCTCTTCATCAATGCGATCAAGCGAACTGTTTACGCTTTCTGGCGTCTGTCTGGCAAGTCCGGTCGCCAGCTGCAGTCGCGCCAGCGGTGAACGAAGCTCATGTGAGATATCGTGCAGCAGCTCTTCCCGGGCGCGCACCAGGGTATCAAGCCGCTCAACCATGGCATCAAACGCTTCTGCGACATTTGAAATCTCGTCGTGGCGCTTACGCATAATCGGGAACAGACGCACGCTTAGATCGCCCTCGGCGACGCGGGAAAATCCCTCCCGCAACTGACGCATGGGTTGCGTCAGATTCCAGGCCAGCAGCAGACTGAACAGCAACCCCACCGAACCGGCGAAGACAAACATCGGCTCGGGAATATTCAAAAATTTTCGCGGCATCATGTTCTGTTTGCTGTTCATGCGCATACCATCCAGGTCGTAGCGCAGCTGATATTCTTTGCCATCCGCACCCTGTACCCAGCGCACCACCTCTTCAGGAAGACGGCCCCTGAAATCCAGGTTGCCGCTGTTCTGGGATTGTGGCGATTTAGTCTGCTGCGTAACGTGAAAGAACTGACGGTCAGTTTCATCCCAGTCAGACAGCATCGCATTCAGCTCATCAGGCCCGCCCCGCTCCAGCACCGATGCAGCAGAGGTCATCTGCAGATCAATGATGCGACGGATAGCCATTATTTCAGGCGGTTCATGCCGTTTACCGGAAAGCGAAAAACCGAGCCAGATAAGCTGGCTCATGATGACAAAAACGACCCAGAAGCCGATAAAGATCTTCCAGAACATGCGACCGCGGTAACTCTGTTTCATCGAATGCGATAACCGATGCTGCGTACGGTTTCGATATTGATGCTATCAGCGGTTAACGCGCTAAGCTTCTGGCGAATGTTGCTAATGTGCACATCAACACTGCGATCGTAGGCTTCACGCGGACGACCCAGCCCCTTTTCAGAGAGTTCATCTTTTGACACGACCCTGTCCGGCGCGCGCAGCAGCAGATCCAGCAGATTAAATTCTGAAGCAGTCAGATCGAAGGTTTTGCCCTGCCATTCACTCATTCGGGTGGCAGGATTAAGCGTCAGGTCTCCCCAGCGCAGCGGCTCTTTAGCATCCGGCTGCGGTACCTGCTCCTCGAAACGGCGCAATACCGCGCGCAGGCGGGCGACCAGTTCACGGGGATAACAGGGTTTAGGCATATAGTCATCCGCCCCCATCTCCAGGCCGATCACGCGATCAATATTATCGCCTTTGGCAGTCAGCATGATCACCGGTATCCGGCTGTTCTGGCGCACCTGACGTAACACATCGATGCCACTCATGTCGGGCAGCATAATATCCAGAATCATGGCAGTGAACTCGCCGGAGAGCGCGCCCTGAATCCCGGCGCTGCCGGTCAGCACCAGCTGGGCATCAAATCCTTCGGCAATAAGGTACTGGCTTAACATCGTGCCTAATTCGACATCATCATCAACAAGCAAAATTTTCATGGTTATCTCTCGACAGAATTGGCGCTATTTTGTCCTGTGCCGGGCATTCGCGCAGCCTGATTTACGCGATCCTTACAGATTCAGTCTATCCGTTATGGGAGTGCTGGCTAAAAAAAAGACCTGTGGGCGTTAAAGGCGCGCACAGGTCTGGTTCCGTATTAGCAGAGATTACTGATGATAGAGTCCGGTCGAGAGATAACGATCGCCACGATCGCAGGCGATCGCCACCACGACGCTGCCCGGATTTGCCTGCGCAATACGCAGCGCACCCGCCACCGCGCCGCCCGAACTGACGCCACAGAAAATACCTTCACGGCGAGCCAGCGCCCGCATGGTCTCTTCCGCTTCTTTCTGCGTCATATCCATCACATCATCCACTAAGTCGGGGCGGTAGATCCCCGGCAGATAGGCCAGCGGCCAGCGACGAATGCCCGGAATACTGCTGCCTTCACTCGGCTGTAAACCGATCACCTGCACGCCCGTGTTGTGCTCTTTCAGGAAACGTCCCACGCCGGTGATCGTGCCGGTGGTGCCCATGCTGGAGATAAAATGGGTCATGCGCTGGTTCGACTGCTGCCACAACTCCGGCCCGGTGGTCTGATAGTGACCCAGCGGGTTATCGGGATTATTAAACTGATCCAGCACCCGGCCTTCACCACGCGCCGCCATCGCCAGTGCCAGATCGCGTGCGCCCTCCATGCCCTGCTCCCGCGGCACCAGAATCAGCTCTGCGCCATACGCACGCATCGCATCCTGCCGCTCCTGACTCATGTTGTCCGGCATCAGCAGGCGAAGTCGGTAGCCTTTCATCGCCGCGATCATCGCCAGCGCAATGCCGGTGTTGCCGCTGGTGGCTTCAATCAGCTGATCGCCGGGTGAAATTTCACCGCGCAACTCCGCCTGATTGATCATTGACCAGGCCGCGCGATCTTTTACCGAGCCTGCCGGATTATTGCCTTCCAGCTTGAGCCAGACCTCACTGCCGTTAGCTGGCGTCAGGCGCTGCAGCTTAATCAGCGGGGTATTGCCGATGGTATGTTCAAGAGTCGTCACGGTGCAGTTCCTGGCATCTTACAAACGAGAGGCGAAAAAAAGGCGGGAGTGACACTCCCGCCCGGTGTTGATGAGAAAATATCAGGCGCTTTGTGCAAAGGCAACTGCGCGCAGCGGCGTGTCGCCCTTATAGAGCCGCGCCTGCTGCAAGCCAACAAACAGGCGCTCGCCGCGAATCGGGGCTGTCTGCTCACCTTCAAACACCAGTGAGAACGGCTCGCTCTGCCAGCCAGCAGGCTGAACCACCAGCTGCCAGAAGTGGCCACGCGGGCTGACTTCCAGCACCTGCACCGGCAGCGGGGTTTCTAAACTGCTGCGGCGTGACACGTCGACTTCCCACGGACGCAGGAACAGCTCAACCGCGCCCTGATGAGCTGAGGTATAACCCAGCGGCCAGTGGTGCGCGCCGACATGGAACTGCGATCCCTGAATTTCGCCATCAAAGCGATTCACTTCCCCCAGGAACTCCAGCACAAAGCGGGTCGCCGGATCGCGCCATACATCATCTGGCGTGCCGACCTGCTCAATGTTGCCCTGACTCATCACCACCACGCGATCCGCGACTTCCATCGCCTCTTCCTGGTCGTGGGTCACAAACACGCTGGTGAATTTAATCTCTTCATGAAGCTGACGCAGCCAGCGGCGCAGCTCTTTACGCACCTGAGCATCCAGCGCGCCAAAAGGTTCATCCAGCAGCAAAATCTGCGGCTCAACTGCCAACGCACGCGCCAGCGCCACACGCTGCTTCTGGCCGCCTGACAGCTGTGCCGGGAAGCGGTTCGCCAGATGGGCCAGCTGCACCATCTCCAGCAGACGGGTTACACGCTGTTTGATCTCCGCCGCTGAAGGGCGTTCACGACGCGGCAGCACGGTCAGGCCAAAGGCGATGTTGTCGAATACCGTCATATGGCGGAACAGCGCATAGTGCTGGAAGACAAAGCCGACCTGACGATCGCGCGCATGCAGGCGGCTGACATCGTTGCCGTGAAAACGGATCTGACCGCTGTTCTGATGCTCCAGCCCGGCAATAATGCGCAGCAGCGTGGTTTTACCCGAGCCTGACGGGCCAAGCAGCGCCACCATTTCACCTGAGGCAATATCCAGAGAGATATCGTTCAGCACCGAGGTGCGACCAAAGGACTTGTTGATCTTGTTAATCTCAATGCTCATGATTTCCCTCCTGTTGCAGGCGTTTGTGCTGTTGCTCTAAACGCCACTGCACAATACTTTTCAGAAACAGCGTCACAATTGCCATCAGGGTTAACAGGGCGGCGGCAGTAAACGCGCCAACGGTATTGTAGTCCTGATGCAATAATTCAACCTGAAGCGGTAAGGTGTAGGTCTCACCGCGAATCGATCCCGATACCACCGAGACCGCACCAAATTCACCAATCGCACGGGCGTTGGTCAGGACGATGCCATACAGCAGCGCCCAGCGAATGTTCGGCAGCGTCACACGACGGAACATCTGCCAGCCGGACGCGCCTAACAGCACCGCCGCTTCATCTTCATGACTGCCCTGGCTCAGCATCACCGGCACCAGTTCGCGCACGACAAACGGACAGGTCACAAACACCGTCGCCAGCACCATGCCAGGCCAGGCAAACATAATCTGGATGTTATGTGCATCCAGCCAGCCGCCTGCCGGGCCATTCACGCCCCAGAACAGCAGATACATCAGACCAGCTACGACGGGCGACACGGCAAAAGGAATATCAAACAGGGTCAGCAGCAGCTGACGGCCCGGAAAGGTAAAGCGCGTCACCAGCCAGGCGAGCAGCGTGCCGAACACCAGGTTCACCGGAACGGTAATCAGCGCCACCAGCACAGTCAGCCAGATGGCGTGCAGCATGTCCGGATCGGCCAGATTGCTGAGCGCGACAATCAGCCCCTGATTCAGCGCTTCCCAGAAGATGGAGGCCATCGGCACCACCAGCAGCAGAATTGAGATCAGCGCGCCGATACCAATCAGCAGCCATTTGCCCCAGTTCACAGGCTGACGCGCCGCGTGATTAAGTTGTGAAACCTCGGCCATTAGTGACCTCCCAGACGACGGCCAAAGCGGCTCTGCAATGTATTAATCGCGAACAACAGAATTAGCGATGCCGCCAGGATCACCGAGGCGATAGCGCTGGCTGCCGGATAGTCGAACTCCTGCAGCCGGACAAAAATCATCAGCGAGGTGACTTCCGTCTTCCAGGCGATGTTACCGGCAATAAAGATTACCGCACCAAACTCACCCAGGCTGCGGGTAAAGGAGAGCGCCGTACCGGCCAGCAGCGCAGGCGCGACTTCCGGCAGCACGACGCGTCGGAAGCTCTGCCACGGCGTAGCACCCAGCGTTTCGGCCGCTTCTTCATACTCAGGGCCCAACTCTTCCAGCACCGGCTGGACGGTACGCACAACAAACGGAATGCTGGTAAAGGCCATGGCAATGGCGATACCAATCCAGGTGTATGAAATTTTGATGTCGAACTGGGCGAACCACTGTCCGTACCAGCCGTTGACCGAAAAGAGTCCGGCCAGGGTCAGACCTGCTACCGCAGTTGGCAGTGCAAACGGCAGATCCATCAGGCCATCCAGCAGTGTCCGGCCAGGAAAACGATAACGGGTCAATATCCATGCCATCAGCATGCCGAACACCGCATTAAACAGGGACGCGACACCGGCAGAGAGCAGTGTCACCTTGTAGGCGGCCACCAGCTGAGGGTTGGTCACGACATCCCAGTACTGTTGCAGCGTCATCTGCGACAGCTGCATGATCACGGCGCTAATCGGCAACAGCAGGATCAGACAGGTAAAGAGCAGGCTGGTACCCAGGCTGAGACCGAAGCCGGGCAACACGCGTTTATGGCTGGCTGCAAACATTATCCGCGCCCCGCCGCTAACAATTTATCGAGCTCACCGCCGCTGACGAAATGCGTCTGCATCACTTTATCCCAGCCGCCAAAGGCATCTTCGACCCGGAACAGGCGGGTCTGCGGGAAGCGATCTTTCTGCTCCGCCATCAGCTGTGGATTGTTCACACGATAATAGTAGTGAGTAATAATATTCTGCGCTTCTGGCGTGTAGAGATAGTTCAGGTAGGCGCTGGCCGCATCAGCGGTTTTATTAGTGGCGACATTCTTATCCACCCATGCCACCGGAAATTCCGCCAGAATGTTGGTTTTCGGCACCACCACTTCGTATTCATCTTTACCGTACTGGTTGCGGATGTTATTCACCTCCGACTCAAAGCTGATCAGTACGTCGCCCAGGCCGCGCTCAGCAAAGGTGGTGGTTGCGCCACGACCACCGGTGTCGAACACTTCCACGTTTTTCAGGAATTGCGTCATAAAGGCACGGGTTTTGGCCTGATCGCCGCCGTCCGCTTTATCTGCTGCGCCCCAGGCGGCCAGGTAGGTATAGCGGCCATTACCCGAGGTTTTCGGGTTCGGGAAAATCAGCTTCACATCGCTGCGGGTCAAATCTGACCAGTCATGAATCTGCTTTGGATTCCCTTTGCGCACCAGAAACGCCATGGTGGAGTAGAAAGGCGAGCTGTTGTTCGGCAGACGGCTTTTCCAGTCTGCGGCAATGAGATTGCCTTTATCGTGCAACACCTGCACATCTGTTACCTGGTTGTACGTGACCACATCTGCGCGCAGTCCCTGCAGGATAGCCAGCGCCTGCTTCGATGAACCGGCGTGCGACATCTTAATGGTCAGGGGATCAGTCGGGTGACTGGCATCCCACTGTTTAACAAACGGAGCATTCAGGGCGACAAACAGCTCCCGCGATACATCGTATGAGCTATTAAGAAGTTCAGTGGCATTGGCTGCGCCGGCCAGGCTCAGCGACAACGCGATACCGCTCACGATTTTTTTCATCGCTTGTAATGTCATTTGGCACCCTGAAAAAGTTTGATGCGGATCTCACCCGCTGAGGCATCAGTTTATTTATAACTCAGTGAAAACCAGTAACGGTTTTATATATCGTTTGATGATTTCAAAGTCGAAAAAAGCATAAGACGACGGCAGAGTTTATGCAGAAATCAGCAAAAGCCGATGGAGGAGAGGAACCGCGTGCAGCCCATGCGGGCAGGGGTTTTACGAGGGTTCAGCGACCGCCGGAGGGGCGGCACGCTGAAGAAAAAGATTAACGCTGCCAGACAATCTTGCTGATTTTCCAGTTTTTCAGGGTATCGTCAGAGGGCATCAATCCCTCCGGTCCGTGCCAGTCGCCGTGATAGACATAGGTCAGATGCTGGCTGCCAGGCGCACGGCACGCCACGTCACGCGCATCAGTGCCGCTGGCGAGTGTGCAGTTGTCGAAGGCTTTGCTGAATTTATTACTGAAGGCGTCGCCCACTTTACTGCCGTCACTGCTGGCAATCGCGCTGTCCATCACCTCAATACGTTCGATCTGCGACTGTCCGTAAATCACCAGCTTGACCTTGCCGTCATCCAGCGCCTGCCAGAAAGAGACCACCTGACCGTTCTGACTGCGCATGCCCTGACGCAGGGTATAGTCACCGTTCAGTCCGTCCTTAATCGCGTCCTCTTTCATGGCGGTGGAGGCGGTTAATCCCCCTACACCCTGTTCAGTCGCGGTCAGCGAGGAACCGAACCAGTTCCACGGCAGCACCGAAGACCAGTGATACGTCAGCGGATTCCACCAGCTTGCCTGCTGGCTGCTGTCAGCGCCGGAACCCGAACTGGCACAGCCGCTCAGTGCAACGGCGGCGATCAGTAGCGTGGAACGAACAGCTTTCATGAGAACTCCTGTAAATGCGATGCCGTAAAGGCGGAACTGATTGGAGTCGCAAAGCGACAAAAAGTTTAGTTGAGATGATGTTCAGGCAGAAAGCAGTCGCGACAGCGACGATTCGATTGCAGCCAGATCAGCGCCAGCAGGTCGAACAGCGTCAGCAGCAACGGCAGCGGCGAACTTAGCAGATCGCCCTGCACAAACTGCCAGCCCTGCCAGAGCAGATTCACCAGCAGCGACAGCGCTAACACGCTGCGCCAGTGCTGCCAGAGGCGCGGCAGTCGCGTGCGATAGCCGGTCAGCAGCAGGCCCGCCAGCGCCGGTAAACCCAGCGCCAGGCCGACCCAGAACGCCTGACGATCCGGATAGAACAGTGCCAGCAGGTCGTTGCCCTGCTGCCGTGACGCTCCGGCCATCACCAGCAGCAGCCAGGTCCGCGCCTGAAGTAACAGGATCGGCCAAAAAAGAAACGGCAGCCGCAGCTGCCCTCTGGCGTCATACTCGTCCGGCGAATAGCTAGGCAACGGATTAGTATTCACGATCTTCGATCAGACGTTTACCAAACAGCAGCGCGTCGACCGGCTCATAATCGAGCTTTTCATAGAACGCCACCACCTGATCGTTCTCTTCGCGGATCATCAGATGCAGTTTCGGACAGCCGCGCGCGATGAGTTTCTTCTCCAGACGGTTCATCAGGGCATTGGCAAAGCCGCGTCCCTGATAGTCAGGATGCACCGCCAGATAATACGCCGCGCCGCGATGGCCATCGTAACCGCCCATCAGCGTGCCAACGACCACGCCGCCCACTTCAGCAACCAGAAAGAGATCGGGGTCGTGATTCATTTTGCGTTCGATATCCAGCTCCGGATCGTTCCATGGCCGTAACAAATCGCAACGTTCCCATAAGGTGATCACTTCTTCAAAATCTTCCTGGCGGAAGGCGCGGATTTCCATCTTATTTACCTGCAGATAAGCACAATTTGCTGATTATCACGCATTCTCTGCCGCACGCAACCCTCGATGACCGGCGGAAAATAAAAAAGCGCAAATTTTCTGTTCGCGACCTGCAATACAAAGTAATGCCCTGAAATGGTTCTGTGATCGCAGGCAACAGAGCCTTAGGCTATAACACCGGCAAGATTCCTGTTACCGGACCCGTACATGCAGCTGCTTAAACGTTTGATTCATCGTCGTCAGTTACTTCTTTCCGGTCTGGCTCTGGCCATTTTATCGCCGCGTGCGATTCAGGCTAAAGAGCAGTCGGGCCTTACCGGGGCAAATCGCCATACGCGCCCTGCCCCGCCAGCGAAAAACGGTAAACGCATCGTGATGATCGATCCGGGGCACGGTGGCATCGACTCTGGTGCGGTGGGTGAAGAGGGTTCTGAAGAGAAGCATATCGTGCTGGAGATTGCCGGTAACGTGCAGCGGCAGCTTCAGAGCCATCCGCGCATTGAAGTGCGCCTGACCCGCGACAGTGACCACTTTATTCCGCTTTATCAGCGGGTGGAAATCGCCCACCAGCACGGTGCCGATCTCTTTATGTCGATTCATGCCGACGGCTTTACCAGCCCCGATGCCAGCGGTGCCTCGGTGTTTGCGCTCTCTAACCGCGGTGCCAGCAGCTCGATGGCACGTTATCTCTCACAGCGTGAGAACGATGCGGACAAACTGGGCGGCGTAAAGGCACAGCAGCAGGATCACTATCTGCAGCAGATTCTGTTCGACCTGGTGCAGACCGATACCATCAAAAACAGCCTGACGCTGGGCAAGCACGTGCTGGATCAGATCCGCCCGGTGCACCATCTGCACAGCCAGCATACCGAGCAGGCGGCCTTCGCGGTGCTCAAGTCACCGTCGATTCCCTCGGTGCTGGTCGAAACCTCCTTTATTACCAATCCCCGTGAAGAGCAGCTGCTCGGCACTACCGCGTTTCGCCAGAAAATTGCTTCAGCGATTGCCAGCGGCATCGTCAACTACTTCGATGAGTTTGACCGCCGCAACGCCTGATTCGTCTGGCTGGTTTGCATCGTGCGACGCGCCGCGCTCATGCAAGCGGCGCGGTTTTGCGTATAATCGCGTCAGACTTTGACAAACGATAAGCGAAAAGATGGCTGATATTTCCCGCGTAAAAGCGTTCCTGCTCGCATTGCAGGATGAGATTTGTAACCAGCTGGCGGCTGAAGATGGCGGCGCACAGTTTGCTGAAGATAGCTGGCAGCGCCCTGGCGGCGGCGGCGGTCAGAGCCGCGTCCTGCGCAACGGCACGGTGTTTGAGCAGGCGGGCGTCAACTTTTCGCATGTGCATGGCGATCAGATGCCGGCATCAGCGACCGCGCACCGGCCTGAGCTGGCCGGTCGTAGCTTTGAAGCGATGGGCGTGTCGCTGGTGATCCACCCGAATAACCCCTATGTGCCGACCAGCCACGCCAACGTGCGCTTTTTTATCGCAGAGAAACCGGGGGCCGATCCGGTCTGGTGGTTTGGTGGCGGCTTTGACCTGACGCCGTTTTATGGCTTTGAAGAAGACGCGCTGCACTGGCATCAGACCGCCGCCAGTCTCTGTCAGCCTTTTGGCGAGGATGTCTATCCGCGCTATAAAAAGTGGTGTGATGATTACTTCTATCTGAAGCATCGTGATGAGCAGCGCGGCATTGGCGGCCTCTTTTTTGACGATCTCAACACGCCCGACTTTGAGCAAAGCTTCAGCTTTATGCAGGCAGTAGGCCGCGGCTTTATGGATGCCTATCGGCCCATTGTGGCGCGCCGTAAAGATCACCCGTGGGGCGATCGTGAGCGCCAGTTCCAGCTCTACCGCCGTGGTCGCTATGTGGAGTTTAATCTGGTGTGGGACCGTGGCACGCTGTTTGGTTTGCAGACCGGCGGCCGTACGGAATCGATTCTGATGTCGATGCCACCACTGGTGCGCTGGGAATATGATTATCAGCCCGATGCCGACTCGCCTGAAGCTGCGCTCTATCGCGATTTCCTGCCGGTAAAAAACTGGCTGAACCTCCCCGTCTGATCGCTTCTCCTGCTGCAGCGCGGCCCGTAATCCGCGCTGCGCTTACCTTTCTCCCGACCGACCCGTTCCGTTTCACAGGGCACAGATTGCTACAGTGTTACCTGCGTCATTCGTCCTGACTGCTATGCTTAAGGATGGAATATGGCGCACCCCACGGTAAAAACCGCATGACGGCTCCTTCGCACCGCCTCGCAGCGCAACAATCAGAGAAACCGCATTTTCATCAGAAAGTCTCTGTTGCAATGTTATGGGTTCGCGTTACCGGTAGCAGAACATGCCACAGACCGGCTGCGAGGCCTGAGGTGCACCCTGTTCGCTTTCATTTTTCTTTTCAAGGAGTTTAGAGATGAACCAGCTAGAAGCCCTAAAACAGTTCACCACCGTGGTGGCGGACAGTGGTGATATCGAATCGATTCGTAATTACCACCCGGAAGACGCCACCACCAACCCTTCACTCATTCTGAAAGCGTCCGGTCTGGAAGGATATAAGCACCTGATGGATGACGCGATTGAGTACGCGAAAAAACAGGGCGGCAGCAAAGAGACGCAGATTATCAACGCCAGCGACAAAGTGGCGATCAACCTCGGTATGGAAATCCTGAAAAGCATACCAGGCCGTGTTTCGACCGAAGTGGATGCGCGCCTCTCCTTCGATCGTGGCATGTGTGTCACCAAAGCAGAAAAACTGATTCGGATGTATGAAGAGCACGGCATCGACCGTTCACGCGTGCTGATCAAGCTGGCCTCCACCTGGGAAGGCATCCGTGCAGCGGAAGAGCTGGAGAAGAACGGCATCCACTGTAACCTGACGCTACTGTTCTCCTTCGCGCAGGCGCGTGCCTGTGCCGAAGCGGGCGTGTTCCTGATCTCCCCGTTCGTGGGCCGTATCTACGACTGGTACAACTCACGCAAGCCACTGGAACCGTACGTGGCGGATGAAGATCCAGGCGTAAAATCTGTGCGTCGTATCTATGACTACTACAAAAAGCACCGTTACAGCACCATCATCATGGGCGCCAGCTTCCGTAAAGTGGAGCAGATTATCGCGCTGGCCGGCTGCGATCGCCTGACGCTGTCGCCGAACCTGCTGGAAGAGCTGCAGAACAGCGATGCGCCGCTGGAGCGCAAACTGGAACCCTCTACCGAGGGCTTCCATCAGCCGTCGCCGCTCTCCGAGGCGGAGTTCCGCTGGGAACATAACCAGGATCCAATGGCAGTCGAAAAACTCTCTGACGGCATCCGCCAGTTCGCGGTTGACCAGCAGAAGCTGGAAGATGTGCTCGCCGCACGCCTGTAGTCTTTATTTTAATCGGGCGGGACTTTCCCGCCCTGATGCATAACAAGGGAGAACTTTATGTCCTCACGCAGAGAGTTGGCAAACGCGATTCGTGCACTGAGCATGGATGCAGTCCAGAAGGCAAACTCAGGCCACCCCGGTGCGCCGATGGGTATGGCCGATATCGCCGAAGTGTTGTGGCGCGACTTCCTCCAGCACAATCCAGCTAATCCCGCCTGGCTTGATCGCGACCGCTTCATCCTCTCCAACGGCCACGGCTCGATGCTGCTTTACAGCCTGCTGCACCTGAGCGGTTATGACCTGCCGATTGAAGAGCTGAAAAATTTCCGTCAGCTGCACTCTAAAACGCCGGGTCACCCGGAAATCGGCTATACCCCAGGCGTTGAAACCACCACCGGCCCACTGGGTCAGGGCCTGGCTAATGCCGTGGGCCTGGCGATTGCTGAGCGCACGCTGGCTGCACAGTTTAACCGTCCGGACCATGAAATCGTCGACCACCATACCTATGTGTTCATGGGCGACGGCTGTCTGATGGAAGGGATCTCGCACGAAGTCTGTTCTCTGGCGGGCACGCTGGGTCTGGGCAAACTGATCGGCTTCTATGACCATAACGGCATCTCCATCGATGGCGAAACCGAGGGCTGGTTTACCGACGATACGCATAAACGTTTTGAGTCCTACAACTGGCATGTGATCGGCGACATCGACGGCCATGACGCTGATGCTATCCGCGAGGCGATCAAAGAAGCGCAGAGCGTCACCGATAAGCCTTCATTGATTATCTGCCGCACCATTATCGGTTTCGGTTCACCGAACAAAGCCGGTAAAGAGGAATCGCACGGCGCAGCGCTGGGCGAAGCCGAAGTGGCGCTGACCCGTAAACAGCTTGGCTGGAACTATCCGGCATTTGAGATCCCGGCTGAAATCTACCAGCAGTGGGATGCCAAAGCAGCGGGTGCGGAACGCGAAAAAGCCTGGGATGCGAAGTTTGCGGCTTATAAAGAGGCCCATCCCGAGCTGGCGAAAGAGTATGAGCGCCGTATGAATGGCGAAATGCCCGCCACATGGGAAACGGAAGCGACCCGTTTCATCCAGGATCTGCAGGCTAATCCGCAGAAAATTGCCAGCCGTAAAGCGTCTCAGAACTCGCTGGAAGCCTACGGCAAAATGCTGCCGGAATTCCTTGGCGGTTCCGCTGACCTGGCTCCGAGTAACCTCACCATCTGGTCGGGTTCCAAATCGATCAAAGAGGATCCGGCGGGTAACTACATCCACTACGGTGTGCGCGAATTTGGTATGACGGCAATTGGTAACGGCATCGCGCATCACGGCGGTTTCGTGCCTTATACCGCAACCTTCCTGATGTTTGTCGAATATGCGCGTAACGCCGCGCGTATGGCAGCGCTGATGAAGGCACGCCAGATTCTTGTCTACACCCATGACTCGATCGGTCTGGGCGAAGATGGCCCGACGCACCAGCCAGTTGAGCAGATCGCCAGCCTGCGTCTGACGCCAAACATGAGCGTATGGCGTCCATGCGATCAGGTAGAAACCGCGGTGGCGTGGAAAGCCGCTGTCGAGCGCCATCATGGGCCGACTGCCCTGATCCTGTCACGCCAGAATCTGCTGCAGCCGGAACGCACCCCGGAGCAGATCGAAAACATCAAACGCGGTGGCTACGTGCTGAAGGATTGCGACGGCACGCCAGAAGTCATTCTGATTGCGACCGGTTCAGAGATTGAGATCACCCTGGGTGCAGCTGAGAAGCTCAAATCAGGTGGTCACAAGGTGCGGGTGGTTTCACTGCCTTCTACTGACCTGTTTGATGCGCAGGATGCCGCTTACCGTGAATCCGTGCTGCCGAGCGGCGTGAAAGCGCGTGTGGCGGTAGAAGCGGGTATTGCTGACTACTGGTTTAAGTATGTCGGTCTGGACGGCGCAATTGTGGGCATGACCACCTTTGGTGAATCCGCGCCAGCCAGTCAGCTGTTCCCGGAGTTTGGCTTCACGGTTGAGAACATCGTCAGCCACGCTGAAGCATTACTCAAGCCGGTTTAATGCATTTGCCCTTCCCGGCCTCATCGGGAAGGGCCATTTTATTTTGCAGCCTCGCAGATAAAAAAATATCCATTCCCCTCTTCCCGCTCCGCGCAAACTGATTACTATAGAGCCGTCATACTTAATGCTGCCTGTGTACGGGCTGACCGTCTTTTCCTGCTGTCATTCTGCCGGGATAACGCGGCTGCGACCTGATGCATCCTGATGAGTGAAGGCAGATTTCCTCCGATTTTTATAGCGAAGCCACTTCCGTTGAACATGCGTACACCCTATTTACTGGCCCTGATGGTTTCACTGCTTCCATTAAAAAGCATGGCGCAGGTTGCGCCCGATCCGCTGCTGGCCTCACAGATTGTTGATCGCTATGCGGAACATATCTTTTATGGCAGCGGCGCAACCGGTATGGCGCTGGTGGCGATTGATGGCAATCAGCGGGTGTTCGCCAGCTTCGGTGAAACCCGCCCCGGCAACAATGTCCGTCCGCAGAAAGATTCGCTGATTCGTATCGCTTCGCTGAGTAAGTTGATGACCAGTGAAGTGATGGTGAAAATGGCTGAGCGCGGACAGATTCGCCTTGACGATCCTCTGAGTAAATATGCGCCTCCGGGTGCACGGGTGCCCACTTACAATGGCCAGCCGATTCGCCTGATTAATCTCTCGACCCATACCAGCGGACTGCCGCGCGAGCAGCCCGGCGGCAAAGCGCAGCGTCCGGTGTTTGTCTGGCCAACGAAGAGCGAACGCTGGGCATGGCTGGCGCGCGCGAACCTCAAAGCGGCACCAGGCAGCAGTGCCGCCTACTCCAACCTGGGCTACGATCTGCTGGGCGATGCGCTGTCGCGTGCCAGCGGAACTCCCTATCCGGCGCTGTTTCAGCAGCTGATTACCCGCCCGCTCGGCATGAAGGACACCACGTTTACGCCGTCGCCTGAGCAGTGCGGACGCCTGATGGTGGCCGAAAAAGGGGCCAGCCCGTGTAATAACACGCTGGCCGCGATTGGCAGCGGCGGGGTTTACTCAACGCCGGATGATATGGGTCGCTGGATGCAGCAGTTCCTGAACTCGTCGGTTAACCATCGCACGCCGCAGATCGATCGCCTGCAGACGCTGATCTATCGCCGCGACCAACTGAACAAAGTAGAAGGCATGGATGTCCCGGGTAAAGCGGATGCGCTGGGCATGGGCTGGGTCTACATGGGACCGAAAAGTGGTCGGCCTGGGATCATTCAGAAAACCGGCGGCGGCGGTGGATTCATCACCTATATGGCGATGGTGCCGCAGCATAACGTGGGGGTTTTTGTGGTGGTGACGCGCTCGCCGCTGACCCGCTTTACGCCGATGAGCGACGGAGTGAATAATATGCTGGCCGAACTGGTCGGCAACCAGCTTGGCTCACCGATGATGGTGCAGGTCATTCGTTAACGCTGCTGTACACCACCGTCAGACTGGCTGACCCACAGGGTTGGCCAGTCATCACTGCTGTGCCAGGCGTCACAGGTCGACTCTTCCGCATATTCCGCTAACACAAAACGTGTACCATCAAACTGCCAGCGTGTCGCCCTGCCGCAGTCGCCTAATCCACGGCCCTTACCAAACGTGTAGAGCTGGCCGCTGGCCGCGTCGTATTCGGCGTTAATCAGCTCAAGTTGTCGATCGCTGGCTCCGGGCGGGGTAAAAGGCAGAGTCAGGGTGATGCCACGCGCCACATAGGGCGGGCTGCGCGTCACTTCAAACGCCAGATCGATCACGTTATACGCCCCCATTTCACAACTCACCAGCAGCAGCGCGCGCTGGTCGGTAAGCGGCGCCACGCTGACTTCGCGGCGCAGCGGATCGAGTGAGCAGGAGTCGGTGTTAACCCGCCAGGTGCCGTAATCAATCAATCCGCTGGTCTCATCGCGCGTCAGGGCAGCGGGTGACCTGACCGCAGGCGGCAGCGGTGGCAGTGCAGGCGGTGGCGGAACATCCCAGCTGGCTCTGTCGCCACGTTTGATCCACGCGCTCATGCTGTTGACCCGTCCCTGCGTGTCATCCATCAGCAACAGCGCGGCCTTCATGCCGCGCAGAGAGATCAGCGCATTGGGATCGTAGGTGAGCTGCAGGTTTTTGGCCTCCATCACCAGATCAAAAAATTCATCAATGGCGATAGCATTGCTGGTAGCGAGATGATGCGGCTCTACCGTCCAGTGCTTGAGGTCGGGTTTAAGCCGGCGCTGATCGAGCAGCAGGTTATCCTGTAGCGGGCCACCCGGCAGCGCACCACTGTAGGCGCTGCCGTAGTCGATGCGCAGCAAAGGGCGATCGTTGACACCCGCATGGCGCGAAATCGTCATCACCAGCCCTTTGTCTCCCGGAATATTGCGCGCCACACAAAAGGCTTCATTGTTGCAGGTGATTTGCCAGTCGTTGAATGACTTTTGCAACGGTTCCGCCTGAACAGAGGCAACCCACAGAGACGGCAACAGCCAAAGCGATTTCATCCAATACGACATTAAGAAGATCGATCCCCGAATACCCAGAGTGGAGAGAATAGCGCATCAACGGGCCTGACAGGGTTCGCATTCTGTGAACCTGTGCAAAAAGCGCAGTTAACTGCTTAAAAAGCGTGCATAAAGTGGATTAACGCTCACCACTCTCCCTTAACGCTTTCACGCGGCAACAGGCTTAGTGGCACGGTTTTATGGCGTCAGCCAGCCCGCAATCTGTGCATGCTGAAGCAGCATAATGGTTTTGCCGTCTCGAATGCGACCCTCAGCGACCATTGCCAGCGCATCCGGAAAGCGTAATTCCAGCACGTCGATTGACTCATCTTCGACGCCACCGCCGGCATTGTCGCGCAACGACTCATTATATTCTGCCGCGAAAAAGTGGATAAGCTCAGTCACGCCACCCGGCGACATATAGCAGGCATAAAGTTTTTCCACCTCGCCCACCGCATAACCGGTCTCTTCAATCGCCTCTTTGCGGATGCAATCTTCCGGGGAGTCGTCGTCCAGCAAGCCGGCACAGGCTTCGATTAACATGCCGTCGTCGTTACCGTTAACGTACGTGGCGATACGAAACTGGCGCGTCAGGACCACGCTGTTCTTTTCACGGTTGTAGAGCAGGATAGTTGCCCCGTTTCCGCGATCGTAGACTTCGCGTTTATGGCGAATAACCTCGCCACGGCGATCGGTGATGTCATAGGTGTAGTTACGCAGCACAAACCAGTTTTCAGACAGGAGCTTATCTTTGATGATGTTGATCTTGAACGACATGATGACTCCGCTACCGCATAAAGGGAGCCTTTCATCATAGAGGGGGGCTTACCGGAAAACTATCCTAATTCTTGTCGTAACGTGTCGATTCGCAGCCAAAAAAAAGCCAGCCCGGAGGCTGGCCTGATTGCTGCAGAATTTATCAGCGTGAGGTGTCGTCAGCCAGTCGGGTCGGCTGAGGCTCTTCTTCGTGATGATCCTGTTCGGTCTGAGCGACGGCGTGAACGCGCTTACGCACGCCAAACCATCCCAGCACCAGCAATACCGCAATCAGCGGAATGGAGGCGATGGTGTACGTCCCGTTCGGATAGTCAAACGCCATCAGCACCAGCACGCTGAACAGGAACACCAGCGTCAGCCACGAGGTAAACGGCGCGCCTGGCAGCTTGAAGCTGACATCATCCGCCTTGCCCTCTTTGATCGCTTTGCGCAGACGCAGCTGGCAAACCACGATAAAGGCCCAGGAGGAGATAATGCCCAGGGAAGCCACGTTCAGGACGATCTCAAACACCTGAGAAGGCACATAGTAGTTAAGCACCACACCAATCACATAGACGGCGACGGTCACCAGAATACCGGCATAAGGAACCTGCTGACTGTTCATTTTCGACATGAATTTCGGTGCAGAGCCACCCATCGACATGGAGCGCAGGATACGCCCGGTCGAGTAGAGGCCGGAGTTCAGGCTGGAAAGCGCCGCACTCAATACGACGATATTCATGATGCTGCCAACGTAAGGCACGCCCAGTTTCGAGAAGAAGGTCACGAACGGACTCTGACCCGCCTGATAGGCGTTCCATGGCAGCAGCAGCACCAGCAGCACCACAGAGCCGACATAGAACAGGCCGATACGCCAGATGACGCTGTTTATCGCTTTCGGCAGCATGGTTTTCGGGTCCTTACATTCGCCGGCCGCCGTACCCACCAGTTCGATAGAGGCAAAGGCGAACACCACGCCCTGAATCAGCACCAGCGCAGGCAGTAAACCGTGCGGGAACAGGCCACCGTTATCGGTGATCAGATGGAAACCGGTGCTGTTGCCATCCAGCGGTTTGCCGGTGCCAAGGAACACCACGCCCACCACCAGGAAGATGACAATCGCCAGCACTTTTACCAGCGCGAACCAGAACTCCATCTCGGCAAACCACTTAACGCCGATCATGTTCATGGTGCCGACAATCGCCAGCGCGCCAAGGGCGAACACCCACTGCGGCACATCACCAAACGCGCCCCAGTAGTGCATGTAGAGCGCGACGGCGGTGATATCGACGATGCCGGTCATCGCCCAGTTGACGAAGTACATCCAGCCCGCCACGAAGGAGGCTTTCTCGCCCAGGAATTCACGGGCGTAGGAGACGAAGCTGCCGCTGCTGGGGCGGTGTAATACCAGTTCGCCCAGCGCACGCAGAATAAAGAAGGAGAAGATGCCACACACCAGATAGATGATGGCTAACGCGGGGCCAGCAGCCTGCAAACGGCCACCTGCGCCCAGGAACAAACCGGTACCGATGGCACCGCCGATCGCAATCATCTGTACGTGACGGTTACCCATCGCCTTCTGGTAACCAGCATCGTGAGAATTCAGCCAGCGGCGCTTGGCAGCGCGCATCTCACTTGGGGTTTTCTTTTTAGATTTCATAGCATTCCTGTTTGTCCTGACCATCAGTCGTCGTCTCCCCAATGCGGACGTAACGTCCTGCAAAATGGGGGATTTTCCTCTGTGCCTTTGCCCGTGAGTGAGTGCCGGGCAACGCGGGAATTTACGGCGATGAATCCTACCCGTTCTGCAAGAACGAAGCAAAATATACCGGGCAGATGCACAGGCTGATTTGTAAGAATCCATCCTGATGCACAAAAACAAAAAAACCGGCCATTTTCAGGCCGGTAAAAGCTACAGGGATGGAAACAGGAGGGTTGGGTTAGCGATAAATCTCTGCGGTGCCGCTCCACAGGCTGGAGTCACCTGGGTTATCGATACCAATAACGCGGTAATGGCTGGCGCCCATCTCTTCCGCTTTTTGCGACAGCTGGCGATTAGCATCGTCCAGTGAGCCGCGAACGCCGGAGACAGACACGCTGCCGATGCTCTGCATATTCTGCGCCTGTGACGGGTCGACCGGCGCAGCAGCGAAAGTGGCAAAGGAAGCGGTAGCCAGTAATGCGCCCGCCAGTACAGCATTCAGTTTTTTCATTGGATGCTCCTTAATCTGCGATCGGGGTTGAGCTGATGACTGGATGAATTATTAGCCTTGCAATGAAAAGCAACATCGGGACGATGTAAACCTGTTCCTTTTTTAACCACAAAACGGTAGCCCATCCTGGGAACTGTCAGTTGTGGTCATTTTATGTGCGATGTGTAACCGCCTGTGCGATAAACAGGGGATGGATCATTTGCGTTACGTTATTGCGCTCTTATAATTCCCGCACTTTCAACAGGGCCATCCATGTGATTGTTAAACGTTCCGTTACTCAAAGCATCGCTAAGGCGCTCAGCGCGATTGTTCTGCTGTCGCTACTCACCACCGGTCTGGCCTTAGTCACGCTGCTCAGCAGTCAGCGCGATGCGGAGGCGATCAATCTGGCGGGATCCCTGCGCATGCAGAGCTATCGCATGGCGTGGGATGCCAGCCGTCAGCCACAAAATCTGGTGCATCACCTGACGCTCTATCAGCAAACGCTGGATGCCCCGGTGCTGCAAAAGCTGGATCGGCCCTGGGTACCACGCGAAGTCAGCGCTCGCTATCAGCGACTGCGTGCTGCCTGGCCTTCCCTGCAGCAGCAGTTGCAGCAGGGTGATACCGTGGCATACCAGCAGCAGGTGCCGATCTACGTCGGTGAAATCGATCGCTTTGTGCTGGGTCTGCAGCGCTATACCGAGCTGAAAATGCGTCTGGTGGCGGCCAGCAGCCTGGCGGGTGTCATCGCGATTGTCGTGCTGGCCCTGATGACGATTCGCTTTACCCGGCTACACGTGGTGCGGCCCCTCAATGCGCTGGTCACGGCCAGTCGCTACGTTGAAAGCGGTAACTTTGCTTTTCCGCCGCTACACGTTGAGCAGCAGAATGAACTGCGGGTACTGTCGCACGCCTTCAGCGGCATGGCGGCACGTCTGCATTCGCACTACCAGCTGCTGGAGAGCACGGTACGCGCGAAAACGGAAGACTTAACCCAGGCGAATCGCACGCTGTCACTGCTTTACGACAGCTCGCAGATGCTGACGGCGAGCCCGTTGCACCCGGCACTGTTTGAGGCAGTGTTAACCACTGTACTGACGCGCGAGAAACTGACAGCGATCCGTCTTAACAGCGACCAGTTTCAGTTCTGCGCCGGGGATGCTCAGGCTGACGGTGAGTGGCAACGCCTGCCGTTACAACAGGACGATCAGCAGATTGGCGAACTGCGTTGGCAGTCGCCTGGCGTCACCCATCCCAATGAGCTGATGCGCAGCCTGGCGGCGATGCTGGGACGGGCAATCTGGATCTGGCAGGCACAGCAGCAGTATCAGCAGATGCTGCTGATTGAAGAGCGCGCCACCATTGCCCGGGAATTACATGACTCGCTGGCCCAGTCGCTCTCGTTTTTACGCATTCAGCTAACCCTGCTGCGCCGCACTGTGGATAAGGATGACAGCGCCGCCCACGCGATTATCGCTGACTTCGATCAGGCGCTGGCCGATGCCTACCGTCAGCTGCGTGAACTGCTGACCACCTTCCGCCTGACCATTGAGCAGGCGGATCTGGTGGCGGCAATGCAGGCGATGATCGCCTCGTTGCAGGAGAAAAGCGGCGCAGAGATACACTTTAACTACCAGACCGGCCTGCAGAGTCTGGAGGCACAACAGCAGGTGCATGTGTTACAGATCGCCCGTGAGGCGCTGCTGAATGCCATTCGTCACGCCAGCGCGCAGGTGATTCGGGTGGATTATCAGCATAGCGAACAAGGTGAGCACTTACTGACAATTACGGATGACGGGGTGGGAATGAACAGCACTGACGAACCCGCGGGCCATTACGGCCTGACGATTATGACAGAGCGTGCCCAGCGCCTGAGTGGCAATCTGACTATCCATACTCAGCAACGCGGCACCCGGGTCGAACTGCGCTTTCCACCGCAGCCGGCGCGCTCACTGACATAAAGCGCCCGGCATGATGTTAACTTATTCAGATAATCTATCGGTCTCAGCGCGCAGGCCAGCGGATAAGGCGCCATCTGGTACCAGCCCTGCTCTTCTGCCGCCATCTGAAGCCGATGAAATGGAGAACCTATGCAACAGCCCGCATTAACATTGATGATTGTGGATGACCATCCGCTGATGCGCCGCGGTATCCGTCAGCTGCTGGCGCTGGATCCCCGGCTTGAGGTCATCGCAGAAGCCAACAACGGCACGGAAGCGCTGGCCGAGGCCCGCCGTCAGGAACCCGATATCATTCTGCTCGACCTGAATATGAAAGGTATGTCCGGGCTGGATACGCTGAAGGCGTTGCGCCATGAAGGGATCAGTTCACGCATTCTGGTCCTGACCGTCTCCGACGCCCGCAGTGATATTTTCGCCATGGTGGATGCGGGTGCCGATGGCTATCTGCTTAAAGACAGCGAGCCGGAGATCCTGCTGGGGCATATTCTGCAGGCCTCGCAGGGTGAAAAGGTCTTCAGTGAAGGCGTGGCCCGTTATCTGGCTAATCGCCAGCACAGTGCCGATCCCCTGCGTCAGCTCACCGGGCGTGAGTGCGACGTGCTGCAGGAGGTGGCGCGCGGCCTGTCGAATAAAGAGATCGCGGCGAATCTGCATATCTCCGAAGAGACCGTAAAAGTGCATATCCGCAACCTGCTGCGTAAGCTGGATGTCCGCTCACGCGTTGCCGCCACGGTGATGTGGCTTGAAAGCCGCAAATAGCCAACGAATTTACATTTTCTCCTCAATTTCTCCACGATTTCCCCCGCTGCCGCACGTAGAGTAAATGGCGGCGGAAAATCGTGGCATAGAGCATCCGGTTTGCCCGCCGGTGCGCCCGTTGCCGCTGGGCCTGAACGCTTATAAAAGTCCCTGAGGAGTGTCGATTTAATGTCGAATTTCTTTATCGACCGTCCCATCTTTGCCTGGGTTCTGGCGATTCTGCTGTGCCTGTGCGGCACGCTTTCAATTATTTCGCTGCCTGTTGAACAGTATCCCGATCTGGCACCCCCCAACGTGCGCATCACCGCCAACTATCCGGGCGCATCCGCCCAGACGCTGGAGAACACCGTTACCCAGGTCATCGAGCAGAACATGACCGGCATCGATAATCTGATGTACATGTCCTCGAACAGCAGCAATACCGGTCAGGCACAGATCACCCTCACCTTTACCGCCGGGACTAATCCTGATGAAGCCCGTCAGCAGGTTCAGAACCAGTTGCAGTCAGCGCTGCGCAAACTGCCGCAGGCGGTACAGTCGCAGGGCGTGACGGTCAATAAAACCGGTGACAGTAATATTCTGATGGTCGCCTTCGTCTCAACCGACGGCAGTATGGATAAGCAGGATATTTCAGACTATGTCGCCAGTAATATTCAGGACCCGTTAAGCCGTATTGATGGCGTTGGCCAGGTAGACGCTTACGGCTCACAATATGCGATGCGCATCTGGCTCGATCCCAACAAACTGATCGCCTACTCGCTGACCACCGACGATGTGGTCAGTGCAATCCAGTCGCAGAATACTCAGGTTGCCGTGGGTCAGGTCGGTGGTCTGCCATCCGTAGAGAAGCAGGCGCTGAATGCCACGGTGAATGCGCAGTCGATGCTGCAGACCCCCGGGCAGTTCCGGGCCATTACCCTGAAGAACAATCCCGACGGTTCCGTGGTGACGCTGGGTGATGTCGCCACCGTGGCGCTGGGCGCAGAAAAGTATGATTATCTGAGCCGCTACAATGGCCAGCCCGCATCCGGTCTGGGGGTGAAGCTTGCATCCGGTGCTAACGAGATGAACACCGATAAGCTGGTGCGGGCGCGCATTGAGGAGCTGTCGCACTACTTCCCGCACGGGCTGGAAGCAAAAATTGCCTACGAAACCTCCCCTTTCGTTAAAGCGTCGATCACCGATGTGGTGAAGACGCTGCTGGAGGCGATCGTGCTAGTGTTTGGCGTGATGTACCTGTTTATGCAGAACTTCCGCGCCACATTAATCCCGACTATTGCGGTGCCGGTGGTGCTGTTCGGTACCTTCAGCGTGCTCTATGCCTGCGGGTTCAGTATCAATACCCTGACCATGTTTGCCATGGTGCTGGCGATAGGACTGCTGGTGGACGATGCCATCGTGGTGGTGGAAAACGTTGAGCGCATCATGCACGAAGAGGGACTCTCGCCGCGTGCCGCCACGCGAAAATCGATGGGCCAGATTCAGGGCGCGCTGGTCGGGATCGCGCTGGTGCTCTCTGCGGTGTTTGTGCCGATGGCGTTTTTCGGCGGTACCGTCGGCGCGATTTACCGTCAGTTCTCCATCACCATTGTTTCGGCGATGGTGCTGTCGGTGCTGGTCGCGATGATCCTGACACCGGCGCTGTGTGCCACATTGCTGAAACCCGTGGCGAAAGGCGAGCAGCCTGAACGTCGCGGCTTCTTCGGCTGGTTCAATCGTCACTTCAATCGCAATGCTGACCGCTATGAGCGCGGCGTTGCAGGCATTCTGCGCCGGGGCGGTCGCTGGCTGCTGCTCTATCTCGGCATTATCGGCCTGATGGCATTGCTGTTTCTGCGTCTGCCTACCTCGTTTCTGCCGCTGGAAGATCGCGGCGTCTTCCTGACTCAGGTTCAGCTTCCGGCAGGCGCAACGCTTGCGCAAACCGCCAGCGTGGTCGCGAAAGTCGAACACTATTATCTCACCGAGGAAAAGGCCAACGTGCTGTCGGTCTTCTCCACCATCGGCGCCGGCCCGGGCGGCAATGGGCAGAACGTGGCGCGTCTGTTTGTGCGGCTGAAAGACTGGGAAGATCGGCCCGGTGCCGATCGCACCTCATTCGCTATTATCGATCGTGCGACTCAGGCGTTTCAGAAGATTAAAGAGGGGCGTGTGATTGCCAGCAGCCCGCCCGCCATTACCGGCATGGGCAGCAGCTCGGGCTTTGACATGCAACTACAGGATCACGCGGGTATCGGTCATACGCAACTGATGGCGATGCGCGACAAACTGCTGGAGATGGCGGGCAACGATAAGTCGCTATCGCGGGTGAGGCACAATGGGCTGGATGACAGCCCGCAGCTGCAGATCGATGTGGATGCCCGTAAAGCGCAGGCGCTGGGCGTGTCGCTGGACACCATTAACGACACCCTGACCACCGCATGGGGCTCCAGCTATGTGAACGACTTCCTGGATCGGGGCCGGGTGAAAAAGGTCTATGTGCAGGCTGCCGCCGAATTCCGCATGCTGCCGGACGACATCAACAAATGGTACGTGCGCAACAGCAGCGGCAAAATGGTGCCCTTCTCCGCGTTTGCCAGCAGCCGCTGGGAGACCGGTTCACCACGCCTTGAACGTTATAACGGCTATTCATCGCTGGAGATTGTCGGCGAAGCGGCGAATGGCGTCAGCAGCGGTACGGCGATGGATGAAATGGAAAAGCTGGTCAATGCCCTGCCGCTGGGCGTCGGGTTCCAGTGGACCGGAGCCTCTTATCAGGAGCGCCTTTCCGGCTCGCAGGCTCCGGCGCTTTATGCAATTTCGCTGCTGGTGGTGTTCCTCTGCCTGGCCGCGCTGTATGAGAGCTGGTCGATCCCGTTCTCGGTAATGCTGGTGGTGCCGCTGGGCGTGGTGGGCGCGCTTATCGCCACCTGGATGCGCGGGCTGGAGAATGATGTCTACTTCCAGGTTGGCCTGCTGACGGTGGTGGGGCTATCCGCCAAAAACGCCATCCTGATTGTTGAGTTTGCTAATGAGATTAACAGCCGGGGACGTGAACTGGTGGAGTCGACGCTGGAGGCATCGCGTCAGCGTCTGCGGCCGATTCTGATGACCTCGCTGGCCTTTATTTTTGGGGTGCTGCCGATGGCAATCAGTAGCGGTGCAGGTTCCGGCAGCCAGCACGCCGTGGGAACCGGCGTGATGGGCGGGATGATCTCCGCCACGCTGCTGGCAATCTTTTTTGTGCCGCTGTTCTTTGTGCTGGTCCGCCGTCGCTTCCCGCTTAAAGAGAAACCGCACGACTAAAGCTAAATAAAAAGCGGCCACTGAGTTCAGTGGCCGCTTTATTTCTGTGTGTGGTAAGAATTCCAGCAAGTGGGACTGACCTGCTTTAATCTCCACGTGTTACTTATTGCGTAACATCGCTTCGATAAATTCTTTCCAGGTTCCCATTTCAGTGTCAATCATAATGCCCTCTCTTATTGTGCTGGCAATATTACGCGCTTTTTTTAAGCAGGTGAATACGTTTACACCTGTTAACTCTATCGGCAGAGACTATAAAAACATGAATGTTGCTGATTCTGGAAGCTGACGCACATTTCAGCAACCCCTTAACCTGATTGAAGATAATTTATTTTAAGCCCAGCGGTAGACTATTTTATCAACATGGCGAAATTCTTAAGCACTCATCGATAAGCAGGGTAATAATTGCCTGCGAAATTGATAGCGGTTACCCGCAACGAAATAACGACACGGCGCGCATGATATCCGGACTGATTCACGCGCCAGCGCGGATGCCGCAACCGATCACACTATGCTAAACTCGCGCTTTGGCTGCTTTTTTCAGCTTTCTCTTTTCACAGGATAATAAGGATCGGGCAATGAGCACGCAGTGGGTGATGTTCGGGATTAAAAATTGCGACACCATAAAAAAAGCCCGGCGCTTTTTGACAGATGCAGGCATCGATTATCACTTTCACGACTACCGTGCCGATGGCCTGAGCGATGCCCTGCTGCAGGAATTTATCGATGCACTGGGCTATGAAGCCCTGCTTAACACACGCGGCACGACCTGGCGTAAACTGCCCGAGGCTGATCGTGAAGCGGTTAACGATGCCAGCAGCGCCAAAGCGCTGATGCTGGTGCATCCCGCCATGATTAAGCGTCCGCTGTTGCGTGCTCCGGATGGCTCCCTGCTCGCCGGTTTCAGCGAAGCCACCTATCAGAATGCTATTCAGGAGAAGTTATAATATGTTTTGCCCGGTCATTGAGCTGACGCAGCAGCTTATTCGTCGCCCCTCTCTCAGCCCCGATGATGCCGGATGTCAGGCTCTGCTGATCGCCCGTCTTGAAGCCATTGGCTTTAAGATTGAAACGATGAACATCGACGACACCCTGAATTTCTGGGCCACCCGTGGCGAAGGTGAAACGCTGGCGTTTGCCGGTCATACCGATGTGGTGCCGCCTGGCGATGCCAGCCGCTGGATTAACCCGCCCTTTGAACCGACGATCCGCGATGGCATGCTGTTTGGCCGTGGCGCTGCTGACATGAAAGGGTCACTGGCGGCCATGGTGGTGGCCGCCGAACGTTTTGTGGCGGTGCGTCCCAATCATCGGGGCCGCCTCGCCTTTATGATTACCTCTGATGAAGAGGCCAGCGGGACCAACGGCACGGTTAAAGTGGTTGAACGGCTGATGGCGCGCCGTGAAAGGCTTGACTATTGCCTGGTCGGCGAGCCGTCCAGCACGGAAGTCGTCGGTGACGTGGTGAAGAATGGCCGACGCGGCTCAATTACCGCCAACCTGACGGTGCACGGTGTGCAGGGCCACGTCGCCTATCCGCATCTGGCGGATAACCCGGTTCACCGGGCGATGCCTGCGCTGACGGAGCTGGTCGCGACGGAGTGGGATCAGGGAAATGAGTTCTTCCCGGCCACCAGCATGCAGATTGCGAATGTCCAGGCGGGCACCGGCAGCAACAATGTGATCCCCGGCGAGCTGTTTGTGCAGTTCAACTTCCGCTTCAGCACCGAACTCACCGATGAGATGATCCGCCAGCGGGTCGCAGAGTTGCTGGATCGTCACCAGTTGCGTTACACCATCGAGTGGAAACTCTCGGGTCAGCCCTTCCTGACCTCGCGCGGTAAGCTGGTGGATGCCGTCGTGAAAGCTGTGGCGCACTATAATGAAATTAAGCCGCAGCTGCTGACTACAGGCGGCACCTCCGATGGCCGGTTTATCGCCCGGATGGGGGCGCAGGTGGTGGAGCTGGGGCCGGTGAATGCCACCATTCACAAAATCAATGAGTGTGTGAAAGCCTCCGACCTGCAGATGCTGAGCCGGATGTACCAGCGCATCATGGAACAACTGATCGCCTGACGGCGATGTTAAGGAGCATCAAATGGAATTTATTAAAGATTACTGGTGGATCCTGGTGATCCTGCTGATGGTTGGCGTGCTGATGAACGTTTATAAAGATCTGAAACGCATCGATCACAAAAAATTTATGGATAACAAACCTGACCTGCCGCCGCATCGTGATTTCAACGATAAGTGGGATGACGACGACAACTGGCCGAAGAAGAAGTAAACGAAAAAGCCCCTGTAATGCAGGGGCTTGAATATGTTGTTAAAGTCCGGCTCGGTGGCGATCAAACCGAGTTGGCACAAGGAACACGGTCAGATCGGAAAGACGCAAAAGCTGTCATCCATGACACGCTCGGCCCGCGCCTTCCATGGCGCGGGACGCTTTCCTCTTCTGACCGTGTTCCCTGCGCTTCGGGTTTATTCGTCGCTGTCAGATTCAACCTGATTTGGTTATGTCATTAGTCAGAAGCCCCTGCAAGGTAGGGGCTTTTTTACATCATGGCGATAACGTCATCGTCACCGGGTTTTGCGCCGCTTAACGCCTCATCAAAATAGCGTTTTGGCACCGTATAACGCAGATGATTCAGCGCCAGTTCCATGCTGCGGTGATCGATGGCGTGCGCCAAATCGTCAACGATATCCAGCGTGACGTCGCCACCGCAGGCGGTCAGCCGCTGCTCCGCCTGCTGCGCATGGTACATCGGGATCTGCTCATCATAATCACCGTGGATCAGGTGAATCGTAGTACGGGTGCTCGCTTTCTCTGGCAGGGTAACAAACCGGCCATTAAAGATCACTGCGCGCCCCGCCAGATCCGGATGCGCTTTGACGCCTTCCAGCACCATACTGCCGCCCTGCGAAAAGCCGACTAAGGCTGTCGCTTCGGGCCGCACGCCGCTCTTTTTCTGCCAGTGACGCACCGACTCAAAAAACTGCGGCATTGCCGCATTTACCCGCTGCTGGATAGTCTGATCGTGCAGGTCGGTTTCGCCGAACCACTGACGACCCGCGCCGGGTGAGCCAACGGAGACCACCAGCGCGTCGGGAAAGGTTTTCGCAAACCAGTTGCCAATCTCGCCCATTGAATCCGGATTATCGCCAACGCCATGGTAGAGCAGAAACAGCTGTGCGGTGGTGGCAGGTTGTTGAACGATTACATATTTCAGTGTCATGTTGACCTCCTGTGTTCACTCTACGCCGCCTGGCACAAAATGATATGAGGATAATTTGAGGCAGATGGTCGAATTATTTCAACGGACGGTGCAGCGCGTCCGCAGTAACGCCCAAACTTTCGAGGGCTGAAGCCGCCTGCTGACGCAGCTTAGCTATTAACGCCTTGCGGCCGCTTAAGCCCGTCTGCCGGGCCAGGTCGCTTAGCGCATCAGGTGCAGCAACCGCGGCGGCCAGCAGCGGTACGGAGACGGCACTGGCCTCTGCCAGACGCTGCAACACTGGCAGACTCGCCTCCAGTGGCCGCTGCGCCCAGGCAAAACCGACGGCCAGATGGCTATCCTGAGCAGTCAATCCGTCATCTGTGGTCTGATCAAACTGCAGGTCCAGCGCGATATGCTGCCGCAACCGCGACCAGTCACGCGCCAGCTGCTCTGCCGCCCGGCGTGTCAGTGCCTCACCCGCAGCAGAACAGGGCAATATCGCCATCGCTGCGTAGCAGCCGCTGCTGGCTTCGCGCTGACTACCAATTCTTACCAGGGTAAAACCGCAGGCGCGCCAGAACGCCCAGAGTGATTCAGTGTAGCCGAAGCTGACAGAGAGGTAGTCGTGATCGGCAGCCGCATCAGCCGCCGCCGCAACAAGCTGCTGTCCGGTTCCCCGACGACGGCTCTCCGCCGCCACGGCAATCCGGCTGATGCGCTGTGAGCGCAGGATTGCCGCTTCAGCCAGACCGGCGTGCGCTGCCAGCGACTGTGCAACCAGATTGCCACGCGGTCGCCGGGTACCCGCCCAGACCGCCTGCGCCAGCTCAGGTTCAAGACCGCCCTCCTCCACCAGCCAGAGCGCACCCTGTAACGCGGTTGTATCTCCCGCCCGCCACAGCTGCATACCGGGTGCATCCAGCAGGCGGCGCAGATCAAGCGGCGACGTGCGGTAGTGCGCGCTAGCGAGCAGACGATAAGCGGCTTCCAGCGCGCTGAAATCATGACGTTCAATACGGTGCGGTGTTGCCGGAGTATCGGGCGCAGCGGCGGTGGCATCGTCAAACAGCAGCGCCTGGTTCAGCCACTGCTCCAGCGGATCGAAACGTGACCAGCGCAACGGCTCATCCAGCGTGAAATAGTGTGCATCTGCAAGCCCGGCGCAGAATTTAAGGATAAAGCCGCGTCCACTCCCTTCGTAGCCCTGTACGGTAGTGGTGAGCAATACGCGGGGATAGCGGCTGACCAGCGCCTGCAGCAGCGGTGCCGGAATCGCCGCGGCTTCATCTACAATCAGCCAGTCCGCCGGTGGCGGCGTCTCCAGCGCCAGCAGCGCATCGGGTGCCATAAAGTGAAAGTGCTCCCCGGCAAAGGTGGCCAGCACCTCTGTTGAGGCTTTGGCCGGTGCCGTTACCAGACAATGGCTGTTCTGCCGGGCCAGCATACCCGCCAGGGCCGATTTACCCCGTCCACGGGCAGCGGTCAGCACAGCGACACCCGAGGGCAGCATCATCAGCCGATCGAGTATCGCCTGCTGCTGTTGCGGAGCCTGACAGTGCCACTGCGGCCAGTCACGCTGCGCCGGAAAACGGCAGGGCTGATGCTGCCGCTCCAGCAGCACCTGGTCATCTGCCAGGATCAGCTGTTGCAGGTGGTGGACAAAATGAGGTGTTGCGATGGGTTCAGCGACATCTGCCCAGCGCAGGCTGTCGCTGTCAGGCTGTTGCGACCACGCTTGCCAGGATGGGACCAGCAGCAGCAGCCAGCTTCCGGCGGTGAGCGTACCGGCAAGCGCCACGAAAGCCTCGGCATGAAAGCCCTGGCGGGCGTCGAATATCGCATGATGGAATTCGCGTCCCAGCAGCGTGCGTACCGCGCCAGGCTGCCTGTGCAAAGCTGACTCGTCAGAGAATAGCGGCGCCGAACTCAGCGCCAGCCAGTCGCCTGGCAACGCTTCACGCCATGCCGCAGCCCGATCTAAGCACCAGGCCGGGTCGCCGCTGATGACTGCCAGACGACGCACACCGGCCTGTTGCATAAGCTGCGTTGGGATCATCAGTTGCTGGCGAAGGTGTTGCACTGTCCTGGATCGCCACCATCAAACCCGCGCTTAAACCAGGTGTAGCGCTGCTCAGAGGTGCCGTGGGTGAAGCTGTCCGGCACGACGCGGCCCTGGCCTTTCTGCTGCAGACGGTCATCGCCAATCGCCTCAGCGGCATTCAGCGCTTCCTGCAGATCGCCCGCTTCAAGGATGTTTTCCTTCTGCATATAGTGTCCCCAGACACCGGCAAAACAGTCCGCCTGCAGTTCCATTTTCACGGAGAGCTGATTCACCTGCTTTTCGCTGGCACCCTGCTGCATTTCACGCACTTTCGGCTCAATGCCCAGCAGTTTCTGTACATGATGGCCCACTTCATGCGCGACGACGTAGCCCTGAGCGAAGTCACCGCCTGCGCCCAGCTTAGTTTTCATCTCGTCATAGAAAGAGAGGTCAATATAGGCAGTCTGATCGGCAGGACAGTAGAACGGTCCCATCACCGACTGCCCGGTTCCGCAGCCGGTGCGGGTTGCACCGCGATACATCACCAGCTTCGGCGCCACATACTGTTTGTTCATCTGCTGGAACAGCTTGCCCCAGGTGTCTTCCGTGGTGGCCAGAATCACTTTCGTGAATTTCGCGGCCTCGTCATCATTGGCACTGACGCTGCGCTGTTGCTGCTGGCTGGTCGGTGCGACGTCACCCCCCGTCAGCAGTCCGGTCAGGTCATATCCGTAATAACCGGCGACTGCCACCACGATCAGCAACACGATACCGCCTTTGCCACGCGGCAGACGAATCTGGCGGCCTCCGCCACCTAAACCGGACGATTGATCGCGACGGTCCTCTACATTGTCGCTTTCGCGACGCCCTTGCCAGCGCATGCTGTATTCCCTCAGTCATTTTTTCAGATGGCATGATTTTAGTTGCGTGACGGAGCAATCACCAGCTTTACCCTGAAATGAAAAGAGGAGAGCCGGGGCTCTCCTCTTTCTTTGTGCTTTCTTTGTGCGCTAAAGACAAACTCAGTCGAGTTTTACGCCCAATCGCTGTGCCACCGCTTCATAGGCTTCAACCACGCCGCCAAGGCTCTGACGGAAACGGTCTTTGTCCATTTTATCCAGCGTCTCTTTGTCCCACAGGCGCGCACCGTCTGGTGAAAACTCATCGCCCAGCGTCACTTCGCCGTTAAACAGACCAAATTCCAGTTTGAAGTCGACCAGAATCAGGCCCGCATCGTCGAACAGTTTGCTCAGCACGTCGTTGGCTTTAAAGGTCAGCTCCTGCATCCGCGCCAGGTTCTGTTTGCTGACCCAGCCAAAGGTTTCGCAGTAGGATTCGTTGACCATCGGGTCGTGCTTTGCATCATCTTTCAGGAAAAGATCAAACAGCGGCGGATTGAGCACAATGCCCTCTTCCACGCCCAGACGCTTTACCAGCGAGCCTGCAGCACGGTTACGCACCACGCACTCGACCGGCACCATCTCCAGCTTCTTCACCAGCGCTTCGGTATCGGACAGCAGCGCTTCCATCTGGGTCGGGATACCTGCTTCCTGCAATTTGGTCATGATGAAGTGGTTAAACTTGTTGTTAACCATTCCCTTGCGATCAAACTGCTCGATTCGGGCGCCATCACCTGCTGACGTATCGTTGCGGAATTCGAGTATCAGCAGATCCGGGTTATCGGTGCTGTATACGGTTTTCGCTTTACCGCGATACAACTCAGCTCGCTTTTGCATCTTGTTCACTCCAGACTTGAAATAACGGGTGTTCAGCGACCAGTGCCGCTGCGGCGATTGCCTTGACGCAATCGTTTACTTCGCCGCGCGCTATTATGCCAAAAACAAAATAAAAAGGCCGGAGAATCTCCGGCCTGAGGCAACTTTATTTGTTCAGCGCCGCCTGGAACACGGCCACCAGCGCATCGTTCTGCGACTGAGTCAGCACATGCCCTTTCGGGTCAATGAATTGCAGACTGGTACGGTTGTCGAGATCGCCGACCTGCACTTTGTAATCACCGTTTGGTAATTCCGGATCTTTTGCACCGACTGAATCCCAGTCGCTGCTGCCCGGTGACTTGTAGGTCACCTTCATGCTGCCGGTTGAGCGGGTGGTATCGGTCACTTCCATCCCGACGCGTTTCATCGCATCTGGCAGACGCTGCCATGCCACGTTGTATGGCGTACGCAGGATCAGCATTGGCAGACCGGTGTCATCTGCGCCGCTCTGCACATCAATAGCGCCACTTACCCGGCCTGATGCCGCGTTTTCACTGGCGGTATCAATTTTGTCCAGACCGGTGCTGATTTCATTCAGCATCTGCGCGGTGTAACGCTGGATCTGCACAGGTGACGTAATGGTTTTACCATCCTGCTGCAGCTCCAGCAGACGCACGGTAAGCTGCTGCTGATAGCTCTGCGACTGCACGCTGATCTGATAGCGGCCACGATACTGCTGATCTTCATCAGCACGGTTCCACTGCACCCAGTCGGTCGTCAGCTGCTGACCGGCATCGTTGCGTGAAGCAATCGGGAATTTGTTTGACTCAACGACGTTAACGACCCGTGACCAGACTGAACCGCGGCTGTTATCGATCATCAGCGCACCGGTATTGTTACTGAACTGCGCGCGGGTCCCGTTCATCAGCGCCAGCGGCTGAGCTGGCGGACGAATGTCAAGCTGCTTACCGGTGGGTGCCTGGCTGCTGGTGCGCGGCACATCATAGTCACCACGCTGAACCGGCAGGATCATACCGGCTGGCGCTTTCAGTTCACTTAACTGGCTGGCTTCAAGATAAGATTCGTCACCGCTGACCTGGCGCTTATAACGCTGATCGCTTGAACAGGCCGACAACAGCATCAGAGTAGAAAGCCCGACTACTGTGGCTACTGTTGACCGCTTTACTGAGTAATTCATTCAAACTCCCTAAATTATCGCAAACCCGCTTTCACCAGCGCCTGCTCCACTTTCGGCTGGCCGGCTGCAGTCAGTGGCGTCATTGGCAGACGCAGCGTGTCGTTAGCGATTAATCCTAGCTGTTTCGCAGCCCATTTCACCGGGATAGGATTGGGTTCACAGAAAAGCGTCTGGTGCAGGTGCATCAGACGCTGATTCAGGCGGCGTGCCTCAACGAAATTGCCCTGCTGTGCGAGTTGACACAGCTCGACCATTTCACGTGCAGCCACATTGGCGGTCACCGAAATGACGCCTTTGCCGCCCAGTTGCATAAAGTCCAGCGCAGTCGCGTCATCGCCACTCACCAGAATAAAGTCTTCATTAACCAGCTCTTGGATCTGACTAACCCGCGATAAGTTCCCGGTTGCCTCTTTGATTCCGATAATATTTTTAATTTCGGCCAGGCGGGCAACGGTTTCCGGCAGCATGTCACAACCGGTACGCGAGGGAACGTTATACAGCATCTGCGGCAGGCTGGTGCTATTCGCAATCGCTTTAAAGTGCTGGAACAGCCCTTCCTGCGTGGGGCGGTTATAGTATGGCGTCACAGTCAGACAGCCCACCACGCCGGAATTTTCAAAACGCTTCGTCAGAGAGATGCCTTCAGCGGTGGCATTGGCACCGGTTCCGGCAATCACCGGAATCCGGCCATCGGCCAGTTCCAGGGTCAGCATCACCACATCACCATGTTCTTCATGGCTCAGGGTTGCAGATTCGCCTGTGGTGCCGACGGAAACGATCGCCGCGGTGCCGCTGGCGACGTGATAATCAATCAGTTTTTTCAGACTCGACCGGCAGACATTACCGCTGTCATCCATTGGCGTAACGAGTGCAACAATACTTCCCGTAAACATTGGCGATCCCCTCGACAAACAAGTGCTTCATGGTACGTTTTACACTTAGGGAAAAGCAAGCAAGCCACGCCATTCCCGCGCTTGTCAGCAGTTTTTTTTATGTTTACCTTATGGTTATTAGCGAAAGCAGAGGAAAAGCCATTTTGCCGCAATCTCAGCCCCATCATCTGGTGATCACCGCGCTCGGTGTTGACCGTCCGGGTATCGTCAATACGATTACCCGACACGTCAGCAGCTGCGGTTGCAATATTGAAGATAGCCGTCTTGCCATGCTTGGGGATGAATTCACCTTTATCATGCTGCTGTCAGGCAGCTGGAACGCGATTACGCTGATTGAATCGACGCTGCCGCTGAAAGGCGCAGAGCTGGAGCTGCTGATCGTCATGAAGCGCACCAACGCCGGGGTTCGTCCGCCGATGCCCGATACCGCGTTCATTCAGGTTGAAGTGGCCGACTCGCCGCATATTATTGAACGCTTTACCGATCTTATTGATAAGCATCAGATGAACGTGGCCGAACTGGTGTCGCGCATCACACCCGCGCAACACGATTTGCCACCAACGCTCTATATTCAAATGACCGCCCACAGTCCGACACGAACCAGTGGCACCACTTTTGAGCAGGCTTTTAATAACCTGTGTCAGGAGCTGAATGCCCAGGGAACACTGCGTCTCTACAGTGTGTCTGACGCTGACAACAGCGAATCGGTCAGCGCGGTACGCTAAGCTTTAGTTAATAAACCGGAGTTATTTCTCCACATGCCTGACGCGTGATCGGCTATGTGGTGAAATACCCCCTGATGGTCATATTCCCTCTGGTCGTTTCGGGCCAGATGGTGTATTACCCACAGCCTGAATAAGAAAATGGAGAGATGTGATGAATCCACTGAAAGCCGGAGATACTGCACCTGCATTTAGCCTGCCCGACCAGGACGGCGAACACGTGAATCTGACCGACTTCCAGGGACAGCGCGTTCTGGTGTACTTCTACCCGAAAGCGATGACGCCAGGCTGCACCGTGCAGGCGTGCGGTCTGCGTGACAACATGGATGAGTTGAAAAAAGCGGGCGTGGAAGTCCTGGGCATCAGCACCGACAAACCGGAAAAACTGTCAAAGTTTGTCGAAAAAGAGCTGCTGAACTTCACGCTGCTGTCAGATGAAAATCATGAAGTCTGCCAGGCGTTTGGCGTCTGGGGTGAAAAAACCTTTATGGGGAAAACCTATGACGGTATTCATCGCATCAGCTTCCTGATCGATGCTGAGGGCAGGATTGAGAAAGTGTTTGATAACTTTAAGACCTCGAATCACCACGACATGGTGCTGGATTACGTTAAGTCAGCCTGATGTTGAGGGGCGCGGTAGCCCGACCGCCGCGCCCTGCTTATCTTCTTTCCCTTCACGCTTGCCTGCCGTAAAAAACATCTGCTCTTTGTGCGATTAAGTCGTGCGATTAAGCTGTGGCGACGATCACGCAGTTTCGCCCGGCATTTTTCGCCGCGTAGAGCGCTGCATCCGCCTGTTTCAGACTCGTTTCCAGCCCGGCATCCTGGGTGCCGTTCCATGCTGCAACGCCAATAGACAAGGTAATTCGTCCTACATCCGTGAGCCAGGCTTCGGCAATACCCAGCCGTACGCGCTCTGCGATGATCTGTGCCTCATCCAGGGCCGTGCCCGGCAGCAGCATCAGAAATTCCTCTCCACCGTTGCGACATACCACATCAGACTGACGGGCGCTGGCACGCAGCGTGCTCGCCACCTGCTGAATCACCCGGTCACCGACATCATGACCCCAGCTGTCGTTGACGTTTTTAAAGTGGTCGATATCCAGAGCCAGCACCGAGAAAGGCTGGCGCAGGGTGCGGTAATACTCCAGCACCGCATTCAGACCACGGCGATTCAGCAACTGGGTCAGTGGATCGGTCTGCGCTTCCGAGCTAAGACGGCCAATTTTGTCCTGCACCAGACCAATACCGGTGAGCAGTGCACGTTTGACCTGAGCCGCCTCAAAATACCAGGCGGTGATACCACCAATCTCTTTTGATACCCCCTGCGCATCCATCCGGCTGGCTTTGCGGGCCAGCTGGAAGAGTGGCCGGGCGATCAGCCGCGCCAGCACCACGGCCACCAGCAGAGTCAGCAGCGCGAACGGCACCGAATTTTTCAGGACTTTCATTAACAGGCCCGACAGCGGATCCAGCGTGACGTTAATCGGCTTCAGAGCCACCACCGTCCAGCCGGTAGTCGGCACGATCGCAAAGCCCGCCAGTTGAGCTGACTCACCCGGACCGGCAAGCATCAGCGAGCCATTGGTCTGCTCGTCACGCGGACTGACGATGGCCGGCAGCGTTTTACCCACCAGCTGCCGGTTCTGGTGATACAACACCTCATTATTGCTGTCGAGCACATAGACCGTGGTGCCATCCCGGTAAAATTGCTCACCCAGCAGCGCATTCAGAATGCTTTTTTTCTTCAGATAGATGGTGCCGCCGATGTAGCCCAGGTAGTCGCCATCGGCACTCCAGACGGGCCAGGAGATAAACACCAGCAGATTGTTGGCGGCAGAGAGCGTGGGTTTACTGATGCTCGGCTGCCGCAGGGTCAGCGCTTCCCGTGAGGCGTCGCTGGTCAGGTGCATGCCTTTCAGGGTCAGCGACTCAGGCGAAATCGCCTTGATCACGCCCTGCGCATCCACTATCGCCACTGAGTTGAAACTGCTGGTCTGCTCGCGCAGGCGGCTGACTTCGCTTTCCAGCAGCGCCTCATTATTAAAGTCGCGGCTGAGCTGATTAGCGCTGTAGTGCAGCTGTGACTGCGCCAGCTGAAAGAAAATCTCACTGGTTGAGGCCAGTTTGGCGGCGTAGGCGCGATTGGCCTCAAGCGTGGTGTCAATCAGCACCTGGCGCTGAACCCGCCAGGTGGCGTAAAGCGTATTCGCGAGCGTGATAACAATGCTGACAATCACCAGCAGGGCGATCAGATTGCGCAAATCGGCCTTGGGCCGAAAGAGCTTTAACATGGCGTCGCCGCCGCGGAGATAAATGTCATGTCGTCAATGCCTGATTATTTTTTTAATGTGTGCCAGAAGCCCTGATATCCGGGCTTAAGTCTACACGGTGTCGGCATTTTTGAGCAGCATTAAGACAAATTTCACGCCTGAGAATCCAGATTTGACCGGCACTAATCGATTAATCCCTGACTATCGTAAAAAGGCCAGGGTCCCGAAAAGCGGCCAATCGCACACTGATGCGAGACCATTCCCTGCCCGGGTTGCCAGCAATGCAGCAAAAAGCCGGGCGGCTCCAGAATAAAGTGAGCCGGCCCGTCGGGATGCAGATCCAGCGCCACCTGATGCGACACGCCTGGCGCAACACAGGCCAGCGTGCCGGCAAAGCGGGCCTGCAGACTGCGATGCAGATGACCGCAGAGCACCCGCTCAACCTGCGGATGGCGGGCGATGATCGCCTCAAGGGCCTCCGGATGACGTAATCGTTGCCGGTCCATATGGGCAATGCCACAGGCAAAAGGAGGATGATGCAGCATCACCAGCGTGGGCTGATCGGCAGCCGCGCTCAGTGCCTGATCCAGCCATTGCAGCTGGTGTTCGTCCAGCTCTCCCCACGGCTGTTGCGGTACGCTGGAATCCAGCGCCAGCAGCCTGACGTCGCCGACGCGAAGCTGCCAGTTCAGGGTGGCCCCCGCCTGCAGATAGGCGTGATGCGGGAAAGCGGCACGCAGCGCCTCGCGATCGTCATGATTGCCCGCCATCAGGTAAAACGGCAGCTGCAGGCGCTGCAGGGCTTCCCGCAGCGTCTGGTACTCTTCAGGTCGGCCAAAATCGACCAGGTCTCCGGTAATCACCACCACATCGGGCCGCGGCTGCAGCGCATTAAGGGTATCGATAACCTGCAGTAATGCCGCATAGGTATCGACCTGTTTGTAAGAGAGGCGGCCATGGGCCTTGATATGCAGATCGCTGATTTGCGCAATCATCGTAGGTTGAACAGACACAACAGACTCCTTAGCAACTGAATTCCAGCGCGGCCTGACTGGTCAGCGACCAGCTGATGCGCTGCCCGGCCTGCCAGATTTCGCGTGCATGACGCTCTACCTGAATGGGGCTATCCAGTCCGATATCGATCAATAAGCGCTGCGAAGCGCCGAGGAAGGTGCTGCCCACCACTACGCCGCGCTGGGGATAGCGCGTGTCGTCGGCCAGCAGCACATCTTCCGGGCGGCAAAAACGCAGGGGCTGACCATGGAGATCGTGCGCAATGCAGTTAATGGCACCCACAAAGTCGGCCACAAAACGGGAGGCCGGGCGCTGATAGATGCCCTGCGGCGTATCGAGCTGCACCAGACGGCCCTGCTCCATCACCGCGATACGATCGCCCAGCGCCATCGCCTCCTGCTGATCGTGCGTGACGTAAACGGCAGTGATCGCCAGCCGCTTGAGCAGTGCGCCGATCTCCAGCCGCAGTCGATCGCGCAGCCTGGCATCAAGCGCCGCCAGCGGCTCATCAAACAGCAGCACTTTAGGCCGGGCGGCCAGCGCGCGAGCCAGTGCCACCCGCTGCTTCTGCCCGCCGGACAATTTATCTATCGCGCGATGTGACAGATGCGTCAGATCCACCAGCGCCAGCATTTCTGCCACCCGCGCCTCACGTTCGGCTCGCGGCACGCCCTGCACCTTCAGGCCATAGGCGACGTTCTGCGCCACGTTGAGCGTCGGGAACAGCGCGTAGTTCTGGAACACCATGCCAACGCTGCGTTTCTCAATCGGCAGCGCGGTAACGTTCCGCTGATCAAACCAGACTTCCCCTGGCGCATCGCTGCTTTCCAGACCGCTAATGATACGCAACAGTGTGGTTTTTCCGCAGCCGGATGGCCCCAGCAGCACCAGCGTTTCTCCGGCGTGGACCCGCAGATCGAGCGGATGCAGCGCGACCTGCTGATTGAAGCGACGCGAGCAGTGGCGCAGCGTCACGTTGACGGCCTCTTTCATAGAGTTTCCTCTCTCTGCTGCCGCCCTGATTGCCGTTCCAGCCAGTGATTACAGGCATTGAGCAATAGCAGCAGCGGTAAAATCATCATGATAAAAATCAGGGTGTAGGCGGATCCGACTTCCAGCCGCATCGAGGTGTAGCTGTCGGCCAGCCCGACAGGCAGGGTTTTGGTCAGGGGCGTGTGCAGCATCCAGGTGATGTTGAACTCCCCTACCGACAGCGTAATCACCATAAACGCACCCGCCAGAATGCCATTGCGACAGTTCGGGACGACCACGGTAAAGAAGCGACGCCAGAAGCTCGCCCCCAGGCTCGCGGCGGCCTCTTCCAGCCGCGGCAGATCAATCGCCTGCATTACCGACAGCACCGGTCGGATCATAAAGGGCAGCGTAAAAAGCACATGGCCGATCAGGATGAAGAGCCAGCTGTCGCGCAGTGCGCTGAACTGACCATAAAGCAGAATGATACCCAGCGCGGTTGCGAGGCCCGGCAACGCAACCGGCAGCATCAGGCACTCCTCAATGCGTGAGGCCCAGCGTGACGGTGACTTCAGTAAGCCCCAGGCGGCGGGCACACCCACGATGACCGTCACCGCCAGACAGCTCAGGGCGATCAGCAGCGACAGCCAGAAGGTGTCGGCATACATCTGCCATACCTGCTCCACCCACTTCAGCGTCAGCCCGCTGCGCAGGCCCGCGAAGTAGTTCTGCGTGACGCCCGCCAGCATTGAGAGCACCACCGGCACGATCATAAACAGCGCGGTGAGGCTGGTGATCGCCACCTGCAGCCAGAACAGACCCCGGCGCTTCATGATGAACGCGCCTTCCGGCATGCAAGCCCATTAGCCAGCATCAGCGCCAGCCAGGCCACCGCGCCCATCACCACCGAGAGTGCCGCCGCGGTGGCAAAGTTGGCGTAATTAGTGAACTCGCCGTAAATGGTCAGCGGCAGCACGGCCAGCTCTGTGCCCAGGGTAAAGGCGGTGCCAAAAGCCCCCATGCTGGTGGCGAAACAGAGCGCGCCACAGGAGAGCAGCGCTGGTTTCAGCCCCGGAATGATCACGTCGATGATGATGCGCCACTGGCTGGCTCCCAGCGAACGGGCCGCCTCCTCCAGCGATCGATCCAGCTTCTCACTCGCCGCCACCAATGTCACGATGGCGCGCGGCAGCGAAAAATAGAGATAGCCAATGAATAAGCCGCTGAGCGAATAGGCGAAAACCCAGCGCTCATGAAACAGGCTGAGGCTGAGTTGCGCCAGCACACCCTGACGCCCCGCCAGCATCACCATCAGAAATCCCACCACCACGCCCGGAAAAGCCAGCGGGAAGGTCAGCAGTGCCAGCAGCGTGCCGCGCCCGGTAAAGCGCTGCCGCGCCAGAAAGCAGCCGACTACCGCCGCAATCAGCAACGTCACCAGCGTGACCGCCGCCGAGAGCAGCACGGTGTTCAGCAGGCTTTGCAGATACTGCGGCTGACTGATAACTGTCCAATAGCCGCTGTGGTGCGTGGTACGATCCTCCGTCATGCCGATCTGCAACAGGCGGGCAAACGGCAGTAGCCAGAAGGCCGCAAAGAAGAGCAGCGCAGGCAGCAGCATCCACGGCCAGTTCGCCCCCAGCGGCCGGAGCCGCTGGCGAACCGGCCCGCCAGCGGCAGACAGGTTGATTTCTGACAGTGACATCAGCGAATCTCACTCAGATAACGCGCGGAGAAGCCTTTCTGCGCATCGGCCATCTGCTGATAATCGACCGTGTGGGCGCGCGCATAATCGCTATCAGGCAGGAAATATTTTTTCGCCTCGGGTGACATCGCTCCCGCCCGCACCGGACGCAGCCAGGCATTGGCCCAGATAGCCTGACCGGCATCTGACAGCACGAAATCAATCACTTTCTTACCGTTGGCCGGATGCGGCGCATTCTTCACCAGGCTGATGACGTAAGGCACCGTGACTGTTCCCTCGCTCGGGATCACAAACTCAACGTTGGCGTGATCTTTGTAGCGGGCGCGATAGGCGTTGAAGTCATAGTCGATCAGAATCGGGATTTCGCCCGAAATCAGACGCGCATAGGCGGTCTGCTTAGGCACAATTGGCTGGTTGCGCTGCAGCGCCTTAAACCAGTTAATCGCCGGGGTGAAATCATGCAGGCTGCCGCCTTTGGCCTGATTCACCGCGACCGCTGCGACATAGCCTACAAAGGCGCTGGCCGGATCGAGATAGCCCACCATGCCTTTATATTCCGGCTTCAGCAGATCATCCCAGGCGCGCGGCACCGGCGCGCCACCCAGCGCATCGACATTAACCATAAAGCCCATGGTCCCGGAGTGCAACGCCACCCACTTGCCATTGGGATCTTTCATGTCTGCCGGAATCTCATCCCAGTTAGCCGGTTTATAAGCGCTGACCACGTCGGCACTGACGGCCTGAATACCAAAGCTGACGCCGTAATAGACCACGTCGGCGACCGGATTGTTTTTCTCCGCCACCAGCTGCGCCAGTGCCTGACCTGAGTTTTTATTATCCTGCGGCACATGGATGCCGGTCGCTTTTTCAATCGCCTGAAGCTGCGTGGCCCAGTCGGCCCACTCTGGCGGGCAGTTATAGCAGATGGCATTTTCCGCCGCCTGCGCCCACGAACTGGTAAGCGAGCATCCGGCCAGCAGCGCAGCGCTGGCGACCTGTCTGATATTAAGGTTGAGTGACATGATGTTTCCCTGAAATAGAACCATGAAATGCCGGGGCGATACTCTCCCCGAGCCGTAAATGATGGGCCAGCAAGTGGGTTTTGCCGCCCGGATTCAGAAGCAGATCGATGGCGCGCGTGCCCATCAGCGCAATCGGCTGCACCACGCTGGCCAGTGACGGTGAAAGCTGTTCACCCAGCTCAATGCCGTCGAAGCCGATGACTGACAATTGATTGGGTACGCTGATACCGGCACGCGCAGCCGCCCCCAGCAGGCTGATAGCCAGCAGATCATTACTGCAAATCACGGCGGTCAGCGGCGAAGGGGCATTCATCAGGGGCAGCAGCAGCCGGAAGTCGGACTGAATATGGCTGGGCATCTCAATCATCGCCCGCGGCTGGAGACCGGCCTGCTGCATCGCCTCGCAGTAGCCAAGGTAGCGCAGACGCGCACGGTCAGATTGCTGCATAGGTCCAGCGGCCATCACGATGTGGCGATGGCCGAGGGCGATAAGATGGGCAGTCGCTTCCGCCATCGCTTTACGGTTATCGACGCACAGCGCGGGCCAGTCGTGTTGTTGCGGCACGTTGTGGGTCAGCACGAAGGGCATCTTTGCTGCCGCCAGCGTCGGCAGCAGCGCACTGCGGTCGGCGTCTGCCACCGTCAGAACCAGACCGGCGACACGCTGGTGCAGCATATGTTCGACAATGGCCGCTTCCCGCTCAGCCTGATAATCACTGGTTGCCACCAGCAGCGCATACCCAGCCTGACGGGCCTGCTGCTCCATGGCCTGCAGTTGCAGGGCAAAAACCGGATTAAGCAGTGAAGGCAGCAGTACGCCAAGCGTGGTCGAGTGTTGAGTGCGGAGCTGACGGGCAATATGATTCGGGCGAAAACCGATCTGTTCCGAGGCGGCAAGCACCTTTTGCAGCGTGCCCGGTTTCAGCAGATGAGGATCAGAGAAGGCGCGCGCGGCGGTTGCGCGGGAGACCCCTGCCAGTCGGGCTACGCTGATTAAATCTGTCATCACTGCCTCGTTTATCGTCGATGAGATCGATCTCATTGCGACGTAAACTAGCGGCGTTATATGACAGGCGCATCACGGTAACATGACCGGCAGGTGACAGCGGCAGTGACGCCGCTGCGGGTAATTAAAGCATCAGGAAGGCGTAACCGCTGTTTTCCAGCGTGGCAACGGTGGTGCCGCTGGAGATAGTGTGGGTGACCATCGGATCGATCCAGTTGCGATCGATCTGATGAAACGCCACGGATTGATCACAGATAGTGACCTGAACGCCCGCTTTTTTCAGTTCGCTGATCAGCTTCAGGTTCGGGTTATCCACGCCGTAGGCTTTGCTGAACTGGTCGTTATTCAGCGCTGACGATACCGCGTCGCCGTTGATAGACACCACAAATTTCAGCTGGTCGAGCGGCACACCCGCCGCATAATAGAGGTTGGTGACACGTGCCACACGCTCCAGGCCCAGATTCGGCTTACGAATATCGCCGTCATTGTGGTTAATCTGGAAAACAATTTTATTACTCAGACCCGCAGTGGTGCCGGGTTTAAATGCCGGCGTATCGACATAATGTATTTTGCCGTAGCCTTCAATCGCAGGCGTACTCCAGAAATCAGCGGGCTCAGATTTATTATCTGCCATTTTTCCGCTGACCTTATCGAATAATTCCGGCAACTGTAAAACATTGCCTCCGATAAATCCTGCTACGGCTGCCATCACTACTAACGCTGCTGGACGCATTCACTCTTCTCCCGGTCGTTTAAAACATCAATTACATTGCCAGCCACGCGTACCCCTGGTTTTGCAGGGTTGATACGGTGGTTGGACTGGAAAGCGCATGGATGACTGATTTATCAATCCAGTTATTCGGATAGTGATGGAATGCCACGGACTGATCGCAGACCGAGACTTTCACTCCCGCCTGATTCAGCTCATCAATCAGCTTCAGGTTTGGATTTTCGATGCCATAAAACTGTTTGAAATGGGCGTTATCCAGCATGGCAGGCGTTGCGTCACCGGTGACCGAAACCACAAACTTCAGCTGGTCGGCCGGCACGCCAGAGGCGATATACAAATTCACCACGCGCGCCACACGCTCCAGTCCCAGATTCGGTGCGGTCATCGCGCCGTCGCTGCGGGTAATCTGGAAAACAATTTTGTTGCTCAGGCCCGCCACCGGTTTAAACGCAGCATCAGGCTCGTAATGAATTTTGCCGTAACCTTCAATCGCCGGGGTACTCCAGAATCCAGGCGCTTCCTGTGGCTCGGTTGCAAAATGACGTGTCACTTTGTCGTAAATATCGCCACTCTGTGTGACAGCCGCGCCAACGACGCCGCCAATAATGGCGATTAACGCGTATGAAACAACTGAACGCATAACACTTCTCTCCGGCAAATAATGTCTGTCAGATTCAGGGCTGAATCAGGTCGGCTATCTATACCACAGCGCAGGTTTAATTCTCGCTTCTGTAAATTCAGGTCAACGCGCTATTGATAACCGATGAAATTATTCACTCAGAGAATTAATCGAAGGTTTTCATCATGCAGAAAAAAGAGTCTTAGCCGCAGTGGATCTGACTATCACGAATTTAATCTCTTTCTGTTAAGTTGCTGCGAGAAAATAACAGCCAGGCATAGCTGGAATCAGGAAGAGTGTTGCAAGCGATACGATTTAATTAATCAATGGTGCAGAAACATTTTGCGGCTGAGCGCGGGCTGTTTTTTCAGAGTAGACCTGGAAAAATGCGTGCCATATTCAGTTTTTCTGATTGAATTTACATAACTTTAAAAAAAGAACAATTACACTTCCGGATATCTGTCAGCAGATTCTGCTTTATTCGGTCGAAGCACGACGGGAATAAACAGATAAGTGGCAAATTAGCGGCTCAGGACCCCGGTAAAACCTCGCCGGATTTTTTTCGTTTAACTGCGGTTTAAGTTTGCAGGATGTTCAGTTTTTTTCGTCAAAATCTGCGATCTTGCACAAATTACGCCAGGCACTGGCCAGAAAACGACATTTCTTTCTTTTGATGCTCTGGTTAAGATAGTCCCGAACCGCCGTTATCTGCGAAAAATGGAACATTCCCGCTGCGCACCTGTCCATTTTCAGGGCCTCTCTACAGGATTAAGGCATGTTGAACCGGTTAAAGAAAACGCTGATCGCCGCGCTCCTCCCGACGCTCATTTTTACCACTCTGACACCTGCCATGGCCGATGTCAGTGATTCACTTCCCGATATTGGCACCACGGCCGGTTCGACGCTGTCGATTAATCAGGAACTGCAGATGGGCGACTTCTATGTGCGCCAGCTGCGTGCCAGTGCGCCGCTGATCAACGATCCGCTGCTTAATCAGTATATTAATCAGCTGGGGCAGCGGCTGGTCTCGCATGCTGACTCCGTCAAAACCCCGTTCCACTTCTTTCTGATTCAGAACGATGAGCTCAACGCCTTTGCCTTCTTCGGTGGCAATGTGGTGCTGCACTCAGCGCTGTTCCGCTTTACCGAAAATGAAAGTCAGCTGGCATCCGTGATGGCGCATGAGATATCACACGTCACCCAGCGCCATCTGGCGCGCGCCATGGAAGATCAGAAGCGCAATGCCCCACTCACCTGGGTCGGTGCGCTGGGCTCGATACTGCTGGCGATGGCGAGTCCGCAGGCGGGTATGGCCGCACTGACTGGCACCCTGGCGGGTACGCAGCAGGGGATTATCAGCTTTACGCAGGGCAATGAGCAGGAGGCTGACCGCATCGGCATTCAGGTGCTGCAGCGCGCCGGATTCGATCCCCAGGCGATGCCAAATTTTCTGCAGAAGCTGGCCGATCAGAGCCGCTTCTCCTCCAAGCCACCTGAAATTCTGCTGACGCACCCCCTGCCCGACAGCCGTCTGGCGGATGCCCGCAATCGTGCTAACCAGATGCGCCCGGTCGTCGTGCAGTCCACTGAAGATTTTTACCTGGCGAAGGTGCGTGCGCTGGGGATGTACGCCACCGGGCGTAATCAGCTCACTGACGAACTGCTGAGTCAGTATGCCAGCGGCAATGCCCGTGAACAGCTGGCGTCACAATATGGCAAAGCCATACAGTTTTTACAGGCGAAGAGCTATGCCGATGCGAAGCGGATTATGACGCCACTGCTGGCGAAACAGCCTAATAATATCTGGTTCCTGGATATCATGTCGGACATCGACATCGGCCTGAACCAGCCACAACAGGCGATCGCCCTGCTCACCGCCGCAACCGGTGCCAAAAACAGCCCGGTGGTGCAGCTCAACCTGGCGAACGCCTACGTGGAAGCGAAGCAGTATGCCAGTGCCAGCCGTATTCTGAACCGCTATACCTGGGCCAATAAAGACGATCCCAACGGCTGGGATTTACTGGCACAGGCTTCTGCACAGCAGGGACTGAATGATGAAGAGTTATCTGCGCGTGCAGAGAGTCTGGCGCTGAATGGCCAGCTTGATCAGGCCATCACCGCGTTAGGCAGCGCCAGCGCACAGGTGCCACTCGGCAGCCTGAAGCAGGCGCGCTACGATGCCCGTATCGATCAGCTGCGCCAGTTGCAGCAGCGCTTTAAGCAGTATCAGAAAGGCTAAGCCTGCGTGCTGCCAGCGCCGCTTGAAGAGACAATAAAAGGAGAGTCTGAAATGGTGACGATTTACCACAACCCGCGCTGCAGTAAGAGCCGCGAAACGCTGGCGCTGCTGAACGTCCGCGGCATTGAGCCGGAAGTGGTGCTCTATCTGCAGACGCCGCCCGATCGCGAGACGCTGCAGATTCTGCTACAGAAACTGGGGATGCAGAGTGCACGAGAGTTGATGCGTACCAAAGAGGCGATCTACAGCGAGCTGGCACTCGGCGACAAAAACGAAAGTGCGCTGCTGGATGCGCTGGTAGAAAACCCGGTGCTGATTGAAAGGCCGATTGTGATCAATGGCGATAAAGCGCGGATCGGACGTCCGCCAGAAGCGGTGCTCGACATTATTTAAAGGCCGAGCGTCTCTTTAACGAAGGGAATAGTGAGTTTACGCTGCGCGCTGATCGAGGCGCGATCAAGCCGATCCAGCGTATCAAACAGCGTGCGCATTTCACGATCCAGTCGCTTCAGCAGGAAGCGACCCACATCTTCCGGCAGCTCAAAACCACGTAACCCGGCACGAAGTTGCAGCGCCTGCAGTTTGTCTTCGTCGGAGAGCGGCTGCAGTCGATAGATCTGCCCCCAGTCCAGCCGCGAGGCGAGATCGGGCAGCTGCAGATTCAGCTGACGTGGCGGACGATCGCCGGTAATAAACAGGCGCGTATTGCCGGTTTCCAGAATGCGGTTATAGAGATCGAAGATCGCCATCTCCCACTCCGGTTCGCCTGCAATGCACTCGATGTTATCGATGCAGACCAGTGACAGCTGCTCCATTCCTTCCAGCACTTCCGGCACAAACCAGGTGCGTTTATCCAGCGGAACGTAACCGACCGCTTCGCTGCGCGCGGACATTTCAGCGCACGCGGCGTGCAGCAGATGGCTCCGCCCACCGCCTTCGCGTGACCAGAAGTAGAGATAGCTGCCATGTTGTTGGTTGAGAGCGCCTTTGAGTGCGGCAATCAGCGACGGGTTTTCCCCCGGCCAGAAGCTGGAGAAGGTTTCATCGTCGGGTAAATAGAGTGGCAATGACAATTGTGCCGGCGTGTTCAGAAGCACCTCAGCAAGAGAACAAGCAAAAAATCGGGGGAAGTCTAACACAGTTTTCAGAAAGAGATGAATGGGGCGTCCCTGCCCCGATCCTGTCAGGCGCGCTGCGATCAATGTTCGCGCGGTTCTTCAGCCTCCAGCACCACTTCTTCCGGACGCAACAGCGAGATCACGCGGAAGATCAGCGCCAGGCCAACACCCACGATCGTCGCCAGCGCCATGCCTTTCAGCTCTGCCGCACCGATATGTACCTTCGCCCCGCTGACGCCGATGATCAGGATCACCGAGGTCAGGATCAGATTCTGCGCTTTGTTGTAATCGACTTTGGATTCGATCAACACGCGGATACCGGATGCGCCAATCACGCCATACAGCAGCAGCGACACGCCGCCCATCACCGGCACCGGGATCGCCTGGATCACCGCCGCCAGTTTGCCGACGCAGGAGAGCAGAATCGCCAGAATCGCCGCACCGCCAATCACCCAGGTGCTATAGACGCGGGTAATCGCCATCACGCCGATGTTTTCACCGTAGGTCGTATTCGGCGTCGAACCAAAGAAGCCAGAAATAACGGTGGATAAGCCGTTAGCGAACATTGAACGATGCAGGCCAGGGTCGCGAATCAGATCTTTTTTCACGATGTTGGCCGTAACCACCAGATGACCGATATGCTCGGCAATGACCACCAGCGCCGCAGGCAGAATCGTCAGCATTGCCACCCACTCGAAGCGCGGCGTATAGAAGGTTGGCAGGGCAAACCAGGGGGCTTTGACCACGCCACTCCAGTCAACGATGCCCATAAAGGCAGAGAGCAGATAGCCTGCCACCACACCGACCAGAATCGGGATAATCGCCAGGAAGCCACGGAACAGTACCGAACCGAAGACCGTTACCGCCAGCGTGACCAGCGAAATCAGCACGGTTTTGCTGTCGGGCGCACTGCCTTCAGCGGGCAGCAGGCCAGCCATATTGGCGGCGACACCCGCCAGCTCCAGACCGATGACGGCGACAATCGCGCCCATCGCTGCCGGAGGAAACATTACGTCGAGCCAGCCGGTGCCCGCGCGTTTCACAATCAGCGCCACGATACAGAACAGCACGCCGCACAGGATAAATCCGCCCAGCGCGACCTCGTAACCCAGCGGCAACAGCAGCAGCACCGGCGAGATAAAGGCAAAACTGGAACCGAGGTAGGCAGGAATTTTGCCTTTACAGATAAAAAGATAAATCAGTGTGCCGACACCGTTAAACAACAGCACCGTCGCCGGGTTGATGTGGAACAGAATCGGCACCAGTACCGTGGCACCAAACATGGCAAACAGGTGTTGCAGGCTGAGTGGAATGGTTTGCAGTAACGGCGGCCGTTCACTGACGCCAATGGCGCGACGAGTCATCATTTATCCCCTTATGTTTTGTATCCCCGTGGGTTCGCGCCTCTGGCACAGCAGCAGGCACGCCGGTGCGCCTTGCGGCAGACCGAATCCGTTCGGGGCATTATTTTTGTCAAAAAAAAGCCGACTCTCTGGTCGGCTGTGCGATTTATTTGGTTCCGAAAATCTTGTCCCCGGCATCGCCGAGCCCGGGAATGATATAACCCTTTTCGTTCAGTCCCTGATCCACTGACGCAGTGTAAAGCTCGACGTCAGGATGCGCTTTCTCCAGTGCGGCAATCCCCTCTGGTGCGGCAACCAGAACCAGCACTTTGATGCTGGTGCAGCCCGCTTTCTTCAGCAGGTCGATAGTAGCAATCATGGAGCCACCGGTCGCCAGCATCGGGTCGACCACCAGCGCCAGGCGCTCTTCGATGTTAGAGACCAGCTTCTGGAAATAGGGAACCGGCTCCAGCGTCTCTTCATCACGGTAAACACCCACCACGCTGATACGGGCGCTGGGAACGTGTTCCAGCACCCCTTCCATCATGCCCAGGCCGGCACGCAGGATCGGGACCACCGTGATTTTTTTGCCTTTGATCTGATCGATCTCTACCGGGCCGTTCCAGCCCTCAATGGTGACGCGCTCTGTTTCCAGATCGGCGGTCGCTTCGTAGGTCAGCAGGCTGCCCACTTCAGAGGCCAGCTCGCGAAAACGCTTTGTACTGATATCATGCTCACGCATCAGGCCCAGTTTATGTTTGACCAGCGGGTGTCTGACTTCCACGATCTTCATTGGTGTTCTCCCGGAATGAGTTGAGCTAAAAAAAATCGCGGGATTATACCGCCTTTTGCACGCTGCGCCACCTGGTCTTGCGCAAAGCCGCGGCTTTTACCGGGACAAATAGAGGATTAATGAAAATCGCCCGATGCGCAATGCCGGACTCGCAAACGTTTGCCTGCACTGATAGAATTGCCGCGCTTTATTTTAAACCACCAACCGCAACTCGCGTGGGGACCTCGCAGTGACCGACAAAACCTCTCTCAGTTACAAAGACGCCGGTGTTGATATTGATGCTGGTAACGCTCTGGTTGACCGTATTAAAGGCGTAGTGAAAAAGACGCGTCGCCCGGAAGTGATGGGTGGACTGGGCGGTTTTGGTGCGCTTTGCGCGCTGCCGCAAAAATACCGTGAACCCGTGCTGGTCTCCGGCACCGATGGCGTGGGCACCAAGCTGCGTCTGGCGATGGATCTCAAACGTCACGATGCCATTGGTGTTGACCTGGTCGCGATGTGCGTCAATGACCTGGTGGTTCAGGGCGCTGAGCCGCTCTTCTTCCTCGACTACTACGCCACCGGCAAACTGGATGTGGATACCGCCTCTGCAGTGATCACCGGCATCGCCGAAGGGTGTCTGCAGTCAGGTTGTGCGCTGGTGGGCGGTGAAACCGCTGAGATGCCAGGCATGTATCACGGCGAAGATTACGACGTGGCCGGTTTCTGTGTCGGCGTGGTGGAAAAGTCAGAAATTATCGACGGCAGCAAGGTGCAGGATGGCGACGTACTGATCGCCCTCGGCTCCAGTGGCCCGCACTCCAACGGCTATTCGCTGGTGCGTAAGATTCTGGAAGTCAGCAACACCGATCCGCTGGCTGAACAGCTGGAAGGCAAACCGCTGGCCGATCATCTGCTGGAACCGACCCGCATCTACGTGAAAAATATCCTGAGCCTGATTGAGCAGGTCGATGTGCACGCTATCGCGCACCTGACCGGCGGCGGCTTCTGGGAAAATATCCCGCGAGTCCTGCCCGACAACACCCAGGCTGTCATCGACGAGAAGAGCTGGCAGTGGCCGGCGGTCTTCAGCTGGTTACAGCAGGCGGGCAACGTCAGCCGTTTCGAGATGTATCGTACCTTTAACTGTGGCGTCGGCATGATCATCGCACTGAGCCCGGCAGACGCGGACAAAGCGATTGCGCTGATGCAGGCCGCAGGCGAGAAAGCCTGGAAGCTCGGCGTGATTAAAGCGTCGGATGCCGAAGAGCGTGTGGTCATCAACGGATGAAGAAGCTGGTTGTACTGATTTCCGGCAACGGAAGTAACCTTCAGTCCATCCTTGATGCCTGTAAAAGCGGGCGGATTCACGGCAGCGTCGCTGCCGTGTTCAGTAACCGTGCTGCTGCTTATGGGCTGACGCGGGCGCAGGAGGCGGGGATTCCCGCCCATGCGCTTGCCGCCAGCGACTTCGCTGACCGCGAAGCTTTTGATCGTCAGCTCATCGCTGAAATAGAAGCCTATAGTCCGGATTTGATCGTGCTGGCCGGTTATATGCGCATTCTCAGCAGCGCTTTCGTGGCGCATTTTCACGATCGCCTGCTGAACATCCATCCTTCCCTGCTGCCGAAATATCCAGGACTGCATACGCATCGTCAGGCGCTGGAAAATGGTGACAGCGAACATGGTACTTCCGTGCATTTCGTGACGGATGAACTGGATGGCGGTCCGGTAATCCTGCAGGCTAAAGTCCCGGTCTTTCCTGACGATAGCGAAGCGGAGATTACCGAGCGGGTGCAGCACCAGGAACACGCGATCTATCCGCTGGTGATTGGCTGGTTTGTTGAAGGCCGGCTATTGATGCGTGACGGTAAAGCCTGGCTGGATGGCGAAGCGCTGCCACCACAAGGCTATGCTAACGATTGACGTTCTAAAAGCCGTGACAGATTTTCCCACAAACGGCTGAAAAGCTTAAAGCGTCTTTACGAAGGGCACTGGCTCCCTGAGCCGGTGCTTCATTCGCCCCGCACGAAAACCCGCTGTATCTCCTTTCTCAGCCGTAACGACCCGTAATGTAATCTTCGGTTCGTCGCTGTTTCGGCGCGGTGAAGATCCGGTCAGTCTCATCAAACTCCACTAACGCGCCCTGATGCATAAACGCGGTGTAATCTGACACGCGCGAGGCCTGCTGCATGTTGTGCGTCACCAGCACCAGCGTGAAGTGCTGCTTCAGCGTGGTCATCAGCTCTTCAATCACCAGCGTGGAGATCGGATCCAGCGCGGAGGTCGGCTCATCCAGCAGCAGCACTTCCGGCTCAATGGCAATGGCGCGGGCAATCACCAGCCGCTGCTGCTGTCCGGTCGAGAGCGTCAGCGCATTCTGTGACAGCTGATCTTTCACCTCACCCCACAGCGCCGCCGCACGCAGCGCACGCTCACACGCCTCGTTCAGTACCCGCCGATCGCGCACACCCTGTAAACGCAGCCCGTAAACCACATTTTCATAAATCGATTTTGGAAAAGGATTAGGCCGCTGAAACACCATGCCGACCCGACGGCGCAGCGCGGAGAGATCCTGTTCGGGGCGCAGGATCGGCTGCGATCCCAGTAACACTTCACCCTCTACCCGGCAGTGATCAATCACGTCGTTCATGCGATTAAAGCAGCGCAGCAGCGTCGACTTGCCGCAGCCCGAGGGGCCAATCAGCGCGGTAATCCTGTTTTTCGGCACCTGCAGCGAAATATCCTGCAGCGCCTGGCGCTCGCCATACCACAGCGACAGATGGTTAACGGTCAGCGCGATATCCGTTTCGGACGTCATAGTCATAGCCTGTTATTGAGTCATAAGGCGATAGCGTTCACGCAGACGGTGACGCAGGCCCATCGCCAGCAGATTAAGCGACAGAATAATCAGCACCAGCAGCAGCGCGGTGGCGAACACCAGCGGCCGGTCAGCTTCAATATTCGGACTCTGAAACGCCAGATCGTAAATCTGGAAGCCCAGATGCATAAACTTGCGATCCAGATGCAGATAAGGGAACACCGCGTCGACCGGCAGTTCCGGCACCATTTTTACCACGCCCACCAGCATCAGCGGCGCGGTTTCACCTGCTGCACGCGCCACCGCCAGAATCAGGCCGGTCAGCATGGCCGGCACTGCCATCGGAAGCACCACGTTCCACAGCGTTTCCGCCTGGGTCGCGCCCAGCGCCAGCGAACCCTGCCGCAGGCTGTTGGGAATACGCGATAAGCCCTCTTCGGTCGCCACAATCACTACCGGCAGCGTCAGTAACGCCAGGGTCAGCGACGCCCAGAGTAAACCTGGCGTGCCGAAGGTGGGATTGGGCAGTGCGCTGGCAAAAAAGAGCTGATCAATCGTGCCGCCCACCAGCCAGACAAAGAAGCCCAGACCAAACACCCCATAAACAATGGAAGGAACGCCGGCCAGATTGACTACCGCGATGCGCACCAGCCTGGTCAGCGCATTCCGTCCGGCATATTCATGCAGCCAGATAGCGGCGACGACGCCCAGCGGCATCACCACCACCGACATCAGCAGCACCATCAGCACGGTGCCGAAAATCGCCGGAAACGCGCCGGATTCACTTTCGCCCCCGGCAGGTGAATCACTGACGAAACGCCACAGCTGATGCAGAAAATGTCCGGTTTTGCCGGTCAGCGTCATCGCGTTCGGCTTCCAGCTGTCGACGATTTCGGTCAGCGGAATCGCATGTTCATTGCCCTGCCCATCCCGCAGGATTAACAGATCGCGCTGACTCTGCTGTTGCAGAGAAGCCAGTGTCTCACTCAGCTGATTAAAGCGGCGCTGCAGTGCGGCCTGATTCGCCTGATATTCTGACTCTGCCTGCAGATCAAAGCGTCCGGCAGCCCGGTTTATGGCCGCCTGCTCATCAAGCTCTTCACGCTGGCTGTTGAGGCGCGCCATATCCACCCGGCGAATCTGGTTAGCCTGCCGCACCAGCATCTGTACCTGACCGAGCCGCTGATGCAGCAGCGCATCGGGATTCTGTGCAGTTAACTCTTCGTTATCTTCACGCAGGCCGACAAACCAGCCATAGGCCTGACCGTGGCTGCGCCGCTGCAGCACCATGACGTCCGGTGGCTGACTGATTGTTGCCGCTGCACGGCTGTAGACCACGCGGAAATCGGGAGCGTCCCAGTCGCGGTTACCGGTTTTAATCAGATAGCGATTCATCTGACCACCGCTGTTGCCCTGCTCATCGGCCGGCGCTGGAAAATGCCGCTGATGTTCCAGGGTTTCACCCAACAGGCGCGTTTCACCGCCTTCAGGCTGGCTGAAGGTATAGAGATCCACGCGCTGCGGCCAGAAAGCACGGACGCCCTGCCACGCCAGTAGCCCAATCAGCAGCGTGAAGGCCAGCAGGCAGACGGCGACGGCACCCGCGGTTAACCAGCGCCAGCGATCGTTCTGTCGCATCGCCTTCATGCCTGCTCCTCCTGCTGGCTGTAACGCTGACGCAGCCGCTGGCGGATGAGTTCGGCAACCGTGTTAATCACCAGCGTAAACAGCAACAGCATCAGGGCGCTGAGAAACAGCACGCGATAGTGCGCACTGCCCGCTGCCGCTTCCGGCATCTCAATGGCGATGTTGGCGGACAGTGCGCGAAGACCGCTGAACAGGCCACCTTCACTTTGCGGCGTGTTGCCGGTCGCCATCAGCAAAATCATGGTTTCTCCCACGGCGCGTCCCAGACCGATCATCAGCGCGGCAAAAATCCCGGCGGAGGCGCCCGGCAGTACGACGCGGGTCAGGGTTTGCCATGGCGTTGCGCCCAGTGCCAGCGAACCCTGGCCCAGCGCCGCAGGTACGCTGAACAGCGCATCTTCAGAGAGGGTGAAGATCAGCGGCACCAGCGCAAAGCCCATCGCCAGCGCGGCCACCAGCAGATTGCGCTGCTCGTAATGGGGCAGCCAGTCGCCCGCATCCGGTATAAAAAGCGTGGGCAGCCACAGTGTCAGCAGTGTAACCAGCAGCAACAGCGGCAACAGAATCACTACTTCCCGGCCCGGCTGACGCCAGCGCGGCGGTAAACGCGCGCTGAATACGCCACACAGCAGCAGCGCGCCTGCCAGCGTCAGGGGCAGCAGCAGTACCCCCACCAGCGCCTGACCAATATGCGGCGCGAGCCAGATCCCGGCAATCAGCCCCACCACTACGCTTGGCAGCGCGCCCATCATTTCAATGGCTGGTTTAACCCAGCGCCTCAGCCCCGGTGCCATGAACCATGCGGTGTACATCGCCGCGGCCAGCGCCAGCGGCGTGGCAAACAGCAACGCTAAACTGGCCGCTTTCAGCGTTCCCGTGACCATCGGCATCAGGCTGAACTTGGCCTGATAGCTGTCACCGGCGGCGGTGGATTGCCAGACCCAGTCGGGTCCGGGGTAGTTTTCATACCAGATTTTCTGCCAGAAATTACGCCAGGTCACATCCGGCCACGGATTATCGAGCCGCAGGGTTTGCCAGCTTCCCGCCCGCTCAATCAGCAGGCTGTCGCCATGGGGTGAAAACTGCGCCTGCACGATGCCGGGTTCAAGCTGACGCTGCAGTATCGGGCCAGTCTGCTTGCTGGCGAACAGTCGCAGCATTCCCTGTTTACTGAGCGTCGCAAACACGCGACGCTGTGATTCTGTTACCAGAATCGTCTCGCCATCGCTGTGCGCAAAGGTCCGGATACGCTGCAGGCGCGGCCCCTGATCGCTGGCGATAGCAAACCACTGGGTGACACCGCTGCGATCCTGAATCAGCAGGCTTTTGCCGCCCACCAGCAGATGCAGACTTTGTGGGGGCTGCGACAGAGTATGCGTTTCGCGCAGCAGGGCACGGTCATCGTCGAGCTGCCAGACCCGCAGCAGCGTGCCTTCGGTGGTGTAGAGCAGATCGCCGGAGGGCGAGATCGCCAGCAGATCAAGCTGGCGTTGCGGCAGCGGGATAACCGACGCCTGACGATCGGTGCCCAGCGTCAGCACCCGCAGTCCGGCCTCAGTGAGAGCAGCGATGCGCCACTGACCCGCATGACGCGTCGCCAGCGCCATCTTTGTCACTGCGCCATCAGGCAGATGAAAGGGTTTGTCGCCCAGCGGGAAGCGCCACTGCTGGTCGGTCGCAGGCTGCATCAGCGTCAGCGCGCCCTGCATATTCAGTAGCAGCGTCTGCCCATCGGCACTCTGCACCACCTCATCAGGCGCCGGGGTCAGCGCCAACGCCGGTTCCGCAGGCTGACCATCCAGCGGAATAAAACGTGCTGCACCGTGCGCGCTGATACGCCAGCCAATGTTGCCCTGATTGCCTATTGCTAAAGCGGGCGTACGATCCCAGAGTTGCTGGCTGGCCGCGATTTGCAGGCCCGGCGCATTAAACAGCGGTAATACCACGCCAATCAGCCAGCAGAACAGCAGCAGCATCAGTAGCAGGATCGCGACGCCACAGCAGGTGATCAGCCGCCGCGTCAGACGATCAACGGCACGACGCTTGCGATCGCTGAATTGGACAGGAATGTGGTTTGCGCTCATGCGGTTCCGGTAGCAGGCCAAAATAAGCCGCTATGTTGCCCGTAGCCGATTGATAAGACAACTCCTGGCGTTGGACAACGCTGCCATACTCTCGCCATAATGTTGGTGGATACTGGATCTTCAGTCCTGCAACCGCTAAATGGAGTGAGAATGGGTCAGGTAAAGCTTTATATAGAAAAAGAATTAAGCTGGTTATCCTTTAATGAACGGGTTTTGCAGGAAGCAGCAGACAAAAGCAATCCACTGATTGAGCGGATGCGCTTTCTGGGCATCTACTCCAACAATCTCGACGAATTCTATAAAGTGCGTTTCGCCGACCTCAAACGCCGCATTCTGATTGGTGAAGAGCAGGGTTCCGCCAGTACGCCACGCCATCTGTTTAAGAAAATTCAGCAGCGGGTGATGAAGTCCGATCAGGAGTTCGACGCACTTTATAACGACCTGCTGCTTGAGATGGCACGTAACCAGATCTTCCTGATCAATGAACGCCAGCTGTCGCCCAACCAGCAGGCGTGGCTGCGCCACTACTTCAAACATGAACTGCGTCAGCATATCTCCCCGATTCTGATCACCCATGAAACTGACCTGACCGAATTCCTTAAAGATGATTACACCTACCTGGCGGTAGAGATTATCCGTGGTGACGATATTCGTTATGCACTGCTGGAGATCCCGTCCGATAAAGTGCCGCGCTTCATCAATTTACCGGCAGAGCCACCGCGCCGTCGCAAGCCAATGATCCTGCTGGACAACATCTTACGTTACTGCCTGGATGATATTTTCAAAGGCTTCTATGACTACGACGCGCTTAACGCCTATTCAATGAAAATGACGCGTGACGCCGAGTACGATCTGGTGACGGAGATGGAGTCGAGCCTGCTGGAGCTGATGTCCTCCAGCCTGAAGCAGCGACTGACGGCGGAGCCGGTGCGGTTTGTCTATCAGCGTGACATGCCGGAGGCGATGGTTGAGCTGCTGTGCCACAAGCTCTCGATTTCCAACTTTGACTCAATACTGCCGGGCGGCCGCTATCACAACTTCAAAGACTTTATCGGCTTCCCGAACGTAGGTAAAAACAACCTGGTCAACCGCCCGCTGCCGCAGATTCGCCACATCGGTTTTGATGGCTTCCGCAACGGCTTTGATGCGATCCGCGACCGCGACGTACTGCTCTACTATCCGTACCACACCTTTGAGCACGTGCTGGAACTGCTGCGTCAGGCGTCGTTTGACCCCAGCGTGCTGGCGATCAAAATCAACATCTACCGCGTCGCTAAACACTCCCGCATCATGGATGCGATGATCCATGCCGCCTATAACGGTAAAAAAGTCACGGTGGTCGTTGAGCTGCAGGCACGCTTTGATGAAGAAGCCAATATTTACTGGGCGAAACGCCTGACCGAAGCAGGCGTGCATGTCATTTTCTCCGCACCCGGCCTGAAAATTCACGCCAAGCTGTTCCTGATTTCACGCCGCGAAGGCGAAGAGATTGTGCGCTACGCGCATATCGGCACCGGCAACTTTAATGAGAAGACCGCGCGGCTTTATACCGATTACTCGTTGCTGACCGCGGATGCGCGCATCACCAATGAAGTACGCCGGGTGTTCAACTTTATTGAGAATCCTTACCGGCCCGTGACGTTCGATCACCTGATGGTGTCGCCACAGAACTCGCGCCGGATGCTGTATGAACTGATCGACACCGAAATTGCCAATGCACAGCAGAATAAGCCCTGCGGCATTACTCTGAAAATCAACAATCTGGTGGACAAAGGTCTGGTAGATCGGCTTTATACAGCCTCCAGCGTAGGGGTGAAGGTCAATCTTCTGGTGCGCGGAATGTGCTCATTAATCCCGGACCTGCCGGGGATCAGTGAAAATATTCGTGTCATCAGTATTGTTGACCGCTATCTGGAACACGATCGCGTCTATATTTTTGAGAATGGCGGCGATAAGAAGGTGTTCCTCTCCTCCGCTGACTGGATGACACGTAACATCGATTACCGCATCGAAGTGGCCGTGGCGATCCTCGATCCCCACATCCGGCAGCGCATACTCGACATTATTGCTATTCAGTTGAGTGATACGGTGAAAGCCCGCATCGTCGATAAAGAGTTGAGTAACCATTACGTCCAGCGCGGCAACCGTCGTAAAGTGCGCTCGCAGCTGGCCATCTATGATTACATCAAGAAACTGGAACAACCTGAATAAATCCTATGCCAATTTCTCATAAAAGTACGCCAAAACCCCAGGAGTTTGCGGCGATTGACCTGGGCTCGAACAGTTTCCATATGGTGATTGCGCGGGTCGTCGATGGTGCGATGCAGGTACTGGGCCGCCTTAAACAGCGCGTCCATCTGGCTGACGGGCTGGATGCTCAACACAACCTCAGCGAAGAGGCAATGGAGCGGGGATTAGCCTGTCTGGCTCTGTTCGCCGAGCGCCTGCAGGGGTTCAGTCCCAGCAACGTGACGATTGTCGGCACCCATACGCTGCGCGAGGCGGTCAACGCCGAAACCTTCCTGCAGCGGGCTGCTGAGGTGATCCCTTATCCGATCGAAGTGATTTCAGGCCATGAAGAGGCGCGTCTGATCTTTATGGGTGTTGAACACACGCAGCCGGAGAAAGGTCGCAAGCTGGTGATCGACATCGGCGGCGGCTCCACCGAGCTGGTGATTGGCGAGGATTTTGAACCGCAACTGGTTGAGAGCCGACGCATGGGTTGCGTCAGTTTCGCCCAGCTCTATTTCCCGAAAGGCGAAATCAGTCGTGAAAACTTCCGTCGCGCCCGCTTAGCGGCTGCGCAGAAGCTGGAAACGCTGGCGTGGCAATACCGTCTGCATGGCTGGCAATATGCGCTGGGTGCGTCCGGCACCATCAAGGCCGCCTGCGAAGTGCTGCAGGCGATGGATGAGAAAGAGAAGCTGATTACGACTGAGCGCCTCGACAAGCTCTACGACGAGGTGATGAAGCACAAATCCTTTGCGGCCCTCAGCCTGCCGGGCCTGTCGGAAGAACGCAAAGGGGTGTTTGTGCCCGGACTGGCGATTCTGTGTGGCGTGTTTGATGCGCTGGCGATTCGCGAGCTGCGTCTTTCTGACGGTGCACTGCGTGAAGGCGTGCTCTATGAGATGGAGGGCCGTTTCCGCCATCAGGATATTCGCAGCCGTACGGCACAAAGTCTGGCGAATCATTACGCCATCGACAGCGATCAGGCGCGCCGCGTGCTGGACACCACCGAGCAGCTTTATTTGCAGTGGAGCGAGCAGAACCCGAAACTGGCTAATCCGCAGCTGGCCGCTCTGCTGAAGTGGGCGGCGATGCTGCACGAAGTGGGCCTGACGATTAATCACAGCGCCCTGCAACGTCATTCCGCCTATATCCTGCAAAATACCAACCTGCCGGGCTTCAATCAGGATCAGCAGATGCTGCTGGCGGCGCTGGTCAGATTCCACCGCAAAGCGGTGAAGCTCGACGAGTTGCCGCGCGTCACGCTGTTCAAGAAAAAGCAGTTTGTGCCGCTGATTTTCCTGCTGCGCCTGGGTACCCTGCTGAACAATCAGCGCCAGGCCACTACGCGTCCGGATGCGTTAACTCTGAAATGCGATGACGGCCACTGGACGCTGATTTTCCCGGCGGGCTACTTCAACCAGAACAACCTGGTTCAGCTCGATCTGGAACGTGAGCAGGTTTACTGGAACGACGTTACAGGATGGAAGCTGATCCTCGAAGAAGAAGCCTGACAACCCGGGCGCCTGGTGCCCGTTTAACTGAATTGATGAATATGACACAACCAACTGCACCACTTTCAGGCGAAAACTATTTTGCCGAAACCTATGGTTTAACATCGCCCCACTCCGAAGTGGTTGCGGCTCTGCCTCAGCTCAACGTCGGCAAGGCGCTGGATCTGGGCTGTGGCGTGGGACGCAATACGCTGTTTCTGAACCAGCACGGCTTTGACGTCACGGCATGGGACCATAATCCGCAAAGCCTGGCCCGCCTGCAGGATATTATTGCCCGGGAAAACCTCAGCGGAATTCACACCGAGCAGCGCGACCTGAACAACACGCGCTTCAATGGCGGCTTCAACTTTGTGCTGTCGACCGTAGTGATGATGTTTCTGCAGCCGCAGACCATTCCACAGCTGATTGCTGACATGCAGGCCTGTACGGTCAGGGATGGTTTCAACCTGATTGTGGCGGCGATGAATACGGAAGATATGCCCTGCCCGGCTGATTTCTCCTTTGCTTTCAAGTCGGGCGAATTGAGCCACTATTACCGCAACTGGCACATCGTGAAGTACAACGAACATCCCGGTCAGCTGCATCGTAAAGATGAAAATGGCAATCGCATTACCTGCCGCTTTGCTACGCTGCTGGCACAAAAAGCGAGTTACTGATCTTTATCTGCTGTTTTTTTCAACAGCGATTGATTTCATCAGGCGACTGTGACTAAATATTGCAGTCGCCCCTGATGGGGTCATTACAGGAACCACCCCGCGTGAACAGCGCTATTTCTCCCCGAAGACGTCAAAAAACCGGCACCATGACCCGTATTGTGTTGCTGATCAGTTTTATCATTCTCTTTAGTCGCCTGATATTTATCCTGCCCGCTGCCTTCGAGCATCACCAGCAACAGAAAGCGATTCCTGAACCGGTTACCGTTACATCAGGTGATACGCGCTAACGAATACTGACTTTTCGCCTGAAAGACTTCTTAAAAGTAAATGTTATCCAGACAACTGGACTCTTTTTTGCATCCCTTTTTCAGGCGAAACGCTACACTTCGTGCTGGTGCTTTCAGACTAAAGGGATCTCATTGTGTCTGCCTCTCACTCTCAACGTTTAAGTGAAATACGTCATCGCATTCTGACGCTGCTGCTCAACGAGCACGATCTGGTTGATGCTCTGCTGGAGAAATCCGGCGATCTCAATCCTGAACAGCAACGTGAAAATGCGGCCCAGCGTGATGCGCTGGAACAGGACATTCTGCAACTGCATGCCGCTGACCTCGCGGATATTCTCGAAGCCCTGCCCGAAGAGGAGCGTCAGGCGCTGTGGCGGCTGGTGCCAAATGAGCGGCGCGGCCACGTGCTGGTTGAAGCCTCTGAAACGGTCTGGGCCAGCCTCACCGAGGAGATGAGCGATCGCGATATTCTGCGAGCTATCCAGCCGCTGGATATCGACGACCAGGTCTGGCTGGCGCGTTATCTGCCGCGTGACCTGACCGGACGCCTGCTGGCAACCGTGGAGCCTGCTCTACGCGCCCGCATGCTCGATATGGTGCAGCTCGACCGCGATCGCGTGGGCCGGGTGATGGATTTCAATATCCTGACGGTGCGCGACGATGTCACGCTGGCAACGGTGCAGCGTTTTCTGCGTAAGCGTAAAGACATGCCAGGCGGCACGGATAAGCTGTTTATCACCAATAAAGAGAATCAGCTGCTGGGCGAGCTGATGCTGACAGATATCCTGCTTAACAAACCTAAAACCCTGGTGAGCGACGTCATGAATGCGCGCCCAACCACCTTCCAGCTCAACGATAAGGCCGAAGACGCCGCCAGCGCCTTTGAGCGTTATAACCTGATCTCTGCCGCCGTCACTGACGCAAAAGGCAAACTGATTGGCCGTGTCACCATTGAAGACATCATCGACCTGGTGAATGCCGAAAACGAAAGCAACATCCGTAAAATGGGCGGTATCAGTCAGGAAGAGGATGTTTTCGCGCCGGTGCGTAAATCGGTGCGTAAACGCTGGGCCTGGCTGGCGATTAATCTCTGTACCGCTTTTGTCGCCTCGCGCGTTATCGGGCTGTTTGAAGGGACGATTTCTCAGATCGTCGCGCTGGCAACCCTGATGCCCATTGTCGCGGGTATCGGCGGCAACACCGGTAACCAGACCATCACCATGATTGTGCGGGCGCTAGCCTTACATCAGGTTGAACCGGGTAACTTCTCTTTCCTGATCGTCCGTGAGCTTGGCGTGGCGCTGATCAACGGCCTGTTCTGGGGCGGCATCATGGGCGGCATTACCTGGCTCATGTATGACAATATGGCACTGGGCGGCGTCATGATGCTGGCCATGGCGCTGAACCTGCTGCTGGCCGCGCTGATGGGCGTGCTGGTGCCGCTGGTGATGACCAAAATGAAGCGCGATCCGGCCGTGGGTTCCAGCGTGTTGATCACCGCGCTGACCGATACCGGTGGCTTCTTTATCTTCCTGGGGCTGGCGACAATCTTCCTGCTGCCGCACTGATTAGCCGCGAAGGCCGTAACGTTGCAGCGACCCGTTAAGATTGCGCTGTCGCGTCACCTGTGCCAGCTCACGGGTCGCCGCAGGCAGCATATAATTACCGCGCTGGCTCAGCCACTCCAGTACATCCGCTAAGTGCCAGATAGCGGTTTTACCGTCATGCACCGGCAGCGGAAACGGCGGGCGGTGGCTGAGCATCAGCTTACGCATATTCTGTCGCGTCATGCCGATGATCTCCGCCACATCTGTCAGGCCCACAAAATCGGGGGCTGCTTCCACCAGCGTGGCGCCCGGTATCGCGCGCAGTACATCCTCTTCCGCCTGCTTTAATACGTCCGTTGCAGAGTCAGACTCCCTGGTGAACTCCAGTGCAATTCGTCCAGGCATCCCCAGACCGATCAGCGCATCGTCACAGCCTGCTGCTGCCAGCGTTTCCAGCATCTCATCCACCGGCGCATGCCCTTCCGGCAGGCTGAACCGTAGCGTAAAACAATATTCCATATGCCTCTCCTTGTGCTTTCTCAGGACTTCAGATAGTGACAGTTATCGACCACGCGCCGCAGCGCACGGGCATGATGATGTACGTTTTTTGGTGTGCTCCAGATACAGGTCAGACAGAACTCCCCGCATCGGCACATCAACAGATTTTTCGGGCAGTACATTTTGCCCCAGGCATGATGGCCTCCGGTAACCACCAGCCAGCCGTGGGATTCGGCGTAACGTAACGCCATCTCTATCTCTTTACCGGGATGCCGCTTCCTTGCCATATGTGCCCCTATGCTGACGCCGAATGAATGAGTTGTCAACTGACAACTCAATGAATATTTCTTAATATGGCTCAGCATGCGGAGACTTTTTCTCGCAGTAAAACAGTCAGGGTATAAACTGGAAAACGTCACGCAAAAAACGATCGGCAGCAGTAACGATAATTATTGGAGGCAATATGTTTAAAGCAGAGGATTTTGTTCAGTCGAAAACCGGCGGCCCTAAAATGCAGGTGCTCCGCGTAGAAGGCGACACCCTGTGGTGCGCGCGCATTGATGATGCGGCGAAGAAAGAGATTGAAGTGAAGGCAGAGAGCGTCAACCTCTATCATGAAGAAGGTGACTTTGGCGTGTGCTGAGGCAAAACGGCCCCTGACGGGGCCATATTGTCAGGGCTTGTCCTGCTGAAGATTGTCGTTGCCCAGACCGCCAATAAACGGCAGCCGCAGCCGGAATGGCGAAAAATCGAGTCCCATGTTCAGACCCAGCAGGTTCATTTCAAATCCCTCTTCTGCACCCAGTGTCACGCCCGCCACGCCCAGAATCGACACCTGCACACCGCGCCCGGATGGCGGCAGCCCGACAGGACGCCACAGTGGCCGGTAATCTTTGCCCAGCGCATTGGCGGGGAGATCCAGCCTCAGGGCGGGCACTTCACGGCCAATGTGTGCCAGGAAGGTGTTGCTGTTCGGACCTGGCCAGGCACGGTAGGTTGTCGGCCACGGATACGATTTAATGGCGGCTTCTATCTGCGGGATCATTGCTTCAGCTTCCGGTCCGCGATGTTCCACCAGCAGCCGCGGTTTTGCGCCATACCAGTAACCATCCGGCAGGTTGGTGTTGCGGCGGACCTTATCACCACTGCCCCAGCTAATCACTTCATAGCGCGTGTAGCGTGTTTCACCCGCACGCTTGAAGATGATCCACGGATGCACCGCCACCCGCCCTTTCCAGCCATAGGTCGGTGCGGCATAGACCTGCACGATAGCCAGGCTATATAAAGCGCGCGGATCGGGCGCTATGCCAGCCGAATCACGCCGGGCAGTCGCCCAGCCACCTGACTCTGAACTTTCGCCGTGACGCGTTGCCTGCGCAATGCTGGCTCCGAGCGATAACAGCAGTACGGCAACAAAAAACAGGCTGAACACTTTCAGTGAGAGCATGACAACATTCCTGGTGACGTAAGAATCACGAAATGCCTGATCAGCAGGCGGTTTCAGTAAGTGGTGGCGTTGGGATAGATCGGTGAAAGCGGGACACAGCTGAAGTGAAGTGCAGCTTTTACTGCATGGAGGATAGCGTAATTCCCGGCAATGTGAACAGAAAACCGCCAGATGGCTATCCGGATGTGCCGAAAGGTTAAAGCGGGGAGTCTGCGTGTGTTTCAGGCAATAAAAAACCCGCTGGAAGCGGGCTTTTTAGGCATCAGGGTTTAATCGGCGCAAACCGGTTTATTCCCACTCAATCGTCGCCGGTGGCTTACCGCTGATGTCATACACTACACGGGAAATACCGTCGACTTCATTGATGATGCGGTTAGAGACGCGGCCCAGGAAATCATACGGCAGGTGCGCCCAGTGTGCGGTCATAAAGTCGATGGTTTCTACCGCACGTAGCGAGACAACCCAGTCATATTTACGGCCATCACCCATCACGCCGACCGAACGAACCGGCAGGAAGACGGTGAATGCCTGGCTGACTTTGTTGTAGAGATCCGCTTTGTGCAGCTCTTCGATGAAGATAGCATCGGCACGACGCAGCAGGTCGCAATACTCTTTCTTCACTTCGCCCAGTACGCGCACGCCCAGACCCGGACCCGGGAACGGATGGCGGAACAGCATGTCGTATGGCAGGCCCAGCTCCAGACCAATCTTACGCACTTCGTCTTTGAACAGCTCTTTCAGCGGCTCAACCAGGCCCATCTTCATCTCTTTCGGCAGACCACCCACGTTGTGGTGTGACTTGATCACGTGCGCTTTACCGGTGGCAGACGCCGCCGATTCAATCACGTCCGGATAGATGGTGCCCTGCGCCAGCCACTTCACGTCCTGCAGCTTCAGCGCTTCTTCGTCGAACACTTCCACAAAGACGCGACCAATGGTTTTACGCTTGGCTTCAGGTTCATCAATACCCGCCAGCGCATCCAGGAAGCGCATTTCAGCCGGTATATGGATGATGTTCAGACCAAAGTGGTCGCCAAACATATCCATCACCTGCTGTGCTTCGTTCAGACGCAGCAGGCCGTTATCCACAAACACGCAGGTCAGGCGGTCACCAATGGCGCGATGCAGCAGCATTGCGGTCACAGAGGAGTCCACGCCACCTGACAGACCGAGGATCACTTTGTCGTTACCCACCTGCTCACGCAGGCGCTCAACGGCATCTTCAATGATTTTGGCAGGGGTCCACAGGGCTTCACATTCACAGATGTCGATGATGAAGCGCTCGAGCATCCGCAGACCCTGGCGGGTGTGGGTCACTTCCGGGTGGAACTGCACGCCGTAGAAACGCTTCTCTTCGTTGGCCATGATAGCGAACGGACAGCTTTCTGTGCTGGCAACGGTCACGAAGTCAGCCGGGATCGCCGTGACTTTGTCGCCGTGGCTCATCCAGACATCCAGCAGCGGTTTACCCGCAGCGCTAATCGCATCTTCGATGTCGCGAACCAGCGCGCTTGGCGTGGTGACTTCGACCTGCGCATAACCAAATTCGCGCTCATTTGATCCTGAAACGGTGCCGCCCAGCTGCATCGCCATGGTCTGCATACCGTAGCAGACACCCAGCACCGGCACGCCAGCGCTGAAGACATATTCAGGTGCACGCGGGCTGTTCAGCTCGGTGGTGCTTTCCGGGCCGCCGGAAAGGATGATGCCGCTTGGGTTGAACTGGCGGATCTGCTCTTCGGTGACATCCCATGCCCAGAGTTCACAGTAAACGCCGAGTTCGCGCACGCGGCGGGCAACCAGCTGAGTATATTGTGAGCCGAAATCGAGAATCAGAATGCGGTGCTTATGGATATTTTCCGTCGTCATTGAGGGGTTTCCAGAACGGTGACTTGATCAATAAAAGCGCCCGGCTGAAGCCGGGCGGGAAATCGGGATTATGAACCCATGCGGTAGTTCGGTGACTCTTTGGTGATGGTCACATCATGCACGTGGCTCTCATTGATGCCTGCGCCGCTGATGCGGACAAATTCCGCTTTGGTGCGCAGGTCGTCAATGGTCGGGCAACCGGTCAGGCCCATGCACGAACGCAGGCCGCCCATCTGCTGATGTACGATCTCTTTCAGACGGCCTTTATAGGCCACGCGGCCTTCGATGCCTTCCGGCACCAGTTTGTCGGCGGCGTTATCAGTCTGGAAGTAACGGTCAGAAGAGCCTTTGGACATCGCGCCCAGTGAACCCATACCGCGATAGGATTTGAACGAACGGCCCTGATAGAGTTCGATCTCGCCCGGTGACTCTTCGGTCCCCGCCAGCATCGAACCGACCATCACACAGGAGGCACCTGCGGCGATCGCTTTGGCGATGTCGCCGGAGAAACGGATACCGCCATCGGCGATAACCGGAATACCAGTGCCTTCCAGCGCAGTCACGGCGTCAGAAACGGCAGTAATCTGCGGAACGCCCACGCCGGTCACGATACGGGTCGTACAGATAGAGCCAGGACCGATACCCACTTTAACAGCGCTGACGCCTGCCGCGACCAGCGCCAGTGCGCCTGCGCCGGTAGCGACGTTGCCGCCGACGATTTCAAGGTCAGGATATTTGGCACGGGTTTCACGGATACGTGACAGCACGCCTTCAGAGTGGCCGTGTGAAGAGTCGATCAGCAGCACGTCAACGCCCGCAGCAACCAGCGCATCGATACGCTCTTCGTTACCGGCACCCGCGCCTACTGCCGCACCGACACGCAGACGACCCTGCGCATCTTTACAGGCGTTAGGTTTACGTTCGGCTTTCTGGAAGTCTTTAACAGTGATCATGCCCAGCAAATGGAAGCTGTCATCCACCACCAGCGCTTTCTCAACGCGCTTCTCATGCATTTTCTGCAGCACGACGTCGCGTGCTTCGCCCTCTTTCACCGTCACCAGACGATCTTTCGGGGTCATAACCGCAGAGACCGGCTGAGAAAGGTCCGTTACAAAGCGGACGTCACGACCGGTGATGATACCGACCAGTTCGTTGTCGAGGTTAACAACCGGATAGCCCGCAAAGCCGTTGCGCTCGGTCAGCGCTTTAACGTCAGCCAGTGGCGTGGTTGGCAGCACGGTCTGCGGATCGGTAACCACGCCGCTCTCATGTTTCTTCACCTTGCGCACTTCATCCGCCTGGCGTTCAATCGACATGTTTTTGTGGATGAAGCCAAGGCCGCCTTCCTGTGCCAGCGCAATCGCCAGACCCGCTTCGGTCACGGTATCCATGGCAGCGGAGAGCATAGGAATATTCAAACGGATATTTTTGGTCAGCTGAGTGCTGAGATCGGCCGTATTAGGCAGGACGGTGGAGTGAGCAGGAACGAGCAGAACGTCGTCAAAAGTGAGTGCTTCTTTAGCGATTCTTAACATGGCAATACTCCACCTCGGGTGATTGAGATTAGATAAAATATTGCCGTGGCATTATACAGGCCGTAATCGATTGCCTCCAGCATTATTTACGAAAAACTCTTGATCCGCACTGACAGCCCTGTAGTATCGATGAATTAACCTGCTGATTTGGAATTTGATCTTCGTCACATGTCGCTGCCATCTACCGCCAATATTTTTACCGTCAGCCGTCTCAATACGACAGTGCGTCAGTTGCTGGAGAAAGAGATGGGCCTGGTCTGGATCAGCGCCGAGATCTCCAACTTCACGCAACCGGCCTCCGGTCACTGGTACTTCACGCTGAAAGATGATGGCGCTCAGGTTCGCTGTGCCATGTTCCGCAACAGCAACCGTCGCGTCACCTTTCGGCCGCAGCATGGTCAGCAGGTACTGGTTCGCGCCAACATCACGCTCTATGAACCTCGCGGTGACTATCAGCTGATTGCTGAAAGCATGCATCCGGCGGGTGAAGGCCTGCTGCAACAGCAGTTTGAACTGCTGAAAGCAAAGCTGGCGAGCGAAGGCTTGTTTGAGCCGCAGCATAAGCAACCGCTGCCGGAACCGGCGCGTCAGGTCGGGGTGATCACCTCCTCCACCGGCGCAGCGCTGCACGATGTGTTACGCGTGCTGCATCGCCGTGATCCCTCCCTGCCTGTAGTCATCTACCCGACTGTGGTACAGGGCGTCGATGCGCCAGCCGCTATCGTCCGGGCGATTGAAATTGCCAACCTGCGCAATGAGTGCGATGTGTTAATCGTCGGGCGCGGCGGCGGTTCGCTGGAAGATTTATGGAGCTTTAACGACGAACGCGTGGCGCGTGCCATTTTTGCCAGCCGCATTCCTGTCGTCAGCGCCGTCGGTCATGAAACGGATGTCACCATCGCGGACTTCGTCGCCGATTTACGCGCCCCTACCCCTTCAGCAGCCGCAGAAATCGTCAGCCGGAACCAGCTGGAGCTGCTGCGCCAGTTGCAATCGCAGCAACAGCGGCTGGAGATGGCGATGGATTACTATCTGGCGCGCCAGCAGCGGCTTTACACGCGTCTTGAACATCGCCTGCAGCAGCAGCATCCACAGCTGCGTCTGGCCCGTCAGCAGACCGCCCTGTTCCGCCTGCAGCAGCGTCTGGGTGAAGCGATGGAAACCCGCCTGCGTCAGGCCACACGTCAGCAGGATCGCCTGGCGCATCGGCTCAACGCTCAACAGCCGCAGCAGCGTCTGTTCCAGGCGCAAAAACAGCTGCAAAGCTGGCACTATCGCCTGCAGCAGAGCATGGCAACACAGCTGAGCAATAATAAACAGCAGTTTGGTCAGTTGGTCGCACAGCTCGAAGGTGTCAGCCCGCTGGCGACGCTCGCGCGTGGTTTTAGCGTGACCACCGACACCGCCGGTCAGGTGGTGAAGAAAACCGCACAGCTGCAGAGCGGCGACCTGCTGCGCACCCGTCTGGATGATGGCTGGGTTGAAAGCCAGGTGACACAGCTGTTACCTGAGAAAAAGCGCCGCCGTAAAACCGCTTCCTGACGCTCTCCGCCAGCTCACACTCCTCCACTTAACGCTGGCCTCATTCATGAGTCCTGTACAGCCTGATCGATTGTTTTTAGGGCTGATTTTTGCTGCCAAAAATTCTCATAGAACCCGTGAGAATGGTTGTCTGAAAAATAAGCGCCATCTCCAATCCGCCCCTGACACTGACTTTGCGCGCCACCTCACATTTTTCCATTTACCGCTGGCCTCGCTAATGAGGTCTAACCAGCCAGACGGGTCTATACTTTTGACTCATTCCTTTTTGCCAAGGAGTCTTACATGGCTTACTGCGTTATTCCTCCCTATATCCTTCGCAAGATCATCGCTCACAGTTCCGGCCACCAGCAGGCGCAGGCGCGCCGCACCCTGACGCACGTTCAGCACCTGATGGCGGAACACTGGCAAAAACCGACCGGCGTGAAAACAGCGGCGGGCGGTCATGTTGATCGTGAAATTTATGATGCGCAAAACCAGGAAACCCTGCCGGGTAAGCTGATTCGTCAGGAGGGCCAGCCGGGTAATGATGATGTCGCGGCTGAAGAAGCCTGGGACTACCTTGGCGTCACCTATGACTTCTTCTGGCAGGCGTATCAGCGTAATTCGCTGGATGGTCAGGGCCTGAAGTTGCTGGGTACCGTGCATTATGGTGAGAAATACCAGAACGCCTTCTGGAACGGTCAGCAGATGGTATTTGGCGATGGTGACGGCGAAATCTTTAATCGCTTTACCATTGCGATTGACGTTGTGGCCCACGAACTGGCACATGGCGTCACGGAAAACGAAGCCGGATTAATCTATTTTGAGCAGGCTGGCGCACTGAATGAGTCGCTGTCGGATGTCTTTGGCTCGCTGGTAAAACAGTTCAGCAAAAAGCAGCGTGCGGATGAAGCAGACTGGATTATTGGTGAAGGGCTGCTGGCGAAGGGTATTAACGGGCGTGGTCTGCGGTCGATGTCCGAACCCGGCACCGCCTACGACGACCCGCTGTTGGGCAAAGACCCGCAACCGGCCCACATGGATCACTATGTGAAAACCCGCGAAGACAATGGCGGCGTGCATATCAACTCCGGCATTCCTAACCGGGCTTTTTATCTGGCGGCCAAAGCGCTGGGTGGTCATGCGTGGGAACAGGCGGGATATGCCTGGTATGACACGGTGTGTGACGACGAACTGCCACAGGATGCAGATTTTAAAACCTTTGCTCGCTTCACCATTAAGCATGGCGAAAAGCGGTTTAACCCGTCAGTGAGCAGTGCCATTGAACAGGCGTGGAAGGAGGTTGGCGTGCTATGAGTGACCTGCCCGAACTCACCGATGATGCGACCATTGTCGTCGCGCGTGAAGGCGGCATGGCCTTTATTCCGGGGCTGCGTGCCGAACGTCGTTTTATGCTGGGCGAACTGCCACCCCCTGAAAAACAGCGCGTCTGCCACGCGCTTGAGCAGGCGATGCCGCTGGGCGAACCCGAGGAGAAAGCCGCACAGGTGGGCAGTGGCGACCAGCGTTATTTTCGCATCCAGATTCAGTATGCCACCCGCCGTGAGGCGGGCACCATTGTGCTGCTGATTCCGGAACAGATAGCCCCGCCTGAGCTAAAGGCGCTGTGGCACGACGGAAAATAAGCAAATAAAAAGGGCCGACAATGTCGGCCCGGAGACAGCTGATAATCTGATGTGAATTTAGCTGCAACGAATGAGCCTAAAGCGAAGGTAACACGGTCAGAGGAGGAAAGCGTCCCGCGCCATGGACGGCGCGGGCCGAGCAGTCATGGATGACGATTTTGCGACTTTCCGATCTGACCGTTTTCCCTGAGCATGCTCGGTTTTACAGCAAATGGGGTAAGACTTTTTCAAAAAAAGGGCCGACATTGTCGGCCCTTTTCTTTATGCGTTGTTACTTGCTGTCTGGCAGCGCGTAAGCAATCACGTAATCACCGCGGTCCGGTGACTGACGTGCGCCACCTGCCGAGATCAGGATGTACTGCTTACCATCTTTCGGTGAAACGTAGCTCATCGGGCCACCCTGACTGCCGACCGGCAGGCGTGCTTTCCACACCTCTTTACCGGTTGAAGAGTCAAAGGCGCGCAGATAGTAATCCTGCGTACCGGCGATGAACACCAGGCCGCCCTGTGTTGCCAGCGTACCGCCCAGCGTTGGCATGCCAACCGGCATTTTCACACGCATTTTGATGCCAAACGGACCGGTATCCTGCACAGTGCCGACCGGCACCTGCCAGACGATTTTCTGGGTTTTCAGATCAATCGCCGACAGCGTACCAAATGGCGGCTTCTGACAAGGAATGCCCAGCGGCGACATAAAGCGGTTTTTGTTCACAGCATATGGCGTGCCTTTCAGCGGAACGGCACCCATACCGGTGTTGATCGCTTCGCCGCCGTTGCTGCCACGGGCAATGTTGCTGGTATCCGCCGGGATCATCTGAACCCACAGGCCCAGACGCATGTCATTGACGAACAGCAGATGGTTGTTCGGATCGATCGACATGCTGCCCCAGTTCATCCCGCCCAGCGAACCCGGGAAGCTCAGCGACTTGTCGGTGTCCGGCACGGTGAACAGGCCGTCGTAGCGCATCGATTTGAAGGCAACACGGCAGGCCAGCTGATCGAACGGCGTTGCACCCCACATGTCAGACTCTTTCAGCGTCTGGTTGCCAATCTGCGGCATACCGGTCGAGTGTGGCTGTGTTTTCGTGTACTGCTCGTTCGGGATATGACCCTGCGGCATCGGCAGTTCTTCGACTTTGGTCAGCGGCTTGCCGGTCATACGGTCAAGCACGAAGATCATGCCGGTTTTACCACCAATCACCACCGCTGGCGTGGTGCTGCCATCTTTCTGCGGGAAGTCGATCAGGCTTGGCTGCATCGGCAGGTCGAAGTCCCACAGATCGTTATGTACGGTCTGATAGACCCACTTCTCTTTACCGGTAGTCGCATCCAGTGCCAGCACTGAAGCACCGTATTTGTGATCCAGTTCGGTACGGTTCGCACCCCAGAGGTCAACCGAGGAACTACCCATCGGGATGAACACCGTGTTCATGGCCGGGTCGTACGACATCGGCGCCCAGGAGTTTGGCGTACTGCGGGTATAATCTTTACCCGGCATCAGAATCGCATTCGGGTCTACATTGCCTGGGTCAAACGCCCAGCGCATTTTACCGGTGATAACGTCAAAGCCACGCAGCACACCACCTGGCATATCGGTCTGCACGTTATCTGCGACACGACCACCCACCACGACGGTGGTGCCCGCCAGCGTTGGCGCAGAGGTCAGCTGATACTGTGGATCCGGTGCCTGGCCCAGTCCCGCTTTAAGATCAACGATGCCGTGATCGCCGAAGTTTTCACAGAACTCACCGTTGTCGGCGTTAATCGCAATCAGACGCGCGTCGATGGTGTTCATCAGAATTCGACGCTGGCAGCTGTCACCGGCTGGCAGCACAGCGGCAGGTACAGGTGAAGAGCCCGGCTTATCCGGCTGTTGCAGCGGTTTGGTTGCGTCAAAATAAGCCAGACCACGGCAGCGTGGCCAGACTTCTGCTTTGGCATTGATTTCACGTTTCCAGATCTGCTTACCGCTGTTGGCTTCAACCGCGATGATGTTGTTGTGCGGCGTACAGAGGTAAAGGGTATTGCCAATCTGCAACGGTGTCTGCTGATCTTCCGCACCGTTACCGGTCGGGCTGACAGGCGTATCACCGGTGTGGAAGGTCCAGGCGACCTGCAGATCTTTCACGTTGTCGCGGGTGATTTGGTCCAGCGCCACAAAGCGGCTGCCCTGCGGGGTATTACCGTAGTTATCCCAGTCTTTCTGCTGTTTCGCTTTATCAACCGGGATCAGTGGCAGCTCTTCGCCGGTCGCTGCAACGGTAGGATGTGGCTGGAACATCTGCACCAGCGTCACCACCATGCCTGCCGCCAGCAGCGCAGAGAAGGCGTATGAAGGTTTTGCCAGTGAGTGCTTACCTTCGTGCTTACGCAGTGAAGGCCAGATCAGGAAGGCCAGCAGCATCAGTCCGGCTGGGACCATCAGGCGCGAAACCAGTGGCCAGAACTCCAGACCCGCATCGAACAGCGACCAGATCAGGGTGCCGACAAAGACCAGCAGGAACAGAACCACTGCCGATGATTTGCGACGGAAGAATTGAATTGCGGAGAGCACAGTGACGATACCCGCAATTAAAAAGTACCAGCTGCCGCCAAGGGCTACCAGTTTGCCGCCGCCAATGGCAAAAAACAGACCGGTGGCAAGCAGCACCAGTCCGAGAAGCACGGATGCGATTCCCAGCCCCTTTCCGGAGCGGGAGGATGTTTCAGCCATAACACTTACTCTCCTGAATAAACAGAGCATCCGGACAGATGCCGTCCGGTCTCTGGCGCGTTATGCACGTCCGCGCAGAGCATTGCTCTGTTTCAAATCGAATATAAACAGACCCGCGTCCGTGAGAATCTGTGGGCCGGAAGAGCACGGATGTGGCTGACCCCTCCCACGACGCGGCAGGATTGTACCACCTGGTACATTACAGAGTGAACATATACAACGCGTTTGTTACGGAGTAATAGCATTTTTGCTACAAAAAAGGGCCAGGGGTCACTCTGCGTTATCTGACATTTTAAGCGTAGCTGAAAGCGAGGTCAGTGACCGGGTGGCTGGAAAAGTACGCGCTTGCGGGAGATCAGACCATGTCCGTTGCGGCAAAAATAGTCCACTGCGCCGCAGGCTTTCAGCACCTCAAGTGGCTGATGACACTCAGGACAGCAGGAATGCGTCGGGTAATGCGCTCCGCAGGCTGTGCAGGTAAATTCACCGTCGCTGAGCGACAGCGGTTGCTGACATTTTTCACAAAGTACACGCATTGTGTTCTCCCCTCACTGCGTTATTCAGCGCAAAAAAAAGAGGGCCAGATGGCCCTCATTTTATTAACGCTTATTCTTTTTCATATGCGCCATCAGACGCTTACGTTTACGCTGCTGCGTTGGCGTCAGCAGGTTACGTTTGCCTTCATAAGGGTTATCACCCTCTTTGAACTGAATGCGAATTGGCGTTCCCATCACGTTAAGTGATTTACGGAAATAGTTCATCAGGTAGCGTTTATAAGAATCAGGCAGATCCTTAACCTGGTTACCATGGATCACCACGATAGGCGGGTTATAGCCACCAGCATGCGCATATTTAAGCTTAACGCGACGACCGCGAACCAGCGGCGGCTGGTGATCGTCTGCCGCCATGTTCATGATGCGGGTCAGCAGCGAGGTGTTAACGCGTCGGGTCGAACAGTCATAGGCTTCTGTAATCGACTCAAACAGATTACCCACGCCGCTGCCGTGCAGCGCAGAGATAAAGTGGATGCGGGCGAAATCGATAAAGCCCAGACGGAAATCCAGCGTCTCTTTCACTTCATCACGCACTTCCTGCGACAGGCCATCCCATTTGTTGACCACAATCACCAGCGAGCGACCACTGTTAAGAATGAAGCCCAGCAGCGAGAGATCCTGATCGGAAATACCGGCATGGGCATCAATCACCAGCATCACGACGTTGGCATCTTCAATTGCCTGCAGCGTCTTGATTACCGAGAATTTCTCAACGGTGTCAGAAATTTTGGCACGCTTACGCACGCCTGCGGTGTCGATCAGAACGTATTCACGTCCATCACGCTCCATCGGAATATAGATACTGTCGCGGGTGGTGCCCGGCATATCGTAGACCACCACGCGGTCTTCACCGAGAATACGGTTAGTAAGCGTTGACTTACCTACGTTAGGACGGCCAACGATCGCCAGTTTGATTGGCAAGCCAGTCGGGTCGAAGTTTTCCTCTTCCTCTGCGGCTTCGTGCTCAGCAATCTCGTCAGCTTCAAGCGCAGCCCAGTAAGCCTGGTTCTCTTCTTCTTCAGTGAGCTCGACCGTCTCAACTTTTTCCATCCACGGCAGCAGTGCCTCTTCTATCAGGCTGCTCACACCACGACCATGCGAGGCTGCAATGGCATGAATCTCGCCCAGGCCCAGTGAATAGAAGTCGACAATCGCCTGATCCGGATCGAGACCGTCAGTTTTGTTCGCCACCAGGAAAGTCGCTTTCTGACGCGAGCGGAGATGCTTAGCGATCTGCTGATCGGCGGCCATCATGCCCGCACGTGCATCGACCATAAATAGCACGACATCGGCTTCTTCAATCGCCAGCAGTGACTGCTCGGCCATCCGCGTTTCAACACCTTCTTCGGTGCCGTCGATACCACCGGTATCAATAACAATAAATTCGCGCCCTTCCACTTCGGCGCGACCATATTTGCGATCGCGAGTCAGTCCAGGAAAATCCGCTACCAGCGCATCACGTGTGCGGGTTAAGCGGTTAAATAGCGTAGATTTTCCCACATTGGGACGCCCAACCAGCGCGACCACAGGTACCATAACAAAATGCCTCAATAAATAATGAATCGCCCGAATGGCGTGATTATAACGGCTCTGGCCGCTAAGTTCAGGCTTAAGGCGCAAAGAATACCATGCCTGACTAAAAACGAAACGGCCCCTGATTAAATCAGGAGCCGTCGGAACGGAGGATTTCACCTGCCAGACGTTTACCCGTTAACGGGTAATCGCATAAACCTCGCCGTCTTTCGACTGGATCAGCAGCTTATCGCTGGCAACCACCGGCTCAGTCTGGAAGCCTGAGCTATCCAGTTTCTGCTGTGCGACAAAACGACCATCGGTGGTGTTCAGCCAGTGCAGATAACCTTCACTGTCGCCGACCACCAGGTAGCCGTTGTAGAGCACCGGTGACGTCAGGTTGCGATGCAGCAGATCGCTCTGACGCCAGATGGCAACACCGCCATCAGCGTTCAGCGCAATCACACGGTCATCCTGATCGACCAGATAGATACGACCGGCATCGACAATCAGATCTTTCACACCGCCAATTTCGCGTTTCCACAAAATCTGGCCGGAACGCAGATCCAGCGCCGACAGGTTACCGTTGTAAGCGAGTGCATACACTACGCCATTAACGATAACCGGCGTGGTATCGACGTCATTAAGACGGTCGATCTCAGTGGCACCGCTGACCTGAGAAATACGCTGCTGCCAGATCAGCTGTCCCTGGTTCATCACCACGGCACTGACGCGACCGTTGTCGCCACCGACAATGGCGCCGCCAAATGCGACAGCAGGTGCAGATTCACCGCGCAGAGACAACGCTGGCATATCCAGATTGACGCTCCACTTCACCGCACCGCTGCTCTGATCCAGTCCCTGCAGCATGCCGTTACTGGTATGCACCAGTACCAGACCATCGCTGACAACAGGACGAGACAGCGCTTCACCTGCGACGCTGGTCTGCCAGGCCAGGCTGCCATCGCTGCTGTTCAGGGCATAAACTTTGCCGCGCTCGCTGCCGACATAAACCCGATCGCCATCAGCGGTCAGGCCGCCTGATAACAGCGCTGAGCGGTTTTTCGAGAAGAAGCCGGTTTTCTCAGAGAGATCGACTTTCCATTTTTCTTTACCGTCTGCGGCATCCAGCGCTTTGACAATACCAAAACGATCGGCTGCAAAAACAGTGTTGTCCTGCCAGGCCGGATGCAGATTTGAGTAGAAATCACCAACGCCATCGCCTACCGAGGTGTTCCACACTTTCTGTGGCGTGAACTGATTTTCTACCTTCGGCAACGGGGCCATTTTTACTACATCTTCTTCGCCGCTAAACAGCGAACAACCGCTGAGCAAAGTGACTGAAATCAGTCCTGGCAGCAGGTATTTACGTAATTCCATGTGCGCTCTCTTGACTGGCTTAGCTTAAGTTATTCATCTTCATCTGCATCATTTGCTTCAATGCCGGAGAGGCGTCAGATTCGACTCCTTTACTCCAGGCATCGCGCGCGCCCTGCTTGTCACCTTTGGTCAGCAGCGCTTCGCCACGAATATCGGCCACAATGGCTGTCCAGCCATCACCCTTCACACCGTCAAGGGTTTTAAGCGCCGCATCCGCTTGATTCTGTTGCAGTTGAATGCGTGCCAGGCGCAGGTTAATCACCGCCTGCAGATTGGCATCTTTGGTGTCTTTCAGTCCGTTTTGCAGCAGCGTTGCGGCCTTATCAAGCTGACCAGCGTCAACATACTGCTTCGCCAGATCCATCGCAGCCAGCGCACCGTAGGTATTGCTGTTTTCACTGGCAAAACGGCTGACCGCTTCCAGCGTTTCCGGTTTACCCGCCTGCATGGCGCTGGTGAGCTGCTGATACTGCGCGGACACGGATTTCGCCGTATCATCCTGATGACTGCTCCAGTAACGCCAGCCACCCAGCGCAGCAATGCCGATGACTACGCCAATGGCTAACGCTTTGCCATTACTGGCAAAAAAGTTGCGCAGCGCGTCGGTCTGCTCGTTCTCATTGCTATACACTTCCACGCAATCCCTCTCCTTTCTATGGTTGGTGCTGTGTCACGCTGACTGTAACAGCGTGCGCAATACAGCAGCAGCCTCTGCCTGATCCAGCGTTTGCTGCTCGCCACGGCGCAGATCTTTAATCACGACCTGACCGGCTTTGACTTCGTCTTCGCCTAACACCAGGGCAACGCGTGCGCCCCACTTGTCAGCACGGGCAAATTGCTTCTTGAAGTTGCCGCCGCCAAAGTTAGTCATCAGCCTCAGTTCCGGCGCTTCATCACGCAATTTCTCAGCCAGCTGCATCGCAGCAGACTGCACGCCCTGACCTGAAGCGATAACATAGACATCCACATTGCTCGTCGGTTCAAATTCAGGATTAACCGCCTGAACCAGCAGCACCAGACGCTCCATGCCCATGGCGAAACCCACGGCAGGCGTTGCACGGCCACCGAGCTGCTCAACCAGGCCATCATAGCGACCGCCGCCACACACCGTGCCCTGTGAACCCAGGCTATCGGTAACCCACTCAATCACGGTGCGGTTGTAGTAATCCAGGCCGCGTACCAGACGCTGATTGACGGTGTAGCTGATACCTGCGTCATCCAGAAGGGCACACAAGCCGCTGAAATGCTCGCGGGAGTCGTCATCCAGATAGTCGCCAAGCTGTGGCGCATCATTCAGCAGTTGCTGAACATCGGGATTTTTGCTGTCGAGAACGCGCATCGGGTTACTGTACATGCGGCGTTTGCAATCCTCGTCCAGCACGTCTTTGTGCTGTTCAAGAAAGGCGACCAGCGCGTCACGATAGTGAGCACGGGCTTCCAGCGAACCGATAGAGTTAAGTTCCAGGCGAACGTGCTCAGAGATACCCAGGGCTTTCCACCAGCGGGCATTCAGCATGATCAGTTCAGCATCGATGTCCGGTCCCTGCAGACCAAACACTTCCACACCGATCTGATAGAACTGACGATAGCGGCCTTTTTGCGGACGTTCGTAGCGGAACATCGGTCCCATGTACCACAGGCGCTGTTCCTGGTTGTAGAGTAAACCGTGTTCGATACCGGCGCGCACGCAGCCTGCCGTACCTTCCGGACGCAGCGTCAGGCTTTCACCGTTGCGGTCATCGAAGGTATACATCTCTTTTTCAACCACGTCGGTGACTTCACCGATGGCGCGTTTAAACAGTGGGGTTTGCTCTACCAGCGGTAAGCGAATTTCGCTGTAACCGTAGCTCGCCAGCGTCTGCTTGAGAACGCCTTCAATCCGTTGCCAGAGGGCAGTATCCGCAGGCAGGTAGTCGTTCATCCCGCGAATTGCCTGAATATTCTTCGCCACGTTAAAATCTCTTAATGCAAAAAAACCTGTCCGGCATCATACCTTATGAGGATGAAACCGCACAGGTTCAGTCAAAAAAGTCACGTACGCAGGCCGCGCACGCCATTATTTTTCCAGATGCTGCACATCAATACGGCGGCTGGCATCCAGCATCGACGCTTTGGCACGGATGCGCGCTTCCAGCTGATCGATCATGTCATTGTTGTCGAGACGATCGCGCTGACGCACACCATCTTCGTAGAAACCACTCTTCTTGCTGCCGCCGGTAACGCCCAGCGTAGAGAGGGTCGCTTCGCCGGGTCCGTTGACTACACAGCCGATAATCGACACATCCATCGGCGTGATCAGGTCTTCCAGACGCTGCTCCAGCGCGTTGACCGTACCGATAACGTCAAACTCCTGACGTGAGCAGGTCGGGCAGGCGATGAAGTTGATACCGCGAGAGCGAATGCGCAGTGACTTCAGGATATCAAAACCGACTTTCACTTCTTCAACCGGATCGGCCGCCAGCGAGATGCGCAGCGTATCGCCGATCCCTTCTGACAGCAGCAGCCCCAGGCCAATCGCTGATTTTACTGCGCCTGCGCGCGCGCCACCCGCTTCGGTGATGCCGAGATGCAGAGGCTGTTCGATCTGTTTCGCCAGCAGGCGATAAGATTCAACCGCGAGAAAGACGTCAGACGCTTTTACGCTGACTTTGAATTGATCGAAGTTAAGACGGTCGAGATGATCGACGTGTCGCATGGCAGATTCCAGCAGCGCCTGTGGCGTCGGCTCGCCATACTTTTCCTGCAGATCTTTTTCCAGCGAACCGGCGTTCACGCCAATTCGAATCGGAATATTGTTGTCGCGTGCGCAGTCGACCACCATACGGATGCGCTCATTGTTCCCGATATTACCAGGATTGATGCGCAGGCAGTCGACGCCATATTCGGCGACTTTCAGGGCGATGCGGTAGTCAAAATGAATATCTGCAACCAGCGGCACGTTTACCTGCTGTTTGATCAGTCTGAATGCTTCTGCGGCATCCATGGTAGGCACCGAGATACGCACGATGTCGACACCGACGCGCTCAAGGGCTTTGATCTGATTTACCGTCGCTTCCACGTCAGTGGTGCGGGTGTTGGTCATCGACTGAACGGCGATTGGCGCGCCGTCACCGACCGGCACCTTGCCGACGTAAATGCGTTTGGATTTACGGCGGATAATGGGTGCTTCGTTATGCATATTTCTTCTCCACAATTGCCCGGTACGCGATACGCTGTTATTGCGCACCCAACGTCAGGCGAGCAACCTGGTTATTACGGATAAAACGGCTTAAATCAACGGGCTGATTCTGATATTGCACCTGAACCGCGGAAGGCGCGCCAATTTTCAGACGATACGGAGGCGTTCCTGCGAGGCTGAGTTTACCACCACTGCGCTGAATACCGCTGAACAGTTTTTTACCGGTCGCATCACTCACTTCCAGCCAGCAGTCGGCGTTAAAGGTCATGACCACTGCGTTAGGGTCAGCAGCCGGTTCACTGACTGCGGCTGCGCCTACTGGCATCTGAGGTGATGTGCTGTTACCGGACTGGGTAGCTGCAGGGGCAGCCGCCGTGTTTTCCACAGGTGCCTGACTCGGCGATACCACCGCATTGCTGTTGGTGTCCTGCTGTGCGGCAGTCGCGCTATTGCTGGCGCTGGCGGCTGGAGCCGCACTCGCTGGCGTGCTGGCCGCACTGTTATCGCTTGTCGTGGTATTGCTTTCGTCCGGCGCGGCAGGTGCCGCGCTGTCACCGCTGGATTCACCCAGCGGAATCGACTGGCCATTATCGCCGCTACTGCTGTTCTGATCGGTCATCGGCACCAGGTCATCCTGCGACGCCTTATGGTTCTGCCACCACCAGGCACCGGTCAGCCCCACCACCACAAACACCACCAGCCAGGTGAAAATCATCAGCCAGCCGTCGCGTTTTTTGCGACGCTTACCCAGTGAGAAACTTTGCATCGGTTCGATTTTTGCAGCCCGAACCGGTGTCTGTTTCGCCATCATTGGCAGCAGTTCCTCTTCAGGAATGTGCACCAGACGCGCGTAAGAACGAATGTAGCCGCGCAGGAACGTAGAGGCTAAATCGGCAGGCGATTTGTCTTCCTCAATGTCACGCACGGTAGAGAGTTTCAGGCACAGGCGCTCAGCGACGTTCTGCTGCGTCAGCCCCATCTGCTCACGGGCCAGACGCAGGCGTTCACCTGTTGAATGTAATGCAGAGTTTTCTTGAGTGGCTTCAGTATTCATTAGCTAAATAACGCTGGTACTGTATCGATTGCGGAAAACGTCGCGCTAACTGGTCGCCATAACGTGAAACGTCAGCGGCATTTCCCTGTAGCGCGGCGAAACGTAAGTGTAACGCCAGACTTCGTGCCGTTTCGGGCAACTGTTGCTGGTAAACGTCGAGCAAAACCTGCACCTTTGCCAGCTGGTTATCTGCCATCAGCTTTTCAGCTTCCGACAGCAGCGAATCCGCTTTGCGTCTGTCGGCCTCAAGGGCCTGGCGTAACGTCCTGCGGGCAGCGGCAACATCGCCCGCCTGCAGATAACAAAACCCTGCCAGCTCACGCGCGTCATTGCGTGCATCAAACTGAGGTGCAGCGCCTGCCCGACTAAACTGTTGATGCGCTTCGTCATACTGCCTTAAAGCGCAGAGAAACGCACCGTAATTGTTAGCAACAAAACCATTATCCGGGGCCTGCTGCTGTGCCAGTATAAACCGTGCCTGCGCCGCTGTCTGATTACCCTGCTGCTGCGCCAGCCGTGCCAGTGCAAGCGAGACCCGGTAGTCCTCGGGCGCGGCGGCCTGTGCACGCAGAAAGTTTCGCTCAGCTGCGGCATAGTCTCCACCGGCCAGATAGTGCATCCCTAACTGCAGACGCACCTCTTCAGCGCCGGGTTCATACGGCTGGCTGACACACCCGCTTACAACAAACAGCGCCAGTAAAACTGCAGGTAATCCGTTACGCATAATCGTTTCCATCCGGTTGACGTTGACAGGCTGCAGCCTGCCACGCGTCAACACTTCAGGAAACGCACTCTGTCACTCTTCTAGAGAGCCTTCACAGATATGGCTTCACCCGCCATTTTTTTACGCAGCGTTCGCTTGGTACGGTCGATCACTTCTCCGGCTAACTGACCACAGGCGGCATCAATATCGTCGCCACGGGTTTTACGCACGATGGTGGTAAAACCATAGTCCATCAGCACCTTGGAGAAACGATCGATGCGGCTATTTGAGCTACGGCCATACGGCGCGCCCGGGAAGGGGTTCCACGGAATCAGGTTGATTTTACACGGTGTTTCTTTCAGTAATGCGGCAAGCTCATGCGCATCGTCGGTGCTGTCGTTGACGTGATCCAGCAACACGTACTCAATGGTCACACGTCCCTGATTGGCGTTGGATTTACCAATGTAGCGTTTCACCGCCGCCAGGAAGGTTTCGATATTGTACTTTTTGTTGATTGGCACGATGTCATCGCGCAGCTTATCGTTCGGCGCATGCAGGGAAATGGCCAGCGCGACGTCAATCATATCGCCCAGTTTATCCAGCGCAGGAACGACACCCGAAGTAGAGAGGGTCACGCGACGCTTCGACAGACCAAAGCCGAAGTCATCCAGCATGATCTCCATCGCCGGCACCACGTTATTGAGGTTGAGCAGCGGCTCGCCCATGCCCATCATCACCACGTTAGTGATAGGACGCTGGCCGGTGATTTTCGCTGCGCCGACAATTTTCGCCGCACGCCACACCTGACCAATAATTTCTGACACCCGCAGGTTACGGTTAAAGCCCTGCTGTGCGGTCGAACAGAATTTACACTCCAGCGCACACCCCACCTGTGAAGAGACACAGAGCGTAGCGCGGTCGCCTTCCGGGATATAGACCGTTTCCACCAGCTGGTCACCGACACGAATGGCCCATTTGATGGTGCCGTCGGTAGAGCGCATCTCTTCCGCCACTTCTGGCGCGCGGATCTCCGTCAGCTCCATCAGCCGGTTACGCAGCTTTTTGTTGATGTCGGTCATCTGCTCGAAGTCATCGCAGCAGTAGTGATAAATCCACTTCATGACCTGATCGGCGCGGAACGGCTTTTCACCCAGCGACAGGAAGAATTCGCGCATCTGCTGACGGTTGAGATCCAGCAGGTTGATTTTCTGGCTTTTGGGGGAGACGACAATAGGGGATGCGGACGCGGACGTCACAATCTGTTCGGACATAATATTCTCTGGCCTCGTTGTTACACGTTATGGCGCTGTTCAGGGATAGGTGAAAAAAATTGCGCCTTCATTAAGCGATGTCAATGAAGGCGCAATATTGTACAACATCTGCGGCCTGATAACAGGCGGGAGTGACCTCCCCTACGCAGATTTTTGTAAAGCCGCTGTAACGTTTATCGCCAGGCGATTAACGGGTACGTGGGCAGATTTCGTTTTCGCCGAAGAAATAAGCGATTTCGCGGGCAGCGGATTCAGCAGAATCTGAACCGTGGGTCGCGTTTTCGGTGAAGCTGTCAGCGTAGTCAGCACGCAGTGTGCCAGCCAGTGCGTTTGCCGGGTTAGTGGCACCCATCAGGTCACGGTGACGCTGAACGGCATTTTCACCTTCCAGCACGGAAACAACAACCGGGCCAGAGGTCATGAATTCAACCAGACCATCGAAGAATGGCTTGCCCTGGTGCTCAGCGTAAAAGCCTTCAGCCTGCTCTTTGCTCAGCTGCAGCATTTTTGCGCCAACGATTTTGAAGCCTGCGCTTTCAAAACGGTTGTAGATAGCACCAATCACATTTTTAGCGACGGCGTTTGGCTTGATGATAGAAAAAGTACGTTCGATTGCCATGATGACCTCTGTCTTGACGTTCTGAAGAAACCGGTGGCGTCCGCCCCGGTTAAGAAACGGCGCCGATTATAGGGGCTGAGTCCGGCATTGCCTACCAGAGATCCCTGATTTGTTGAAAATTCTTGATCTGAGTCGAAGCAGAAGCGCAACGGTTATGATTTAGCGCAGAAAAGCGTCAGCCCCGGCTAAAAGTGATCGAGACAAGCTGACCCTCTTCATCCATCACCACCAGTTGATACTCGCCCGGATGATCGAGATGCAGCGACATCTCTGCGGCATTTTGCGTTATGAGAGGTTCACCATTCAGGAACCACCAGCGCTGCGTACCCTGCCCGCCCTGCACCGCGACCGGGATCGTCAGCGCACTGTTGCCCGGCAGCGGCTTAACAATTTGCCCCTCAATGATGCCGGTAATGATCAGCGGTGCACTGCTGCCCTGCTGTAACGGTGGACAGTGCGTATCAACAGGTGGCAGACGCTGCGCTCGCCGCTCCTGAGGCGGCAGCCAGGCTTCCAGCGGCAGCGGCCAGACAAGCCGTTCGTGACGGGTGGCGCCGGGACAGTCGGCAGCAACGCGCAGTCCCTGCGCATTCTGCCAGTAACTCAGGCGTAATCCGCTGAGGCTCTCCTGGCCGGGTGCCAGCAGCGTTGGCGGCAGCGTATCCGAAGCAACCCAGCTTTGCCGCCGCTGACGACAGTTTTCGTCTCCGGCGGGCAGCGGCTGACCACCAGGCCAGCAGATGGTCGCGACCGTGACCGAGGCCGGACGCGGATCGCCTGGCACGTCACGCCTGCCGAGGCGGCTCATCAGCACGCTGTTAATCTGATTCATGATCGGCACGGCTGAGGCAAAACCAAACTGGCCGGCAACCGGCGTCGCATCAGGTCGTCCGACCCACACGCCAATCAGGTAACGGGGATTAATGCCCACCGACCAGGCGTCGCGATAGCCGTAACTGGTGCCGGTCTTCCAGGCCAGCGGCACTACGTCGGGCACGTTGCCATTACCGGCAGGCTGCGCTTCGCCGGCCAGGATACGCCGGATGATCCACGCCGACTCCTTCGATAGCAGCGGTCGCTGCTGCAACGGTTGATCGGGCATCCAGCGCAGCTGAGCGGCATTGCCGTGGCGGGCAAAAGCGCTGTAGGCCGCGACAATTTCATCCATGCGCGCCCCGGTGCCGCCAAGAATCAATGAAAGATTGGGTTCAGCGCCAGGCGGAAAACGTAAATTCAGACCCACATTGCGCAGACGCGCCGCGACGTTTTTCGGCCCCAGCGCCTCCAGCAGCTGAACGGCGGGCAGATTCAGGGAGCGTACCAGCGCGTCGCTGGCGCTGACCGGTCCGTGAAAGCCGGTGTCAAAGTTGCCGGGCCGGTAATCACCAAAGCGACGCGGCACATCCTGCAGCAGCGATTCGGCATGAATCAGTCCCTCGTCCAGCGCCATGCCGTAGATAAAGGGTTTTAACACCGAACCTGGCGAGCGCACGCTGGCGATCATATCCACATGACCAAAACGGCTGTCATCGGTAAAGTCGGCCGAGCCGGCATAACCGCGAACGGCCATGGTGGTGTGATCCACCACCAGCATCGCCAGCGAGGTGCGCGGCGGCAGCTGATTTTTAACGTTCAGCGCCAGGCTTTCCAGTTCGCGCTGCAGTGAAGGATCGAGCGTGGAAACAATCTTATCGCTGCGGCTGATCGACAGCAGCCGCCGGGCCAGCAGCGGTGCCATCTGCGGCATCTGTCGCGGCGGCAGCCACACCGGCTCCTGACGAATTTCCGCCACCTGTTCCGCGGACCAGATGTGGTATTCCGCCAGCCGATCCAGCACTTTATTGCGAGCGGCTTCCGCCCGCTTCGGCCAGCGATCGGGCCGCAGACGGCTGGGTGCCTGCGGCAACACGGCAAGCAACGCCGCTTCACCCGGCGTCAGCTGTGACGGGGCTTTGCCCAGCCAGCTCCAGCTTGCCGCGCCCACCCCTTCCAGCGTACCGCCAAAAGGCGCACGATTAAGATAGAGCGTCAGGATGTCTCGTTTGGAAAGATGCCACTCCAGCTGTAGCGCACGCCACGCCTGAATCAGCTTGCCCCGCAACGTGCGGGGTTGCGGGTCGACAAGGCGTGCCACCTGCATGGTCAGGGTGCTGCCGCCGGAAATCACACTCTGATGACGCAAATCCTGCCAGGCCGCGCGCACCAGCGCCAGGGGATTGATGCCGGGGTGATACCAGAACCAGCGATCTTCGTAGGTGAGCAGCGCCTGCAGATAGGCCGGTGCCACCTCTTCTGGTGTAACCGGATAGCGCCAGATGCCCTTGCTGTCAGCGAAGCGCCACAGCGGCGTACCGTCGCTGGCAACGATCACCCGCGCAGGCTGCACCTGTTTAAGCGGCAGCGGGAACAGCCGATCCAGTCCCCACGTCGCCAGCCATAACGCCAGAAAAAAAAGCGGCAGCGCGAGCCACCACTTTTTAAGGGTGCGAGGTTTTAACACGCGTCGCGTCACTTACTGGATATGCAGCTGCGACGGCGTAATGCCGGTAGCGCGCCACTCCGGCACATACATCGACTCGACCTGCGGCGGCGGCATCAGGAAGCGACCCGGTGTGACCGCCCGCGCCAGATAGACCAGCGTTGCGGGACGATAAGTATCTACCGCCAGTGCCGCGACAAAGCGATCGTCGCGGAACTCAATATGCTTAATGTCAGCCTGCTGCATATCGCCCATACTCTCTTTCAGCGCATCCGCACTGTCGCCAAGACTGGCGCTGCTGTCGGCCAGATTCTGGTTTTCCAGCTCCAGACCGGCAGGCAGCAGATCCACCACCAGCGCATCGCTGATGCTGCGCTTTGACGAAACGGTCAGACGCACCACCAGCAACTCCCCGCTACGCAGATTACTGAGATCGGCGGCTTTGCCATCCAGGGTAAAGTATTCACGCTTTATCCCGAGCACATTGCTCTCAGGCTGAGGCGCGGCCAGCGGATAACCGGTGACGTCCAGACGACCATACAGCGGTGCACTGCCCGGATTACGGATGGCTAAGCCCTGTAACAGGCGGTCAGCCGCCAGCCCTTTATTGAGTGGCGCATCGCCCTGCAGCGGTTCAGGATTGCCCGACAATAGCGCCTGCCAGCTTCCGCCCTGCGCACGTTGCAGAGTGTGAGCTGCCAGATAAAGTGCGTTATTTTCCTGAGTCGAGAACCAGCGTTTGCCATTGACCTCTCTGGACAGTGACAGCAGCAGACTGTTTTGCACATCCGGCTGCAGCTTATTTTCCGCCAGCAACGCAATCATCATCCCCTGATCGCGCACCGTGCTGCCATAGTCGCCATACCACTCTTTATCCGAACGCGTCAGCGTGGCACCCTGCATGATCGCCTGCTGTGCACGCTGTCCGTCACCCATCAGCTTCAGCGCGACGCCAAGCTGCATCAGCGCCAGGCCGGAGCGGGACTTCTCACGTTGCTGATACAAGGCGCGCAGCGCACCCAGCGGAACGCGCTGCTGACGCGCCAGCACCAGCCCGGCGTAAGCCTGTACGCTGAACTGTAGCGCGGCGTTGTTATCACCGCCGCCGCTGATCTGCGAGGGATCCTGCAGATAGCGCAGCAGCCGGGCATTAGCGCGCTCCACCACATTATCCGGCAACGCATAGCCCGCCTCGCTGGCGCGCAGCAGGAAGTCCGTCACGTAAGGCGTCAGCCAGAACTCCTCTTCACTCTGTTTATCCCACAGCCCGAAGCTGCCGTTGGCGCGCTGCATGCCAGCCAGACGAGCAATGCCGGTGTCGACGGCGGCCCGTCGTGCTTCATCGCTGCTGGTTTTAATGCCCATCGCGGTCAGCTCAGCATGGCTGGTGTAAAGCGAAGGCCAGAGTCCGCTGCTGGTCTGTTCCAGACAGCCGTAGGGATAGGCGTAAAGCGCACTGATATAGCTGGCGATATTCAGCGGCGGACGATTGCTCAGCGTCAGCTGGCCGCTCAGGGTTTGTGCATCCAGCCCCGTCAGCGCCGCCGCCGCGATCTCCCAAGTCTGATCGGGATTGATTACGGCATCAAAGTTCAGCGTCTGCGCCGGATAAGGCGGTCTGACACCCATTTTCCACTGCTGTCTGCCAGGCTTCACCTGCTCACCCGGCAGATTCAGACCGGAAATCTGTACGGTAACCTCGCCGTCACCAAAGCCGGTTTTCGCCGTGACCGGAATCTGTAACGTGGTGCGTGCACCTTTAGCCAGCGTCACACTCTGGCTGGCAGCACCGGCCAGATCCACCAGGCCACTGCTGGAGAGATCAACCTTAAGGTTTTGCGGCAGATCGGTCAGGTTAGTGAGATCCAGCGCCAGTGATGCGGTATCGCCGCTGGCAAGGAAACGTGGGGTAGCCAGCTCGCTGATCAGCGGTGCCGCGACCACCAGTTTGCGCTCTGCGGCACCGAAGCTGTCATCGCTCCAGGCCTGCGTCATCAGCCGCAGTTCACCGTTAAAGGCCGGGATCGGCAGCGTAATCGATCCGTTGCCTTCTTTATTCAGCGTCACCGCCTGTAACTGCTGCGCGACGATATTGACGTGCGTCACCGGCTTTTTACCGCCGCGCGTCATCGATTCATCCTCGCCATCACCACCAAAACGCAGCGCCGCCAGCCGGCCGCCGCCTTCGATCAACTGACCGAAAACGTCGTACTGATCGACGTTGTAGCGTTTACGGCCAAAGAAAGCCTGCCATGGATCGGGCGTTTTAAAATCCGTCACGCTGAGTACGCCACTGTCCACGGCTGACAGCAGCACATTCACTTTTTCAGGCAGCGGACCGCCGTCACGACTGGCATGAACGTTGACCGTCAGGAGTTGCTCAGGACGGATTTTATCAGGTGCCGCAAGCGTCAGGTTTAAGCGACGTGCTTCGGTCGCCATCGGCAGGTGTAACAGCCCTACCGCGCGTTTGGGTGTGGCACCACTGACTTTATCGCCATCACGCACCACAATAGCGCTGAAGTAGAGATCGTGACGCTGCCAGCTCTCAGCCACCGGCACATCCACCGTGGTGCCGCCCTTTGGTACGGTCAGCGGCTGCCACCAGAGCGTGCCGCTGCTCGACTCCACCATCAGGTAGCCTTTACCGGCAGCCGGTGATTCGACCTGCAGATGCACGGTGTCACCCGGCTGGTAAGCGGCTTTATCCAGCTTCAGTCTGACCTGATCGGGGCGCAACGCACCCGTCCCGTTGGTGTTGTCCTGCCAGTCATAACCGGCCTGGAACCGCACGCTGCTGACGATCTTCTCGCCCGCCTGCACTTCCAGCCGGTAGTGGCCCCACTCGACCGGGAAGCTGACTTTGGTGCTGCCGTCAGCCGGGATTGAGATGGCGCGTTCATCTTCCTGCAGATCTTTGTCGCCGTAATGCGACTGCCAGCCTTCGCTGTCAGAGAAGCTCCAGTAGTAATCACGGCGCTCACGGATCAGTCGCACGTCCAGCTTGTCTGCCGCCAGTTTCCTGCCCTGACTGTTGGCATAGACAATGTCGAATTCGGCCAGGCTCTCTTCCGGCACGGTAGGCTCATCGTGATAGCTGTCGCTGCGGTAGTCATAAACTGCCTTATTACCAAACAGCGGCCGGATGCCTGGCAGGGCGTCAGCGGGCCAGATAGCCTGGGTGGCCCGACGGGTGACCGGACGTCCGCCGGTCTCCAGCAGGCTGGCCTGCAGGATCAGGTTAAGCGGGGAGTGCAGCTGATCCCACTGATTCTCTACCGTAAGCTGCGCTTTACCGCTGGCATCGAGCTTGAGGTCCACTTCATCCAGCGTGCGCTTTAATCCCTCTTCGGTGATGTCACCAAACTGGTAGCCCGGCAGTGCAGCCACGGCTTCACGCGCCGGTCGCAGATAGAGTTGCCCCTGTAAGGTGTTCCCGGCAGCTGGCGCGCCATAGAGGTAGCGTCCTTCAATACCGAACTCAACGCTGGCATCAGCAGGCTGCGGCTGAGGATCATTTTTCAGGGTTAACGCCATGCGCTCCGGCAGGAAATCCTCAACGTGGAATTTCCACTCACGCTTAAGGTTATCGCCGGTATTGAGCCGCAGCATCCAGTCGCCGGTCATGGCGGACGCGGGCAGCGCCAGTCGTTGCTGGTAGAGTCCCGCTTCCGGCTGCCAGACAAAGGTTCGCATCACCTGGCCGTCAGGCTGCACCAGCTCCGCTTTAATCGGCTGTGTGGGAAGCGGGCGTCCGTCGGCATCGCGCAGCAGCGCATTAACAATGACGATTTCGCCGGGACGGTAGATATCGCGCGGCCCGAAGACAAACAGCTGTTTGTCATAGCCCTGCGGCCCGGCTACCGGAAACTCAGCCAGATCCAGCGCCGGACGCGCCAGGTCGATCATTGAGGTCTGTTCACCCTGCACGGCCAGCAGGATCTTGCCTTTTTCATCCGCTTTCAGGCGCAGATGACCGGTGCTGTCACTGGTGTCGCTCTGCAGCACCTGCCCTTTCTCATCCAGCAATCTGACGCTGACGCCGGAGAGCGGCTGGCCGTTTGCCAGACTCTGGGCGAAGAGTTCGAACTGAGTCGGGAAGCGGTGCAGTGACAGGCCAATATCGCTCAGAGTGAAGAGTGTGGCGGGCTGGCTGTAGTGATAAGTCCCGGCCTGCTTCATGACGGCCAGATAGACGCCGGGCTGCTGAAGCGCCTTGATGTCACTCATCGGCAGCTGCAGTTTTTCACGGGTGTTTCGCGCCGGATTAAGCTCAAAGCGTCCGGTATAGACCAGCTGGCTGCTTTTCAGCAGATCCTGTGACTGCCAGCTGGAGAGGTTATTGCCGTAATTCCACTGCGAGAGAAATTCCGCCAGGCCAGCATTCTTAATGCGGAAGAAATCGACATCGACCTGGTTAACATTCAGCGCCAGTACCGGCAGGCCCTGCGTGATACGCAGCGGCAGCAGTGAACCGCGGCTGGCAAAGCCCACCATCGGCTGGATATCGCTGGACGCGATTTTTTTACTGTAATCGGCGGCGAGCGTCTCACCGCTGGCCGCACGCAGTCCCGCATCCACCGTGACGGTGAAGTGGCGCGACGGTTCGGGATGGCGGAAGCGCAACGTTTTACGGTTAGCGGAAAGCTCCCAGCCGCCATCCACCCGGCCCTGTTTATCATCGGTCAGCCTGACTTTCTGCGCGATATCCTGTTTGTCATCCAGCGGCTGACTGAAGGTTAAAACCAGCGCAGCAGCACCGTCGATCTGCAGTTCCGAGAGATCGATAATCGTCAGCGGTTTGCTGACATGTTTGGTTGCGGGTGCCTCTGCTGCCTGGAGAGGCAAAGCAGGTAACAGGGTCGCTGACAGCAGCGAGCCACCGATCAGCATGCTGAGCAGCAGCCGGGTAGTGCGTTTCTTCATGGTAGTTCCTTCACCGGGACGCAGGGAGTGTCGTTTGATTACGCTGCGCAATTTCATATCAATGCTCGCATTTAATCAACGCTTCTCTTGAGATGGTGCGCACATTCCCTGACACTGGTATGACAGATTGCTGAAATGAGGTTGTTATGACGACGCCACTGTTTGTGTCCGCCGACTGGTTACAAGAACACTACAACGATGAGCGACTTCAGGTGCTGGATGCACGTCTGTTGCCACCCGGAATGGAAGCGGTTCGCGATGTCCAGGCTGAATATCTGGCAGGTCATCTACCCGACGCCCCTTACTTTGATATTGAAGCGCTCTCCGATCACACCAGCCCTTATCCGCATATGCTGCCGCGTGCCGAGACCTTTGCCGTCGCGATGCGCGAGCTGGGCGTGAGCAGTGATAAGCATCTGGTGGTCTATGACGAGGGTAACCTCTTTTCCGCGCCACGCGCCTGGTGGATGCTGAAGACCTTTGGTGTGGCGCAGGTGTCGATTCTGGCCGGTGGTTTGCAGGGCTGGAAAGAAGCCGGTTTTGCGCTGGCAACCGGCGACGTGAATCTGCCGGAAGGTGAGTTTGAAGCGCACGCAGATGAAAGCCGGGTGAAACGTCTGACGGACGTGCTGCTGATCAGTCATGAAGGCGGTGCACAGATTGTTGATGCGCGTGCCGCTAATCGTTTTAACGCCGAAGTGGACGAACCGCGTCCCGGCCTGCATCGCGGACATATTCCCAACAGCCTGAACGTGCCGTGGAATACGCTGGTTGAGCAGGGAAAACTCAAGCCGGAAGCGGAACTGCGCAGGCTGTTTGCTGACGCGGGCGTGGATATCACACAACCGGTGGTCGCCAGCTGTGGCTCTGGCGTAACGGCGGTGGTATTGATTCTGGCGCTGACGGCGCTGGGCGCTCGGGATGCCACGCTGTATGACGGGTCCTGGGGCGAATGGGGCAGTCGCGACGACTTACCGATAGCGAAATAAAAATCAGGCGGCTGATAAGCCGCCTGTTTTTTTAAGTGAATCAGATAATCCGCTCACTGCCCTTGAAGTCACGCAGGAAACTGCCCCAGCGACGTTCATAAAATGGCGTGATGTGGGCGGTAAAGAAGTGGCTGATGCCACGGTCCTGCAGCGTGACTTCACAAATATCAATCGGTGCATCGTCTGGCAGCGTGTCCGTTGCCACACTGCCCGCCGCCTGAATAATCGCCTCAATGTTGCTGTCCGCTTCAATACCAATCAGCAGATTGGCCGCTTCGTCTGCCCGCTCACGAATGCTGGCGATAAACGCCCGACGCACCTGCTTATGCTTAGCGAACAGCTGCGTCAGCGAATCGATCATCTGCGCAGGCGGCTCGGCCACTTCAGACAACAGCAGGGACTGTCCGCCTTCCAGCACGGTTTGCTGGCTTAGCGCACTGCCCTCTTCAGCCAGCAGATGGGTGATCTCGGCTGCAGTAAACTCTTTACCGGAAGGCAGTTTGGGATTGAGAAACAGCGTCTCGCCACGTGTAATCTCAAACAGCGTCCGGACCGGCAGACGCAGCCAGGACTGCTCACCGCTCACCGCTTCACTCATCGCCTCTTCAGACGTGAAAAAAGGAATGATGCTGCTGCCATCCTCTTTTTCCCAGTGCTGCAGATCAACGGGCGTGCTGGCATCAAGCTGTTGCGTAGTGCTTTCGCCTGGAACAAAGACATCAGACTCCAGCAGCAGTTGAAAAAATTCGGGCCGATGGGCAGGCTCGGTGGCTGCCAGCTTCAGCACCTCTTCAAGACGGTTCATAGTTTCCCTCTGAACAGCGGCGGCATCTGCCACCGCTGAGCCCTTCTTATTTCAGTAACAGATTAGCGATGGTTCGCACGCCAAGACCTGTTGCACCCGCCGCCCATTGATCAACTGCCCCTTTACGATAGGTAGCGGAACAGTCGATGTGCAGCCAGCCCTGCTGATAGTTGCTCACGAAGTGGGACAGGAACGCTGCCGCACTGCTGGCACCTGCCGCATGAGACGGGCTGGCGATGTTATTGAGATCGGCGAAGTTAGACGGCAGATGGCTGCGATGGAATTCAGCCAGCGGCAGGCGCCAGAAAGGCTCGTTCTCACTTACCGCGCTGCCCATCAGCGACTGTGCCATCACATCATCAAAGGTAAACAGCGCATGATAGTCGTTGCCCAGCGCCGTTTTAGCCGCGCCGGTCAGCGTGGCAGCATCGATGATCAGCGTCGGGTTCTGCTCGCTGGCGTCGATTAAACCGTCGGCCAGGACCAGGCGACCTTCCGCATCGGTGTTCATGACTTCCACCGATTTGCCGTTGCGATAGCGAATGATGTCGCCGAGCTTGAAGGCGTTGCTGCTGACCATGTTATCGGCACAGCAGAGGTAGAGTTTGACGCGCTTATTCAGGCCACGCGCAATCGCCATTGCCAGTGCGCCGGTAACGGTCGCCGCGCCGCCCATGTCAGACTTCATCGAGTCCATGAAGCTGCTCTGCTTCAGGCTGTAGCCGCCGGTATCAAAGGTGATGCCTTTACCGACCAGACAGGCGTATACCGGTGCATTCTCATCGCCGGTTGGGTTGTAGTCGAGCGCCAGGTAAACCGGCGGGCGATTTGAACCGCGTCCTACGGTGTGCAGGCCCATATAGCCCTGAACGCGCAGGTCGTCGCCTTTGGTAATGCGATAGCTCACGGCGCTGCCGCCCACTTCACTGATCAGATCGACGGCAGTATGCGCCAGCTGTTCCGGACCCAGATCTTCTGCAGGCAGGTTAATGACGTTGCGGACCCAGTCGATGATTTTCAGACGGCGATCAAACTCCGCCTGCTCATGTTCGCCCAGCGCTGGCCACTCAACCTGGCGCTGCCCTTTCGGGCCACGGAAGCCCTGCCAGAATGCCCAGCACTGCTCCAGGTGCCAGCCTTCGCCGGTCAGCGCCACGTGGCGGATGCCCTGGCTGTCGATTTTGTGCGCCGCACGCTGAATGGTATTCAGCGCATCCGCGCCGGTCAGATGCAGCGTCATGCCGCTGTCGTTGCTGCTCAGAATCGCTTTTTCGCCCCAGCGCGCATCAGCGGGCTGGCTGCTAAGCGTAATGTTCATGGGTTGTGTGGTCATCGAAAAGCTCCGTAATCGTTATCTGTTTCATCCAGCCTGATTGTTATGACGGCTTTAATAAGATGTTAAATGTATTTCGCAGAGACCTGATAACAGATTCCGCTGGACGTTGCCAGCGAAGCGCCCATATTGGCGCAGTTTCCGGACTATGACCGGGTATCAGGATTTCATTAAGGCACGCAGCCGGGTTACCGACTTCTGCACCAGGGCGATGGCGTAGTCGATCTCTTCTTCGGTCGTGAAGCGTCCCAGCGAGAAGCGCAGCGAACTGTGCGCCAGCTCCTCACTTACGCCCAGCGCGCGTAAAACATAGGAAGGCTCCAGGCTGGCAGAGGTACAGGCCGAGCCGGAAGAGAGGGCCAGATCTTTCAGCGCCATAATCAGGGATTCACCCTCAACGTCAGCGAAACTGATGTTAAGAATGTTCGGCGCACACTGATGCGGATCGCCATTGAGGGTAACGTCCGGCAGCGTGCTGATGCCCTGCCACAGACGATCGCGCAGCGCCTGCAGACGCGCCATCTCCGTTTCGCGCTCTTCTGCCGCGATACGATAGGCCTCGCCCATACCGACAATCTGATGCACCGGCAGGGTGCCGGAGCGCATTCCGCGTTCATGCCCGCCGCCGTGGATTTGCGCAGCAATCTGCACGCGCGGTTTACGCCGCACATAGAGCGCACCGATGCCTTTCGGGCCATAGAGTTTGTGGGCCGAAAAGGACATCAAATCGACCGGTAACTGGCTGAGGTCGATGGGCAACTTACCGACGCTCTGGGTCGCATCCACATGAAACAGAATCTCACGCTCGCGGCAGAGTTCACCAAAGGCGGCGATATCCTGAACCACGCCGGTTTCATTATTGACGTGCATGAGAGTAACCAGAATGGTGTCATCGCGCAGCGCCGCACGCAGCTGTTCAGGCGAGATAATGCCGTTAGCTGCCGGCGTCAGATACGTGACGATAAAGCCCTCGCGCTCCAGCTGCTGACAACTGTCGAGCACCGCTTTGTGTTCCGTCTGGCTGGTGATGATATGTTTACCGCGCGCCTGATGGGCGTGGGCTGCGCCTTTAATCGCGAGGTTATCGGATTCGGTGGCGCCAGAGGTAAAGACGATTTCGCGCGGATCGGCGTTGACCAGTTCGGCAATCTGATTGCGGGCAACATCGACCGCTTCTTCAGACTGCCAGCCAAAACGGTGCGATCGCGAAGCCGGATTACCGAACGTGCCATCCAGCGTCAGAAACTGCATCATTTTGCTGGCTACACGCGGATCGGCCGGCGTGGTGGCGGCATAATCCAGGTAAATCGGTAATTTCATTGCGCTACAGCTCCGTATAGAAAATCATACGTCTTTATAGCAGATTCGGCCCTGACCGCGTTAGCAGTAAGGGCCGCAACAGCGGGGATTACGAGGCGCGCTGGTTGACGTTAATTTCCTGCGAACGCGGGCTCTGGAAGCGACGATTATCGATCGCATTCTGACGATCGGCCACATCCAGAATCTCCTGATTATTCACCAGCTCAGCCAGCGTAATATTGTTCAGGAAGTCACTGATACGCACGCTCAGATCGCGCCACAGCACGTGAGTCAGACAACGCTCACCGCCCTGGCAGCCTTCTTTACCCTGGCATTTGGTGGCATCAACTGACTCATCAACCGCAGTGATCACTTCGCCGACAGAGATGGTGTCTGACGCTTTACCCAGCAGATAACCGCCACCCGGGCCACGAACGCTGGAAACCAGGTCGTTTTTACGCAGTCGGGAGAATAACTGCTCCAGATAGGAGAGCGAGATGCCCTGACGTTCTGAAATATCAGCCAGCGGGACCGGACCTTCATGGGAGTGAAGGGCAACGTCCAGCATTGCAGTAACGGCATAACGTCCTTTGGATGTCAGTCTCATAGCGTACGACCTCAATAGCGTCCGGTTATCGGAGGATTAGCAACAGATGCCATGAAGTCTGACATTCCCGAGTAAATTGGTCAACTATTTAACCTGGTAAATTAGTCAGGTATTTAACCAGGTAATTTACTCAACTATTATCTGGTTCTTTTTTCTCGTTTTTTCGCTTTTCAAACGACGAAAGCATACCGCGCAGGATGTTCAGTTCATCACGTTCCGGACGGGCACGGGTATAAAGACGACGCAGTTTGCTCATCACCTGGCCTGGATTGGCTTCACGGATAAAGCCGCTGTTCAGCATCATCTGTTCCATATGCTGATAGAAGCGCTCAAGGTCATCCACCAGCGGATAAGGCGATTCTTCAAACTTTGGCGGCGGGCTGGCCTGCTCCTGCGACTGTAACCATGCCATGCGCACTTCATAGGCGATAATCTGTACTGCCATCGCCAGGTTCAGCGAGCTGTACTCCGGGTTAGCCTGAATCGCGACGTGATAGTGGCACTTCTGCAACTCTTCGTTGGTCAGGCCAACGCGTTCACGACCAAACACCAGTGCGACCGGTGCCTGCTGGCCCTCTTCCACACTTTTTACGCCGCATTCACGTGCATCCAGCATCGGCCAGGGCAGCGAACGCGAACGTGCGCTGGTCCCGACCACCAGACTGCATCCGGCAATTGCCTCATCCAGTGAATCGACGATTTTTGCGTCGCCGATAACGTCACTGGCACCGGCGGCCAGGGAGATCGCCTGTGAGTCGGGTTTGACCAGCGGATTAACCAGATAGAGGTTGGTTAAACCCATGGTTTTCATGGCGCGCGCAACGGAGCCCATGTTACCGGTGTGAGAAGTTTCGACCAGCACGATACGAATATTTTGCAACATGATTAGGGATACTCAGAAACGGGTCAGTAAAATCAGTGGAGAGAATCGTAACATAAAGCAGGACATTTACCGAACACGCTGCTATACTCCGCGCCGTTTTCCCCGTTCTTTAACATCCAGCGAGAGATACCGATGCATCCAATGCTCAACATTGCCGTGCGCGCAGCGCGCAAGGCCGGAAATTTAATTGCCAAATATTATGAAACCCCGGACGCCGTCGAAGCCAGCCAGAAAGGCAGCAACGACTTCGTAACCAATGTTGACCGCGAAGCAGAACGCCTGATTATCGAAATTATTCGTAAATCTTACCCGAAACATACCATCATCACTGAAGAAAGCGGTGAACTGGCGGGCGAAGATCAGGATGTTCAATGGGTTATCGATCCGCTGGATGGCACCTCCAACTTCATCAAACGTCTGCCCCACTTTGCTGTTTCGATCGCGGTGCGCATCAAAGGCCGCACTGAAGTCGCCGTCGTTTACGATCCAATGCGCAATGAACTGTTCACCTCTTCACGTGGCCAGGGCGCTCAGCTGAATGGCTATCGTCTGCGTGGCAGCATTGCCCGCGATCTGGATGGCACCGTTCTGGCAACGGGCTTCCCGTTCAAAATGAAGCAGCACGCGCCTGCTTACATGAACATCCTGACCAAACTCTTCACTCAGTGCGCTGACTTCCGTCGCACCGGTTCTGCTGCGCTGGATCTGGCCTATGTGGCTGCAGGTCGCGTAGATGGCTACTTTGAGATTGGCCTGAAGCCGTGGGATTTTGCGGCGGGTGAACTGCTGGTTCGTGAAGCGGGCGGCCTGGTCACTGACTTCACCGGTAACCACGGCTATCTGCTGTCAGGTAACCTGGTCGCGGGTAACCCGCGTGTGGTGAAAGCGATGCTGTCGAACATGCGTGATGAGCTGAGCGAAGCGTTAAAACGCTAAGTCTCAGTACAGAAAAAGGCGGCTTATCAGCCGCCTTTTTTATTGCCTGCTAATCAGTGATGATTAACGACGTTCGTGTGCCAGCACCTGACGAGGCTGAGTACGACGACCCACCATACCCATGACACCAGCCAGTACGGCTTCGATGATCAGCAGAATCAGGGCATACCAGCTCGCTTTAGCGGTCGCAGCAGCGGCTTTTTCACCCGCTTCACGTGCTTTCTGCTCAGCCTGCTGTTTCAGTTCATTATACTTCTGAACGGCCTGCTGATAGCTCTGCTCGGTTTTCGCAACGATCTGATCCACTTCCTCATCGCTTTTACCGGTACGCGCTTTGATGATATTTTTCAGTGCGTCACGGTCGGCTGCCTGCAGGGTATCTGAATGACGATCCATCACACCTTTGACCCAGTTAGTCAGATCGGTATCGGCTGTCTGCGGATGGTTCGCGGTGTTGTTAGCCTGGTTTTCCGCATTCTGCGCTTCTTTATTTGCGTCCTGCTTCAAATTCTCTGGCTGTAATTCCGGCTTACCAGTCTGGCGTAATGTGGTTTCCAGTTCGTTCTGCAGGTTATCTAAATTAATATTATTTTCCTGCAGCTTTTCTTTTGCCATTTGAGTGACCGAAGGCGCAGCGGCGGAAATACCACTACCCAGTGCCTGGAAGCCTGAACCCACAATATTCATCGCGCCACCTAATACGCTGGTTGCCAGCGCAATTGCCAGGTAAATAGTGAAAATTGTGCTAAGGCCAAACATCAGTAAACCGTGCAGTGCGCCTTCACGCTGTGCCAGTCGACCGGCAACATAACTACCCGCCGCCATCGCGACCAGCATTTCAATGGCCGTCCAGACCAGCGCGCCAGTACCAAGGCCGTCCAGCGGATTCTGTTCTTTCATCGGATCAATGGTGGTAGCACCAATGGCGGTTCCCAGCAGCGTCAGAATGATATGAACGATTAATGCACAAATAACACCGGCAAACACCGCGCTCCAGGAAATACGTTTTAACGGTAGTCCTGCCGGCCCGGTCGCCAGCGTTTCGGTGTAGCCATTATTAATACGGGTATCAGCCATGAAATATACTCCTCGCAATAAACAGAAAACGGCTCTGATCTTTTATCATCCCGACGGCGGAATGCCGTTTTGGTATTAACAGCGTAGACAGGGAATAGTCATTTCTCCACTAAACTGCCCTGAGAAAAAAATAAAGAGATGAATTAAGAGATAATTAGCGAGGTAAGGATAACCGCGGGAATTTTATTCCCGCTGCGTTTATAATCAGAAAGGTCGAATTCCGCCGCCTGCCGTCAGCTGTGCTGACTGCCATAATGCGATGCCCGCCACAATTAAAATCAGGCTACCGGTTAAGGCCAGCGTTGGCAACAATAGTCGCGAGATGCCTGAGACTGCACCAGGCTGTGCCAGCCGTTGCGCCACCGAGCGCGCCTGCTGCACCAGCAGGCCAATCGCCGAAATGGTCAGCGCCGTGCCGACCGCCATCACGGCAGCAGAGAGAATGCCCCAGCCATAAACGCCAATCACTTTGGCAAACAGCAGCATCATAATCGCGCCGGAGCAGGGACGTAATCCCATCGACACCACCACCAGCAGCTGGGTTTTCCAGCTAACGTTGCCGCTCATCTGCTGCGGGGTTGGCAGATGCGCATGCCCGCAGCCGCAATGCTCATCATGCTGATGGTGGGGCCGGAAGGCACGAAATACCGGGGCTGGACGCAATGCCCGCCACAGTGAACGCAGCGCCCGATACCCGATCATCACGCCCAGCCCAATCACCAGCAGATAACTGCCCTTCTCCAGCCAGAAACTGCTGAGATGCAGCTGGCGCGACGAGGTTTTCAGCACCACCAGCATCACCGTCACCAGCCCAATCGCCACCGAACCCTGCAACAGCGAGGCGAGTAGCGTCAGCCTGATACTGGTTTTCACTTTTGCAGGATGAGTTGCCAGAAAGGTCGCGATCACCACTTTGCCGTGGCCCGGACCCAGCGCGTGCAGCACGCCATAGAGCAGGCTGAATATCACCAGCGAGAGGCCCGCCTTGTTGGGCTGCTCCGCCACCTGTTGTAACAGCTGGGTCATCTGCCGGTGCAGATCTTTTTGCCACAACACGCTCTGCAGCAGAATCTGCGACCAGTAAAGCCAGACCAGCAATGCGCCGCCGATGAAGAGTCCCGCCAGCAACCACAGCGGCCAGAGCCGGGAAGCCCGCAGGGGGGCGGAGATTACTGACATGTCAGTACCACCGTTTGTGCGAACTGGCGACCTAAATCCATCTCCTCCGCAGGCGCATCGGCTTTATCCAGCGACAGCGCATACTGCTTCAGAGAGTCATTGGGTGTTGGTGTATTGAGCGCAAATTTACAGCGGGTCTGCAACGCCGGCGGCAGCGTTAACGCGCCGGGATTGTCATAGAACATATCGACGAAGTAAGTGGGATCGAAGGTCAGCATCTCAAAGCGCTGACCGGCCAGCGTCGGGGGTTCCGCCAGCGGCAGAACAAACTCCAGCACCGCTTTGTGACCGCTACGCGACAGATTATATTCCGTTGGCAGATTCAAAAACTTTACCCGCTGTTGGTTGTGCCAGATTTCAGAAAAGTAGTGCTGGCCCAGTACGTTCGCCATCACGCCCGCCGCCAGCTTTTTCCACACCACGCTGCCTGGCTTCGCCTCGCCCGCGTCATACAGCAGGTCGGCGGAGGTGATCTCATCCATGGTCCAGGTCATCTTTAATCCGGTGAAGGTGTCATTCTGCACCACCAGTTCGGTTTTCATGTCGATGAAGCTGTGAGGATGGGCCAGCAGAGCCGGACTTAATACCATCAGTAAGGCAAAGAGTGCGCGTTTCATAATGTTATAAAGTAACGTTCCTGATGAAAAGAATCTATAAGTAACAAAATTTTGTGACCCGCCTTAAACCTCCGGCAAATAAACCGCGTAAACCGCGCGGGCGCTGACCGGGTTGACTACGCTTAGCTCAAAATAGCCTGCTGGAAATCTGATTGATGAGTTCTGCTACCCCTTTGGCACCACTCTTCACCCGTTCACAGCGTCAGTGCCATCTTTTATTGTTGCTGTTTCTGCCCGCACCCGTGCTTACGCTTGAAAAAATCTGCCAGCTGAATGGCATCGATCCTGCCGTTGCCCGACAGGATATCGCGGATGTAGGCCTTGAGATACAGCGATATCACCAGCTGGAATTGCATCAGATGGTGGATGGCAGCTTTCGTCTTCATGGTACAGAGCTGGACCGGCGCCTTTGTCTGCTGCACAACCTGCGACGCAGTCTGCGTTTATCGCAGGACTTTGTCTGCCAGCATTTTGCCACGCCGCTGCGTCAGCGCCTGAAGGTCATGAAGATTGAAAAAGCGTTGTGGGATGAGACCAATTTACAGGCGCTGATTCAGCACTGCAGCCTGCGTCTGAAACGTGATTTCAGCGAACGTGACCGGCTTTTTCTGCAGATATTTATGAAGTATGGCTTGTGCCAGCGTCAGCCGGTGCTGTTCAGTGAGGCACAGTCTCTCTGGCTGCAGCAGAAGCCTGAGCGGCAGGCCGCCGAAGATGTGATACATCACTGGCGAAAACGCTGCCATCTTGCCCCGCACGTCAGTGAAACCGACTTCTGGACGCTGCTGTTCAGCCAGATTCATACGCCGGTCGTGGACGCGATTACCCATCCTGCTGAACAGCAGTTGATGAACGCGACGCAGCAACTGATCAATGACTTTGAAGCCTGCGCCGAAATCACCTTTGCTGACCGCGACGAACTGCTGCACCAGCTCTATCCGCATCTGGCGCAGGCGCTGGATCGCACTCACTTTACTATCGGTATCGACAATAGCGTCGCACTGGATGTCAGCCGCCTCTATCCTCGCCTGCTGCGCACCACTCAGCAGGCCCTGCAGGCTTTTGAGCAGCATTACAACATTACTTTTACGCCGGAAGAGGTGAGTTTAGTCACCATTATATTTGGCGCCTGGCTGATGCAGGAGAGTGCGCTGCAGGAGAAACAGGTCCTGATCCTGACCGGCGACGATGCCGATCTGGAGCAGGACGTGGAGCAGCAGATCCGGGAGATCACGCTGCTGCCTGTCAATATTTCCTACCTGGACGTAAAGCAGTTTCAGCGGGACGGCGCGCCGCGGGATGTCGACATCATCATTTCGCCCTACCCTACTTCGCTGCCCTTATTCTCTCCGCCGCTGGTGCATGCGGAACTGCCGCTGACGCTGCACCATCAGCAGCGCATTCGTTATTTACTGGAGTCGTAGCCGGGACGCAGGAACAGTGCGGGCAGGGCCACCAGTGCCATCACCCAGAAAAGATGCCCCTGCAGATGCGCGAACAGCACGCCGCAGATCATGGTCATTACTGCAATACCCCCGCCCATCGCCAGCGCGGAATAGAGCGACTGTAGCCGGATCACTTCCGCCCCCTGCCGCGCCGCGATAAAGCGCATCGCCGCCAGATGACAGACGGTGAAACTGCCACAGTGGAGGATTTGCGCCACAATCAGCAGCGGCAACGCGGTGCTGGCTCCCAGCAGGCCCCAGCGGATCAGCGCGCAGATGCCTGAAAGCAGCAGCAAGTCACGCGCGTTCCAGCGGCGGAACAGGCGGCTGCTCAGAGCGAACACGATAATTTCCGCCACTACGCCCAGCGACCAGAAATAACCCACCGTCGAGGCGGAGTAGCCGCTCTCCTGCCACCAGATAGCGCTGAAGCCGTAATAGGCAGCGTGCGCGCCTTGCAGCAGCGTTACGCAGAGCATAAATCGCCATACTGCATTTTCACGCAGCAAATCACGCCATTCCTGCCAGCCGCCGCCCGCAGCACTCTGACGCTCATGACCCTGTGGCTGGGTGGCCGGTCTCAGCATCATGCCCGCGAGCATGGCGATGATACCAACGGAAAGCAGCAGCAGAATAGCCTGAGAGGAGTAAGCACTGACCAGCACGCCGGTTAACGCCGAGCTGATTACAAAGGCCAGCGATCCCCACAGCCGCACCGGCCCGTACGCCAGCCCAATCTGCTGTGTCCAGGTCGCGGCCAGCGCATCACTGAGCGGCACCAGCGGCGAGAAGAAGAGGTTAAAGCCGATCATCACAGTCAGCAGCCACATCCACTGCTCACCTACCCAGAAACCGGCGGCGAACAGGCAGGTCATCAACGCCAGCAGACGCAGCGCCGTAATCAACCGGCCGGGATTCTTAACCTGAGAAGCGATAAGCAGACTACCGACGAAGCGCGCGACCATACCACAGCCAAGCAGCAGGCCAATCTTCTCAGCATCCAGGCCGGTGCCTTTCAGCCACACGCCCCAGAATGGCAGATAGATGCCGTAACAGAAGAAGTAAGTGAAGTAGCCCAATCCGAGCCATCTGGCGGAGCCGATTGCCATATTCCCTCCAGCAAGTGTGCTGCCTCGCAGCATGAGTGGGCGCTACTCTGGCAGAGCGCCGCGGGACAGGCAATAAAAAAGGATGGCAGATGCCATCCTTTTTATTCTGTCTCACAACAGGTTAGCGATTAAGCGTAGACCGGCAGACGGCTGCAGATATCCAGCACTTTCTTCTTGGTGCGCTCAATGGTTGCTTCGTCATTGATGTTATCCAGCACATCGGCAATCCAGCCAGCCAGCTCACGCACGTCTGCTTCTTTGAAGCCACGACGGGTAACTGCTGGTGTACCGATACGGATACCGGACGTCACAAACGGGCTTTTCGGATCGTTTGGCACGCTGTTCTTGTTAACCGTGATGTTGGCACGGCCCAGCGCCGCATCGGCTTCTTTACCGGTCAGGTTCTTGCTCACCAGATCGATCAGGAACAGATGGTTATGGGTGCCGCCAGACACGATGTCATAGCCACGCTCGATCAGCACTTCTACCATCGCTTTGGCGTTTTTTGCCACCTGCTGCTGGTAGATTTTGAACTCTGGCTCCATCGCCTCTTTAAAGGCAACTGCTTTACCGGCGATAACGTGCATCAGTGGACCGCCCTGGCCGCCAGGGAAGACAGCAGAGTTCAGTTTCTTATAGAAATCTTCATCGCCGTTTTTCGCCAGAATGATGCCGCCACGCGGACCCGCCAGCGTTTTGTGGGTGGTGGAGGTCACGATGTGCGCATGTGGAATCGGGCTTGGATAGACTTCTGCGGCAATCAGGCCAGCAACGTGTGCCATATCGACAAACAGCCATGCACCTACGCTATCCGCGATTTCGCGCATTTTTGCCCAGTCGCAGACGCCGGAGTACGCAGAGAACCCGCCAACGATCATTTTTGGCTTGTGGGTTTTCGCCAGTTCAGCCAGTTCGTCATAGTCGATTTTACCGGTCTCATCGATACCGTAAGCCACTACGTTATAGAGTTTGCCGGACAGGTTAACCGGTGATCCGTGAGTCAGGTGTCCACCGTGCGCCAGGTTCATCCCGAGGATGGTATCGCCCGGCTGCAGCAGCGCGGTGTAAACCGCGAAGTTAGCCTGGGAACCAGAGTGTGGCTGCACGTTAGCGTAATCAGCGCCAAACAGTTCTTTTGCACGGTCGATCGCCAGTTGCTCAACGATATCAACGTACTCACAGCCGCCGTAGTAGCGTTTGCCCGGATAGCCTTCAGCGTATTTATTGGTGAGCTGAGAACCCTGCGCCTGCATAACACGCGGGCTGGTGTAGTTTTCAGAAGCAATCAGTTCAATGTGCTCTTCCTGACGCACTGTCTCCTGCTCCATTGCCTGCCACAACTCGGCATCGTAATCGGCAATGTTCATATCACGCTTTAACATCCGGATCTCCTGACTCAGCTAACTTTCTGACGGTATTTACCCCCCTTCAGGGGCGAAGGCCCACAGTGTAAACCGTTTTAACAGGTGAAGGTAGGGTGAACCGCCTCTTTTTACGCAAACGATTGGCTGGCTGCTGGCTCGGCATTTTTACACCTTTTTACCCCGTTCAGACGCCACGATTTTTCTTCAGACTGTGACGAAGGTTTTTCATGATGCACTAAAAAGTTGCCACTCAGACAACCAGAAAGTTCATTGGGTTATTTACACCGTAGACGGAGCGGCCATAAGATGCATTTAAAATACATGTTTATCTGAGAGGCTAATTCCATGCTTGATGCCCACACCATCGCTACCGTTAAATCGACCCTGCCTGCCATCGCTGCCTGCGGCCCAAAGCTTACGGCCCACTTCTATGACCGCATGCTGTCGCAGCATCCGGAACTCAAAAACGTCTTCAACATGAACAACCAGCGCAACGGCGATCAGCGTGAAGCGCTGTTCAACGCCATCTGTGCCTATGGCGCGAATCTGGAGAATCTGGCGGCGCTGCTGCCTGCGGTGGAAAAGATTGCGCAGAAACATACCAGCCTGAATATCCAGCCTGCGCAGTACGCCATCGTCGGTGAAAATCTGCTGGCAACCATTAAAGAGCTGCTGGATCCAGGCGAAGAGGCGCTGGCGGCATGGGGCAAAGCCTACGGCGTACTGGCGAGCGTATTCATCAATCGCGAAGAGGAAATTTATCAGGCCACGGAGCAGCAAACCGGCGGCTGGCGCGGCACCCGGGCGTTTCGCATCAGCGCAATTGCGCAGCAGAGCGATGTGATTAAAAGCTTTACCTTTACGCCGGTAGATGGCGGCCCGGTCGCCGCCTTTAAGCCCGGTCAGTATCTGACAGTCCACCTGCAGCCTGCCAGCTTCGAACATCACCAGATTCGTCAGTACTCGCTGACGCATCTCAGCAATGGCAAAGCGTATCGCATCGCGGTGAAACGTGAAGCGCAGGGCACCGTCTCCGGCTGGCTGCATCAGAATGGCAAGGTGGGTGATGAACTGATGCTCGCCGCACCGCACGGCGACTTCTTCCTTGAGGTCGATCCTGTCACGCCAGTCGCGCTGATTTCCGCAGGCGTGGGTCAGACGCCGATGCTGGCGATGCTCCATGCGCTGGCAGCAAGCCAGCACCGCGCGCCGGTCAGCTGGCTGCACGCCGCAGAGAACGGTAAACAGCATGCGTTTAGCGCGGAAGTTCGTGACACAGGCGCACAGCTCGCCGATTTCGTCAGTCATGTCTGGTACCGCGATCCCGCGGCTGAAGATGCCGGTCGCTATGACGCGCAGGGTCTGATGGATATCACCGCGCTTTCAGCTCGGCTCACCTTACCTGACACCCACTTCTATCTCTGTGGCCCGCTGCCTTTTATGCAACATGTGGTAGCGCAACTGCGTGATGCCGGTGTGGCAGATTCACACATCCATTACGAACTCTTTGGTCCGCACAAAGGTATGTGATTGAGCCATAAAAAAAGCTCGCAGCGCGTGTTTAAATTGCCAACAAATCCAATGTAAACCAGGCAGCCGCACATAAGTCTAAAGCGAAGGGAACACGGGCAGAGGAGGAAAGCGTCCCGCGACAGGACGTCGCGGGCCGAGCGTGCCATGGATGGCGGGTTTTGCGTCTTTCCGATCTGACCGTGTTCCCGGAGCGGGCTCGGTTTCAAAGCCAACCTCACCAAGTCCCAGCATAAAAAAAGCCCGCAGCGCGGGCTTCTTTATGCTGATAAAGAGGTTATCAGATCGCCTCTTCATCCTCTTCACCCGTACGGATACGCACTACGCGCGCCACGTCGAAGACGAAGATCTTACCATCACCGATTTTGCCGGTCTGCGCCGTGCGCATAATGGTCTCGACGCAGGTATCAACGATATCGTCGCCCACCACCATCTCGATTTTCACTTTAGGTAAAAAATCGACCATATACTCTGCGCCGCGGTACAGCTCAGTGTGCCCTTTCTGGCGACCAAAGCCCTTTACTTCACTCACGGTCATCCCGGTGATGCCCACTTCCGCTAAGGCTTCACGAACATCATCGAGTTTGAATGGTTTGATAATCGCATCAATCTTTTTCATGTCAGACCCTTTTTCACTCCCTCCATGGTCAGAGGGTTTATCAAGTATAAATGTTACTGGCGCTGTCGGGCGGTAATATCCGGGTTTCTTCAGGTTGCCGCAAGCGCTGTCAGATTGTGCTGACTGCAGCCATTCTGCGTCGGGCCTGATCAGTCAACCTCCCGGTATCACTTCGCCGCCCCCGCTACTCTTTGAAATCACTGGCGTCCAGTTCATGCCGGGACAGCAGCTTATAGAACTCCGTGCGATTACGCCCGGCCAGACGTGCGGCGTTGGTCACATTGCCTTTGGTCATCTGCAACAGCTTACGCAGATAGTTCAGCTCAAACTGATTGCGCGCCTCAGCAAAGGTCGGCAACGCGCTGTTCTCGCCGCTTAAGGCCTGCTCCACCAGCGCATCGCTAATCACCGGCGATGAACTCAGTGCCACGCATTGCTCAATCACGTTCACCAGCTGACGCACGTTGCCCGGCCAGCTGGCCGCCATCAGACGCTTCATCGCATCGACAGAAAAACTGCGAATCTGCGGTTTATGCCTTTCTGCCGCCTGACGTAACAGATGATTAGCCAGCAGCGGGATATCTTCGGTGCGCTGATGCAGCGCCGGAATCTTCAGATTCACCACATTCAGACGATAGAAGAGATCCTCACGGAATTCCTTCTTCTCCATCGCCTTTGGCAGATCGCGATGGGTAGCTGAAATGATGCGCACGTCGATCTCAATATCGTGATCGCTACCCAGCGGCCTGACCTTACGCTCCTGCAGCACCCGCAGCAATTTCACCTGCAGCGGTTGCGGCATATCGCCAATCTCATCCAGGAACAGCGTGCCGCCGCCAGCGGTTTTAAACAAACCGTCACGGGCACTGACCGCGCCGGTAAACGCCCCTTTAGCGTGACCGAACAGCTCTGATTCCAGCAGCTGCTCCGGCAGTGCGCCACAGTTAATGGCGACAAACGGCTTGCCGTTACGCGGGCTGGCGGCGTGAATTGCCTGCGCCAGCATCTCTTTACCGGTGCCGCTCTGACCGTTAATCAGCACGCTGACGTCGGACTGCGCCACCATGTGCGCCTGCTCCAGCAGCTTCAACATCAGCGGGCTGCGGGTGACAATCGCTTCGCGCCAGCGGTCATCGCTGACCGGCGCCTGCTGTGCCAGCGCCTCATCAATGGCTTTATAGAGCGCATCTTTGTCCACCGGCTTGGTCAGGAAGCTGAAGACGCCCTGCTGCGTGGCAGAGACCGCGTCCGGAATGGAGCCGTGCGCCGTCAGGATAATCACCGGCAGACCGGTGTGGCGCTTCTGGATTTCGCCAAACAGCGCCAGACCGTCCATCTCGTCCATCCGCAGATCGCTGATCACCAGCTCGATTTTCTCTTTCTGCAGCAGACGCAACGCTTCAGGTCCGCTGGCCGCAGTAGTGACCTGATATCCTTCGCTGCGAAGACGCATGCCCAGCAGCTTCAGCAGGCTGGGATCGTCATCCACCAGCAGCAATTTTGCCGCTTGTCTTACCATCATTGCTCCTCATCCTGCGGCAGTGCCGTGCCGTGACCGCTGTCAGACACATCCGGGGCTTTGCGTGATGAAAGCTGACGCTCGATGTCAGTCAGCCGCTCCAGCTTATGCTGCGTGTCGCTGAGCTGCTGCTGCTGTTTCACCATCTGCTGGCGTATCGCCTCAAGCTGCGTATCACTGCTCTGCTGCAGATGGGCATACCGGGTGCGCGCTTCACTGAGGTCAAGCTGCGCGGTCTGATTACTGCGCCACAGCTGAATCAGCGGGCGCACGGACTGCGGGAAATCGCTGCTGTAGCGATCCAGGGCTTCAACATAGCGACGACGTTCAACAGGCGTCACGTTGCCGTTGGACATCAGTACGCCCTGCTTGAAGGCGCGCGACCAGTTTTCAGCCGGCCAGCGATGGGCTTCGGCACGGGCCTCCGCGGGAGAAAGACGTTCGGCACAGTCGATCGCCCGCATCCAGTAGAGGGTGTTACCCAGCGCCGTATTATTTTCTATCGGCCACAGGTCACTGCAGCGGGTCGCCAGGTAATCAGCGATTCTGACCTCGGGTTCCGCCACCTGATGGCCTGATGGCAAAGAGGAGGTGGCCGGGGAGGTCGTACATCCGCTGAGGAGCAGCGTAGTCAGCGTGCTCAACAGCAAAGCGGGTAAATATTTCATCAGTCAGACTTTCCCGGCTGTGGTGTTAAGTTCAATTCGAAAACAGACGTCAGCCTGATCGCAGGAGACCAGCGTCAGGTCGCCCTGCATCCGGCGCAGGCAATCTTTGGCGATACTCAATCCCAGCCCGCTGCCTTTCACCGGCCCTTTACGCTGCTGGCTGCCCTGGTAGAACGGTTCGAAAATCATTGCCTGCTCTTCCGGCGGAATCGGCGAGCCGCTATTCGCGACCTCAATCCAGACCCGATCGCCCTGCTGCTGACTGCGAAGCCAGATGGTACCGGATTCGCTGCCGTAGTTCACGGCGTTCGAATAGAGGTTGTCGATGACCCGCATCAGTAACATCGGTTCTGCCAGGCAGTGATTGACCTTAAGATCGACGACCGTCTGCATCAGTTTGGCGCGCGCCGAGAGCGCATGTGCGTTAACGACATCTTCCACAATCTCCGCCACGCTGACCGGCTCCAGCGCGATCGGGCCATCCGCCAGTTTGCGGTTGTAATCGAGCAACTGTTCAATCAGCTGCTGCAGATGGCGGCTGCTGCTGTCGAGGATAGTGACCACCTCTTTTTGATCGGCATTCAGCGAGCCGGCGACTTCGTCCGCCAGCAGTTCCGTGCCTTCACGCAGGCTGGCCAGCGGCGTTTTCAGCTCGTGAGAGAGATGGCGAAGAAATTCATGACGCTGCGATTCCAGCCACTGAAGCCGCTCGCTGAGCCAGACGATGCGCTGTCCCAGCGATCGCAATTCGCGCGGACCGCGAAATGTCCCGCTGTTACCCAGTGCCCGCCCTTCGCCAAGCCGGTTGATCATCCGTTCAATACGCTTAACAGGACCGATAATCATGCCGGTAAACAGCGTCATCAGTGCCAGACTGATGATAAACAGAATCAGCGCCTGCCAGCCAAAAAACTGGCCCCGATCGGCAATTTCGCGCTGCAACTGTAAGCCACGCGAAAAGACCACCTCGCGCGTGTCCTGCACCATCTGCGCATTGGTCGCAGAAAAGCGATCCAGCGCCTCTGCGGCAACCGGCACCGGATTGCCATTGTCACATTTCAGTGGCGTCAGCAGCGGCAGTGTCGCCTGTAAGGTCTGGAATGCGGGCAGTTCGGGCAGGCTGGCGCTGTGTGAGCTCAGCATCTGACTGTAGCGGGTATGCTGAGTCTGATAGAGGCGCGCCAGCGAGGCATCATCCAGCACGCAGTACTGGCGATAGCTACGCTCCAGCTCAACTGCCGTTCGCGCCATCGCCTCACTTCTGCGTACATCGGTAAAGGTATTGCGGTTGGTGTCCGCAGCCTGTTCGCTTAATGCAGAGAGACTTTCCCACGCCTGCCAGGCCAGTACCAGCAGGGGCAGCAGCACCAGGACAAACGCCATCAGCACCAGCTGACGCAGAGAACGGGGAAATAAACGCCATTTTTTCACGCAGCCGCTTCCTTAAGATTCGCTGTCTGGATGCTAGCGGACTCTGTCTGCGGAAGAAAGGGGAACAAAAGAAAACGGCAGGCTCAATGGCCTGCCGCTGGCACGACGCGTAGTGCATCGCGTAAGAATGGGTGGAGCCTTACTCAACGTTACGTCCGGTGTTTGATAACGCAAGCGATTATCGGTCAGGTGGACGGCAGGCTCCGTTTGGTGCGTCATTCGGGCTTTATGAGCTCTTATCCGCTAAGCGGGGCAATCATAAACAGGTGAATGAGCAGCTGCATCAGTATAGCAAGTTCCATGCCAGAAAATAAATCATTATATTTTTCAGCAAATTGAGCAGGCCCGCCCGCTGACTGTCGCGAAAAATCTTATATCAGCACAGGCTGTCTGTCTCCGTAAGGCGACACTAAAACCAGTCTGATAAGCACACATTAAAAATCAACGAGATAAATGTCGCCATGCAGCGACAGTGCAATGACTCTGTTGTCGCCATTTGCCAACAGCGGCGCAAAAAAGAACAGGAGGCACGCTGGCCTCCTGTTCATTTCAGTGGATTAAATTAACCCAGCTGCCTGCGCGCATTGCGGAAAATGCGCATCCACGGACTGTCTTCGCCCCACTCAGCCGGATGCCAGGAGTTGCTGACGGTACGGAACACGCGCTCCGGATGCGGCATCATAATGGTGACGCGACCACTTTCGTTGGTCACGGCGGTAATGCCGTTAGGAGAACCATTCGGGTTAGCCGGATAGGTTTCTGTCACCTTGCCGAAGTTATCGACAAAGCGCAGTGCCACCAGCCCTTTCGACTCCAGCGCTGCCAGATGCGTCGCATCACGGACTTCGACAAAGCCTTCACCGTGCGAAACCGCGATAGGCATATGCGAACCGGCCATGCCGTCCAGCAGCAGTGACGGACTGGCGGCCACCTCGACCAGGCTAAAGCGTGCTTCAAAGCGCTCAGACTGGTTACGCACGAAGCGCGGCCAGAGATCGCTGCCCGGGATCAGTTCGCGCAGGTTGGACATCATCTGGCAACCGTTGCAGACGCCCAGCGCCAGGGTTTGCGGACGGTGGAAGAAGGTTTCGAACTCGTCACGCACGCGCGGGTTGAACAGAATCGATTTCGCCCAGCCCTCACCGGCACCGAGCACATCACCGTAAGAGAAGCCGCCACAGGCCACCAGCGCCTGGAACTCTTCCAATCCGCGACGTCCGGCCAGCAGATCGCTCATGTGAACGTCAATGGCGGTAAAGCCAGCCCGGTCAAAGGCGGCGGCCATCTCGACGTGTGAGTTCACGCCCTGCTCACGCAGCACCGCGACGCGTGGACGTGCGCCCGTAGCGATCATCGGCGCCGCCACATCTTCCTGCGGATTGAAGGTCAGATTCACGTTCAGGCCAGGGTCGCTGTCGTTCTTCTTCGCTTCATGCTCCTGATCGGCACACGCCGGGTTGTCACGCAGGCGCTGCATCTGCCAGGTGGTTTCCGCCCACCAGGTGCGCAGCGTGGTACGGCTTTCGCTGTAAACCGCGCTGTCACCGGCACGGATCACAAAGCGATCGCCCGGCTGTGCGCTGCCCAGCAGATGCGTCGAGGCGGCAAGGCCGTGATCCGCCAGGATCTGCTCAACCGCCGCGCGATCGGCGGCATTCATCTGGATCACCGCGCCCAGCTCTTCGGTAAACAGAGCAGCCAGCGCATCGTTGCCTAGCGAGGCGATATCAACGTCGATACCGCAGTGACCGGCAAACGCCATCTCGGCCAGCGTCACCAGCAGGCCACCGTCAGAGCGGTCGTGGTAGGCCAGCAATTTCTGCTCAGCCACCAGCGCCTGAATTGCATTGAAGAAGCCCGCCAGCTGTGTGGCATTACGCACGTCGGCAGGTTTATCGCCGAGCTGACGATAGACCTGCGACAGCGCGGTTGCGCCCAGCGTATTCGCGCCGTTGCCCAGGTCAATCAGCAGCAGCAGGTTATCCTGATCGGCCTGCAGCTGTGGCGTGACGGTACGACGAACATCTTCGACGCGGGCAAACGCGGTAATCACCAGCGACAGCGGTGAGGTCATCTCACGCTGTTCGGTGCCTTCCTGCCAGCGGGTTTTCATCGACATCGAATCTTTACCGACCGGGATAGTGATCCCCAGCGCCGGGCAAAGCTCTTCGCCGACCGCTTTCACCGCCGCATATAAACCGGCATCTTCGCCCGGATGACCGGCTGCAGACATCCAGTTAGCCGAGAGTTTCACGCGTTTCAGCGAACCAATCTGCGTTGCCGCCAGGTTAGTCAGTGCTTCACCCACCGCCAGACGGCCCGACGCCGCGAAGTCCAGCAGCGCAACCGGAGAACGTTCGCCCAGGGCAAAGGCTTCGCCGTGGTAGCTGTCGAGACTGGCGGTAGTCACCGCACAGTTGGCAACCGGGATCTGCCACGGGCCGACCATCTGATCGCGCGCTACCATGCCGGTCACGCTGCGGTCACCGATGGTGATCAGGAAGGTTTTCTCCGCTACGGCAGGCAGATGCAGCACGCGATTCACCGCATCGACCAGCGTAATGCCGTCGCGCTGCAGTTCGGTCCCCTGTGCCTGCTGTGTCACCACATCACGCGTCATCTTCGGCGTTTTGCCCAGCAGCACGTCAAGCGGCATGTCGATTGGCTTATTATCGAAATGACTATCTTCCAGGCTCAGGTGCAGTTCTTCGGTCGCTTCACCAATCACCGCGAACGGAGCGCGTTCGCGCTGGCAGATCGCCTCAAACTGTGCCAGCTGATCGGGCGCGACGGCCATCACATAACGTTCCTGTGATTCGTTACACCAGACTTCCAGCGGGCTCATGCCTGGCTCGTCACTCAGGATGTCACGCAGGTTAAACCGGCCACCGCGGCCACCATCGCTGACCAGCTCCGGCATGGCGTTGGAAAGGCCGCCCGCGCCTACGTCGTGAATAAACAGAATCGGGTTCTCATCGCCCAGCTGCCAGCAGCGGTCGATCACTTCCTGGCAACGGCGTTCCATTTCCGGGTTATCACGCTGAACCGAGGCGAAGTCGAGATCGGCATCAGACTGGCCCGAGGCCATGGATGATGCTGCGCCGCCGCCCAGGCCGATGTTCATAGCCGGTCCACCCAGCACAACCAGCTTCGCGCCGACGGTGATTTCGCCTTTCTGCACATGATCGGCACGGATGTTACCGATGCCGCCCGCCAGCATAATCGGCTTGTGATAGCCGCGCAGCTCGGTGCCGTTGTGGCTGGTGACCTGCTCTTCATAGGTACGGAAGTAGCCATTCAGCGCCGGACGACCAAATTCATTGTTAAACGCAGCGCCACCCAGGGGACCGTCGGTCATGATTTCCAGCGCGCTGACGATGCGGGCTGGTTTGCCGAAGTCCTCTTCCCACGGCTGTTCAAAGCCCGGAATGCGCAGGTTAGAGACCGAAAATCCAACCAGGCCCGCTTTGGGCTTGGAGCCGCGTCCGGTTGCGCCTTCATCACGGATCTCACCACCGGAACCGGTCGCGGCACCAGGCCACGGCGAGATGGCCGTTGGATGGTTATGCGTCTCCACCTTCATCAGGATGTGCGCGGCTTCCTGATGCCAGCGGTATTCGCTCTCGCCGGCGTCAGCAAAGAAGCGGCCAACCTCTGACCCTTCCATCACGGCGGCGTTATCTTTATAAGCAGAGAGCACGAAGTCCGGCGTCTGCTCCATGGTGTTTTTGATCATCTTAAACAGCGACTTCGGCTGTTTCTCGCCGTCGATAATCCAGTCGGCGTTGAAGATCTTGTGACGACAGTGCTCAGAGTTCGCCTGCGCAAACATATAGAGTTCAATGTCGTTGGGATTGCGGCCCAGCGCGGTAAATGCCGCCACCAGGTAGTCAATTTCATCGTCTGCCAGCGCCAGACCCAGCGAGATATTTGCCTGAACCAGCGCCTGACGGCCCTCACCCAGCAGATCGACGCTCTTCACCGGCTGCGGCGTATGGTGCGCAAACAGCTGCTCAGCCTGGGCCAGATCGCTATAGACCGTTTCCATCATCCTATCGTGCAGCAGTGTACCCAGCGTCTGCCACTGCGCTTCTGTCAGTTGCGGAGCCTGCACATAAAAAGCCAGACCGCGTTCCAGACGACGTACCTGCGGCAGGCCGCAGTTATGAGCAATGTCGGTGGCTTTGGATGACCAGGGCGAAATGGTGCCGGGACGTGGTGTCACCAGCAGCAGACGTCCCTGTGGGGCATGTTCAGCGAGAGAGGGACCATACTTCAGCAGGCGTTGCAGGCGGCTCTGTTCGTCAGCGGTTAAAGGCGTACTGACATCAGCAAAATGGATGTACTCAGCGTAAATATCACTCACCGGCAGATGAGCGTCCTGAAAGCGGGTCAGCAGTTTGTTTACACGAAATGCCGACAGGGCGGGCGAACCACGCAGAATTTCCATTAATAAGTCTCTCGTCAGGGCGCCGGGCGACGCTTGATTGGGCGCAACAGGGAAAACGGGGCGTATTATAGAGAAAGCGACCTCGCGACGAAACCGTTTGCGCACAATTTTTGGCAACCCGGATTTGCCTGAATTTTGCGCAAAAGCTGCTATAAAAGTTGCTCAGTGTGATTTTGTTGCGCAAAATGCCCCTCGCTCTGGGAGTTCAAAGAAGATAAATACTGCCTTTAAAAGACAGAGGCCTTAGAGCCAGCGAGAGATAACTATTTGAAACGCCTAAAATTTAATTATCTGTTTATCGGTCTGGTTGCCGTGCTGTTAGCGTTAGCGCTGTGGCCATCCATTCCCTGGTATGGGGGTGGGCAGGACAGGATTTCACAGATTAAATCACGGGGAGTCCTGCGGGTCAGTACCATCAACTCCCCATTAACGTACTACACAGTTAACCAGTTACCGGCCGGTATGGATTATGAGCTGGCAAAACGCTTCGCCGATTATCTTGGCGTCAAACTGAAGGTGACGGTTCGTCCTAACCTGAGCGATCTGTTTGATGATCTTGACGAGGGTAAAGCCGATTTGCTGGCCGCTGGCCTGAACTACAACAATGAACGCCTGACGCGCTATCAGACCGGGCCAGGTTACTACAACGTTTCACAACAGCTGGTCTATCGCGTGGATAAGCCACGCCCTAAAAACCTCGGTGACTTAAAGGGGCGGCTGACAGTTGCGTCCGGATCGGCCTATCTGTCCACGCTCAAGAGCGCCCGTTCCAATCAGTTCCCCGATCTGGACTGGGCGATCTCCACCGATCAGAGTCCTAAGGCCCTGCTGGAAGCGGTCGCCGACGGCAAGCTCGACTACACCATTGGTGACTCGGTGACCATCGCCCTGCTGCAGCGCATCTATCCGCAGCTGGCGGTGGCGTTCGACGTTACCGATGAAGAGCCGGTGACCTGGTATGTGCGGCACAGCGATGACGACAGTCTGAATGCAGCAATGCTCGACTTTTTTAATGGTATGGGCGAAGAAGGCGCGATGGCGCGGCTGGAGGAGAAATACCTCGGTCACGTCGGCACCTTTGACTATGTTGATACCCGCACGTTCCTGCGCGCCATCGACAATACGCTGCCCGACATCAAGCCGCTGTTTGAGAAGTACGCCACCAGCATCGACTGGCGGCTGCTGGCGGCGATCTCCTATCAGGAGTCGCACTGGAACCCGCAGGCTACCTCGCCGACCGGCGTGCGCGGCATGATGATGCTGACGCGTAACACCGCTGATAGCCTGGATGTGGGCGATCGAACCGATCCCGAACAGAGCATTCGCGGCGGCAGTCAGTATCTGCAGGATATGATGGCGAAGGTGCCGCAGACCATCCCGGAAGATGAGCGCATCTGGTTTGCGCTGGCGGCTTATAACATGGGTTATGCCCATATGCTTGACGTCCGCAAACTGACGGCCCGCCAGGGCGGTAATCCGGACAGCTGGGCGGATGTGAAGCTGCGTCTGCCCATGTTAAGCCAGAAGCGCTACTACACTCAGACAGCTTATGGCTATGCCCGTGGGCATGAAGCCTATAACTACGTGGAGAATATCCGCAAGTATCAGATAAGCCTGGTGGGTTATCTGCAGGAGCAGGAGAAGCGTCTGGCGCGGCAGGCTGAAGCCCAGGCCGAACTGGCGAAGGGCTACCCGGCGGTCGAACCGAAGATCGCCATGAACTAACCCTGGCGTTGCGCCTGACGCAGCGCTTTTTTCTGCTCGCGACGCATACGGAAGAAGTCGCTCAGCATGGCGGCACACTCTTCAGCCAGCACGCCACTATGCAGTTCAACCTGATGATTCATGCCAGGATGGCCCAGCACATCCAGCAGCGATCCCGCCGCCCCACTTTTAATATCGTGCGCACCATAGACCAGTCGGCTAATACGGCTGTGAACCATGGCACCGGCACACATCACACACGGCTCCAGCGTGACGTAAAGCGTTGTATCCAGCAGGCGGTAATTTTCCAGTACTTTACCGCCCTGCCGCAGCGCCATGATCTCTGCATGCGCGGTCGGATCGTGCTGGCCGATGGGCCGGTTCCAGCCTTCCCCAATCACCCGGTCGTTCTGAACCAGCACGGCCCCCACCGGCACTTCGCCCTGCTCCCAGGCGCGGCGCGCCAGGCTGAGCGCATGGCGCATCCAGTATTCATCTTGTTGTTTCACGCTGACCACTCCGGGCGACTGAAAAGCGGCGCATTATAGCGATCTCTGCGAGCGTGTCGAAACTTATTCCAGCTGTTGCAGTTCACCCGCCGGGGTTACACGCCAGCGATGCTGACAGAAGAACAGTAACGGGTTGTCCTGTTTGCTGTCGCTGTAGCCACTGTAGAGCTGTAACGGCGTGCCGATTTTCTCTTCAAGCTGAGCCACTTTCTCATGACCGAGGCAGCGCATCGCCAGCACACGCCCGCCCCAGCCGCGACGCATCTGACTGGCAATCAGCTTCACGCGTGGCAGAAACGCGGAGTCGTAATAGACCTGCTCCACCAGCGACTGTGGCGATCCGGTGATCAGCCAGACGTCAGCGTCATCACTGCCGAGGTAATCCGTCAGGCGCTGCTGTACCACTGGAAAGGCTTTTACGCGCAGGCGAAACCACTGGGCAAACTCGGCTTCGAGGCGCAGCAATGTCTGCTCGGATCGGCCAAAGGTAATTGACCAGAGCAGCAGGCTCATGGGCCAGCGTGCCGCGCGGCCTTTAAACAGCAGGCCGATGCCCACCACCGGCAGTAACGGCACCAGCAGCAGCAGATTAAGCGGGCGGCGACGCAGCAGATAGCGCATAAAGGTGCCGAACATGTCCTGCTGATGCAAAGTGCCATCGAGGTCGAAAAATACGATGCGACGTTGTGTTCCCCTGGTCAAACAACTCTCCTTAACGGCTGATTCCGGGATGATAAAGAGTAGTGTAGCCATCATCAGGCGGTACGGCGATGACGGTCATTTTTAATTCCGATGACTACAATGCCCGATGAATAGTTTATTCTTCACTGATTATCCCTGAATTATGAGGATTGGGCATGAGTTCATTGCTGCGCATTCGCCAGCTTTATCCACGTCTGGCATTGAACGAGCGTCGGCTGGCGGATTTTTTACTGTCGCAACCCGATCGGGCACGTCACCTGAGTTCGCAAAAGCTGGCGGAAGAGTCGGGCGTCAGCCAGTCGAGCGTGGTGAAATTTGCTCAGAAGCTGGGATATAAAGGCTTTCCGGCGCTTAAGCTGGCTCTGAGTGAGTCACTGGCGGACAAGGATGCCATTACCGTGCATAACCATATTCTCAGCGACGATCCGCTTAAAATGGTGGGCGAAAAGCTGCTGACCGAAAAGCTCTCGGCGATCCGCGCCACGCTGGATATCAATAGCGAAGAGAAGCTCAACGATGTGTTACAGCTGCTGAAAAATGCCCGGCGCATTTTACTGGTCGGCATCGGCGCATCGGGCCTGGTGGCAAAGGACTTCTCCTGGAAGCTGATGAAGATTGGTATCAATGCGGTGGCGGAACAGGACATGCACGCCCTGCTGGCCAGCGTACAGGCGATGGGGCCAGGCGATGTGCTGCTCGCCATCTCCTACACCGGGGAACGGCGCGAGATTAATCTGGCGGCGCAGGAAGCGGTTCAGGTTGGGGCCGATGTGGTGGCGTTTACCGGCTTTACGCCGAACACCCTGCAACAGAGTGCCAGCTACTGTCTTTACACGGTGGCGGAAGAGCAGAGCACCCGCAGCGCGGCGATCTCCTCGACCACAGCGCAGCTGGCCCTGACCGATTTGCTGTTTATGGCGCTGGTGCAAAACGATCCGGAACGTGCGTCGAGTCATATTCGTCACAGCGAAGCGCTGGTGAAAAAGCTGGTCTGATCAGTGGCAGCGCGTATAATACCCGCGTTTTTTCTATTGTTACCAGGTGGGATAAATGGCGCTGTTGATTACGTCCAGATGCATTAACTGCGATATGTGTGAACCAGAGTGCCCGAACCAGGCGATTTCACTGGGCGATGCGATCTATGAGATTGATGTCAGCCGCTGCACGGAATGCGTCGGGCATTATGAAGCGCCAACCTGTCAGCGGGTCTGCCCCATCGACAACACCATTATCACTGACCCACAGCACACCGAATCACGCGATGCGCTGTGGGATAAGTTCGTGCTGCTGCACGGCTAGCTTTCAATGATCACCGTGGCGCAGGCGTAGTGACGCTCATCGGCCAGCGTTACGTGAACGTGGTTAACGCCCAGCTTCTCTGCCACGTCAGCGGCCTGCTGAAAGAAGCGTAACCCCGGTTTACCCAGCGCATCGTTGTAAACTTCGAACTGATTAAATGCCAGACCACCGCGAATGCCGGTGCCGAAGGCTTTGGCTGCCGCCTCTTTAACCGCAAAGCGTTTGGCGAGAAAGCGCACCGGCTGTTTGTGCGCCTGATACTGCTGCCATTCGGCTTCACTCAGCACCCGACGCGCCAGCCTGTCGCCGGAGCGCGCTATCACGTCGGCAATGCGTTCAATCTCAACGATGTCGCTGCCCAGACCCAGAATAGCCATCAGCGGCGGGCTTCACGCAGCAGTTGCTTCATCTCTTTGACCGCATCCGGCAGGCCACTCATCACCGCACGGCCGATAATCGCATGGCCGATATTCAGCTCATGCATTTCCGGCAGCGCCGCAATCGGCAGCACGTTGTGGTAGGTCAGACCGTGACCGGCATTCACCTTCAGCCCCAGGCTGGCGGCAAAGGTCGCGGCATGGCGAATGCGTGCCAGCTCTGCGTCACGCGCTCGTCCCTCGGGAGCCTCGGCATAAGCGCCGGTGTGAATTTCGATGTAAGGCGCACCCGTGGCAACGGCCGCTTCGATCTGGCGGTGGTCGGCATCAATAAACAGTGAAACCAGAATGCCCGCGTCACGCAGCAGTCGTACGGCCGCGTTCATCTTCTCCTGCTGCCCTGCCACATCCAGTCCGCCTTCCGTAGTCACTTCCTGACGCTTTTCCGGCACCAGGCAGCAGAAATGGGGCTGGATATCACAGGCGATGCCGATCATCTCATCAGTGACCGCCATCTCCAGATTCATGCGCGTCTGGATGGTGTCCCGCAGAATTCGCACGTCGCGGTCGGTAATGTGACGGCGATCTTCGCGCAGGTGCACTGTAATGCCGTCTGCGCCTGCCTGCTCGGCGATGAACGCCGCCTGCACCGGGTCGGGATAGTTTGTCCCACGGGCGTTACGCACCGTGGCAATGTGATCGATATTGACGCCTAACAGCAACTCAGCCATAACCATCCTCACTTCTTTTCCATCGTGATGTTGAGTGTACCGCGCAACTATAAACCGTCAGTACACCCTGCGCTATTCATCTGCCTGTTCGGGCTTTTTCTTCGGGATAAACTGGCGGAACAGCTCCTGACTTTTCAGCGGCTTGCCACCCAGGTAGGGCTTCAGGGCAATACGGGTAAACCGCTTCGCAGCGCGCAGCGTGTCGGCATCGGGAAACTCACGTTCGCACAGGGCGTGCAACTCACGGCCGGTAAAGCTGCGCTGATTAACCACCAGACTGGCGATAAAGCCACGCTCTTCACGGTAACTGTACGTCATGTCGTCGCTGACCGTCTCGCCGCTGCCGGCACAATGCAGGAAGTCGACGCCGTAGCCCAGGTGACCGAGCAGCGCCAGTTCAAAACGGCGCAGTGCCGGTTCGGGCTTGCCGTGCGTTGAGGCTAATGCCTGAAGGCAGTTGAGATAGTCGAAGAAGAGTTCCTGGAAAGGCGATTCCGGCTGCAGTACGCGAGAGACCAGCTCATTGACGTAGAGACCGCAGTAGAGCGTAATGCCGCTGAGCGGTAAAGCCAGCGACACCGCTTCGGCATTGCGCAGGGTTTTAACGTCCCCACGCCCGCTCCAGCGAACCAGCAGCGGGGTAAAAGGCTGTAACGCACCTTTCAGCTGGGAGCGCCGCGAGCGTGCGCCCTTGGCCAGCACCCGAACCCGCCCTTCGTTTTCACTGAACAGGTCGAGCAGCAGGCTGGTTTCGCTGAAGGGACGACTATGCAGCACAAAGGCGCGTTGCCAGCCTTCCATTAAATCAGAGATCGTCTGTATAACCCAGGCTGCGCAGCGCTCGTTCGTCATCTGCCCAGCCGGATTTCACTTTCACCCACAGTTCGAGATGCACTTTCGCTTCGAACATCTCTTCCATGTCCCTGCGTGCTTCTGTTCCGATGACTTTGATTTTGGCACCTTTGTTGCCAATCACCATCTTCTTCTGCCCTTCGCGCTCGACCAGAATCAGACCATGGATGTCATAACCGCCGCGTTCGTTAGTCACGAAGCGCTCAATCTCCACGGTGACCGAGTAAGGCAGTTCAGCGCCCAGGAAGCGCATCAGTTTTTCACGGATCATCTCTGACGCCATGAAACGCTGAGAGCGATCGGTGATGTAATCTTCCGGGAAGTGATGATCGGCCTGCGGCAGATGCTTACGGGTAATGGCCGCAATGGTATCGACGTTTTTGCCGCTCTCCGCAGAGATTGGTACGATATCAAGGAAGTTCATCTGCTGGCTCAGGAACTGCAGATGCGGCAGCAGAATGGTTTTATCCTGGATGTTGTCGACTTTATTCACAGCCAGCACAACCGGCACTTTGTTGTCGCGCAGTTTGTTTAACACCATCTCATCATCTGGCGTCCAGCGGGTACCTTCAACGACGAAGATCACCAGCTCTACGTCGCCGATAGAACTGCTGGCTGCACGGTTCATCAGACGGTTAATGGCGCGCTTCTCTTCCATGTGCAGTCCGGGGGTATCGACGTAAATTGCCTGATAGTTGCCCTCAGTATGAATGCCCATGATGCGGTGGCGCGTGGTTTGCGGCTTACGCGAGGTGATCGACACCTTCTGCCCCAGCAACTGGTTCAGTAAGGTGGATTTACCGACGTTCGGTCGGCCAACAATCGCGACAAAGCCGCAATAAGTAACGTTTTCGCTCATTCGAGTCCTGAATTGTTCAGCGCCTGATGCGGCGCCGAAGAGTGCTATTTGAGTCATGTGTCATTCAGCGTCTTCTGACGCCGGGATAGAGCCGTCAGAGGGTGATTGATTCAGCGCCGGTCCGGCACTGTCACCCCGACAGACCTATTCGAGACCTAATTTTATCAGTGCCTGTTCAGCCGCTGCCTGCTCGGCTTTACGGCGGCTGGAGCCGACGCCGACGACCGGCTCGGCCATGCCACTCACCTGACAGTGAATGGTAAATTCCTGATCGTGGGCTTCGCCACGCACCTGCACCACCAGATAACTTGGCAGCGGCAGATGACGTCCCTGCAGATACTCCTGCAGGCGCGTTTTGGGATCTTTTTGTTTGTCGCCAGGACTGATTTCATCCAGGCGCGTCTGATACCAGTCGAGGATCAGCTGCTCTACCCGCTCGATGCTGCTGTCGAGGAAGATGCCTCCAATCAGCGCTTCCACCGTATCCGCCAGGATCGATTCGCGACGGAAACCGCCGCTTTTCAGCTCCCCCGGCCCTAAGCGCAGGCACTCGCCAAGATCAAATTCGCGAGCCATTTCAGCCAGCGTATTGCCACGCACCAGCGTGGCACGCATGCGGCTCATGTCACCTTCATCAACACGCGGGAAGCGGTGATAAAGGGCATTCGCAATCACATAGCTAAGAATAGAATCGCCCAGAAATTCCAGGCGCTCGTTGTGCTTACTGCTGGCGCTGCGGTGAGTCAGGGCCTGCTGTAACAGTTCCGAATGAGTAAAAGTGTAGCCCAGTTTGCGCTGAAGCTTGTTAATCAGGATGGGGTTCATGCGATTCCAGTTCTTTGTTGCGTCTGTGACTCTGCATACCAAACGGGGCTGGCAGTCCAACACGTTCCGTTTGGTGTGCAGTGGCCTCCCTGAGGAGGCCACCCGATTTGCCTGTTAATCAGACAAAATTATTAGTGGATACCGCCGATGCGACTGAATCGCACGCCGGTTGGCCACTGACCTTCTTGTTTCTCAAAGCTCATCCAGATAGCGACCGCTTTGCCGACCAGATTACGCTCAGGGACAAAGCCCCAGTAGCGGCTGTCGGCGCTGTTATCACGGTTGTCGCCCATCATGAAGTATTGCCCTTTCGGCACGACCCAGCTCGCCTGCGGCTGACCTGGCTGCTGATAATACATGCCTGCCTGACTCTGCGCTTCGTTAACCAGCAGAATGTCATGCGTCACGTTACCGATTGTCTCTTTGCGGGTTCCCAGGCGCAGACCACCGCGCAGGGTATCGCCCTGTGGCACCTGATAAAAACCGTTGCCGGTTTCGTTGCCATCAAAGCCGCTAAAGGTCTGAATAAAATTGCTTGGCTCAACGTCGGTGTAAGTCACTGCTAACGCTGTGTCGCAGGCTTTATCATCACCACAGGTCGGTTTCACCGTCAGCGTTTTGCTGTAAGGATCATAGATGACTTTATCGCCTGGCAGGCCAATAACGCGCTTAATGTAGTCCAGGCTCGGATCTTTCGGGTATTTAAATACCGCAATGTCGCCACGCTTCGGCTGACCGGTTGGGATCAGCGTCGTCTGGGTAATCGGATCTTTAATGCCGTAAGCAAACTTCTCCACCAGGATAAAGTCGCCAATCAGCAGTGTTGGCATCATCGAGCCAGAGGGAATCTGGAACGGTTCGTAAATAAACGAACGCACGATGAAAACCACGGCCAGCACCGGGAACACGGACGCGGTGGTCTCAACCCAGCCTGGCTGTGAAGAGACTTTCGCCAGCGTTTTGCTGTCAAGCGCGTTACCGGTCTGGGCCTGCGCCGCCGCCTGTTTCGCGCGACGCTCGGGTGCCCATTTGAAACGATCAATTACCCAGACGATGCCAGTAATCAGCGTCGCTATCGCCAGAATCAGGGCGAACATATTAGCCATTGGAAATCCTTATTTGCTGTCCTTACCGACATGCAGAATGGCGAGGAACGCTTCCTGTGGCAGCTCAACGTTACCAACCTGCTTCATACGCTTCTTACCATCTTTCTGTTTCTGCAACAGTTTCTTCTTACGACTGACGTCACCGCCATAACACTTGGCGAGAACGTTTTTACGCAGCTGTTTAACGGTTGAACGCGCGATAATGTGGTTACCAATCGCAGCCTGAATCGCAATATCAAACTGCTGACGCGGGATGAGCTCTTTCATTTTCTCAACCAGATCGCGGCCGCGATAAGGCGCATTGTCGCGGTGAGTAATCAGCGCCAGCGCATCCACACGTTCAGAGTTAATCAGTACGTCGACGCGCACCATGTCTGAAGGCTGGAAACGTTTGAAGTTGTAATCCAGCGAGGCATAACCGCGCGAGGTGGATTTCAGACGGTCAAAGAAGTCGAGGACCACTTCTGCCATCGGAATTTCATACGTCAGTGCAACCTGATTGCCGTGGTAAACCATGTTGGTCTGCACGCCACGCTTCTCAATACAGAGCGTGATGACGTTGCCCAGATACTCCTGCGGCAGCAGCATGTGACATTCCGCGATCGGCTCACGCAGTTCTTCGATGTTATTCAGTGGCGGCAGCTTGGATGGGCTGTCGACATGAACAATTTCGCCGCCGGTGGTCACGACTTCATACACTACCGTCGGTGCAGTGGTAATCAGATCGAGGTCGTATTCGCGCTCCAGACGCTCCTGGATGATTTCCATGTGCAGCAGACCGAGGAAGCCACAGCGGAAACCAAAGCCCAGCGCCGTTGAGCTTTCTGGCTCATAGAACAGCGAGGCATCGTTCAGACTCAGCTTGCCAAGCGCATCACGGAACGCTTCATAGTCGTCAGAGCTGATCGGGAACAGACCGGCATAAACCTGCGGCTTCACTTTTTTAAAGCCTGGCAGCGCTTTGTCTGCCGGGTTGCGGGCGGTGGTCAGGGTATCCCCCACCGGTGCGCCGAGGATATCTTTAATGGCGCAGACCAGCCAGCCGACTTCACCGCAGTTCAGTTCATTACGATCGACACGTTTCGGGGTAAAGATACCCAGGCGATCAGCGTTATAGACCTGGCCGGTGCTGAGGACTTTGATCTTGTCACCTTTACGCATGGTGCCGTTTTTCACACGCACCAGCGAGACAACGCCCAGGTAGTTATCAAACCAGGAATCGATAATCAGCGCCTGCAGCGGGCCTTCCGGATCGCCTTCCGGCGGCGGAATATCGCGCACTAAGCGTTCCAGCACGTCCGGAACGCCGACGCCGGTTTTAGCGGAGCAGCGCACCGCATCAGCCGCATCGATGCCGACAATATCTTCAATCTCCTGCGCAGCGCGATCGGGATCGGCGGCCGGCAGGTCAATTTTGTTCAGAACCGGCACTACTTCCAGATCCATCTCCATCGCGGTGTAGCAGTTCGCCAGTGTCTGCGCTTCAACACCCTGACCCGCATCCACCACCAGCAATGCACCTTCGCAGGCAGCCAGTGAGCGGGAAACTTCATAAGAGAAGTCTACGTGGCCCGGAGTATCGATGAAATTGAGCTGGTAAGTTTCGCCGTCTTTCGCGTGGTAATCGAGTGTGACGCTCTGTGCTTTGATAGTAATGCCACGCTCCCGCTCCAGATCCATGGAGTCAAGAACCTGCGCAGCCATTTCACGGTCAGAGAGGCCACCGCAGATCTGAATAAGGCGGTCAGAGAGCGTAGATTTACCATGGTCGATATGAGCGATGATGGAGAAATTTCTTATGTGCTTCATTTATAGGGATATCTTCGCTTAAAATTCAGTTGAAAATCTGAGCACAGACACATTCAGGAAGATCGCTCTTTACCCACAATCCTGTCAGCCTCATTAATGACGACGCATATTACACTGTTAACGCCGCGCATAAAAGAATGGAACGTGGTGGAAGCGAAACAGATATCTGCGCAAGGCAGAACGGACAAAGGCCGCGGGATGCGCGGCCTGGACGTACATTACGCTTCGCTTTCAACACGCAGCGCATCGGGAGGGAGGGCAATGTTCAGAATGACCGGCTGAAAGGCTTCGCGATCGCCAAATTTCATTGAAACGCCTTTCGCGACAATAAAACCGCCGATGCCGCCCAGCAGTGCGCCACAGGCGGCCGCCAGATCGCTGCTGAACAGCGACTGAAACAATCCGGCAACCACAAACAGGCCAAACAGCGGCGTCATATAGACCAGCAGCGCTGAACCCAGCAGGCTGCTCTCTTTGATGCCTAACTCAATGCGCTGTCCCGGCTGCAGCGGCTTGCTGCTGGCAATCTGCATCACGTGAGCATTCTTCGGACCGAGTTTGTTCAGCATATGGCTGCCACAGCCTTTGCGTGCCTGGCAGCTGTTGCAGGACGTTTTTGCTTCAGTGTGCAGTGTGGCAATGCCATCCTGCCATGCCACCACGGTGGCCCATTCTCTCATCATTTTTGTGACCCCAGGTCGATGCTGTCCGCAATACGTTTTGCGGTTGAGGGCGGTAATTCGCCGATCACCGCAATTTCGTTATTATTGCGCACAACGGTCTGGACCGTACGACGCCCAGTGCGCAATGTCTGGGTTGTGCTGCTTTTATCAGCTGGCGTCACGTTGATCGCGAAACTAAACAGACCATCGCTGTAGAGCTTCGACTCAATATTTTTGTTCAGCCCCGGCAGCGTGCGACGATTCTGCGACACCAGCGACATGCCTGCGGGTATCCAGCCTGGCTGCCAGGCGACGGTAACTGCGTCCCCTTTCGGCACGGACAGCGACGGTGGCAGATTCGCTTTCTCCAGCCCCTGCATCAGATTGCGCACCCCTTCATCAACCGCAAAGCTGATGACGCGGAACTGCTCCAGCGTTTCACCATCACGATCGAGCAGGTCGATGCGCAGCGGCAGCTTGGTATCGACATCCAGCCAGACCACATAGCTGTAACGCGTGCCATCGCGTGACACGATGCGCAACACATCACACATCTGATCGGCAATGCGCGAGCGTCCCACGGTAATAAAATCGTAGGCAGTGGCGAGCTTGGTGAAGTCAGCAAAAATCACCGACGGCAAAGCGTCAATAATGTGATTGCCAGGGAGCGAGAAAGGATCAAGGCCGGGTTCGAAGTAGCTGATATCGTTGCCACGCTGGATCACTTCCCGACGTGGCCCATCCATCTGCAACAGCTGCGCGAATATCCGGTTATCGATCACAGCATGACGATAACGCAGCGATTCAATGCCGATGCGCGAGACGTTGATATAGGCAAATTCGTAGTTAAGGTTCTGACTTGCCTGCTCCATCTGCTGCAATAGCGCCCCGGACGCAGTAGTTTGCGCCGGGGCGGCAGATGACCACAACAGGCTGCCTGTCAGCAGGCTAACAGCATACCAAAACGGCTTCATTACTGCTGCTGCTGTCCTAATGACTGGTTTCCGGGAACATCAACCTGCGCCTGTTTTGGCGCATCGGTTTCAAACTGCAGCTGATCAGCATGCAGACGACGTTGCAGTTCATAGTCCTGCAGCATGGCGTTCACGCGACGACGCTGATCCTGAACCTGCTGATTTGAACTGTTGGTGTCAAAGGCATCAGACGGCACGCCCAGGCTCACTGGTGAAGCTTTACCCATCATCGGCAGCGTATTAAATACCGGAGAGTCAGAGGTCTGCGTGGCGCTACCCTGCGGCTGGTTGTAGTGCTGAACACCCACGATCACGGCCAGTGACACACAGGCAGCTACGCCCACCTGAGTCAGTTGCGCAGCCCACGGGCGCGCTTTTTTCCAGAACGGCATTTTTTCCCAGCGGGAAGGTTCTGGCTGAGCTTCAGGGATCAGCGTGGTAACCGTACGCAACGGTTCTTTTTCGATAGCAGCAGCGACGCGCGCAGAGATATCAAAATGCAGGACATCGCCCACATCACCGCGCATGGTATCGCGAATAAGATGATAGCTCGCCCAGCTTTTCTGTAGTTCTGCATCCTTAGACAAGGCGGAAAACAGCTCGTTATCTAAGGTCTCACCATCCATTAAAGCGGAAAGTTTTTCTTTCTGCATGCCTATGTACCCTTCCAGTAGCCGTTATCACTAACGTTGGATAAGCGGTTGAACTTTGTTATCAATGGCCTCTCGCGCACGAAAGATACGTGATCGAACAGTGCCTACCGGGCAATCCATAATGACGGCGATCTCTTCATAACTCAGACCGTCCAGTTCCCTGAGGGTGATTGCCATACGCAAGTCCTCGGGTAGCGCCTCGATGGTACGAAAGACAATTTGTTTCAATTCGTCAGACAACATTAAGTTCTCAGGGTTCGAAATTTCTTTTAATGCACCCGCACTTTCGAAATTTTCTGCGTCAATCGCATCCACATCGCTGGATGGCGGACGACGCCCCTGAGCAACCAGGTAATTTTTCGCTGTGTTTACCGCAATGCGGTACAGCCAGGTATAAAACGCGCTATCGCCCCGGAAAGAGTCCAGTGCGCGATACGCTTTAATAAACGATTCCTGTACTACATCAGGTACGTCGCCCGAGGGAACATAGCGTGAAACCAAACTCGCCACTTTATGCTGGTAACGAATCACCAGTAAGTTGAACGCTTTTTGATCTCCCTTCTGTACCCGCTCGACAAGGACCTGATCCGTTAACTGCTCGCTCATCCGAGGTAATGTCTCCCCAAATTTTTCATATGCATAAAGTAACTGCCAGCACATCTCATGTTTCTGAGCAAGCATGCGCTTAGAGTTGTGATGTGGTGCGAAGTTCACTTCCCGCCGTGATATTTACCGCTCCGATGGAGATAACACAGGTTGTTCGTTTTCGTTCAGTGTCAGGAGCGTAAATCGCAGGCAGAGTAACCTATGACAACAGCTTTTTCATCATTAAATCCTTTAGGTTTAATAAGTTTGCTATAAAAAACCACGGCTGAAACGGCCTGTTTTTAACTTACTGATTATAGGTGACTTTAGATAATTGTCAGATTAACGCGCGCATCTGATGTTTAAAATACTTCACAGAAATCCCTGTTAGGCTTATGCTCAGGCCTGGTCTTGTTTAGTAAATTAAACATTATGATGAATGCGAACCCGGATTATCAGTGTGATGTGTTGATTGTGGGCAGCGGTGCGGCTGGACTGTCGCTGGCGTTACGGCTGGCAAAACAGTATCAGGTGACCGTCCTCAGTAAAGCGCAGGTCAATGAAGGGTCAACCCTTTATGCGCAGGGCGGTATTGCTGCGGTATTTGATGAGACGGACAGCATCGAGTCACATATCGAAGATACCCTGATTGCCGGCGCGGGATTATGCGACCGTGAGGCCGTGTCGTTTATTGCCAGTAATGCCCGGCATTGTGTGCAGTGGCTGATCGACAACGGCGTTGCGTTTGATCTCGATCCGCAGGCGGCGGGTGACATGCGCTATCACCTGACGCGCGAAGGCGGCCACAGTCATCGCCGCATTCTGCACAGTGCTGACGCCACCGGCCATGCGGTAGAAACCACGCTGGTGAGCCAGGCATTAAGCCACCCTAACATCCGGATTCTGGAGCGCACCAACGCGGTCGATCTGATTCTTTCAGATAAAATCGGCCTGCCTGGCGCTCGGCGAGTGGTGGGTGCGTGGATCTGGAATCGCAATCGCGAGCAGGTCGAAACCTGTCGGGCGCGGGCCGTCGTCGTTGCAACGGGCGGGGCCGCCAAAGTCTATCAATATACTACTAACCCTGACATCGCCTCTGGTGATGGCATCGCGATGGCGTGGCGCGCGGGTTGCCGGGTAGCCAATCTGGAATTTAACCAGTTTCATCCGACCTGCCTGTTTCATCCGCAGGCGCAGAATTTCCTGTTAACCGAAGCGTTACGCGGAGAAGGCGCCTGGCTGTTACGTCCCGATGGCAGTCGTTTTATGCCCGACTTCGATGAACGCGCCGAACTGGCCCCGCGCGATATTGTTGCCCGCGCTATCGACCACGAGATGAAACGGCTGGGCGTTGACTGTATGTATCTGGATATCAGCCACCAGCCTGAAGAATTTGTGCGCGCACATTTCCCGATGATCTATGAGAAGTTGCTGACTTTTGGCTTTGACCTGACCAAAGAGCCGATTCCGATTGTGCCTGCCGCGCACTACACCTGCGGTGGCGTCGTCGTCGATCAGCACGGTCAGACCGACGTCAGTGGCCTGTATGCCATTGGTGAAGTGAGTTATACCGGCCTGCATGGCGCTAACCGCATGGCCTCCAATTCGCTGCTGGAGTGTCTGGTGTATGGCTGGTCCGCGTCAGAGGAGCTGATGCGTACCCTGCCCGGCATTGAAGCCGTCACTGCCCTTCCTGCATGGGATGAGAGTCAGGTTGATGACGCCGATGAACGCGTAGTGATCCAGCATAACTGGCACGAGTTACGGTTATTCATGTGGGATTACATGGGAATCGTCCGCACCACCCGGCGGCTGGAACGGGCGTTACGCCGCATCAATCTGCTTCAGCAGGAGATCGATGAGTATTATCACCACTTCCGCCTCTCCAATAATCTGCTGGAGCTGCGGAATCTGGTGCAGGTCGCTGACCTGATGGTGCGCTGCGCGCTGGAGCGAAAAGAGAGTCGCGGCCTGCACTATATCCGTGACTATCCGGACTTACTGCCAGAAGCGCTGCCGACTATTCTGACCCCACCGGGTTACATGAAGAGGTAAAAGTCCTGCGTCAGGCTACACCACTCATCGGAATAGCGGGTGTCTGGTGCGCGGATTGCGAGACGCTCCAGCAGCGTTTCCCCAGCCTGCGGCGACAGACCCAGTACGACGCGGTGTGGCGGACGATGGGCATATTCCGCCACGTCCAGCCGGAAACGAAGATGCCAGCCATCGGCCTGCGCCAGGGTGATAAACGTCTGCCCAATATCGAGGGGCAGCACCACGCAGAACATCCCCTCTTCTTCAATTAATAAGGCTGCACTGCGTAACAGCGTCTGATGATCGAGCGAGGCTGTCGCGCGTGCATTGTCCCGTGCCACGGTAGAACAGGCTACGCCCGGCGTAAAATAAGGGGGATTGCTGACAATCAGCGAGTAACGTTTATCGCACTGCTCAGCCCAGCTGGCGATATCCTGCTGATGAACCTGAATACGTTCAGGCCACGGCGACTGCTGCACATTCTCCTGCGCCTGCTGTGCGGCTTCAGGTTCTAACTCCACCGCATCGATTTGGACCTGTGACGGCGTGCGCTGCGCCAGCATCAGTGCGATTAACCCGCTGCCACTGCCAATATCCAGAATGCGTCTGACTCCGGCGACCGGCGCCCAGGCACCAAGCAGAATGGCATCGGTGCCCACTTTCATCGCACAGCGATCGTGGGCAACAAAAAATTGTTTAAAGGTAAATCCGTTCTTGTTTAACTGAGGCCGTTCACGCGGCTTATCCTGCATCATTCGTCACTACCATCGTTTTTTCCTGCCGCACGGCAGCGCATGAGTGTAACGTGACGACAGTGGGAATTCACGCAGCAGACAACCCCAGGCGCAGCGGAAACGGATTAACAGATGAAGATTCAGTCTGATCTGTCTATAATCAGCGCCCCAAACTGAGGTAGACCATGACAGTAACCACATTTTCCGAACTCGAACTCGACGAAAGCCTGCTACAAGCGTTGCAGGAAAAAGGCTTTACGCGCCCAACAGTGATCCAGGCCGCTGCAATTCCGCCCGCGCTGGAGGGCCGTGACGTTCTGGGTTCGGCACCTACAGGAACCGGGAAAACCGCCGCGTATCTGTTACCGGCGCTGCAGCACCTGCTTGATTTTCCGCGCAAGAAATCCGGACCACCACGCATCCTGATTGTGACCCCGACCCGTGAACTGGCGATGCAGGTTGCCGATCATGCGCGTGAGCTGGCGAAACATACGCATCTGGACATCGCCACGATCACCGGCGGCGTGGCTTACATGAACCATGCCGAAGTCTTCAGCGAAAACCAGGATATCGTGGTCGCGACTACCGGACGTCTGCTGCAGTACATCAAAGAAGAGAACTTTGACTGCCGCGCCGTAGAAACGCTGGTGCTGGATGAAGCGGACCGCATGCTTGATATGGGCTTTGCTCAGGATATCGAAACCATCGCGGCTGAAACGCGCTGGCGCAAGCAAACCATGCTGTTTTCCGCCACGCTGGAAGGCGACAATATCCGTGACTTCGCCGAACGTCTGCTGAACGAACCGGTTGAACTGGAAGCGGATCCGAGCCGTCGCGAGCGCAAAAAGATCCAGCAGTGGTACTACCGCGCTGATGATCTGCAGCATAAAACCAAATTACTGATTCATCTGCTGAAGCAGCCGGATGTAACGCGCAGCATTGTGTTCGTACGTAAGCGTGAACGTCTGCATGAACTGGTGAGCTGGCTGCACGAAGCGGGGATTCGTAGCAGCTATCTTGAAGGTGAAATGGTGCAGGCCAAGCGTAACGAAGCGATTAAGCGTCTGAGTGAAGGACGCGTTAACGTGCTGGTAGCAACGGATATCGCCGCCCGTGGTATTGATGTTGAAGATGTCAGCCACGTCTTCAACTATGACATGCCGCGTACCGCCGATACCTATCTGCACCGCATCGGTCGTACCGGTCGTGCGGGCCGCAAAGGCATCGCCATTTCACTGGTTGAAGCGCACGACTTCGTTCTGCTGGGCAAAATCACACGCTACGTGAACGAGCCGATCAAAGCGCGTGTGATTGATGAGCTGCGTCCTGAGACGCGTGCGCCTGGTGCTAAAACCACGGGTAAACCGTCGAAAAAGGTGCTGGCAAAGCGTGCCGAGAAGAAAGCGAGCGAAACAGAAAAGCCGCGCGTGAAAAAACGCCATCGTGATGCCAAAAACGTCGGCAAACGCCGCAAGGCAAGCGGTACGACGCCAGCTAACGAGAATGCGGAATAAAACATCACACGCATAAAAAAATCGCCTCACAGGAGGCGATTTTTTTTATCTGATAATCAGTTACGGCCTTTTCAGAATGTTTTTTCTGCCAGTTCCCTTTCTTCACAAAACTGGCATCCGCATGCCGGGTAATTAACTGCTTATCTCTTTCATAATATTAATAAAAATTGCTGTGTGCGCTTTGCGCTAATTTTCAGCACCCGATAATTCAGGCGGCTTACAAACTTTCGGTAAAGGTACGGGTGATCACGTCGCGTTGTTGCTCTGGCGTCAGTGAGTTAAAACGCACGGCATAGCCTGAAACACGAATGGTCAGCTGCGGATAGTTTTCAGGATGTTTTACCGCATCTTCCAGTGTTTCGCGACGCAGAACGTTGACGTTCAGATGCTGTCCGCCTTCAACGCGTACCTGAGGTTTGATTTCTACCGGCACTTCACGGTAAGCGAATTCGCCCAGTTCGCTGATGGCGACAACCTGATCTTCTTCATAGCCCGCTTTTGCACACAGGCAACGCGCTTCAGCTTTCTCTTCATCCAGCAGCCAGAAGGAGTTCAGAAGTTGTGAATTGTTAGTTTGAGTGATCTGGATACCAGTGATCATGATTGCGTCTCCCGGATAATACGTGAATAAATCAAATTTGAGGCCCCGGTATACCATCGTTCATTCGACACAGCCTTGACCTGTATCAATATTAATCAGCGATTCAGCGCGCTTTTTAGCTAACCCATTGATCTCCAAATGCCTGCCAGCTAAAAATAATTTGTATTTTTCAAATTATTTTTGCCTTCAGGTCAGCGGCAGGAACGGCTAAGCTTACTCCACTAACGTTAAGGGAGTTAAACATGGCTGAAAAGCTGACCTGGCACGACGTGCTGGCTGAAGAGAAAGAGAAACCCTATTTTATTGAGACGCTGAAGCAGGTCTCCGATGAACGCGCCGCGGGTGTAACCGTCTATCCGCCGCAGAAAGATGTGTTCAATGCGTTTCGCCTGACGGAACTCGGTGACGTCAACGTCGTGATTCTGGGGCAGGATCCCTATCACGGGCCGAATCAGGCGCACGGACTCGCCTTCTCGGTGCTGCCGGGCGTTCAGGTACCGCCCTCACTGCAGAATATCTATAAAGAGCTGATGCAGGATATTCCCGGCTTCCAAAAACCCGATCACGGCTTTCTTGAGAGCTGGGCAAAACAGGGGGTGATGTTGCTGAACACGGTGTTAACGGTTGAGGCGGGTAAAGCCCATTCCCATGCTCGTTTTGGCTGGGAGACCTTTACGGACAACGTGATTGCGGCGATTAACCAGCACTGTGAAGGGGTGATTTTCCTGCTGTGGGGCTCACATGCGCAGAAGAAAGGCAGCATTATCGATCGCAAGCGCCATCATGTGCTGCAGGCGCCGCACCCCTCGCCGCTCTCCGCGCACCGTGGATTTTTCGGCAGCAAACACTTCTCAACGACCAATGAACTGCTGAGCGCTGCCGGTAAAAAGCCGGTGGACTGGACGCCGGTCTTACCTGAATAGCGCCCAAACGCACACGGCCGCGTCAGTGCGCGGCCGTGTAACAGGATTCAGGTTGAATCAGCTTTTAGCTTTAGAAACCGCAACCATCGCCGGGCGCAGCAGGCGACCATTCAGCGTATAGCCACGCTGCATCACCAGCATGACATGGTTAGGTTCAAATTCTTCAGACTCCATCATCGACATCGCCTGATGGACTTCAGGGTTGAATGGCACGCCGGTTTCGCCGACCACTTCAACACCGAACTTACGCACGGCACCGAGCAGGCCCTTCAGCGTCAGTTCAATCCCTTCGATCATGGATGCCAGCTGTGGGTCCTCTTTATTGGCCACTTCCAGCGCACGTTCCAGGCTGTCGATGACCGGGAGCAGTTCGTTGGCAAACTTCTCCAGCGCAAACTTGTGCGCCTTCTCAACGTCCATCTCGGCACGACGACGAATGTTCTCAACCTCAGCCTGCGCACGCAGTTGGGCATCGCGTACACCGGTCTGCGACTGCGCTAATTCAGCTTCGAGCTGAGCAATACGCTCATCACGCGGATCCACCTCTGCTGCTGTCTCCGCTTCCTGAGGTTGCTGCTGATCCTGCTGAATTTCGTCTGAGACTTGCTCGTTTGGGGTGTTCTGTTCTTTACTACTCATGAATTTCTCCGCGTTTTGCACATTCATTTCGCTGGTTGGCTTATTATGGGGATTGGTATGACGGATTCAAGGGAACCTATCACATTGCCTTGCCGTTTTGGCTTATAAGGAACACCGACCAGATGAACAAACACTTTAACTGCATTGGTATCGTGGGTCATCCGCGCCATCCCACCGCGTTAACCACGCATGAGATGCTCTGGCGCTGGCTGACAGCCAAAGGTTATCAAGTGATCGTTGAGAAGCAGATTGCGCAGGAGCTGTCGCTTCACGACGTGCAGACCGGCACGCTGGCGGAGATTGGTCAGCAGGCTGATTTAGCGGTCGTCGTGGGCGGTGACGGTAACATGCTGGGCGCCGCGCGGGTGCTGGCGCGCTATGACATTAAAGTGATTGGCATTAACCGCGGTAACCTTGGTTTTCTCACCGACCTTGACCCGGACAATGCGCAGCAACAGCTGGATGAGGTGCTGCAGGGTAACTATTTCGTCGAGAGTCGCTTTCTGCTGGAAGCGCAGGTGTGCAAATCTGACTGCTCACCGCGTATTGGCTCCGCCATCAACGAAGTGGTGCTGCATCCCGGTAAAGTCGCGCACATGATCGAATTTGAAGTTTACATCGATGAAGTGTTCGCCTTTTCCCAGCGCTCTGATGGGCTGATTATTTCGACCCCCACCGGCTCTACCGCCTATTCCCTCTCTGCGGGTGGCCCGATTCTGACGCCATCACTCGAAGCGATTGTGCTGGTGCCAATGTTCCCGCATACGCTGTCAGCGCGGCCACTGGTCATTAACAGCAGCAGTACCATTCGTCTGCGCTTTTCTTCACGCCGTAACGATCTGGAAATCAGCTGTGACAGCCAGATTGCGCTGCCAATTCAGGAAGGTGAGGATGTACTGATTCGGCGCAGTGCCGGTCATCTTGATTTAATTCATCCTAAAAACTATAGCTATTTCAATACGCTGAGTTCAAAACTGGGCTGGTCAAAAAAATTGTTCTGAAAACCGGCCTCACCTCTTTACTGGATAAAAAACCAGTTTATACTGTATGAAAAACCATATGTGTTTATTCGTACAGGTGAACCTATGCTGGCCCAACTGACCATCAGTAATTTCGCTATCGTTCGTGAGCTCGACATTGATTTCCAACGCGGCATGACGGCAATCACTGGTGAAACCGGTGCCGGTAAGTCTATCGCGATTGATGCGCTGGGATTATGTCTGGGCGGCCGTGCCGATGCTGACATGGTGCGTCAGGGTGCCAGCCGGGCCGACCTTTGCGCCCGCTTCCAGCTTAAGTCCTCCCCTTCTGCTCAGCGCTGGCTGATGGATAATCAACTCGACGACGGCAATGAGTGCCTGCTGCGCCGGGTGATCAGTGCTGATGGTCGTTCCCGTGGCTTTATCAATGGCACGGCGGTGCCACTTTCTCAGCTGCGCGATCTGGGCCAGCTGCTGATCCAGATCCACGGTCAGCATGCCCACCAGCTTCTGCTCAAACCCGATCATCAGAAGCATCTGCTGGATGCCTATGCCGGTCACGACGATCTCCTGCAGCAAATGCGCGCCAGTTATCAGACATGGCACCAGAGCTGTCGCACACTCGCGCTGCATCAGCAGCAGGCGCAGGAACGCGAATCACGCCGCGAGCTGTTGCAGTATCAGCTCAAAGAGCTGAACGAGTTTGCACCGCAGCAGGGAGAATATGAGCAGATTGACGAAGAGTACAAGCGCCTGGCCAACAGCGGACAGCTGCTGTCGACCAGCCAGCAGGCGCTGCAGCTGTTAGCAGACAGCGATGACAATAATCTCAACAGCCTGCTCTACACTGCGCGTGAGATGATTTCAGAACTGACCTCGCTGGATGAGAAACTGAACGGCGTTCATAACCTGCTGGAAGAGGCGGCGATTCAGCTGAGCGAAGCCAGCGACGAGCTGCGTCACTACTGCGACAGCCTTGATCTGGACCCCAATCGCCTGTACGAACTGGAAAAGCGTATTTCCCGCCAGATTGCGCTGGCGCGTAAGCATCACGTCACGCCAGAAGCGCTGCCTGAACTGCATCAGCAACTGCTGGCGGAAGCGGAGCTACTGTCACAGCACGAAAGCGATCAGGAAAGCCTGCAATCGCTAGTGGGTGAACATTATCAGGCGGCACTGCAAAGTGCAGAGCAGCTGCATCAGCAGCGCAGCCACTTTGCTGATGAACTGCAGCAGCTGATTACGCAGAGTATGCATCTGCTCTCAATGCCACACGGCCAGTTTAAAATCGCGCTGACCTTTAATCCGGATCAGCTGACGGCAGATGGCGCGAGCCGCGTCGATTTCCAGGTGACCACCAACCCAGGTCAGCCACTGCAGCCGTTAGGCAAAGTCGCTTCGGGCGGTGAACTGTCACGTATCGCGCTGGCGATTCAGGTGATCACTGCGAAGAAAATGGAAACGCCGGCGATGATTTTCGATGAAGTAGATGTCGGAATCAGCGGCCCGACTGCTGCCGTCGTCGGTAAACTGCTGCGTCAGCTGGGTGAATCGACCCAGGTCATGTGCGTCACCCACCTGCCGCAGGTTGCCGGTTGCGGACATCAGCACTTCTATGTCAGCAAAGAGACCGATGGTGCGATGACCGAAACCCATATGCAGCCGCTGGACAAGCGAGCGCGTCTGCAGGAACTGGCGCGACTGCTGGGCGGCAGCGAGGTGACACGCAATACCCTGGCCAACGCAAAAGAACTTTTAGCCGCATAGCAGCGCACTTTTTTAACGTACCGTGGTCATATGCTTGCTCTGTAGAGGTTTCCAACGGCGAAAAGGTTTATTATCATCGGCACTTATGTTGTCAGAGTAATAAAGCCTGCCGCAGGCAGAGTTCAGATTTTGATGGCAAGAAAGCCGCCTGTTAAAGGCGTTTGGCCCCGGAAAAGGAATGTATAGATGCGCTGTAAAACGCTGACTGCCGCGGCAGTGGTAATGTTGATGATGACCGCCGGATGTTCCACCTTAGAGCGCGTGGTCTATCGTCCTGATATCAACCAGGGTAACTATCTGGTTGCCAACGATGTGGCCAAGATCCATACCGGTATGACACAGCAGCAGGTGGCTTACACGCTCGGTACGCCGATGATGAAAGATCCGTTTGGCAGCAACGTCTGGTATTACGTTTTCCGTCAGGAGCCAGGCCATGAGAGCGTGAAGCAGCAGACGCTGACGCTGACCTTTGATGGCAACGGTGTTCTGACCAACATCGATAACAAGCAGAATCTGTCAAAGAACAACGACTGATTTCACGACAGACCGTTTTAAAGACAGCAAAAAAGGCGCATTGAGCGCCTTTTTTATGCCTGTTATTCGCTATTTCAGGCGATATAACGACTTATTTTTTACTTTCTGCCGCTCGCTCTGCGCGCTGACGACGCAACTCTTTAGGATCGGCAATCAGCGGACGATAGATCTCAATACGATCACCCTCCTGAACCACATCATCCAGCTTTACTGGTCGACTGTAGACGCCGACTTTGTTGCTGGCGAGGTCAATCTCCTGCCGCAGTTCCAGCAGGCCTGACTTCAGGATGGCCTGCTCTACCGTGCTGCCCTGCTCCACTTTCACGTAAAGCTGATACTGCTTTTCAGGCAAGGCATAGACTACCTCGACGGAGATATCAGGCACGATAAACCTCTTTGGCACGCTGAGTGAAGGCCTGCACCATGCTGTTGGCAAGCTCTTTGAAGATACGTCCAAAGGCCATCTCTACCAGCATGTTGGTGAATTCGAACTCCAGGCTTAACTCAACCTTACAGGCGTCATCGCCCAGCGAGACGAACGTCCAGCCGCCGGTCAGCTTGCGGAACGGCCCATCAACCAGTTGCATATGAATGCTCTGGTTATCCGTCAGGGTGTTGCGGGTGGTAAACGTTTTGCTGATGCCCGCTTTCGACACATCCACGGATGCCGTCATCTGATTATCAGACGCATCCAGCACGCGGCTTCCGGTACAACCCGGCAGGAATTGCGGATAGGCATCCACGTCATTTACAAGTTGGTACATCTGCCCGGCACTAAACGGGACCAGCGCCGAACGACTAATCTGAGCCATAATGGTTCCTGTTCATCACAAAACCGCTGAATAATAGCATTTTCAGCGATTAAACAAAAATGTCCCCGAGTGAGGGTGTGCTAGAATATCCCGTTTCCTGCTGCCCCGCTGGACTGGGGATGCGATAACCGACTAAGTGATGTAAAATACGCCGCACTATGACAAAGAAAAAAGCACACAAACCCGGTTCTGCCACTGTTGCCATGAACAAACGCGCCCGCCACGAGTACTTCATTGAAGAGGAGTATGAAGCGGGATTGTCGTTACAAGGATGGGAAGTTAAGTCACTTCGTGCCGGTAAAGCCAACATCAGCGACAGCTATATTCTGCTGCGCGATGGCGAAGCCTTTCTGTTCGGTTCAACCTTTCAACCCTTAGCCGTTGCCTCCAGCCACGTGGTCTGTGACCCAACGCGCAGCCGTAAGCTGCTGCTGAAGCAACGTGAACTCGACTCCCTGTATGGCCGCGTTAACCGCGAAGGTTACACCATCGTGGCACTGTCGCTTTACTGGAAGAATGCCTGGTGCAAACTGAAGATTGGTGTTGCACGCGGTAAGAAAGAGCACGACAAACGCGACGATATCAAAGACCGCGAATGGCAGTTAGACAAAGCACGTATCATGAAGAATTCAAAGCGTTAAGCACTGGATTTTCATTTGATTTGTTGCTAGTATTTGAAGTTCTGGGGCTGATTCTGGACTCGACGGGATTGTGAAGCCTTAGGAGCATGCCGAGGGGCGGTTTGCCTCGTAAAAAGCCGCAAAAAAATAGTCGCAAACGACGAAAACTACGCTTTAGCAGCTTAATAACCTGCTCTTAGCCTTCTCTCCCTAGCTTCCGCTCTTAAGACGGGGATCAAGAGAAGTCAAACCCAAAAGAGATCGCGTGGATGCCTTGCCTGGGGTTGAAGCGTTAAATCCAATCAGGATAGTCTGTTAGTGGCGTGTCTGTTCGCAGCTAACCGGCGAATGTAAAAACTGACTAAGCATGTAGTGCCGACGGTGTAGTAATTTCGGACGCGGGTTCAACTCCCGCCAGCTCCACCAATTAAAGTTGTACAGTGGGAAGACACGGGCTTGTAAGTCATCACGTTAACCACTGAGCCCGGGCAGGAACCAGCCTGAAACCGGACAAAGAGAGATACGCAAAGGAGCCCCGGCTCCGACGCGACAGAAGGCCCGCGAAAGCGGGCTTTTTTGTGGCTGTATCTTTTATTACAGGCTTCCGCTTGTGATAAAAGCATTTCCCGCCCGATATACAGCGAAGCGGGGTACCTCGCCTGCTGGCGGCTTGCAGTAAACCGATGAAGAGCGGTAAGAATCGCCAATCTTCATCATCAGTGCATGCTGCTTACCACGGCCAATCGCTGGCAGTCTGATGCCCTGTAGCCTGAAATTCATGCCCGGCAGCCGCCCCTTGTTTCCCGTATCGGCCTTACAGAGATGTTTTTTTTCACCCTCGCTATTTAAAAGAAGATGAAACTGCTGCCTCTGTCTCCGGCATTCAGCCGTCACGGTCAGGTTTGTATCCAGGATGCGATCAAAGTTTTCGCCCGCAATGTAAAAGATGACGTGCCATCCACCGGTGTCTGACCAGCTGAATTTGCCGGACGGCAAATCAATTCCTCCCGACTGCGCGTTATAGATATCCCCGGTAATGTGCTTCGCATCCAGCGTCCCGTTAATGGTGCAGGTGTCCTTAATGAGTACATTATCCAGCTCCCCCTTTAACGCACGAATCGTTCCACTGATGTCCGCTTTTTTTGCCGTAAGCTTTCCTTCAGGTGTCAGCTCAAACGCGGGCGGTGTACCGCTGCCGGTAATGCTGACCGCCTGCAGTTTTTTGATAAGGGCTTCATCAAAGAATATCCGGTCGTCCTCAATCACCAGGGCGGGAGAGTGATTACCGTTCCGGGGATTGACGAACGCCACGCGATCGGCGGCCATTAAAATCTGGCTGTGCATGCCGTCAGGCTTTTCCTCAATCCCCATGCCGAAGCCCGCCAGGCAGTACTTACCGTCTCTTAGCTGCTGCATCTTCACTGACCACAAGGAATTAAGATGTCCCTGCGTGTCAGTCCAGCTCTTACTGATTTTCTCGATTTTCGCCGCGCCCTCGCCGAGCACCGTCATTTTCTGGAGTAAATCTTTTCCCAGGTGAGTGTCGGTAATTTTGTCTTTAAAGAACTCCAGGTAGCCATCGGCATCTTCGCTGGCACGCGCAATTTTCTCAAGGTAGTCCGATTTACCTAACAGATTCACGCTTCGCACATAGAAGTAATAATCCACGCGGGGCTTCAGCCCGTCCTTTATCCAGCTGGTGCCTTCCCCGAGATACTGCGCCTGGGTTTCCACATCAGCGGAATACGTGATCTTTTTCAGTGAGAAATAAAATTCATAGCGGACGGTGGCGTCATATACGGCCTGGTGCGGTACCAGTGTTACCTGGAAATAGCCTGGCGTCACGTCAACGGACACGGGAGGCTCGGGTGCGGCAACCGTAATGCCGGTCGTAACCGGTTCACTTTTCTGTCCCCTCTCATTGATAGACCAGACGGACACCCAGTAGCGCCCGGGTTCAGGCAGCGTGAACGTACATTCAGGCTTGTACACCTTGTGACTGAACACAAGGTTACCCGAAGCGTCATCGCCGCGCGTGACCCGGATGTCAAATCGCGCGCTGCTGAGGGTGCGCAGGATTTCCCATCGGGCGTTGGCATGAATGTGGCCGGATGAGGCGCTGACGCTGACATGAAGATGCCGGCCAGCGGGCGGTAACATGCCGTGCTCGCTGGCCGGGGGTTCTGAAAAACGCCTGCCTTCGTCCACCCGCGCTTGCTTTTCCGGGCAGTGCTGAAGCGCAGTCACGGCATAGCCGCCGTTTTCGCTTTCACGAATGGCCACGCAGCGAAACAGACGCTGCCGCAGACCCGGCAGTTTCAGTCCCCAGACGCTTAATGACATTATGCCTTCAGGCATGCTGTCCACTTCGACACAGTCAGGTTCAGGATGGCCGGTCACGCTGACGGTCACAGGCTGTCCGGTCTCGCTCATCAGATTCAGCGTGGCGCGCCCCTTTCCTGGAAGAGACACAGGGCGGTCAAGCCTGAGTAGTTTTTTCTCAGGCTCTGCGGCAATGATCCGGCCACCGGTGGCGGTCACCGACCATGGCGATGACGGAGGCCATCGACGCGGCCACGCCGTCGACATGAACCGTAATGGCAGCAGGGTGATATTTGAGTGCGTTAAAAATGGCGATCCCTTCAAAAATGCTGCCACCCGGCGAATTGATATGAAGGTTGATGTGTTTAATCTCGCCGAGTGCCTGGAGGTCGCTGATAAACTGTTTTGCCGACACCCCCTGAAAACCGATTTCGTCATAGATATAAATTTCTGCCTCAGCTTCGTCCCGTGCGGCCATCCAGAACCAGGATTCAGTCTTCTTCACCTGTGTCGCCTGACGCTGGCTGATCTGCTTTACTTTCTCGGTCACTGCTGACTCCTTTGTCGTTTGCCGGGTCAGTGTCAAACACCAGCCCCTCTTTCTGGTTTTCATCGACTTCCGCTTTGCGGCGACGTTTAACCTCATCAGGGTTGCGCCCGCATGCCCGTGCCCAGTCGGATTCGGTTGCCGCCCCACCCCGTATCTGAATTTTCCAGGCTGTCGCCTCTTTCACAGGGTCGATCCAGGGCATACCGGGTCCCGAGTAAATGGCGTCATACAGTGTGGAAAGCGCGATGTCGGCGGGTGGCTTAATCACGCCCGCCGCAAGCGCCTGCTTCAGCCATGCGCGATAAACCGGCCGGGTGACAGCAGCAATAAAACAGTCCTGCAGAATGAGATATCCGTCCGTAGACTCCACCAGCTCCTGCCGCTGCGCGCTGTATGTGCCGTTGTAATTGCGGGCTGTGCTCGAAAAGCTCAGACGTGTACCGGCAGCCACGGCACGTAGCTGCCTGTTCCGGAATGATTCAAGGTTGGTGTTGGGCCGGTCTGACTTGATCATGCCAATCTCTTCACCCTGCCGGAGATCGTCATACAACATGCCCGGCTGAATAGTCAGTTCACGCTCACTGCTGCCACTCAGGCTTTCTGAATAGTCCTGCCCGTCACCTTTTTTGATGTACATCCCCAGCGCAGCGGCGATGCGCGCGGCCACCATTTCGCTTTCTTCATAATCTTTCAGTGCGCTCAGGCGGATCATCACACCGGACAGGATGGTAATGCCCCTCACCTGGTGCAGACGCCGTGCAAATTTAAGATGCAGCATGGCGTCAGAAGACACCTCTTTGGTATCAGAGAGCAAACCGCTGACGGGGAGATTTTTATAGACCTGATACTTAAGCGGCTTACCCCACTCGTTCAGCCAGACGCCCTGGATGAGCCCGGCGGCAGGATCAGAGTTCATGGTCACGAAATCTGGCTCAAGTGCTTCAAGCCAGAAAGGTACGCCGCCATCTGCCCTGAGTCCGGCACCATGGCCGCTCACCAGCTGAGCAAAAACCTCTCCGTCTCTGAGCCAGGTGCGCAGCATCAGACGCTCCAGTACTGGCCGGGAAAACTCGCCGGTGACATCAGGCCGCAGTGACCATTCACCCCATTTTTTGCGTATGGTTTTCACCAACTCCGTGGCCACACGGCCGTCTTTCAGCAGCGGATGCGGGTCAACGATGATGCCTTTTGCGCCGATAACACGCTCTTCCAGCTTGTCCAGTATGCCAATCACCAGGTCATGATTCGCATCCAGCGCCCTGGCCTGCTGACGAAGGGAAACGGCCCCGGCCTGACTGAGCTGGTTGGCTGAGCGTGTTTCGCGTCTGGCCTTATGTGTGCGTGTGGGAAGCGCGGCTTCGTAGGCGCGGATCTGCATGCGGGCACGCAGCCTGGCAGCCTTCCACGACGGCGAAAAAACACCGATTGCATTATCCAGGAATGACATCAGAACCTCGCTAAACGATATCCCGTCTGACCACAGTGTTTTTTAAGGTATCCGGCCAGGCGGCGCTTCCACTCCTGCCGTCCCTTTCGAATGTCTGCCAGATTCTCCATCGTCATGGACTGCCCGTTCAGCATGATGGTTTTGCCGCTCAGTACGGCAACCTCTGCCTCGGTGTAATAGCGGATCATGGCTTCCACATCGCTCTGGTTCATATCCAGCCTCCGTTTGTCATCCAGGGATTGTTGGTCATGTCGGGAGTCGGGCCTGATGAGGATTTGCGGGTACGGGCTTTCAGTGGCGGAGACGCACTTTCCAGAGCGTTGTCTGTATCACTGTCTTCAAGCCAGGTTTCCCGACGAGCCCATGAAGGTGCATCGGGCCATTTGACTTTTTCGTAGCCATGCAGAATGACCAGCGCATCGGCATAGACGAGCAGGTCAAACCCTTCATTGGCTCCGCGCCCCGGTTTACGCCACCGGCCTTCTGGCGAACGCTCTTCATAGGTGAGCTCTTCATAAAACCAGCTCCCGATCCAGGCCGGAAAATGAACGTAATTGGGCCCCGGAGCTTCACGCCACAGCGCGTTATTCACCCGGTCCTTGAGCGCATCGGTCTGGAGCAGATAAAGCGGAACATCCCCCGCGGCCTTTGCCCGGCGCGCTGAGCGTCCCGTGTTGTCAGGCCATGTCCGGGTGATCAGCTTTTCACGCTTATGGCTGTCGCCCTTGAAAAGATAAACACGCTTTCCTTCCCCCTCCCGACGGCATTTTCGCCAGAAGCGATAGGCGTTGTCGGTCACACCGTCCTCGCCTCCTGAATCTACAGCCATCGCCATGAGCGACATTCGTTTTGACGGATCACTGGCCAGCGCCCAGGTTTTGTACAGCACGTCCGAGAGAAGCAGATCCCAGTCCTCAGGGTAACTGCCGGGATTGAGAGGGCGGCTTTCGCCAAGGTCATCGCTGCGCAACGAATGACGGATGTTGTACCGGTCAACGACCCATCGTTCTCCCATCGCACCGTAACCGGTTATCTGCACTACGAAACGACGATGCCGGCCGCCCTGCACATCAACAGTCGCAACAAGAAACCTCACCCCGTCTGCAACCGTTCGCTCGGGAATATCCTCTGCCCGGCTCTCCAGATGTTCTCCTTTGCGTTGTTCAAGGGCGGTCTGGGGAAAATAAGGCCTGCCGAAATCAGTATTGAAGACGGCTTTAAGGGTCTCTTCACTGCCTGTTGCCTGATACTCCTGTTCGGCAGTGAGATATTTATAAATCAGCTGAGTCCATGTCTGATATGCCGCCGCCGGTCCCTCCATCCAGAAAGAGGCAATCCGAGACTGGCGTGCTTTCCCGCTGAGTTGCCCCTCACAATCAATGCGCTGCCCGTCACGCACCCATACGCCGCGGCTATTCAGGACACGCTTCATATCGGGCTCAATCATTTCAGAGCAGGCGGGACACTGCAGCCTTGCAGCCTCACTGGCCAGTACCGGATCGGTATAGCCGCGATAGCCTGTCATATTGGCTATTTCCGGCTGAAAATATTCCCCACAATGCGGGCACGGCCAGTACCACCGGCGGCGATCGCCCCGGTTATATAACGAGAGGATCCCAGTTGCTGGCGGTGCTTCATGTGGCGTCGAAGCCTTCCATTTTGTATCGCAAATATCCCGGCCCGGGGAGCTCTCCACCAGCGTCATGCCAGCTGACATAAAGGTGGTGGTGCGTTTGGACGCCAAGGAAAAACCATCCCCCTCTCCGTCTATATCATCGGGCCAGCGGTCATAGTCAGTGAGTGCAACATATCGATAATCGGATGAGGACATGATATTGACGGATGGCCAGCCAATTTTCAGGTAGTTGCCGGCGCGAAAAGTCCGGTCATGCACATTATTATCGCTGGCGCGTGGGCTGAGACGGCTATAAAGCTCAGGGCTGCAGCGAAAAGTGCGTTCAAGGCGTTTCTTTGAATGTTCGCGCGCCTTTTCTTCAGTCATCTGTATCAGCAGGAAATCAGCCGGGTCGCAGACTACAGAATAGGTTATCCAGCCATCAATCAGACCCAGCGTTTTACTCGTCCGCGCGGGGCCGACAAAAACCACCGCGTCAAAATTGCGCGACGTCAGGCAGTTCATGGGTTCAACAATATAGGGGGTCAGCGTCGCATCCCAGGGGAGTGAACTGCCGCCACCCAAAGGCACGCGCATGTAACGTTTAACCGCATCAGCTACCGGCATTCGATGCGGAGCCTTGAAGAGTTCGGATACGTCTTGACGTATCTCAGCAGCTGAGGCGTATGTCATGGCTCACTCTCTTCGATAATATCTGCACTGCGGATCTCCGCAGCCAGTGATTCCCGAATTTCATCAACAATGCTTTGTGCTTCTGAAATCTGATGGGGAGACCACCCACGATCGCGCTCCAGCCTGTCGGGCCATGTATCCAGTACCTGTAAAACAGACTTCGCCATCATGGCCATCTCGCGATGTACTTCGTTAGCAGGTACGAGCTGGCTGAGCGCAGCTTCAAGCTTTACGCGCTCATTCTCAGACTGAAACCAGTCCTTACGGGATTTAGGATCCATGCGAGAAGGATCATGAAGTGTTTCAGTTGTGGCGGTTTCATCAGGGGTAAAGAGAACAGGACCGATGTCCTTAAGGGCATAGACCGGATTTCCACGAATGTTTCCGGCGGATGCAATCTGCGCGTTCATGATTTTCTTTCTGACTGTCTTGCGATCTATGCCGAACGCTTCAGCAATTTTCGCAATACTCCAGTTATAGGCATCCCCGATTCTGCTGATGTCTGACATTCCTCACCTCAACACACCAGCTCAGTTACGGATTTCCTTTTTAATATCATGTAATTAACCGCTATCCACCTGTCACTGCTTTTGGCGAAATGGACACCTCAAAACCTGATTTAGTTCGTATATTCAATTAGTTACGACACGTGGTGGTGTCCCTATGAAAATCGCAAAACTAGCCGTTTTCTGCGGGGCCGCCGCCTCGTGGACAGGGCACCCCGCCGGGGAGGACCCGCAGATTCATAGCCTGCCGGGGAGATCATGTTTTCTTTTTTCCGTGACTTTTAATTGCCCAGGCTTTCGCCACGTTCAGACATTCATCGAACATCCTGTTCTTTCCACAGCATGAGCCAGCACGTTGATAAAACTTCAGCGGCTCACGCGCGCTGATGTGTGCGACGTCAGAGCTGAAGCCCTGTTGAGTGAGTTCTGAGATGATGTGTTTCTCCAGAAACTGAACCGGTGTCAGATTCATGATGGCCTCTCCTCAGAGAACTCCCCAAGGTCTGGAATCGTCATCTGTGTAAGACTTAGCGCCAGACGCGTTGCCTCTTTCACGCGTTTGATATCGCGCTTACGCTGGGCCATGAGTCCGCTGCCGCGCTGACCCCGTAAGACAAAGGATTTCTGATCAAAGCCTGCAATCGCATCGTGAAGTTTCTGACCTGTAAGGCTGGCCAGTTCGGTGACCGGCAGCTGGCCCAGTTCGATACCTGATTCCTTTTCTGCCAGATTCAGCAGCCAGATACGCAAATCCTTAGCGACTTTCGTACGAGACACCATGCCAATCAGATGTGCACCACGTGGGGAGAATAGGCGGAGTTGGGATTGCAAAATGCCGTAAGTATTTGATTTGTCCGAGACCGTCACTTTGGTCGTCATGCTTTCGGTGAATTCATCCTTATGACGCTGATAAATTTTATTAACATGCTTCGGATCGTTATATCCAAGAAGTTCAGCAATGTGCTCTGTGGTAAACCAGACTTTTCCATCGCAATTGTCAAACGGGACAATCGCATGCTCCTTAAAGATCAGTTGAGTGTTCATATCGGAATAACCTTTTAGTGGTGAACCTTGTCTCACAGGATTACGGCCCTCAGAAGGCATCCGACAGCCAGCCGAATTCCTCAAGGGTCACCCTGAAAGGTTCTGAGTGATGATGCGCGTGAGATGCGCCCGCTTTTTAGCAAATAAAAAAGCCCCGCTATTGCGAGGCCTGGTTTTCTTCAATCTTCCGAATAGCTGCTTTATCCAGATTGCAGTTCTCAATGACGGTAAGAAGCTTTTCATTCAGCTCAAGGCTGTCACCGTAAGTCATATGCTCAGGGATATCGGGGACGTCACAGTCCACCAGCAATTCCAGCGGGACCGGGATCGCGGGATCGCGTACGAATTCTTTCTCTATGCGCACGCAGCTGGTCAGCAACCCCGGCAGGCACAGGATGGTGAGCACAGTCGTCTTCATGCATCTCTCTCCTGATACGGGCAATGCGCTTCTCGCTTTCGGCAACATTACTTCGCCTGTCTTCATGGGTGATCCGGGCTATATCCTGAAACAGTGTGACTGCTGCCAGTGTGTTTCTGAGCACAGACTGAGATTTCAGCTGTTCTTTTCGGGCGTCACGCTCAGCCTTTTGAGCCTGGAGCATTTCATTATGGAAATGGTCGGCAGCCCAACTAAGTATGAGAATGACAATAATCAGAACGCTGAAAATGTATCTGCGCACCTCACCACCATTTAATGACAGCTATAACCCGGGCGATGCCATATAAAAGTAAAGTCAATGCAATGACACGTATGGCCCATGCAGTAGCTCGACTAATTTCAGGTGTAATCGGGGATTCCAGTTCGAGTCCACTTTTCATAGTTAACCTCAACAAAATTCGTTTATAGTTCACCTATGTTCCTCGTTAGTTCTGTAACGCTGGAAAGCAGAAGCCCCGGAGTGCGGCTAACACCCCGGGGCTTCGTTATATTTAGATTTTGTGAAAGTATTTACATCATGATGGCCCACTCGCTATCAGGCTCCATCCCTTCCTTCTTTCTTCACCATCGAACGGCGTTAATCAGCCTTAATTAGCTCGTCACCAGGAAAACTATCCAGATTAAAAGAAGCCTCAGATTACTCATGTGCCAGTTCCTCTGCTCTTTTAAGGACGTCATCATCGTATGGCTGATATCCGTTTTCGTGAACAATAATGGCCCGGATGAGTTTTAACATCGTCATGCCGTCCATTAGATCAATATGATGGTGAGCAGGAATACCGGTTACGGTGGACACACCATCAATGTAAGCCTTCGTGTCATTTTCCTGAGGCGGTGCCCAGCGGTGAATGATGTCCATGATGGTATTGAGGCCATGCTGGATCTGATAGTGTTTTAGAATGATCATTATTGCCCGTATGCCATATTCAGGGCTGACGAACTGGCAGAAATCTTTGTCTGTGTGCTGAGATTCAGGAACGAGACCCCGCCACTGATCACCCCACCGAATATTACCGGGATTATTGTTGCGTATGCCCCTGGCGTTACTGACTGTCATCTTTCACACCAATACGATTACCGATAAAACGCAGAACAAAAGCGCGCAGGGAATCAACGCCAATGAACCCCACTGCGCCGCCTATAGCTATGGTTGCTGTGCGTGGCCAGTCGAGATAACCCAGCCCGGAAGCAACGGTCAATGTCAGCGCACCGCAAAGCAGACCTTCCAGTACCATTCTTCTCCAGCCCCCTCCCGTGTATGCGATACGTAGTACCGCCATAAACATGGCCAGAAGCATGGCCCCTACTGGTGTTTCACCCCGCCACCAGCTTTGTAGCAGGTCGTTCAGGCAGGTCATTACCTGCGGATGCGTCTGCATTTTCATTCTCCGATACCTCTTAGCAGGGCCTGATATGAAAAAACCCCGCCGGGTTGGCAGGGTCTTGATGTGATGCATAGTAATTACATAAAGGTTTTAGGCTGAGTTATAGCAATGTCATGATTATGAAGACTGTCTCTATTCCCGGATTAGTGCTCTTACAGTTTCACACTGTACTTACCGTAAGGTTTGTCCGGATGATCAATGTCTATCAAGCCCTGCTGATGAAGATGCCGGAGTCTCTCTTCAATCGCCAGATCCTCTCCGGTATTACCTGTCGTTAAGTAAAACTGCTCCATAACTCTCACTATGATTTCAGGACCGAACTGCCATTGTTCGGAACAGGTTGAGAGGATATATCTAAAACATGCCTCCTCATCGACTGAAAGTTCGAATTTGTAATCCATGCCTTCACCTCCATTCGCTTAAAAATCAGTAACCAGGCCAGTAACCTTGTGATAAACAGATCTCATACCACCTTTGACATCGCGATTTTCCGGCCTCAAAGTGATGAGCCCATTGATAATTTTGCATGCATTCTACGTATTTATGCCGACACTTAGTCAGATTGTTGACACCAGAGGAGTTTTCAGAGGCAGAATTCATGTTTTTTCCACAATGAGGATATTCATCATTAACTGGAAGTACTATTTCCTCACCGTCAAATGTCACTTTTTGTGAGGAAAATTGAGCCAGCGCTGATGATGACTCGCAACCGGTGATCAGCAACATCATCACGGCTAACGCACATTTCACTTCGGCTCTCACAGCTGTAACTCCTCACGCTACCGATATATAAACATCCTCCCTCACACAGAGGTAGAGATCGGAGGAGATCTTAAAAATAAAATGGAGCGTTTGCCTGTTGTGGGATGCAAGGGAATGTAACTGCTGATTCATTTCTTTGTTTCACAACGGAATTCAGTATGGTGCTGCAAACTACAACGTTCCTTTATTTGCTCGATTACATCTTGCAATCTGTTTAGAAGACTCGCCTCCTTCTCTCCTGCCTGACCGAAATCAGCAAAAGAAAAATCTGCATTAGCAGGGGGATAAGGCATAACGTATTGAATTGCCTCGACAAGGTTGCATGATTTTTATCACGCAAGTAAAAAAGCGGTGACTAAAGCAAACGGGATAAACAATGCACCTTTATCACGGCACCTCCTTAAGTGCCTCTCAGAGCATTAATCGTTCAGGAAAAATATTTCATGAGATTGAGCGCACATATGATGTGGCGAGCACTGTGCCGACCACCGATGGATTCGTTTACCTGACGAGTAATATTGGTTATGCAATCTACATGGCCAACAAGGAAGCCTATTTCAAAAAAGATGAACACATCTCGGTTTTTGAGATTGAGCTGCGTGAAGAGGAACTCTTGCCAGATTTTGATGAGCTTTATTATGTACATAATATAACCCGAGAGGATTCAATTCATTACACATATTTAGACTCACTCAAGAAGTCACAATGTTGCTGTATCTCTCGCAGTCTTACGTTATTTGATGACGTAAAAAAGCAGTTAGATCTGCCTTCAAACATGACTCGCTCCGACCCTTTGTATGCCTTAACTGATAAGTTGATCATGTTAAGAAATCCTGATGACCATCTTATCGCGTTGGAACTGCTTAAAGGACAGGATTGGAAGTTGTTCGACATATCCACTGAGCACTCTCGCCAATCAGATTAAGCAACATCAAGAGAATCATGCATCAAAAAAAGAGTTAGCTTTGTCCCACTGACCTGATTACCCAGTTATGACAGAATACTTAGACTTTTACGTACGTAAAGTGGTTTCACTTGAATATGAGCATGACATACGTTGCACACACCGGTCCATATCAAGTGACGTATCGAGCATGACTAGCATTCCCTCAATGATGCCTTCAGCCCTCTGTAGCCTTTTCCCAATGTGTCCATCTGAACAGTGATGCTTCCTTGCTAGTGTCATGAAGGTATGACCAATAACGTAGTAGTCCACCAGCAGATCGTGCAGGTCAGTGTTGTTTAGGTAAAGTCTCGCCACACAATGGCTGATAATAAGACCATCTTCATCGCAGCATTGAGGGCGCGACCTTACCTTGACAGGGAAAAGTCCTTTAAAACCTGCCGCAACGGCATGCCATGTGATTTGTTCAGGGTGGCAAGCCGCCCATGCCCCCCAGCGTTCAAGTATTTGTTGAATATCACGCAAAATAGACTCCTGATACAGCCCGAACTATGACTGTAATTTACTAGATTTTACTCCTATAGCTTACCTGAAAAGACAATATCCTTTCTTGTGCTTCGCCACTCTCGTCTCAGGAGCCCTGCAGAGCTTATGACTTCTACTGGCTGAAAACCCGACAGCCAGTAAAAAATTAAAATCAGATTACTGGAATTATTTAATTTAAGAACACCGAATGATTCATAAAACACATCAAAAAAATGCCTTAATGAAGACCAATCAATTTTAATACTTACCCCCTTGAGCAGGACGTTTGAAAATGATAGGTTAATAAAAAGTAAAATTCCGAATTCAGACACGATCTTATGGCATTTAAAGTGACAGATTAGCACTTTCAACAAACCTCACCCGGAGAACTGACATTGAACAGTTACGGACTTATATTTATTCCACTAATTGTCACTGCCATTATTGTGATACTTTCATTTTTAATATTTAACTTGAAACTTTATTTTTCATTAGGTTTCCGCCCATTGATTGTCACTTGCCTTTTCCTTACTACGTACGGCGGTCTATCTTATGCCCTTTCAAACGAAAAAATAATCGTTTATTTTTTTGCAACTATAATTACTCTAATCGCAGCAATTGCTCCAAGATGTTATTCCCTGGTAGAGAGTTATCGACAGTATCAGTATATAATAGCTAATCCCAAAATTATTACTTATAGAATGTCTTTCATACGTAGAACCTTAGATATCCTTCCAGATCTAGTAGTTATTCTTCTTATTTTCTCTCTCGCATCCGATGCCCAACAGGAACTTAGATTAAACACTTTATGCATAACCCTTTTCTATATCGCATCTATAATTTATATATTAATAGTCGCTGCTTACATCGCAATAACGGATAAAATCAACCTTAAACTGCACCAATAAAACTTAAATCATCATTACAAACCATTAGGAGGTTTTATTAACATGGAAAATCTGATTCAAAGCATCATAAAATTTGACACATTGATTAGCGCCACCGTTGCAATATTTATTATATTAGGAATAGGCTATATTTTTTACTCGAGAAGTGGTTCCACTTACAGCTTATATTATCGACTATGGTCTCTATTTGTTGGCGAAAAGGTTTTTTATGATAATAACCTTGAGAAATACATGCAGGAACGAAAAGACCTTGACAAATTCAACGCGGTATTTAATACAGAGGCAAAAACAAAAGTCGACCTTTTAAGGTTTCACAGAAGAATAGAAAAGTATGGCATTGACATAAAAAGAATATCCGAATCAAAAGGTAATTTTGATTTCCACACGTTAAAAATGAGAAAGCCCTCACTGACAGGGAGTTTCATGACTCTCTTTTTTTCTATCGGTGTTTTTCTTTTCAGTATTGTTATCATTGCAGTCGGTGTCAGTGATAAGGCCATACTAAAGTTTAATGACGGAGAACCATGGATTGCGATCAATCATAAAATGGCCAAACCTATATTTAATAAATATAAAATAACACCTGAAACATGCAAGAAGGAAAACTTTAATGCTGTGAATATTCATGAAAAAACGGAACTATCAATAAATTCCATTCAAGCCATATGTCAATCATTTAATAGTAAAGACGATGCAAAAGCTATTGATAAATACATTTCAGGTCAAAAGGGCTTGCCATGGATTGCAGTTCTTTTGTTAGTGGTTGCATTTCAGATATTTATTTTCTCAGTCAGACGTTTTTGCGCCAGAGATTGCAGGGGTTATCTCAAAAGGAAATACATGCAACCTGTACAAACTACTCTTCCTTTGAAATAGGTGTGAAGTCAGTTGCTGAATACCCGTTTGAATTAAGCCTGACCAAGCTTCCAGCCTGGTAACAGGAGATATTTCAGTCAAATATATAACCAACTCAACACAGGCAGATATTTATTTTAACCGCTCATCGGGTGCTTTCCATATCAATAGGCGTTGCAGCGCCGTTTCACCCTGCAAAAACTCTCTTGCGGCATTAAGTCTTTCTCTTAGTTTTTCCTGCAGAACCGGGTCATAGTTTTCTATGTCCCTCTCTGCCTCCCTGAAGAATTGTTCAATGCGCATATCTTCTGTCCACTTAGCCATTATGGTCTGCAGTTCATTCACGCTGGCTTTACGCGCCTCTTCCCGCTTCCGGATAATCTCCCGTTTTTTATACTCAATCATCTGCAGTTCAGTTCGCAGGCGCTGGTCTTCAGCACGCTCTTTCTGCACCTGGATTTCTTTTTTCAACACTGGCAGCGCGGATTTTGCCGCTTTGATAATCGTCGATATCTGGCTTATCAGTCCGCAGGTTTTGGTTTGAATGAAAACCTGATGCCATCCCTCCGGCTCATAGGGTGAGTAAAGCTGTAACCGGAAACGTCCACAGGGGATATGCCGCCGGCTGTAGTAACCCAGGTCAGCTGAGTTTTTACCGCGGGACCAGTTAATCATTTTTTCGTCACGCACATAACGCCCTTTTACCTGTTTGGTCGGTACCTCTTCCGTCATCTCCACCAGCGAAAACCCAACGCTTACTCCTTCTGCGCTAATGATGCTTGGACCGGAGGGCTTCCACAGCGATGGATACAAATAATCGCGTCTTCCATCCTCACTGACCGTGATGTCTCTTCTTCGAAGGCCTTCTCCCATTTCAGCCAGCCTTACCCGAAATCCATTTTTTTCCGCAGCAGCCAGAAATTTCAGCAGAAAAGCCTCGGCATCAGAAAGCCCCGTGTCCGATACATTCACATCCATCAGTTTGCGTTTAGTTGGCTTGAAGTACCCCAGCTCGGTGATTTGTGATTTAAGCAAAATCTCCTTAGTAGCTGAAAACAACTGCGCCCCCGAGATGGAACGAGTAGGTGATTTATGCCTACCACTTGGAGCAGGCTGTGAACCAGAAGGTAATGTTTGCACGGCCTGTACTTCAGTAGCTGGCGGTACATCAGGAGATTTGGAAGGATTGATACTTGCCTTAACTTTGTATGGGGGCAATGAAGGAATGGACGGAGCAATACCTTTCGCTACCGCACGCCAGTAGCCCTCTAATGGCCTGGGGATCTGGAGCTCGACGCATCTGGCAATAAGCGTTTGCTCGCTGATTTTAAAAGTCATGGCAATTTCACCCGCTGGTTTAGACCAAACCAACTCATACAAAGATTGTCTGTTGCCCGGAAGCTCCATAGCGTGCCACTCCTCACCCTAATGATTCGACATTGTATAATAAGTTCATCTCCTTTGATTAACGGTTCAGTATTCTCACCCAAATTAATTGACAACGTCAGTCAACTTGAACAGTACTTTCCTCCACCAATAAATATCTCATTAACCTAAATTTATAACTATTGGAAAACAGAACTAATGATATAAGTTGACTTAATAAGAGGGCCCTACTTAAACAAACTTATTATCACCTAGATAAAGAAACACCAATTGATGAAATGACGCATCTCAGTTAAAACCAATAATTAAAATTTCCAAAAAGCCAAATATAATAATTAATAAAAGCCACATTTTCGTAGAATAAAAATTCTAATTTACAAAGCATATTACGCTCGATACATATCATCTATAACAATACATAGCAGTAAATGGATGATCACAAAAAAATCATTGAAAGAAGGACAACTTACCCTTGGGTTTCATAAACCCAAGGGCATTGAAAAGAACACTAATTAGGCACCGTTTCAAATCAGGATAAATAAATTGCATAGCCATTATCTTTTATGAATTGAGCTTTATCTTTATCTAATACCTCACTCAGTTCCTCACTTATCAATAATTTAAGTCTATTTGGATTATCCTTCTCAAAATAATCTATTTTCTTGTTAATAACTGCCATTAAAATAGATTGGTAAGGAGACATGTTCTTTATTTTATTACAACCCGTCTCCTCAATGACTAATTTTAGATTCTTTAAATCAATATTTAGCTTTACTATACATTCATAAACATTTTCAGCCAGTCTCTTTTTGTCACTAGGTAGACTTTCATCCTCCCATTTAGACTCGATCAACTCTACTATTTTACCTAATTTCTTGAAACGTTTGTCCTCCTTATTAATTATCTCATTAGAGGATAATGAATCAGCACTTGATATTGAAAGCTCAACATTCTCCAATATAGCTTTGACTTGATATGCAACACGATGTTTGGACCAAGAAATATTTTCACTTTTGTAAACAAGATCGTGTGTTGACAACGACCAAGCATGCTGTAGGTAAGTCTTTATCTGAACTTCGAATACTAATCCATCTAGCGGTTCTGCTGAAGGGGATAAAAACTTCCCTTTATCAAACTTTAAGTACAACCTCAGGTCATCGAATACAAAATGCTCTGGGGAATATGTTGCAAATGATTTGTCGCTTGGTTTTTTGGTAACCAAAACGAATTTCTCGCGTAGCATTTCTTCTACCATTCCGATCTCTGCATGAGTGGGAACGACAATCATCCCTCCGAAAAAATCATCAAATATAGAAGTTGGAGTGAATCGACCAGTTTCGAACTTCAAAGCAAAACTTTCGAGTTCTTTAACCCGGCTTTCATAATGCCACTTTGCTTTTCTTACACTTTCAATCCATTCCCCCACAGAATCATGTAAAATTTTGTATACATCAACTCTTGATGAATAAATTTCCTTTATTGACAATGGAATTTTCATATTAATCTTCCATGAATTTAACCAAAGCGTCCAACCTATTAGCTCGTTGCTGATATTCAGTATTTGCACCGACCAGATTGTTTCTGAAAGCAACTACGTTTGAGTCTGTAGAGCCGGAAGTAACAGCCTCCAAAAACTCTTTCAACTTAATTGCCGTGGATTCATAAGGAAATGATTTACTTACAATAAGATCTATTTTAGTTAGGCTTAAGTAATTAAAAATAGTGTATAAGACATTTAGCTTCGAGTGTTCTCTAATTATATTATTTACTTCGTTGATGCTTTTCATAACTGAAAAAACCTCAACAAATTTGGATTCAAATTCCTCAGGCTCGAAATCAAAATAATCATCTTCAGGATTATCGTATTTAGCATAGACTTCATCGAGATCATCCTGATCAAAGCCGCAGACGTCATTTTTAAGCAGCGATAACGCAAGTTCAGATATAAACTGCACATCTTTCATTCGCTTTGCTCGACCAGCGGTAACTATTCCTAAGTTTTTTAACCAAGGTATTTCAGCCGTGCGCTCAACTAATTCTATAAACCATCCATCATATTTGGCATGCCTTAACTCTTGTCTCTCTAATCTTCTTGAATTTCTATTCAACCTATCAAAAATCTCATCAACTACAGTCTTATCAATGGTAGTAAGTAGATCAACTGGAATAACATAATCCCAAAATCCTTTTTTTAATTCAGCATCCTCAATCTGTTTCCAACGCTTGCCATTTAATCGTTCATCACCAATATCAAGACCAAGCGGTATTTTATTTTGAAAAAATTCAATGATAGTTTGTAGGCGTTGTTTTCCATCTACTACGTGATATGTTGCACGTCCTCTCTCATCTTGAGTTTTATGTAAGAATACTGCAGGGCAAGGGTATTTTTTAAAGATTGTATCAAGGAAATATTGCTTATCTTTTCTAGTCCAAACGCTGCGCCGCTGATACGGAGGATCGAGATCTATTTTTTCAGAATCGAATAAGTCCAAAAACCAAGTAATGTCTTGTGTAGTCGTTCTGCGTTCACTCATCATATTCAAATTTTCCTTTTTTACCTAATTGAATTAAATATCTTTCGCTTGGAAAAGGTAAAGACTTCACATCAGCTGCATTAATCTGTGTACTTCCTAAAAACCTCTTAAAATAATCACTTACAAGTTTAGACTCTAAATATAATTTCAACCCCATAGCCAGGTCAAATTCTAAATACGAATCTTTTAAGCCAGAAATGTAGTTTAGATGATTTTCAATTGCAATCTGTGTCTTACCATTAGAACTGCAGTCAATAATTTGCGCAGTTATAACATTTTTACTCTCTTTAAAAAACATACGATTCATCACAATGTGACATTGGTGATCTAAAAACTTAGATTTTGTCATTTCATTAACTTCAATATAATTTTTAATCCTGTCTGGACCAAAAACAAAAAAATCTCTCCCCAAATTTTCTTTGCAAAATAATAAACCATTATTTTCTTTTTCTGATCTTAGATGAGGTTTATTGCGGAAATCAACAACTTTCCCTGTGGATATTTTAAGCCCTAATTCATCTAATGATGATTTGAAAGATAGAATTTTATTTAAAACAATCTCATCAATCTCATTATGTGGTATATGTATAACATGCTGATTATCGTTCGGGAAAACGATAGAGTTGAAATCTCTGTTAACGATTGAGGCACTATCGAAGTCATCACCATAGCTAATAGTGGTTGGCATTTTGATAGAACAATCCTTTACCAACTTTATTATGATGGTTTCTTGTTGAACTCCATCAAAAGAAAAAACTTTTGTACGTGACTTAAAAAGATGTATAAATGATATTTTAAAATTACTAACTATCTTTTTCCTAAACGCATGAAATAAAGTACCACTACAGAAACTCCTAGGCACTATTGCAATCAGTTCTCCATTGTTATTGAGCAGGTCTAGTGCGCAAGACATCATTAACGAATATAAGTTAGGCGAGTATTCTACTCCATGACGCGCTAACTTTAGTGCATCAAAATCTTTCCGTGAAAACTTTTTATAAGGTGGATTCATCACTATTGTTGTGAATTTTTTATTTTCAGACTTAAACTTACAATAAAGGTCAAGAAAATCGCAGTTAAAAACATCATAACTTACTGATGTACCTTTTAATAAATGAGATAATAAAGAATCGCACTCTTTGAATAAATCATGATCAATTTCAACTGAAAATAATTTATTATTAAATGAATTCGTCTTTTTAGAAATAACTAAAGAAACAGCAGCACCTATATTACCCACACCGGCAGCAACATCAAGAATATCATAATTCACCTGTGATAAATCGATAAGATTATGAGAAATGAAGTTCGTCACATATCCTGGCGTGAAGTATTGCTCGTTAAGTTTTTGTCTTTTGTCACGCACGCTGACTGACGCTCTTAACCTAACATTATCGATTAGCTCAAACTCATTCATCCTGTTGTTATTACTCACAATTTCAAGTTGATTTTTTCGTATAGACAGTATACATCAAACTAATCATTTTAAGAAGATGTACGTTACACTTTATAAGCACCTATTATAAATCAATTAAATGATGGTGTAATTCCTAAAATTCACCAATAAACATACTTAATAAGTAGGATGCTTTTCTATATTTAGCAGGTAAAAAATTAAAGTAAATTAAAACTTTGCCGATAACACTATTTTCAGTGTTAGTACTCTAATGATTGTAGGAAGTGATATTTTTTACTGAAAGAAAGAAATTATTGAATGAAAAAATATTATTTATTATCACATTTAACGATTGAACCATTATTTTAAATAGAGACACGTCATTCCCCCTTCTCAAATTGGGGGGGTGTAAGTAGATTAAAAATGATAATTTTAAAACCCAAAAAGGATTAACTAGCATGTCAAACAATGGAAAATTGGAAGTTAAAATAAAAGATATAAAATCAATTTCAGAATTATCTATGTCGATAGACTTAAAGCCAGGGCTTATTTGTTTCGTCGGCGGAAATGGATCTGGAAAGACAACTATACTTAATGCACTTTCCCAAATTGTAGAAGGTAATAAAATCGATAGATATTTTTTTGACGAGAAAAGAGATTCCTCTGAGATAACAATGACTATTGATGATAAAACTTGCACTTGGACCAGAAAAAATGGAAAGTGGTTGAAGAATGGATCGTTAAAGCAATACAAAGGTTTTTTGGAATCAGGTGTCATCTATGGAAATAGATTTAATAACTCATCTCTAAAAATAATAAACAAGTACTGCGATCATTATTCAAACATAGACGAAAGTTTATTAATATCCGCTAATGAGTTTGTGGTAAAAAATCTAGGTAAGATATTAAAAGGTAATGAGAATCATTACAAAGGGCTTAAGACAATCACTAAAAGTTCATTAAATGAGCAAGCTAAATTAATTAGAGACAAGGAGGTTAAAGAGACAAGTAATAAAGACAATGATACGTTTTTAATTAAAAACGAGCGCCCATTTTTACTTAGTAAAGATAGCGGTTATATAACCCAATATAAAATGAGCTCAGGAGAGTATTTACTCCTAAAAATATTGGATTATATTTACTACAGAATAACCTATCCTTCACAAACCGGTAAGGATAGTAAAGATCCGTTTCTTATTATTATTGACGAAGTTGAGATTGCTCTTCATCCATCTTCACAGAAAAGATTAATTCAATTCTGCAATAAAGTTTCTAAAGATCACGGTATCTGCATAATATTTTCTACCCATAGCAGGGATATCATTTCCAACCTTAACCAAGACCAAATTCATCTTATTGAATCCCATCTAAGCAATGGGCGTGTTGCGATCACTACACCCTGCTATCCAAACTATGCTATAAGAGGAATTTATGAAGCCTCTGGATATGATTATATTGTTTGTGTTGAAGATGAGTTGGCAAAAAAAATAGTGACTGAAACTATAAAAAAGAAATCACTATCTAAAAATAAATTAGTGAATGTTTCAGCCTTGGGTGGTTGGCGTGAAGTTTTAAACTTCACTCATGAGTTTAAAATAAATGGCTTATTCAACAATTCAAAAATGGTTATAGTACTGGATGGTGACATCGAGGTGCAGTTCCATAAAGAAAATGGTTCTCCTTGCCGTAGCTGTAACTATCATAATTTCATCAAAGAGAATAAAAGAATCGTATCAGACTGCGGCCTTGATATTCCGAAACTTGATTGCAAAATCGTAAAAGATTCATATCCACTATATAATGATGTTATATTTCTTCCTTTATCAAGTTTAGAAAAGGAAGTTAGAGAAAGATTAATAACCAATACTGATTATGATTTGATATCCTCACTTGAATCATTGAATTATTTTGGGAACTCTTCAGTGTCAGATTTAATATCCACTTACGAAACGAAAGCTGGTGAATACTTTCTGTCAGAGAACTTTAAAAGAAAGAATATTGAACCATCTTTAAATAACTATGATGCTGATGGTAAAGTGTTCTGGAAATTGCTAACTTCACAGATGAGGGAAGGAATTGCTATAAATGAGCTAGTTTCATTTTTCTGTAACGTTTTACCCACATTAGAAGAAAGAACATCTGAATCTTGGTCTAAGTTTGAAAGAGAGTTAACTATTTTATTACAAAAACCTATTTAATTGATGTTACAAGCATGCTCACTTATACTGAGCATGCTTGTAGTATGACCAAGAGAATAAATAAATTGCAGATTAAATAGCTGCTAACTTTATAATATTTATTATAAACTATTTCTACAAGCTATGATTTTTAACTTTACTCCCTCGAAATGCCTCTTACTCCAGCATTATTGCACTCATCCCGAAAATGATCCAAGCATGATCAAGAATAACCGGCTTCTGTGTGCGAATTTGTATAAATGTATTGACCTGCTTCCTGTTGATTCTCACAGAATGCTGTTAGCAATTTCTGCTCCTCGTTCATAGCGGCCCCTAGCCTTCACAGCAGTCGTATTTAGCAATAGATTGAGTTAAATTGATAAGCTTGTATCCTACCCGCCTCTGAAACCCTCAGGTATTTAATATGAAGTCTCAGCTATCACATTTATATCGCGTCGTGGCGCCCTTCACTGCGATGACACTAGCGTCCCTCCATCAACCGCTGGGCTAGTTTCAGGTCCCACTGCGCCTCTCAGAGCTATTTGCCTTCTGATCGACTAAATGCGCAGTTTTGAGTAATCCATTTGCAGCATATTATTAGTTGATTAGGTTAAATGTTTCACCTTATCCCGGTAACTCTCCCTGTCAAAATTGACCCAGATGCCACTGTCCATTTTTAGACGGTCTATGATTCTTGCACCCAGCACCTCGCTGGTCTGCTGATGGTTCAAGTTCGTCAGAATCCCAACAGGACGCAGTGCAGATAGACGACGGTCAATTATTTGGTTCAGTAGTACCCATTCGCTTTTCGTAACGCGTTGAACACCAACATCATCCAGTACCAGCAAATCTACCCGGCAAAGATCACTGATTATCGCAAGTTCTGAGCCCCCTTCAGCATCATAGGTTGAACGCACCTGTGCGGAGAGATCGGGGACGGTCACGATAAGCATCGTTCGTTTGGTCTGCAGCAGGTGATTGCCGATCGCAGCCGCCAGATGATTTTTGCCGGTTCCGGGTTTGCCGCTAAAGACGAAACATCCAAATCCCTGGCTAAAATCCTGTGCGTAGCGCCTCGCCATGTTCAGCGCATGCCGCTGCCCGTCACAGGAAACGACGTAGTTTTCAAACGTGCAGTGCCGGTGGAGTTCCTGGATACCACTACGACCAAGAATGCGTTCTGCCCGCGTTTGCTCATTGGCCCGCATGACCTCTTCAGCGTACCGACGTCCTTCACGAGCCTGCCATTTTTGCCATTCCTGCACCGTGCTAAATTTTGGCTTGATACCAGCTGGCATGAGTTTTTTCAGGCGCTCAATCACGCCTCCTGACGACGTAAGATTTTTCATGATAGATACCCCGTAAAGCCATCGGGAATCGTCTTGTCAGGCTCAGAAACTGCGATGTAAAAGCCCGGCTCTTTCGAGCCCACAACGTGCGCAGCACAGGGTTTCTCCCAGTCCTCGTCAAAATAGCGATCGGGACCGAAAAACGTTGCTGCCTGCTTAACGAATTGCGTTCCGGCACAGCCTGTCGCACGAACGTAATCTGCGTAACGCTTCACACCCGCCAGAATATCCTCTGGCTTGACGCCCTCTCGTAACCGGGCTGACCAGGCTTTCCACGCAGAAACTTTCGGATTACCACCTGCCCGTTTTGGATAGGCATACCAGACTTCTTCAAAAACTGGTGAGTATTTCGGTATGCCTGGCGAGGACGGCACAATGGCGTCAGCCGATGTGCCAGTATCTTGTGATTCCTGTTTTGAAGTTACTTGTGGATCAGGTTTTAAACCTTGTGATTCTGGGTCCAGATTCTGAAGGGTCAAAACCCGCTTTTTGCCAGAATCTGAAGGGTCAAAACGCCCTGAACGTTCAGAATCTGACGGGTCAAAATGTGAACCTTCAGAATCTGAAGGGTGAAACTTCCTGGTTTCGTTTTTCAGTTGACGAAGGCGTTTCACCCGGTCTTTTTCAATCCGGGCCAGGTTTTCGAGCCGGTCAGCATTGAGATAGTAGCGGTTTGAGGTATTCCGGTTGCCCTTGCGCCTCATCTCACGGCGCAACCAGCCAGCAGACTCCAGTTCAGTGATGGCCGTTCTTACCGTACTTTCGCCGAGCCCCAACTGACGGCAAATTGTCTCAACCCCGGGATAGCTCACGCCATCATCGTTTGAATAATCAGCCAGCCGCGCCATGATCATCAGCTTTGCGCCTTTGATGCCATGCGCTGCGCAGGCGTCCCATACGTTGCCAAGAATGCAGCTACTCATACTGAAACCCTCTTATGCCCCTCTGAATAAAGGCGATTACTTACGAGAGAAACCGAAAACCAAATTTTCTTTGTGGACCGGCTTACGAGAAACGAACTCTAATGAGGCATTCTCAATCTGCATGGCTTTCTTAGGCGAAGCTCTCCGAAAGCCATATGCAAGCAGATCCAAATAGCCCACTGTTGTATTGGCTTTTTCCGCCAGTAAAGCCCACTCTTCTTTACTGGCCTCTTTACGCCAGCGCAAAAGATCGTTACTCATAAACCGTCCTCCGCATTAAGTTAATGGGGTGACGTTATCAATCAGATAAAATCAAATCAACTAAATTTATCTTTTTGAACATTTATCGTATGGATAAACCATGTGAGAATTCCGGGATGGAAAATAAAGAAATCAGAAAAGTGAACCTGTCACAGCTCCTTGAAGAGCACCTGAAGCAGCCTGATGCAACTAAGACAGGCTTTGCTGAGATGTGTGGGCTAAATCCCGCTCAGCTTAGTCAGGTGTTAGGTAGCGAAGCATTCAGGAATATTGGTGACAGGCTCGCACGGCGAATTGAGACAGCACTTAAGCTTCCGACAGGATGGCTGGATAGCATTCATCCCAAAAGTGCTGATGAGGATGAGCTGGAGATAGCAGGAAGACCCGGAAGCGGCTTTGTTAAAGTTGCAGGTGAAGCCTGGTTAGGGACCGATGGATCTGTCGATATGGTAGAGTTGCCGGGAGGGTGGTTATGTATCTGCAGTCGCGACAGAGAGGCCTTTGGTCTAAGGGTAAAAGGCGACAGCATGTGGCCGAGAATCCAGTCTGGAGAGTTTGTATTAATAGAGCCGAACACGCCCGTTCAGGTTGGCGATGAAGTATTCGTAAGAACCAAAGACGGCCGTAACATGATTAAAATCTTCAATAAAACAAGAGACGGCTCTTTTCTCTTAACCAGTATCAACAATGAACATCGCCCTATAACATTAGATGCCAGTGAGGTAGAACAGGTACAGTACGTTGCTGCCATACTCAAACATACCCGCTTTTTTGAGCATCCCAATCCCGCCTGTTAGTTAATCTTACGCTGTAATACTGTTTGTAGTTAAGTTCAAAGAACCCGCTCAAGGCGGGTTTTTAGTACAAAAAATCACTCCACCTCAAAATGATAAACCCCCTCCCCTAAAAAATCATCAATATGATATTGACCAAACCTTATCACAAAGATAAAGCCAGCTTTGAGCAACGTATTATTAGGCTGTGCGGTTAAGTGATCTTTAACAACGAGCGGGAAGCTCTATGCCGGTGCCGAGAAGGCACCATATTCCAGGTTACTGAGTGCATTGTTACGACAGTGCAGCCAGTAACTTAACGGAGGGTATGTATGGCGAAAGTGAGCTATGGCAGCTCTGTTAAACCTGCGGTGAAAAACAATGCCAGAGCGCGACGGCACATGCGTCGCATGCTGGAGGCGATTGAGCGCCGTAAGATTGAGGAAATTCTATCAGATCAGCTGAGATGGGAGCTGCCAGCCGGATCAATAGAGTCAAACCAAGCCGAACACAGTTATAAACGAACGGTAAGCGGACGCGTCAGTAAGGCTGTGGAAACAGATACGGTTTACCACAAGCAGATTCTGGCTGGCGCGGCCAGATATGCCGGAGGTGAGCTTGAAAACGGGATCTGTATGCCCACTGTAGCGATATTTAATGCCGGGCATCGTTGTGTTAGCAAAGATGCAACCCACATAACTAGGGTAAGGCGAACTTTGACGGTCAAATAAACCAGAGCGGAAAGCGAGCACAAAGCAGTAGCAGTGCATCGCTGGTTTACTTTGCTCATTTCTCTGATAAAGCATCAATAGAGAGACTTATTGAAGCCTGTTCGAGCATTTGTTTGGCATCCTCACTGATTAGAGTTGAGCAGTCTGATTTTACAAAACAAGGACCTTAACTCGTGAACAATAAAAATTTAGTCATTTCATTGATAGGTGCGGCTGTAATTTTGAGTACAGCAATTTTGCTGGCTGCCATGGTGAATAGCGGACTCATTCTACAAAAAGAAAAAGCACAACCTAAAGAAAACATACTTACAACTACGGTAGGTCATGTAAACCTTGGCAAGGTTTACAGTGAAAGCCGGGGCATGGATATTATTCTTAGAAATTCCGAAGAAAAATCCCCGGAAGCAATAAATTTAACTGACGTTGACCCTGAGAATTTCTCCAAAGAAGTTCATGAAGCGCTCGAAAAAATCGCAAAAGAAGTGAACAAAAGTCAGGGCATCACTGGTGAAAAAGCATTAAAAGCAGAGACTTTGTCTGGTAACGTTCAGTTTAAATTAAAAATTAAAACCTACGTGAACTACAGATCTGAATATATGCCAATGTACACACTCATGATTAAAGATGAGGATATCATCATTGAAAAGGGTGAAGGCTTAGAAAGCCGTGTTACTGCTGAAGCTGAGAGAATAGCAAAAGAGAGCATGCCTGCTTTTTCTTCAAGCAGCTTTATTAGAAGCTCAAAGTGACCACCCATTTTGAATAATTAGCAGTTATGGCCTCTGCCCGCCTGAGGCAGGATGAAGGCCTGCCTTTCCAGGTGGCAGCCATAAACCAGCGAATGAATAGCCAAACCGCCCACTGAGGCGGTTTTTTTGTACCCTAAGGAAACTAAAAATGATTATTCACTTCAAAAATCGACGTCTTATATTCACGCCCTGCCCGTCGACACTAAGCCTTCAGCCTGACAGGTTCGTGTTAAAAATCGCCCTGACATATGAACAGTTTCTGGCCACAGCCTGCGCCGCTGAGATGGAGTAGGGATAATGCCCAAACCTCATGCTCCTGAACGAATAACACAGCGTGCTGAGCAGATAATCAGTTTATGGCGTGCTGGCAATATTCATGCACGCCGCACTTACCGTGACAGGTACCTGTCACTTCGGGTCACTTACCAGTGGAGGCTGCTTTCAAGAGATAATGGCAGGCACTGGGAATTACTCAGCCACGCCGATTACAACAACCAGATTTAATACCCTACCACCTGACAGAGGAACATTTCCCATGATGCATTCACACATCAGGGGCGATGCCGCTTTTGCTCGCCCCTTTAATGCTGTTCGCTCTATTGAATTCACGGAGGCCAACATTCTGGCCAGTGCCAGTTTCACGTCCTCCCCCCCACCCGCATTACCCCCTCAGCCACCACTCCCCCAGTTACAGGTGGGATTTGATCGGGCATTCGAAATTTTACTGCAGGAGGGTAAATCATGAATAAAGCCATTGCCCTGCAGAAACATACGCCCTACATGCGGCTGGCCGCTATCGCGGCTGAAGCTGAAACTTCCGGCGCGTACGAATTTGCGGCATCTGCCTGGAAAGCGGCGGCTGGCCTGGCACGACGTGACAGTAACAGGCTATGGGCTGAAGACAGAAGTGCACTTTGTGATAACGCACTCAGGCGCGAGTGGGGAGTCATTACACGAGATGAGGAGGAATGAAATGAACCTGAACGACATCTATTTAGCACACCTTTATGGTGAGGATTGTAGCGTGTTAGCTATTACGCTGCTGGTATCACTGATTGTTCTGGGCGTGCTGATTCATCTGGCCATGATGTTTACCATCATTCACATGGCGCTGAAAGCCAGCGCCGACTCACCTTCCCTGGATGGGAAAAAATCTGCGTATCAAAGGTAATTCATGATGAAAACATCGCCTTCAGGTCTGCTTCAATCCGTACGTCAGTTCGGATACATCTTTATGGTTTCGGTGACTGTCGGGGCCGGACTGATGACGGGCGTGCTTTGTGTAGCAGCATCCTTATCGGTACTGCTCGCTCTGGCCAGTCGCTAATGCCGATGCCCGGCTTGTGCCGGGTGTCATTTTGTATGTCGCGACTCAGGGACAGTTTCATTAACAGAGGTAAATATGCTGAATCTGCAATGTGTACCCATATCAGTTTATTGCAAAGAGACCGGTGAAACTCCTGACGCGATAACCAAACGCGTTCAGAGGGGGTTCTGGCGGGAGGGTATTCAGGTACTGAAAGTGAATGGAGCCAAGGAACGCTGGATTGATTTAAATGAGGTCAGTAAATGGGCACGACAGACGTCAGACTGCCGCGCGGAGTAACCCTTCGCCAGCATCGCAATGGAACCACAATAAACATTACCTTTACCTATAAAGGTGTGAAGTGCAGAGAGCCGCTGTCACATCTCGCGGTAAATCCCAAAAACATTAAATACGCAGAGAGGTTACTGGGTGAAGTTTACAACCATATCGCGCGGGGAGCGTTTAATTATGCCGACTATTTTCCTAAGTCTTCAAGGCTGAAGATATTCGGCAAAACGAGCAATGGCGGACAGGTCAGACATTACCTCACGGAATATCTGGCCATCTGCCAGACCCGCAATCTCTCGCCCTCCACTATACGGGGCTATAAAAAGTGCATGGAAGCGCTACGGGATTTACACGAGGTGCGTGCTGAAGATGTGACACCGGCACTGTTAAAACACTGGATTAAAAAACAGACGACAGTGCTGAAGACCATCAGAAATCAGCTCTCTTTTCTGCGCTCAGCTCTGGATGAGGCAGTGATTGACGGGATTATTCCGGTCAATCCGGTCTCGCTGGTGAAAGCATCCCGTTACCGCAGCCAGCGGTCGGAAGAGAGCAACTACGTGGTTGATCTGCTCTCACCGGAGGAAGTCATCGCCCTGCTTCGGGCTGCCGGTAATCGGCAATGGGAAAATCTTTTCAGGTTTGCCATCAATACAGGCCTGCGAAGTTCTGAACTGTGTGCACTGTCATGGAAGGATATTGACTTCGTTAAACGGAAAGCGAGCGTTCATAACGCCAGTGTGGTCGGCATCATCAAGTCGACCAAAACACGCGCCGGTAAACGGAAGGTCGATCTGAACGATGATGCACTGGTTGCGCTGAACCAGCAGAAACCGTTCACCTATGAGAAAGGAGCCTGTGTTTTTGAAGATCCGAAAACGGGCCAGCCCTGGGCGGGTGCTGATGCCATTCGCAAGAAAGCCTGGGTGCCGACCATAAAAAAGGCGGGCATACGTTACCGTAATCCCTACCAGACCCGACACACGTTTGCGACCCGTCACATCAGTCAGGGCGCTAACCTGTTCTGGCTGGCTTCTCAGATGGGACATAAAGGCCCGGAAATGCTGTTCCGCCATTATGGCGCTTATCTGGAAGAGTATGACGGTCATACCGACAAAAGGGCCCTCAGACTCGTTGAAAAACCGTCAAAAGGAGCCGCATGAACAGCCGCGTATCTTTTTCAAAAAAATCAACTTTCAATTCATTGTCTTACGAAGCGTCCAGCCGTGTTCAACTCCCGCCAGCCAAATTCTTGGTTGAAGGTTACCAGAACCCTCATCGAAGTCCTGAGAGCCCGTAAGGTGAAAACCTTGCGGGCTTTTTTGTGTCTGTAATCAGCTGAAATGATTCAAACCAACCCGGCAATTGTGTAGCGGTGACTGTGCCCGCATCAATGCCATAACAGGCAACATATCTCGCCGCAGGGTGATCCTGCACATGTCGGAGCCAATGAACTCTAGAGGGGGAATGTCAGTATCAGTCCGTGTCAGGCCAGGCATTACCTCTACTACTACAGACTGCCTGAATGGAGGCCAGCAGTCTCAAGAATCCGCTCAGCATGAAAAGTCGGCGGATAGCATAACGAGGCTATTTTCAATTTCATTAGCACATTTGCTATATTCGTGGAGTTGCTCATCTAGCAGGGACTGAACATGGATACGACTTTACTTAGTGCGCTGGATTCAGAAGGAAAAGCGAAATTTGAAAGCGCAGTAAACGCACTACAAGGCGATGTTTCTGCGGCAGCGGCAAGGCTCTCTGTCGATCCCCGACTGCGTCTTGAGTATTCTAAGCGCATTAAAGAAATGGCCGAGGATCTCAGAGCAAAAGCGAATAGTGGCATTATCAGCTGGGATAAAGATGCAATGGAGGCACAGGAAACCAGAAATCTGATAATGGATATGGTGCGCACCCGGAGTACGCCACTTGGCAGGGCAATGGCAGAAAGGATCAAGACTTCAGGCGTAACGCTTAATGAATTAGTCGCCAAAAAAACTGCCGCTATGTTCGGGCCAAAGGCTAATTTTTACAGCTTAACTGAAACGCAAAAAAATCAGGTTTATGCCGCAATTATAGAGTCAGCGGGTAAATCAAATCCTCAGGTCAACCTGAGAATGATGAAATTATCCCGTGCAGCTAAAGGCTTGATAGTTCTTTCTATCGGGGTATCTGTGTATGAAATATACACGTCAGACAACAAAGCCTCAGAAACCGGCAGGCAGGTTGCTATTAACGGAGCTGGGATTGCGGGCGGTTGGGCTGGCGGTGCCGTTGCTGGTTTAATGTGTGGACCTGGCGCACCCGTATGCGTGCTATTAGGCGGATTTGTCGGCGGTGCTTTAGCGGCGTGGGAAATGGGCAACTGGTGGAAATAGAAATGGAAGAAGTCACTACACTATCGCTGTCGGAAGTTAATGAGGCAACAGATACCGCCCAGGCTCGTTCCGAAGTTTTGATTGACGGCATCTCAACGGGAATTATCATCCCTGGAAAAGTGCTTGAGGGTGCGATAATAATTGATGAGCGCCGCTATCTTTTATTCATAACAGATGACGTTCTTTTTGAAGAAATGCTGACGCTCCTGCTGTTAGATCTCTCTCAGGGAATTTTAGAGAAACTGACTATTGGGGGTATCTATACTTCAGGTCATTTCGAGGCTTTGAAAGTTTCACCTCATTCTGCGAGCTTCCGCTTCATCGGTGATACCACGTGGACAGTAAAAGTATCAGCATCTCCAACGTTTAAACTCCCCTTTTCCGATCCTCCCGGAGTAAGCCGCACAATGGGATTGAGAAAATACATTGATATCAATGCTAACCCTGCACCAGCCAAAGCAGATGGTAGTCGATAGGGCAACCTGAAGACCCTTTTCCCTATTAGTTGATCAGGCGATAAGGCAGCGAACAAAACGGCATAGATGTAAGCTTAGGAATATTAGTTAAATGTGCGAATGCTGCCGGCATTATTGCTTAGCCAGTTAATCTCACTACGTACTTAACCCGGTTAAGGACAACACTGTCAAACGTCGGAGAAAGCTTTTCACGACATATACGCAAGTTAATGAAACATAGCAGCTACGGGCTCACTTTTCGCAGGGCTGACTGCCAATTAGGATCTGCAAGTTCGGTAAACGCCGCACCGTGTGATCCAATTTACTTTTTGCCGCTGCCACATCATTTCAGCATTTTCTCCTGTTTATCCAGCGCCAGCTCCTTTCAACCACCTGTGAGAAATGAATAGCTTTCACTAACTTAATTTATGGCACTGAAATGGTTGGCTGCACCTGAAAAAAGCATACAATTATGCTGTTTGCCTTTTAAACACATAAGGTCACATTATGGATGATGGCATAAAGATCGCGATGTCCCCTGTTCAGCTTGCTGCCGCACTCTCTGATAAGACAGTGACAGAGGCGGAAACGATGAGTAACCGCCTTCTCGGAGGGCTAGGGCTTGTCATGGGTTCACTTGAGCTTGCAGGCGCCACCGCTCTGTGTATCGCACCTGAACCTACCGGATTAACAAAAGCAGGATGTGTAGTTGTCGGCGCACATAGTCTCGATAGCATTCACGCAGCTGCAAATCAGCTCATTGTGGGTAGAGACACTCGCACAGCAACATACGAGGCAGCAACAGCAATTGCTAAATCCTTTGGAGCAGATGAAGATACGGCGATGAAAATCGGCCTGACTGTCGATATCGCTGTTCCACTAGGATTTGCACTTGGCATCGGCGCAAGTCGTGTAGCAGCAGTAAGAGCTGGCCGTATTAAACTTACTGAGCATGAGTCAGTAACAGGGTTGAAACCCGGCGGGCATACGCTTTCCACACATGTTGGCAAAAGCGATGCAGAACTATTATCCCGCTTTGAAGCCAATAAGCGTTTGCAGTATTCCACTACCTTTACCAACGTGCAGATAGCCGAAGAAGCCATATCGAAAGCGATTTTTGCTAATCGGGACGTTATAAAATCGGTCCTTGGCGGAGGCAGACAGGGAGCCAGGTTAACTATTCGAAATGCATCTGGCAAAGCAATTGGCTACGGTTTCCGGCGCGGGAGTAACCAGCGAATAGTCATGACAAATGTGAGAATTGTTATCGAGTTTCAGCAATATAACGGCAAACCCTATTACATTCTCACAGCATTCCCGGATCTATAGGTACAAAATGCAAAAATTCCACTTCCTTGACCAACTTATTTTCGGTTATTTCAACCAGGACGCGGACATCATCAATGATGGCGAGGATACGGTCGAAGGCATAGTACGGCTATTCAAAAAGTCAGTACCAGACTGGATGCTCAAAGATCTCGCCGAAGAAGTTGATGATTTTATCTCCGCCTATGGTGACGGTGTCGAAGAGGAGTTCAGGAAACGATACGGGTTTGATTTTTCGCCTGAACTTTGGGAAACCACTGCTCATGAATTCCTGATGACAGTACGTCAGGTCTCGTCAGAGAAATGAGGTTTCCGAGAGGATATTTTCCTGGTTGATGGTTACCAGAACCATCATCGAAGTCCTGAGAGCCCGCAAGGTGAAAGCTTTGCGGGCTTTTTTGTGTCCTCAATTCGAACATTTCAAACGCCTGGTCATCTTTTTCCAATAACGCCTTTCGCTGCATCACCTCGAATATCAGAATGTACCCGATGGCCTTTCTGACTGGCAATCAACCATCTCCTACGCACCATCTCAGCGCACTCATTTTTTACACCTCATCACATTTATTCCGCCCGTAATTCCATTACTAATTGAATTTAATCATTTTTTTAAATTGGCACACATCCTGCTTTATCGCTTTACGTACATATCCGCGTATCGGGATGGTTTCGGAGAAGGAGCATTTGAAGGCAATGGTTTGAATAGGTGCGACGACAAAAAAGTGGTTAAGCAGAGCAAAGCGTAATTATGGAGACAGACAATGACCTCGATAAGTGAACCGGTAGTAATAGCGAAACATAGCAAGTGGGTACAGCTTCTGCTTGGATTACTTTGCATGGCAGCCATTTCCAGCCCGCAATATGTCTGGACGCTGTTGACCAAACCGATGATTGCTAAACTCGGCGTCGGGCTGGCGGAACTTCAGGTCACATTCTCGCTGCTGATTATTCTGCAGACCTTTTTCTCACCTTTTCAGGGTCGGCTGGTCGAGCGCTTTGGACCACGTCTGCTGATCTCCATCGGTACACTGATGGCGGGTTTCAGCTGGGTGATCGCTGCCCGGGTCAACAGCCTGACCTCACTGTATCTGGCCTATGGCTGCCTTGGCGGACTGGGGACGGGTATTGTTTACATCGGCGTGGTGGGGCTGGTGATGAAGTGGTTTCCACAGCAGCGCGGCTTTGCCGCCGGAACCGTGGCGGCGGGCTACGGCATGGGGGCCATTTTCACCACCTTCCCGATTTCTATTTCTCTTAATAGCTACGGGCTGGAACAGACGATGACGACATTTGGACTCATCTTCGCCGCTGCGGGTCTTCTCGCCAGCCAGAACCTGAGACTGCCTGAAACCAGCAGGATGATACCGGTCAGCAAAACACCGTCTCCCGTGCTGGGCCAGCGCCAGTTTAAATCCGGGGAAATGCTGCGCCAGCCGTTGTTCTGGCTGATGTTCATGATGATGACCATGATGTCGACTTCAGGGCTGATGGTGACTTCGCAGATGGCGATTTTTGCCGAAGACTTCGGCATCAGCAAGGCGGTAATTTTCGGTATGGCCGCCCTTCCGCTTGCGCTGACCATTGATCGTTTCACTAACGGATTAACGCGTCCCCTATTTGGTTTTATTTCTGACCGCTACGGCCGCGAAAATACCATGTTTATTGCCTTCGCGCTGGAAGGTGTAGCGATGACGCTGTGGCTTGCCTGCCGCGAAGATCCGTTGCTCTTCGTACTGCTTTCAGGCGTTGTGTTCTTTGGCTGGGGCGAAATCTTCTCACTGTTCCCCTCCACACTGACTGACACCTTTGGCAGTGAAAATGCTTCAGCGAACTATGGCTGGCTCTATATCTCGCAGGGTATCGGCGCAATTTTTGGTGGTCCGCTGGCGGCGCTGATGTATCAGCACACCCATAACTGGCACCTGGTCTCTGGCTGCGCGATTACCTTCGACTTCATCACCGCTGGTCTGGCGTTGTGGGTTCTCAAGCCCTGGCGTGCGCGATTTATGCAGGCGCAAGATACTCTTTCACGCTGATTATCAGGTAGTGAATAAAGCGCTTAAAACAGCGTCCCCCGACTGCGTGTATTGCCATTGAAAATACTTCGCCTGTCAGAACTCCGGGCGCATCGTTAAGACTCTGTTCGATAGCGGAGACAGTGACCATCCGCTGATCTTCATTCTCTTCTCTCCGTGAATTAAAACGCCCCGGCAGTCGGGGCAAAGTCCCTTTTATTTTGTCCAGTAAGTGCCGGTCGGTTCGACGGCAAGGAACGGTTTATAGTTTTTTTGTGTTTGCTACGCATCGGGATCGGCAAACTTCTGCAGATAAAACATCCTGGCGAAGAACTGCACGGCCAGCACGTTACAGGGGAAATGGTACCAGATGCCAAAACTGCGACCGGCTTCAACCGCTTTCAGCGTGCTGATGCCTTTACGCGCCAGTGCGGCTTCAGGCTGGCACTCGCCTGTTCTGCAGTAGTCTGCGCGCCCAGCACTTAACCGGCGGGTAGCGGATCGCCCGCTTTCGGCGTCCTGGCGCCGCTGACCAGATAGACATCCGGCTACGCGGCGATAACTTTTTCCAGATTCACCAGCCCGAGCACACCCGGCAGCTCGATAAAATCCCCCATTTTACCGTTACCGTCTGAGCGACAGCATTCATGGGCTAAAGACGCCTTAACCATGACCGTTTTTTCACCACGAAAGACTAAGCGCCATATTAAGACATTGCTGCTCTGCGCCTGCACCAAAAAAGTGCTTTAACCCTTGCACTATCACGGCGTTGCACCGTTCCGCTTCTTCTGAGGCTGGCACACTTTATGCTTGGATAGAGTGACAGCCTTTAACGTCTGCGAGGTGACGATGCTGAATATCAATCTCTCCGCTTCACCCTTTTTTGATGAGATGCTTCTGGCTGAAGGTGAACACCGTGACCACTACGCCGCCTACTGGCAATGGCTGCAGCAGGCCGATCACCAGGCGGTACAGCGCAAGCGGGAAGAAGCCGCCCTCCTGTTTCACCGGGTAGGGATTACCTTCAATGTCTACGATGACGATAATGGCGCTGAACGGTTGATCCCGTTCGACAGCGTGCCACGTATTATCCCGGCCGCCGAGTGGGCCATGCTCGATGCCGGCATTCGTCAGCGTGTGCAGGCGCTCAATGCCTTTCTCTACGATATCTACCATGAACAACATATTCTGAAAGCGGGCGTCATTCCGGCAGAACAGGTTCTGGCTAACGAACAGTATCAGCCCTGTATGCAGGGTGTTGATCTCCACCGTAACATCTACGCACACATTATCGGCGTGGATATGGTGCGCAACAGTGATGGCGAATATTACGTCCTGGAAGATAACCTGCGTACCCCCTCCGGCGTCTCCTATATGCTGGAGAACCGTAAGATGATGATGCGGCTCTATCCGGAACTGTTTGCACAGCAACGCATTGCGCCCGTAGAACGCTACCCATCGCATCTGCTGCAAACGCTGCGCGAAAGCTCACCCGTCAACGATCCCACCGTGGTAGTATTGACTCCAGGCCGCTTTAACAGCGCTTACTTCGAACACAGCTTCCTGGCTCAGCAAATGGGCGTGGAACTGGTTGAAAGCGCCGATCTGTTCGTGAAGGATGGCATGCTGTTCATGCGCACGACGGCCGGGCCATGCAGAGTACATGTGATCTATCGTCGGGTTGACGACGCCTTCCTCGATCCGCTGGCATTCCGCCCGGACTCCATGCTCGGCGTACCAGGACTGCTGTCAGTTTATCGGGCTGGCAATGTTGTCCTGGCAAATGCCATCGGCACGGGTGTGGCTGATGACAAATCTATCTACCCCTACGTACCGGATATGGTGCGCTTTTATCTGCAGGAAAAACCGATCCTCAACAACGTCCCAACCTGGCAGTGCAGGCATAAAAATGAGCTGTCGTATGTGCTGGCAAACCTCGAAAAAATGGTGGTGAAAGAAGTTCACGGCGCTGGCGGTTACGGCATGTTGATTGGCCCCGCCGCGAGCAAAGCTGAGCTCGCCCACTTCCGTGACCTGTTGCTGGCGCGTCCGCAGAATTACATCGCGCAAAACACGCTGGCATTGTCCACCTGTCCCACGTTTGTCAACGACGGCCTGGCACCACGTCATATCGATCTCCGGCCCTTTGCGCTCAGTGGCGCGGAGATCCGGCTGGTGCCTGGCGGGCTTACCCGCGTCGCGTTGACGGAAGGATCGCTGGTCGTCAATTCATCTCAGGGCGGCGGAACCAAGGACACCTGGGTACTGGAGGATGATCTATGCTGAGCCGGACAGCCAGTGAACTCTATTGGATGGCCCGCTATCTGGAGCGGGCAGAAAATATCGCCCGGGTGCTGGACGTCACCAACAAGCTGTCGATGATGCCAATCCGTAACGGGGGTACGCATGATCTGCTGGTACCGCTCAATCTGACCAGCACCAGCGGGCTGTATGCTGAGACCTACCCGACACTGACAATGCCCAATCTGGTCAGTTTTTTCGCCCTGGATAACCGGAATCACAGCAGCATCTTCAGTTGCCTGCAGATGGGCTGGAACAATGCGCATGCGGTGCGTGGCAGTCTGTCATCCGAAGTATGGGAGTGTATCAATGCCACCTGGATCGGGATGAAATCGATACGCCGTCAGGGCATCGGCTCAGACGGTGCCGACGCCTTCTTTGACTGGGTGAAAGAGCGCTCTCATCTGTTCCGCGGTGCCATGTTCGGTACCCTGCTCCGCAGCGATGCGATGCACTTTATCCGTCTTGGGACGCTGCTGGAACGGGCTGATGGCACCGCCCGTCTGCTGGAGGTGAAAAACCGACTGATGGACATTGATGACGATCCGGTGCGCGAATATTACCGCATGGACACACTGCTGCAGGCAGTAAGTGCGCGCGAAGCCTACCATAGTATTTATAAGCAGCCCCTGAGCCGGGAGACTATCGCCGAACTGATGATCCTGCGCAACGAGCTGCCGCGTTCGTTGCTGGCGTGTATCAACGATATGGTTCAGCAACTGGAGCTGATTGGGGGCCGTGCAAATCCGCCACGCCGCCTGGCGCACATCCTGCACGCCGAGCTGCGCTTCAGTTCCATGAAAGACCTGAACAGAATCGGGCTGAACAACTGGCTGGAAGCCTTTCTCGCCCAGGTCAACGAGATCGCCGAAAGTATTCATCACACGTATCTGGAGGCGCAATGAAACTTAGCATTGAGCACAACACGCACTATCGCTACGACCAGGCAGTGCAACGGAGTATTCAGTACCTGCGTCTGACGCCTCAGGAATCGCCTCATCAACGCATACTTTCCTGGCAACTGACCTTGCCGGAGAAGGCGGTCTGCACCACGGATGCCTTCGGCAACATCATGCATGTGCTGACACTCGATGAACCGCATGAGTCCATCACCATTCAGGCACATGGCGTGGTAGAGATTGAACACGGCATTGAAGATCAGGCTCAGGGACATCTATCGCCGCTGGTTTTCCTGCGCCACAGTCCGCTGACCCAGCCCGATGCGGCGATTCAGGCGTTTGCCCTGCGTTATCATCAGCCTCAGGCGATACTGGCCGCCCTGGAAAACCTGATGGGAGACCTGCTGCTCAGGATGCCTTACACCCCAGGTTCTACCCTTGTGACCGACAGTGCCGCGGAGGCTTTCGCCGCCAGTACCGGCGTCTGCCAGGATCATACGCATGTCTTTCTGAGCTGCTGTCGTAGCCTGAATATACCGGCCCGCTACGTCAGCGGTTACCTGCACAGCAAAGATTCTACCCATGTCGCGACCCATGCCTGGGCCGAAGTCTGGGTGGAAGATCGCTGGCACTGCTTTGACGTCACCAACAATACTCGCATGCCTGATCAACATCTTAAGCTTGCCGTCGGCATTGATTACCTGGATGCCTGTCCGGTGCGCGGTTTACGGATTGGCGGTGGATACGAAGATATGTGCGCGATTGCTGCCGTACAAATGATGTAAATCGCGACTTGCTGATGGTGAAAACTTCATGCACGCTGATGGCGTGCAAATCTTTTTTTGAAGGAAGTATGGTATGACCTATTGTGTGGCCATGCGCCTGTCATCCGGGCTGGTCTTTGCATCCGATTCACGGACTAATGCTGGCGTGGATCATATTTCCACCTTCCGTAAACTGCACGTGTTTCATCAGGACGGCGATCGTACGCTGGTGCTTCAGACTGCCGGTAATCTGGCGACCACGCAAAGTATCATCAGCTTGCTGCGACACCGCAGCAGGAATGCCGATTGTCCCAATCTGCTGAATGTCTCCAGCCTCTATGAGGCCGCGTCGCTGATAGGCGAAACGGTTCGTGAGGTGATCCAGCGTGACAGTGAGGCGCAACAGAATGGCAGCACGACAGACTTCAGTTGCAACCTGCTGCTCGGCGGGCAAATCAACGGGGATGATATTGGCCTGTTCCATATTTATCCTCAGGGTAATTTCATCGAAGCAACCCGTGATACGCCCTATTTCCAGATTGGTGAAAGCAAGTACGGCAAACCGATTATTGACCGGGTGTTGCACTACGACATGTCTCTGGATCAGGCGATGCAATGCGCGCTGATTTCACTGGATTCGACCCTGCGCAGTAATCTGTCCGTCGGCCTGCCGCTCGACGTGATGATCTACCCTTGTGACAGCTACAGCGATGCCCGGCAATACCGCATTAACGAAGACCATCCGTACTTCAGTACTATCCGTAAAGGCTGGGGAGAAGGCTTAGTCAACACCTTCAGACAGCTTCCGCCGCTGGTTCTCTAGTCAGAATCGGGCATCCTGTTCTCCTTTACAGCCCCAACCTAAACACGAAATAATACCTCCACAAGCCGGGTCAGAATCCGGTCGCTACTAATTCTCAACTCTGCGGATCCCCTTATGAATAACGAAATTTCTCTCAAATATTATGATGTCGCAGATGAGTACGCGACGGAGGCGGCTAAGCCGGTCAGCGAAGCAGAGCGTACTCCGCTGGCGCATTACTTCCAGCTGCTGATCACCCGTCTGATGAATAACGAAGAGATCAGTGAAGAGTCGCAGCAGGATATGGCGCGCGAAGCGGGTATCGATGAGCAGCGTATTGATGATATCGCTGAGTTCCTGAACCGCTGGGGCAACGAGTAAGAGATACGCACCGGCAGACGAGCGTTGCGCCGTCGGCCGGTTAACCTTTCTGACTACCGCATTCACCTCCGCGTCGGGCATCCGCCCCAGCCTCTTGCCCGCCCGTAAATTATCATCCAGACTTATATAGTCTGCGCAGGCATTGTGTTTTACACTGCGCGCTGTAAAAAACTGAGTAGATTAAGCAGGCAAAAAATGGCGATGAACGGAACAATCACAACCTGGTTTGAAGATAAAGGTTTTGGCTTTATCAAAGATGAAAACGGTGATAACCGCTATTTTCATGTGATTAAAGTCGCCAATCCTGATCTGATTAAGAAAGATGCGGCGGTGACATTTGAACCCACCACCAACAACAAAGGCTTATCCGCCTATGCGGTGAAGGTCGCGCCGACCAGCAAATACATCTATATCGCAGGTGAGCGGCTGAAGATCACTTCGATTAAGTCTTACCTGGTTTACAACGAAGACGTCCCGGTTGATGCTGGTGTCGATAAAGAGAACGCGGTGCTTTCAGTGGGCCTGTTGCTGAATAATATCCGTCCGAAGTCTGACCCGAACGCCAGTGAGATGCGCTCGCTGAAAAAGCTGGCGGTGACCACTTTCCAGGGAACGACGCTGATCTTCTCCGAAGATGAGATCGACATCGAAAGCACGGTTAAAGTGCTTAAAGGTCTGAAGTAATCCCGCAGGCAGGCCGGGATTCTGTGAGCAGGATTTCGGCCTTTATGCCCGCATCCGCCTGCCATTCAGGCACATCTCTCTGACATGATGCTGCCCGGTGCCGTGAAAAAGCGAATCTCTGGCAGATAAAACCGCCCTGCTCTCCCGCCTAATCCGTTGTTTATGATAAAACAAAGGTCAAAAGCGCAACGCATCAAGGTTCATCCCCACAACGCATCTTTCCAGGGTAGAATCAGATACTTTGTTCAGTCATTGCCAATGTTTTCCATCATCGCAAAGTGATACGAAAAGCGGGTGAAATAAGGTATAAAGCCGCATGAAAATCCCAAACAGAATCCAGCCCCTGGTCGATGACGGCCTCATTGACGATGTGCTGCAGCGGCTGAAAAGCGGCAAAGAAGCAGACGTCTATACCGTGCTTTGCGGCGGTAAAGTGCAGTGCGCCAAAGTTTATAAAGAAGCGACCCAGCGTAGCTTCAAGCAGGCGGTGCAGTATCAGGAAGGACGTAAAACCCGCAACAGCCGTAACGCCCGCGCCATGCAGAAAGGCACGAAGTTTGGCCGTAAGCAGCAGGAGGAGTCCTGGCAGACTGCCGAAGTAGACGCCCTGTTCCGCCTGGCTAATGCCGGTGTTCGCGTGCCCCAGCCTTATCTCTGCATTGACGGCGTGTTACTGATGGAGCTGGTGACCGACGCCAATGGCTCTGTCGCGCCGCGCCTCAGCGACGTCACGCTCTCCGAAGAGGAGGCGATTACCGACTTCCACACCATGATTCGCAACATCGTGCGTATGCTCTGTGCCGGTATCGTCCATGGTGACTTATCCGAGTTCAACGTGCTGCTGGACGATCAGGGCCCGGTGATTATTGACCTGCCACAGGCGGTCGATGCGGCAGCCAATAACCATGCTGAGTCGATGTTCGAACGTGACGTAGACAACATTACCTCCTACTACGGTCAGTTCGCTCCGGCGCTGCTGAAGACGCGCTATGCCAAAGAGATCTGGCAGTTTTATGAAGATGGCAAGCTGACCCCGGAAACACCGCTGACCGGACAGTTTGTTGAAGAGGAGCGCGTGGTGGATATGGATTCGCTGATGGATGAGATCATCACCGCAGAAGATGAATACTACGAGCGCCAGCGCGCCAGCCGTGAGCGCGACGAAGATTAGAAAAAAGGCAGCGAGTTACCTCGCTGCCTCTGTACTATCGCACTATCACAATCCTTTCATCTAACGATGACCGTCAGCGCAATCAGAGTCAAGCCGATGATCATCACGCCGACAAATACCGTATCAAGCCTGCCTTTTTTCATCTTTGCCTCCCTAGAACCACTGACCAAACCGACGGATATAGAAACGTTTCATGCCCTGCGCCACCAGACAGTAGCTGAACAGCGTCAGCACCAGCCACGGGAAATATTGCCATGGCAGCGGCACCAGACCGACCATCGCACCCAGCGGAGAGAATGGAATCAGGATGCCCAGCGCCATTACCGCCAGCGTGGTCAGCATCACCGGTAAGGTGGCACGACTCTGGATAAACGGAATCCTCCGGGTACGCAGCATATGTACCACCAGCGTCTGTGACAGCAGTCCCTCGATAAACCAGCCAGACTGGAACAGCGATTGCACGCCTGCATGGTTAGCGCTGAAAACGAACCACATCAGCGCAAAGGTGGTCACGTCAAAAATTGATGACGTCGGACCCATCCAAAGCATGAAGCGTTTAATGTTGCCGGCATCCCATTTACGCGGCTTATTCAGAAACTCACGGTCAACCTTATCCCACGGCAGCGCCAGCTGGGAGACGTCATACATCAGGTTCTGAATCAGCAGATGAATCGACAGCATCGGCAGAAACGGAATAAAGGCACTGGCCACCAGCAGCGAGAACACGTTGCCGAAGTTGGAGCTGGCGGTCATGTTGAGATACTTGATGATGTTGCCAAAGGTCTCGCGTCCTTTGAGTACCCCCTCATTCAGCACCTGAAGATCTTTCTCCAGCAGGATGATGTCCGATGAGGCTTTCGCCACATCCGCCGCGCTGTCCACAGAAATACCGGTGTCAGCCGCACGCAGTGCAGGCGCGTCATTGATACCATCGCCGAGGAATCCCACGGTGTGACCGTTCTGCTGCATCAGCCGTACCAGACGTGATTTCTGCAATGGCGTCAGCTGGGCAAACAGGGTGCAGCGCTCTGCTTCCAGTGCCAGCTCATCATCGTTCATCGCCTCAATCTGATCGCCGGTCAGCATGGCCGGATCGGTCAGCCCGACATCGGCACAGACCCGCAGCGTCACCAGCGGATTGTCACCGGTCAGCACTTTCACCGTTACACCACTGTCGCGCAGGGCTTTAATCGCCTTACCGGCACTGGCTTTTGGTGGATCGCGGAAGGTCAGCATGCCCTGAATAACCAGATCGCGCTCATCACTGTCGCTGAGCGGCGCGTGCAGCTCGCCATCACGGGTTGCCACCAGCAGCACGCGATAACCCTGCTGATGATAGCGTTCGGTCTGCGCCAGCAACGCCGCACGCTGTGCCGCATCCAGTGCAACGACCGCATCACCCTGCCGCACGGCAACGCTGACTGCCAACATCTCTTCAACTGCGCCTTTGCAGATCAGATGCGAGCGATGCTGAGTCAGATCTTCCACCAGCACCGACACACGACGGCGGGTAAAATCAAACGGCAGCTCATCAACCAGCTGATACTGGCTGCGCTGAGTCTGTGAAATGACTTTATCGCCTGCGCAGAGCACGGCGCGATCCATCAGGTTTTTTGCGCCACTCTGGCTGCCACTGTTAAGCCAGGCCAGCAGCAGGACCTGCTCATCTTCACTGCCCTGCGCATCCAGATGATGCGCCAGCAGGATAGTGTCCTGGGTCAGCGTGCCGGTTTTATCGGTGCAGAGCACATCCATCGCGCCAAGGTTCTGAATGGCATTGAGCTTTTTGACGATCACTTTGCGCCGGGACATCGCAATGGCGCCTTTGGCCAGATTAGCGCTGACAATCATCGGCAGCATTTCCGGGGTCAGCCCGACCGCGACCGCCAGAGCAAACAGCGTGGCATCCATCCAGTCCCCTTTGGTGAAGCCGTTAATCAGCAGCACCACCGGAACCATCACCAGCATAAAGCGGATCAGCAGTTTACTGACGCTGTTCACCCCACGGTCAAACGCAGTCTGTGGACGACTTCCGGTCAGCGATGAGGCCAGTGAACCAAACCAGGTTTCGCCTCCGATCGCAACGACGACGGCGCTGGCTGTGCCGCTGGCCACGCTGGTGCCCATCAGGCAGATGTTCGGTGACGCCAGCAGCTCCTGGGCAGTCTGCTCTTCAGCATCAATACCCGCATCGCTGCTGTGTTTTTCAACCGGCAGCGACTCGCCAGTCAGCACCGCTTCACTGATAAACAGATTACGTGAGCTCAGCAGGCGCACATCGGCAGGCACCTGATCGCCGGTGCTGAGCAGAATAATGTCGCCCGGCACCAGCTCACTCATATCCACATCCTGACGCTGCGCGGTTTCACTGCCCGATTCCCGCCGCAGCACGGTGACCTGGCTGCGAACCAGTGACTGCAGCGCCTGCGCGGCACGGTTGGTCCGAAACTCCTGCCAGAAGCGCAGCAGCCCGCTCAGCATCACCATAGTGCAGATGATGATGATGCCGGAGAGATCGGTCTCCTGACCGGCGCGCAGCGGTAATATATAGTCGGTAAAGAAGCTCACCAGCGCCAGGACCAGCAGGACGTAGATAAACGGGTTATTAAACGCCATCAGCAGCTGAATCAGCGCCGGTGGTGCTTTCTCATGTGCCACTTCATTGCGGCCATACAGAGCCAGTCGTTTCGCCGCTTCAGCCTGAGTCAGACCCTGACGCTGACTGCGCAGGTTCGCCAGCGTCATCTCAACGTGCTGGCCTGCCTGCTGTGCGACAGCAAATATTTTTTTACTTTTTTTATCGTTACGGTTGCCGGATGAGGTGATCGCAACCTGTTCCAGTTTCATGTCGCTCATTTCGACATCTCCCTGATTTAAAGCAATAGTTGTCCTGCACGTAAAATTAGGTGCATGGATAAAACCTGGCGTGGCCGGGTTATTTAATAAGGTGACCTTTGGGAATAATGACGTTATTCCGCCTGCGTGAAAAATAATGACGCGCGCAGGGTGACGTAACGCCTGTTAAGCGCTGCGTTTTAAAGGTCTGATATCGGCGTTCGGGCGCAGCCTGAGCTACGCCAGTCGGGGCGGAGGAAAAAGAGCTAATATAAACAGCAGCATAACGCGCACTCCTGTGCATAACAGGATTAAAAACAAGGAGCGCGATCGTTAATTAAAGCGGGGATCGCTGCTCGCCGGTTGGCAAGCAGCAGAGAAAATTCAGCTTGCCAGAATTAAAATTAATCTAGGGTGACTGTCCAACTGAATTCTCCTGAAGTTATTTGCCGCTATTATAGAGAGAGGAATATTGGGGTAAAGCGATTAAGGGATAAATAACCGCTTCGTTGAGGATTTGTTTCTGCTCAGGTTGCCGCTTCGGTAACAACATGGCGATCTTCTTATAACCACAACCTAATACTTATAACCTTTTGGCATATGGTTAGCCTATATTCGACTATTCTTCGCATCGGCCCTTTCGTAAACTCGCGTAACTTTTTAGAGGCAAGGAAATTTCATGAAAACTATAATTCCATCACTGCTAGCGCTGACGCTGGCTGCCGCCTTCACAGCACAGGCCGCAACACCAAAAGATACGCTGGTGATTGCCCAATCTACCGACGACGCCGACAGCTTCGACCCGGCCAAAGGGTTTGAACTGACCAGCGTTCAGGCTTTTACGAATATCTATCAGCGTCTGGTACAGTCTGACCCACAGAATCCCGTGGATCTGAAACCGACACTGGCCACCTCGTGGCAGCCCGGCAGCGATAACCGCAGCCTGACCTTTGAACTGCGCAAAGATGCGAAATTCTCCGCCGGTAACCCGCTGCGTCCGGAAGATGTGATCTTCTCGCTGGGCCGCGTGGTGAAACTGAACCTCGATCCCTCTTTCATCCTGACGCAGCTCGGCTGGACCAAAGATAACGTCGATGGCTTCCTGAAGAAAGTTGACGACAATCATGTGCAGATCAGCTGGACCGCCAACGTCAGCCCGACTTACGTACTGAGCCTGCTCTCTGCGCCGGTCTCGTCCATTGTCGATGAAAAAACGGCGATGGCGAATGCGAAGAACGGCGACTTCGGTAACGCCTGGCTGGCAACCCACTCGGCGGGCAGCGGTCCGTATCAGATCCGCAAAGTGGTGATGCATCAGGTGGTGCTGCTCAGCGCCAACCCGACCTCACCGGCGGGCGCGCCAAAAATGAAGAACATCCTGATCAAGAACGTACCGGAACCGGCGGCGCGTCGTCTGCTACTGGAACAGGGTGATGCCGATATCGCCCGTAACCTGGGTGCCGATCAGATTGCTGCGCTTAACGGCAAACCTGGCGTGAAGACAGAAGCGATTCCAATGGCGTCGCTCTACTACATCCAGTTCAACATCGGCGCGAACGAGACGATGAAGAACCCGGCCTTCTGGGAAGCCGCACGCTACCTGTGGGATTACAAAGGTATTGCCAACGAGCTGCTGAAAGGCCAGTTCGACGTGCATCAGAGCTTCCTGCCGAAGGGCTTCCTGGGCGCAATCAACGACACGCCTTACAGCTACGACCCGGAAAAAGCCAAAGCGATTCTGAAGAAAGCGGGCCTGAGCAACGTCACCTTCAAGCTTTCCACCAGCAACCAGCCGCCTTATCTGGATATTGCGCAGGCGCTGCAGGGCAGTTTCGCCAAAGCTGGCGTGAAAGTGGAAGTGGTGCCGGGCCTGAGCTCCGAAGTCTCAACCAACGTGAAAGCGCATAAATATGAAGCGACGCTGAATGCCTGGGGCTCCGACTACTTCGATCCCAACACTAACGCCGCCTCATTTGCTTACAACCCGGAAGATGGCAGTAAAACCATCGCTTACCGTTCAGACTGGCATATTCCTGAGCTGAACAAGCAGGTGATTGCGGCGACGGCGGAAAGCGATCCGAAGAAACGCATCGCGCTGTATGAAGCGATGCAGCGTGAAGTGATGAAGAACTCCCCTTACGTGATTGGCATGCAGGCGAAGAACCTGATCGCCGTGCGCGACAACCTGAAAGGCTATGTGCAGGGCATTAACCCTGACATGGTGTATTACTCGCAGGTCACTAAGTAATGGCACAGTCTGTTTCTTCAGCCGGGTTCGCCCGGCTTTTTTGGCAGCGTGGCGGACGGCTGATCGGTAGCGTGTTGTCGCTGCTGGTCACGCTGCTTGGCCTGCTCGCCTTCACCTTTATGCTGTCGCATCTCTCGCCGATTGACCCGGTGCAGCAGATTGCCGGCGATCACGCCAGTGAAGCGACCTATCAGCAGGTGCGTCACGATCTGGGTCTCGACCAGCCGGTGCTGATGCAGTTCTGGCGCTACATCGAACATCTGGCGCAGGGCGATCTGGGCGTCTCCCGTCTGACCAATCAGTCAGTGAGTGGCGACCTGATGACCACCTTCCCCGCCACCATTGAGCTGGCGACCTGCGCGATGATCTTCGCGGTGGTGTTCGGCGTCACGCTGGCGCTGCTGGCGGCGTGGAAACCGGGCAGCTGGATCGACAACCTCGCCCGCTTTATCTCGCTGCTGGGCTACTCGGTGCCGGTGTTCTGGCTCGGCCTGCTGGGCCTGCTGCTCTTTTATGCGGTGCTGCACTGGTCCGCCGGACCGGGACGGCTGGATGATATCTGGGTTTATACCCTGGAGCCGAAGACCGGCTTTGTGCTGATCGACAGCTGGCTGTCGGGTGAACCGGAGATGTTCCGCAATGCGATTGCGCACCTCTGGCTGCCGGTGGTGATCCTCGGCCTGCTGGCGATGGCGGGCATTACCCGCCTGCTGCGTGCTGCGCTGCTGGAAGAGAGCAGCAAAGAGTATGTGGTGCTGGCGCGTGCCAAAGGCGCGGGTCGGGTTCGCATCCTGCTGCGCCATATCTTCCCTAACGTGCTGGGCACGCTGGTCACGGTCATCGCCCTCTCCTACGCCACCCTGCTGGAAGGTTCGGTGCTGACCGAAACCGTCTTCGCCTGGCCGGGTGTGGGTCGCTACATGACCAATGCGCTGTTCTCCGGCGATGTGCCGGCGATTCTGGGCTCCACCCTGTTGATCGGCAGCTGCTTTATTCTGATTAACGCCCTGGCGGATGTTTTAACCTGGTTAACCGATCCGAGAACCCGATGACGCAACAACTTTCTGAACTCGAAACGCTGCGACCACGCCGTCGCCGTCAACGCGTGACCTCGTTAACCGTTGGGCTGACGCTGGTGGCGATTCTTATCCTGATGGCGCTGCTGGCACCGCTGATTGCGCCATTCGATCCGAATATGCAGACCATGTCGAGCCGCCTGCTGGCACCGTCGGCGCAGCACTGGTTTGGCACCGACGGCTTTGGCCGCGATCTGCTGTCGCGCGTGATTTACGGCGCACGTCCTACGCTGCTGCTGGTGTCGCTGATTCTGGTGCTGACCATTCCGGCCGGGCTGCTGATCGGCATCACCGCCGGTTACGTTGGCGGCTGGACTGAACGCCTGCTGATGCGCATTACCGATATCTTCCTGTCGCTGCCGAACCTGGTGATCGCACTGGCGCTGGTGGCGATTCTCGGCCCTGGCCTGATGAATGGGGCGCTGGCACTGGCGCTGACCAGCTGGCCGCCGTTTGCCCGTCAGGCGCGCGCTGAAACGCTGGCACTGCGCCGCAGCGACTACCTTGCCGCTGCGCGGATGCAGGGGATTACGGGCTTTCGCCTGATGTTTGGTCATATCCTGCCGCTCTGTATGCCGACAGCGGTCGTCCGCGCCGCGCTGAGCCTGGGCGGGATTATCCTGGCCGCGGCCGGACTTGGTTTCCTCGGCATGGGCGTTCAGCCGCCGACGGCAGAATGGGGTTCAATGGTCGCCGAAGGCAGTAAAGTGATCTTCGATCAGTGGTGGGTTGCTGCCGCACCGGGCGCGGCCATTCTGTTTGCCAGCCTGGCCTTTAACCTGACAGGCGATGGCCTGCGCGACCGACTGGATACCCGTCATGCAAAATAATCTGCTTCATGCCGAAGGGCTGACCATTCGCAGCGATGATGCGCTGCTGGTCGATAACATCAGTTTTTCCGTGGGCCGCGAGCGTGTGGCGCTGGTGGGTGAGTCCGGTTCCGGCAAGTCACTCACTGCCCGCAGCCTGATGGGCTTGCTCTCGCCCGCGCTGCATCTGCAGGCCAGCCAGCTGCAGGTGGCCGGTGAGAATGTGCTGACGCTGAGTGAGCGCCACTGGAACCAGCTGCGCGGTAACCGCGTGGCGATGGTGATGCAGGACCCGAAATATGCCCTTAACCCGACGCGTACGATTGGCTGGCAGGTTGAAGAGCCGCTGATCCTGCATCGCCGTCTGAGCCGTGCCGAGCGCAAAGAGAAGGTGTGCGAGATGCTGGATGCGGTCGGCCTGCCCGATCCGCGTCGTCTGATGCAGCACTATCCGCATCAGCTCTCTGGCGGTATGGGCCAGCGTGTGATGCTGGCGATCGCACTGATCACCGATCCGGACTTCCTGATCGCCGATGAACCGACCTCCGCGCTGGATCACGCCATGCGCGATCAGGTGTTGGCGCTGATCCGCGGCCTGGTGGAGGCGCGCAACATGGGTCTGCTCCTGATCAGCCATGATTTGCAGCAGGTCTCGGAACATTGCGAGCGGGTGATGGTGATGTACAAAGGCCGGTTGCTGGATACGCTGCCCGCCGCCGATCTGCCGCGCGCGACCCATCCCTATACCCGCACGCTGTGGGCCTGCCGCCCGGGCAAAGCGACTCACGGACAGGCTTTACCGGTGCTGGATCGCGCCGCGCTGGAGGCGAATTATGATTGAGTTACACAATCTCAGCGTCGCCCACAAACAGGGTTACGAACTGCGCACCGTGGTGCATGAGGTCAACCTGAAGGTTAACGCTGGCGAGTGTTTTGGTCTGGTAGGACCTTCAGGCTGCGGCAAGTCGTCGCTGCTGTGGGTGCTGGCAGGTCTCAATCCACACTGGCAGGGCCAGATGCAGCTTGCCGGTCACGAGGTTCAGCCGGGCAAAGCCTTTACCGGCGCACTGCGTCAGGAAGTGCAGATGGTGTTTCAGGATCCTTATGCCTCACTGCATCCGCGTCACCGCCTGCGCCGCACGCTGGCGGAGCCGCTGAAGCTGCTGAAACGCGACAATATTAACGATCGTATCGATCAGGGCTTCCGTCACGTCGGACTCGATCCTGCGCTGGCAGATCGCTATCCGCATCAGCTCTCCGGCGGTCAGCGTCAGCGCGTCGCTATCGTGCGTGCCCTGCTGCTGCAGCCGAAGATCCTGCTGCTGGATGAGCCGACGTCAGCGCTGGATATGTCAGTGCAGGCCGAGATCCTTAATCTGCTCAACGATCTGAAACGACAGGATGGTCTGACGATGGTGCTGGTCAGCCACGATCCCGACGTTATTGATCACATGTGCGATCGCGCCGTGCGCATGGCGCAGGGTCGCATCATCGAACAGATCTCTGCCTGAACTCAGGCCGGACGGCGTTCTCCTGCCGTCCGGCGCTACTGCTTACTCCCCCCTGTCTTAACACGCCTCTATGCCCGCCGTTAACCTCTCTTCTCCCCTGCCGGAACAGCGCACTGTTCGCTGAAGCCAGCAACCGTATGCGACTGCGCAAATCGCAGCACCAGGCTGATGCGGTATACTCGCCGCAGTTTCTTTAAAAAAGGAGTCAGGTAATGACGGTAAAACTGCGTCCGCTGGAGCGGGAAGATCTGCACTTTGTCCATCAGCTGGATAACAACGCCAGCGTGATGCGCTACTGGTTCGAGGAGCCTTATGAGGCGTTTGTAGAGCTGTCCGATCTCTATAATAAACACATTCACGATCAGACCGAGCGCCGCTTTGTGGTGGAGCACAGCGGGCAGAAAGCGGGATTAGTGGAACTGGTCGAGATTAACCATGTGCACCGGCGCGCTGAGTTTCAGATCATTATCGATCCGGCCCATCAGGGCAAAGGGCTGGCCACGCAGGCGGCAAAGCTGGCGATGGATTACGGCTTTTCGGTGCTGAATCTTTATAAGCTCTACCTGATTGTCGATCAGGAAAACGAAAAAGCGATCCACATCTACACCAAGCTCGGCTTCGAGATCGAAGGCGTGCTTAAGCATGAGTTTTTCATTAACGGGGAGTACCGCAACACCATCCGCATGTGCATTTTCCAGCATCAGTATCTGGAACGCCATAAAACGCCAGGCGGAATGGTGAAGCCAACCGCGCAGTAATCAGCCGCGCGCGCCAACCGGGTTCATAAAGGGACGCGGATGTTCCGGCTTGAGGTCGTACATGCCGCCATAGAAAGGATCGACCAGCAGCCAGCCGGGGAATCCACCCAGCGGAATGTTGCCCAGCAGATACCAGAGGTTAGCGCGCGCCTCAATCGGCACCGTGACCGGCACGTAGCCCGGGCTTTCCAGCATCAGCAGGTAGTGCTTTTTGCCGAAGTAGCGACCGGTCGATTTAGGCAGCTCAACGGTCTGCGGCGTGAAACCCTGCGCCACTGCATAGCCACGCTCATCCTGCACGGTAAAGCGCGCGCCCTGCGGCAGAGAGTCGATGCGCACCATCTGGGTTTCAGTGCCGACAATGGTGGCACAGCCGCTAAGCAGCAGCGCGGCGGCCAGAGCCAGAATTCGCTGTTTCATGAAGGGGTCCACAGAGTGATCAATGATCAGAGTGTAGACCGCCCTTTCAGACTCAATCGGGCTATCATCGCCCGATTCAGCCAGCTTATTGCGGTTGACAAGCGCGGGCGATAGCCGCGATGTCGTTGGGAGAGGTACGGCAGCAGCCGCCAATCAGCTTCGCGCCCGCCTGTTGCCACTCGTCCAGCTTGTCATGCAGCGTGCAGCCCGAGGGCGCTGAATGCCAGGTTTTGCTGTCGGCATCATACTGTTCCCCGGAGTTGGGATAGACCACCAGCGGTTTGTCGGTCAGCTTCTGCAACTGCTGCAGCGCGGGCGTCACGCTCTCAAGTGCCACGCAGTTGATCCCAATGGCCACCACCTGTGGTTGCTGATTCAGCCAGCTCACCACCTCTGACAGCGGCGTGCCGTCGCTGATGTGTCCGGCGTCACGCAGGGTAAACGTGAACCAGGCGCGGCTTTCAGGAAATTCAGCCAGCAGCTTCACCAGCGCCTGCGCTTCAGCAAAGGAAGGCAGTGTTTCACAGGCCAGCAGATCGGCACCCGCCGCCAGCAGCGCCTGCACGCGCGGGCGGTGAAACGCCATCATCTCAACTTCCGGCAACGCGTAGTCGCCACGATATTCCGAACCATCCGCCAGGAAGGCACCATACGGCCCCACCGATCCCGCCACCAGCAGCGTTTTCGCATCGGGCCGTACCGCCAGGTAATCGTGACGGGCGCGGCGCGCCAGTTCGACGCTCTGGGCGATCAACGCCAGTGACTGCGCCTCATCGAGACCGCGCGTGGCAAAGCCCTGCGGCGTCGCCTGGTAGCTGGCAGTGATGGCACAGCGCGCCCCGGCAACAAAATAGTCGTAGTGAACCCGGTAGATCAACTCAGGATTTTCCATCAGCACTTTCGCTGACCAGAGCGCATCGGCCAGATGGCAGCCGCGGGCTTCCAGCTCGGTGGCCAGCGCGCCATCCAGAATCAGCGGGGACGACTCCATTAAAGCCTGCGCGACAGGGTTATGCGACATCTTTGGCCTCCTCAGGCTTCGGGGATGATTTGTGGGTCAGATGGTAAGCGGCGTAGCAGAACAGCACAAACGGGATGCCACACCACAGCGCAATGCGCTGGGTCGGATCAAATGCCAGCCCGACACAGGCCAGCAGGCAGAGCAGAAAGCCCAGAATCGGCGTCAGCGGATAGAGCGGCGCACGGTAGCCCAGCTCGGCCAGCGATTTGCCCTGCTGAAGATGACGGCGACGGAAAACAAAATGCGAGGCGCAGATGCTGAGCCAGACCGCGACCACCGCAAAGCCGGAGATGGCCGACAGCGCCACAAATACCGTGTCCGGTGCGACCACGCTGGAGACCAGCGCCAGTAAGCCACCGATCATGCTGACGGTGATGGCCAGCAGAGGCACGCCGCGCTTGTTGACGCTGGCAAAGGCGCGCGGCAGTGTATTTTCATTAGCCAGCGACCAGAGCATGCGCCCGGAGGCATACAGGCCCGAGTTGGCCGCAGAGAGGATAGCGGTCAGGATCACAAAGTTAATGATGTCAGCCGCATAAGGAATGCCGATCTTTTCAAACACCAGCACAAACGGGCTTTTCACAATCCCCGCCTGATCCATCGGGATCAGCGCCGCCAGCACAAATACGGTGCCGATAAAGAAAATAATCAGTCGGGCCACCGTCGTGCGGATCGCCAGCGGCAACACTTTCTCCGGCTGCTGAGTTTCACCGGCAGCAATCCCGATCAGCTCGGTGCCGGAAAAGGCGAAGTTCACCGCTACCATCGTCATCAGGATCGGCAGTACGCCATTGGGCAGCCAGCCGTGCGCGGTGAGATTACTCAGGCCCGGCGCGGGCGTGCCATCTTTCATCGGGATAAAGCCAAACATTGCCGCGCCGCCCAGCACGATAAAGGCGACAATCGTGACGACTTTTATCAGTGAGAACCAGAACTCTCCTTCCGCGAAGAAGCGGGTTGAGATGACGTTGAGCAGATAGATGGCGCAGCAGAAGACCAGGCACCAGATCCACACCGGGATCTGCGGGAACCAGTACTGCATACAGAAACCCGCCGCCGTCAGGCTGGAGCCAAGCGCCACCGTCCAGGTCAGCCAGTAGAGCCAGGCCACGGTGTAGCCGGTTGCCGGGCTGAGATAACGCGCGGCGTAGACGTGGAACGCGCCGGTTTCCGGCATCGCTACGGAGAGTTCGCCCAGGCAGACCATCACCAGCCAGACCACCAGCGCGCCAATCAGATAGGCGAGCAGCGTTCCCGCCGCGCCGGTGGTTGAAATGATATAGCCGGTGTTAAAAAACAGGCCGGTGCCGATCACGCCGCCCAGCGATAACATCACCAGATGGCGCACTTTCATGGTGCGTTTAAATTGTTCCTGCGAGGGAGTTGGCTGTTCGCTCATCACTTTTATCCGTATGGACGTCTAAACATCTATAAGGGACAAATTTATACGCGTCACAGCCGGTAATTGCAACGGCAGGGTAAACAGGGAGGATGGTCAGGAGGTTCAGTGCCCCGTCGCGGCGGGGCCTGATGCGTTAGCCGAAAACACTTTGAATATAGCGTTCCAGCGCCATGCGGGAACTGAATCCGTGCGGGATGCCGTAATGTTCCTGTGAATCACCCGCCAGGTAGAGAGGGAATTGGGTGTAGTGATCGCAGGTCTTCATTTCTGAAGCAGGTTCAGCGAACGGCTGGCTTTTCTCTTTCAGCGTCGGGTGAATCACTAAAGCCATGCGCCCCATGCGCGCTTCGCGATTCACATAAACGTAGTTTTCACCACGGCGATAGCCATAGGCCCGTGGGGTAATTTCATCGACTTCGAAACCCGCTTTTTCCAGTACGCGCGCTACCTCATCTGGTCGTAAATACATGCTCGATCCTCTCCTCTTTCAAAAGCTTCGCAACCTTACATCAGCATGACAGAGTGGGCATTCGGAATTTTCCCTAAAGAACACTCCCGCGTCTCGTTTATCAAAAAGGTCGTCTACACTAGTATTACGTTTTTAAATCAAAGGGAGCTAAAAAATGTTTAATCGCACTGTAAAAAACGATGACATTGATATCAATCAGGATGTGAATGAGCTGGCCGATTCACTGGAAGCGCTGTTGAAATCTTATGGCAGTGACGCCAAAGACGAAGTGGATTCTGCCCGTAGTCAGGCAGAAAAACTGCTGAAGCAGACCCGCTCTAAACTGAACGGTGGCAGCAACCGCGTATCTCAGGTTGCACGTGATGCCGGTGCACAGGTTGATACCTACGTGCATGACAAACCATGGCACGGTGTCGGTGTCGGCGCCGCGTTTGGTATCGTAGTGGGTATACTGCTGGCTTCACGCCGCTAAGTACAAAAAATCCCCTGAGCCCTGCCCCGTGCGGGGCTTTTTTTTGCCTTTTTTCCGGCCTGCGACATTTACAAAAGAATTTTCCAGGCGGCATGGCGCATCCCTGCTGGCTTTGCCTGAGTTGCGCAAATGCAAATCATAAAACCCTATATCTGGTGGGCTTGACCCCTCAAACCACTACATCTAGTATTTACCTCATCAACACGATACCAGATGCTCGCCCGAATAAAGCACGCAACAGGCTGCATCAGCTTTATTTCCGGGCATGAGAACCGCACACAGAGGGAAATACGAATCATGCGCATTATTATTTACACTAAAGATAACTGTGTCCAGTGTACGGCAACCAAAAATGCCATGGATCGTCAGGGGCTCGCCTATCAGCTGATCAATCTCGACAGCCAGCCGGATGCTATCGATAACCTGAAAACACTGGGTTACCGCCAGGTACCGGTCGTGATGGCAGATAACGATCACTGGAGCGGCTTCCGCCCGGACAAGATCGCCACGCTGCGTCAGCTTGCCGCTGTCGGAGGCTAACCGCATGTTCCCGCTGGTCTATTTTTCCAGCCAGTCGGAAAACACCCACCGGTTTGTGACACGCCTCGGCCTGCCCGCCCGGCGCATCCCGCTGGATGCCCGGGAGGCGCTGCATATCGACCAGCCCTATATTCTGGTGGTGCCCAGTTACGGCGGTGGCAGCAGTCGCGGTGCGGTGCCCCGTCAGGTGATTCAGTTTCTTAATGATGAAGCGAACCGGCGCGGTATTCGTGGCGTGATCGCGGCCGGCAACCGTAACTTCGGTGCCGGTTACTGCCTGGCGGGCAGCATCATTGCAAAAAAATGTCAGGTTCCCTGTCTCTACCGCTTCGAGCTGATGGGAACGCCTGACGATATTGCGAAAGTTAAAGCGGGAGTAACCCAATTTTGGCAACAACTGATACCCTCAACGACGTGACGCTCGATTATCACGCCCTTAATGCCATGCTGAACCTCTATGACGCCGATGGCCGTATCCAGTTCGACAAGGATCGCGAAGCGACACGTCAGTTTTATCTGCAGCATGTGCAGCCCAATACGGTTTCCTTCGCCAGCAACGCTGAGCGTTTACGCTATCTGGTGGCGGAGAGTTATTACGAAGCGGATGTGCTGAACCAGTACGACTTTGAATTCCTGCTTGCGCTGCATGAGGTGGCGGAGAACCGGGGATTTGAGTTCAAAACCTTTCTGGGTGCCTGGAAGTACTACACCAGCTATACGCTGAAGACCTTTGATGGCAAACGCTATCTGGAAACCTTCGAGCAGCGCGCCTGTATGGTGGCGCTGACGCTGGCCCAGGGCGATGAAACGCTGGCGCGGGCGCTGCTGGAGGAGATCCTCAGCGGCCGTTTCCAGCCTGCCACACCCACCTTTCTGAACTGCGGCAAACAGCAGCGCGGTGAGCTGGTCTCCTGCTTCCTGCTGCGTATCGAAGACAATATGGAGTCGATTGGTCGCGCCGTGAACTCGGCACTGCAGCTGTCAAAACGGGGCGGCGGCGTCGCCTTTTTACTGTCAAACCTGCGAGAGTCCGGCGCGCCGATCAAGCGCATAGAAAATCAGTCGTCAGGTGTTATCCCGGTAATGAAAATGCTGGAAGATGCCTTCTCTTATGCGAATCAGCTTGGCGCACGTCAGGGCGCTGGCGCGGTGTGGCTCAATGCGCACCATCCCGATATCTTCCGCTTTCTGGATACCAAGCGCGAAAACGCCGACGAGAAGATTCGCATTAAAACGTTGTCGCTGGGCGTGGTAATCCCCGATATCACTTTCCAGCTGGCGAAAGAGAATAAACCGATGGCGCTGTTCTCACCCTACGACGTGGAGCGGATCTACGGTCAGGCCTTTGGTGATATCAGTATCAGTGAGAAGTATGACGAGATGCTGGCGGACGATCGCATCCGCAAAACCTATATTCAGCCGCGTGATTTTTTCCAGACGCTGGCCGAAATTCAGTTTGAGTCGGGCTATCCCTACATCATGTATGAGGACAGTGTGAACCGCAGCAACCCGATTGCCGGTCGCATCAATATGAGCAACCTCTGCTCTGAGATCCTGCAGGTAAACAGCGCCAGCGAGTACAACGACGATCTCAGCTATCGCCGCGTCGGCAAAGATATTTCCTGTAATCTCGGCTCACTGAATATTGCACACGCCATGGATTCGCGCGATCTGGCGCGCACCGTGGATGTGGCCGTTCGCGCCCTGACGTCGGTATCGATGATGAGCGAGATCGGCTCGGTGCCTTCCATCGCCGAAGGCAATCGCCGCTCGCACGCCATTGGCCTGGGTCAGATGAACCTGCACGGCTATCTGGCGCGTGAAGGCATCGCCTACGGTTCGCCGGAAGCGCTGGATTTCACCAATCTCTACTTCTATTGCATCACCTACTATGCGCTGCGTACCTCTAATCAGCTGGCGCAGGAGCATCAGCAGACTTTCGACGGCTTTGCGGATTCGGACTACGCCAGCGGCGTTTATTTCGATAAGTATCTGCAGCGCGCGTGGCTGCCGCGTACTGAACGGGTAGCTAAACTGTTTGCCGATGCCGGACTGACGCTGCCCACGCAGGCAGACTGGCAGGCGCTGCGTGATGCGGTGATGCAGCACGGGTTGTTTAATCAGAACCTGCAGGCGATCCCGCCGACCGGTTCGATCTCCTACATCAACCACGCCACCTCCAGCATCCATCCGATTGTCTCCCCTATCGAGATCCGCAAAGAGGGCAAAACCGGCCGCGTCTACTATCCCGCGCCATTTATGACCAATGAGAATCTTCACCTCTATCAGGATGCGTATCAGATTGGGCCGGAAGCGATTATTGATACCTATGCAGAAGCAACGCAGCACGTCGATCAGGGCCTGTCGCTGACGCTGTTCTTCCGCGATGACGTCACCACCCGTGACATCAACAAAGCGCAGATTTATGCGTGGAAAAAAGGCATCAAAACGCTCTATTACATTCGACTGCGTCAGATGGCGCTTCAGGGCACGGAGGTTCAGGGCTGCGTCTCATGCTCCCTGTAATGAAAACGATGAAACTTAAACAGATTCAGGCCATTAACTGGAACCGCATTCAGGATGATAAAGATCTTGAGGTGTGGAATCGTCTCACCAGCAATTTCTGGCTGCCGGAAAAGGTGCCACTCTCCAACGATCTGCCCGGCTGGCAGACGCTGGATAAACAGCAGCAGCAGCTGACTATCCGGGTCTTTACCGGCCTGACGCTGCTCGACACCATTCAGAACGTGATCGGCGCGCCGGGACTGATGGAGGATGCGATTACCCCACACGAAGAGGCTGTGCTGTCGAATATCAGCTTTATGGAAGCGGTACATGCCCGCTCCTACAGTTCGATCTTCTCAACCCTGTGCAACACGCAGGATGTGGATGCCGCCTACCAGTGGAGCGAAGAGAATGGGCCGCTGCAGAACAAAGCGCGCATTATCCTGGAGCACTACCGGGCAGATGATCCGCTGAAGAAGAAGATCGCCAGCGTCTTCCTGGAGTCGTTCCTGTTCTATTCCGGCTTCTGGCTGCCGATGTACTGGTCAAGCCGGGGCAAGCTGACCAACACTGCAGACCTGATTCGCCTGATTATCCGCGATGAAGCGGTGCACGGTTACTACATCGGCTACAAATATCAGCAGGCGCTGGCCAGCGCTGACGATCTGCGTCGCGAAGAGCTGCAGCAGTTTGCCTATGATCTGCTGCTGGCGCTGTATGAGAATGAAGTAGCCTATACCGAAGCGCTCTATGGTGATGTCGGCTGGATGGAAGAGGTAAAAACTTTCCTGCACTACAATGCCAACAAAGCATTAATGAATCTGGGCTATGAGGCGCTGTTCCCGGCGGAGCTGACGGACGTGAATCCGGCCATTCTGTCGGCGCTCTCACCCAACGCTGACGAGAACCACGACTTCTTCTCCGGCTCAGGCTCCTCTTATGTGATGGGGAAAGCGGTCGAAACTGAAGACGAAGACTGGAATTTCTGATAGTCGGGCAGGTCGTCCTGATCTGAAAGCGTTTCTTCATTCAGACGGCACCAAAACTCAAAGCAGATGGGAGCATACGCCTGTAGCAAAGCATAGCGGGCCATGGATGGCATCTTTTGCGTCTTTGCGAAAGGCGTATGCTTCCTGAGCCTGTTCGCATAACGTCACCCGTAAATCCTCTACCGCGGTTTAAACCTCTTGTTATGACTGGTATGGCCTGTTAATAAACATGCGTGTGAAATAGTTTTTTGAGTTATTATTAACCTCAAATGATTATTAGCGACCGATGCTGTTTATGAATGCGACTCGCCAGGGTCTGACGCCTGCTTTAGTAATGCTGATGTCGGTAGCAACCGGCCTCTGCGTAGCCAGTAATTACTACGTTCAGCCATTGCTCAATACCATCGCCCAGCAGTTTGATCTCTCTGTGAGCCTTGCCGGGTTTATTGTCACCACGGCGCAACTCGGCTACGCCTGCGGTCTGCTGTTGCTGGTGCCACTGGGCGATCGCTTTGAACGACGCAGCCTGATTGTGACGATGATCCTGCTGGCTGCGGCGGGCATGGTGATTATCGCCCTGTCGCACACGTTCCTCTTTTTACTGCTGGGCACGGTCATGACCGGCCTGTTTTCGGTCGCCGCACAAATTCTGGTGCCGCTGGCCGCCACGCTGGCTGAGCCGGAGCGACGCGGTAAAATTGTCGGAACGGTAATGAGCGGTCTGCTGCTGGGAATTCTGCTGGCGCGTACCGTGGCAGGCGGCCTGGCACAGCTTGGCGGCTGGCGCACCGTCTACTGGACCGCCAGCCTGCTGATGATGATTATGGCGCTGGCGCTGTGGCGATCGCTGCCACGCGTGAAACAGTCCGTGCCCATGAGCTATCCGCAACTGCTGGCGTCCATCTTTCGTCTGTATGCAGGCAATCGGGTGATCCGCACACGCGCCTGGACCGGCTGTCTCTCCTTTGCCAATTTCAGCCTGCTCTGGACCTCAATGGCGTTTCTGCTCTCCGGCGCGCCCTATCACTTCTCAGAAGGCAAAATTGGCTTGCTGGGTCTGGTCGGTGCCGCGGGTGCGCTGGCCGCACGCCAGGCGGGCTCCCTGGCGGATAAAGGCAAAGCGAAGCTGACGACCCGACTGGGCCTGCTGCTGATGCTGCTGTCGTGGGCCGCCATTGCGTGGGGTGCGGAGCAGCTTGTGCCGCTGATCGTCGGCATCCTGCTGCTGGATCTGGCAGTACAGGCTGTTCATATCACCAATCAGAGCGTGATTTATGCGCAGATGCCGGAGGCGCGTAATCGTCTGAATGCCGGTTACATGACCAGCTACTTTATCGGTGGTGCGGCGGGCTCGCTGCTCTCCGCTACCGCTTACCATCTTGCGGGCTGGTATGGTGTCTGTATCGCTGGTGCGTTACTGACTTTAGTGAATCTGCTGATCTGGGCGGGCGGATCGCGCTTTGAGCCGGAAAAAATTAACTGAAGGCTGTCCGGACAGTGCATTGGTCTGGTCACAAATGGTTAGGTTTGTTATGGTTAGTAACAAACCTATTCACTTCAGTTATTTTTCCTCGCGATATTATTAAATTTGCCCCCTTTTTGATAACGTCCCGGCACTGCGGCTGACGCCGGGCGTACGGGTTTTTGACCCAAGGCCAGGGAATGGCCTGGAATACCTTTGATGGTGCAGCGTGCGAGTCTGTCAGCGACCACCTGCCAAAAAGTGACTACGCTTAGCCTGTCACCATAGTTATTATACAAGTTGCAATTAGTGAGGTTTTTTTTAATGGAAAGTTCGTTTACTCCCATTGAGCAGATGCTAAACATCCGTGCCAATCGCCATAAGGATTTTCCGTTGCAGGAAATTATTCTGACGCGTCTCTGTATGCATATGCAGGGTAAACTGCTGGACAACCGCAATAAGATGCTGAAAGCACAGGGTATTAATGAGACCCTGTTTATGGCGTTGATTACACTGGATGCGCAGGAAAATCACAGCATTCAGCCTTCTGAACTCAGCTCTGCCCTTGGCTCTTCACGCACCAATGCCACGCGCATTGCTGATGAGCTGGAAAAGCGCGGCTGGATTGAGCGTCGCGAAAGCGATCACGATCGTCGTTGTCTGCACCTGCATCTGACCGATAAAGGGATGGAGTTCCTGCGTCAGTTGCTGCCACCTCAGCATCAGAGCCTGCAGTACCTCTGGTCGTCGCTGTCAGTCGATGAGAAGTCTCAGCTCGAAGGCATCACCCGTAAGTTGCTTAATCGTCTTGATAAAATGGATGAAGATCAGCTGATCGCCTCGCTGTCCCGCTAATAGCAATAAGTGCGACACAATCACCTGTCGAAATCGTTATTTTAATTTCCTTTTTTATCTGGCCAGCGCTCAGTCGCTGGCTTTTTCGACTCGGGCGCTGGCAGAAAAGGATTTCTGCCGCCCGACTAAATGGAAAACGTGGAGAAAGTCATGAGTGCAACGGCAGAAGCACAAAGCCCGCAACCGTCAGCCAGCAAAAAGAAGAAGCGCAAAAGCGTGCTCATTGTGCTGGCGCTGATCTTTGTGCTGATTGGTATTGCCTGGGGCGTTTACTGGTTCCTGGTCCTGCGCCATTTTCAGGAAACCGATGACGCCTACGTTGCAGGTAATCAGGTGCAGGTGATGGCCCAGGTCTCCGGTAGCGTGAATAAAGTCTGGTTTGAAGATACCGATTTCGTCAAAAAAGGCGATGTGCTGGTGTCACTCGATAAGACCGATGCCGAGCAGGCGTTTGAAAAAGCGCAGACGGCACTGGCCACCAGCGTGCGTCAGACGCATCAGCTGATGATTAATGGCAAACAGTATCAGGCCAGCATTACGCTGCAGCAGACCGCGCTGGCGCAGGCAGAAGCCGACCTGAAACGTCGTGAGCCATTAGGTGCGGCTAACCTGATTGGCCGTGAAGAGTTGCAGCACGCCCGTGACGCCGTGGCAACGGCCAAAGCGCAGCTGGACGTAGCCATTCAGCAATACAATGCGAATCAGGCGATGATCCTCAACACCTCGCTGGAGAATCAGCCTGCCGTGCAACAGAGCGCGGCTGAGCTGCGTGACGCCTGGCTGGCGCTGCAGCGCACCGAAATTCGCAGCCCGATGGATGGCTTTGTCTCCCGTCGCAGCGTACAGGTCGGTTCGCAAATCTCTACCAGCACCCCGCTGCTGGCTGTCGTACCTGCCACCAATCTGTGGGTCGATGCGAATTTCAAAGAGACGCAGCTGGCAGGCGTTCGTATCGGTCAGCCTGCCACCGTGGTCGCCGACATCTACGGTGACGAAGTGGTTTATCAGGGCAAAGTCGTGGGGCTGGATATGGGCACCGGCAGCGCCTTTTCTCTGCTGCCCGCACAGAACGCCACCGGTAACTGGATTAAAGTAGTTCAGCGTCTGCCGGTTCGTATCGAACTGAATCAGGACGATATCGCCAGACATCCGCTGCGCATCGGCCTCTCCACGCTGGTTAAAATCGATACCACCAGCAAAGAGGGTAGCGCGCTCGCCACCAGCGCCCGTCAGCAGGCCGCTTACAGCAGCAACGCGCTGGCGATTGACCTTGCACCGGTCAATCAGCTGATCACCGATATCGTCCGCGCTAACGCCGGATGAGAACGCGGAGTCTGTAATGGCACAAAAACCGCTTGAAGGGATGCCGCTGGTCCTGATGACCATTGCGCTGTCGCTGGCGACGTTCATGCAGGTTCTGGACTCGACCATCGCCAACGTGGCTATCCCTACCATTGCCGGGAACCTGGGGGCGTCGAACTCTCAGGGCACCTGGGTGATCACTTCGTTTGGCGTCGCCAATGCGATTTCGATCCCCCTGACCGGCTGGCTGGCAAAACGCATCGGTGAAGTGAAGCTCTTCACCTGGTCGACCATTCTGTTTGCTATCGCCTCATGGGCATGTGGCATGTCAGATAGTCTGGAGATGCTGATCTTTTTCCGCGTCATTCAGGGGATCGTCGCGGGTCCGTTGATTCCGCTGTCGCAAAGTCTTCTGCTCAACAACTATCCTCCGGCCAAGCGGAGTGTTGCGCTGTCGCTGTGGGCGATGACGGTGATTGTTGCGCCGATCTGTGGCCCGATACTGGGTGGCTGGATTAGCGATAACTACCACTGGGGCTGGATCTTCTTTATCAACGTGCCCATTGGTGTGGCAGTAGTCATACTGACGCTGCAGACCCTGCGTGGCCGGGAAACCAAAACAGAAATCCGGCCGATCGATATGGTCGGTCTGGTGCTGCTGGTGGTGGGGATCGGCTGTCTGCAGGTGATGCTGGACCGCGGAAAGGAGCTTGACTGGTTTAACTCGTCCGAGATTATCGTGCTCGGGGTCGTGGCGGTTATTGCGCTGTCAGTGCTGCTGGTGTGGGAGCTGACGGACGATCACCCTATCATCGACCTGTCGCTGTTTAAATCGCGCAACTTCACCATTGGCTGCCTGTCGATCAGTCTGGCTTATATGCTTTACTTCGGCTCGATAGTCCTGTTGCCGCAACTGCTGCAGGAGGTCTACGGCTACACCGCAACCTGGGCGGGTCTGGCATCTGCGCCGGTGGGGATTTTGCCGGTAATCCTGTCGCCGATTATTGGTCGCTTTGCGCATAAGCTCGACATGCGACGGCTGGTCACGTTCAGCTTCATTATGTATGCCGTCTGCTTCTACTGGCGCGCGTATACGTTTGAACCGGGCATGGACTTTGGTGCCTCAGCCTGGCCGCAGTTTATCCAGGGCTTTGCCGTAGCCTGCTTCTTTATGCCGCTGACCACCATTACGCTGTCGGGACTGCCGCCGGAGCGCATGGCCGCCGCCTCCAGCCTGTCGAACTTTATGCGAACCTTTGCCGGTTCAGTGGGAACGTCGATTACCACCACCATGTGGACGAATCGCGAGTCGATGCATCATAGCTATCTGACGGAGTCGATTACCCCGTATAACGTCAATTCACAGCAGATGTATAGCCAGCTGGAGAGCATGGGGATGACGCAGCAGCAGGCGTCAGCTTATATCGCGCAGCAGATTACCAATCAGGGACTGATTATTTCAGCGAATGAGATCTTCTGGGCATCGGCGGGAGTATTTTTGATCCTGCTGGTGCTGATCTGGTTTGCCCGTCCGCCGTTTGGGGCAGGCGGTGGTGGTGGTGGCGCGCACTGATGTCACACAGCAAAACGGGCCTTTCGGCCCGTTTTTCATTTCTGACATGTTCACAGAGGGATGGCGTTTTTTGCGTCTTTCCGAGCTGACCCTGTTCCCTGCGCAGGCTCAATCTTAACGCTGACCCGTACCTGCCAAAAAAAACGGGCCTTTCGGCCCGTTTTTTTATGCGTTCTGACGCCACCATTCGGCGAGCAGTACGCCGGTTGCGACAGAGACGTTGAGGCTTTCCACGTTACCGGTGCCGCCAATCGACAGGCTCATATCACCCTGTTTGAACGCGGTGTCAGAAAGACCTTCACGCTCCTGACCTAACACCAGCACCATTTTCTCCGGCAGCTGAGCCTGCGCCAGCGGCGTGCCCTGATGGCTGGAGGTGGTCACGATGGTGTAACCTGATTTACGGAACGCTTCCAGACCTTCGCTGAAGGTTGCGCCGCTGATCGCCTGCACATGCTCAGCGCCGCCTTCTGCGGTACGCACGGCTGCACCTGACTCCAGCAGTGAAGCGTCATTCACCAGCAAACCTTTTACGCCAAAGTGCGCGCAGCTGCGCATAATTGCGCCGAGGTTATGCGGGTTGCTGACATCTTCCAGTGCCAGTACGCAATCTTTCGTATTTGCCTGGCTCAGCCATTCAGACACCGCCATGCCCATACGCTTTTTGATAAGGAAGCAGACGCCGCCATGATGCTCTGTACCTGATGCTTTAGTGATCTCAGCATCTTCTACCACGTGATAGGCTTTGCGGTTAGCCGCCAGCCAGCGCAGCGCTTCGCGGAAACGCGGTGTAACTTCCTGCACGAACCAGGCGCGAACAATCGCTTCCGGACGGCTCTGGAACAGCGCCTGACAGGCGTTCTCGCCATAGACGCGGGTCTCTTCATTACGCTGACGGCGGATCTGCTCAGGATCGACGAAGCTCTTGCCGCTGATGCCGCCGTGATCCGGCTTATCGCTCTCAGGGGATGACGCACGATCGGCGGATGGTGCGCGTGACACGGTGCGCCACGGGGAGTCGCTGCTGCCATAGGCGCCGCGGCTGTCATCACCACGATCGTTGCGGCGACCTGCGCCATCGTCTGAACGGCGTGGTGCACCACGTCCGCCTTCATCACGACGCGGTGAACTGCTGCGACCGGTGTCGTCACTACGACGACCAGCGGAGCGACCGCCTTCCTGAGTGCGTTCAGTGCGGGGGCCAGATGAACGACGATTATCATCCTGGCGGGCAGCAGAGTGACCACCTTTGCCTGTACGAGGATTCGACGCGCGCGCGCTTTTATCGTCCTCGCCACGCACGTACATCACCTTAACTTTGCCGCTCTTGCCTTTATATTCGTCGTTCATGTCTTCCTCCTGCATTTAGAGCGCGCAGATTACCTGATGTGCTGGCGCTTAGCTATCAACTATTGAACCTATAGAGCAATCCAGATTGAGCGAAAAACCGCCCCCTTTCATAATGGACAACTATTACCAGACTGACACTTTTCAACATCAGAGGTTCCTATGAATACGGTATGCGCTTCATGTCAGGCAACCAATCGCGTTCCTGACGAACGCCTTGCCGACGTGGCGAAATGTGGTCGCTGCGGAAATGAGCTGTTCGATGGCGAAGTGGTGAATGCCACCAGCGCCAACTTTGACAAATATCTGCAGGATGATCTGCCGGTAGTGATCGATTTCTGGGCGCCCTGGTGCGGCCCCTGCGTCAATTTTGCGCCGGTGTTTAAAGATGTCGCCAGTGAACGCAGCGGCAAGGTCCGCTTTATTAAAGTGAATACCGAAGCGGAGCCCGCCCTGAGCGCCCGTTTCAACATTCGCAGCATCCCGACCATTATGCTGTTTAAAAATGGCGAGCGGGTCGACATGCTGAACGGTGCTATGCCCAAAGCGCCGTTTAACGAATGGCTTGACGAATCACTCTAAACTTCAAAGGCCAGCCAGTCTGGCCTTTTCCTTTTCATCTGCGCTTCGATTACACTGACGTTTTTCCTGCCCTGAATACTCATGTCTGATAATGCCGTTTTGCGCTTGCGCACCCAACGCCTGGCCCGTGCCACCCGTCCTTTCCTCGCGCGCGGAAATCGGGTCATTCGCTGCCAGGGCTGCCTGCTGCCAGAGGCCAACTGCCTCTGCAGTCAGATCGTGCCGCAGTCTGCCCGCAGTCGCTTCTGCCTGGTGATGTTTGATACCGAGCCAATGAAGCCAAGTAACACCGGTCGTCTGATTGCCGATATTCTGCCGGATACCCAGGCATTTGGCTGGTCACGCACCGAACCGGATCCGCTACTGCTGGCGGCCGTGCGTAATCCCGATTATCAGCCGCTGGTCGTCTTTCCGGCTTCCTATGCCGATCCCGGTCGCGAGGTGCTGACAACGCCGCCCATCAGCGGCAAGCCGCCGCTGTTTATTATGCTGGATGGCACCTGGACCGAAGCGCGCAAGATGTTTCGCAAAAGTCCCTGGCTTGATGCCCTGCCGGTGATGTCGCTGGATGTCAGCACACCTTCGCGCTATACGCTGCGTGAGGCCCACGGTGAAGGTCAGCACTGTACCGCTGAAGTGGCAGCGGCACTGCTGGCACAGGCGGGCGATCGGCGGGCGGCAGAGGCGCTATCTCACCATTTCGATCGGTTCCGCACGGCTTACCTGGCAGGAAAACCGCATCACGCCGGACAGGCTTAACCGCATCCCTCTCCGGCTGGCAGGTGTGAGCCTGCCCAGACAGTTTCCATGCTCCGGATGTTCAGCCTGCGATCTGCCCGGAAGCACGGCCAGCAAAAAGCGTTTACAATCACGCAAATCCCGATCTCTGGAGGGCGAGATGAGCCAACGCGGACTGGAAGCGCTGTTACGACCTAAATCAATTGCGGTGATTGGTGCCTCGGTCACGCCCGGGCGTGCCGGCTACTTTATGATGCGTAACCTGCTGGCAGGCGGTTTTAGCGGACCGGTGCTGCCGGTGACGCCCAAATATAAAGCGGTCAGCGGCGTGCTGGCCTGGCCCACTATCGACAGCTTACCTTTCGCGCCTGACCTGGCGGTGATCTGCACCCACTCAAAACGTAACCTCGAATTGCTGCAACAGCTCGGCGAGAAAGGCTGCAAGGCCTGTATTATTCTCTCTGCGCCTGCCAGCCAGTCAGCGGAACTTAAAGCCTGCGCCAGCCAGTGGCAGATACGTCTGCTGGGACCGAACAGTCTTGGTCTGCTGGCCCCCTGGCAGGGACTCAATGCCAGCTTCTCGCCGGTACCCATAGAGAAAGGCCGTATCGCGTTTATCTCCCAGTCCGCCGCCGTGTCGAATACCATTCTCGACTGGGCGCAGCAGCGTAACCTCGGTTTTTCGTGGTTTATCGCGCTGGGTGACAGCCTGGACACCGATGTTGATGACCTGCTCGACTTCCTGGCTCGCGACGGTAAAACCAGCGCCATCCTCCTTTATCTGGAGCACCTCAGTGACGCACGTCGCTTTGTTTCCGCCTCACGCAGCGCCTCCCGTAATAAACCGATTCTGGTGATCAAGAGTGGTCGCAGCCGTGAAGCGCAGGCGCTGCTTGGCACCCACAGTGGTCTGGACGCTGCCTGGGATGCGGCCATTCAGCGCGCCGGATTGCTGCGGGTACAGGATACCCATGAGCTGTTTTCCGCCGTTGAATCGCTGAGTCATATGCGGCCACTGCGCGGCGACAGGCTGATGATCATCAGTAATGGTGCGGCGCCCGCCGCGCTGGCGCTGGATGAGCTTTATGCCCGCAACGGGAAACTGGCGCAGCTCAGCGATGAAACGCGTCAGCAGCTTGAGGCTATTTTGCCTGCTGGTGCGGGTCGCGGTAATCCGCTGGATTTAAAAGATGACGCCACCGCTGAGCGCTACGCTGCCTGTGTGGAGATCCTCCTCGACAGCCATGAACTTGATGCCTTAATGATCATTCATGCGCCAAGCGCGGTCGCGCCCGCGACTGAAACAGCCGCTCATCTGATCGATACCGTGGCCCGCCACCCGCGCGGCAAGCTGGTGACGCTGCTGACCAACTGGAGCGGCGAGTTCTCTTCACAGGCTGCGCGTCGTGCCTTTACGCAGGCGGGTATACCGACCTGGCGCACGCCGGAAGGCACTGTCACCGCTTTTATGCATCAGGTTGAGTATCGGCGTAATCAGAAGCAGCTGCGCGAAACGCCTGCCCTGCCCGCCACGCTTAACCAGGACAGTGCACATGCTCACCAGCTGCTGTCACAGGCGCTGGCGCGCGGCATTACCTCACTGGACACTCATGAAGTGCAGCCGGTGCTGCAGGCTTATGGGCTGGCCACGCTGCCAACCTGGATCGCCAGCGACAGTGCGGCAGCGGTAACCATTGCCGATCAGATTGGCTATCCGGTGGCGCTGAAGCTGCGTTCACCCGATATCGCCCATAAGTCAGAGGTTCAGGGGGTGATGCTCTACCTGCGCAATGCCAGTGAAGTGGAGCATGCCGCCGAAGCCATTTTTGATCGGGTAAAGCAGACGCTGCCGCAGGCACGTATTGAGGGGCTGCTGGTTCAAAGCATGGCCAGCCGTGCGGGCGCGCAGGAACTGCGGGTCGTGGTCGAACAGGATGCACTGTTTGGCCCAATCATTATGCTGGGCGAAGGCGGTGTTGAATGGCAGGCCGATAAACAGGCTGCCGTTGCCCTCCCCCCGCTGAATATGACGCTGGCACGCTATCTGGTCATTCAGGCGATCAAGAGCGGAAAAATCCGCAGCCGCAGCGCCCTGAATCCGCTGGATATCCCCGGCCTGAGTCAGCTGCTGGTGCAAGTCTCTGATCTGGTCGTGGATTGCCCGGAGATCCAGCGACTGGATATTCATCCGCTGCTGGCGGCGGGCAATGACTTTACCCTGCTGGACGTCACTCTGACGCTGGCCCCGTTCCACGGCGATAACGAAACACGACTGGCCATTCGCCCTTATCCGCAGCATCTGGAAGAGCAGGTAGAGTTAAAAGATGGGCAATTCTGCCTGTTCCGCCCGATTCTGCCAGAGGATGAGCCTTTACTGCGCGATTTTATCAGTCAGGTCACCAAAGAGGATCTCTACTACCGCTACTTCAGTGAGATCAACGAGTTCACGCATGATGACCTCGCCAATATGACTCAGATCGATTATGACCGCGAGATGGCGATTGTGGCGGTCCGTCAGCATCAGGGGCGCCCCGAAATCATTGGCGTCACCCGCGCCATCTCTGACGCTGATAACATTGATGCGGAGTTTTCAGTGCTGGTCCGTTCGGACCTGAAAGGGTTAGGTATGGGCCGTCGTCTGCTGGAAAAGATGATCCGCTATACCCGACATCACGGCTTGCAACAATTAAACGGTATCACCATGCCTCATAACCGCGGCATGATTACCCTGGCCCGAAAACTCAATTTTCATGTTGATATTCAACTGGATGACGGTATTGTCAGCCTGAAATTGTCTTTACAGAATGAGATCAGCTAACCTTGTAGAGAAAGGTAAAAAACGTTCGAATCGACGAAGTTGATGTTATTATTTATGGTTATAACCCTGATTTGATGGCAAAAGGCCATGCAATGAACAGAGAAGAAGTGCACTGTGATGTTGTCTAAATTTAAACGTAATAAACACCAACAACACCTCGCAGAGCTGCCGAAACTGTCACAATCCATTGCGGATATGTCGACACTTTACTCGCCGGCCGAATTTCGTCAGACGTTGCTGGAGAAGATTGCGGCAGCGCAGACCCGCATCTGTATCGTTGCGCTCTATCTGGAAAACGATGACGCCGGACGTGCCGTCATGGATGCGCTTTATCATGCGAAGCAGGCGCGACCGGAGCTGGATATCTCAATTCTGGTAGACTGGCATCGTGCGCAGCGTGGGCGAATTGGCGCAGCGCGAGGCGTAACCAATGCCGACTGGTATTGCGAAATGGCGACGCGTTATGCCGATATTGCCATCCCGGTGTATGGTATCCCGGTTAATACCCGGGAAGCACTGGGTGTACTCCATCTTAAAGGTTTCATTATTGATGATACGCTGATCTACAGCGGCGCCAGCATCAATGATGTTTACCTGCATCAGCATGACAAGTATCGCTACGATCGCTACCAGGTTATCCGCAATTCGCAGCTGACCGATACCATGTATGACTGGATCACGCTCAATCTGAAGCCAGCAGAAGCGGTTAACCGGCTCGATTTTGCTGAGCGCCCTTCCAGCCCTGAAATTAAAAACGAGACGCGCCAGTTCCGTCAGGATCTGCGTGGCTTCAATTATCAGTTTGAAGGGAATGCCGGCAACGATGAGCTGGCGGTCACGCCGCTGGTCGGTCTGGGTAAGCATAGTCTGCTTAATAAAACCATTTTTCATCTGATGCCCTGTGCAGAACAGAAGCTGATTATCTGTACGCCCTACTTCAACCTGCCCGCCTTGCTGGTGCGTAATATCATTAACCTGCTGCGCCAGGGAAAACAGGTCGAGATTATCGTCGGTGATAAAACAGCCAATGATTTCTATATTGCGCCCGACCAGCCGTTCAAAATTATCGGCGCGCTGCCATACCTGTATGAAATCAATCTGCGCCGTTTCCTTAGCCGGTTGCACTACTACGTTACGACCGGCCAGTTGGTCGTAAGACTGTGGAAGGATGGCGAGAACAGTTATCACCTTAAAGGGATGTGGGTCGATGATGAATGGCAGCTGATTACCGGCAATAACCTCAATCCACGCGCATGGCGGCTCGACCTGGAAAATGCGGTGCTGATCCACGATCCTCATCAGCAGTTAGCAGCGCAGCGTGAAAAAGAGCTGACGCTAATCCGTCAGCACACCACGGTAGTGACGCATTTCCGTGAGCTTGAAAGTATTGCTGATTATCCGGCCAAGGTGCGGAAACTGATTCGTCGTCTGCGCCGGATACGTATCGATCGTCTGATCAGCCGTATTCTTTAATCCCTGCGGCCATGAAGGCATCCATTATGCGAAGCGTGCTGCTTTGCTGTTGTGTAGTGGATGTGCCCATATGGCGGAAGATCAATGGACCGGACGGGATAAAGCAGAACACGTTGTCGCTTCCGCAGTTCTGGCAGGCAAAGCAGGTCTGTCGGCATTCTGTTTTCGTTAAGTCCTGGGGCGGGAAAAGAGCTGTATGACAGCCGCCAGAATGGCAGCGGCTGGAGCTGGAAAGATTTCGCCTGGGATGCCGCCGGTGCAGCCAGCGGCATTGCCCTGTGGAATCTGAGTCAGTGGCTGTTTTAAAGCTTAATCCCCTTATCACGCTTGTGCAGCAACAGCGACACCAGAAACGCCACCGCCCCCATCGCTGAGACATACCAGAAGAAGGTGGTCTCAATCCCCTGCTTCTTCATCAGCAACGCGACATACTCTGCCGAACCACCGAAGATCGCGTTCGCGACGGCGTAGGAGAGCCCGACACCCAGTGCGCGCACCTGCGGCGGAAACATTTCGGCTTTAAGGATTCCGCTGATAGCCGTGTAGAAGCTGGTAATCAGCAATGCCAGCATAATTAACAGGAAAGCCACGCCGGGACTCTGCACATTTTGGAGCAGCGTCAGAACTGGCACGGTACAGATAGCCGCGCCCGCACCAAAGATCATCATCGAGGTGCGACGACCGATTTTATCTGACAATGCACCAATAATCGGCTGAATCAGCATAAAGACCAGCAGCGCACCGGTCATCAGCCCGCTGGCCGTTTTAGGATCCATACCCGATGTATTAACCAGATACTTCTGCATGTAGGTGGTGAAGGTATAAAAACTCAGGGAACCGCCTGCGGTGAAACCCAGCACCATCAGGAAAGGACGGGTATGGTTGCGCAACAATCCAATTACGCTTCCCGCATCGCGATGTTCGCGGCTGGTCTTGTCTGACGTTTCTTCCAGAGAGCGGCGTAACCATAATGCGACAACCGCGAGCAGTGCGCCGAGGAAGAAGGGGATTCGCCAGCCCCATCTGCGTAGCTCCGCGTCAGTGAGCAGAAATTGCAGCACCACCACCGTCAGTACCGCCGCTAACTGGCCACCGATCAGCGTGACATACTGAAATGAGGCGTAGAATCCTTTGCGCCCTTCCAGTGCCACTTCGCTCATGTAGGTTGCGCTGGTCCCATATTCCCCACCCACCGATAATCCCTGAAACATACGCGCCAGCAGCAGAATGACGGGAGCCGCTACGCCTATCGTTGCGTAACCAGGCAGGCAGGCAATGACCAGCGACCCGAAACACATCATACAGACCGAAACCAGCATCGAATTTTTTCGGCCATGTTTGTCGCCGATATAGCCGAACAGCCAGCCACCAATCGGACGCATCAGAAATCCTGCCGCAAAAACGCCCGCAGTCTGTAACAACTGCGTGGTGGTATCGCCCTGCGGAAAGAAGATGTGCGCAAAGTAGAGCGAGAAGAATGAATAGACATAGAAGTCGAACCATTCAACCAGGTTGCCCGATGACGCGCCGACGATAGCCCAGATGCGTTTCCTTGTATCATCCGGCTGAATTTTATTATTTGTTGTTGTCATGCCTTACCTCTGTTCCTTGCTGATCAACAGCGTTTAAAGGATTGAGTAAAGCATTTAAGTCTACTGAAGGTAAAGGCGGGGTAATCTGAGATTAATATTGTGAGCCATATCGCCAATTAGCGAAAAATCAGCGAGTTGCTGGTGATTCTTGAGAGAAGCATGGGGGTTGCGAGGGCTGCTGGAAGTGGAATTGCGGTCACTATTTCTACTTAATGTCGCAAAATCTGGACGTAAAAAAGCCCCGCACTCGCGTGCGGGGCTTCTTCACTTATTTGATGCCTGGCAGTTCCCTACTCTCGCATGGGGAGACCCCACACTACCATCGGCGCTACGGCGTTTCACTTCTGAGTTCGGCATGGGGTCAGGTGGGACCACCGCGCTAAAGCCGCCAGGCAAATTCTGTCTCCGCGCCGCCACAGGGGCCGCGCAGAATATCCGGTACAAGGCTGAAAATCGTGTCTCTCAAAAACGCCTCTGGCGTTGTAAGGTTAAGCCTCACGGGTCATTAGTACCGGTTAGCTCAACGCATCGCTGCGCTTACACACCCGGCCTATCAACGTCGTAGTCTTCAACGTCCCTTCAGGACCCTCAAGGGGTCAGGGAGAACTCATCTCGGGGCAAGTTTCGTGCTTAGATGCTTTCAGCACTTATCTTTTCCGCACTTAGCTACCGGGCAATGCCATTGGCATGACAACCCGAACACCAGTGGTGCGTTCACTCCGGTCCTCTCGTACTAGGAGCAACCCCCCTCAATTCTCCAGCGCCCACGGCAGATAGGGACCGAACTGTCTCACGACGTTCTAAACCCAGCTCGCGTACCACTTTAAACGGCGAACAGCCGTACCCTTGGGACCTACTTCAGCCCCAGGATGTGATGAGCCGACATCGAGGTGCCAAACACCGCCGTCGATATGAACTCTTGGGCGGTATCAGCCTGTTATCCCCGGAGTACCTTTTATCCGTTGAGCGATGGCCCTTCCATTCAGAACCACCGGATCACTATGACCTGCTTTCGCACCTGCTCGAGCCGTCACTCTCGCAGTCAAGCCAGCTTATGCCATTGCACTAACCTCACGATGTCCGACCGTGATTAGCTGACCTTCGTGCTCCTCCGTTACTCTTTAGGAGGAGACCGCCCCAGTCAAACTACCCACCAGACACTGTCCGCAGCCCGGGTAACGGGCCTACGTTAGAACATCAAACATTAAAGGGTGGTATTTCAAGGTTGGCTCCACGCAGACTGGCGTCCGCGCTTCAAAGCCTCCCACCTATCCTACACATCAAGGCTCAATGTTCAGTGTCAAGCTGTAGTAAAGGTTCACGGGGTCTTTCCGTCTTGCCGCGGGTACACTGCATCTTCACAGCGAGTTCAATTTCACTGAGTCTCGGGTGGAGACAGCCTGGCCATCATTACGCCATTCGTGCAGGTCGGAACTTACCCGACAAGGAATTTCGCTACCTTAGGACCGTTATAGTTACGGCCGCCGTTTACCGGGGCTTCGATCAAGAGCTTCTCCTTACGGATAACCCCATCAATTAACCTTCCGGCACCGGGCAGGCGTCACACCGTATACGTCCACTTTCGTGTTTGCACAGTGCTGTGTTTTTAATAAACAGTTGCAGCCAGCTGGTATCTTCGACTGGCTTCGGCTCGGGGAGTAAATCCCTCCACCTACGCGCCAGCGTGCCTTCTCCCGAAGTTACGGCACCATTTTGCCTAGTTCCTTCACCCGAGTTCTCTCAAGCGCCTTGGTATTCTCTACCTGACCACCTGTGTCGGTTTGGGGTACGATTCTGTGTTACCTGATGCTTAGAGGCTTTTCCTGGAAGCAGGGCATTTATCACTTCAGCACCGTAGTGCCTCGTCGTCACGCCTCAGCGTTAATAAGGGACCGGATTTACCTGGACCCTCCGCCTACACGCTTAAACCGGGACAACCGTCGCCCGGCTGATATAGCCTTCTCCGTCCCCCCTTCGCAGTAACACCGAGTACAGGAATATTAACCTGTTTCCCATCGACTACGCCTTTCGGCCTCGCCTTAGGGGTCGACTCACCCTGCTCCGATTAACGTTGAACAGGAACCCTTGGTCTTCCGGCGAGCGGGCTTTTCACCCGCTTTATCGTTACTTATGTCAGCATTCGCACTTCTGATACCTCCAGCATGCCTCACAGCACACCTTCAACGGCTTACAGAACGCTCCCCTACCCAACAACACATAGTGTCGCTGCCGCAGCTTCGGTGCATGGTTTAGCCCCGTTACATCTTCCGCGCAGGCCGACTCGACCAGTGAGCTATTACGCTTTCTTTAAATGATGGCTGCTTCTAAGCCAACATCCTGGCTGTCTGTGCCTTCCCACATCGTTTCCCACTTAACCATGACTTTGGGACCTTAGCTGGCGGTCTGGGTTGTTTCCCTCTTCACGACGGACGTTAGCACCCGCCGTGTGTCTCCCGTGATAACATTCTTCGGTATTCGCAGTTTGCATCGGGTTGGTAAGCCGGGATGGCCCCCTAGCCGAAACAGTGCTCTACCCCCGAGGATGAGTTCACGAGGCGCTACCTAAATAGCTTTCGGGGAGAACCAGCTATCTCCCGGTTTGATTGGCCTTTCACCCCCAGCCACAGGTCATCCGCTAATTTTTCAACATTAGTCGGTTCGGTCCTCCAGTTAGTGTTACCCAACCTTCAACCTGCCCATGGCTAGATCACCGGGTTTCGGGTCTATACCCTGCAACTTAACGCCCAGTTAAGACTCGGTTTCCCTGCGGCTCCCCTATACGGTTAACCTTGCTACAGAATATAAGTCGCTGACCCATTATACAAAAGGTACGCAGTCACCCCCATAAAGAAGGCTCCCACTGCTTGTACGTACACGGTTTCAGGTTCTGTTTCACTCCCCTCGCCGGGGTTCTTTTCGCCTTTCCCTCACGGTACTGGTTCACTATCGGTCAGTCAGGAGTATTTAGCCTTGGAGGATGGTCCCCCCATATTCAGACAGGATACCACGTGTCCCGCCTTACTCATCGAGCTCACAGCATATGCGCTTTTGTGTACGGGAGTATCACCCTGTACCCTGCGACTTTCCAGACGCTTCCACTAACACACATGCTGATTCAGGCTCTGGGCTGCTCCCCGTTCGCTCGCCGCTACTGGGGGAATCTCGGTTGATTTCTTTTCCTCGGGGTACTTAGATGTTTCAGTTCCCCCGGTTCGCCTTGCAGCACTATGTATTCATGCTGCAATGATGCACAGAGTGCACCGGGTTTCCCCATTCGGACATCGACGGCTGTAGCGGTTCATATCACCTTACCGTCGCTTTACGCAGATTAGCACGTCCTTCATCGCCTCTGACTGCCTGGGCATCCACCGTGTACGCTTAGTCGCTTAACCTCACAACCCACAGGCGTTTTTCAACGCTGTAAGCTGCAAGCATTTGAGAGACTCGAACGCATCGTATTTTTCATTCTTATTACGGAGAATGAAAACGACACGTCGTTTCAATTTTCAGCTTGTTCCGGATTGTTAAAGAGCATAATACTTCGCAGCACACCGTTGCCGGTACGCTCTGAAGTATTCAGAAAAAACAGTTAAAACGGTATGGTGGAGCTAAGCGGGATCGAACCGCTGACCTCCTGCGTGCAAGGCAGGCGCTCTCCCAGCTGAGCTATAGCCCCATACAGTTACTGCAGAGACCACTACTACCACTCAACCGAGTTACATTCTTCTGACGAAGGATGTAATTTCTTTTCAGGCAAGGCATGCGGAAGGGACGTTTACCGGGGTAAACGACCGCGCGCATAACGCAGCATGAGAAGAAATCTGGTAGGCCTGAGTGGACTTGAACCACCGACCTCACCCTTATCAGGGGTGCGCTCTAACCACCTGAGCTACAAGCCTGTAGAGGTTTTTTCTGCTCGTTACTTTTTATCAGACAATCTGTGTGGACACTGCGCGGGAAGGTATCTTCAGGTAAGGAGGTGATCCAACCGCAGGTTCCCCTACGGTTACCTTGTTACGACTTCACCCCAGTCATGAATCACAAAGTGGTAAGCGCCCTCCCGAAGGTTAAGCTACCTACTTCTTTTGCAACCCACTCCCATGGTGTGACGGGCGGTGTGTACAAGGCCCGGGAACGTATTCACCGTGGCATTCTGATCCACGATTACTAGCGATTCCGACTTCACGGAGTCGAGTTGCAGACTCCGATCCGGACTACGACGCACTTTGTGAGGTCCGCTTGCTCTCGCGAGGTCGCTTCTCTTTGTATGCGCCATTGTAGCACGTGTGTAGCCCTACTCGTAAGGGCCATGATGACTTGACGTCATCCCCACCTTCCTCCGGTTTATCACCGGCAGTCTCCTTTGAGTTCCCGACCGAATCGCTGGCAACAAAGGATAAGGGTTGCGCTCGTTGCGGGACTTAACCCAACATTTCACAACACGAGCTGACGACAGCCATGCAGCACCTGTCTCAGAGTTCCCGAAGGCACCAATCCATCTCTGGAAAGTTCTCTGGATGTCAAGAGTAGGTAAGGTTCTTCGCGTTGCATCGAATTAAACCACATGCTCCACCGCTTGTGCGGGCCCCCGTCAATTCATTTGAGTTTTAACCTTGCGGCCGTACTCCCCAGGCGGTCGACTTAACGCGTTAGCTCCGGAAGCCACTCCTCAAGGGAACAACCTCCAAGTCGACATCGTTTACGGCGTGGACTACCAGGGTATCTAATCCTGTTTGCTCCCCACGCTTTCGCACCTGAGCGTCAGTCTTTGTCCAGGGGGCCGCCTTCGCCACCGGTATTCCTCCAGATCTCTACGCATTTCACCGCTACACCTGGAATTCTACCCCCCTCTACAAGACTCAAGCCTGCCAGTTTCAAATGCAGTTCCCAGGTTAAGCCCGGGGATTTCACATCTGACTTAACAGACCGCCTGCGTGCGCTTTACGCCCAGTAATTCCGATTAACGCTTGCACCCTCCGTATTACCGCGGCTGCTGGCACGGAGTTAGCCGGTGCTTCTTCTGCGGGTAACGTCAATCGACGCGGTTATTAACCGCACCGCCTTCCTCCCCGCTGAAAGTACTTTACAACCCGAAGGCCTTCTTCATACACGCGGCATGGCTGCATCAGGCTTGCGCCCATTGTGCAATATTCCCCACTGCTGCCTCCCGTAGGAGTCTGGACCGTGTCTCAGTTCCAGTGTGGCTGGTCATCCTCTCAGACCAGCTAGGGATCGTCGCCTAGGTGGGCCATTACCCCGCCTACTAGCTAATCCCATCTGGGTTCATCCGATAGTGAGAGGCCCGAAGGTCCCCCTCTTTGGTCTTGCGACGTTATGCGGTATTAGCCACCGTTTCCAGTGGTTATCCCCCTCTATCGGGCAGATCCCCAGACATTACTCACCCGTCCGCCACTCGTCACCCAAGGAGCAAGCTCCTCTGTGCTACCGTCCGACTTGCATGTGTTAGGCCTGCCGCCAGCGTTCAATCTGAGCCATGATCAAACTCTTCAATTTAAGTTTGATTTGCTTAAACAAGTTAAGCGGTGCTCATCTGTAAAACGTCATAATGAATTTCATTATGTGTTCACTCGTGAGGCTTTGATATTTTGTTGCGTCCTAAGACGCTGATATCAATCCTGCGAGTGCCCACACAGATTGTCTGATAAATTGTTAAAGAGCAGTGCGAACAGTGCGTTAGCGTCCTGTCGCGAGGTGGCGTATATTACGCTTTCCTCCTGCAGAGTCAACCTCTATTTCAGAAGTTTTTCTCCGGCGGCGCAGTCTCCTGTGCCTCCCGACCCGTTTCCCGTTGCCGGTGTTCCGTGTCGATGGAGGCGCATTATAGGGAACGGCTCAGATAGCGCAAGTGCAAATGATAACTTTTTTACTGACCGTTCAATTTGCACTCAAAAGGTATGCTAAATAAGCAAAAACCCCGCAAAAGGGCAAAAAAAACGGGCCAGTGGCCCGTTTTTCAACTCAAATTATTACTGATGTGCAGTAATGACGTCGTTTTCCACATCCATTTCGATGGTTTTGCCTGGCACCAGCGAACCGGCAAGGATCTGCTGAGCCAGCGGGTTCTCAATCTGCTGCTGTATCGCACGTTTGAGAGGTCGTGCACCATAGACCGGATCATATCCGTTCTCGGCCAGCAGTTTGATCGCATCCTCTGAGATGTGCAGCTGATAACCACGTTCATCCAGACGTTTGTACAACCGCTGCAGCTGAATCTGCGCAATCGACGCGATATGTTTTTCAGCCAGCGGATGGAAGACGACCACTTCATCAATACGGTTGACGAATTCCGGACGGAAATGCTGTCCGACCACACCCATCACAATATCTTTCATTTCTGGGTAGCTGAGATTGCCGAACCGTTCCTGGATTAAATCTGATCCCAGGTTAGAGGTCATGATCACCACACTGTTACGGAAGTCGACCGTACGACCTTGCCCATCCGTCAGACGCCCATCATCCAGCACCTGCAGAAGAATGTTGAAGACATCAGGATGCGCCTTCTCGACTTCATCCAGCAGAATGACCGAATAAGGACGACGACGTACCGCTTCGGTCAGATAACCGCCCTCTTCATAGCCGACATAGCCCGGAGGTGCGCCCACCAGCCGCGACACCGAATGTTTTTCCATAAATTCGGACATGTCGATACGCACCATCGCATCGTCACTGTCGAACAGGAAGTTAGCCAGCGATTTACACAGTTCGGTCTTACCTACCCCGGTAGGTCCCAGGAACAGGAAGGAACCAATTGGCCGGTTAGGATCTGACAGGCCAGCGCGACTACGGCGGATGGCATTGGATACCGCTTCAACCGCTTCATCCTGTCCGATGACCCGGCCGTGCAGATCCTGTTCCATGCGCAGTAACTTATCGCGCTCACCTTCCATCATTCGCGCCACCGGGATACCGGTCCAGCGCGCCAGCACATCCGCAATCTCCACATCCGTTACACGGTTGCGCAGTAGCTTCATGGTTTTGCCTTCCGCCTGGGTCGCTGCGGCTAGCTGTTTTTCCAGTTCCGGAATTTTACCGTACTGCAGTTCTGACATCTGAGCGAGATCGCCCTGACGACGAGCCTGCTCTAAGTTCAGACGCGCCTGCTCAAGTTCAGCTTTAATATTCTGCGTGCCCGACAGCGAAGCTTTCTCAGTCTTCCACTCATCTTCCAGCTCGGCATATTCGCGCTCTTTCTGGTTCAGCTCAGTTTCCAGCATCTCCAGACGTTTGATACTGGCATCATCCGCCTCTTTCTTCAGCGCCTGCTGCTCCAGCTTCAGCTGAATGATGCGGCGCTCAAGACGATCCAGTGACTCCGGCTTCGAGTCCATCTGCATACGAATGCTGGATGCCGCCTCATCAATCAGGTCAATCGCTTTATCCGGCAACTGGCGATCAGCAATGTAACGATGAGACAGCGTCGCCGCTGCGACAATCGCCGGGTCAGTAATCTGCACATGGTGATGCAGTTCGTAACGCTCTTTCAGGCCACGCAGAATAGCGATGGTGTCTTCCACACTCGGCTCAGCCACAAAGACTTTCTGGAAACGACGCTCCAGCGCAGCATCTTTTTCAATGTACTGACGGTACTCATCCAGCGTAGTGGCGCCCACGCAGTGCAGTTCACCACGCGCCAGCGCAGGCTTAAGCATGTTACCGGCGTCCATTGCACCGTCCGCTTTACCGGCGCCTACCATGGTATGAAGTTCGTCAATAAACAGAATGACGTTACCTTCCTGCTTCGACAGGTCACTCAGCACGCCTTTCAGACGCTCTTCGAATTCACCGCGATATTTCGCCCCGGCCACAAGCGCACCCATATCCAGCGCCAGTACCCTGCGGCCTTTCAGACCTTCAGGGACTTCGCCGTTAATGATGCGCTGCGCCAGCCCTTCGACAATCGCGGTTTTACCCACGCCAGGCTCACCAATCAGCACCGGGTTATTTTTAGTACGGCGCTGCAGAACCTGAATGGTGCGGCGAATCTCTTCGTCGCGGCCGATGACCGGATCGAGTTTGCCCTTCTCGGCACGCTCGGTCAGATCAATAGTGTATTTCTTCAATGCCTGGCGCTGATCTTCAGCCCCCTGATCGTTCACGTTGTCTCCTCCCCGCATCTGTTCAATCGCACTGGTGATTTTTTCGCGCGTTGCGCCCGCTGCTTTAAGTAGATCGGCCAGTGAACCACGAGATTCAAGGGCGGCCAGAACAAATAATTCGGATGAAATAAAGTTATCGTTGCGCTTCTGCGCCAGCTTGTCACACAGGTTTAATACCCGGACGAGGTCAGATGAGGGTTGTACATCCCCTTCGCTGCCTTCAACTTGTGGCAGGCGATCGATGGCCTGCTCAACCTGAACGCGTAAGGGGGTAACGTTGACACCCGCAGAAGTCAGTAAAGGTGAAACCGATCCGCCTTCCTGTTTGAGCAACGCGCTCATCAGGTGCAGAGGTTCAATGAATTGGTTGTCGTGTCCCAGAGCCAGGGACTGCGCGTCGGCGAGAGCCAGCTGAAATTTGTTAGTAAGACGATCCAGACGCATAATTCCTCCCATTACAGGTCAAAATGCTACTGGAGATTAAATGAGGTCATCCCTCAAAAATTTCAAGGTTAATGACCTGAGATTTGAGTAAAAAATACGCTAACTGGACCGTCTTATGGCGTAAGGTTATAACAGCCAGATCAAAGTTGCCATACGCCCGGTGATCCCATCGCGGCGGAAGGAGAAGAAATCGTCGCGCTGCGTAAAGGTACAACGGCTGTCGGCACTGATTGATTTCACGCCCGCAGCCTGCAGTCGCCTACGCGCCAGCAGCCAGATATCAGCGTAAAATTTCTCGCCTGAAGGGCGGAAAGCCTGCACGGCGCGAGGATCCTGAGCTATAAAGGCCTCACGTACTTCTGCACCGACCTCAAATGCATCCGGCCCGATTGCCGGACCCAGCCAGGCATGGATCTGATCCGATGGCGATCGAAACTGCGCCAGGGTATTTTCCAGTACACCCGCACACAGTCCGCGCCAGCCTGCATGTGCTGCCGCCACTTCCGTCCCATCCTGCGAACAGAACAGAACCGGCAGGCAGTCAGCGGTCATGATGGCGCAGACGACGCCGGGCTGATCGGTGATACAGGCATCGGCACGGAATGGCGTACCTTCTCCTGCAGCCAGATGCACAACCTCCGTGCCATGAACCTGATCCAGCCACTGCGGCATCGCAGGCAAGCCCGCCTCTTCCACCAGCAACTGCCGGTTACGCGTTACCGTATCCGGAATATCCCCCACGTGCCCGCCGAGATTCAGTGCATCCCAGGGCGATGTGCTGATGCCACCCTGTCGCTGCGTCGAGCAGGCCCGAACGCGTGACGGAGCGGGCCATTGAGGCGTAATCAGATTCATCACCAGTTCATCTGGTCTTTAAATTCTTCGGTGTCTGCTTTTAACGCCGCGATCAGATCAACCATATCCTGCGGAAGCGCCGCATGGAATTCCATTTCAATCCCGCTGATAGGGTGATACAGACGCAGCATGGTAGCGTGCAGAGCCTGACGATCAAAACTGCGCAGCGTAGTGATAAATGCCTCTGATGCGCCTTTTGGCGGACGCGGACGGCCACCATAAAGCGGATCGCCCACCAGCGGATGGCTGATGTGAGACATATGCACACGGATCTGGTGAGTACGACCCGTTTCCAGGCGCAGACGCAGACGGGTATGCGCGCGGAAGTGCTCCATGATGCGGTAATGCGTCACCGCCGGCTTACCCATCGGGTGAACCGCCATGTGGGTGCGTTTGGTTGAGTGGCGGCTGATAGGCTGCTCAACCGTGCCGCCCGCCGTCATATTACCAATCGCGACCGCTTCATATTCACGAGTGATTTCGCGACGTTGCAGCGAGTCCACCAGATGCGTCTGAGCCGGTACAGTTTTCGCCACCACCATTAAACCGGTGGTGTCTTTATCCAGGCGGTGTACGATGCCCGCGCGTGGCACATCCATAATCGCCGGATAGTGATGAAGTAAGGCGTTGAGTACCGTGCCATCCGGATTACCGGCGCCAGGGTGAACCACAAAGTCGCGTGGTTTGTTGATGACGATGATGTCTTCATCTTCATAAACGATGTCGAGTGGCAGATTTTGCGGTTCCCAGCGCTGTGCCTCTTCGATCTCAGCGTCAATCGCGACCAGCTCGCCGCCCAGCACTTTTTCTTTAGGTGTATCGACCATGACGCCGTTTACTGTTACGCGACGGTCGAGGATCCACTCTTTTATGCGGGAACGTGAATAATCAGGGAACAATTCCGCCAAAGTCTGATCTAAGCGTTGTCCGAGTTGTGATTCGGATACCGTTGCGGTGAGTTGAACTTGTTGTGCCATATACAGCTTCTTCGTTAACGTTGGGTTTTCACGGCGATGCCGTTTAATATAATGTGCTATCGTACCTGGTCATTACCGGGAGCTATACGGACAGCTTCCGCCATAACATTTGAGGATAATCACTTCGTCATGACGCGTATGAAACATCTGGTGGCTGCTGCCACACTGAGCCTGGCACTTGTTGGTTGTTCCGGCTCAAATGACGCGGTACCGGACAGCCCGCCTTCTGAAATCTATGCTACAGCGCAGCAAAAGCTGCAGGACGGTAACTTTAAAGCCGCGATTAAGCAACTGGAAGCGCTGGATAATCGTTATCCGTTCGGTCCTTATTCGCAGCAGGTGCAGCTGGATTTAATCTACGCGTACTATAAAAATGCCGATCTGCCCCTGGCTCAGGCTGCCATTGCCCGCTTTATGCGTCTTAACCCCACACATCCGAACATTGACTATGTCATCTATATGAAAGGTCTGACGGATATGGCGCTGGATGACTCAGCACTGCAGGGCTTCTTTGGTATCGATCGTTCTGACCGCGATCCGACGCACGCTCGTGATGCCTTCCGCGACTTCTCCCAGCTGCTGCGCAGTTACCCGAACAGCCAGTATGCGGCTGATGCTCAGAAACGCCTGGTTTATCTGAAAGACCGCCTGGCGAAATATGAGCTGTCAGTGGCGCAATTCTATACTAAGCGTGAGGCGTATGTCGCGGTTGTTAACCGTGTCGAAGGTATGATGCGCGATTATCCGGATACTCAGGCAACACACGATGCGCTGCCGCTGATGGAAAATGCTTACCGCAATCTGCAGCTCAACGCTGAAGCAGACAAAGTGGCCAAAATCATTGCAGCGAACAACAGCTGATAGCCCGATAGTTTTTCAGCCATAAAAAAAGCAGCCTGCGATGGCTGCTTTTTTTTGCTCAAAGAACAGTCAGAAGTGGATCTGATGCCAGCGAGCTAACTCATCAAGCATGCCGTGTTAATCGTTTCGCTTCAAGCCATTTCAGCCAGTTTCTCAGCCTTTCTCACAGAATGTCGTGACTGACAAAAAGTGACATTTTTTCGTGATCGAAATCGCACATTCAACGCTTTTTCACGCTATGCTGAAAAGACCAAGACGGAAATGACAGAGAGGTAAGAACGATGATTCTGAACATTACCAGTAAACAAATGGAAATTACTCCGGCAATCCGAAGCCATGTTGAAGACCGTCTCGCCAAGCTCGAAAAATGGCAAACTGACCTGATTAACCCGCATATTGTCCTGTCCAAAGAGCCCAAAGAATTCGTGGCTGACGCCACCATTAACACACCTAACGGGACTCTGGTGGCCAGCGCCAAGCATGATGATATGTACACCGCGATCAACGATTTGATTGCGAAGCTCGAACGTCAGCTGAATAAAGTTCAGCATAAGTCTGAAGCACGCCGCGCCAGTGCCAGCGTAAAAGATATTATCCCCGCCGACGAAGAGTCCTGAGTTTGTTAACGCGCCTTCGGGCGCGTTTTTTATTGACAGCTTTTAAGCAGTACGGTTACTCTCAGGTCACTCTCTTTTCGGACATTCCCATGAAACTTGATCTGTTTTTCTTCGCTTTCTTTTTTACCTTCCCCTGAACGGGAGGCCATTCGTCGTGTGAAAATGAAAGCGAAGACGAACAACGAAGCCTCCCAACCGGGAGGCTTTTTTATTGGATAGCATACAGGTGAGCCCTATGAATCCCGACAATCCATTGCTGGCGCTACGCGACAAGATCAGCGCAGTGGATAAAAAACTTCTGACGCTGCTGGCCGAGCGTCGTCTGCTGGCAGTTGAAGTCGCGCAAGCGAAACTGGCAACGCATCGCCCGATTCGCGATGTGGAGCGCGAACGTGCGCTGCTGGAGAATCTGATTGTGCTCGGTAAAGCGCACAAACTGGATGCGCACTACATCACCCGCCTGTTCCAGCTGGTCATCGAAGATTCCGTGCTGACTCAGCAGGCACTGCTGCAGAAAAACCTCAACCATCCCCATGCGCATGCCGCCCGCATCGCTTTCCTTGGTCCGAAAGGCTCTTACTCACATCTTGCCGCACGCAACTACGCATCGCGCCATTTCGATAGCATGGTGGAATGTGGCTGCCTGAAGTTTCACGACATCATCAAACAGGTCGAGAATGGCGTGGCTGATTACGCCGTAATGCCGATTGAGAATACCAGTTCGGGCTCTATTAACGACGTCTACGATCTGCTGCAACAGACCAGCCTCTCTATCGTGGGCGAATTAACCTTACCTATCGACCACTGCGTGCTGGTGAATGGCCCTACCGATCTGCAGCAGATTGAGACGGTGTACAGCCATCCTCAGCCCTTCCAGCAGTGCAGCCAGTTCATTAACCGCTTCCCGCACTGGAAAATCGAATATACCGAGAGTACCGCAGCAGCGATGGAGAAAGTGGCTGCGCTCAACTCATCTAAGGTGGCAGCGCTGGGTAGTGAAGCAGGCGGCGAGCTCTATCAGTTGCAGGTGCTGGAACGTAATCTGGCCAATCAGCAGCAGAACCATACCCGCTTTATCGTGCTGGCCCGCAAACCAATTGAGGTGTCGGACCAGGTCCCGGCGAAAACCACGCTGATCATGGCAACCGGCCAGCAGGCGGGTGCGCTGGTCGATGCGCTGCTGGTTCTGCGTCAGCACAATCTGATTATGAGCAAGCTGGAGTCCCGCCCGATTAATGGCAATCCGTGGGAAGAGATGTTTTACATTGATGTGCAGGGCAATCTGCAGTCAGAGCGGATGCAGCAGGCGCTTCAGGAACTGCAAACCATGACACGCTCGCTGAAGGTGCTGGGCTGCTATCCCAGCGAGAATGTGGTGCCAGTTGACCCTGGCGAATAAAAAGAAAAGAAAAAAGGCATCCGATTGGATGCCTTCTTCATTTATGGACGGCTGTCATTGGCCGAACGCAACAGACTGCGGCTTTCAACCAGGAAGCGTTTCGCGTGATCGCCAAACCACTGCTCTACCCGGTTAAAGCTGGCAATAAACGCCTGCTTGTCACCCTGCTCCAGCAGGGCTATTGCTTCGCCAAACCGCTGGTAATAGCGTTTGATCAGCGCCAGATTGCTCTCTGAGGACATGATGATATCCGCATAAAGCTGCGGATCCTGCGCGAACAATCGTCCCACCATCGCCAGTTCCAGCCGGTAAATCGGCGACGAGAGCGCCAATAGCTGATCGAGATTGACGTTCTCTTCAGCTAAATGCAGACCATAGGCAAAGGTAGCAAAGTGGCGCAGCGCCTGAATGAACGCCATGTTCTGGTCATGCTCAACGGCGCTGATACGATGCAGACGCGCACCCCAGACCTGGATCTGCTCCAGGAACCACTGGTAGGCTTCCGGCTCTCTTCCATCACACCAGACCACCACCTGTTTTGCCAGGCTGCCGCTGTCCGGGCCAAACATCGGATGCAGACCCAGCACCGGGCCGTTATGAGCGGCCAGCATCGCCTGCAGAGGGCGGTTTTTCACTGACGCCAGATCGACCAGGATACAATCTTCAGGCAGTGGCGGCAGCTGAGCAATGACCTGCTCGGTCAGATGGATCGGAACACTGATGATCACCATACCGGCATCGCTAAGCAGTGACTCAGCCTGTGGCCAGTCCTCTTTATCCAGCGTTTTGACCGTGTAGCCTGACAGCCCGAGCATTTTTTCAAACAACCGGCCCATCTGGCCCTTGCCACCGACGATCACCACCGGGCGCAGTTCAGGACAGAGGGTTTTAAAGCCTTTGTCATTTTCGCTGGTATAGGATTCGCGCATCACACGACGCAGCACATCCTCTATCAAATCCGGTGGTACACCGAGCGCCTCAGCCTCTTTGCGACGGGAAGCCAGCATAGACGCTTCCCGTTCAGGGACATAGATAGGTAGTCCGTAACGGCTCTTGACCTCCCCTACTTCCGCTACCAGCTCCAGCCGTTTAGCCAGCAGATCCAGCAGCGCTTTATCAACACTGTCAATTTGATCGCGTAACGCGGTCAGTTCAGCCACCATTGCTCTTACACCTCTTGTGACAGACGCGCCGACAGCACTCCCTGCAGATCCTGATGCATCTCACGCAGCAACGTTTCGGTCACTTCCCAGTTGATGCAGGCATCAGTTACGGAAACGCCATACTTCATTTCGCTGCGTGGCTGTTCAGAAGACTGGTTACCCTCATTGATATGGCTTTCCAGCATCAGACCAATGATTGAACGGTTACCGTCTTTGATCTGCGCGATAGCGGATTCCGCTACGCCAGGCTGACGGCTGTAGTCTTTGTTCGAATTGCCATGGCTGCAATCTATCATTAAGGCTGGACGCAGTCCCGCTTTGAGCATATCTTTTTCACACTGCGCGACATCTTCAGGACCGTAGTTCGGCGCTTTGCCACCACGCAGAATCACGTGACCATCCGGATTGCCCTGCGTCTGCAGCAGGCAGACCTGACCAGCCTGATTGATCCCGACAAAACGGTGCGGCATTGCAGCAGCACGCATGGCGTTGATTGCCGTTCCCAGACTGCCATCGGTGCCGTTTTTAAAGCCGACCGGCATCGACAGGCCCGAGGCCATTTCACGGTGCGTCTGAGATTCTGTCGTCCGTGCGCCAATGGCAGACCAGCTGAACAGGTCGCCCAGGTATTGCGGGCTATTCGGATCCAGTGCTTCAGTCGCCAACGGCAGGCCCATTTCAACCAGGTTCACCAGCAGCTGACGCGCTATGTGCAGACCCGCTTCCATATCAAACGAGTTATCCATGTAAGGATCATTAATCAGCCCTTTCCAGCCGACAGTCGTACGAGGCTTTTCAAAATAGACGCGCATCACGATATAAAGCTGATCTTTCAGCTCTTCAGAAAGGGTTTGCAGACGATGAGCATATTCAAGCGCCACTTCAGTATCGTGAATCGAGCAGGGTCCGCACACCACCAGCAGACGCGAATCGCGGCCGGCAATAATGTCAGAGATAGTCTGGCGGGACGCCGCGACCTGCTCCTGCTGTTCAGTAGTCAGTGGAAACTTCGCTTTCAGCTCTTCAGGCGTAATGAGTACCTGTTCACCGGCGATATGCACATTGTTCAGCGCGTCTTTTTGCATGATGGCGATCCTTTAGCTCGTATTAGCTGATTGTGGCTCCTCATTGAGGAATGCAAATACTGTATCACAGGCAATACATAGTGCAATATTATATGTACACATTTATTACCACAGATCAAACACTGCCAAGCTTTCCAATTAAATAACCTTTAAATTCATAACCTTAATTAAGGCACGCAAAAAAATGGCGAGCCACCATAATGTAATTATATGTTTACACATGCGTATGTTGCATTTCTGCTCCCCACAGGCAGAATGAAAGAATTGTTCTGTTAAAACTGAGAGAGTTATGCGCCCATCGCTACAGAAAATTTATCTGCGACCGTTTGAGCTCAATGACATAGCCGCATTTACTGCTGCGGTTAATGCCTCTCTGGACAGCCTGATCCCCTGGATGGTTTGGGCGCATCACGATTATCAGCCTCACGAAGCAGAAAGCTGGATCCGCTTTACTCACTGGCAGCGGATGAAGGAGGAAGCAGAAGAGTTTGCGATTGTCGATCAACATGACCGGCTGCTGGGAGGCGCAGGCATACGCTTTGCCCGTCATCCGGGTGACACCAGCGCAATTGGCTACTGGGTTCGCAGTGATGCACAGCGTCAGGGGATCGCGAGCCGCGCGGTAGCAAAGCTGCTGCCGCTCGGATTTTCACGCCCGGAGACACGGGTAATTGAAATTCTGGCCGCTGAGGAAAACCTGGCCAGTCGGGGCGTAGCGGAGAAGTGCGGTGGCCAGTTTATTGGCTGTCGCTATGGCCTGATCGTATTAGAGGCGGGGCCGGTGAATACCGCGATTTATCATTTTCAGCGGCCGGATGCCGGTTAACTGCTGCTATCTGGTTACCATCAGGACAAAAAAAGGGGCTGGCAGATGCCAACCCCTTGTTTGCTATTAACTTTTAGATGTCGCGTTAGCGATACCTTAGTTAAGACGCTCTTTAATACGAGCAGACTTACCAGTACGCTCACGCAGGTAGTACAGTTTGGCTTTACGCACAGCGCCACGACGTTTAACAGCGATGCTGTCAATGACAGGTGAATGAGTCTGGAATACACGCTCAACGCCTTCGCCGTTAGAAATTTTGCGAACAGTGAATGCAGAGTGCAGACCGCGGTTACGAATAGCGATAACCACGCCCTCGAATGCCTGCAGACGTTTTTTAGAACCTTCAACGACCCATACTTTCACTTCCACGGAATCACCCGGGCGGAAGGAAGGTACGTCCTGTTTCATCTGCTCTTGTTCAATTTGCTTGATAATGTTGCTCATAATTAAATCTCATATCCTGGGTAAACTGATAGTCGGGGAAGATCACTCTTCCACATCATCGTTTTGTTGCTGCTGAGATTCCCGTTGGAACTCATTCAGCAACCTTGCTTGCTCTTCAGTCAGAGCCAGGTTTTCCAGAAGTTCAGGTCTTCTCAGCCAGGTACGGCCTAGCGACTGCTTCAGACGCCAGCGGCGAATATCAGCATGGTTACCTGACAGTAATACTGCAGGGACCTCCACGCCGTCTAACACTTCAGGTCGGGTATAGTGCGGACAATCCAGCAAGCCATCAGAGAACGAATCCTCATCGGCTGACGCCTGCTTGCCGAGTACGCCTGGAATAAACCGGGCAACTGCGTCAATCATCGTCATTGCTGGCAGTTCCCCGCCGCTGAGAACGTAATCACCGATTGACCATTCTTCGTCAATTTCGGAATGAATTACGCGCTCATCAATCCCTTCATAACGGCCACAGACCAGAATTAACTTGTCCCGTGCCGCCAGTTCGCAAACGCCCTGTTGGTCCAGTTTGCGACCCTGAGGTGAAAGATATATCACTCTGGCGCCATCACCTGCCGCTGCTTTCGCTGCGGAGATGGCATCCCGTAAGGGTTGTACCATCATCAGCATTCCCGGTCCGCCGCCGTAAGGACGATCATCCACGGTACGGTGCCGGTCGTGCGTGAAGTCACGAGGACTCCAGCTCTGAATGCTGAGCAGACCGTTTTTTACAGCCCGGCCAGTTACCCCGTAATCGGTAATAGCGCGAAACATTTCTGGAAACAGGCTGATAACACCAATCCACATTGTATTCGCCGTTACGTTACCGTTCGATTCGGAGATCAAAAACCAGGATCCCAATCTACCTCAATGACGCCAGTAGAGAGATCGACTTTCCTGATAACCTGTTCATCAAGAAACGGAATTAACCGCTCCTGAGCACCGAATGCATCTTTCAGGTTTGCCTTAACGACGAGTACGTCGTTCGAGCCGGTTTCCATCATGTCGATGACTTTACCCATCTCGTAGCCTTCAAGGTTAACTACCTGGCAGCCCATAAGGTCTTTCCAGTAGTAGTCGCCCTCTTCAAGCGATGGCAACTGCGTCGAGTCAACCTGAATTTCGCAATTGGTTAACTGAGCCGCCGCATCCCGATCGTCAATGCCTTTGACTTTGATGATCAGGTCCTGATTGTGGTGCTTCCAACCTTCCAGTTCGACCTGCTGCCATTTACCGGCGCGCTGGATGAACCAGGGTTGGTAGTTGAAGATGCTTTCAGCGTCTTCAGTGGAGGAAAACACTTTGAGCCAGCCGCGAATACCGTAGGCGGCTCCCATCTTACCCAATACAATCGGGTTAACAGGAGGCTGTGCGGCAAGTTGTCTGCTCATGCTCACCACCGTGACAGATTAAGCTGCTTTCTTAGCTTCTTTGACCAGCGCGTTAACGCGATCAGAGAGTGTTGCGCCCTGGCCAACCCAGTGCTCGATACGGTCCAGATCCAGACGCAGACCTTCAGCCTGACCAGATGCGATCGGGTTGAAGAAACCAACGCGCTCGATGAAACGACCGTTGCGTGCATTGCGGCTGTCAGTAACGACGACCTGATAGAACGGACGCTTTTTAGCGCCGTGACGTGCCAAACGAATTGTTACCATAACATCCTCTTCAGTTAATAAAACACCCGGCCCCCATCGAGGAACGGGGTCCGGGTGCTGTATAAAAAGCCCGAAAATTTTACTCATTTTGGCGAAAAAAGCAACCTAAACCGTGCCTTTCCGGGCTTTTTTGTGGAACGCTTAGCGGCCGGGGAATCCTGGCGGCATCATACCCTTCATGCCGCGCATCATTTTCGCCATACCGCCCTTCTTCATTTTCTTCATCATACGCTGCATGTCGTCGAACTGCTTCAATAAGCGGTTAACGTCCTGCACCTGCATTCCGGAGCCGGTTGCAATGCGGCGCTTGCGCGAGCCTTTGATGATTTCTGGTTTCTCACGCTCTTTGCGCGTCATCGAGTTGATGATGGCTTCCATGCGTACCAGCACTTTGTCATCCATCTGCGATTTCACATTGTCAGGCAACTGTCCCATACCCGGCAGTTTACCCATCAGGCTGGCCATGCCGCCCATGTTGCGCATCTGCTTCAGCTGCTCAAGGAAGTCATTGAGATCAAAACCGTCGCCGGTTTTCAGCTTCTTGGCCAGTTTCTCCGCCTGGTCGCGGTCAACCTTGCTTTCGATATCTTCGATCAGTGACAGCACGTCACCCATGCCGAGGATACGTGACGCAATACGGTCAGGATAGAACGGTTCAAGCGCTTCGGTTTTTTCACCGACACCCATGAATTTAATCGGCTTGCCGGTGATATGGCGAATCGACAGCGCTGCACCACCGCGGGCATCGCCGTCGACCTTGGTCAGGATAACCCCGGTCAGCGGCAGCGCTTCATTAAAGGCTTTCGCCGTGTTTGCGGCATCCTGACCGGTCATGGCATCGACCACAAACAGCGTTTCTACCGGTTTAATCGCGGCATGAACCTGTTTGATTTCGTCCATCATCGCTTCGTCAACGTGCAGACGACCGGCGGTATCCACCAGCAGCACATCGTAGAACTTCAGGCGGGCTTCACGCAGCGCATTGTTAACGATATCGACCGGCTTCTGACTGAGATCGGACGGACAGAAATCCACGCCAACCTGCTGTGCCAGGGTTTCCAGCTGTTTGATTGCCGCCGGACGATAGACGTCGGCAGAAACCACTAAGACTTTCTTCTTATGTTTCTCACGCAGGAACTTACCCAGCTTAGCGACGCTGGTAGTTTTACCGGCACCCTGCAGGCCCGCCATCAGTACTACGGCTGGTGGCTGAGCTGCCAGGTCGAGTGCATTGTTCTCTGCACCCATCGCCGCAACCAGCTCGTTACGAACGATTTTGATGAACTCCTGACCTGGCGTCAGGCTTTTATTCACATCATGGCCGACCGCGCTCTCTTTCACACGGTTGATGAAGTCACGCACCACCGGCAGTGCAACGTCAGCTTCAAGCAGCGCCATGCGCACTTCACGCAGGGTCTCTTTGATGTTCTCTTCAGTCAGCCTTCCGCGGCCGCTGATATTTCGCAGGGTTTGCGACAAACGATCGGTTAAATTATCAAACATGGTCTCTCACTAAAAAAAAGATCGCGAGGTGCCTGATCGGCAGAATGCGGCAGATTATAACACGAAGCCTCAGCGATCTCTGCAATTGCCCCTCAGATCGTTTGGAGCCTGCTTCGGCTGGCGCTATACTGCCTTTTTCCTTATCTGACTGACCTGAAAGGATCTATGTTCGTTTTCGCGATAGTGGCGCTATTCGCCTACTCCTTAAGTCTTGCCCTTATCATTCCCAGCCTGTTGAAACGTAACGGCGGCTGGCGGCGAATGGCGATGTTCTCTGCCTGTGTGGCGCTGGTGACACACGCGGTCGCCCTGCAGCAACGCATATTTGCGGTTGATAGCGGACAGAATTTAAGCCTGCTCAACATTGGCTCGCTGGTGAGCCTGTTGATCTGCGCCATCATGACCATTGTGGCGTCACGCAACCGTGGCTGGCTGCTGCTGCCGATTGTCTACAGCTTCGCGCTGATTAATCTGGCCTTCGCCACCTTCGTCCCCAATGCGTTCATTACCCATCTGGAAACCACGCCAGGCATGATGATCCATATCGGCCTGTCGCTGTTCGCCTATGCGACGCTGATTATTGCCGCGCTCTATGCGCTGCAGCTGGCGTGGATTGATTACCAGCTGAAAAACAAGCGACTGGCATTTACCCAGGATATGCCGCCGCTGCTGACCATCGAACGTAAGATGTTTCACATTACCCAGGTGGGCGTCGTGCTGCTGACGCTGGTGCTCTGCACAGGTCTGTTTTATATGCAGGATCTCTTCAGCGCAGAAAACGTCGATAAAGCCGTTCTCTCCATCATTGCGTGGTTTGTTTATATCGTTTTGCTCTGGGGGCACTATCATGAAGGCTGGCGTGGTCGCCGCGTCGTCTGGTTTAACTGCAGCGGTGCGGTGCTGTTAACCATGGCTTACTTCGGCAGTCGCATCCTGCAGCATCTGCTTGTCCCTACCTCTCGTTAAAAAGGAAGTTCTGCGTTGGAGAATGTTTCAACCACCACGCTGATTATTATTCTCTGCGTCATGGTCCTGGTTTCCGCCTGGTTTGCCGGGTCGGAAACCGGAATGATGACGCTTAACCGCTATAAGCTGCGCCATCAGGCAAAAAACGGTAATCGCGCCGCACGCCGGGTGGAAAAGCTACTGCGTCGTCCTGACCGGCTGCTCAGTCTGGTTTTAATCGGTAACAACCTGGTCAATATTCTGGCCTCCGCCCTTGCCACCATCGTAGGCATGCGTATTCACGGTGATGAAGGCGTCGCGATTGCGACCGGCATCCTGACCTTTGTGGTGCTGGTCTTTGCCGAAGTGCTGCCGAAAACCGTGGCGGCGCTCTATCCCGAGCGCGTCGCCTTTCCCAGCAGCCTGCTGCTGGTCCCGCTGCAATACATCATGCTGCCGCTGGTCTGGCTGCTCAACACCATTACCCGGCTGCTGATGAGAATAGCGGGTATCCGCGCTGACGGTGCCATTAACTCTGCGCTGAGCAAAGAGGAGTTACGTACCATCGTCTATGAGTCGCGTAGCCTGATGTCACGCCGGAACCAGGACATGCTGCTCTCTGTGCTCGACCTGGAGAAAGTCAGCGTTGACGACATCATGGTGCCGCGTAATGAGATCGTCGGCATCAACATCAACGATGACTGGAAGTCGGTCGTACGTCAGCTGAGTCACTCGCCACACGGCCGCATCGTGCTGTTCCGGGATTCGCTGGATGACTGCGTCGGCATGCTGCGGGTACGCGAAGCCTGGCGCATGATGACGGAGAAAAAAGAGTTCACCAAAGAGACACTGCTGCGTGCCGCCGATGAGATCTACTACATCCCGGAAGGTACACCGCTGAACACTCAGCTGGTGAAGTTTCAGCGCAATAAAGAGAAAGCGGGCGTAGTGGTGGATGAATATGGCGATATCAAAGGGCTGGTGACAATTGAGGACATTCTGGAGGAGATTGTTGGTGACTTTACCACCTCCATGTCACCGTCGCTGGCAGAGGAAGTAATGCCGCAGAATGATGGCTCGGTACTGATTGAGGGCAGTGCTAACGTGCGTGAAATCAACAAGGCATTTAACTGGCAGTTGCCAGAGCAGGAAGCCCGCACCATCAACGGCATGCTGCTGGAAGCGCTGGAAGAGATCCCCGCCATCGCCACCCGGGTTCAGATCGGCCACTACAACGTCGATATTCTGGACGTGCAGGACAACATGATCAAACAGGTGCGCATCACGCCAAAGACGCCGCTAAAAAAATCGGTCGGTTCCTGAAGCCATAAAAAAACGCCGCAATCGACAGGATGCGGCGTTTTTTTTAGCAGAGAAGTCCTGACTAGATGTGCAGTTCTTTCAGCTTATCAGCAGGCAGTTTCAGATCGTCGTTGCGGTTAACGCCGATCTCATGCGCCAGCACATTGCGGGCGATCTGCTGCGCTTCGTCCAGTGAGTGCAGTTTGTAGCTGCCACACTGGTATTCATTAAGCTCAGGGATCTGGTTCTGATCTTTCACTTTCAGAACATCTTCCATCGCCCCTTTCCACGCTTTCGCAACGCGCTGCTCGTCTGGCGTACCAATCAGGCTCATGTAGAAGCCGGTGCGGCAACCCATCGGCGAGATATCGACGATTTCCACACCGTCACCATTCAGGTGGTCACGCATGAATCCGGCAAAGAGATGCTCCAGCGTATGAATGCCACGCTCAGTGAGGATATCAATGTTCGGGCGGCAAAAACGCAGGTCAAAGACGGTAATCGTATCGCCATGCGGAGTCTTCATGGTTTTTGCAACGCGTACTGCCGGTGCGCCCATGATGGTGTGATCAACGGTAAAACTGTCCAGTAGTGGCATACGTCACCTCCTGTTCTGAGAATTTTTTTTAAAACGATGAAACTTTTCTGTTCGCCCAACGTCTGAATATATGAAAGACGCGCATTTGTTATCATCATCCCTGACAACAGAGATGTTAATTTGGCCACATTGATGTGGCCTTTTTCTTTTCTACCCTTCCCGGCTCGCCAGATACGCTTCAAAATCCAGCTTATCATTCGCTTCCAGCTCTTGCTGTGCAGCAACAGATTCCTGCGCCTGACGCGTGAAATCGTCTTCTGTCAGCACTTCCAGCGGCTCTTCGCAGAGCAGATGGCGGTACTGTTCAGCCAGCGCCACGCCCGTTCCGGTGACACCATTGTCCTTCATTGCCTGAAGGATGCGCGCCGAGTAGGTTAGCTCAGGATCGTCGAATGATGCTACCAGTTGATCGCAAACCTGCTGATATTCCGTGCTGTCCTGATTATTGCTGTCTAAGACTTCAGCAACGCGACGCAGATCGGCAAACAGGGTCTTGCCTACTTCCACCAGCGAATGCTCCGCATCTCCACAGCCCACAGCAATTTTCTGATCCGGTTTACGCCCTTCCAGCACCACCCGGTTCCAGTTTTTTCGGGTGCACTGCAACTCATCGGCACTCATTTCCGGCGCATCCGCCAGGGTACACCAGATCAGGAACAGGTCGAGGAAGCGAACCTGATTCTCATCAACGCCGATGGCAGAGAACGGGTTGATATCCAGCGAGCGCACTTCAATGTATTCAATGCCGCCACGCAGCAGCGCATCTGAAGGTGCTTCACCCGAGCGTGTCACACGCTTAGGGCGGATTGGCGCATAAAGCTCATTCTCAATCTGCAATACGTTAGTATTGAGCTGCAGCCAGTTACCGTCAGCATCTTTGGTGCCCATCGCCGCATACTCTTCAGATGGCGTTCTGATCGCATTCTTCAGCGCAGTGACATAGCCTTCCAGAGAGTTAAACGTGATGCCCAGTGAGCTCTGCGATTTATTGGTGTAGCCTAAATCGCTCAGACGCAGCGAGGTGGCGTAAGGCAGCCACATGGTATCTTTGTCATTGGTTTCGAACGGCAGCGCACTCTCACGGCCCTGCAGGAAGCTGGAGCTGATAGCCGGCGAGGCGCCAAACAGATACGGGATCACCCAGCCGAAGCGATAGTAGTTGCGGATCAGCCGCAGGTAGCCCGCTGAGATAGTCTCTTTGCCGCTTTCCTGATCTTTCACGTCAGCCCACTCCTGCCAGAATGAAAGCGGCAGCGAGAAGTTATAGTGAATGCCGGAGATGGTCTGCATCAACGCGCCGTAACGGTTTTTCAGGCCTTCACGATAGAGGGTCTTCATCTTGCCGATATTGGAGATGCCATATTGCGCCAGCTCAATATTGTCCGCGTCGTCAATCTCGCACGGCATACTGAAAGGCCACATGCGTTCATCACCCAGTTCACGGGCAACGTGACGGTGGATATCGCGCAGGAAAGCCAGCATATGATCGATGCTGTGATCCACTGGCGTAATAAATTCCAGCAGTGTTTCGGCAAAGTCAGTGGTGATCCAGTCATGCTTCAGCGCCGAGCCCAGAGATTCAGGGTGGCCGGTTTTTGCCAGATCGCCATTTTCCTGTACACGCAGCGTTTCACGCTCGATGCCACGGCCAATACCTTTCAGGGCATTGGGATGCGCTTCCAGCCAGGAGAGCGCTTTAGATACGTCCGGGATCACATTACCCCCCCGCTGTGATAATAATTTATTTTTGTTCAGCATAATGTTAACCGTAGCCTCGAATCTGTGCGAATCAATGCCACCATTGCATACCCTGTAATGTGGCAGTCGCGATAACGATATAACGCAGTGTTTTGCCGACGGCGAGAAACAGCATCGCAGGTAGCCAGGCGAAACGTAACCAGCCTGCGAGAACGCAGAGCAGATCACCTACCACCGGCAGCCAGCTGAATAACAGTGCTGCAGGTCCCAGTCGGTGCAACCACGTCATTGCTGTGTCATGCCATCGCCCCTGACGTTTTAGCGGCAGCAAGCGACCAATAAGAATGTTGGTTAAGCCGCCCAAGGTGTTTCCCAGGGATGCGGCCAAAAGCAACCCGTAAACTGATGTCTTTTTTGCTATCAATAGTGCTATCAGCAGTGCTTCGGAACTTCCCGGCAGGAGCGTCGCACTCAGAAAACTGCTGCCGAACATCGAGGCATAGGCGAGAACGTCACTCACAGTAAGCGGACATCCACCACGTCCATGCCCGCCGCCTTCGCGGCCTGAATCCCAAAGTCCGCATCCTCGAACACCACACAACGTGCCGGCGCCACACCCAGCAGCTCAGCGCAGCGTAAGAAGGTTTCAGGCTCAGGTTTATGACGCTGAACGTCGTCAGCGCCGACAACTGCTGAGAAGAGCTCACGCACGCCCAGCTGCGTCAGTAACGCCTCTGCCATGCTGTGTTCGCTTCCGGTACCCACCGCCATCGGACGACGCCCGTGATACGCTTTTACCACCTCCATTAATGGCAGTGGCCTGACGTTTTCCAGCAGCATCGCTTTCACAGCAGCCGTTTTTTCTGCAGCAAGAAGATGAGGGTCGAGTGAGGACTGATTGGATTCAATGATGAACTGCGCCAGCCGCCAGGCGGGAGCGCCATTGAAGTCGATAATACGCGCTTCATCCAGCGTTAATCCATAACGCGCCAGTACCTGACGCCACGCTTTTCGATGTGTCGGCTCAGTATCAAGAATCGTGCCGTCCATATCGAAAATCAGGGCGTCATATTGATCGTACATTGTCACTCCGGACATTCACCAAATGAGACATTACTTTAGCCTAATGTGGACAGGTTGTCGCCAGGGGGGATGAACAGCAAATGCTTTGAAAGCATTAGCAATTTTTGTTTTCAGATAAAGGTGATCATGCGCGGCCAGGGATAACCGTACGAATTTGCAGCGATTTTTTAACATTATTTTGGCAGACAGGCGGCGGCGGACGGGCGTGAGCAGCAAAACAGAGAGTGCTGACACGTGAAACAGGCGCTGTAATTCGCTTAAGTCAGAATGATGAATCAGTGAGGCGGGTTAAGCAGAAAAACAGTATGGGTAAAGCCAGAGAGAAACTGCAGGGGTTATAAGGAAACTTGCTTAACTTTGGGTCATGGGCGGTAAATGATGCAAAAGAGTGGTGTCAGGCACAATCTTAGCGATAATCACGCCACGATAAATTGAGGGATTTTTGAAAACTAAAAGATGGTGCATCCAGGAGGATTCGAACCTCCGACCGCTCGGTTCGTAGCCGAGTACTCTATCCAGCTGAGCTATGGATGCATTGGGGTCTATCTTTTGGGGTCTGTCTTTCGAGGTACAACTTTTTATGGACTTACAGAAACCAACCTGAGGATGTTACAAAGAATGGTGCATCCAGGAGGATTCGAACCTCCGACCGCTCGGTTCGTAGCCGAGTACTCTATCCAGCTGAGCTATGGATGCATAAATCTGATTCTTGTACAACGCAGGGTGCTAACTACTCACCATGAAAGGAATTGCTAATTCACTTTGTTTTTCTATGGTGCATCCAGGAGGATTACTCAGCTTACGCTTCGCCCTGCGGGCCGTTGCTGATGCAACGTTATCCTCCTTAGTGCGGCCTGAACGCTAATGCGTCATGTCACACCGAGGCACTTCTCCATATTCGAAAATATGGTGCATCCAGGAGGATTCGAACCTCCGACCGCTCGGTTCGTAGCCGAGTACTCTATCCAGCTGAGCTATGGATGCATCGAAAATGGCGGTGAGGGAGGGATTCGAACCCTCGATACAGCTTTTGACCGTATACTCCCTTAGCAGGGGAGCGCCTTCAGCCTCTCGGCCACCTCACCTTACGCTTTCTTTCGAACCGTGCTTCTGAACTTGTTTCTGCTCATCGGCACTGCGTGGCGCACATATTACTTTCCCGGACTTTTAAGTCAAACAATTTTTCCGAAACTTTGTTTGATTGAGCAAATCACACACAATTGGGACAAAATGGCGACAAAAAGAGTGAATTATCAACAATGAAAGATGATGTCGTTAACGAAACAGGGAAGAGAAAGCAGAAAAGAAAAGGCAGGATTTTTACAGAAAGCGGTAGCGCCTCGCACAGGTGCGAGACGCTGAATCCGTTAAACGCTGGTTTGTTGCGTTTTTTCAGCCTGGATGCGTTGATAGATCTCTTCGCGATGCACAGACACTTCTTTCGGCGCGTTAACCCCTATGCGAACCTGGTTACCCTTAACACCCAGCACCGTTACAGTTACCTCATCACCGATCATGAGGGTTTCACCAACTCGACGAGTTAGAATAAGCATTCTTTGCTCCTTGAAAGATTAAAAGAGTCGGGCTTGTACAGGCTCCCGGCATTATCCATCATTTAACGCTGCACATTGACTATGAGAAATACACCAATGCACATCGATGCGCCAATACATTCTGCTGATAGTTAGTTTAGCCGAAATACACTACATCAACCTGACTTTGTCATTTGTTGCTTTAGCATCGTATTAAAAAGCGCCGGAACCGGGGTTCTGACGCTTCAGACAATGCCTTGTTCTGTTTACATTACAGGCGGCTGTTAACCCAGCTCTCGACCCCTGCCAGAGCGCCTTTCAGCGCGTCAGCATCAGTACCACCAGCTTGTGCCATATCAGGACGACCACCGCCCTTCCCGCCAACCTGCTGTGCCAGACCGGCAATCAACTCACCCGCTTTAACACGGTCAGTCAGATCTTTGGTCACACCCGCAATCAGCGACACCTTACCTTCAGCAACTGTCGCCAGCACAATAATCGCCGATCCCAGCTGATTCTTAAGATCATCAACCATGGTACGCAACATTTTAGGCTCGACGTTGTTGAGCTCACTGACCAGCAGTTTCACACCCTTAACGTCGATGGCATTACTGCTCAGTGAGGCGCTCTCCTGCGCGGCCTGCTGATCGCGCAGTTGCTGCAACTCTTTCTCGAGAGCACGCACGTGATCGACCAGACCACGCACTTTCTCGTTCAGGTTGCTGCTGTTTGCTTTAACCAGCTGCGCAAGATCCTGCAGCTGGCTGCTCTGCGCATTGACCTGCGCCAGCGCGCCTTCACCGGTAATCGCTTCGATACGACGGATACCGGCTGCCGTTCCTGATTCAGCCTGAATACGGAACAGGCCGATATCACCGGTGCGCGCAGCATGCGTACCCCCGCACAGCTCAACCGAGAAATCACCCATGGTCAGAACGCGTACGCGCTGATCATATTTCTCGCCAAACAGTGCCATTGCACCCTTAGACTTCGCCGCTTCAAGATCCATCACTTCAGTTTCAACCGGCAGGTTGCGACGAATCTGCGCATTGACAATATCTTCGACCTGACGAATCTCATGAGGTTTCATCGCTTCGAAATGCGAGAAGTCGAAACGCAGGTATTTGTCATTAACCAGCGAGCCTTTCTGCGCCACGTGCTCACCTAAAACCTGACGCAATGCGGCATGCAATAAGTGGGTCGCAGAGTGGTTAAGACGAATGCGCGCACGACGTGCCGCATCAACCTGGGCCTCAAGGCGATCTCCAATACGCAACTGCCCTGCGGTCAGCTTACCGACATGACCGATTGCCTGACCATATTTTTGTGTATCCTGGACGCTAAATTCAGCATTCTTCCCTTTCAGCAGACCGGTATCGCCGACCTGACCACCGGATTCGCCATAGAATGGGGTTTCATCCAGCACGACTACGGCATCCTGACCTGCGGTCACTTCATCAACCGCCTCGCCCGCAACGTAGAGCGCTTTCACCGTGGCAGCCAAATCAAGCTGGTCGTAACCTTTGAAGGAAGAGGCGGCATCAATGCGGATAACGTTGCTGTAGTCAGCGCCGAAGCCACTTGCTTCACGTGCACGCTGACGCTGCTGTTCCATCGCCTGCTCAAAGCCCGCTTCATCAATTTTCAGATTGCGTTCGCGGCAGACGTCAGCCGTTAAATCAGCCGGGAAGCCAAAGGTATCGTAAAGACGGAAGACGATTTCGCCATCCAGCGTGTCGCCCTGCAGTTTTTCCAGCTCTTCGTCCAGCAGCGCCAGTCCACGCTCCAGCGTTCTGGCAAACTGATCCTCTTCGCTTTTCAGCACCTGCTCAACCTGAGCCTGCTGGCGCTGTAACTCTTCGCCCGCAGCACCCATGACTTCAACCAGTGGCGCAACCAGCTTATAGAAGAAGGCCTCTTTGGCGCCCAGCATGTTGCCATGACGTACGGCGCGACGAATGATACGACGCAGCACATAGCCACGGTTCTCATTCGATGGAATCACACCATCGGCAATCAGGAAAGCACAGGAGCGGATATGGTCGGCAATCACGCGTAGCGATTTATTACTCAGATCGGTTGCGCCGGTAACCTGTGCCACAGCCTGAATCAGTTTCTGGAACAGGTCGATTTCATAGTTGGAGTTGACGTGTTGCAGAACGGCAGAAATACGCTCAAGGCCCATTCCGGTATCAACCGACGGTTTTGGCAGCGGCAGCATAGTGCCGTCAGCCTGACGGTTGAACTGCATAAAGACGATGTTCCAGATCTCAATATAACGATCACCATCTTCTTCCGGGCTGCCTGGCGGGCCACCCCAGATGTGATCGCCATGATCGTAGAAAATTTCACTGCATGGACCACAAGGACCGGTATCGCCCATCTGCCAGAAGTTATCTGACGCGTACGCGCTGCCCTTGTTGTCGCCGATGCGAATAATGCGCTCGCGTGGCACGCCGATTTCATCCGCCCAGATATTGTAGGCTTCATCATCGGTTTCATAGACCGTCACCCACAGACGCTCTTTCGGCAGGCTGAACCACTGCTCGCTCGTCAGCAGTTCCCAGGCAAAACCAATCGCCTCTCTCTTGAAGTAGTCACCAAAGCTGAAGTTACCCAGCATTTCAAAGAACGTGTGGTGACGCGCGGTGTAGCCGACGTTTTCAAGATCGTTGTGTTTACCGCCTGCGCGAACGCAGCGCTGTGACGTGGTCGCACGTGTGTAATCACGTTTGTCCTGACCGAGGAACACATCTTTAAACTGGTTCATCCCGGCGTTGGTAAACAACAACGTTGGATCGTTATTCGGTACGAGGGAGCTGCTGGTTACAACCTCATGTCCCTTGCTATGAAAAAAGTCGAGAAACGCTTGACGGATCTCAGCAGTGCTCTTGCTCATAAATGTCCTGGAATCACGCTAACGAACGTTCCCTCTGATCGGCGCGGCCACATTCTCGTGGTGCCTGATTAGCGGAACAAAAAGTGGGAATAAGATAAATTTTCTTCAGTGGGAAGTAAAATTACATCGGCTTTTAGTCATCAAAATTTCTGAAAATAGACTGGATATCGTCGGTCTGAAAGCCCTTTGACTGCAGATAGCGTAGTACTTTCGCTTTCTCTTTCCACTCTGTGGGCAGCGGATGTCCGAATTTTCGTTCAGCCAGCTGTGCAGCGCAGGCTGCCCAGTCAACATCCGTCTCTTCCATCGCAATATCAATAGCTTCACGATCGATGCCTTTCTGGGCCAGTTCAAGCCGTACGCGCTGCGACCCAAAACCTTTACGGCTTCGGCTCTGAATAAACCGATCGGTGAAACGCTCGTCATTTAACCAGCCGCTTTCCTGACACCAGTCCAGTACCTGCTCCAGCAGCGCTTCAGTGATAATTTCAGGCTCTTTTTTCTGCGCCCACGCGGCGCGCTGAGCTGACTGTTGCAGCTTACGGGATAACTCTGCACGGCTGTGATCGCGCTGACCCAGAATGCGCATCGCACGGTCAAGCAGACGAGAATAAGAGACAACATTGGGTTGGGGCTGAGAGGATTCAGTCATACTGCGCACCTTCTACAAACAGAGGGAGATTATGGCGACAGAACAGGACAGAGGGAAGGCAGGAAAGGTATCAGGGGGGATAAAACAGCGGGAGAGGCTTTTGCCCCTCCCGCATCATAAATCAGAAGTCTTCGTTCGCTTCACTTGCCGCGTCTTCTTTCTCAGCAGACTTATCTGCTGCTGCGAGTTTCTCATCCGCGCCGTTGAGCAACATCTCACGTAACTTCAGATCAATTTCGTTTGCCACAGCAGCATTCTCTTTCAGGAAGTTGCCGGCATTCGATTTACCCTGACCAATCTTGTCGCCATTGTAGCTGTACCATGCACCCGCTTTTTCAATCAGCTTGTGCTTCACGCCCAGATCGACCAGCTCACCAAAGGTATTGATACCTTCGCCGTACATAATCTGGAATTCAGCCTGTTTAAATGGCGCAGCGATTTTGTTTTTCACTACCTTAACGCGGGTCTCACTGCCCACCACGTTATCGCCCTCTTTGATGGCACCGATACGGCGGATATCAAGACGGACAGACGCATAGAACTTCAGCGCGTTACCACCGGTCGTGGTTTCCGGGTTACCAAACATCACACCAATTTTCATACGGATCTGGTTGATGAAGATCAGCAGCGTATTGGACTGCTTAAGGTTACCGGCCAGTTTACGCATCGCCTGGCTCATCATACGTGCCGCGAGGCCCATATGTGAGTCACCGATTTCACCTTCGATTTCCGCTTTCGGCGTCAGCGCCGCAACGGAGTCAACGATGATGACATCAACGGCACCAGAGCGCGCCAGGGCATCACAGATTTCCAGCGCCTGCTCACCGGTGTCGGGCTGAGAACAGAGCAGGTTTTCAATATCTACGCCCAGTTTCTTGGCGTAAACCGGATCAAGCGCATGCTCAGCATCGATAAAGGCACAGGTTTTGCCTTTACGCTGTGCAGATGCGATAACCTGCAGGGTCAGCGTGGTTTTACCGGAAGACTCTGGTCCGTAGATCTCAACGATACGGCCCATTGGCAGACCGCCTGCGCCTAATGCGATGTCCAGCGAGAGCGAACCGGTAGAGATGGTTTCCACATCCATTGAGCGGTCTTCACCCAAGCGCATGATGGAGCCTTTACCAAATTGTTTCTCAATCTGGCCCAGCGCGGCAGCTAAAGCCTTCTGTTTGTTTTCATCAATCGCCATTTCAACTCCTAATCAAGCCGGGTAAACACGCACTCAGGGTGCCTGCACTCTTTCTGTTGCCGACAATTATACTGTATAATCATACAGTATCAAGTTTAATTTGTCAGAAATTCGCCATACAGTTTCTGCAGGGCCCATGCCACCGACTGGCGGCGGACGGCATCACGATCGCCGCTAAAATGCTGCTGAAAAGTCAATACGTTATCCTGCGGCCCGGCAAAGCCAAACCACACCGTGCCGACCGGTTTTTCTTCACTGCCGCCATCCGGGCCGGCAATGCCGCTGACGGAGATCGCGTAGTCAGCATGGGCCGCCTTGCGGGCACCCAGCGCCATCTCACTCACCACCGCATCACTCACCGCGCCATACTGCGCCAGCGAGTCGGCCTTAACATCCACCAGTTGCTGTTTCGCCTCATTACTGTAGGTGACAAAACCGCGTTCGAACCAGGCAGAGCTGCCGCTGATATCGGTAAAGACTTTGGCAATCCAGCCGCCAGTGCAGGATTCCGCACAGGTTACGGTGGCATTACGCTGCTTCAGCTTCTCACCTATCTGCGCGCTTAACGCCTGCAATTGCTGATCGTCCATTTCGACTCTCCCTTTGGTCGTGGGTTGAAGGTGGTGCAGAAAAACCACTTTTTCAAGGGCTCTTATCATTATTGCCCTGATTTTGCGACCTGCTTTCCAGCGCCCTCACCTTTTTTTCACTGCAACCATAAAAAGTCGCGGGAAGGCGAGCAGAACCTGACCATCGGCCTGAGCCGGATAAGCGGTAAGTAAGCGCTGATGATAATCAGACAGAAAAGCCGTCTGTTCAGACTCATTCAGCATCGCCAGGAAAGGTCGCAGGCCGGTCGCCTGCAGCCAGCTGATAATCGCCTGTGCGTCGGCCATCACGTGATAATAGGTGGTTCGCCAGATATCCACCTCACAGCCGGCCTGGGTCAGCAGAGCATAATATTCGCCCGTAGAAAGCAGCTGTGTACGTTCAGCGGCACTGGCATTAATGCGCGACGACCAGCGATTGTCAGCCGCCACCTCGCGCATCAGCTGGTGCGACGGCTCATTGAGGTTATCAGGCATCTGGATCGCCAGCACGCCACCGGGTGCCAGCTGGCTGATCAGATGAGGAAACAGCGTGACGTGATTATCCAGCCATTGCAGAGACGCGTTGGCATAAATCACCTGCTGCGGCGCATCCGCCTGCCATGTGCGGATATCTGCCTGGATAAAGCGGCAGTGCGGCAGGCGTTCACCCGCCTGAGTTAGCATCGCCGCAGAACTGTCGAGTCCGGTAATCTGCGCCAGCGGCCAGGCATCGGCGAGCAGCTCGGTGCTGTTGCCGGGTCCGCAGCCCAGATCGGTCACCTGCTCAACCTGTTCCAGGCTGATGCGCGCCAGCAGCTCGCGGGCCGGACGGGTTCGTTCCGCTTCAAATTTGCGATACAGCACGGGATCCCATTCTTTCATCATCACCTCTCGTTCAGTTGTCAGAAGCATCCGCTTACTGAGACGAACGAAAAACGAAAAAGTGCGACCCGTTGCTCACTTTTGAATCATGCGCTGGCAGAGACTGGCTGGAGCCATTAAGTTAAAACGCTGTTTCATTTTTAACATTTGCTTCAGGAGTCAGCTATGCGTGAAAAATCGGCCTTTGCCGGTGTCTGGTGCCCTACCGTCACCCCGTTCAATGCACAGGGTGGCCTTGATATCGACGCGCTCGGGCGACACTTCTCCCGCCTTAATAACTCCGGTATCGACACCCTGCTGGTGATGGGCAGCATTGGCGAGTTTGCCTCCCTGACGCAACAGGAACGTTTACAGCTGATTCAGGAAGCCAGGCCCCTGTCACCGCTGAAGATGGTAGCGAACGTCTCGGCAACCTGCATCCCCGACATGCTGGCGCTGGCTGAAGCCGCGTGGAGAAACGATTTTGATGCGGTAATGGTCTTGCCGCCCTACTACTACGGCCAGACGCAACAGCAGATGATGCACTACTTCGAAGCGCTCGACGCGCAACTGGGTGGCAAGTGGTTTGCCTACAACTTCCCGGCTCGCACCGGCTGCGATCTGACGCCCACGCTGATAGCCGCTCTGGCGGCAAAGCTGCCCAACTTTATCGGCATCAAAGATACGGTGGATTGCCTGTCGCATAACCGGGTGATGATCGAAGAGACCCGCAAGGTACGCAGTGATTTTGCCGTGCTATCAGGGTATGACGAATACCTGCTTCCCAATCTGCTGGCGGGAGGTGCCGGGGTGATTTCAGGCCTGAATAATATTGTGCCGGAATACTTTGCCGAGATGATGGCGGCATGGCGAACAGGCAATCTGCCTGAGCTGACGCGGCTGCAGCAGCAGATCGGCCGGCTGATGGCGATTTACAGTATTGGCGATGATTTTGTGACCACGATTAAAACGGCCGTGGCGCGACGTTATGATTCAATGAGCAGTAACTCGCGTAATTACGGTGGTGCTCTGAACGCGGAACAGTGCGCCGCAATTGATCGGCTGTTCAGTTAGAAGGAAGGCGGGCGCATCCCTGCGCCCCGCATCTCAGTTCTTTTTCACGAACTCAGATTTTAATTTCATCGGGCCAAAACCGTCGATTTTACAGTCGATGTTGTGGTCCCCTTCAACCAGGCGAATACTTTTCACTTTGGTGCCGATCTTCAGCGATGAGGAACTGCCCTTCACCTTAAGATCTTTGATCACCGTGACGCTGTCGCCATCGGCCAGCAGATTACCGTTGGCATCACGCACTTCCAGCGATCCGTTGCTGCTGTCACCCTCTCCCTCGGTCCAGATATGACCGCAGGAGGGGCAGTTGAGGTTTTCGCCATCTTGCCAGGTGTAATCGGCGTGACAGGCTGGGCAGGCAGGTAAAGACATAACGACTCCAGAGATATCAGTGGCTGTGTGGCCTGAAAAAGGGCGTCATCATATAACCTTACAGTTAACAAGGATAGCCTTTATAACAGGCCGCCCTGCCGTGCCTTGCTCACCGCCTCACCCAGCTGCCATACCGCCATCGCGTAGTGGGTACTGTGGTTGTAGCGGGTAATCACATAGAAATTGGGTAAGCCGTACCAGTACTGATAGCTGGTGCCTAAATCAAGACGCAGCAGACTGACCTGATTGTTACCGTCCAGCGAGCCCTGCGGTGACAGGCCTGACGCCGCCAGCATGCTCACGCTGTAACTGGTTTTGAAGCCATCTTCCAGCATCGGTGCCTGACCGCTGGCCGGGACCGCCACATTTTCACCGCTGCGCCAGCCATGCTTCTGGAAGTAGTGCGCCACGCTGCCGATCGCATCCACCGGATCCCACAGGTTTGCATGGCCGTCGCCATTGAAATCAACCGCGTAATCATTGTAAGAGGAAGGCATAAACTGGCCATAGCCCATCGCTCCGGCGAAAGAACCTTTCAGCGCCAGCGGGTCATCCTGCTCTTTACGCGACATCAGCAGGAAGGTTTCCAGCTCGCTGCTGAAGTACGCCGCACGGCGCGGATAGTTAAACGATAAGGTTGCCAGCGCATCCAGAATCCGCGTTTTCCCCATCACGCGGCCCCAGCGGGTTTCTACGCCAATAATGCCGACAATGATCTCCGGCGGCACGCCATAGACCTGCTGCGCGCGTTGCAGCGCATCCTGATACTGGTTCCAGAACGCCACGCCGTTTTGCACGTTATCCGGCGTAATGAACTTGTTCCGATAGCGGATCCAGGCCCCGTTAGGGCCCGGCGCTGGCGTATAGCTCGGTGCCTGACGATCCATCAGCCGCAGCACATAATCCAGTCGCTTAGCCTGACCAATGATGTTGTGCAGTTGCTCACGGTCGAAGTCATGCTTCTCAACCATCTTATCGATAAACTGCTCTGCGGCCGGGTTACCGGCAAAGTCGCCGAACATCGCCTGTCCGCTGTGCGACGGCTGCAGTAAAAAACCGCCCTGCGGCGCAGCCAGCATCTTCTGCTGGGACGGAACGTCAGGTTTGCTGCTGCAGGAGGCCAGAAGCGGGATGAACGCAAGGAGGGCTAGCTTAAGACGCATCGGTTATCCATAAACGAGGGGTAAATTCAGATGCGGTAATAGTAGTCGTTCAGCGCATTGACATACAGTCCGGAATCTTAAAAAAACGTCAATGCAGTGGTGGGTGAAAAGGGCTGCGGGGCAGTATCTCCCCCGCAGCCATCCGGCGTTTAGCGGCGATTTCTCACCAGCTGATAACGGCGGGTCAGATACTCAACCGGCGCACTCCAGATATGCACCAGACGGCAGAACGGGAACAGCAGGAACAGCGTCATGCCCAGTACCATATGCATGCGATAGATAAACGCGACGCCCTCAAGATGCTGCGATGCACCACCGTGGAAGGTCACCACCGCCTGCGCCCAGCCCACCAGCTTCATCATTTCACTGCCGTCCATATGCTGGGCGGAGAAAGGAATAGTCAGCAGACCCAGCGTGGCCTGAGCCACCAGCAGCGTCAGGATCAAAATGTCGCCGACGCTGCTCGTCGCCCGCACCCGAGGATTGGTCAGACGGCGTTTCAGCAGCAGCGCGCCGCCCGCCAGCGTCATCGCACCAAACAGGCCACCGGCAATCATCGCCAGCTTCTGCTTCACGTCGATCGGCAGGAACGATTCATACATCCAGTGCGGGGTGAGCATCCCGACGATATGACCGAAGAAGATCCCGATGATGCCGATGTGGAACAGGTTAGAGGCAAGCCGCATTCCTTTTTTGTCCAGCATCTGACTGGAACCGGCCCGCCAGCTGTACTGCCCGTAGTCATAGCGCAGCCAGCTCCCGACCAGAAAAACCGTTCCGGCCAGGTAAGGGTAAATATCGAAGAAGAAAGTGTTAATAAAATTCATGCTGATTCTCCTGTGGTGCGCGCCGTCGCCGCGGCGATATCCAGATACTGCGGCGCGACCGCATCGGCGAAGCGACGCTGATGCATCGCCTGCTGCGCCGAGGCACAGCCCTGTTCGCCGAGAAATTTAGTCTGCTCCTCTTCCCAGACCGCATCGAGTGCGGCCGGGGTATCGTCGCGCGCTTCCTGCGCTACCTGGGGCTTGAGGGCCGCAGGATCGACCGCGCTGCCGGACAGCGTCAGTAACACCGTGAACAGGTCAGCATAAGGGCTCTGACGCGTTTCCAGTCGCGCGGCCAGCAACGCCAGGATCGGCACGATGTCGTCCAGCCCCTGACGCGCCGCCTCATCGCTTTTACAGGCGAGATATTCCAGGTAGAGGGGCAGATAATCGGGCAGTTCTTTGCTGTCCAGCTCCAGACCGTCGGCCCGGTACTGTTCCAGCAGATCAACCATCGCCTGGCCGCGATCGCGGGACTCCCCGTGCACATGTTCAAACAGCAGCAGCGAGGTGGCGCGGCCGCGATCAAACAGTTCGCAGTAGTCAGCCTGCACGTCCAGCAAGGGCCGGGTACAGAGCTGATTAATAAAGCGCACCAGCCGTGCGCTCTGCTGCAGGTAGAATTCGCTGGCCTCTTCCAGAGCTGCGATCAGCTCGGGATAGTGGGTAAACAGCGCCTCGTCCGGATAGTCCAGCAGGCGCGACACAATACGCAGCGTGATCATGAGGCATCCTCCGGACGCGTGGTTTTCCTGCTGACGTCGATAGCATCAATTCGGCGGCTGTTGAACAGGTTAAATTTGCTGTCGCTGCCGTGGCAGCCATCGCCAAAGCTGAAGCCACAGCCTTTGCTTTCCGGGAAGGCTTCACGCGCCAGTTCACGATGACTTGAAGGCACCACAAAGCGATCTTCATAGTTGGCGATCGCCAGATAGCGGTACATCTCCTGCGCCTGTGCTTCGGTCAGACCGACCTGCTCCAGCGCCCGGATATCATGCTCACCCTCTACGCTTTCTGCGCGCTTGTAATGGCGCATCGCCAGCATACGTTTCAGTGCCAGCAGCACTGGCGCGGTGTCGCCAGCGGTCAGCAGGTTCGCCAGGTACTCCACCGGAATGCGCAGGCTTTCCACATCCGGCAGCACGCCGGTGTGCGCCAGCGCCCCGCCATCTACCGCCGACTGAATCGGTGACAGTGGCGGCACATACCAGACCATCGGCAGCGTGCGGTATTCAGGGTGAAGCGGCAGCGCCAGCTTCCACTCCATCGCCATTTTATAAACCGGTGAACGTTGCGCGGCGTCGATCACGCTCTGCGCGACGCCATCTTTCAGTGCCTGGGCGATCACGGCAGGATCGTGGGGATCAAGGAAGATATCCAGCTGGCGCTGATAGAGATCTTTCTCGTTTTCCGCTGCGGCCGCCTGTTCAATGCGATCCGCATCATAGAGCAGCACACCAAGATAACGGATACGGCCAACACAGGTTTCCGAGCAGACGGTGGGCTGGCCCGCTTCGATGCGCGGATAACAGAAAATGCATTTTTCTGATTTGCCGCTTTTCCAGTTGAAGTAGATCTTCTTGTACGGACAGCCGGTGAGACACATCCGCCAGCCGCGACATTTATCCTGGTCGATCAGCACGATGCCATCTTCACCGCGCTTGTAGATCGCGCCGCTCGGACAGGTCGCCACGCACGCCGGGTTGAGGCAGTGCTCACACAGGCGTGGCAGGTACATCATGAAGGTGTGCTCAAACTGGCCGTAAATCTCCTTCTGGACGTTGTCGAAGTTCTTATCCTGTGAGCGTTTAGCAAACTCGCCGCCGAGGATCTCTTCCCAGTTCGGGCCGTTTTCGATCTTTTTCATCCGCTGACCGGTGATCAGCGAGCGCGGACGCGCAATCGGCTGATGTTTACCGGCAGGCGCGTTGTGCAGATGCTGATAATCGAAATCGAACGGCTCGTAGTATTCATCCAGCGCAGGCACATCCGGGTTGGCGAAGATCTTCGACAGCAGGCCGACGCGACTGCCCATACGCGGCTCCAGCTTGCCGTTGATCTTACGGATCCAGCCGCCCTTCCACTTCTGCTGATCTTCCCAGGCGTGCGGATAGCCGACGCCAGGCTTGCTTTCGACGTTGTTAAACCAGGCGTATTCCATGCCCTCGCGGCTGGTCCAGACGTTTTTACAGGTCACCGAGCAGGTGTGGCAGCCGATACATTTGTCGAGGTTCAGCACCATGCCGACCTGTGAACGAATTTTCATGGTTTTACCTCCTGCTGGCTGCCCTGGCAGGCATCGTTGCCTTCCCCATCTAACCAGTTAACGTTGTTCATTTTTCTCACCACCACGAACTCATCACGGTTAGAGCCGACGGTGCCGTAGTAGTTAAAGCCCCAGGAGAGCTGGGCATAACCGCCGATCATATGGGTCGGTTTCGGACAGGTTCGCGTCACGGAGTTATGGATGCCGCCGCGCTGGCTGGTGATCTCCGAGCCGGGAATATTCACGATGCGTTCCTGAGCGTGGTACATCATGGTCATACCGGCCGGGATACGCTGGCTCACCACCGCACGCGCGGTCAGTGCACCGTTGGCGTTGAACGCCTCGATCCAGTCGTTATCCACAATGCCCAGCTCGCGGGCGTCATCTTCACTCATCCAGACAATCGGTCCGCCACGCGACAGCGTCAGCATCAGCAGGTTGTCACTGTAGGTAGAGTGGATGCCCCACTTCTGATGTGGCGTCAGGAAGTTAAGCGCCTTCTCCGGATTACCGTTAGGCTTGCTGTTCAGCAATGGCTTCGCCGCACGGGTATCGATAGGCGGACGATAGACCATCAGGCTCTCACCGAAGGCGCGCATCCACTCATGATCCTGATAGAGCTGCTGACGACCGCTCAGGGTACGCCACGGGATCAGCTCATGAACGTTGGTGTAGCAGGCGTTGTAGGAGACATGTTCATCTTCCAGACCTGACCAGGTCGGGCTGGAGATAATTTTGCGCGGCTGCGCCTGAATATCGCGGAAGCGGATCTTCTCGTCTTCTTTGTTCAGTGCCAGATGCGTGTGGTCACGACCGGTAATCGCGCCCAGCGCCTGCCAGGCTTTCACCGCCACCTGACCATTGGTTTCCGGAGCGAGCGCCAGGATCACTTCGGCTGCATCAATCGCCGTGTCAATATTCGGCCGCCCCGCTGCCGGGCCATCCGCTTTGACATAGTTAAGCTGTTTGAGGAAATCGACCTCTTTGCTGGTGTTCCAGCTGATTCCTTTACCGCCGTTACCCAGGGTATCCAGCAACGGCCCCAGCGAGGTAAAGCGCTCCCAGGTCGCCGGATAGTCGCGCTCTACCACCATAATGTGTGGCGCGGTTTTGCCCGGAATCAGGTCGCACTCGCCTTTTTTCCAGTCTTTTGCTTCAAACGGCTGTGCCAGTTCGGCGGGCGAGTCATGCAACACCGGCAGCGTCACCACATCCGTTTCAACACCTAAATGGCCAGGACAGATATCGGAGAAGGCTTTGGCGATACCTTTGTAGATCTCCCAGTCACTTTTTGAGTCCCAGGCAGGATCAACAGCGGCCGAGAGCGGATGAATAAACGGATGCATATCCGAAGTATTCATATCGTCTTTTTCATACCAGGTAGCGGTTGGTAGCACGACGTCAGAGTAGAGACAGGTGCTCGACATACGGAAGTCGAGTGTGACCACCAGATCCAGCTTGCCTTCGGCGCCCTGATCCAGCCATTCCACTTCTTCGGGTTTCACGCGGCCCTGCTGACCTAGATCTTTCCCCTGAATACCGTTTTCGGTGCCCAGCAGGTACTTCAGCATGTACTCATGCCCTTTACCTGAGGAACCGAGCAGGTTGGAACGCCAGACAAACAGGTTGCGCGGGAAGTTCTGCGGGTTGTCCGGCTGTTCAGCGGCAAACCGGATAGTGCCCTGCTTTAGGCTCTCCACGGTGTAATCCAGCGGTGACTGGCCGGCGGCTTTCGCCTTCGCCGCGATATGCAGCGGGTTGACGTTAAGCTGCGGCGCGGAAGGTAACCAGCCCATGCGTTCGGAACGGACGTTAAGGTCGATCAGGCTGCCGCTGTAGCGGCTTTTGTCCGCCAGCGGTGACAGCAGTTCGCTGGTGGCCAGGGTTTCATAGCGCCATTGACTGGAGTGGTTGTAGAAGAAAGAGGTGCTGTTCATCTGACGTGGCGGACGCTGCCAGTCCAGGCCAAAGGCCAGCGGTGTCCAGCCGGTCTGCGGACGAAGTTTCTCCTGACCGACATAGTGCGCCCAGCCCCCGCCGCTCTGACCGACGCAGCCGCAGAAAATCAGCATGTTCATCAGGCCACGGTAGTTCATGTCCATGTGATACCAGTGGTTCATACCGGCACCGACGATGATCATTGAGCGGCCACGGGTTTTTTCAGCGTTTTCGGCAAATTCGCGGGCAATGCGGATGATGTTCTGACGGGAAACGCCCGTAATCTGCTCTGCCCAGGCCGGGCTGTAGGCTTTAATCTCGTCATAGCTTTGCGCGCAGTTGGCATCATCCAGACCACGAGCCAGACCATAGTTCGCCAGCGTCAGATCGTAGACGCTGGTAACCAGCGCTTCACTGCCATCCGCCAGCTGCAGGCGTTTCACCGGCAGCTTGTGCAGCAGAATCTCATCCAGCGCGACGCTGTTAAAATGCTCGCGGGTGATGCCGCCAAAGTAAGGGAAACCGACCTCAACCACCTCATCGTGGCTGCCGAGCAGGCTGAGCTGCAGCTCCACTTCTTTTTGCGACAGGCCGTCGCGCTGCTCCAGGTTCCATTTGCCTTTTTCACCCCAGCGGAAGCCGATAGAGCCCTGCGGGGCAATCAGTTCACCGGTCGCCTGATCCAGCGCCACGGTTTTCCACTCCGGATTATTCTCCTGACCCAGACCATCCACCAGATCGCTGGCACGCAGCTGACGGCCTGCGGCGTAGTAACCGCCCTCGCGTGGCTCCAGCATGACCAGCATCGGCATATCGGTGTAGCGGCGCACGTAATCGCGGAAATAGCCGACTTCGCGATCAAGATGGAACTCTTTCAGCATCACATGGCCCATCGCCAGCGCCATCGCGCTGTCGGTGCCCTGCTTCGGACTCAGCCACTGGTCACACAGCTTCGCGACTTCGGCATAGTCCGGGGTAATGGCCACGGTTTTTGTCCCTTTATAGCGGACCTCCGTGAAGAAGTGCGCATCCGGGGTACGGGTCTGCGGCACGTTCGAGCCCCAGGCAATAATGTATGAGGAGTTGTACCAGTCGGCCGATTCCGGCACGTCGGTCTGCTCGCCCCAGGTCATCGGTGACGCTGGCGGCAGATCGCAATACCAGTCATAGAAGCTCAGGCAGGTTCCGCCGATCAGTGACAGGTAACGTGCGCCCGCAGCGTAGGAGACCATCGACATCGCCGGAATCGGCGAGAATCCCATAATACGGTCAGGGCCGTAGGTCTTCGCGGTGCAGATGTTCGCAGCAGCGATCATCTCGTTCACTTCCTGCCAGCTGGAACGCACAAAGCCACCGCGTCCGCGCGCCTGCTTATAGCTTTTCGCTTTCTCTGGATTGCTGATGATGGATGCCCAGGCCTCTACCGGATCGCTGTGCTGCGCTTTCGCGTCGCGCCACAGCTGGATCAGCTTCTTACGCATCAGCGGATACTTCAGGCGGTTAGCGCTGTAGAGATACCAGGAGTAGCTGGCTCCGCGTGGGCAGCCGCGCGGCTCATGGTTGGGCAGATCGGGACGGGTACGTGGATAGTCGGTCTGCTGGGTCTCCCAGGTGACCAGTCCATTTTTGACGTAGATTTTCCAGCTGCAGGAGCCGGTACAGTTAACACCGTGGGTGGAGCGCACGACTTTATCGTGCTGCCAGCGGCTGCGGTAGCCATCTTCCCAGTCGCGGTTACTGTTTAAGGTCTGCCCATGCTGGCCGGAAAAGGGCTCAGCCAGCTGTTTGAAATAACGAAATCGATCAAGAAACTTGCTCATCCGGAATACTCCTGAAGGCCTGGTATGACATTGCTGACTCTGCATCTGTCGCGACACAGAAAGTAAAATGGTGCCGGTGCGCCACACCGGCTTTGTCGTTATCAGGCGCGGGTTTTTCGTCCGTAAACCAGCCAGGTCACGGCGATGCAGCAGAGATAAAAGACCAGGAAGATTTTCATCGCGCCAGCGGGTGAACCGGTCATGGCGAGCGACAGGCCAAAGGTCTGTGGAATAAAGAAGCCGCCCAGTGCGCCAATAGCGGAGATAAAGCCCAGCGCAGCCGAGGTTTCTGTCGCCGCTTCACGCTGCGCATGCGCATCGTCGCCACCTTCAGCTTTAATACGTTCCAGCGTCAGCTTGCGGAAGATCACCGCAATCATCTGGTAGGTGGAGCCACTGCCCAGACCGGCAGTCAGAAACAGGCCCATAAACACCGCGAAGAAGGCGATAAACGAGCCATCATGTCCGTCCCCCGGCAGCGTGAGAAACAGCAGCGCGGCAAACAGCGCCATCAGGATGTAGTTGACCAGCGTGACGCGGGTCCCGCCGAGGCGGTCAGAAACAATGCCGCCTGCTGAACGGGCCAGCGCACCAATCAGCGGGCCGAAAAAGGCGTAATGCATGATCACCACATCCGGAAACTGCGTTTTCGTCAGCATGGCGAAACCGGCAGAAAACCCGATAAAGGAACCGAAGGTCGCCAGGTAGAGCAGCGCCATGATCCACAGGTGTGGACGTTTCAGCACCGGCAACTGCTCACGCAGCGAGGATTTCGCCGCCGCGAGATCGTTCATGCCGAACCAGGCCGCCAGCGTACCGACCGCCAGGAACGGCACCCAGATCCAGGCCGCATTTTCCAGCCAGAGGCTGTCGCCGGTGGCGGTGGTATGGCCCACATCGGCAAAGCCAAAAATGGCACAGGAAATTGCCAGCGGTGCGACAAACTGCATCACGCTGACGCCAAGATTACCGAGGCCACCGTTGATACCCAGCGCGCCGCCCTGATGGGCTTTAGGGAAGAAGAAGCTGATGTTGCCCATGCTTGACGCGAAGTTAGCGCCACCAAATCCGCACAGCAGGGAGATCACCATAAATGTCGCGAATGAGGTCTGGCTGTCCTGTACCGCAAAGCCGAGCCACAGGCAGGGAATGATCAGGATACCGGTACTGAAGGCGGTCCAGCGGCGGCCACCAAAGATGGGGATCACAAAAGAGTAAGGCACACGCAGCAGCGCGCCGGACACCGACGGCAGCGCGGTCAGCAAAAAGAGCTGCTCCGTAGTGAAGTTAAAGCCGACTTTATTCAGGTTAACCGCGACGGTGCTGAACAGCATCCAGACGCAGAAGCCCAGCAGCAGGCAAAAAACAGAAATCCACAGATTACGGCTGGCGATACGCTTGCCGCGCGTCTGCCAGAACGCCTCGTTTTCCGGTTGCCAGTCCTGGATTAATGCGCCGCGCGTCGGGGTTTGCAGTGGGGCAGATTGGGTCATAAATCTCTCATCAGCAGAATAATAATTGTGCATATCCTGCGCATCCGGCCTGGCGGCTTGCTTGATACAAATCAACGGCAATGCAGGTTACAAAGGCGTGGCAATCTCTGATTATCCTGGTTAAGTAGTTAACTGAATGCAGATAACCCTTATAAATCATGCGGTTTAATTACTGCTGCGAACCCCTTCAGCAAAAGGGCATCTGAATGGAAATAAAGGAGTAGTCCTTTGGGGGTATATAGCAACCCCGCTTCACCGGTAAGATAGGCACCTTCGCCCGCACAGGGCCGGCGTACAGGACAGGAAAGATTGTGACGGCAGAGAAATTTACGCTCTTATTAATCGATGACCACCCCATGCTGCGCAACGGGCTGAAGCAGCTGATTGCGCTGGATGAACGACTGCAGGTGGTGGCCGAAGCGGGTAACGGCATTGATGGTCTGGCGCTGGCACAACAGCACGATCCCGACCTGATCCTGCTGGATCTTAATATGCCGGGTCTGAACGGGCTGGATACCCTGACCCAGCTGCGCGAAATCGCCCTTTCTGGCCGCGTGGTGGTGTTCAGCGTTTCCGATAATGAAGAGGATGTGGTCAGCGCAATGAAGCGCGGCGCGGATGGTTATCTGCTGAAAGATATGGAACCGGAAGCCTTGCTGAAAGCGCTGCATCAGGCGGCCGCCGGGCAGATCGTACTCAGCGAAGCGTTAACCCCGATTCTGGTTGCGCGGTTGCGCGAATCGCAGCCTGCACAGACGCGCGATATCAGCCAGCTAACCCGACGTGAACGCGACATCCTGCAACTGATCAGCGATGGAATGACCAATAAAGCCATTGCCCGCAAACTGGACATCAGTGAAAGCACGGTTAAGGTTCACGTCAAATATCTGCTGAAAAAAATGAACCTCAAGTCCCGCCTTGAAGCCGCCGTCTGGGCGCTGCAGAACGGGCTGCACTGAGCATTTTTCTTCTGCTGTGCGCTATAGCGCCGCCCCGCACACCGTAAACTGACGCAGAAATCGCGAGCCGCCTCGCAGCACCGCGCCAGCGTCATGAAAAACGCCACTTTTCTGTCGCCAGCCGTCGCCACATTTGCCAGGATGCCTGTCAGGTTACCCCCGGTCAGGATCAGGGCGATTATCAGGCTGGCATATGCCCTGCCCTATTCGTTATCATCTGGTTATCCTGCGCGCCTGGAATTCCTTTCGGTTTCATGGGCGTTGACCGCCAGAAATTCACCGCATTAAAGATGAGTTAAAACCTTATGCAAGAGCCAACCGAAAAGGACTTTCCTTCCCATACGCCCATGATGCAGCAGTACCTGCGCCTCAAGGCGGAGCATCCTGATATTCTGCTGTTTTACAGGATGGGTGACTTCTACGAGCTGTTTTATGACGACGCCAAACGCGCCTCGCAGCTGCTGGAGATTTCACTTACCAAACGCGGGGCGTCCGCGGGCGAACCGATCCCGATGGCGGGTGTGCCCTATCATGCGGTTGAAGGCTATCTGGCTAAGCTGGTGCAGCTGGGCGAATCGGTTGCCATCTGTGAGCAGATAGGCGATCCGGCGCTGAGCAAAGGCCCGGTGGAGCGCAAAGTGGTGCGCATCGTAACACCCGGCACCATCAGTGATGAGGCGCTGTTGCAGGAGCGGCATGACAATCTGCTGGCGGCGATTGTGCAAAGTCCGCGCGGTTTTGGCTACGCCACGCTGGATATCAGCTCAGGCCGTTTTCGCTTAAGCGAACCGGCGGATGCTGAAACCATGGCGGCAGAGCTGCAGCGCACCAACCCCGCCGAGCTGCTCTATCCCGAGGATTTTCAGGCAATGTCGCTGATCGATCAGCGTCGTGGCCTGCGCCGTCGTCCGCTGTGGGAGTTTGAGATCGATACCGCGCGCCAGCAGCTGAACCTGCAGTTTGGCACCCGCGACCTCAATGGCTTCGGCGTGGAGAACGCGCACCTCGGGCTGAGCGCGGCGGGCTGCCTGCTGCAATATGTCAAAGATACCCAGCGCACCACGCTGCCCCATATCCGCTCGCTGAGCATGGAGCGGCAGCAGGACAGCATCATCATGGATGCCGCCACCCGCCGTAATCTGGAGATCACCCAGAACCTGGCAGGCGGCACCGACAATACCTTAGCGGCCGTGCTGGATAAAACCGTCACGCCAATGGGCAGCCGGATGCTGAAGCGCTGGCTGCATATGCCGCTGCGCGATGTGCGCATCATTAACCAGCGTCAGGAGTCGATTGCTGAGCTGCAGAATCTCAGCGAAGTCCTGCAACCGGTGCTGCGTCAGGTTGGCGATCTGGAACGTATCCTGGCGCGACTCGCACTGCGCACCGCCCGTCCGCGCGATCTGGCCCGCATGCGCCATGCGTTTCAGCAACTGCCAGAACTGAACCAGCTGCTGGCCGACGTAAAAGCGCCACAGCTACAAAAGCTGCGCACGCAGATGGGTGAGTTCACCGCTCTACGCGAGCTGCTGGAGCAGGCGGTGATTGAGTCACCGCCGGTGCTGATTCGCGACGGCGGGGTGATTGCGCCCGGCTACAACGCGGAGCTGGATGAGTGGCGCGCGCTGGCCGATGGCGCAACCGACTACCTTGACCGGCTGGAGATCCGTGAACGTGAGAAGCTGGGACTGGATACGCTGAAGGTCGGCTTTAACGGTGTGCATGGCTATTACATCCAGGTCAGCAGGGGACAGAGCCATCAGGTGCCGATGCACTATGTCCGTCGTCAGACGCTGAAAAATGCTGAGCGCTATATCATCCCGGAACTGAAAGAGTACGAAGATAAAGTCCTCACCTCGAAGGGCAAAGCACTGTCGCTGGAGAAAAGCCTGTATGAGGCACTGTTCGATCAGCTGCTGCCGCACCTTGAAGCGTTGCAGCTGAGTGCCGCCGCGCTGGCCGAACTGGACGTATTGAGCAACCTGGCCGAACGCGCCTGGACCCTGAACTATTGCCGTCCGGTGCTGCAGGATAAAGCCGGAATTAAAATCAGCGGCGGTCGCCATCCGGTGGTTGAGCAGGTTCTGAAAGAGCCGTTTATTGCTAACCCGCTGTCACTGGCACCACAGCGCAGAATGCTGATCATTACCGGTCCCAACATGGGCGGTAAAAGTACCTATATGCGACAGGCGGCACTGATTGCACTGATGGCATGGATCGGCAGTTTTGTTCCTGCTGATGAGACGCTGATTGGCCCGCTGGATCGCATCTTTACCCGCGTCGGTGCAGCTGACGATCTCGCCTCCGGGCGCTCGACCTTTATGGTGGAGATGACCGAGACCGCCAACATCCTGCACAACGCCACTGAAAACAGTCTGGTGCTGATGGATGAGATTGGACGCGGCACCTCGACATACGACGGTTTATCGCTGGCCTGGGCCTGTGCTGAAAACCTGGCGAACCGCATCAAGGCAATGACACTGTTTGCCACTCACTACTTCGAGCTGACAACATTGCCGGAAAAAATGGAAGGCGTGGTCAACGTTCATCTGGATGCGGTTGAGCATGGCGACACCATCGCCTTTATGCACAGCGTTCAGGAAGGTGCAGCGAGCAAGAGTTATGGTCTGGCGGTAGCCGCGCTGGCCGGCGTGCCTAAAGAGGTGATCAAGCGGGCGCGCAACAAGCTGAAAGAGCTGGAGACCGTTTCAAACCACTCGGCATCATCAACGGTAGATGGTTCTCAGCTGCCGCTGCTGGTTGAAGAGACCTCGCCAGCGGTGGAGGCGCTTGAGGCGCTGGATCCGGATACGTTGACACCGCGTCAGGCACTTGACTGGATTTATCGGCTTAAATCGCTGGTGTGATAGCACGCCGTATCGTGTAAAAGCACGGTGCGGCACTGGCATTTCTTTGTAAATCACTTTTCTGCAGGCATAAAAAAAACGGTGGTTTTCACCACCGCTTTTTGCATTCGAACTCAGACCATCTTACAGACGATTATTCACGAAACAGTGCTTCAATGTTGAGACCCTGCGCCTGCAGGATTTCGCGCAGACGGCGCAAACCTTCAACCTGAATCTGACGTACACGCTCACGGGTTAAGCCGATTTCACGACCCACATCCTCAAGCGTTGCCGCTTCATAGCCCAACAGGCCGAAACGACGCGCCAGCACTTCACGCTGCTTGGCGTTCAGTTCGAACAGCCACTTGACGATGCTTTGTTTCATATCATCGTCCTGCGTGGTGTCTTCCGGGCCGTTATCTTTCTCATCGGCCAGAATATCCAGCAGCGCTTTTTCAGAATCACCGCCTAATGGCGTATCAACTGAGGTAATGCGTTCGTTGAGACGTAACATACGGCTTACGTCATCAACTGGTTTATCAAGCTGCTCGGCGATCTCTTCCGCACTTGGCTCATGGTCGAGCTTGTGGGAAAGTTCACGCGCGGTACGCAGATAAACATTCAGTTCTTTAACAATGTGAATCGGCAGACGAATGGTACGGGTTTGATTCATGATCGCCCGTTCAATAGTCTGACGAATCCACCAGGTGGCGTACGTTGAGAAACGGAACCCACGCTCCGGGTCAAATTTCTCTACGGCGCGAATCAGGCCGAGGTTACCTTCTTCAATCAGGTCCAGCAGTGCTAAACCACGATTGCTGTAACGACGGGCGATTTTCACCACCAGGCGTAAGTTACTTTCGATCATGCGACGACGGGAAGGGATATCACCCCGCAATGCACGGCGAGCGAAGAAAACTTCTTCCTCTGCCGTTAACAACGGAGAATAGCCAATCTCCCCAAGATAGAGCTGCGTCGCATCTAATACACGCTGCGTCGCACCCTGTGATAGCAACTCTTCTTCCGCTACGTCGCTATCACTGGCTTCATTTTCAACAAGGGCCTTCTCGTCAAAAATTTCAGCTCCGTTCTCATCGAATTCCGCGTTCTCATGTAACTCGTTTACTTTCAGCGTATTCTGGCTCATAAGCGGCTCCTACCCGTGATTCCAGGGCAGAACATAAAAAGGGTTTGTTCTGCCGGATTATCGCTGCGGTAAATAACGCAACGGGTTTACGGATTTCCCCTTGTAACGAATTTCAAAGTGTAATCTGACTGAACTGGTTCCGGTGCTACCCATGGTAGCGATTTTTTGCCCCGCCTTAACTTCCTGTTGTTCCCGAACCAGCATTGTATCGTTGTGGGCGTAGGCGCTCAGGTAATCATCGTTGTGTTTAATGATGATTAAATTACCGTAACCCCGGAGTGCGTTACCTGCGTAAACCACTCGTCCTGAAGCAGTGGCAACCACAGATTGTCCGCGCGTCCCGGCGATATCGATGCCTTTATTGCCACCTTCGGCGGCAGAGAAGTTATCGATAATCTTCCCGTCAGTCGGCCAGCGCCAGCTTCCGACCGGCGTTGAACTGTTGGTAGTACTGCTAACCGTTGGGGGTGCGGTAACCACCGGAGCTGTTGTCGTTGCAACATTTGCTCCTTTCGAAGGCAACAATTTGCTGCCACCCGAATTACCTGAATCATCAGAATACGTAATAACAGGTTGCTGTGCAACAGCAGGCGATTTAATTTGTGGCGCTGCCGGAACGCCGCCCTGCGTTGCATCAGCAACGGTAATGGGATTGCCACCGGTAATCGGCTGACCCGACCCGTTACCAATCTGTAAAGTCTGACCCACATTCAGGCTGTATGGCGCAGCAACGTTGTTGCGCTGGGCTAAATCACGGAAATCATTGCCGGTAATCCAGGCAATATAAAACAAGGTGTCTCCGCGCTTAACGGTATACGTTTCACCGGAATAGCTACCCTTAGGAATATTCTGGTAACTGCGGTTGTACACGATCCGGCCGTTCTGCGTCTCAACATTACTGTTGGTACTAACCATTCCGCCATTGCTGGGGACGGATGCTGAATTTCTGCTTAACATTTGTCCCTGAGACGGCGCGGCAGGCACACCACCCGAAACCGGGCCTGCGCCAGCCTGGCTGTTCATCATGCCGCCATCATCGCCAACGCGGCTGATCGGTGCCTGTGAGTTGTCGCCAGAGCTGCAGCCTGCCAGCCAGAATCCTACCAGTGAAAGTGCCGCCAGACGGCGTAACTGAAAAAGTGTGCTTCCCGTGCTCATTAATCCCCCGTGATGGCAACGCTGATCTATCTGTTTCACTGTACCCGCCAGCAGAATGCTCTGCGCGGCGCGATAAAATCTGTGTTTTCGTTGAATGAACTGGATAGTAACAATATCAACCAGGTGGTGCCATGAAACAGTTGTGAAGAAATACGAAGAGCGTCAGGCGAGATCGCCCTGTACGAGCGGAACAAAACGCACCGGTTCAATGATCTCTTCCGTGACCTCTTCGCCCTGACGGCGCAGGCGCTTCAGTACCTGCTGATCTTCGCCAACCGGCAGCACCATAATGCCGCCTTCTGCCAGTTGTGCTATCAGCGCAATCGGAATTTCCGGTGGAGCGGCGGTAACAATGATGGCATCGAACGGACCGCGAGATGGCCAGCCCTGCCAGCCATCGCCATGGCGGGTTGATACATTATGCAGATCCAGCTGTTTCAGACGGCGTTTGGCCTGCCATTGCAGCCCTTTGATGCGTTCCACTGAATAGACATGGTCGACCAGATGGGCAAGAATCGCTGTCTGATACCCGGAACCCGTACCAATCTCCAGTACACGCGAATGCGGATTCAGCCCGAGCAACGCGGTCATCCGCGCGACCATATAAGGCTGTGAAATCGTCTGACCGGAGCCGATAGGCAAGGCCACATTGTCCCAGGCTTTATGCTCAAACGCCTCGTCGATAAACCGTTCGCGCGGCACCTCGCTGATGGCTTTCAGCAGATTTTCATCATCAATACCCTGCTGACGCAGTTGTGACAGCAGTGTCTCAATACGCCGATTCACCATGCCAGGTTCACCTCAGCTTTAGCCAGCCAGTCACTAAGCACGTTCTGCGCGCTGTGTGCCGTTAAATCGACATGCAGTGCGGTGACAGAAACGTAACCCTGATCCACGGCGGCAAAGTCCGTATCCGGGCCCGCATCCAGTTTTTCGCCCGGCGGGCCAATCCAGTAGAGGGTATTGCCACGCGGATCCTGCTGCGCAATCACCTGATCCGCCGGATGGCGACTGCCACAGCGCGTCACGCGGATGCCTTTGAGTTCGGTCAGCGGCAGATCGGGGACATTGATGTTGAGAATGCGGCCGGTGCGCAGCGGTTCATGCGTCAGCGCCCTGAGGATCGCGCAGGTCACCGCTGCCGCGGTGGCATAGTGCTGATGGCCGTTAAGTGAAACCGCTATCGCCGGTAAACCAAGATGCCGCCCTTCCATCGCCGCCGCCACCGTGCCGGAGTAGATGACATCATCGCCCAGATTGGGGCCGGCGTTGATGCCTGACACGACAATATCGGGACGCGGCTGCATCAGCGCATTCACCCCCAGATAGACGCAATCGGTCGGGGTACCCATCTGAACCGCGATATCGCCGTTTTCATGGGTGAAAGTACGCAGGGGTGTTTCCAGCGTTAAGGAGTTAGAGGCACCGCTTCGGTTACGATCGGGAGCAACAACCTGCACGTCAGCAATCTGCCGCAGAGCGTTTGCCAGAGTCTGAATGCCTGGCGCATGAATGCCGTCATCGTTGCTGAGCAATATCCGCATTTCGTTCTGACCTTTTTTTATTCGACTGGTCGCCGTGACTGGACCTGTTTGAACGGCATGGCAACAGGTGATGAATGGACAGCGATTTTTGCATTCTAGCGAGGCACGCAAGGAAGTGGTAGGCGTAAATCACACGACGGTGGGGGTTTGCCGCAACATTACCCACAAGTCGGGTCATGTTGCAGCGAAGATTACTCATCAGGCTGATCGGGCGAATCCGTTTGAGTCAGCAGCTCCCGGACCACGCTGGTGGCAAAGCTGCCCGCAGGCAGCCAGAACGACAGTTCCAGCGTGACGTCATCCCACCAGCCCCACTGCATATCGCGCGGCACCACCAGCATAGCGCGGCGGGCAGCATCGACCTTCTCACGTTCGATCAATCCCAGCAGCAGCGACTCATCCGCCAGCGCCTGCTGTTCAAAGGCCAGCGCGTCAGCCTGCGGGCCAGGCTGGCCGCGTCCCGGCAGCGGCGCGGTAATGCGCAGCTCATGCTGTTCAACCCGGCGCTGTGACTCTGCCAGTTCATCAGGCTGGGCGACAAACCAGCTGCCACGGCCAGTCAGCTGCAAAGCATCGCCATTGAGCACCTGCGTCAGGCTGCCCTGCTGTTGCAGACGCGCGCTGGTCACCTGATTAAACAGCGCACTGCGTGCGGCAGAGAGCATCAGGCTGCGCTTGTTGCGGTCGCGAATAATAATCTCATTGCGCGCCCACTTCTCCGCCATCACCAGGTTATTGCCGCCGCGACCAAATCGCTGTTCACCAAAATAGTTGGGCGCGCCCGCATCGCGAACCTGCACCAGACGCGTTTCAACCGCATCGCGGTCGCTGATCTGGCGGATAACCAGCCGGAACGCATTTCCCGCCAGTGCGCCGATGCGCAGCTTACGCTTGTGACGCACCACCTGCAAAATATCGACGCCCTCAAGCGAAAAACCGCGCAGATCGGGCATCGCATTGCCTGGCAGACGGAAACAGAGGGTCTGCTCCGTGACCGCATGGCGGTCTTTCATCCCGGCATAGCTCATGTCGCGCTGATGAATACCAAGATACTTAGCCAGCGCCTCCGCCACAAAGCGGGTATTGGCCCCGACTTTACGGATGCGTACCAGCAGATGCTCACCTTCCCCATCCGCGCTATACCCGAGGTCTTCCACCACCACGAAATCTTCCGGATTGGCTTTGATCACGCCGACGGCTGTGGGCGTGCCGTGCAGGTAATTCAGCGTCATTGGCTGTCAGCTTTCAGGACTAATGCGACCGCTTCACAGGCGATGCCTTCGCCGCGCCCGGTAAAACCGAGCTTCTCGGTGGTGGTCGCTTTGACGTTGACCGCATCCATGTGGCAGCCTAAGTCTTCTGCGATGTTGATACGCATCTGTGGCACGTGCGGCAGCATTTTCGGTGCCTGAGCAATAATCGTGACGTCGACATTACCGATACGATAGCCTTTGGCTTCAATACGACGCCAGGCCTCACGCAGCAGGCCGCGGCTGTCCGCCCCTTTAAAGGCCGGATCGGTGTCGGGAAACAGCTTGCCGATATCGCCCATCGCTACTGCGCCCAGCAGTGCGTCAGTAAGCGCATGCAGCGCCACATCGCCATCGGAATGGGCGATAAAACCGTGTTCAAACGGGATCCGCACACCGCCAATCACTAACGGACCTTCTCCGCCAAAGGCGTGAACGTCAAAACCGTGACCGATACGCATCATGCGCTCTCCTTTAATTGAATCTGACTCAGATAAAAAGCCGCCAGGGCCAGATCTTCTGGCCGGGTGACTTTGATGTTATCACTGCGTCCGCTGACTAACAGCGGATGGTAGCCGCAATACTCCAGCGCCGACGCTTCATCGGTGATGGTCGCGCCTTCTGTCAGCGCCCGCGTCAGGCAGGCGGTAAGCAGCGCATGAGGGAAAAATTGCGGCGTTAAGGCGTGCCAAAGATCGTCACGTTCTACGGTATGGGCTACTGCCGCTTTGCCCGGCTCGCCCCGCTTCATGGTGTCACGCACGGGCGCAGCCAGAATTCCGCCGACGTGGCTCTGTTCGCGCACGTTGAGCAGTTGCTGGAGATCGTCGGGATGCAGACAGGGACGCGCAGCGTCATGCACCAGCACCCAGGCGGAACCCTGTGCGGCCTGGAGTCCGGCCAGCACCGATTCGGCACGGGTTTCTCCGCCTGTCACCCTGAGCACGCGTGGATCGCGTGCCAGCGGCAGGGAAGCAAAGTGCTCGTCATCGGGGCTGAGGGCAACAATCACCTGTCTGATGGCGGGATGGGAAAACAGACGTGCAATGCTGTGTTCCAGAAGGGTGTGCTGACCAATCGTCAGATACTGCTTCGGACAGGTTGCCTGCATGCGGCTGCCGATCCCGGCAGCGGGCACCACGGCAATCACATCCGCAAGGGAGGCCAGAGTGTTCATGTTTTATCGTTGTTGGTTTTGCGCTGCTTGTTGCGCGTTGCGTTTGTTCTGGTCAGGCACCAGACGATAGAAAGTCTCACCGGGCTTAATCATGCCCAGTTCATTGCGTGCACGCTCCTCGATCGCTTCCGAGCCGCCATTGAGGTCGTCAATTTCGGCAAACAGCTGATCGTTTCGCGATTTCAGTTTGGCATTGTTTGCCTGTTGCACCGCGACATCATCATTGACGCGCGTATAGTCATGGATGCCATTTTTCCCCAGCCACAATGAATATTGCAGCCAGCCTAGCAGCACCAATAACAGTAACGTCAGTTTTCCCATCCCGCCCCCTAAAAACGGCCCAATCATCCCATAACTTTGCACAGGACTCCACACCAGCGGCGAAAATGGCATGCTTTGCTGCGCGTATGCGTAATGAGTACCGATTCTGGCGGGAAAAGATTTGTAACCTGCCGATGCGTTTGCACATCAGCACGGGCGCAGTGATGGCTTACCAGCCGGAGAGAAAGGAGAACATTAACCAGAATAGCGTGACCACCATAATCACGGTGGCGAGTGCGGCCCAGAGCCACTGCCCGCTCAGCAGCGTATTCAGTGCAATACCCGTAACCACAGCGACCGGCAACAACGCCAGAAAGAATGGCCAGGTATAGAGAAAGAAAAACAGCGTGTTAGAGCCGAACAGCAGGAAAGGGATCGCCAGCGCACACCCGTAAGCAAGAAAACCGATAACGCCGCCCGGCAGCAGTGAGCGTGGCTCATCCGGGGCGGAGTCATCTTTACGGGCGAGCATTGGGGTAATGTTCTGCATAGGCATCCTGTTGGCGCGAGGGCGGCAGATCAGACGATCTGCCGCTGTCTCTTCAGGATCTGATGATATCGCGGTCGCGCAGCAGATCTAACAATTGGGCGGCCAGTTTTGTAACCAATTGTTCGCCATCCAGCTGGATTTCCGGGCTGTCTGGCGCCTCATAGACGCTGTCGATGCCGGTGAAATTACGCAGCTCACCGGCGCGCGCTTTGCGATATAACCCTTTCGGATCGCGCGCTTCACACACGGCTAATGGCGTATCGACAAACACCTCAATAAACTGCCCTGGCTCCAGCAGGTCGCGCACCATCTGACGCTCGGCGCGATGCGGCGAAATAAAGGCGGTAAGCACCACGAGTCCGGCATCCACCATCAGTTTCGCCACTTCACCGACCCGGCGGATGTTTTCCTTGCGGTCATCATCGCTGAAGCCGAGGTCACGACAGAGGCCGTGGCGCACATTGTCACCATCCAGCAGATAGGTGCTGACACCGATGCGGTGCAGCGCCTGCTCCAGCGCACCTGCGACGGTGGATTTCCCCGAGCCCGAAAGCCCGGTGAACCACAGCACCACGCCCTGATGCCCGTGCTGCTGCTCGCGAGAAGCGCGTGTTACCGGATGGTCATGCCACACCACGTTGTCATCGTGCTGCGCCATTATTGACCGCCCAGCAGGTCGCGCGCGTTCCAGTGTGGGAAGTGACGACGCACCAGCGCATTCAGTTCCAGCTCAAACGCGCTGAATTCACCACTGTTAACCGGCGCATCATGATTTGGCTGATGGATCATACCGGCACCCACGGTGACGTTGCTCAGGCGATCGATAAAGATCATGCCGCCGGTTACCGGATTCTGCTGATAGCTGTCGAGCACCATCGGTTCGTCAAAGGTGATCTCAATGCGACCAATACCGTTCAGCGGCAGCGAATCGACCTGACGTGTCTCCAGCGAGTTGATCTCAACCTGATGCAGCACCTTCTCAACGCGACCACGGGTTTTCTTACCGGCGATTTTCAGATCATAGCTCTGACCGGCCTGCAGCGGCTGTTCCGCCATCCAGACCACATCAACACTGGCAGACTGCACCGCCGACAGCGCTTCGCTGGCATCGACCAGCAAATCGCCACGGCTGATATCAATCTCATCCTGCAGCACCAGGGTGATCGCTTCACCTGCACCCGCTTCCTGCAGATCGCCATCAAAGGTGACAATGCGGGCAATCGTCGACTCCACGCCAGACGGCAGCACTTTTACGCGCTGGCCGACCTGCACGCTGCCTGACGCCAGGGTACCGGCATAGCCACGGAAATCCAGGTTCGGGCGGTTGACATACTGCACCGGGAAACGCATCGGCTGATGATCGACAACGCGCTTCAGCTCCACGGTTTCCAGCACATCCAGCAGAGTCGGGCCGCTGTACCACGGCATAGTCTGGCTGGCAGAGGCGACGTTATCCCCTTCCAGCGCTGACATCGGCACAAAGCGGATATCAAGATCTTCCGGCAACTGGGCAGCAAAGTCGAGGTAGTCCTGTTTGATCTGCTCGAAGCGTGCCTGCTCGTACTCCACCAGATCCATCTTGTTGATCGCCACCACCAGGTGCTTGATGCCCAGCAGCGTCGAGATAAAGCTGTGACGGCGGGTCTGATCCAGGACGCCCTTACGCGCATCGATCAGCAGGATCGCCAGATCGCAGGTTGACGCGCCGGTCGCCATGTTGCGGGTGTACTGCTCATGTCCCGGCGTATCCGCAATAATGAATTTACGCTTTTCGGTCGAGAAGTAGCGGTAGGCCACATCAATAGTAATGCCCTGCTCACGTTCCGCCTGCAGGCCATCCACCAGCAGCGCCAGATCGAGCTTCTCGCCCTGGGTGCCGTGACGTTTGCTGTCGTTGTGCAGTGATGAAAGCTGATCTTCATAGATCTGACGGGTGTCGTGCAGCAGACGACCAATCAGGGTACTTTTTCCGTCATCAACGCTGCCGCAGGTCAGAAAACGCAGCAGGCTCTTATGCTGTTGAGCGGTCAGCCAGGCTTCAACGCCGCCCTGGTCGGCAATCTGTTGTGCAATTACGGTATTCATCTGGCGTCTCCTTAGAAATAACCCTGGCGTTTTTTCAGTTCCATCGAACCGGACTGATCGCGATCGATCATGCGGCCCTGACGCTCGCTGGTGGTGGAGACCAGCATCTCTTCGATGATCTCCGGCAGCGTCTGCGCTTCGGACTCTACCGCACCGGTCAGCGGCCAGCAGCCGAGCGTACGGAAACGGACCATCCGCTGGGTGATCTCTTCACCCGGCTGCAGGTTGATGCGATCGTCATCGATCATCATCAGCATGCCATCACGCTCCAGCACCGGACGTGGCGCGGCGAGATAGAGCGGCACGATCTCGATGTTTTCCAGGAAGATGTACTGCCAGATATCCAGTTCAGTCCAGTTCGACAGCGGGAAGACGCGGATGCTTTCGCCCTTGTTGATCTGGCCGTTGTAGTTGTGCCACAGCTCAGGACGCTGGTTTTTCGGATCCCAGCGGTGGAAGCGGTCACGGAAGGAGTAAATACGCTCTTTGGCGCGTGACTTCTCTTCATCACGACGTGCGCCGCCAAACGCCGCATCGAAACCATATTTGTTCAGCGCCTGCTTCAGCCCTTCGGTCTTCATGATGTCAGTGTGTTTGGCACTGCCGTGGACAAAGGGGTTAATCCCCATCGCCACGCCTTCCGGGTTGCGGTGAACCAGCAACTCTGCGCCCATCGCTTTCACGGTGCGGTCGCGGAACGCGTACATTTCACGGAATTTCCAGCCGGTATCCACATGCAGCAGCGGGAACGGCAGCGTGCCCGGATAAAAGGCTTTACGCGCCAGATGCAGCATCACCGAGGAGTCTTTGCCGATAGAGTACATCATCACCGGATTGCTGAACTCCGCCGCCACTTCGCGAATGATGTGGATACTCTCCGCCTCCAGCTGACGCAGATGAGTGAGTCGTTTTTGGTCCATGATTTTCCCTCAAGCCAGATTGACAACGGCGGACTCGCGAGTCCCCTGCTGTGCTGAATGTTTAAACCAGGCGAGTTGCCCGTGCAGATTAACCACCTCTCCGATCACCAGCAGCGCCGGGGTAGGTGCCGAGGCGGCCAGCGCCTCAAGTTGTTCTAAGGTGCCGGTCAGCACCTGTTGATCCTGACGGGTGCCACGACTGATCACCGCCACTGGCGTTGATGGCGCGCGACCGTGCTGAATCAGCGCCGCGCTGATAGCAGCCGCCTTAACCGTGCCCATGTAGATCGCCAGCGTCTGACGCGCGCGCGCCAGCGATGGCCAGTCGATATCATCGCCATCGGGACGGCAGTGACCGGTAATAAACATCACGCTCTGCGCGTAATCGCGATGGGTCAGCGGAATCCCGGCATAGGCCGTCGCACCAGCAGCCGCGGTCACGCCCGGCACCACCTGGAACGGCACGCCCGCCTGTTGTGCCGCCTGCAGCTCTTCGCCGCCGCGACCAAAGATAAAGGGATCGCCACCCTTGAGGCGGACAACGCGCTTACCTTTCAGCGCCAGTGAAACCAGCAACTGATTAATCTCTTCCTGCGGTAACGTATGCGCGCTGGCGCGTTTACCGACGCAGATGCGGTCGGCGTCGCGACGCACCAGGTCCAGCACCTCTTCGCTGACCAGATGGTCGTAGAGCACCACATCGGCTAACTGCATTACCTGCAGGCCACGCAACGTCAGCAGGCCGCTGTCGCCCGGCCCGGCACCGACCAGAAAGATCTCGCCCTGACGGGTTGGCTCTTCCAGCAGTTCACGATCCAGCGTGCGCTTCGCCTCTTCGACGTTACCGGCTGACATCTGACTGGCGAACAGACCGTCGAAGGCCCGCTCCCAGAAACGCCGACGATCGGACATGCGGCTGAAGCGCTGTTTGACCTTATCGCGCCAGAGTCCGGCTACCTCCGCCATCTGACCAAGACTGGCAGGCAGCAGCGTTTCGATTTTTTCGCGCAACATGCGTGCCAGCACCGGCGCGGTGCCGCTGGAGGAGATCGCCACTACCAGCGGTGAGCGGTCAACAATCGACGGGAAGATAAAGGTGCATTTTGGCTGGTCGTCGACCACGTTAACCAGCTTATGCCGCGCGTTTGCGGCTTCAAAAACCTGGGTGTTGAGATGGTTATCGTCGGTGGCAGCAATCACCAGGAAAACGCCATCCAGCTGGGACGGATCAAATTCGGTCGCCACCCACTCCAGCTCCTGCTTATCCCGCAGTGCCTGCAGTTCCGGGCAGAGGTCACGAGAGGCGATCTGAACGCGCGCGCGCACGCGACGCAGCAGTTCAATTTTTCGCGCCGCAATATCTCCACCGCCGACAACCAGAACCGGGCGGCCAGAGAGATCGGCAAAAAGAGGCAAATAGTCCACGTTAACCCTGATGATTTAACTTTGTATTAACGCGACTATACGTCGCTGAGTTTATCCAGATGAAATTACGAATTGGAATGAGTAGTTACCGAATGGAATAACGACACCGCAAAGCACAGAACAATTTGATCTTAACAGATGAAATTTAATGGCTTTTTCGTGAACAGGCTCACACATTCCGGTCAGCGCCTGCGCCCGCAAAAGCAGATAAGTGCCAGCGATAAATGTGCGTGGGTACTTTCCCACTCAGCAGCGCCCGATTCCGCTAACCAGCTCGCAGAACAAAAGGGGTATAATGCGCGCGGCATGAGCAGGCCTGGCCCGCATGCCTGTTAGCTCCCGGATAATGTAAAAAAGGATGCACTATGTTTTGTTCCCTCCGCCTGAGGGTCGCGACAGTTTTGTTGAGCGCACTCATTTCCCCGCTGGCCCTGGCCGCGCCAGCGGGTCAGTTTGCCGAACAGCAGGTCCGGCACATCGCCACTTATTTTCCTGGTCGCATGAGTGGTAGTCCGGCTGAGTTGATGGCCGCTGACTATCTGCAACAGCAATTTACCGCGCTGGGGTATAAAACCGATACCCGCCAGTTCAACACCGGCTATAAGTGGCAGGAAGATGACGGCACGCAGCGCTGGCATAAGCTCACGGCCACCTCGGTGATTGCTGCGCGCGCCGGCAGCGTGCCGCAGGAGATTTTGATCGTGGCACATCTGGATACCTGGACGCCGCAGAACAGCAGCCAGGTCCATCATAATCTGGGCGGCTTACGTCTGCAGGGCGTCGACGATAATGCGTCGGGTCTTGGCGTGATGCTGGAGCTGGCGCAGCAGCTGAGTCGTAAACCGCTGCACTACGGCATCCGCTTTGTGGCACTCAGCGCCGGAGAAACCGACCTGCACGGCATGGATGATTACGTTGAGCGGATGAGCACGCGTGAAAAGAAGAACACGCTGCTGGTCATCGATCTCAATAGCCTGATCACCGGCGATCATCTCTATTTCAACAGCGGCATGAATACGCCCCGGGCGGTGCGCAAGCAGACCAGCGATCGCGCGCTGTTACTGGCTCGTCAGCAGGGCATTCCCGCTGCCAGTCATCAGCTGACTCGCAAAGACTTCAACGGTCTGAATGCCTTCGACAGGGCGGGCTTTCCGCTGCTCGATGTGACCGCCAGCAACTGGACGCTGGGGAATAAAGATGGCGCATTACAGCGTCATCGCAGCCACCACTTTCCGGATGGCGTGACCCGTCATCAGACTGACCTGGATAATCTGAGCTATCTCGACCACTGGCTGCCGGGCCAGATAGCCCTGCGAACCCGCGACAGCGTCCGCGTGCTGCTGCCGCTGATCAGCGAACTGACCAATCCTAAAGTGTGAGGATCTGACATGTACGTAGTTTTTCTGAATTATGTTCGTCCGGTAGAAGAGGTTGAAGCGCTGCTGGCAGGCCATATCGACTGGCTCGATCGCTATTTTGATGCGGGCTTTTTTATTGCCGCGGGACGTAAAGATCCACGCACGGGCGGCATGTTGCTGGTCAGAGAGATGGAACGTGAAAAGCTGGATGCGATCTTAGCGGAAGATCCATTTGTTGCCGTGGCGGAGTATGAGGTGACGAAGGTGAATGTGACGCGCGAAGCGGAGGCGTTTGCCGGATTAAAAGGCGTTTAACTTCCTGACTGACTGCGTGAAGACATTCTCTCCCCCTCGCGGAGGAGAGAAGAACGTCATCAGCCTTCGTGCAGACCACACTCGCGCTTAAGACCGAAGAAGCGTGTCTCTTCTTCTGCCATACCCGGCTCCCATTTGCGGGTGGTATGGGTATCACCTACTGAAAGATAGCCTTCATCCCACAGTGGATGGTACTTCAGCTTGTGCTGTTCCAGGTACTGATGAATCTGGCGGTTATCCCAGTCAATAATCGGCAGCAGCTTAAAGACGCCACGCTGCACGCCCAGCACCGGCAGATTTGCCCGGCTGCCGGACTGGTCACGGCGCAGGCCGGCAAACCAGGTCTGGGCACCCAGGGTTTCGATAGCCCGGTTCATCGGCTCGACTTTATTGATCTCGTTATATTTCTCAATCCCCTCGACGCCCTGCTCCCACAGCTTGCCGTAGCGCGCTTCCTGCCAGGCCGGTGAGGTTTCGGCGCGGAACACTTTGAGGTTGAGATTGAGCTGGTCCGCCAGCTCATCAATAAAACGATAGGTCTCCGGGAACAGATAGCCGGTGTCGGTGAGGATCACCGGAATATCGGGCTGCTGACGCGTCACCAGATGCAGCGACACCGCCGCCTGAATACCGAAACTGGAGGAGAGCACGTAGGCGCCCGGTAAATTCTCCAGCGCCCAGCTGACCCGCTCTTCTGCTGATGACTTCTCCAGCTGTGCATTGGTCGCGGCCAGCGCCATCGCACGCTGGACTTTGGACATCTCATTCAGTGCTGCGAGGTCGGGCTGACTCATTTTGCTTCCTCCCAGAAGTCGCGTGCCGGGTCCAGCACCGGCGCAACAATGCCTGCGCGGATGGTGAAGTCACCAAAGCCTTCAGCGGCCTGGCGCTCGGTGGCCCAGCGTCCCACCAGCTCATCAATAGTGGCGAGAATTTCGCTTTCGTTAATGTTTTCACGATACATACGGGGAATACGCGTTCCGCTGCGGTTTCCGCCCAGATGCAGGTTGTAGCGGCCTGGCGCTTTACCCACCAGACCCAGCTCAGCCAGCATGGCACGGCCGCAACCGTTCGGACAACCGGTAACGCGTAACACTATGTGCTCATCACCAACGCCATGCGCGTGCATGATGCCCTCGACTTTGGTCACAAACGCGGGCAGGAAGCGTTCGGCTTCTGCCATCGCCAGCGGACAGGTCGGGAACGCGACGCAAGCCATGGAGTTTTCGCGCTGTGGCGTCACGTGATCCATCAGTCCATGTTCACGGGCGATCGCTTCAATCTGCGCTTTTTCGCTTTCCGGCACGCCCGCCACAATCAGGTTCTGGTTGGCAGTCAGGCGGAAGTCGCCCTGATGGATTTTCGCAATTTCCGCGATGCCGCTTTTCAGCGGTCGGCCCGGATAGTCGAGCAGGCGACCATTTTCAATAAACAGCGTGAGGTGCCATTTGTTGTCGATGCCTTTGATCCAGCCAATGCGATCGCCACGGGTGGTGAACTCATAGGGACGGATCGGCTCAAACGTCAGGCCAGCGCGTTTTTCGACTTCCGCTTTAAAGGTCTCGACGCCAACACGTTCCAGGGTGTATTTGGTTTTGGCGTTTTTACGATCGGTACGGTTACCCCAGTCACGCTGCGTCGTCACGACCGCCTCGGCAACATCAAGGATCTTCTCAACCGGGAAGTAACCAAATTCGCTGGCGGTACGCGCATAAGTCGCTTTGTTACCGTGCTCGATCGACAGACCGCCACCCACCAGCAGGTTGAAGCCCACCAGCTTGCCGTTCTCGGCGACGGCGACAAAGTTCAGATCGTTGGCGTGCAGATCCACATCGTTGTGCGGCGGGATCACTACCGTCGTTTTGAATTTACGCGGCAGATAGGTTTCACCGAGAATCGGCTCTTCGTCTGTTGTCGCGACTTTTTCTTTATCCCACCAGATCTCGGCATAGGCACGGGTGCGCGGCAGCAGATGCTCGGAGAGCTTCTTCGCCCACTCATACGCTTCCTGATGCAGTTCCGACTCAACCGGGTTCGACGTACAGAGCACGTTACGGTTGACGTCGTTGGCAGTCGCCAGCGCATCCAGCCCCACTTCATGCAGCATCTGATGCGTCGGCTTGACGTTCTTCTTCAGAATACCGTGAAACTGGAAGGTCTGACGGTTGGTCAGACGGATGCTGCCATAAATGGTTTTATCGGTGGCAAATTTGTCGATGGCCAGCCACTGCGTCGGCGTAATGATCCCGCCCGGCAGTCGGCAGCGCAGCATCATGGCGTGGCGCGGTTCCAGCTTCTGCTCGGCACGTTCGGCACGGATGTCGCGATCGTCCTGCTGGTACATGCCGTGAAAACGGATCAGCAGGAAGTTATCGCCGGTAAAGCCGCCGGTCAGACCCTCTTCCAGATCTTCTTTGATGGTGCCGCGCAGATAGTTGCTCTGCTTCTTCAGACGCTCAGCGTCTGCTAATTTGCCTTCTACAACCAGCGGTCCAGGGTGTTTATCGCTCATTAGTAAACGTCTCGCTGATAACGGCGCTCAATGCGCAGCTCACTTAAAAATTCGTCGGCCGTTTCACGATCCATTCCGCCGTGTTCGACCACCACATCCAGCAATGCCTGCTCGACGTCTTTTGCCATACGATTCGCGTCGCCACAGACATACAGATGCGCGCCCTCTTCAATCCAGCGCCAGACTTCAGCCCCTTTCGCGCGGATCTTATCCTGTACGTAAATCTTCTCTGCCTGATCGCGTGACCATGCGAGGTCGATATTCGTCAGCAGCCCATCCTTCACATATTTCTGCCACTCCACCTGATAGAGGAAATCGTCGGTGAAGTGCGGATTACCAAAGAATAGCCAGTTTTTGCCGCTGGCACCGTCGTTGTCGCGCTGCTGCATAAAGGCGCGGAACGGCGCGATGCCGGTGCCCGGGCCAATCATGATCACCGGCGCGTCCGGATTAGCCGGCAGGCGGAAATTATCGTTGTGCTCAATGAAGACGCGGACTTCGCCCTCTTCTTCAATGCGATCGGCCAGCCAGGTCGATGCACCGCCGCCGCGCTGGCGACCTTCAATATCGAAGCGCACTGCACCCACAGTGATGTGCACTTCGGTGTCGGTTTCGGCCTGCGAAGAGGCGATAGAATAGAGTCGCGGCGTCAGCGGACGCAGCAGGCCGGTCAGCTGTTCTGCCGTCAGTTCAGCCGGAGCCAGACGCACCATATCCACAATCGGATAGTTCTGCGCATAGTGCTGCAACCGGGCTTTATCATCCACCAGCGCCAGCAGCTCCGCATTACGGGACAGTTGGGCGTACTGCGCGACGATCTGCGCGGTGTTCACCGTCAGCTCGAAATGCTTTTGCAGCGCCTCCGCCAGCGGCAGGGTTTTGCCCTGAATCTCTACCGGCTCATCGCCTTTCAGCCAGACCAGCTCCAGCAGTTCACTGACCAGCGCCGCGTCATTTTCATACCAGACGCCCAGCGCATCGCCAGGCTGGTAGCGCAGACCGGAGTCGCCCAGATCGATTTCGATATGGCGCACATCTTTGTCTGAGTCACGTCCGGTAATTTTCTGATTTACCGCCAGACTGGCGCTGAGTGGAGACTCTTTGCTGTAGGGGCTGGTGGTCACTTCGTTGACGCTGCCTGCCGCTGTCGCCGCAGCCTGCGCCGGGGATTCGGTCGGCACGCGCTGTTTCAGAATGTCGGTCAGCGCACTGCGCCAGGCCGAAGCCTGCTCTGCGTACTCGACATCCGCATCAACGCGATCCAGCAGGCGTTCGCCGCCCAGCTCAGCCAGACGATTGTCAAAATCTTTGCCCGCCTGACTGAAGAATTCATAAGAGGTGTCGCCCAGGCCAAACACCGCAAAGGCCGCACCCTCCATTTTCGGTGCCTTCTTCGACATCAGGAATTTATGCAGCGCTACCGCCTCTTCCGGCGGCTCGCCTTCGCCCTGAGTAGAGGTTACGACCACCAGCATTTTTTCCTGGCCAATCTGCTTAAACTTGTAATCACCGGCATTCACCAGGTTTACGTTCAGCTTCGCGGCTAGCAGGTCATCACGCAGCTGCTCAGCCAGACGACGGGCATTGCCGGTCTGGGAAGCAGAAAGCAGGGTAATAACCGGCGTTTCAGCGGCGGGCGCGGACGGTGCGCTGCTGGCGACGGCGCTACCCGGCGTCTGCTCTACCCGGCCCCAGAAATAGCCTGACAGCCACGCCAGTTGAGTCGGGGAATAATCTGTCGTCGCCGCCTGTAAGCGGGCGAGTTGTTCCGGGGAGAGCGGAAGCAGTGAACCAGGTGCCTGAGTCGTCATCGCGTTAAAAATTCCAGTATCAGAAGTCCGGACCGTAAAGTGGCGTAAGAGTGCGTAGGTTACCGGGCTGTATATTAACGATTAAATACGCCTTCGACATATCAAATAACCAAAATGACTAAGTGGTTTTCCTGGTAGAGGTAATCGTTAAAACTGGTAAGTAAACGGGTGATTTATCAGTTAATTAGCTGGACACGATCCGGCAATCGGATGTGAAAGTATCGCTTTGTGCGGCGCGGGTGCGAAAAAAGCGGTAATCAGGTAGAATTCAGCGGTTTTTTAATGTCTGAGAACCATTATGTCTACCACCTTGTTTAAAGAGTTCCAGTTCGAAGCCGCGCACCATCTTCCGAATGTGCCGGCCGGACACAAATGTGGCCGTCTGCACGGTCATTCGTTCCTGATTCGTCTGGAGATTACCGGCGAAGTGGATGCGCATACCGGCTGGGTTATGGATTTTGCTGAACTGAAGGCGGCGTTTAAGCCTCTGTACAATCGGCTGGACCACTACTATCTGAATGATATTCCTGGCCTGGAAAATCCCACCAGCGAAGTGCTGGCAAAATGGATCTGGGATCAGATGAAGCCGCAACTGCCGCTGTTAAGCGCGGTCATGATCAAAGAAACCTGCACCGCAGGCTGCGTTTACCGCGGCTAAGCCTGTCGGATCGAGCCTTTCGATCCGACGCTGTTTCGCTTCCATCCCGCATCAAGCCTCTTCCCTGTGGTTAACCGCTCAGCACACTCTATCAGGCGATATTGAGATATTTATGGGTCTGCATCGACAGACGCCAGTTACGTGCAATGCAGGTCTCAATGCAGAGTCGGGTGGCATCGTCTTTACGGCTGATAGGCTGCAGAGCGATGATTCGGGCTTTGGTGTCGTCAATCCCCGCCAGCAGCCCATCCAGTGCGTCCACATCACGCTGACGTGCCACCGGATGTTTAATTTCATCGGCCCGGCTCAGCGCCTGGGGCTGCACATCGTAGCCGCCGCGCATGTTGACCTTCGGCGAGACAGTCACCCAGGTCTGCTCAGAACAGTGGATCTCGTGAGTGCCGCTGGTCTCAATCTGGCACTGGAAACCGTGCTGTTCCAGAATCGTGGTTAACGGACGCAGGTCGTAAATCGCCGGTTCACCACCGGTGATCACCACATGACGCGCCGTCCAGCCCTGCTGTTCGATGCTACGAAGCAGTGTGGAGGCATCGGCATCGCCCCAGGCGTCGCTCTCCACCGTTTTGATCAAAATATCACCCAGAGACGTTTCCCGATCTGCCCGCTTTTCCCAGGTGTGTTTGGTATCGCACCAGCTACAGCCCACCGGGCAGCCCTGCAGGCGGATGAAAATGGCAGGCACGCCGGTGTAATAACCTTCGCCCTGCAGTGTCTGGAACATTTCGTTAATCGGGTAGAACATTTTTTACTCGCCTGGATAAATCGGGGCGCTGATTATGCCAGCGTGTGTCGCACAACAACAGCTGCGCGACACGAAAAAGCAAAAGCCCCGCACAAGGCGGGGCTTTCAGCGTATGCGATGCCGCTTAATGCGCCATCAGCACAGGGTCATTACTGACCTTTAACTTCTTTCAGACCGTTGAATGGCGCTTTAGAACCCAGCGCTTCTTCGATACGGATCAGCTGGTTGTACTTAGCAACACGGTCAGAACGGCTCATTGAACCGGTTTTGATCTGGCCCGCTGCAGTACCTACCGCCAGGTCAGCGATGGTTGCATCTTCAGTTTCGCCTGAACGGTGAGAGATTACGGCAGTGTAGCCCGCGTCTTTCGCCATTTTGATCGCAGCCAGGGTTTCGGTCAGAGAACCGATCTGGTTGAATTTGATCAGAATGGAGTTGGCGATACCTTTATCGATACCTTCTTTCAGGATTTTGGTGTTAGTTACGAACAGGTCGTCACCCACCAGCTGGATTTTGTCGCCCAGCACTTTGGTCTGGTAAGCGAAGCCGTCCCAGTCAGATTCATCCAGGCCATCTTCGATAGAGACGATCGGATACTGTTTAGTCAGATCTTCCAGGAAGTGGGTGAACTCTTCAGAGGTGAACGCTTTACCGCCTTCACCGGCCAGAACGTATTTGCCATCTTTATAGAACTCAGATGCCGCACAGTCCATCGCCAGGGTGATGTCTTTGCCCAGCTCGTAGCCTGCTGCTTTTACCGCTTCAGCGATAACTGCCAGCGCTTCGGCGTTGGAACCCAGGTTAGGCGCGTAGCCGCCTTCGTCACCCACTGCCGTGCTCATGCCTTTACTTTTCAGCACTTTTGCCAGGTTGTGGAATACTTCAGAACCCATACGGATAGCTTCTTTAACGTTAGAAGCGCCAACCGGCTGGATCATGAATTCCTGGATGTCGACGTTGTTGTCGGCATGTTCGCCGCCGTTGATGATGTTCATCATAGGCAGTGGCATAGAGTATTTGCCTGGGGTGCCGTTCAGCTCAGCGATGTGCTCATACAGCGCCTGACCTTTAGAAGCTGCCGCTGCTTTAGCCGCTGCCAGTGAAACAGCCAGAATGGCGTTAGCACCGAAGTTAGATTTGTTCTCAGTACCGTCCAGGTCGATCATGATCTTATCGATGTTCGCCTGATCTTTCGCGTCTTTGCCTTTTACCGCTTCAGCAATCGGACCGTTTACTGCAGCAACGGCTTTGGTTACGCCTTTGCCCAGGAAACGTGATTTGTCACCGTCACGCAGTTCCAGCGCTTCGCGTGAACCGGTAGAGGCACCTGATGGTGCAGCTGCCAGGCCTACAAAACCGCCTTCCAGATGCACTTCAGCTTCAACAGTCGGGTTACCACGTGAGTCGATAATTTCGCGACCGATGACTTTTACGATTTTGGACATTACGATTTTCCTCAGTACAAGTTAGTCAATCCTAAGACAGACAACGCGCGAAAAGTTCGCGCGTTGTCTGTGAAACTTACTTCGCTAAACGCTTCTGATACTCATGCGCGGCTTTAACAAAGCCGGCAAACAACGGATGGCCGTCGCGTGGGGTCGAGGTAAACTCAGGGTGGAACTGGCAGGCCACAAACCACGGATGGTTCGGGATCTCGATAATCTCAACCAGTTGATCATCACCCGAGCGACCTGCTACGCGCAGACCGGCTGCTTCAATCTGCTTTAACAGCATATTGTTTACTTCATAGCGGTGGCGATGGCGCTCAACGATGGTGTCAGAGCCGTAGAGCTGGCGAACCTGGCTGCCCGGCGTTAACTGACACTGCTGGCTGCCCAGACGCATGGTGCCGCCCAGATCGCTCTGCTCGCTGCGGACTTCGACGTTGCCTTCTTCGTCACGCCATTCGGTGATTAATGCCACCACCGGGTATTTACAGTCTGGCACAAATTCAGTGGAGTTGGCGCCCGGCATGCCCGCGACATTGCGCGCGAACTCCATCAGCGCGACCTGCATGCCCAGACAGATGCCGAGGTACGGCACGTTGTTTTCACGTGCGTACTGGGCGGTCATCAGCTTGCCTTCCACACCACGGTAGCCGAAGCCGCCTGGGATCAGAATCGCATCCAGATCTTTCAGTAATTCGACACCGCGGGATTCAACATCCTGCGAATCGATCAGTTTGATATTCACGGTGACGCGATTTTTCAGGCCACCATGTTTCAGCGCTTCAATCACTGACTTATAGGCATCCGGCAGCTCAACATACTTGCCCACCATACCGATGGTGACTTCACCACCTGGATTGGCTTCTTCGTAGATTACCTGCTCCCACTCGGCCAGGTTGGCTTCCGGTGCATTCAGGTTGAAGCGCTTGCAGATGTAGTCATCCAGGCCCTGCGACTTGAGCATGCCTGGAATCTTGTAGATGGAATCCACGTCTTTCAGCGAGATAACCGCTTTTTCAGGGACGTTACAGAACAGGGCGATTTTGGCGCGTTCGTTGGCCGGAACGGCACGATCAGAACGGCAAATCAGCACGTCTGGCTGGATACCAATCGACAGCAGCTCTTTTACGGAGTGCTGAGTCGGTTTGGTTTTCACTTCACCGGCCGCCGCCATGTAAGGCACCAGCGTCAGGTGCATATACATGGTGTGTTCGCGGCCCACATCCACGGCCATCTGGCGAATCGCTTCCAGGAACGGCAGTGATTCGATATCCCCTACTGTGCCGCCGATTTCGACCAGCACTACATCATGACCTTCACCGCCTTCAATAATGCGTTCTTTGATGGCGTTGGTGATGTGCGGGATAACCTGAATGGTTGCGCCCAGATAGTCGCCACGGCGCTCTTTGCGCAGGACTTCTGAGTAGATACGGCCGGTGGTGAAGTTGTTACGGCGCGACATTTTGGTGCGGATGAAGCGCTCGTAGTGACCCAGATCGAGATCGGTTTCAGCGCCGTCATCAGTGACGAAAACTTCGCCGTGCTGGGTCGGGCTCATGGTGCCTGGATCCACGTTGATATACGGGTCCAGCTTCATGATGGTCACGTTCAGACCACGAGCTTCGAGAATGGCTGCGAGGGAGGCGGCGGCAATGCCTTTACCCAGAGAGGAAACGACCCCGCCGGTCACAAAAATATAATTCGTTGTCATGCTGAACCTGAGAGTTTAGGTTTAAAGACGGTGGAATAACCAGGACGGGAAAACAGTATACTGGAAACCGCTATCAGCCACAATTGATGAATCACAGCCATCCTCCAACGCATTGCTGCGTCCTAACATAGCGGATAGCTGCCAATGAAATGTTGATGTGCGTCACAAAGTTGTAGCCGCGCTGAAACGAGTAAGCATATATGGCGACTTTATGCACAGCGCTGGAATAATCAGCGCTTCTCGCCCTGTTTCACCTGTTGCCAGGCCGCTTCCATCTGCTCCAGTGTGGCACCCGGCATGCTTAACCCCTGTGCTGCGATGATTGCCTCGACTTCACGGAACCGGCGCTCGAACTTGTCATTCGCCTTTTGCAGCGCCGTTTCCGCTTTGCTGCCAAGATGACGCGACAGGTTAACCGTGGCAAACAGCAGGTCGCCAATCTCCTCTTCCAGCTTTTCGCCGTCCACCACGCTCTGCTGCGCCTCGTGCATCACTTCATCAATCTCTTCATGCACTTTTGCCACTACCGGCCCCAGCGTGGTCCAGTCGAATCCCACATTGTGACAGCGCTTCTGAATCTTATGGGCACGCATCAGTGCGGGCAGCGCTTTAGGAATGTCATCCAGCGCCGAATGCTGGGCTTTATCAGCCCGCTCGGCGGTTTTAATCGCTTCCCAGTTTTTCAGCACGTCATTGCTGGTTTCTGCCGTGGCATCGCCAAAAATGTGCGGATGACGGCGCTCCAGCTTGTCACTGATGGCGTGACAGATATCCTCAAAATTAAAGCAACTCTGTTCGCTGGCCATCTGCGCGTAGAACACCACCTGAAACAGCAGATCGCCTAGTTCGCCGCGCAGATCGTCAAAATCTTCGCGCTGGATGGCGTCCAGCACTTCATAGGTCTCTTCCAGCGTATAGGGCGCGATAGAGGTGAAGGTCTGTTCACGGTCCCACGGGCAGCCATGTTGGGGATCGCGCAGGGTTTTCATGATGCCAAGCAGGCGCTCGATAGCGTTCATTCAGACGGGTCCTTGAGTAGTCAGGTGACAGGCAGCGGGCGAAGAGCCAAGGCGAGCAACACTGACGGATGCGGTGAACAGCATCCGCCAGTGTGTTGTGATGCAGAAAACGCCCGCGCAGGCTCCAGTTGCCGCAGTGCCTGACTGAATATCAGTGCAGGCGGCGGGCGTCAATGATATCAGAGACCTGGTTCAGGCGCGCCAGGACACGTCCCAGTACCTGATGGTTGTAGATCTCAATATCCATGTCGATGGTCGCCAGCTGCTTTTTAGTGTCGCTGCGGCTTGAGACGCCCAGTACATTCACTTTCTCGTTGGCAAGAATGGTGGTGATGTCACGCAGCAAGCCGCTGCGATCGTTGGCGGTGACGCGCACCACCAGCGAGTAACCGCTGGAGTAGCTCTCGCCCCATACGGCATCGACGATACGTTCCGGCGCATGTGAAATCAGTTCAGAGAGCTGGTCGCAGTCGGCACGGTGAATGGAGATGCCGCGCCCCTGAGTGATGAAGCCGACAATATCATCGCCCGGAATCGGCTGACAGCAACGGGCAATGTGGTGCATCAGATTGCCCACACCCTCGACGACCACGCGCCCACTCTCTTTGCGTGCAGACTGCGAGTACGATTTCTGGGTCAGCTGCCGCAGCGCTTCGCGATCTTCCTCTTCAGCACTCGGCTTGTTCAGCTTCGCCTGCAGGAAGTTAACCATCTGGTTAAGACGAATATCGCCGCCGCCAATCGCCGCCAGCAGCTCTTCCAGTGAGGTCACGTTGTAGCGCGGCAGCAGCAGTTTCTCTGCTTCGCGCAGGCTGATATCAAGCTGATTCAGTTCGTTATCCAGAATCTGCCGTCCGGCGATAATGTTCTTGTCGCGATCCTGCTTGCGGAACCAGTTGTGGATCTTCGAGCGTCCACGGCTGGTCGTGATATAGCCCAGATTCGGGTTGAGCCAGTCGCGGCTCGGGTTCGGCTGTTTCTGGGTAATCACTTCGACCTGATCGCCCATCTGCAGCTGATAGGTGAACGGCACGATGCGACCACCGATTTTTGCACCGATGCAGCGGTGACCGATGTCACTGTGAATATGATAGGCAAAGTCGAGCGGCGTCGATCCGGCCGGCAGATCCACCACGTCACCTTTCGGGGTAAAGACGTAAACCCGGTCGTCGAACACCTGACTACGGACCTCTTCCAGCAGCTCGCCGGAGTCGGCCATCTCTTCCTGCCAGCTAATCAGCTTACGCAGCCAGGCAATACGCTCTTCGTGACCCGCGGCGCCGCGCGCGCTGCTGGAGGTTGGCCCCTCTTTATATTTCCAGTGCGCCGCCACGCCCAGCTCGGCATCTTCATGCATCTGGCGGGTACGGATCTGGATCTCCACCGTTTTGCCCTGCGGCCCTAACACCACCGTATGAATCGACTGATAGCCGTTGGGTTTTGGGTTAGCGACGTAGTCATCGAATTCGCTGGGCAGATGGCGATAGAGGGTATGCACCGTGCCCAGCGCGCCGTAGCAATCCTGCAGGCGATCCGCCACGATGCGCACCGCACGCACGTCAAACAGCTCATCAAAGGCCAGCGATTTTTTCTGCATCTTGCGCCAGATGCTGTAGATGTGTTTCGGACGTCCGTAGACTTCGGCGCGCACGCCCTCTTTAACCATCTCTTTGCGCAGATTGTTAACGAAGTTATCAATGTACTGCTCACGATCGATGCGACGCTCATGCAGTAATTTAGCAATGCGCTTATATTCGTCGGGATGCAGATAGCGGAAGCAGTAATCTTCCAGCTCCCATTTGAGCTGACCGATACCAAGACGGTTGGCCAGGGGCGCATAGATGTTGGTGCTCTCTTTGGCGGCCAGCACCCGCTCATCTTCCGGCGCATCTTTCATTTCGCGCAGGTTCATGATGCGTTCGGCCAGCTTGAGCACCACGCAGCGGAAATCTTCCACCATCGCCAGCAGCATGCGGCGGACGTTATCGACCTGTTCAGAGGCCATGGAGTCGTTGTGGATCGCTTTCAGCTGGCGGATGGCGTCCATATCGCGCACGCCGTGAACCAGCGAGACGATGCCTTTACCGACGGCGGTTTCCAGCTCCTCTTCACTCACCACTTCATCGTTAGCCAGCGGGAAAATCAGCGCCGCACACAGGCTTTCAATATCCATGCTGAGCATGGAGAGGATCTCCACCATCTCGATACCGCGCCACAGGAGCAGCGACTGATCGGGATGGCCCTGCGTCTGCGCTTCGCAGTAGCGCCAGGTCTCAGCAACGCGTTGACAGGATTGCGGGTTGGCAATACCGAGACTGGCGATCCACTGGTCGAGGGCGAAATCCCCCTCAGTATTTAAATGCGCACTTCTGACCGCAACCATAACCTCTCCTGCACAACGACATTCATCGCTTATGTTTTTCTGAACAGCACCATGGATTCGAGATGACGGGTATGTGGGAACATATCCAGCATCGCGACCCTTTCCAATTGGTAGCCTGCCGACAGCAATGTCTGGCTGTCGCGGGCGAGTGTTGTGGGATTACACGAAACATAGACCACGCGTTCTGGTGCAAGTTTAACCACATGCGCCATTACGCCCGCAGCCCCGGCGCGTGCCGGATCGAGTAATACCTTATTAAATCCCTGTGCCGCCCACGGCTGGCGCGACACCTCTTCTTCCAGATTATGCTGAAAGAAACTGACATTTTTAAGATTATTCAAATCAGCATTATACGCTGCCTGCCGCACTAATGCTGCAATCCCCTCCACACCAACCACATTTTGTACGAAGATTCCTACAGGAAGTGTGAAGTTTCCCATGCCGCAAAACAGATCCAGCACCCGGTCTTCCGGCTGCAGGTCGAGCCAGGCGATCGCCTTCGCGACCATCTGCTGATTAACCGCATCGTTAACCTGGATAAAATCCTGTGGGCTGAAGGTGAGCTTAAGCTGGTGCGAGTGATAAAACGGCACCGACTCACTTAACGCATTCAGTTCTTCTTCCCCCGCATCCAGGAACAGCATCAGCTGATGCTTATGCGAAAACTGTTCCAGTTTTTCACGATCATCGGCATGCAGCGCATCAAGATGGCGCAGAATCATCAGCGGGCCGTTATCCGCCAGCACCAGTTCCACATGTCCGAGACGCCTGACGGCGCGCAACGCACTGAGGCACTGGTGCAGCGGAACCAGTAACGCTTCAAGTTCGGGCGCTAAAATGGGGCAGTGCTGAATATCGACCAGATCGTTGCTGGCTTCCTGGCGGAAGCCCATCTGTAAGCGTTGCGCTTTATTTTGCCATTGCAGACCCAGACGGGCGCGACGGCGGTAGCCCCAGGGCTGCCCGGCAATCACCTCATCTACCGCCACATTCTGTGCTGCGGCCCTGCTCAGCATCCGGCTCAGCGCCTGGGCTTTGCTCTGCTGTTGCAGCGCCACATCCGCATGCTGCTGCTGACAGCCACCACAGCGTTCATAGTGCGGGCAGCGCGGCGTAACGCGGTCCGGACTGCGGCTAATCAGTCGTGTCACTTTCGCCCGGGCAAATTGACGTTTATCCTCTGTCAGTACGACCTCCGCCTGTTCACCCGGCAGAGCACCCGTGACAAAAAGGGTTTTGCCCTTGTGACGCGCCACGCCCTGTCCGAACGGATCGAGCTCATCAATGGTGACGGTGATCCGTTGTTGCGTCGTCACGCGCTGTTTTGCAACGTAAAATTGCGCCATAGTGTTATTCATTCTCTTTATCGAAAACGGCCTGCATCGTTTTGTCGACCGCATGCACAGGGACGTTAATGCCGGAGTAGCCAGGCGACTATTATGACCAAATACAGCCTGCGGGCGCGAATGATGATTTTAATCCTGGCACCCACGCTGATGGTTGGCCTGCTGCTCAGCTCATTTTTTGTGGTGCACCGCTACAACGAACTGCAGCGCCAGGTGATCGATGCCGGGGCTAACATCATCGAACCACTGGCAATCTCCAGCGAATACAGCATGACCTGGCACAATCGGGATGCCATGCGTGAGCTGGTCAGCCTGCTGCACCGCCGCCATTCCGGCATCGTCCGGGCCATCTCGGTGTTTGATAATCATAATCAGCTCTATGTCACCTCTAACCACAAGCAAAACCTCAGCCTGCTGCAACAGGATGATATCCGCGCCCTGCCTGACGATGTCTCAATGGAGCGCCACGGCAGCCTATTAATTCTGCGCACGCCGATTACCTCCGAGCGTTACGATGTAGACGAATTACCGGATGAAGATGCCAAGCCCGCGGGCAATCCGCTGGGCTATGTGGCGATTGAACTGGATCTGCAGTCGGTGCGCCTGCAGCAGTACAAAGAGGTGTTTGTTGCCACGCTGATGCTGCTCTTCTGCCTCTGTCTTGCCATGCTGTTTGCTTATCGTCTGATGCGCGATGTTACCGGCCCGATCCGCAATATGGTCACCACCGTTGACCGCATCCGTCGCGGCCAGCTCGACAGCCGCGTTGAGGGCTACATGCTGGGTGAACTCAACATTCTGAAAAACGGTATTAACGCGATGGCGATGTCGCTGACCGCCTATCACGAAGAGATGCAGCACAATATCGACCAGGCAACCTACGATTTAAGAGAGACGCTGGAACAGCTGGAAATTCAGAACGTTGAACTGGATCTGGCGAAGAAACGCGCGCAGGAAGCCGCGCGTATTAAATCTGAGTTTCTGGCCAATATGTCGCATGAGCTGCGAACGCCGCTCAATGGCGTACTGGGTTTTACCCGGCAGATGCTGAAAACCCAGCTGCGCACCACGCAGCGCGACTATATGCAAACCATTGAACGCTCAGCCAATAATCTGCTCAGTATTATCAACGACGTGCTCGATTTTTCGAAGCTGGAAGCGGGCAAGCTGATGCTGGAGGCGATCCCCTTCCCGCTGCGCGCCACGCTGGATGAAACCCTGGTGCTGCTGGCGCCGTCGGCGCATGAAAAGGGGCTGGAGCTGACGGTGGTGTGTGACAGCAGCGTGCCGGACAACGTGATTGGCGATGCGCTGCGACTGCAACAGATTCTGATCAACCTGATTGGTAACGCCATCAAGTTTACTGAGAAAGGATACATCGGCCTGCGCGTCGGACAGCGGGTGATTACCCAGTCGCGCGTCGAGCTGGAGATTCAGGTTGAGGATAGCGGTATCGGTATCTCTGAGCAGCAACAGACACAGCTGTTCCAGGCGTTTCGTCAGGCTGACGCCAGCATTTCGCGGCGTCATGGCGGCACCGGGCTGGGTCTGGTCATCACCCAGAAGCTGGTGCGGGAGATGGGGGGGGAAATTACCTTCAGCAGCCAGCCGGATCAGGGTTCGACCTTTATGATTCGCGTGCAGCTGGATCTCAATCCCAATGCGCCCGGCATGCCCCGCGTGCTGGAAACGCTGTCCCAGGCGCGTATTGCTTATGTGGAAGCGGATGCTAACGTTGCCAGCGCCGCGCTGGAGATGCTGAGCGCCACCCCATTGCAGATTGACTACAGTGAAACGCTGGAGGGATTGAAAGCGTCTCACTATCCGCTACTGCTGATGGCGATGCCGGTCGGTATCAGCCAGCCTGAACTGCTTAATGAGCGCCTGATCAATGGGCTGCTGGATCGGGCAGACAACGTGCTGATGGCCCTTCCCAGCCCGATGATGTTGCTGGCTGATGAACTAAAGGTACGCGGCATTGACGGCTGCATCGCTAAACCGATCTCTCTGACGCGGCTTCTGCCGATGTTACTGGATATCCATACCCGCCAGGTCAGCGAACTGCCGCTGTCACCGCGACTGCCGCTGACGGTGATGGCGGTGGATGATAATCCCGCCAACCTCAAGCTGATTGGCGCGCTGCTGGAGGAGCAGGTGCAGAATATCCTGCTGTGCAGCAGCGCCGAACACGCCATCCGCGAAGCGCGTCAGCAGTCGCTGGATGTGATTCTGATGGATATTCAGATGCCTGAGATTGATGGCATTCGCGCCAGCGAAATTATCCGGGGTCTGCCGCATCACGCAAATACACCGATTGTGGCGGTGACCGCACATGCGATTGATGGCGAGCGTGAACAGCTGATCAAGGCGGGTATGAATGACTATCTTGCCAAGCCGATTGATGAGAGCAAGCTGAGACAGCTGCTGGCGCGCTATACGCCGCCGCCGGTGGTCTCCCTGCCGGAACTGCAGCCAATATTACCGACGCTGGACTGGCAGCTGGCGCTGCGTCAGGCGGCGAACAAACCCGAGCTGGCGCGCGATCTGCTACGAATGCTGCTGGAGTTTTTACCGGAAGTGCATGCGAAGATGGCGCAGTTTATGACGACCAATGAGGTCAACGCCCTGCGTGAAATTATTCACAAGCTGCACGGCAGTGCCAGCTATAGCGGCGTGCCGCGCATGAAGCAACTTTGTCATCAGCTGGAACGGGGGCTGCTGGAGGCCAGCGATATCGCCGCGCTGGAGCCGGAACTGCTGGAGCTGCAGGATGAGATGGAGAACGTCGCCAGAGAAGCCCGGCGACTGTTAGGGTTCGGGGAAGTCTGACCGGCCTGCTGCCACGCCAGCTATATGCGCAAACGCTAACCGGCAGGTGCTTTAGCTTCCGCTGACGCACACCTGCCGCCGAAGTCACGGACTGACGCCGTAAAACTATGCCTGACCACCTGCATCACCCTCTACAGATCACGGCCCGCATTGCATGGCCGGATAGTCCTGACGGTCAGTGGAATCCGGCCAGTTTCAGCGTCGCGGCTACGTTACGCGCCGTCATCTCGACATTCTTTCCGGCATTCGCGAGTGCCTCATCCAGCGTACAGATGCTGTAGAGCACGCTGAATACCGCATCAATCCCGTGGTGATGTACGACGCCGACATCCGCCGTCAGGCTTCCGGCGATGCCAATCACCGGCTTGTTAAAGCGCTTTGCCACGCTGGCGACTCCAATCGGCACCTTGCCATTAATACTCTGGCTGTCGATACGCCCTTCACCGGTAATCACCAGGTCCGCATCTTTGACCTCTTCAGCCAGCCCCAGCGCCTCAGTAACAATCTCAATGCCGCGCCGCAGCTCCGCCTGACAGAAGGCGTGCAGCGCCGCGCCCATGCCGCCCGCTGCGCCGCCGCCGGGAATATGCAGCACATCGATATCAAGATCGCGGTGAATAATCGCGGCGTAATGGGCCAGCGCCTGATCGAGCTGCTGCACCAGCGCCGGGGTCGCCCCTTTCTGCGGACCGAAAATGGCCGATGCACCCTCTTTGCCGGTCAGCGGATTGGTCACGTCACAGGCCACTTCGATGCGGCACTGATGGATACGGGCATCCAGGGCGTCAATATCAATGCTGGCGAGGTCAGAGAGCGCGCCGCCACCGTGACCAATCTCGCTGCCCTGGGCGTCGAGCAATCGGGCGCCCAGCGCCTGCATCATCCCGGCACCGCCATCGTTGGTGGCGCTGCCGCCGATACCAATAATGATGTGAGCAACGCCTTTATCCAGTGCATTCCTGATCAACTCGCCGGTGCCAAACGACGTCGTTATCAGCGGGTCACGCTGTGAAGCGGGCACCCGCTCCAGTCCGCTGGCCGCCGCCATTTCGATATAGGCGGTACGTTCATCTCCCGACAGACCGTAAAAGGCATCAACCTGCGTGCCCAGCGGACCTGTCACCTTCAACCTGACGATCTTTCCCTTCGTCGCCGCCACCATCGCTTCTACCGTGCCTTCGCCACCGTCGGCGACCGGTATTTTCACGTAATGCGCATCGGGGAAAATGTCACGGAAACCCGCTTCAATCGCCGATGCCACATCCAGGGCGGATAAACTCTCTTTATATGAATCCGGTGCGATTACGATTTTCATAGGCAATCCGAGCGCAGTTGAGTAATTGAAACGGCTCTTAACCAGTCCGGTTTCAGGAAACCGGCACCGGGTTTTAGCGGGCGATTTCAACCTTCGCTAACTTCTCATAATAGCAGGCCAGCGCACTGTGGTCGGCAGTACCCTGACCCTCGTTGCGCAGCGCCTGCATCATCTCCATCACCGCCGCCGTCAGCGGCAGATGCGCGCCGATGCTGTGCGAGGTATCCAGCGCGTTCGCCAGATCTTTGATATGCAGGTCGATACGAAAGCCCGGTTTGAAGTTGCGGTCCATCACCATCGGCGCTTTGGCATCCAGTACCGTGCTGCCCGCCAGGCCACCGCGAATTGCCTGATAAACCAGATCCGGATTCACACCCGCTTTCGTCGCCAGCGACAGCGCCTCGGACATGGCCGCAATGTTCAGCGCCACAATCACCTGGTTTGCCAGTTTGGTGACGTTACCTGCACCGATGTCGCCGGTATGCACGACCGATCCCGCCATTGATTTCATGATGTCGTAGCAGGCATCGAACACCGCTTTATCGCCACCGACCATCACAGAGAGCGTGCCTTCAATCGCTTTAGGTTCGCCGCCGCTGACCGGCGCATCCAGCATTTTGATGCCTTTTTCTGCCAGCGCATCATGGACTTCACGGCTCGCCAGCGGCGCAATCGAACTCATGTCGATCACCACCAGGCCCGGCTTCGCCCCTTCGACAATGCCATTTTTACCCAGGCAGACCTCGATCACCTGCGGCGAGTTAGGCACCATGGTAATCACCACGTCGCACTGTTCCGCCACCTCTTTAGGCGATTTCGCTACGGTCGCGCCCAGTTCCGTCAGCTCCGCTTCGTTTTCGGCGTTGTGATCGCGTACCACCAGCGAATAACCGGCTTTCACCAGATTTTTACTCATGGGTTTGCCCATAATGCCCAGGCCAATAAATCCAATTTTCATTGCGTTTCTCCTTGATCGATTAGCGCTTAAATTTGTCGCATAACGCCTGCGAGGCGTTGCGGAACATTCCGACATCGCTGCCGACGGCCACAAAAGTGGCTCCCCACTCCAGATAGCGACGCGCGTCCGCTTCCACCGGCGCCAGAATGCCGCTCGGCTTACCGGCCGCTTTGGCACGTTCAAAAATGTGTTTAATCACTTTCAGCACTTCAGGATGCGCAGGCTGACCGAGATAGCCCAGCGCAGCGGAGAGATCGCCCGGCCCGACGAAAATACCGTCGACACCATCCACCGCCGCGATGACGTCAATGTTGTCGACCGCCTGCTGGGTTTCGATCTGCACCAGCACCGTGATGTTGTCATTAATGGTGCTGTTGTAATCCGGCAACGTGCCGTACATGTTGCTGCGGTGCGACACCGAGACACCACGAATCCCGGCGGGCGGATAGCGGGTTGAGGCGACGGCACGCAGAGCTTCCTCTGCGGTTTCGACAAACGGCACCAGAAAGTTGTTAAAGCCGATATCCAGCAGACGCTTAATGATCACCGGCTCGTTGCAGGGCGGACGCACCACGGGGGCGCTGTGGCTGCCTTTCAGCGCCATCAGCTGCGGCACAAAGGTCGTGATGTCGTTGGGCGCGTGTTCGCCATCCAGTACCAGCCAGTCGAAACCGGCCAGCCCCAGGATTTCAGTTGAGATCGGGCTGGCCAGCGCACACCAGCTGCCAATCAGGGTGTCGCCCGCTAACAGGCGACGACGAAATCCATTGGGCCAGGCTGCATTACTCATGGTTGAACTCCTGTGACGATGGCTCCGCGGCGGGAGCCAGAAAGGTTAACGTACCAGGCACGGACGTTTATTGTCGAAAGTCCATCCCGGCACTAAAAATTGCATCGCTTCAGCATCGTCACGCGCACCCAGCCCCTGCTTCTGATAGAGCGCATTGGCCTGCATCACCTGATCCATATCCAGCTCTACGCCAAGACCCGGCTTCTGCGGCACCTGCACCATACCGCCCTTGATCTGGAACGGCTCTTTGGTCAGGCGCTGATTGCCCTCCTGCCAGATCCAGTGGGTATCAATGGCGGTAATAGCGCCCGGTGCGGCGGCGGCCACGTGGGTAAACATGGCCAGCGAAACGTCGAAGTGGTTATTGGAGTGCGAACCCCAGGTCAGGCCGAAGTCGTGACACATCTGCGCCACGCGCACCGAACCCTGCATGGTCCAGAAGTGCGGATCGGCCAGCGGAATGTCCACCGACTGCAGCGACAGGGTATGCCCCATCTGCCGCCAGTCGGTGGCGATCATATTGGTGGCGGTGGGCATGCCGGTCGCACGGCGGAACTCCGCCATCACTTCACGCCCTGAGTAGCCCTGCTCTGCGCCACAGGGATCTTCTGCGTAGGCCAGCACATCTTTGAGCTGTTTGCCGAGCATGATCGCCTCGTTGAGTGACCAGGCCCCGTTGGGGTCGAGGGTAATGCGAGCTTCAGGAAAACGTTTTGCCAGCGCCGTAACCGCTTCGGCCTCTTCACCGCCGCGCAGCACGCCACCTTTAAGTTTGAAGTCGTTAAAACCATATTTCTCATAGGCCGCTTCCGCCAGACGCACTACCGCATCCGGCGTTAACGCCTCTTCGTGGCGCAGGCGATACCAGTCGCACGGATCATTCTGCTGGTTCTGATAAGAGAGCGAGGTTTTAGTGCGGTCGCCGATGTAGAACAGGTAACCGAGCATCTCAACACGGTCACGCTGCTGCCCGTCACCCAGCAGCGAGGCGACGTTGACGCCCAGGTGCTGACCCAGCAGATCAAGCAGCGCCGCTTCGATGCCGGTTACCACATGAATCGTGGTGCGCAGATCAAAGGTCTGGTTGCCGCGGCCACTCGCATCGCGGTCAGCAAAAGTACTGCGCACCAGACTGAGGGTATTTTTGTACTCACCCAGCGTTTTGCCGATCACCAGCGAGGCGGCATCTTCCAGCGTCTGACGGATTTTCTCGCCGCCCGGAATTTCACCGACGCCGGTATGTCCGGCGTTATCTTTGATAATCACAATGTTGCGGGTAAAGAATGGCGAGTGAGCGCCACTGAGGTTCAGCAGCATGCTGTCATAGCCTGCGACCGGAATAACCTGCATGGCGGTCACTTTCGGTGTTGAACTCATCTCCTGCTCCTTATGCTGTTTTCCGGCCGAATGCCGGGCGCTTGCGATCAAAAGTCCAGCCGGGGATCAGATACTGCATCGCCGTCGCGTCGTTACGTGCACCGGCGGGCAGTGACTGATAAAGCTGATTGGCTTTGTTTACCTGGTCCCAGTCGAGCTCAATGCCCAGACCCGGTGCATCCGGTACGGCGATTTTTCCATTGCGGATTTGCAGCGGATTTTTCGTCAGGCGCTGATCGCCCTCCTGCCAGATCCAGTGGGTATCAATCGCGGTGGGATTACCCGGCGCCGCCGCACCCACATGGGTGAACATCGCCAGGGAAATATCGAAGTGATTATTAGAGTGGCAACCCCAGGTGAGGCCCCACTCATCGCACAGCTGGGCGACACGCACGGCACCGCTCAGCGTCCAGAAGTGCGGATCCGCCAGCGGAATATCGACCGCATTCAGCATCACTGCGTGGTTCATCTCGCGCCAGTTGGTGGCGATCATGTTTGTGGCGACCGGCAGGCCGGTGGCACGCCGGAACTCGGCCATGACTTCACGGCCCGAATAGCCCTGCTCCGCGCCGCAGGGATCTTCAGCGTAGCTCAGCACATCCTGCATCCCTTTACACAGCGCTATCGCCTCATCCAACAGCCAGGCCCCATTGGGGTCAACTGTAATGCGCGCATCGGGAAAGCGCTGCTTCAGCGCCGCCGCCGTGGCGATCTCCTGCTCGCCCGGCAGCACGCCACCTTTGAGCTTGAAATCTTTAAAGCCGTACTTATCCTGTGCCGCCTCAGCCAGCCGCACCACGGCATCGCTGCTTAGCGCTTCCTGATGGCGCAGGTGATACCAGTCGTGACTGGCCTGCTCACCAGTGAGATAGGGCAGATCGGTTTTACGCCGGTCGCCGAGATAGAACAGATAGCCCAGCACCGTGACTTCATCACGCTGTTTGCCCGGCCCCAGCAGTTCAGCCACCGGGACGCCCAGACACTGTCCCAGCAGATCGAGCAGCGCCGCTTCCAGCGCGGCCACCGCATTGACGCGCAGCTCAAAAGTCCAGGCACCGTTGCCAAAAGTGGTGAAGTCAGCCGACTGATTCCCTTTGTGTACCTGCTGCACCAGACGGTTCATGCGGGCAATCTGCTGGCCTAAAACCCGCGGAATCGCCTCCACCAGCGTCTGATAGATGGTGTCACCGCCGGGCGCTTCACCCACGCCGGTGTGGCCGGCGCTGTCGGTGAGGACCACAATGTTGCGGGTAAAACAGGCGTTGTGGGCACCGCCAATATTAAGCAGCATGCTGTCGTAACCGGCGACCGGGATAACCCGCATCTCCGTGATTACCGGGGAACTTTGCGTATTCATGATGCATCCTTACCGTGCCAGGATTTCAGTTCGACACGTTTGATATCACCGGCAATCACCAGGAAGCTGAATGCCGCAACAAAGGCATGAATGCCGACATAGACCAGTGCACCTTCAAAGGAACCACTGGTGGCGATGATGTAGCCGATAGCAATGGGGGTCACGATGCCGGAGAAGTTACCGAACATGTTAAACAGGCCGCCGCTGAGTCCGCTGATCTCTTTCGGTGCGGTATCCGCCATCACCGCCCAGCCCAGCGCACCAATGCCTTTACCAAAGAACGCCAGTGCCATAAAGAACACCACCACCCATTCGGTCTCGGTGTAGTTACACATCACCATCGAAATAGAGAGCAGCATGCCGAGCACGATCGGCGTTTTACGCGCGATATTCAGCGAGCCGGTTTTACGCATCAGCCAGTCGGAGATGACTCCGCCCAGGACGCCGCCCAGGAAGCCGCACACTGCCGGAATCGAAGCAATAAAGCCCGCTTTCAGAATCGACATGCCGCGCGCCTGCACCAGATAGACCGGGAACCAGGTGATGAAAAAATAGGTTAAGGCGTTAACACAGTACTGACCGAGGTAGATACCCAGCATCATGCGTGACGTCAGCAGCTGCTTAATCTGGAACCACTTCTCGCTCCAGCTCACCTTGCGGGTATCCTTTTTGACATCCATGTTGATCAGCGCGCCGCCCTGCTCCATGTACTCCAGTTCAGCTTTGTTCACGCCGGGGTGATCGGTGGGATCGTGGATCACTTTCAGCCAGATAAAGCTGAGGATGATGCCCAGGCCACCCATGAACCAGAACACATGCGCCCAGCCCACTTCAGAGACCAGCCAGCCCATGATGGGTGCAAAGATCACGGTGGCGAAGTATTGCGCGGAGTTGAAGATCGCCACTGCCGTGCCGCGCTCCTGCGCCGGGAACCAGGCGGCTACAATCCGGCTGTTGCCGGGGAAGGAAGGCGCTTCAGCCAGACCCACCAGGAAACGCAGAATAAACAGCGACATGATGATGCCGAAGCCGCTGAAGATATCCACGAAACCCTGCAGCAGCGTAAACAGCGACCAGGTAAAGATGCTCCAGAAATAGACGCGTTTAGAGCCGAAGCGGTCAAGCAGCCAGCCGCCCGGAATCTGGCCAATAACGTACGCCCATGAGAAGGCAGAGAAGATATAGCCCAGTCCGACCGAATCGAGGCCGATATCTTTGGACATCGCGGAACCGGCAATCGAGATGGTTGCGCGGTCACCGTAGTTGAATGAGGTGACGATAAATAACATCACCACAATCCAGTAGCGGGCATTGGTGCGCTTCTGCACCGTTTCCGCGGTCTGGCTGAAACTATTCATGATGCACTCCTGAAATATAGCGTGAGCTACATTCGCTCTGACTGCATACACATCGCGTTGGGTATCAGAGAGAAGTTGGGTTAAACACGGCGATCTTTTTGTTTTGGCAAACCTTTATTTATCCATCTGCGAGGTGGCAGCCAATGCGCTTCTGCGACCTCTGCGGATGAGTAATACGTCGTGACAGATAACCTGACTTTGGCTAACGGAACCCAGTATAAGAACAGCCTGAAGCGAGCACATTGGCACATCGCCCTGGAATAATGCCCGTGCAGAAGTGATTGTGTGGCGGATGCACAAAACCCTGCGGGATGGCTCACGAAAGCGGCAAATAACTGAGCAATAACCGCCTTAGGTAACGCTTTCCCCCGCTGTTTGTGAGGCTCTTCACTTGCTTCTGGATAATCGCCCCAAATCGATAAGGTGAATTGTCTCAATGGTGGTCATTTGCACAATGCGCGCCTTGCTCCGCCTCCCTATACTGAAGATGGCAAACAAACGTGTGACAGGTCAGAACATTACAGCGTGCCGCACAAGTACGGCACGACAGACGGGAAGGTGAGCGATGTACCCCAAAACAGATGAACAACCGCTCTATATCAAAGTCCATGAGCACGACAATGTGGCGATAGTGGTTAACAGCCTGGGCCTGCCGGCTGGCACGCAGTTTGCGGATGGCCTGACACTCACGGAGCATGTGCCACAGGGTCACAAAGTCGCGCTGCGCGCGATTAACCAGGGTGCAGAGATCGTGCGTTACGGCGAAGTCATCGGCTATGCATTACGGGATATTGCCCAGGGCAGCTGGATTGATGAGTCGCTGGTCGCGTTGCCGGAAGCGCCTCCGCTGGCGAGTCTGCCGTTAGCCACGCAGGTTCCGCCTGAATTGCCGCCGCTGGAAGGCTATACCTTTGAAGGTTATCGCAATGCGGATGGCAGCGTCGGCACGCGTAACCTGCTCGGCATCACCACCAGCGTCCACTGCGTGGCCGGTGTGGTGGATCATGTCGTACAGATCATTGAACGGGATTTACTGCCGCGCTACCCGAATGTGGATGGCGTGGTCGCGCTCAATCACCTTTATGGCTGCGGCGTGGCGATTAATGCACCTGCGGCGGTGGTGCCGATTCGCACGATTCATAACCTGGCGCTGAATGCCAATTTCGGTGGCGAAGTGATGATCGTCAGCCTGGGCTGTGAGAAGTTACAGCCGGAGCGTCTGCTGACCGGCACGCCCGACGTGCAGGCGATTTCGCTGGACGATCATGACATTGTGCGCCTGCAGGATGAGAAGCTGGTCGGTTTTGGGGCGATGGTAAATGAGATTCTGCAGGTAGCGGAGCGCCATCTCCAGCGGCTGAATCAGCGCCAGCGCGAAACCTGTTCTGCTGCAGAACTGATTGTCGGCATGCAGTGCGGTGGCAGCGATGCGTTTTCGGGCGTAACGGCGAATCCGGCGGTGGGCTTCGCGTCTGATTTGCTGGTGCGCTGCGGTGCGACGGTGATGTTTTCGGAAGTCACTGAAGTGCGTGATGCAATTCACCTGCTGACGCCGCGGGTGATTAATCAGGAAGTCGGTAAGCGCTTACTGGAGGAGATGGCCTGGTATGACAACTACCTCGACCAGGGCCAGACCGATCGCAGCGCGAATCCGTCGCCGGGCAATAAAAAAGGCGGACTGGCGAACGTGGTGGAAAAAGCGCTGGGATCGATCGCCAAATCGGGGCGCAGCGCCATTGTCGAAGTGCTCTCGCCCGGTCAGCGACCTACGCGACGTGGCCTGATCTACGCAGCAACCCCCGCCAGCGATTTTGTCTGCGGTACGCAGCAGCTGGCATCCGGTATCACGCTACAGGTGTTTACTACCGGCCGCGGAACGCCTTACGGTCTGGCTGCGATTCCGGTCATCAAGATGGCAACGCGCAATGCGCTGGCCGAGCGCTGGCACGATCTGATGGATATTAATGCCGGGACGATTGCGACCGGTGAAGAGAGTATTGAGCAGGTGGGCTGGCGATTGTTTGAGTTGATTCTGGATATTGCCAGTGGCCGGAAGCAGACCTGGTCCGATCGCTGGGGCATCCGTAATCAGCTGGCGGTGTTTAACCCGGCACCGGTGACCTGATATCACACGCCAGGCTTATCCTTATGCTGCGATAAGCCTGGCGTTGCCATCAGAGCTGCGCGCCCCAGGCTTCAACCCACGGAGAGGTCACCGCTTCCGGCTCAGGATTTTCGGTGGCATCAACCAGTAACACCTCACCGACCCGCTGTGCGCCCTGTTCCTGCAGCAGCGCATCGAAAGTTTTACCCGCGCCACAAAAATGGTCATAACTGCTGTCACCCAGCGCAATCACGCCATAGCGCAACGCAGGCTGATGACCGAGCTTATCTTTAACCGCATGGAACAGGCCTGAAATCGTATCAGGAAAATCGCCCTGTCCGGTGGTTGAGGTGACAATTAACGCCACGTCGCTGGCATAGTTCTGCCAGTCTGCCAGCGTCGGATCGTCAAACACGGTGACGCTGTGACCCTGCTGCTGCAGAAGGGGCTCTGCTTCTTCCGCTACCAGCAGCGCATTGCCGTATACCGTCCCTACAAAAATGCCAATCTTTGCCATCTGCTTTCTCCCTTATTCTGAAACGTTATCCTGTCCTGGCGCTGCGTTAAACTCAACCCGCGGCACCTCAGGAATGCGATCCTGCCAGCCAAACTGGTTCATCACGTTCTGCCAGACGCCATCCAGCCCGGCACGGATCAGTAAAGGTTCACCGATCACCGGATGGGTGAGTGCCAGGCTGCTGGCGTGCAGCATCAGCCGGTTAGCACCAAAGTGTTCAGCGGCCCCCCGGTTCTGGCGCAGATCGCCGTGCGCCGAATCGCCAATAATCGGATGACGCAGGTGCGACATATGACGACGCAGTTGATGTTTGCGGCCGGTTTTAGGGGCCATTTCAACCAGGCTGTAACGCGAAGTGGGATAGCGGCCAATGCCGACCGGCATCTCGACCGTTGCCAGTGACTGATAATCGGTGACGGCGGGCTGTGCGGTGCGCGCTTCAGTGGCATGCCTGTCAGCAATTTTATCCAGCTCTTCCACCAGCGGATAGTCGAGCGTTCCGCTGCTCTCCAGCCAGCCGCGTACGACAGCATGATAGGTTTTCTGCATCTGGTGCTGTTCGAACTGCAGGGAAAGCAGACGACCGACTTCGCTTGAAAGCCCCATCAGCAGTACGCCTGAGGTGGGTTTATCCAGACGATGCGCGGTAAACACATGCTGTCCAATCTGGTCGCGAACGGTCTGCATCACAAACACGGTTTCATGGCGATCCAGCCAGCTGCGGTGAACCAGCCAGCCGCTGGGCTTGTTGACGGCAACCAGCCACTCATCCTGATAGAGTATCTCCAGCATCAGTGGGCTGCATCCTTGATTAACGCGTCAAGCTGACGCAGGGTCAGCAGCAGCGGCGCAATACCGGGCTGGTCAGGCACCAGCGCCACCTCGTAGTAGGGAGCAACCGCAAAATTTTGCGGTAACGGATGCTGAGCAGCAATCAGGGCATGCATCCGCGGGATCAGCACCCACTGGAGCCACTGCAGCGGCTCCAGCGTATCCAGGCAAAAGGGTTCACGGCTCTCGAGCGCGTCTTCGGCCGGAGGGGTACTCTGCCAGAGATGGTGCTCACGCATCACCGCTTCCAGTTGCTCCAGCCGTTGCGTAATCAATTGTTCAGGCGTCATGCGCCACCTCCGGCAAGCAGTCAAAAATGGGCGGCAAGCATATCACTTGTTGGCACAGGCACAAAAAAAGGGAGCACTGTATAAACAGTGCTCCCGGTTCGTTTGCAGCCATCCTGCTACGTTTTTGCTCCCTGCTCTTCCATGACAACTTGTCCAGTGCGAACTCCTGTCGCGCATCGTCCTGATGTATCCTTAGCATCCTGGCCCACCACCTCTTCTGAGGGGGTTCTCATTCTCCATCCTGGAGGTGTCCCTTGCTCACTCCTGAGCGATCCTGTTTCATCCTGAAACCTTCCGTGTGCCGTAAGCTCCGTTACGTTCCTGCCTCATGGCTTATCATCATCCTGACGATATCTGTTTCCTGAGCATCCTGCAGTGGGAAACATTTTGACAGAACTCGTTACGCGCACAAGGTACTCACAGCGAAACTTTACGAAATGTGCTGCACAAATTCAGATTAACGCCATTAAGTTGATGATTCACAATATTTTTACATCACGGCCTTCCGGATGTCTCAACTGTTATATGGCGATCTCTCACAGCATATGTAAGAGATGTCTCACAAGCCAGGCGGCAAATCACTGCAATTCAGATGATAACCGGTTGTAATGACTTAAGAAATATCTCAAGACTTTCTGCCAGTACCACGCGCTGTTTACGACCAGGCTGCTCCAGAATCACTTCGCCGCTGAGATTAGACAGGGAGATGATCTCCTCCTCTGAATCGGTGGTGGCAATGAATAGCGTAGGCGACTGTCTGAGGCGGCGCTGCATCACCAGATGCCCAATCAGATTCTCCTGTAATCGCAGGAAATCCTCTTCACTCCACACCTGCAAAAGGGTCAGCTGATTCTCGCCAAAACGGGCCTGCATATCGCCGGCAAACTGCGTGGTATAGAACGCCGTGATCGGCGGCTGAAGCTGGATGTCGACCGCCCGCTCAATCGCATCCAGCGTCGTTGGCAGACTAAACGGCTGCGGCTGCCAGACGACCCGCTGCTCGCGATCTTCCAGTGCACAGGGCGAAGGAACGCCATAGAGATCGCTGCTGGCCGGCCCATGTCCCGCCTGCTGAAGCCAGTGCTGGCAGTATCGGGTGGTAAAGTCGCGCAACGCGGCGGCAGTTTGCTGCATCATTCATATTCTCACTTCTGATAGGTTACACTTAGCCACTTTGATTAATTTTGGTGGTAACCGCAATGACTACTCACGAACAGGATCAGGCGCTCAGTAACCTGACGCTGGGCAAACCCACAGCCTATCACGATCGGTATGACAACAGCTTACTGCAGGCGGTGCCGCGCAGCCTGAACCGTGAACCGCTTGGCCTGTTTCCCGACAGTCTGCCCTTTACCGGCAGCGATATCTGGACCCTGTATGAACTCTCGTGGCTCAACAGCAAAGGTCTGCCACAGGTTGCCGTTGGCGAAGTGGTGCTGGATGCGCAAAGCCGTAATCTTATCGAGTCGAAAAGCTTCAAGCTCTACCTGAACAGTTTCAATCAGACCCGCTTTGCCGACTGGGGTGAGGTTCGTCAGACGCTGGAGCGGGACCTGAGTGCCTGTGCTGAAGGGGAAGCGCGGGTCGCGTTGTTCCGTCTCAATGAAATAGAAGGTCAGCCGATTGGTCATTTTGAGGGTTGCTGCATTGATGAGCAGGATATCGCCATAGAGGATTACCGCTTCAATGCTGACTATCTGGCGGATGCCGCAGGCAGCGAAATCGTTGAAGAGACGCTGGTCAGCCATCTGCTCAAGTCGAACTGCCTGATTACCAACCAGCCCGACTGGGGCTCGGTGATGATCCGCTATAAAGGCCCGCGTATCGCGCGTGAAGCACTGCTGCGCTATCTGGTCTCATTCCGTCAGCACAACGAATTTCACGAGCAGTGTGTTGAACGCATCTTTAATGATGTGATGCGATTCTGCCATCCGGAAGCGCTGACCGTTTATGCGCGCTACACCCGTCGTGGCGGGCTGGATATTAACCCGTGGCGCACCAATGTGCCCTTCTCGCCCGGTTTTTCGCGGCTGGTCCGTCAGTAGTTTGCGAGACTTCTCTCAGGCTGGGTGCCGTAAGCGCAGTTCCGCTTGAGCTGTGCGGGCCGACAAGGCTACTCTGGTGAAGGCGGCAATCTGCGGGTTGCCGACCAGGGATTTTCGTCACTGCCATTGCAGTGCCAATCAGCACCCAGGCGGGTGCAAAGGAGTTCATTTGATTACCCATATCAGCCCACTTGGCTCAATGGATCTGCTCTCGCAGCTGGAAGTCGACATGCTCAAGCGCACAGCCAGCAGCGACCTCTACCAGCTGTTTCGCAATTGCTCTCTGGCCGTGCTTAACTCCGGCAGCCAGACTGACAGCAGCCACGAACTGCTCTCCCGCTTTGAGAATTTCGACATCAACGTGCTGCGCCAGGAGCGCGGCGTCAAACTGGAACTGATCAATCCGCCGGAAGAGGCGTTCGTAGATGGCCGCATCATCCGCTCACTGCAGGCTAACCTGTTTGCGGTGCTGCGTGACATCCTGTTTGTCAGCGGCCAGCTCAACATACCGGGCCGGTTAAGTGCAGCCGAAGAGAATGATTCCGCCACCATTACCAACACGGTGTTTTCCATTCTGCGTAATGCGCGGGCTCTGCATATCGGCGAGTATCCCAACACCGTAGTCTGCTGGGGTGGTCACTCAATCAACGCCGTTGAGTATCAGTATTGCCGCAATGTCGGTACGCAGCTTGGACTGCGTGAGCTGAATATCTGTACCGGCTGCGGGCCGGGCGTGATGGAAGCACCGATGAAAGGCGCAGCGGTTGGCCATGCCCAGCAGCGCTATCGCGACAGCCGCTTTATCGGCCTCACCGAACCCTCAATCATTGCAGCTGAACCGCCAAATCCACTGGTGAATGAGCTGATCATCATGCCGGACATTGAAAAACGTCTGGAAGCGTTTGTGCGTATCGCCCACGGCATCATCATTTTCCCTGGCGGCGTCGGTACGGCTGAAGAGCTGCTCTATCTGCTGGGCATCCTGATGAATCCGCAGAACAACAATCAGGTGTTGCCGCTGATTCTGACCGGGCCGAAAGAGAGCGCCGATTACTTCCGCGTGCTGGATGATTTCATCGTTAACACCCTAGGTGAACAGGCGCGTAAGCATTACCAGATCATCATTGATGACGCGGCAGAAGTGGCGCGTCTGATGAAGAAAGCGATGCCGCAGGTGAAAGAGAACCGTCGTGAAACCGGCGATGCGTACAGCTTTAACTGGTCGATTCGCATTGAGCCCGATCTGCAGGTGCCGTTCATGCCAACGCATGAAAATATGGCCAACCTCAATCTCTATACCAATCAGCCTCCCGAGAAGCTGGCTGCCGACCTGCGCCGCGCCTTCTCAGGTATTGTCGCCGGTAATGTTAAAGAGATGGGCATCCGCGAAATCCGCGAGAAGGGACGCTACAGACTGCATGGCGATCCCGACATCATGCACCGCATGGATGAGCTGCTACAGGGATTCGTTGCCCAGCAACGCATGAAACTGCCAGGCACCGCCTACATCCCCTGCTACGAAATTATCAAATAACCCAGGAGGCAGCCCCCGGGCTGCCGATACGCTCATGGCTCTTCATCTTGTTATTGTTGACGCGCTGAATCTGATTCGCCGTCTGCATGCGGTACAGGGCTCACCCTGTGTCGACGGCTGCGTGGCTGCGCTGCGCCAGGTACTGGGTCACGCCCGTCCGACTCACGCTGTCGCAGTATTTGATGGCGAGGCACGTCATCAGGGCTGGCGACATCAGCTGCTGCCCGATTACAAAAGCGGTCGCCCGCCGATGCCAGACGATTTACAGGCAGAGATGCCGGCGTTGCAGGAGGCCTTTCGTTCGGCAGGTGTAAGCTGCTGGATAGCGGGCGAGGATGAGGCAGATGATTTAGCGGCGACGCTGGCGGTGAAAATGGCGCAGGCCGGACACCTGGCCACCATCGTGTCCACCGACAAAGGTTACTGTCAGCTGCTGGCCCCCGAAATCCGCATCCGCGACTACTTCCAGAAACGCTGGCTCGATCTGCCTTTTATCGAGGCTGAATTTGGCGTGGCACCCCAGTTACTCCCCGACTACTGGGGATTATGCGGCATCAGCAGCAGTAAAATTCCAGGCATCACCGGCATCGGCCCGAAAAGTGCGAAACAGCTGCTGGCAGAGTTTCACACGCTTGAAGGGATCTATCAGCAACTGGATCAGGTGCCCGCTAAATGGCGGGAAAAGCTTGCAGAAGGCCAGCAGATGGCTGAGATCAGCCGTCAGGTGGCCACGCTGAAGCGGGATCTGGTATTGCAGGGCAATCTGAATACGCTGCGTTATACCGGCTGAGTGCAGCTGCACTCAGCCCGGCGATTAACGTTCGTCGCGACGGCCACCGGTCGCTGCCCACATACGACGCACATGTACCGTTACCTCTTCGCGGTCATGATAAAGCTGGCGGGCGCGAATCTGCACGTTGATGCCATTCTCATCAAAGCGCTCCTGCATCATGGCCAGATTCTGCGTCACCTCTTCATAACGCTTTTTCATCGGCAGCTTCAGGTTGAAGATGGCTTCACGGCACCAGCCGTTAACCAGCCAGTCGGTCATCAGGTTAGCCACACGCACCGGCTTTTCGACCATGTCACACACCAGCCAGCTGATATTGGTGCGGGGTGGACGGAATTTAAACCCGTCGGCTTTCTCGTGCATCACCTGGCCGGTATCCATCAGGCTGGGGGCCATCGGTCCGTTGTCCACCGCATAAACCATCATGCTGCGCTGGACCAGCTGATAGGTCCAGCCGCCCGGGCAGGCGCCGAGATCCACGGCGTACATGCCGCTGGCTAAACGCTCATCCCACTCATCCGCAGGAATAAAGACGTGGAACGCCTCTTCCAGCTTGAGGGTCGAGCGGCTTGGTGCATCGGAGGGGAACTTAAGCCGTGGAATACCCATGTAAAACGGCGAGCTGTTTTCCCGGATCGAGTAGCCGACGTAACAGGTACCTGGCGCAATGAAAAACACATGCACCACAGGGCGTTTCGGACTTTCATAGTTCAGCAGAATCTTGCTTTCACGCAGTGCTGAACGCAGCGGCACGGTGAACTTACGGCAGAATTTGGTCAGCTCTTTGGCTTCGTTCGTGTCCGGCACTTCAACACGCAGTTCGCCGCCCTTCTCCACCACGCCGGTCAGCATGCCGACGATCGGGGTGATGCGATCTTCCTGCGGCAGGTCACGCAGCATTTCACCGACAACCAGCATCTGCCGGGCAAAGATCAGCTCGTCAAACGGTAACTCACGCGCCAGACGCTCAGCATCTTCAAACTGATAGCACTCAAACAACACGTAGCCGGAGTCATCTTTAACCCGCGGAAAGCCGTAGATTTCACGTTCCGCTGCTTTGGCACTGATTTCTGCCGCACACTCTTTTTCAAAACCGGGACGACAATAGAGTAAAACTTTATTCATGGCGTTCTGCCTTTCGTTTAAGACGCAGCGCGCCAATCAACATCAATACCCAACCGGCGAGGAAACAGATCCCGCCTACCGGTGTGATAAAAACCCAAAACTTCAGATGTGACAGCGCCAGACAATAGAGGCTGCCACTAAACAAAACGGTGCCGAGCGCCATCAGCGCACTGCTCCAGTAAAACCAGATATTGGCGCGGCGTAGCATCGCGGCACCCAGTCCCATCACCGCTAACGTGTGATAAGCCTGATATTCCAGCCCGGTATGAATCCAGGCCATCTCAGCCGCACCCAGCGACTGACTTAAAACGTGGGCACCAAATGCGCCAAAAGCCACCAGCAGAAAGCCGCTGATAGCCGCAAAAACAAACATGGCACGACTGGACATTAACCTATCCTCAGGATGCTTTTGCATCGTAATGCAAATAAATCAAGATGTTATTGTTGATAGCGAAAGCGGAATTTTTCTTGTTCGGTTGCAGCTTTTTCCAGGATCCACTGTCGGAAGGCGGCTATTTTACCCAGTTCTGCCTGACTGTCATGACAAACCAGATAAAAAGCGTTTTTACTGACTAATACATCATTAAAGGGGCAGATTAATCGCCCGGCCTCTATTTCGCTCTGCGCCATGACGTTGTTGGCCAGCGCCACGCCCTGACCATGAATCGCCGCCTGCAACACCATGGCGCTGTGGCTGAAGATCGGCCCCTGCTGCACGTTGATATGCTGTAAACCCAGTTGGCGGATATACGATTGCCAGTCACGGCGGGAGGCATCATGCAGCAGGGTAAAGCGCGAGAGATCCATCGGGGTTTTCAGCGGATTATCGCCGGTCATCAGTGATGGCGAACAGACCGGCAGCAGATATTCGGCATAGAGTTTTTCAACCCGCAGGCCGGGCCAGTTGCCACGGCCGTAGAAAATTGCCACGTCGACATCGTCGGCCAGTTTCTCTTCATCGCGGTCAACGGCCTGGATACGTACGTCGATTCCCGGATAAGCCATATTAAAGCTGGAGAGGCGGGGAACCAGCCACTGAATAGCAAAGCTCGGCAGTAAACTGACGGTCAGCGCGCCCTTGGCACTGCGCGCCTGCAGTTTGCGGGTCGCTTCGTTAATTGCCGAGAAAATCTCTTTGATGTCGAGATAGTAGCTTTGCCCTTCTTCGGTCAGTAACAGCGAACGATTCCTCCGGCGAAACAGCTTTAACCCCAGAAAATCTTCCAGAGATTTAATCTGATGGCTTACGGCAGCCTGGGTGACAAACAGCTCTTCAGCGGCTTTGGTAAAGCTTAAATGGCGCGCAGCGGCATCAAAAACCCGCAGTGCGTTAAGAGGAGGAAGGCGTTTCGACATGGTTTTCCGTATCCGGATCGGCGAAAAATACGCAGGCTTATACAAAGCGTTTACGTATTAGAATTTTTAATCCGAGGCATTATAATTTGTCCGTTGAGGAACCTCCAGCAAATACCTATAGTTGCCGCACTTCCTGAGCCGGAACGAAAAGTTTTTAGATTTGTGAGTGAGTTCGCAGATTTTCTGAAAGCTTTTGGCTTGTGGTCGTGATGTTGTGTTTGCAATTTTTGATCCGACGATTGCGGATCGAACTCTTAATTCCTGTAGATTTACCCTGTCTGTCCATAGTGATTTTTAAATAGCACCGCAAATTGCGGTGCTTTTTTTTTGCTGCTTACTTTGACTCGACCATCTCTTTGACATCAGAACGGTTGATCTGCTGCTCGTTGCCATTCGCATCTTTATAGCTGATCATGCCGGTATCGTTATCAACTTTAGGCTTGCCGGCAGCCACGATGGTGCGACCATCGTTGGTATGCATGACATAATTGCTTGAACAGGCACTCAGGGTAAAAGCCAGAGTACACACGGCCAGGACTGCGGTAAGTTTTTTCATCTGCTATCTCCTTGTAGATTGATTGCATCAAACCACCCGCGTTACGCTAACCAGAGGCAGCCGATAAGTGAGATCGACTATTAAACGTCCGATCGTTATGCGGGTTTGGTTCAAACCTTGCAATATTCAGCATAACGCGCTTTTCCAGCTTTGCCAGACGCAGACCATTCTTTCAGTGTGGTCCTAATTTTTCTTATCATGGACCCGGCATGACCGCATTTAATCCCACCGCATTCCGCCAGCAGTTTCCCGCGCTCGCCGACGCCGGCGTCTACCTCGACAGCGCCGCGACCACGCTGAAACCGCAGGCCGTGATTGACAGCACGCAGCAGTTTTACAGCCTCAGCGCGGGTACGGTTCATCGCAGCCAGTTTGCTGCGGCGCAGGCCTTAACCCAGCGCTATGAGCAGGCGCGCAATCAGGTTGCTCGCTGGGTTAACGCCGCGGACGATCGAGAGATTGTCTGGACGCGTGGCACCACCGAAGCGATAAACCTGGTGGCGAACAGCTGGCTGCGTCCGCGCCTGCAGCCCGGTGATGAGATCGTGGTGAGTGAGGCTGAGCACCACGCCAACCTGGTTCCCTGGCTGATGGCTGCGCAGGCGTGCGGTGCCCGCGTCGTAAAATGGCCGTTAGGGCCAGATCGTCTGCCCGATATCAGCCTGTTACCCGCTCTGCTTAACAGCCGCACCCGCCTGCTGGCTGTAGGTCAGATGTCGAACGTCACCGGGGGATGCCCCGATCTCGCACAGGCGATTTCACTGGCACATGCCGTGGACGCGAAAGTGATGGTCGATGGCGCGCAGGGGGTGGTGCACTGCCCGCCTGACGTACAGGCGCTGGATATCGACTTTTACGCTTTTTCCGGCCATAAAATTTACGGCCCGATGGGCATTGGCGCGTTATATGGCAAAGCGGAGCTGCTGGAGGCGATGGCGCCCTGGCAGGGCGGCGGTAAGATGATCACGGATGTCGACTTCAATGGTTTCACGCCGCAGCCGGTACCGTGGCGTTTTGAGGCTGGCACCCCGAATGTGGCTGGGGTGGTGGGATTGAGTGCGGCACTGAGCTGGCTGGCGCAGTACGATCTGCCCGAAGCCGAGCGCTGGAGTCAGCAGCTTGCCTCGCTGGCGGAAGAGCAACTGGCAGAACTGCCCGGCTTTCGCAGCTTCCGCTGTGGCAATGCCAGCTTGCTGGCCTTTGAATTCGCAGGTCTGCATCACAGTGACCTGGTAACGCTGCTGGCCGAGCAGGGAATCGCACTGCGCGCCGGTCAGCATTGCGCGCAGCCCTTGCTGGCGGCGCTGGGCGTCAGTGGCACGCTGCGCGCCTCTTTTGCACCCTATAATAATCTGCAGGATGTTGATGCGCTGGTGCGCGCCATGAAGAGCGCCATCGCGCTGTTATCGGAGTTTTGATTATGTGTTCATCGCGGTTAGCGCCACACCCGTTTGGCGAACAGATTACCGTTGCCAGTCTGAAAGAGAGCTTTGGCCGCTTTCATCAGTGGGAAGATCGTTATCGTCAGTTGATCCAGCTGAGCCGCCAGTTACCTGCCTTGTCGGAGGAACTGAAAACAGCGGAAATTGAACTGAGCGGGTGTGAAAACCGGGTCTGGCTGGGCAGCCAGCTGTGTGAGGATGGCTCACTGCATTTCTATGGTGACAGTGAAGGACGGATCGTGCGCGGCCTGCTGGCCGTGCTGCTGACCGCCGTTGAGGGCCAGACGCCGCAGCAATTACTGGCCACCGATCCCTTAACCCTGTTTGATGAGCTGGGGCTGCGTGCCCAGCTCAGCGCCTCACGCAGCAGCGGTCTGCAGGCGCTGGCTGCTGCGGTAGAGCATGCCGCGCGTCAGGCGCTGACCGCATCCTGACGGGCGGCACGTGCCAGAAACTTCTTCAGCGCATGCGAAACGGCCACAAAACCGAACGTCGCGGTCACCATGGTGGCCGCGCCAAAGCCGGATGTGCAATCCATTCTCTTCGGACCCTCTGCCGTGCTGCGTGAAGCACAAACGCTGCCGTCGGCCTGCGGATAGACCAGCGCTTCGGTAGAAAAAACGCAGTCGATGCCAAGTTTGCCCTTGCTGCTTTTCACCACCCCCAGGCTTTTCAGGCGTTCGCGCAGCTTCGCCGCCAGCGGATCCTGAATGGTTTTCGCCAGATCGGCGACCTGGATCTGGGTCGGATCAATCTGTCCGCCCGCGCCACCGGTGGTGATCAGCGGGATCTTATTCCGGCGACACCAGGCGATCAGCGCCGCTTTAGGGCGTACGCTGTCGATCGCGTCGATCACATAGTCGAAACCGGCGGCCATCAGTTCGGCGGTGTTCTCAGGCGTAATAAAGTCATCAATGCAGATCACGTCGCAGTCCGGATTGATCGCCCGTAGCCGCTCTGCCATCACGTCCGTCTTGGCTTTGCCGACATTGCCCTGCAGCGCATGAAGCTGACGGTTAGTGTTGGTAATACAGACGTCATCCATATCTATCAGGGTGATTTTACCAATGCCGGTGCGCACCAGCGCTTCCGCTGCCCAGGAACCCACGCCGCCGATACCAATGACGCAGAAGTGTGCGTCAGCAAAACGTTGCAGCGCATCCTGGCCATAGAGACGCGCCGTGCCGCCAAAGCGCTGATGCCAGGCGTCATTTAACACTTTCATAGTTGAACCTGTTACGTCGTGCGGGCCCGGAGGCCCGCAGAGAAGACATTAGTTAGAGCCGAGAAGCAGTGAACCATTATTACCGTTTTGCGGGCTGGAGAACAGCGGCTGTCCGGCACCCGGTGCGGCTTTGATTACCCAGACGCGTCCGTAGTGATTATAGAAGCCCGCCAGATGCGCGGCATCCGGGCCGATACCCTGATAGATATCAAAGTGTTGTCCCTTAATCGCGCCACCCACATCGAGCGCCACCATCAGGCGCATCTCATATTTGCCGTTGAATTTGCCCTTCTCATTCAACTGCGGCACTTCTGCCAGCAGCACCGTGCCCGCCGGAATAATTGAGCGGTCAGAAGCCACCGAGGCTTTCGCTACCAGCGGAACGGCGCTGGCACCGCGCACCGGCGTAAACGGCTCAGCCTTAAAGAAGACGAATGACGGGTTGGTTTCCAGCAGCGCACGCACTTCCTGCGGTGAGTGCTCCTGCGCCCACTGGCGAATCGCCTGCATCGACATATCTTCGCGCTTCACTTCACCACGGTCGATCAGCTCTTTACCAATACTGTGGTAGCCCCAGCCATTTTTACCGGCGTAACCAAAGAAGGTCATCGGGCGGCCATCGCCAAAGTCGACGTAACCACTGCCCTGCACATCCATCATGAAGTTATCAATCAGCGAGTTGCTGTAGGCAATGACGTAGCGGTCATCAAGTCCGCCACTATAGATAGAGGCGCGGCTCGGTAATTTCTCTCCGCGTTTGCGCGGCGGCATACGGTAGATTGGATACTGGAATTCGCCCTGACGGGTGTAGCGCGCTTCCACGACCGGCGTGTAGTAACCGGTGAACTGCACATTACCGTAGTTATCCGTGCCCTCCATCTGCCAGGCATTCAGGCCATACTGGCGAAGCTGCCGGGTATCAGCACCCGCCATCAGCCAGCTTTCAATGGCGCTGTAAGTGCCGTTCTGACGACTATAAAGAGCGGATGAGGCGGACTGAATCTGGCGCACCTGATCGCCAAAGTCTTTGCCATTAACCGGCGCGCCTTTAGCATTGGGCTGATTCACCAGCGCCAGCGGCTGTTCCAGTTTGCCATCTTTATATTGCTGACCGCGATCGGTCGGTTTAGAGCTACAGGCCGCCAGCAGCGTGATTAACGCGCCAGTGAGTGCATACTTCACCCAATGTGATTTCATTCTCTTCTCTTTTTATAACTGTTCGCCCCGCGACGATAGCAAAGCCCCCGACAGAATGAAATGCATCCGCTTTGACGTAGCGCATATCAGTTCAATAATTAATCAGATGGCTGAATCCTTCAGCAACTGGCTGTTAATTTGGCTTTTATCTTTAAAAAGGGGTTGCATGAATTAGCGCGGAGAGTATAGTGCGCTTCCACGGACGCGGGGTGGAGCAGCCTGGTAGCTCGTCGGGCTCATAACCCGAAGGTCGTCGGTTCAAATCCGGCCCCCGCAACCAATACTTCTGCAGCAGTTTTACAGAAGTCACAGTGTGAGAAGTAACAGAAGCAATACGGACGCGGGGTGGAGCAGCCTGGTAGCTCGTCGGGCTCATAACCCGAAGGTCGTCGGTTCAAATCCGGCCCCCGCAACCAATACTTCTGCAGTCGTTTTACAGAAGTCACAATGTGAAATAAGTATGATACGGACGCGGGGTGGAGCAGCCTGGTAGCTCGTCGGGCTCATAACCCGAAGGTCGTCGGTTCAAATCCGGCCCCCGCAACCAATCATTTAAACACCTGAAAGGGTGTTTTTTTGTTTCTGCCGTTCGCGAATTCCTCTTAAACCTCTCTCCCGCAGATAAATGCGCGGATAGCCGTGACTACCCGCACACCTTTACCGATGGGCCAGTGCCGCCCCACTCTCAACATACGCTTTGATACCGTTCAGAATCGCCTCTGCCACCTGATGCTGATAGCGGGTGGTTCGCAGCTTACGCTCCTCTTCCACATTACTGATGAACGCGGTCTCTACCAGGATTGACGGGATATCCGGGGCTTTCAGCACCGCAAAGCCAGCCTGATCCACGGTGCGTTTGTGCAGATGGTTGATGCGCCCCATACGATGCAGCACCTCTTTACCAAACTTCAGGCTGTCGTGAATCGTCTGCCGCTGCACCATGTCGAACATGGTGTGATCAAGATAGCGGTCGCCGCTTTTGCTGACGCCGCCAATCAGGTCTGATTCATTCTGGGTCTGCGCCAGGAAACGGGCGGCGGCTGAAGTGGCACCGCTGGTGGATAAGGCAAACACCGAAGAGCCGCGTGCTGCCCGACTGGTAAACGCATCCGCATGAATAGACACAAAGAGATCGGCGCGCTGTTTGCGGGCTTTGGCGACCCGGACGCGCAGCGGAATAAAGACATCTTCATTGCGCGTCATATAGGCTTTCATATGGGGCTCTTTATCGATCAGCGCTTTGAGCCGCCGTCCGATCTTCAGCACAATATCTTTCTCGCGGGTCTTATATTTGCCGTGCGCGCCAGGATCTTCTCCACCGTGACCGGGATCGATCATGATGATAATCGGACGATCGCGTCCCGCTTTGCCGGGTAACGGCGCCTGCACCCCTTCATCCTTGTCCAGATCGCCCTGATTATAATCTTTCAGCAGAGCCAGCAGCGGATCGTCTTCCACATGGTTCTGGGTCGGATAGAGATCGACCACCAGCCGGTGATTGATCCCGGCGACCGGTGCCAGATTAAAGATCTTCGGTGCGACGTTGCGCTTCAGCTCCAGAACAACGCGCACCGTGTTGCTGTCGAACTGGCCGACCCGGGCATTTTTGATAAAGGGATCGTCGACCCGTACCTGCTTATCCACCCCTTTCAGGGCCGAATTAAGATGCAGGCCCTGAATATCTATGACGAGACGTTCGGGATTGCTCAGCGCAAACTGCTTGTATTTCAGCGCGACACTGGACTCCAGCGTCATACGCGAATAGGTGGATGAGGGCCAGATACGCACCGCCACAATGTGGTTTTTTGCCGCCAGGCCTGTGCGGCTGACGCTCAACAGCAGTAAGGCGCCTGTCCCCTGTAAAAAACGTCTGCGTGAAAAATGGGAATTACCGTCTGACATGCCGCTCCAGCTGCTGTGTTATGTCTAAAAAAGCGCCAGTTAATCAAATGGCGGCGAAAACTTTATCCAATCCGCAGGATGATGTCACCCCGGAAACCCTAAATAATGCAGGCTGTTAGCGGCTTTGACATCCATAAAAACGTAAATTTTCGTCAGGATTAAGACTTGCAAAATCGGGCGTAAAAGCATAAAAATACAGAAAATACGAATAAACATTCACTGAGGGTTGGCCGTGAAGGAACGTAGTACCGAACTGGTTCAGGGTTTTCGCCATACCGTTCCCTATATCAATGCCCACCGGGGTAAAACCTTTGTCATCATGCTGGGTGGCGAAGCGATTGAGCATGAGAACTTCTCTGGCATCGTTAACGACATCGGCCTGCTGCACAGCCTGGGCATCCGCCTGGTGGTGGTTTATGGCGCACGGCCGCAGATAGACGCCAGCCTGGCTCAGCAGCAGCTGGAACCGGTTTATCATAAATTTACCCGGGTGACCGACGCGCAATCGCTGGAGTTAGTGAAGCAGGCTGCCGGTCGGTTGCAGTTAGATATCACTGCCCGCCTCTCAATGAGTCTTAACAATACCCCACTGCAGGGCGCGCATATCAATGTGGTCAGCGGCAACTTCATTATTTCGCAGCCGCTGGGCGTGGATGATGGCGTGGATTACTGCCACAGCGGGCGTATCCGTCGTATCGATGAAGAGGCGATTCATCGCCAGCTGGATAACGATGCCATCGTGCTGATGGGACCGGTGGCGGTCTCTGTGACCGGCGAGAGCTTTAATCTGACTTCAGAAGAAGTGGCTACCCAACTGGCGATTAAGCTCAAAGCCGAAAAAATGATCGGCTTCTGCTCCGAGCAGGGTGTGCTGAACAGCGACGGTGAAATCATTTCCGAGCTGTTCCCGAACGATGCGCAGGCCCGCATCGACGAGATTGAAAAAGAAGGTGATTATCTTTCTGGCACGGTCCGCTTCCTGCGCGGTGCGGTGAAAGCCTGCCGCAGTGGCGTGCGCCGCAGCCATCTCATCAGCTACCAGGAAGATGGCGCACTGTTGCAGGAGCTCTTCTCACGCGACGGTATCGGTACGCAGATTGTGATGGAGTCGGCCGAGCAGATTCGTCGTGCCAATATCAACGACATCGGCGGTATCCTCGAACTGATCCGTCCGCTGGAGCAGCAGGGTATTCTGGTGCGTCGCTCACGCGAGCAGCTGGAGATGGAGATCGATAAGTTCACGATTATTCAGCGTGACAATCTGACCATCGCCTGTGCCGCCCTCTATCCGTTTATGGATGAGAAGATTGGCGAGATGGCCTGTGTGGCGGTTCATCCTGACTATCGCAGCTCCTCACGCGGAGAAATGCTGCTGCAGCGCGTGGCACTACAGGCGAAGCAGATGGGACTGCAAAAGCTGTTTGTGTTAACCACGCGCAGCATCCACTGGTTCCAGGAGCGCGGCTTTACGCCGGTTGATATCGAGTCACTGCCCGAGAGTAAAAAAGAGATGTACAACTATCAGCGCCGTTCCAAGGTGCTGATGGCCGACCTCACCTGATTCAATCCTGAAGGGACAGGCCACCTGGCGTGGACTGTCCCCCTTCTTCTCAGCCGGTTTCACCCAGTCGTTCCACCAGACCGCTGCGTCGCTGCGTCTGCAACTGCACGGCGCGCTGAAATACGCCCGGTTCGCTGTAAATGGTCAGTTGCTTACGTGCGCGGGTAATCGCGGTATAGACCAGTTCTCGGGTCAGCACCGGCAGAAACTGCGTCGGCATCACCAGCGCAGTGTGGTCGAACTCCGACCCCTGCGATTTATGCACCGTCATCACCCAGGCCGTTTCATGTGAAGGTAACCGGCTCGGCTGGATCGCCTTGATTGACCCATCCGGCAGCGGGAAAAAGACCTTCAGGTTACCCTCTTCATCCCGCAGCGTAATGCCGATATCACCGTTAAACAGGCCGAGCGCACTGTCATTTCGGGTGATCATCACCGGACGCCCGGCATACCAGCGACTGCCGATACCAGGACGCCGGATGCGCTGCAGCTGCATCAGTCGCTGCTCAATTCGCTGGTTCAGGCCCTGCACGCCAAATGGCCCGTCACGTAACGCACACAGCAGCTGATAACGGCCAAAGGCGGCAATCACCTCAGCAGGATCCGCCTGCTGTCGGATAAGCTGCAGGAAGGGCTGATAGCCCTGTGCGACCTCATCCATCATCACCTGATACGCTTCCGCGCTGTTCAGCGTCTGGTAACTGACATCGTCATGGGCCGCAGCAAATACCGCCCTGACCTGCTCTGCATCACCAAGGTTGATCGCTTTTGCCAGCTGGCCGATGCCGGATGAAGCGTCAAAACGATAACTTTTTTGCAGCAGGCAGATGCTGTCGCGCACGACCGGTGCCTGTCCATCGTCACTGCCCTGCAGCGTACAGCCGGTCAGCAGGGCGAGCTGTTCGGCCCGCGCCAGGCTGTAGCCGCTTTCCGTGCAGCGGCAGATATCGCCCAGCACCGCACCGGCTTCAACGGAGGCGAGCTGATCGCGGTCGCCCAGAAACACCACGCGGGCATGGGCAGGCAGCGCGGCGATCAGTTTTGCCATCATCGAGAGATCGACCATCGACGCTTCATCCACTACCAGCACATCAAGATGCAGTGGGTTACCGGCATGGTAGCGTAACCGCTGGGTATCGGGCTGTGCGCCCAGCAGACGATGCAGCGTGGTGGCTTCGGCGGGAAAACGCCGCCGCTCTTCGTCGCTGACCGCCAGATCCTGCAGCGCCCGGCCCAGCGACTCGGTCAGTCGCGCAGCGGCTTTGCCTGTCGGTGCTGCCAGCTGAATCCGCAGCGCGCCGGGATTCAGGCGAATCAGGGCAGCGAGGAGTTTCGCCACGGTGGTGGTTTTACCGGTGCCCGGCCCGCCGGAAATGACCGCCGTCTTGCGGGTCAGCGCCACGGCCGCAGCAATTTTCTGCCAGTTCTCCGGCTGGTCACCAAACAGACTGTTCAGCACGTCACCCGCGGCACGCATATCAAACGCGGTTTTCACGTCCTGCGCAGCAAAAAAGTCGGCGACCCGGCCTTCACTGTGCCATAGCCGATGCAGATACAAACGTTGGTTGCTCAGCACCAGCGGCGTCACCCGACTGCCATTACTGACCGCCGACCAGTCTGCCAGGAGTGATGGCCAGTCATCCGGCTTACCCGCTGCCTGCCAGATGGCCTGGGCCAGCGCAGGCTGACGCCCGGCAAACAGACTGTCTTCACAGAGGTTGCTCAGCGGCAGACAGACGTGACCTTCTCCCGCCTCTGCGCTGATGCAGGCAGCGGCAAGCAGCAGCGCAGGTTGTGATTCTGTCGCCACCAGACGGGCAAACTGAATATCCAGCGGCCGCAGGAGACGCTTCTCAACCGCCTGCAGCAGCAGACTCAGCATGTCACTCATAGCATCTCCCCGGTTTCACCAAACAGCGCATTAATCTCTTCCACAAAAGCTTCGGAAGGTCGGGTGGCAAAAATGCCGTTGTCCGCCGAGCTGCCATCCATCCCGCGTAAAAACAGATAAAACACCCCACCAAAATGGTGCTGATAGTCATAGTCCGGCAGGCGATGCTGCAGATAGCGATGCAGCGCCAGCGTATAGAGCTGATACTGCAGATCGTAGCGGTGGCCAATCATCGCCTGCGCCATCGCCTCGGGCGTATAAGCGGCGTGACTCTCTCCCAGCCAGTTCGATTTATAATCGAGCAGATAATATTTTCCCTGCCAGCGGAAGACCAGATCGATAAAGCCCTTCAGCATGCCGCGCACCTGGCGGAAATCCAGCGGAGCGGCCTGCTGAGAGAGTGTATCGTGACGACGCAGCAGATCGTCAAGATCCGCCGCCGTCAGAAGATTGTTGATCGGCAGATAAAACTCCATCTCGATGAGCCGTTCGCTGCTTTTGATTGCCGACAGCGTCAGCCCCTCCGCATTGAGCGGGGTATGTAACACCCGATCAATCCACTGTTCAATGACCGGTAACCAGCTCAGCGGGTAACCATTGTGCTGCAGCTGATCTTCCAGCCAGATGCGATCCGGCGGTTCGGTAAAATCGATCGACTCAAACAGACCGTGCAGGAAGGTACCGGGTGCCGCTCCGCGAGGAAAGTGATGCGGCGTCAGTGCCGCTTCTTCACCATTTTCTTCTTCGCCCGCTGCGTCGATATCGAAGTTAGGGAGCGCATCCAGCAGTGGCGAACTGTGATGCTGTTGAAGACCGGAGTAACTGGTTACCCGCCAGACATCCGCCAGGGCGCGGGTCACGTCGCGGCTGCTTAGCGCCTCATCACCCTGCTCAGCGTCCCGCCACATTTCGCCCGGCAGCAGATCTTCTTCAACCAGTGCAATCCCTTCACCGGTTAATGCATTGAGTCGCTGGCTGAGCTGCTGCGCATCGGCCGCCTGCCCCTGCTGCACCAGGTAGCCCAGTGCGCTCTTGTGGAGATCGCTTTCGCCCTCTTTTTTACGGGTGCCTTTGATCAGCGGTGCAATGCCAACGCTGCAGTGATAAACGGAACGGGTCAGCGCCACGTAGAGCAGACGCAGATCCTCTGCCAGACGCTCCTCTTCGGCCAGCGCCAGGCTCTGCGCATCACCCTGCACATCGAGCAGCGCCGTGAAGTTGTCGCGATCGTGATAGAGCGCGCTGGCCGCCTCGCGGAACCCGGCAGCAAACGGCAGCCAGACCAGCGGATACTGCAGCCCTTTTGATTTATGGATGGTGATGATCTGCACCAGATGGCGGTCGCTTTCCAGACGCAGCTGCTGGCTGGAGGCCTGGCTGTTTGGCCGGGCAATCTGCTGCGCCAGGAAGCGTACCAGCGCGTGCGGACTCTCCAGCTGCACCGAGGCCTCCTGCAGCAGTTCACCCAGATGCATCAGGTCAGTCAGGCGACGTTCACCGTTCTCCGAGGCCAGCATATTCTCCGCCAGTTGCCGCTTGATCATCACATCACGCAGCATCGGTAACACGCCGCGCTGATGCCACAGCTGCTGCCAGACGGCAAACTGCTCCACCAGCGCATCCCACTCGCGCTCATTCTGTGTCAGCGCGTCCAGCGTCGCCGCATCGATGGCAAAAATCGACGTCGCCAGCGCGCTACGCAGCAGCCGTTCCTGTTCCGGTGCCTGTATCGCCTGCAGCAACCAGAGTAATTCGCGCGCTTCCGGCGTGGTGTAGACGCTGTCACGGCTGGAGAGATAGACCGACGGAATCGACAGTGCATTCAGCGCGTCGCGAATTAAGCCGGCCTCATTGCGACTGCGCACCAGCACAGTGATATCGGAAGCCCGCACTGGCTGCAGCGCCTCACCTTTACCCAGCCAGGCTCGTCCCTGCTGTCCTGCCACCAGCCAGCGGCTGATATCGGCGGCACACTGCTGCGCCATAAACTGCTGGTAGTCACTGTTGCCGACCCCCTCGCCAGGCTGCAGCCAGAAACGTAATGCCGGTTGCTGCTGCTCATCAAAAATCAGCTTCAGTGACTCGTTGGGCGCAGCAGGTTTCACCGGCAGAAAGGGAATCGCCGAAAACAGGAAAGGTGAATCGAGCTGAGAAAAAAGGCGGTTGACGCTCTCTACCATCTCAGGTGAAGAACGCCAGTTAGTATCCAGTGTGTAGTGAGCACTGACTTCGCTTCTGGCCCGCAGATAGGTAAAAATATCCGCGCCGCGAAACGCATAGATCGCCTGCTTGGGATCGCCAATCAGAAACAGCGCCTGCTCCGGCTGATTAATATAGAGCGTGCGGAAGATGCGATACTGCTGTGGATCGGTATCCTGGAATTCATCAATCAGGGCCACCGGGAAACGCGCCCGGATGGTTTCTGCCAGCAACACGCCGCCGGGCTGCTGCAACGCCTCATCCAGTTTACTGAGCAGATCGTCAAAACCTAACAGCGCGCGTAACCGCTTTTCACGCTGTACCGTGGCACGCACATCGGTCAGCGCCTGCGCGATAATCACATCGCGCAGCGACAAGGGTTCTGCCAGAAACTGATCGATCGCCTCAAACAGCGAGTGTCGCGGAGCATCACCTTTTTTGGTTTTCTCATCCAGCACCTGCTGACCAAAGCGTTCCAGCTCTTTCGGCAGCTGATAATCCAGCGTCTCACTGCTGGCCCACTGCGTGACTTTTGCGACCCAGTTGGGCAGATGTTTACTGCTGTAGCTGCGCTTATCCACACCCGAGGCACTGATCATGCCTTCAACATCGGCGCTAAGCGCCTGCCACTGCTGCTTGATGGCCTCAATGCGCGCCAGGTTACGGGCGTGACGTGATGCCAGCGTCTCATCGGCTGCGGGCGGACGTTTCAGGCTGGGTGATTCTCCCTGAAGCCAGGGGCGCAGCGTGGTCAGCAGGCTGTCGGGCCCGCTCCATTCTGCGGCAATGATCCGCGCGACATCCAGACTCAGTGGATAGCACTGACGACGCCAGAAGTCGGCGGTCGACTGTTTCAGCAGCGCCTGCTCATCTTCAATTAACTCCTGCTCAAACAGCATGCCCGATTCAAAGGCGTTGAGATTGAGCATCCGCTGACAGAAGCCGTGAATGGTGAAGATGGCGGCTTCATCCATCTGCCGTTCAGCAGCCAGCAGTTGCGCGGCGGCCTGACTCAAATCGGGCATCTGCTCCAGCAGTAACTGGTGCATCGGGTTGCTGCTTTTGCCGCGGATACAGGCCAGACGCAGCTGATGAATATTCTCGCGGATGCGCCCGCGCAGCTCCGCAGTGGCGGCCTCGGTGAAGGTCACCACTAAAATTTCTTCTACCGAAAGCGGGCGGCTGTAGGCGTTTTCTCCGCCCAGCCCCAGCAGCAGGCGCAGATAGAGCAGACCAATGGTAAAGGTTTTTCCGGTGCCCGCTGACGCCTCAATCAGCCGCTCGCCTCTAAGCGGCAGCGTTAAAGGATTCAGCGAGACGGGCGGTAATTGCATCATTGGGTCTCACTCTTTACCGGCAGCGACTGCTGCAGTTGCGCCACTTCATTCCAGGTTTTCCAGCCAGGCTGGCGGGCAAATTCAGTTTTGCCAGTGCCGGTGCCGGCAATCTGCGAGGTCATTACCATGCCCTTGTGTTCAATCACGGCCTGCCGGAAAAAGTCTGCCAGGCTGGCCGGGGTTAACTGCTGAACCTGCTCGATCACTTTTTGCCGGGTATTAAAGTGATCATTCTGCCGATCAAAGTCGCGGCTAAAACGATCCGCTTCCTCAAAAAGCGTCTGAGGACGCTGCTGCAAATCGTTGATCATCGCCTGCTGGTACTGGGCAAAATCTGCCTTACTCATGCTGCGTAATCGTTTTTCTGCCTGTGGATAGAAGGCTTTATAACGCTGCAACAGCCAGTCCGGTTGTTTGCTGTTACTTTGCAGCAGGAAGCCGACACCCCACTGTCGGCCCACCGGCATCTGGAAGGCAAACACCGCATAGCCGAGCTGCTCTTTAGTACGCAGCTGATTGTAGAACCACGGCTGAACGATCTGGCTCAGCATCGAGCTGTGCGCCATGCTCTGATATTCACCATATCCCAGTGGAACATAGAGAGCGGCAAGAGCGGAGTCGGTGCTGCTACCCTGCTGTTGCAGGTTGGCTTTCAGCGGTTTTTTAATCGTCACATACTGGCTGTGCCAGTCGCGGGTCGCATTACTCTGCATCTGCTGCTTAAGCTCATGTCCCAGCTGCGTCACGCTGTCAGCACTGAGATTACCCACCACCAGCATCTCTGGCGTCGCGTCGCGGAACAGCGTATCGCGATAGGTCGTCACATCCTTAAGTGAGATTGTGCTGACCAGCTTGCGGCGGGTCTCGCGCTGGGTATAAGGCAGCTGCGACAGCAGTTGCATCGGCTGAATCGCCTGCTCAAACGCTTTGCCTTTTTCCGCCGCGTCCAGCCGCTCCAGATACCAGGATTTGGCCTGCTCCAGCTGCTGTTCTGTCGGCTGGAAGGTGGCATAGCCCTCTACCAGTTTCTTCAGCAGCGTCGGCAGACGTTGCGTGAAACCGTTGGCGCTGAACACCAGCCCCTGATCTTCACCGGTTGAAAAGCTGATGCCGCCCACCGAGGCCTGCGAGTTAAGCTCGTCCAGTGCCAGGCTGGAGAGGTAGTCATTCAGGCCAAACAGCACCTGCTGACGGGCGTCGCTGATGGCATTTTTATTGCGTAACGCCAGGGTTATCGCCGCTTTAGGCTCGCTGGCGTAATAACGACTGGGCATCCAGTAAATGCGCATACCATCATGGTTATCCAGCTTCACCGGGTGCTGATACGTTTTTCCGTCCGACGGCAACAGGGTGAAGTCGTCCGGGATATAGGGGTTCAGCACGGGCATCGCCAGCGTGATCTGGCTGGCGCGTTGCTGCCAGTCGGCAAAGGTTTGTGGCGTAATTTTCTCAACCTGATAAGGCGCATCCACAAAATAGGCGGTTTTGTTATGCGGCTCCTGCGGGCTGATATACCAGATGCGCGAATGCTGCGGGGTCATCTCGTCCAGCCGGGCTTTGATCGCAGCGGCATCGTACTGATCCGCCAGATAGGGCGCATCCAGCGTGTGTTCAACCGGCACGCGGAGCATGGTATCAACCAGCCATTCGATGTAATCCATATCGCGGGTGATAGAGGGATAGCGGAAGTCGAGCGCCAGCACGTGTGAAACTTCATCGAAATAGCGCTTATCATCGGCCTGCTGACGCAGCAGATTGATGTAGCTGAATATGGCCGCTACCACTTCGTCACGCTGTGCCAGGCCTTTATCAGTGAGTGACGCGGTAATCGCAAATACGCCACTGTTACGCTCGGTCATCGGGTCAGCGCCCGCATTGACCCCGTCGGCCAGCCCCTGCTTTTGCAGCCAGTCAGTCAGCGTGTTTTTGCTGCGGTTACTGATTAAATAGCTAATCAGCGTGTCGGTCTTACTGCGGAAGCTGTCGCTGTTATTGGCAATGCGAAATTCAATTTTGAGCTGCTTACGCGGCTGGGCCGGAACGTAATGAATGATGACGCCCTGCTGTGCATCCGTCACCACCGGCACCGTAATCTCCGGCACGCTGGCGTCATGATTTTGCACCCGGCCAAAGGTTTTAGCCGCAATCGATGCCATCTCTGGCAGCGGTTTGTTGCTGTAGATCACCGCCTTCATCAGGTTGGCGGAGTAATGCTTGTGATAAAAATCCAGCAGCGCCTGATGCAGTTTGCTGCCGGGCTTATCTTTCAGTGTTTCAAGATTGCCGCCCGAGAAACGTGACGCCGGATGCGCCGGGTTCAGGGTTTCAGCACCCACCTGGGCCATGCGCAGGCCATCGCGCGAGCGCGCCATGGTCAGCTCGGCGTTCACGGCGTGGCGTTCTCGATCGGCGTTAACCGGATCCAGCAGCGGCTCTGCCACCGCATCCGCCAGGCGATCAACCGCCGGTTCCAGCGAATCGTTTTCCACTTCCAGGTAAAAAGCGGTGCGGTAAGAAGCGGTGCTGGCGTTATGGCTGCCGCCATGCTTTTTCAGAAATTCGGCCAGGTTGTCCGGCTGCGGGTAGCGCTTTGAGCCCATCAGCACCATATGCTCGAGGTAGTGTGCCAGTCCCGCCTGCTGATCGGGATCGTCCAGCGATCCTATCGGTAGCGTCAGCGCCGCCAGCGATTTCGGTGCCACAGGATCGGAAACCAGTAACACCGTCATCCCGTTGTCGAGCCGGATCGCCTGATAGTGGCGCGGATCCTGTTCACTTTTGCGAATAGTGTCGTTAACTGGCTGCCAGCCTGATGATGTCTGCGCCTGTGCTGTGCAAGCCACCAGGCTTAACAATAGCGCCGCTATCCAGCGTGCATGTACCCGCATGTAAACCCCTCTCGTTTCCCGATAAACCGCCAATCTCTGACACGGCGGCTCAAAGCAGAGCAAAATTTCTGTGTAATAAGCCAGCTAGCAAAAATGCCTTCTGACCTGCTATTCATCATCCTGATGTGCAGCCAGCACCGGTAAATACCAGCGCTGTGCCGCCTCAGTTATCTGCTGCAGTTGTGGCTCATCCAGCACACGGCAAAGACGCTGCAGATAGGGATCGCCGCCCTCGCCCTCAACCTGATAGTTACCCTGCCAGGCGGTCAGCAGTCGATTACGCGCTTTGAGCTGCGTCGCTTCATCGGTCAGCAACTGCTGGCTTTTTTTGTCATAGCTGGCGGTCAGCCACGCGCCGCCACTCTTGTTAAGCAGCATCAGCGGCTGGCGCATACCGGCGAGATAGCCTGTGACATATTCATTCAGCGCAGCGATCGCCTCAGCCTGCGGTACGGCGAGGAAACACCAGCGGCTCTGCTGCCGGCCAAACATCCGGCTGCTGCCGGTGCCGCCCAGCGCGCAGTAGACCAGATGCTCCAGCCAGAGTAACAGTCCGTCGTTCATATTGAGCACGCCCGGCCGCCAGCGCAGTAATCCGTCACTCTGCACCTGCGTCAGCCAGCCGGTTAAGCTGACCTGCTCCAGCTGCAGGTTTACTTCCCAGCTCTCGCCATCACTGCGCTGAGTGACCACTTCAGCAGCCACTTCCTGCATCTCATCACGCTGCGCCTGCCAGAACAGCTCACCGAACGCGCCGTAAGGCAGATTACCGGCCGCGCGATGGTGCGCATAAAGCCGCTGGGTGTCCTCGCCTTCGACCAGGGCATTCAGCAGCTGCGCGTTGATCTGGTAACGCTCCAGGTTGTCGAGCGCAAACGGCTCGCTGTCGGGCAGTTCGTTCTCCTCCAGCCAGAAACTCACGCCGAGCCGCTGGTGGAACCAGGCGCGGACCGGATGCCGCCAGAAACGCAGAAACGCTTCCAGCGTCAGCGCATCAATTAACGGCGCTTCCAGCGGCTGAACAAAATCGGGTTGCGGCTGCCCTGCTCCCTGCGCCGCAGGCAGCCACTCACGGGCAAAACTCTGCAATCTGGCAGCCGGCTGGAAGTTCTCTGCAGCAAAGGGCATCCGGCTGTGCAGGTGCTGCAGGTGCATCCGCACCCGTTCGGCACTTTCATCCAGCTCAAGATGACCGTCGCCCTCCAGATAAAAACTCTGTCCAATGTAATCCAGCAGTTCTGTGACCAGCACCGACGGGTAGCGTTCCGTATTATCCTGAATCGCCCGGCCGATATAACTGATGTAGAGCTGCTGCTGTGCCGAAATCATCGCCTCCAGGAAGAGATAGCGATCATCATCACGGCGGCTGCGGTCACCTTTGCGGGACTGCTGCTGCATCAGGTCAAAGCCCAACGGTGCCAGGGTCCGGGGATAAACGCCGTCGTTCATGCCAAGCAGACAGACCAGCTGAAAAGGAATGGAGCGCATCGGCATCAGGGTGCAGAAGTTAATCTGTCCGGCCAGAAAACGCTGGCTGATGCGCTGCTGATCAAGGCGGCTACGCAGATCATCGCGCAGCAGCGCCACCGGAATCGCCTCTTCAAAGCGCGCATCCATCCCATATTCGATTAATTGCTGCCACTGCTCTTCCACCAGCAGCAGGGCAGCCTCGGTTTCTGCATCGGGGCTGAAAAAGGCGTTCAGCAATTCCCGGCACAGTGGCAGCCAGGCGACCAGCGGACGGGGTTCGGCCAGCAGCTGTCGCCAGTGATTAAGCCGGGAGAGCAGCTCAGCCAGATGTCCCGCCAGTTCCCCCACCAGACCACTCGACTCGTCATAAGGCAGAATCCCTTCCCAGTCACCGTTGTGGCTCTCCATTGCATAGCCCAGCAGCATACGCTGCAGGCCAAAGCGCCAGGTGTGCTGGCCGGTAATCGGAAGTGACAGCGCTTCTACGCTGGCATCATCCAGCCCCCAGCGCACACCCGATTCGCTGACCCAGCGCCGGAGTAAGCGCAGGCCACTTTCATCAATAGAGAAGTGAGCAGCCAGCGCCGGAACATCCAGCAGCGCCAGAACATCCTCTGAGACAAAACGGCTGTCCGGCAGTGCCAGCAGATTCAGAAATGCCACAATGGCCGGATGCGCCTGACTGGCCCGCCGGTCTGAAATCGCAAACGGCAGGTAGCGATCGGCGGGTGCGTTGGCGAACACTGCCTGAATAAACGGCGCGTAGGCGTCGATATCGGCCACCATGACGATAATGTCACGCGCTTTCAGCGTCGGATCGGCCTCCATCATCGCCAGCAGATGATCCTGCAATACTTCGACTTCACGCTGGGCGCTGTGGCAGACCTGAACCGCAATGGAGCGGTCCTCCGGATCCAGACAGCGCTTCTGATCGCTGTGCGCCAGTTCCGCCGCATTCAGCCCGATGACGGCGTTATCCTGCAGGTTGAGAAGATCGTGCTGCATGCAGTGCAGCAGGTTATCTGGCTCCACATCCACAAACGCATCAATATCGTCGTTTGACTCCATCTGACTGAGCAGAAACAGGTTATCGCGCCCCAGCTTGCCCCATGAGGCAAGCAGCGGGTTAGTGAGCTGCTGTTCACCAGCGTCGTTAAACAGCGCCGGAGCCTGCTCTGCATCCCGGAAAAGTCCGCGTGATTCATCGGCACCATGACGTCGGCGCTGACGGCTCTGCAGTTTCGCCAGAAACGCATAGTCCTGAATGTCGCCCCAGTAGTCGCGGCAGGGATTGGTGAACAGCAGATGGATGTCGATGTGTCGTCCCAGCGCCTGCAACGCCTGCAGATAGACCGGCGGTAGCGCAGAAATACCACAGATGAAGACCCGTTTCGGCAGATTTTCCGGCGTAGTTTTCGCCTGCTCCAGCGTCTGGATAAATCGCGAATAGAGGTTGGCACGGTGCCATTCGGGCTGGCGCAGCGCCTGGGTGTAACTTACCAGATCGCGCCACAGTGCGGCCTGCCAGCGCTGCGCTTCGCCCAGTCCGTCAATGGTTTCGCCACGCTCCCAGCTGTTGAGCCAGTCGGCACGATAAACCAGATACTGGTCGAACAGATCGGCCACGCGTGAACTGAGCTGATACAGTTTTCGCTTGTCGCCGTCGTCATGGAGATAGTGGCGTAAAGAGACAAACTCTTCCTGTTCGAGCATCACCGGCAGCCGATGCATCAGCTTCCAGCCCATGCTGGCCTTGCTGAAAGCACTTTCTACCGGGATATCGGGCAGTACGCGGACGAACATCTCCCAGATAAAACTGGCAGGCAGCGGGAATTCGATATTGGCCGCAATGCCAAAGGTTTGCGCCAGCTCCATCTGCAGCCATTGCGCCATTCCCGGGCTCTGTACCAGCACCATTTCTGAGGCGAAAGGATCATCAAGAGGATCATGTTTAATCACCGCCGCCGCCAGAATCTTCAGCACATCAAGCTGATTTGAGTGATAAACGTGAAACATGAAAACTCCTGTGATAACTCAGAACGTGACTACGGTATTGCGGCTCTGTCACTTTACCGCGTATCGCGGTTGAAACCCATCAAAAGGGCGACCCGCGACCTTTAACATCGCAGCCGTGTCAGAGTAGCGCGGCGCTGATAAGGCCCCGTCACGTCAGCCCGCTCCAGGGTGCAGCCTGAAGGGCCGCTCTGCTGCTGCAGCGTCGATGTCCAGCCCGCAACGTCATGCCCTGCCAGGCGCTGCTCAGCCACCCGCCATGCCTCGCGCTGATACCACTGCTGACTGAATCCCAGCGCCAGTGCGCGATGATAGTGCAACAGCGTGCTGCTGCTTAATGCCATTAACAGCAGAGCAAACAACACTTCCAGCAGACTGAATCCGCCGCATTTACTGGCAGGTTGCCGGGGACGTGAGCGGACAGTAATCAATCCAGCCGTGCGGCAGCGCACTAATCTGATTGCCCCGTAAATGCACCCAATGCCATACCGCCATGCCACTGCCGCTGGCCTCACCTTTAAGCAGTCCTTCATCCCTTTCACCTCGCTGTAAACAGCTGCGCCAGCCCTGACGATCATCCTGCTGACACAGGGCTGACTCCGTCGCTGGCCAACTCAGAGAAAGACCCCATTGCAGCGCCGACTGCGCCCGCCAGAAATCCTGAATAAACTGCTGCTCATCCGCCAGCAGTCGCATTCCCTGCTCAGACATCTTTCGGCTGGCATGCAGCGTAAAGCTGCCGATCACCATAATCATCAGCACCATGCCCAGCGCACTGCTGCCTCGCTGCTTCACAGGTTCACGCCCTCTATCCAGCTCTCCACCGTTTCAAGCCAGCGTCCGGCCCGTCCCTGCAGCACGATCCTGACCTGTGTACCCTGCTGGCTGATGCCGAACTGCTCAACTGTCATGAATGCGGGATCGGAGAGCCGTTCCCAGCCCGCTGACTGACACTGGTCAACACCGCGCTGCATCTCAAGCTGCTGCTGGCGCAGGCGAAAGCCGTAATAGTCACTCTCCGTATGGCCCACCGGTTCCCATTTACCGTTGCTGTTCTCATCCCACCGCAGCAGCAGGCAGTTCTCGCTGATTTTCAGCGCACCACTACCGCACTCACCGTGACAATAACCGGCACGCCGAACCGCCTTTTCCAGTGTGGCCATCATCTGTTGTAACTCCTGACGCAGCTGCGCCTGTTGCAGTACGCCGGCACTCTCCGCCAGCAGTAGCGGCAGAAAACGCCCGGTACTTAACATGACGACCGCGCTGATTGCCATGGCGATTAGCATCTCCAGCAGGCTGAATCCGGCGATCTTCAACGGCACGTCTCCTCATCCATCATGCAGAGGCGAATACGGGCTCTGGCTGAGATAATCAGCCGCATGCGTCCGGCGCTGTTTCCCAGCTCTATACTGCCCGCCTTAGCGACATTGCGGCGGCCATAGAAACCCGGCTCGCCCCGAATGTCATAGAGCGCCACGCCCGTGTGCGGCGCGATGAAATGCAGCCGTTTCCCGTGAACGCACCCCGCAATGGGGTGGCTGCCGGCACCGATGCACCAGGGATCGCCAGGCAGTGACCATAACACCAGGTCGCTATTTTGCCGGTTGGCATGGGCACGCAGTCGTAGCAGGAATCCCTGCAATTGCTGAGCGCTGTCGCGCAGTTGCTGCCGCTGTTGCCAGCGCTGCCAGCCATGTAGCGCGGCAAGGCTTAGAATGCCGGCAATCACCATTACCAGCAGCAGCTCCGGCAGGGTAAAACCGCGTAAATGTGCTGTTTTCATGGCGTCAGAGTGCGGGTGATGAACAGTCGAAACAACAGGTGTTGTGACAGGCTGGAAAGCGTGCCGCAGAGAATCTTCCCCCCCACACAGGCAGTGGCAGAAGCGTGCGAGGGGTGCCGCAGATTTACCGGTATGCAGGCAAAAAAAAGCCCCGGCGAAGTTGCCAGGGCGTTATCGTTTACTGCGGATCAGATGGCGACAGGTGCTTTGATCGCGGGATGCGGATCGTAGCCTTCAATCTCGAAATCGTCGAACTGATAGTCAAACAGTGATGCTGGTTTGCGTTTGATCACCAGCTTTGGCAACGGACGCGGCTCGCGGGTCAGCTGCAGGCGCGCCTGCTCCAGATGGTTGCTGTAGAGGTGCGTGTCACCACCCGTCCAGACGAAGTCGCCCACCTGCAGATCGCACTGCTGCGCCACCATATGCACCAGCAGCGCATAGCTGGCGATGTTAAACGGCAGCCCCAGGAAGATGTCGCACGAGCGCTGATAAAGCTGGCAGGAGAGCTTGCCATCCGCCACATAGAACTGGAAGAACGCATGGCACGGTGCCAGCGCCATCTCGCTGAGCTCACCAACGTTCCAGGCAGAAACGATAATCCGGCGTGAGTCAGGATCGCGCTTCAGCTGCTCCATCACCTGGCTTAACTGGTCAATTTGCTGACCGCTGGCCGTGCCCCAGCTGCGCCACTGTTTGCCATACACCGGGCCGAGATCGCCATTCTCATCTGCCCACTCGTCCCAGATGGAGACGTTGTTTTCCTTAAGATAACCGATGTTGGTGTCACCTTTCAGGAACCATAGCAGCTCATGAATAATGGAGCGGATATGGCATTTCTTGGTGGTGACCAGCGGAAAACCATCCTGCAGATTGAAACGCATCTGGTGACCAAAAATTGAAAGCGTACCCGTGCCGGTACGGTCAGCTTTTGGTGTGCCTTCGTGCAGCACATGTTGCATTAAATCCAGATACTGTTTCATTTTTCCTCGCGAAATTGTGGCTGGGGGCGACGACGATACGCCCAGATCATCATAATAATACCGGCAACAATCATCGGCACAGAGAGGATCTGTCCCATACTGATTCCGCCTTCAAACAGGCCAAGCTGGGCATCCGGCTGGCGGAAGAACTCAACGATGATACGGAAGGCACCGTAGCCAATCAGGAACAGGCCAGAGACGCTGCCCATCGGGCGCGGCTTGCGAATAAACAGGTTCAGAATGATAAACAGCACCACACCTTCCAGCGCCAGTTCATAGAGCTGCGAAGCATGACGTGGCAGTACGCCGTAGGTATTAAGCAGTTCCTGATATTGCGGATTGGTGGCGGCCAGCGCGACATCTTCGCTGCGGGAGCCGGGGAACAGCATGGCGTAACGGAAGCCCGGATCGACACGTCCCCAAAGCTCGCCGTTAATGAAGTTGCCGAGACGACCGGCACCCAGACCAAACGGGATCAGCGGCGCAATGAAATCCGAAACCTGGAAGAAATTACGTTTAGTGCGGCGGGCAAAGATCAGCATCACCACAATCACCCCGATCAGGCCACCGTGGAACGACATGCCGCCATCCCAGACTTTGAACAGATAGAGAGGATTTTCCAGGAACAGCGGTAAGTTGTAGAACAGGACATAGCCGATACGGCCGCCCAGGAAGACGCCCAGGAAACCGGCGTAAAGCAGGTTCTCAACTTCCTCTTTTTTCCAGCCGCTGCCAGGCTGATTGGCGCGGCGTACTGCCAGCCACATGGCGAAAACAAAGCCCACCAGATACATCAGACCGTACCAGTGCAGCGAAACCGGTCCGATCGAGAAGATCACCGGATCGAACTGCGGAAATGCAATATAGCCGTTATTCATCATTCACCGTCTATTTTTCAACCCTGAAAAGGGGCGTTGTCAGGCACATAAATTAAGGCTGCGCATCATAGCACAGCCGGTTTTGTGAATTGTCTTGCAAATGTAAACGCGGATAACGCGTAAAGCCTGCTTCAGCGTCTAACGACCACCACGGATAAGCCCACCTAATCCGCGCCGCTCCATAAAGGCCGAGACCAGATGGCGAACTTCGGTGGCAGTGTCGGCATTCATTCCCTGTTCGCTGAGCTTCTGTACCTCTTCATGATCCAGATGACGCAACAGGTACTTAACGCGCGGTACGTTTTTACCGTTCATGCTGAGATGGTGATAACCCAGGCCCACCAGCAGCGCGACGCACATCGGATCACCTGCCATTTCACCACACAGGCACAATTCCAGATTGGCCAGGCGGGCTTCCTGCGCAATCGCATTCAGTGCGCGCAGCATCGCCGGATGCAGCGAGTCGTACAGGTTCGCGACGCGGGTATTGTTACGATCCACCGCCAGCAGATACTGCGTCAGGTCGTTGGTGCCGACCGAGACAAAATCGACCCGGGACGCCAGATGCGGGATCATAAACAGCATCGACGGCACTTCGATCATGATGCCGATACGCGGCGCGGGAATCGCATAGCCCAGCATCTCTTCCACTTCGCGTCCGGCACGATCGATCAGCTGTTTTGCGTCGTCGATTTCGTCGATATGACTGATCATCGGCAGCAGGATACTGAGGTTGCCGGAGGCGGCATTGGCGCGCAGCATCGCGCGCACCTGTACCAGGAAAATTTCCGGCTGGTCGAGCGTCAGGCGGATGCCACGCCAGCCCAGGCAGGGGTTCTCTTCACTGATCGGCATGTAGGGCAGCTGTTTGTCTGCCCCCACATCCAGCGTTCGCAGCGTTACCGGCTTGTTGTGGAACAGCTGCAACATGCCCTGATACTGCGCCACCTGCTCCTCTTCCGACGGGAAGCCGTTCTGCAGCATAAACGGGATTTCGGTGCGGTAGAGGCCGATACCATCCACCCAGCTGCCCAGCGCCTGTTCATGTTCCGGGCTTAATCCGGCATTGAGCATCACCTGCACGCGTTCGCCACTTTTCAGCTCACCCGGCTGATCGACCACGCCTTCCGCCATTTTGCTCAGCGCGTTCTCTTCGCTGATCAGCCGCTGATACTCCTGCACCAGCACCGGCTCGGGATCGATCAGCAGCTCACCGCGATAGCCATCAACGATCAGCAGGCGTTTGTTGAGCTGATGAGGCTGGATGTCAGCGCCCATCACCGTCGGGATGCCCATGGCACGGGTCAGGATCGCCGCATGGGAGTTAGCCGCGCCGTCACGCACTACCACACCCGCCAGCCGCTCCTGCGGCAGCTCCGCTAAGGTAGTGGCAGTCAGCTCATCGGCGACCAGCACAAAGCGTTCCGGCCAGGCATTCGTGCCGACCAGAGTATCATCGAGGTGAAACAGCAGACGCTGACCCAGCACCCGCAGATCGCCTGCGCGTTCACGCAGGTAGTTGTCAGTCAGGCTGGCGAACTGTTCAGCAAACTTCTCGATCACCTGTTTAACGGCCCACTCCGCGACCGATCCGCGCTCGATCTCGTCGAACAGATCTTTCTTCAGCCGGGCATCGGTTAACAGGTGAGAGTAGAGATCGAAAATGGCCGCGCTCTCTTTCTGTGCGCTGGCGCTGAAACGTTTGCTGAAGCGGCGGAATTCACTGGCCGCTTCGCTCATGGCAAGCGACAGACGCTCACGTTCACGCTGCACATCCAGCGTCGAGGCGGCCGAAACCTGATCGAGCAGAGGCTGCGTCTCATCGACCCAGCCGGGTGCCACCGCTACGCCAGGCGCTGCCGCAATGGCGCGCACGCGCGTCTGCCGGAACTGACCAAACAGCTGACCCATCTGAGACTGCGACAGCAGCGCCGCCATCTGGGTGGCGAGCGTCACCAGGAATGACTCTTCGCTTTCATCAAACTGACGGTGTTCGCGCTGCTGCACCACCAGCACGCCAAGCAGCTGGCGACGGCTGATAATGGGCACGCCGAGGAAGGAGCGATAACGCTCCTCTTTGACTGCGGGGATATATTTAAAGCTGGGGTGACTCTGGGCGTCAGCAAGGTTAATCGGTTCGGCCAGACGGCCCACTAAACCGACGATACCTTCGTCAAACGCCAGCGTCACGGTGCGGCCACGCGGTTTTTTGAGGCCGCGCGTCGCCATCAGGTAATAGCAGCGACGATCGTGGTCGGCGAGGTAAACGGAACAGACTTCCGTATCCATCGCCAGACAGATCTCATTGACCAGGATGTCGAGTGCTTCATTGAGACGCGGCGCACTCGCCACTTTTTCTACAATTTCGCGCAACTGAGTGAGCATAAAGGGCGTGGCCTATCCTCTCTTACGTCGATGGGCAGGATTATTTCGCTGCCCCGCACTCTCCTGCATAGACATCACCACGCCAGCGAATTCCTTCATTACCCGACGATAGACATCGCGCTTAAAGGAGACAACCTGACGCACCGGATACCAGAAACTGACCCAGCGCCAGCCGTCAAATTCCGGCGTGCTGCTGTGCTGCACATTGATATCCGCGTCATTACACATTAACTGCAGAAGAAACCACTTTTGTTTCTGGCCGATACATACCGGCTTTGTGTCCCAACGCACCAAACGTTTTGGCAACTTGTAACGCAACCAGTTACGGGTAGAGGCAAGTATTCGAACATCTTTCCGGTGTAATCCGACCTCTTCGAACAGTTCGCGATACATCGCCTGTTCTGCGGTTTCACCGGGATTGATGCCTCCCTGAGGAAATTGCCAGGAGTGCTGTCCAAAGCGCCTGGCCCATAACACTTGTCCCTGCCGGTTACAGATTACGATACCAACATTCGGGCGGTAGCCATCATCATCGATCACCGGACTACCTCAAAGCAAAATTTGAATGGCCTGATTGTTTCACACTCCTTACAGGCGGTAAACCACTGGATTCATGGGGGGTTGAGCCATCAATAGCGGGATAACTCACAGAAAAGGGCAAAGTTATAAACAAAGACCGCAAAAAAGATCGATCTTATTCACCTTTTCTGTGGATAGCTTTGTGCAGAACGCGGGAGTTAACTGAATAACCCTGCCATCACACCTGGGAATGCCAAAAAGAGTTAGTTTATTATCTTATTGATTAATAATTAAATTAATAAAGAATCTCGCTTCATCGGCTTTTTATAAACAGCGAATATTTTTACGCCCACTGACAATTGGCTAAATTATAAGCACAGTGCTTTTTATCCACAGATAATTGCTCAGGGTTAGGTCATGGCGGTGAAAATTTGGTCAAATAGCGAAAAGTCAAGGCTGTAAATGGAACCAGTACCGCAAACATAAGGGGGTTATCCCACTTTTCTGTGGATAACCGGGCTGGAGATCCTGTTCATTGTTGCGGGTAAGCTGGGATAACCCTGACTCACTGCGGATAGCGCAAGGTCAATCCACCTAAAAAAGCATGATCTATCATGTTATTATCGATCCCGGACACGATTTATTTTAGCGGGATAACTTAGCCACCCGCAGCTGTACGAATTTTAACCATTGCGAGTTATCAACATGCGTTATCCACCAGGACCACCTGAAGATGAAGCCAGCCTGCTGGCACGCGCGCAGGATTTAGCCGGATTACCTATGGAAACGCTGGCTGCGCGTGCCGGTCTGCCCATGCCTGCGGATCTTAAACGCGATAAAGGCTGGGTCGGCATGCTGCTGGAGTGGCACCTTGGGGCGAGCGCAGGCAGCAAAGCGGAACAGGACTTTGCCCATCTCGGTATCGAACTGAAAACCATCCCGATTGATGCACAGGGTAAACCGCTGGAAACCACCTTTGTCTGCGTCGCACCGCTGACCGGTAACAGCGGCGTGACCTGGCTCACCAGCCATGTGCGTCACAAGCTGGCGCGGGTGTTGTGGATCCCGGTTGAAGGCGGACGCGAGATTCCGCTGCGGGAACGCCGTGTCGGCGCGCCGCTGTTATGGAGCCCGGATGCGGAAGAAGATGAGATGCTGCGTCAGGACTGGGAAGAACTGATGGATATGATCGTGCTGGGGCGTGTTGAGCAGATTACCGCACGGCATGGTGCCTGGCTGCAAATCCGGCCTAAAGCCGCTAACAGTAAGGCACTGACCGAGGGAATCGGCGATCAGGGCCAGCCCATCATGACCCTGCCGCGCGGCTTCTACCTGAAGAAGAGCTTCACCGGTCCCCTGCTGGCGCGCCATTTTCTCCTGTAAATCGCTTATCCTGCGCGACCATCGTCGCAATTTTGTGGGAGATTGGCGAATTCAATGCGTATAATCGCCGTTTACTTTTCGTTTAGGATTGAATGCCGGTATGTTTGAGTGGATTTCCGATCCCAACGCCTGGCTGGCGCTGGGCACCCTGACCATCCTTGAGGTGGTACTGGGTATTGATAACATCATTTTCCTGTCACTGGTGGTCGCTAAACTGCCAAAACACCAGCAAGCCAGTGCACGCCGCATTGGTCTGATGGGCGCGATGTTAATGCGTCTTGGCCTGCTGGCTTCTATCGCGTGGGTCGCCCGCCTGACTAATCCGCTGTTTACGCTGATGGATCATGCGTTCTCGGCGCGCGATCTGATTCTGCTGTTTGGCGGTCTGTTCCTGCTGTGGAAATCGAGCATGGAGATCCATGAAACGATTGAAGGCAGCGAAGGCGAACACAACACCCGCGTTCATTCGTTCCTTGGCGCGATTGTGCAGATCATGATGCTCGACATCATTTTCAGCCTCGACTCGGTGATCACTGCCATCGGCCTCTCCGATCATCTGTTCATTATGATGGCTGCCGTCGTGATTGCGGTGCTGATGATGATGTTTGCCGCACGCGCAATTGGTGAGTTTGTCGAGCGCCATCCGTCAGTGAAAATGCTGGCACTCTCCTTCCTGATTCTGGTCGGTTTTACCCTGATTCTGGAGAGTTTCGCGGTCCACGTACCAAAAGGTTACATTTATTTCGCTATGTTCTTCTCCATGGCGGTTGAGTGCCTAAACCTGATGCGCAGTAAGAAAAAGCACGCCTGAGAAAGTCAAGGGCGAGCCTGCTCGCCCGGTTATTTTCAGAATCCTACGATTAACCCTGCCGGCAAAACCATTTATTACTACACTTTTTGCACTTAACGATTTGTGAGGAAGAGGCGTGATGAAAGGGTTGGCAGGCGTAGCACTGGTGATGGTAACCGCAGCGTTACTGAGTGGATGCAGTTCTGATTATGTCATGGCGACCAAAGATGGCCGGATGATCATGACCGAGGGCAAGCCGAGCATTGATAAAGAGACCGGCCTGGTGCAGTACACCGACCAGACGGGTCACGAGGTGCAGATTAACAGCGATGAGGTCTCAACGATCATTGAACGTTAAGTGCCCGATTTAATTACCTGCCACCGATTCCGTGCTGGCAGGTGATTTCCCCGACTTTTCCCCCTTCCTTCCCCGCCGTTGCTCGCGCTATAGTCCCTGAGGACACAACATTCCATTCCATAAAAAAAGGAAGCTGGCAATGCACTATCATCGTATTCCCCACAGCACGCTGGAAGTGAGTCAGCTGGGGTTGGGCACTATGACGTTTGGCGAACAGAACAGCGAAGCCGACGCCCATGCTCAGCTGGATTTAGCTATCCGTTCCGGCATCAACTTTATTGATACCGCTGAAATGTATCCGGTGCCACCGCGCCCGGAAACCCAGGGTCTGACCGAACAATATATTGGCAGCTGGCTTAAACAGCGCGGCAGCCGCGACAAAATCATTCTGGCCAGTAAAGTGGCGGGTCCGTCACGCGGCAATGATGCGTCGATTCGCCCGGATATGGCACTGGACCGTAAAAACATCCGCGCCGCACTGGATGCCAGCCTGAAACGTCTGAACACCGATTACCTTGATCTTTACCAGCTGCACTGGCCGCAGCGCCAGACCAACTATTTTGGCAAGCTGGGCTATCAGTACAGCGAGACCACGGCCCAGGTGACGCTGCTGGAGACGCTGGAAGCGCTGACCGAGCAGGTGCGCGCCGGTAAAATCCGTTATATCGGCGTGTCGAACGAAACCGCGTGGGGCGTGATGCGCTATCTGCAGCTGGCGGAGAAGCATGAACTGCCGCGCATTATCAGCATTCAGAATCCTTACAGCCTGCTGAACCGCAGCTTTGAAGTGGGTCTGGCCGAAATCAGCCAGCATGAAGGCGTCGAGCTGCTGGCGTATTCCAGCCTGGCGTTTGGTACGCTGAGCGGCAAATATCTGAACGGTGCGCAGCCTGCGGGCGCACGTAACACGCTGTTCAGCCGCTTTACCCGCTATAGCGGCGAGCAGTCTCAGAAGGCGATTGCCGAATATGTAGCGTTAGCGCAACAGCATCAGATTGACCCGTCGCAGATGGCGCTGGCCTATGTGCGTCAGCAGCCGTTTGTGGCCAGCACGCTGCTGGGTGCCACAACGCTTGAGCAGCTGCAGATTAATATCGACAGTTTCAATCTGACTTTAAATGCAGAGATTCTGGAAGGTATTGAGGCGATCCACCGCCGTTACACCTATCCTGCGCCATAAATACTCTGTTGCCAGCTGCCGCAGGGCGGCTGGCCTCTCTCACAGGTCACGATAATAGAGTTTCACCGGCTTATCGGGATACTCCAGCGCCTCTCCCTGCGCCAGCCAGCCAGACCGTTCGTAGTAACCTCCAAACGTTGACCATAACCACAACCGTGGATAGCCGCTAGCCTGTGCATAAGCAATGACATGCTGCTGCAGCGCCTCACTGACACCTTTGCCGCGCGCCGACTCATCCACATAGAGCGCCGCCAGCCACGGATAGAGATCCTGACGGCTGATCAGATCGCAGCGCCAGAATTCCGCCGTGCCGATTGCCCTGCCCGCCTCTACGGCGACAAAGGTGACCGGAAAATCAGCGCCGGTCAGGCTGCTGTTTACCACACTGGCGAAGAACGCCTGGCTGCTGGCTTCGCCAAAAGCGCGCCACTGCCAGTCGGTGATCTGATCGGCAAACTGCGGCACATCGCTGAGCGGGACGATTTTCATAAGTTAATCGATTTCCAGCGCCAGCAACGACTCAATCGTCTGCGCGCGACGGATTTCGCGCGGCTGGCCCTGCTCAAACAGCACTTCCGGGATCAGCGGACGGCTGTTGTAGTTTGAGGACATAGAGGCACCGTAAGCACCGGTGTCGTGAAACACCAGATAATCGCCCACTTTTGCTGCCGGCATCGCGCGCGGTTCGACCATGCCGCCCTCCAGCTGGGTAAAGACATCGCCCGATTCGCACAGCGGACCGGCCACTACCGTGTCGATGGTCTGCTGCTCATCAATCGCCCGTTCATCGCCTGCCATCAGCGAGATATGGTGATAGCTGCCATACATGGAGGGACGCATCAGATCACTGAAACCGGCATCGACCAGCACGAAGTGACGGCTGCCCATCGATTTCACTGCCCGCACCTGCGACACCAGCACGCCCGCTTCGGCCACCAGGAAACGGCCCGGTTCGATCTCCAGTTTGACCGCATGACCCAGATGCTGAGCGATACGCTGACGCGCCGCGTCCCACAGTCCAAAGTAGTGATCGGTATCGATCGCCTCTTCGCCGTAGCGATAAGGAATAGAAAGGCCACCGCCCGCAGAGATCGCAGTCAGATCCTGACCCGATGCCATCACCAGTTCCACCATCGCATCACAGACCTGCTGCAGATGCGAATAATCCACGCCAGAGCCGATGTGCATGTGAATACCCACCAGCTTCAGGCCGTGCTGTTTAATGGCCGCCAGCGCCTCGTCTAAGTCGTCGTGCCAGATACCGTGCTTGCTGTTTTCGCCGCCAGTATTGGTTTTCTGACTGTGGCCATGACCAAAACCTGGGTTGACCCGCAGCCACACCGCATGTCCCGGTGACACCGCGCCGAGCTGATGCAGCATATCGATCGAACCGGCATTGACCGGCACCTTCAACGCAGTAATCCGCGCCAGTGTCGGCTGATCGAACAGATCCGCAGTGAAGACGATCTCGTCACCGCCAGACTGGTAGCCAGCAGCCAGCGCACGTTCGATCTCACCCAGCGATACCGAATCCACTTTCACACCCGCTGCACGCATCAGGCGCAGGATATGAATATTTGAGCAGGCTTTCTGCGCAAAACGCACCACATCAAACGCCTGCAGCTGAGCAATACGCGCCTGAATAATCTGTGCGTCATAAGCCCAGAATGGACCGGCATAACGGCGTGCCAGCGGCAGCAGGTTAGTGGCGTTGAGGGTGGTGTCGGTACTCTGTAATGAACGTGGCATAGCAATTCTCCTGTGGCGATAACCGCATTAAGCCAGAATCATGCCATAGCGAAAAATATCTGTTTTAATAGCATCTATTCAGAATAGATATAGGAAGGCGGCGTGGCGAACATTAACTGGCGGCATATCGAAATTTTTCATGCGGTGATGACCAGCGGCAACCTGACCCAGGCTGCTACGCTGCTGCATACCTCACAGCCGACCGTAAGCCGGGAGCTGGCACGACTGGAGCAGCAGCTGGGATTAGCGTTGTTCGGGCGGGTACGCGGTCGCCTGCAGCCGACGGTGCAGGGGTTACGTCTGTTTGAAGAGGTACAGCGATCCTGGTATGGGCTGGATCGCATCATGGAAGCGGCAGAAGGGTTGCGTCAGTTTCGTCAGGGTGAGCTGTCGATCGCCTGCCTGCCGGTTTTTTCGCAGTCGCTGCTGCCACCGCTGTGTCAGCCTTTTTTACAGCGCTACCCGGATGTGAGCCTGAATGTGATTCCGCAGGAGTCGCCGCTGCTGGAGGAGTGGCTGTCGGCACAGCGCTACGATATCGGCTTAACCGAAACCCAGCACGCGCCGGCTGGCACTGACCGCCTCGCCCTGCTGACCTGTGATGAAGTATGCGTGTTGCCACAGCATCATCCTCTGAGTCAGCGTGCAGAACTGACACCGCACGACTTTGCGGGCGAACAGTATGTCAGCCTGTCGCGCAACGACAGCTATCGTCAACTGCTGGATGCGCTGTTTCAGGATCAGGGCGTCGAACGGCGGCTGGTGATGGAGACGCACAGCGCCGCGTCGGTGTGCGCGATGGTCAGAGCGGGCGTGGGTATTTCGATTGTAAATCCGCTGACGGCGCTGGATTACGCCGACAGCGGTGTGGTGATGCGAAAATTCAGCGTGGCGGTGCCGTTTACCGTCAGCCTGGTGAGGCCACAACACCGTCCCGCGTCAGCGCTGGTCGATGCCTTTGTCAGCCATCTGCAGCAGCAGGTGGCTGACTTTCCGGCACGTATTGCCGCCCGCCTGGCTTAAGCGCGAACTCTGGCGGCTGCGCTGCCCGATTTACGGAAGGTCATCAGGCAGATCAGCAGGCCGATAGTGGCAAGCGCAGCTGCCGCAACCGGCACCGCCGTCAGGCCAAAACCACGGCCAATGACTGCCCCGCCGACCCAGGCACCCAGCGCATTACCGACGTTAAACGCCGAAATGTTCAGGGTTGAGACCAGATTCGGTGCCTCTTTGCCGTGACGGACCACGTTGATCTGCAGGCCCGGTACCGTGGCAAAGGTCGCCATTGCCCACAGGAACAGGGTGAGCTCCGCCAGCCACAGCGCATGGCTGGTCCAGCTGAACAGCAGCGAGAAGATGGCGATCAGAGAAAAGCTGAGGATCAGACTGAAGGAGACTTTCCAGTCGGCCAGTTTGCCGCCAAGAATGTTACCCACTGTCAGGCCCGCGCCAATCAGGAACAGCGTCCAGCTGACCCCCCGATCGCTGATGCCCGTTACCTCTAACAGCAGCGGCGCAATGTAACTGAACAGGGCAAACATCGCCGCGGCAAAGAACACCGTCATCAGCAGCGAGAGCCAGAGTTTGCCGTTGGCCAGCGCACCGATTTCACTCGCCAGATGAACCGGCTTCTCTTCTTTATTGTTCGGCAGACTCACGATCAGGGCGATAAACGCCAGCACGCCGATCACCGCTACGCCCCAGAACGTAGCGCGCCAGCCAAACATCTGTCCGAAGCTGGTTCCCAGCGGGACGCCCAGCACGTTAGCCAGGGTCAGCCCGGTAAACATCAGCGCCACAGCAGAAGCCTGACGACCGGCCGGCACCAGGCTGGCGGCCACCACCGCGCCGATACCAAAGAAAGCACCGTGACAGAGCGCGGTGACGATTCGCGCCAGCATCAGCAGGTTGTAGTTGTAAGCCAGCGCACACAGCAGGTTGCCGACAATAAAGATCACCATCAGCAGGATCAGCGTTTTTTTGCGCGGCAATCTGGCGGTGAGCAATGCCATAATCGGCGCACCAATCGCCACTCCCAGCGCATAGCCACTGATCAGCCAGCCCGCCGACGGAATCGACACCTGAAGGTCACGTGCCACCTCCGGCAGCAACCCCATAATGACAAATTCGGTGGTTCCGATGGCGAACGCACTCAACGCCAGCGCCATTAATGCTACAGGCATAACACTCTCCCGGTTTTATTTGCAGGTGAACCGCGCAGACGCGCCGCCCCTCGACGCTTGTTAGAATTTGATCTGCGTCACGTTGAGTATTACAGCACAGCACTGATTTGCGACATAGCCTGCGTGCAGCAAAGGATTATTGCCGCCGCCGCAATAATCCTGCCGCGTTATCGTAAAAATCTTTCGTCTCCAGCCTGCAGGCCAGGCCCGCACAGCCTCATTCCCCCACTGTCAGGTTGTCATTTTCTGTTAACCGGTTACGCTTTTTAATGCGGAATTAATTAATAAATCTTTAACGTTGCCGATATATCCCTAATCAATTGCCAGGTGATGTAATCAACTTCTGACGCAGGGAGAGAGAATGCAACGACTCATAGCCTTAATGGTGTTTGGCTTAACCGGCTGCTCGGTGGGTCATTATGAGTACAGTAAAGAGGCTGAAAAACGGGTTGATATGACCGTCACCGGCATTCCCACCGTGCTGGGCTTTGGTACGCTCGGTACCACTATCCCGCTGACGCCGGAGTACAGTCTGACCGCCGCGCACGTGGCGAAGTTTTCACTTTACCGCGTCAAAGCCTGGCATCCGCAATGCGATCTGGCGGTGGTCTACCACAAAAACAGCGAAATGAACCTGCCACCCAGCTTCCGCAACAGTCATATCGGCGACCAGGTGAATCTCTACGGCTACAGTTTTATTTCGGCCATGCCGGTCAGCTCCAGCGGACAGAACCTGATTAATACCACGCTGGCAAACAGCTGGAACAAGCCAGACTGTGTCGTCGTCGCTGCGAATGCGGGTGTGGTGAAAGGGATGTCGGGCGGCGCGGTCTATAACGCCTCAGACGACACGCTGGCAGGTGTAATTATTGGCTACAGCAATAACATCAATGACAATGCCAGCGGTAAGACGCTGTATAAGAACGTTGCGCTCTATGTGCCCTATTCACGGTTCCAGACCTGGCTGGATCAGGCGATAAAATCTTAAGTTTTTTTGTCGGGCAAACCGGGATGGTTGCCCATAGGATGTTCGGGCGGATTCAGCCATCTGTCTTTACGGGTTGCTTCGTAATCCGGGTTAAGAGGATAAGTAATACGATTTTCAGGCTTGCTGGTCTCCCCCACCACTAAAAAGCGTGCCTCGTGCTCGCTGTTATTGATAAAGGTGTGGCAAATGCCCGTGCCCGCCGGAAAGGCCACTGCATCGCCCGGCGACAGTGGATAAAGCTCGCCGTTAATCCAGGCGTCAGGATGTCCTTCAAGCACAAAAATGAACTCTTCTTCCGCGCTCTCCGCGTGGGGATAAGACAAGCGGCGTCCGGGCAACAGCCTTTCATGGTGAATGCCAAGGCGGGTTAATCCCAGCAATCTCCCCAGTGGCGCACCAATCGACATGCGCTCATCGCTGTCGGCATAGTGTTCGTTATCTTCGCCTTCCAGCGGCTGCCAGTGGCGAATACAGTCGGGACGTTGCGTCATGATGATGGCTCCAGGTTGAGACATTCAGCCTGGCAGAGGAAGCGGCATGACTCAAGCATGGCGAGGCGAACAGCAGATATAAAAAAGGCCGGGATGCCCGGCCTTTTCTGAGAACAGTCAGACTTACTTGCTGCCTGGACGCAATGCCGGGAACAGGATCACATCACGGATAGTGTGGCTGTTGGTAAACAGCATCACCATACGGTCAATACCGATGCCCAGACCCGCGGTTGGCGGCAGACCGTGTTCCAGTGCGGTGACATAGTCTTCGTCGTAGAACATCGCTTCGTCGTCACCCGCATCTTTGGCATTCACCTGCTGCAGGAAACGCTCAGCCTGATCTTCTGCATCGTTCAGCTCGGAGAAGCCATTGCCGATTTCACGACCACCAATGAAGAACTCAAAGCGATCGGTGATTTCCGGGTTCTCGTCATTACGGCGGGCCAGCGGAGAGACTTCAGCCGGATATTCGGTAATGAAGGTTGGCTGAATCAGATGCGCTTCTGCCGTCTCTTCGAAGATCTCGGTCACGACGCGGCCCAGACCCCAGCTCTTCTCTACTTTGATGTGCAGGGATTGTGCAATCGCCACGGCTTTGTCGAAGTCTTCCAGATCGGCCAGATCCGTTTCCGGACGGTATTTCTTAATCGCTTCACGCATGGTCAGTTTTTCAAACGGCTTGCCGAAATCAAACTCCTGCTCGCCGTAAGGCACAACCGTGCTGCCCAGCACATCCTGCGCCAGCGTACGGAACAGGCTTTCGGTCAGCTCGATCAGATCTTTGTAATCCGCATAAGCCATATAGAGTTCCATCATGGTGAACTCTGGGTTATGACGTGGCGAAATACCTTCGTTACGGAAGTTACGGTTGATCTCGAATACGCGATCGAAGCCGCCCACCACCAGACGCTTCAGGTAGAGCTCTGGCGCAATACGCAGATACATGTCGATATCCAGCGCATTGTGATGGGTGATAAACGGACGCGCAGAGGCACCGCCCGGGATCACCTGCATCATCGGGGTTTCCACTTCCATAAAGTCGCGGCCCACCATGAACTGGCGAATACCGGCCATGATCTGCGAACGAATTTTGAAGGTGTTGCGAGACTCTTCGTTGGCGATCAGATCAAGGTAACGCTGACGGTAACGGGTTTCCTGATCGGCCAGGCCGTGGAACTTATCCGGCAGCGGGCGCAGTGCTTTGGTCAGCAGACGCAGTTCTGAACAGTGAATCGACAGTTCGCCGGTCTTGGTTCTGAACAGTTTGCCACGCGCACCCAGGATATCGCCGAGGTCCCATTTCTTAAACTGCTCGTTGTAGATGCCTTCCGCCAGATCGTCACGTGAAACGTAAAGCTGAATCCGGCCGCCCACATCCTGCAGGGTGACGAAAGAGGCTTTACCCATGATACGGCGGGTCATCATGCGGCCGGCGACGCTGACTTCGATACCCAGCGCTTCCAGCTCTTCGTTGCTCTTCTCGCCATAGCTTTCCAGCAGCTGGTTCGAAAGGCTGTCACGACGGAAATCGTTGGGAAACGCCAGACCGTTGGCACGCAGCGCGCTCAGCTTTTCACGGCGCGTTTTCAGTTCGTTATTTAACTCAACGGCGGCATCAGCGCTCTGCGGTTGTTGTTCAGACATGTCTATAACCCTGCTTTTAAACTAGCTTCAATGAAACGATCCAGATCGCCGTCCAGCACCGCCTGGGTGTTACGCGTCTCTACGCCTGTGCGCAGATCTTTGATGCGTGCATCATCGAGAACGTAAGAACGGATCTGACTTCCCCAGCCAATGTCGGACTTGTTGTCCTCCAGCGCCTGTTTCTCAGCATTTTTCTTTTGCATCTCAAGCTCGTACAGCTTCGCTTTCATCTGCTTCATTGCCTGATCTTTGTTCTTGTGCTGAGAACGGTCGTTCTGACACTGGGTGACGGTACCGGTTGGAATATGGGTAATACGCACCGCAGATTCGGTCCGGTTAACGTGCTGGCCGCCCGCACCCGACGCACGATAGACGTCAATGCGCAGATCGGCTGGGTTGATGTCGATATCAATATCGTCATCCACTTCCGGGTAAATAAAGGCTGAGCTGAAGGAGGTGTGACGACGGCCGCCGGAGTCGAATGGGCTCTTACGCACCAGGCGATGCACGCCCGTTTCGGTGCGCAACCAGCCAAAGGCGTAGTCGCCTGACACGCGAATGGTCACCGACTTGATGCCCGCAACTTCACCTTCAGACTCTTCGATAATTTCGGTTTTGAAGCCTTTTGCTTCGGCCCAACGCAGATACATACGCATCAGCATGCTGGCCCAGTCCTGCGCTTCGGTGCCGCCGGAACCCGCCTGCAGATCGATGTAGCAGTCGGCGCTGTCATACTCGCCGGAGAACATGCGGCGGAATTCCAGTTCGCCCAGCTTGCCCTCAAGGACATCCAGCTCGGCAACGGCTTCGTTGAAGGTCTCTTCGTCTTCCGCTTCTACGGCCAGCTCAAGCAGACCCTGCACATCTTCCAGGCCCTGCGACATCTGTTCCAGCGTCTGCACGATGGCTTCCAGCGAGGAGCGCTCTTTGCCCAGCGCCTGAGCACGCTCAGGTTCGTTCCAGACATCGGGCTGTTCCAGCTCGGCGTTTACTTCTTCGAGGCGTTCTTTCTTGGCATCGTAGTCAAAGATACCCCCGAAGAACGTCGCTGCGCTCACTGAGGTCCTGAATACGGTTTTTGACCGGGTTGATTTCAAACATGGCTTTAGCGTCTTTCTTATGTTCGATGGGACAGGAAAATTAACGCACAAGTTTACCCGAAACTGGCGGCAGATTGTAGCGCTGAGACAGCGGGCGGATGCCGGGGTTGTGTGACGTGTCGCATTTGCGTCTTGCAGCGCGTCGACATGCTCGCAGGTAGCGGGTTAATGCAGGGGATAATCAGGCTGTCGCGCATCTGCCGTGGCCGGAGAGTCGCGACAGCCTGTCTGACTCAGTTCAGCGGCCAGATATGGTCGATGATCAGCTGCACTGAGCGGTTACCGCGATACTCATTAATATCCAGCTTATACGCCAGTTCGACCTGACGAATGCTGCTGTCGGGCCAAAGCGTGGTATCGACATTAAAGGCGATACCATCGATCAGCGGCCCACCATTAAGCGGCTCGACCATCACTTTCAGATGACGCTCGCCCACCAGACGCTGTTGCAGCAGCTTAAATTTGCCGTCAAACGCGGGTTCCGGGAACGCCTGGCCCCAGGGACCGGCTTCGCGCAGCATCTCTGCGGTCTGCAGCGAAAACTCCTGCGGCTGTAACGCGCCATCGGACCAGATGATGCCCTGCAGCGATTCGCCATCCAGCCACTCACCGACAAGGTCGGCAAAGCGCTGACGAAACTCCTCGTAACGTGCGGTTTCCAGCGATAAACCGGCCGCCATGGCGTGACCGCCGAACTTCAGCATCAGGCCTGGATTCAGCGTGTCCAGACGCTCGAGTGCGTCGCGCAGATGCAGACCGGCAATCGAACGGCCCGAACCTTTCAGCGTGCCGTCGCCGGCCGGCGCAAAGGCAATGACCGGACGATGGAAACGCTCTTTCAGACGAGAGGCGAGAATGCCCACCACGCCCTGATGCCATTCGGGATGATAAAAGGCCAGTCCCAGCGGCAGATCGCTCTGTTCACGCTCCAGCGCCTGACACAGCGCCAGCGCTTCGCTCTGCATGCCCTGCTCTATCTCTTTGCGCGTCTGGTTCAGCGCATCCAGTTCACTGGCCAGCATGCGCGCCTGGCTGAGATCGTCGGTCATTAACAGCGCTACGCCCACCGACATATCGTCGAGGCGGCCTGCGGCGTTGAGCCGCGGCCCCAGCGCGAAACCGAGATCGCTGGCCGCCAGCTGACGCGCATCGCGATTCGCAATCTCCAGCAGCGCCCGGATGCCTGGCCGACATTTTCCGGCCCGGATACGGCTGAGCCCCTGCCACACCAGAATGCGGTTATTAACGTCGAGCGGCACCACATCGGCTACCGTGCCGAGCGCCACCAGATCCAGCATATCCGCCAGATTCGGTTCAGCGCGGGTAGCGCCAAACCAGCCCTGGGTACGCAGATGGGCGCGCAGTGCCAGCATCAGATAGAACGCGACGCCAACGCCCGCCAGCGCACGTGAGGGAAAGTTGCAGTCCGGCAGATTGGGATTCACGATCGCCTCAGCGGCCGGTAAGGTTTCGCCCGGCAGATGGTGATCGGTAATCAGCACCGGAATACCGTGCTGATGTGCGCATTCCACACCGGCATGAGAGGAGATGCCGTTATCGACCGTCAGGATCATCGCGGCACCGCGCGCGCGCGCCTGCTCAACCACTTCCGGACTGAGGCCATAACCATCTTCAAAGCGGTTAGGCACCAGATACTGCACGTTGCCGCCCCCCATGCTGCGCAGCGCCATCACCGTCAGCGCAGTACTGGTTGCGCCATCGGCATCAAAGTCGCCCACCACCATAATGCGACGCCCATCCAGCAGCGCCTGGTGCAGCAGCGCCACAGCGCTCTCAATCCCGCTTAAGGACTGATACGGCAGCAGGTTTTTCGCACCGCGCTCCAGTTCCGCGGCGTCGCACACGCCGCGTTGCAGATAGAGTCGTTTCAGCAGCGGCGGCAGCGTAGCCGGCAGCGCATCATCAACCGTCACCTCCCGGCGACGCAGTTCCACTTCCTGTTTTAACACCGATTAACCACCACGCTTCTGATTGTCCAGCACCTGCTTCAGCTCCTGCGGCGACTGATAACCCGGGATCATCATGCCGGTGTCGGTCAGCATCGCGGGCGTGCCCTGAATGCCGAACAGCACGCCCAGTTTGTAGTGCTGAGCAATATCGATTTTGCAGCTGTCCGGCGCGGCCATTTTCGGTGCATTGCCTTTCATCGCCTCATCGAACGCTTTATTGCGATCAGCGCTGCACCAGATCGCTTTCATCGCTGGTTCGATCTGACCATTCAGCCCTTCACGCGGAAACGCCAGGTAGCGCACGGTGATGCCCAGCGCATTGTAGTCCGCCATCTGCTCGTGCAGCTTGTGACAGTAGCCGCAGGTGATGTCGGTGAAGACCGTGATCACATGCTGCTCTTTTGGCGCTTTATAGACGATCATTTCCGGCACCAGCGCCTCGACTTTTTTGTCCAGCAGCTGGTTGGTGACGTTGACCGGCTGTTTGCCGCTGACATCATAGAGCGGGCCCTGAATCATATGTTTGCCGTCATCGGTCACATAGAGCACGCCGCTTTCCGACAGCACGGTTTTAAATCCCGGCAGCGGTGACGGGCTGATCTCCGTCTGGTTCAGACCGAGCTTTTTAAGAGATTGCTGAATGGCGCTGTCATCGGCCTGTGCCAGACCGGAAAAGGCGCTGGCTAACAGGGCCAGCATGGCAAAATGCTTGTTCATTTTTATCCTTATGACCGCGAATCAGGCTCGCGGATGGTGTTGTTGATGCAACTGACGCAGGCGCTCAGTGGCAACGTGCGTATAAATTTGGGTGGTAGAGAGATCGCTATGTCCCAGCAGCATCTGTACGACACGCAGATCCGCGCCGTGGTTCAGCAGATGGGTCGCAAAGGCGTGACGCATCACATGCGGCGATAACTTTTCGCTGTCGATCCCCGCCAGCGTGGCGTAATGCTTGATGCGATGCCAGAAGGTCTGGCGCGTCATCTGCTGTGCCCGATTACTGGGAAACATCACGTCCAGCGTCTGACCATTGAGCAGCCATGGGCGACCATGTTCCATATATTGCTCCAGCCAGTAAACCGCTTCTTCACCTAACGGCACCAGCCGCTCTTTATCGCCTTTACCGATAACCCGCACGACGCCCTGGCGCAGGCTGATGTCGCTGAGCGTCAGTCCAGTCAGTTCAGAGACGCGCAGGCCGGTGGCATAGAGCACCTCCAGCATCGCCTTGTCGCGCAGCTCCAGCGGAATGTTGGTATCCGGTGCCTGCAACAGCCGCTCAACCTGGGCTTCACTGAGATCTTTCGGCAGACGCTGCGGCAGTTTTGGCGCGGACAGCAACGCGCTGGGATCGTCCGGGCGCAGCTTTTCGCGATAAAGATACTGGAACAGGCGACGCATCGCGCTGAGCAGCCGCGCTGAGCTGGTCGCCTTGTAGCCGCCCTCCAGCCGTTCGGCCAGGAACTGCTGCAGATCCAGCGGCGTCACGCTGAGCAGCGTCAGCTGGTGATGCGTCAGCCAGCCGGTCAGCGTCTGAAGATCCTGACGATAAGAGGAGAGAGTATTCTGCGCCAGATTGCGTTCAATCCAGAGCGCATCAAGAAACTGTTCTGTCAGTTCACTGTCCTGCACGTTATCTCCGCCGTCTGGTGTAAAATCATGCTCATTATGCCTGATTCAGCGGTGCTTCTGGTACAATTGCGCCAAAGTCAGTATTTACAGAGTGTTATCTGCATGAAAATCGGTCTTTTTTACGGTTCCAGTACCTGTTACACCGAAATCGTAGCGGAAAAAATTCGCGATTTTGTTGGCGAAGAGTTAGTAACGCTGCATAACGTCAAAGATGACGACCCGCGCCTGATGGAACAGTACGACTTGCTGATCATGGGCATACCGACCTGGGATTTCGGTGAGTTGCAGGAGGACTGGGAAGCCATCTGGACGCAACTGCCCGCGCTGAATCTGCAAAACAAGATTGTCGCGCTCTATGGCATGGGCGATCAGATTGGCTATGGCGAGTGGTTTTTAGATGCGCTCGGCATGCTGCACGAGTTGCTCCAGCCGATGGGCGTGCGCTTTGTCGGCTACTGGCCGCTTGAAGGCTATGAATTTACCAGCCCGAAACCGCTGAGTGCCGATGGCGCGCAGTTTGTGGGGCTGGCGCTGGATGATGTGAATCAGTTTGAGGTCACCGATGAGCGTGTTGAGCAGTGGTGTGAACAGGTGTTAACCGAAACCGCCGCACTGCTCTGACCGGTCAGGCGCGCTGGTTTGCTGTTGTTGAACCCATGCGCCAGCAGACGATGATTGCCAGCCCTGTTGCCGTTAATGCCGCGCCTTACTGAAGCAGCTGGCGCGTAACGCCCGCCATTCGTCCGGCTGCATATTGTCCTGCATCAGCCACCAGCGCAGCGCAGCCCCCTGCTCGCTCTTCGCTACCAGCAGTACGCCAATCGGTAACCACCGCAGCGGCTGGGTGGGCCGCCAGCGTTTTCCCTGCCAGATCCAGCAATGAACGCTTTCCCGCTGCAATGTGCCGTGTCGCCGAATCAATCGCCGGTAACAACGCCAGCCTTCAGCCAGCATCAGCAGAATAACCAGCGTTTTAATCAGCCAGCCGCCCACAGGCAGCGTCATCAGGATTACACCAGGAACGGCAGCCACCAGCCAGGCGCACAGACATCCGCACGCCAGGCGAGAGGGTCGCAGCTTACATTGCCACCGGGCCGCGATCATGGTTACGCTGCTGGATCAGATTTACCATCCGCTTAAGCTCCGGATCGGCTGGCTCGCCATGATTCATGAGCCAGTTAAACAGATCGGGATCGTCACTCTTCAGCAGGGCAACAAAGACCTGCTTATCCGTGTCGTTCAGCGTGTCATACTCAAATTTGAAGAACGGCATAATCGCCACATCCAGTTCCAGCATGCCGCGACGGCAGGCCCACTGAATACGTGATTTATCATTAATATCCATGCGTCAATTTCCACAATTCACAACGTGGCCGCTAGTGTAACCTGGTTTACTGCGGCTCGCAGGCGCAGCGTCGCAGGCTGTGCAACCTGCCACATTTAAGATTATCTGTTTTCAGGGTTATCACGCCTTTTGTGCGCCGTTTTCCGTAAACAGGTTGCATTGCCAGTCGGCTCTTTTAACATTGAAGACAATGTTCCGGATGAAGCTTCTTATACAGGATACCTCCATGCCCACTTTTACTTTACCGCCGCGCCAGCCTGCCGCGTCGTCTCGTCTGCCGTTAACCCTGATGTCACTGGATAGCTGGGCGCTGATTTCCATTACCGGTGCCGACAGCACCGCTTACCTGCAAGGTCAGTTAACGCTGGATGTCGCGGCGCTGGATGCAGACCACCATTCGCCCGCCGCACACTGCGATGCTAAAGGCAAAATGTGGAGCAATATGCGCCTGTTCCATCGCGGCGAAGGCTATGCCTATCTGATTCGCCGTGACCTGCGCGACACCCAGTTGACCGAGTTAAAAAAATACGCGGTGTTTTCGAAAGTGACGATGGCGGCTGACGACGAGTCTGTGCTGCTGGGCGTAGCCGGTTTTCAGGCGCGTGCCGCCTTGGCGAATCTGTTTGATACCCTGCCCGACAACGAGAAACCGGTGGTACAGCAGGGAGAAACGACGCTGCTGTGGTTTGCCCATCCCGCCGAACGTTTTCTGATTGTTACCTCGCAGGCACAGGCTGAGACGCTGAAGCAGAAGCTTAATGATGATGCGCAGTTCAATGACAGTCAGCAGTGGCTGGCGCTGGAGATTGAAGCGGGAATTCCGGTGATCGATCCGGCCACCAGCGTGCAATTTATTCCGCAGGCCACCAACCTGCAGGCGCTGGATGCCATCAGCTTTAAAAAGGGCTGCTATGCCGGTCAGGAGATGGTCGCCAGAGCGAAATATCGCGGTGCCAATAAACGCGCGCTTTACTGGCTGGCGGGTCAGGCCAGTCATCTGCCCGAAGCCAACGCCCCGCTGGAGTTGCAGATGGGTGAACGCTGGCGTCGTACCGGCAGCGTGCTGGCTGCGGTGCAGTTAGATGACGGCATCAGCTGGATTCAGGTGGTGCTGAATAACGATCTGGAGCCGGATAGCGTGCTGCGGGTTGAAGGTGACGAGGGCGGGTATCTGACCATTCAGCCACTACCCTACTCGCTGACTGAAGAGTGATGTAACGTCCAGGCCCTTCCTTTAACGGAAGGGCCATGCCGCAATCTACTCAGCGCACATAGAAGTAGATGGCGCAGAAGTGGCAAAGGCTGCCGCCCAGCACGAACAAATGCCAGATGGCATGGTTATAGGGAATGCGGCGCGCCACATAGAAGATCACGCCCAGCGAATAGATAATCCCGCCTGCGGCCAGCAGCCAGATACAGCCCGCTGGCAGGATCATCGCCAGCTGGTAAACCACAATCAGCGACAGCCACCCCATACAGAGATAGGTCACCAGCGACAGCGCTTTAAAACGATGCGCAATCGTAAGCTTAAACACGATACCTGCCAGCGCCAGCCCCCAGATCACCGCCATTAATCCATATGCCAGCGGCGTCCTCAGCCCGACCAGCAGAAACGGCGTATAGGTGCCCGCAATCAGCAGATAGATGGCGCAGTGATCCAGCTTTTTCAGCCAGGGTCTGGCCGGTCCATCCGGAACCGCATGATAGAGCGTCGAGGCCAGAAACAGCAGGATCATGCTACCGCCATAGAGGCTGTAACTGATAAAAGTGAGGGTGTCCGCCTGCCGCGCAGTGGCCTGACTGATCATCAGTATCAGCCCGACGATACCGAACAGGCAGCCAAGGCCGTGACTGATACTGTTGGCAATTTCTTCAGCAACTGAATAACCCGCAGCGGGCCGGTGTTTTTGAGAGAGTGTAGTGGTCATATCCGGTTCCTGAACAGCGCCATAGCAGTCATAACTGTTACCCAGCGTAGCCAATAATTTTTTCAGTGTACACGTGTACGCTAAAATTATTTAGCTGAAATTCACTCTCCGTTAAACCCGGTGCTGAATCTGGTAAACTGACCGCCGGTCAACTGTTCAATGAGCCATCCATGTTTTCGCATCGCGATCTTGCCCGCCTTAACGATCTGGAAATGCAGGTCTATCAGTTCATCATTAAGCATCGCGAAGGCGTCAGCTACATGACGATCCGCGAGCTGGCTGCGCAGGCTGGTGTCTCCACCACCACCGTGCTGCGTTTCTGCCGCAAGATGGACTGCGAAGGCTGGTCGGAATTCCGCATCCGCCTGCGCTTAAGCGAAAAACAGAGCGCGCCATTGCTCAACACGGCGGGCGTCAGCGAGATGCTGAGCTTTTTTAAAAGTATTAATAACCCGGAATTTGAACAGCTCATCGCCCAGGCCGCGCAGAAAATTAATCAGGCTGAGCGGGTCTTCTTTATTGGTGTCGGCACCTCCGGCAGCCTGGCAAAATATGGCGCGCGCTTTTTTTCCAATCTCGGTAAATTCAGTCATGCGATTGACGATCCCTATTACCCGGTCGCTCCCGATCTCTATGAAAATGCCATTGCCATTATTTTATCCGTCTCTGGTGAAACCGAAGAGATCCTGCGTATTGCCAGCCAGTTCAGTCTGAATAAGTGCAGAATCATTGCGATAACCAATACGGAAAGCTGCTCGCTGGCGAAGATTGGTGATTTCAACCTCTGCTACCATGTGCCGATTATCCGCATGGCGGACAACACCGATATTACGACGCAGGTGCCAGTGACCTATATTATTGAAGCGATCGGCCGCCAGCTAGGCAAATAAAACAGCCTGTTTTTCAGGTGTAACAAACGCAATGACTGGCGCGCTGTTATATCGTGACTTTCATTATTGCCTTGCTACACTCAGCCCAATTTCAATATCCGCAATGGGGTGGAGCATGAGTGCAGAATTGCAGTTACCAAAAGGCTTTCTGTGGGGCGGCGCGGTGGCGGCGCATCAGGTTGAAGGCGGCTGGGATCAGGGCGGCAAAGGCGTCAGCATTGCTGACGTGCTGACCGGCGGTTCGCATGGCGTTGACCGGGTGATCACCGACGGCGTGCAGCCTGGCCATTTTTATCCGAACCACAAGGGCGTGGAGTTTTACTCCCACTACAAAGAGGATGTCGCGCTGTTTGCCGAGATGGGCTTCAAATGCTTCCGCACCTCCATTGCCTGGACCCGCATTTTCCCCAACGGGGATGAGCAGCAGCCCAACGAAGCGGGTCTGCAATTCTATGACGATCTGTTTGATGAACTGCTGAAGTATGGCATTGAACCGGTTATCACCCTTTCGCACTTCGAAATGCCTTATCACCTGGTCAAAGAGTATGGCGGCTGGCATAACCGTAAAGTGGTCGACTTCTTTGTGCGCTTCAGCGAAGTGGTGCTGAATCGCTATAAGAACAAAGTGAAATACTGGATGACCTTTAACGAGATCAACAATCAGCGTAACTGGCAGTACCCGCTGTTTGGTTACTGCTGTTCAGGCGTGATCTTCACCGAACACGAGAAGCCTGAAGAGGCAATGTATCAGGTGATGCACCACCAGTTTGTTGCCAGCGCCAGAGTGGTCAAACTCGGTCACGCTATCAATCCTGACTTTCAGATTGGCTGCATGATCGCCATGGTCCCGGTCTACCCGTTTTCCTGCCATCCGGACGATGTGGTGCTGGCCCAGGAGTCGATGCATCAGCGCTATGTGTTCAGTGACGTGCAGATGCGCGGCTACTATCCGGCGTACACCCTGAAAGAGTGGGCGCGCAAAGGGTATAACATCCAGATGGAAGCGGACGATGCCGAGACGCTGCGCCAGGGTTGCGCCGACTATGTCGGCTTCAGCTACTACATGAGTAACGCCGTGAAGACCGATGCCAGCGGCGTTGACGACCCGATTACCGGCTTTGAAGGCGTGGTGAAAAACCCGCATGTGAAAGCGTCAGACTGGGGCTGGCAGATCGACCCGGTGGGCCTGCGCTATGCCATGAACGAGATGTACGAGCGTTATCAGAAGCCGCTGTTTATTGTGGAAAACGGCTTTGGTGCTATTGATAAGCCCAATGCCGACGGGCTGATTGAAGATGATTACCGTATCGACTATCTGCGTGCGCACATCGAAGAGATGAAGAAAGCCGTGACCTATGATGGCGTCGAATTAATGGGCTATACGCCGTGGGGCTGCCTGGATTGCGTTTCGTTTACCACCGGCCAGTACGACAAGCGTTACGGCTTTATTCATGTGAATAAAAACGATGATGGCAGCGGCGACTTTTCTCGTGCGAAGAAGAAGAGCTTTAGCTGGTATCAGCAGGTTATCGCCAGCAACGGCGAAAACCTCTGATTCATTACTGAAACCCGTTAACGCCCACCGGCAGCGTCAATGATGCTGCCGGTGACGTAAGAGGCCGCGTCGCTGGCCAGCCAGACGATCGCTTCCGCCACCTCTTCTGCCTCACCGCCACGTCCCATCGGGATAATGCTGGCAAGCCGGTCCACCCTGCCTGGCTCGCCGCCATCGGCATGCATCTCTGTATAGATGAATCCCGGACGGACGCCGTTAACCCGAATCCCCTGCTGCGCCACTTCCAGCGACAATCCTTTCGTCAGCGTATCCATCGCCCCTTTTGAGGCGGCGTAATCGACATATTCACCAGGCGCACCGGTACGTGACGCGGCCGACGAGACGTTTACGATCGCGCCGCCCTGACCGCCGTGATGGGTGCCCATCCGCTTCACCGCCTCACGACAACAGAGAAAGGTCCCGATGACGTTGGTGGCAAAGACCTTATGCAGGCGCGCCGCATCCAGCTGCTCTGTACGGCACTGCTGAAACAGAATCCCGGCGTTGTTCACCAGCAACGCCAGCGGCACAGACTGCTGGTCGAGCTGCGCAAACATTGCCATCACCTGGGCTTCATCACTGATATCCGCCTGAACCGCAAAGGCTTCACCGCCCTGCTGCTGGATCTGTGCCACCAGCTGTTGCGCTTCTGCCTCGCGCTGACGGTAGTTCACCGCAACCCGATAACCCCGCGCGGCCAGTAACAGCGAGGTGGCCCGTCCGATACCGCGGCTGCCACCCGTAACCAGTGCCAGTTTCATGCTGATTCTCCAGAAAAAAGGGCCGACGAAGCGGCCCCTGATGGTTAATGCTTGTCTGTGCGAAGATTACTGATAGTCGCTCATCGGCACGCAGGAGCAGAACAGATTACGGTCGCCAAATACATCATCCAGACGTTTCACCGTCGGCCAGTATTTGTTGTGGCTGCCCGCCGGGAAGACGGCAAGTTCGCGGCTGTAAGGATGTGACCACTCACTGACGATCTCCAGCTGGGTATGCGGCGCATTCACCAGTGGATTGTCGTCCAGCGGCCATTCACCTGCCGTAACCCGGTCAATTTCCATGCGGATCGCCAGCATCGCGTCGATAAAGCGATCCAGTTCGATTTTGCTCTCTGACTCGGTCGGCTCCACCATCAGCGTGCCTGCCACAGGGAAAGACATGGTCGGTGCGTGGAATCCGTAATCAATGAGGCGCTTAGCGATATCCAACTCACTGATTCCGGTCTGCTCTTTCAGCGGGCGGATATCGAGAATACACTCATGTGCTACGCGTCCGTCACGGCCGGTGTAAAGCACCGGATAGGCGGACTGCAGGCGGCTGGCAATATAGTTGGCATTCAGAATGGCGACTGAACTGGCCTGCTTCAGCCCTTCCGCGCCCATCATGCGAATGTACATCCAGCTGATCGGCAGAATCGAGGCGCTGCCAAACGGCGCTGCGGAGACCGCGCCCTGCTGCGTCAGCACACCGTCGATCTGCACCACGCTGTGCCCCGGAACAAACGGCGCCAGGTGCGCTTTCACGCCAATCGGTCCCATACCCGGACCGCCGCCGCCGTGCGGAATGCAGAAGGTTTTATGCAGATTGAGGTGCGAGACATCGGCGCCGATGTAGCCCGGCGTGGTAATGCCGACCTGCGCATTCATATTCGCGCCATCCAGATAAACCTGGCCGCCGTACTGATGCACAATCTGGCACACCTCACGGATGGTCTCTTCGTAAACGCCGTGGGTGGACGGATACGTCACCATGATGCAGGAGAGCTTATCGCCCGCCTGCGCCGCTTTTTCGCGCAGGTCGCCGAGGTCGATGTTGCCCTGTTTATCGCAGGCCACCACCACCACGTCCATGCCCGCCATCTGGGCGGATGCCGGGTTCGTACCGTGCGCCGAGCTCGGTATCAGGCAGAGATGACGATCGCCCTCGCCGCGGCTTTCGTGATAGCGGCGGATCGCCAGCAGCCCGGCATATTCACCCTGCGCGCCGGAGTTCGGCTGCATACAGAGTGCGTCATAGCCGGTGAGCTGCACCAGCCACTGTGAAAGCTGGCCGATCATCTGCAGATAGCCGGTAGCCTGTTCAGCCGGGCAGAACGGATGTAATTCTGCAAATTCCGGCCAGGTGATCGGGATCATTTCGGCAGCAGCGTTGAGCTTCATGGTGCAGGAACCGAGCGGGATCATCGCCTGATTCAGCGCCAGATCCTTTTTCTCCAGGCTGTGCATGTAACGCATCATCTCGGTTTCGCTGTGATGACGGTTGAACACCGGATGGGTCAGGATTTCGCTGTGGCGTTGCAGGCCAGCCGGAATCGCGTGGCTTTCACTGGCAACTTCGCTGTCGAGCTTTTCCAGATCCTGGCCGTGCTCATCACCCAGCAGAATAGCGAACAGCGCCAGAATATCGTCGCGGCAGGTGGTTTCATCCAGCGTGATGCCAACGGCGTTATGGATGTCGCTGCGGAGGTTAACGCCAAAGCTCAGGGCGCGGTTCAGCACGGCGGCTTTATCCGCCACTTCCACCGTCAGCGTATCGAACCAGTGCTGATGGCGCAGCTTCAGGCCACCCTGTTGCAGTCCGGCTGCCAGAATATTCGTGAAGCGGTGAATGCGTGAGGCAATGCGTTTCAGACCGGCCGGCCCGTGGAACACCGCGTAGAGACCGGCGATGTTGGCCAGCAGCACCTGAGAAGTACAGATGTTGGAATTGGCCTTTTCACGGCGGATATGTTGTTCGCGGGTCTGCATCGCCATACGCAGCGCCGTATTGCCTGCGGCATCACGTGACACACCGATGATGCGGCCTGGCATGGAGCGTTTATGCTCATCGCGGCTGGCGAAGAAGGCGGCATGCGGGCCGCCGTAACCCATTGGCACGCCGAAGCGCTGAGCGGAACCAAAGACGATGTCTGCGCCCTGCTTACCTGGCGCTTCCAGTAACACCAGCGACATAAAGTCCGCCGCCATGCTGACTACGACTTTGCGTGCTTTCAGCCCGGCAATCAGCGCGCTGTAATCGTGCGCTTCACCCGTTGTGCCCACCTGTTGCAGCAGCACGCCAAACAGGTCGTCGTGATCGGATGCCTTGTCGGCGCTGTCGATGATCAGTTCGAAGCCGAACGTCTCCGCACGGGTACGGACCACATCCAGCGTCTGCGGATGAATATCGTCGGCAATGAAGAATTTATTGGCGTTTTTGAGCTTACTGACGCGTTTTGCCATTGCCATCGCTTCGGCGGCGGCAGTGGCTTCATCCAGCAGCGAGGCGGACGCGATATCCATGCCGGTGAGATCCAGCGTCAGCTGCTGAAAGTTCAGCAGCGCTTCCAGACGGCCTTGTGAAACTTCAGGCTGATACGGCGTATAGGCGGTGTACCAGCCCGGATTCTCCAGCATGTTACGCAGGATGACCGGCGGGGTGATGACCGCGCTGTATCCCATACCTATCCAGGATTTGTACCGCAGATTCTGGCTGGCAATGGCTTTCAGTTCGGCCAGCGCCTGCTGTTCCGTAGCGGCTTCGCCCACCGCGGGCGGGCCAGGCAGCTGAATGTCTGCCGGCACAATCGTGCTGATTAACGCGTCCAGCGAACGGGCACCAATCGCGTCAAGCATCTGCGCCTGCTGCTCAGGTGAAGGACCAATATGGCGCTCAATGAATGCACCGTTGTGTTCAAGCTGGCTGAGAGTCTGAGTCATTAGCAGTAAATCCTGAATCGGGCTGGGGGAACCGGAGAGCAAACAGAAATCTGCGGCCTCTGCACGAGGCCGCCTGACGACTACTCGTCGATGGAGGCTTTGTAAGCATCCGCATCCAGCAACGTGTCGATTTCAGACGCGTCGCTGGCTTTGATTTTGAATAACCAGCCGCCGTCATAAGGCTCGCTGTTGACCTGCTCCGGCGAGTCGGTCAGCGCTTCGTTGACCGCCACAATCTCACCGCTGATCGGCGCATAGATGTCTGAGGCTGCTTTAACGGATTCAGCCACCGCGCACTCTTCACCGGCAGCAAACGTCGCGCCCACTTCAGGCAGATCAACAAACACCATGTCGCCCAGTAACTCCTGCGCATGTTCCGTAATCCCCACCGTGTAGCTGCCATCAGCTTCTTTGCGCACCCATTCGTGGCTGTCGCGGTACTTCAACGTATTCGGCACATTGCTCATTGGCCATTTCTCCTGAATAAAATTTACTGGGCGACCGGTTTACCGGCGCGGACAAAAACGGGACGGGTAACCTGAACCGGCATCTGGCGGTTACGGATCTCAACGATGGCAGTGCTGCCGATAGAGGCTGGAACACGCGCCAGGGCGATGCTGTAACCCAGCGTCGGTGAGAAAGAACCACTGGTGATGATGCCTTCCTGCAACTGCCCCTGGTCATCGGTGAAACGCACCGGCTGGCCGTTACGCAGCACCCCTTTTTCTGTGAGGATCAGCCCCACCAGTTTTTCGGTGCCACGTTCACGCTGCAGTTCCAGCGCTTCCCGGCCGATGAAATCGCGATCGGCGGGTTCCCAGCAGACGGTCCAGCCCATGTTGGCGGCCAGCGGTGACACGCCTTCATCCATCTCCTGACCATAAAGATTCATACCCGCCTCCAGACGCAGCGTATCGCGTGCGCCAAGGCCAGCCGGTTTTACACCAGCGGCCAGCAGACGCTGCCAGAAATTGGCCGCTTCTTCTGCGGGCATCGCAATTTCATAGCCCGCTTCGCCGGTGTAGCCGGTCGTAGCGATAAACAGGTCACCTGACTGCACACCGAAAAACGGCTTCATGCCAGCGACAGCCAGACGCTGTTCTTCGCTGAACAGGGTCTGCGCTTTCTGCTGCGCCTGCGGCCCTTGCACGGCAATCAGCGCCAGGTCATCACGTTCGGTGAGCGTAATGCCATAGCCCTCTGCGTGTTGGGTAATCCAGGCGAGGTCCTTCTCACGGGTCGCGGAGTTCACCACCAGCCTGAAGAACGTTTCGCTCATAAAGTAAACAATTAAATCATCAATGACGCCACCTGAAGCATTCAGCATGCCGGTGTAGAGCGCTTTACCCGGCTGCGTCAGTTTTGCCACATCATTTGCCAGCAGGTAGCGCAGGAATTCGCGGGTACGCGGACCTGTCAGGTCAACAATGGTCATGTGAGAGACATCAAACATACCGGCGTCGCTGCGCACCACATGATGTTCATCCATCTGGGAGCCATAGTGCAGCGGCATCATCCAGCCATGAAAATCTACCATGCGGGCACCGCAGGCCTGATGCTGTTCAAACAGAGGTGTTTGCTGAGTCATAACCATCCTGTGCAGAAGCGGTTGAGTGCAAAAGTGCGCCGGAATTAAGGGCCGGACGCAAACGTTCTCTTACGGCTGACGTTACCACCGAATCTGACGATTAACCATAAGCAAACCGGGGTCGAAAGCAGATGCACAGCCTAACCAGGAACAACTGACCACAGGATAAAAAACTGCAATTTTGTGATTAATCGCGCAATAAATGCAGGGCTTTTAAATATACGCAGCAAATTTATGCGGGATGGCATTCAGGATGTTAAAAAAATTCCGCACCCTGCCAGGAGATGAATGAGAAAAAGTAATGCGAATTCGGCCGCAAAATTAGAATAAATCAAACGAAGATCCCTGATGGTGCAGCGTTGCCTTTTGGTGGTGCAGAGGGGTTAAGGGATAAAAAAAGCCAGCAGATGCTGGCTTATCAGAAGGTGTGGATTTAGCGTAGCCAGGCGGGCAAATCATTCAGGCCCATCGCCTGCTTCAGCATCATGGGTTTTACCCCAGGCAGGCGATCGGCCAGTTTCAGACCGACATCGCGCAGCAGTTTTTTTGCCGGATTATTACCGGCGAACATTTCACGGAAGCCCTGCATTCCCGCCAGCATCATGGCAGCACTGTGCTTACGGCTGCGCTCGTAGCGACGCAGATAAAGGTGCTGACCAATATCTTTACCCTGCTGATGCAGACGGCGAATTTCACCAATCAATTCGGCGGCATCCATAAAGCCAAGGTTAACGCCCTGACCCGCCAGTGGATGAATGGTGTGGGCCGCATCGCCCACCAGCGCCAGACGGTGTGCCGCAAAGTTGCGGGCATAGCGCGCCACCAGCGGGAACGACTTACGCTCGCTCTCGAGCTGGCACAGGCCAAGGCGCATATCAAACGCCACCGAGAGCTGCTGATTGAACAGCGCGTCTGGCATGGTTTCCAGACGACTCGCTTCCTGCGGCGAGAGCGACCAGACGATGGAGCTCAGATGGGGATCCTGCATCGGCAGGAAAGCCAGAATGCCGTCGCCGTGGAACACCTGGCGCGCTACCGCATCGTGAGGCTTCTCAGTGCGGACGTTAGCCACTAACGCATGGTGATCGTAATCCCAGAAGGTCAGCGGAATGTCGGCTTTGTTGCGCAGCCAGGAGTTAGCCCCGTCAGCGGCAATCATTAATCGCGCGCTTAACATGCTGCCATCCTGCAGAGTAATAAAGGCTTCGTTGTCGCCAAATGCCACCTGCTGTAACTGCGAGGGTGCCATCAGCGTTACGTCACTGCAGGCGCTGGCGCGTTGCCAGAGCGCGTTATGAATCACCGGATTTTCGATGATATGGCCCAGATGCGACAGGCCCTGCTGCTCATCATCAAAGGCGATGGTGCCGAAACTGTCCTTATCCCACACTTCCATGCCGTGATATGCGCGGCAGCGCAGCGAGAGAATGGTCGACCAGACATCCAGCTTCTGCAGCAGCCGTTCGCTGGCAGCATTGATTGCCGACACGCGAATGGACGGAGACGCACTCAGCGCCAGCGGTGGCTCCGGCGATTTTTCCAGCACGGCGATGCGCAGCCCGCTGCCCTGCAAGCCGCAGGCCACCGCCAGCCCCACCATACCGCCACCGGCAATCACCACATCAAAAGTTTGCATCTGAGCCTCTTTATTAACGCTTAACCCAGCCAAGCGTACGCTCAGCCAGTTGATTTCGTAACCACGGCAGATGATCCATCGCCAGCAGACCCAGGTTGCGACCGGCCACCATCGGGCCATAGCGATTCGCAAAGACACGAACCAGACCGTCGGTAATACCGATAGTCGCGGCGCGGTCGGGCTGACGACGCTGCTGGTAATTGTTCAGCACCGCATAGCTGCCGGGGTCCTGCTGCTGGCGATGGGCGGCGGCCAGGGTTTCGGCCAGCGACATCACATCCCGCAGGCCAAGATTGAAGCCCTGTCCGGCAATCGGATGCAGCGTCTGCGCTGCATTGCCCACCACCGCCACGCGGTGGGTCACGGGCGAGATCGCCCGGTGGAGTGCCAGCGGGTAATATTCACGCTGACCGGTGTGGGTGAATTTGCCCAGGCGCCAGCCAAAGGCACGCTGAAGCTGGCTCAGGAATTCGGCCTCGCTCCACTGCTCAATGCGTTCACGCTGCGAAAGCGGATGACACCAGACCAGTGACAGACGGTTGCCGGACATCGGCAGCAACGCCAGCGGGCCATGTTCGGTGAAACGCTCGAATGCCCGACCCTGATGAGGCAACGCAGTGGTGACATTGGCAATCACGGCGAGCTGCTGATAGTCGTCCCGTTGCCACTGGATACCGCACGAGGCGGCCAGCGCAGATCGCGTGCCATCCGCCGCCACCAGCAGTTTGCCGCTGAGTTGCTCGCCACTGTCCAGCGTCACCTCTACCTGCTGCTCGCTGCGTTGGGCATGCGTGACGCGCGCCGGACAGCGCAGCGTCACGCCTGGCGCTTTTTTCAGTTCAGCAAACAGCCGCTGACCGACGTCAAACAGTTCAACCACCTGTCCCAGCGCCGGAATCGCGTAATCAGCCGCTGCCAGCGATACAAAGCCAGCGTGCCCGCGGTCGGAAACATGGATATCGGTAATCGGGGTGGCACAACTGGCGATGCGCTGCCACAGATTGATGTCCGCCAGCTGCTGGCAGGTGCCGGCAGAGAGCGCAATCGCGCGGCCATCGAAACCAGGATGCGCCCGACTGCCAGGCTCACTGCTTTCAATCAGCGTCACCGGCAGTGTGCCCTGGGTAAGATGGGAGATCGCCAGCGCCAGCGTCGCCCCGGTCATGCCGCCTCCGGCAATCAGAATCGTCATGCCTGTTTTGCCGCCGCCATCAGTGCTTCAATCTCATCGGCCTCTTTCACCACGCTGTCGGTGAGATTCTCAATGCCATCTTCCGTAATGAGAATGTCATCTTCAATTCGAATGCCGATGCCGCGATACTGTGCGGGCACGTCCGCATCCGGCCCGATATAAAGACCCGGCTCGACGGTTAACACCATACCTGGCTCCAGAATCCTGTCGCGGCTCGGCGTGCCATAGTGACCAACATCGTGCACATCCAGTCCCAGCCAGTGCCCCAGGCCATGCATGTAAAACTGGCGATGCGCTTCTTCAGCGATCAGGGTATCAACGTCGCCTTCAAGAATGCCCAGTTCAACCAGACCGGTAATCATGATGCGCACCACTTCATCATTCACTTCACGAATGCTGACGCCAGGGCGGAACATCTCAAGCGATCGCTTCAGCGAAGCCAGCACAATGTCGTAAATCGCGCGCTGCGCCGGGCTGAATTTGCCGTTAACCGGGAAGGTGCGGGTGATATCGCCCGCATAGCCGTAGAATTCACAGCCTGCATCGATCAACACCAGATCGCCGTCGCGCATTTCACTTTCGTTTTCGGTGTAGTGCAGAATGCAGCCGTTCTCACCGGAACCCACGATGGTGTTGTAGGAGGGATAACGCGCGCCGTGGCGGGTAAATTCGTGATGAATCTCCCCTTCGAGCTGGTACTCAAACATGCCGGGCTGACAGATTTGCATGGCACGGGTATGCGCCAGTGCGCTGATTTCCCCGGCGCGACGTAACAGTGCAATCTCCTCAGCATCTTTGAACAGGCGCATCTCATGCACCCACGGTCGCCAGTCAGTGACGGTGGCCGGCGCACTGAGATTCTGACGGAAACCGCGACGCAGCTTGTCCAGCGCGCTGAACACCAGCGTATCCGCATGGGCATATTCGCCCTGCGCATGGTAAATGACGTCAAGGCCATTCAGCAGCAGGTGGAGTTGTTCACCGATATCACTCCAGGGTAAGGCACGATCAACGCCCAGTTTTTCGGGAGCCGCCTCCTGGCCCAGCCGACGGCCAGACCAGACTTCTGCTGCCGGGTCACGCACGCGGTTAAACAGCACGCTGTGATTATGATTTTCATCGCTTTTGATCAGCACCAGCAGTGCCTGCGGCTCGTTAAAGCCGGTGAAATAGCTGAAGTCGCTGCTCTGGCGGAACGGGTATTCCGTGTCATTACTGCGCGTCACTTCGGGCGCAGCAAAAATTAGCGCTGCGCTGCCAGGCGCCATCTTTGCCAGCAGCGCCTGACGACGCTGCAGGTATCGTTCCAGTGAAATCATCTCTGCACTCCCTGTAAACTGACCGGTTAAACGCGTTGACCTGAAATTAGTGTAGCGTCGGTTTTTGCACTTCTGGCGCGGTGGGCTGGGGACGGGTAAACGTATCGTGGCACAGCAGTGCGGCGACACGCACATACTCGATCACCTCTTCCAGCGACTGCTCCAGCTCTTCCTGGTCTTCATCTTCTTCGTAACCAAGCTGGGCGATAGTGCGCAAATCGTCGATTGCTTCGCCGGTTTCGCCGGTGACCTTATCCAGTTTAGGCTGTGTTACGCCCAGGCCGAGCAGAAAATGGTTAACCCAGCCTGCCAGTGCATCTGCGCGGTCAAAGACAGTGATGTCATCGTCAGCAGGCAGCATCAGCTGAAACAGGAAGCCGTCATCTTCAAGCGTGGTGGCCGTGTGCTCGTGCAGCGCCGCCAGCGGCACGGCAAGAGTGTGTGAAAACGCCATGCCTTCGTTAGCCAGATCGTGTACCAGCGTCTTCCAGCTGGTGTCCTGGTTACCGCCACAGAGGATCCCGCTCAGCAGGCCATGCATTTCCGCGGGCGTCATGCCAACGCCCTGCTGGGAGAGCACAGCCGCGAGCGCGTTGTAATCGGGGGTTGCGTTCTGTAAGGACATAAGTTTTCATCGTCGTTGGCAGAATAAGTTCGTGTTATGCTACCACTAGCTGCCTCAAGGTTTCCAGAAAAGGGGTTGTATCTTATTTCGTGGGTCTATATAGTTGCCCGCCTCCCAAGCCATTGACTGCTAAGGGAGTTGCGAGCGAAGTAATCAGTCAGGAAGGTGGCATGTCTGCACAACCGGTAGATTTACAAATTTTTGGTCGTTCGTTGAGAGTGAATTGTCCGCCAGAGCAGCAAGATGCGCTCAATAGCGCGGCTGAAGATCTCAATCAACGGTTGCAAGATCTAAAAGTTCGCACTAGAGTCACAAATACAGAACAACTGGTGTTCATCGCCGCGTTAAACGTCTGCCACGAGCTGGCGCAAGAGAAAGTGAAAACGCGCGATTATGCTGCTAATATGGAACAGCGTATTCGTATGTTGCAGCAGACGATAGAACAGGCACTGGTTGAGCAAGGTCGCATCTCTGAGCGTGAGGGTGCGAAGTTCGAATAAAACTTCATGGTTGCTATCGTTACAGCAACGGTGAGGTAAATTTTCTCTGAGATGTTTGCATGTGGGCCAGTCCCCTGAGCCGATATTTCGAAAAAACAGAATGTGACGCTCTGTAACCTGTGTGCATGCTCGGTTCGTCCGAGAAGCCTGATGGTTACGACGGCATGTTCACCTTGAACCAAGGGTTCAAGGGTTACAGCCTACGGCGGCATCTCGGAGATCTCCCTTTCTGTAGTCCTGCTTTTTTCCCCGGACCGACATGTTATAGTCGCTGCACAGCGGCTTAAACGGCGGGGAAATCATGTCTGAACCTTCCATGTCATCACCTTCAATGTTACAGCGTCAGGAAATTCGTCAGCAGGTGCGCCATCTGCGTCGTGCCATGACGGATGAGCAGCAGGCCCAGGCGGCCGAACAGCTTGCTGAACTTGCCCTTAACTACGCTCCAGTTACTGCCGCGCGCAATATTGCCCTGTTTCTGTCGGTTGATAGTGAGCTGAATACCCGTCCGCTGATTGCCCGGCTCTGGCATCTGAAGAAAGCCGTCTATCTGCCGGTTTTACACCCTTTCTCCCCCGGTAATTTACTGTTTCTGCGCTACTCGCCCGATACACCACTGATCCCGAATAAACTGCGTATTCCTGAACCGCCGCTCGATATCCGGCAGTTGATCACACTTGATCAACTGGATCTGATGCTGGTGCCGCTGGTGGCCTTTGATCAGCATGGGCAACGGCTGGGAATGGGCGGCGGCTTCTATGACCGTACGCTACAGAACTGGCGGCAGCACGGTTTTTTGCCCGTCGGTCTGGCACACGACTGTCAGCAGGTGGATAGCCTGCCGGTTGCAGAATGGGATGTGCCTTTGCCAGCGGTGATGACGCCGTCAAAGCTCTGGCAGTGGGAGTAGAAGAAGCACTGTTACGGGATTTTCAGACGGCTTAAACCCATATTTGGGCGCATCTGGCAGCAATGAAATAGCTCAACGCGCAGGGAACATGGTCATAAGAGAAAAGCGTCCCGCGCAAGGGACAAAAACGCCGGGAGCGTTTTTGAACAACGCAACGCGTTGGCCCTTTTAAGGGCGCACCTCAGGTATGAGGTGCGTACTAAAACGCCGGGAGCGTTTTTGAACAACGCAACGCGTTGGCCCGGCAACGGGCGCACCTCAGGGATGAGGTGCGTAATCGCGCGGGCCGAGCATGCCATGGATGGCGGCTTTTGCGTCTTTCCGATCTGACCGTGTTCTCTTCGCAGTCTCGGTCTTACAGCAAATCGGGACAGCCTGTATTAACTACCTGAAGAGACGCGACTAAGCGCCTCTCCAGGTTGGTATCACTTAGTAAAGCAGACGCGCGCGGATAGTGCCCGGAATCGCCTTCATCAGCTGCAGTGCGTTCTCTGCCACTTCTGGCTCTGCATCAATGTCGATAACCACATAACCCATAAACGGCGAGGTCTGCAGATACTGCGCGGCGATGTTGATGCCCTGCTCTGCGAAGATCTGGTTGATGGCCGTCAGCACGCCGGGACGGTTTTCATGGATGTGCAGCAGACGACTGGCGCTGATACCGTGAATCGGCAGTGATACTTCCGGGAAGTTAACAGCCGAGAGAGTCGAGCCGTTATCGGAATATTTCGCCAGCTTACCCGCCACTTCAATTCCGATGTTCTCCTGCGCTTCTTCTGTCGAGCCGCCAATGTGCGGTGTCAGGATCACGTTGTCGAACTCACTCAGTGGAGAGATAAACGGCTCGCTGTTGGTGGCAGGCTCGGTCGGGAAGACATCGATGGCTGCGCCACCCACATGCTTGCTGGCCAGGGCATCACACAGCGCCGGAATATCCACGACGGTGCCACGTGAGGCGTTAATCAGCAGCGCACCGGGTTTCATCTGCGCCAATTGCTCTGCACCGATCATATCCTGTGTAGAGGCGGTTTCCGGCACGTGCAGGCTGACAACGTCGCTCATGTTGAGCAGATCGGCCAGATGGCGTACCTGGGTGGCATTACCCAGCGGCAGCTTGTTTTCAATGTCGTAGAAGAAAACATGCATACCCAGGCTTTCTGCCAGCACGCCCAGCTGCATCCCGATATGACCGTAACCGATAATACCCAGCTTTTTACCACGCGCTTCAAATGAGCCTTTGGCAATCTTATTCCAGATACCACGGTGTGCTTTCGCATTCGCTTCGGGGATGCCACGCAGCATCAGCAGCATCTCACCAATGACCAGCTCTGCCACCGAGCGGGTATTCGAGAACGGCGCATTGAATACCGGAATACCCCGGCTCGCAGCCGCCTGCAGATCAACCTGGTTAGTGCCGATACAGAAACAGCCAACGGCAACCAGCTTTTCAGCCGCCGCAAAAATCTCTTCAGTGAGCTGGGAGCGGGAACGGATACCAATGAAGTGCGCATCGCGGATCGATGCTTTTAACGCGTCGGAGTCCAGTGCGCCCTTGTGGAATTCGATGTTGGTGTAGCCTGCAGCCCGCAGATTCTCCAGCGCGCTCTGATGGACACCTTCCACCAGCAGGAACTTAATCTTATCTTTTTCCAGTGATACCTTTGCCATTTCCCGATCCTATTCAGCATTCAATGAGGACTACCATAAGCCAGCCTTCTGTCAAAATATCAAAAAAATCGCGTCCGGCAATACAAACGATTGCCCGGCAGCCAGCACGGCAATGGCTGACAGCAGCACATTGCCGGACAAAATCATGATGTCAGCGATGAAGAGAGAACGAACCTACTGTCGATGACGGTTATGTGACATAAGTCACCAAATTTCACCGACGTGAGAAAAGATGATTTGCAGGCAGAAATAACCGGCGCCTTTACAGCGCCAGACAGATCATTTTTTGATGGTCTTCACGCCATCAGGACCGCCAATCAATGCGATATCGGCACCGCGCGCGGCAAAAAGGCCAACGGTAACGACGCCAGGCAAGGCATTGATGGTTTTTTCGAGCTCAATCGGATCGAGAATGCGCAGATTATGCACATCAAGAATAATGTTGCCGTTATCGGTCACCACGTTCTGACGATACTCAGGTAAGCCGCCCATTTTCACCAGCTGACGCGCCACGTAACTGCGCGCCATCGGAATCACTTCGACCGGCAGCGGAAAACGCCCCAGCACATCGACCTCTTTTGAGGCGTCAGCGATGCAGATAAAGGTCTCGGCCACCGCGGCCACGATCTTTTCACGCGTCAGCGCTGCGCCGCCGCCTTTGATCATCTGCATCTGTGGGTTGATCTCATCCGCGCCATCAACGTAAACCGACAGCAGGTCAATCTCGTTCAGATCGAACACCTGAATGCCCAGGCTTTTCAGCTTCTGGGTAGAGGCGTCGGAGCTGGAGACGGCACCTTCGATCTGATGCCTGACCGTGGCCAGCGCATCAATAAAGTGGGCAGCGGTGGATCCGGTGCCTACACCAACAACGGTGCCCGGCTGCACATAGTCAAGTGCAGCCCAGCCAACGGCTTTTTTCAGTTCATCCTGGGTCATGGTATGTTTAAAACCTGTGCGACAACGAAGTGCGCGTAGTATAAAACAAGGCTTGCTGAAAATGCTCGGCTGTCCGACGTGGATTTAACGCTTTGGAAGCCAGCCCACAAAAAACAAGCGAGCCATCACAGGTGACACTTTTGTGGCATAGTGACGTCCACCCTGAAGGAGAGAGAAGAAGAATGAAACGCCCGGATTATCGAACGCTTCAGGCGCTGGATTCAGTGATCCGCGAACGCGGCTTTGAGCGTGCCGCACAAAAGTTGTGTATCACCCAATCGGCGGTTTCACAGCGTATCAAGCAGCTGGAGAACCTGTTTGGTCAGCCGCTGCTGGTGCGCACCGTGCCGCCGCGTCCGACTGAACAGGGGCAAAAACTGCTGGCGTTACTGCATCAGGTAGAGCTGCTGGAAGAGGAGTGGCTGGGCGATGAGAACAGTGGCACCACGCCGCTGCTGCTGTCGCTGGCGGTCAATGCCGACAGTCTGGCGACCTGGCTGCTGCCTGCGCTGAAAGATGTGCTGGCAGATTCCCCTGTCCGTCTGAATCTGCAGGTCGAAGATGAAACCCGCACTCAGGAGCGTCTGCGTCGGGGTGAAGTAGTCGGTGCTGTGAGTATTCAGCCGCAGCCGCTACCGAGTTGTCTGGTGGATCAGCTCGGTGCTCTCGACTATCTGTTTGTCGCGTCACGCGACTTTGCCGATCGCTTCTTTCCTAACGGCGTCACGCGCTCAGCCCTGCTGAAAGCGCCTGCGGTGGCGTTTGACCATCTTGATGATATGCATCAGGCCTTCCTGCAGCAGAACTTTGATCTTTCACCCGGCAGCGTGCCCTGCCACATCGTGAACTCCTCTGAAGCCTTTGTGCAGATGGCGCGGCAGGGTTCAACCTGCTGTATGATCCCGCATCTTCAGATTGAGCGTGAGCTGGCAAGCGGTGAGTTAATAGATTTGACGCCGGGATTGTGTCAGCGCCGGATGCTCTACTGGCATCGGTTTGCGCCGGAGAGCCGCTTAATGCGTCGGGTGACCGATGCGCTGATTGCGCATGGACATCGGGTGCTGCGGCAGGATGACGTGGCAGCCTGAAAACAAAAACGGGGCGAAAGCCCCGTTTTTGTTGCTGACAAATCGGGATAACCAGGAGTCTTACAACAACAGAAAAGTTAAACGCGAAGGGAACAGGGTCAGAAGAGGAAAGCGTCCCGCGGCCTGGGACAAAAACGCCGGGAGCGTTTTTGAACAACGCAACGCGTTGGTCCGGTCACGGGCGCACCTCAGGGATGAGGTGCGTAATTGTGCGGGCCGAGCGGCCAGGGATTGGCCTTAGCGACTTTCCGATCTGACCCTGTTTCCTGTGCAGGCACCGTCTCACAGCGAACCAGGCCAGGTTTTGTCAACAATCTCAAACGGGACATCAGCTCCGTTTTGCATTATGGCGTGTTGGGCTTGAGCTCAAACACCACATCTACCTGATCGTCAAAGTTGATGCTCTGCTGATCGTAGGTTTCCTGCGCCGACGTATCTGCCGCGGCTGCCGCTTTATACATGCGGTTCATTGGCATCGGCTGATAGTTGGCAACCTGATAACGAATGCTGTAGATGGATCCCAGCTTCGCGTTGAAGCCTTCAGCCAGCTGTGAGGCCTGCTGAGTCGCGTTCTTAATCGCGGCTTTACGCGCCTGATCTTTGTAGCTTTCCGGGTTTGCCACGCCTAACTCAACGCTGCGTACCTCATTCAGACCAGACTTCAGCGCCCCGTCCAGCAGATCGTTCAGCTTGTCCAGTTGACGCAGGGTGACCTGCACCTGACGCACCGCGCGATAGCCTTTCAGTACCGATTTACCCTCTTTGGTGTAATCGTACTCAGGCTGTGTGCTCAGGTTAGCTGCATCGATATCTTTCTTCTCAATGCCGTTTTTCTGCAGAAAATCGAAATATTGCGCAACCCGGCTATCCGCCTGCTTTTTCGCATCTGCAGCATCTTTCGACGACACGTTCACCACGATTGAGAGCGTCGCGATATCGGGACGGGCATCGACCGTTGCCTTGCCTGAGGTCACCACGTGCGGTCCGTTCGGTAACTCATCAGCGTGTACGCCAGGCAATGCCCCGGCGCTCATGATTGCGGCCAGAGCCAATGCTTTCAGTTTCATGAAAGTCCTCCTTGAAAAGGTCACTATGACGGCTTCCAACCGGCGAAGCCCAAAAGCGCATCGGTATGCGCCATGCTTTGAGTGGTCATTATGGCAAAAGTTCGCCTGCGGTGCGGCAATTACTGGCGCGGATCGCAGCCGGGATCAAAAACCGGCAATGCCCTGGCGCGCCAGCTGCAGGGCGATAAACCACATTACCGCACCCACCAGCAGGTTAATAATGCGCTGGGCTTTCGCGGTACGCAGGCGCGGTGAGAGCCACGCGGCCAGCAGGGCCAGGCCAAAGAACCAGAGGATCGACGCACTGATGGTGCCCAGCGCGAACCACTGACGCGCCGTGGTAGTCGGCAACTGACCGCCAAGACTGCCCAGCACCACAAAGGTGTCGAGGTAGACGTGCGGATTGAGCCAGGTTACCGCCAGCAGCGTCGCAATGATGCGTCCCCTGCTCTGCTTTAACGGCGCACCATCCGTCAGATCGGCCTCACCGCGAAAAGCACTGCGCAACGCGCCCCAGCCATACCACAGCAGAAAAGCCACGCCCGCCCAGGTGATGACCATCAGCAGCAGCGGAGACTGGCTCAACAAGGCGCTGCCGCCAAAGATGCCGCCGCATATCAGCAGAATATCGCTCAGCGAGCAGAGTGCCGCCGTCATCAGATGGTACTGACGTTTTACACCCTGATTCATCACAAATGCGTTTTGCGGCCCCAGCGGCAGTATCAGCGCGGCGCCGAGGGCAAGCCCCTGAAAGTAGAGAGATATCACAGCATTACGTCCTCACATGGTCAGATGCGAAGAAGTATAAAGAGAGGAAATGATTAGCGGAAATTGAAAGAATTAATCTGCGATTAGCAAAATTAATGGGCGACGGTCGCCGCCCATTGATCGATTTTTATTGTCACTGAACCTGCGTTTCGACGGCTTCAGGCACGGATTTCTGATGCAGATGCACATCCATCTGCGGATAAGGAATACCAATTCCTTTGCTATCCAGCGCACGTTTGAAGTTCTTCAGCAGATCCCAGTAAACGTCCTGCAGGTCTCCGCTGTTGCTCCAGCAACGCACCACAAAGTTCATGGAAGAAGCAGCCAGTTCGTTAAGACCAATTTGAATACCCTTCTCTTTCAATACACGGCTGTCGGCTTCAACGACCTGCTGCAGTAAGGCAATGACTTCATCCACATCCGCTTCATAAGCGACGCCAATGATAAATTCATTGCGACGAACCGGCTCACGCGAGAAGTTAACGATGTTTCCGCTGATAATTTTACCGTTTGGCACCACCACAATTTTGCCATCCCCGGTCCGGAGCGTAGTGGAGAAAATCTGCACATGCAGTACGGTGCCCATCACGCCGCCCAGATCAACAAACTCGCCTGTACGGAACGGGCGGAAGGTGACCAGCAGGACGCCTGCGGCCAGGTTTGAGAGCGATCCCTGTAAGGCCAGACCAACTGCCAGACCAGCAGCACCCAGTACAGCAATCACCGAGGCAGTCTGTACTCCAATGCGTCCCAGGGCTGCGATAATGGTAAACGCGATAACGCCATAGCGCACCAGCGCGGAGAGGAAGTCTGCCACAGTCGCGTCGATATGACGGGCGCGCAGCAGGCGATTTACGGCATTAGAGATGATACGGGCGATGACCATCCCGATAATGATGATGGCGATAGCGGCAACGATATTCACGGCATAGCTGATGATCAGCGCCTGATTGCGAATCAGCCAGTTACCTGCGTTATTTAAGCCGTCGACGACGTGTAAATCTTCCATTAATAAGCCCTGTTGTTAGATTCCCACCGGGAATGAAAAAACTGCCAGATGACATCCGACACCCTGCCATCAAGGGTAATCAATTATCCCCTTAAGCGCCAAACCGTCAGGCTTTAAAGCGCGTTTTTACGAAAATTTTGCATAAAAAAAGGCCCTTTCGGGCCTTTTTTGTACGATAACTGAATGTCAGTTACAGCACGTCGACAGCGTTAAGCTCTTTGAAAGCCTGCTCCAGACGCACGACCATAGAGGCCTGGGCAGAACGCAGCCAGACACGTGGGTCGTAGTATTTTTTGTTTGGCTTGTCGTCGCCTTCCGGGTTACCCAGCTGCGACTGCAGATAGCCTTCGTTCTTTTTGTAGTACTGCAGGATGCCGTCCCAGGTTGCCCACTGGGTATCGGTATCGATGTTCATCTTGATCACGCCGTAGCTGATAGACTCTTCGATTTCTGCAGCTGAAGAACCTGAACCGCCGTGGAAAACGAAGTCCAGCGCGTTGTGCGGCAGGCCATGTTTTTCACACACATATTTCTGCGAATCGCGCAGAATGGTCGGGGTCAGTTTCACGTTACCTGGCTTGTAAACGCCGTGTACGTTACCGAATGAAGCCGCAATGGTGAAGCGCGGGCTAATCGCATGCAGTTTTTCATACGCGTAGTTCACATCTTCCGGCTGAGTGTAGAGTGCAGAAGCGTCCATGTGGCTGTTATCCACGCCATCTTCTTCACCACCGGTGCAGCCCAGTTCGATTTCCAGCGTCATGTCGAGTTTCGCCATACGCGCCAGGTATTTGCTGCTGATCTCGATGTTCTCTTCCAGAGACTCTTCTGACAGGTCGATCATGTGAGAAGAGAACAGTGGTTTACCGTTTTTCTGGAAATACTCTTCACCCGCGTCCAGCAGACCGTCGATCCATGGCAGCAGTTTCTTGGCACAGTGGTCGGTGTGCAGGATAACCGGCACGCCATACTGCTCAGCCATCAGGTGAACATGGTGTGCACCCGCGATAGCGCCGAAAATGGCCGCGCCCTGTGGTTTATCAGTCTTGAAGCCTTTACCCGCGATAAATGCAGCACCGCCGTTAGAGAACTGGATGATGATTGGCGCTTTAACTTTCGCAGCGGCTTCCAGTGCGGCATTGATAGAGTCGGTGCCGACGCAGTTTACGGCTGGCAGTGCGAATTTGTTCTCTTTCGCAACTTTGAAGATCTTCTGTACGTCATCACCAGTGACAACGCCGGGTTTTACGAAATCAAAAATTTTAGACATGATTGTGTCCTGTTTCGTGACCGTTGTTCCCGCTCGGGAACATCGATTTAAACGCCCAGACGGGCAAGACTTCAGGCGATGCCGCCAGGCATCGCCCCCAAAGGATTACTGCTTCGCACGCTCTTCCAGCATAGCAACTGCAGGCAGTTTTTTGCCTTCAACGAATTCAAGGAACGCGCCGCCGCCGGTAGAGATGTAGGAAATTTTGTCTTCAATGCCGAACAGGTCGATAGCCGCTAAGGTATCGCCACCGCCAGCAACAGAGAAGGCATCGCTGTCTGCAATGGCGTTCGCCACGATCTCGGTGCCTTTACGGAAGTTAGGGAACTCAAACACGCCCACCGGGCCGTTCCACAGGATGGTTTTAGCATCCTTCAGGATAGCCGCCATCGCCTGTGCGGTTTCGTCACCAAAGTCCATAATCTCTTCGTTATCCGCCACTTCCGAAACCTTTTTCACGGTCGCTGGCGCAGTTTCAGAGAATTCTGTGCCGACGCGTGAGTCAGTCGGAACCGGGATACCGTGCTGATCGCGCAGGCCTTTGGCCGCTTCAACGAAGTCTGGTTCATAGAGTGATTTACCGACATTGTTGTCGATAGCCACGAAGGTGTTAGCAATACCGCCGCCCACAATCACGGTGTCCGCGATTTTGACCAGAGACTGCAGCACGTCAAATTTGGTAGAGACTTTAGAACCGCCAACAACAGCCACCAGCGGACGTTCCGGGTTACTCATAACTTTACCCAGCGCTTCCAGTTCTGCAGAAAGCAGCGGACCGGCACAGGCGATAGGAGCAAATTTGCCGACGCCGTGGGTAGACGCCTGCGCACGGTGCGCAGTACCAAAGGCGTCCATCACAAATACGTCGCACAGCGCAGCATATTTTTTAGACAGTGCTTCGTCGTCTTTCTTTTCGCCTTTGTTGAAGCGAACGTTTTCCAGCACCACCAGTTCGCCAGCGCCGACTTCAACGCCATCGAGGTAATCTTTTGCCAGGGTCACATTGGTGCCGCTCAGCTTCTCTTTCAGGTAGTTAACTACCGGCAGCAGCGAGAACTCTTCGTTGTACTCACCTTCGGTCGGACGACCCAGGTGGGAGGTAACCATTACTTTCGCGCCCTGTTTCAACGCCGCTTCAATGGTTGGCAGAGAAGCACGGATACGTGCATCAGACGTCACTTTACCTTCTTTAACTGGTACGTTCAGATCGGCACGGATCAGAACGCGTTTGCCAGCCAGATCCAGATCGGTCATCTTAATTACAGACATGGTGAACCCTCTCGTTGATTCTCATAAGTTTTGCCAGACGCAAACCGCGTCTTACCTGAAACCGCTTGCGGCCATCGCTAACGTCGTGTCGAGCATTCGGTTAGCAAAGCCCCATTCGTTGTCACACCAGACCAGGGTCTTGATAAGGTGTTGACCGCTGACCCGCGTTTGTGTTCCATCCACAATGGCACTGTGCGGATCATGGTTAAAATCTACTGAGACTAACGGTAATTCCGTATAGTCAACTATACCACGAAATGCCCCTTCTGCCGCGCTCCGCAACAGGGTGTTAACATCACACGCTGTCACCGCGTTATGCACAGAAACGCTGAGATCAATGGCCGTCACGTTAATCGTCGGGACGCGAACGGCTATCGCCTCAAAGCGATCGTTGAATTTCGGAAAAATACGGGTAATGCCAGCCGCCAGACGCGTATCTACCGGGATGATCGACTGACTGGCTGCACGTGTGCGGCGCAGATCGCTGTGATAGGCGTCGATCACCTGCTGATCGTGCATCGCCGAGTGGATCGTAGTGACAGTGCCGGATTCGATTCCAAACGCATCATCCAGCAGCTTAATCACCGGAATAATGCAGTTCGTCGTACAGGAGGCGTTGGAGACGATGCGGTCACTGGCGGTCAGTGCCTGCTGGTTAACGCCATACACCACCGTGGCGTCGAGATCGTTGCCGCCGGGATGAGAGAACAGCACTTTTTTAGCGCCAGCCTGCAGGTGCGCTTCGCCATCAGCCCGCGAGCCATAGACGCCGGTACAGTCCAGCACCACATCCACGTCGAGTTCACGCCAGGGCAAATCGGCAATGTCTGCACGGTGCAGAATACGCAGGGTATCACCCCCCACCCACATCACATCGCGCTCCTGACGGACGTCGAAAGCAAAACGGCCATGGCTGGTATCGTATTTCAGCAGATGCGCCATACCGGTGGCTTCTGCCAGCTCGTTAATGGCGACCACGGTGATCTCTGCACGCCGGCCCGTTTCATAGAGCGCGCGCAGGACGTTGCGTCCAATCCGGCCAAAACCATTTATCGCTACCCGTACCGTCATTTCTCTCCTGCCACGTCAGACTGAAAAAAACGTGCCGTTAGCCTGAGCGTTTCACTGCATTTTGTACAGGAGATTCTTACCCGGCATTGTCCGAAATCAGGGCGGTGTGCACAGCGACTGAAACGGTTCAGCCACAATAATAGAAGGAAGGAATAACAGGAATGACTGTGATCAATCTGACTGCTTAAATTTGGATCTGCGTCACAAATTCGGGCCATAGTCAGTTATTACTGGAGGAATAATAAAGAAAGGGACGAAAATTTCGCCCCTCTTGTTTCACTGCCAGACGGGAACAGACCCGCCTGGCCGGTTTTTACGCCAGCAGCGCCTTCGCTTTCGCGACCACGTTGTCGACGGTGAAGCCAAACAGTTCAAACAGCTGATCCGCAGGTGCAGATTCGCCGAAGCTGGTCATACCCACGATAGCGCCGTTCAGGCCGGTGTATTTGAACCAGTAATCCGCGATGCCCGCTTCGATAGCGACGCGCGCGCTGACCGCTTTCGGCAGTACGGATTCGCGGTACTCATCGCTCTGCTTGTCGAAAGCATCCGTTGAGGGCATAGAGACCACGCGCACTTTACGGCCTTCGCTGGTGAGTTTGTCCCATGCACCGACAGCCAGCTCAACTTCTGAACCGGTAGCGATCAGGATCAGCTCAGGGGTGCCGTCGCAATCTTTCAGTACATAACCGCCACGTGCCACGTTAGCCAGCTGTGCAGCGTCACGTTCCTGCTGCGCCAGGTTCTGACGAGAGAAGATCAGTGCTGTCGGGCCATCCTGACGTTCGATGGCATATTTCCACGCCACGGCAGATTCAACCTGGTCACATGGACGCCACAGGCTCATGTTTGGTGTGGTACGCAGGCTCGCCATCTGCTCAACCGGCTGGTGCGTCGGACCATCTTCGCCCAGACCGATAGAATCGTGGGTGTAGACCATGATCTGACGGATCTTCATCAGTGCCGCCATACGCGCTGCATTACGCGCATATTCAACGAACATCAGGAAGGTGGCGGTGTACGGCAGGAAGCCGCCATGCAGCGCCAGGCCATTAGCGATAGCGGTCATACCGAACTCGCGCACGCCGTAATGGATGTAGTTACCCGCTGCATCTTCGTTGATTGGCTTAGAGCCAGACCAGATAGTCAGGTTGCTCGGTGCCAGGTCGGCTGAGCCGCCCAGGTACTCCGGCAGGATTTTACCGAAAGCTTCGATAGCGTTCTGTGAGGCTTTACGGCTGGCGATCTTCGCCGGGTTCGCCTGCAGCTGTTCAACGAACTTCTGCGACTCTTCCTGCCAGTTAGCGGGCAGTTCGTTGCTAACGCGACGTTTGAACTCGGCAGCCAGTTCAGGATGTGCCTGCGCATACGCAGCGAATTTCTCATCCCATGCAGACTCTTTTGCCTGGCCCGCTTCTTTCGCGTCCCACTCTGCATAGATGTCAGAAGGAATAACGAATGGCGCGTGGTTCCAGCCCAGCTGTTTGCGGGTCAGTGCCACTTCATCATCACCCAGTGGTGCGCCGTGTGAATCATGCGTACCCGCTTTGTTCGGTGAACCAAAGCCGATAACGGTTTTGCACATCAGCAGTGAAGGCTTGTCGCTGACGCTTTTCGCTTCGTCGATCGCTTTCGCAATCGCGTCCGCATCGTGACCATCAACGCCGCGCACCACGTGCCAGCCGTACGCTTCAAAGCGCTTCGCGGTGTCATCGGTGAACCAGCCATCAATGTGACCGTCGATAGAGATGCCGTTGTCATCATAGAACGCAACCAGTTTGCCCAGCTTCAGCGTACCCGCCAGTGAGCAGACTTCGTGCGAAATACCTTCCATCATGCAGCCATCGCCCATGAAGACATAGGTGTTGTGGTCTACGATGTCATGACCCGGACGGTTGAACTGTGCGGCCAGCGTGCGTTCCGCAATGGCGAAGCCGACTGCGTTCGCGATGCCCTGCCCCAGCGGGCCGGTGGTGGTTTCAACGCCCACGGTGTAGCCATATTCAGGGTGACCTGGAGTTTTTGAGTGCAGCTGGCGGAAGTTTTCCAGCTCGCTCAGTGGCAGATCGTAGCCGGTCAGGTGCAGCAGGCTATAGATCAGCATGGAGCCGTGACCATTAGACAGAACGAAACGGTCGCGGTCGGCCCACAGCGGGTTGGTTGGGTTGTGGTTCAGGTAGCCGCGCCAGAGTACTTCAGCGATGTCCGCCATGCCCATTGGGGCACCCGGATGTCCCGATTTCGCTTTCTGTACTGCATCCATACTTAACGCACGAATGGCGTTGGCAAGCTCTTTACGAGAGGGCATTTTCTACTCCAGGTCGGATTAATGCTTCGCGCCTTAACTTATTGTTATTAATGAGTTAGTGGGCAAAACAAGGAAAAAGTTGCCCATCAATGTACATGAAAATCGGGGCAAAAGTACATGCTGTAAAACGCTAAATGTAACCGCTTCGTATGGCTTTTCCGGCCAACTCTGCTAGCAAAGTGCAGACTGGCACGCTATAACCAAATCGTTTATTCACCTGACTGAGTTTCAGGTGTTTGTTTTTCTTACCTTGTTATGAATGGGATAGAGCATGAAAATCCAGAAAACGGTGTTAGCGCTTGGGCTGGCAACGCTGCTCAGCGGCTGTCAGGGTTTAGACAATAATGGACTGATGCAGTCGGGCGCGCAGGCGTTTCAGGCGTACACCCTGAGCGACGATCAGGTTAAGCAGCTGAGCGATAAATCCTGTGAGCAGATGGACAAAGATAATCAGGTTGCGCCTGCGAACAGTGAGTATCAGCAGCGTCTGAACAAGATTGCGGCCGCGCTGGGCGACAACATCAACGGCGTCCCGGCTAACTACAAGGTCTATCAGACCAAAGATGTTAACGCCTGGGCGATGGCCAACGGCTGTATCCGCGTTTATAGCGGCCTGATGGATATGATGACTGACAATGAAGTGGAAGGCGTGCTGGGTCATGAGATGGGGCACGTGGCGTTAGGTCATACGCGCAAGGCGATGCAACTGGCGTATGCCACGACCGCAGCCCGCACGGCAGCAGCCTCAGTGGGCGGCGTGATCGGTTCACTGTCGCAGTCGCAACTGGGTGAGATGGGGGAAAAACTGGTCAATGCGCAGTTCTCCCAGACACAGGAATCACAGGCGGATGACTACTCCTACGATTTGATGAAGAAGCGCAACATCAACCCGGAAGGCCTGGTCACCAGCTTTGAGAAACTGGCGAAACTGGAACAGGGACGTCAGAGCTCGATGTTTGACTCGCACCCGGCTTCTGAAGCGCGCGCCGAGCACATCCGCGAACGTATTGCTGCTGACGCGAAGTAATACGGACGGCAGGCGCGTGCATTGTGCATGCGCCTGCAGAGCGTGTCAGGTCAGTATCTGTGGCCTAACGTTTGAATATCTGATCCACCATCGAACCTAAATCGAGTTTGTTCTCGTGCAGTGAGGCTTCATCCATATGCCCCTGCGGTGACATCTTATCAATCAGCTGCGGCAGGATAACTGCCAGCGTGCCCGCTGCGCCTTTCACGTCGGTTCCCAGCTTATCCGCCAGTGACTGCAGTTCCGCCTCACCAAACGCCGAGTGGATGTCGCTGTGTTCTACCGGCTGATTCGTCCCGGTGCCGATCCACGAACCAAACACCTCACCCAGCCCGCCCTGCTGGAATTTTTGCAGCAGCACTTCGATGCCGCCCTGCTCCTGTACCCAGTGCCAGACCGCCTGCAACTGCCCAGGCAGATGCCCGTCGCTTTGGTTGCCCTGCAGCGCTCCCGCCAGTTCATCCAGAAAGCCCATAATTGCCTCCACGTTGAGAATTGATATCAGTCAGTTTAGTTGCTGATGCGTGGTTACGCCTGAGGCGCGTGCGCTATCAAAAGCGGGAGAAAAATCCGGAGGGGAAAAAGCGGATGGTGACCGTTACTGACACTGCGCCGCTTCAGGTGGCAGCGCAAAGCCTGCCGGGTTGGCCCGGCAGGCTCAGAATGGGATTAGCCCTTGTTCACGGCCTGAACATGCAGCATATCCAGTGCCAGCGTCGCCGCCGCCAGTGCTGTCAGATCGGCGTGATCGTAACCCGGTGCCACTTCCACCAGATCCATGCCGACAATGTTCATGCCCTGCAGGCCACGAATCAGCTTGGTCGCTTTATCGGTGGTCAGGCCGCCAATGACCGGTGTGCCGGTGCCAGGCGCATGGGCCGGATCCAGGCAGTCGATGTCGAAGGTCAGGTAAACCGGCAGATCGCCGACGGTGCGTTTTACTTCGGCGAGGATATCGTCAACGCTGCGGTCATTAACCTGCGCCGCATCCAGCACGTTGAAGCCCAGGCTCCTGTCGAACTCGGTACGGATACCGATCTGCACGGAGTGCTGTGGATCGATCAGACCCTCTTTCGGCGCGGTAAAGAACATGGTGCCGTGGTCAAAGGTCGGGCCGTTGGAGTAGGTATCGGTATGGGCATCGAAATGCACCAGCGCCATCTTGCCGAAATGTTTCGCATGGGCGCGCAGCAGAGGCAGCGTAACGTAGTGGTCACCGCCAAAGGTCATCATGCGCTTGCCATTGGCCAGCAGTTTTTCCGCATGGGCCTGTAACTTGTCAGAAAGATCCTGCGAATCGCCGAAGGCGTAAACCAGATCGCCACAGTCGACGACGTTCAGACGCTGACGCAGGTCGAAATCCCACGGCCAGCGGCAGCCTTCCCAGGCCAGATTAGTTGAGATCTGACGGATTGCGCCCGGACCCAGGCGGCTGCCCGGACGACCGGAAGTGGCGGCATCAAACGGCACGCCGGTGATAACCCACTCGGCGTCGCTGTCGTAAGGCTGGAAATTCAGCGGAAAACGCATGAAGCCAAAGGCGTTAGAAACCAGGGAGTTGTCGTACTGATTGCCAAGCGTGTTATACATAATTGCTCTCTCTATGTGCGTAAGTCGGGCGAGGCCCGCATGCCATTAAGGTTGAGATGAAAAAAATCCCCTCCGCGTCGTTAGGCCCGACGAGGAAGGGATTGAGTGGTTCAGATTATCGACATAGTTAACGGCAACTGCAATATGCGATTGCGGGCTGCCAGGGCCGATTACTCATCTTCTAAATAGGTGTATCCGTAGAGGCCGCTCTCAAACTCTTCCAGGAACTGCGCGCGCAGTTCGTCGTCGAGATCGGACGCCTGCACCTGATTGCGGAACAGCGCCATCAGCTCGTTAGGATCAAGCTGCACATAACGCAGCATGTCAGCCACGGTGTCACCTTCATCCGAAAGCTGCACTTCAACTTCGCCATTTTCGCGTGCGTAGACATCCACCGCTTCGGTGTCACCGAACAGGTTGTGCATGTTGCCCAGGATTTCCTGATACGCCCCGACCATGAAGAAGCCCAGCATTGGCGGGTTATCAACGTCATATTGCGGCATCGGCATGGTGGTCGCGATACCGTCGCCATCCACGTAGTGATCGATGGTGCCATCAGAGTCACAGGTGATGTCGAGCAGCACGGCACGACGCTCCGGCTTCTTGTTCAGCCCTTCCAGCGGCAGAACCGGGAACAGCTGATCGATACCCCACGCATCCGGCATCGACTGGAACAGCGAGAAGTTAACGTAGATCTTATCCGCCATACGCTCCTGCAGTTCGTCGATGATCGGACGGTGCGCACGGTTGCTGGGATCCAGATGCTGCTGAATGTAGTGGCAGATGCTCAGATAGAGCTGCTCAGCCCATGAACGCTGTTTGAGATCGTAAGTGCCGGACGCGTAGCCGGTGTGGATATCAGACAGATCCATCTGGCTGTCATGCAGCCATTCACGCAGCGAACGACGGGTGTCCGGCTCGTGCATCTCCTGCCAGGTTTCCCACATGCTGAGGATCGGGCGCGGCGCATCCGCATCCGGCGTTTCGGGTTCGCTGAACTCGTTACGCTCCACACCGATGATGTTGGAGACCAGCACCGTGTGGTGCGCGGTCACGGCACGACCGGACTCGGTGATCACCGTCGGATGGTCCAGACCGTGCTCATCACAGGCCGCACCAATCGCCCAGATCACATTGTTGGCGTACTCATTCAGGCCATAGTTGACCGAGCAGTCCGACTGCGAGCGTGTGCCTTCGTAATCGACGCCGAGACCGCCGCCGACGTCGAAACATTTGATATTAACGCCCAGCTTCGCCAGTTCGACGTAGAAGCGCGCCGACTCACGCACACCGGTGGCGATGTCGCGGATATTGGACATCTGCGAACCCAGATGGAAGTGCAGCAGTTGCAGGCTGTCGATGCGACCCGCTTCACGCATGATCTCAACCAGCTTCAGCACCTGGGTCGCAGACAGGCCAAACTTCGACTTTTCGCCGCCGCTCGACTGCCATTTACCGGAGCCCTGAGAAGCCAGACGCGCACGGATACCGAGACGCGGCACCACATTCAGACGCTCCGCTTCTTCCAGCACCAGCCGGACTTCTGTCATCTTCTCCAGCACCAGATAGACCTTGTGGCCCATCTTCTCGCCGATCAGCGCCAGACGAATATATTCGCGGTCTTTATAGCCGTTACAGACGATCACTGAACGGGTCTGTCCGGCGTGCGCCAGCACCGCCATCAGCTCTGCTTTGGAACCTGCTTCCAGTCCCAGCGGTTCCCCAGAGTGAATCAGCGATTCGATGACGCGTTTGTGCTGGTTAACTTTGATCGGGTAAACCAGGAAGTAGTCGCCTTTGTAACCGTAAGATTCACGCGCACGCTTAAAGGCGGCGTTAATCGAACGCAGACGATGCTGCAGGATCTGCGGGAAGCAGAACAAGGCGGGCAGACGCTGGCCCTGCGCTTCGCGCTCTTTCACCAGGCGGGCTAAATCAACGCGCACATCCGGACGGTCCGGATCGGGGCAGACACTGATGTGGCCCAGTTCGTTAACGTCGTAATAGTTGTTGCCCCACCAGGCGATGTTGTACGTACGCAACATTTTGCTCGCATCCTGATCGTTCATTGCAACCTCCTGCATGGAGCGGAGTGTACCCTGTTCGCCAGCTGACGAACCTTTGATATTCTTCATGTCGTCAGACATCGCGAACCTCAATTTTCCGTTGAAAGATAGAACTGTTAACCGGCTTTATGGCCGCTAATCTGAAAACCTGTTGCCACATTAAATCCACTGTCCTGTTCACCTGACATTGCCGTCAGCGCGATTCACACATGAGAGTTAAGTGTAAAACACCCTGGCCATCTCCGTTGAAACAGAGAACATTTAACCGATCACTATTGACCATGGATAATCTGCGTCGTTCCGCTGCGCGGGCGCAGAGAAGAGACAAAACCGATCGAGCAGAGATAAAGATTAGCCGGCGCCTGTGTCGGTAAAATTACCGCATCGGACGTCGTGTCGGCAGAAAAGAGAAACAGATGGGAAGCAGGAGAGAGCCAGCGCCACGCCGCAGCGCAGAGAACCGGAAAAAGAAAAAGCGTGGTTCATTACTTGTATCACCTCCGCATATGCCAGGGGCACATGGAAAACAACCTGGGTGAAAGCCAGATCAGAGTCCGACAGGCGCGACGCAGAGAGTGGCGTCATTCTTGCTGCTGCTCTCGAAGCAGCGGCGTTTTATACCGTTTACGGCCCTAAAATGCAAAAAGATTATCCGGGAATTGCGTGAAGTGTCAGCAAATTATGTCGATAACGATAACAGGTTAAATGCTGAAACAGAAAAAGGGCTGGTAATTGGTTTACCCTCTATCCTAAAATAGCCGTCCAGATGGTTTTCCATCTAAACAGGTTACTATCCAGGCGGTGTTGGCCCGCTGTGCTGACACAACCTCACTGCTCGCGGCTTTGCCTGAAGGGGCGTCAGGTCAGACAACCTCACTGGCGCTATGCAGTCGTACTCAAACCATATTTAAGGTAAAGAACAGAATGGCTAAACACCTTTTTACGTCCGAGTCCGTATCAGAAGGACATCCCGATAAAATCGCCGACCAGATCTCCGATGCTGTGCTGGATGCGATCCTTGAACAGGATCCGAAAGCGCGCGTGGCCTGCGAAACTTACGTTAAAACCGGTATGGTGCTGGTTGGCGGTGAAATCACCACCAGCGCCTGGGTCGATATCGAAGAGATCACCCGCAAGACCGTACGTGAAATCGGCTATGTTCATTCCGATATGGGCTTTGATGCCAACTCCTGTGCGGTATTAAGCGCGATTGGTAAACAGTCTCAGGATATCAATCAGGGCGTTGACCGTACCGATCCGCTGGAACAGGGCGCGGGCGATCAGGGCCTGATGTTCGGCTACGCCACTAACGAAACAGACGTGCTGATGCCTGCGCCGGTGACCTATGCGCACCGTCTGGTGCAGCGTCAGGCTGAAGTGCGTAAAAACGGCACCCTGCCGTGGCTGCGTCCGGATGCCAAGAGCCAGGTCACTTTCCAGTATGACGATGGCAAAATCGTCGGCATTGATGCCGTCGTGCTCTCTACCCAGCACGCGGAATCCATCAGCCAGAAAGATCTGCAGGAAGCGGTGATGGAAGAGATCATCAAGCCGGTTCTGCCAGCAGAATGGCTGAGCGCCTCAACCAAATATCACATCAACCCAACCGGTCGCTTTGTGATCGGCGGCCCGATGGGCGATTGCGGTCTGACCGGTCGTAAAATCATCGTGGATACTTACGGCGGCATGGCGCGTCACGGTGGCGGTGCGTTCTCGGGTAAAGATCCGTCAAAAGTTGACCGCTCTGCAGCCTATGCAGCGCGTTACGTGGCGAAAAACATCGTGGCGGCCGGTCTGGCTGACCGTTGTGAAATCCAGGTTTCCTACGCAATCGGCGTGGCTGAACCAACCTCAATCATGGTGGAAACCTTCGGCACTGAGAAAATCTCTACTGAACAGCTGACGCTGCTGGTACGCGAGTTCTTCGACCTGCGTCCATACGGTCTGATTCAGATGCTGGATCTGCTGCACCCAATCTATAAAGAGACGGCGGCTTACGGTCACTTTGGTCGCGAACATTTCCCTTGGGAAAAAACCGACAAAGCGGCCCTGCTGCGTGAAGCCGCTGGCCTGTAAGGTCAGCAGCTGCTGATGAAAACCCTGCCCCTGCGGCGGGGTTTTTTATCGCCTTTTCAGCCCCATTGCTGACCAGAGAATGCTTTCTCACGCATGCAGGCTGAACGCTTTATCCGCGCAGTTACTGGTGACCGTCAGATGTTATAAAAACCAATCTGCCCGGCATCTCTTTCACTCTGCAGCAAATTTTCCATTCTCAGCTACACTTCCTTTCGCTTTTTCTGACGACAAAATGTTAACGATTACAAATTGAAATGCTTTGTTTTTCCGATATTTAGGAATTAACGCACGTAGTTATTATGCTGAAAATGCGTTATTTTCAGCGTCGTCTGATAGCCACTAAATAGAGCATTGTCAGAAACTTAATGAGTGCTATACCTCACTGGTTAATTAATCTTTCCGGGAAAAATATGCTGAATTTCAGGGTTTCAGCATGTGTAAACGATTACACTGATGTGATCAGACTCACTTTTTTCCCGCAAAAGGTTTTTTAACATTGATAAAAACAATGATGGATAAACCTGGAGGCTCCCATGCCTGGCAATACACACAAAAGCAGAACTTCAAATAAGGCGATGACCTTATTTGTCTGCTTTCTGGCGGCCCTTGCGGGACTGCTGTTCGGTCTGGATATCGGCGTTATCGCCGGTGCCCTGCCGTTTATCGCAAAGGACTTTAACGTCACCCCTCATCAGCAGGAGTGGATCGTCAGTTCCATGATGTTTGGTGCGGCGGTCGGTGCTATCGGCAGCGGCTGGATGTCATCCCGCCTGGGCCGTAAAAAAAGCCTGATGGCCGGTGCGATTCTGTTCGTTATCGGTTCACTCTGGTCAGCGATGTCGCCAAACCCGGAAATGCTGATCAGCGCCCGCGTTCTGCTGGGCCTGGCCGTCGGTATTGCCTCTTATACCGCCCCGCTTTATCTTTCTGAGATCGCTCCGGAAAAAATTCGCGGCAGTATGATTTCGCTTTACCAGCTGATGATCACCATCGGTATTCTGGGTGCTTACCTTACCGATACCGCCTTCAGCTTTACCGGCAACTGGCGCTGGATGCTGGGCATCATCACCATTCCGGCCCTGCTGTTGCTGATCGGTGTTTTCTTCCTGCCAAATAGCCCACGCTGGCTGGCGGCGCGAGGCAACTTCCGCGATGCGCAACGCGTACTGGATCGTCTGCGTGACACCAGTGAGCAGGCAAAACGTGAGCTGGAAGAGATTCGTGAAAGCCTGAAGGTCAAGCAGTCTGGCTGGGGGCTGTTCACCAGCAGCAGCCACTTCCGTCGTGCGGTCTATCTGGGCATCCTGTTGCAGGTCATGCAGCAGTTTACCGGTATGAACGTCATCATGTACTACGCACCAAAAATCTTTGAAATCGCGGGCTTCACCAACACCACCCAGCAGATGTGGGGTACGGTGATTGTGGGTCTGGTCAACGTACTGGCGACCTTCATCGCTATTGGTCTGGTGGATCGCTGGGGCCGTAAACCTACCCTGATTCTGGGCTTTATGGTGATGGCAGCCGGTATGGGCGTGCTGGGTACGATGCTGCACTTCGGTATTCACTCCGCGGGCGCACAGTACTTCGCGGTCGGTATGCTGCTGATGTTTATCGTTGGTTTTGCGATGTCAGCCGGTCCGTTGATCTGGGTGCTCTGTTCCGAAATTCAGCCGCTGAAAGGCCGCGATTTCGGTATCACGGTTTCCACGACCACCAACTGGATCGCCAACATGATCGTGGGTGCGACCTTCCTGACGATGCTGAATACACTGGGCAACGCAAATACCTTCTGGGTCTACGCACTGCTTAACCTGTTCTTCATTCTGCTGACCGTGATGCTGATTCCTGAGACCAAAAACGTCTCGCTGGAACACATCGAACGTAACCTGATGGCAGGTAAGAAACTGCGCGACATCGGTTCACGTGACTAATATTACCCGATAAAAAATGCGGTAAAAAAAACGGCGGGGTTTCTCTGGAAACCCCGCCGTTTTTATTTGTTCAATGCATGATTAAAGCGTGTTAACCCGCCCTGCCGGCAATGGCTGCCGTATGCAGCAGAGCGCCAGCGCCATAATGAAAATAGTGGCTGTCTGATTATACGGCAGTACTGAATCGGTCAGTCCGCAGATAAACAGTGCCAGCATTGGCAGCGCCACGCCGCGCAGATCGCACTTCTTAAGCCAGCCGCCAGGCACCGCCAGATAGATCAGCGCCAGCGACAGCGCACCCAGCCAGCCCTGCAGCGTCGTCACTTCCAGAAACTCGTTGTGCATGTTGTACTTAACGTTGGTGTAGCCTTCACCATTAAGCGGATAGCGCGCCATGATGAACTCCCGCGCCTCCGTGGTGCGTGCATCCGGCGTGGCAAAACCGCCATGATGCTCAATAAAGTTGACCGCCCCGCCCCAGATAGCCACGCGTGCGCCCAGCGAGGTCGAGCTGTTTGACCCGTAATTCTCAATGTCCTGCATCCCTTCTACCCAGCGGTTACTGGTCATCAGGATCAGCACCGCCAGCACGCCCAACAGTAATGCGCTGATTCGCCAGTTGGTCAGCAGCGACAGCCGGTAGGTCTGCAACAGGAACAGCAGCCCCACGGCAATCAGTGCAATCAGCGTTACGCGGGTGCCGCACAGGTAGAGCAAGGCAAAGGTCACAGCCAGCACAGTGATATCGGCAATCTTCCAGTATGCGTGCGTCTCGTAACGGCTCAGCCACAGCCAGGTGCAGTAGATAAACAGAATCATGTAGGAGGACATCGAGGCCGCTTCGGTGGTGAGCTTGATGCGGATATTCTCTGTATAGAGATGCTCATGAATACCAAAGCCCAGCGTAATCAGCAGACCGACCAGAATTAACACTTTTCCAATGCGCAGCGTGGTTGCAGAGACCCGGTTGCCATAAATCGCCAGACTGAGCAGCACAAAGGCTCCCAGCAACAGCCGCTTCGCCCCCAGCAGATAGTTGGCGATATTGGTGATGGCATCGTTTGAGGGTGCGGTTTCAAGCCCCTTTGTGTGTATCGCCCAGAACAGACGGATCAGAGCGAAGAGAATCAGCACAGCAAACAGGACGACATAAAAACCGTTCTCTTTAAACGCCACTCGCCTGCGCACCAGGCCATACAACACAGATGCGACGGAGAGATAAGAGACCAGATAAAATATTTTTTGCGGCAGGCCGGAAACAAACATATTCAGTGACAGCGCCAGACAGAGCGCAATAACTGAAGCATTAACCATTAACGTTAATCCATTACGACTGCTTTTATTCGTCATGCTTAACCTCAGTCAGACGGTTAAACGCACTCATCAGGTGCTTCATATAATTTTCCTCATAAAAACCGGTGATGCTCGCTTTAATAACCTGATGATCGGGAAAGTGGAAATCCCGGCTCATGGCGTTGAGAATAGCGGCCAGCGCCATGCTGTCATTAGTGGGGTAGAGCTGACCATTGAGACCGTTCTGAATAATCTCTGACGGACCGCTGATGCAGTCGGATGAGACGCAGTAAACACCCCGTGACATCGCTTCCAGCAGGATCAGCGGAAAGCCTTCAAAGTTCGAGGTCATGAGCAGACAGGTGACCTGTCTGATATGGCGGATGACGTACTCCCAGGCGTTCTCCTGCCAGCCATGCCAGGTAATACGATCCTGAATGCCGAGTTGCGTCACGTAGTGCTGACACTGCGTCAGGTCTTCTCCGTCACCTACAATCTCCAGCGTCCACGGCGCATCCAGATGCTTCAACGCATCAAACAGATCTTTAAGCTGTTTCTGCCGCTGAAAATGGACGCGACCGATATAGAGAAACTTCAGCCCCTGCGGCCTGCCGATAACCACGTCATTACGCCGGATCGGGTTATAGATGACGTCAACGTCAGTAGCGGGTGCGCCCAGCTCCACCAGCTGCTCTTTGATCTGCTTACTGATGGCAAAATGGTGATCGGCCCGCAGCAGATAGTGGGGACGGTAGCGCTCCCGCGGTGGCAGGTGCATCCAGCTCGACAACACGATTTTGCGTCCTGAGAGCGTAATGGCCCGGCGCGTCATCAGACAGGGAATGGTGTTGAGGGTCAGAACATGGTCGGGCTGATAGCGACGAAAGAAGGCGGCCATTCTCAGCGTGTGAATAAGATTTTTTATTTTCTTATTCCGCAGCATGCAGACGCTCTCTGATAAAACTGCGTTGGCGGTCCAGGCACGGGAGAGGCTCTCCTCTCCGCTGTTGATAATAAACAGCCCCGCTTCCGTTCCGGGTTCCTTATTCAGGGCGGTAATCAGCTGGCAGGTCACATTCTCCATACCGCCGCGGCCAGCCATGAGATCGGTAACCAGCACAATACGCTGTTTCCTGATGTTATTATTTTTCATTGCGTTGTCCGTACACTGTGCCTTCCGATTCTGATCCATTCACTCTGCAGTGAACATTATCAACAGGATATTCTAAAAAAGACCGTAACAATATTTAATCCAGAATTTTAACTAATTGCAGGGCTACGTCGGGCCACACGCTCGCTGTGGATCGTATGAATTAAAACTGGCGGAAGAGTATAGTCGCTGCGCTGTCGTTTTCGCGGGTAACGTTGAGTTCCTGGGCGACGGCGATTATTCTGAGCGCCATGAAAACACCTCGTCTCCCCATTGCCCTGCAGCAGGCCGTGATGCGCTCACTGCGCCAGTCGCTTGAGCGTGCAAATCAGGCCCTGAAAACCCATTATCCGGAACCGAAGCTGCTCTACCAGCAACGCGGTACGGCGGCGGGCACCGCCTGGCTGACATCCTGGGAGATCCGCATCAATCCGGTGCTGCTGCTGGAAAACCAGCAGGCATTTATCGATGAAGTGGTGCCGCACGAGCTGGCGCATCTGCTGGTGTGGAAACAGTTTGGCCGCGTCGCACCGCACGGCAAAGAGTGGAAGTGGATGATGGAGCAGGTGCTGGGGGTGCCGGCACGCCGCACCCATCAGTTTGAGATCGCCTCCGTGCGCAGTAACACCTTTGCTTACCGCTGCCAGTGCCAGCAGCATCAGCTGACGGTTCGCCGCCACAATCGTATTCTGCGCAAAGAAAGTGAATATCGCTGCGTGCACTGCGGCAGCCTGCTGGTGGCAGGCGAGTTTGTCGCTTCCTGAGAACAATCCCCATTCCGCCCTATTCCACATTCTGTTAACCTGCCGCCCTTTTTCGTACCAGGAAGAAATCCGGAATATGTCTCGCATACTAAGTCTGGCGGTTGCGCTGCTGTTTGCACCTGCCGCTGACGCTCTTAATCTGAATAACTATCATCAAAATAACTTCCAGCAGGCCAAAACCTTTGCGGCGGCGATTAACGCCGATGCACCGGGTTCGTTCTACTGTGGCTGTAAGATTCAGTGGCAGGGCAAAAAGGGCATTCCCGATCTCAACAGCTGTGGCTATCAGGTGCGCAAGAACGCCAATCGCGCCGGGCGCATTGAGTGGGAACATGTGATGCCGGCCTGGGAGTTTGGTCATCAGCGCCAGTGCTGGCAGGACGGTGGCCGCAAAAACTGCAGCAAGGATCCCGAGTATCGCCGCATCGAAACTGATTTGCATAACCTTCAGCCCGCAGTGGGTGAAGTGAATGGCGACCGTGGTAACTTCGCCTACAGTCAATGGAACGGCAGCGAGAAGCAGTACGGTCAGTGTGAGATGAAGATCGATTTCAAACTTAAACAGGCGGAGCCACCCGCGCGGGCGCGCGGTGCCATTGCCCGCACCTATTTCTATATGCGCGACCAGTACCATCTGCGCATTTCGCGCCAGCAGACGCAGCTGTTTACCGCCTGGGACAAGCTCTATCCTGTCACAAAATGGGAGTGCGAACGCGACCAGCGCATTGCAAAGGTTCAGGGCAATCACAATCCATATGTGCAGCAGGCTTGCCAGCGCTAAAATCCCTGCCCTACACTAGCTTTTTTTCCCCATGACGCCGCCGCAGCGCGGCGTCCGGTTTCAGGAACCTTATGCGCATACCTCGCATCTATCACGCCGGGCCATTAGAGATCGGCAGTGAAATTACCCTGGATGAAGATGCATCCAATCATGTGGGCCGGGTACTCCGGATGACGGCAGGCCAGCGTCTGGAACTCTTTGATGGCACTAATCTGACTTTTGCAGCAGAGATCACGCATGTTGATAAAAAGCGTGTAAAAGTATCGGTCACAGAGAGCCAGCCGGACGATCGCGAGTCACCTTTGCATCTGCATTTAGGTCAGGTGATGTCGCGCGGTGAAAAAATGGAATTCACTATCCAGAAATCGATCGAACTGGGCGTGAATGTCATTACACCCTTGTTTTCCGAGCGCTGTGGCGTAAAGCTTGATGCTGAACGTCTGGCGAAGAAGATCCAGCAGTGGCAGAAAATTGCTATTGCCGCCTGCGAGCAGTGTGGCCGTAATCGCGTGCCGGAGATTCGTGAAGCGATGACGCTGGAAGCCTGGTGTGCAGAGGCTGACAGCGGTCTGAAGCTCAACCTGCATCCGCGCGCCAGCCACAGCATCAACACGCTGCCACAGCCTGTTGAGCGGGTACGACTGCTGATTGGCCCTGAAGGCGGTTTGTCTGCGGACGAGATTGCGATGACGGCACAGCACGATTTTACTGACATTCTGCTTGGCCCACGGGTATTGCGTACCGAAACCACCGCGCTGACGGCCATTACGGCACTTCAGGTGAGGTTTGGCGACCTGGGTTAAGCGATACTTTCAGCGGAAAGAGCGCAGGCATGATGTCCTGACCGATCGGCCCACTGCAGACCGAACCAGACGAGGCGGTAAATACCGCCTCACCGAGGAGATAATAATGATTAAACTTGGCATCGTGATGGACCCTATTTCGTCCATCAATATTAAAAAAGACTCCAGCTTCGCTATGCTGCTGGAAGCACAGCGCCGTGGTTACGAAATTCACTACATGGAGATGCACGATCTCTCTATGCGCGGTGGCGTGGCCTCTGCCCGCACCCGCCTGCTGACCGTCGAGCAGAACCCTGAAAACTGGTATCAGTTCGGCAGCGAGCAGGTGATCCCGCTGGCTGACCTGAACGTGGTGCTGATGCGCAAAGATCCGCCATTCGACACCGAGTTCATCTATGCGACCTACATTCTGGAGCGCGCAGAAGAGCTGGGTACGCTGATCGTGAACAAACCGCAGAGCCTGCGTGACTGTAACGAAAAGCTCTATACCGCCTGGTTTGCCGAGTTCACGCCTGACACCCTGGTGACCCGCAGCAAAGCGCAGCTGCGTGCCTTCTGGCAGGAGCATGGCGACATCATCATGAAGCCGCTGGATGGCATGGGTGGCGCGTCGATTTTCCGCGTGAAGAAAGACGATCCTAACTTTGGTGTGATTACCGAAACCCTGACCGAGCATGAGAGCCGTTTCTGCATGGCGCAGAACTACATTGCGGCGATCAAAGAAGGTGACAAACGCGTGCTGGTTGTGGATGGCGAACCGGTGCCTTACTGCCTGGCACGTATCCCGCAGGGCGGTGAAACGCGTGGCAACCTCGCCGCCGGTGGTCGTGGTGAAGCGCGTCCGCTGAGCGAAAGCGACTGGGAAATTGCGCGCCGTGTTGGCCCGACACTGAAAGCAAAAGGACTGATTTTTGTCGGTCTCGACATCATCGGTGATAAACTGACTGAAGTTAACGTGACCAGCCCAACCTGCATTCGTGAAATTGAGGCTGCGTTCCCGATCTCCATCACCGGCATGTTGATGGATGCCATTGAGAAGCGCCTGGGCTGAGCAAGAAGCCGGGGCGTGGCTCCGTGATCAACCCAATACCGGTGCGGTCGTCGCGTGCCGGTTATTTTTTTGGTACATCGTGTGAGAATGAATTTACAACATCACTTTTTGATTGCCATGCCTTCATTGCAGGATCCTTTCTTCAAGCGTTCTGTGGTCTATCTCTGCGAACATAACGAAGAGGGCGCAATGGGACTGATCATCAATAAACCCATGGAAAACCTGACGGTTGAAGGCATTCTGAAGAAGCTGAAAATCTCTGCTGACGATCGCGACCCGGCCATCAGGCTGGATAAACCGGTGTTTACCGGCGGCCCGCTGGCAGAAGATCGTGGCTTTATCCTGCACTCAGCACAACGCACGTTTACCTCCAGCATCCGTGTCTCAGATAACACGATTATCACCACATCCCGTGACGTGCTGGAGTCGATCGGCACCGCGTCTCAGCCCACCAATGTGCTGGTCGCGCTGGGCTATTGCGCCTGGGAAAAAGATCAGCTGGAAAATGAGCTGATGGAAAATGCCTGGCTGACCACGCCAGCTAACAGCAATATCCTGTTCCAGACGCCGATTTCAGAGCGCTGGCGCGAAGCGGCGCGCAGTATTGGCGTCGATATTCACAATATGGCCAGCGACGCGGGACACGCCTGATGTCAACTCAGACTCTGTTAGGTTTCGACTTCGGCACCAAAAGTATTGGTGTCGCTGTAGGTCAGGAACTCACGGGCAGCGCCCGTCCGCTGACCGCGATTAAAGCGCAGGATGGCATCCCGGATTGGCAGGTGATTGAAAAGCTACTGAAAGAGTGGCAGCCCGATTTCGTGGTCGTCGGCCTGCCGCTGAATATGGATGGCACCGAGCAGCCGCTGACCGATCGCGCGCGTAAATTTGCCAACCGCCTGCATGGTCGCTTTGGCATCCGGGTAGAGCTGCAGGATGAACGACTCAGTACGGTAGAAGCACGTGCTGGCCTGTTTGAGCGCGGCGGCTATCGCGCGCTCAACAAAGGGTCGGTCGATTCACAGTCCGCGGCCATCATTTTGCAGGACTGGTTCGAAAACCATTACTGATCGGCTTACTCAATCAGACCGGCGGCCTGACGCGCCAGCCGGCTCTGCTCAAACGTCTGCATGCCGGCCTGCGCGCCGGTCTGCAGCAGCGCAGGGATTTGGTGCATCTTACCTTCCCGAATCAGATTAGTGATGCCGGGCGTGGCAATCAGAACTTCAAACAGTCCGATGCGCGATCCGGCAATTGAAGACACCAGCCGCTGCGCAATCACTGCTTTCAGGCTGCCCGCCAGCTGCGTACGCACCAGCTGTTTCTCCTCCGCCGGAAAGACATCCACCAGCCGGTCCACCGCCTGCGCCGCGCCGCGGGTGTGCAGCGTCGCCAGTACCAGATGACCAGTCTCCGCCGCCGTCAGCGCCTGACGGATGGTGTCGCTGTCGCGCAGTTCGCCCAGCAGGATGACGTCGGGATCTTCACGCAGCGCCGCCTTTATCCCCAGCGAGAACGAATCGCAGTGCAGGCCAATTTCGCGCTGCTGAATCAGCGACTGCTGGCTGTGATGGATAAATTCAATCGGGTCTTCCAGCGTAATGATGTGGCGCGCCTGCTGGCGGTTCAGCGCATCGACCAGCGCCGCCAGCGTGGTCGATTTACCGCTGCCGGTCGCACCGGTCACCAGAATCAGGCCATCCTGCTGCTCCAGCAGCGTCGGCACAACGGCGGGCAGTTGCAGGCTCTCCAGCGTCGGGCACGCGGTGGCAATGATACGCAGCGCCAGTGACAGGCCGTTGCGCTGCATAAACAGATTTGCACGCAGACGCTGGCCGCAGGTCAGGCTCAGGGCGAAATCGAGCTGCCCTGCATGCTCCAGCTGCTGACGCTGCGGGTCACTGAGCCAGCGGGTCATAAACTCTGCCATCCAGGCGGCAGAAAGTCTGGCCTGCTGCGGAATCACCTCCAGCCTTCCCTGCCGCCGCCAGTAGGGCAAATGTCCGCTGCAAAGGTGCAGATCGGCGGCATTATGCTTTACACTAAGCCCCACCATTTCATCCAGATTCATAATTTCTCCTGACTATGACTTCAATCCAGCAGAACCTACAGCAAGTGCGACAGCGAATCGCCGCCGCTGCCGCGCGTTGCGGCCGCGCTCCGGAAGAAATAACCCTGCTTGCAGTCAGCAAAACCAAACCTGCGAGCGCGGTCGAAGAAGCCTTTGCCGCTGGCCAGATTGCCTTCGGTGAAAATTACGTCCAGGAAGGGGTTGAAAAGGTTCAGGCACTGGCCGCACATCCTGAACTGGCGTGGCACTTCATCGGCCCGTTGCAGTCCAACAAAAGCCGTCTGGTGGCAGAGCATTTCGCCTGGTGTCACACCATTGACCGCCAGCGCATTGCGCAGCGGCTCAACGATCAGCGGCCCGCCTCGCTGCCACCACTGAATGTGTTAATTCAGGTAAATATCAGTGACGAGAACAGCAAATCTGGCATCATGCTGGAGGCCGTTTCCGGGCTGGCGGAGCAGATCGCTGCCCTGCCGCAACTGCGGCTGCGGGGATTGATGGCGATTCCGGCAGCGGAGAGTGATTACCAGCGGCAGCTGGCGGTGTGTCAGCAGATGGCGGAAGCCTTCCGGCAGTTGCAACAGCACTATCCGCAGGCAGATACGCTTTCGCTGGGAATGAGCGATGACATGGAGGCGGCAATCGCCGCAGGCAGTACGATGGTGCGTATCGGCACCGCCATTTTTGGCGCACGAGATTATGCGCACAACTCACAACAATAACAGAGGAACTTCATGTTAACACTGACGTTTTTAGTAAAAACGCTGATCGATCTCTACGTCATGGTGCTGTTGTTACGCATCTGGATGCAGTGGTCCCGCTGCGATTTTTACAATCCAGTGGCGCAGTTTGTCGTAAAAGTGACACAGCCGATTGTTAAGCCACTGCGCCGCATACTGCCGGCTCTGGGGCCGATTGATACCGCCTCGCTGCTGCTGGCCTTTGTGCTGACCACGCTGAAATACCCGATTTTACTGCTGATTCAGGTAGGCGTGTTCTCGGTCGATCCGACGAATCTCCTGGTCGGTCTGCTATCGCTGGTGAAATCCGCCGGCTATCTGGTCTTCTGGGTCATCATCGTTCGCTCTCTGATGAGCTGGATCAGCCAGGGCCGTGGCCCGGTCGATTATCTGCTGGTGCAGTTGACCGAGCCGATGATGGCACCTATTCGCCGTATTCTGCCTGCGATGGGCGGCATCGATTTCTCAGCGATGATCGTCATCCTGGTGCTGTATGCCCTGAACTTTCTCGGCATGGACCTGTTCCCGGGTCTCTGGTATCTGCTGTAAATGAATCAAACTGGAACTGTTATGCAAAAAGTTGTGCTCGCAACCGGCAATCCCGGCAAAGTGCGTGAACTGGCGGAGTTACTCTCCGCCTTTGGTCTGGATATCGTCGCGCAGACTGACCTTGGGGTTGAATCGGCAGAAGAGACTGGCCTGACCTTTATTGAGAACGCGATTCTCAAGGCGCGTCACGCGGCACAGATCACCGGATTACCGGCCATCGCCGATGACTCCGGTCTGGCCGTGGATGCGCTGGGCGGCGCGCCTGGCATCTACTCGGCGCGCTACGCCGGTGAAGAGGCCAGCGATCAGCAGAACCTGGAGAAACTGCTGCAGGCGCTGGAAAACGTGCCTGACGGTCAGCGCCAGGCGCAGTTCCACTGCGTGCTGGTCTATCTGCGTCATGCGGAAGACCCGACGCCGCTGGTGTTCCACGGCAGCTGGCAGGGCGAGATTGCCCGCTCCGCCTCTGGCGCCGGTGGCTTTGGTTATGACCCGATTTTCTTTGTCCCGGCGCTGGGTAAAACCGCGGCCGGGCTGAGCAAAGCGGAAAAAGGTGCAGTTTCTCACCGGGGTAAAGCATTGACGCTGTTGCTGGAAGCGATGCGTAATGCCTAATCTGCCGCCGTTAAGTCTCTACATCCACATTCCGTGGTGCGTACAGAAGTGTCCCTACTGTGATTTTAACTCCCACGCGCTGAAAGATGAGGTGCCGCACGTTGAATACGTGCAGCACCTGCTGCGCGATCTGGAGATCGACCTGCCGCTGATCAATGGCCGGGAAGTGCGCACGATTTTCATTGGCGGCGGTACGCCCAGCCTGCTGAGCAGCAGTGCGATGCAGATGCTGATGGATGGCGTGCGGGCGCGTCTGACGCTCGCCCCTGATGCGGAAGTGACCATGGAAGCCAATCCTGGCACCGTGGAAGCTGACCGGTTCAGCGCTTATCAGCGTGCCGGTATCAACCGTATTTCGATTGGTGTACAGAGTTTCAGTCCGCAAAAGCTGCAGCGTCTTGGCCGCATTCATGGCCCGGAAGAGGCCGTCCGCGCCGCTGAACTGGCGGAGTCTCTATCGCTGCGCAGCTTTAACCTCGACCTGATGCATGGCCTGCCCGATCAGTCGCTGGAAGAGGCGCTCGACGATTTACGTCAGGCGATTGCGCTGAATCCGCCGCATCTCTCCTGGTATCAGCTCACCATCGAACCCAACACCCTGTTTGGCTCACGCCCGCCGGTGCTGCCGGATGATGATGCATTGTGGGATATTTTCGAGCAGGGCGATCGGCTGCTGCAGGCGGCCGGTTATCAGCAGTATGAGACCTCCGCCTACGCGAAGCCGGGATATCGCTGTGAACACAACCTCAACTACTGGCGCTTTGGCGACTATCTGGGGATTGGCTGTGGCGCACACGGCAAACTGACCCAGCCGGATGGCCGCATTGTCCGCACGGTGAAAACCCGTCATCCGCGTGGCTTCATGCAGGGTAACTACCGCGAAAAACAGTATGAGGTTGCCGATAGCGACAAGCCGTTTGAATATTTCATGAACCGCTTTCGCCTGCTGGAGGCCGCGCCGCGCGACGAGTTCAGCCGCTACACCGGTTTGTCAGAGCAGGTGATCCGTCCGCAGATGGATGCCGCGATTGCCGCCGGTTACGTGACGGAAACCGCTGAGCAGTGGCAGATTACGGAGAAAGGGAAGCTGTTCCTGAATTCGCTGCTGGAGCTGTTCTTAGCGGAAGAGTGAGTGCGGAAGAGTAAAAAAGCGCCTCAGCCCGTCAGGCTGAGGCGTTAACTTATTTTTTCAGTGCGCCGGTAAGCTGTTTACGCTGATCTTCCAGCGAAATCACGCGATTACACACTTCGTGTCCGAAGTTCTGGAAATCCTGCTCCTGCTTGCTCCACTCAGCCTGAATCGACTGTTGCAGACCGCCCAGATTGCCCATAATCGCCTGCAGCGGATTACTGCCGCCACTGCCCTGCTTACTGCCCATCTCATTCAGACTGTCCTGCATCACGCCGCCCAGCGTTGACTGCACCAGCCTTTCGCCTTCGGCGCGCACCTGATCGATCGCCTGATGGTGGAACGTCAGACCGTCTTCACGGTGTTCAATGATGCGGTTCATCTGCTGTTTCAGCTGGCCATTCAGCGTGGTCAGCCGATTACGCACGTTGCTGTCGGTGCCCAGTTTTTCAACGATGACCCGATCCAGTGCCGCACGTCCTTTCTCCAGACGGGATGTCGCTCCGCTGTCGATCCACGGCAGATCGCGACGCAGCGCGTTCTGATAGTCGATCGCTTTCTGACGTTCAGCGATATCCAGCGAAACTTTCTGGCCATTGAACTGCACGTCGCCCTGCGGCGAGATTTCCATATTGCCGTTAGCACCGACCACCTGCACGCTCTGCGGTTTAATCACCACATCGTCCTGCGGCTTAACGCTGCATTCGTAGGCTGCCTGAGCCTGAGTTGCTGCCACCAGCAGCACAGCAAGAAGCGCTTTACGCATCATATCTACTCCCTAAGATCGGGTCTGAAACCCTCCGTTCGGGCCGCAGCCCGACACTGTGTGACGACTTAGTCCCACCAGACGTCAAAGAGTTCCGTCATCTGCACATCCTGCAGCTTGCGGTCTTCCAGCCATTTGCGGACCAGCGCACGATGCTCATCGGTGCATTTGCCGGTTTTCTGCAGGCAAACCAGACCTTCCCACACCAGGTAGCCGCTGCCATCAAAGGCCAAGCCGTTAGGATCGATCGCTTCATTGATGAACTGGTTCAGCGTCTCATCAATTTCGCTTTCGCTGGTGCCTTCCGGGAAACGCCAGGCAACGGAGAAGCCCAGTTCCTGAAACTCGTCAATGTGCAGTTTTTTACGTAAACGGCGGCTGCGTTGTGTGGCCATTATTTCACCCTCTCAAACATTAAATCCCATACGCCATGGCCTAAACGCTGCCCGCGCTGCTCAAACTTTGTCAGTGGACGCGTCTCAGGACGCGGCACGTAATTCTGTTGCTCTGACTGATTGCGGTAGCCATCGATGCTGTTCATCACTTCCAGCATATGCTCCGCGTAGGCTTCCCAGTCGGTCGCCATGTGGAAAACGCCGCCCAGCTTCAGTTTACGCATCACCAGTTCGGCGAACGGCACCTGGACGATACGGCGTTTGTTGTGACGCGCTTTGTGCCACGGATCGGGGAAGAAGAGCTGAACCATGCGCAGCGAGTTATCCGGAATCATTTTCTCCAGCACTTCCACCGCGTCATGGCACATGACCCGCAGGTTCTGCACGTCGGCTTCTTTGGCGGCGGCCAGACAGGCACCCACGCCCGGCGCATGCACTTCAATACCCAGGAAGTTCTGATGTGGCGTGTTCTGCGCCATGGTCACCAGCGATGCGCCCATGCCAAAGCCAATCTCCAGCGTGACCGGGGCTTCGCGGCCAAACAGCGCGGGCAGATCGACAGGCTCAGGCTGATATTCCACCCCCATGACCGGCCACAGGGTATCCAGCGCCTGCTGCTGGCCTTTGGTTAAGCGACCCTGGCGGCGCACAAAGCTGCGGATCCGGCGCAATGGCCGCCCGTTCTCATCAAATTCTGGGGTGATGACGTCATTAATCATGTAAAAGCCTGCTGGTTAGCCTGTTCCGGGAAACGGGCATTATGCAAAGTTCATAAGCAGAAGCAAGCCTTTGCAATCTTCCGGTTTACACCCAGGTGCGCATGTGCTGGAATTCCTGCCTGAGTGTAGAGTAAACACGGAAAATTTCCTTCTTATGATGCAAGCGCCGCAGTTCGCGCAACAGGTGCTGGACTGGTATCAGCGCTTTGGTCGCAAAACCCTGCCGTGGCAGCTGGAGAAAACGCCTTATAAGGTGTGGCTCTCCGAAGTGATGCTACAGCAAACCCAGGTTGCCACGGTTATTCCCTATTTTGAACGCTTCATGGCGCGCTTCCCCACGGTCACCGATCTCGCTGCGGCACCGCTGGATGAGGTGCTGCATCTCTGGACCGGCCTCGGCTACTACGCCCGTGCGCGTAATCTGCACAAAGCGGCAAAACAGATTGTCGAGGTTCACCGGGGCGAATTCCCGCGTAATTTCGATGATGTTTCTGCCCTGCCCGGCGTCGGCCGCTCTACAGCGGGCGCAATCCTGTCGCTGTCTTTGGGTCAGCATTTCCCGATTCTGGATGGCAACGTTAAGCGCGTGCTGGCCCGCTGCTATGCCGTCAGCGGCTGGCCGGGTAAAAAAGAGGTCGAGAAACGGCTGTGGCAGATCAGCGAAGAGGTCACACCCGCCGAGGGCGTCAGCCAGTTTAATCAGGCGATGATGGATCTGGGTGCGATTGTCTGTACCCGCTCTAAGCCGAAGTGTGAAATCTGTCCGCTAAACAGCGGCTGTGAGGCGTACGCCAGCAGTAGCTGGGCAAGCTATCCCGGCAAAAAGCCTAAGCAGGTGCTGCCGGAGCGCAGCGGCTGGTTCCTGATGATGCAGGATGGCGATGATGTCTGGCTGGAGCAGCGCCCGCCTGTAGGATTGTGGGGCGGTCTGTTCTGCTTCCCGCAGTTCACCACCGAAGCGGCGCTGAATGACTGGCTGGCGGCGCGTGGCATCCATGCAAAACCGCAACAGCTTACCGCGTTTCGTCACACCTTCAGTCATTTCCATCTCGATATCGTGCCAATGTGGCTGTCGTGGCCTTCTGCCGGGGCGGCGATGGATGAAGCAGGCGGTCTCTGGTATAACTTAGCGCTGCCACCATCTGTGGGATTAGCTGCACCCGTTGAGCGCCTGTTACACGAGCTGCGCCATCCCCGACAACTGGCTTTGGACAGTTGTGAGATTAATGAGGAAGAGTAATGAGCCGCACCATTTTTTGTACTTTTTTACAGCGCGACGCGGAAGGTCAGGATTTTCAACTCTATCCGGGCGACCTGGGTAAGCGCATTTACAACGACATCTCCAAAGAAGCCTGGCAGAAGTGGATGGCGAAACAGACCATGTTGATCAATGAGAAGAAGCTCAACATGATGAATCCCGAAGATCGTAAGGTGCTGGAGAAGGAGATGATCAATTTCCTGTTCGAAGGCAAAGACGTTCATATCGAAGGCTATACACCGCCAGAAGCGTAAACATTCCGGGCCTCATCGCTGAGGCCGGTTATCCAGGTCAGGCTTGCATTTCCAATGAATAAAAAATTAATCGCCCTGCTGGTGATAGCACCACTTTTGGTTTCCTGTTCCGGGTCAAAGAATCAGCAATCCCACGAGGAGTGGGTTAAAGACACCAACGGCTTTGATATTCTGATGGGCCAGTTTGCTCACAATATTGAGAATATCTGGGGTATCAATGAGGTCCTGATCGCCGGACCGAAAGATTACGTCAAATATAGCGACAACTATTACACCCGCAGCCACATCAACTTTGAAAGCGGTAAGCTGACCATCGAGACCATTTCTGGCACCGATCCAATGGCCAGTCTGCGTCAGGCTATCGTGACCACGCTGTTGATTGGCGAAGATCCGGGCAATGTCGATCTCTATTCTGACGCCAACGACATCGAGATCAGTAAAGAGCCGCTGCTCTATGGTCAGGTGCTGGATAACACCGGTCAGCCGATTCGCTGGCAGGGTCGCGCGGAAGCCTTTGCTGACTATCTGATTCAGAATAAATTAATGCGCCGCACCTCGGGTCTGCATGTGATTTACAGCATTTCGATTCCGATGGTGCCGAACCACCTGGATAAGCGTGCGCACAAATACCTGCCGATGGTGCGTAAAGCCGCCGAGCAGTATGGTGTCGACGCTTCTTTAATCCTTGCGATTATGCAGACCGAGTCGAGCTTCAACCCCTACGCCGTGAGCCATTCTGATGCGCTGGGTCTGATGCAGGTGGTGCAGCATACCGCCGGTGTTGACGTGTTCCGCATGAAAGGTAAATGGGGCAAGCCGAGCCGCAGCTATCTGCTGGATCCGGAGAACAATATCGATGCCGGTACAGCTTATCTGTCGCTGTTGCAGCGCAGCTATCTGGGCGGCATTCAGGATCCGGTATCACGCCGCTATGCGGTGATCACCGCCTATAACGGCGGTGCAGGCAGCGTATTGCGCGTCTTCTCCAGCGATAAAGATCGGGCGTTCTCCATGATCAACGGCATGTCACCCAGCAAAGTCTATTCGACCCTGGCGAACCAGCATCCGTCGGCGGAGTCGCGTCGTTACCTGTATAAGGTGAGTACGGCGCAGAAGAGTTATCGGGGATTCTGATCGGCGCCGCTGAAGCGGGGGGGTTGTTCGCTGCGCGAATGGGGCTTGAGGTTCGCTTTGCCGCGGGCTGACGCTGAAAGTGTTCGCTGCGCGAACGGGGCACGCTTCGCAGCGGGCTTGCTATGAAAAGGTTTCGCTTGCAGCAGGGTGGCACTGAGAAGGGTTTCGTTCGCCTGAGCAGTTGTGCAGTTTCAGACACGCTTCTGCAGGCGACCGACAAGGGGCGCCAGTCGCCGCGCCCCTTGACCCCCGGCTCCGGCCTGCTTCACCGCCGCTTCGCGGTTCCTTCGCTTCTTCAGGATTTCTTACGGACCGGCAGGACGCGCCATCCCTGGCGCGAACCCGCCTCTTCGCGACATCCCTGTCGCTCGTCCTGAAATCCCTCATCCGCTCAGCGGTTCAGATGGCCTCCCTGCCCCCTCGCTGTTATTTCTTGTTCTTGTGTTGGGTATTTTATCGCTTTACGTTTCCGGGATTGGCTTTGGCTTTGACTTTGGCTTTGGCTTTGGCTTTGGCTTTGGCTTTGGCTTTGGCTTTGGCTTTGGCTTTGGCTTTGGCTTTGGCTTTGGCTTTGGCTTTGGCTTTGGCTTTGGCTTTGGCTTTGGCTTTGGCTTTGGCTTTGGCTTTGGCTTTGGCTTTGGCTTTGGCTTTGGCTTTTCAGGTCAGCAGACAATACAGCACCAGAGAAAACAAAAGAGATAACAGGCGGGGAATTACCAGAGGCATCCGAAGCGCTGAGGAACAACCGGAGGCCAGGATGAGCCGACAGGACGTCGGCGAAAGGACGGTTCGCGCCAGGGATGGCGCGTCCGGACGGTCCGCTGGCCGCAGGGCGTGACGAGGGCACCCCGCAAAGCGGGGCGCGCAGGCTGCCGGACGCCGGGATTGTTAAGGGGCGGGCGTCCGCCCCTTGACGCGTCCGCCTGCACGGGCGACCTGAAACTGCCTATCGCCTGGCGGGCGAAACCTTCTCAGTGCCAGCCCGCTGCAAAGCATGCCCACCTCGTGAGACGAACGAAACTCTCTCAGCGCCCTTTCGCGCAGCGAACTAAAGGCCTGGCGGGCCGCTACCCGCCTCTGCCCCGCTCAGATCAGCGCCCCACCATCATATTGGCCACCAGATACTTACGTCCCTGCTCATCCTCTTCGGTGTAAACGCCCTGCAGCTCCGGCGAGAAGCCCGGCAGCAGATTAAGCCCCTCCTCCAGCGCCAGGAAGTAACGCTGCACCGCGCCGCCCCAGACTTCGCCTGGCACGACGCACAGCACGCCCGGTGGATAAGGTAACGCGCCTTCCGCAGCGACACGGCCTGCGGCCTCGGCGATCGGAACCAGCTCCACTTCGCCGCGAATATAAGCCTGATGTGCATCCTGCGGATTTACGCTGACCGCCGGGAACTCGGCGGCGCGGAACATCAGGCGCTGCAGATCCTTCACGTTATGACTGACGTAAAGGTCATGCATCTCCTGACAAAGGCGACGCAGGGTATACCCGGCATAACGTTCGGCGTTTTTGCGGTAAATCGTCGGCAGCACTTCGGCCAGCGGCGCATCCTCTTTGATGTGCTGCTCAAACTGCGCCAGCATCGCCACCAGATTCGCCATCTTCTCCGGGCTCTCAGCCGGGGTCAGCAAAAACAGGATCGAGTTGAGATCGCACTTCTCCGGCACGATGCCGTTCTCACGCAGGTAGTTCGCCAGAATGGTCGCCGGGATCCCGAAATCACTGTATTCCCCGCTTGCCGCATCGATCCCTGCCGTGGTCAGCAGCAGCTTGCAGGGATCGACCCGATACTGATCGCGCGCGTAACCGGCGAAACCGTGCCACTTCGCCTGCGGTTCAAAGCTGAAGTAGCGCAGATCGCGGGCGATCGTCTCAACTGGCGCATCCTGCCAGCGCTGTCCATCAACAATTTCCGGCACAAACGGCAGGATCATTTCACAGCGTTCGAGGATCGCTTTACGCGCCTCAATGCCCAGCATGACGCACTCATCCCACATGCGACGCCCTGCTTCGCCCTGATGCATTCTGGCGTTGATATCCAGTGCGGCAAACAGCGGATAAAACGGGCTGGTAGAAGCATGCAGCATAAAGGCGTTATTCAGACGCTTGTGCGGGCAGAAGCGCCGCTGTCCGCGAATGTGATTATCTTTTTTGTGGATCTGCGAAGTCTGCGAAAAACCGGCCAGCTGCTTATGCACAGACTGGGTGACAAAAATGCCGGGATCGTTTTCATTCAGATCCAGGGTCAGCGGCGAACAGCCTTCCATCAGCGGAATGAACTGCTCATAGCCGAGCCACGCGGAATCAAACAGGATGTAATCACACAGATGACCGATGCGATCCACCACCTGGCGGGCGTTGTAGACCGTGCCATCGTAGGTGCCGAGCTGGATAATCGCCAGACGGAAAGGCCTCGCCTCTTCTGCGCGCTGAGGGGCGACGACCGCGATCTGCTCACGCAGATAAGCCTCATCAAAGCAGTGCGCGTCAATGCCACCAATAAAGCCGAACGGGTTACGTGCTGCTTCAAGATAGACCGGGGTCGCGCCCGCCTGAATCAGCGCGCCATGATGGTTCGACTTGTGATTGTTACGGTCAAACAGCACCAGATCGCCGCGGGTCAGCAGCGCATTGGTCACCACTTTATTGGCGCTTGAGGTGCCGTTGAGCACAAAGTAGGTTTTATCGGCGTTAAACACCTTTGCCGCATACTTCTGCGCATCTTTAGCCGAGCCTTCGTGGATCAGCAGATCGCCCAGTTTGACGTCGGCATTGCACATGTCAGAGCGGAAAACATTCTCGCCATAGAAGTCATAAAACTGTTTGCCTGCCGGATGCTTTTTGAAGAACGCGCCGCCCTGATGTCCGGGACAGGCAAAGGTGCTGTTCTGCATATCGACATAGCGGGTCAGCGTTTCGAAAAAAGGTGGCAGCAGCGCCGCTTCATACGCCTGCGCAGCTGCTTCCAGCGCAAGCCACTCCTGTGGCTCGCCATTCAGCTCACCGCTGACGCCGGGCAGGTGCATCACCTCTTCTTCAAACGCATTCGCGACAAATACCGGCAGATTAAAGCCGGTGTGACGCAGCAGCGCCAGCACGCCGCTGCGGGTATCTGCCAGCGAGACGACGACCGCCGCCACATCCGTAAAATCAGTGTTATCCAGCGTTACTACGTCACGCGCGGTGTTCAGGGTCAGGCTGGGCGCGACAGCGGCGCTGGCAGCAATTTTCAGTGGAGTCATAACAGGATCCCTAACGTCAGGGAGGAGGTGCCAGAAGCACAAGTATGGGGACAGCGCCCCGGCGAATAATTAAGCGTCAGAAGGCATAGTGCAGTGTGGCGAGCAGATCCACAGCCGCTGCCTGGCTGGCCTCACCGCATGGCGAATAACGGAGAGTGTGGAAAAGAGGAAAACCCGGTGAGCGCCGGAAAAAGCGAACGGTAATCCGGGCTGGTGCGCGGTGAACCGGACATGGCGACGTCCTCTGTAGTGAACAAGCAGGGTCAAAAAGTGGCGGTCATAATGTCATCTTTTTTATGCACGAACAACCCGACCCAGGCAATTATTCAGTCACATAATAAAAAGATAACAACATGATTTTTATAGTCTATTTATCATAAAAAATTCATAATACGACTAATTATATGAATTATATGCAGATTTATGCACATAATTCGCTAGCGCTGTCAGCGCACTTTTCCCTGCCTGTTGCCTCCATAAACCGAAGAGGCGGCCATTGCCCTACCGCATTGCCACTCGCGGGCGTAAACTTACCCTCTCTTTCCCACTCTGCCGGAGGCTACATGTTTAAGGCACTGGTCATTGAAAATGACGAACAAGGTTACCGTTCCCTGCTGAAAGATCTCCCCGAATCCCAACTGCCCGACTATGATGTCACGCTCGACGTCAGCTACTCATCCCTGAACTATAAAGATGCCCTGGCTATCTGCAATAAAGGCCCGATTGTGCGCCAGTTTCCGATGGTGCCAGGTATCGATTTTGTCGGCCGCGTGACGGCCAGCCGTCATCCCGACTGGAAAGAGGATGATGTGGCGCTGCTGACGGGCTGGGGCGCAGGCGAAAAACAGTGGGGCGGCCTGGCGCAGAAAGCCAGCGTCAGCGGCGACTGGCTGGTGCGCGTGCCCGCTTCTCTTAGCCCGCTGCAGACCATGGCCATCGGCACAGCAGGGCTGACCGCAATGCTCTGCGTCATGGCGCTGGAAAAACAGGGCATCACGCCCGAACATGGCCCCGTGCTGGTGACCGGTGCCAGTGGCGGCGTCGGCAGCTATAGTGTCAGCCTGCTGGCGCGTCTGGGTTATCAGGTGATCGCCTCCAGCGGTCGCGCCAGTGACCATGCGTATCTTATCGATACGCTGGGCGCGGCATCGGTGATTGATCGCGAAGAGCTTTCCCATCCCGGTAAGCCGCTGGCAAAAGAGCGCTGGGCCGCCGCGATAGACAGCGTCGGCAGTCACACTCTGGCGAACGTGCTGGCCGGTATTCAGCGTGATGGGGTGGTGGCTGCCTGCGGTATGGCGCAGGGACTCGACCTGCCCGCCAGCGTCGCGCCTTTTATTTTGCGTGGCATCACGCTGGCGGGTGTCGACAGCGTGATGTGTCCGAAGCCGCTTCGTCAGCAGGCGTGGCAACGACTCGGTGAGCTGCTGGATAGCGATCGGCTCAGCAAACTGAGCCGGGTGATCCCGCTGAGTGAAGCCAGAGAAGGTGCTCAGGCATTGCTGGATGGCAGCGTACAGGGTCGTCTGATTGTCGACTGCCGCTAACCCGCTTTTATAAGGCGCGTACCGCGCGCCTTTATCGACTGGCTCGCTGCAGCCGTTTGATCAACCCTTCCAGCGCGAACTGCGTGCCCTGCTCCATCACGGATTTCGGATCGCCGCTGAACTGATGGCACTCCGCCTCGTCCCTGCCGTCCGGCAATACCCAGCCAAACCAGATAGTGCCCGCTGGCGTGCCATCTTCGCCACCATCGGGTCCGGCATAGCCGGTAATCGATAACCCTACCGGTTCGCCTGAACGGGCGCAGGCTCCCTGTACCATTTCACGCGCCGTCTGCTCGCTCACCGCCGTGTGCTGTTTCAGCGTGTCAGGATGCACGCCCAGCAGGCGAATTTTGGCATTTTCGCTGTAGGTCACAAAGCCGCTGGTGTAGAAGTCGCCGCTGCTTTCCACCGCGGCCAGCGTCATGCTGATCAGCCCCGCGGTACAGGATTCGGCAGTCGTCAGATGAAGTCCGGAGGAGAGTAAAATGTTACCCAGTTGCTCAGCGGTTTGATCTAATGATTTTGCCATTATGGTCTCCTGAGTATTATGTCCTGAACACCAGGTATAGCGCAAAATCAGTGATTAAAAGCACGCAAGGCAATGTTTTTAAAGCGAAACGGTCTAAACCCGCAGCTGGATATGTGGCTTCCCACTCTCTGCATGTGACACCACCTGCAAATCAGCCTGATACCAGCGCGTCAGCGTCTTTTCAGTCATCACCGTCTGCGGCGATCCCTGAGCCACCAGTCTGCCCGCGTGCAGCAGCAGTATGCGATCGGCCCATAATGACGCCAGATTAAGGTCATGTAACACGGTGCAGACGGTGAGATCACCCGTGCGCGTCAGCTGACGTAATAAACGCAGAGTCTGCTGCTGCCAGAAGAGATCCAGCGCCGAGGTCGGCTCATCCAGAAACAGCCAGCCGCGCGGTCTTCCATCCTGCCAGAGCTGCGCCAGCACCCGCGCCAGCTGCACCCGTTGCTGTTCACCGCCGGAGAGCTGGCGGTAATCGCGATACGCCAGCGAATCACAGCCGGTGAGTTGCATGACTTCAGCCACAATCTGCGACGTCTGCTTCTCAGGCCACGGCGCACGGCCCATCGCCACTACCGATTGCGCCGACTGGGTAAAAGTCAGGTTGTTCTGCTGCCGCATCACGGCCCGGCGTCGCGCCAGCTGCTCACGCGGCCATGCGGACAACACACGATCGCCCAGACGGCACTCGCCCCGGTCGGGCGCTAAAAATCCGTTCAGCAGCCGCAATAGTGTTGATTTACCTGCGCCGTTAGGCCCGATGAGCGCCACCCGCTCTCCACCTGACAGCGTAACGTCAAGATTATCGATAACGGTTTTGCCGTCGCGCGCCAGACAGAGTCCCGTCGCCTCTAACATCTCCATCATTCAAATCCTCGCTGCTGACGCAGGATCAGCCAGAGAAACCAGGGGCCACCAATCAGGCTGGTCAGCAGCCCGACCGGCATTTCTGCCGGAACCACAAGTGTGCGCGCCAGCGTATCGGCCAGCAGCAGCAGAATCGCGCCTGCCAGCGCTGAACCGGGCAGCAGCCAGCGATGATCGCTGCCAAGACAAAAGCGCATCACATGCGGCACCACTAATCCCACGAAGCCGATCTCGCCACTGACCGAGACCGCCGTACCGACCAGCAGCGCACTAAGGATCAGCAGCTCATGCTGGGTACGCTTCACATCAATTCCCATGTAGTGCGCATCCTCTTCACCTGCCTGCAGCAGGTTGAGATGGCGGGCACGGCTCTGTAACAGCAGCAACGCAGGCAGAATCAGCAGCAGGCAGATCAGCAGCGCAGGCCACTGCGCCTGGCTGAGGCTGCCCATCCCCCACAGTGACAGCTGACGCAGCTGCTGGTCATCGCTCAGCCACGACAACACGCCGACCGCCGCACCGCAGAGCGCATTAATCGCAATGCCGACCAGCAACAGCCGGGAGAGATTGCCCTCTGCCAGCCGACTGAAACTGAAGATCAGCAGCGTAACCAGCAGGCTGCCGATGAAGGCGGCAATCATCGGTAGCCACAGTGCCAGCTGGGGTGGCAACGCCAGTGGAATAACGATTGCCAGCGCGACCGCCAGCCCCGCGCCGCTGCTGATACCCAGCAGGCCAGGATCGGCCAGCGGGTTACGGAAAACACCCTGCATCACCGCGCCAGATACCGCCAGCGCCATACCGATCGCCACCGCCAGCAGCACGCGTGGCAGGCGGATATTCAGCCAGATCTGCCAGATGAGATCGCTGAGCGGTGCCTGCCATAGCGCCCGCACCGACAGCGACATCGCCCCCAGATTCGCCGCCACTACCATCGCCACCAGCAGGAAAATCAGCATCAGCGTCAGACCCCGCAGCGCATTGCCATTAATCATGGTTCAGCGATTCCGCAGCCTGCCGCAATTTCATTATTGCCTGCGGCGTATCAAGGCCAAATCCCAGCAGCGCCTGGGTATCAATGATCAGCAGACGATGCTGCTGTCCGGCTGGCGTCAGCGCCAGGCCGGGTAACTGCCACAGTTGCGCTTCACCACCCAGGGTTTTCAGGCCATCCTCGCCGATCATCACCAGATCTGGCGCGGCGGCGATCACGCCTTCCTGCGACAGCGCCTGATAGTGCGGCACTGAACCCATGGCATTCTCCAGCCCGGCGCTGCGAATAGCGCCGTCGGCTGCGGTCTGATTTCCGGCCGCCATCGTTTTCATGCCGCTGTTTGCCATGATGTAGAGCACCTTCACCGGCAGCGATTGCTGCGGCAACTGGCGAATCTGCTGCGTTATTTGCTGCACCAGGGCCTGAGCTTCGCTTTCACGCTGCAGCGCCTGACCCACCGTGATAATTTTCTGCGGGATCGCCTGCAGACTGTTGTCGCCGCTGACCGTCACTACCCTGACGCCCGCGCGGGCAATCTGTTGTAGTACCAGCGACGGCTTTGCCTGCGCGCTGGCGAGCACCAGCGTCGGCTTCAGCGCCAGGATACCTTCGGCATTCAGCTGGCGCATATAGCCCACATCCGGCAGCCGGGCAGCCTGCGCCGGACGCAGGCTGGTGCTGTCGCGCGCTACCAGCTGTGACTGAGCATCCAGCGCGTAGATAATCCGGGTGACGTCACCCCCAATCGACACCACCCGCTCCGCGGCCAGTGAGGGCAGCGTCAGCAGCAGCCACAACAGACTCAGGTGTTTCATGCCGCCGCTCCTGGCATGCGAAGTGCGTTCACCTGCTCACGCCAGCAGGCCTGTTCTGGCGTGCCTTCCGTACGCTGTCCATAGAGCTGGGCGATCTGCGTGCCGTCGGCGGCGAACAGTTCCAGGCTGGTCACAAAGCCATCGCCGGTGGGTTTGCGTGTAACCCAGCTTTCGCTGATCTGGTCCGCCATCAGGTGCAGCGTGAAGCGGGGATTGAAGATGTTGAGCCAGTTATCCATAGGTACCAGCTTCTCTACTTTGCCGGTGAAAATCTGGGTACAGCCACGGTTGCCGACAAAAATCATAATTTCGTTGCCCGCCTGCTGTGCCATCTCCAGGACACGCTCAAGTGCATCGTTGCCGGTCTGCCAGGCGAGATCCTCACCCACTGCGCGGAACGCCTGCGGCCGTGAGACCTTATGGCGCTTCAGCAGGGCAAAAAACTGATGAACATCGGTCATGGCGCGCCATTCACGGTCAATCGTGGTGGCATCAATAGTCTCTGTCTGAGTAGCAGCGGTAACCGGCTCAACCACCAGCGGCGTCGCAGCGGCGTCAGTGAAGTCGGCGATCAGCGCGTGCCATGCCGCCATGTTGGTCTGCTCCGTGACGTAAACTTTCAGCACCGCATCGCCGTGACGATCGAAGACCTGAATGCTGTGACGTACGCCCTTCGCGGTTGTCTCCTGCAGGGCAAAGGCGCTGAACCACTGTCCGACAAACAGACGCAGGTCGAGCGCCCGGGGATTCAGCACCAGGCCGCCATGTGCGCCGATCTGCACATTCTGATATTCGCCCAGATGCTCATGCACCGCATAAGCGTTACGGGTAATGTTTTTGGTCTCGCCGACCGCGCCCAGCGCCTTCAGCAGCGCCGGGAAATCGTGTTTCAGCGCCACGGCATCAACGCCGATACGCGCTTCACACAGTTCCGCTTCGCTGATACCGATCAGCGTGGCCAGATCGCGGGCATATTTCTTCGGATGTTCACTCTTCAGGGCGAGATAGTGCTGATAAATCGGGTTCATGGTTCGCTTCTCTTAGTCATGCCCTGCATCAGCGCAGGGCGGCGGTGATTAAAAATCGACATTAACACCTAACTGGAAAGTACGACCCGGCATTATGGCCAGTGCCTGGTCGTTGCGATCCTGTTGGGTGGCGCTGGTCAGCTGACGGCTGCTGAGGTAATCCCGGTATTTACGGTCGGTTATGTTGTAAAGCCCGCCGCTTAACCTGACGTTGTGCGTGACGCGCCAGTAGGCCGTCATATCCACCAGGCCATAACCCGGCACCCGCATGTAATCGGTGCTGGAGTCAGTCAGGCTGTTGCCGGTGTTGGTAAAGCTGTTGCGATTTGTGGCGCTGGCTTTCTTACCTTTAACAAACGTGGCGGTGACGGCAGCACCATAGCCGCGCGCCTCATCATCCCAGGCGAGTCCGACAATTGCTTTCATCGGCGCAACGCTCTCCAGGTCGACGTAGCGGTCTCCCAGGTAGCTCGACTTCGCCGCACCCTGGGTGTACCCAAACGCCAGATTAGCGCTCAGCCCCTCGACCTCGCTGAACCAGCTGCCGAAGTTCACCTTGCTGCTGATTTCAGCCCCATAGATATAGGCTTTGTCGCGGTTCTCCGCCTGATAGGTGGTATAGATGTTGCTGGGTACATTGACGAACTTACCCGGATTGGCCGCCCGGCTGTAGCGGGTAAAGGCAATGAAGTTTTTGTAGTCGTTATAGAACGCGGCAGCGTTAAGCGTCACGCCCTCTGCAACCTGCCCTTTTATACCCCATTCGTAGTTGTTGCTGGTTTCGGTTTTCAGATCGGCATTGCCAATCAGCGCATACTGCGCGGGACCGGCATAGCTGGAGCCAAGGTTCCATGAGCCATAGAGCTGAGAGTCGTTAGGGAACTGCGCGCCACGGGTATATTGCAGATAAGTCATCAATGCCGGGGTCAGATCGTACTGGAAGGCGATCGACGGCAACACCTGAGTGTCGCTGTTTGGCGAACCGTAGAGCGCGGAGACTTCGCTGGCGTCGAGCACACTGCTGTTTGTCGTCAGTGTCGCCACATCGCGTGGGCGGGTGTTCTGATACGCCACACGCACGCCCGGCACGATAGCCGCACGGTGTCCGTCAGCATCGAAGCTGATGGTATCCTGCAGATAACCGCCAACCGTATAACTGCGGCTGTTAGCCTGCGGTTGCATGATCACGCTGGTGGCGCTCGCCGCAGGCGACTGACGGAAAGGCCGTTCGGTATCCACCAGACGCGCATTCAGCCCGGCGCTCAGTTCATGGCGCCCGATGTTTTTAAGCGCGCGGGTGTCAAAACCGTAGCTGTCGCTGTTGTAGTCGGAGTAGACGGTTTGCCAGGTGGTGGCACCTGACGGCATAAAGGTGTTGTCATGTGCCTGGGTCTGCTGCCAGTAAACGCGGGTTGTCAGACTGTCGATCAGGTCATTATAAGGCGTGTACTCATCCACCAGGCTGATGCCCCAGCGTCGTGTATCGCTCTGCTGCTGCGCCGTTCCCCAGACCGTATTGCCGGACGTGCTCCAGCTGTCGTAATGGCTGTGGTGCGTTTTGTGATAGTAATCGAAAGTCGCGCTGAGCTTGTGAAGATCATTGGGCTGCCAGATGCCCGAGGTCATAAAGGCATCGGAATGCCAGTTGGCTGGATAGGCATCAACCGTGTCGCTGTTGTTGCGGGTCTGTTGGCCGTCACGACGACTGTAAACAAAGATTCCCCGCAGCGTATCATCGCCTGCTGCTGCCGTAACGCCGTTGTGCCAGCTGCGGCTGGCGGAGTCGTAGTCGCTTTGATAACCGAAATAGTTGCCTTTACCGGGATGCAGATAGTCATCCGGGGATTTATTGCGGAACGAGACATTGCCGCCAATCGAGTTATTCGGCTGATCCACTGCCGTGGCACCCTTCTCAATTCCAATATGACCAAACATATAGGGATCGATGTAATCGCGGCCAATCCCAAAGCTGTCGAGACCGGCTCGTCCCACATAGCTGCGGCCGGTGGCCTGCGGTAATGGAATGCCATCCACATCGAGACCCACGCGGTTGCTCTCTAAACCACGAATGTTGTAGCCGGTGTAACCGGCCCGGTCAAAGCCGCTCTTACCGGCTGAGGAGCCGCCACTGGTGCCGGTGGCACTGATCAGCGGTTCATAACGCATGATCGATCCAAAATCAGTAGCGCCACGTTGCTGCAGATCGCTGGCAGAGAGCGTGGTTTTACTGCCCGCCGTTTGTTTAATTTCCGGTGCATTCACCGTCATTACCGGTTCAGCACTGCTGCCATAGCGGTCGGAAAGGGTCAGCGTGGCAGGTTCACTGCCCGCAGCATAGGTGCAGGTGGTATTGATAAAGGTGGCGAGCAACGCCAGCTCAGACAGACGCGGTTGCGTCAATCTCCGAAAACGTGGTGACATAGGCGCGAATTACCTGATTAATTGTTAGTATTCGCTCACTTGCTTGCTGGAACATAAAAAACGGCTCTGCATAAAAGCCGTAAAAAGTCAGAACATCATGCGGGTGTAATCATTATCGCCGCGAATTTAATGCAACTGATAATCATTATCAATCCTATTTACATTAAGACATAAACCACAGCGCACAAATTGTTAACCCGAATGCATCTGCATTTATCAATACGTAAAGGAAGAGAGTTATGGCGCAAAAACCTGTGGTTGTTATTCACTACTGTTTGCAATGCAACTGGCTGATGCGGTCAGCGTGGATGGCACAGGAACTGTTGCATACCTTCGCCGAGGATCTGGCAGAGGTCACGCTGAAACCCGGCACCGGCGGTATTTTTGAGATTACGCTGGATGGTCATCTGCTGTGGGAACGTAAGCGGGACGGTGGTTTCCCGGATGCGACTACCCTGAAACAGCGCGTGCGCGACATCTGTTTCCCGGATCGTACCCTGGGCCACATCGACAAGAATAAGAGTGAAATCAGCTGATTAACTGTGGGTGATTTTATCAGCCGCGTCGTGCAGCGCCTTAATCAGCGTCTGCAGCGCGGCTTCTGAAATATCTTCCTGCGCCAGTCGTTGATTCAGAGCCATCTTCAGCCCGTGAATCGCCTGCTCCACAGCAGGAATGCTGCGGTTATTGACCACGATCGCCAGCGTAGAGAGCCGCGTAATCAGGCTGGCTACGGTTTCGCGATTATCAGACAGCTGCGCCTCACCAGCCGCCGTCAATCGGTAGGCTTTACGCGCTGCCTGCGCATCCACCACCTGAATCGCCTCCATCTCTTCCAGCAGCGTCAGATTGGGATAGATGATCCCCGGGCTGGGCGAATACTCTCCCTTTGACAGCTCCTCAACGGACTTGATCAGCTCATAGCCGTGCGCCGCATTCTGCGCCAGGAAATGGAGCATCAGCAGGCGAATCTCACTCGCTTCCAGCATCTTTTCACGTCGTTTACGTCGTCCGCCGCAGCCGCCTGCGCGCGAAGTCTGTTCGTCAGATGAAGTGGACGTCGGATGCTGTTTCATGACCTGCCCTGCTGAAAAAAAGGAGAGTGATGGTAGTCCGCCATCTGGCAAAACTCAATTGCCAGCGCGGCTTACTTCTGATGCCAGTAGGCCACCGCCCGTACGAAGTCGCTGTCGAGACCACGCTGCGAGGTAAAGTAGTCAGACAGCGCTTTGACAAACTCACCTTCGCCGGTCAGCCAGATAAAGTAATCCTCCGTCGGAATAGCGATCTGATCCAGCCGGGTAATCAGCTGGCTGAACTGCGCTTTTTGCATCTGACCGCTGCCCAGCCAGTTTGTCGTTACGTCTGCCGTATCCGCTAAATAGTCGCGACCGGTCGCTTCATCGGTAAAGGCATAGAGATGCAGCGCCTGGGCGCGGGCATCACGCTGACGGCGGGTAAAAGCGGGCAGCCCGGTTTCGTCGCAGACGTAAAGCTGAAATGCGTAATCGGTCGGCACCACCAGCGAGCCGCGTGGCCCACCAACAATCAGTTTATCGCCCACCTGCGCCTGCGCGGCCCAGTCACTGGCCACGCCCTGCTGATGAATATAGAAGTCGAGGGTCAGTGAAGATTCACCATCGAATTCCAGCGGCGTGTAATCACGCGCCTGCGGACGTAAACCTTCCGGCCAGACAATGCCTGCGTCGGTAATCTGCGGCAGAGCCAGTGTTTCACCTTCAGCAGAAGGGAAAAACACCTTAATGTGGTCATCAAAGCCTGGCGACGTAAAGCCTGCCAGATCGCTGCCGCTGAACCGGATGCGCCAGAATTTCCCTGCAATATGGGTTTTACTTTCGACCTGGATATGGCGAAAACACAGTTCATTGCGGACGCGCTGCGGCGTGCGCTTATCGGCTGTTGTAGTCAAAATTTTTCTCCTGAAACAGGGCTTATGCCCGATAGTCAGGGGCATACCCGCCATGATTAAACACCAATGGAATAACAATCATTCTCATCTGAAGCACCAAGATTAGCTATGATATATCTTCGGCACAAGAACGAAAAATGCGATTCTGCAACTTAAGATATATTTTAAGCAGTGTCGTAAGCGAGGAGATACGGACGGGAAGCGGCATGAATCAGAAGCATCAGAGATGCAGCATGCAGGTAAAGACTGTTTCAGATGCAGGTGAATGGGCCTCAGAGAGGAAGCCGCAGGTGCAGAGTATGAGCAGGTAAATCAGGCAGAAGCTGTCCGGCTCCTGATGAGCCGGGCATCATCTCGCGCCGCCGGTTCTGGCAGCGCATCAACACTTACAGCGTGTCGTTGAATCCGGAAAGGGAGGCATTACTGCTGGTGTGATCCGGCAGTTCACCATCACCAAGGATTTCATGCTGGGTAACCTGAGAATGCGGATGCAGTCCGGCAGGCGGTGAGAAAGGCTCAGCCTGCTGCGCCATCGCCATTGCAGGCAATGCCAGGATCAGGGAAATCATTAAGCGTCGCATAGTTGTCTTCGATTGTCGTTTTGGCCAGAAAAGGCCTGAAATGCAGATGAATGTTCCAGCCCTACCATAGAAGTACGATGATTCAGATATGGCAGGGTTTCGGGGGAGGATTTTACGCCAGAATGGCGACTTATTTTATAAAATCGTGCGGTTTGTCACGGTTTATCGCACGAAAGATGCATTGGCAGGAGCAGAAGCGATCGCCCCTGCCCTGCCCTGCCCTGCCAGCTACGCCTGCATCACCGGAATAGAAAAAACGCCGCTGAGCCAGTCGGGCTTACAGTGCGCAAAATCAAGACGCAACAGGTCTTTGCCCGGACGGCGCGACACGCCCAGCATGGGCAAATGCTGATAGTAAATATCCTCGATAAAGCGCGTCAGCTGCTCCGGCCTGCCGCTCCAGCGGATCGACGCATAGAGGCCGCACACCTCGCTCCAGCTGGCGGTATTGTCACCCAGCAGCCCGGCATGTTGTGGTGCCAGCGCCTGAAACAGGCTGATATTCTGTTGGTCTGCAGAGCTATGGCCGGGACCATACTGAAAGCCTAACCAGCCGTGCGTCGCATGGCTGCCCGCCAGCGCGACCAGATGCCGTGCCTGCTCTGCCACCCGGTGGTCGTGGTCGGCAATATACTCACCAAACCTGCACTCCCACTCCAGTGTCTCTCCGCACAGATGCAGTTCTTCCTCACGTTCCACCAGCGTCGCACGCTCTGCCAGCGATCGCACCAGAATGCGGCCATGGAAGTTTTTAACCGGCAAGTGAGGAATACGGCGAAACGCGCCAGGCGTCAGTGAAAAGTGGCCTTTGAACACCCGCGTGAAGTTTTGCTGGTTATCAAAGCCAAAACGTACGGCGATATCGATCAGCGTCATGCGTGTCAGACGCAGCGCCATGGCCGCCATCGTCAGACGCCGTTTGCGGGTATATGCCGCCAGCGTCTGTCCGGTCATCTCCTTGAACATGCGCTGCATGTGCCATTTGGAATAACCTGATTTCAGGGTGATTTGATCGATATTGAGATCGTCGGTGAGGTTGGCTTCTATCCACTCGACCAGATCGTTAATGTGCTGCTTTTTAATAGCCTGACTGAGCATGATGGCGATTTACGACGCGGGTTAGGACTGGAATTTTCGTTACAAAAGAATAACAAAAATTGCGAATCGGTGTAAGGAAAGGGTAAGGCGCACGCGCCTGTTCGGGGCGATTCCGCATTAATTGCTTAGGTTACTAACTAAAAAAGGCTGACTGACGTCAGCCTCAGACAACTCAGAATGTAAAGCGATGGGAGCATACGCCAGGAGCAAAGCATCGCGGGCCATGGATGGTGTTTTTGCGTCTTTGCGGAGGGCGTATGCTCCCTGAGCTTGCTCGTTATCAATACTCGCAGTCGTCACGACAATTAATGACTACGCATTCCCGCCGCAGTCATCATCATACGGAACAGCGAGGCGACAACGCCCAGCGCCAGCACGCTGGCGGCGTAGATAAACACCAGCCACATCACACGCTTCCACCACGGTGCTTTTGTCTCTGCGGTGTGATTGTGGTCTTTCATGCTGCTGAGGCTTTTCATATCAATGATATCCTGCGTCTGCTTTGATTTTTCCACGGAACACGTAGTAGCTCCAGAAGGTATAGCCCAGGATCATCGGGATAATCAGCAGGCTACCCACCAGCATAAAGGCCTGACTCTGCGGAGGTGCCGCAGCGGCCCAGATGGTCACGGATGGCGGAATAATATTTGGCCAGATACTGATGCCCAGTCCGGAGAAGCCGAGGAAGATCAGCGCCAGCGTCAGCAGGAACGGTGAATAGTGCGCCTCGCGTTTGATGGCGCGAATAATGCCCCACGAACAGAGCAGCACCAGCACCGGAACCGGCAGGAACAGGAACAGATTTGGCGTGCTGAACCAGCGATGAGAGATGTCGGCATGCGCAAACGGCGTCCACAGGCTGACGATGCCAATAATCACTAATAGCGCAATCACCAGCGGCGTCGCCAGCGCAGACATCTTACGATGCAGTTCATTCTCGGTCTTCATGATGAGCCAGGTACAGCCCAGCAGCGCATAGGCCACCACCAGACCCACGCCGCAGAACAGCGGGAACGGTGCCAGCCAGTCCATTGCGGAACCGGCAAAGCGGCGTCCCTCAACCGGAATACCATCCAGCAATGCACCGACCGCCACACCCTGACTGAAGGTGGCGATGATCGAACCGGCAATAAACGATTTGTCCCAGAATGCACGATGGCCTTCCACCGCTTTAAAGCGGAACTCGAAGGCAACGCCGCGGAAAATCAGACCGATCAGCATGGCGGTCAGCGGAATAGATAGTGCGTCGGCGATGACTGCATAGGCCAGCGGGAATGCACCGAACAGGCCTGCGCCCCCCAGCACCAGCCAGGTCTCATTACCATCCCAGACCGGCGCGACGGTATTCACCATCATGTCGCGCTCGCCAGCATCTTTGTTGAACGGGAACAGCAGACCAATGCCCAGGTCGAAACCATCCATCACGATATACATCAGGGTTGCGAAGACGATAATCACAAACCAGATAACGGAAAAATCGATCATCTTAGTGGTCTCCATCCTTAAAGGTGGCAGCGGAAAGTGGACGCGCTGGCGTTTTCTTCTGACCCGGTCCACCCTCTTCGGTGATATGACCTTCGCCGACAACCGGTCCCTGCTTAATCAGACGCATCATATAGTGATACCCCACGCCAAACACCGAGCTGTAGACCAGAATAAAGGCAAGCAGGCTGATGCTCATGTGCATATCGCCATGTGCCGAGACCGCATCAATGGTGCGCTGCACGCCATAAACCACCCACGGCTGGCGACCGATTTCAGTGGTAAACCAGCCTGCCAGAATCGCAATCAGACCCGATGGACCCATCAACAGTGCAAACCACAGGAACGGACGCGACTCATAAAGACGCCCTTTGAAACGCAGCCACAGGCTGACCACGCCCAGTGTGATCATCAGCAGGCCCAGCGCCACCATCACGCGGAAGGACCAGAAAATTACCGTTGAATTAGGTCGATCCTCTTTCGGGAACGACTTCAGCGCCGGAACCTGCTTGTCCAGACTGTGCGTCAGAATCAGACTGCCGAGATAAGGCACTTCCAGCGCATATTTGGTGCGCTCCTGCTCCATGTCGGGAATACCAAACAGGATCAGCGGTGTGGCTTCACCCGGCGGGTTTTCCCAGTGACCTTCAATCGCCGCGATCTTGGCAGGCTGATGCTCCAGTGTGTTCAGACCGTGAGCATCACCAATCATCGCCTGAATCGGCGCGACGATCAGCGCCATCCATAACGCCATGGAGAACATCCTGCGGATGGCAGGATTATTGTTGCCCTTCAGCAGATGCCAGGCCGCCGATGAACCGACAAAGAAGGCACTCGCCAGGAACGCTGCCACCGACATATGGAACAGCCGGTAAGGGAAAGAGGGGTTAAAGACGATTTTGAACCAGTCCTGCGGAACCACGATGCCATTCTGAATGATGTAGCCCTGCGGCGTATGCATCCAGCTGTTAGAGGCCAGGATCCAGAAGGTCGAAATCAGTGTACCCAGGGCGACCATGCAGGTGGCAAAGAAGTGCAGACCCGGACCTACGCGATTCCAGCCAAACAGCATCACGCCCAGGAAGCCCGCTTCCAGGAAGAACGCCGTCAGCACTTCATAGGTCAGCAGCGGACCAGTGATACTGCCGGCAAACTCTGAGAAGCCGCTCCAGTTCGTGCCGAACTGATAAGCCATCACCAGCCCTGACACCACACCCATACCGAAGTTAACGGCAAAGATTTTGGACCAGAAATGGTAGAGATCGCGATAGGTTTGATCGCGGGTTTTGAGCCACATACCTTCGAGTACGGCCAGGAAGCTGGCGAGACCGATGGTGATGGCGGGAAAGATAATATGGAAGGAAACAGTAAATGCGAACTGAATCCTGGCCAGATGAAAGGCATCTAATCCGAACATTGCTTACCTCTTTGCCACATAGAACACCATGTATTTACTTATTATTAACAACTTAAGCCTGATGCGCTGACTTCTCTGCGCTTATTAAAATTCCTGCCGCAAATTTAGAACTATTCGCGACGAGGAAACAGAAACAGTGGGGTTAATGAAAACTATAACAGTCTTTGTTGATTTTGATCATTGTTTTTAACGGGAATTACTTATTTAAAAATAAGGCTTAAAGGTTAATCAGAGCGTATTTATGTGTCGTTAATGTTACGGTATTTGTCACTTTAAAAATTCACATTGGCAAAGCAAATCCTGACTAAAAAAAGCCCTCAACCGGCTGTTTTCAGACGTTATTTTGTTATAAACCCTGATTTCAGAAAGGTCAAATTTGAGAGCAAATAAATTAAATAATCTTATTTTTTAACAAGTTAAATCAGTAAATGAGTACCACCACCGATTTGTTTATTTTTTTGCATTACCCTTGCTAATTCAGACCTGCACCCAGGCAAAAAATAGCCAGAGCGGCGCCTTTAAGCGCCACGGGAGATGTTAATAAAATGGGTCAAAAAGCTGGACTGAATTAACAGCGCATCCGAAGCAGTCGGTTATTCCGGGCCAGAGCCTGATGAAATGATTTAATAACCAGCAAAGAGGCGAAAAAACCGCTTGGGTTATTTTCGCTGCCGTTACGTTATTCCGGTTTCAGTGAGAGAAATGGGAGAGAAGAACAGATCAGAAATCTCCTGCCAGCATCCCCACACCTTCACGACGGGATGGCTGACAGGCGGGGGATTTTACTCAGCTGCAGATTTTTCACGCTGTGCCAGAATCCGGCTCAGGTTCAGCTCCAGCCAGTCCGCCAGCCCCACCACCTGTTCACTGACTTCGCGGCCAAGCGGGGTCAGACGATACTCCACATGCGGCGGTACGACATCGTAAGCGATGCGCTGCACGAAGCCATCTTCTTCCAGGTAGCGCAGATTCTGCGCCAGCATCCGTTCACTGACGCCACCGACCGCCCGGCGCAACGCACTGAAGCGCAGCGTCTGGCCCTGCAGGGCCAGCAGAATCAGTACGCTCCAGCGGCTGGTCACCCGTTTCAGTACGTCGCGCGACGGACAATTAACGTTAAGCAGTTCACCACGACTAAATTTTTCACTCAATTTTTCAGACATTTAACCTGCGTACCTCAAACTAACAATTCTGTAAGTACTTACTAAAAATTAGTTTATACCCTAGTCTGGATTTTACCAACAGCCACAGGAGTCATCCCATGATTGCAGTTACAGGTGCCACCGGCCAGCTGGGCCGAATCGTTATCGATGCATTACTGAAAAAAGTTCCGGCGGCAGAAATTGTTGCCGCTGTGCGTACGCCCGCCAAAGCGGCCGATCTTGCTGCGCTGGGCGTGATTGTCCGCCAGGCCGATTATGGCCAGCCAGAGACGCTGGAGGCCGCTTTTGCAGGCGTGGATAAGCTGCTGCTGATCTCGGGCAGTGAAGTGGGCCAGCGTGAGGCGCAGCATAAAGCTGTCATCGACGCTGCAAAGGCTGCAGGCGTGGGCTTTATCGCCTACACCAGTCTGCTGCATGCGGATACCTCACCGCTGGGTTTAGGTGTTGAACATCGCGCGACTGAAGCGCTGCTGAAAGCCGCAGGCATCCCGTTCGCCCTGCTTCGCAACGGCTGGTACACCGAGAACTATGCCGCCAGCATTCCTCCGGCGCTGGCACATCATGCGTTTATCGGCGCGGCAGGTGAAGGCCGCATCGCGTCGGCTGCCCGACAGGATTATGCTGAAGCGGCGGCTGAAGTAATGACTCGTGACGATCAGGCGGGCAAAGTCTATGAGCTGTCCGGCGACGACAGCTATACGCTGGCGCAATTTGCTGCGGAGATTGCCGCACAGAGTGGTGAGAAGGTCGATTACGTCAATCTGTCTCAGGCTGACTTTGCCGCCGCGCTGAAAGGCGCTGGCCTGCCAGAGGGTCTGGCGGAGATGCTGGCGGATTCTGATGCCGGTGCAGAAAAAGGTGGCCTGTTTGATGATTCGCGTCAGCTGAGCAAACTGATCGGTCGCCCGACCACAAGCTGGCAGGCGGTGATCCGCGCAGCACTGGCGAACACTTAATCCAGCTCTCTCTGAGCGGGCAACCCTGCCCGCTCACTTCTCACTCCTGCCCTGATTTCCGTTGCGTATGCCATTTTCTGCACCCTTTGCGGCTGCGGTTTCTTTTACAAAATGTGAATAAATGCCAGTTTTCTTCAGCTTAAATTTTTTTATTCATGCTGCTAAGAGATTCATCCGAAATGTGTTTTTTGTGGATACCGCTATATTTGGTTGAATTGACTGGAATTTATTAAAAAGCCTCGATTAATCGACAATTTTTATTACGTTCATAGATATTCTGCATTGTTGTTCCGCAGGATGAGAGGTCTATAATTTCTCCTTTGTGCAACCACGACCGCTCAGGAGGCCGTTATTAATACCCATCGCCAGCAACAAAATGCACTTGAAGAGGTTCGTGCCGGGGCGGAAGTTGAGTATCAATACGATCCCCATGAACTGAAACTGGATCGCATGCAGGATTCTGAACCGGAACCGGAGCTGATTGAAGGCTTACCGGCACCGGATGCGCTCACGCCTGCCGATCGTTATCTGGAACTGTTTGAACATGTCCAGATGTCGCGGATTTTTGAGGACAGCAAAACCTTCCCCGACTGTTCGCCTAAGTACGATCCGCTGGATGTGCTGATGCGCTATCGTCGACAGAAACGCAGCAGTGATTTCGACCTGTCGCGTTTTGTCGCCGATCACTTTTATCTGCCTGGCGTAAACGAAAGTTTTTATGTCTCCAACCCGGATAAATCGCTCAATGAGCATATCGATGACCTGTGGCCGGTTCTGACCAAAATGCCGCAGCAGCATATGCCACACTCATCGTTGCTGCCGTTACCGAAACCCTATGTGGTACCGGGCGGACGCTTTGGCGAAACCTACTACTGGGACTCCTACTTCACCATGCTGGGCCTGGCGGAATCGGGCCGTGATGACCTGCTGCGTCACATGGCAGACAACTTTGCCTGGCTGATCGATAACTACGGCCATGTGCCAAATGGCAACCGTACTTATTATCTCAGCCGTTCTCAGCCGCCGGTTTTTGCCCTGATGGTGGAGCTGTTCGAAGAGGATGGCGTGCGCGGTGCTAAGCGCTATCAGGAACAGCTGATGAAGGAGTATCAGTTCTGGATGGATGGTGCCGGCTCACTGATGCCAAACCAGGCTTATCGTCACGTCGTGCGGATGCCAAATGGCTCGCTGCTGAACCGTTACTGGGATGACCGCGATACGCCACGTGATGAGTCGTGGATGGAAGATGTTGAAACCGCGCGCGAATCTAAACGTCCGGCCAGCGAAGTCTATCGTGACCTGCGTGCTGGTGCTGAGTCGGGCTGGGATTACTCCTCGCGCTGGCTGCGTAACCCGAAACGTCTGTCGAGTATCCGTACGACACAGTTTATCCCTATCGATCTGAACGCGTTCCTGTACAAGCTGGAGTTGATGATTGCCACCCTGTCGCACGCCAAAGGCGAAGAGCTGACGGCGCTGGCCTGGCAGAAAAAGGCGGAAACGCGGAAACGCGCTATTACCCGTTACCTGTGGGACAGCACCGCTGGTGTGTTCCGTGACTACGACTGGCGTCGTGAGCGTTTTGGTGCCTTTACCGTTGCCTCGGTCGTTCCGCTGTTTGTGGGTCTGGCGACGCCGCATCAGGCGCACCTGCAGTCAATCTCCCTGCGTCATCTGTTGCTGAGCAACGGTGGCCTGCTGACCTCAATGGTGGAAAGCGGTGAGCAGTGGGACCGTCCTAACGGCTGGGCACCGATGCAGTGGATGGCCGTTGTGGGTCTGAATAACTATGGTGAAGAGACGCTGGCAAGTGAAGTCGCGGTGAACTGGCTTAATACGGTTAATAACTTCTATCAGTTGCACCACAAGCTGGTCGAGAAGTATGACATCAGCGGCGACCGCGCCCGTCCCGGCGGCGGCGGCGAGTATCCATTACAGGATGGCTTCGGCTGGACGAACGGCGTTACACGTAAGCTGATGACGATGTATGGGCATTTAATGGCTGACTGAGTGTCGCAGCCTGTAAATCACTAAAACGCAAAAGCCGGGTCATTCCCGGCTTTTTTCATACAGGCATTCAGGCGTTACTTCTTCGCTTCTGCGCCCGGCTGCGACGCACGTTGCAGGAATTTCTGAGTCACTTCAGGCAGGTGTTGCAGCAGCCACTCCGCCATGGCCACTTCCTGATCGCGAATCTCGTTGAGGATGCGAACGCCCTGCGTATCGCCCACCTGCTCCGCCGCGGCAATCAGGCTGGTGTAGCTGGCGATCTCAGCATTCTCAAAAACGTAGCCACTGATGGCACCCTTCACCACTTCATCAGAGTTAAACATACCGCCCACCGCCTGGCCGGTCGCCGCCATTTTACCCATCGCATCTTTCACCACAGAGTGATCGATAGCGTGGCTGTCGAGCAGCTGTTCCAGCAGGGTCAGCTGATGCTTGGTTTCTTCCAGATGTTGCGCCAGACGCTGTTCCAGCGCCGGATAGTGTTCAAGACGGCCTGACATCTTGCTCAGCATGCTTTCTGCCTGCTTTTCCATCGCATGCGCATCGCGCAGCCAGTCATGATAATGTTCAATCGCAGTCATGTGTCACTCCTTAAGAGACGGTAATCGCCTCGGCTACCGAGGTGAGTTTCTCATCCGTTTGTTTCTCTTCATTCAGGGTCGCTGCCAGCAGCTCTGCCGCTTTGGTATACCCCAGCTTCAGCGCCAGTGCATGCAGCGTGCCGTAGGTGGCAATCTCATAGTGCTCAACTTTCTGTGCCGCACCGATCAGCCCCTGATCGCGGACTTCGCCCTTTTCGACCGAGTCGATAATTTCCTGGGCTTCTTCAACCAGACCTTCAAGCGCATGGCATTTCATTCTTTTGATTTTGACTTCAGGTGTCACGTCTACCAGTTCATCCAGTCGTTCAATCTGAGCACGGGTCTCTTCAAGATGCTGATTAAACGCAGCGATAAGATTTTCGTCACTGGCAGCACGCGCCATTTTAGGCAACGCACGGGTTATCTGTTTCTCAGCGCTGTATACATCGGAAAGGTCGTGGATGAACAGATCGTTTAACGTTTTCACTGTCATAAGATAGCCTCATTGATTAAAAAGCTGCGTCGGTAATAACGCAACGCCGGTCATATCGTTGGCACCTGAAAAGTTTAGTGGAGATTCTTAATATCGCACGCTGTGGCAGTATGAATTTAATACAAAAGTGGCATGCAAAATGCATTTTCCTTTTTACAGCAGTCATTTAGCCTAAAAGGTTTTTATGGCTGCGGCTTCGCTCGCTGCGGTGGAATTTGTACAAAGCAATAAATCTCTGTATAAATTTTTTAGGATTAAGTGCATAAAAAAAGCACCAGTCAAAACTTAGTTGTACAGAACTTTATTAAACCGTATAGCTTTAATCGATCGGAAATAAAAAAACCGGCAGGTAAAACCCAACCGGTTTAATTAACGGCATCTCTCTGTGTCAATGATAAATCAGCGACATAATTCAGGAGGTAATTATCTTGCAGGAAAATGAAAAGAGAATCTGTGCAGCCCGGCAAACGCGTTAAGCTGCCATCCGGCAGCCTTAAAAGCGTTTAGCTTCTGCGGCTTACCTTACCTCCCTTGCGCCCGGCTTCGATGGCACGTTCGGGATCGTTCTTAAAGTTCCCGCCACTTTTCTGACCGCCTTTGCGCCCTGCTTCCGCAGCACGCTCTTTGTCAGCCGCAAAATTCCCGGCCCCACCACGATATTGAGTCATTCTGTGTTCCTCTTTGAAATTAAAATCAGAATTTGCACAGTTAATGCTTAATCAGGCCGATTCAGCAATCTAAATGTAGACAGAAAACCGTACCGATCAAGCGAGATAAATAAAAAACCCGCTACCGATCTGACTTATTGGCAGCTCAACCCTCATCCGGACTGGTAACGCATTTCAACTATCGCTCTGTTCTATTCAAAAAAGAGCTACGGCTCCAAATACATTTCTTACAAAAATCGCCGCGCCCTATTAATCGATCATTTTCGAAAAATGTCCAATTGAAAAAACAGTAACCGAAGCGGTACTGAGATAACTTCATCAATATCAGTTAGTGAAGATGATCAACAAACGATCAATTTCCCTAAGCGAAGCGGTAAATATATTTACACGCCGCTGTTTTGGAAGCTGAATTAAGCGAGACGCAAGGCTTTGACCGCGCCAGCTGAAAATAGCTTATTTTGATCAATAAATGATCAATTACGCTGATTTAATGAAAATTTTAATCAGAATGATACGCAATAATTGGTACATATATTCAGAATTAAACGAAGCGGTGATATTCAGGTAAATCGGGGACGAAAATCGGGTTTTCGGAATAGTACTAAAAAGTGTTTTCTGTGGGGACATTCATAGGTTTTGTGAGCCTGCAGGCGGCGAGTAGAAGGAGAAATTAAAAAATGACGGATGGAATCGTGCAGTGCCTGTTGGGAAATCAGGCGTCAGTGGCCTGCAGGGAGGAAGCCTGGCAGCGTCAGAGGGGGTCAGACACGGCGGAATAAAAGGCAACACCGCGTTTACCGTTCTTCTTTATGCGGTACATGGCTTCATCAGCACGTGCCAGGGCGGTATCAAAGTCATCTTTTACCTCAACCTGTGACACGCCTACTGACGCGCCTATGTGCGCGTGCCCGTTAGCCAAATCAAAAGGGGTAAGTACCGCATCAAGGCAGGCATGCGCCAGCTGTCTGACCTGCGGCTGCCTGAGTGCAAACGGCAATAGCAGGACGAACTCATCGCCGCCGAGCCGGCCAATGATTACTTCTGCCGGGGAGAGCTCAGTCAATCGCTGGCTTAACTGAATTAACACTTCATCACCGCTGCGATGCCCCAGGGTATCGTTGACGTGTTTAAAGTTATCCAGATCAATAAAGACAACGCAGAGCGGCCCCTGCGCTTTCATTTCACAGAAATCATTTTGCAGGGCATGGCGATTATTGAGCAGCGTAAGGGGATCGTGCAGCGCCAGCAGGGCTAGCTGCTCTTCATATTGCTTCTCTTTGGTCATGTCGATGTGAGTGCCGATGACTTTAACCGGCTCGCCGTGCGCGTTCCACTCGCTGACCCGGCCCCGATCCAGCACCCACGTAATACTGCCATTTTTGGCGATCATGCGATGCAGCGCTTCATAGTAAGGCGCTTTTCCGGCGATGTGATCGTTAAACGCGCGCAAAACTTCGGCGGCATCATCAGGATGCAGACTCTCTTTCCACGATTCGAAGTTGGCGTCGGTTTCTTTAGGCTGGAAGCCGAGCATCGCGCCCCAGCGCCGGTTGAAGATCACCAGTTTGCCGCTGGGAATATCGAGCTGCCACAGGAATAATCCGGTGCCATCCAGCGCCGCGTTGAGTTTTGTACGGGCGTCATGCGCTATACGCTTCAGACGCGCATTATGCTTTTTCAGGTTCTGTATCTGCAGACGCAGCGCTTCTTCTGACATGATCATGAGAGAACTGTAAAAATGGCTATTGTGCCTGTCAGGTTGATTCTGTAAAGAGTGGCTACTAAAACACGATTAGCCGCGGCCAATTGCAGGCTGGACAGCACATCAGGCGGTGCGGGTCTGGCAACACAGCACAGAGGCGAAGCAGCAAATTGGTTTCACCGTGAAATCTGTTTGCATTGCTACAGCGTTGTGCGGCGAAATGCGCCGGACTGAAGTGAAATTCGGAAATGTCGGGGGAGTCTGGCGAACCTTCGATAACGGGTTCGTGCCATAACGCAAAAACCCGCCAGAGGCGGGTTCTTTAAAGATGGTGCCCGAACCCGGACTAAAATGCCGGGAGCATTTTTGCATCGCGCGTCAGCGCGACCCGAAGGGCGAGCCACAGGATGTGGCGAGTGTATCGAACCAGGGACAAGGGGCTTTTCAATCCCCCTTGCTGAGACTTTAGGTTTGATTTTTTTACCGGTTTTAATGTAGTAAATGGGCATTGACCCAATAAGCAGGTGTACACCCGAACTCCTGACGATTTACGCGAGCGCGGCAGGCCGCAAATCCTCAGCATGCCGCGCGTAATTCAGCGCGCCGGTTTGATGAGCCGTGACGCTGAAAGAGATAATCCTTATGCAGATATGGCGCTGTTGAAGCTGGAGAACGCGCTGGATTTGGCGTGTTCAGCCGCACACCGCTGGGTTATCGCTGCGTCTGGCTGCTGGTTGGTTACGATCAGCTGTCGATTAAGGTGTTTCAGGCTTCCCATTACGGCCTGATTAGCGGCAAAGAGCGCGATGAAATGCTCAGTAATGGCGGCCATCTGGTGCGTAAAGTATATGGCGTCGCGCAGCATTACCGTTCGTTCGCTGTAACGCGCGCCGATCTGGAGCAGAAGACAGTGATTGCCAGCGAAGCCGTCAAGCTGCTGGGCGACGTTGATCTGGAGGTGATGACGGGGAAAATGCTCTCCACCTTTTCACCGAACCTGAAAAAGCTGGCTGAAAATAGTGAAGCTTCTGAATAACTTTCTTGCGCTTCAGCAAAGCCTTTTATGTCCTTAGCGATGCTGATAAGGTTAACAGGCTTCGATGTAGCACCCCGTGACTGCGGGATGGTTGGATGTCTTTTACGGGGACAGAAAATCATCAGTCCGGCAGGCAAATCACCGCACATCCGATTTGGTCTGTAAGGCGCACGCCCTCTGTGAAAACCGCGCCGGAGCTTCAACTCCCGGAGTAACGAATACATCACCGGTCTGCGTGCAGGCCCTGAGCGCTGGCAATTGCTGGCGCTTTTTTATTTTCATCCCCGCAAAACTACTTTATCGCTGACAACCGCTTTTAGCGGCAGGACACTGGAACGGCATTATTGTTGTTGTCTCAACAACCAGCCAATGTTTCAGCAACCTGAGAGAGACGCTTACGCGGTTGCCACCTAAAACTTCATGACCTGAGAGAAGTGCTGCTTTTGCAGTGGTCGATCCGCTCAACCTCTTAATGCGGATGTCACCTGTGTGATGAGGTTCTTAGTACTGACCAGCCAACACGGCATAGCTATCCGCGCTTCCTGACGGAAAGCATTTATCCGTCAGGGATGAATGTTTCTCCGTCACTATTTCCCACTCCTGGAATAAACATCATGACTGCTACCACTACCAACAACGCTGCAAACAACGCCAGCACTACTTCTACCAAAGATGAATACTTCAACCTCAACATCAAGGGCTTGGGTTATCTGAGCAACATTCGCAGAATTGAAACCCTGAATGGTGGCTTTATTAGCGTAGTGATTAATGCGCTGAGCGGCCCTACTGACAACCCTACCTATGTGCGCTTTGATGCCACTAATGCCGGTAAAGAAGCAACGGACCTTGTAAGCCGCTGCCAGAAAGCCGTAGACGAGGACCACAAAGTGCTGCTTGGGTTTACTCTCAGTAACCTGACGTCTGACATATTCACGCTCAACAAAGGTGATCATGCAGGCGAACCAAGGGTTAGCCTGAAAGCAAGACTGATTAAGGTCCATTGGATCAAGATTGGTCAGGCGATTGTTTATAAGTCTGATAAAACTGAAGAAACTCCACCGCAACCTTCGCTGTCTAAAAAAAACTATGCAAGTAATTCGTTCTAACCCCAAAGCCACTTCATAGAGGCTTTTTTCATCACTACATCTTTATAGTTTAAACTTCAAGAGTTAAGTAGAAAAAAATAACGATGGGCAATTTAATTATCTAAATTTAGTTAAATTTTTAGAGGATCATAGCAACACCGGTCAAGAATAAAAAATAGCCTTTCCATCAGATTCCCTTACCGATATCATCGGTTACACATACAAGGAAATCGTGAGAGAAATGTTAATGAAATTGCAGTTATTTTAATTAACATTATGAAAAGCATGATAAAAAAGCTTCCCCCTCAGTTAAAAAATCATGAAGGAATCAAGAGTATCCTCAAGAAAAAGGATGTAATGATCTTTCTTGAAAATGATGCAATGGCAGAAGTTTCTCTTTTTTATTTGCCCTTTAAAACTGGCCATAATGACTTCACATATTTTTTTGAAATTATTAAGCAGGAGATACTCCTAAATTTTGCATTTAAATGTAGTGAAGTTGAAGGTAAAATTGGGTCTGAAGATCCCACGGAAGTGGAAAAATTATTTAAAAGAGCAATTAGACGCTTCAGTAAGCACACGGCTAAAGGTGAGTTGGGAGAGTTAATCTTATTTACACTGTTAGATGTGTATTTAGAAGCCCCCAAAATACTAAGTAAATTGTCTTTTAAAACAAGCCGTCGCGTTGCAGTTTTTGGAGCTGATGCTGTGCATGCTCAATATGTTGGCAATGATTTATTCATCTACTTTGGCGAATCAAAGCTCCACAAAGACTTTAATGGTGCAGCAACTGATGCCGTTACTTCAATTAAATCGGCCAGAGAGAAATTCAGAGATGAATTCGATTTAATTGAGAGCCATCTTGATTTCCCTAATATGACAGATGATCTACAAGATGATATTCTTGACTTCATTGACCCATATTCTGAAAATGATCATGGAAATAAAATACTTTCACCTTGCTTTATTGGGTTTGTAGATTCCAATTCATTCTCTAATTCAACCAATGAAAATGAGTTTTTTGAAAGCTATATTGATCTAGCTAAAATATATACAGTAAGTTATTTTAACAAACTCGTAGCCCAAGGGATTGAAATAAAAAAATCTTCACTCTTGCTTTTACCTTTTTCATCCACTGATGAACTCGTCCAGCAATTCATTGATTACTTAGGCATTCAAGAATGAATAACTTTTATTATAAACTAGCAAAAAAAATCACCAACTCGGATGATTACATTAAAGACAGGTCTTTATTATTTAAGTCATATATTAACCTAATGGTTGGCGATAGTGTCAGAATTGATAAAATCACTGTGAAAAAATTAATTTCCACCTCCCAGATATTTTATTACTCAGATGATGAAGTATTAAAGAAGGAGGGTACAGTAATTTTATCAATGTTGATTGAGGTTTGTGCTATAACATACAATGATATTATTCCAATTGCGAATCATATATATTACAACTCAGGTGACTTTCCTAATATAAGTTTATTGGAGAAAAGATTTCCAGACATATCATTTAATTTTAACTTATATACAGAAACGGCCAGGCATCTTCGCTTAGAAGCTAATACTGTCCAACAGTTGGCTTTTCCATTGACAAATTTTCAAAAAAATCTTTGGGATGAACTTCGTAACGGGGAAGATGTAATTTCTGTCGCCCCAACTTCAGCAGGAAAAACGCACATTATTCTTAGTTATCTAATTGAGGAGATAATTTCTAGTGACGGTGCTTTTGCCGCTATTGTGGTCCCAACTAGAGCTTTGATTACCGAAGTTTCATCGAAGATTTATGGGATCCTTCAGGAAAAGAGGCATGAGGATAAAGTTGAAATTTGTACAATCCCCAAAGATGAGCAATTTTTGGATAAAACTATTTTTGTTATGACACAGGAAAGATTATATGAAATTCTGCAGCGAGGTGATATTTCATTTAACTACTTGTTTATTGATGAGGCTCATAACATATCCGATGAAAGCCGTGGAGTGCTCTTACACATTACGCTCGAGAAGTTGTTAGAAGATAGTTCCCCTCAAATTATTATAGGCATGCCCTCACCTCAATATGCAAATAGTTTTTCAAGTGTATTTAGAGGCATTTCTTTTTCGAAAAGAATTACATCGCATTCACCAGTTTCGAAAATTCTAATATCAGTAACTCCAAAAAGTAGAAATCTTGTTATTGAACGTAAGGATACGGGTGATAATATTATTATACCCAAAAAATTTAACGGAACTAAACTTTCTGATATTGCTAAAAGGCTTGGCGGTGGTCAAAGTAATATCATTTATAGAAACCAAACGAACTCATGCGATAATACTGCAGATGAAATAGCTAAGCTGATTAAAGAAGATGTCAACAACCCTAGTCTTGAGGAAGCTGCAGAGTATATCGAGAGCTTTATTCATGAGGAGTATAGTTTAGCTAACAATTTAAGGCGTGGTGTGGCCTTTCATTATGGACCATTACCAACCTCTGTTAGAGTATTGGTAGAAAACTTGGTCAAAGAGGGGCTTGTAAACTATATTGTTTGCACAAGCACCTTAGCCGAAGGTGTTAATTTACCGGCAAAAAATCTTTTTCTTCACGATCCTATAAACCGAGTCCCATATAAACCGTCTACTAGATTGGAAGATGTAAAAATAAATAATATCACGGGGCGAGCTGGTAGGATGCTTGAGCATTTTTCTGGGAATGTTTTCTTGATCGAGCCAGAGAAATGGCAGTATACAGATTATTTTGATGACACAGAAAAAAAGGAAGACAAAATCCCTACATATTTTAACCTCATGAATAAAAATATGAGTGATATCATTTCAGTTTTAAGAGGTGGCGCGGCTATTGAGGAAAGTGATAATTATAAATTTTATACAGTTGCAAATAAGCTTATCAAGAGTTTCTCTAGTGATGAACTTAACGAAACGTTTTCCTCCCCCGAAATAACCCTTAATAAGTCAGACATTGAGGAATTGAGAAAGTCCGTAAAATTTGCAATTGAATCAATAAAAGTCCCCCAGTTTGTTTTAGAGTCTAATCCTACTATTGGTTACATTCAGCAGAACAAAATTCATAGTTTTTTAAGTAACGTTGATAACCTCAGTCTTTGGTCTTTACCTCATCCTAAATCTGATGAACTATATGATCGCCTGCTCAAAATATGCGACAAATTAATTGAGTTTGGCATATTTAATCCTACAGATTCATACTCCTCATCCTACATTACTATGATTTCGAGAAAATGGGTTAAAGGATTTAGCCTCAAAGAAATGATTAATGATCAAATTAATTGGGATTTAAATCATAAACCAAAAAAATCAAAGGTTAAAGATGATGAAAGTTCTGGGGGTAACATAAATTCATCAGTTAGAAATATAATAAAAGTAATAAATAATGATATTAGATTCAAGCTTTCAAATGCAGTAAAGTGCTATCAATTGCTCCTTGCAGATGTTGCGAACTTGAAGGGGATAGAAGTTCCTTCCGTGAAGTTACATTATTTTCTTGAGATTGGAGCTAGCGAGGAGCGTATGATGTCATTGTTGAATTTAGGTCTGTCCAGGGAGGCAGCAAAAGAGCTACATGATAAACTCCCAAGAGGGGTTAGTATTACATCGATAAGTGACCTTGAAAATGTGCTTGAGAACTTTAGCCAAAATAGCCTCCATGCTATTATGATTAAAGAGATAAGGCATTTAATTAGCCGTGGCTAATTTTTTGAGGTAATCATTGTAGGCATCTTTAAGAACCTGAGAGGAACACTTTTCATCAATAAATTTGTTTCTTGTATTGATTTCTGTTTTGTAGGTTAAAAATGCATTGGAAAAATCTAAGCTTAAGTTTTTCCCATTGTGATCTAATCCTTTTACTTTCAAAACTGAGCAACCATCGTGGTCTGATAGGAAGTTAACTATTTCTAGAATACTCTCTTTAGAAAAATCAGACTCGTTACCTTTATTGATATCTAAATTAAATGCCAGTTGCATACCTTGCCCAATATAAGGCGCGGAACTAAGCTGTCTAATAAATTCAGGTGCACTTTCTGTTAAGTCATTTAACAAAGAAGAATTTAGATTGAATTGAAGGCTGCTAAACTCAGGAACATTATTGAGAGAATCAAACTCTTTTTCTTTCGGAATTAGATTTATTGATATTTTTTCTGCTCTATTACTGTTAAATTGCTCAAGAACGAACTTAGCTACACTTTTAACTGTACCACTGGGGCCTGATGTAAAACCAAATATTACTTTTCTTTCAGGGATTATACACAAAAAATATGGGTCTCCCACAATACCTTGGTTTAAACTTATTCCTGTAATATTTCCATCTTTAGTTGCTTTTGTTTGCCATGTATTTCTCTCTTTAACGACAGTCAGAACGTAAGCATCATCAATACCATAGCTGTTATCTTGGATTTTAATTAGATGTTTCTTGCCTCTATAATTCATAATCCTTGTTTTACTGTCATCATTTTCAATACTTCTAAAATGAGAGGGGAATGCAGAAAAAAAACCATCGCAAGCGTTAATATTCAAAAATATAACAGTGGCATTTTTCTTAATTTTGTTGTCATTCATAGCCTAAGCCTCAATGAACTCACCAGTAACTGTATAAATCAACAGTATTTTAGCACATCAATCATTAAGTGTCTATTTTAGCATTATAATTAACCTCTTACTCACTTTCCGAGTTTTATACTTAATACTCTCATTGAAGTGATTTAATGTGGAATATCACTTCTTATTAAATCAATGCATCAAAATTTCCATATGGTAACTATCAGATGACTTAACTTTCTCGACAATTGAGATATTTTTTGATTCTTGATAAATTAATTGGAGATGAATGATGCCGTTTCAACGTTGTGTGGCGGTAGTGTTTTTACTTACCGCAAAATTTGCGATGGGTATAGAGTCTCACCAAAGAGCACGGTTTTCTATTTAATCTGTTATGGGGATGGCCTTGGAAGCTGATCGGTGTGCTGCTGGCATCGCTATTTTTCAGCCTGGTAATGGAGTACATCGGCATTGCATTCTTCTGGCCAGATCAAGGTGCGGCGCATAGCCAGCAGGTGATGCAGATCGAGAGCGGCTATCTCTCAACTGAGTTCACGCGCAGCCTGCTGCTGTCACAGCCAACGGTGACAGTCACAGCTTGGGTAACACAGGTTTATCAGTGGCTGGTTGTCGACAGCGGTTTGCAGGGATGGATCGCTCAGCAAAATCAGGCAATAGAAGGCGGTGGTAATGCTGTTGCTGCCGGATTGAGTGCCGCTAGCCGCTGGCTGGCATCGGCGCTGCGGGAATACTTGCTGGCGACGGTGTATGTCGCGGTGGTGACGCTGATCCGCGTGACGATTCTGGTGTTATCCATACCGCTATTTCTGATGGTGGTACTGGTCGCGGTGGTTGATGGCTTGGGGCGGCGAGATCTGCGGCGCTATGGCGCGGCATATGAATCCAGCTTTGTTTATCATCATGCCAAACGCTTCGTTAAACCCGCGTTCTATGTGCCCTGCATGGTGTATCTATCGTGGCCATCGGCTGTGTACCCAAATCTGCTGCTGCTGCCTGCTACGCTGTTGCTGGGAATGGCGCTGGCGGTGCTGACAGCGTCATTCAAGAAGTATTTGTAAGCTGGACGACAGCGTGCAAAGCTCGACTTTTCACGCTGTCGTCAGCAGACAAGCCGCAAAGGCGGCGCGGCAGAATCTTATCATCGACAAGGATAACTATGACTTACATCACTAATGTTAATTTTAAAAAACATCCTGCATTTGGAAATTTGGAAGTGGAGTTTTCTTCAAAAGATCTAGTTAGTAATAAGAATGTTTACACCTTAGTAATTGGTGAAAATGGCACAGGAAAAAGTGAATTACTAAAAATAATCATAAACACACTTCGTAAATACAGCCTAAGTAATGACGATGCAAAAAAAACCACTATCGAAATTAAAAATGACAACAATAGCGTGTTATGGCCAGAGAAGATTATAGCTTCGACATTTAGCGTTAATGATAAATTTCCTTTTTCCAAAGATGATGTCAATGAGAAAAATAATTATTATTATGGAGGAATGAGATCTACAGGGAATAGTATTTTTATAGGTAACTACAGAGCAGCTCTTTTTCATAATTTTCACTATATCTCATTAGATAAAAAGAAAGATGATATTTTCTCTGATTTCCTTCAGTTTATGGATCTCCCTAAAGTCTATCGATTTGTTTTCTCTTTAACATCTGACGCTAGAAGTAAGCTTAAATCTGTTAGAAACAATGAATCAGAATTGGTTCTAGATGCCATCAATAATATTGATGGTGACCTTTCAAATATAAATACATCAAGAGGAACAAGACGGGCTAGATTTGACCATGAGTCACTATTCCTGTTAAAAAACATTGCAGATGCCAATAACTTAACTCTTGATGGTTCCTTCTCAGTTAAAATCAGTATAGATTACAACAAAGAGAAATCAGACACCACCATTTCTGCTGCTTTAGTCAAGTTATTGGCTGCGCGAATAATTGGAATTACAAACCTGAGAGACGATGGCAAAGATGATTTATTAAATCTTAGCTCGGGCCAATTCAGTCTAATTAAAAACATGTCTACCTTAGTAAAAGAGGCCCAAGATAATTCATTAATTTTACTTGATGAGCCTGAAATTAGCTTACATCCAGCCTGGCAGATTAAATATTTAGACATGATCGACAAAATATTAAAACCTTATAAGGCTTGCCATGTCATTATTGCCACTCACTCTCATCTTTTGGTTAGTAGTCTTCCTATAGAGAATTCAAATATACTTGTAACAAGAAGCGAAAATGGTGTTTTAAGCATTTCTCCCTTAGATGCGACGCCTTCTGGTTGGTCTTCAGATATGTTGCTTTATAGTGTTTTTGGGGTGTTGACTCGAGGAAACAAGGCGTTTGAAAGTGACATTAGAACATTAGCAAACCAACTCAGTAAATGGGACGCAGATGGTAAAAAGCTAAAAGAATATCAAGTTTCCCTACAAAGATTAGAGAAGTATAAATTTCCAGATAATGATCCTATCTCATTATTTTTGATCAATGCGAGAAAAGCATTAGAGGGAAAAAAATGAAAGAACGATTTAAGTTTATCAAGCCAAAGTCTAGTTTTAAATATGACAAAGAACACTTGCCCTACGTTCTTAGGTTCAATGAAATAGGATCTAAATCTTGGACTGGAAAACTCAAAGATGAAATCGGGCTTGAATATGGCGACATTACAATTAGAGATAATTTGATCGATAAAATTAAGAAGCACTTAGTCATCTCTCAAGATGAATATTGCTACTATTGCGGACGATCTTTTTATATTTTTGGCCCTAGCCCTAGTCATCTTTCATATATTCACATTGATCATTTCTTGCCAAGGAATGCAGAAAACAAAAAATATGGCAAGTATGCATTTGAACCGAACAATTTGGTTTTAGCCTGTTTTATTTGTAATGGCTTCACTGTTAAAGGCAACAAAGACTTTTGCGCAACACCAGATGCACCTTATGAATCGATGGAGTTCTTAATTGTTCATCCATTCCTTGAAAACATTGAAGAACACCTTAAAATCAATCTAACTAATGGAGTGGCGGAAATTATAAGTGACGATATAAAGAAAGCTGACTTGATGATTACAACATTTGGAATCAACGATGAGAATATGATATTTGACAGACTAGCTAATATTAACGCTTTAAAAGATGCACTTCCAGACAAAGAAGAGGAGAAAGTTGATGAGTTACTTAACTCAATCTCTGTGAGTGGTATCACTAGCAGTATTTAATTGTTGTAACGCGAAATTCACTTAAGGATTCCTGATTCTAACAATAAAAAATATTTTGCATGCACTCCCCCTCTACTGGTGCATGCAACATGAAGTTAAAATCTTCCTTACAGTATTTTATTAGCCTTGTGCTAATCATTATTTCCTCATCAACTTATTCATCTGAACTCGACGAACTCGCCACCACCCAACGCCTACTAGACCAAGTCCAGCTCTCCCTCGACCGTGCTCGCACCGTTGCTGCCCAATCTGATCCCAATGAGCGCCGCCGTTATCTGTTTGACTCGAAGAAAACTAACGAAGACCTCAACACAATGCGTGCCGGTAATGACCGTTACACACAGCCTTCGCGTGCGCAGCCAATTCAGGCAAGGTCAGCGGCGATTAGACCTGAGTCCGTCCGCTATGGCGATGACCGCCTCGCAAATTAATGCGTTTAAAACTGCATCCGGCGACTTCGATATTAGCGTTCTGTATATAATGTTTATTGTATTTTTTCTAATGTGTGCTGTTTCTCTCGGCAGCATGAACAGCAATGGATGTCTGGCATGACCAAGTAAATACCAAAGTTAGGTATACCGCTCTTGCCCGATTTGTTATCTGTTCTGTGGCTTTACTGATCGACTGCATCAGGATGATCGCTTATCTGGCTTCAAGGACCTTCAGGTGATGTGTCTGGGCTACGAGTTGATTGTGGCCTAGCTAACATGCAAACCGGCTCTGGCCGAACTTCCATCCCTTGAAGCGCCGGAATCCAACGGCGGTAATAAATGAATGGATCAGACCACAGGTTACGCGGAAGACTCCATTATCTTCATGGGTTTGCTGATTTGTGTAGTGGCATTTACAGGGTCGCAACCAGCACGGTCCATAGTAACGAGCGCGCCACCTGGACCAGGTTTGGCTCCATCGTCGCAACCGGCGTCATGTTGCTGGTCGCGACAATTTGGCTGCTCGGCCAGTCTGCCGAAATCATTCTGTAATGAGGATAAGCATACAGACAATCCGTTTCTTTCCCGATCGACTTAATGCCGAACCTGTAGTGTTTCGCGGTTTCACCACGCTGGGATTAGGGCTGGCGGCATTGATTGGATTAGCGGTTGGAGGAAATGAAACAGCAGATGGGCAATGGCGATCGCTCAATAAACGCAAAAACCCGCCAGAGGCGGGTTCTTTAAAGATGGTGCCCGAACCCGGAATCGAACCAGGGACACGGGGATTTTCAATCCCCTGCTCTACCGACTGAGCTATTCGGGCAACGGGGCGCATTAAACCAAAGCGGCCCGGCAGCGTCAAACGCTTTTCACCAAAATCACATCGACTGACGGCTTTTCCATCAACTCAAATATCGGGTTTGACCCGGCGCAAAAATCTCGCGTCTGGCCGGATAAATTTTAGTCAGCGGAGCGGTAAAGGCTCCATTGTGCCGCGATTTTGCCGATATAGGAGGCGAGACCAACACTAATAATAAGGATCGCCATGTTTTCCACCATTACATCAGGTATCACTTCACGCCACGGCTGGCAGAAGCGGGCTCACTCAGCGGCCACGCTGAGCTCGCTCAACGGCTCCATCGCCATGGTTGAGTTCTCCCCCGATGGCACCATTCTCAGCGCCAATGCGCTGTTTCTGGCGCGCATGGGCTACACGCTGGCGGAGATTGAAGGCCAGCACCACAGCCTTTTTTGCACGCCGGAACAGCTTCAGTCGCGGGACTATCAGGATTTCTGGCTGCGGCTGAACCGGGGCGAAAGCTTCAGCGATAAATTTCTGCGCATGGCGAAAAACAGCCGCCCGATCTGGCTGGAAGCCAACTATGTGCCGGTGCAGAACCGCCATGGCCGGGTGATTAAAATCGTCAAACTGGCCACCGACATTACGGGCCATATCAACGATGCCCAGGAGCAGCGCGCCATTACCACCGCCATTGAACGGTCGATGGCGGTCATCGCCTTTAACCTCAAAGGTGAAGTGCTGAAAGCCAACGACAATTTTCTGAAAACCATGGGCTACCGTCGTGAAGAGGTCGAAGGGATCCACCACAGTCGTTTCTGTTCGCAGGCTGTACGCGACAGCCGCGAATATAGCGAGTTCTGGCAGCAACTGAACCGGGGTGAATTTGTCTCGGGTCAGTTTCCCCGGGTGAATAAACGGGGTGAGACGGTCTGGCTGCGTGCCACCTATAACCCGGTTTTTGATGAACAGGGCCGGCTCTACAAAATCGTCAAATTCGCCACGGATGTGACCGCACAGGTGGAAAAGAATCAGCAGGAGCATGATGCGGCGCAGCGGGCTTATCACACCGCACTGCAAACGGATGAAAGCACAAAGCTGGGTGCCGATGTGATCGCCAGCAGCGTGGAAACCATGAATGCGCTGGCGGGTGAACTGCAGGGGATCTCCGGTGATATTACCGGCCTGAGTGAGTCTTCTGATCGTATCGGCGCGATTGTGGAAGGTATTCGCCGGATCGCCGATCAGACCAACCTGCTGGCGCTGAATGCCGCCATTGAAGCAGCGCGGGCGGGCACCCATGGCCGCAGCTTTGCTGTGGTGGCTAATGAAGTCCGCACGCTGGCAGCCAACATTAACCGCGCCACTACCGACATTGAAAACCGGATTCAGCAAAATCATCTACTGGCAAGCCGTGCGCTGAAAGGTATTGAGTCGAACCTGAAACGTGCCGATCAGGGTGTACAGCTGGCTCAGGAGGCGGGCGGCGTGATTGCAGAAATCCGTGAAGGCGCAACGGACGTGGTGCGTGCCATCGGACAGGTCACTAAAACGCTTAAAGTCTGATGCTCTGCGGGGGCCTTCGCCCCCCTTTTTTACGGTGTGGCCTGAGCGGGTGCTTCTGGCACCGGCGGGATAAAGATATGGTCCAGAATATCCCGCATCACGGGCGCAGCCGTTACCCCTTCCCCGCCACCATTCTCCAGAATTAACGCCACCGCCACTTTCGGGTCATTAAACGGTGCAAAGGCGGTGTAGAAGATATGGTCACGCAGCCGCACTGGGATCATCTTCGCGTTATAAGTCTGGTTCTGACGCAGGCTGAATACCTGTGACGTCCCGCTCTTCGCCGCGATGCCATAAGGAGCCGTATGGAAATATTTATAACCGGTGCCGTTGGGCGCGTTAGCCATGCCAAACATCGCGTGACGCACCAGCGACCAGTATGGTGAGTGAGGATCGCCAATCTGCGCCTCGTGCTGTTGTGGATGGTAGTTTTCCACCAGCGTGCCGCGCTGGGTTTTCTCCAGCAGGTGCGGTGCGATGACCCGACCGTTATTGATCAGTGCGACCATCGCCTTCACCATCTGAATCGGCGTCGCAATCCAGTAGCCCTGACCAATGCCTACCGAAACCGTATCGCCCTGATACCAGGCCTTTTTATGCACCTTCTGCTTCCACTCACGGCTTGGTAATAAGCCGTTGTACTCTTCATTCAGGTCGATGCCGGTCGATTTACCATAGCCAAACTGGCTGAGCATGGTGTGAATCCGGTCAATGCCCATCATGAAAGCCACCTGATAGAAGAAGGTGTCGGCAGACTCTTCTATCGCGCGAGTGACATCCAGCATGCCGTGCCCGGTTTTCTTCCAGTCGCGATAGCGCCGGTCCGTGCCCGGCAGCGTCCAGGTCGGCGCACCAAAGAACTGCGACTGTGGCGTAATCACATGGGTCAGCAGCGCCGACATCGCCATATAAGGCTTCACCGTGGAAGCGGGTGGATAGAGTCCCTGCGTGACGCGGTTGATCAGCGGCAGGTCTTTATCCTGCAGCAGCTTTTTGTAGGCCTGATAGCTGATGCCTTTCACAAACGGATTCGGGTCGTAGCTGGGACTGGAGACCATCGCCAGCACGGAGCCGTCGCGCGGATCTTCAATCAGCAGCGCCGCACGCTGTCCGGCCAGCAGGCTCTCCACATACTGTTGCAGATGCAGATCCAGCGTCAGCGTCAGGTTTTTACCCGCGACCGGCGGCACCTCTTTCAGCACCCGCACAATGCGGCCATGGTTATCCACTTCCACTTCCTGATAGCCCGGCTTGCCATGCAACAGCGCTTCGTAATAGCCCTCAATCCCCTGCTTGCCGATGTTGTGGTCAGCCGCATAGTTTTCGGCGATACCTTCCGCATTCAGCCGTTTGTAGTCGTTATCGTTGATTTTCGAGACATAACCGATCACATGGGCCAGATCGGCCCCATAGGGATATTCACGATCCTGGTAGGTCTCAATGCTGGCACCGGTAAAGCGGAACTGATTGACCGCAAAGCGGGCAACCTGCTCTTCGGTCAGCTCCTCCTTCAGCACGACCGGCTTGTAACGACTGGTCTGCTTCAGCGCACGGCGGAAAGTGTCGATCTCATCGGGTGTCAGATTTACGATCGGCGTCAGCGCCCGCAGCGTGGCGTTCATATCGTCAATTTTATAAGGCGTCAGCGTGATGGCGTACCAGCTGACGTTACGCACCAGCGGAATACCGTTGCGGTCATAAATCAGCCCGCGCGTCGGGGCGATGGGGATCATCTTGATGTCATTCTGGTTGGAGCGCGTCTGGTAGTAGGCATGGTCGCGCACCTGTAAGCGGAAAAGGTTTACGCTAAGAATAGTGAAACAGAGACAGACCAGAGCAAAGGCGATTGCGGCGCGACGGGCAAACAGCTTCTCTTCAGCATCGAAGTTACGAAAGTTCATCAGGGGGCATTATCAGGCGACTAATTATTATCTGTTATTGCACACTATGATAAAGCGCGATCGCCGGCGTGCCAGCGCGAAGATGCACAAGCCTCGGCAAAAGTGTGTCATTTGATGTGAATGTTACCGGGAAAGCGAGGCGGGAAACTCAGATCCTCCGGTTAAGGAGGATCTGAACAGGCGATCGGGCAGCAGGCGGGAATCGTCACCCGCCGCGCGGATTAATCACCCAGCAGGACAGACTCCAGCGCAATCTTGATCATGTCGTTGAAGGTTGTCTGACGCTCAGCAGCAGTCGTCTGCTCGTGCGTACGGATATGGTCTGATACGGTACAGATGGTCAGCGCTTTCGCACCGAACTCTGCAGCCACACCGTAGATACCCGCAGCTTCCATCTCAACGCCGAGGATGCCATATTTTTCCATTACGTCGAACATCTGCGGATCCGGCGTGTAGAAGAGATCGGCAGAGAAGATGTTACCTACGCGCGCTTCAACACCCAGGTTTTTCGCCGCATCAACCGCGTTACGCACCATGTCGAAGTCAGCAATCGCCGCGAAGTCGTGATCTTTGAAACGCATACGGTTCACTTTGGAATCAGTGCAGGCACCCATACCAATCACGATATCACGCAGTTTTACATCAGGGCGTACGGCACCGCAGGAGCCGACACGGATGATCTTCTTAACGCCGAAGTCCGTGATCAGCTCTTTGGTGTAGATGGAGCAGGAAGGGATACCCATTCCGTGACCCATTACAGAGACTTTACGGCCTTTGTATGTGCCGGTGTAGCCCAGCATGCCGCGCACGTTGTTCACTTCAACCGCATTTTCCAGGAAGGTTTCTGCGATGTGTTTTGCGCGCAGTGGATCGCCAGGCATCAGTACGACGTCTGCGAAATCACCCATTTCAGCATTAATATGAGGGGTTGCCATTGTTTAATCCTTATTAAATTGCTGATTTACAGCATGTTCTTGCCATAGTCCATCTCGGACAGGCCAAAATAGTGTGCAATTGTCTGACCAATATCAGCGAAAGTCTCGCGGTATCCCAGTGAACCCGGCTCCACTTTCGGTCCGTAGATCAGAATCGGAATGTGCTCACGCGTATGCTCGGTGCCTTCCCAGGTCGGATCACAGCCGTGGTCAGCAGTCAGGATCAGGATGTCATCTTCGCCAACCAGCGCCATCAGCTCAGGCAGACGACGGTCAAACAGCTCCAGCCCGCCCGCATAACCGGCGACATCACGGCGATGTCCCCAGGTTGAATCGAAATCAACGAAGTTGGTGAACACAATCGCCTGATCCGGCGCGGTTTTCATCTCCTGAATCGTCGCGTCAAACAGCGCATCCAGACCGGTCGCTTTGACCTTTTTGGTAATGCCCTGCTCCGCATAGATATCGGCGATTTTACCCACGGAGATCACGTGACCGCCCTTCTCATCCACCAGCTTTTTCAGCATGGTGGCGGATGGTGGCTCAACAGCCAGATCGTGACGGTTGCCGGTACGCTCGAACTGACCCGCTTTATCACCCACAAACGGACGGGCGATCACGCGGCCAATGTTGTAGCCCCCTTCGGTCAGCTCTTCACGGGCGATTTCGCACAGCGCATAGAGCCGCTCAAGACCAAAGGTCTCTTCGTGACAGGCGATCTGGAATACGGAGTCCGCAGAGGTATAGAAAATCGGCTTGCCGGTTTTCATATGCTCTTCGCCCAGCTGGTCGAGGATCACCGTACCTGAAGAGTGGCAGTTACCGAGATAGCCCGGCAGGTCGGCGCGCGCAACCAGCTTGTCCAGCAGTTCCTGCGGGAAGCTGTTCTCTTTGTCGCTGAAGTAGCCCCAGTCAAACAGCACCGGCACACCGGCGATCTCCCAGTGGCCTGACGGCGTATCTTTACCTGACGAAAGCTCACTGGCGTAAGCATACGCGCCGGTGATTTTTGCCTCAGGATCCAGACCCGCCGGGAAGCGGCCGGTCGACAGCTCGGCGGCTTTACCCAGCCCCAGCGCGGTGAGATTAGGCAGATGCAATGGGCCTTTACGTCCCTTGTCTGCTTCACCGTTAAAACAGGCTTCGGCGATATGACCCAGGGTATCTGAACCTGCGTCGCCGAATTTATCGGCATCTTTACTGGAGCCAATTCCAAAGGAATCGAGAACCATAATAAAAGCACGTTTCATGCAAGTCTCCTGCGCATTGGCGCGTGACAAGTCAAAAAAAAGCGATCAGATCAGTATACCCGAATGCATCGCGGCTGGCACCGGTTACTGGTCAGTTAGCTGAGATCGCTCACACGGCGATAGATGACCGGCGTCTCAGCCGGGGCGGAATCCCCGAGCACCAACGCAGCTTTAACCGCTGCGGCGGCCTGCTGCCATTTGTCTTCGCTGCTGGCGTGAATGACCGCCAGCGGACGATGCGCATCGGCACGTTCGCCCAGGGTGATCATTTCGCTGAAGCCGACGCTGTAATCGATGCTGTCGCTGGCGCGCTGACGTCCGCCGCCCATCGCCACCACCGCCAGACCCAGCGCACGGGTATCCATGCTGCTGACGATGCCTGGCTGGTCGGCATAGACCGGTTTGCTTAGCAATGGCGCGGGCAGATAAGCGTCGTAACGTTCGACGAAATCAGCCGGTCCCTGCTGGGCAGCGACCATGCGGCCAAACACCTCAGCCGCCTTACCGTTATCCAGCACCGTCATCAGCTTCTGACGCGCGTCGGCGTCGCTGGCGGCGAGTTTGCCGGAGATCAGCATTTCGCTACAGAGCGCCAGCGTCACTTCCAGCAGGCGCGGATTCCGCTGTTCACCGGTCAGGAAGCGCACCGCTTCGCGCACTTCCAGCGCGTTACCGGCTGAAGAAGCGAGAACCTGATTCATGTCCGTCAGCAGCGCGGTGGTCTGGCAGCCTGCGCCGTTGGCAACGCCAACAATCGACTGCGCCAGACTTTCTGAGGCTTCATAGGTTGGCATAAATGCGCCGGAACCCACTTTGACATCCATAACCAGCGCATCCAGCCCTTCTGCCAGCTTCTTGGCCAGAATCGAGGCGGTGATCAGCGGAATGGAATCGACGGTGGCGGTGATGTCACGCGTCGCGTAGAAGCGCTTATCCGCCGGGGCCAGCGAGCGGGTCTGGCCGATAATCGCCACACCGACCTGCTTAATGATGTCGCGGAAACGGTCATCACTGGGGAAAATATCGAAGCCCGGAATCGCTTCCAGTTTATCCAGCGTGCCGCCGGTATGACCCAGACCACGACCGGAAATCATCGGCACATATCCACCGCAGGCAGCGACCATCGGCCCTAACATCAGCGACGTCACATCGCCGACGCCGCCGGTCGAGTGCTTATCCACCACCGGCCCGTTAAGATTGAGTGATTTCCAGTTAAGTACCGTACCGGAATCACGCATCGCCATCGTCAGCGCGACCCGCTCTGGCAGCGTCATGTCGTGGAAATAAATGGTCATCGCCAGCGCGGCAATCTGACCTTCCGAGACGGTGTTATCACGCACGCCATTAATGAAGAAGCGAATCTCCTCTTCAGTCAGCGCCTGGCCGTCACGTTTTTTGCGAATAATTTCTTGTGGCAGAAACAAAGTAGCCCCCTGGTTCAGGGAAATCAGGATGGAGAACAGGCGGTCAGCGACCGCCTGAAAGATCAGTAACCCGCTTTGCTGGTGTCGCTGTCATGACCCAGGGTGTTGAGCAGGCTCGCCAGCAGGCTTGATGCACCAAAGCGGAAATGGCGTGCATCGGCCCAGTCGGCACCCAGCGTCTCTTCTGCCATCTGCAGATAGATCGCGGCATCTTCAGCAGTGCGCACGCCGCCCGCCGGTTTAAAGCCAACTTCCTTACTAACGCCTTTGTCACGGATCACATTCATCATGATCTGCGCCACTTCCGGCGTGGCGTTAACCGGCACTTTACCGGTGGAGGTTTTAATGAAGTCGGCACCCGCGTCGATAGCAATCTCAGAAGCCTGACGGATCAGCGCTTCTTCTTTAAGCTCACCGGTTTCGATGATGACTTTCAGCAGCACGTTCGCTTCAGCACAGGCGGTTTTACAGGCTTTCACCAGATCGAAACCAACCTGACTGTTACCGGCGATCAGCGCGCGGTACGGGAAGACCACATCCACTTCATCTGCACCGTAGGCGATGGCGGCGCGGGTCTCTGCCAGTGCAATATCGATGTCGTCATTGCCGTGCGGGAAGTTAGTTACCGTGGCGATGCGGATTTCCGGCGTACCCTGCTCGCGCAGCGTTTTACGCGCAATCGGAATAAAGCGCGGATAGATACAGATGGCGGCGGTGTTACCTGCCGGGGATTTAGCCTGATGACAGAGGGCGATCACTTTTGCGTCGGTGTCGTCGTCATTCAGGGTGGTTAAATCCATCAGTTTCAGGGCGCGCAGGGCAAGAGGTTTAATATCGGTCATGAGGCTCTCCAAAAGATCGGGGTGCAACCCACCGGCTTGCCGGCGGAATGTTATAATAATAACACTCAGAAGCGGCCTGATATGTGCCAGTAGTCACATAGGGATAAGAAATTGATGCAATTGTGTCACAATCACTGTGACTTAAATCGCAGATAACAGCGTTTAATGGCCATTATACGCCAGCCGGCCCAATGTTACTATTATCACATTTAAGCGCTGATGAGGCAGATCCGGTCAGTTACGCAGCGCCGGGAAAGCGGGATCGAGCCGGAACAGCTGCTGACTGTTGTGCCACAGCGCATCGGCAATCTCTTCGGGTGACTCCTCTCGCAGGCTGCAGAGTACTTCCCACACCTGACGCGCACGTTCCGGGCGGTTTGGCTGGCCCTGAAAGCCCTGCAGTGGCATATCGGGTGCATCGGTTTCCAGCAGCAGCGAAGAGAGCGGCAGCTGTGCTACGGTCTGACGGGTTTTGCTGGCGCGCTCATAGGTAATGGTCCCGCCAATGCCAATCGCATAACCCAGCTTAATAAAGGCCTGCGCCTGCTGCAGGCTGCCCGCAAAACCGTGCACCACGCCACGGCGCGGCAGATCGAGACGCCGCAGAATCTGCGCCAGCTTGTCATGGGTGCGCCGCGAATGCAGGATCACCGGCAGCTGATACTGTTTCGCCAGCTTCAGCTGTGCTTCAAGAAAGCGTTGCTGCTTATCAAACTGCGGATTGTCGCGATAGAGATCCAGCCCGATCTCGCCGATCGCCACCAGCTTACGTGGCCGCTGTTGCAGTAAGGTTTCCAGTTGCTCAAGATGCGCCTCAAGGTGATTTTCAATGACGATAGGGTGCAGGCCCAGCGCCGCGTAAAGCGGCGGGTGTTCAGCAGCCAGTGCGCAGACGCGCTCAAACCGGCTGGCATCAATTGCCGGGATGATAATCTTCTCTACACCCGCCTCCGCGGCGCGCGTCAGGCTGGCGGCAACATCCCCTTCGAAAGGCGGAAAGTCGAAATGGCAGTGCGTATCGATAAACGTCATGCCAGCGATCCTTTGTCGTAATCCGCATCATTGTCCGCCAGCGGCGGCGTAATGATCCGTCGGGTATCCGGTGCATTGGCGACCGGCGCAGGCGGGGTGACGATGCGCGCTGAGACCATCGGTTCAGCATCGCTCAGCCACTGGCCCAGCGTGGCGAGGAAATAGCGACCACAGCGCCGCCCCAGATGATAATCCTGATTCAGCGCGGCAACCCGGCTGCCCAGGGCACTGCTGGCCAGCACGTGCGGTGGAAAAATTTCGATAATGCGCAAATCGTCGGGAGGATTCTCAATAAACTGCTGAATTTCTCTATAGCTCTGCTCATGCTTATTCAGCACGTTGATCATCGGCTGCAGCGCGCCAGTACTGAGCCAGCGCTCCATCCGTTTAAACCATTTTGGGGTGTAGAACATCTGCGATGGCACTGTGCGGATCACCACAATGGTATCCGCACCGCGACGTGCGGCCTCGCGCACCGGAATCGCATCGCTGATGCCACCATCGAGATAGCTTATCCCTTCCAGATTGACGCCCAGCCGGTAGAAACCGGGAATCGCACTGGAAGCTTTGATCAGATCCAGCCAGTTGTCGGCGGTGGGCGTAAAGTAGCCGGGCGAATAGTCGTCGCTGCGGCAGGCGCACATATAAAACTCGCGGCCGCTGGAGAACAGCTGCTCCGCACTGCTCATCGCCAGCGGAAATTCACTGCGGGTGATATCGATCAGCCAGTCGAGGTCGATCAGATTGCCTCCGCGCACAAAACGCAGCGGATCAAAAAAGAGTTTACTGGTGGTATAGCGGGTAATCACGCGACGGGCGTAGCCGGGCTGACCACAGACAAAGGCAGAGAGATTTTGTGCACCGGCAGAGGTGCCAAGCATCAGCTGAAAAGGATTGAATCGGGCGCGCTGAAATTCGTCCAGTACCCCTGCGGTGAAAATGCCGCGCTGACCGCCGCCTTCACAGACCAGGGCAATTTTCTGAGCTTTAAAGGGTGTCAGGGCCAGAGGTTCAATGGCGCCGAGTGTGACGGGAATGCGTATACCCACTGTACGAACCTCAAAAAAGGGTTCCGGGTATGCTGGAGGAGGGATCCGTTAAAGACAGCAGCATTCCGGAGAACCAGTCATCTATTCCTTTAACCGGCAGGCCAGCTGAACTGGCTTGCCATCGCAGCGATGTGAAGGTGTCCCTCTCTTCACGTCAGTCGCTACAGATGACTGGTCTCCGCTCTATGCTTTGCGTTGCATTACGCTGCAGGACTCATCGGCTAAAGCTTTTTACGGCCGGTAAACAGGCTGATGAGGAACAGGATAATACCAACGACGAAGACAACTTTAGCTGCCCATGCTGCTGTGCCCGCTAAACCGCCAAAACCTAACGCTGCAGCGATCAGTGCGATCACCAGAAAAATAATGCCCCAACGAAACATAAGCCTCTCCTTACCCTATTTAAAATCGAACTGCTTATTTAATCCCCGGATGGGTATCTTTTATCCATGCGGTCACCGAAGTGACCGCATGCAAGCTTAAGATTTAACCGTCAGGTCATTCTTAACGCTTTTCACGCCTTCAATGGCTTTAGCGATGCTTTCTGCACGATCTGACTGTGCCTGAGTAGCAACATGCCCTGAAAGCTGAACAACACCGTCGGTGGTCTCAACTTTTACGTTGCGCGACGGAACAATGTCGTCTGCTAATAGCTTAGCTTTAATTTCGCTGGTCGTAGCGGCATCGCCGGCATAACCTTTCACTGAAGATGATTTGCTGTCTCTGACGTGTAGTTTGTCGCTGACGGATTTAACACCTTCGATTTTCTGCACCACCGCCACAGCCTTTTCAGCCTGATCCTGTGAGGTGACGAAACCGCTTAAGGTCACGACGCCGCTATGCGTTTTTACCGAGATATCCGTGCTTTTAATTGCGTCGTCATCCACCAGTGCCGCTTTGGCTTTGGCGGTGATGCCGCTGTCATCCATATAACCATCGACTTTTTTCATAGAACTATCGATTTTCGAACCCGCGCTGTCGGCTGTCTGTGACGCTTTCTGCGACACTGATTCGTCAGCCAGTGCGCTGCCGCTGATCAGTGCTGAGCCAATCATGGCGGCCATCAGGGTTTTAGCAATCTTAGTCTTGTTCATCGATATCTTCCTTCTATCAGTTAACTCACCCAAAACTGTGGGCGAAACAGAGGCACAGGTGCCGCTGCGTTACAGGACGTAAGGACAAGAGAAGTCTCTTCCGCCGTCCGATAGAATAATCATAGACGGCATTTTGCGATTTGCCTGGCTAACTGGTTGATCACACGTCAAAACAGAAAAAAAACGAGGTTTTTAGGAGGAGTCTGGAGTGGGGAAATCAGGGCCATTCCCTGCTGGAATGGCCCGGAAACAGGCGATTAGTGCTCGCGCGTTTTACGGAAGGTCACGTCGGGATAACGTTCCTGCGTAATATTAAGATTGACCATGGTTGGCGCAATATAAGTCAAATTATTGCCGCCATCGAGTGCCAGGTTAACTTCGTTTTTACGCTGGAAGTCCTCAAACTTTTTCGCGTCGCTGCATTCAACCCAGCGCGCCGTAGAGACGTTAATCGCTTCGTAGATCGCTTCGACGTTATATTCGCTTTTCAGACGTGCCACGACCACATCGAACTGCAGTACCCCGACCGCGCCAACGATCAGATCGTTGTTATGCACCGGGCGGAATACCTGCACGGCACCCTCTTCCGACAGCTGAACCAGCCCTTTCAGCAGCTGTTTCTGCTTCAGCGGATCGCGCAGGCGAATACGACGGAACAGCTCTGGCGCAAAGTTCGGAATCCCGGTGAACTTCATGTTCTCACCCTGAGTAAAGGTGTCGCCAATCTGTATGGTGCCGTGGTTATGCAGACCGATGATATCGCCAGGATACGCTTCTTCAACGTGTGAACGGTCGCCCGCCATAAAGGTCAGGGCGTCGGAGATCACCACATCTTTGCCGGTGCGTACCTGACGCAGCTTCATCCCTTTTTCATATTTACCGGAGACCACACGCATAAAGGCCACGCGGTCACGGTGTTTCGGATCCATGTTGGCCTGAATCTTAAACACGAAGCCGGTGAACTTCTCTTCTTTCGCTTCAACCGTACGGGTATCGGTCTCACGGGGCATCGGACGCGGCGCCCAGGAAACCAGGCCATCCAGCATGTGGTCAACGCCGAAGTTACCCAGCGCGGTGCCGAAGAAGACCGGCGACAGTTCGCCACTCAGGAAGGCCTCCTGCTCGAACTCGTGCGAGGCGCCCTGCACCAGCTCCAGCTCTTCACGCAGCTGTGCCGCCAGATCTTCACCGACCGCGGTGTCGAGATCCGGGTTGTTAAGCCCCTTCACGATGCGCACATCCTGAATGGTGTGGCCTTTACCGGTCTGGTAGAGATAGGTCTCATCTTTGTAGAGATGGTAAACCCCTTTGAACAGCTTGCCACAGCCGATAGGCCAGGTGATCGGTGCGCAGGCGATTTTCAGCTCGCTTTCCACCTCATCCAGCAGCTCCATCGGATCGCGGATGTCACGGTCAAGTTTGTTCATAAAGGTCAGGATGGGCGTATCGCGCAGACGGGTCACTTCCATCAGCTTGCGGGTACGATCCTCGACGCCTTTGGCGGCATCGATCACCATCAGACAGCAGTCAACAGCAGTCAGCGTACGGTAGGTATCTTCCGAGAAGTCTTCGTGACCTGGGGTATCCAGCAGGTTCACCAGGCTATCGCGGTAAGGGAACTGCATCACCGAGGTGGTAATGGAGATACCACGCTGTTTCTCCATCTCCATCCAGTCCGACTTGGCGTGCTGGTTAGAGCCACGGCCTTTTACCGTACCGGCGGTCTGGATAGCCTGTCCGAACAACAACACTTTTTCGGTAATGGTGGTTTTACCGGCATCCGGGTGAGAAATGATCGCGAAGGTGCGGCGGCGTGCCACCTCTTCTAAAAAGGGATTAGACATGGAATTCTTCTCAATAGGCAGCGCAACGTACTGGCGCTGCTGATAAATCACGGTGGCCGGCAGAACCTTACCGGCGGGTAAACGGTGCCAAAACGATGTTTTATCGTTGGCGGGTCAGCGCGAAGTTACATTGGCGTGAAGTCCGGTTACCTGGTCAGCTTTAAGGCGGCATAGCATACAATATTTTGCGCGCGCGGCCTACAGGGAAGGGGGCGGGATTTCGCAGAGGGAGAATCGGAGAATAGCGGATGCGGCAACAGAATCTGGCGGGTCTGCACCCGCCCCACTCTGTTATCCCAATACCTTTCTGACGCAGGCTTTGAAGATCTGCACACCAATCTCCAGCGAGCTGAGATCGAAACGCATGTCGGGATGATGCAGTCCTGGCGTCAGGTTAGTGCCCAGCCCCCAGAAGCCCGCCTTCACACCCGGACGCTTCACCGGATAGTAGAAAAAGTCCTCGCTGCCCGGCGTGGTTCGGGTCGGCAGTGCGCCCTCTTCACCCAGCACTTCAACGATGGCCGCGCGGATTACCGCCGTCGCCTCATCATCAATCTCGGCGGCGGGCATCTCTTTCAGCACGCGGACCTCGGCGGTGGCACCCAGTGCCGCCACGCTGTGAGTAATGGCACGCGTGACCTGCTCTTTCAGCTGCGTCATCGGCCCGTTCTCCTGCGAACGCAGATCCCACACCACGCGGGCTTCATCCGGCACCGAGTTGGTGACACCGGCATCACACAGGAAGCGGGTCGCCTTGACGCTCCAGGTCAGGCCGGGTGAAAGATGGAGGGCGTTGACGGCCTGAACCGCCTGCACGGCGGCATCCAGCGCGTTCACGCCAAGATGCGGTCGCGCCGCATGAGCGGGCTGGCCTGTGATCGTCGCTTCCAGCGTGCTGCAGGCGGAGTAGAGCACCGCAGGCACCGCCTGACCAACCACGCACTCCTCAAGCGGACGCAGATGGAAGCCCAGAATCATCTCCACATCATCCAGTGCGCCACCTTCGATCATCGAGAGCGCACCGGCACCCAGCTCCTCGGCGGGCTGGAACAGAATCTTCAGCCGGCCACGTTTCACCGTGCCCTCCTGCAGTAGCGCCGATGCTGCCGTCAGCACTACCGAAGAGTGTCCATCGTGACCACAGGTGTGACGCGCACACGGCACGCCATCAATGATGTGGCCCAGCGCATCCATATCCGCACGCAGCGCCAGCACCGGCCCCGGCACACCGCTGTCGATCTCCGCCACAATGCCGGTGGTGTTATTGATGTTGCGCGTCACCTTCAGGCCCGCTTTCTCGAGCTGATCGGCGATGTAGGCCGAGGTTTTCACCTCCTGAAAACCCAGCTCCGGAATTTCATGCAGATAGTGGTAATGCTCTAATACCTTAGACACAGCGTTACTCCTGAATAAACAGACGCATAACAGACATTGCGATCAGCGCGTTGATGATGCTCACCAGCATCAGCAGCGGCCAGTATTTTTTGGGCACATCGGCCACGCCCAGCAGCCGCCCCATATATTGCAGCTGCGATCCCATCAGGAAAATCGCCGGCGCCAGAATGGTGATATCTGCACCGGTCAGCAGCCCTTTGGTCAGCAGGCTTACCGCGACGCCGGTGCCCGCCGACGAGGAGAGCCAGGCGGTGAGCAACACAGTAATCGCCTCGCCCGGCAGGCCAAACAGCCCCATCACCGGCGCAAACACATGCCCGAGAAACTGCATGATGCCGAGCAGATTCAGGACTTCTGCCAGCACATAGGCCATCACCACATTCGGCATCAGGTTGTGAATGGCGATATGAAAGCCTTTACGCGCACCGGTCACAAACACATCGAACGGATTACTGCTTGTCGCAATTTTATTTTCCATCCGCGAAATCCTTCTTATAAACACTGTTTAACACAGCGCGCGTTATCGCCGCACCGACAAATTTCAGCACGAACATTAATAACAGCGGAATAATGATCGGCAGCGTCATTGAGGCGAACAGCGCCGAACCGATGGCGAAGTAATTATTGATTAATCCGGCACCGGAATATTGCCAGGCACTCATCACCACCAGCTCTTTTTTGCCAATCTGTTTCTGGTCAGCCATCTCTTTGGTTAATGCCGCACCCGCGTCGGTGCTTTGCAGGTCGGTAATTAACGCCAGACCGCAACGACCCGGTAATCCCATCAGCGGTTTAAGCAGCGGCGTCAGTAAGCGATGTGCCGCGCGAATCGCGCCATAGTGGGTAAAGATTTCCAGCACGCCCAGCGCCAGCATTACCGTCGGCGTCAGCGACAGGGCAAACAGGAAGCCTGCTTTGGCACTGAGTCCGCCTGCGCCAAGAAAGGTGTTGCTGGCGGGATCTTTCATGGTGCCGAAGCTGCCGCCCAGCGTGGTGAAGTCAAACGCACCCAGCCATTTAAGGCCCTCGACGTTATAAAACAGCCCTGAGAAAAACAGAATGGCAAAAATTAAAGCGATATAACTGCCTTTGGTCGCCGTCATTTTTACCGGATTAACCACACTCTCTTCTGACATTATTTTCTCCTGATAACATGGCCTGCCGCCCGTTTCCTGCCGTGGCAAGTTTCAATATATGGAACTCAGTTCTAAGCAGGATTTATGCCAGAGCCGCCATGAGAACGATTGTTAACGCCTTACTTGCCGACACAGGACGTTTAATCCACGCCATACCTCTTATCGCGCTCTGAAAATGATTTTTCAGAACACAACGTTATATTTCCGGGACGGCATCAGAGGGTGGGTATTTCGTCTGCCGCAGCGACCATTGCACCAGCAGAATAGCTATCGCCCGCACTATCATGGTGCTGATTCTCCTGATGTTGTTGCCTGATATTGCGCGATACAGAATGAGAATTGGTCGCATTCAATTTCCGAAATAATTCTATTTAAATCAATCAGATAAATTGACTTATTTTGCGGAAAAGGCTTCACTTTACTAACATGTATGATGCATAATTCACCGCATCCACCTGTTTATTTAACATCTTTTTAAAAGGACTCGGCCATGCTGACTGCTGAAATGACTGGGCGTTTAAACGACCAGCTGAACCTGGAATTTTTCTCTGCCAATCTTTATCTGCAAATGAGCGCCTGGTGCAGCGACAAAGGCTTTGAGGGTGCCGCTTCCTTCCTGAAGATGCATTCACGCGAAGAAATGCAGCACATGCAGCGTCTGTTTGATTATCTGAGCGATACCGGCGCGATGCCGGTGCTGGGCACCATCGCTGCGCCACCGGTTTCTTTCACCTCGCTGAATGAAATCCTGCAGCAGGCGCTGGAGCATGAGCAGCTGATCACCAGCAAAATCAATGAGCTGGCACACGCCGCTATGACGTCACAGGATTACTCTACCTTCAACTTCCTGCAGTGGTATGTTGCCGAGCAGCACGAAGAAGAGAAGCTGTTCAAAACCGTGCTGGATAAACTGGCGCTGGTCAGCAACAGCGGCAACGGTCTGTTCCTGGTCGATAAAGACCTGGGCCGCATGAGTACCGAGAACCACGCAGAGTAATTTATGTTTGGGCCACAGAGGCAGAAAGACCCGGTCGCTGTGAGATCGTGCCTTTACAGGGATCAGGGTCAGTTCGGAAAAACGCAAAAGCCGCCATCCGTGGCACGCCCGGCCCGCGCGATTACGCACCTCATCCCTGAGGTGCGCCCGTAAACGGGCCAACGCGTTGCGTTGTTCAAAAACGCTCCCGGCGCTTTTGTCTATGGCGCGGGACGCTTTCCTCCTCTGGCCCTGTTCCCTGCTCAATGAATTTAAGCATTGCTGCCCAAAACCTGATTGATTAGGCTTTGCGACCACGCCACCGCTATCCCAGCCGGTAACTCGCCGCTTTCTCGCCATTTACCCACAGCTCACGACATTCACCCGCAGGCAGTAACAGCGCGATCTCCCGCCAGGCGGGCTGATAATCTCCGCGTTTTTCTACCGTCAGGTCGATTCGGCTGGCACTGCTGCACAACGTCCAGCTCAGCCACAGCGCGTTGCCCTGTTGCCAGCCGTGACTCTCACCGTCATCGTCAAACATTTCGCCCTGAGTTGTTACGCCTTCCGGTGCCGGCCACAGCTGCCACTGCCGCACAGTATCGCGCCGCGCATCGGTGGTGGTTTCGCACTCACCCAGCGGGATCACCGCACCCGCCCGCACCAGCAGCGGCAGCCGATCCAGCGGCGCATCAAGGGTGATGGTCTCGCCGGCCGCAAACGCTTTGCCGCTGTGCCAGTCATACCAGCCGCCCTGGTTACGTGGCAGATAGACTTTCCGACTGCGCGCGCCCTGCTCCACGACGCTGGCGACCAGCAGATCGCGGCCCAGCATAAAGTCATCACACTCCTCATACGTCAGCGGATCCTGCTCATGGTCGAGGAAGGTCGGACGCAGCATTGGCTCATCTTCCACGCTCGCCTGCCATGCCAGGTTGTAGAGATAAGGCATCAGACGATAACGCAGGCGGATCGCTTCGCGGATCATCGGTGTCACGTCCGGGTACATCCACGGCTCGTTCACCGTGTGATCGTCATTCCACGAGTGGATGGTAAAGCGCGGATGCATCACGCCATTCTGAACCCAGCGCACAAACAATTCAGCGTCCGGCTTGTCGCCAGAGAAGCCGCCGACATCGTGTCCGACGTTAAACAGCCCGGAGAGACTCATTCCCAGCCCCATGCGGATGTTATAGCGCAGGGTCTGCCAGCTGGTACGGTTATCGCCGCTCCAGGTCTGCACATAGCGCTGCATCCCGGCACAGCCGGAACGGGAGATTAGATAGGGGCGTTTGTCTGGCGCAAACTGCTGCTGCGCTTCCATCGAGGCGCGCATCATCAGCAGCGGCATCACCGGCCGGATATGCTTGATGGCGATCGGCTGACCAAAACCGTGACAGCGCGCCTCACCATCCCACACTTCATATTCGTTGTTATCGTTCCAGGTGGAATCGATGCCTTTCTCCAGCAGCTGCTGCGTGACATTCTCCTGCCACCAGCGCACCGCTTGCGGATGGGTGAAATCAAGGTGCGATCCCTCATCATCCCAGAACACCGAACGCTCGGGACGATCGAACTCAGAGTCACGAATAAACAGCCCCTGCGTCGCCACTTCCTGGTAGCGCGGATGATCCTGCAGCAGACAGGGCTTGATGTTGGCCGCCAGCTTCATTCCGGCAGTGTGAAATGCGTCGCTCAGCGCGTTGGGGTTCGGGACTTTGTCGTAGTTCCAGTTGAAAACATAGCGCTTGTTATTGATCGAGGTATAACCGGAAGAGAGCTGGAACGAGTCGCAGGGGATTTCATGCTCGCGACACAGGCGGATAAAGGATTGCAGCTGCTGCTGTGCGTCGGGCGCGTCAGTGTAGTGCATGGTCGAACCGCTGTAGCCCAGGCTCCACTTCGGCTGAAACAGCGTACGCCCGGTCAGACGGACAAAAGCTTTGGTGACGTCGAGCAGCGTCGGGCCGAGCATCATATAGTAATCGAGATCGCCCGCCTCGGCACGGTAACGGCGATAAGGCAGATGGTAGTTATCCAGCTCGTTACCCAGATCGAGCCAGCTGCTGCTGAGGTTGTCATAAAACAGGCCGAAGCTGACGCCATCGCGCTGCGTCAGGGTGAACGGAATATGTTTATAGAGCGGATCGGTGCTGGCGGCGTTATAGCCCATCGCGTCGAGATTACGCATCTCGAAACGCCGGTTAACGCGGTTCAGGTCGCCGCTCTTCTCGCCCAGACCATACACCCGATCCTGCGGCTGACGACGCTGATAGTGCTCGACGCCATCGCCGTGGGCATTGAGCAGATAGGCACCGGTGTGACGATCGGCGGTCAGCGGCTGCCAGCTCTCACCATCAAACTGCTCCCAGCTCAGGCAGAGCGGCTGATGCACGGTGACCCGCAGCTGTCGGGTGCTGATGCGCAGTTGCTGCGCATCATGCTCCACCTGAAACGCGGGCAGCGTAAAGCCATCCAGCGCCTCACGGTCACGTCCCTGCCAGGGCACATCGTGCTCTGGCGCAATGCTCCAGGTGCGGTTCAGCGCCAGCTCGCCGTCGCGCTTCAGCAGCACGCGCACCAGCTTCTCTTCCAGCACGTAAAGTCGCAGGAAATGTCGAGCGTCGACCTTGAGTTCAACAAAGTGATCGGCCTGCTGATGCAGCGTCCAGTTCTTCAGGGTTTTCATCGCGATATCCTTATGGGTTAGCAGGGCGCTGGCGGCGTTCGGCGATCAGCATCACCAGGAAAACGGCACCAATCAGGTCAAAGAAGCCCATCGCCACAAACAGCGGATTAAAGCCGATGGTATCGGCGGTAACACCGATAATCAGCGAGAAGATAAAGCTGGCGATCCAGGCGCAGGAGCCGCGCATGCCGTTAACGGTGGCCATCTGGCGGCGATCAAAGCGCTCCACCACCAGCGCACTCAGCATGCAGGAGATCACCTGATGACCGAAGCCGCCGACGGAGATCAGGGCGATAGCCAGCCAGGGATCTTTCACCAGCGTCATCAGCGCCAGCGACACCATCAGCAGCGCACCGGTGACGGAACTGGCGACAATGGAATTCACGCGGGTCATACCAAACCAGCGCACATAGATTCTGGTGAGATAGCCGCTGGCGACGCTGCCGAGGTCGGCGGCCAGAAACGGCAGCCAGGCGAACATGACGATCTGCTTAAGATCCATGCCGCGCTCGTTGGCAAGATAGAGTGGCACCCAGAAGCTCAGCACCGCCCAGGCGGGTTCAGCCAGAAAGGCTGGAATGGCGATGCCGTAGAATTTCTTCTCTTTACCAATCACTTTCAACGCGGTGAAGAACGGCAGCTTTTCACCCATCGCCTCGTTGTCCTGGTTAATAAAGGCGCGTTCATCATCGGAAAGACGGGGATGGCTCTCCGGCGAGTGATAGCCCCACCACCAGAGTCCCACCCACAGTAGGCCCAGGCCGCCGGTCAGCAGAAATGCGCCCTGCCAGCCAAAGGTAATGTGGGCAACATAGATAATCGGTGGCGCCAGCATCGCACCAACCGAAAAGCCGACGCCCGCCCAGCCCGCCGCAACCGGACGCTCCTTTTTCGGAAACCAGTCACCGATCGCTTTGGCGTTAGCAGGCGTGGCCGCCGCTTCGGACGCGCCCATGACAAAACGCAGCAGCGCCAGATGCAGCCAGCTTCCCGCACCGGCGTGCAGCAGACAGGTTACCGACCAGATCAGCGCGCAGATCAGGAAGCCCATCTTCAGTCCGATTACATCGATCAGCCAGCCGCAAATCGGCTGAAACAGGGTATAGGCGAGCTGAAATGCGGCTACGACCCACGAATACTGTTCGGTGGTCATGTTCAGACTGGTTTTCAGTTCCGGTGCCAGAATGCCGAGGGAGTTACGGGTGATGTAGTTGACGGTTACACCCAGCAAAAACATTCCCAGCATCCACCAGCGCAAATTTTTAATCACGCGCACCGTGCGTGATGCACTGATGGGTTTCGTTGTTGATTCGAGGCTCATTGTGCCACTCCTGATTGCCATTGATGACGCACACCGCCTGCTGGCGTACCGCGTGTCCTTTTATCGAACTTAGAAAAGTGCGAAACGTGGGTACAGCCACTTTTTTGCAACGATTTTCATGGCAGGCTTGATACCGACAGAAAATGGCTCTGAAACGCTTATCTGACGCGATTCAGCAGGCTATGAAAAATTTTTCATTGGCAGATTTGAAGGCGATCACAGAATGAAACAAAGGCTGAAAATCGGTGAGATTGCGGCGCTGAGCGGGGTCTCTATCAGCACGGTATCGCGGGTGCTGGCGGGGAAAGCGAACACCCGGCCCGCGACGCGGGACAAAGTGCTGGCCGTGGCGCAGCAGCAGGGCGTGCTGGATAACCTGCACAGCGGTCGCCTGCTGCTGAATAACCTGATGGTCTTTGCCCCGCCGCGCGCCTTTGACGTACGCAGCGACATTTTCTACTACAAGGTGATTCAGGGGATCAGCCAGGCGGTGGAGCCACATGAGGTGCGGCTGCGCTACTGCCCGCTGGAAGAGGTGGAGAGTAATGCCGCGCTGTTTATCGATAAGATGCAGCAGACCGAAGCCGCCCTGCTGATCGGCATTGATGATGAGCATATTCATCAGCTGGCGGCGGAGATGAACAAACCCTGCGTGCTGATCAACGCCCGCGATCGCCGGATGCGTCTGCCGTCGGTTTCGCCGCATCATCAGCTGATTGGTGAATTCTCCGCGCGCTATCTGTTTGAGCAGGGACACCGGCAGATCCTGTCGCTGCACTGCCTGCGCCGCTACACCATGGAGCAGCGCTTACAGGGCGTACGTGACGCCTGGCACGCCATGAATCTGCGCTTTGACAGCCGCCAGCATCTGCTGACCCTGAACAGTTTCAGCAGCAATGAGGCGGCAGAACGACTGGGTGAATATCTGCGCCACTGCCCTGACGCACTGCGCCCGACGGCGATTCTCGCCAGCGGGGATTACATCGCCGCAGGTGCCGTCACCGCGCTGGAGCAGGCCGGGTTGCGGGTGCCGCAGGATATCTCAGTAATGAGCATGGACGGGTTTAACCTGGCCGCTATCCACGACATTCCGCTGACCTCGGTGCAGGTGCCACGTGATGAGCTGGGCGCCGCAGCAGTCAGAATGCTGCAGGAGATGCGGCTGAATCCCGGCACACCCACTGGCAGCCTGCTGCTGAATGGCAGGCTGGTGGTGCGCGAGTCGGTGCGCCGCATCCGCGATAATCTCAGCCATGCGCCGGTTCAGCAGCATGGCCTTTATGATTAACCCGGTGCTGATTAATCCAGCGTTTTCAGTCGCAATTCCGACGGCTGAGGCCGTCCGAACAGGAAGCCCTGGAACAGCGTACAGCCCTCATCACGCAGCTTCGCGAACTGCTCATCGCTCTCCACGCCTTCAGCGGTAATCTGGATATCCAGACTGCGGCTCATGCCGGTAATCGCGCGGATAATCGCCAGCGCCTCGCGGCTGTCGCCCATATCGTTGATAAACGATTTGTCGATTTTGATTTTATCGAACGGGAAGGATCGCAGATAGCTCAGCGACGAATAGCCGGTGCCGAAATCATCCAGCGCAATCTGTACGCCCAGCGCCTTGAGATTCTGCAGGGTACGGATATTCCCCAGTGAGTCATCCAGCAGCACCGATTCGGTGATCTCGACTTCCAGTCGCGCCGGATCGAGACCCGACTCTTTCAGCGCGCCTTCGACAACCGGCACCAGCGAGCTGTTTTTAAACTGCAGCGGTGAGAGGTTGACCGAGACCGACTGCTCCCCTTCCCAGCTCGCCGCTTCACGACAGGCTTCATAGAGCGCAAAGGCTCCCAGCATATGAATCAGGCCGGTCTCTTCCGCAATCGGGATAAAATCGTTGGGCATGATCAGCCCGCGGATCGGATGATGCCAGCGCATCAGCGCCTCATAGCCAATAATGGTGCGATGATCGCCATTGGTGATGGGCTGATAGTAGAGCCGCAGGTGCCCGCCGCTGATTGCATCGCGCAGATCGTTTTCAATCAGGCGGCGGCTGCGTGCCACATCATCCATCTCCAGCGTAAAGTGCTCATAGCGGTTGCGGCCATTACGCTTGGCTTCATACAGCGCCATATCCGCACAGCGCAGCAGCTGCTCCGGCGTATTGGTGATGGTGGTGCTGAGCGCAATGCCTACGCTGAGCCCGACCGACAGATTATGCCCCTCAACGTTGACCGGCGGACGAATCGCCTCGATCAGACGCTGCGCCACAATGCTCGCCTCCTCACTGTTCGCGACCGAGGGCAGCACGATAGCGAACTCATCGCCACCGATGCGCGCCAGCGTATCCTGATCGCGCAGCGTGTTACGCAGACGTTTAGCCACGCTGCGCAGCAGCTCATCGCCAATCTGATGGCCCAGCGCATCGTTCACATTTTTGAAGTTATCCAGATCAAGGCACAGCGCGGCGGTCTGGCGCTGCGTCTGATTCGCGGTGCGCAACGCCTCACTCAGACGCTGGCGGAACAGAATGCGGTTCGGCAGGCTGGTCAGGTTGTCGTGGTGCGCCATATGGTGAATACGGGCATCGGCGGCACGCTGGTCGGTGACATCTTCCACCAGCAGCATCAGGTAGTTGCGGCGTGCATCCTGGCCATTAATCGCGGTGGCGCGGGTATGCAGAATGCGTTCGCCGCTGGCGGTCATCAGTAACTGCTCACGCTCATGCATGCCCTCACTGCGCAGTGCAACGTCCGCCAGATTGTTAAAATAGTCACTGAGTTCAGGCGACATGCATTCGTGCGGACGCTTGTTGACGATCAGTGCTTTCGACAGGCCAAACAGTTGCTGAGTACGGTCATTCACCAGCAGGATCTCGCGGGTGATCGCATCTTCAACAATCACGCAGGAGGGAATATTAGCAATGATATTGTCCAGGAATTTAGATAAGGCGGTTTTCTGCGTGCTCTGTGCTTCGGCCAGATCCCGGGCGCGCAGGATCTGCTGCTCCTGCTCACGGCCTTCCGTGCGGTCGCGGGTGATCTTGGCGAAACCGATCAGCTTACCGTCATCATCATGGATCGCGTCGATGACCACATGCGCCCAGAACGCGCTGCCATCTTTACGGTAGCGCCAGCCTTCATCCTCAAAGCGGCCGGTTTTCAGCGCGACACCGAGGTTGGCTTCCGGCGTGCGGTTCAGTCGCTCCTGAGCGCTGTAAAACAGCGAGAAGTGCTGACCCACTACTTCTTCCGCTTTATACCCTTTGGCGCGCTGGGCACCGGCATTCCAGTTGACCACCACACCGTCGACATCGAGCATATAGATGGCGTAATCGGTAACGCCCTCTACCAGCAGGCGAAAACGCTGCTCCTGTTCCCGTTGCTCGCTGCGGACACGCTGCTGTTCGGTGCAGTCACGGGTGATTTTGGCGTAGCCCAGCAATTTACCCTGATCGTCACGGATCGTGTCGATCACCACATGGGCCCAGAACGCGCTGCCATCTTTGCGGTAGCGCCAGCCCTCATCTTCAAAACGGCCGGTACGATACGCAGTTTGCAGGTTCTGGCTGGGGATATGATTGAGTCGATCCTGCGCGCTGTAGAAACGGGAAAAATGCTGGCCAACAATCTCTTCCGCCACATAGCCTTTGGCCCGCTGTGCGCCGGCGTTCCAGTTCACTACGTTTCCGTCCTGATCGAGCATGTAGATGGCGTAATCGGTGACGCCCTCCACCAGCAGGCGGAAGCGCATCTCCTGTTCCCGCTCTTTGCGCTGCTGCTCCTGCTGCCGGGTGCAGTCACGGCAGACAGCAGCAAATCCTATCAGCTGAGCGGTCTCGTCGCGGATCGGATAGATGACCACGTGTGCCCAGAAGCTGCTGCCATCTTTGCGGCAGCGCCAGCCTTCGTTTTCGTAACGTCCGGTGGTGACGGCGATATCGAGTTCGCGCTGCGGCTGACCGCGACGGCGATCCTCGTCGTTGTAAAACAGGGCGGCGTGCTGTCCAATAATTTCGTCTGGCCTGTAACCAAGGACGTGCAGACCCCCGCCGTTCCAGCTGGCGACAGTTCCGTCCGGTTTAAGCATGGTGATCGCGTAGTCGATCACGCTTTGTACCAGCATGCGATACATGACATCAGAGTTATTATCCATTGTTATTTGCCTGCTGATCGGTAGCCCGGTAAAGGCTTAGGAATGTTCTTAATCGCGAGCCGAGACTAAAGCGGAAAAGGTCTGCGAAGACAAGCGTATTAAGAAGAATAACTAATCTTAACAGGGGAGTTATCGGCAGCGGCGAGCAAATGTTCAATGATGTGATGATCGGGATAAGCGCCTGAGGTCAGGCGTTAAGGCAGGTTTTACAGCCAGCCAGGTCAGAGCGCGAGACTGGCTCGCGCTTAATCATTTCGCGACAGAAACGGCGTTTACAAGTCCATCTGTTGCTGTAAATGCATCGCGGCAATCGGCTGCCAGATCTCGGTTAACGCGCCCTCTTTACCGGTGAACGGATCCTGTGTCGGCAACGGCACTTTTTTCACCTGCTCCTGCGCCATTTTCAGCTGCGCGGATTCGTCGCGCAGCGTCTCAGGCGACATGCCGCGCGGATAGGCACCAATCACCATAAAATCTTCGCTGGCGCTGACCTGGCGATGACCGACACCCGCCGGGATTAGCACCGCATCGCCTGCGCGCAGGGTGACCATCCGGCCACTGTCACCGCCAAACAGCACTTCCGCCCAGCCTTCCGCAACCCCGAGCAGTTCATGGGTGTTGGGATGGAAGTGGGTATAGGGGAAAATCGGATAGCGCCAGGCGGGTGGCCAGCCGTTTTCGTCGAAAGTTTTCTCAAACCACGCTGCGATCTCCTCCTCTTCCGGCACCACGCGCGGCCAGATAATCAGAGGTAACGGGTTATTAGGTACGCCGCCCGACGGGATGGCGAGCATCAGATGCTGAGGATTATCAGAGGCCCCGGCCGAAAAAGTACCCGCGGCAAAGGACATCATTAATAACAGACTGGAGGATGAGGCACGCATACAGGTTCTCCGGTTTTTTTCTAAGTGTGGCAAACCCGCAGCACAATGCAATGTGCGCCGGACGACACAATTGAGATAATTAACTGATATTGCTGACTAAAGCCAAATGTGTCGTTAACAATAGGGCCAGATAGTGCCTGTACGCCTGCAGATAGCGGTTCTTACTGCGGCAAAGTGTTGCAAAATGTCAGGCGGCCCGGCACGCAGATACGGCAGCCCGATGTCCGGACACTCTTTTGATAAACTGTTATACAAAAATCGCACAGATCTGTTTCTGATATGCTTGACTGTTATCTGTTGTAATAGCTAACAGATGACAGTGAGGTAACAAATGGACGCTATTAAACAAATCCTGATTGACGAGATCGCCACGCTTAACCGCGAAGAACGTCGCGACAATTTGCCGCGATTTAGCCTCTCGTTTCTGAAGAACCATCCCGGCCTCTGGGCCGTTATGTATCTCTGCTACGGCCTGTGCGTGGCGCTGATCTTCACCACCGAGATGCTCGGCTGGCCCGCCTTCTGGTTTGCCACCGCATTTGTGCTGGTGATGAGCGTGCTGATGCTGCTTGATATCAACCCGAAGTATCGCTTTGAAGATATCGATGCGCTCGATCTGCGTGTCTGCTACAACGGTGAGTGGTATTACGTTCAGCCGGTGCGCGAGCAGGCTATCTCACGCATTCTGTCGCTGCCTGAAACGCCGGAACGGGTGAAAAGTGGTATCCAGCGTCTGCTGACGCAAAAAGGGGAAGTGGACTTTTATGATGTCTACTACCTGACCTGGGGCCACCAGGAAGCGGCACACGTCTAATCTGCCTGCGGTTGCGCCATTAACTGACCCAGCGTCGCTATTGCCGCCTCGGCCCGGCTATCCCACGGCCAGGCGGTATTCAGTCTGAAGCAGTGACTGAACTGCTCTCCTGCCGAAAACAACTGCCCCGGTGCAATACTGATCCCCTGCGCCAGCGCCTGCTGGTAGAGCCGGGTAGTATTGATGCTGTCCGGCAACGTCACCCAGAGAAAATAGCCGCCGCGCGCTTCGCTGACCGTCGCCTGCGGCGGCAGCACCTTCAGCAGCGCCTGACGCACCATCTGCTGTCGCTTCGCCAGTATCTGTCGCAGCCGCTTCAGATGAGTGTCGTAACGCCGCGTGGCAAGAAAGTCGGCCAGCGCCAGCTGCATCGGTGCGCTGGTCGAGAGCGTGCTCATCAGCTGCAGGCGCTGAATGCGCTGCGCATGCTGTCCCGCTGCCACCCAGCCGACGCGGAAACCCGCCACCAGCGACTTGGAAAACGAGCCACAGTGCAGCACGTTTCCCTGGCGATCCCAGGCCTTCGCGGGCAGCGGCGCAGCCTCACCCGCCCAGAGTTCGGCATAGACATCATCTTCAATCATCGGCACCTGATAACGCGCCAGCAGCGCCACCAGTTGCTGTTTGCGCTCCGGTGTTAATGTCACGCTCAGCGGATTCTGCAGCGTCGTCATCAGCCAGCAGGCTTTTACCGGCCAGCGTTGCAGCGCCTCCTCCAGCTGGACGAGATCGATGCCCTGCTTTGCATCGACCGGAATCGCCAGCGCCTTGAGCTTGAGCCGCTCAATCGCCTGCAGCGCGCCATAAAAACTCGGTTGCTCAATCACCACATAGTCGCCCGGCTCGGTCAGGGATTGCAGGCTGAGGTTCAGCGCCTCCAGCGCTCCGCTGGTGATGACAATTTCATCCGGCGACAGGGTGATGCCCTGACGCGCATAGCGCTGCGCCAGCAGCTGTCGCAGCGTAGCGTTGCCGGGCGGCAGATTGTGCAGCGCATCGGTTGGGGTCAGATGATGAGAGACGTTCGCCAGCGAGCGCATCAGCTGACGCTGCGGAAAGAGTGCCGGATCGGGGAACGCAGAGCCAAACGGCACGATGGCGGGATCGCGCGTGGCCTGCAGTACATCAAACACAAAGTCGTTGATATCGACCTGCTCGCTGATCGCCACACTCAGCGGTGCGGGCGCTAAGGCGCGCGGTGCCACGTAGTAACCCGACTGTGGACGCGAGACGATCCAGCCCTGACTCTCCAGCAGCTCATAGGCATGCAGCACCGTCATCAGGCTGACACCCTGATGCGCAACCTGCTGACGCAGCGACGGTAAACGGGTGCCCGGCAGCCAGATGCCGGCCTCTATCTGCTGCTGAATCTCATCCATCAAGCGCTGGTATTTCGCCACGGGTCGCCTCTCCTTGTTTACCGCGAGTCGTCTGACCGCGAGACTTTACCACGCACGGCGGCCAATGACAGGCGGCGCGCATCGCTTATCGTCTCCGATTACGCTGATTCAGCGCTACTCAGGCGCGTCAGATCACCGCCACCTGCGGCGTCAGGGGCTGATCGGCCTCAGTCATCGGGCTCACGTTTGCCATCGCCACCTCCGTTTCCGGCACCACAAAATTAGCCAGATCCGGCACCCGCTCAGGGGGAACCGGCTTGCCCAGCAGATAGCCCTGCAGCGTATTGCAGCCCAGGCTGGTCAGAAAGGCCTGCTGCTCAGCGGTTTCAACGCCTTCAGCCACCACTTTCAGCTGCAGCGACTGCGCCAGCGCCACAATCGCCGACACGATGGTGGCATCTTCTTTCTGATGTTGCAGCTCATTCACAAAGGCCCGGTCGATCTTAAGCTCGCTGGCCGGCAGCCGTTTCAGATAGAGCAGGCTGGAGTAGCCGGTGCCAAAGTCATCAATCGAGGCTTTCACGCCGAGCTGGGTCAGCTCGGTGAGAATACGCACGCTCTCATCGGGATCGCGCATCGCAGTGGTCTCCGTCACTTCCAGCGTCAGCAGTTCGGCCGGAATCTGATGTTTTGCCAGCGCATCCACCACCGTCTCTACCAGATTCGATTGTTCAAACTGCAGCGCCGACAGGTTCACCGCCACCGACCAGTCCGGATGGCCCTGCAGATGCCACTGCCGCAGCTGACGACAGGCTTCATGGATCACCCAGTTGCCGATGCTGACAATCATGCCGGTCTTTTCCGCCATCGGCAGGAATTTATCGGGCGACAGCAGGCCACGCTTCGGATGCTGCCAGCGGAGTAACGCCTCAAAACCGAGGATCGGGCCGCGCGGTGCACAATATTTTGGCTGATAGAACAGGCGCAGTTCGTCGTTCTCCAGCGCATGCCAGAGATCGTTATTCAGCTGAAGCTGGCTCTGCGCCTGAATGTTCATTGAGGGCTGGAAGAAGGTGTAGCCGTTGCGGCCATTATTTTTGGTATGGTACATCGCTGCATCGGCGTTGAACATCAGTTCACGCTCATCCACGCCATCACCGGGATAGACGGCGATACCCAGACTCAGTGAGACCACCAGTTCATAGCGTGAGATATCAAACGGGCGATCCACCGCTTTAACCAGCTTATCGGCGATGGCCGCAGCATCATTGGGATCGTCGATCTCAACCAGCAGCACAAACTCATCACCACCGAGCCGCGCCAGCGTGTAGTAGCCGGTCATCTGCTGACTCATCCGCTCGGTCACACCGACCAGCAGACTGTCGCCAATGTGATGTCCGAAGGCGTCGTTAACCGCCTTAAACCCATCGAGATCCATAAACATCAGGGCAAACTGCGTCTGCTCACGGTTCGCTTTGTTGATCGCCTGCTCCAGTCGATCCTCCAGCAGGATACGGTTCGGCAGCCGGGTCAGGTTATCGTGCAGCGCCAGCTGAGCCAGCTCGCGATTCGCTTCAGCCAGCGAACTGGCGAGAATCGAGGTACGCGCCTGCATCCGCGCATCCAGCATCGAGACCAGCAGGGTAATGCCCAGAATCGAAATGGTGACCACCGTGACCAGAATCGCCAGCCAGTTGCTGTTAACGCCCTGCCCGACCGGATGACTGTGGGTGGGAAACTCTGCTGCCATCATGCCGGTATAGTGCATGCCTGCAATCGCACAGCCCATCACCACCGAAGCGCCAATGCGCAGCAGTGTGACCCGGCCGGTCTGACCCTCACGCAGGTTAAACGCCAGCCACAGCGCCGCGCCCGAAGCGGCCAGAGCAATCGCCACCGACAGCGCTACCCAGCCCCATTGCCAGACGATACCGGGCGAGAACATCAGCGCCGCCATGCCGGTGTAGTGCATCGCCGCGACACCACTGCCGAGGATCAGCGCGCCGCCCGCCAGACGCGGCAAAGGCAGATCGCCACTGCTGCAGACCAGCCACAGTGCAAATATCGACGCGCAGACGGCAATGGCGGCGGAGAGGGCGGTAAGTCCGGCGTTGTAGCTCATGACCATCTCCATGCTCATCGACAGCATGCCGATAAAGTGCATCGCCCAGATGCCAATACCCATGGAGAAACCGCCGCCGAACAGCCAGACCAGCGCCACTTTGCCGGTAGAATGTACCACCCGTCCCGCCATATCTAAGGCGGTAAACGAAGCCAGCATCGCGACAAGAACTGAGACGATGACGATAAAAGAGTCGTATGAGGTTGCTAACATAGTGCATTCCCGCGAAAGCCGTGCTGGTGGTTGGGCAGAGGTTTTTTTAAATTTGTATGAGTTATCGGCATAGCCCGGCGGTTAATGAGCCGCGAACCCTGCATCCTTTCCACTCATTCTGAGTGATGAAATCTATCGTCAGCTTCAGCCAGAAACCGACGACACCGGCTGCCGCAGTGCGGGAAAACTGAACGCGTCAACCCGATCCGGAGGCGTTGGCTTGCCCAGCAGATATCCCTGCAATGCATCAAAGCCTAAGCTGGTGAGCAGATGCTGCTGCTCTTCCGTCTCAACACCTTCCGCTACCATGCGCAGGTTGAGACTCTGCGCCAGCGTCAGCATGGCGCTGACCACGGTCGCATCTTCACTGCCAGGTCGCAGGCAGTTGATAAAGCTGCGATCAATCTTGAGTTCACTGGCATCCAGATGCTTAAGATGCAACAGGTTGGCATAGCCGATGCCGAAGTTATCAATGGCGACGCTGACGCCTGCCTGCTGCAACTCACGGATCCGCTGCTGGCTGAAAACAGGGTCTCGCATGGCAATCGTTTCGGTGATCTCCAGCATCAGCGCGCTCCCTGACAGCTGGTAACGCGCCAGCGTCCCGGTCAGCGTGCTGAGGAGATCGCGCTGGTGAAACTGCAACGCCGAGAGATTTACCGAGACCGTCCAGTCGCTGTGTCCCTGACTGTGCCAGATCCTTAACTGACGGCACGCCTCCTCAATCACCCAGTTGCCCAGCGCCACAATCTGACCGGTTTTTTCGGCGCGCGGCAAAAACAGCTCAGGCGTCAGCAGACCGCGCTGCGGATGCTGCCAGCGCAGCAGCGCTTCAAATCCCATTAATCGTGTGCCGCCGGAACGGAATTTGGGCTGATAGAACAGCCGCATCTGCTGGCGATCGATCGCTTCCCACAGATCGTTGGCCAGCTCCAGCTGATGCTGCGTTGCCGCGCTCATGGCGGGCTCAAACAGGCACCAGCCGTTTCGCCCACTGTGTTTGGTGTGGTACATCGCCGCGTCGGCATTAAACAACAGCTCCTGCCGGCTGCGGCCATGCAGTGGAAAGATCGCAATACCGGCACTGAGTGAAACGTGCAGTACATAGCGGTCAAGTTCAAACGGCGAACCGATTACTTTCACCAGTTTTTGCGCCAGCTGCCGGGCCGGGCTGATATCACACTCCGCCATCAGCACAAACTCATCCCCGCCCAGCCGCACCAGCAGCATGGTGTTACTGAGCTGACTGCGTAGCCGTTCCGCCACTGCCACCAGTAGCCGGTCACCGACGTGATGTCCCCAGGTATCATTGACCGCCTTGAAGCCGTCCAGATCCATATAGATCACGGCAAAGCGATCTTCATTCAGCGTCGCCTGTTTGATGGCGAGATCAAGCTGCTGCTCCAGCATCACCCGGTTGGGCAGCGCCGTCAGGTTGTCATGCATCGCCAGCTGACGCAGTTCCTGGTTAGCGCGATTGAGCCGGGTTGCCAGCCGCGCGGCGCGCACCTGAGCGTCCAGCATCGAACTCAGCAGGGTGATCCCCAGAATACTCAGCGTAATCAGCGAGACCCATACCGCCAGTCCCGGATTACTGACGCCGTGCGGCAGCATGGTGCTGTCGTGGCTGAACACCGCCGCCGCCATGCCCACATAGTGCATGCCTGCAATCGCGATCCCCATCACTATTGAGGCCAGCCCACGCATCAGCAGCAGATGATGGTCACCCTGCCGCAGATGAAACGCCAGCCACAGCGCCACGCCCGAGGCGACGAACGCAATCAGCACCGAGAGCGCCACCAGCATCGTATTCCACTCAGGTTGCGGATCAATCAGCAGGGCCGACATACCAAGATAGTGCATCACCACCACGCCCGCGCCCAGGATCAGCGTGCCGCGCAGCAGCCGCTGACGGGTGAGATGCAGGCCGCCAACCGTCTGGCCGAAGGCGAATATTGACGCCAGGATCGCCACCAGCAGCGAGAGGATCGTCAGCCGCGTGTCATAGCGCATCGTCATCGGCATCATCATTGCCAGCATCCCGATAAAATGCATGGCCCAGATGCCAATCCCCATTGCCGTGCCGCCCACCAGCAGCCAGAACCGCGCGCTCCAGCCATGGGAGACCGCCACCCGTCCGGCAGTGTCCAGCGCTGTAAAAGAGGCAATAAACGCCACGAGCAGCGAAACGCAGATCAGCACGCTATCCCAGGTGACAAGCAACATGTACAACTCCTCACCACCCGCAGAAAAGCAGGTGCTGTGTAAAGTCAGAAAAGTAATTTTAAAAACACCCAATGGGTGAAAGTTAATTAACTTCAGTATTTACTGGCCCTGAAGACCGGGCAAAACAGGCCCATAAACGCAGGGCCATTTGTGACCTGCATCTTATTAACCGCCTGCTGTCTCTGGCGGTAAATCGTTATTATGTCTGATTGGTACAGGAACATATCACCGAAGCAGAAAGCATACCAGAGGCCGAAAAAACAAGGGATTTTGTTTTGCCGTCTCGCTTTTACGCCTTGCTGTAACTGGGTTATCGGCCAGAAAGACCATTTGATTAACGAAAAATAAACAGCCGCACTTCGCGTAACGCTTTAACTGATCTATAGTAAATAAAACTGATATAAATCATCATTCTTAAGTCTGAGATTTTTCTTAGGACTACGGCGCTGCCGGACTTGTTATTTTTATTTCCTTACTTTGGGTTGAATCGTTAATAAACACCGGGTGAAAAAGCACTGACTCTCGATAATCCGTAAGGAAATATTATGAAACTCAAGCTTTTTCTGTTTGCCGCTGCAGGATTAACTGTTGCTGTTCCATCATTAACCCAGGCGGCTACGACCTCGGGAACCATCAATGCCACGTTAACACTGACCACCGGTTGTCTGGTAAACGGACAGTCAGCCACGGCGGGCGTTAACTTTGGTACCCTGAACTTTGGTAGCAGCGCCGCCACCTTTGATACCCTGAACGCCACCCTGGTCGGTGCAGCCGGTAACGGTATTTTTGTGCGCTGCACCACCGGTCAGGATTACAACGTGGTGGTGACCAGCAGCAATGCTGCGCCAGCTACTATCTATGGTACTGCCTCTACCTCGCCGCGTTATCTGATTCTGGGATCGAATAATGCGCAGGGTATCGCCTATACCCTCTACAGTGACGCCTCCTTCACCACGGCGATCGCCAACAATACGCCGATCGCCTCCAGTGGTACGACGGATCCGACGCGGGGAACCAACTACGCCATTTATGGCCGGGTGGTCGGCGGCGGCTTTAACCCCCTGATCCCTGCCGGAACCTATACCGATACGATCAACGTTGCCGTGAACTATTAACTGCTCTCGCAGGTAAAGAAAGGTGGTTCTCTGGCGAGCCTGCCTGACGATCGCACGCGGTCTGCCTCTGCTGATAGGGAGCGTTAACGCCTGGAGTCTGCCTACCAGCACTTTCCAGGTTACGGCGTCGATTGTGGCAGGCTGCGTGATATCCGGTACCAATACCGGCGTTTTCGGCACGCTTGATTTCGGCACGCAGTCTGGTGTGGCGACCAGCACCGTCAACGCCAGCTTCGTGCAGAGCACTTCCATTAACCTTGCCTGTACGCCAGGCACCACGCTGAGCATGAGCATCAATCAGGGCAGCAACTTCACGACGACCCGTAATCTGAAGCTGCCCAATTTCACCAATACCGTTCCCTATACGCTCTTTAGCAATGCCAGCCGCACCACGGTCATCCCGGTAAACCAGGCGGTGTCGCTGAGCTATAGCAATGCCAATAACATTACGCTGCCGATCTATGGCCAGCTACAACTGCCCGGCACTGCGCGCGCCGGCGTCTATACCGACACGCTGACCGTCACCCTGAGCTGGTGAGGCGATAGAAAACAAGGATATGATCATGAAGCCACTGCGCGCCCTGCTGCTGCTGAGTCCCACCCTGCTCTCTCCGGCCTTCGCCGCTAACTCGGTGATGATCTGGCCTATCGACCCCGCCATTAACCCTGAAGAGAAAGCCAGCGAACTCTGGCTGGAGAATCGCGGTAACAGTACGACCATGATGCAGATCCGGATTTTCAGCTGGCAGCAGATTAACAGTCAGGAGCAGTATCAGACCCAGCAGCAGGTGGTCGCCAGCCCGCCGATGGTACGAATGGAGCCGGGCCAGAAACAGCTGGTCAGGCTGATTAAACAGACGCCCCCGGCGGCCGGTAAAGAGCTGGCCTATCGGGTGGTGCTGGATGAGATCCCGACGCCGAACAATCCTGGCGAGAATCAGGCCGGGCTGACCTTTCAGATGCGCTATTCGGTGCCGCTGTTTGTGTATGGTACCGGGCTCTCCACCGACAGCGCCCGCCCTGCTCTGCGCTGGCAACAGATCAGCGAGGGCGGCAAGCGCTGGCTTCAGCTGACCAACAGCGGCAACGGCCACGCCCGGCTCAGCAATGTGGCGATTGGCGGTCGCAAACTGGGCGAAGGCTTATACGGCTATGTGCTGGCAGACAGCACGCATCGCTGGCCGCTCACCTCGCCAGTGGGGGGCGAACTTACCGCTGACGTGAACAAAAGCCAGTGGCGCAGCGCTGCTCAGAAGTAAGCGCTGAATGAGACCCTTTTCCCTGCATCCCTGCGCGCTGGCGGTGGCCAGCGTGATTTACACGCTTACGCCGGATCCGGTACTGGCGGAGACTTACTCATCCCTGCCCCCGCCGCCCAGCCTGCAGAGCACCGGCAGCGGTCAGCGTTATATGCTGGAGCTGGTGATTAACCAGCAGGCGAACGGCAACATTGTGGCGGTGGAGCAGCGCAACGGTCATTTCTGGCTGCGTAGCGGCGATCTACAGCGTGCCGGTCTGCCACCGGCTAAGCTGGGCCAGCAGCCAGAGGTTGATGTCAGCAGCCTGCCATCCATCAGCGTGGAGTATGACGCTGCGCGGCAGCGCCTGCTGCTGACCGTGCCGCCTGACTGGCTGCCTGGTCAGGTCATTGGTGAGGCAAAGAACGGACCGCGTTATCCAGGCCGCACCAGTAGCGGTGCGCTGATTAACTACGATCTTTACGCCAGCCGTACCGATAACAGCGGCACCCGCCTTGCCGCCGGACATGAACTGCGGATGTTTGGTGAGACCGGACATGTCTCCACTAACGGTGTCTGGCAGCAACAGCTGGAAGGCAATAAGACTTATCAGAACGATGGCTACATCCGCTACGACAGCTGGTGGAGCAATGAAGATGAGAACACGGCGGTAAGCTGGCGGGTTGGCGATCTGGTCACCGATTCGCTGGCGTGGAGCAGCAGCGTGCGGCTTGGCGGCATCCGCGTCGGCCGCGACTTCAGCGTCCGTCCCGATCTGGTGACCTATCCGCTGCCCGCTTTTTCCGGCCAGGCAGCTGTTCCCTCCACCGTTGATCTCTTTATCAACGGCTATCGTTCCAGCCAGGAAAACGTGCAGCCCGGCCCCTGGTCGATGACCAATGTGCCGTTTGTTAATGGCGCGGGTAACGCGGTGATCACCACTACCGATGCGGTGGGCCGTCGCGTCACTACCACCATGCCGTTTTACGTCTCCAGTAATCTGCTGAAATCGGGCCTGTCGGATTATGCCTTTTCCGCTGGCGCGATCCGCGAGAACTACGGCATAAAAAACTTCGATTATGGGCAGGCCGCCGCCAGCGGTTCTTACCGATACGGCATGACCGACTGGCTGACGCTGGAGAGTCACGCTGAAGGCAGCGAAAGCCTGGCGATGGGCGGGCTGGGCGGTCAGCTGCGCGTCGGCAGCTGGGGCGTGGTCAACGGCGCGGTAGCGCAGAGTCAGCTTGAGGGCGAGAGCGGCAGGCAATACAGCTGGGGTTATCAGTACAACAATAGCTGGTTCAACATCGGCACGCAGCAGACCCAGCGCAGCAGCGACTTCGGCAATCTGGCGCTGGTTGGCAGCCGAGCCGGAAGCCAGGCGGATAGCCGTTACGCGCTGTCGCGCCGGAGTGCGCAGTACAGCACCAGCGTCTCGCTGAACCAGTTTGGCAGCGTCGGTGCCGCTTTCATCGATATCACCGACGGCCAGGGCGACCGCACCCGCCTGTGGAACCTCTCATGGAGTAAAAACCTGTGGGGTAACAGCAGCCTCTATGTCTCTGCCAGCCGCGATCAGCAGGAGAAGAGCTGGACCGGTGCCCTCTCGCTGGTGATCCCGTTTGGTGAACAGGGCAGCGCGGCCATCAGCACCGAACGCGATCAGCGCGGTCGCGACAGCCAGCGTATCTACGCCTCCAGCGCCATGCCCAGCGACGGCGGGTTCGCCTGGGATGCCTCATGGGCGAATCAGAGCGGTGACAGCGGCGATTATCGTCAGGGCAGTCTGCGCTATCGCAATAACCAGATTGATACCTCCGGCGGTTTTTATGGCGATGATGACAACCTCACGCAATGGGCCGATCTCTCCGGTGCGCTGGTGTTAATGGATAACAGCGTCTTTGCCGCTAACGCCATCAACGACGCCTTTGTGCTGGTGAAAACAAGCTATCCCGACGTGAACGTGCGCTACGAAAATCAGTCGATGGGACGCACCAATCAACAGGGCTATCTGCTGGTGCCCGCCATCAGCAGCTACTATCCGGCCAAATATGATATCGACACCCTCGACCTGCCCGCCGATATGACCACGCCGCGGGTTGAGCAGCGCTTCGCGGTGAAACGTCAGAGCGGCTACCTGCTCAATTTCCCGGTGGAGAAACTGCGCGCCGCCAGTGTGATCCTGGTCGATGCGCAGGGCCAGCCGCTGCCGGTCTCAAGCCTGGTGCAGCGTCCTGACCATCCCACCGGATATGTCGGCTGGGATGGCATCGTCTGGATGGAAGATCTTACCGCCAGCAATCCGATCGAGGTAGTGACGCCAGATGGTCGCCGCTGCGAAACCGAATTGCATATCGCCAGCGGTCAGCCGCAGGCGCTGAAAACCTATGGCCCTCTGACCTGCGCGCTGCCGGCTCCTGTTGCAGGCAGCGCCGCCGCGCCTGCTGAACCTTTTACGTCCGGAAATCCACTATGATGAGATCGCTGTTACTGGCTGGCCTGTTGCTGCTACTGCCGTCACTGAGCTACGCCGCCTGTACCCTGCCCGCCTCCACGGCAAGCTTTGGTTCGGTCACCACCTTTGTGGCGAATACCACCGTCAGCTCGGTCACCACCAACGCCAACGTCAACTGTGGCTCCGGCTCGTCGCTGTCGCTGCTCGGCAATAACCAGATAACCTTTCAGCTGACCGGCGCAACCACTGTCAGCGGTACGCGCGGTATCCTCAAGCGTAGCGGTGACACCGGCAGCGATAATGTGCCGGTGCAACTCTGCACCGATAGTGCCTGCGCCACCGAACTGACCATCGGTGGCACGCCCTTTGTCTATGGCTCACAAACGCTGATTAACCTGGCGGGATTGCTGGGCAGCCTTAACTTCGCCATTCCGGTCTATCTGCGCACCGTTCCCGGTCAGGTGGTTGCCGCCGGAACCTATCAGGTGACGCTGAACATGGCGGTGACTTATCGCATCTGCACCAGCGTCGGCGTGGGCAATCTCTGCTTAAGTGAGCAGACCGGCAGCGGCGTAATCCCGATTAACATCACCGCTATCCTGACCAATGACTGCACGACGATTACCTCACCCAATATCAGCTTTGGCAGCGCGCCGCTGGTGGGCAGCTTTTCCACCGTCTCGCAAACCATCAACGTATTGTGCAGTAAAGGCAGCACCTATACCGTCGGACTGAGCAATGGCAGCTATGCGGTGAGCAGCGTCAGGAATATGGCGAGCGGGACGAATCGGCTGAGCTATGAGATTTATAAGAGTACCACCAGCAATCGCTGGGGCCCGGCAGGTACGGAACGCTGGAGCAGTACCACCTCGACGGCGGTATCCACGGATGGACTGACGCGCGGCTTTAACTACACCGCGCGCATCCTGACCACGCAGAACACGCCGCCTGCCGGTAACTACAGCGACAGCGTGGTGGTCGATTTGTCTTTTTAGAGGGAAGCGCTGGCCGGCGTCGCGCTGTGGCGCAACTGATACTGTTTCACCATCCGGCCAATCAACAGCGTTCCGATCAGCCCGCAGACGGCAGCAAAGGTCAGCCAGACGCCCGGCATCGCTTTATCACCAGTGGCGTGGATCAGATAGCTGGAGATGGCAGGTGTGAAGCCGCCAAACAGCGCCGTCGCCAGACTGTAGGCCATAGAGAAACCGGCGGCGCGCACCTCAGCAGGCATAATCTCCGCCAGATATACCACCATCGCCCCGTTGTAACTGGCATAAAGAAACGAGAGCCACAGTTCCGCTTCCAGCAGATGAGCGAAGCTGGCCGAGCCCACCAGCCAGTGCAGCACCGGCCAGGTGGTCACAATCATCAGCAGGGTAAAAATGATCAGCAGCGGACGGCGACCGACGCGGTCCGACAGCGCGCCCATCAGCGGCAGCCAGAACAGGTTTGAGACACCCACGCAGAGGGTGACCAGAAACGCCTGCTTATCGCTCATCATCAGCACGGTTTTACCAAAGGTCGGGGTAAAGGCAGTGATCATGTAGAACATCACCGTAGTGGTGACCACCATCAGCATACCCGCCAGCACCAGTGCCCAGTTGCTGGCAACTGACCGCATAATTTCCGTCATGCTCGGATGATGTTTACGTTTGCTGAACGCTTCGGTCTCTTCCAGCATCCGGCGAATGTAGAACAGGAACGGCACAATCAGGCAGCCGACCACAAACGGGATACGCCAGCCCCACTCCGTCACCGCCTCTTTCGCCAGCAGATGATTGAGCATCAGGCCCAGCAGGGCGGCAAAAATCACCGCAATCTGCTGACTGCCTGATTGCCAGCTGACGAAAAAGCCTTTGCGACCTTTCGGCGCGACTTCCGCCAGATAGACCGATACGCCACCCAGCTCAACCCCTGCCGAGAAGCCCTGCAACAGGCGTCCCAGCAGAATCAGAATCGGTGCCGCCGCGCCCAGCGTGGCGTAGCCTGGCACCAGCGCAATGGTCAGGGTACCTATCGCCATTAAGCCCAGCGTCAGTAATAAGCCTTTACGACGACCATGATGGTCGATGTAGGCACCCAGAATGATCGCCCCCAGCGGGCGCATCAGGAAGCCGGCACCAAAGGTCATCAGGGTGAGCATCAGGGAAGCAAACGGGTCATCACCGGGAAAGAAGGTTTTGGCGATGGCGGTGGCGTAATAGCCAAACACCATAAAATCGTACATCTCCAGAAAGTTACCACTGGTGACGTTAAAGATGGTTCGGGCAGCACTTTTCGGCGGCTTTTGTAAAGACGGGGTGTGACTCATAACGGCTTCCTGTTGTTTTTTAGCCGTTTTAGCCTGCCTGAGGCGAGATTAATGTGACCTGGCTCACCATTGCACTTTACAATCCTGTGTACATAAGTAACAACCAATTAACAATTCAGATCAGCCAGCATAAGTGATCCGCCAGGCGGCTGATCTGCCTGATTTTATCTGGCTGAAGAGTCGCCATAAAAAAAGGCGACCTTAACAGTCGCCTTTTCATGTTGCCGGATAACCCGCTATTTCTTCACGGTTTCCATGCCCATCAGACCGATTTTCAGGTAGCCCGCCGTGCGCAGCTTATCCATGACGCTCATCAGCGTTTCATAATCTACCGACTTGTCAGCCTGGAAGAAAATGGTGGTCTCTTTGTTGCCCTGCGTCTGGCTGGTCAGCACGTTAACCAGCGAGTCCGGGGTGACCTGATCGTTACCCACGTAAAGCTGTTTATCTGCTTTAATCGACAGATAGACCGGCTTTTCCGGACGCGGTTGCGGCGCGCTGGTGGAAGCAGGCAGATTAACGCGCACATCGACCGTAGCCAGTGGCGCGGCCACCATAAAGATGATCAGCAGCACCAGCATGACGTCGATAAACGGCGTCACGTTGATCTCATGCATTTCACCATCGGTTTCCAGATCGTCGTTTAATCGCATGGCCATAACAACTTACCCTAAGCGCAGTTTCTGGGCGGTCGCAGGACGCGGAACCTCTGTGGCGACGGTGCCCAGATCGATATCACGACTCTGCAGCAGCATCACCTGCGCGGCGACATCACCCAGCGAGGCTTTGTAGTTGGCAATCATGCGGGCAAAAACGTTATAGATGACGACGGCCGGGATCGCAGCAACCAGACCAATCGCGGTCGCCAGCAGCGCTTCGGCAATACCCGGTGCCACCACCGCAAGGTTGGTGGTCTGGGTTTTCGCGATGCCGATAAAGCTGTTCATGATGCCCCAGACGGTGCCGAACAGGCCGATAAACGGAGCGACAGACCCGATGGTCGCCAGGAAACCGTTGCCACGACCCGCATGGCGGCTGAAGGCGGCTACACGGCGCTCGAGGCGGAAACTGGTGCGATCTTTAATGCCGTTGGTATCTTCCACGCCAGCCGACAGTTCAAGTTCATTCTGCGCATCGTTCAACAGCACCACAGAGTGGCTGTGCCCGGTAAAGGCTTTGGCAATGCGGGCGGCGTCATTCAGATTGCGGGCTTCGCCCAGTGCCAGTTGCTCACGCTTCAGGCGACGCTTAGCCGCGCTGAGTTCGGCATATTTGCCGAAGAAGATCGCCCAGGTCACCACTGAGGCCAATAACAGGCCAATCATGACCACCTTTACCACGATATCGGCATGTTGATACATGCCCCAAACGGAGAGGTCCGTTTGCATCAAATCACTGGCTACCACGCTGCTTCTCCAACTTCTGATTCAGGGATGCGAAACAAGCGCAAATAATAGCAAAATGGCGGCGAATTGATAGTCGTTCTCATTACTATTTACAAAGCTGATCCGCCCTATTGACCTGATGTTGAGCAGGTTCAGGCACGGTTTATGAGGATGTTTCTAAAATGTGAAGCCGCATGAAAATTTATTAAAACAACGTTTCAAAATGTGATGGAATTCATTCAATCAGCATTGCTGCATTTTACTCAGACACGTTTTCACTATGCTGGCTCCTTACGGCCCTCTGCGGTTAGCCCTGACCGCAGGCCGTCTTACCTCTGCGGGAGACAATATAATGAGAATGATGAAAACATGCGTGGCCAGTGCCCTGGCAGCGATGATAGCGAGTGCCACCGCCACGGCACAGGTGATTAAAGTGGCTGAAGTGCAGCCTGCCGGTTATCCCACCGTGGTCGCTCTGCAACACATGGGCGACAAACTGAAACAGGCCACCGATGGACGGCTGGAGATGAAGCTCTACGCCGGTGGCGTGCTGGGTGATGAAGATCAGACGCTGCAACAGGTGCAGCTGGGGGCTATCGATATGATCCGCGTCTCGCTGGCCCCGGTCACCTCGATTGCCCCGGAAACCAGCGTGCTGACCCTGCCCTACATTTTCCGCGACGTTGACCACATGCACAACGTGCTGGATGGCGATATAGGCCGCGAGATTGCCGACAAATTCGATAACGATCCCAACGCCCGCATGGTGTTCCTGGGCTGGACCGATGCCGGTGAGCGCAACATGATCACCAAGAAGCCACTGGTGAAGCCGGACGATCTCAGGGGCATGAAAATCCGGGTGCAGAACAGCGCCATCTCGCTGGCAACCCTGAAAGCGATGGGCGCCAATCCGGTGGCGATGGGCGTCAGTGAAGTGTTCAGTGCGATGCAGACCGGCGTGGTTGATGGCACCGAAAACAACCCACCAACCTTTGTCGCCCATAACTATATGCCGGTCGCGAAGTATTACACCCTCAGCGGCCACTTTATCCAGCCAGAGATGATCCTGTTTTCAAAACGCGCCTGGGATCGCCTGAAGCCTGAGGATCAGGCGCTGCTGAAAAAGCTTGGCAAAGAGGCACAGGATGAGGAGCGCCAGCTCTGGGCGACCTATACCGAAGCGTCGATCGCCAAAATGAAGGCGGGCGGCGTCACCTTCCAGCAGACCGACCGCGACTATTTCGTCAAAGCGACTCAGCCAGTACGCGATCAGTTTGGCGGCAAATATCAGGATCTGATGACCCGGATCGCTGAGGTGAAATAACCCTTCCCGCGCCGCGCTGCCGTGTGGCGTATTTAATCAGGTATCAATTATGTCTGCTTATGCACGTCTGATGGATGGGCTTTATCTGCTCTGCATGCTGGTGGCCGCCGTGGCGCTGTTGATCATGGTGACGGTAATCCCGATGGGGATCTTCGCCCGTTACGTGATGAACGGCGCGCTCTCCTGGCCGGAGCCGGTTGCCATTATCTGCATGATTATTTTTACCTTTATTGGCGCACCGGTGGGTCTGCGCGCCGGAACCCATATCTGCGTGTCGATGGTCACTGACCGCCTGTCGCCTGCCCGGCAGCGCCTGATGCTGCGCGTCAGCGATCTGCTGATGATCGTCACCTGTCTGGTGATCTTCCAGGCCAGTTACAGCCTGTGCGAAGCGATGTGGGTGCAGACCCTCGCCTCACTCCCGGCAGTGACTTACGGCGAGATGTATCTGCCGATCCCGATTGGTGCAATTTTCACCCTGCTGTTTGTTATTGAGCGTCTGCTGAGCGGCGATCAGAGCCAGCGGCCGATTGTCACGCTGGGCGGCACCCACTAACGCGGAGCAGAAAAATGGATGCATTGATCTTGATAGGCAGTTTGCTGGTGTTGCTGATGGTGGGTTTTCCGGTCGCTTTTGCGGTGGGACTGAGCGCCTTTATTGGAGCCTGGTGGATCGATCTGCCGCTGGAAGCGGTGGTGATTCAGGTGACCAACGGAATTAACAAATTTTCGCTGCTGACCATTCCGTTCTTTATCCTCGCTGGCGCGATTATGGCAGAGGGCGGCATTGCCCGTCGCCTGGTCAACTTCGCCTATATCTTTGTCGGTTTTATTCGCGGCGGGCTGTCGCTGGTTAATATCGTCGCTTCAACCTTTTTTGGCGCTATCTCCGGATCGTCGGTAGCCGATACCGCCTCGATTGGTTCGGTGATGATTCCGCAGATGGAGGAGAAAGGCTATCCGCGTGACTTTGCGGCGGCCGTAACCGCCAGCGGCTCCGTTCAGGCGGTGCTGACGCCCCCCAGCCACAACTCGGTGATTTACTCGCTGGCGACCGGCGGCATGGTGACTATCTCCTCGCTGTTTGTCGCCGGGATTTTTCCTGGCCTGCTGCTGGGGGCCTGCCTGATGGTGATGTGTCTGGGCTTTGCCCGTAAACGCGGCTACCCCAAAGGCGAGCGTATTCCGTTTCGTCAGGCGCTGAAGATTTTCTTCGACGCGTTCTGGGGGCTGTTTACCGTCGTGATCATCATGGGGGGGATCCTCTCCGGCATCTTTACCGCCTCGGAGTCCGCTGCGATTGCCTGTATCTGGGCGTTCTTCGTCACCATGTTTATCTATCGCGACTTTAAATGGAGTCAGCTGCATATCCTGCTGTTCCGCACCATTAAAACCGTCACCATCGTGATGGTGCTGATCGCTTTCGCGGCCGGGTTTGGCGCGGTAATGACCTTTATGCAGCTGCCAACCATTATTACCGAAGCGTTCACCAGCCTCTCCGATAACAAATATGTGATCCTGATGTGTATCAACATCCTGCTGCTGGTGGTGGGCACGCTGATGGATATGGCGCCGCTGATTCTGATCCTGACGCCGGTGCTGCTGCCGGTAGCCACCGCGCTGGGGGTCGATCCGGTTCACTTTGGCATGATCATGCTGACGAACCTGGGCATCGGGCTGATTACGCCGCCGGTCGGCACCGTGCTGTTTGTGGCCAGCGCGGTGAGTAAGCAGAAGATTGAGCAGGTCGTCGGGGCGATGCTGCCGTTCTACGGCATGCTGTTCCTGGTGCTGATGCTGATTACCTATATTCCCGCTATTTCACTCTGGTTGCCGCGCCTGATGGGCGTGATGTAAGGCAATGAAAACCGGCTCGCTTGCGGGCCGGTTTTTTTCCTGCGACGCACTCTGATAATCACCATTGAGTCTCAACCCTGCTGGCCGTTTCGTGATAACGTGAGGGCTTAGTCTGAAGCGGTAAAGGCGACTCATGACCACCAGAAAAATTGATACCATGCTCGTCAGTGCAGGACGCAGCAAGCGTTATACCCAGGGCTCGGTGAACAGCGTCATTCAGCGCGCCTCTTCGCTGGTTTTTGATACGGTTGCAGAGAAGAAACGCGCCACCGCCGGTCGGGCAAAAGGCGAACTTTTTTATGGCCGTCGCGGCACCCTGACGCACTTTGCGCTACAGGATGCGATGACCGAGCTGGAAGGCGGTGCGGGCTGTGTGCTCTATCCCTGCGGCGCGGCTGCCGTGGCAAACGCGATTCTGGCGTTTGTCGAGGCGGGCGACCACGTACTGATGAGCGGTGCGGTCTATGAACCGACGCAGGACTTCTGTACTAAAATTCTCGCTAAGCTGCAGGTTTCCACGGGCTGGTTCGATCACTGCATCGGCAGTGAAATCGGTGAGCTGGTGCAACCCAACACCCGTGTTGTCTTCCTGGAGTCGCCCGCTTCAATCACGATGGAAGTTCAGGATATTCCGGCGATTGTGGCAGCGGTACGCGCTAAAGCGCCCGAGGCGATCATCATGATCGACAACACCTGGGCGGCCGGTATTCTGTTTGACGCGCTGGCGCACGGCATCGACATCTCGATTCAGGCTGGCACCAAATATCTGATTGGTCACAGCGATGCGATGATCGGCACGGCGGTCGCCAATGCACGCTGTATCGACCAGCTGCGTGAGAACTCTTATCTGATGGGCCAGATGGTGGATGCCGATACCGCCTACATGGCGAGCCGCGGTCTGCGTACACTGGGCACCCGTCTGCGTCAGCATGAAGAGAGCGCAATTCAGGTGGCTGAGTGGCTGGCGGCGCGCCCGGAAGTGGCACGTGTCAATCACCCGGCGCTGGCGCAAAGCAAAGGTCATGCATTCTGGCAGCGCGATTTTAACGGCAGCAGCGGCCTGTTCTCGTTCATCCTGCAGGAAAAATTAGACGCGCCCCAACTGGCGGAATATCTCGATCACTTCCATCATTTCAGCATGGCTTACTCCTGGGGCGGCTATGAATCGCTGATCCTGGCGAATCAGCCGGAAGAGCTGGCTGAGATTCGACCGGCGGGCGGTGTGGATTTCACCGGCACGCTGGTGCGGTTGCACATTGGTCTGGAGCACGTTGATGATCTGCTGGCTGACCTGGAGGCCGGTTTTGCGCGCCTGACGCGCTAAGTCAGATAAACAGAAAGTAAACAGAAGATAAACCACGTAGCGGCGGCCCGGAGAGTTTGCCGGGCACCGGCTCATTTGTTGTTAAAATTTATCCCGCATCGTTCAGCTTACCGGTGAGATTGCCGTGCTGCCTGAACGCAGACGGATTGTTCCTTGTGACGTGATGGAATCGCTAATGGGTGTTTTACACGAGATTGTCCAGGCGCTCTGGCATCAGGATTTTGCCGCGCTGGCAAATCCGGATGTGGTGTGGGTGGTGTACGGCGTGATGTTCCTGACGCTGTTTCTGGAAAATGGTCTGTTGCCCGCCTCTTTCCTGCCGGGCGACAGTCTGCTGCTGCTGGCAGGCGCGATGGTGGCTAAAGGGGTGATGGATTTTGTGCCGACGATGGTGATCCTCACGACCGCCGCCAGCCTCGGCTGCTGGCTGAGCTATCTGCAGGGCCGCTGGCTGGGGAATACCCGACTGGTGAAAAGCTGGCTGATGCATCTGCCGGCACAGTATCACCAGCGCGCCTGGAATATGTTTAACCGTCACGGGCTGATGGCGCTGCTGGTTGGCCGTTTTCTTGCCTTTATCCGCACTATCCTGCCGACCATGGCGGGCATTGCAGGCCTGCAGAATGGCCGCTTTCAGCTGTTTAACTGGCTCAGCGGCGTGCTGTGGGTCGGCATTGTGGTTGCCTTTGGCTATGGCATCAGCCAGGTGCCGTTTATCAAGCGTCATGAAGATCAGGTGATGGCGATTCTGATGATACTGCCGATGGTGCTGCTGGTGCTCGGCCTGTCCGGCAGCATTGTGGTGATCTGGAAAAAGCGTCGCCAGAAACGCGCCTGACGCGCGTCTGGCTTTCGGATCCACCGCCACTCAGGCGGACGGATCCGCTACCGTCTGCCTGACACGACTCACCTCTTCCCCCGGCGTCACACCGAAATAGCGTTTAAACTCCCGCGAAAATTGCGAAGGGCTTTCATAGCCCACCCGCACCGCCGCCGCACTCGCCTTGAGTCCATCGTGCAGCATCAGCAGCCGCGCCTGATGCAGGCGATAGCGCTTGAGATACTGTAACGGCGAGGTCTGCGTCACCGCTTTGAAGTTATGGTGAAAGGCTGAGACGCTCATATTCACTTCCGCGGCCAGCGCATCGACGCTGAGGTTTTCCGCATAGTGATTCTCAATCCGTCGCAGGGCGCGCGCGATGAGGCTGAACTGCGTCTGTCGGCTCACCAGCGAAAGCAGCGCGCCGCCAATCGGGCCGGTCAGCACATAGTAGATAATTTCCCGCACGATATGCGGCCCCAGCACGCGCGCATCGCGCGGCTGGGTCATCACATCCAGCAGTCGCTCCGCGGCGCACAGCATCGGTTCCGTCAGCCAGGCCGAGTGAATACCCGAAGTCTGCGGCTGCGGCTGAAACTGATCGTCGTCGCCAATTTCAATCAGCAGATCCTGCAGGCTGGCGGTATCAACCCTGAGACACAGCCCGGCAATCGGGATCTCCGGCGAGGCCCAGGTTTCGCACTCCACCGGCAGCGGCACGGTCAGCATCAGGTATTTGCTGGCGTCATACTGAAACACGGTGCTGCCGAGATAGCCGGTTTTGCTGCCCTGAAACAGGATGACAATGCCGGGCTGATACATCATCGGCGTACGGGGACGATATTGATTAGCATAAATCAGCGACACATTTTCGACCGGGCAAAGACGGTCGCGACCATGGGTCATTAAGGTGACTACCTGCTGTGCCAGCCGGTGACACAGTGCATCGTGCGCCATAGCGACTCCTTTACGGGCAAAAAGCCAGTGTGCCGTGCTAATGCCTTAACCGCCAGCAGCATGGAGAATCAGGCAAGAAATTTACCGAATCGGGCAGGAGAGCAGACCCGCTGTTGTTGCTGGCGCTGAGCAGGCTGAAAATTGTTGGCTAGACTTAAGCACAGTGAATTCTCACGGGTTAACCGCAACGGAAAGGAGCAACTATGGCAGACCAACCCATTATCAAACTGCGCGATGGCAATATGATGCCGCAACTCGGACTCGGTGTATGGCAGGCCAGCATCGAAGATGCGCGTCATGCGGTGCTGAAAGCGCTTGAGGTCGGCTATCGCTCAATCGATACCGCCGCCGCCTATAAGAATGAAGAGGCGATTGGCCAGGCTCTGCAGGAAACCGACGTACCGCGCGAAGAGATTTTCGTGACCACCAAACTGTGGAACGACGATCAGCAGAATGTTCAGCAGGCGATGGAAACCAGCCTGGAGAAACTCAAACTGGATCAGGTCGATCTCTATCTGATGCACTGGCCGTGCCCGGAAAAAGACCATTACGTTGATGCCTGGAAGAAGATGATCGAACTGCAGCAGCAGGGGCTGACCAAAAGCATCGGCGTCTGTAACTTCCATGAAGCGCACCTGAAGCGTCTGCTGGATGAAACCGGTGTGACGCCGGTCGTGAACCAGATTGAGCTGCACCCGATGCTACAACAGCGCACGCTGCATGCGTGGAACGCGCTGCACCAGATCCAGACCGAATCCTGGAGTCCGCTGGCCCAGGGCGGCAAAGGGGTCTTCGACCAGGAGATCATCAAGTCGCTGGCGAAGAAATATGGCAAGACCCCGGCGCAGATCGTGATCCGCTGGCATCTGGATAGCGGTCTGGTGGTGATTCCGAAGTCGGTGACGCCAGCGCGTATCGAAGAGAACTTTAAGGTGTTCGACTTCCGTCTGGATAAGCATGAAGTGAGTGATATTGCGAAACTGGACAGCGGCAATCGTCTGGGACCAGATCCGGAAACCTTTAACTAAAAACCCTCAGCCCTGCCGTTGCCGGGCTGAGAGAGTAACGCGGTCAGACGGGTTCTTCCCGCCTGACCGCGCTGTTATGCCGTGGGCTGCACCACCAGCTGACCCGCCGTACCGCGATCGGCCAGTTCCAGGGTCTGACTGTGGTAGACAAACGGGAAGTGATCTGACGAACTTTGCGGGAAGCTGACCATCAGTTCCACGCTGCCATCGACCCACACCGTATCTTTCCAGCCACGATCTTCACCCATCGGTTGTGCGCCATTCACACTTTTAATCAGGAACATCACGCCCTGAATATGCAGCGACTGCGGCCGATCGGCGTGCAGGATCCAGCGCTCAAAGGTGCCCTGCTGCGCAGTGGTGTCAATGCGGTTCATATCCCAGAGCGCGCCGTTGATGCCCGGCATGCTATCACCGATGCGGAATTCACGGGTGCGCACCGCCACGCCATCCAGAATCTGGTCGGCCAGCAGCCGCATCGGCAGATTATCCGTCACCAGCGGCAGTAAGCCGGTTGGGCGCAGCGTCAGGATCAAGGTGGAAGTCAGAATAGAAGATGGCTCAAAGAAACCTCGCAGCCGATCCATAATGCCTGCCGCCGTTCCGGCAGTAATCGACACTTCGTCACCCTGCGACATATCCACCATCACTTCACGACGTTCGCCCGGCGCCAGTGACAGACGCTGCACCGCAACCGGCGCAGGCAGATAGCCCTGATCACTGGCAATCACCATAAACGGACGATTGTCGCTGAGCACCATCTCATAGCGTCGCGCATTCGAGGCGTTCAGCAGACGCAGGCGCACCCAGCCGCGTGACACCTCAACATAAGGATTGCGTACCCCATTCACCAGCAGCGTATCACCCAGGAAACCACCATCCTGCGGCGGGTCATAGACCGGCGTGGCAAAGTTATCGAGCCGCTTGTCCTGAATGATGATGGGGAAGTCATCGACGCCGTAATGCTTCGGCAGCGGCAGCTGTTTGCCGATGTCATCTTCCACCAGCCACATGCCCGCCAGACCGTTATAGATATGCGGCGCCATGCGGTTTGGGGTATTGGCGTGATACCAGCAGGTTGAGGCTGCCTGACGAATCGGCAGCACCGGCGCCCAGTCGACACCGGCCGACATCATACGTGGCGCGCCACCCATTAACGCACCCGGCAGCTGCAAACCGCTGACGGTCATGGAGACGGACTCATTCAGCCGGTTGCTGTAGATCAGCTTAACGTCGTCACCGCTGTAAACCCGGACGGTCGGGCCAAGGTAGAGGCCATTAATGCCCCACACCGGCACTTTGTTATTGTCGCCATTAAATGACCAGTGGCTGCGCTGCATCGTCAGGAACAGCGGCTGGCCGCGACGGGATTCCAGCAACGGCGGAACCGGAAGTGGCGTATCGCCATTAGCTGAAGAAGCGGCATATGCCGCATGAGGGAGTAAACTGGCGCTAAGCGCCGCTCCGGCAGAAAGCTGGATGAACTGACGTCTGCTGAAAGACATAAAACTTCTGACCCTTTACGCGTGGCGCTAAGCGCCGGCCCTGTTTTTATTGATCTGTTTTTGCTGTGCTGCGTTCACGACGAGCCGGATAAGGCTCGCCGCGCGGCATCCATGCAGGATAGTTCGGCGAATGACTCGCCGGTCAGATTTTTCCGTTTTTTTCGCGTTCTGCGACTTCGGCATTGAGCTCTTCCAGCTTCGCCGCCATCAGTTCGCGGCAGTGAGTTGCCAGCTTACGCACCGACGAAGACTCGAATGCTTTTACATCAACCGGCGGCAGCATCTCAACAATGACCAGACCGTTGTTCCAGCGATTGAGATCGATCTTGCCATGGGTATTGGAGACCACAATCGGAATGATCGGCACGCCCGCCGCCACGGCAGCGTGGAAGGCACCGGTTTTAAACGGCAGCAGGCCACGGCCACGGCTGCGCGTCCCTTCCGGGAACATCCAGATAGAGATGCGCTTGCGGTTAAACTGATCCACCAGCTCACCGATGGTGCCGCGCGCTTTCGCCCGGTCATCGCGGTCAATCAGCAGGTTGCCGGTCAGCCAGTAGAGCAGGCCAAAAAACGGCACCCACAGCAGGCTCTTCTTGCCCACGGTGACCGTATAGGGCTGCACCATTTTGGCCGCGGTGACCATGTCGTAGTTGTTCTGATGGTTGGCGATATAGATCGCATTGCCATAATTCTCAGCGCCTTCAGGTCTGCGCAGATCGACTTTAAGACCAAATACCGTCGACAATTTGCCGAACAGATGGCCAAAAGTGGCGACGTGGCGCGGATCGCGAGGTGAAAAAAGACACCAGATACAGCCAAAGATACAGATCAGGATCGAATAAATGATGACGATAATAGCACGCAGAATCAGTAACATAGTTCCCTCATTGAGCCACGGCTGACGCAGGGTCAGCCGGGTAGTTTACGCTTCGCTATCCGGGCTCGCCGGACGTGCAGGCGCATCCAGTTCAACACGATCAATTTTTTGCAGGCCGCGCGGTAACAGCGTGCCGCGACGTCCGCGATCGGCGCGGAATTTCTGTAGCTCTTCACTGCGCAGCAGCATTTTACGCTTGCCCACGTGCAGTGTGATCGCGCTGCCCGGCGGCAGAATCATCAGCCAGGCCAGTTTGTCCTGACCGGCGGCGGCTTCTGCTGACGGGATGGAGATGATTTTGTTGCCTTTGCCTTTCGACATCTGCGGCAGTTCGCCAACCGGGAACATCAGCATGCGTCCCGCCTGGGTAATCGCCAGCAGCATGTCATCTTCATGATGCACCGCCATTGGCGTCATCACGCGGGCATTGTCGGGCAGCGTCAGCAGCGCTTTACCGGCGCGGTTGCGCGATATCAGATCGCTAAAGGTACAGATAAAGCCGTAGCCCGCATCAGACGCCATCAGCAGACGCTGGTCATCTGGCTCCATCAGCACCTGTTCAACCACCGCACCCGGCGGTGGCGTCAGCTTACCGGTCAGCGGCTCGCCCTGTCCGCGCGCAGAAGGCAGCGATGTCGGATCCAGCGTATAGCTGCGGCCCGTGGAGTCGATAAAGGCCACCGGCTGATTGCTCTTGCCGCGTGCGGCAGCCAGATAGCTGTCGCCCGCTTTGTAGCTCAGTCCGGCGGGATCGATATCGTGGCCTTTAGCGCTGCGCACCCAGCCCATCTGCGACAGCACAATGGTGACCGGTTCAGACGGCACCAGCTCGGTTTCGCTCAGGGCTTTGGCTTCTTCACGCTCACAGAGCGGCGAACGACGCTCGTCGCCGTAGCTGGCGCTGTCAGCCTGTAACTCTTTTTTCAGCAGGGTATTCATCTTGCGTTCAGACGCCAGCGTCGCCTGCAGCTGATCGCGCTCTTTTTCCAGATCCGCCTGCTCGCCACGGATCTTCATCTCTTCCAGTTTTGCCAGGTGGCGCAACTTCAGTTCAAGGATCGATTCGGCCTGCGTTTCACTGATGCCAAAACGCGACATCAGGACCGGCTTCGGCTCATCCTCAGTACGGATGATCTCGATCACTTCATCGATGTTCAGGAATGCGACCAGCAAACCTTCCAGGATATGCAGGCGGCGCAGCACGCGATCCAGTCGGTAGTTCAGACGACGTTTAACCGTGTCGCGGCGGAACACCAGCCATTCGGTCAGGATCTCATGCAGGTTTTTCACCGCCGGGCGGTTATCCAGGCCGATCATATTGAGGTTAACGCGGTAACTCTTCTCCAGATCGGTGGTGGCGAACAGATGGTTCATCACCTGATCGAGATCGACGCGGTTAGAGCGCGGCACGATCACCAGACGCGTCGGGTTCTCATGATCCGACTCATCACGCAGATCCTCCACCATCGGCAGCTTTTTGTTGCGCATCTGGTTAGCAATCTGCTCCAGCACGCGCGCGCCTGATACCTGATGCGGCAGCGCGGTGATAACCACCTCGCCCTCTTCTTTCTTCCATACCGCACGCTGGCGGATGGAGCCGCGCCCGGTCTGATAAATTTTGCGGATTTCGTCACGCGGCGTAATGATCTCAGCCTCGGTCGGGTAATCAGGCCCCTGAACAATATCCAGCAGCTGTTCCAGCGTGGTTTTCGGGGCGTCAATCAGCGCAATGGCAGCCTGAGCGACTTCGCGCAGATTGTGCGGCGGAATATCGGTCGCCATACCTACGGCAATACCGGTGGTGCCATTGAGCAGAATATTGGGCAGACGCGCTGGCAGAATTTTCGGCTCCTGCAGCGTGCCGTCAAAATTTGGCTGATATTCTACCGTTCCCTGGCCTAACTCACCTAACAACAGCTCGGCATATTTTGACAGGCGTGATTCGGTGTAACGCATAGCTGCAAACGACTTAGGATCATCCGGCGCACCCCAGTTACCCTGACCGTCAACCAGCGGATAACGATAGGAGAACGGCTGCGCCATCAATACCATTGCTTCATAGCAGGCGCTGTCGCCGTGCGGATGGTATTTACCCAGCACGTCACCCACGGTACGCGCCGATTTTTTAAATTTGGCGCTGGCATTGAGGCCCAGTTCCGACATGGCGTAGATAATGCGTCGCTGTACAGGCTTCAGCCCGTCGCCGATATAAGGCAACGCGCGGTCCATGATGACGTACATCGAATATTTTAAATACGCATCTTCGGTAAAGGTATGCAGGGCAAGACGCTCTGCACCATCCTGCGTCAGTTCACTCATGAATTTTTCATCCTCACATCGTGACCCACAACGGCGGGACACCCGGCGGTGGTTTGGCGAGGATAGTACCTTATTCCCTGGTGTTAGTCACAGGGGAAGCACGGGACAAGAGGCGTCCCGCCGGGCGATTTCATGTGCCGGAGGCACGCCGGATTCAGACCGGCAAGTCCCTGACCTCTCTGCGGAAGTGAATCAGGGCTTTGCCCCTATCCACTGCCGGGCAATATCGCGATATTCACCGGTGGCGGTGCTGAGATGCACCCACTGATCGACATAGAGCTTCCAGCTGATGTCGTCACGCGGGATCATGTAAGCCTTCTCGCCATACTGCAGCGGTTTATCAGGATTGATCGCGCACAGCGTCGGGTAATGCTGCTGCTGAAAACGCGCTTCAGAGGCATCGGTGATCATCACATCCGCCTTGTTATCGACCAGCTGCTGAAAGATGGTGACGTTATCGTGGAATAGCGTCAGTGAGGCTTCTGGCAGATGGCTGTGGACAAAGGCTTCGTTGGTGCCGCCAGCCGGTTCAATCAGCCGCACATCAGGCCGGTTGAGCTGTTCGATGGTCTGGAAGCGCTCTTTATCACTGCAGCGCACCAGCGGGATTTTGCCATCCACGTCCAGCGGCTGCGCGAACTAGGCGGTCTGCTGGCGTTTCAGCGTGACGGAGACGCCGCCAACGGCGATGTCACACTGCTTTGCCAGAAAGTCTGGCATCAGGTTTTTCCAGCTGGTCTGTACCCACTCCACCTTCGCACCAAGCGACATCGCCAGCGCGTTCGCCATGCTGATATCCAGCCCTTCATACTGACCATCGGGTCGCAGATAGCTGTAGGGTTTGTAATCGCCGGTGGTGCAGACTTTGAGCGTCTTAGAACTGAGAACGGTGTCGAGATGAGACTGCGCGTGGACAGCACCGCTGGCCAGCAGCAAAGCGAGGATTAATTTTTTCATTCTGATTATTTTCTATGATTTTTTATGGTGAGTTTGCCCACCGATGGTGCCATAAACCGGCGTATTGTTGCTGCTACAGCAAAAGTGTTGTGATCAACCTCGCATTTTTCTGCGGCTGCGGCGCGCGTAAGCTGAGCGCCATATTCAGGAAACGAGGCAACCTATTCATGAGCAGGATTTTAATTATCGATGGCGGCAAAACTTTTGCCCACTCTAAAGGCGAACTGAACCACACGCTGACCGATGTTGCGGCCAGCCAGCTGCGTGACATGGGACATGAGGTGTCAGTCACCGTAGCTGACAGCGATTACGTGATCGCCGATGAAGTGCAGAAATATGTCGACAGCGATGTGGTGATTTATCAGATGCCGGGCTGGTGGATGGGCGAGCCCTGGACGGTGAAGCGTTACATCGATGAAGTCTTTACTGAAGGCCACGGTTCGCTCTATGCCAGCGATGGCCGTACCCGTTCCGATGCAGCAAAAAAATATGGTTCCGGCGGTCTGCTGCAGGGCAAAAAATATATGCTGTCGCTCACCTGGAATGCGCCGCTGCAGGCCTTTACCGACCCGGAGCAGTTCTTTGAAGGCGTCGGCGTCGATGGTCTCTATCTGCACTTCCACAAGGCCAACCAGTTCCTGGGAATGGACGCGCTGCCGACCTTTATCTGCAACGACGTGATTAAAGCGCCGGACGTGCCACGCGATATTGCCGCTTATCGGACCCATCTTAGCCGCGTTTTTGCGTAAGATGGTAAGGGGCTATCCCCTATTTTCCCACGAAAGAGGAATTCGCGAATGTTAACAGTCGTTGCTGAAATTTGTGTTAAACCCGGTCGCCGTCAGGCTGTGCTGGATGCAGTGAAAAAGCTGATCCCGCAGGTCTTAGAAGAAGATGGCTGCCATCAGTATGACGCGCTGCTGGATCACCAGGCGCAGGTGCCATGGAAGCAGAACTCGCCAGACTCTATTTTCATGCTGGAGCAGTGGGAAACGCTGCGCCATCTTGAGCAGCATCAGCAGATGCCGCACATGGATGCGCATCGCGCCATCATTAAAGATGATGTGGTGGATGTGAAGATTCTGGTGCTGGAACCGAGTGCCTGACTAATAAGCTGATTGCTAATGCTCCTGTATTCGTGCCGGAGGCTGCTGGCAAACTCAAAGCTGAGTGGCTCTGGCAGCAACGCATTAGCTCAACCCGAAGGGAAAACGGTCAGAAGAGGAAAGCGTCCCGCGTCAGGGACAAAAACGCCGGGAGCGTTTTTGAAAAACGCAAAGCGTTGGCCCGACAAGGGCGCACCTCAGGGATGAGGTGCGTAATCGCGCGGGTAGAGCGACCAGGGACTGGCTTGAGCGTCTTTCCGATCTGTCCATATTCCCTGAGCGGGCACAATCAGAAAGCAAAACCGGCCAGACTTTGTTACCCACCTTAAACCTCTGCTCTGCGTCAGAGATTTTTTCTTTCTGACAGACCGGTTTAAAGCATCTGACGCCGATCAATCTCGGTGCGGAGAAAATCGAGAAAACAGCCGATACGCGACGAGAGCGTGGTATTACGGTAATAAACCGCATGCACCGGCAACCGCAAATCGCGGGTTTCCGCGGTAAGAACCGGCACCAGTCGGCCAGCGGCACAATCTTCCCGGCTGACAAAGTCGGAGAGCCGTGCGATACCCTGTCCTGCCAGCGCCAGCTGCCGGATGGTTTCACCGCTGGAGGCTGCGAGTGTCGGCTTGACGCGCATAAAATCACCATCGGGCTGCCAGATCGGCCAGACGTTGAGGGTGTCAGGATAACTGAAGCCGATAGTCTGATGCTGCGCGAGATCGGCAACACTCTGTGGCGTGCCCGCTTTCGCCAGATAGGCCGGACTGGCCATCAGCCGGATTGCACTACTGCCAAGCAGCCGGGCGCGCAGCGTGGAGTCGCGCAATTCCCCGATACGAATGGCAATGTCGGTCTGCTGCTCCAGCAGATCGATCATAATATCGTCGGTATTCAGCTCAAGCTGGATCAGCGGATAGCGAGCGCGAAAATCCTCTACCAGTGGCACAATCACATGCAGCATAAAGGGCGTGGCAGCGTTCACCCGCAGCCGTCCTGACGGCATCTCGCGCCGCAGGGCAATCTGCTCTTCCGCCTGCTCAACCGAGGCCAGGATCTGGCGCGCATGCTCCAGAAAGACCTGTCCCTCTTCGGTCAGTGCCAGCCGTCGGGTAGTCCGATGTAACAGGGTGGTCTGCAGCTTACTCTCCAGCCGCGACAACGCCCGGCTAATGCCCGAACTGGTCTGCGCCAGCTGGGTTGCCGCCGCCGTAATGGAACCGCTGTCCACCACCGCCACCCAGGCGCGTAGCTCTTCCAGGGTAATTTTCACAAGGGTTACTGTCTCTGCTCTGAATCTGCCGGGTTCTCTGAGGATGTGCGGGCTGAAGCACAAAGAGAACAGGACGCTTTCGCGTCCTGTTTTTTACACTTCAATATCGGCCAAATCGCCTTTTTCCTGCAACCAGTTACGCCGGTCTTCGGAACGTTTTTTCGCGAGCAGCATATCCATCATGCGCAGCGTCTGGTCAACATCCTCTTCACTGATCGTCAGCTGGACCAGACGGCGGGTATTGGGATCCAGCGTCGTTTCGCGCAGCTGCAGCGGGTTCATCTCGCCCAGCCCTTTAAAGCGCTGAACGTTCGGTTTGCCCTTCTTACGTTTCAGCTGCTCCAGCACGCCCTCTTTCTCATCTTCGTCCAGCGCGTAGTAGACCTCTTTACCGAGATCGATACGGTAGAGTGGCGGCATGGCGACGTAAACGTGGCCATTTCTGACCAGTGAGCGGAAATGTTTCACGAACAGCGCACAGAGCAGCGTAGCAATGTGCAGACCATCGGAGTCCGCATCCGCCAGAATGCAGATCTTGCCATAGCGCAGCTGCGACAGATCTTCGCTGTCAGGATCGATGCCGATCGCCACGGAAATATCATGCACTTCCTGCGACGCCAGCACCTCATCGGAAGAGACTTCCCAGGTGTTCAGGATCTTGCCTTTCAGCGGCATAATCGCCTGATATTCACGATCGCGCGCCTGTTTGGCCGAGCCACCTGCCGAGTCCCCTTCGACCAGGAACAGTTCTGTTTTATTCAGATCCTGCGCGGTGCAGTCCGCCAGTTTGCCCGGCAGCGCCGGTCCGCTGGTGAGCTTTTTACGCACCACTTTTTTGGCTGCCCGCATACGCCGCTGGGCGCTGGAGATCGCCAGCTCAGCCAGCATTTCCGCCGTCTGAATATTCTGGTTCAGCCACAGGCTGAAGGCATCTTTTACGACGCCAGAGACAAAGGCAGCACACTGACGGGAAGAGAGACGCTCTTTGGTCTGTCCGGCGAATTGCGGATCCTGCATCTTCACCGACAGCACATAGGCGCAGCGATCCCAGATATCTTCCGCTGAGAGCTTCACGCCACGCGGCAGAATGTTGCGGTATTCGCAGAATTCACGCATCGCATCCAGCAGCCCCTGACGCAGGCCGTTGACGTGCGTCCCGCCCTGCATGGTCGGAATCAGGTTAACGTAGCTTTCCGTTAACAGCTCGCCGCCTTCCGGCAGCCACAACAGCGCCCAGTCCACCGCTTCCACATCACCGGCAAAGCTGCCGACAAAGGGTTTTTCCGGCAGCGTCGGCAGGCCATTCACCGCTTCACACAGGTAGTCGGTCAGACCATCTTCGTAGCACCAGCGCTGCTCGGTATTGTTCAGCTTGTCTTTAAAGACAATCTCAACGCCAGGGCAGAGCACCGCTTTGGCTTTCAGCAGATGGGAAAGACGCGATACCGAGAAACGCGGGCTGTCGAAGAAGCTTTCATCAGGCCAGAAATGGACGCGCGTGCCGGTATTACGTTTCGCCACCGTGCCGGTGACGGTGAGATCCTGCACTTTGTCGCCATTTTCAAACGCCATGTCATAGATTTCGCCATTACGGCGCACCGTGACTTCAACACGTTTTGACAGGGCATTAACCACAGAAATGCCGACGCCGTGCAGGCCGCCCGAGAACTGATAGTTTTTGTTGGAGAACTTGCCACCCGCATGCAGACGACACAGGATCAGCTCGACAGCGGGCACGCCCTCTTCCGGGTGGATGTCCACCGGCATGCCGCGACCATCATCAATCACTTCCAGCGACTGATCAGCGTGCAGAATCACTTCAACCCGCTTCGCATGGCCGCCCAGCGCCTCATCGACGCTGTTATCAATCACTTCCTGACCCAAATGGTTGGGACGCGTCGTATCGGTGTACATGCCCGGACGACGGCGAACAGGCTCAAGGCCAGTCAGGACCTCAATGGCATCCGCGTTATAGTTAGATTGACTCATCGTAAATGTCTGATTAGAAGGGTGAAATGGGGTGCGATTTCCGCATTACTCAGGGATGATTCAGACCGAGAAAGTCCAGAATCTGCGGGAAATGGCGCTCGAATCCAGTAAATGCATGATTACCGCCCTCTTCTACCGTATGACGGCACGCGCTGTAATAGTCGAGCGCCTGGCGGTAATCGAGAACTTCATCGCCGGTCTGTTGCAGCAGCCAGAGTAAATCGGGCGCTTCCAGCGGTTCAATCTGCATTACTTTGAGATCGTAAATGTGGCGTGACTCTAACACATATTGCTGGCCGGTGTAGGGATTCTGATTTTCGCCCAGGAAATCCGCCAGCAGCTCAAAAGGTCGCACCGCAGGATTAACGACCACGGCAGGCAGCATAAAGCATTGCGACAGCCAGGTGGCGTAATAACCGCCCAGCGAGGAGCCCACCAGCCCCAGCGTTTCGCCACTACGGCTTAGTACCAGATCTTCCAGCATGGCCGCGGCATCGGCCGGAAAAGTCGGCAACTGAGGCACGATCATCTCGATCCCGGGATGCTGCGTCTCTAACCATTGCCGGAACTGTGTTGCCTTCGCCGACTGCGGCGAGCTGTTAAAACCGTGCAGATAAAGCAATGCCGCCACGCGTCAGTATCCTTCTGAGTCTAAATCGGGACGAAAAGCGTCGGTGTCGAGCCGGTTGACCTCGGTCTCAAGGCCGCCATCCGGATGCAGGGTAAACCAGCGCCAGCCCGGTGCCACCGTGTCAATCGTAAAGCTGGTGCAGTGCGGTTTGAACTGGACGCAGGTTGACGGCGTCGCCAGCACGCGGCGACCGTGCCACTCCAGATCCAGCTCCTGATGAATATGACCACAGACCAGCGTCCGGGCTAAGGGATAGCGCTGTAACACCGCATCGAGCTGATGGGAATTACGCAGGCTGTGCTGATCGAGCCAGGTACAGCCCGAGGCCAGCGGATGGTGATGCAGCAGGACCAGCGTATGATGTTGCGGAAAGCGGGACAGTGCGTTGTCGAGCCACTCCAGCTGATAGTCGCTCAGCATCCCATGCGGGACACCGTAAACCTGGCTGTCGAGCAACACAATCTGCCACTGCTCACCCACCAGCACCTGCTTGTGGGCATTGATGTGCGCTGCCGCCAGCGTGTCGACCATCGCGGGCTGAAAGTCGTGATTACCGGGCAGCCAGACACAGGGGCGCGGTAAACGTGCGATACCCTCAGCAAAATGCTGATAGGCTTCGACAGAGTGATCCTGGGCGAGATCGCCGGTGGCGATGATCAGGTCATAGTCGCGCTGTTGCGCAATAATCGCATCCAGCACCGCGTCATAACTCGACCAGGTGTTCACGCCAAGCAGCGATTCATGTTTTCCCGCGAACAGGTGAGTATCCGTGATTTGCAAAATCCTGATTTCGGAACCGTTCGCTGCAGGAAGAGTTAGCAGGCTATCCAAAGCGTTTCCTTCGTCTCCACGCCATTTACTGCATTATACGCATCAGCAGACCGGAACTGCCATTGCGCCATGCGCCAGGCAGTAGCGCAGCCAGTCTGCAAGAAACTGGTTTATCTGATGCTTTTCATCGCGCTGATGCAATTTTTTATTAGGATAATCATAGCGCGCTTTGAAGCGATAGATCTGTTGAGTTGAACACACTTCGGCGACCATCGCATCGTGATAGAGCCGGACCGACATTGAGGGCAGGCTCCAGTAACTCACGGCAGGCGCGACCTGGCGGATCTCCACCAGCGTGGTGTAGCGCGTCGACTCCTGAATCGTCAGCTGATAACGGGCGCCACTCACCTGATAAATCACCGATTCGCCCGCCTCATCGTTGCGCGGCAGCAGGCGGCGTAACTGGGCGAAGTTGGTTTCGCAGAGCCGCATCATTTCGGGAAAGTCAGGGGTATAGCGCTGTTTCATTTTTGTATCCACTCTTCGCGTAGTTTTTCATGGTGCAACGCCAGCCATTGCAGGGCGATGACAGACGCCGCATTATCGATTATCCCCTCTTCCACCCAGCGATAAGCCTGTTCGCGGCTCACCACATGCACAAGAATATCCTCATTCTCTTCCTCCAGACCATGGCATCCCTCTGCCTGGCTGGCATCCACTTCCCCAATCAGCACCGACAGACGTTCGCTGGTGCCACCAGGGCTGGCCAGATAGCTAAGCACAGGCTTAACCCGGCCAACGTCTAAACCTGCTTCTTCAACGGCTTCACGGCGCGCAACCTGCTCAACCGATTCGCCGGGTTCAATAATGCCGGCGACCATCTCCAGCAGCCAGGGTGAAGCACTGCTGTCATAAGCCGGGATGCGGATCTGTTCAATCAGCACCACTTCATCGCGTAAGGGATCATAAGGTAGCAGCACGGCGGCATGTCCGCGCTCAAAAACTTCACGCTGCACTTCCCCACTCATTTCGCCATTAAACTGGCGGTGGCGGAAGCGGTAACGTTCGACGGAAAAAAAACCATCATAGACGGTTTCGCGTGCAATAATTTCTACATCGTTTTTTGTGAAAGTCACAGGGGATTTTTTTTCTTCCGGCATCATCAGGTTCCTTGTGCAGATTGGAGTGGAGCGAAAAAAGCCTGTAACTGTGCTCCATGTAAGTAGTTCTTTCTGAATTATTTACGTAAATTAGGGGGAGAAGGCACGTTCAGCCAACTTATCTCACAGTTGCCCTCTGCTAGAATCGGCGATAATTTTTTGGCTTACCCGGCAGCGCACCCACTGCAATTTGCTGCAACAAAAGGAATGCAAATGAAAAAACTGCTCCCATTTTTTATTGGGCTGAGCCTGGGCGGTTTCAGCTTCGCCAGCCAGGCAGAAGACCTGCTTCAGGTTTATCAACAAGCGCGTCTGAGCAACCCGGATCTGCGCAGTGCCGCTGCCGATCGCGATTCTGCTTTTGAGAAAATCAACGAAGCGCGCAGCCCCCTATTACCCCAGCTCGGCCTGGGTGCAGACTACACCTATAACAACGGCTATCGCGACAGCAGCGGTCTTCATTCCAACACGACCAGCGGCTCGCTGCAATTAACCCAGACTATTTTCGACATGTCGAAATGGCGCGCGCTGACCCTGCAGGAAAAAGCAGCCGGTATTCAGGATGTCACCTATCAGGTCGCACAGCAGGATCTGATACTGAACACCGCGACCGCCTACTTCAACGTGCTGAAAGCGATTGATACTCTTTCTTACACCGAAGCGCAGAAACAGTCGATCTATCGCGAGCTGGATCAGACCACGCAGCGCTTTAACGTTGGCCTGGTTGCCATCACTGACGTGCAGAACGCCCGCGCGCAATATGACAGCGTACTGGCCAACGAAGTCACCGCGCGTAACAACCTTGATAATAACGTAGAAACGCTGCGTCAGATCACCGGCATGGATTACATGTCGCTGGCTTCGCTGAGCATCGATCGCTTCAGAACCGATAAACCTGAAGCGGTCAGTGCGCTGCTTAAGCAGGCTGAAAGCCGTAACCTGTCGCTGCTCTCTGCCCGTCTGAATCAGGATTTAGCCCGTGAGCAGATTCGCTCTGCAGAAACAGGTCATATGCCGACGCTGGATCTGACCGCCTCTACCGGCATGTCGAACAGCAAATATGGCGGCAGCCGTGCGAATCAGAGTGCCGGTTCTACTGACTCGATTACCGGTTCAAATCAGGTTGGCCTGAGCTTCTCTCTGCCACTCTATAGCGGCGGTAGCGTCACCTCTCAGGTGAAGCAGGCGCAGTACAGCTTCGTCAGCGCCAGCGAATCGCTGGAAAGCGCGCACCGCTCAGCCGTCCAGACGGTACGTTCATCGTTTAACAACGTGAATGCGTCTATCAGCAGCATCAACGCCTACAAACAGGCCGTCGTTTCTGCACAAAGCTCTCTGGATGCGTCAGAAGCAGGCTATCAGGTGGGTACGCGTACTATCGTCGATGTGCTCGATGCGACTACCGTGCTCTATAACGCGAAGCAGCAGCTTTCCGATGCGCGCTATAGCTACCTGATTAACCAGCTGAATATCAGCTATGCGCTGGGTACGCTCAATGAGCAGAGCCTGCAGAAACTGAACAGTCAGTTGGGTAAAGAGATCCCGACGTCACCGGAAACCGTGGCACCGGAAAATGCCCAGCAGACCGCACGTGTGGATAGCGGTCCGGCGGCAACCGGCTCTTCTGAGGCAGCGCGTCCTGCAGCTCGCCACAGCAGCGGTAATCCTTTCGGTAATTAATCTGCGGGCGGGCTGCTTTGCGGCCCGCCTCTCTGTTGAACGTATAACTAAGTAAAGATCCCTGTTGTATCAGGCCTCCAGCTTCAATTTTACCCCCCCATCCCCTATTCTATGCGCTACCTTTGGGCACAGGATAATCATAATGAAACGCACAAAATCTATTCGCTATGCCGCTTTTCGTAAGAGCTGGCAGGCACGCCATTTAACGCCCGTTGCTATCGCCGTTTCGGCGGTATTTATGCTGGCTGGCTGTGAACAGAACGATGAAACGGTTTCGATGTACCAGAACGCCGATGACTGTTCGAAAGCCAATCCGGGCCAGAGTGCGCAATGTACCACCGCATTCAATGAGGCTAAAAAAGAGGCGGAACGCACCGCGCCAAAATATGCCACCCGTGAAGATTGTGTCGCTGAATTTGGCGAAAACCAGTGTCAGCAGACACCGGCTCAGGCAGGTGTAGGCACCACCAATGCGGAATCACAGCAGAGCGGCGGAAGCTTCTGGATGCCACTGATGGCGGGTTACATGATGGGCCGCATGATGGGCGGTGGTTCAGGCTTTGCGCAGCAACCGCTGTTCTCGCCGAAAAATGCCCGTAGCCCGGCCAATGGTCAGTTTGTTGATGCATCGGGCCGTAACTACGGCGCAGCTACCTCCGGCAAAACCATGACCGTGCCGAAAACGGCGCTGGCACCAAAACCGGCCACCACGTCGACCATTACCCGTGGTGGCTTCGGTGAAACCGTCGCGAAGCAGAACAGCATGCAGCGCAGCAGCGCCACCGGCACCTCCAGCCGCTCAATGGGAGGCTAACGCCCCGATGGAACGCATTGCCATTTCAGAGCGCCCAGGCTGGCGCGAAAAAGCCACCGAGTTCGGTTTTCGTTTTCACACCATGCATGGCGAACCCTACTGGTGTGAAGAGGCCTATTACCAGTTCACGCTGGCGCAAATCGAGCATCTGGAAGAGGTCACCGCCGAGTTGCATCAGATGTGCCTGCAGGTGGTGGAAAAAGTGGTCAACAGCGAAGCGCTGCTGACTAAATTCCGCATCCCTAAGCATACCTGGGATTTCGTGCGCGATTCATGGCATCAACGTCAGCCATCACTGTACTCTCGTCTGGATCTCGCCTGGGATGGCAAGGGTGATGTGAAGCTGCTGGAGAACAATGCTGATACGCCGACCTCGCTGTATGAAGCAGCATTTTTCCAGTGGCTCTGGCTGGAAGACCAGCTTAATGCCGGTCAGCTCCCCGCTGGCAGCGATCAGTTTAATAGCCTGCAGGAAAAGCTGATTGAACGCTTTGCCGCGTTACATCAGCAGCACGGCTTTAACTGGCTGCACTTCGCCTGCTGCCGCGACACCGACGAAGATCGTGGCACCGTGCAGTACCTTCAGGATTGCGCTACCGAAGCGGGTCTGCCGAGTGAGTTTCTCTATATTGATGAGATTGGCCTGGGCGAAAAAGGTGAATTCACCGACGCTCATGATCAGGTGATTAGTAACCTGTTCAAGCTCTATCCATGGGAGTTCATGTTGCGTGAAATGTTCTCTACTAAGCTGGGCGATGCGGGCGTGCGCTGGCTGGAACCGGCATGGAAAAGCATCATTTCGAACAAAGCTCTTCTGCCGCTGCTGTGGGAGATGTTCCCGAATCACCCTAACCTGCTGCCCGCCTGGTTCGCGGAAGATGACGTGCCACACATGGAAAAATATGTGGTGAAGCCGCTGTTTTCACGTGAAGGGGCTAACATCCGCATCGTAGAGAATGGTCAGGAGATTGCCCGCGTTGATGGGCCGTACGGCGAAGAGGGAATGATCGTCCAGCAGTTCCATCCGCTGCCAAAATTTGGCGACAGTTATACGCTGATTGGTAGCTGGCTGATCGACGATCAACCGGCTGGGATCGGCCTGCGTGAAGATCGCGACCTGATCACTCAGGATCTTTCCCGTTTCTATCCGCACGCCTTTATCGGTTAACGCACCGCGATAATAACAGGCCAGCTTCTGGCCTGTTTTCTCTCAGCTTCGCCCTAACCTACCTGAACCGACAGCATGCTGATAGCACCCATCTCCATGCCATCAACCGGAATACTGATGACGTCATCCGGCTGACGTGCGCCCAGCACATAGAGCAGCGGCAGATAGTGCTCAGGCGTCGGGTTAGAAAGTGCCGCGCCGGGATGATCCATAAAGTTAACCAGCGGATGAGAAGCCGCATCGCTCTGTACTGCCAGGTTATCGCGGACGAACTGTTCAAAACTGCTGGCCCACGGATAGACTTCGCTGTTGCCATCCCAGCGCACTTTACGCAGGTTGTGCACCACGTTGCCGCTGGCGACAATCATTACGCCCTGATCGCGCAGTGCAGACAGTTTCTGGCCCATCTCAAAATGCCATGCCGCAGGTTTAGTGCCATCAACGCTGAGCTGTACCACCGGAATATCGGCATCCGGGTACATCTTAATCAGGACGCCCCAGGAGCCATGGTCCAGTCCCCAGTCCTGATCCAGCTTCACCTCAACGGGCGCTAACTGCTCCACCAGCTGCTGAGCAAGTTCAGGCGATCCGGGTGCCGGATAGCGCGTATCAAACAGCGCCTGTGGGAAGCCACCAAAATCATGAATGGTCTTCGGCTTTGCCATTGCCGTCACGGCGGTGCCACGCGTATACCAGTGCGCCGAAACCGCAATAATGGCGCGTGGACGTGGCAGCGTGTCGCCTGCGTGACGCCACGCGGCGGTATAGCGGTTCTCTTCAAGGGCATTCATCGGGCTGCCGTGGCCTAAAAACAGGGCTGGCATGCGTAACTGGCTCATTCGTACTCTCCGGCATCCGGTGGTTTAATAGCCACTACGATACGCGCATTCGCCAGGTTATCACGCGGATAACCATGATGATGATCACCAGGAAATTTGAATGAAATCTGACGTAACAGCTGGCATAGGTATTCAGCAGAGAGAAGTGTGGAAAAGCGAGAGTTCAGCCGGCGTCATGGCGGTATGAAAAAAATGAAACAGGCCCTGATCGGGGCCTGTTTATCGCAGCAGAAAGATTAACTGGCGTGGCGCGTTTCGTGCGTACGACGCCAGGCGATCAGATCTTCGATTGTCACTACCGGCATGTTGTGCTGACGCGCGAACGTAATCGCTTCAGGCGCATGGGCCATAGTGCCATCATCGTTAGTCAGTTCACACAGAACACCTGCAGGCTTAAAGCCGGCCAGCGTTACTAAATCGATGGTTGCTTCAGTGTGTCCGCCACGGGTTAACACGCCGCCTTCGCTGGCACGCAACGGGAAGACATGACCAGGGCGATGCAGATCGACTGGTTTTGCATCGTCGGCAATCGCCGCGCGGATGGTGGTGATACGGTCCTGCGCGGAAACACCCGTCGTGACACCTTCTGCGGCCTCAATGGTCACGGTGAAGCCGGTGCCAAAGGAGCTGGTGTTGTTTTCTACCATCATCGGCAGGTCGAGCTGCTGGCGACGCGCTTCGGTCAGGCAGAGGCAGACGATGCCGCTGCCGTGACGAATAGTCAGTGCCATTTGTTCAACGGTCATGGTTTCTGCGGCGAAGATCATATCGCCTTCGTTTTCACGATTTTCATCGTCGAGTACCATCACACCGCGTCCCTCACGCAGGGCGGCGATAGCACGTTCTACACGCTGTTCAGGCGTGCCAAATTCAGAAAGTAGCGTCTGATTCATGGTAATAAAAACCTTAAAATGTATGGGTTACCAGAATCAGGGCGTGCTTAGGAGTGACGTCAAAAAGACGTGGCAATAACGTGATGCAGACACAATTGTCCGACAGATGTCGTTACCCTCTCCCATCCGGACTGTAACCGTCGGCCCCGGAATTACACCGGATCTGCTGACCTTTATCTCTCTTTTCATCAAGATAAAGCGCTCGCGGGCTTTCAGCCAAAGCTGATTTACCGCCGGTGGGGAATTGCGCCCCGCCCTGAGAATAAGCCTTTCAACTATAACGCCGATCGTTTGAGGCGGCAATCATCAATAGCGCAATTGCTTTTGCATTTCCTGCGTTACGGATTTGAGGTTTATCCTTTTCATTTCTGGCATTACACTTAACACTTATTACGTTGGTAAACACGCTGACACAGCTCCCCGTAACCAGGAAATCATCATGATCGACACGAAAAAAATTGAACAACTTGCCCGTCAGGTTCACGAAGCGATGCCTAAAGGTGTTCGTGAGTTTGGTGATGATGTCGAAAAGAAAATTCGTCAGGTTCTTCAGGCGCAGCTGACCCGGATGGATCTGGTCAACCGTGAAGAGTTTGATGTGCAGACGCAGGTATTACTGCGTACGCGGGAGAAACTGGCGGCGCTGGAGCAGCGTCTGGCCCAGCTGGAAAGTCAGGGTTCATCAGCGGGTACGCCTCCGACGGCAACCGCACCGGCAACACCTGTTGCAGCGGCCACACCATCTGCTTCAGTAGCCACCTCACCCGCTGTTTCACCGCCACCGGTTGCCGATGTCGTGAAACCTGTTCCGGACAACAAGTCAGAATAAGCGTTAAGCGGGAGCCAGGCTCCCGCTTACCCTCTGCGTTAGCTGCCGCGAATGGTTTTGATGATGTTGGTAGTGGAGATACCATCCTCGAAGTTCAGCACCTGCACGTCGCCGCCATTTGCCCAGACTTCTTTACTGCCCGCGATATCTTCCGGCTTGTAATCACCGCCTTTGACCAGCAGGTCAGGCAGAATGCCCGCAATCAGCCTCTGCGGCGTATCCTCTTCAAATACGACCACCCAGTCGACCGCTTCCAGCGCACCCAGCACGATCATCCGGTTTTCCTGCGGATTGACCGGACGGCTTTCACCTTTCAGACGCTTAGTCGACGCATCGCTGTTCACCGCAACGATCAGTCGATCGCCGAGCTTGCGGGCGTTGGCCAGATAAGAGACATGTCCCGCATGCAGAATGTCGAACACGCCGTTAGTCATCACCACTTTTTCGCCACGACGGCGGGCCATCTCAACGGCGGCTTTTAACTGCGCTTCCGTCATGATGCCAAAACCCTGTTCCGGGCGGGCATGAATCGCATTTTCCAGTTCAACGGTGCTGACGGTCGAGGTACCGAGTTTACCCACCACCACGCCCGCTGCCGCGTTGGCCAGGAAACAGGCTTCTTCCAGCGAGTCGCCGGCTGCCAGCGCTGCCGCCAGCACGCCAATCACCGTATCGCCGGCACCGGTGACGTCATAGACTTCCTGCGCCTGGGTTGGCAGATGCAGAGGCGCTTTGCCCGGCTGCAGCAGCGTCATACCGTTTTCGGAACGGGTCACCAGCAGTGCGGAGAGATCAAAATCAGCGATCAGTTGGGTGCCACGCGCCACGATCTCCTCTTCGTTTTTGCATTTGCCGACCACGGCTTCAAATTCGGAGAGGTTCGGCGTCAGCAGCGTCGCGCCACGGTAGCGCGCAAAATCAGTGCCTTTCGGATCAATCAATACCGGCACGCCCGCTTCGCGCGCAAGGGTAATCATGGTCTGCACGCTGGAGAGCGCGCCTTTGGCATAATCGGACAGCACCAGCGCACCCGCTGCGGCCAGTGAATCACGCATTTTCTGATGAATTGGCTCCGGATCGACCTGTTCAAAGCCCTCTTCAAAGTCGAGGCGGATCAGCTGCTGGTTGCGGGAAAGCACGCGCAGTTTGGTAATGGTCGGATGGCTTTTAACCGCCACGAAGTCACAATGAACGTTGACGTCTTTCAGCGTGTTGCTCAACACGCGCGCCGCATCATCTTCGCCGGTCAGGCCGATTAGCCGGGACGCGGCACCGAGTGCTGCAATGTTCATCGCTACGTTTGCCGCGCCGCCAGGGCGCTCTTCAACCGTGTCCACTTTCACCACCGGAACCGGTGCTTCAGGGGAGATACGGCTGGTTGGGCCATACCAGTAACGATCCAACATTACATCGCCAACAACCAGCACTGAGGCTTGGCCGAACGCGGGCAGAGTCACTTTCATTCCAGACACTCCAGACTGCATTAAAAATAGTGCGCGGATGATAGCACAGTTGCGATTTGTGCTATCAGCATCACGCCAGGATAGACGCAGGCGTTATCAGCCAGCGCTGCCAGCTGTTCAGAACCGTCTGCCGCTCCGCTGCGTAAGCCTCTGGCTCAACGTGGCCCGGCAGCTCCTGCAGGGCGCGATGGTGCAGGGCGTCGCGCAGCGTGACATAAGCCTGCGTCAGCGCCTGCGCTTCATCGGCGGGCATTTTATGGTACTTCGCCATCAGCTCGAAAATGCGCACATTGTCAGACCAGCGCGTCAGTTCAGGCTGCTCAGCGGCGTAGCGTAAGACAAGATATTGGGCGATGAATTCAATATCGGTGATGCCTCCCGCATCGGCTTTGATATCCCAGCGACCTTTATGTTTGTTGCTGAGGTGAGCGCGCATCTTTTCACGCATCTCACGCACTTCGGTTTGCAGCGCGTCTGCAGGACGTGGCAGCGACAGAATCGTCTGACGAATCGCGTTGAAACGGTCACCCAGTGCCGCCTCACCAAACACCACGCGCGCCCGGACCAGCGCCTGATGTTCCCATGTCCAGGCTTCACTGCGCTGATACTCTTCAAATGCCTCAAAGGTACTGACCAGCATCCCCGCCGCGCCAGAAGGGCGCAGCCGCGCGTCCACTTCGTAGAGAATGCCGGAGGCAGTGCGGGTACTAAAGAGATGCATAATGCGCTGAGCGAGCCGCAGATAGAACTGACGACCATCGATGCTGCGATCCCCTTCGGTCACGGCGTCTGCCGGACAGTCATGCAGGAAGACTAAATCGAGATCAGAACTGTAACCCAGCTCCCAGCCACCCAGTTTGCCGTAACCCAGCACCGCAAAACCGCGTTCATGTTCATTGCTCAGGTGAGAGGGACGACCGTAGCGCTGCACCATCATGTTCCACGCCTGACGCACCACAGAGTCGATGATTGCTTCCGCCAGCCAGGTGAGATGATCGCTGACTTTCATCACCGGCAGCGTGCCCGCGATGTCAGCAGCAGCGATACGCAGATGCTGCGCCTGCTTAAACTGCCGCACCGCTTCCAGCTGCTGCTCCTCATCCTCAGTGGGGATGCGCAGCAGATACTGCCGCAGCTCGTCACGATAGGCGTCGGTGGCAGTCGGCTGATAGAGCGTGGCGGGATCGAGCAGTTCATCCAGCAACAGGGGGTGACGCGCCAGCTGGCTGGCTACCATCGGTGAGGCCGCACACAGGCGAATCAGGTGACGCAGGGCACCGTGATATTCGATCAGCAGCTCCAGATAGGTGCTGCGGGTCAGCACGCCGAGCAGCAGTGGCGTCAGACGGCTCAGCGTGACCGCCGCGTCTTCACGCGGGCAGACCTCGCTCAGCAGGCGCGGCATCAGCTGATCCAGCGCCTGACGGCCACGCGGGCCGATGGTGCGCCGGCTGATGTCCTGACGAAACGCCTCCAGCGTCTGATGCAGCGTAAGCCGCTGATCGTCGCTGAGCTGCGGCACCAGCGGAGCCAGTTCACTATCTTCCAGCTGGTCCTGCCACAGCACCTGAAACTCCGCCAGCTCACGCTGATCGCCAATCTCAGGCGTATCTTCCCCAATCAGCTCATCAAAGATTGTCCGTACCGCTGCCATCTGAGCATCAAGTTGGGTCATCAGCGCAGGCCAGTCGGCACAATCCATCGCCCACGCCAGCCGGGCGCGATGCAGCTCATCCTCGGGCAGCGTCTGGGTCTGCTCGTCGCCCAGGCTTTGCAGCAGATTCTCCAGCCGCCGCAGGAACAGATAGGTGTCACGCAGCGCATCCACCTGCTCAGCAGGCAGCAGGGCCAGCGTTTTGATCGCCTCAAGCGTCGGCAGCAGCGAACGCAACTGAAGCGAGCGTTCACGTCCGCCGCGAATCAGCTGGAACACCTGCACGATAAACTCGGTTTCACGGATGCCGCCCGCGCCCAGTTTGATATTGTTTTTCAGCCCGCGTCGCCGGACTTCACGGCTGATCATCCCTTTCATGTTACGCAGCGACTGGATCACGCTGAAATCGATGTAACGCCGATATACGAACGGCCGCAGCATCTGCTGCAGCTCCAGGCTCCAGCGGTCGTGGTCATCGCCCATCAGGCGGGCCTTGACCATGGCGTAACGCTCCCAGTCACGTCCCTGCTCCTGGTAGTAATCTTCCAGTGCGGCAAAGCTCATGACCAGCGGACCGCTGTCGCCAAACGGCCGCAGCCGCATATCCACACGGTAGACAAAGCCATCCATGGTGGGTTGATCCAGGACTTTGATCAGCCGCTGGCCCATACGGGTAAAGAACTGAGCATTATCGAGCTCACGCCGTCCGCCGCGCGTGGTGCCGTTTTCTGGCCAGGCGAAAATAAGGTCAATGTCAGAGGAGAAGTTCAGTTCACCGCCACCCAGCTTGCCCATGCCCAGAATCAGCAGCGGCTGAGCGTCGCCATCGGCATTACAGGGCGTACCAAAATCACGGCAGCAATCCTGATATACCCAGTCGCGCGCCCTGCTGACCAGCACCTCAGCTAAGACACTAAGCTGTTGCAGACTCTGTTCAGTCGTGGCGTGTTGCAGAGCCTGCATCCAGGCGATACGCACCAGCATACGGCGGCGAAACAGCCGCAGTTCGCGCATCAGGCTCGCTTCACTGTCAATGCCGCTGAGTACCTCATTTAGCCATACAGCGTAGTGCTGCCACTCATCAGGCTGCAGCGGCTGGTCGAGCATCGTCTGCCACCAGTCGGGATGTTGTTGCAGGTTTTCCAGCACGAAATCGCTGAAAGCCAGCCCGGCGGCCTGCTCCGGGCTAAGCGAAGTCAGCGGAACCCCAAGCTGTCGGGCGGCCTGGTCGGCCTGGTCGCGTAGCAACGCGGGAAGTGCTGCCAACATAACGCCCTCCTTGATGGCGGTACGAATTACCCGTTAGCGGCTAGCGCCGCTGGTGAGCCAGAATGGCTGCTGTTTCAGTGCCTGCGACGTCAGCCAGGCTAATCCGGATGACTGCTTTTCATGAATCGCCGACAGCAGTTGCTGCCAGGGTTCGAGCCAGGCCATCACCGTTTCCACGGGATAGGAACCCGCCAGCAGGTGCACCGTCAGCAGCTGACGCGCCAGACGGGTAGCTTTGTCCTGATACTCATTGGGCTGTTTGACCGTGATGAATGTCTCTCTCAGATCGGCATTGACGCGGCTCAGCATGATGTCGCTGAAACGCTTAAACGAACCCTGCAGCTTGGCTTCTCCTTTGGCATCGATCCACTGACGCCACTGAGACTCCGCCAGCCAGTGGGTCAGCGCCAGCTGCGTTTCAACCGAGAGGGAAGATAAGCAGAACGTCGCCGCCTCCTGCTCTTCGTTTACCAGCGTCTCTTCCAGCGTGGTCAGCTGCTGACGCAGAGCACTGCTGGCTTTGCGTGGCACCAGCGCACCAAACAGGCTGAACGCCTGACGCAACAGATCCAGCGCTTCGCGCACTGCATCCTGCGCCGCCGCGTTGCCGCGCAGCCAGACTTCTTCATGATATTGCCAGTGACGCAGCCCCGCCGACATTGAAGCGACCATGCCCTGCTCAACGGTCGCTTTAGCGCCTGCTTTCAGCAGCGGGAAAGCCTCAATCTGGCGCGGCGGATTACCCTGCGCCAGTTGATAACCGCGGGCGGCTTTGCTCAGGCTGCCCATACGCAGACCGCCCAGCGCCACCAGTTGCTGCGCAAAGGCCAGCAGATCCTGGCGTTCGCCACTTTTCAGCTCCAGTTCGATCTCGCACAGCGGTTCGCTGAGCTCACCCGCCGTGACCGCACCCTGATCAAATGCGACTTCAATTTCACTATTGCCTGTGGTGATCAGCCAGACTTCGCGCTGGAAATGGGTGGTGAATAGCGGCTGTAACCGCTGTTGCAACGCCGCGACATCAGTGCCCTTAGGCCAGATCTCTGCGGGCAGGCGCGCAATATCCAGCACCGGCTCGCTGAGCTCAACGTTATATTCCGGACGCTGATGCAGGCCGCCGAGCGTCTGCCCCGCCGCTTTCAGCGTCATTTCATAACGCTGGTCGACGCCACGGATACGTAATCCCATGTCCCAGCGCCGAAGCTGGTTGTCGTCAGTTTCGAAGTAGATGTTGGTCAGCTCGCGAGCAGCCTGATGCTGATGCGGCAGAGTGGAGAGCAGTTCAGCCAGTTTCCCGGCTGCCTGTGGAGTTGCAATGAACTTTAGTTCGATTTCGATGGTCATAATTTTTTATTCACTACGCCGCTGGCACTTAAGAGGGTTTTTCCTGCATATTTCAGGCGATTATCAGCAGGTTACTCACGCTGCCGCCTGGAGGGCAAGGGGTTTATGAGGCGAAGATTAATGCACAGAAGCCGCGCTGTCTCTGCTTTCTTTGCTCTTTCGCAGACCTTTTCGCACTCTCATGAGACCAGGATAGTTCTCATTCAGATTTATGCGAGGCCTCTCCAGACTGTGCCGGTAAATTTTAAGTCAGACTAAGCCAAACGAAATCGAATGAAAAAAATCACACTCGCTGGACTCACTTTGCTGGCCCTCAGCACCCTTGCACCTGCCCATGCCGACGAAAAACGCTATGTTTCTGATGAACTCTCAACCTGGGTCCGCAGCGGGCCGGGCGATCAGTTCCGCCTGCTCGGTAAGCTGAACGCCGGGGAAGAGGTGCAGCTGCTACAGACTAACAATGACACCCATTATGGCCAGATCCGTGATTCGGAAGGCCGCACCACCTGGATCCCCCTGTCGCAGCTCAGTGCCAATCCGAGCCTGCGTACCCGGGTGCCGCAGCTTGAGCAGCAGGTGAAAGATCTGACGGCCAAGCTGGATAACATCGACAACAGCTGGAATCAGCGTACTGCTGAGATGCAGAACAAAGTCGCCAGCAGCGACGGCGTGATCAACGGGCTGAAAGGCGAGAATCAGAAGCTGAAAAATGAGCTGATCGTCGCCCAGAAGAAAGTCAGCGCCGCTAACGTTCAGCTGGATGACAAGCAGCGCACCATCATCATGCAGTGGTTTATGTATGGCGGCGGCGTGCTGGGTGTTGGCCTGCTGCTGGGACTCTTATTGCCGCACATGCTGCCGCGCCGTAAGAAAAGCGATCGCTGGATGAACTGACCCCCTTCTGTCGGGTTTGAGCAGGGGATCGCAGGATCCCCCTTTTGGCATGTCTGCAATCCGGGGAATCTGTGCAACAATAAAATGAGATGCACCGCTGATTTCAGGCGCGGGATACGCCCGGCGTGCAGGTCATTTCTTTTTCTCTGGAGTTTTGCGTGAAGACGTTTCTTGTTGGCGGTGCGGTGCGTGATGCGCTGCTGAATCTGCCGGTTACAGACAAAGATTGGGTGGTAACAGGCTCCACGCCCGAAGTCATGCTTGAGCAGGGTTATCAACAGGTCGGTCGCGATTTTCCCGTTTTCCTGCATCCCGTCAGTCGCGAAGAGTATGCGCTGGCCCGGACCGAGCGGAAAAACGGGAAAGGCTACACCGGCTTTGTCACCTGGTCTGCGCCCGACGTGACGCTGGAGCAGGACTTACAGCGCCGCGATCTGACCATCAATGCTATTGCGCAGGATGAAAACGGCGAGCTGGTTGATCCCTACAATGGCCAGCGTGATATTGCACAGCGCCTGCTGCGTCACGTCTCAGAAGCCTTCAGTGAAGACCCGCTGCGGGTATTGCGCGTCGCGCGCTTTGCTGCGCGTTTTGCCCATCTCAACTTTCGTATTGCCCCCGAAACCCAGCAGCTGATGCAGCAGATGGCCGAAAGCGGTGAGCTGTCGAATCTCACTGCCGAACGGGTGTGGAAAGAGACGGAAAAAGCGCTGAGTTCACGCAATCCACAGGTCTATTTTCAGGTGCTGCGCGACTGCGGGGCGTTGCAGGTACTGTTTCCTGAGCTGGATAATCTGTTTGGTATTCCTGCACCGATTAAATGGCACCCGGAGATCGACACCGGTGTACATACGCTGATGACGCTGGCGATGGCCGCCGCGCTCTCCAGTGAGATCGATGTGCGCTTCGCCACACTGTTTCATGACGTCGGTAAAGCGCTGACGCCGCCTGAGCTGTGGCCGAGCCATCACGGTCATGGTCTGGCAGGCGTTCCGCTGGTCGAGGCGCTGTGCCAGCGGCTGCGGGTGCCCAATGCAATTCGCGATCTGGCGCTGATCGTGACCGAGTTTCACGACATTGTGCACACCATTGAGCGGCAATCTGCGGCGTCACTGGTAGCGCTGTTTGACCGCATTGATGCCTGGCGTAAGCCGCAGCGCGTTGAGCAGATGGCGCTGACCAGCGAAGCAGATGCGCGCGGACGTGCCGGGCTGGAGAGTATGCCTTATCCGCAGGGCGACTATCTGCGTCGTGCTTTTGCGCTGGCGCAGGCGGTGCCGACCAGAGCGGTGGTCGAAGCGGGATTTAAAGGGATGGAAGTGAGGGAAGAGATGACGCGACGACGCATTGCCGCCGTCGCGCAGGGTCTGGCGATCGGGCAGCCTGACTAGCAGGCTGCCACGGGTTTACATGAAGATCATGTAAACCGCTGCCGCCACGATAAAGCGGTAAATGGCGAACGAGACAAACGAGATGCGTTTGATCAGCTCAAGGAAAGCTTTAATCGCAATCAGCGCCACGATAAATGCCGTTACGAAGCCCACGGCGAACATCGGAAAGTCTGCCATGGTCAGGAAGCCGATGCTCTTGTACATGTCCAGTACGGTCGCACCCATCATCATTGGCACCGCCAGGATGAAGGAGAACTCTGACGCGGCATAGCGGCTCACACCCATCAGCATTCCGCCGGAGATGGTTGCACCGGAACGTGAGAAGCCCGGCCACAGCGCTAAGCACTGGAAGCAGCCAATCATGAAGGCCTGACGATAGGTAATATCATCGACGCCGACGGCTTTCGGCTGTTTTGGCTTAAGATACTCTGCGGCCAGCAGCAGCACCCCCCCCACCACCAGCGCGTACATCACGTTGATCGGATTGAACAGCGTTTTGATCTGATCGTGCAGCACCAGACCCACTACCACAGCCGGAACCATACCCAGCAGGATATGGATCAGCGACAGGCGCCCGGTGCCGACACCTTCATGTTTGACTTCGCCAAAGTGAATGCCGATCAGGCCAAACAGACGGCGCCAGAACATCACTACTACAGCCAGAATCGATCCTAACTGGATCACAACTTCAAAGGTCTCGGCTTTTTCACCTTCAAAGCCCAGCAGGTGACCCACTATAATCATGTGCCCTGTGGAAGAGACCGGTAAAAATTCGGTCAGCCCTTCCACAACGCCCAGGATTGCAGCTACCCAAAGCTGATGAATATCTGCCATCAAATGTTCCCTCTATCCGTTTCAAAACCATTAAAAAGGCGGTAGCGCGTTGCTATCGCCTGAAATCATGCCGCAATTAGCCTGAATTAAACCTTAAGGTCCGCTCCGTTTCGCCTGCTGTAACGAAACGGTTCACGCTATGACAGACAGTAATTTGGTTTGGTTTCATTGTGATGGCAATCACATCGTATTTATTTAGGAATAGTCCCGCGCTCAATTCGCACGCCAACCTGCGCCGCCTGGGCTACAGCGCCCGGTTTGCTTACCTTTATGCGTACGCCAGGCGAATTGAAACGGTTCATCAACAGATCCGCGATTTCTTCAGCTACCCGCTCAACCAGGGCAAAACGCCCCCCGTTCAGATGGGTCAGAATCGCCGAGGAGACATCGGCATAGCTGAGACAATCTTTAACATCGTCGCTGCTGGCCGCCAGACGGTTATCCCAGGCCATTTCGACATCGAGCACCAGCTTCTGCTGTATACCCTGTTCCCAGTCGTAAACGCCAATGGTGGTGAACACCGTGAGTTGTTCTATAAATACGATATCCATGATGAGGGTCTCTGTTTTTGGCTAAGCCGGATACCACTTCCGGCGGATTATGCGTATTATCCACGGTTGATGAGATCAAAACGACCCTAAAGGGAACGGTACGGTGTTATGAGTGCTTTCGCGCTTGGTATGATTATTTTCGCGTATCTTTGCGGTTCGATTTCCAGTGCGATTCTGGTTTGCAAACTCGCTGGCCTGCCCGATCCCCGCACACACGGTTCCGGTAATCCGGGTGCCACCAACGTACTGCGTCTGGGCGGTAAAGCCGCAGCAGCAACCGTATTAGTGTTTGATGTGCTGAAGGGGATGGTGCCGGTCTGGCTGGCTTATCTGATGCACGTGACGCCGCTCTATCTTGGCCTGACCGCCATTGCCGCCTGTCTCGGACATATCTATCCGGTCTTCTTTCACTTTCGCGGAGGCAAAGGTGTGGCGACGGCATTTGGCGCGATTGCGCCGATTGGCTGGGACTTAACCGGGCTGGTCACCGGCACGTGGCTGCTCACGGTTTTACTCAGCGGCTATTCCTCGCTGGGGGCGATTGTCAGTGCACTGATCGCGCCATTCTATGTCTGGTGGTTCAAACCGCAGTTCACCTTTCCGGTGTCCATGCTCTCCTGTCTGATCCTGCTGCGTCATCACGATAATATTCAGCGGCTGTGGCGCGGTCAGGAAGGCAAAATCTGGAAGCGCAAAAAGAAATCTCAGCCATAAAAAAGCCGGCAATAGGGTGTCCAAAAAATGTGGCTGTGCGACCGGCACTGCTCAGGAAACAGGGTCAGATCGGAAAGACGCAAAAGCCGTCATCCCTGACCGCTCGGCCCGCGCCATCCATGGCGCGTGACGCTTTCCTCTTCTGACCCAGTTCCCTGCGTGTTGAGCTTATCCGTTGCGGCCAGAGGCACTCTCATTCAGGCTGTTGAGCCGGCTTTTTTTACGTCAGATGGCGGGCAACTCCGCCAGCGGCCAGCGCGGTCGCACACTGACACTTAACTCGCCCCGCGTTCCGCCTTTTAACCGCACCATGCCCGCATACGCGATCATCGCACCGTTGTCGGTACAGAACTCCGGGCGGGCGTAAAACACTTCGCCGCCGCGCTTTTGCATCATGACCGCCATCTGCTCGCGCAGTGTGCGGTTAGCGCTGACGCCCCCGGCAATGACCAGACGCTTAAAGCCGGTCTGATCCAGCGCGCGCTTACATTTTATCGACAGCGTATCCACCACCGCATCTTCAAAGGCGCGGGCGATGTCAGCACGGGTCTGCGCATCATCAGGATTGCCGCGAATCGTATTCGCGGCAAAGGTTTTCAGGCCGGAGAAGCTGAAGTCCAGGCCCGGACGATCGGTCATCGGCCGCGGGAAGGTGAAACGCCCTGCCGTACCCTGCTGCGCCATCTTCGACAGCATCGGCCCGCCCGGATAATCCAGACCCAGCAGCTTCGCCGTCTTATCAAAGGCTTCGCCTGCTGCATCATCGATCGATTCACCCAGCAATTCATATTCACCGACGCCAGTGACACTAATCAGCTGGGTATGTCCGCCAGACACCAGCAGTGCGACAAACGGAAATTCCGGTGGATTCTCTTCCAGCATCGGTGCCAGCAGGTGGCCTTCCATATGATGAACCGGCACGGCAGGCACTTTCCACGCAAACGCCAGCGCGCGCCCAATGGTGGCGCCGACCAGCAGCGCACCCACCAGTCCGGGACCGGCTGTGTAAGCCACGGCATCAATCTGTTGCGGCTCAAGCCCCGCCTCTTTCAGCGCCGCCTGAATCAGCGGCACGGTTTTACGCACGTGATCGCGTGAGGCCAGTTCCGGCACCACACCGCCATAATCGGCGTGCAGTTTTACCTGGCTGTAGAGCTGGTTAGCCAGTAATCCAGCCTCGTCATCATAGATTGCGATGCCGGTTTCATCGCACGACGTTTCAATACCCAGAATTCGCATTGCATCACCTCATTCTTGCGGCGCGCAGTTTATCACAGCAATGTGATGTGCAGCGCGGACATCCCGCGTAAAAAGTCATTTTCTGTCGGCTAAAGAGTGCGCTATACTCCCGCCCCTGGAAAAACCGGCAGCCGCACAGGCAAACGCTCCTGTTGGTTTCAAATTATCCATGGTGCTTTACAAACCAACATGAGTTGGAGTAAAATGCTGCACCATTTTGAAATGTGCTGGCGCCGCAGTCAGCAGCAAAACCGAATTTTATCGAGGTGAGAGTTACATGCCGGTAATTAAAGTACGTGAAAACGAGCCATTTGACGTAGCACTGCGTCGCTTCAAGCGTTCATGCGAGAAAGCAGGTGTTCTGGCTGAAGTTCGTCGTCGTGAGTTCTATGAAAAACCGACTACCGAACGTAAGCGCGCTAAAGCGTCAGCAGTTAAGCGTCACGCCAAGAAACTGGCTCGCGAAAACGCACGCCGCACTCGTCTGTACTAAAGTCGTTCCGGAGGTTCGCCTCCAACGCGTGATTCACGCAGACAGAGTCAAGTAAAAGGCCGTGCTTTCCGAAAGGAAGCGCGGCTTGTTGCCGTTTATGAGCTGAAAATCTGGGGCGTATGGCTGGACGAATTCCACGCGTATTTATCAACGATTTACTTGCCCGCACGGATATCGTGGATCTTATCGATGCCCGCGTTAAGCTGAAAAAGCAGGGTAAGAATTTCCATGCGTGCTGTCCTTTCCATAATGAAAAAACGCCCTCTTTCACCGTAAACGGCGAAAAACAGTTCTATCACTGTTTCGGCTGTGGTGCACACGGCAACGCTATCGACTTTTTAATGAACTTTGATCGTCTGGAGTTTGTTGAAAGTATTGAAGAGTTGGCCACTTCCCACGGTTTAGACGTGCCTTACGAAGCAGGCAGCGGGCCCAGCCAGATGGAACGCCATCAGCGCCAGAGCCTGTATCAGCTGATGGAGAACCTGAACGGTTTTTATCAGCAGGGTCTGCAGCAATCCAGTGCGCAGCCAGCACGCGACTATCTTGATCGTCGTGGTCTGAGCGCCGACATCATCAATCATTTCGCCATAGGTTACGCGCCAGCCGGCTGGGATAATGTTCTCAAGCGTTTTGGTAAGCAATCGGAAGACCGCGAATCGTTGATGGAAGCGGGCATGCTGGTCAGCAATGACAAAGGCCGTACCTATGACCGGTTTCGCGACCGCGTCATGTTTCCGATCCGCGATAAACGCGGACGCGTCATCGGTTTTGGTGGTCGCGTACTGGGTAACGATACGCCGAAGTATCTGAACTCACCGGAAACCCCTATTTTCCATAAAGGCCGCCAGCTTTATGGCCTGTATGAAGCAGTTAAGAACCATCCTGAACCCGCCCGCCTGTTAGTGGTCGAGGGATACATGGACGTGGTTGCGCTGGCGCAGTACGGCATTGATTATGCTGTTGCGTCGTTAGGTACCTCCACCACGGCTGAACACATTCAGTTGCTGTTTCGCAGTACCGACACCGTGATCTGCTGTTACGACGGCGACAGGGCGGGTCGTGAAGCGGCATGGCGTGCGCTTGAGACCGCATTGCCTTACATGAATGATGGTCGTCAGCTACGCTTTATGTTTTTACCCGATGGTGAAGACCCGGATACGCTGGTACGCAAAGAGGGTAAAGCCGCCTTCGAAGCGAGGATGGAGCAGGCGATGCCGCTCTCTTCGTTTTTGTTTGATAGCCTGCTGCCGCAGGTTGATCTGAGCTCACGCGACGGAAAAGCGCGTCTGAGCACGCTGGCTTTACCGCTGATTACGCAGATCCCCGGTGAGACCTTACGTATTTATATGCGTCAGGAACTGGGGAACAAGCTCGGTATTCTTGACGACAATCAGCTTGAAAAGCTGATGCCAAAGCTGGCCGCAAGCGGAACGGCGCCGGTTGCGCCACCGCTGAAACGGACCACCATGCGCGTGCTGGTAGCATTGCTGATTCAGAACCCGCAGCTGGCCACCCTGGTGCCTTCGCTTGATGGGCTGTCTGAGTCAAAAATGCCGGGTTTACCGCTATTTATTGAGTTAGTGGGTCGTTGTACCGAGAATCCTGGATTGACCACCGGACAGCTACTAGAGTTATATCGCGGAACAAATTTTAGTCAGACGCTTGAAACGCTGGCGATCTGGAACCACATGATAGTAGATGAAGAAGCCGAAGCGGTGTTTCAGGACTCGCTGGCCAGCATCTACGATTCTGCTCTTGAAGAGCGCCTGGAGTTTTTAATTGCGCGTGAGCGCACCCAGGGACTGAGCGCCGATGAGCGCCGTGAACTCTGGACACTCAGTCAGGCGTTTGCCAGGAAATAATTTTGCACGCTGCCCGTTCTGACGAAGGGCGGCGTGGCTGTTTTAAGGCCGGGAGCGTTAAGCCAGTCTGGTTACCGCCAGCGCACAGCTCCCGGAGCGTACTGAAGTACGTGAGGAGAGCGAGCACTGCCGGGAAGCAGAATGGCGAGTAAGCCAGGCCTGTACCACCAAAAATTTATACAAGCGGCTTAAGTGCCGATTACTGTTGGGCAAAGCCCACGCCGCGACGAAGGCAGCGGCAAGAATTAAACGCCTTCACTGCTATTGTTGGCGCGCTGCCGACCGACACCAATCTAATTTAACAGAAGTGTGGATACCGTCTTATGGAGCAAAACCCGCAGTCACAGCTCAAGCTTCTTGTCACCCGTGGTAAGGAGCAAGGCTATCTGACCTATGCTGAGGTCAATGACCATCTGCCGGAAGATATCGTCGACTCAGATCAGATCGAAGACATCATCCAGATGATTAACGACATGGGTATTCAGGTGGTTGAAGAAGCCCCGGATGCCGACGATCTGATGCTGAATGAAAACAGCTCCGATACTGACGAAGATGCCGCGGAAGCTGCCGCTCAGGTGTTATCCAGCGTTGAATCTGAAATCGGGCGCACCACCGACCCGGTTCGCATGTATATGCGTGAAATGGGTACCGTTGAACTGCTGACGCGCGAAGGCGAAATCGACATCGCCAAGCGTATTGAAGACGGTATCAACCAGGTTCAGTGTTCTGTAGCCGAATACCCTGAAGCGATTACTTATCTTCTGGATCAATACGACAAAGTTGAAGCAGGTGAATCACGCCTCTCCGATCTGATCACGGGTTTCGTCGATCCTAACGCAGAAGAAGATCTGGCCCCGACGGCAACGCACGTGGGTTCTGAACTTTCTGAAGCCGATCGTAACGACGACGATGAAGAAGATGAAGAGGATGATGACAGCTCCGACGACGATAACTCTATCGACCCGGAACTGGCGCGCGAGAAGTTTTCTGACCTGCGTAAGCAGTATGAAACCACCCGCGACGTGATTAAAAGCAAAGGTCGCAGTCATGCTGCTGCCGTTGCCGAAATCCAGAACCTCTCCGACGTCTTCAAGCAGTTCCGCCTGGTACCGAAGCAGTTCGACTACCTGGTAGGCAGCATGCGCACCATGATGGAACGTGTCCGTACTCAGGAACGTCTGATCATGAAGCTCTGTATTGAGCTGTGCAAAATGCCAAAGAAAAACTTCATCACGCTGTTTACCGGCAACGAAACCAACGAAAGCTGGTTCAAAGCCGCACTGGCCATGAACAAGCCGTGGTCTGAGAAGCTGCTGGAAGTGCAGGATGACGTGATGCGGTCCCTGCAGAAACTGGCACAGGTTGAAGAAGAGACCGGCCTGACTATTGAGCAGGTTAAAGACATTAACCGTCGCATGTCGATCGGTGAAGCTAAGGCCCGTCGCGCCAAGAAAGAGATGGTGGAAGCGAACCTGCGTCTGGTTATTTCGATTGCCAAAAAATATACCAACCGCGGTCTGCAGTTCCTCGATCTGATTCAGGAAGGTAATATCGGCCTGATGAAAGCGGTAGATAAGTTTGAATATCGCCGTGGTTACAAGTTCTCGACCTATGCGACCTGGTGGATCCGTCAGGCTATCACCCGCTCTATCGCTGACCAGGCGCGTACCATCCGTATTCCGGTTCATATGATTGAGACCATCAACAAGCTCAACCGTATTTCGCGCCAGATGCTGCAGGAGATGGGCCGTGAACCGACGCCGGAAGAGCTGGCTGAGCGTATGCTGATGCCGGAAGATAAAATCCGCAAAGTGCTGAAAATCGCTAAAGAGCCGATCTCGATGGAGACGCCGATTGGTGATGATGAAGATTCACATCTGGGCGATTTTATTGAAGACACCACGCTGGAGCTGCCGCTGGATTCTGCTACCTCAGAGAGCCTGCGTTCTGCTACTCACGACGTGCTGGCTGGCCTGACCGCGCGTGAAGCGAAAGTACTGCGCATGCGTTTCGGTATCGATATGAACACGGACCATACGCTGGAAGAAGTGGGCAAACAGTTTGACGTTACGCGTGAGCGTATTCGTCAGATTGAAGCGAAAGCCCTGCGTAAACTGCGCCATCCGAGCCGTTCGGAAGTGCTGCGTAGCTTCCTCGACGATTAAAGTCCGACAAAAATCCCGGTTCGCCGGGGTTTTTTATGCCTGCCTGTTAGCGCCTCTCCCCAGCCCTTAGCAGGTTCACTTGCTCTCCGGGTGCAGTTCCAGCCAGAGCTGACGATATGCCTCAACCATTTCGTCCAGTGATGCGCGATTCAGACCGCTGGGATTCGGCAACACCCACACCTGCGTTTTCCCCATACAGATTGGCTGTTTGCCCCATTCGACTTTGCTCTGCTTAAAGGCGCGACGAAAAGCATCTTTACCCAGAATCGCGAGCGCAGCGGGCTGATAATCCAGCACCTTTTGCATCAGACGTTTACCGCCATCACGCAACTCATCAGGCGCTAATTCATTCGCCTGTACAGTGGGTCGTTCAACCAGCATGGTGATGCCGCAGCCGGTTTCTGTCAGACGCCGCTCCTCTTCCGGTTTCAGCTGCTGTTGGGTGAATCCCGCCAGATGAATCACCTTCCAGAACCGGTTGCCGGGATGCGCGAAGTGAAATCCCTGATGGGCAGTTGACTGACCTGGATTGATGCCGCAGAACAGCACATCAAGATCGGAGCTGATGATGTCCCTGATAGCGTGCTCACTCATGCTGCCACCTCCAGCGTACGCTGCTTCAGCGCATCGCGGCTGCGTTGCAGCATCTGGCTGGCCTGCTCTGCATCCGGACAGGCCCGCGCCAGTGCCAGTGCGCCCACCATCTCTGCCAGCATGCTGGAGGCCAGCGCTTCCACATCCGGCAATCTAAGCTCACGCAGTATCTGCGCCAGACCGGCATGCATCGTATTAAAGCCCTGGGCGAAGATCTGCCGTGTCGGCTGTGGAAGATGGGCCACTTCGCTCACCAGTGCCGCCAGCGGACAGCCCTGCGCCGGTGCATTGCGATGCGCCTCGGAAAGATAGCTATCAATAAAGTCTGCCAGCTGCTGCGCTGGCTGGGTCACTGACTGAGCGGGCTTAAAGGTATCGGCTTCAGCGAACATATGTTTCAGCACCTCCTCAACCAGCTCCTCACGTGACGCAAAATGTGCATAAAAACCGCCGTGTGTCAGCCCTACCCGCTTCATCAGCGCCGCCACACCGATCCCTTCGGTACCGGTTTCACGCATCACACGCGCCGCCTCATCAAGGATACGCTGTCGCGTCTGTGCTTTGCTGCTCTGCTTCTCCATCTTATTTCCTTCGGTTTCTGCCCGGTAGCTTCTGGCTATTATAGTAATTATTACGGTCATCATATTCCAGCTTGACTGCCGATATGATGATCGTCATATTTATAGCCATTATGACGATCATCATACGAGGAAGAAAAGATGTCAAAATCAGGCACAGCATTAATCACCGGCGCATCCAGCGGTATCGGCGCGACTTATGCAAAACGACTGGCAGCACGCGGTTATGATCTGATCCTGGTGGCGCGGGATCAGGCGCGACTCACCACTCTGGCGGATGCACTGGCACAACAGCATGCTATCCGGGTGACCGTCATGAAGGCTGACTTAACGGAGGAGCAGGACCTGAAGCGCGTGGAGTCGGAGCTGGCGAACAACCCAGAGATTACGCTGCTGCTGAACAACGCTGGCATGAGCGTGGAAGGCGAGTTTCTGGAGGCAGACATTACACGCATCAACAGCATGCTGGCGTTAAATATTCTGGCCCCAACCCGACTGGCACAGGCGGCGGGCCGGGCATTCAAAGCACGCGGTCATGGCATCATTATCAATATCGCCTCGGTGCTGTCGCTAATGCACGAGATGTTCAATGGCGCCTATAACGCCACTAAATCTTACGTGCTGACTCTGACGCGCGCCATGCAGCGAGAACTTGCAGAGAGCGGCGTGCAGGTACAGGCCGTATTACCCGGCGCAACCCGCACTGAAATTTTCGACCGTGCCGGCCAGTCGATCAACGAAATCCCGGCTGAGATGCTGATGGACGTTGATGAGATGGTGGATGCCGCGCTTGCCGGTCTGGACAGCAAAGAGGGGGTAACCATTCCGGCGCTGGAGGATCTTCAGATGTGGCACGATTACGATCGGGCGCGTGGTGCTATGGTCCCTCACCTTTCACGGGATAAATCCGCATCCCGCTATCGTCAGAACTGAGTCAGCGTTAACTTATCGCGGCTGAAGTCCGGTTTCGTTAACGGTACGGAGAAGCATTATCCGTGCCGTTTTGCGACTGCAGCTTCAGGCGTTGCCAGATTTGTTATAGAAATCAGCAGCTAAATTGCTGCTGCTTATTTCGGCAACCGGTGGCGGAGTGCTGGATTGCCCTGAAGAGATACTTTATAATCCCCGCTCCGCTGGCCCCTTAGCTCAGTGGTTAGAGCAGGCGACTCATAATCGCTTGGTCGCTGGTTCAAACCCAGCAGGGGCCACCAAATTTATCCTATGAAGACATAGAGTTAAGCCGCTCATTGAAGCGGTTTTTTTGTGCCTGCATTTTATAGTGGCGGCAACGTGGCGGCGTATTTTCACCGCCACGGTAAACACTCAACTGATTACCTCAAACAGTCTGAATCAGAACTGTGAATATTGTGCCTTCTGCCAGCCTTTATCATCAATGACAGGCCAGGCGTCATACAGCAGACCCGGTGAACGGTTTCAAAGAACCCACCATTCATCAACCATCACCGAGACGTACAACAACGACCCGCTTTGTCACCTGCAACTCACCCTCAACACCTCTCATAAATCCAGCCCACTAAATGTTAGCGCCATGCTAAAGTCATTGGCATTGCCGGACCTGATGAAGAGAGGAACACAATCATGCACCAGCTTTTCGAAATACTTTCCGAGTTACTTAGCGCGTGGCCTTTCATGTCGGGAAAGCGAAAGGAGAGAAAGCCTGTCAGGGACGCCAGGAAGATCTCAGGTCTTACTTATAAACCGCTATGCAAAATAACGTCCGATCAAAGAAAAGATGCTGTGCCGCACAAAGATGAGGGCACCTGAGAAAACGTATTCTTCCTTATCCCTGCTGGCCTGAACACAAGCGGGCCGGGCAGAAGCCACCTTCCATGATGACTGCTGTATGCCAGATCAAACTTTTACCTTCTCCTGTAGCACCGCCAATCACCAGCCGCAATGCAATCCTGAATACGACATCATCGACCCATCACAGATCGCTGCCCCCTGACACCCGTGACACCTGCTGTTAATCAACAGCCCTAAAACCCTGTTCAACGATGACGCAAAAAATTTGCGCAAACCCAACCTGAAAAATGAAATAACGTTTCATAAAATCATTTATTTATCAATGGTTCCCGTTTTTTTTACTGTAAAACAGAGGGTGCTTCAGGTCTTATAAATTCAGGTAAAGCTCACAAAATATAAACGCAAAATTTTTTCGTATTGCGCATATGAAATGCACAGTGATTTAATCCCTTTTGAATAATTATTTTAAAAAACAGTTGGGGATAAAAATGGAAAAGCGTTCGATAAATAAAAATATTCAATTACTCCTGCGCGGCTTTACTGAATTAAAAGATAATGGGCGATTTAATGAACCCAACCTTGACGGTAGCGCCGGAGATTATATTTCATTCTCCAGCTGGGAGTGGCCACAAGGCGTTGGGCTATTTGGACTGGTTCGCTTATGGGAAAATACGAAGTCTGATGAGATTTTTAAAATTATCGACCTGTGGTTCCAGAACAATATTGAAAAGGGTTTGCCAGTCCTTAACGTAAATACTACCGCGCCGATGCTTCCCCTGTCGCTGTTCTGGTCTCATCACCGGCAGCCCCACTATCAGCAGGTACTGGATAAATGGGCGACGCGCGTAATGACTGAACTCCCACGTACGCCGGAACAGGGCTTTCAGCATGTGGTTTCCGACGGCGTTAACGAAATGGAAATCTGGGACGACACGCTATTCATGGTGGTGCTGTTCCTGGCCCACTACGGCACAGTCTCCGGGCGTCAGGAGCTGGTTGATGAGGCAGTGCGACAGTTCCTGCTGCATGCGCGCTACCTCAACGATCCGCAATCCGGGTTGTGGTTCCACGGCTGGAGCTTTGTTGAGAACAGTAACTTTGCCAGAGCCCGCTGGGCGCGCGGCAATGCGTGGATTACCGTTGGCATACTTGAGCTGCTGGAGCTGGCTGACGTCAGTGCGGGCGTGCGTGAATACCTTATTGAGTGCCTGAAAAAGCAGGTTAATACGCTGATCGACCTGCAGGCGGAAAACGGTGCCTGGCACACCCTGCTCGACCATCCTGACTCCTATATCGAAATTTCCGCAACCGCCGGTTTTGGCTACGGCTTATTAAAAGGCGCGCGTCTTGGCATTGGCGATGACCGATGGCAACAGGCGGGAGTAAAAGCGCTGACAATTGTTCAGAATAATATTGATGCCGAAGGGACGGTACACAATGTTTCTTATGGCACACGAATGGGCCGGACATTGCAGTTTTATAAAGATATTCCATTGCAGCCTACCGGATATGGTCAGGCACTAGCCATATTATGCCTGACTGAAGGTCTGCGCCTCGCTGATAAAAAATAAAACACGACCCTTCTCTTCGGGAGAAAAATAATGCCTATCGAATATAGCAATTTTAATTTAACGGCAGGTAATGCTGTGCACTACTGGCAGTTATCCGATATTACCAGCCTGCGTTATGACACGGTGGATTCACCGATGGCTGGCGAAATGGATCCGTTTTTCTTTTTAAGTATGCACAAAAATTTTATTCCTCACACCTACCCGTGCCGGGACGACTTTCACCAGCATTTTGCTGGCCAGAAACCGCAGCCGTTCGCGAATGCAGTTTACTCTCGCTGGTGGTTCCCTTTCGCCTCAGATCGGGTTGATCTCTCCGGCTTCTGGTTCCGGCCAACCCGTGTCGGTGCCTGGGCCAGAACGCTGATCGATTGCCCACAGGCGGGCGAGTACCGTTTTCGGCTGGCAACGTGCGGCGGGGCATTACTGAAGCTGAACGGTAAAGATGTGCTCTGGATGGCTGATTATCAGCGTAACCTGGAGAGTCAGCGCGAATTCAGCCTGTGTCTTCAGTCAGGAAAAAACGAACTGGAACTCTGGTTTGATGACTTAGCCGAACGCGATATCCGCTTCTTTTTTCAGCTCGACTACCTTGCCGGTGAACCGCTGCATATCGCGCTGGAAACCCCGCTTCCCGCCGCGCAGGTCAAAGAGCTTGAGCAGTTACTTGATGGCGTTTCCTTTGAGCACCCGGTCTACAACCGCGGCACTATTCGTCTGGCCTTTCCTCAGCCTGCGTCGACGGACTACGATCTGCATGTCGATGTACTGGGCGACTTTATCTCGCTGGATGAGCCGGTCACACTTCATAGCCGACTGACTGCGGACGAGTCGCTGGTCGCCATTGCGGAAAGCGAAGCCATTCCAGCGGACTTCCGTAATTTCCATATCACGTTACAACGTGAAGGGTTCAGGATTAGCCGCACGCTGGGCGTTGAAATCTGCCACGCCGACCGCCAGACAGCGACCCCGCCAACACAGGAAGCGCGGATTACTGAAGCGCTGAACGTGGTCGCTCATGAAGGTGAATACAGCAGCGTCAAAGCGCTGGCACGACTGGCCTGTGGCCTCAACGATGATCAGACCCAGCAGATGCTGGATGGCGTCTTGCCCTCGGTACTCGACTGCCATGATTGTGCGGATTTTACGCTCGTGCCGCTGCTGTGGTGCCGCACGGTATGGGGCGACAGCATCGATCCGGCGGTTCGCGGGCGTATTGATGATGCCATTCTGCGCTTCCGCTACTGGATGGATGAACCTGGCAACGATGTTCAGTGGTACTTCTCTGAGAACCACGCACTGCTGTTCCACACTGCGGCGCTGCTGGCGGGTAACCTCCACCCGAATGCCGTTTTTACCCGCTCCGGGCGCAGTGGGCGTGAGCAGGCGGCGGCGGGTAAAGCACGTGTCATCAGCTGGCTGGACCATTTCGAACAGTGCGAAATGGCCGAATGGAACTCCGCGCCCTACTTCCCCATCGATCTCAAAGGCCTCACTGCACTGGCTGCGCTGTCGGGCGATGCGCAGATCAGTCAGCGAGCCATCGCGGCAATCAAGCGTTTACTGACGCAGATTGCCCATTCTACCCACCAGGGTTTTCTGACCGCCTCTCAGGGACGGTCTTACGAACATACCCTGCGCGCCGGGCGTTCTCTGGAACTGGCGGCCATTTCACGTTTGCTCTGGGGCAAAGGCAACTACGGCTGTCGTTTCCATGCGCTGCCGCAACTGGCCTTGCTGCTGCGCGAGGGCCTGCTCACCCTTCCGGCAGAACTCCGGGAGGTTGCCGCCTGGCAAAAAGAGAGCGCCCTTGAGTGGTGTTTTGCCCAGGGCGCTAACCGGATTGCCCGACTCTATCACTACAAAAATCGCCATGCGGCAATGGGATCGATAGCGGGTTATCGCTGGGGGGAATGGGGCTATCAGGAGACGCCCTTTCATTTACGCCTGGGCAACCAGCCCGAAGCGCAGATCTGGATCAATCATCCTGGCGAGACCCTGCACGGTGGATTCGGTCGCCCCTCCTACTGGGGTGGATGCGGCACGCTGCCCCGCGTTCAGCAATATCGCGGGCTGGCAGTGCTGACTTTTCATCTCCATGCCGATCAGCCGCCCTTTACTCACGCATGGCTGCCGCAAAGCCAGTTCGATGAAGTAGCTATCCGCGACAGGCGTGCGCTCGTACGCAGCGGTGAGGGTATGGCGTTGCTGGTGGGCAATCACGCGTTCGAAACGGTGAATAGCGGCCCCACCCGCGGCTGTGAAATTCGCCTTAACGGACAGCAAACCTGCTGGCTGGTTCGTATCAACGACCAGGTCGATAGCTCGCTGGATGCCTTTAGCGCGCGCTTCAGCGATCTGACCATGACGCAAGACGATGACGGCACGATCAGCGTGAACGATCCACTGTACGGAACCGTGCACTTCCTGGCCGATGGACGCGTCAACGCCGAAAACCGGACCCTTGATCCACAGCAGTGGAGCGTCGTGGGCAGCAGCCGTGAACTTCCTCTGTAACCAACGCCCGGCAGAGACCGGGCAAGGAAAATAATAATGGATACGCAAATCGACAAACAGGCTGTTCCTTCCCGGCAGACCTCCGGTGATGTTAATCCGAATGCGCTGCACAATCCGGCTCGTGAGGTGGCCAGACCCAAAAGCAACTATCGCTGGATCATCTGCTCCATGCTGGTATTTGCGACGACGGTTAACTACATGGATCGTCAGATTCTCGGCCTGCTGGCGCCGATGCTGCAAAAAGATATTGGCTGGACGCAGATGGAGTACAGCTGGCTGGTCAATGCATTTACCCTGGCCTACGGCCTTGGCACCCTGGTATGCGGGCGTATTATCGACAAGCTGGGCACCAGAATCAGCTATGCGATGGCGATGGTGGTCTGGAGTGCTGCGGCAATGGCACATGCGGTCGTCGGTTCAGTCGCGGGTTTTGCGCTGGTTCGCATTCTGCTTGGACTGGGTGAATCCGCTAATTTCCCGGCCGCGATGAAGGTGATTGCCGAGTGGCATCCTAAAAAGGAACGTACGCTGGCAACGGGCATTCTTGGCGTCGCGGTCAATGTCGGCGTGGTCATCTCGCCAGCGCTTATCCCTCTTATCGCGGTACACTACGGCTGGCACGGCGCATTCTTAATTCTTGGTGCCATCGGCTTCCTGTGGCTGATTCCCTGGTTCCTCTTCTTTGGCCCGGTAAAAGCAAAAGCCAGCGCAGAAGAGCAGGCCTGGATTGCGCAGGATAAAGAACAAGTCGTCAGTGTTTCCGCTATCAAATGGACGCGTCTGCTGGGCTATCGCCAGCTGTGGGCCGTGGCAATAGGCAAAATGTTAACTGACCCCATCTGGTGGTTCTTCCTCTTCTGGCTGCCGAAATGGCTCAATGAATCACGCGGTATCAGGATGGAGGGTCTGGGTCTGCCGCTGATCGTCATTTATCTCTTCGCCATCGTCGGCAGTCTGGGCGCAGGCTGGCTACCCGGTAAGCTGATGAGTAAAGGGTTTAGCACCGCCAGCGCGCGTAAAATCACGATGCTGATCTGCGCCTGTCTGGTACTGCCGATTTTTGCCGCCACGCAGGTCGAAAATCTGTGGGCAGCGGTCGCACTGGTCGGGCTGGCTGCGGCGGCGCATCAGGGCTGGTCCGCTAATATCCTGACCTCGGTATCCGATCTCTTCCCGAGCGCAGCCGTGGCGTCGGTCGTGGGAATCGGCAGTACCTTCGGGATGATCGGCAGCGTGATCTTCTCTACCGTGATTGGCGCCGTGCTTGAATCTTCAGGAAACTACTGGGCGCTGTTTGCTATCAGCTCTGTCGCTTACCTGCTGGCATGGGCGGTGATGTATCTGCTGTTAATACCGAAAATGGATCGGGCTAAATTCGAGTAACCCGCCTCTTCTCCCGGTGGCCCTTATCACCCGATACGAGCCACCGATTGACGTTCGACGATGGCACACGCCAGCTCAACACGCCTTGGGATTGCCATCCTGCCCTCTATGATGTCCTGCAATAATTCCAGCGCCAGCGTGCCAATCTCCTGCACAGAGAGGTGAACGGTGGTCAATGGCGGTGTAGCAAACTCCGCCTGCGGCAGGTTATTCATCCCCATCACCGACATCTCTTCCGGCACGCGCACGCCCAAGGCCCGCATACCATTCATCGCACCAAGCGCCAGCGAATCATTGGCGCACAGTATCGCCGTGCATTCATGCGGATTGTCGCGGAAACGGGCGATCACCGCGCGCTCTGCCAGCTCCGGCAGCCAGTCTGTTACCGTCAGTATGCGCGAATCGTCGCAGATTAACTGGCGGCAGCGCATCGCTTCACGCCAGCCCTCCTCACGTTGTTCGATAGGTCGTCTGCCAGGATGGGTCAGAAAAAGAATGTCGCGATGGCCGCGATCCAGCAGATATTCACAGGCCATACGCGTGGCGGAACGGTTACAGGGCAGCACACTGGATAACCGCATCAGCGGATCTTCGGTATTCACCAATACTGCCGGTTTTTGCAGGTTCACCAGCATATCAAGAAAGCCGCTGTCATCTACCGTCAGCGCCAGCACGCCCCCGACGTCCGGTTCTTCCAGCAGCGCCTGCAGAGCGCCATTATCGTTATCGTTGAGCGGATGAGTGATGAGATCAACACCCAGCAACGTCGCCCGCGCCTTCAGTCCCTGGAGTACGTACCAGCTAAACTGATAGCGGTGATAATCCAGCATCGCCACCTGCGAAATGGCCAGCACGATTCGCGCACCGCCCAGTTCCTGAGCTGGCGTATAACGCATAGCGCGCGCCACATCCTGAATCCGTGTACGCAGTTCGTGGCTAACCCCTTTTTCTCCTGAAAGTGCCCGCGACACCGTACTGAGCGAGGTGCGACAACGGATAGCAATATCCTCCAGTCTTACGCGGCGATATCCTGCGCCGCCCTCTGCCTGATCATCAGATTTACTCATTTATCATCCTTTTTTGGGGCAGTTTTTCATCCGACGTAATCCCTGAGGCCTGCTTTGTACAATGTTCTAAAAGAGTGGCCACTATTAAAACAGCATAAGCTGGCCATTTCTGTCACCGACATTTGAATTTCAGGTAATTTAACCCGCGCAAACCCCATGCTATCTTGTGGTTTTGATTTTTTCAGTGGGCAAAATTGATGACAAAGTTGCGGGTAGGGATCGTGTTTGGCGGCAAATCGGCTGAACATGAGGTGTCGTTGCAGTCGGCCAAAAATATCCTTGAGGCGATCGACAAAACCAGGTTTGACGTAGTGTTGCTGGGCATCGACAAACAGGGACACTGGCGTCTGAATGATGCGTCGAACTTCTTACTGAACGCTGAAAACCCGGCGCTGATCGCGCTGAATCACGCCGCTGAAGATGTGGCGCTGGTGCCGGGTAACACGCAGCAGCAGATCATCACCCGCCACAACGCCCATCCGCTGTCGCAGATCGACGTTATCTTCCCTATCGTGCACGGTACGCTGGGTGAAGATGGCTCCCTGCAGGGCCTGTTGCGCATGGCATCATTACCGTTTGTCGGCTCTGACGTGCTGGGTTCTGCTGTCAGCATGGATAAAGATTTTACCAAACGCCTGTTACGCGATGCTGGCCTCAACGTGGCGCCATGGCTGAGCGTCACCCAGGCGCAGCGCGCGCAACTGGACGCCGAAGCCGTGATTGCCCGCTTTGGCCTGCCGCTGTTTATCAAACCTGCCAACCAGGGTTCATCAGTTGGCGTCAGCAAAGTGGATAGCATTGAAGAATTTGATGCCGCGCTGGCGCTGGCCTTCTCCTTTGACCGCAAAGTGCTGATTGAGCAGGGCATCAAAGGCCGGGAGATTGAGTGCGCGGTACTCGGCAACGATGCGCCTGAAGCCAGCCCGTGCGGCGAGGTGGTGGTGCATGACGCCTTCTACTCTTATGACACCAAATATATCTCTGAAAGCGGTGCACAGACGGTGGTTCCGGCAGCCATTGCAGCGGAAACCAGCGATGCAATCCGTGACGTCGCCATCAAAGCCTTCTCCGCGCTGGAGTGCTTTGGCATGGCGCGCGTCGATGTGTTCCTGACCAATGACGGCGAGATTATCGTCAATGAAGTGAATACCCTGCCCGGCTTCACCAATATCAGCATGTATCCGAAACTGTGGCAGGCGGCCGGACTCAGTTATCAGGATTTGATCAGCCGTCTGATCGACCTGGCGATTGAACGCCACCAGCAGGCCAGCACCCTGAAAAGCAGCGTCAGCTGACCGAACCCGGCGACGTGGCGCTATGCCACGTCGCTGGTAATGGCGCGGTAGTTAACCGGCGAAGTCTGATTACGGCCATTACGCTTCGACAGATAGAGATTTTTATCCGCCGCGGAGATCAGCCGGTTGATCACGCGATGCCATTCCGTCGCCTCATCGGCACTGCCATGGGCCAGCCCCAGGCTGACGGTCACCGTGGCCGTGCTGCCCTGCAGCCAGAACTTCTCTTTCGCCATCTTCTGCCGGATTGCCTCCGCCAGAAAATAGAGCTTTTCCGCGTTCTGGTCGAACAGCACCACCACAAATTCCTCTCCGCCAAAGCGACAGATACGCCCCGCTTTACCCACTACCCGCTGCATCCGGCGGGCGATCTCTTCCAGCACGCTGTCACCTGCATCGTGACCAAAATTGTCATTGATAGCTTTGAAGTAATCGACATCCAGCAGGATCACGCCCACTCTCCGATCCGGGAAAATCGGCTCCGCACGCAGGCTTTCATATAAACCGGAACGTGACAGCAGGCGGGTCAGGAAATCGTAATTCGCGCGCAGCGCCAGACGCTGATTAAGCTGGCGGATTGCATCCATGCTTGCGGCCACGATCAGCGGACTGATCGCGATGGTTGCCACGCCCAGCCGCGCAGAGGTCAGATGGCTAATCGGCAACAGATTATCGTCGCCCTGAATGTTCATCACACCATGAGAGACCAGAATGATTTCGGTAATGCCGGTCAGCAGGATCACCAGGCTGGTCAGCGGCATCGGCAACACAATGGCGCACCAGACCAGCGCCGGAACCGGCAGCGTCAAACTGCCCGCGCCGCCCATCATCGCGCCGATCATCAGCGAAACCATCACAGCGATGACCGGTGCCAGCTTGCGGATTTGCAGAAACTGGCGGGGCGACAGCGACGACCAGTCGCGCGTCAGCAAAAAGGGCAGCAGCATCAGCCCGGTTGAGAACTGCTCGCTGAACCAGTCACCCCATGCCACCGCCAGTCCGGCATTAAAATCAGCCTGCTGTGCCAGTGCTCCCCAGCTGGCACAGGCCAGCGCGGCCAGCAGACAGGCCGGAAAAATACGCAGCACACTGGTAATACGCTCGCTGCCGGAGTCGTGCTGAAGATGCTTTACCAGCAGCGTGGCAGCCACCAGCACAAACAGAAGATTCGCCAGGTTGAGGGTAAATGCAGAGAGCGCCCAGCCAGAAAATACGGTGTCGTTAAACACCATCGCGGCAAAAATAGCCAAATAAGAGCGGGTCTGATGCAGAAAAGGATTACGGACGATAACGCCAGTGACGATCGCGTTGACCGGCCAGAACAGAGACAGCTCCTGGGGGAAACGCAGGTGTCCGCCGATAAAGCAAAACAGCAGCGTGATCAAAAACAGCAAAAATGCGTTCTTCTTAGCGTTGTGCTCTTCAAACAGCTGTATGCGCATACATCCGGACCTTGTCGCAGAGAGGCTGGCTGTCCACGCCAGCCTGAACAGGCGCGTGGTGTCAGAATGATTAAATCCTGAATACCCTCAATGTCATCCGGCGATAAAGCCTCATTTCACGGGCTGATTCAGGAAAGTTATCCTGCAGAGGTTAAACCCATCAGATGACAGCAGAAATTAGGAACTTATTATGCCTCGCAAATAAAAAAATCGGATATCCGAGATATCCGATTTTTGCCTTTTAAACGACTTTACCGTTGCGCTAAGCGCTATTTTACCGCGACCGGCCACTGACTCAGGCGGATGCCACGTTTGTCGGCGTTATCACCAAAATCTTTCAGCACCGCTTTAACGTCCGGATCGATATACTCCGCATTGTCGTTATCAACAATGACGACGCTGTTCTCCGGGATCTCATCCAGCAATCCCTGCAGCTTTGGATTGTGCATAAAGGTCAGGTTCTGCTGGAAACGCAGCACGTAGTGGTCGTCATAGCGGGTAAGCTGCAGCGCGTTACGATGGCTCTTATAGATGCTGTAGAGGATTTGCGTGGCGATGCCGATGCCGATACCGACCAGCATACCCAGCGTGATAATGCCGACGATGGTGGCCAGAAACGGCACGTACTGCTGTGCCCCCATCCGGAACTGCTCAACAAACAGTTTGGGTGTCGCCAGTTTATAACCGGTATAGAGCAGCACGGCAGCCAGGCTGGCCAGCGGAATGGCATTCAGCATCTCACTGAACCACATGCCGCAAATCAGCAGCAGCACGCCGTGAATGAAGATCGAGAGCTTCGTCTGCGCGCCCGCACTGACGTTGACTGAGCTGCGCACAATCACTGCCGTTATCGGCATCGCCCCAAGAAAACCGGCCGCCAGATTACCGATACCCTGCGCGAACATCTCTTTGTTGGGCGATGGCGCGGGTGTCTGAGGACGCAATTTTTTCAGCGCCTCCTGACTCAGCAGGGTCTCCAGACTGGCGACCAGTGCCAGCGTCACCGCAACCACCCAGACCTGCGGATTCTGCCAGGCCATCCAGTCGGGCGTTTCCAGTTCAGCCACCAGCGCAGAGACGCTGTCAAAAGCGGGTAAAGAGATGCGCGCCAGCCCCTGCGTCATCTCAGGAAAAAGTCGTCCTCCCACCACGGTAGCCAGGCAACCGATCAGCACCGCAATCAGCGGGCCGGGGATCCAGGCGAGCGCTTTGATCCGTTTCACCGGCGCGGTCGTCCAGAGACACAAAATGGCCAGACCGACACCCGCTACCATGATTGCGGGCAGCGAGAAAGTCATCTGGCCGGTCACCAGTGACACCAGTTCTGCATCACCAGCGGCACCCAGCGCTACCGGGATCTGCTGCATAATCAGCAGCAGGCCAATCGCCGCCAGCATCCCTTTGATGACGCTACCTGGCACCAGCGAAATAAACCGCCCGGCGCGCAGCAGACCAAACACGCATTGCAGTGCCCCGGCAATAATCAGCGCAGTGAGAAAGGCGGAGAAACTGCCCAGTGAGGCCATTGAGGCGACGACGATGGTGACCAGACCCGCCGCCGGGCCACTGACGGCAAACCGGGATGGGCTCAGCGACGTCACCACCAGACCACCAATCACACCAGTCAGCAGCCCGGCAAACGGGGGTAATCCGCTGGCCTGTGCGATGCCAAGGCAGAGCGGTAAGGCGACCAGGAAAACCACCAGACCCGCAGGAATATCGCGACGCAGGGTATCGAGGTTCATAATGAAGGCTCCTCTGCAGATTGATGAATCAGCTCTTTGAGATGACCGGAGCGCAGGTCGTAAACACAACCAAACACCTCCAGTTCCTGGCCCGATTGCCAGATTTGCCTGACCGGTTCAGATTTCACCAGTCTGGCGAATTGCGCCTTAACATTGGCCTCAACCAGCCGATCGAGCTGTTCACCCGGCGGTACGTCTGAGGAAGGCATTTCTGCCAGGCCATGCTGAATATCATCACGCAGGGTCTGGATGCGTCTCGCCAGCGCGCTATCCTGCCCGTCCAGCACGCTGCCCGGCAGATTTTGCGCGGCTTCTACACCGCCGCAGCCATAGTGACCGCTTAATACAATGCGTTTAACGCCGAGAAAGAAGAGTGCGTATTGCAGCACGCTCAGTAAATTGTCATCGTCCTCGATCACCATGTTGGCGATATTGCGATGCACAAAGAGTTCGCCAGGATGGGAGCCGGTTAAGACTTCTGCCGGAACGCGACTGTCAGAACAGCCAATCCAGAGTGAGTGCGGCTTTTGCTGATGAAGGAATTTATTAAAATAATCCGGATTACGCTGGCGGCGCTGTAATGCCCAACTGCGATTTTTCGCTAATAAGGGTTTAAGTGTCGTCACAATCATCTTCTCTCTACTACCGGGATGTCGCATCCTGGCTAACCACAAAGTGTATCGGCTCACAAATAAAGCGTGAGCCGCCAGGTTAATAAGAACTGAGTCACAGAAAAAGGTTATAGACGCTAACCAATTTCAATGCACGCGCAATATTTCACAGCGATTTAACAACGCGGTTTTTGTCAGTCAACGGTCAGTAAAGGTCAGGCTTAAGTAAATTTAATTCAGCAGCAGAAATGAGGTCAGATAAACCAATCGCCTTATTAATCCATTAAAATCAATTAGCTAAAAAATAAGTAAAAATAAACTAAGGTTGCCGCTGACAAATAAATACAAACATTAAATAAGGGGATATTCACTGCCATACCAACCGGCGTGCTTTTTACCAGGAATACTCTTAATTAAAAAATTAACCATTAGCACAATCCACCAGCTTAATTACTGACAGCCAGTTAAATATGCCTGTAATAAGAGAAGAATGAAGCAAGAGATGATTAATTTGATTTGCAGCAGAATAGTGACGGCAGTAAGTAAATCAGGGCCATTTCTGAACAGAGCCTGAACGGGCAGGCTCTTTTTCTTGACGAATTATTTACCGTTCCAGCTCTGCAGCCGTGATTCCCGCACCGACAGCTGCTGTTCGGGTGTCAGTTTATTGTAGTTTTCCGCCATTCCACTCTCCCAGTCGCCGTAGAGCGGATTCGGCAACACGATGAACTGCGTACCAAACTGCTGGTGGTTAAGATTCACAAAATCGCGACGCGTCTGATTACCCTTATGCCAGGTCGAGCCACCGAAATCGTTGAGGTTGTCGCCGACATAGAGCACCACGTTGTAGCCCGCGTTTTTGATAGCATCGAAACGCGCCTGCTTGTTGGAGCTGTCGGTATTCAGACGTACCGTTTTATCGCTGACGTTCGGGAAGCCGAGCTGCTGCATATTAGCGACAGTGGCGGCGTAATCTTTCTGATCGCGGTTCGACACATAGAACAGCGTACCGCCCTTCTCTGTCACATGACGTGCGAACTCTACTGCACCCGGCACCGCTTTCGCCTGACGCGCCTGTGTCCAGGCTGACCAGGTTTTGCTGCTGAACGGCTGGCCGTTCTTCGCCTGCCATGCACTGTAGGCGCTGTTATCCAGCATGGTTTCATCCAGATCGACAATCACCGCTTTGGGTTTGCCGGTCAGCGACGGTGCCTGATCAAACGCCATGCGCGCGGTGTTAAACGCCTGCCAGGTCAGCGCCTGATATTCACCAGACTGCTGGAACCAGTTCAGCGCCAGCACCGATTGCTGGCCGAGCTGCTGTTGTGCGGTCTGATGTGACGACGAGGCGCAACCGGTCAGCAGCAATGCGACCAGTCCGGATGCAGCGAGTTTTGCGGAGGTTTTCATCATTTCATCCTTAAGGTGATAAAGGTCTGAGGAGAAGCTTCAAAAATGTAGCAGTTAACGTAAGCTGTGGGCAGCCCAACGCACGCTGTTATAACAGGAGATTCTTATGGCCGTGATCCCGCGCTCGCCATTGCTCGATTCGCTGGAGTGGCTCGATTATGCGTTTCAGCCCGCCGGTGAGCCGCCTCCCGCCGATGCCGCCTGGGGCCATCAGCGCCACAGCGCGACCGTGGTCACCGACATTGAGAACATCCCGCCGAAAAGCTGCGAGTCAGATGGTGTAATCGGCAGCGGGACGCGCCCGGTGGCGGTTTATACCGCTGACTGCCTGCCGGTGCTGTTCGCCGATCGCAATAAGCGAATCGTGGCGGCGGTGCATGCCGGACTTAAGGGCACGCTGGCGGGCGTGCTGACCCGCGCCGTGGAAAAACTGGGCGAGCTGGGCTGTGAGCCGCAGGATCTGGTGGTGGCCATCGGCCCGGCGATGGGCCCCTGCTGCTATGAACTGGCCGAACCGCAACTGGCGGAGATAGCGCAGAACCCGGCGTTTGCCCTCGGGCTGCGCTGGCACCAGAAGCAGCCGGTCAACCCGCTGGCGCAGCGTACTCAGGCCTCTGCTCACCAGCAGGGCGTCTGGTTCGATCTGCCTGCGCTGGCGACGCAGTTGCTGGTGATCGCGGGCGTCCCGGCCGCGCAGATTGATAACGTGAATGTCTGCACCTACTGCATGGCTGAGAGCGGATCAAGCTACCGCTTTAATACTCACCATGGCAGCGGCTATCGCTCACGCTATTCGTGGATCCGGCGGCGTTAGCGGTTTCAGAGCCGGTTAATCGGTCTGAACATCAAAAGCGATGCAGGAGATGGCGGTGCTGCGTAACGCACAACCTCCCTGCTCCCACTCATTCGCCTTTCCCCACCGATGTTTATGATTTCACTCACACCCTGACATTCTTTCACTTTTTTTTAACGCAGAAGTGGCTAGAGTAAACTCATCCGACCACTTAACTGTGAGTGACTATCATGTCCGTCAATCCTGATTATCCTGCGCTGTTTACGCCGCTGGATCTTGGCTTTACTCAACTGAAAAACCGCTTTCTGATGGGATCGATGCACACCGGTCTGGAAGAGCATCCGGATGGCGCAGCCCGGCTGGCGGCGTTCTATGGCGAGCGGGCGCGTGAAGGCGTCGCGCTGATCGTCACCGGCGGCATTGCGCCCAATGCGCAGGGTGTCACCACCGCGCATGGCGCGATGCTTACCGATGAGGCGCAGTGCAGCTGGCATCGTCAGATCACGGCGGCGGTGCATCAGCATCAGGGCAAAATCGCCCTGCAGATCCTGCATACCGGCCGTTACAGCTATCAGCCCGATCTGGTTGCGCCTTCGGCACGTCAGGCCCCGATTAACCCGTTCACGCCACAGGCGATGAGTGAGGCGGCGATTGAACAGACCATTGAGGACTTTGCCCGCTGTGCCCGTCTGGCGCAGCAGGCGGGCTACGATGGCGTGGAGATTATGGGTTCCGAAGGCTACCTGATTAATCAGTTTCTGGTGAAGCACACCAATCAGCGCACCGATCGCTGGGGCGGCGACTTCCGCCAGCGGATGCAGTTCGCGCTGGCAATTACCCGCGCGGTGCGTGCCGCAACCGGCGACGCCTTTATCATCATCTTCCGGCTGTCGATGCTCGACCTGATCGAAGAGGGCAGCACGCTGGAGGAGACGCTGCTGCTGGCGGGCGAGCTGGAGCAGTGTGGCGTCACGCTGTTCAATACCGGCATTGGCTGGCACGAGGCGCGCATCCCGACCATCGCTACCTGCGTGCCGCGCGCGGCCTTTGCCTGGGTAACGCAGCGCCTGCGAGCCCACGTGTCTGTGCCGGTGATCGCCACCAACCGCATTAACCACCCCGCCGTTGCCGAAGAGCTATTGCAGTCGGGCTGCACCGATATGGTCTCGATGGCGCGCCCTTTCCTTGCCGATCCTGCTTTTGTCAGCAAAGCACAGCGCGGCCAACCCGACAGCATCAACACCTGCATTGCCTGTAACCAGGCCTGCCTCGACCAGGTGTTTGCCGGGAAGATCACCTCCTGTCTGGTCAATCCGCGCGCCTGCCATGAGTCGCTGATGCCGGTCATTGCCACCATCGCACCGCGCAGGCTGGCGGTGGTAGGTGCCGGTCCCGCCGGAATGGCGTTTGCGCTGCAGGCGGCGCAGCGCGGCCATCAGGTGACGCTGTATGAAGCCGCGCCCGACATTGGCGGCCAGTTCAATATTGCCCGGCAGATCCCCGGCAAATCAGAGTTCAGCGAAACCCTGCGCTACTTCCGCAATCAGCTGGCGGCTGCGGGCGTGACGGTTAAAACCGGCTGTCGGGTCACGGCGGATCAGCTGTGTGACGCCGATGAAGTGGTGCTGGCAACCGGCATCCAGCCGCGCACGCCCGATATTCCGGGCATCGATCACCCCAGCGTGCTCAGCTATCTTGAGGTGCTGCGCGATAAGCGCCCGGTGGGTAAACGGGTGGCGATTATCGGCGCCGGCGGGATTGGCTTTGATGTGGCGGAGTATCTGTCACAGCCTTCCCATGACGAGGATCGGGCGGCATTTTACGCCGAATGGGGCATCGACCACAGCCTGACGCAGCGCGGTGGCATCGTGAAACCTGAGCCGCCTGCCGCGTTACGGCAAATCTGGCTGCTGCAGCGCAGGACGGGGAAACCCGGTGCCGGACTGGCAAAAACTACCGGCTGGATCCATCGCGCCAGTCTGCAGGCGCGCGGCGTGGAGATGTGGGGCAGCATGGAGTATCTGGCGATTGATGACAGCGGCCTGCATCTGCGGCGCAACGGCGAAACGCTGCTGCTGGCGGTGGATAACGTGATTATCTGTGCCGGACAGGAGCCGCAGCGCGAACTGGAAGCCGCGCTGCGTGCAAAAGGACAGGTGGTGACGGTGATAGGCGGTGCAGATGTGGCGCAGGAGCTGGATGCGCGCCGCGCGATCGCGCAGGCGACGCAGCTGGCGTTAACGGTCTGACTAGCGCATTTTCACCGCGCGCAGCACCACAAACTTCTGGTTAGAGGCGATCAGCGTGCAGTTGCCGAACAGCTTCTTCAGCTTGTGGTGATAATCGAGGTGGCGGTTGCCGACAATGCGCAACTCGCCGCCATACTGAAGGCAGCGTTTCGCATCGCGGAACATCTGCCATGCCAGATGATCGGTGACGGCGTGCTGTTGATGGAACGGCGGGTTGCACAGCACCGCATGCAGCCGATCCGACGGATAGCCGCTCAGCACGTTGTTCACCAGGAACTGGCAGCGCGACAGATCGTCAGGGCGGTTTACTTCCACGTTAAGCTTGCTGGAGGCGACCGCCATATAAGACTCATCAAGGAAATGCACTTCGGCCTGCGGATTCTGCTCCAGCGCCACCAGTCCTACCACGCCGTTGCCACAGCCCAGATCGACAATCTCACCCTCAATGTTTTCCGGCAGATGCTGCACAAACAGCCGTGCGCCGATATCCAGCGACGAGCGTGAGAAGACGTTGGCGTAGTTGTGAATCTGGTAAGGGGTGCCATCCAGCGACCAGACCAGCGCCAGCGTCGCCTCACGCAGTGCAGGCTTGCTAAACTGGCTGAAAATCAGACGCGCTTTTTTCCACGCCAGTGAGGTTTTGGTTTCACCGATGATCTGTTCGAACAGCTGCAGAGTCGAGTTATGGATCTCTTTGGCGCGCGCCGCCGCCAGAATCACCGTATCGGGTGTGACGACTTCGCGAATGGCACGCAGCTGATGCTCCAGCAGCGCCAGCGTTTTCGGTATCTTAATCAGCACCGCCGCCGGAGCCGCCGGCAGTTCAGCCAGGCTATCAACAAAATGTACGTCGCTGTCATCCAGCCCATTAAAGGAAAGGTTCTGACGGGCGGCCTGCTGGCTGAGCCAGGAGTCGCTGACGTGCCAGACGGTGCGTGGACTCAGGGCGCAGGTTAATGCCCCGAAACTGTCGTTGAAGACCAGCACCGGTCCTCCCGGCAGCGCCTGCTGTAACAGATATTCATCAGCCGCATCCCAGGCTTGTAATGGACTTTCGTCACGCATCTGCGGGAAGCGATGCAGGATCAGTGTGCGATCGTTCAGTTCAAGTTGGCTCATGAATTCTCCGGCGTGGTACACTTTGGTTGATTTTCGCCCCAAAAACGGGGGCGCAGTATACTGTCTTTCGCCTGGAATCCCTAATGTCCTCACTGATCTACCTTCAGGGCTATCCTGCCCCTCTGCTTGAGCAGGTTCAGACGCTGATTACCCATCAGCGCTTAGGTGCGTTTCTGCAGGAACGTTATCCCGACACCCACGACGTGATGAGTGATAAAGCGCTGTATGACTACACCCAGGCGCTGAAAAACCGCTATATGCGCAACGCACCACCGATCAGCAAAGTGATGTGGGATAACAAGATTAAGGTGATGAAACACGCACTTGGCCTGCACACGGCCATCTCACGGATTCAGGGCGGTAAACTCAAGGCGAAAGCGGAGATCCGCATCTCGACCATTTTCCGCCTCGCGCCAGAGCCGTTTCTGCGGATGATCGTGGTGCATGAGCTGGCGCACCTGAAAGAGAAAGATCACGATAAGGCGTTCTATCAGCTCTGCTGCCATATGGAGCCGGATTACCACCAGCTCGAATTTGATGCGCGACTCTGGATGACTGACCAGGCGATGCGCGGCAACGCAGCTTAAAGAAACTCCTGCGCTTTCTGAATCAGGCTGGTTTTGGTCAGCGCCCCCAGAAAGCGTCGCTCCCGGGGATTATTCAGCACCGGCAGTCGCTCCAGCGTGACCGCCGCAAACGCCTCCCAGCCCTCGCGCATACTCTGATTCTCAAACACCACCGGGAAATCCTGATCCATCACGCACTGCACCGGTGAATCGAGGGTGATCTCCTGCGCCAGCACCCGGCGCGAAATCTCATGAATCGACACCACGCCGAGGAAAGCGCCGGCGGCATTAATGACATAGACGTAGCGTTCACGCTTCAGCGAGCTGACCGCCAGCGCCTGCCCCACTGACTCTTCCGGCTGCAGCGCCGCACCGGGAATGATTAACTCGGCAATGCGCATGTTATCGAAATCATATTTCGCCTCTGAACGGCTGAAATGATGACTCACTACTGGATAGGTACTGGCCGATTGCAGGCGATAGACCACCATTGAAGCCAGCACGGTGGCGATCATCAGCGGGAACAGCAGGCTGCTGTTAAGCGTCATCTCCAGCACCATCAGCATCGCCATCAACGGCGCCTGACTGACTGCCGCCAGCACCGCCGCCATGCCAATCGCGGCATAAAGCAGCACATTACCCAGCGGCAGATGCAGCGCTGCCCCCACCGTGGCGATGATGACGCCAAGCAGCGCGCCAATCAGCAGCGAAGGTGTGAAGAGTCCGCCAACGGCGTTCGACCCTACCGACAGGCTGGTGGCGAGGGTTTTCAGCACCAGCAACAGCAGCAGCCCCGGCAGCAGATAGTTGCCCGCCATCACTTTGACGATGACTTCATAGCCGTTGCCGAGGATATCGGTGGAGATCAGCGCCAGTAAGCCTACCGCAAAGCCGCCCACGCCCAGACGCACGGGCAGCGAGGCAACCCGGCTGAACATCATTTTGCTACGGGCGATGCACTTAATCAGCATCCAGCCCGCCAGTCCGGCGCTCAGACCAATCACTACCGTCATCAGCAGGCTGCTGAGATCCATGGCGAAGCTCGCCTCCGCCAGCGGATAGAGCGCGCTGCGAAAGCCCAGCGTCCACATGGTCATCACCGCCGTTGCCGAGGCGATGATCAGGGGGATCAGCCGCTGCAACGCGGAAATGCCGAAGGCGATCTCCGCGACGAAAATCGCGGAGGCCAGCGGCGCATGGTAGACCGACGCGAGGCCTGCCGCGGCCGCCATCGCCACCACGTCACTGTTTTTCAGGTTAAGCGAGGACGGTAACAGGCGGCCAATCGCGCTGCCGCACAGTGCCGAGAGCTGCACCATCGGCCCCTCTTTACCGATCGACGCACCGCTGCCGATACTGGCAATCGACGACAAGGCGCGGAACAGCGAGGTTTTGGTCGGCACCGCGTCGAGCCGGGCGTTGATCACTTCAAGGTAATCCGTTTTCACCGTCTGCTGCTGCTCGATGGCTACCGCATAACGCAGGAAATAGCCCGCCAGCACCCCGCCTGCGCCCACCAGCAGCGGCCAGAAGATCCACGGCCAGAGATGCAGTGATTCGGTAATGTCGCCGCTGCGGGCAAACAGCAGATGGTTGATCAGCTCAATGACGCCGCGAAAAGCCAGCGTCACCAGCGACGCCGCACACCCGACCGGAATGGCAATCAGCAATGTGGTCCAGTTTAATGCGTGCTTACTTGCTTTCACCTGTGCTCCCTGGTTGATGCCTGTTTATTATCGCTTCCGCATAGTATTGGAATGCGGATCGCAGGATCAATCCCTGCCTGCCCGGCGCGCTTGCACCGCGTCGGTGAGATGTTACTCTGCCGCTTTACCGCTGCCGGAGAGATGACGTGATTCGTTTTGCCATTGTGGGAACAAACTGGATTACACGCCAGTTTATTGATGCCGCTCATGAAACCGGAGCGATGAAGCTCTGCGCGGTCTATTCACGCAGTCAGCAACAGGCTGACGGCTTTATTGCCGATTATCCCTGCAAACAGACCTTCACTTCACTGGACGCCCTGGCCGCCAGCCCGGAGATTGATGCGGTCTATCTTGCCAGTCCCAATGCCCTGCACTGCGAGCAGGCGCTGCTGTTTATGTCGCACGGCAAGCATGTCATTTGCGAAAAACCACTGGCCTCGAATCTGGCGGAAGCAGAGAAGATGATCGCCTGCGCCCGTGAGCATCAGGTGGTGCTATTTGAGGCGTTTAAAACCGCCAGCCTGCCGAATTTCCTGCGGCTGCAGCAGGCGCTGCCTGACGTGGGCAAACTGCGAAAAGCGCTGCTGAATTACTGTCAGTACTCCTCACGTTATCCGCGCTATCTTAACGGCGAGAACCCGAATACCTTTGATCCGCGCTGGTCGAACGGTTCGGTGATGGATATCGGTTATTACTGCCTGGCCTCGGCGGTGGCGCTGTGGGGCGAGCCGGGTCGTGTGCAGGCCACCGCGACCTTGCTGGCGAGCGGCGTGGATGCGCATGGCGTCGTCGTGCTGAGCTACGGCGACTTCGACGTGACGATCCTGCATTCAAAAGTGAGTGACTCCAGCCTGCCCAGCGAGATTCAGGGTGAGGCGGGCGCGCTGGTGATTGAAAAGCTATCGGAGTGCCAGCAGCTGACCTTTATCCCTCGCGGTGCGGAAAAGCAGGCGCTGAGCCAGCCGCAGCATATCAACACCATGCTGTATGAAGCAGCCGCGTTTGCCCGGCTGGTTGAGCATCGTCAGGTGGACCATCCGGGACTTGAGGTTTCGCGGATTACCGCCGCACTGCTGACTGAAATCCGCCGTCAGACCGGCGTGATCTTCCCGGCCGATCGGGCGGCTGTGTAAATATTTCTAAATATGTCTGCGAGGTGTTGCTTCCTGTGCGGCGAGACCGTAACTTACCCTCCTGCAAAGGGGAGTAACTTGTAAGCTGATTGATCGTCATTACGTTGCGCAAGCATCCGGTCATCAGGCAACCCGGAATCCATTTCTGTGTTGTAAGTGAGACCTTGCCGGAAGGCGAGGTTTGCTTACACAAAAATAAGCGGCTGACGTCTTCTGACTTCAGCCGTTTTTTTATTTTTAAGACAGGATACGAATATGCAAACTGTGGGTACGCCTCTACTGTGGGGCAGCTTTGCGGTTGTGGTGCTGATCATGCTGGCTATCGACCTGCTGTTGCAGGGACGCCGCGGCGCGCAGACCATGTCTTTCAAACAGGCGGCTGTCTGGTCGCTGATCTGGGTTTCTGTCTCACTGCTGTTCAGCGCCGCCTTCTGGTGGTATCTGGAGGGTAGCGCAGGACGTGAAGTGGCTAATACGCAGACGCTCGCCTTTCTGACCGGTTACGTGCTGGAAAAAGCGCTGGCGGTCGATAATGTCTTCGTCTGGCTGATGCTGTTCAGCTACTTCTCTATTCCGGCTAATCTGCAGCGCCGCGTGCTGATCTACGGCGTATTGGGCGCTATAGTACTGCGTACCATCATGATCTTCGCGGGTAGCTGGCTGGTCACGCAGTTCAGCTGGATCCTCTATGTCTTCGGTGCCTTCCTGCTGTTTACCGGCGTGAAAATGGCGCTGGCGAAAGAGGATGACGGTGCGGTCGGCGACAAGCCTGTGGTGCGCTGGCTGCGTAAGCATTTACGCATGACCGACGATCTCGACGGCGAGAAGTTCTTCACCCGCAAAAACGGCGTGCTGTTTGCGACGCCGCTGCTGCTGGTGCTGATTATGGTGGAACTCAGTGACGTGATCTTTGCCGTCGACAGTATCCCGGCGATCTTCGCCGTGACCACCGACCCGTTCATCGTGCTGACCTCAAACCTGTTCGCTATCCTGGGCCTGCGTGCCATGTACTTCCTGCTGGCGAACGTGGCGGAACGTTTCTCGATGCTGAAGTATGGCCTGGCGATTGTGCTGGTGTTCATCGGCTTCAAGATGCTGATTGTCGACCTCTACCATATCCCGGTCGGGATCTCACTGGGTGTAGTCGGTGCCATTCTGGCGTCTACCCTGCTGATCAACGCCTGGGTTAACCGCAAAAGAGACCAGAAAAAGCTCACACCATAATTACCTGCGGGGGCAGCGGATGCCCCTGTTTTATTTTGTGGCAGCCTGTCACGCCATTTCATCTCTCTGTCACACTTCCACTATCCAGCATAATAAAAACCTGACCTGTGCCACAGCGACAGAACTTTCTCTTTTCTCAGCCTGTCATTTCCTTATACTCCGCCGGGCAAACCGTTTTAGCCGATGTAAAACATCGCGTCTGAAACTACATCCGCGACAAAATATAGAAAATATTATGCAGAAAACTCTCTCCGCACGTCTGGGCACACTGCTCGCCGGAAGCCTGGTGAAGCAAATCATGATTGGGCTGATCGCCGGTGTGGCGCTCGCCTGGATTTCACACGATGCCGCGCTGGCGGTCGGTCTGCTGGGTGAACTGTTTGTCAGTGCGCTGAAAGCGGTCGCGCCATTGCTGGTTCTGGTACTGGTCATCGCTTCGATTGCCAACCACCAGCAGGGCCAGAAAACCAATATCCGGCCAATCATCATGCTCTATCTGCTGAGCACCTTTTTCGCGGCGGTCGTCGCGGTGGTCTTCAGCCATCTGATCCCGCAAACGCTGACGCTGGCGGTGGGCAGCACGGAAATCGTTCCCCCTTCCGGCATTACCGAAGTGTTGCGTGGACTGTTGATGAGCATGGTGTCGAATCCGATCACGGCTCTGATGCAGGCGAACTACATCGGCATTCTGGTATGGGCGATTGGCCTGGGGCTGGCGTTCCGTCACAGCAGTGACAGCACCCGTGCCTTTCTCAACGATGCCTCTGAGGCGGTGACCTGGCTGGTGCGCTGCGTCATCCGCTGCGCCCCGGTTGGTATTTTCGGTCTGGTGGCGTCGATTCTGGCCTCAACCGGCTTTGGCGCGCTGTGGCAATATGCCCATCTGCTGGCGCTGCTGCTGGGCTGCATGGTGTTGATGGCGCTGGTGGTAAACCCGCTGCTGGTGTTCTGGAAAATCCGTCGTAACCCCTATCCGCTGGTCTTCACCTGCCTGCGTGAAAGCGGCGTGACCGCCTTCTTTACTCGCAGTTCTGCCGCCAACATTCCGGTGAATATGGCGCTGGCGAAACGTCTGGATCTGGATGAGGATACCTATTCGGTGTCGATTCCGCTGGGCGCGACCATCAGTATGGCGGGTGCATCGATCACCATTACCGTGCTGACGCTAGCGGCGGTGCATACGCTGGGGATCAGCATTGATGTGCCGACGGCGATTCTGCTGAGTCTGGTGGCGTCACTCTGTGCCTGTGGTGCATCGGGCGTGGCGGGCGGTTCGCTGCTGCTGATCCCGGTTGCCTGCAATATGTTCGGCATTCCGAATGATCTGGCGATGCAGGTGGTGGCCGTGGGCTTTATTATCGGCGTCCTGCAGGATTCAGCGGAAACCGCGCTGAACTCCTCAACGGATATTCTGTTTACCGCCGCTGTCTGTCAGGCAGAAGCGGAGCGCGAAACCAGCCGGGCCTGATTCTGGAAGACAAAAAGACGATTAGTCGGTATATGGCCCTGGACGGCTCACAGTAAGCCTTTGCGCCTTGCCTGAACCAAGTACCGACTGAATTCGTTAACTGATTACATTTTTGAATTCAGATTTGGGTCTTACGCCTGTTTCACCCTGATAAACCGATAACAAGAAGGTCGCTTCAATGCCTGAATCACCAGGCAATGGGTAGCCGGGCGCGACCTGACGTTTTTGGCATACTGCCCGTCCTTTAAAGCGGGCAGGATTTCAAATGGCGGACACGTTAGGGTGTGATAAACACGATAGGGTTTAACGTGTGTCTTAAAACCAGCCCTTTCAGTCAGGTTTTCAGATACCATCAAACAGAAAATCGAGGGCAGATTTTATCACCACCGCCTGACCGCTGATGTTCTCCACGTCTTCGCGTAGCGCCTTTTCCGGTACACTCGCCATTTCGTGGGTCATCATCACGTATTTTTGCCCCTCTATGACCAGAATTGGCGTTAGCCGTTCAGCACGTGGCCCTTTGTAGTTCTCATGCGGGAACAGAGGAATAGCCATCCGGGTTTTCCGCCGGCCAATGATGTCGCTCTGAACGTCCAAAACTAATGGGTATATCTCCGCCTTCCCGGTGTTCCTGTAAACGTCAAACTGCATCAGAACGTCCTGTGTTCGTCAGAGAAAAGGCCATGCTCGTCACTGAGCTGGTTCAGATAGTCGATAGCGTCCGCGTTTTCATGTTTCCAGCGTTCTGCTGCGAGAGATTTCAGCTCTGCGCGCACCGCTTTAGCAAGTGTCTGAGAGAAGTTAATCCCTGCTTCACGCGCTTCCAGGGCCAGTTTCGTGTCGATAGTGACGTTGATGTTTTTCGTTGGTTTTGTGGCTACTTCGCCCATATAAACCTCCAGCGTGCGTATTGATGTGGGTAGACTACGCACATCAATAGCTCGCAAACAAGGAAAATTAAGTCCAGGCGATCGAAAAGATGTTTCTTTGTGTCTGACATTCTCTTCGCCTTAAAGCGCAGGGAATACGGGCAGAGCAGGATAAGCGGTCCGCCCCCCGGATAAAAACGCCATGAGCATTTTTTGAACAACGCAAAACGTAGGTCCTGCAACCGGCCAGATTTTATCAACGATTTGAAACGACCCGCACTCTGGCGGGTCGTTTTTGTTTAGAGCGTCACACCGCTTTTGAAAATCGCCAGCTCGCGGAAATCGTTTTTCTCATTGTTGGTCTGCTGACCGCTGGCAATTGCCACAATGCTGTCGACAAAATCTTCCAGCATCGCATCCATGCTCATCCCCTCGATCAAACGTCCGGCATTAAAGTCGATCCAGTGCGGTTTTTTCTCCGCCAGCGGCGTGTTGGTCGCCAGCTTCACCGTCGGCACAAAACCCCCATACGGTGTGCCGCGTCCGGTACTGAACAGCACCATGTGGCAACCGGCTCCGGCCAGCGCACTGGTGGCAACCGCATCATTACCCGGTGCGCTCAACAGATTCAGCCCCGGCGTTTTTAACCGCTCGCCATACTTCAGCACATCGACCACCTGGCTCTGCCCTGCTTTCTGGGTACAGCCCAGCGACTTCTCTTCCAGCGTGGTGATGCCGCCCGCTTTGTTGCCCGGTGACGGGTTCTCGTAGATCGGCTGCTGGTGATCGATAAAGTACTGTTTAAAGTCGTTGATCATCGCCACCGTTTTGCCGAAGGTCTCTTCGTCGCGGCAGCGGCTCATCAGAATCCGCTCTGCGCCAAACATCTCCGGCACTTCGGTCAGCACGGTCGTGCCGCCATTAGCGATCATCTGATCTGAGAAACGCCCCAGCAGCGGGTTGGCAGTGATACCTGAAAAACCGTCTGAGCCGCCGCACTCCAGACCAAACTTCAGCTCGCTGAGCTTGCCTGGCTCGCGCCGGTCGTGGCGCATTTTTTCATACAACGCATGCAGACGCTCCAGCCCGGCTTCCACCTCGTCATCGTGCTGCTGGCAGACCATAAATTCGACCCGGTCACTTTCGAACGCGCCAAGCGTATCGCGGAAGGCATCGACCTGATTGTTCTCACAACCCAGACCAATCACCAGCACCGCGCCCGCGTTGGGATGGCGCACCATATTCTGCAGCATGGTGCGGGTGTTTTCGTGGTCCTGCCCCAGCTGCGAGCAGCCGAAGGTGTGGCTGAACAGGAATGCACCGTCAATGCCTTCTGCCTCCTGGGTCTCTTTCAGGAAACGCTGCAGGATCTGACGTGCAATCCCGTTGACGCAGCCAACGGTCGGCAGGATCCACAGCTCATTGCGGATGCCGACTTCGCCGTTAGCGCGACGGTAGATCTGCACCTCACGGTCACCCGGCTGCGGTGGCAGCGTCACAAAATCGGGCTGATACGCATAATGATCCAGATCGCTGAGATTAGTGCGGGCGTTCTGCGAATGGATGACCTCACCGGCGGCCACAGGTTGTGTGGCATGGGCAATTGGCAGCCCATATTTGATTACCAGCTCATCCTGCGCGATAGGCTTCAGGGCAAATTTATGCCCGCGTCCCACGGCCTGTTGCAGCGCCACGCTCAGTGGCGGCAGCGCTATCGTGGCGCCCGCATCCAGGTCACGTAACGCCACGGCGACGTTGTCGCGGGGATCAATTTTGATTGCATCTTGCATAGCGTTATCTCAGTTGGCTCAGCGCCTCACGCATTCCGTGAGCGATGATATTTTGCAGGTGTCGGGTAACAACCGCAGCCAGTCCGGGCTGACGGGTTAAATCTTCGCCCCAGTGTTGCGCGTCGCTGAGCACAGCGTGCACCAGCTGTTGCGGCGACATCTGGTCCGCATCAACCGCTTTCCAGCCGTCGGCGTAGCGCTGTAGCCACTGCGGCTCATCCTGTAACGGCCAGCTTTTTCCGGCTGACTCACCGCGGTAGAAAGCAATCAGCGCCGCCAGCGCAAAGGTGATGTGTGCCGGCCATTCACCGGTTTGCTGATGTGCGGCAAGCAGTGGCGTCAGGAGACGGGTGCGGAATTTGGTCATGCCGTTGAGGGCAATCGACAGCAGCGCGTGACGAATGAACGGATTGCGGAAGCGCCGCTGAACCGCATCGGCAAAGGCGTGCAGTTCGTTTGTCGGCAGATCCAGCGTCGGGATCACTTCGTAACGCAGCAGGTTGTCCACAAATCCGGCAATGGCCGGATCGGCCATCGCCTCACCCACGCTCTCAATCCCGGCCAGAAACGCCACCGGCACCATCGCGGTATGCGCGCCATTAAGGATGGCCACTTTCTGCGCTTTATAGGGCGCAATGTCATCCACATGCCGGACCTGCGGCGACAGCGCCGCCAGCTTCAGCTCACTGAACAGCGCCGACGGCCCCTGAATAACAAACTGATAGTAGACTTCACCCGCCACCAGATAGCGATCTTCATAACCCAGCTCACGTTGCAGCTGCTCGCTTTCCGCCGGGAAGCCGGTAACGATGCGGTCAACCAGGGTGTTGTAGAAAGCACAGTGCTGATGAATCCAGGTTTTAAATTCGGATGGAAGATGCCAGTGATCGGCGTAGCGCAGAACCAGATCGCGCAACGCGTCGCCGTTATGGTCAATCAGCTCGCACGGCACCACCAGCCAGCCCCGATCGCTGGCCCCATTGAAGTGTGAATAGCGCGCCCACAGCAGTTGCGTCAGTTTGCCCGGGAAGCTACTGGCAGGCTGATCGGTGAGCTGGTCCGTGCCGACAAAAGTGATGCCCGCCTCAGTGGTGTTGGAAAAGACCATACGCAGGTCAGGATTCCGGGCCAGCGCCATAAATTCGCCGAACTGCTGCCAGGGCTGGATTTCACGGTTGAGGCTGCGGATCAGCCGGGTTTCGCTGACCTGCTCGCCCTGATCGTTCAGTCCGCGGATCAGCGTGGTGTAGAGGCCATCCTGCTGGTTCAGGCTGTCGCTGACTTCACGGTTGCGTGGCCGCACCACCACGATCCCGGCATCGGTGCCCTGATGTTCATTCAGCCAGTCAATCTGCCAGTCGATAAAGGCGCGCAGGAAATTGCCTTCGCCAAACTGGATCACCCGGTCGCGATAGACTGCACCGGGAAAGTCGTGGCGGTTTAGCCTTTTCATTATCAGGCTCCCAGCTCGATACCGAAGTAATCGCGGGCGTTGTTAAAGCAGATGTTCTGTACCATCTGACCTAACAGCGCTTCATCGGCGGGGGCTTCACCCTGCTCTACCCAGCGGCCAATCATCTGGCACAGCAACCGGCGGAAATATTCGTGGCGGGTGTAGGAGAGGAAGCTGCGGCTGTCGGTCAGCATCCCGACGAAGCGGCTCAGCAGGCCAATCTGCGCCAGCTGCGTCATCTGACGCTGCATACCGTCCAGCTGATCGTTGAACCACCAGGCTGAACCGAACTGCATTTTGCCCGCCTGACCTTCTCCCTGGAAATTGCCCGCCATGGTGGCCAACACTTCGTTGTCGCGCGGATTCAGGCAATAGAGGATAGTTTTCGGCAGTGCATTGTTGAGATTCTGCGCGCCCAGCAGGCGTGCCAGCGGTTCCGCCAGCGGCTGGTCGTTGATGGAGTCAAAGCCCACATCCGGCCCCAGCAGCTGATACTGGCGCGGGTTGGTATTGCGCAGTGCGCCAATGTGGTACTGCTGTACCCAGCCACGGCGGGCATATTCGCTGCCCAGCCAGACCAGTACCGCCGTTTTAAACTGGGCCGTTTCCTGCGGGTTCGGCGCGGCACCGCTACGACGACGCGCCAGGATTGCATCCAGCGTGGCGTCATCCGCCTCGGCATAACAGACCACATCCAGCGCGTGATCGGAAACTTTACAGCCGTGAGCCGCAAAGTGATCCAGCCGCTGATATAGTGCGCGGCGCAGATCGTCAAAACGCTGAACGCTGATGTCGGTCAGCTGCTCCAGCGTCGCGATCCACGGCAGGAAGGTTTCGGCTTCGATATTAAAGGCTTTATCCGGACGCCAGCTCGGCAGCACCTTGACGCTGAAGCTGGCATCGTCTGCCAGTGCACGGTGATGGCGCAGGTCATCCAGCGGATCGTCGGTGGTGCCGACCATCTTCACCTTCATCTGCTGCATGATGCCGCGCGTGGTAAAGCTATCCTGAGCCAGCAGTTCATTGCAGCGATGCCAGATGCTGTCGGCGGTTTTCTCAGAAAGCAGCGTATCGGTAATGCCGAAAGGCCGGCGCAATTCCAGGTGGGTCCAGTGATAAAGCGGGTTGCCGATGGTGTGCGGCACGGTGCGTGCCCAGGCATCAAATTTTTCACGATCGCTGGCGTTACCGGTACAGAACGCTTCAGCCACACCGTTGGCGCGCATTGCCCGCCATTTGTAGTGATCGCCCTTCAGCCAGATGTCATAAAGGTTAGCAAAACGATAGTTTTCGGCAATCTGCTGCGGCGGTAAGTGGCAATGATAGTCGAAAATCGGCTGATCCTTCGCGTAGTCGTGATAGAGACGACGGGCGAATTCGCTATCCAGTAAAAAATCCTCGGTCATGAAACGTGACATACAAGCTTCCTCATCGACTGAACCACTGATGGCCCAAAGTTATCATACCAATTTTAGTCCGTTACGAATTTATTTGCGATCCTGCTCACATAAACGGCGGTCCCTGACTGCCGTTATGGACATTTCTGTCGCCCGTAGCGCGCTAAATGGCTGTCATTACGCAGGTTTCCAGTATCCCACAGTGCAGAAAGGGTTTTTGTGATGGCTCTCAACTTTTAAAGTTGTATAACAAGTTAGGCTCTCGCTCCATCATGAGGTCGTTAGAGACTCAGATAACGGCAAGGTCATAACAGGGTTGCTCACACAGAACCTGCGGGCGTGAGCAGAGCTGCATCACGTGCTGTCCCGCTCCAGATAACAACAGCGGCAAGACCGCATACAGAACTGGAAGAGGTAGAGGATGCGTAAGATCAAAGGGTTACGCTGGTACATGATTGGACTGGTGACGATCGGCACAGTGTTGGGGTATCTGACCCGTAACACCATTGCCGTGGCGGCTCCGACATTAATGTCAGAGCTGCATATCACCACGCAGCAGTACTCCTACATCATTGCGGCCTATTCAGCCTGCTACACGCTGATGCAACCGGTGGCAGGTTATGTGCTGGATCTTCTCGGCACCAAAGTCGGCTATGCCATGTTTGCCGTGTTGTGGGCAATATTCTGTGCCGCAACCGCGATGGCAGGCAGCTGGGGCGGCCTGGCTCTGGCACGTGGCGCCGTCGGTGCAGCTGAAGCAGCGATGATTCCGGCTGGACTGAAGGCAAGCAGTGAGTGGTTCCCGGCCAAAGAGCGTTCCGTCGCAGTGGGTTATTTTAATGTCGGTTCGTCTATCGGGGCGATGCTGGCTCCGCCGCTGGTGGTCTGGGCGATCGTGGCGCACAGCTGGCAGATGGCCTTTATCATGACCGGCGTACTGAGCATGGCCTGGGCGCTCTGCTGGCTGGTGTTTTACAAGCACCCGAAACAGCAGACGAAGCTGAGCGATGAAGAGCGCGACTATATTCTCTCCGGTCAGGAAGCGCAGCATCAGACCGGCAACACCCGCAAAATGTCGGCCCTGCAGATTATCCGTAACCGCCAGTTCTGGGGCATTGCGCTGCCGCGTTTTCTGGCAGAACCGGCGTGGGGTACGTTCAACGCCTGGATTCCGCTGTTCATGTTCAAGGTGTACGGCTTCAACCTGAAAGAGATTGCGATGTTCGCCTGGATGCCGATGCTGTTTGCGGATTTCGGCTGCATTCTGGGTGGCTATCTGCCGCCGCTGTTTCAGCGCTGGTTCGGCGTTAACCTGATCGTCTCCCGTAAGCTGGTGGTGACAATGGGTGCGGTGTTGATGATAGCGCCGGGCACCATCGGGCTGTTCACCAGTCCTTACGTCGCCATTGGTCTGCTGTGCGTCGGCGGGTTTGCGCATCAGGCCCTCTCTGGCGCGCTGATCACCCTGTCGTCAGACGTTTTTGGCCGCAACGAAGTTGCGACAGCTAATGGCTTAACCGGCATGGCCGCCTGGACCGCCAGCACCCTATTTGCGCTGGTTGTCGGCGCCCTGGCCGATACGCTGGGCTTCAGCCCGCTGTTTGCCGCACTTGCGGTATTTGATCTGCTGGGTGCCGTTGTTATCTGGACGGTCCTGAAAAATAAACCGATTTCAGAGCTGAATACTGAAGCGGTTATTCCGCAGGCCAGCGTTGTTCGCAGTTAATCTGCCGGGCTGGCTTATGTCAGCCCATTTCCTCGCACGCCCTGAAGTGGTATAACAACTTATCTGTCTGCTACCAGGATTGTGCTATGGACATCACTGAATCCCGTCGACTCTATCAACAGCTGGCCAGCGAGCTGAAAAGCCGCATTGAAACCGGAATCTATCCGGTGGGTGACAAACTGCCTGCTGAGCGCCTGATTGCCGAAGAGATGGAAGTGAGCCGTACCGTCGTCCGCGAAGCGATTATCATGCTGGAAGTGGAAGGCTATGTTGAGGTCCGTAAAGGTTCAGGCATTCACGTCATTGCCAGCCAGCAGCAGAATCGTATCGCCGCCACCAGCAGCCAGCTCGAGTTTGCCACCTTTGGTCCGTTTGAATTACTTCAGGCGCGCCAGCTGATTGAGAGTAACGTGGCGGAATTCGCTGCCACCCAGGTAACGCGTCAGGACATTATCGATCTGATGGCGATACAGGAAAAAGCCCGCCAGGAGGATCACTTCCGCGACTCCGAGTGGGACATGCAGTTTCATGTGCGTATTGCGCAATCCACCCAGAACAGTGCCTTAGCCGCCATCGTTGAAAAAATGTGGCTGCATCGTCTGCACAATCCCTACTGGCTTAAACTTCACGAACATATCGACCAGCGCAGCATTCTCAGCTGGTGCGACGACCACGATCAGATTCTTAAAGCGCTGATGCGTAAAGATCCCGCCGCCAGCAAACTGGCGATGTGGCAACATCTGGAAAATACTAAACAGATGCTGTTTAACGCGACGGCGGATGATTTTGAATTTAACGTGGATCGTTACATGTTTGGTGAAAATCCGGTCATCCTGCCTGATGGGTCCAATAACGCCCGCTAAACGTGCCTGAAAACACCCTGAGATGGTCAGTTAATCTGCAATAGTGTCAGGTCATGTAAAGCTCCTTTTTACACGCCGTTTCACAAGGTAAAACTCCTGTTCGCCAGAGAGTTTTCCTGTCTCAGACAGGCGATTTTTGTTACAGTTATCGCCCTTTTATTACCCTTTGCGACAGGGTTTTATAAAGTCGCTGATTTAACAATCAATTCTGGAAGGATCCGGAAAACCCCGCCCAGGCTGCGCTCCTAAAATTTATAACGAAATGCCGGTCTGCGTTTAAGTCCCTGTGGGACATGTTTAACAATGATGTTCAGGAATGATTGATGGATATTTTGCAAGCGTTGCTGCATGCCCTGTGGCAACAGGACTACGAAACCCTCTCCGACCCCACGCTGGTATGGGCCATTTACGGCGTGCTGTTCATGATTTTGTTTTTAGAAAATGGCCTGCTTCCTGCCGCATTTCTGCCGGGTGACAGTCTGCTGATTCTGGTCGGCGTTCTGATTGCCAAAGGCACCATGAGTTTCCCATTAACGATTCTGGTTTTAACCACCGGAGCCAGCCTCGGCTGCTGGGTGAGCTACATTCAGGGCCGCTGGCTGGGCAATACACCTACGGTACAGAAATGGCTTTCTCATCTACCCGCCCAGTATCATCTGCGCGCGCACAGTATGTTCCACCGTCACGGCTTATCTGCCCTGTTGATTGGCCGCTTTATCGCCTTTGTGCGAACGCTGCTGCCAACCATCGCCGGGTTATCAGGCCTCAGCAATGCCCGCTTTCAGTTCTTTAACTGGGTGAGTGCTTTTCTCTGGGTGGTCATTCTGACCGTTATCGGCTTTGCACTGGGTAAAACCCCCATTTTCCGTCGTTATGAAGATGAGATGATGTTCTTCCTGATGATGCTGCCGCTGGCGCTGCTGGTCTTTGGCCTGGTGGGGTCGCTGGTCGTGTTATGGCGTAAGCGTCAGGCGAATCAGAACGGGAAAGCCGAGTAATGAAACTGCTGCAGGCTATTCCTAAACGGTGGATACCGTGGTTGATTGCTGGCGCGCTTGCGCTGACCGCGCTTTGTGTGGTTCCTCCTCTGATGCAGCACGAGACGGTGGTGCAGATTCGGGTTTCTCATGCTGGCGCAACGCTGCCTGATGGCTTTTATCTCTATCAGCAATTAAGCGCGCAGGGGATCCGTATCAAAAGCATCACGCCTGCGGGTGACGCACTGATCATTCATTTTGACAGTGAAGAGCAGAGCCTGGCCGCACAGAAGGTATTACGCCGCCTTCTGCCGCAGGGCTTTATCGTCGCTCAGCACGATCACGCTCAGCACCTCTCTCTGGCGTAATCTGACCCTCTCTTTGCTTTCAGACCGCCGCGAAAGGGTGCGGCGGTCTGAAAGGCTCTCTATCTCCCGGTCTTCTTTGAACTTTTTACTATCGATGTCTATGCTTAACCGAGAGTCGATTTTCAGCACCTGCAGGCATAATGCCTGACGCGTGATGACGAATCAGGTCGCAATGGAAGGTTCAGGACCGATGAAATATCAAGTATTGCTGGGCGTCGCGCTGCTTTCGCTGTCGGGTTCGCTGCTGGCAGCAGAATCGCTTTGTGAACAGAAAGAACAGGATATTCAGCGTGAAATCGGGATGGCGCAGAAGCATAACAACCAGCGCCGGGTTAACGGCCTGGAGCGTGCGCTGACCGAAGTCCGGGCTGATTGCAGCGATAAAAAGCTGGAAGCCGCCCATCTGGAAAGAATTAATGCTCAGAAGCAGAAAGTGGCTGAGCGTGAGCACGCACTCAGGGAAGAGCGTGAAGAGGGCCATGACAGGGAGAAGATTGCCAAACGACAACAAAAACTGGATGAAGCGCGCCGGGAGCTGAAAAAGTTACAGGCGGAGCCCTATTAATCGGAATTAACCAACTGATGTTAAAGGAGTATTTTATGTCTAAAGACACATCATCGGAACATTTGCGTGCTGAACTGAAAAACCTTGCCGACACCCTGGAAGAAGTGCTGAGCAGCAGCACCGAAAAATCCAAAGGCGAGCTGGATAAACTTCGCAGTAAAGCGCGTGATGCGCTGGACAGCTCACGTGAGCGTCTGGGCGAATCAGGCGAGCGCATCGCAGCGACTACGCGCGAAGCGGCGCAGAAAGCCGAAGGCTACGTGCGTGAGAATCCATGGCATGGTGTGGGTATCGGTGCAGCGATTGGCGTCGCACTCGGCATGCTCATTTCGCGTCGCTAACCATGGCCGACTCACAGCAGAACCACGGCCCGGCTAAAGGGGTCATTAACATCGGCCAGCGTATCGTTACCACGCTGGTTGGCATGGTTGAGACACGCGTTCGTCTGGCAGTGGTGGAACTGGAGCATGAGAAAGCGAATCTGATACAGATGCTGTTGATGATTGGCCTGACAATGCTGTTCACTGCATTTGGTCTGATGAGCCTGATGGTTCTGATCATCTGGGCAGTCGATGCACAATATCGTCTGATGGCGATTGGCATCACGACCGGTACGCTGTTTTTGCTGGCGGTTATTTTCGGGCTCTGGACGCTTCACAAATCACGTCAGTCCACGCTGTTGCGCCATACGCGCAAAGAGCTGGAAACAGACCGTAATTTGCTTGAGGACCAGCGCTGATGAGCCGCCGCGAGCGTGAAGAACGCATCCATGAACTGCTTAAGCATGTGCAGCAGCAGCGGCTGGATTTAAGCGCTGCGCGGCGTGACTGGCTGGAAGGCACCGCCCACTACGATCGCGGCTGGTTTACTTTCCTCAGCTTACGTCGCTATCTGGCCATTGGCAGCAGCGCGCTCGCCGTTTACTCCATTCGCAGTCCGAGCAAGCTGTTACGCTGGGCGAAGCGGGGATTCGGTGCCTGGAGCACCTGGCGCATGATCAAGTCTGCTATGCCCCCGCGTTAATCCCGCTTAAAGCCGGTCCTGAAAAGGCCGGCTTTTCTTCTTCAGAATTTCTGAAGAACACTGACAGTATATCTCGCTTACAACCTTTCCACGCCGCGATTATCATCTCCAGCTATCAACCCAATGAATGCAGAACTGCTTTCAGCGGGCATAAACCCTGCGGGCAGTCTGCCCTGCATCCCTGATAGCGCTGGAGTAAATGATGAAAAAATTCGAAGACGTTGGTTTATTAGTGGCTCGTATCCTGATGCCAATTCTGTTCATTACGGCCGGCTGGGGCAAAATCACCGGTTATGCAGGTACTCAGCAATATATGGAAGCGATGGGCGTGCCTGGTTTTATGCTGCCGCTGGTTATCCTGCTGGAGTTTGGCGGCGGTCTGGCCATCCTGTTTGGTTTCCTGACCCGTTTTACTGCCCTGTTCACTGCCGGCTTCACCATCCTGACCGCGTTTCTGTTTCACAGTAACTTCGCCGAAGGCGTAAACCAGCTGATGTTCATGAAGAACCTCTCTATCGCAGGTGGTTTCCTGGTGTTAGGTCTGGTCGGCCCGGGTGCATACAGCCTTGATCGCCTGATCAGCAAAAGAAAACCACAGGCGATTACGCGCTAATCTCACATAAAGCGTATTGCCACATATACTTAACAGGGCGGGGACATTTCCCCGCCCTGTTTGCATTGGAGCCATTATGGGACAGTTAATTGACGGTGTCTGGCATGACATCTGGTACGACACCAAATCTACCGGTGGACGTTTCAAGCGTTCAGAGTCGGCTTTTCGCAACTGGGTAACGCCGGATGGCAGCGCCGGTCCGTCAGGTAAAGCGGGATTTGCCGCTGAGCGCGATCGCTATCATCTTTATGTCTCGCTGGCCTGCCCCTGGGCGCACCGCACGCTGCTGATGCGCCAGCTGAAAGGTCTGGACAGCATGATCGATGTCTCCGTGGTGCATCCACTGATGCTGGAGAATGGCTGGACGTTCGATGACACCTTTCAGGATGCGACTGGCGATAAGCTCTACCAGAACGAGTTCCTTTATCAACTCTATCTGCACGCCGATCCGCAATACAGCGGGCGTGTCACCGTGCCAGTATTGTGGGACAAACAGCAGAACACCATCGTCAGCAATGAGTCGGCGGATATCATCCGCATGTTCAACAGTGCGTTTGATGCGGTGGGCGCCCGTGCCGGTGACTACTATCCCGTTGCGCTGCGTGAAAAAATTGATGAGCTGAATGGCTGGATCTACGACACCGTGAATAATGGCGTCTATAAGTCGGGCTTCGCCACGTCGCAATCCGCGTACGATGAGGCTGTCACTGCGCTGTTTCATTCGCTGTCGCGCCTGGAGCAGGTCCTGGGCCAGCATCGCTATCTCACCGGCGATCAGCTGACCGAAGCGGATCTGCGTTTGTGGACCACGCTGGTGCGCTTTGATCCGGTCTATGTGACCCACTTCAAATGCGATCGTCACCGGATCGGTGATTACAGAAACCTCAGCGGTTTCCTGCGTGATATCTATCAGATGCCGGGCATTGCGGAGACAGTCAATCTGCCGCATATCCGTCATCACTACTACTGCAGCCACAAGACCATCAACCCGAGCGGCGTCATTTCGCTGGGCCCGGCGTTTGACTGGGATGAACCGCACGGCCGCGGTTAAATGTTGTTAGCGCCAAAAAGCAAAAACCCCGCCGAGGCGGGGTTTCTGGTAAAAAGTCGAAGCTGACCGTTAAGCCGCGTTCTTTTCATAGAGAGCGTCGTGGACAGTCATTCATCGCTGCCTGCACCAGGCCCGCAAAAGCAAAAACCCCGCCGAGGCGGGGTTTCTGGTAAAAAGTCGAAGCTGACCGTTAAGCCGGGTTCTGTCGTGGACAGTCATTCATCTAGGCCAGCAATCGCTCACTGGCTCAAGCAGCCTACCCGGGTTCAGTACGGGCCGTACCTTGTGAACCCCTATTTGGCCTTGCTCCGGGTGGAGTTTACCGTGCCACGAACTGTTGCCAGTCGCGCGGTGCGCTCTTACCGCACCCTTTCACCCTTACCTGATCCCATTTCTGGGCCATCGGCGGTTTGCTCTCTGTTGCACTGGTCGTAGGCTTGCGCCTCCCAGGCGTTACCTGGCACCCTGCCCTATGGAGCCCGGACTTTCCTCCCCTCTGCCCGTCTCCCCACAAGTGAGGACGACGACAAAGCGGCGACTGTCTGGTCAGCTTCGGCGCGGGATAATAGGACATTCGCCGGCATTTGTCACGCCTCTTGCTGCTCCAGCGCATACTTATAGAGGGCATTTTTCTTCACGCTGTGGATCTCAGCGGTCAGCGCAGCGGCGCGCTTCAGTGGCAGCTCTTTTTGCAGCAGCGCCAGCGTACGCAGCGCATCGGCCGGTAACGCGTCTTCGTCATCGACCTTGTGCCCTTCAACAATCAGCACCATTTCACCTTTACGACGATTCTCATCTTCTTTCACCCAGGCCAGCAGTTCGCCAACCGGTGCACCGTAAATTGACTCCCAGGTCTTGGTCAGCTCGCGCGCCAGCACGACGTAGCGTTCAGCCCCCAGCTCACTCACCATATCCTGCAGACTGTCGATCAGACGGTGGGTCGATTCATAAAAAATCAGCGTGCGTGGCTCCTGTACCAGCGCCCGCAGCGCATCGCAGCGGCCTTTGGTTTTGGCGGGCAGAAACCCTTCGTAACAGAAACGATCGGATGGCAGTCCTGCAGCACTTAACGCGGCAATGGCAGCACAGGCACCGGGCAGCGGCACCACACGAATACCCGCTTCACGGCAGCGACGCACCAGATGGTAGCCCGGATCGTTGATCAGCGGCGTGCCAGCATCGGAAACTAAGGCTATGCTTTGACCCTCCTGCAGCTTCGTTAACAGCAGTTCAGCCTTGTGCTGCTCGTTGTGGTCATGAAGTGAGAAGAGTCGCGCATTGATGGCGAAATGTTGTAGCAACAGCCCGGTATGACGTGTATCTTCCGCAGCGACCAGATCGACGCTCGAAAGCACCGTCAGCGCCCGCTGGGTGATATCACCCAAATTACCAATCGGGGTTGGAACGATGTAGAGCGTGCTGGCAGAAATCTCTGCCCGATCGAGTTGTTTCATTGTTTCATCCGAATTGCCGATTTAATATTGAGCATCTTGAAAAAAACATCACTGGATACAGTATGCTTCCTTCAAAAGTCGTTCGTCATAAAGCAGGACGCTTTCTGCCTGTCATTCTTGCTGGGCTGATTTTAGCCGCATGTAGCGGTCAGGGGCCGCAAACCTCAACCGTCAATATTCAGGGGCCAGTCACCGCCAGCTCCGCTTACTATCTGCAGCAAGCGCAGCAAAGCAGCGATGATAGCAAGACCGACTGGCAATTACTCGCAATCCGCGCCCTGTTGAAGGAAGGAAAGTATCCTGAGGCGACCCAGCAACTGAGCCAGTTGCCGCAGCAGCTCTCTGAGACTCAGCAACAGGAATCCCTGCTGCTGAAAGCGCAATTGCTGATTTCACAGCAGAAAACCAAAGAGGCTGAACCCCTGTTAGCACAGGTGAAAACCGGTTCGCTGTCGCAGGATCAGCTGGCGCGTTATTACAGCCTGCAGATCGCCAGCGCCCAGGGTCGCCCTTCACTCTCACTGCTGCGCACCTATATTGCGCAGGAGCCGCTGCTGAAAGGCACCGATCATCAGGCCAACATTGACGCCACCTGGCAGACACTGACGCAGATGTCGCCGCAGGAGGCCAGCAACCTGGTGATTAATGCCGACGAAAATGTGCTGCAGGGCTGGCTCGATCTGCTCGCGGTCTGGCGCGCCAACGCGCAGGATGCGGAGATGCTGAAGTCAGGCATCAAAGACTGGCAGACCCGCTATCCACAGAACCCGGCGGCCAAAACGCTGCCGACGCAGCTGAGCCAGATGCAGAACTACACTAAAGCCTCAACCAGCATCATCGCGCTGCTGCTGCCGCTGAACGGCCAGGCGCAGGTGTTCGCGAATGCGATTCAGAAAGGCTTTAACGATGCGAAGAATGGCGTCTCCGCACCGGTCGCTCAGCCTGCTGCTGCCCAGCCTGCCGCTGCAGATGCGACGGCCAGCACGCAACCTGCCGGTGCCGCGGGATCGGCTGCCGATCCCATCAGCGCACCGCAGCAGTCTGCCGACACCACAACTCAACCTCAGTCACAGCCCCAGTCTCAGCCTGCTACTGCCGCACCGGCCAGCAACGCCCAGATCAAAGTCTATGACACCAGCAGCCAGCCGATTGAGCAGGTGATGCAGCAGGCACAGCAGGATGGCGCGACTATCGTGGTCGGCCCGCTGCTGAAGAGCAACGTTGAGAAGGTCGCTAACAGCCAGACGCCACTGAATGTGCTGGCGCTTAATGAGCCGGAGAAGATCCAGAACCATCCGAATATTTGTTACTTTGCGCTTTCTCCTGAAGACGAAGCGCGCGATGCCGCGCACCATATCTGGGATCAGGGCAAACGCCAGCCGCTGTTGCTGGTGCCGCGCAGCGGACTGGGCGATCGCGTCACCAACGCTTTTGCTCAGGAGTGGCAGAAACTGGGTGGCAGCACCGTCATGCAGCAGCGATTTGGCTCGACATCTGAGCTGAAACAGGGCATCAACAGCGGTGCGGGCATCAGCTTATCGGGTACGCCGGTGAACGCTGCACCTGCTGAGCCGCAGGGTGTTTCGATTGCGGGCCTGACCATTCCGGCACCGCAACAGAGCACGCCAGATGTGGTCAGCACCAGCAGCGGTGGCGGCGTCGATGCGGTCTACATCGTCTCCACGCAGGATGAACTGCAGCTGATCAAGCCTATGATTGCCATGCGCACCGGCAGCCGCAGCAACATTTCGCTGTATGCCAGCTCGCGCAGCGCGCAGGCGGGTGCCGGCCCGGACTTCCGTCTGGAAATGGATGGCCTGCAGTTCAGCGATATTCCGCTGCTCTCCGGCAGCAACCCTGGCCTGATGCAGCAGACCTCAAAGTCATTCAATAATGACTACTCGCTGGTGCGTCTCTATGCCATGGGTATGGATGCCTGGACGCTGGCGAATCACTTCAACCAGATGCGTCAGTCTCCTGGCTTTACGCTGGATGGCAATACCGGCAAGCTCAGCGCCGACACGGATTGTGTGATCAACAGGAAGTTGACATGGAACCAGTATCGTCGGGGCGAAATCGCACCGGCCAACTAAATCGCCGTCAGATTGGTGCCGGGCATGAAGAAGATGCCCGGCGCTATCTGGAGCAGGCTGGCCTGATATGGGTCGCCAGCAATGTTCACTTTCGCAATGGTGAACTTGACCTGATTATGCGTGACGGGCACTGTTGGGTGTTTGTTGAAGTCCGCTACCGGCGCGATGCGCGTTACGGTGGCGCACTTGCCAGCGTTACCCGGAATAAACAACAAAAGCTGCTGCGCGCTGCCGCTCTCTGGCTGGCGCAACGCGGCGGCAGTTTTGAAACAGTGAATTGCCGTTTCGACATCATCGCCATTACCGGCACGGCGCTCGAGTGGCTGCCGAATGCCTTTAATGCAGACGTTTAGAACCAGGTGGTCGTGTGCAGGAAAGAATTAAAGCGTGTTTTACCGAAAGTATTCAAACCCAGATTGCCGCAGCCGAGGCGTTGCCCGATGCTATCTCGCGCGCGGCCATGACGCTGGTGCAGTCGCTACTGAATGGCAATAAAATCCTGAGCTGTGGTAACGGTGCTTCATCTGCCAATGCCCAGCACTTCGCCGCCAGCATGATCAACCGTTTTGAGACCGAACGCCCCAGCTTACCGGCGCTGGCCTTAAGTGCCGACAACGTGATGCTGACCGCGATTGGTAACGACCGTCTGCATGATGAAATCTATGCCAAGCAGGTACGCGCACTGGGACACGCAGGCGATGTGTTACTGGCTATCTCAACCCGGGGCAACACCCGCGACATCGTCAAGGCGGTAGAAGCGGCGGTAACACGCGATATGACTATCGTTGCGCTTACCGGGTATGATGGCGGAGAGCTCGCCGGACTGCTGGGTCCGCAGGATGTGGAAATCCGCATTCCGTCGCACCGCAGCGCCCGTATTCAGGAGATGCATATGCTCACCGTTAATTGCTTATGCGATCTGATCGATAACACTCTCTTTCCCCATCAGGAATGACCGAAGGAGCACGAATGAAAGCATTGAATGCTATAGCTATTCTGTTAACCGCCATGCTGCTGCAGGGCTGCGTTGCGGTTGTGGCTGGCGGCGCAGCGGTTGCCACCAAAACGGCGACCGATCCCCGCTCGGTAGGGACGCAGGTTGATGACGGCACCCTGGAGCTGCGCGTCACTAACGCGCTGGCGAAAGATCAGCAGATTAAAACCGATGCCCGCGTCATCGCCACGGCTTATCAGGGCAAAGTGCTGCTGACCGGCCAGGCACCTTCGCAGGAGATCGCCAATCGTGCCAAACAGATCACCATGGGCGTTGATGGCGCAACCGAAGTCTACAACGAGATCCGCATCGGCCAGAAAGTGACGCTGGGCACCACGTCGTCCGACACCTGGATCACCACCAAAATTCGCTCGCAACTGCTGGGCAGCGATCAGGTGAAATCCTCCAACGTGAAGGTGACGACCGAGAATGGCGAAGTGTTCCTGCTGGGTCTGGTGACGCAACAGGAAGCGCAGGCCGCGGCCGATGTTGCCAGCCGCGTCAGTGGCGTGAAGCACGTCACCACCGCCTTTACCATGCTGAAGTAACCGGTAAAAGCGCAAAAAGGCGGCCCTGGCCGCCTTTTTTATTGCCCGGTTTTCAGACCGGAATGTCGATAACCAGCGCGCGGGTCGCGGTTTTTGCAGTCAACTGCAACTGCCTCTCTTCCTGCAAAAAGGCACCATCGCCACAGCCCAGCTTCTCCTGATGATCCGTGCCGGACATCGCCTCCAGCGAACCGTGAATCGACTGCAGATAGGCTCGCGGCCCCTGTATCGGCAGCGAGTAATGTTCGCCCGGTGCCAGCTCGACCTGATGGATCCACACCTGCTGACGCAGTTGCAGGCTGTCGTCCACGCCATCCGGCGAAGCAATCAGCTGAGACACGCGACCTTCCGTCAGGGCTATTTTCTGCATCCGCGGATTTTCGCGCTCTGGACAGGCGGCCAGCCAGAGCTGCATGCGCGTCAGCGGGCGATCTTTGCTCAGGTTAATTTCGGTGTAACTCACTCCGGGCTGAGCAGAGAGCAGCAGCGCTTCCCCTTCCCGCACGCTGATCGTGTTGCCTTCACTGTCGCGGTATTCGGCTTCACCCTGCAGCACGATGTTCAGCACATCGACCTGAGGATAAGTGCGCGGCTGAAAAGCGGCACCCGGTGCCAGCACTTCCTGGTTCAGTACGCGCAGCGACGCGTAACCCATCAGTTTGGGATCAAAATAGTGGCCAAAAGAGAAACTGTAGCGGCCCTGTAACCAGCCGAAATCGGCCTGACCACAGGCGGACGCACTGCGTGTCGTTATCATTATTTACCTCCGGCATCCGGTGACGAGGATCGGCCACGGACTTTATGCACCTATGGTAAAAGTCTGGACGCCGGATTGTTAGCCAGTTAATCTGCCCGGCATGTTCAAATTTCCTGACAGAGAACCGGGATGGCTAAAGAGCGTGCGTTAACCCTTGAATCGTTACGCGTTATGGATGCGATTGATCGGCGTGGCAGTTTCGCAGCAGCCGCAGATGAACTGGGGCGCGTGCCTTCCGCCCTCAGCTACACCATGCAGAAGCTGGAAGAGGAGCTGGATGTGGTGCTGTTTGACCGCTCCGGTCACCGTACCAAATTTACCAACGTGGGACGCATGCTGCTGGAGCGTGGCCGGGTACTGCTGGAAGCGGCCGACAAGCTCACCACCGATGCGGAAGCGCTGGCGCGTGGCTGGGAAACCCATCTGACCATTGTTACCGAAGCGCTGGTGCCCATTGATGCACTGTTTCCGCTGGTGACCCGTCTGGCCGACAAAGCCAACACGCAGTTTTCGCTGGTGACGGAAGTGCTGGCGGGCGCATGGGAAAGACTGGAACAGGGCCGCGCCGATATCGTGATTGCCCCCGATATGCACTTCCGCGCCTCTACCGAGATCAACACCCGCAAGCTCTACACCATGATGAGCGTCTACGTCGCCAGTGCGGATCACCCGATTCATAACGAGCCGGAACCGCAGTCTGAAGTAACGCGGGTGAAATACCGTGGCATTGCGGTTGCGGATACCGCACGTGAGCGTCCGGTGCTGACCGTGCAGTTGCTGGATAAGCAGCAGCGCCTGACCGTGAGCAGCATGGACGACAAGCGCCGTGCGCTGCTGGCGGGCCTGGGCGTGGCAACCATGCCCTATTCATTAGTCGAGCAGGATATTGCCGAAGGCCGCCTGCGGGTGGTGAGTCCGGAGTATACCCGCGAGGTCGATATTATTATGGCGTGGCGACGTGACAGCATGGGCGAAGCCAAATCCTGGTGTCTGCGCGAGATCCCGCGCCTGCTGGCGAAGAAAAACTAAGTATCATGGTTTCAGGGCGAAGCTAAGACCGGCTCAGGCAATCCATCGCTACCGCCCTGAAGCTGTTGAAATCGCTGCTGTCCCGCAGGCGGGTCATCGCCCGTTCACGCAGGAACGTCACAAACAGATCGTATATCGCCATTGCCTCTTCATACTCACTTTTGCTGATTGCCAGCAGGAAGATGACATAAGCGGTATCGTCGCCCCACGCGATGCCGTGCGGTGCCAGCACGGTATAGACCACGGTTTTCTTTGCCAGCAGTCCCAGCGAGTGCGGCAGTGCGATCCCTTCGCCCAGCATGGTGCTGACAATCGCTTCACGCTCTTCAACCGACGGACAGAACGCCGCATCCACAAAGCCCTCCGCCTGCAGCTGATCGCACAGCTGACGAAACAGTTCAGACTGGGTCATCGGCCTGTCAACAATATGAAAATGCTGGGCATCAAAAAATTTCGCCAACATATAGGGCCGGGTCCGGTCGACCAGCACCAGCTTGCCAATCTGCTCCAGCTGAAAACCGGTGGGAAACGGTGACATCACCACCACCGGTTTCTCTTTTTCACTGAGCCGGATGGTCGAGATAACAAAATCTTCGTCGATACGGCTGCGCGCCTCATATTCGCGCTGTGACAGGCGCGCCGTGACCTGTAACTGCGGGTATTTACGCAGCAGCATTGCCTCAATCATGCGCAGCGTAGAGTTACCGCTGTCGCACACCAGCAGCACCTGCGGATGGCGCTGATAGCCGACGTCATAGTGGCGCTCCAGCCCGACGCCAATATGCAGCACCAGAAAGCCGATCTCATTTTCGGAGATAACATACGGGGTATATTTCCCCCAGCTGGTTACCGCCGCTAAGGTGACATCGTAGGCCATCGGATAGTGCTGCTTGATGTTGCTGAGCAAGGGGTTGGGAATGTGGATCTGATAGCGCACCCGGGTAATCATGGTTTTGATGTGGGTGAGCAGATCGGCACGCAGCTGCTGATCGTTTTGCAGATTGAAGTTGTAGTGGGTGTTGATAAAGCTGAGCAGGTAATCCACCAGCGCGTCGGCGTCATCGGCATTAATAGCGCTGGGGGCGATCGCCTGAATGCGCCGCGCCGCAATATTGACCCGCAGCCAGTTCTCTTCCGCTGGTGAAATCGGTTTGCTGACCAGCGGGCGCATCAGATTAATCAGCTGATGTGCCGCTTCACGCACCTCATCACCAATCTCCTCGGCTCCCGGATCGTTTAGCGGATAGCCTTCACTGATGCGACGCACCGCCACGGCGCAGTAAAGCCGCAGATAGCGCTCGCCCTCATCGCTGAGACGAATATTGTGCTGGGCAAAGCAGTTTTGCAGCAGCGGGCGCAGCGTCTCCAGCATGCCGCTGTTGAGCGCTTCAATCGTCAGCAGCGGACTCTCCGGCTGCGCCTGATCGATTTGCCATAACAGATCGGTCAGGCAGGTCCGAATCGCCACTTCGCTGCCGAACAGCTTCATGCCGTAGTGTGGCTTGCTTTCAATAGTGAGGTGATAGCGCCCCAGCCATTCGCGGACTTCTGCCATATCATTCTGCAGGGTGGCGCGGCTGACAAACCACTCTTCGGCCAGCTCTTCAAGTTTCAGCGAATAGGCCGCAGTGAGAAAGCGGGTCAGCAGGTAGCGAACCCGGTCTGGCGAGCTGCGTGGCACCCGTAGCGGCGACGCGGTGTGCTGCTGCAGATGCTGAAAGCGCTGAGCATCCTCAATCTTCAGCTGATAGCCCGCGCCACGGCTCAGGATAAACTGCGCGCCATGCTCTGCCAGCAGCGCATTCAGCGCCGTGATATCGGTGCGCACGGTGCGGGTCGAGACGGCAAAACGCCGCGCCAGCTCATCCTGAGGCAGCGTTTCGTTTTGCAGGGCATCGAACAGTTGCGCGAGGCGCTGATTGGGAAATCTCACAAGCGTTACCTGTTTGCAGACAGAAAGTGGGAACATCAGCCTACGGCGATCGTCACACAACGTCCATGTTGCGCGATCGGCCTGCTGCAGGCTGATCGTGTCGATCTCTACGCCAGTAGCGTTTTACAGATAGCCAGTAGCTGCTGCACATCTTCGATGCGGGTTTCTCCGCTGGCTTTGTCGATGATCGAACTGTAGACGTGCGGGATCACTTTGCTGACGCCGGACTCCAGCGCAATGCGCACGATCTCGCCGAAATTCTCCAGATCGATACCGCCGGTGGGCTCCAGCCAGAAATCGAGTTTTGCACAGGCTTCCGCCACGGCGCGATACTCATCCACCGCCTGCAGACCGCCCATCGGGAAATATTTCACCGAGCTGCCGCCCATATCCTGCAGCATCGCAATCGCCGTTTCGATAGGCACGATCCCGTCCTGCTGTTTTGCGCTGCGCGGTCCGGTAGAGATTTTCACCTGACCCGGCGTGCCGGTGGGCGAGATCAGACCGTTCACGATGGTCTGTGACTGGCCCAGCAGCGCACGACTGGTGGCGACGCCGGTAAAGACCTGGTTCACATGCTGCGGTTGCAGCACCGCGGAGATCTCACTCACCATCTGTGACTGATTAGGATCACCCGCACCCAGCCCCACCGACAGCGCATTATCAATCAGCGCGGCATACTCACGCATATCAGCGATAGCGGCGTCATTGCTGGCGTAGTTTTTTGACAGCACGCCGACCAGCACGTGACCTTCTGCTGCCTGCCAGATGGCGCGGGCATTCTCTTTTGATCCCGCCAGAACGTTAAGGCAGAGACGATCCTGATAAAAGTTGGGGGTCAGCGTCATGCGTGTTTCTCTCCGTTTAACAGTGCCTGAATGCGGGTAAAAATAGTGTTCAGTTGATCGGCGCTGACACTGCGCACGTCTGCTTCAATGATCCCCTCGTTAGCTTTGTAGCCACGGAAGTAGATCGCGACGTCGCCCTTTTTCAGCGCCTGCACCAGATCGCCGGTGCGCTGCTGGATCGCGGCTTCGTCAAAGGCGATCTCAGCGCGGGCAATATCGCGTCCGGCACCATCCCACACGATGCGGGCCGTCACGCCATTCAGGCCATTGAGCTGCTCAATAAACGGCGTCATTTTTTCCACCATCTGCGCGCCGCTGATTTTTGGCTGCGTCAGATAGTTTTCGATTGCCTGGGTCAGCCCCAGAATCCCCTCTTTGCCCACTTTCATTGCGCGGCCAATGCCGTTGGTCTGGCGTTTGACCCACTCAACGTAGTGGTGTCTGCCAATCACCAGCCCGCTGGTCGGCCCTTCAATCGCTTTTGCGCCGCTGTAGATCACCAGATCGGCGCCCGCCTGGTAGTAGCACTGCAGATCCTCTTCCGCGGCTGCATCGACGATCAGCGGTACACCATGCTCACGCGCAACCGCCGCGGCCTGCGCTACATCGAGATGGCTCTTTTGCACGCAGTGATGCGATTTCACATAGAGGATTGCTGCGGTCTGCGGCGTGATCGCCGCCGCCAGCTGGGCAGTTGAGCACTCGTTGCTGTAACCCGCTTCCACCAGTTGCCCGCCACCCAGTGCCACCATGCTGCCGACCGGGGCGCCATAGTTCACGTTGTGCCCTTTCGGCACCACAATCTGGTGCGGGATGGTCAGCGGTGCGGCGTGCAGGTTATCCACCAGCCAGTCATTGTCTTTCACTATCACCGCCGCCACGCACTGGGCGATTCCTGCGGAGGCGCAGGAGACCACCAGCGCGTTCTCCACCTTCAGCAGACCGGCGATATAAGCACCGGTCTTATCCACCAGATCTTTCATTTCGAAGTAGTGGTCGAGGCCGTACTTCACCGTATCGATCACGTCACTCGACGGCGTAGAGACGCCGAGGATCGTCATACGGCCAGAGGCGTTAATTACCGGCTTCAGGCCATACTTTTCATATACCGAGGTCATGCGCTATTCCTTCTTCTGTCGCGATCCACGTACCAGCGACCACGGCCGCCAGCGGAACCAGATGCTTCTCACCGGTTACCTGTTCACCTTCTGAATCGATAAAGGGCCGGATTTCCTCTTTGACGCTAAAAACAGTCAGGTCGGCGTCGTAACCCACTTTCAGCTGGCCCTTGCGCTGCAGGCGCAGTCCGGTGGCGGCATTGACCGTCACGCAGTCGATTACCTGCGGCAGCATCATGCCGACGCTGAAGAATTTCGACATCACATGCGCCAGGCTGTGAACCGGCCCGGTCAGGCGATTACGGCAGTAGATGTCAGAGCTGATGGTGTCGGGCAGAATGCCCTGCGCAATCGCCACGCGGGCGACCTCGAAGCTGAAGCTGGCGCTGCCGTGGCCAACATCGAGTTTTACGCCACGTGCGATGGCATGTTTTACCGCCGCTTTGAGTTCACCCTGCGGCGTCAGAATGCGGTTGGGTTTGCCATTAAAGCAGTGCGTGATGATGTCGCCCGTGGTCAGCAGATCCGCAATCTGGTCGAGATTGGGTGGATTATTGCCGATATGAACCATCAGCGGCAGACCGCCGCTCTCCTGCTGGATCGCTTTGGCTTTGATCAGCGGCTGAACGCCGTTCTGACCGACCACGCTGCTGCTGATGCGCGCCTTGAGGCCGACAATAAAATCGGGCAGTCGAGCCACGGCCTGCTGCACCGCCTCGCCATCGATCTGCGTCATATCGGCCAGCTCATTCTGAGTGACGATGCCGGTGCGGGCGATATTGATCAGCGCATAGACCTGGGTCTGCGCCGCGCGCGTCAGCTGGTAGAAGTCATCGATGTGTTCTGCGCCGGTGCTGCCCGCATCGACCACCGTGGTGACGCCATGCGCCACGCCAATCGCGTCTGCTTCATCATGGTAAATCGGTGATTTGGGATAGCAGTGAACGTGGGAGTCGATCCAGCCCGCGCTGAGGTAGTAGCGGCCCGCCAGATCGCGCTCACGCGGTGCGCTGCCCTGCACCTTGCCGATGGCAGCAATGCGGCCATCCTGCAACGCAATATCGACCACCTGCTCATCGCTGAGGCGCGCATTGCGGATAATCAAGTCGTACATGGTTTCTCCTTAACGGCAGCCCGCTGCCGGGCTGCCGGTGAGATCAGAGGGCAATCGGGAACAGTGCACCCAGGATCATCGCGCCGAGGATGGCACCGCCGGTAATCGGCTTGTTCCAGAGATAGAACAGCAGCGCACCCAGCAGCGAGCCCAGACCAATCGGAATGGAGGCCGCCATGGCGGACAGGATGATCAGCGGCCCCAGAAAGCGGCCTGAAGCATTACCTGCACCCATCATCACGTCTGCGCCGTAGGTGGAGTCGCTCTGATTGATGGTGAATTTACGCGCCAGAATGATCAGGTAGCCAATCGCCACGCCAATCACCAGGCCCGTCGCCAGCGAAGCTGCGAAGTTCGCTACGGGGAAGATGATGCCCGCCCCCAGCAGCAGTGCCGGCACACCCAGCCCGACCCCGGTCTGGATCGCGCCGCCGATATCGAGAATGCCCACCAGCGAGCCTTCGATAATGCGGGCAAACAGGAAGCTGGCACCAAAGGCGGCGACCGCACCGTAGACGCCGGTTTCCATGCCGGCGCGCAGCATCGAGACAAACGCCACTTCGTTAAACGCGCCAATGCCATAGAGGTAATACATGTGGGTCCCGGCGAAAACCCCCGAGGAGAGCAGGCCAACAAAGATCGGGAAAGACCAGTCGGCGTACCAGAAGCCTTTATTTTCGTTCATCGCATCGCCTCTTATTTGCCGCTGACTGAGTTGTGGATCATGTCGAGCCAGCCGGGAATGCCGAGCTGGAAGGACTGCAGCAGCTTCATGTCGAAACCGCGGAAGAAGCCGCTCAGCACAAACAGCAGCACGATGGCGGTCATCATTACTTTGGTGACCCGGTTCCAGCCGCTCTCTTCCACGCCTTTACCGATCAGGATCCCCAGCACCAGGCCTGGTACGGCGTTGCCCATGATCAGCTGCGCCAGACCGCCAAAAATGGTGGCCCAGAAGCCTGATTTTTTGCCTGCATCGATCGCCGCCAGCCAGAAGATGACCGGCATGACGGTGTTCACCAGCAGGTTTGCGGCGGGCACCAGCACTTTGACCGCCGTCACCTGCAGCGCAGCCGGCACAGCAGAGGCGGTAGAATTGAGGAATGCGACCACGATCATGCCGATGATGCCGCAGGCGATGGCCATTTTTTTCGGATCGTGCAGCGTCTCCGCCACATTACGATTCTTCACCATCAGGGCAGCCGCACCCCAGTTTGGAATGATGCGATGGTCCACATCCTGCGTGAATGAACCGGCTGCGACAGACGATGCCCAGGCATTGAAAAAGAAGCCAAGACCAAAGGAGAAATGAGATGCCGGATCGCCTTCACACGAGTTCAGCTCGCCCAGCGTACGAAACGCCCCCATGCCCTGGGTGGTGGGCGCGTGGAACATACGTGCAGCCCCCGCGCCAACGCCGACGCCTACCAGGCCCCCAATGATCAACGACTTAAACAAAATGATTAAAAACATGTTGTTGTACCTTGTTGTCGTTTTTACCCGCCCTATCCGCGCCGCCGCATCGCCCCGGCCTGACCGCCGCGCTATCGCTACAGCAGTGGAATGGGCAAACGGCGGGCTGATGTAAACAGGTTCTGTTTTATGATGCCGCCGTGAACGTCACCTGCTCGGTGTCGAAAACGGTGACGCTGACGGTGATCTCCAGCGTCACGCTGAAGCTCCGCCGTTGGCGCGCCAGAAAGAAAAAGAGAAACTTCTCGGTTCTGACGCTCTCCTGCGCGCGCAGCACCCGGACATCCTGAGGTTCGATGCGCAGCAGAATTTTTTGCGTCGCGCGCAGAACCTGGTTCTGCACACGACTCAGGGCATCGGCAAAGGCTTTCGCTTTGGTGTCGCCTTTGCCCTCAACCGTCACCTGGGTAACGTAGTGTTCTTTCATAATCAGCTGCCGTGCTTCTTGTTCCAGGCCTGCACCAGCCGTTCGCCTAACTCTTCTTTATCCATAAAGCCGAAGCCCAGCACCGTGGCGCCTTCATTGATGGCGGTGACGCCTTCGTCAACAGAACGCATGCCGTGTTTGGCTTTGTAGCCATATTTGTTCTGCGCGGTGATAGCACCCGCGCCGCCGCTGCCGCAGAACGAGATGCCGAAATCGGCGTTTTCTGCCTTCATCACGTCACCCAGCTTCATGTCAGCGGCCACGCCTGGCACCACGACAGCACGACCACCCGCTTTCTCGATGCCCGCCGCCACTTTCTGGCCCTTACCTAAACGATCGCCAATCACTACTGTTACCATGGTGTGTTCCTCTTCAGTTATTTGATCGCGCGACTTCAATATGCACAGACAGCAGCCAGGCCTCTTCGCGGGGGAGATTGCCGAACAGGTCGACGACCTGCTGCGCCAGCGCGACCGTTTCAGGCGGAATATCCTCAAACAGCTCCGCTTCCACTTCCGGCAGCGGCTCCCCGCTCAGCGAACGTGACGCCATGGCCCCGACATGCGATTGCAGCATCTGCTGCTGGACCGCGTTGGGCTGAATGCCATGCTGCTGATAGATCGCCGCAATCTGCGTCATCACGCTGTCAGCCAGCTGTTGCACTTTCTCCGGTGGCGCTTCATACACCGGGACGCCGTTATTGCTCACCTTGCTACTCCTGTTAAACCGGATAATTCGCGTTAGAAATAAATTAGCGGTCATCACCCCGGCTGTGGAGAGGCAACATTTCCAGCAGTAAGTGGAAATTGAAGTGAAGGTTGTGCGTCAGATCGCAGGCTGCACGCTTAGTGCGATATGCGTCGCAAAATGCGCAAAATGATGCCATTAGCCTCGCAAGGCGGTGATGTTGTGCGGCAGCCAGACTGCCGGGCGATGGTTTACGGTGCGGTGATAAGCAGAAGTGATGGTAAAAACCGCCGGTCGGGCTGACCGGCGGTCGGATTAGCGGAATTTCTTATGGTTGGTATTACGGATGTCATCAAATTTAGCGGCTTCGCGCTTTGCGTCGTCCACGTTGTTAGCTTTCGCCAGCGCGCTGACCACGTCAATCTGTGCGATAAGTGAGTCAAGGCCCGCGTGGTAGTCTTTGATCTGCGCACTGTCAGCAGGCTGACCTTCCAGCTTATCGGGCGTCGACTTTTTGGCATCCTGCGCCGCGGTTCGCATTTTGGTTAACGCCTGCTGCATCTCCTGCGCACTGTCCGTTTTCTTAACGATTTTCAGATTCGCATTGAGCGTATCCATATCCTGCTCCAGATCTGCCGCATAGAGGCTGACGCTGGAGAACAACAGAGAAGCCGACAACATTGCAATCACATGCTTACGCATCATTACTTCCTTTTTATTGTGATGAAAAAAAAGCAGCCAACCGGCTGCTTCAGGAATTCATCTTTATTGGCCCGCTATCTTCATCTCAGGCAGTAACACGGAACCGCACTGGATATTACTGCGGGTTTCAATATCGTCACCGATGGTCACCATGTTGTGCCACATCTCTTTAAGATTGCCGGCAATGGTGACTTCGCTGACCGGGTACTGAATGACGCCATTCTCAACCCAGAAACCGGCTGCACCGCGTGAGTAGTCACCGGTAATGGCGCTGACGCCCTGGCCCATCAGCTCGGTCACCACTAATCCGGTTCCCATCTGCTTCAGCAGGTCGTCAAAGCTGTGGCCCTGACCCGCAATGCGCCAGTTATGAATACCACCAGCATGACCGGTACTGGTCAGACCCAGTTTACGGGCGGAATAGCTGGTCAGCAGCCAGGTCTGCAATATGCCATCTTTGATGATGTCGCGCGCCTGAGTCCGCACCCCTTCGCTGTCGAACGGCGTAGAGGCGAGCCCTTTCAGCAGGTGTGGCTGTTCACTGATGGTGAGCCACTCCGGCAGAATCTGCTGACCCATTGAATCCAGCAGGAAAGTCGATTTACGGTAAACGCTGCTGCCGCTGATCGCACCAACCAGATGACCAAACAAGCCGGTCGCCACTTCAGCGGCAAAAATTACCGGGGCTTTCATGGTCGGCAGTTTACGCGGGGCCAGACGGGATAGCGTACGGCGCGCGCACTCGGCTCCTACCCACTCCGGGCTTTTCAAATCTTCAAATGCACGGCCAATGGTATAGGCGTAGTCGCGCTCCATGTTGCCATCCTGCTCAGCGATGACGCAGCTGGAGAGCGAATGGCGGCTTGAGCAGTAGCTCTGCAACATTCCGTGGCTGTTGCCAAAGACTTTAATGCCGACGTGGCTGTTGAAACTGCCGCCTTCGGTGTTGGTAATTCGCTTGTCGGCACGCAGTGACGCCTGCTCCGCCTGCGCGGCCAGTTCAATGGCGCGGTCAGCGTCAATTTCCCACGGATGGTAAAGATCCAGATCCGGCGCATCATAGGCCAGCAGCTCTGCGTCGGCCAGACCGGCAAACGGATCGGGCGAGGTGTAGCGGGCAATATCAATCGCCGCCTGCACGGTACGTTTGATCGCATCCGGGCTGAGGTCGGTCGATGAGGCACTGCCTTTACGATTCTGATGATAAACGGTGATGCCCAGCGCACCGTCGCTGTTAAATTCAACGTTTTCCACTTCGCCATAACGGGTGCTGACCCCGATGCCGGTGGTCTTACTGACAGCCACTTCCGCGCTGTCAGTGCTTGCTTTAGCCAGTTCAAGTGCCTGCGCAATGGCCTGCTCCAGTACTTTTCGCTGTTCTGCAACCTGAGTAGATACGTTCATCGACCTGCCGTCTAATCTTATGTGTGAATGATTTGAGTCTATCAGAGTCAGAGAACAATTTCGCAGTCACCCGATAAACTGGTAGGATTAGCCTCTTTTTTTTGGGAGCCCGGAAATGACCAGACAGCCCGATGAGTGGCTCGACGATGTGCCAGATAATGACGAAGAAGAAGATGAAGAGATTATCTGGGTCAGTAAGAGTGAAATTAAACGCGATGCAGAAGAGTTAAAGCGCCTGGGAGCCGAACTGGTTGATCTGGGTAAAAACTCGCTGGATAAAATCCCGCTGGATGAGCGCCTGCGCACCGAGATCGAACTGGCACAGCGCATCAAGAAAGAGGGTCGCCGCCGTCAGCTGCAGCTGATCGGTAAACTGCTGCGCAGCATTGATGTGGAGCCTATCCGCATTGCGCTGGATAAGCTCAAGAATCGCCACAACCAGCAGGTTGCGCTGTTCCATAAACTGGAAATGCTGCGCGATCGTCTGATTGAGCAAGGTGATGAGGCGATGAGCGACGTGATTGCGCTTTATCCCGATGCCGATCGTCAGCAGTTACGCAGTATGATCCGTAATGCGCAGAAAGAGAAAGCGGGCAACAAGCCGCCGAAGTCTGCCCGTCAGATTTTCCAGTATCTGCGTGAGCTGGCCGAAGCGCAGTAATGCCATGGCGGGCAGTCTCGCCCGCCTCCCGGCAGCACTTACCGATAGATATAGAGAATACCGGTGCGCAGCCGCAACTGGCGTTCGCTCGATGTAGCAGAACGTCCGATATCGCCAAAGGTGACGTAAGGCACCCAGACGCGATCGTTGCCAAGCGCATAATCGAACTGTAACTCCTGTTCATAGTCATCATGTTTATTAGCAAACAGTTTCGCATCCGCGTGCTTATACACCAGCTTATAGGTAGTGGTGAGGCGATCGGTTTTATTCCGCAGATAGAGATCAAAACGGTTAGCCGTGCGATGCCGGTCAGTATCGCAATAATCAATACCCCCGGTGCGGCAGTGATCGTCATGGGCATAATCGGTCAGTTCAAGGCGATATAATCCGCCAACAGACCAGCGGTCATTAATTTTATACCAGGGTGCCACACCAAACTTCCATTCGGTGCGCGAGGAGTTAAATTCCGGCTGAATAAAAGGCGATAGCGTCCAGTTCCCCCAGTACCAGGACTTCAGAAAGGTGACTTCCACCACATTTAACACGGTGTCGTTATAATATTTATCTTTTGGATCTGCGCCACCGGTTTTAAATTTGGTTTCGACGCCAAGAAACATATTATCCGGCAGTGTGGTACTCAGCCCCAGCTTGTCATAGTGCGTGCGGTCGCGAAGACGGTACTCGTGCCGGTAATCCACCGTAGCCGTTGCCAGCGCTGCCGCCGAAGTGCATAACAGCGTGACGCCCAGAGCTAATGATCGTGCTGTACTTTTTCCCATAAAAATGTCCTTATTCTCAGTAATAAGGGCAATGAATTATCCGAATTCATTTAACCCAAATTTAACTTATATTTAAACCCTGTATTAATATAAGATGCCACATAAAGAAAACCTGTTAATTGTTTCTTTAATCTCAATCCTTCTGATTATTATTTATTTCTCAGCTGCAACAGAGACGATGCTAAAAATAACCGGCAGGTGTGGCCTTTCTGTTTCAGACACTAATAAAGAAAATATGGCAACTGAAGGAAGAGTGAGCAGATCGGATTCAAACTATGCGGGATTTATTCAGGAAATAATATTAACGGCAATAACGCTTTAAAAAAAAGCGCCCGAAACGGGCGCCTGATTTTCAGGCCAGCCTGTCCAGCAGCTTCTGATGAATGCCACCAAACCCGCCGTTGCTCATCACCAGAATCGTGTCGCCAGGCTGAGCGGCTTTAGCCACCATTTCCACCAGGGTATCGATATCCGCGCTCCAGTGCGCAGGCGGAATGCACGCTTCTGCTACATCTGAAACCTGCCACGGAATATGGTGCGGCTGGAACAGGAAGACCTCATCAGCACGCGCCAGCGACGGCGCCAGGTCGTTTTTGCTGACGCCCATCTTCATCGTATTGGAGCGAGGCTCCAGCACGGCCAGGATGCGTGCTCTGCCACCCACTTTACTGCGCAGGGCAGCCAGTGTCGCCAGAATGGCCGTCGGATGGTGAGCGAAGTCATCATAGACTTTGATGTTATTCACTTCGCCACGCAGCTCCAGCCTGCGACGTGCATTGATAAAGGTGTTCAGCGCCTGGCCGGCATCTTCCGGCTTCACACCTACATGCCGCGCGGCAGCAATTGCCATCAGGCCGTTGTGCATGTTGTGTTCGCCCACCAGCGCCCAGTTCACTTCCCCGACTTTCTCACCGTCGAGCCAGATTTCCCAGTGAGACGCATCGTTGGTCAGCTTCTTCGCCTGCCAGCGCCCGTGCTCGCCAACGCTCTCCTGCTCGCTCCAGCAACCCATCGCCATCACCTGTTTGAGGTTAGGATCATGTTCCGGCAGCAGGATCTTGCCCTGGCCCGGCACGATCCGCACCAGATGGTGGAACTGTTTCTGGATCGCCCGCAGATCGTCAAAGATATCGGCGTGATCAAACTCAAGGTTGTTGAGGATCAGGGTTCGTGGAGAGTAATGGACAAACTTGGAACGCTTATCAAAAAACGCGCAGTCGTACTCATCCGCTTCAATCACGAAGAATGGACTTTTTCCTAATTTTGCCGAGACATCGAAGTTTCCAGGCACACCACCAATAATGAAGCCGGGTTCAAGGCCGCAGGCCTCGAGAATCCACGCTGCCATGCCGGCTGTGGTGGTTTTACCGTGGGTTCCGGCCACGGCCAGCACCCAGCGGTCGCGCAGCACGAAATCATGCAGCCACTGAGGGCCAGAGAGGTAGGGAATGTTGCGTTCCAGCACTGCTTCCACACAAGGATTACCTCGCGTCATCGCATTGCCGATAATGACTAAGTCAGGCACCGGATCAAGCTGACTGGCGTCATAACCTTCCGTTAATTCAATGCCTTGCTGTTCGAGCAGTGTACTCATTGGCGGGTAAACGTTGGCGTCTGAACCGGTCACCTGATGACCCAGTGAACGAGCCAGCACCGCCAGACCACCCATAAAAGTGCCACAAATCCCGAGGATGTGAATGCGCATAACATGATCCATTACTCAAAAGTTCGGCGCACAGTGTAACGCCGCTCGCAGACGGAAGAAACGGATTAGGACTATGGTTTTTGAAGTTCAATCGGCTAAACTGCGTACGCATCCGTTGGCAGACTGTTACGCGTGCTGCCACTCCATCGAAGATTCAGGGAATGTGTTATGAAAACGTTGGGCGAATTTATCGTCGAGAAGCAGCACGACTTTCCGCACGCCACAGGTGAACTGACGGCGCTGATTTCAGCTATCAAGCTGGGTGCCAAAATTATCCACCGCGACATCAATAAAGCCGGTTTAGTGGATATTCTCGGTGCCAGTGGTGTGGAAAATGTTCAGGGTGAACAGCAGATGAAACTGGATCTGTTCGCTAACGAAAAACTGAAGGCAGCACTGAAAGCACGTGGCATCGTCGCCGGTATCGCTTCTGAGGAAGAAGACGAGTTCGTTATCTTTGAAGGTGAGGAAAACGGTAAGTACGTGGTGTTAATGGATCCACTGGATGGTTCTTCTAACATCGACGTTAACGTTTCCGTAGGTACCATTTTCTCTATTTATCATCGCGTCAGCGAGCCGGGTACGCCAGTGGTTGAAGCGGACTTCATGCAGCCAGGCAACAAGCAGGTTGCTGCCGGTTACGTGGTTTACGGCTCATCCACCATGATGGTGTACACCACCGGTGCAGGCGTGCATGCGTTTACTTACGATCCGTCACTGGGTGTGTTCTGCCTCAGCCACGAACGTATGACCTATCCACCAACCGGTTACACCTACTCGATTAACGAAGGTAACTACATTCGTTTCCCGCAGGGTGTGAAGAAATATCTGAAGTTCTGTCAGGAAGAGGATCTGCCAACGCACCGTCCTTATACCTCACGTTACATCGGCTCGCTGGTCGCGGATTTCCATCGTAACCTGCTGAAAGGCGGGATCTACCTCTACCCAAGCACCGCCAGCCATCCTCAGGGCAAGCTGCGTCTGCTGTATGAGTGCAATCCGATGGCCTTCCTGGCCGAGCAGGCGGGCGGTAAAGCCAGCGACGGTCAGAAGCGTATTCTGGATATTCCACCGGTCACGCTGCATCAGCGCTGCCCGTTCTACTGCGGTAATGAGGCAATGGTAAACGACGTTGAGCGTTTCCTGGCTGAGTTCCCGGATTGCCGTCAGGGTTAATCTGGTCGTAGTATAAAAGCCATATAAAAAAGCAGGGCGCGTTTATCGCGCCCTGCTTTTTTTGATGATGCACGGATTCGAACCGCTTTAATACGGGCGCTGCGCAGGAAACACGGTCAGCTCGGAAAGACGCAAAAGCCGCCATCCATGGCACGCTCGGCCCGCTCGATTACGCACCTCATCCCTGAGGTGCGCCCGTAAATGGGCCAACGCGTTGCGTTGTTCAAAAACGCTCCCGGCGTTTTTGTCCTGGCGCGGGACGCTTTCCTCCTCTGACCATATTCCCTGCGCCCTGAGCTTATCCGTTGCGGCCAGGTTCGCCCTGATATGTATTAATGAGCTGTCTGAAGGCGCGATATCGCGCCCTTTTTGCTTTTACGCCGTCTGCAATCTGAACTGCGCCATGGTTGCCTGAAGCTGATCGGACTGCGCTTCCAGCGACTGGGTCGCGGCGGTGGCCTGTTCCACCAGCGCCGCGTTCTGCTGCGCCGCCGCATCCATCTGCGTGACCGCCAGATTGACCTGCTCAATGCCACGGCTCTGCTCGTCGGAGGCCATCGAGATCTCCTTCATCAATGCCGTTACGCGCATCACTTCGCCAGAAATCTCATCCATGGTTTCCCCGGCGCGCGTCGCCATCTCGCTGCCCTCTTTGACCCGCGACTGTGAATCACTGATCAACGTGCGAATCTCTTTGGCGGCGTTAGCACTGCGCTGTGCCAGCGTGCGCACTTCATTTGCGACAACCGCAAAGCCACGGCCCTGCTCGCCTGCACGCGCCGCTTCGACGGCAGCGTTGAGCGCCAGAATGTTGGTCTGGAAGGCGATACCGTCAATCACGCTGAGAATGTCGCCGATGCGATTGGCGCTGTCGGTGATCTCATGCATTTTTTCCATCACGTAGCTGACCACCTCAGCGCCGCGATCGGCAGTCTCGGAGACCGCGCTAGCCAGCTGATTCGCCTGCTGAGCATTCGTGGCGTTAAGGCGCACGGTTGCCGTGAGCTGCTCCATGCTGGCCGCCGTCTGCTCCAGCGAAGCGGCAGACTCTTCGGTGCGCTGCGACAGATTGACGTTACCCGCGGCCAGTTCACGGCTGCCGATGTCGATCTGCATACTCGCTTCACGCACCTGACTCACTGAGGTGCGCAGTGACTGCTGCATCCCGCTCAGCGCGTGGTTAAGTCGTCCCAGCTCGTTGTTACTTGACGGTGGTAACGCCTGTGACAGGTCGCCCAACGCGATCTGCTCAAGATGGACAATTGCCTGGTTCAGCGGCTGCAGCAGCATCCGGCGCAGCAGTTGCCAGGCGAGCACCAGCAGCAGCAGGGTTAATACCCCCGCTACGGCGATCAGGATTTTCATTTTGGTTTCGTTGTAGGCCGCCTGTTCAAGCTGGGCCTGAGTGATCTGATCGGCCAGCTGGCTGAAGTCATTGACCGCCTTGTCGTAACTGGCCGCCAGCGTCGCCAGATTGCCTTCCAGCAGCTGGTAATATTCGTCGGTATATTGCTTATCCAGCGCATCCATCATCGGTTTGATGCCCTGATCGAGATAGGCTTTGTAACTGGCTGAAACCGCATCCGCCAGCATTTTGCCGTGCGCCGTCACTGTTCCGGCATCAACAAAACGCTTCAGGTGTTTCTGCGATGACACCACATCCGCCTGCGACAGTTTTGTCACTGCCGCGCCCTCTTCCAGCATTCCAATTTCAATTTTACGTACCGCCAGCGCCGCGTTTGCGCGGGCCCGCATCAGATCGGAATTGCTCTTATACAGACTGTTCAGCTCGATCCCCTGAATGCGATTGATTACATCCAGCGAGCGATTGCCTTTATTAATTGCCACGATACCCATAAAACTCACCGCCAACAGCAGCAGTGTCATAAATGCCAGCAATGCCAGCAACCCCGTGCGAAGTGATAACTGTTTCATCCTGATAGTTTCCGTGTATGTGAAAAGGCGAATTTTGAAGCGGCCCTAAAGCGGAGAAATTATCGGCAGTAACGGGGCGAAACTTTAACTCTGATTAGTGTTAACAACTTGATCATCACAGAAACATCGCTCAATCTGATCGCCGCCTGCCCGCTATCCGGAGAAAAGAATGAAATCGGGATTACTTCTGATGCTGCTGTTCGTCAGTACGGCGACGATAGCGAAGGATTTGCCTTCAGACGCCGCACTGGATCGCTGCCTCAATGACGCCTCTGCGACCCTTGAGATGAACCAGTGCTATGCTGCGGCTACAACGATCTGGGATCAGCAGATGAATCAGCAGTACAACACACTGATGAAGACCCTGAACGGCGACGCTAAAAACAGACTGCGTATTGCACAGCGCGCGTGGCTGAGCTACCGCGATAGCTGGCTTGCAGCGAGCCACAGCCAGCTGGCGACGCAGGGAACGCTGGGCAGCGTAGCGCTGAGTGCCCAGGGCCTGAGCCTGGTACGCAATCAGGCATTGATGTTGCAGTCCCTCGGTAAAGGCAGTTGTGCCAACCCCGATGACTGCTGACCCATAACCCGCTTTTGCGCTGGCTGACGTCAGTGCGCTGTTAACCTTCAGGGAGAAACCATGGCTGCTTACGCCTCGACATTGATTCTGATTGCCCTTGCCGTACTGAGCTATTTTGTTCACAACAACGCAGTCACCATTTCTATCCTGGTGCTGCTGGCGATTAAAATTACCCCGCTGGCGCAGTTCTTTCCCTACGTGGAAAAACAGGGCATTACCCTGGGCATCATTATTCTTACCGTGGCGGTAATGGCGCCGCTGGCCAGCGGCTCACTGCCCGCCTCCGCGCTGCTTAAATCCTTTGCCAACTGGAAGTCGATTGTGGCGATTGTGGTGGGGATTTTTGTCGCCTGGCTGGGCGGTCGTGGCGTGAACTTTATGAGCGTGCAGCCGTCGGTTATCGGGGGGCTGCTGATTGGTACGGTGATTGGCGTAGCGTTCTTCCGCGGCGTGCCGGTAGGACCACTGATTGCCGCAGGCATTGTTTCGCTGTTTGTGGCGGCTAAGTAGCGTTAGGGCGCATTCCGAAACGCCAAAAAGAGGGCATACTTTCAGAGTCAGTTGGCTATAATAGCCGACACTCAACATACGACTACTGAAGGAATGCCAGATGAGTTTGAACCAGGTGCCAGCAGGTAAAGACCTGCCAGAAGATATCTACGTTGTCATTGAGATCCCAGCGAATGCTGATCCGATCAAATATGAAGTTGATAAAGAGTCTGGTGCCCTGTTTGTAGACCGTTTCATGTCTACCGCCATGTTCTATCCGTGCAACTACGGCTACATCAACCACACCCTTTCTCTGGATGGTGATCCGGTTGACGTACTGGTTCCGACCCCGTATCCACTGGTCCCGGGCTCAGTGATCCGCTGCCGTCCGGTTGGCGTGCTGAAAATGACCGACGAGTCTGGCGAAGATGCCAAACTGGTTGCCGTTCCGCACACCAAACTGTCTAAAGAGTACGATCACATCAAAGATGTGAACGACCTGCCAGAACTGCTGCGTGCACAGATCACCCACTTCTTTGAGCACTACAAAGATCTGGAAAAAGGCAAATGGGTGAAAGTGGATGGCTGGGATAACGCCGAAGCCGCTAAAGCCGAAATCATCTCCTCTTACGAGCGTGCACAGAAGAAGTAATTCTGCTGCCGGTTTGTGAGTCGAAAAAAAAACACCGTCCAACTGGACGGTGTTTTTGTTCAGGCCTCTGGCTCCTCATCGCGCTTCAGCCAGTCACCACTCATAATGCGCTGGCGTCCTGCCACTGAGCGTTGATAGACATAAAGCCATGCACTGCCAAACGGCGTCTGAGTCAGATAACGTTTGTACTCTCCCCCTTTGGTGCGAAGCGCATCCAGCTCCGCAAGGGTTGAGGCATCAATGCGGTACACTTCACACTGTACCGCTCCATTGCCCTCTATGACGCCGGGATAATGCCCCAGACTGTAAAGCTCAAAGCCTTCAATCTGGTGATCACCCAGCCACTGCGCATTCGTCATCCAGTGACTGTTTCCCTGTTTGCGCCGTAAACTGCCGTAGACAATTATTCGCATTGCTAAAACTCAAACTGATAGAGCAAATCGAGAGCCTGATCCACACCGGATACGGCTTCCAGATAGAGCTTAGGCATCAGGCGGTAACGCAAGGTTAACGTCGCCAGTGAATCAAATATGCCAACACCGTATTTTACCTGCAGACCCGGTAGTACATAGCCACTGACCTGCACCTGCTGGCTGTCGCCAACACCCGCAGTATCAACGGCCAGATTACTGACACCGAATGTCTCCCCGATTTTACCCACAACCTGCCCACTTTGTGCAACCCCTAAGCCAACAAGGGCCGAAGTAAGGGCGTTACTGTCGCCGTCACTGCCCAGTCCCTGACCGCGCAGCAGGTAGGAAAGCGCTTCCTGCTGCGACATTGCCGGATCGGAGAAGACTTCTGCTTTCGGCTCATCGGCAAGGCCAGTGACGCGCAGACCGGCGGTGACGCCATCTTCAGTCGCATCCGGGTTACGGATAGCTTCCAGATTGACGTAAGGCTGATCAGGCGGACCGGCAAACTGCAGCTCGCCTTTACGGACGATCAGATCCTGACCATAAGCGTGGAAGCGACCGGACGGAATGTTGATCTGGCCATTCAGACCAAGCCCTGTCCTATCCTGTACCAGTTTAAGATCGCCATTCAGTTTCGCTTTCAGGCCAAATGCCGAGAGCCGCACATCGTTACCGACGTGGATCACCAGATTACTGTTAATCGGGATCGCGGCGGTTTGCGGTGCAATTGGCTTCAGCTGTTCATCCAGCATCACCTCATCCGACGAGACGCCAGTGGCGCTTTCCGGCACTTCCTGCACCGTGATGCGCGCCCACGGAATGTCGACCCGGCCATCAAGGTTAAAGGCGGCTGGCGTCGCTTCAAACACCAGATCCGGCGAGACATCCATACGCACCATTGGCGGCACGGTCACGCGAACCCGGCTGCCCTGCGCCGCAATGCGCGCACGCCAGTTATCAAGCTGACTCCAGTCCGCGTTACCGCTGAGGTTAATGTTGCCCTGCGCGGTCTGCACCAGCCCGTTCAGGGTCGAGCTCATCCCGTTGAACACCAGATTCAGGTTAGCGGCTGTGAGATCGACCGGCATAAAGTTGCCATCCACATCGACACCCGTCAGACCAAGCTGACCAAATACCTGCGGCTGCTGGATGCTGCCACCCAGACGCAGGCTGCTGTTCAGGCTGCCTTTGATCTTCTCACCCTGCATCAGCGCCGGATTGATCATCGCCAGCGAGATATTGCGGATATTAACGTTGCCGCCCAGCTTACGGCGGTTTTGCGGATCGTCGATCTGCACGTTGCCATCCAGCTGCCCGTTTTTGGCGATGCGGATCAGCCAGTCGAGCTTAGCACGTCCGTTTTGCAACGCGGCATTGAGGTTCAGCGTGTCGAAGGCGATCGGCAGGTTATTGCCCTGCACATCCTGCACCACTTTCACGCCGTTGCCTTTCAGCGCCACGGTGCCGGTCGGCAGCGCGCCGTCGGCCGTCCAGTTGACGCGCACATCGCCGCTGAACAGGCCGCTGAGCTGGGTCGCATCCGGCATAAACGGCTTCACCATCGCCAGGTCAAAGCGATTCAGCACGACATGCGCCTTGCCTGCCGGCCCGGCTTCTACCGGTTCTGGTACACAAATCTGTGCATTCGGGTTCTGCCAGCAGTGCGGCCCGATGGTCGCCGTCTGGCGGCTGTTGAGATAGTCGATGGCCATCGCGCGGGTCAGACGCCACTCGCCGACAGGCGTATCAAAATGGGTATCGTTCAGCGTGCCTCTCCAGCGTTCGGTCTGGCGATCGAAGCTGCCGTTCAGCGCCAGCTGGCCAGAGACCGGTTTGCCCTGCACATTCAGCTTCAGCTGATGCTGATGCTCGTTGCCGTCCGCATTCAGCGTCAGCAGGCTGATGTTCAGCGCATCCTGCTTCAATTGCTCGACGCGCAGTTGCAGTTTACCCGCCACCTGTTCGCCGGAGCGCACGTCACCATTCAGCGTAACGCGATTGATCTGCATCTGCTGCCAGCGCAGACCACGGGCATTGAGATCGGCCAGCAGCTGCGGGGCTTTCAGCGTGCCACGCGCTTTGAGGGTGCCGTTGACGACACCACCCAGACCGGGTAGCGCATTGTCGAGCTGTGGCGCGTCGATGCTGGCATCAAGATCCAGACTGTCGCCCAGCGCCCCTTTGACATCCAGATGGTTGCGTCCCAGCGCCAGCTTAATGCCCGGCACCGTCCACTGGTTGTAGCTGTTACCGGTCAGTGAACCGTCAGCGGTCACGGCGTTCTGCTTCACGTTTCCTTTCAGCTGAAGCTGCGGCACACTCAGCTGCCAGCTGCCGCCATAGAGACTGCCGCGGGTGGTGATTTTTCCATCCAGCCGCGCCGGCCAGTCAGGATACTGTTTTGCGGTGTTGATCCCGGCCAGCGTCAGCTCACTGCGCCAGCTGATCGCCTTGCTCCAGTCCACCAGCGCGGTGAGGTCAATATTGCCCTGCAATGCAGCCACGCGCAGGCGATCCAGGCTGAACTGCTCAACATTGCCTTTACCCGTCAGCGAGACAGTGGCTGGTGGTACGGACTCGCCCTTCACGGCGGTCTGCAGTGACATCACATAGTCGGTGGCTTTGCCTTTAAACTGATAGTTCAGGTCATCGGCCTGATACTGTACCGGGCCGGTTAACGGCCAGCGCAGCTGCGGGCTGGTTAACTGCAGTGACAGCGGCAGTCCTGCTACCGCCAGCTGCGTCGTGGCGTCCAGTTGTGCCTTCACCGGACCGGAAAGATTCAGTCCCAGCTTCAGCTCGTCGCGCATTGCACCATTCAGTTTCAGCGCCAGCTTTTCGCCTTTGATCGGGTCGGTGTTAACCGTGCCGTTCAGGGTGAAATCGACCGGCCAGTTATCCGCCAGCGTCGCCTGTCCGCTGCCGTTGAGGTTGCCAAGATTCGAGTCCACTTCCAGCGTCGTCAGTTGCATATGACGATCGGCGCTTTTAGCTTTCAGCAGTAACCGGCTGACGGAGATATCGGTGTCGCCGGTAATGCGCAGCTGTTCACCCAGAATCTGCTGCACCTCAATATCCAGCGGCAGACGGAAATCGGGCAGCGCAGGCAGCAGCGGTTGGGCAAACATCGCCTGCAGCGTTTCACCCAGCGGTTTCTCCGCAGGGTGAGGCTGCTGAACCTTCGGCTCCACCACCTCGTCATTCACGACTTTCGCCGCTTTCGGCAGCGCAATCAGCAGGCTTTGAATATGGGTCGGATTCAGCGTCAGCGCGCGATCCTGCCATTGCAGGCCAGTAGTGAAGTCGAGCAGCGAGATCGCCGTGTCATCCACTTTGACATTGATGTTGTGCAGGCCAAGGTGACGCAGCGTAATCGGGTACGGCGTACTGAGGTTGGTGTTGCCACTTTCCTCTTCCGGCGCTGGCGCAGCAGGTGTCATCTTCTTGCTGTCGACGACCACGCTGATATCACGCAGGGAAACATCGTTAACGCATACGGAGGAGTGCAGCAGGCAGTTGAGATCCACCGCCAGATGGATTTGCCCGGCATCGACGCTGACACCTGGCATCTCAAAACGCAGACCGTTGAGCGTCAGGTTACGCCAGCCGCCATCAACCTGTCTGATGGACAGGCCGGGCACCCAGCGCGATGCCCCCTTCAGCACTAAATGCAGCCCCGGCGTGGTACCGATTAAAAATGCCATACCGCCCAACAGCAGTACCAGAAAGATCAGAATACCGATCAGGACCTTTTTCCACAGCTTCATAGTTCTGGCCCCAGCCCTACGTAAAATTGTAATCCATGTGCCTCGTCATCCCCGATGGGTCTGGCGATATCAAATTTGATGGGGCCAACCGGCGAAGACCAGCGCACGCCGACGCCCGCACCGGTTTTGATATTGCTCTGTTTGATGTCGTTAACGGCTTCACCCGAGTCAACGAACACCGCGCCCCACCATTTCCCGGTGACGTTGTACTGATATTCCAGCGATCCGGTGGCGAGTTTGGATGCACCAGTGAGTTTGCCGTCGTCGTCACGCGGTGAAATGTTTTTGTATTTGTAGCCGCGAATACTGCGGTCGCCCCCGGCAAAGAAGCGCAGATCCGGCGGCACTTTGTCAAAGTCGTTGGTTTCGATCCAGCCAAGATCGCCGCGCGCCACAAAGCGATGGCTGTCGCCCAGCGTGCGGATCCAGACGTTCTGCGCCTGCAGGATCAGGAAGTCAACGTCTGAACCCCAGGTCGTATCAGAGACGTCCACCGAGTAGCGCTGTGAATCGCCCCACGTCGGCATCAGACCGCCACGCGAACGGGTACGGTTTACGCTGACGCCGGGATAGAGCAGCATCGTGGTGTTGGTCACGCTGCCCTGCGTAAAGTGATCCAGGCTCCAGCGCAGGTTAACTGCCTTCTGCCAGCCGCTACTGCTGTCCCAGTTGCGCGACATCGCCAGCGTCGTGGTGTCGGCTTTAGTGTCGTTGAGGTCGGTGCGCTTCAGGCCGCCAGAGAAGGTGTAGTACTGCTCCAGCGGGCTTTTCAGCAGCGGCACTTTGTAGCTGAGATCGACCTGCTGTTCCGGCGCAGAAACGTAGGCGCTGGCCGCCAGGCTGTGGCCGCTATCGTTGATCCACGGTTTTTTCCAGGTGCCTTTCAGGCGCGGACCGACATCTGTGGAGTAGCCGACACCGGTTTCAATGGTGTTTTCGGTGCGGGGCGACATCACGGCATTCAGCGGCAGGACTTTGGTCTGGCGTCCCTTGCTGAATTCGGGCGCGACCACCACCGAATTAAACCAGCCGGTGGCGGAGAGACGCCGATTCAGTTCGGCTAAATCACGGGAGCTGTAGTAATCCCCCTCTTTGAACGGCACCAGGTTCTGCAGGTACTCTTCGCGAATCTGCGAACCCTGGAACGTGACGTCGCCAAAGCGATAGCGCTCGCCGCTGTCGTAATCAATATCCCAGAAGGCTTCCCGCCGCTCTACCGAGACGCCGAGCTGGCTTTTTTTAAAGGTGCCGTCGAAATAGCCGTTACGCAGCGCAAGATTTGAGAAGCCGCTTTTGAATTTGTCATATTGCCCGTGGTTAAGCTGCGTACCCACTTTGGGCCGTCCCTGCTTCACCCAGGCTTTATAATCTGCGTCATTGCGCGCATCGCCTTCGACCACGATGGTGCTGCCGCCGATTTTTACCGGTTCGCCGGGGGTGACATGGGCCACTAATACCGGGCGTCCGCCCTGCGCTGGCGCGGGGCGGGATTCAAAATCAATGGTGGGTTCATAATAACCGAGTGCGCGCAGCCCCTCTTTTATCGCAACAGAAACACGCGCACGAAAACGACCATCGTTAGAGACCTCATCGCTGCCGATGGTCGACAGGCGCGCCCTGACATTTCGCTGAAGATCCCCGGTTAAGCCGTCTACCTGTAATCGCACTGTCGCCGCCTCAAGGGCGGGCGCGGCAAGCAGCAGGCCAGCCATGCAATAAACATAAAATCGTGGCACCTGTACTCCTGTTAATCATGCCTGCCCCTTTTCCGCGGGGCACTTATTAATCATCTTTGCCCGCACTACCGCAACGGCAACACCCTCATCATAGCCGCACTTTATGGTAAACGGCGACGCAACGCTGACATCTAAGTCAAATAACAGGGTATTGTCGGTAAATGGGGATCGCGATACAACTCCCGAGGGGCGGAATGATCAAATCCGGATGACTCACTCAGATAAATCCGAGTCAATAACCGGCCGCTCTGGACGCAGATGCGGTGTGATGCGGCGGTTTGCCCTCTGGCGGCACAATGAGCGCTCCTGCTATAATCTGCCACCACAGGCATTCCGCCTGTTTTCATTTCTGCCCCGACATCTTTTTCCTGTCGAACAGGCGCAGACATTTTTGGCACGGATAGCTGTGATTCACGGATAAACCAACTCTGTTTGCGCTTACCCACGCTGCCCAGGCCAAAAATGACAAGTGGATAACCCTTTGGATCTCATATGTTAGATAGCTTGCTTGTCATTCTGTTGCTGATCGTAATCAGTGCCTTTTTTTCTCTGTCAGAGATATCGCTGGCGGCCGCCCGTAAGATCAAACTGAAACTGCTCGCCGATGAAGGCAATGTTAATGCGCAGCGTGTTCTTAAAATGCAGGAAACGCCGGGCATGTTCTTCACCGTGGTGCAGATTGGCCTTAACGCCGTCGCCATCCTTGGCGGTATTGTCGGCGACGCCGCCTTTTCACCGGTTTTCAGCGGCCTGTTTAACCGCTTTGTTTCACCGGAACTGGCGGAGCAGCTCAGCTTTATCTGCTCATTCACTATCGTGACCAGCCTGTTCATCCTCTTTGCCGATTTAACCCCAAAGCGGGTTGGTATGGTCGCCCCGGAAACCATCGCGCTGCGCATCATCAACCCAATGCGTTTCTGCCTGCTGGTGATGCGTCCGCTGGTCTTTCTGTTTAACGGCCTGGCCAACGTCTTCTTCCGTATTTTCAAACTGCCGATGGTGCGTAAAGATGACATCACCTCTGACGACATCTATGCCGTCGTTGAAGCGGGTGCGCTGGCGGGCGTGCTGCGTAAGCAGGAGCATGAGCTGATTGAAAACGTGTTTGAGCTGGAATCGCGTACCGTTCCCTCTTCAATGACCTCACGTGAGAATATCGTCTGGTTTGATCTGCATGAAGATGAGACCAGCCTCAAGACCAAAATCGCTGAGCATCCGCATTCTAAGTTTCTGGTCTGCAGCGGTGATATCGATCATATCGTTGGTTATGTCGACTCTAAAGAACTGCTGCTGCGTGTGCTGGGCAATCAAAGTATGGCGCTGAACAGTGGCCTGCAGATTCGCTCTGCGCTGATTGTGCCGGACACGCTGACCCTCTCCGAAGCGCTGGAAAGTTTTAAAACCGCTGGTGAAGATTTCGCAGTGATCATGAACGAGTATGCGCTGGTCGTGGGCATCATTACCCTGAATGACGTGATGACCACGCTGATGGGTGACCTCGTGGGCCAGGGCATGGAAGAGCAGATTGTGGCGCGCGATGAAAACTCATGGCTGGTTGAGGGCGGTACGCCGATTGATGACGTGATGCGCGTGCTGGACATTGATGATTTCCCGCAGTCAGGCAACTACGAAACCATCGGCGGCTTTATGATGTATATGCTACGTAAGATTCCGAAGCGTACTGATTTTGTGAAGTTTGCTGGCTACAAGTTCGAGGTGGTGGATATTGATAGCTATCGCATCGACCAGCTGCTGGTTACCCGCATCGACGAACGACCGCCGGTGCTGAGCATGACGAAAAGCGAAGAAGAGTAGAATGACCGAGGGCCAGCTTCAGACTGTGAAATAAATAGTCTGACGGGCCAGACACTAAGGGCGCCATCGGCGCCCTTGATATTAGTTGAACTCAAGCTTGAGACGAACGACCTGGCGGTTAATTTCTGACATCACGCTCAGATGCTGTTTGTCTTTGACGCGCGGGATTAAGACTTTCCCTTTATCGAACTCGAACGCGCCAACGTCCTTGATATACAACCTTCCTTTGAACAGCGTTTTTACATATTTCGCTATTTGTAGCGGATTATAGCGCTGGAAGATCTTCATACTGACTAACTCCTGTACATTTTTAAAGCACGCTTCGCCGTTTCCAAATTTGGTTCCAGCCCATGAAGCGCGAATTCGCGATAACTATAGAACACTAAAATCGTCTGGTGTTCCGAAAAGTGAATTTTTTTACTGAATTGACACATCATTACAGAACACTCTGTTATCAGGGTCATACAAGACAGTATAAACCTTCATTGGTTAAGGAATTGTGGTGTCCATAACAAACCTGACACCTTTCCATGACAGGCGCATCATCCCTGCTTACTATTGCAGTAAAATGACTGACTGGTCCGATCACTTAAGGAAATAGCAATGCGAAACATTCTGACCGCTGTGGCGTTGTCTTTGCTGATACCAGCAAGCGTGATGGCCCATGACCTCAGGCTGGGATCACGAGTCCCCGCCACTGGCGTCAACGATAAGGGCGAATTGTTATTACAGCAGGAGAAGTTTAGCTACAAAAACTGGAATAGCGCGCAACTCAGTGGAAAAGTTCGTGTGGTCCAGCATATTGCTGGTCGCTCCTCCGCTAAAGAGATGAATGCGGCACTGATAGAGGCGATCAAAGCGGCGAAGCTGCCACACGATCGCTATCAGACCACCACTATCGTGAATACCGATGACGCCATTCCCGGCACCGGCATGTTTGTTCGCAGCAGCGTCGAGACCAACAAGCAGCAATATCCGTGGTCGCAGTTTGTCATCGACAGCAAGGGCAATGTCCAGCACGCCTGGCAGTTACAGTCGGGCGGTTCCGCCATTGTGGTACTGGATAAACAGGGCAAGGTGAGATTTGTGAAGGATGGATCGCTGACGCAGGATGAAGTGACAAAGGTGATGGCGCTGCTGGCCTCACTGCTGAAAGAGTAATCGCTGAAATCCCGGCGGTCACAGCGCAACCGCCGGGATTTCATCAGCCTGCAAATTCAGACAGCATTAAAACAGGGAGACGCGGAAGCCAGGATTAAGGAAGGATTCGCGCGGCGCGTAGTCCAGGGTTTTACCCTGCCAGTCATGCACATGGGCGCCAGCGGCCATCGCCACGGCATGACCCGCGCCGGTATCCCAGATGTTGGTGGGCCCGAAACGGGGATAGAGCTGAGCTTTCCCTTCCGCCACCAGGCAGAATTTCAGAGAAGAGCCGGTGGCGACGGTCTGATGTTCACCCAGCTGTTTCAGGTACTCTTTCATCTCGGCGTCATCGCCATGTGAGCGGCTCACCACGACCAGCGGAGGACGCGCGTCACGGGCATGAATCTGTTCACGCTGACCGCCCTCTTCTTTCCACGCTTTACCGTCTGCAGCGGCGTACATGACGCCCAGCACCGGTGCATAAACCACGCCCATAACCGGCTTGCCCGCTTCGATTAGCGCAATATTGACGGTAAATTCGCCGTTGCGTTTGATGAACTCTTTGGTGCCATCCAGCGGATCGACCAGCCAGTAACGCTGCCAGTGCTGACGCACCTCCCAGGCTGGGGGATCTTCTTCTGACAGCACCGGGATCTCTGGCGATAACTGCTTCAGGCCCTTCATGATAACGTTGTGCGCCGCAATATCCGCAGCGGTCACCGGTGAATCGTCCGATTTGTGAGAAACGTCAAGCGGCGCGGCACCGTTATAGACCTGCATAATCGCGTCGCCCGCTTCGCGTGCCAGTTGGCAGATTTGCTCTAACATTTTTCACCTCGTTGTGTCTGTCTGCTGCGGGATAGGTTCACCCCAGCTAGTGACATTTTAGCAGTTCAGCCTGCAGTGCTCATGTGCAGGCAGGCTGACCCATCAATTCATAGATATATCAATATCATAGTTATCCGACAATCGCCACGCCTGCGCTGCTGCGCCTTCGTCGTATAAGAATCCGCCGCTGGCTGATGCGTCAAAACGTTATATCCATCACGATTTAAAATGACTATCTGTCATGCTTTTACATTATTTTGAGAGCCTTAATTTAATTTGCAGCAGGAGCAAGCATGTTTAAGCCCGGAATGATGTTACTGGCCCTGAGCGTTTCCGTCGCAACCCAGGCCGCAACGGTAGATTTGCGGATACTGGAAACCACCGATCTGCATAGCAATATGATGGATTTCGACTATTACAAAGACACCCCAACCGCGAAGTTTGGCCTGGTGCGAACCGCCACGCTGATTCACGCCGCGCGCCAGGAGGTGAAGAACAGTCTGCTGGTCGATAACGGTGACATCATCCAGGGCAGCCCGCTGGGTGACTATATGGCGGCCAAAGGAATACGTGAGGGCGAGATCCATCCGGTCTATAAGGCGCTCAATACGCTGGATTACAGCGTCGGCAACCTCGGTAATCATGAATTCAATTATGGCCTGCCCTACCTGAAAAAAGCGCTGGCAGGCGCCCGCTTTCCTTATGTAAATGCCAACGTGATTGACGTGAAGAGCGGCAAACCGCTGTTTACCCCATACATCATCAAATCCACCACGGTGGTTGATCGCGACGGCAAAACACAGACCCTGAAGATTGGCTATATCGGCTTTGTGCCGCCGCAGATTATGGTGTGGGACAAAGCCAACCTGCAGGGCAAGGTGCGGGTCGACGACATCACCGAAACGGCACGCCGTTATGTGCCTGAGATGCGCGCACAGGGTGCCGATCTGATTATCGCTATCCCCCACTCCGGCCTGAGCAGCGAGCCGTATCACACGATGGCGGAGAACTCGGTTTACTATCTCAGCCAGGTGGAAGGCATCAACGCCATCCTGTTTGGTCATGCACATGCGGTCTTCCCCAGTGAGGAGTTCGCAGCCATTAAGGGTGCGGACATTGCTAACGGCACGCTGAACGGCATTCCGGCGGTGATGCCAGGCATGTGGGGCGATCACCTGGGCGTGGTCGATCTGGTGCTGAGCAATCAAGATGGACACTGGCAGGTAAGCAGCGGCAAAGCGCAGGCACGGCCGATTTATGATATCGCCGCGAAGAAATCGCTGGCGGCTGAAGATCCGGCGCTGGTGAAAGTGCTCGCTGACGATCACCGCGCGACGCGGGGGTTTGTGGCGAAGCCTATCGGCAAATCCGCCGATGTGATGTACAGCTATCTGTCGCTGGTGCAGGACGACCCGACAGTGCAGATCGTCAATAATGCGCAGCGCGCCTACGTAGAGCACTTTATTCAGGGCGATCCGGATCTGGGCCGACTGCCGGTGCTCTCTGCTGCTGCGCCGTTTAAAGCGGGCGGACGTAAAAACGACCCATCGAGCTACACCGAAGTAGAGAAAGGCGCGCTGACCTTCCGTAACGCCGCCGACCTTTATCTTTATCCCAATACGCTGGTAGTGATGAAAGTCACGGGCGCACAGGTCAAAGAGTGGCTGGAGTGTTCTACGGGCCAGTTTAACCAGATCGATCCACACAGCAGCAAAACGCAGTCGCTGATCAACTGGGATTTCCGCACCTATAACTTCGATGTGATTGACGGGGTGAATTACCAGATCGATGTGACACAGCCCGCGCGCTACGACGCGGAGTGTAAACTGATCCACCCGGATGCTTCACGTATCCGTCAGCTCACCTGGCAGGGTAAGCCCGTCGATCCGCAGGCCACTTTCCTGGTCGCGACCAATAACTATCGCGCTTACGGCGGCAAGTTTGCCGGCACCGGGGATAAATACATTGCCTTTGCTTCGCCGGACGAGAACCGGGCAGTGGTTGCGGCTTATATCAGCGCGGAAACCAAAGCACACGGTGAAGTGCAGCCGAAGGCGGACAATAACTGGCGTCTGGCACCGATTACCTCATCCACCCCACTCGATATTCAGTTTGAAACGGCACCGGGTGATAAGGCGACCGGCTTTATTCAGCAGCATGCACAATATCCGCTTCAGCCCAAAGGGACAGATGCGATTGGCTTTGCGCTGTGGCAGGTGAATTTACAGCAGAAATAAGGCGGGAGAAGACGCTGCAACCGGGTTGGTTGCAGCGTCCGGGTATTACAGAATTTCCAGCAGCTCAACTTCGAAGATCAGGGTGCTGAATGGCGGGATAGAGGCACCCGCACCGCGCTCGCCATACGCGAGGTTCTGTGGGATCACCAGTTCCCATTTTGAGCCAACCGGCATCAGGGTCAGTGCTTCGATCCAGCCAGGGATAACACCGCTGACCGGGAATTCTGCCGGTTCGCCACGGGCAACCGAGCTGTCGAATACGCTGCCGTCTATCAGTTTGCCGGTGTAGTGAACGCGTACGCGGTCCTGACGTGATGGGATTGGACCTTCGCCCTGAGTAATCACGCTGAACTGCAGGCCTGATTCGGTGCTGCTCACGCCTTCACGCTGCGCATGTTCCTGCAGGAACGCCTGACCTTCTGCTGCCATGGCTTCGGTACGCTCACGACGTACGCCTTCCGCACGTTCGTGTACTTCACGCAGTGCGCGATGAACCACGTCAACCGGTACGGCCGGTGAGTTCCCTTCCAGCGCGTCGCGCAGACCCGCGAGCAGTGCTTCTGGTTGCAGACCCTGCAGACCAGATTCCAGCAACTGCTGGCCAACCTGTAAACCAATACCGTAACTTGCTTGTGCTTCGACGCTGTCGAAAGAAGGGGTAGTCATCTTCGTTCCTTTCACTCTCGGATAAATTCGAACCGGCAGCATAGCAGCGCAGGCCGCTGGCGTAAAATGCCCTGCGTCGCAGATGACTTTTGCGGGGGAAAGAGAAACAATAGAGCCGTCAAATTTATCAATGCTGGCAGGCACTTCGCGCCGGTATTGCCCATACTATAACTATCGATGGGGATCATCCCGTCTGTAGCACCTGAATAAGAGAGCAAACATGGGCCAGATTGCCCCACGACGCCGCAGGATGCGTGCACAACATATTGTATCCCGGCTGCAGAGCTGGCTGGCCGCACGCAGGCCACAGCAGCCTGCCGGAGAGGAGAAACCCCGAATGGCTTCAGACGCGTCATCCCGCCTGCCGACATGGCTTCAGCGTATCTGGCATTTTACCGACCACATTCGCTGGATGGACCCGCTGCCTGCGCCGCACCGTCGGGGCATCGTTGCCGCTCTGCTGGTGATGCTGGTGGCGTTTCTCTGGCCCGCCAGTACATTGCGCTATCCGGTTGAGCAGCCTGTCGCACCGCAGGCTGAGAAAGAGGTGCCGATGCAGGCGGATATTTATGAAAACAACGGTACCCGTCAGCCTTCATCCTCGCAATCTCAGCAGACGCCAAAAGCCGATTCTCAGGGGGAATGGCGTAACCTGACCATTGCATCCGGTCAGACGCTGGCGCAGCTGTTTCGTGACAATAGTCTGCCGGTCAATGATGTGTTTGCGATGGCGCGGGTGGAAGGCAGCGATCAGCCGCTCAGCACACTGAAAAGTGGCCAGCAGGTTAAAATCCGTCAGGATGCGCAGGGCGTGGTAACAGGACTGACCGTGGATGGCGCTAACGGCCCGGTGCTGTTTACCCGTCAGCCCGATGGCAGCTTTATTCGCGCGCAGTAACGCGAACAGTGCCTGGAGAAAGGCATAAAAACAAAAACGCCGGCACAGGGCCGGCGTTAATGTCGTGCTCAGTTAATCAGGATTAACCAGCAACAACTTTCACGTTCAGTTTAGCGAAGACTTCGCTGTGAACCTGGAAGCTTACTTCATGCTCACCGGTAGTGCGCAGAACGCCGTTTGGCAGACGAACTTCGCTCTTAGCCACTTCAACCCCTGCTGCAGTCACTGCATCAGCGATGTCGCGGGTACCGATTGAACCGAACAGTTTACCTTCATCGCCTGCTTTAGACGTGATGGTTACCGTGCCCAGTGCATTGATTTTCTCAGCGCGAGCAGTTGCTGCAGACTGAACGTCAGCCAGTTTGGCTTCCAGTTCAGCACGGCGTGCTTCGAAGAACTCAACGTTTTTCTTAGTAGCAGGAACAGCTTTGCCCTGTGGTACTAAGAAGTTACGAGCGTAGCCCGCTTTAACGTTAACCTGATCACCCAGGGTGCCAAGGTTTGCTACTTTATCAAGCAGAATAACTTGCATTACCTTATCCTCTTAAAGTCGTTAATGGACAGTTGCCGATTACTGATGACGATCAGTGTACGGCAGCAGAGACAGGTAACGCGCGCGCTTGATGCAGCGAGCCAACTGACGCTGGTATTTTGCACGAGTACCGGTGATACGGCTCGGGACAATTTTACCGCTTTCGGTAATGTAGTTTTTCAACGTTGCGATGTCTTTGTAATCGATCTCAACAACGCCTTCCGCGGTGAAACGGCAGAACTTGCGACGACGGAAATAACGTGCCATTAGGCTAGTCTCCAGAATCTATCAATTCAATCTGCTCGGCATGGAACACCACTTTGCTCTGGCCATTTCGTGCCTGATGGCAACTAATGAAACCGTCGAGTGTGAGTTGCGTGCCGACCGTTATATGTTGAGTAATCACCTGATGGGCGCTGCCGCTAATAATAACAGGCATACGACACCAGGCTTGCCGGTGAAACCCGGCCTCCTCCTGCACTGAGCGGTGCTCAAGCACGAACTGACAGTGAGGAATTCCTGACGGGCTAACTCTTCGAACCGGTGTCCTGCACACAGTGCCAGACAGGCGAAGCCGATTGACCGTCACGATGGATTACTCTTCAGAATCCCCAGCATCTGACTCATCAGCGGATTCGTTAGCAAAATCTTCGCGACGATCACGACGCTCATCTTTCGCTTTAACCATCGGCGATGCTTCAGTTACCGCGTTTTTAACGCGCATAACCATGCTACGGATAACGGCGTCGTTGAAGCGGAAGTTCGTTTCCAGCTCATCGATCGCTTCCTGCGGCGCTTCAACGTTCATCAGAACGTAATGCGCTTTGTGCAGTTTGTTGATCGGGTAAGCCAGCTGACGGCGGCCCCAGTCTTCCAGACGGTGAATCGTGCCTTCTGCACCAGTGATAGCACCAGTGTAACGCTCGATCATGCCAGGAACCTGTTCGCTCTGGTCAGGATGAACCATAAATACGATTTCGTAATGACGCATCGAAATTGCTCCTTACGGATTATTCAGCCTCCTGTCGGGGTCAACCGCGGCCCATGGAAGCAAGGAACGTTATAGGCTGTGTCCCACAAAGGTTCGCTGTGACGAGCGCTTGTGGGACACAGCCTGAGAATGCGGCTGAAAAATTGACGCGTAATCATACTGGCGACGGCCCCTGAACTCAAGCGCACATTTAAACAAATTGCCGGCAGCGTGCCAGATACCGTGGCTTTTTGTGCTAATGATGTGAATACAGCGGGTTAATACCGCTTTGTTCAAAAACGCTGACAGAGAGGTTCAGAGGAACGATCTGGCGATAATATGCTCAGTCGCTAAACTGAATAAAGACGCGACGGTTCGCTTAGTGGCGTCATTCAGAGTGTGTTCCCTGAAGTGAGGAGTCGGGCATGAAAACGTTCGTCATCGCCACTTTACTGGGTCTCTTCCTGTCTCCACCCGCTCTTGCCAGCTATGCTGACTGTGCGCAGCAGATGAGAAGTCACAGCAGCGAAGCGGCATCGGGTTATGTCTACGTTAACCGGCTGGATACGCCGGAAAGAAACCCGGTTAATGCGCCTGCCAGAACAGCAGAAAAATCGTCTGCACACTGGTAAGGGCCGGTAAGTTTACGGGCGGTAGAGTCCTTCTCCGCCCGTTCATCGTTTAAAGCTGATTTTTAAAAAAACTGACCAGCGCCGTTAAAGCGGATGGGGTGATCTTGTGACCAATCTGCTTTTCTGACAGTGAGGTCAGATGCTGGGCCAGCCCGTTTTCACGCAGTGCGCGCTCCAGTCGTACGCTCTCCGCCCAGGGCACCACCTCATCCGCCTCGCCATGCCACAACAGCAACGGACGGTTTGCCAGTGCCTCCAGATGGTTGCAGGGATCATAGTCCGCCAGCGGGGCCATGCGGGCCGCAAACTGCGCCTTCTGCTCCGGCGTGTCAGCCACCAGCGGCGGAAACAGCGACTCGCTGAGCTGCATAAAATAGCCCGATCCCATCATGCAGGCGACGCTCTGAATCTGCGGATAACGCGCCATCGCACCCAGCGCCGTCATCCCGCCCATCGACGCGCCTGCCACAGCGAAATGCCCGTCAGCGATCAGATTCTTATTACGCAGCGCAGTCTCCAGCAGCGGCAGTTCATCAATGTTCTGTTTCAGAATCTCCCAGAAGCGGCCCAGCCGTGCTTCGGCGTCACCGTGATAACGCGCGCCGTGCAGTTCGGCATCCGGCATAACTGCCCGAAATCCCGCCTGCGCCAGCGCAACGGCGAAGTAGGCGTAGACCTCTTTTGATGAGGTGAAGCCGTGATAAAACAGTACGGTCGGCAGTGGCTGATGCCGCTGTCCGGCAGGCGTAGCGTGCAGGCATTCGATACCGGCCAGCGTTTCTGTGGTGAGTTCAATCATGGTCTCTCCTGAGCAGGGGTAAGGCGTGCCGTTCAAGTGTACGTACTGCGGGTTAATTTGCGAAATTCCCCGCTGCGCTTAGTTATGCTTTTCCACGCTAAACTTTTTCCGCAGCGTGCCGTTGATCGTGTATTCCCCTAACTTGATCAAAGGTAATTTATGAAGCGTCTATCTCTCAGCGGACTGAGTCTCGGAGTTAAGCTGTCTGTACTGACGTCTCTCAGCGTAACGCTGCTGTTGCTGGTACTGACACTGACTCAAAGCCACAACGCCTCGCGCCAGCTGGAAAATCTCGCCATTGATGACATGCACAATCAGGTGCAGGGCATCAGTGAAATGACCACGATGTTCAATGCCACCCTCACCGAAGAGGTGTCTCATTACACCAGCCTCTTTACCAGCTTTCTGCCTAAGCGCTTTAGCCTGGATGAAAGCTCGCGGGTGCAGGTCGGTGCCTTTTCAACGCCCGTGCTGCGCGCCGGGTTAAAAACGCTGAACCTCGATCAGACCGCGGTTGACGATTTCACCGACCGCACCGCCGCCGTGGCGACCATTTTTGTGCGCGACGGCGACGATTTTATCCGTATTTCCACCTCCCTGAAAAAGCAGGATGGCAGCCGCGCGATTGGTACGCAGCTTGACCGCACAGGTGCCGCCTGGAAAAGCGTTCATCAGGGCGAGGTGTATCAGGGGCTGGCCACGCTGTTCGGCCACCGCTACATCACCCAGTATCAGCCAGTAAAAGATGAGAGTGGCAAGGTCGTCGCCATCCTGTTTGTCGGCGTAGGCATTGATAAGCAGTATGCCCTGATGCGCGAGAAGATTCTGGCACGCCGGCTGGGCGACAGCGGCCATTTCTATGTGCTCAACGGCACGCCCGGCAAGAATCAGGGCGAGTATCTGTTCGATCAGCACAACGAAGGGAAACGGCCAGACTGGGATGATGCGACACTGCAGCCGCTGCTGACGCAGCCGCAGGGCATGCAGCAGGTGGAGATCAACGGTGAGCAGCAGATGCTGGCATGGCAGCAGTTGCCGGGCTGGAACTGGGTGATTACCGGTGAAGTTAACCGTGCCAGCCTGCTCGCCCCGATTACCCACAGCCGTAACCTGTTCCTGATTACCGGACTGATTCTGGTGGTGATCTTCGCGCTGGGCTTTGTCTGGTACAGCCGTCGGGCGATTACCCGTCCGCTGCAGCAGGTGATCCATCTGGCGGAGCAGTATGCCGCCGGAAATCTGCAGGTCCATATGGATACCCGCCGTCGTGATGAAGTCGGTCAGTTGATTATTGCGATTAACGGCATTGGCGATGGGCTGGAAAAAATCGTTGGCCAGGTGCGTGGCGCAGCGCAGGAGATCAGCGACGGCACGGACACCATCGCGGCCAGCAGCCATAACATCAGCGAGCAGATCGGGCGTCAGGCCAGCAGCGTGGAGCAGACCTCAGCCAGCATGGAGCAGTTTGGTGCCACGGTCGAACACACTGCTGACAGCCTGCGTCAGGCGATGTCACTGGTGGCCGAAGCCAGCGATATCGTCAGTCATGGCAGCCAGACGGTGGTGCGCTCGGTCAACACCATGTCAGCCATTAAGGTGTCATCGCAAAGCATTGCGGATATCACCCATGTGATTGAGTCGATCGCCTTCCAGACCAATATTCTGGCACTGAATGCGGCCGTTGAAGCGGCCCGAGCCGGTGATCAGGGCCGTGGCTTTGCCGTGGTGGCCGCAGAAGTGCGTGCGCTGGCACAGCGTTCCGCGCAGGCCGCCAAGGAGATAGATGGACTGATTGCCACCTCCATCACCAACGTGGCGGAGGGCCACCAGCTCTCTGAGCAGACGCGCGATGCGATGACCGACATTGTGACCCACATCGAACAGGTGCAGGCGCTGATGGGCGAGATCAACGTGGCAGCACAGGAGCAGGCGGCGGGTATCGGCCAGGTGAATCTGGCGATGAACCAGATCAGCCAGGCGACCCATCAGAACAGCGAACTGGTGGCACAGGCAGAAAACAGCGCACAGAACCTGAGTGATAAAGGGCATCACCTGACCCAACTGGTCAGCGTTTTCAGCCTTAAATCCTGACGTCATTCAGGACGATGACATACACTTACTGTTTCGTCCTGAACAGGGGTTTTGCTATGCGTTCCGCTTACTTACTGATAATAAGTCTGTTGCTGGCAGGCTGTTCTGCGCTTGAAACCACGCCCAAAGCCCCGCCTGCGCCAACCCAACAGGCGCAGGAGATTTCACGGGCACAGAGTGGCGGTTTGCCGAAGCTGGGTAACATTACCGTTAACGTGCATGGCTCACCGGATGATGCCCAGCGGGCCATCGCCGCTCAGGCTAATCAGGCTGGCGCGGCTTACTATCAAATTGTGATGCTGAGCGAAACGGTGATGCCCGGTTTATGGTACGCCAGCGCGATTCTGTACGGTGCCTCACCGGCCACAGGCACGGGCCAGTAACCGGTCAGTCACTGCAGCCTCAGACGGGTGCGAACCGCGCTGGTCGAGCCACTGCTGGCACCACGCATCAGCCAGGGGTGGCTCACTGTATTTCAGTAGCTGAGCGCCTGTCGCCAGCTGCAGCAGCGTGTGGGTGACGTCGCGCGCCTGCTCTTCGGGAACGTTCTTGAGCCTCAATCGCAGCTGACGCCAGCGCGTATCGAAATGCCGATTACTCCCTTTTACCGCCTCAAACTCCTGACTCAGCATCTCGGTCACCTCTGCATGGCGGCTGAGTACGCGCAGCACGTCAAGACACATTACATTGCCCGATCCTTCCCAGATGCTGTTGACCGGCATGTCACGATAGAGGCGCGGCAGCTCACTCGCTTCGCAGTAGCCGATGCCCCCCAGCACTTCCATCGATTCCGCCACAAACGGCGCACCCGCTTTGCAAATCACATATTTTGCCGCTGGCGTGAATAAGCGGGCAAAGGCGACCTCATGCGGTTTGGCCGGTTGTGACCAGGCACGAGCCAGACGCATCAGCAGGGCAGTTTGCCCCTCAAGCTGCAGCGCCTGCTGTGCCAGAACCTGCCGCATTAGCGGCTGATCCACCAGATTTTTCCCCATGACCTGACGCTGATGAGCATGCCAGAGCGCCACCGAGAAGGCGCGCCGCATCTGACCATGACTGCCGAGCGCGCAGTCAAAGCGCGTCATACCGGCCATTTTCAGGATCAGCCGTACGCCTTCGCCCTCCTCCCCCAGCAGCCAGCCGGTCGCGTCGCGAAACTCCACTTCGCAACTGGCATTTGAGCGATTGCCCAGCTTATCTTTGAGCTGCTCAAGCTGGATGGCGTTACGTGACCCGTCGGGCAACAGGCGCGGCAGGAAAAAGCAGCTTAGTCCCTCGGGCGTCTGGGCCAGGACCAGATGCGCATCACTCTGCGGCGCTGAGAAAAACCACTTGTGGCCGGTCAGCCGCCAGGCTTCACCCGGGCCTCGTGCGCCCAGCGGCTCGGCACGGGTGGTGCTGGTAAGCAGATCGCTGCCGCCCTGCTTTTCTGTCATGCCCATCCCGATCAGCAATCCGCGTTTCTGGTCGCCGGGTTGTGCGTGCGTGTCGTAGCGATCGCTGAGCAGCGGATCGAGCCAGCTTTCAAACGCGGCGGGCAGATAAGCCTGCAGCAGCGGAATGGCGGCGTGCGTCATGGTCACCGGGCAGAGCGTACCCGCATCTACCTGTGCGTGCAGAATAAAGCGTGCAGCGCGCGCTACACTGGCCTGTTCACGCACCGTCGGTTGCCAGCTGAGATTGTGCAGACGACTGGCGCAGACGCCCTGCATCAGCAAGTGCCAGGCAGGATGAAAGCGAACCTCATCCAGGCGCACGCCACGGGCATCGTAGCGCAGCAGTTCAGGCGGTTCAGCGTTGGCGAGCCGCCCCAGCTCCAGCGACTCGGCGCTGCCCAGCTGGCGGCCGACTGACGCCAGCCATTCCCCATCCCATCCGGCGCCTTCGCGTGACAGTGCCTCGCCAAGCGGCGTGTCGGACAGGAACAGGTTACTGTTGCTCAGAGGATGGGGCTGATTAAAAACGGTGTGTGTTGTCCAGGTCATAACCACTCCTCGCGGATGTCACTCACTAAGTATACCCGTCGTCTTTCAAGCTGCATTTTTGTTGGCTGCGTTCACTCACCCGAATCACTTACTCATGTAAGCTCATCGGGATTCGTTCTCTTGCCGCCTCAATGCAACCCGAAATCCTTTGGGTATATACGAATGAAGCGCAGTTATGCCTGGTACAGAAACTAATTTGTGGCGAGGATCACATCGGGGATCAGGCGTTGCGCTGACGCACCGCTTCAAACAGGCAGACACCGGTTGCGACCGAGACGTTGAGTGAAGAAACACTGCCCGCCATCGGAATGCTGATCAGCTCATCACAATGCTCGCGGGTCAGACGACGCATGCCTTCGCCTTCCGCACCCATCACCAGTGCCATCGGACCGGTCATTTTGCTCTGGAAGACGGTATGATCCGCTTCCCCTGCGGTGCCGACCACCCAGATGTTGTACTCCTGCAGCAGGCGAAGTGTACGCGCAAGGTTAGTAACGCGAATCAGCGGCACATTCTCTGCCGCACCGCTGGCCACTTTTTTGGCCGTGGCATTCAGGGGAGCAGAGCGATCTTTCGGCACAATAATCGCATGAACACCCGCCGCATCGGCGCTGCGCAGGCAGGCACCCAGGTTGTGCGGATCGGTAACCCCATCCAGCACCAGCAGGAAAGGCTTCTCCAGGCTCTGCAGCAGATCCGGCAGGTCGCCTTCCTGATACTGACGACCCGGTTTTACCCGCGCCACGATGCCCTGATGCACACCGCCTTCAACCTGGCTGTCGAGCCACTTACGCTCGGCCAGCTGAATCACGATCCCCTGAGCTTCCAGCGCGGCGACCACGGGTTGCAGGCGACGATCGTCGCGGCCTTTGAGGATAAAGACTTCCTGGAAACGTTGTGGATCACGTTCCAGCAGCGCCTGCACGGCATGGATACCAAAAATAATTTCGCTCATCGATCTGCTCAGTGGTTGGAAATGAATAAATGACCGCCCTTTCTGCGGAGAGAAAGGGCGGGTACGCGCATCCTGTTACGCTCAGCCTTCAGGCTCAGCTTTTTTTCTGGCGCGCTTCGCCCGGGTGGCGGCGGCGATTTTACGGGTTTTTTCCGAGACGTTTTTACTTTTTTTCTCGGTATTGGCGGCGGCAGGTTTGCCCTTGTCACCCCGGAATGCAGCATCCGGCTCGAAGTTGGACTTTTTGTTCACGTTACGACGACGCTTAGCTGGCGCGTTGTCTTCACGCTTCGCCCGATCACGCGCAGTTTTACCTTCACCACGCACCTGACGCTGGCTGGAGATAAGAGCAAAGTCGATTTTACGCTCGTCCATATGGACCGCCTCGACACGCACTTCAACGGTGTCACCCAGACGATAGGTGCGGCCGCCCGATTCACCGATCAGACGCTGACCTACCGGGTCAAAACGGTAGTAATCGTTGTCGAGGGTTGAAACGTGCACCAGACCATCGATGAACAGATCGCTCAGGCGGACAAAGAAGCCAAATCCGGTCACGCTGGAGATGACGCCGTTGAAGACATTGCCGACCTGATCCTGCATGAAGTCACACTTGAGCCAGTCCGCGACGTCGCGGGTTGCTTCATCGGCGCGACGCTCGGTCAGGGAACAGTGCAGACCCAACTGCAGCATCTCCGGCATCTCGTAGTGATAGCCGCCGGTTGCTGTCGTCATATCTTTGGCGACATTGCGCTCCTTCGGCATCAGATATTTGATGGCGCGTTGTACCAGACCTTTACCTTCATCCTGCTCTTTTGCCAGCAGATATTTAATGGCGCGGTGCAGCGTCAGATCCGGGTAGCGGCGAATTGGCGAAGTAAAGTGCGCATACGATGAGAGTGCCAGACCAAAGTGACCGCGGTTTTCCGGATCGTATACCGCCTGCTTCATCGAACGCAGCAGCATGGTTTGCAGCATTTCTGCATCAGGACGATCGGCAACCTGCTTCAGCAGCGCCGCATAATCCACAGGCTGTGGTTTGTTGCCGCCTGGCAGAGTCAATCCCAGTTCGTTGAGCACGGTACGGAAGCTCTTGATGCTCTCATCGGTCGGGCGATCGTGATCGCGGAACAGTGCCGGTTCCTGATTTTTCTCAACGAAGCGTGCTGAGGCGATGTTCGCCAGGATCATGCACTCTTCGATCAGCTTGTGGGCGTCATTACGTGACGCGCGCTCAACCCGTTCAATACGGCGCTCGGCATTGAAGATGAACTTCGCCTCTTCCGTTTCAAACGAGATACCGCCGCGCTCTTCACGTGCAGCGTCCAGTACCTGGTAGAGGTTGTGCAGCTCTTCAAGATCTTTGACCAGCGGTGCATACTGCTGACGCAGCTCTTTGTCGCCCTGCAGGATGTTCCAGACTTTGTTGTAGGTCAGACGCGCATGGGAGTTCATCACCGCTTCGTAATGCTTAAAGCCGGTGAGCTTACCTTTGGTCGAAATGGTCATCTCGCACACCATACAGAGTCGATCGACCTGCGGGTTAAGCGAGCATAAGCCATTCGACAGCACTTCCGGCAGCATCGGCACAACCTGCGACGGGAAGTAGACTGAGGTGCCGCGCTGATGCGCTTCGTCATCCAGTGGCGTGCCCGGACGGACGTAATAGCTCACATCGGCGATAGCGACCCACAGACGCCATCCGCCACCGCGTTTTTTCTCGCAGTAGACCGCATCATCAAAGTCACGGGCATCTTCACCATCAATGGTGACCAGCGGCAGTTTGCGCAGATCGACGCGGCCTTTTTTGGCCTCTTCCGGAACTTCTTCTTTCAGCTTGCTGACCTGAGCTTCCACTTCTGGCGGCCAGGTGTGCGGAATTTCATGGGTACGCAGCGCCATATCAACGGCCAGGCTGGTGCCCATATCATCACCCAGAATCTCAGCCACTTTACCGATCGCTTTGGTGCGGCGGTTCGGACGCTGGACCAGCTCAACCACCACCACGGAACCCATGCGGGCATTCATCGTCTCTTCAGGCGGGATGAGGATATCAAAACTCAGGCGACTGTCGTCCGGTACCACGAAGCCGGCACCGGCATCGGTAAAGTAGCGGCCAACGATCTGATTGTTACGTGGTTCCTGCACGCGGACCACGCGCGCTTCGCGGCGGCCTTTGCGATCGGCACCCAGCGGCTGCGCCAGGATTACGTCACCATGCATACAGAATTTCATCTGCTCTGCGGAGAGGTAAAGGTCATCTTTCTGACCTTCTGCCCGCAGGAAGCCGTAGCCATCACGGTGGCCAATGACTTTACCGCGCAGGAGATCAAGACGTTCTGGCAGCGCATAGCATTGACGGCGGGTGAACACCAGCTGACCATCACGCTCCATGGCGCGAAGGCGGCGACGCAGCGCCTCAAGGTGCTCTTCTTCGTGCAGGTTCATCTCTTCAGCCAGCTCTTCACGGCTGGCTGGTTTTTCACGTTTTTCTAACAGCGCCAGAATAAATTCACGGCTTGGAATAGGGTTTTCGTATTTTTCAGCTTCTCTATCCTGAAAAGGATCTTTTGACATAGCGGTTCCTCCGATGTCATTTAATATTTATTTCCGCCGGCGATTTGGAAAGGATGATTTCATAAAGTGGTGTATTTCCTTCGACCAAATCTGCCAGCGTATAGCTATCCAGCTCCTGCAAAAAGCGCTGCACTGCATCGTGCAGTGCCTGCTTCAGACGGCAGGCTGGTGTGATGGAACAGGAGGCGCAATCCACTAATTGTAGCGGTTCCATCTTGCGTACCACGTCGCCAATAACAATCTGACGAGGCGGCATACCCAGGCGAATGCCCCCATTTTTTCCACGTGTTGCGGCAACGTAGCCCGCACGGCTCAGCTGATTGATGATTTTGACCATATGATTACGGGACAAACCATAGGTATTTGTCACTTCCGTAATATTAGTCTGCTGACCTTCAGGCAACGCTGCCAGATAAATCAGCGCCCGTAAGCCATAATCAGTAAAACTCGTGAGCTGCACAGTAACCTCAGTGAACCTTCAGGCGTGGCATTGCATTATTCGCCCTGTGATTGATGTCAGAATTAAATCGGATCGTCATTCGATTAGCTACGATGATAAACCAGAGTCTGATTTGCCGTGCGTTTTTTTAAGCCAGCACAAGGTTTGACAAGCGAAGGGAGGTAAAGTGGCATCAAAGAGTGGAAAAACAAGGGCCGGACAGCGTCCGGCCTGAATGATTATGCGTCGAATGGATCGCGCAGAATCATCGTTTCACTGCGGTCTGGACCGGTTGAGATAATATCAATCGGCACACCCGTTACCTCTTCTACACGCTTAATGTAGTCGCGTGCAGCCTGAGGCAAACCTTCCAGCGTCTTCACGCCAAATGTAGTCTCGCTCCAGCCTGGCAGGGTTTCGTAGATCGGCTCAATGCCTTCCCAGTTCTCTGCCGCCAGTGGCGTAGTAGTCACTTCACGGCCATCAGGCATACGGTAAGCAACACAGATTTTCACCTCTTTCAGGCCATCCAGCACGTCCAGTTTGGTCATGCAGAAACCTGACAGGGAGTTGATCTGAACCGCGCGGCGAACCGCGACCGCATCCAGCCAGCCGGTACGACGACGACGTCCGGTGGTCGCACCAAACTCATTGCCCTGCGCACAGAGGAATTCGCCGGTTTCATCGAACAGCTCAGTCGGGAATGGACCTGCGCCCACGCGGGTTGAGTACGCTTTCACAATACCCAGCACGTAGTCGACATAGCGCGGACCAATGCCTGAGCCGGTTGCCACGCCACCTGCGGTCGTGTTGGACGACGTCACGTACGGATAAGTTCCGTGATCGATATCCAGCAGCGTACCCTGCGCGCCTTCAAACATAATCAGATCGCCACGCTTACGCGCGCTGTCCAGCAGTTCTGAAACGTCAACCACCATGCCAGTGAGGATGTCAGCGACTTCCATCACATCGCTCAGCACTTTGTCGAAGTCCACTGCCGGCTCTTTGTAGTACTCAACCAGCTGGAAGTTGTAGAAATCGACCACTTCTTTCAGCTTGGCAGCAAAGGTTTCTTTGTTGAACAGGTCGCTGACGCGCAGTGCACGACGGGCGACTTTGTCTTCATAAGCAGGACCGATGCCACGACCGGTAGTACCAATCGCTTTGGCACCACGGGCACGTTCACGCGCCATATCCATCGCAACGTGATATTGCAGAATCAGCGGACAGGCTTCAGAAATCAGCAGACGTTCACGTACCGGGATCCCGCGCGCTTCCAGGCCTTTCATCTCTTTCATTAAGGCTTCAGGAGAAAGCACTACGCCGTTACCGATAATGCTGGTGACGTTATCGCGCAGAATGCCAGAGGGGATCAGGTGGAGGACGGTTTTTTCACCGTTGATGACAAGCGTGTGGCCCGCATTGTGGCCGCCTTGATAACGCACAACGTAATTCGCGCGCTCAGTCAGAAGGTCTACAATCTTACCTTTACCTTCGTCACCCCATTGGGTGCCCAGTACGACGACGTTCTTACCCATTTCTCAAAATCACCGATTGCTTAAAAAAGGATTCTACCATCTGATCCCATGGTTTTCAGCACTTTTAGCATACGATTGCGCGCTTTTTTGCCTGAGTTTTGATCACTACAACATGTTGGGGATAATGGCGCGAAGAGGCACAATTTAGCCGGTCTTAACCCTGGTATCAGAGGTTGCCATGCAGGCTGAGCATGCAGTAAATCACCATGCCCGCGACCACCAGTCCGCCGCCAAAGCGATGCAGCAGACGGTCGGGTAAGCGGGTCATCGTCAGGATCATGCGTCGCCAGGCGCGTGGCATAAACATCGGTCCCAACCCTTCCAGCACTAATACCAGCGCCAGTGCCATCCAGATGCTTGTTTTCATCTTGCTACCCAAAAAAAAGGCCGACAACATTGTCGGCCCACAGGTTATATCAGTTCTTAACGTGTCGCGTTAGAGGGCGCCTTCATATATCGGAAGAAGTCGCTATCCGGGCTTAACACCATCACATCCTGATTTTCATTAAAGCTGTTTTCGTAGGCACGCAGGCTACGAATAAAGGCGTAGAAGTCAGGATCTTTGCTGAACGAATCCGCAAACAACCGCGCCGTTTCTGCATCACCGTCACCGCGAGTGATCAGGGCTTCACGCTGGGCTTCAGCCAGCGTACGCGTCACCTGATAATCGGCCTGAGCACGCAGTTTTTCTGCCTCTTCCTGACCCTGTGAACGCTGACTACGCGCTACGGCTTCACGCTCAGCACGCATACGGTTGAAGATTGCATCGGACACTTCGGTCGGCAGGTTGATCTGCTTGATGCGCACATCCACAACCTGAATACCCAGTGCTGCCATGCTGTTCGGATTCGGCGCTGGCTCACTGCTGTTGGTTTCACGCTCTACACGGGCTGCTGCGCTGGCAATCGCATCATCAGCCGCAGGCGTGGCGATTTCATCATCGCTGCCCGCAGAACCGGTATTCAGCGCGTCACGCACATCGGTGGTCAGGCGACCACGGGAATCTGTGACGATATCCTTCACATCCAGACGACCCATTTCAGAACGCAAACGGTCACTGAACTTACGTTTCAGCAGCACTTCCGCCTGAGAAACATCACCGCCACCGGTTGCCAGGTAGTAGCGACTGAAATCGCTGATACGCCATTTGATGTAGGAATCCACGATCAGATCTTTCTTCTCTTTGGTGACGAAGCGATCGGCCTGGTTATCCATAGTCTGAATGCGTGCATCCAGCGTTTTAACCGTTTCCAGGAAAGGGATCTTAAAATGCAGACCCGGCTCAAACACCTGGGGTTTATTTTCGCCGTCGCGCAGGACTTTACCGAAGCGCAGAACAATGCCCCGCTGCCCTTCCTGCACCACAAACAGCGACGCATAGAGCGCCACCAGCACGACAATGATTAAAAATACTATTGGCTTACGCATCGATTACTCTCTCCCTTCGCGCTGGCTGTCGCTGCGCTGAGCATTCGCCCGACGCTGATCCATAATATTGTCCGGACTGTATGACGACGTGTCATTGCGGCTGGCGTTGCGATCGGAGGTGGCTGGCAGTGAAGAACTGTTACCGCCTTTCTGACCATTCTGACCCGATGTCGCCTGACCGCCACGCATCAGCTGATCCAGCGGCAGCATCATCAGGTTGTTACCCCGATCGTTAACCAGTACTTTGCGGGTATGGCTCAGCACACGTTCCATGGTCTCGATATAGAGACGCTCTTTGGTGATTTCAGGCGCGGCTTTATACTCCGGCAGAATCTTGGCGAAACGCGCCACTTCACCCTGTGCTTCCAGAACGGTACGCTCTTTGTAAGCGCGCGCTTCTTCCAGAATACGTTGCGCCTGGCCATTAGCACGAGGCTGAACTTCGTTGGCGTAAGCTTCTGCTTCACGAACATACTGTTCGCGGTTTTCACGTGCGGCAATCGCATCATCAAACGCAGACTTCACCTCTTCCGGCGGACGGGCAGCCTGGAAGTTGACGTCCAGCACCGCGATCCCCATGTTGTAAGGGCGAATTGTTTCATCGATTTCACGCTGGGTGTCGCTACGCACCACGGTACGGCCTTCGGTCAGAATGCGGTCCATGGTAGAACGACCAATCACGCCGCGCAGCGCACTGTCAGTGGCCTGGCGCAGGCTGTCATCCGCGCTGGTCACGGCATAAAGATAACGTTCCGGATCGGTCACGCGATACTGCACGTTCATTTCCACGCGCACGACGTTTTCATCTGAGGTCAGCATCACGCCAGAAGCCGCCAGTTCACGCACTGCTTCAACGTTAACCGCGCGTACCTGATCAACAAATGTCGGTTTCCAGTTCAGACCGGGCTCAACCAGGTGACTGAACTTACCGAAGCGCGTTACCACGCCACGTTCCGCTTCTTTGATGGTGTAGAAACCGCTTGCAGCCCAGATGACTACAGCAGCAACAGCCACGATGCCAACGATTTTGCCACCGCTGCCGGAGCCGCGCTGACCGTTGTCGCTCTGTTTGCCACCGCCCAGTCCACCAAGCTTCTTGCTCAGCTTACGGAAGATATCATCCAGATCAGGAGGCCCGGATTCCCGTCCTCCCTTATTTCCCCCAGAGTTGCCGCCTTGATTATTGCTGCTTCCCCACGGGTCGCGGTCCTGTCCGTTATTTCCGGGCTGATTCCACGCCATGTCTCTACTCCATTTATTGTAATTACGGTTTTTACCCTTCATCTTTCGGATTGCAGCGGTACTGGCTGCCTTCGCTCATCCCATTCACTTACCTGCGTAAGCGCCCGGGGATTCACTCAGTTGCCGCCTTGCTGAAATCCGAAATACCCGGGTAAATCCTGCGTATTCAGGCCTGCAACGAAAGTGCGACAATCTTCAATTTTTAAGGTAAATGCGTTTGGGCAATATCAAACAATGTAACTGGTCAGCGACGGTTCCTGTTTACATAAACGCATCCACTCAATGATGGGCATACGTATCTGCAATCCTACACTGCCGTCCTCTTCATTCCACTCTTTCTCAATCGCCTGCAACTGATAGAAACGGCTGCGAAGTCGCCCCGCCTCCGGTGGCAGACGTAACGCGTGCTGGGCAATTTCCCCTGACAGGCGCTCGGACAAAGCCTGCCACAGCAACGGAATGCCTGCACCGGTCTGGGCGGAAAGCCAGACGCGGATGGGCAGGTTCTCTTCGTTGCGATCGATACGCGGTTCGAATCCGTCGAGCATATCGATTTTATTCATGACCAGTAAGGTCGGAATTTCGTCCGCTTCAATCTCTTCCAGTACGGCATCAACGGCGGCGATATTTTCCGTAACGCGAAGATCGGCACCATCAATCACGTGCAGTAACAGCGTCGCCTGACGTGTCTCCTGCAGCGTGGCTTTAAATGCGGCAACCAGATCGTGAGGAAGATGGCGAATAAAGCCGACCGTGTCCGCCAGAACCACGTCTCCGACATCGGCAACATTCAGACGACGCAGTGTGGGGTCAAGTGTCGCAAACAGCTGATCTGCGGCAAAGACGTTGGCAGAGGTCATAGCGTTAAAGAGGGTCGACTTGCCGGCGTTGGTGTAACCCACCAGCGAAACAGTTGGCACATCCGCTTTAGCACGAGACTGTCGTCCCTGCTCACGCTGTTTTTCAACCCGCTCAAGACGAGACAGGATCTGACTGATACGTCCGCGCAGAAGACGGCGGTCGGTTTCTAACTGTGTTTCACCCGGGCCACGCAAGCCGATCCCGCCTTTCTGACGTTCAAGGTGCGTCCAGCCACGTACCAGACGTGTCGCAAGGTGACGTAGCTGCGCCAGCTCAACCTGCAATTTACCTTCGTGGGTACGCGCGCGTTGGGCAAAAATATCCAGAATAAGACCAGTGCGATCAATGACACGGCATTCGCACAGGCGCTCGAGGTTTCTTTCCTGAGCGGGCGTAAGGGCATGATCGAATAATACGACCGATGCTCCAGTTGTTTTTACCGCATCGGCAATTTCAACGGCTTTTCCTTCACCGACAAAATACTTGGGGTGTGGCGCTTTACGGCTGCCAGTAACCACTTGCAGCGCCTCAACGCCAGCAGAAGAGACCAGGGTTTCAAACTCCTGTAAATCTTCTACTTCTTTGTCTTGGGAGAACCAGATGTGTACCAGTACGGCCTGCTCACCGGCATCATAACGGTCAAACAAGCTATAACCTCGCTAAATAAAAGACCAGGACGGAAAACCTCTGTTCTCCGTTCCTGGCTGTACGGCGACGCGTTATTCTGCGTTATCACCGTCTTGTTGTGGCTGTGGCTGCGCAGATGTGTTGCTGCCACCATGATGGTAATTGTTGCTGCCGCCACCGGTATTATTGCTATGGTGAGAAACCGGGCGCGAAGGAACAACGGTAGAAATGGCGTGCTTATAAACCATCTGGCTTACCGTGTTTTTCAACAAAATGACGAACTGATCAAATGACTCAATCTGACCCTGCAGCTTAATACCGTTAACCAGATAAATCGAAACCGGAACACGTTCACGACGCAATGCGTTCAAAAACGGGTCTTGTAATGATTGCCCCTTAGCCATTCTATCTTTTCCTTATATGCTTGTTGTTTGTTGCTAGTAGAACCTATGGTTCTGAAAAAAACTGCGTAAAAATTTGCGCACGATAACCCATCAATTGTACACAATCACCCATGCTTCGCACTAAGAACCTGTAACACTGTATCACGCGCCAGCCGGGGCTCGTCACTGTCAAGCCAGTGAACATTTTCCCAACCGCGTAACCAGGTCATCTGTCGCTTAGCAAGCTGCCGGGTTGCGCAAATTCCCCGATAAACCATCTCGCTGTAATCGATTTCGCCCGACAAATAAGACCACATCTGACGATAACCAACACAACGAATGGAAGGCATGTCCGTATGCAAATCACCTCGTGCAAACAGGGCCCGAGACTCCGCTTCAAATCCTGACGCCAACATCTGCTCAAAACGCAACGCGATGCGCTGGTGCAGCAATTCGCGGCTCGCGGGGGCGATGGCAAACTGTTGCACGTCGTAGGGTAACGCTTCACCGGATGTTTTTGTCAGTTCCGTTAAAGTTTTACCCGAAATAAAAAAAACTTCCAGTGCTCGCGAAAGTCTCTGCGGATCATTCGGATGAATACGACTTCCGGCAACCGGGTCGATTTCACACAGCTGGCGGTGTAAAGCTTCCCAGCCTTTTTCACGCGCCGTTTGCTCTATCCGCTGACGAACGTCGGGATCGGCCGAGGGCAACGGCGACAATCCTTCAAGTAACGCCTTGAAGTAGAGCATGGTTCCACCAACAAGCAACGGTATTCGTCCGGCTTCAACGATATCCGCCATTTCTGCTAAAGCATCCCGCCGGAACTCCGCTGCCGAATAAGCTTCTGCGGGGTCGCGGATGTCGAGCAGACGATGGGGTGCCACTGCTAACTCCTCAGCCGACGGTTTCGCCGTGCCAATATCCATCTGACGATAGATTAAGGCAGAATCTACGCTGATTAGTTCCACTGGTAACTGCTTACGCAATTCAATTGCTAAAGCCGTTTTGCCAGACGCCGTGGGTCCCATCAAAAAAATAGCCTTTGGCCGGCCAGCCTGGTTTAGTTCACTCATGCTTCAACGCGTTGACCGCGCTCTCAATCTCTATGGGCTGTAATAAGCCTGAAGGCGGCGATTTCAGCAACTGAGGGCAAAGCCGTTCAAGCTCTGCCAGCAGGTTGATCGCCTGTGAGTGATTCCAGTCAGAGGACTCTGTTTCCTGACGCCGCGCCAGCCACTGGGCCAGTTGCGTCGCAGAGTTCTCCTGCTGCCGGGCGAGATAGCCTAACAGCTCAGGAATCAAGATTTGTAAATTTTGTGTTCGTAACGGTAAAGGCACCGCGCGCAACGTCACGTGGTCTCCTTCGGGCTGAAGTTCAATGCCCATCTGATTGAGCAGGCTGCTATTTTCTTTTGCCGCCTGTCGTTCTTCCTGGGCGATTTTCAGGCGCACCGGGATCAGCAATGGCTGCGGTTTAAGTCCCTCTTCGCCTGGTTCAAGCTGCGCCTGTTTCAGCCAGCGCGCCGCCACCGGCAACGCCATCAGCATTAATGTCTGATCCTGCTCCAGCAGTGCAAAATGATGGTGCAACACGGTCAGTACACGGCCAAAACTTTGAGCATGCGCGGCCAGTGGCGAAGGTCTTTCGGCCTGACGCGCTATCGGCTCGCGGGCTTTTGTCGGTGATGACGTGCTGACAGGGTTTTTCAGTAACTGCTGATAAACCGCCCCTTCACGCTGACGATACACATTCTCTTTGTTCTGCCAGGCCGGTGCAGGCTGTGTTTCACGCCCGGATGCTGCTGATTTCTTCTCGCTGGCAGACGCCGCAGGCTGCGCAAAATGATTACCACCTGCTGCCTGACGGTTTTCCGGCTGCCAGCGCGGTGCGGGCTCTTCTGCCTGAAGCGCAGGTAAGGTCGGTGCCGCCATCGCCTGTAATGCGCTGACCACGCCCTGATAGATAAAATCATGCACCAGGCGTGACTGATGAAACCGTACTTCATGCTTGGCCGGATGGACGTTGACATCAACCTGATGCGGGTCAATCTCCAGATAGAGCACATAAGCGGGCTGCTGGTCATCCTGAAGCTGGGTCTGGAACGCCTGGCGGATAGCGTGGTTAATCAGCTTATCGCGCATCATCCGGCCATTCACATAGCAATACTGCAGATCGGTGACCTGACGCGAACCGGCAGGGTCGGCAACCCAGCCGCGCAGCGAGAGGTCGTCATGCTGCCAGTCGATGCGCAGCGCATGCTGCATAAACGTGGTGCCGCAGATAGAAGCCAGTCGCCGTTCGCGCTGGCTCTCCTCGCTGACGGCCCGATACTGACGCATCATTTTACCGTTGTGGCTCAGCGACAGTGCCACGTCGAAACGTGCCAGAGCAATACGGCGAATGACCTCGTCGATATGACCGAACTCCGTTTTTTCGGTGCGCATAAATTTGCGGCGTGCCGGCGTGTTATAAAACAGGTCCAGTACTTCCAGCGTGGTACCGCAGGGATGTGCCGCCGGTTTAACCGTTACCGCCATATCACGCCCTTCTGCATAGGCCTGCCAGGCTTCAGTTTGATCGGCGGTGCGTGAGGTGAGTGTCAGGCGGGAGACAGAACTGATACTGGCCAGCGCTTCACCGCGAAAACCCAGGCTCATGATCGCTTCCAGGTCATCCAGTGAGGCTATTTTACTGGTCGCGTGTCGGGCAAGTGCCATCGACAGCTCGCTTTTCACGATGCCGCAGCCGTTGTCACGAATGCGAATCAGCTTTGCGCCGCCCTTTTCAATATCAACGTCAATGCGCGTCGCGCCGGCATCCAGGCTATTCTCCACCAGCTCTTTAACCACGGAGGCAGGACGCTCAACCACTTCACCCGCCGCAATCTGGTTAGCCAGCTGGGGTGGTAAAATTTGAATCGGCATGATTTTCCTTTTAGCTGGCAGCCCGGCGCAGTGGCCGGGCAAACAATCAGGATGCAGGAATTTTCAGGTTCTGCCCCAACATGACGTTGGTCGACTTCAGATTATTAGTCTGCATTATCGCTTTCGGACTGACGCCGTAGTGTGCGGCAATGCCGGTTAATGAATCACCCACCACAACTTTGTGGCGCACAACGCCGCGTGGCGTAGCGGGCGCGGTGCGACTGGCGACTGCACTGGCCGGCACTTTCAGCCGCTGTCCGACCCACACCACATCCCGCTTCAGGGTATTCATCTCACGCAGGGTGTCCATGCTGACGCCATACTTCGCGGCAATCCCGGAAAGTGTCTCACCGCGCGTTACCGTATGGCGCTGCGTTGCGCCGGTATATTGCGTCACTCCGGTCGCCGGGTTGCTGGCGACGCTAACCGCTGGCGATGAGCCCAGCGGCCGGTTTTCCTCCTTTGGGATGGACTGTAGCGGGTGCGCCAGGAAATAAGTGCGCAGACCTTTGTAGATCGACTGCGCAATCTTATCCTGGTGTGCGCTACTGCCTAGCAGTCGCTCCTCCGAGGAATTACTGATGAAGCCGGTTTCCACCAGCAAAGAAGGAATATCGGGCGAACGCAGCACGCCCAGGCTGGCATGCTCAGGCAGACGTTTGTGCAGCGAGGTGACGCTGCGCATCTGCTGCAAGACTTTCTGCGCGATGTCATAGCCGACACGCTGCGAGTGGCCGAACTGCAAATCCAGTACTGCCTGACTGAGGTAGGGATCGGCCTGACTGTTAGCCAGCAGATCACCCGCGCCGCCCAGCAGCTCAGACTGTTTCTCTTTCTGCTCCAGCCAGTTTGCCATCTCGTTGTTGGCGCGACGGTTGGACAGGACCCAGACCGAGGCGCCGGTCGCCGCATGGCTTGGCGCGGCGTCAGCGTGAATAGAGACCAGCACATTGGCATTAGCTTTACGCGCCACGTCGGAACGTCCCATGACCGAGATAAAATAGTCACCATCGCGCGTCAGGACGCCTTTGAACATCGGATCGTTATTGAGCAACACCCGCAGTTTGCGCGCAATGGCGATAGTGACGTTTTTCTCTTTCAGTCCGCGCTGCCCGATAGCGCCGGGATCCTGACCGCCATGTCCGGCATCGATTGCCACAATCACAGTGTCATTCTGGCTGACGGCAGTGCCGGGACGTACGGAACTCGCGGTGCTGGTCACGGACGTCACCGGATTCGAATTGAACGGGTTAGCCGCTGCGGCACTCTGCGCAGGTAGGCGCGTCGGTGCTGTGACGGGCGCAGGCAGACTTCGCGTGACAGCGGGCGGCTTGCCGGTAATTGTGAAGACCACGCTGTAGCTGTTGCCATTGCGTTGGGTGACTGCCCGGGTTTTACCCGCCTGCGTCAGTTCAAACACCAGCCGCACGCTCTGTTTGTCTTTTGGGGTGCTGGTACGAATTCGCTTTACGATGTTTTCGCCACTGAAATTCAGCGGCAGCCCCTGAACTACGCCGCTCTGGCGCACATCCAGCACCACACGATTCGGGTTGTGCAGAGAGAAGAAGGCATAGACCGGCTGTCCGGCAAAGTTCAGCGTAACGGTAGCCTGACTATCGCCATTGGCCACTTTGATATCAGACAGCGTGGCGGCAAACAGGGGCGTACAGACCAGCAGCATCAATGATACCAGTGCTATTTTCATCCGTGACATCATGCCTGATCCCTGCCCTGCCCAACGTGTTCAAGCCATTGCTGGCCGGACGCGGATTGTGCCGTCAGTTCCGCTTCACGCGCCTCACCTACATAACGCAGCGTTAAGGTGAGATCGGGCTGCGGCAGAAAACCGGCACCCTGCTGCGGCCATTCCACCAGACAGATGGCTTCATCGCTGAAGTAGTCGCGGATGCCCATAAACTCAAGCTCTTCGGGATCCGCAAGGCGATAGAGGTCGAAGTGGTAGAGCGTACGGTCATCCAGCGAGTAGGGTTCAACGAGGGTGTAAGTAGGACTTTTGACATTGCCCTTATGGCCCAGCGCCTGCAGAAAGCCGCGGCTGAAGGTGGTTTTACCCGCCCCCAGATCGCCATAGAGATAAATCACTGCCGCGCTGCCACAGGCGCGCGCCAGCTGAGCGCCCAAACTGAGCGTAGCCGCCTCATCGGGCAAAGAGATAACACAGGTCTTCATGCTTCTTTATTCATCTCAGGATTAACAAACTGCCACAGCAGATCCAGTAAATCAGTGGCCAGCATACCGCGAGTACCGCGTTCTGCCGCAACCGCATCGGCCGCTGCACCATGTGCAACGCAACCCGCGCAGGCCGCATCGAACAGCGTCAGTTTCTGACCCACCAGCGAGGCAATAATTCCACTCAGAAGATCGCCCATACCGCCGGAAGCCATACCGGCATTGCCCACATCCGCAAACGCCATTTCGCCCTTCTCGCTGGCAATCAGCGTGCCGGCACCTTTCAGTACCACTACGCCACCATAACGTTGCGCCAATGTCTGCGCTGCATGTAAGCGGTCACTCTCAATTTCACTGGTCTCGATATTCAGCAAACGCGCCGCTTCGCCAGGATGCGGCGTAATAATGCGATTCTGACGTTTCTCAGCACTGATTGCCAGCAGGTTAAGTGCATCCGCGTCCCAAAGCATCGGCTTTTCACTGCCTGCTACCCGCTTCAGTGCCTGCTTTCCCCATTCACGCTGACCCAGACCGGGTCCAATCGCAATGACATCAGCCCACTCCAGCGCCTCCGTCAGGCGTTCATCCGTCAGTTCATCGACCATAATTTCAGGCCGTGCGGTCAGAATCGGAATAATATTATCTTTGTGAGTAAGTACTCGCACCAATCCACTACCGCTGCGTAACGCGGCTTCTGCCGTCATGCGTACTGCGCCAGCGGTACCTGCATCGCCTCCCACGACCAGCAGACGGCCATGACTGCCCTTGTGCGAGGTTGGTCTGCGTGGCTTAAGCCAGCGGGTTAATGTGCTGGCATCATAACGGGCGATAGGTGCCTCTTCTCCGGCCAGAAAAGCAGCCAGACCAAGATCGGCATACCAGAGCTTTCCGATGTAGTCTCGCGCCTTGCCAGTGATCTGGCCCGGTTTCAGGGCGATCATACTCAGCGTGTGACTGGCATTAATCACCTCGCCGGGCGCGGTGCCGTTGCGCGCGGATAAGCCGGAGGGCATATCAATGGCAACTGTCGGTGCTGCATGGGCGTTTGCCCGCTGGATCAGCATGGCATAGGGCTCTTCGGGCGCGCGATTGCTGCCGGTTCCCAGCAGGGCATCGACAATCACATCAATCTGCTCTGGCCAGGCCGCATCGGCCGCATGGATTTCACCGCCCGCGTCCAGCCATGCGTCCCGCGCGCGCTGCGCCTCTTCCGGCAGCGCTTTTTCACTTTCGCACGCCAGCACCGTAATGGTTTTCCCCGCCGCCTGGCCCAGTCGCGCCAGCACATAGCCATCACCGCCGTTATTGCCGTGACCGCACAGGATTAACCAGTGGCTGGCTTCGGGCCAGTGTGCTGTCAGATGCTCGTAAGCGGCCTGCCCGGCACGCTGCATCAGCTCATACAGAGTAATCCCGAGCACATCGGCTCCCTCTTGCTCAAGCTGCGCCACAGCCTGCGCAGGCCAGACAGAATATGGTAAACTGCGGCTGTTTTTCTTCGAATCCTGGTTACTCATGTCATACCCTCTCGATCTTCATGAACTCGCACAACAGATTAAACAGTGGGGATTGGATCTCGGCTTTCAGCAGGTCGGCATCACCGATACCGATCTCAGTGCAGAAGAGCCGCGCCTGCAGGAATGGCTGGATAAGCAGTATCATGGTGAGATGGCATGGATGGCGCGACACGGCATGATGCGGGCGCGTGCTCATGAGTTGCTGCCCGGCACGCTGCGCGTCATCAGCGTTCGTATGAACTACCTTCCGGCCAAAGCTGCCTTTGCCAGCACGCTGAAAAATCCCCGACTGGGCTATGTCAGCCGTTATGCACTCGGCCGTGATTACCACAAAGTATTGCGCAATCGACTGAAAAAGCTCGGAGAAATGATCCAGCAGCATTGTGGCGAGCTGAATTTCCGGCCGTTTGTGGATTCGGCACCGCTGCTTGAGCGCCCGCTGGCGGCTAAAGCCGGACTCGGCTGGACCGGCAAACATTCGCTGATACTGAATCGGGAAGCCGGCTCGTGGTTTTTCCTCGGCGAGCTGCTGATCGACATTCCGCTACCGGTCGACTCCCCGCAGCAGGAGCAGTGTGGCCGCTGCGTTGCCTGCATGACCATCTGCCCTACCAGCGCTATCGTTGAGCCTTACGTCGTCGATGCCCGGCGCTGTATCTCCTATCTCACCATTGAGCTGGAAGGGGCTATCCCGGAAGAGTTTCGTCCGCTGATGGGTAACCGGATTTATGGCTGCGATGACTGCCAGCTGATCTGTCCGTGGAATCGCTATGGACAACTCAGTGACGAAAGCGACTTTTCACCGCGTGCGGCGTTACATGCACCGGAGCTGCTCGATCTGTTTCAGTGGGACGAAGCGAAATTTTTACGCATCACGGAAGGCTCAGCGATTCGCCGTATTGGCCATTTGCGCTGGCTGCGCAATATTGCCGTGGCGCTGGGTAATGCACCCTGGTCGCCCCACATTATTCATGTGCTGGAACAACGACTGGGTGAGAGTGAACTGCTGGATGAACATATTCAGTGGGCAGTGATGCAACAGCAGCAGAAACGCGAGCAGCTGGTAGTTGAAGTGCAGCCCGCCCAGCAGAAACGGCTGGTTCGTGCAGTTGAGAAGGGTTTACCGCGTGATGCATGATTGAACAGCGAGCCACTGGATATCTTTTTCCACATGCTGTGAATAAAAATAAAAAGCTGTTGTCATTCAACTGCAACAACGCTGATTTCACTGTGAAACAACAAATTGAAATATCTTCATAAACATAAATATCAACAACTTATGAAAAAGTTGTGTTTATTTAATAATGAGACTACCGCTGCGGTTAAATCACAAAGCTGTGGATAACTCTGTTCAGAACGCATTTGCAGATCGCCCTGACAGGCACGAAAGATGGGAGGTGGTGCTGTGGATAACCTTCTGGAGACAACTAAAATCACGCGACCAAAAACAGTCGTATAACGAACTGAAACAGGGGGTGATGTAAAATCTGGAGCGGGAAACGAGACTCGAACTCGCGACCCCGACCTTGGCAAGGTCGTGCTCTACCAACTGAGCTATTCCCGCATAGAAGGGTACTGCTTTATAAAACTGGAGCGGGAAACGAGACTCGAACTCGCGACCCCGACCTTGGCAAGGTCGTGCTCTACCAACTGAGCTATTCCCGCAAAGAGGTTACTGCTTACATTTTAAATCTGGAGCGGGAAACGAGACTCGAACTCGCGACCCCGACCTTGGCAAGGTCGTGCTCTACCAACTGAGCTATTCCCGCGCCTTGTACCGACACTAAATTCTTCACCGGTACGGGGTGCGCATTATACGAGAAATCGTTGCTGCTGCAAGCATCTGAAAGCAAAATTTTTCGCTTTCCGCGCGTTTGCTGATTAAATCAGCAACCTGGTGATTTCATGCGCACCCGTCGTCGATTAAAGCTGCAAAAAGTGTTCGCGGTAGTAAGCCAGCTCCGCCACCGACTCGCGGATATCATCCAGCGCCTGGTGCGTACCGCCTTTTTTGAAGCCGGGCAGGATTTCCGGTTTCCAGCGACGAGCCAGCTCTTTCAGGGTACTGACATCCAGATAACGATAGTGGAAATACGCTTCCAGCTCAGGCATATACTTAAACAGGAAGCGGCGATCCTGCCCGATACTGTTGCCACAGATAGGCGACGTGTTAGCCGGCACCCACTGTTTCAGGAATTCAATAGTCGCCAGTTCGGCTGCGCGATCGTCAATCTGGCTTTCCTTCACCCGCGCAACCAGACCGCTGTTGGTGTGGGTGCGGACATTCCACTCATCCATCAGCGCCAGCTGCGCATCGGACTGATGGACGGCCATGACCGGCCCTTCCGCCAGAATGTTCAGGTTGGCGTCAGTCACCAGGGTCGCAATTTCAATAATGCGATCGTGCGTCGGATCAAGTCCGGTCATCTCAAGATCAATCCAGATCAGATTCTGTTCATTTCCAGTAGCCATGCTGTTTCCTGCGGTTGCTGTAGTCGTCATTCACGATGAATAAGGTGTATCATAGACGTTTTGCCCAGCCGGGCGAAATCTGGCTAACGCTGTGAGGGTGAGTGAGTAAAAATAAACTGTCGAAGGGCCAACAACGTCGCGTAAGCGCTAACCACGATCGCCGTCTCAACCAGCGCAGAGAGCGTCCGGAAGCGGATGACAACCTGTTTGGTGAAGCTGCAGATGGGGTCGTTGTGAGCCGTTTTGGCATGCATGCTGATGTTGAGGATAGCGCAGGCGTCGCCCACCGCTGCAATATCCGCCGTACTATCCGTTCGCTGGTTACGGGCGACCGTGTGCTGTGGCGTCCGGCCACCAGCGGCGGCAAAGGCATTGTTGAAGCGGTGCATGAACGCACCAGCGTATTAACCCGCCCCGATTTTTACGACGGCGTAAAGCCGATGGCGGCGAATATCGATCAGATCATCATCGTCTCTGCGATCCTGCCGGAACTGTCGCTGAACATCATCGATCGCTATCTGGTTGCCAGTGAAACGCTGGACATCGAGCCGTTACTGGTCCTGAATAAAACCGATCTGCTGGATGACGAGGCGCGCGGCTTTGTTGATCAGCAGATGGATATTTATCGCGATATTGGCTATCGCGTGGTGATGGTCTCCAGCCGGGCGAAAAACGGCCTGGACGATCTGGAAGCGGCCTTAACCGACCGTGTGAGTATCTTTGCCGGTCAGTCTGGTGTCGGTAAGTCGAGCCTGCTGAATGCCCTGCTCGGCTTCGACAAAGATGAGCAGGTCGCGATTCTGACCAATGAAGTATCAGATGGCTCAGGCCTGGGCCAGCACACCACCACCGCATCCCGCCTGTATCACTTCCCGCATGGCGGCGATGTGATCGATTCTCCCGGCGTGCGTGAGTTTGGTTTGTGGCATCTGGAGCCGGAACAGGTTACGCGTGGCTTTGTCGAATTCCGCCCCTTCCTGGGCTATTGCAAATTCCGTGACTGCAAACATGGCAGCGATCCCGGCTGTGCGATTCGTGAAGCGGTCGAACAGGGAAAAATCAACCGGTCCCGTTTCGATAACTACCACCGTATTCTGGAGAGCATGGCGCAGGTAAAAACGCGTAAAAACTTCCCTGATGGTGAAAGTTAATCGGTGTAACCGCGTCTGAGCGGATGAGCTGCTGCATTTTGCGAGGTGGATTCCGATCAGGCGTCCGGAGCGTGCAGCGTGCCGGAAATCAGGTATAGTCGCCATCTGAACGGGGCACTGCTACAATCCGCCCCCTTTTTTACCATGTCCTGAAATAGCCAGGAGGCTAAGGTGCTTGATCGTTTAAAACTCGGCTTGAATCATATTCTCCCGAAGAAATGGCTGACTGAACTTGCCGGTTGGGGCGCCAGTCGCCGCGGTGGTTGGTTGACCAAACTGGTCATTGACATCTTTGTCTGGTTTTACAAAGTCGACATGGCGGAGGCGCGCAAGCCCGATACCGCCAGCTATCGCACGTTTAATGACTTTTTCGTTCGTCCGCTGAAAGACGATGCGCGTCCGGTGGATGCAGACGCCAGCCTGATCGCCCTGCCCGCAGATGGTGCTATCAGCCAGCTCGGCCATATTCATGGCGATCAGATTTTCCAGGCTAAAGGTCATCACTACACCATCGATGCTCTGCTGGCGGGTGATGAGCGGATGGCCGCTCAGTTTGTCGAGGGTGAGTTCGTCACCACCTATCTGGCTCCGCGCGATTATCACCGCGTCCACATGCCGTGCAACGGTATCCTGCGTGAGATGATTTATGTGCCTGGCGATCTCTATTCAGTTAACCCGCTGACCGCGCGTAATATTCCCAACCTGTTTGCCCGTAACGAGCGCGTCATCTGCTATTTCGAAACGGATATCGGACCGATGGTGCAGATTCTGGTGGGTGCGACGATTGTCGGCAGCATTGAAACTGTCTGGGCGGGCACCATCACGCCACCGCGTGAAGGTGTGATCAAACGCTGGCACTATCCGGCAGCGGATGATGAAGGCGCGGTAGTACTGCTGAAAGGACAGGAAATGGGCCGCTTTAAACTTGGCTCTACCGTCATCAACCTGTTCGCACCTGGCCGCGTCAAACTGGCTGAAAGTCTGGAAGCAGAAAGCAAAACCCGTCTGGGCCAACCGCTGGCGATCGCGCTGCCTGTGGCGACAGACATTTCCGACGTCATCGTCGACTAAATTGAGTGTCCTCTGTGCGTTCGATTCTCCTCCTGCTGCTGAGCCTGTGGCTCAGCAGCCCGGCCTTCGCGGCCAGCCTTCCTGACGCCAGCCAGCTCAAACAGCAGCTGGAAGAGATAAAATCGGCCAAAAGTTCTCCATCCCAGGCGGAACAGATCCAGACGATTGAAGCTGCCTTGAACTTCCTCTCTGAACGCGATGACTCGCTGGAGCGCGCGGCGCAATATCAGCAGGTGATTGATGACTTTCCGCGTCTGGCGCGCGAACTGCGTCAGCAGATCGCCGCGCTGAGCGACAGCGGAAAAACCGTACGCAGCAACATGAGCAGCGCCGAGCTGGATCAGGAGATTCTGCAGGTCAGCAGTCAGCTGCTGGAAGAGGGTCGTCAGGCTCGCCAGGAGCAGGATCGGGCGCGGGAAATCAGCGATTCGTTGTCGCAACTGCCGCAGCAGCAGACCGAAGCGCGCCGGGCGATGACAGAGAGTGAACGCCGGCTGCAGGGCGTCAGTACCAGTTCACCGCAGGGCCAGCTGCAACTGGCGGCGCGTCAGGCGGAAAGCGCCGCTAATAAAGCGCTGGTCGATGAACTTGAGCTGGCCCAGCTCTCCGCCAATAACCGTCAGGAACTGGCGCGGATGCGGGCTGAAGTTCACCAGCGTAAAGCGACACAGCTCGATAACTACCTGCAGGCGCTGCGCAACCAGCTCAACGATCAGCGGCAACGTGAAGCGGAAGTCGCTCTCGCCCGCACCGAGCAACTGGCGGAAAACAGCGGCGATCTGCCACCAGCAATCAGCGATCAGTTTCGGGTTAACCGCGAACTCTCGGTTGCGCTGAATCAGCAGGCGCAGCGTATGGATCTGGTGGCGTCGCAGCAGCGGCTGGCCACCAACCAGATTATTCAGGTCCGTCAGGCGCTCTCTACGTTGAGAGAACAGTCGCAGTGGCTGGGCGCCTCTAATCTGCTGGGCGAAGCGCTTCGTGCGCAGGTCGCACGTCTGCCAGAGATGCCTAAGTCTCAGCAGATTGATAATGAGATGGCACAGCTTCGCGTGCAGCGTCTCTATTATGAAGATCTGCTGGAGCGTCAGGAGACGCTGCGCAAAGGACGGCAGGCCGATGGTCAGCCCTTCAGCGCAGAACAGAAGCGTATTCTTGATGCGCAGCTACGCACCCAGCGTGAACTGCTCAACTCCCTGATCTCCGGCTGTGACACCCTGATTCTGGAGATCACCAAGCTCAAGGTCGGCAACACTCAGCTGCAGGATGCGCTGACGGAAGTCAAAGACGCGACGCACCGCTATCTGTTCTGGACCGCTGACGTCAGTCCGATCGGTCTGAGTTATCCGCTGGATCTGGCTAAAGACCTTTCCCGCCTGCTGTCGCTGGATACGCTGGGTCAGCTCGGCAAAGCGATGGCGATGATGTTTACCAGCCGCAATTCGGTGCTGCCGATTATTGGTGCGTTGCTGCTGGTCGGCTTTAGCATCAGCTCGCGCCGCCACTTCAATGCCTTTCTTGAACGTTCTGCCAGTAAAGTCGGCAAGGTCACCCAGGATCGTTTCCGTCTGACCATTCGTACCGTGTTCTGGTCGATTCTGGTGGCGCTGCCGCTGCCGGTGTTGTGGGGTGCACTGGGTTATGGCCTGCAGAACGCCTGGCCCTACCCTATCGCCGTGGCGATTGGCGATGGCATTACCGCCACGCTGCCGCTGCTGTGGGCATTTATGATCAGCGCCGCCTTTGCCCGTCCGAATGGCCTGTTCATTGTGCATTTCCGCTGGCCGCAGAACCGGGTGGCGCGCGCCATGCGCTACTACTCGCTGAGCATCGGGCTGATTGTGCCGCTGATTATGCTGCTAATCGCCTTTGGCAATCTGGAAGATCGGCAGTTCTCCTCGTCGCTGGGTCGCCTCTGTTTCATCCTGATCTGCGGAGCAATCAGCATTGTTACCGTCAGCCTGAAGCGGTCCGGTATTCCGCTCTATCTCGATAAAGAGGGAAATGGCGAGAACATAGTGAACCGGATGCTGTGGAACCTGATGATCGCCATGCCGCTGATGGCTGCCCTCGCCTCCGCTGTAGGGTATCTGGCAACCGCGCAGGCGCTGCTGGCGCGACTGGAAACCTCCGTCGCCATCTGGTTTCTGCTGCTGGTTATCTATCACATTATCCGGCGCTGGATGCTGATTCAGCGTCGCCGTCTTGGATTTGACCGCGCCCGTCAGCGCCGTGCCGATATGCTGGCTAACCGGGCGCGCAGTGAAGAAGAAAAAGAGCAAAGCGCGCTGAATACCGACGCGATTGAAATCGAAGAACCGGTGATTGATCTGGATGCGATCAGTGCGCAGTCGCTGCGGCTGGTGCGTTCTATCCTGACGCTGATTGCCCTGGTCTCGGTGATCGTGCTGTGGTCAGAAATTCACTCGGCCTTCGGCTTCCTGGAGAATATTCAGCTGTGGGATGTCAGTACATCTGTACAGGGCGTGGAGTCGATTCAGCCAATTACCCTGGGTTCGGTGCTGATTGCTATTCTGGTGTTTATCATCACCACTCAGCTGGTGCGCAATATGCCCGCGCTGCTTGAGCTGGCACTGTTGCAGCATCTTAATCTGACGCCGGGTACCGGTTACGCCATTACTACACTGACCAAATATCTGCTGCTGCTGATTGGCGGGCTGATTGGTTTCTCGATGATTGGTATTGAATGGTCGAAACTGCAGTGGCTGGTTGCTGCGCTGGGTGTGGGACTGGGGTTTGGCTTGCAGGAGATTTTTGCCAACTTTATCTCTGGCCTGATTATCCTGTTCGAAAAGCCGATTCGTATCGGCGATACCGTGACGATCCGCGACCTGACCGGCAGTATTACCCGGATCAACACGCGTGCGACCACGATCACCGACTGGGACCGCAAAGAGATCATCGTGCCAAACAAGGCCTTTATCACCGAGCAGTTTATTAACTGGTCGCTGTCCGATTCCGTAACGCGGGTGGTACTCACTATCCCTGCCCCGGCCAAAGTCAGCAGTGAGCAGGTAACCACCATTCTGGTGCAGGCGGCCGAGCGCTGCAGTTATGTGCTTGATACGCCACCGCCGGAAGCGTTCCTCGTCGATCTGCAGCAGGGGATTCAGTTGTTTGAGATCAGGGTACATGCTGCAGAGATGGGGCACCGTATGCCGCTGCGTCATGAACTGCACCAGCTGATTCTGCTCGGATTTGAGCAACACGGTATCGAGATGCCGTTCCCACCGTTCCAGATGCGCATGGAAACGCTGGGTAAGAAGCTGCCTGCCAGCAACGGTGCGCCCGCGGCCCGCGCCTACAAATCTGGCGGCCTGTAATGCAAAACGCCCGGCAAAGCCGGGCGTTACTTCAGATCTGAGCCGTCAGTTACTGTTTAACGAACTCTTCACCCTGAGCGATATCTTTCTTCAGCGTATTGAGCATGCCTGACAGCGCCTGCTGTTCGTAAGCGCTAAGTGTGCCAATTGGCCTGCGTTCAGCAATGCCATTTTTACCGAGCAGCAGCGGCTGAGAGAAGAAGCGGGCATATTCGCCCTCGCCTTCCACGTAAGCACACTCTACAACATTCGCTTCACCCTTCAACGCGCGTACCAGCGACAAACCAAAACGCGCGGCCGCCTGGCCCATCGACAACGTAGCCGATCCGCCACCCGCTTTAGCTTCCACGACTTCTGTGCCAGCATTCTGAATGCGTTTGGTTAAATCAGCCACTTCCTGATCGCTGAAGCTGACGCCTTTGACCTGTGACAGCAGCGGCAGAATGGTTACGCCAGAGTGGCCGCCAATCACCGGGACTTCCACCTGATCCGGCTGCTTGCCTTTCAGCGCGGCCACAAAGGTGTTAGCACGAATAATGTCCAGCGTGGTCACGCCAAACAGACGATTTTTGTCATAGACGCCGTGCTTTTTCAGCACTTCTGCCGCAATGGCAACAGTGGTATTGACCGGATTGGTAATAACGCCAATCAAGGCTTTAGGGGCCGTTGTGGCAACCTGTTCAATCAGATTACGAACAATGCCTGCGTTCACATTAAACAGGTCAGCGCGATCCATACCAGGTTTACGTGCGACGCCCGCAGAAATCAGTACCACATCGGCACCCTGTAAGGCAGGCGTGGCGTCTTCTCCACTAAAACCTTCAATAGAGACAGCAGTAGGAATATGGCTGAGATCAACGGCGACGCCAGGCGTAACCGGCGCAATGTCATACAGTGAGAGTTCTGAACCTGCGGGAAGCTGGGTTTTGAGCAGAAGTGCGAGCGCCTGGCCTATGCCGCCAGCGGCACCGAGAACGGCAACTTTCATTCTTAACTCCTTATTAAGGTGGGGCAGAGATGGGCCGAAATTCTATCTGTGTCAGACCTTAATCAACTGCTCAGGCGATGATAAATATCCGCTGTTAATTCTACGTGTTTTCACACTTGCTCGCCGGATTCAAAAGTTACTTATCATTGCGCCTGAATGACCGACAACTTTGCCGTCGTCAGACAGAGAACGGCTATGTGCGTTTTCTGTTACTACTTCTGATACTACACCACCAATAATATAACAACTTTGCAACCTTCGCCTTTCGGGGCTGTGACGGGGGTTTTGGTCTGAGCGGATTTATTTGCTATTATCGCCGCCCGCTAGCCACCCGAACTCTGCTCATCAATCGACCGATTGCATAAAAATGCATTTAAATGCATAATCACCACTCTGCCGCGGGCGGATGCGCGGTTATTCTCTCTATTTATTGGTAACCTATGCGAAACCCATCGAAACAAGACGATCTGATCAAGGCTTTCAAAGCCTTATTAAAAGAAGAAAAATTCAGTTCCCAGGGCGAAATTGTTCAGGCGCTTCAGGATGAGGGCTTTGAAAATATCAATCAGTCCAAAGTCTCGCGGATGCTGACCAAGTTTGGCGCAGTGCGCACCCGTAATGCCAGGATGGAAATGGTCTATTGCCTGCCCGCTGAACTGGGCGTGCCGACCACCACCAGCCCGTTAAAAAACCTGGTACTGGATATCGACTACAACGATGCGCTGGTGGTGATTCATACCAGTCCGGGTGCAGCACAGCTGATTGCACGTATGCTGGATTCGCTGGGCAAAGCACATGGGATTCTTGGCACGATCGCTGGCGATGACACGATCTTTATTACCCGTGCGCGCGACTTTACGGTTAAGCAGCTGCACAGCGCGATCCTCAACCTGTTTGAACAGGAACTCTGATCGCTGACTGACGGCCTGCTATCCCGCCCCGGGTCGTCAGTTTGTTCTTTCTACCCATCGTTTTGCGGCACACTGCCCCGCTGTTTAATACTAATAAGCCAGTTTTAATACACCTGACTCCTGGTCAGATCGCTTACTCTGCTTAACCTTCTGCGCTATTTTACACTGCTTTACATCAGTGATCCGGCACCATTGCCCGGATCCAGATCAAACTCCAGTCCAATACGCCTCATAGTTTCGCACTAAACGTTAAAGTGATCTATCTCACTGTTTTTCTGATTAAAATCACCGTAAAGGCTATTTTTTATGCTGTTTTTATAACGTTAAGTTATTAAAAGTAGGCATAAGGATAAAGAATCACAAAAAAACATTATTAGCCGGGTATTAATTTCTCTCGTTATTAGTTCTATACTTCTTTTCGTGATGCAAATCACACTAACTAGAAAGATAAAAATAGACGACGAGGAAATATCTATGAACGTAAAAACTACCATCGCTACCCTGAGCATTTTCTCTGCACTCTCATTTGGTGCAGTAGCAGCAGAATCTATCGATGCCGCACAGGCACAGGATCTGCAGGCTATTGGCACCATCAGTGTCAGCGGCGTCGCGGGTTCCCCGATGGATATCAAACAGAAGCTCAGTGACAAAGCGGATCAGCAGGGCGCAAAAGCCTATCGCGTGATCGAGGCTTACAACAACGGCAATTATCACGCTACCGCCGCGCTGTATAACTAAACCCAATAATGCCAGCGGCTCTCTGTCTGACGCGCCTTTTTGCGCTCCGGAGGACCGAAGCAAAATCTTCAGGAGAGTTGACCATGAAAATGAAATTAGCGATTGCTGCTCTTAGTCTGGCGTCCCTGTTCTCAGTGGGTGCCAGCGCCGCCAGCCTGGTATCAAATGAACAGGCGCAGGGTTTGCAGCCCATGAATCAGACCATCAGCATTGGTGGACGTAACGGCGACCAGACGCATATCCGTCAGGTGCTGTCAGAGAAAGCGGATGCACAGGGCGCAAGCCATTATCGCATCATCGAAAACAACCAGGACAACACCTGGCATGTCACCGCTGAGCTTTATAAATAATTAACCGTGATGACGCCTGAAGGCGCATAACAAATATCGACGACCGGCCCTTACGAGTAACCGCAGGTTGTTGAATGTATTGAGGAGATAATCATGAATATCAAAACAACCATCGCTACAGTCAGTCTGCTTTCCGTTATGGCGTTCGGCGCATCAGCCGCACAGCTGGTCACCAGCGAACAGACGCAGAACCTGCAGCCTGCGGGCACCGTAAGCATCAGTGGAACCGGGGGATCCCCAATGGATTACCGCGCTGAGCTTTCACAGAAAGCGGATGAACAGGGTGCCAGCGCCTATAAAGTCATTGAAGCGCGCACCGGTGATAGCTATCACATCACTGCACAGCTTTATAAGTAATTCCTCGTCAGATCTATGACGAACCCTTTGGCCCCGCTCGCCGGGGCCTTTTTTCATCTGATGTATTATCTGACGTTAAAGTGCAGCCGGCCTTCCAGCTCCTCTTCCGCTTCATCAAATAACAGAATCAGCGCGCCATAGCGTCGTCGCTGTCCCCTGCCCAGATTGACAAACTCAATCTCCAGCGGCATCGGTAACAGATCCCCTGTCACGACATCCCACAATCCATCCAGATCGCAGATGCGGCGCTCCTCCAGTGCAAATCGCTCGCTGAACTGGCGAAAGAAATGGGACTGGTCGACTATTTCATTAAAATCAAAACGCTCGATTTTCATGCTGACGGCTCCCATGCTCCGTCTGCGGGCGACCTCTGCCGCCCGTTCGTGACCGTTAGCTCAAACCGCCCAGGTGCAGCGCTTTGACCTCCAGATACTCTTCCATACCGAGTACCGAACCCTCGCGGCCCAGACCCGACTCTTTCACTCCACCAAACGGCGCCAGCTCGGTGGAAACAGCACATTCGTTAATGCCGATCATGCCGCTTTCCAGCGCCGCTGAAACGCGAAACACCCGTTGCAGATTCTGGGTATAAAAGTAAGCGGCAAGGCCGAATGGCGTATCATTGGCGCGGCGGATAACATCATCTTCATCATCAAAGCGGAAACAGGCGGCTACCGGACCAAAGGTCTCCTCCTGCGCAAGCTGCATGCCTTCATGCGCCTCGGTAATGACCGTAGGCTGCCAGAAGTTGCCTCCCAGCGCATGGCGCTCACCACCCGCCAGTAATTTGCCGCCTTTGGCTACTGCATCTTTTACGTGCTGCTCAACCTTTTCCACCGCCGACGCTTCAATCAATGGCCCGACAATCACGCCTTCGTCCATGCCGTTGCCCACCTTCAGCTTGTTCACTTCGGCAGCCAGTTGCTGAGTAAACGCATCATAGACAGCGTTATGAATATAGAAGCGGTTAACACTGACGCACACCTGACCCGCATTACGGAATTTGTTGGCAATCGCACCCTGTACCGCGGCATCAATGTCGGCATCGTCGAACACGATGTATGGGGCATTTCCGCCTAATTCCATCGACACTTTTTTCATGGTTTCGGCAGCATTACGCATCAGCAGCTTGCCTACCTGGGTGGAGCCGGTGAACGAGATTTTACGCACCGCTTTGCTGGCCATGATCGCATCGCTGATGGCATGGGTATCACCCGCCACCGCATTCAGCACGCCATCCGGCACGCCCGCCTGCTTCGCCAGCGCCAGCAGGGCAAAGGCGGAGAGTGGCGTGTTATTAGCGGGTTTGATAATGCCGGTGCAGCCTGCCGCCAGAGCCGGACCCAGCTTGCGGGTCAGCATCGCCATCGGGAAATTCCACGGCGTAATGGCAGCCACTACGCCAATCGGTTCGCGGGTCGCCAGAATGCGGGATCCAGGTTTTGCCGGCGGAATGATCTCGCCGTTCGCCCTCTTCGCCTGCTCGGCGAACCACTGAATAAAGCTGGCGGCATATTCAACCTCTCCCTCCGCCTCCTTCAGGGGTTTGCCCTGTTCGGTCGTCATCAGCTCGCCCAGCCAGCGCTTGTTCTCAATGATCAGCTGGTACCAGCGAGTGAGAATTTCAGCACGCGCTTTTGCGGTCTGCGCCCGCCAGGCGGGAAAGGCGCGTTCCGCGGCAGCGATCGCCTGTTCCGTTTCCGCCTTACCTGCTTTTGCCACCTGCGCAATCACCTCGCCGGTTGCCGGATTGGTCACGTCAAAGGTGGACGCCGCCTGATGCCATTGGCCGTCCGCTAAATAGCCGGTCCGAAACAGTTCGCTCTCTTGCAGTGATTTCATTGATTCGCTCCTGTCAGTTTTGCTCTTCCGTCTGGAGAGTATAGTTGGCAAAAGCGACAGATTTTGTGATGGATGGGGATTGCACAGGCCGCTGCAGGTCGCAGCGGCCAGATTCAGATTTGGATGAGCGTGTTCTGGTATTTATCCAGCATCGTCGCCAGTCGTTTGACCGGTTCCGTTACGCTGACAGGAGCCTCGTAATGGACCAGTTTTTCCTGATAGACATCCAGCTCTTTGAGCAGACGTTCAAAGTAGTAACGGCGCTTGTCGTCGCTGCTGGCGGAGATCACCCGATCGGCGGTGTAACGCAGCTGTCGGTGATACGCAGAGAGATCGGCGTTAACGGGCACTTCTGCGTCGCGTAATCGCTGATGACCGATAATCAGCGTCAGGGCGATGCGATATTTATTGATGTCGCCAGGAAACAGGTTCAGCAGCAGAAACAGTTGCTGATAGAGCGCCGGCAGATGATTTTCGCGCCGACGCGCCTGATTGGTGGTCATGGCCGAGACCGCTGCATACATAAAGCGGTTCAGCAGTTTGCGGCCGGTGCGCGCCTTCGATTTATCCCGAATCAGCAGAATGACCATCATCGCGACAAAGCAGCCGATAACCTGACCGAGCACATTATCGAGAAAAACGTTAATGTGAAATTCCATCGGATTATCAAGGACCAGAACGTTAAGCGTACCAATCAACGCACCCAGCGTGCCGAGCTGACGCCGCTGAATGAAGATGCCGCCGATAAATCCCAGTATGCCGATGGCGATGCAGAGCAGTAGCGCGCTCTGCTGCGTCGCGGGCAGAACATACATAAAATAGAGCGCCCCGAGTGGAACCGCGACCGTCATGCCGTAGAGAAAATCCTTGGCCATCATCAGCGGATTAGGCATACGCATCGCCAGCGCGGTAATAACGGCCAGCATGACCATACAGCCACTGCCAGACGTCCAGCCCGTATAGAGCCAGAACAGCGAACCCAGCGCGGTTGCAACGAAGGTACGGATGCCGTTAATCATTGCATGATGTGTTTCAGCCGAACGCGCCTGAATCACCACTTCGCGCTGCAGAATCTCCTCTTCCAGCGAGGTTATCCGGCTGTTGCTTTTGATGCCTTTAAGCAGCAGCAGATATTCAGTGGCGCTGCCTACCCAACTGGCCAGCGTGACCGGCGTTATTTTGCCCGTAGCGCCAATCACCCGCCGCATCACTTTCATCCGCTTATGCACCTCTTCAACCGTCGAGGCCGGTTTTTCAACCATCAACCGATACTGGGGCGGAATGTAGTCCGGACGGGAATTCTGAATGAGGAAGGTTTCGGCAGCCTGCGTTATCAGCGTCAGTGACAGGGTATTAAGCATCTGCAAACGGCGGTTGCTGTTCTTCCAGCGTGACGACTCCATCATCAGCTGGCTGCGCATGCTGTTCAGCGCCGTGGTGCGCCGTACCAGCGCGCTCCAGGCTTTATCGACCTCTTCCTTATCACCATGGGCGACGCAGAGTTGCAGCAACTGGTAGTGGGCCACCAGCAGCGAATCAACTTCCGCGTCGATCACTTTTTTAATCGAACGTGGCGAGAAGATCATGTCGGCCAGAATGGCGCACAGGATACCGAGTACGATTTCACTGCAGCGCTCAACCGCATATTGCGGCACCAGCGTCAGACCGCCGCTGGCGTTAGCCGTCACCACAATAATCAGCGCGGTATAGCCCGCCAGTCCCAGCGCATAGGAGTTTTCTACCTTAATCAGCGAAGAGAGCCAGACGCAAAGCCCTGCCCAGATGCAGCACAGCAGCAGCATCACAACCGGCGCACGCACGGTGGCGATCATGATGGCGAGTGCAGCGATACAGCCGATGAATGTCCCGATAATACGTAAAACGCCGCGATAGCGCAGTGCGCCGGAATAGGGATCGCCACCCGCTGCAAACGCGGTGCCGCCCGCCACGATCCCGGCGGTCATGACTGCCCAGCGTGGTGTTTCAAGGTTAAAGTGAAACCCTACCATCAGCGCTAACACCAGCGCGAAGGTCAGCTTTACCGGGAAACGCAGGAACTCGATCATATCGCCCTCTTAACCAAACTCACGCAGGCGATTGAACAGTCGGATCATGGGTGAAACCTGTTCAGGCTGGCGATCGGCCTGACCGGTAATCACCACGGTCGCGGTGGTTCCCGCCGGGAAGCGATTACCGGGCTGCTGATCAAGCCGGATGCGCACCGGCACACGCTGTGCCAGACGGACCCACTCCAGATTGGAATCTACCGTTGCCATGCCTTTACTGTCGACCGAGCTGCTGCTGTTGGTGACGCCCGCCGCGACGCTGTCGACGGTGCCACGCAGCACAATGTTGCTGCCAAGTGGCGTCACTTCAGCGCGGAAGCCCTTCTCAACGCCGTGCAGTTTGGTCTCTTCCAGGTAAGCCAGCACATAGAAAGAGTGCTGCTGAACCAGCGCCACCGCCACAGAACCACGGGTAATAAATTCGCCCTGATAGACGTTGAGGTTGGTGACCCAGCCATCGGATGGCGCTTTCACGGTGGTGCGCTCAAGATCGATCTTCGCCAGATCGCGCGTCGCCACCGATTTTGCCAGCTGATGCTCGCTGGTTTGCAGATCGTTGTTAGATTGCTCGATCGCCTCGCGCGACATTGCAGAGGTACCAAGCTGATTACGGCGGCCGGCTTCGCGACGTTTCTCACTCACCAGGGCCTGGTAATATTCAACATCCGCCTGTGCCTGATCGAGCGCCTTCTGATAGCGAGGGCGGTCAACCACAAACAGCGTATCGCCCTTCTTCACCAGTTGGTTGTCGTGTACCGGGACCTCAGTAATCAGGCCAGTGACGTCAGGCGAGATCGCCACCACGTCAGCGGCAAAACGTGCATCACGAGTCCAGGGTGATTCGGTATAGAACACCCAGGCGCGGAAGATGATAACCACTGCGATGATGACCAGCAGAATAGTGATCGCGTAGCGCGCGATTTTTCTTATGAGTGCTTTCACTTCAACCTCAGACTAATAAACGGGAGACAAGGTAAAACACACAGCAGTAAAGCGCTGTATTAAAAAGTGCCGGATGCCAGACAAGATCGTAGATGCCGCTCGGCGTCAGCACGCGTTTCACTAACCAGAACAGCATCAGTGAAATAATCAATTCGATGAAAACGGGCGGAAAAGAGAGCCCAAACATGACAAATACCGGAAGCACACTCATCACAAATCCTTAGTTCGACCTTGCCGGGATACTTCGTTGCCCTTTCAGATGTTGCAGGAAAACCCTCTGGCAGCGCTATCCGAACCGCAGCTGGCTTAATAATAGCGTATCATCGAAGGGTTTAAGGCAATGAAGAATCACCGGGAAATACCCCGGCGCGCTTATAATAACGCGCCTGACTATAAGTTTTCTACAGAATGTGATCTAAATCACTTTTAAGCCAGAGTAAATAATGGAACGACTGAAAGGTATGTCTGTCTTCGCCAGAGTGGTCGAACTCGGTTCGTTTACTGCTGCGGCGCGTCAGCTCCATCTGAGCGTCTCATCCATCAGCCAGATCGTCGCGAAACTGGAGGATGCATTGCAGGTTAAGCTGCTGAATCGCAGTACCCGCAGTATCGGGCTGACCGAGGCGGGTAAAATCTATTATCAGGGCTGCCGACGTATGCTGGCGGAAGCGACGCAGGTGCATGAACAGCTCTACGCGTTTAACAATACGCCGATTGGTGTGTTGCGCATTGGCAGCTCTTCGACCATGGCGCAGAATGTGTTAGCCGGTATGACCAGCGATATGCTGCGGGAGTATCCGGGGCTGAGTGTGAACCTGGTTACTGGCGTTCCGGCCCCGGATTTGATTGCGGATGGTCTGGATCTGGTGATTCGGGTGGGCGCATTAAAAGATTCCAGCCTCTTTTCGCGTCGTCTTGGCGCGATGCCGATGGTGGTATGCGCCGCAAAAAGCTATCTGGCCCAGCACGGCACGCCGGAGAAGCCGGGCGATATCGATAATTTTTCCTGGCTGGAATATAGCGTACGGCCCGACAACAATTTTGAGCTGATGGCACCAGAAGGCTTAGTCACCCGCCTCGCGCCACAGGGGCGTTTCGTGACCAACGATTCGCTGACGCTGATTCGCTGGCTCAAGTCGGGCAATGGCATCGCCTATGTGCCGATGATGTGGGTGATTGATGAGATCACCGCAGGCGAGATCGATATTCTGTTTCCGCACTATCAGTCCGATCCGCGTCCGGTGTATGCGCTCTACACCGAGAAGGATAAACTACCGCTGAAGGTGCAGGTCTGCATCGATTATCTGACCGACTATTTTGAACAGGTGGCTGAACAGTATCAGCAGCACCGTAAAAGCTAACAACCCGCCGGGCGGCGGGTTGTTGAGGTCACATCAGGCGGTGCCGCCGATGGTCAGTTTATCCAGCTTCAGGGTTGGCTGACCGACACCGACCGGCAGGCTCTGACCCTCTTTACCGCAGACGCCGACGCCTTTATCCAGCGCCAGGTCATTACCCACCATTGAGATCTGCTGCATCGCTTCAATACCGGAGCCAATCAGCGTCGCGCCTTTGACCGGTTTGGTGATTTTGCCCTTCTCAATCAGATAAGCCTCTGAGGTGGAGAAGACAAATTTGCCGGAGGTGATATCCACCTGACCGCCACCAAAGTTCGGCGCATAGATGCCGTATTCAACGCTCTCAATAATATCCTGTGGCGATGACTTGCCTGCCAACATATAGGTGTTGGTCATGCGCGGCATTGGCAAATGCGCGTAGGATTCACGGCGTCCGTTACCGGTCGGGCTGACGCCCATCAGTCGCGCATTCAGCTTGTCCTGCATGTAGCCTTTCAGCACGCCGTTCTCAATCAGCATGTTGTACTGACCGGGAACGCCTTCATCATCGACCGCCAGTGAGCCGCGCAGACCTTCGAGGGTGCCGTCATCCACCACGGTACAGAGTTCAGAGGCAACCTGCTGACCGATTTTACCGCTGAACACCGAGGTGCCACGGCGGTTGAAGTCGCCTTCCAGACCATGACCGACTGCCTCATGCAGCAGCACACCAGGCCAGCCAGCACCCAGCACCACCGGCAACGCGCCAGCAGGTGCCGCCACGGCTGAGAGGTTAACCAGCGCCATACGCACCGCTTCACGCGCCCATGCATCAGCACGTACGTCGCCATTTTCATCTTCAAGGAAGAACGCATAGCCGGTACGTGCACCGCCGCCGCTTGCGCCGCGCTCACGCTTGCCCTGATCTTCAACCTGGACGCTGATAGAGAGGCGAACCAGCGGACGAACGTCTGTCGCCAGCGTGCCATCAGTGGCCGCCACCAGCACCTGCTCGTAAACACCGGTCAGGCTGGCATTGACTTCCTGCACGCGCGGATCAGCCGCACGGGCGACTTTATCGACGCGATGCAGCAGGGCAATTTTGTCTTCACGCGTCAGGCTGCTCAGCGGATCGACCGCCGAATAGAGCGAACGGTTCATCACGGCAGAAAGCGTATGGGCCTTGCCGTTTCCCTGTTCGCGTACAATGCTGCGAGCCGCTTCAGAGGAAAGACGCAGCGCATTCAGCGTAATCTGGTCGGCATAGGCGAAGCCGGTTTTCTCACCGCTGACCGCGCGCACGCCGACGCCCTGATCGATATGGTATGAGCCATCTTTAATGATTTTGTCTTCCAGCACCCAGGATTCGTGAAAGCTGGACTGAAAATAGAGATCGGCATAATCCAGACGACGTTCTGAAAGCTGCCCTAACAGGGAAAATAGGTCCTGCTGATTAATGCCGTTAGCAGTCAGTAACTGCTCACTTACCAGGTTCAGAGTCATCGTTTCTCACTCATTATGTGCTCAGATAATCATAGCCTGCGGTAATTCCGGTACGGCGTCAAATTCACTTGTTGTCTGTTTCACGCGGTTTACGCAGCACTTCATTGATTTCCGGTTTATCCAGCGGGCCACTGATGTGATAACGCAGCAGCGATATCTTGTTCCACAGGGGTCCCAGAACTTTACTGGCGGCAAATACCGCCGCGCCAATCACCGGATTAATGGCAAAGGCAGTCGCTACGCCGACAGAGGCAGAGATCTCAGGCGCAACCACCGCTTCCATATCTATCTGACGTTTCACCAGGTCGAGATTGCCCTGCATGGCGATGTCTGCTTCCAGTCCATCCACCAGCAGGTTATCGGTGCGCATGACGCCGTTTTCGATCCAGGCCGTGCCGTTAATCGAATCGAAATAGAACGAGTTGGTAAAGGTGTCGCTGAAGTCGAAGCGCAGCTTGCGCAGCAGCGCATCGAAGCTCACCAGTCGCAGGATTTTTCCCGCCGTGCCGGTGTTCACATCCGCGATCTGGCCTTTGCCAAAGTGGGTCTTAAGGGTGCCGCTCAGCGTCTCTGCCGAGGGCTGCCACGGTGCAGAGCGCCAGTGCAGGTCGTAAGCAATATCAAAAGGCGCATCGCGCAGCGGGGTATTCACGCCAAACCAGTTGGTCGCATTATTAATATTCGGCCCCTTAAGCGTGCCCTTCAGCGAGGTGCGCTGGTCGTCCGCGCGATTAACCCACTCACCGTTAATTTTAAGCTGCGAGCTGCCGGTATCCACTTTTCCGTTAGTAAGCGCTAACGTATCTCCTTTAGGCTGCAGCATCGCGGAGACCTGACCATATTTCTGGCCCAGTACCCAGCACTCTTTACAGCGCAGCTGTAAGGCGGGCCACTGACTGAAGTTAATGTTTGTGGTTTGCTGAGAAGACGCTTTGCCGCCCTTGCCTGCCTCGTTTTCCCATTGCGGATTGTAGTAGAGGTAATCGAGGTTCACCTGCCATGGCGCTCTGGGGGCCATCGCCAGTTCACCGCGCAGCTCTTTCGCATTGACGCTGACCTGACCTCGGCCACCTGAACTTTGTGCCAGCGTCGCCTCAACCTCATGCCATTGCTGTCCGGCCAGCGTAACCGCAGGACTGCGCAGCGTAATGTTACCCGGCAGTGTAACGCCACCGGTCTGGAAGTCGCTCCCGCCGCCCGACACACCCGCTCCCGCAGAGCCGCCTGCAGCCATCATCGCTACCCAGGCCTCACCATCCAGCGCGGGCAGATTCAGTACCATGCCCTCATGATCAGGTAGCGCAGGCGTTTTCTGTGCATCATTCAGCCAGATGCCACGATCAACGCGCAGCGTCGGCTCCAGCAACCAGCGGCTGTTAAAACGGTGGTTTGCATCGACGCTGCCGCTGAGATCGAAATGGTTCAGGTCGCCGCTGGCCTGAATGGCAACTGGCATCGCCTCACCGGCTTTTTTATCGAGTGGTGCAGGTAAGTGACTGCTTACTTCTTTGGCATTACCGTTCAGCGTCACGTCATAACGTGCCCCGCCATGATGCGGCAGCGTAATATTGACGTCCCCCTGCCACGGCAGATGCCCGCCGAGCTGCTTGCTGACAGCTGCCGGAACCTGGCTGATTTTCGCGGGTTGCCAGTCGCCCTGAAGTTTGACGTTAACGCCAAAGTCATCCGGATTCTCCCGGGTGCTGAAACGGATGCCCATCGGCTGCCCAAACCAGTTCGCCCGCAGGTCCTCACTGGCCAGATTGCCGTTGTCATAACGGAAGCGGCCAGAAAGATTGTTGATGGTGGTTTTTAACGGTTTGATAAACAGCGAATTGTTATTGAGATCGACATTGCCGCGGGCGTGGACCTGCTCTCCATCCAGTGGAATATCCAGATTCAGATGACCACCGACACGGCCTTTAATTTCCAGTTGCTCCAGCGCGGCACCCAGTGACGGCTTAAGCGGCGTCTGATCGAAATAGTCAGCGATCTGCTGGCCTTCACCACTGATATCCCCGTCGATGATCAGTTTTTCTTTCAGGTAGTCAGGGATCACCGCCGTGACGTTGCGAGCATCTACTTCGCCCAGTCTGGCCACTGGCGCTTTCATCCACAGACCGTCGTTCAGGAAATTGAGGTCGACATCGAGATTGCTCAGCGCCGGCCATTTGGGCTGAAATGCATAGGTCGCCTGGCGAAGCGGCACCCAGACCTGGAACATGCCATCATTGTGCTTGAAAGGGAACAGCGCCGGGTTACCGGCAAACAGCAGCGTGGCGTTGTCCACCCTGCCACCCTTCACCGCCCCACTCAGATAGTGCGTCAGGCTGTTACCCATCAGCGGCACCGGGAAGTAGCGCCAGGCATCGCCCGCATCGGTAAGCCGGATACCCGCCAGAATATCCAGACGGGGCTCGCCGCCGCTATTCTGCTGGTAGCTGAAGTCGCCGCGCGCCCAGAGTGAGCGCGCTTCGAGGTCAAGGTTTTCACCCGCCAGCGTCAGGCCATGTTCATCTTTAAGCCAGCGCAGTGCCCCGGTCACCCGCTTAATCTCTAAGGGTGCCTGGAACATGTCGCCATAGGGGACGGTTGCCGCGCCCATATCCACACTGACCTGACCATGGCTCAGGCTGCCGCGTGCTTCTCCACTCAGGTGACTGATGCCCGGCAACAGTTTCCAGTGCTGCCAGCTGAAATCACGCCACTTCACCTGTAAGCGGGTTTTTTCAGGCTGCTGTAATGGAATATCCAGCGCCAGGCCATCGATGGTGCCCTGTGGCTGCAGCGTCTGCCAGTTTTCAAACAGCGTCGGAGAGAGCGGCGCAAATAACGGAACGATCGGCGCAATATGACTCAGCACCAGCTGTGTGGCGCGCACCCGCACTTCCTGCTGACCATCCGGCCCCAGCAACTGCTTATCTTCAGGACGCCATAGCAGCGAGAAGTGACCGGCAGGCCAGGCCTCGCCGTCAGTACTGAGCCGCGTCTGCGGCACATTGACCACCCAGCCATTCTGGAAGCGTGACAGATGCGCGGTCAGCCCATCGACTTCTATGCGGTGTCGTCCGGTTTCGCCCTGCCAGCTGGCGCCGCCCTTGCGCAGCAGCAGATCGCCAGCATAGATGTCGCCATCACGCAGGTTAACCCAGGCCGCCAGGCTGAAGCGGGCGCTGTCCAGCCGGGTATTGTCGCGCACCCAGCGGCCCAGCCATGGACGCATGTCGACATCGTCGGCCTGCATCCAGATGCGGCCGTCATTAAGTAAACCGTTGCTGTCGTTAAGGTCGAGCCGCACCTGAACCACGCCGTGCTGACCGGTAAAGCTCGACAGACTGACTTCGCCTTCGGCGCGATGGCGGTTATCTTCATTGACCCAGGTGAGTCGGGGGATCGCCAGCTCAGCATGCTGGCCGGAAGGCGTACGGAAACGAATGGTGCTGTCGCGCAGGTCAAAGTGGTCAAACTGACGCAGGAAAAGTTCGTTAATCTGCGCCGGACGGAAACTGTTTTTCTCTTTGTCGTTGTCGAGTAAGGGGCGATTCGTGTCGAGGTGCAGCTGCCAGAAGGTCAGATCGCGGAACTGCCAGCGCCAGTGCAGCAGGGACTGCCAGACGTCGAGCGCCAGATTGATACGTTTAATCGTGAGTTTGCCGTTTTCATGCAGATCGACGCTGAGGTCACGAACCTGCAGGGTTGGGCCGAAATTCTCCCATTTACCCTGTAACTGGCTGGCGTTGACCGGCACATCCGTTTTGTCGGAGATGAATTGCAGAAGGTTGTTGCGATAGCTGTCGAGATGCGGCATCACCAGACGCAATCCGCTGACCAGCAGCGCGACAATCACGATGATTGCCGCGACCAGCAGTAACAAAATCCTCGGCAACTGCCTCACTCACGCCTCTCCTTGTGTTCCGTAAACGACGGATAGTTGGTTCTCATACCCGACCGTCTTCGAATAAAAGCGTTAAAGATACGCATTTTATCCCAAACAAGGGCGTTTATTCAGCCCGATTACGGGCTGACGTTACATCATTACCACGTCGAACTGCTCCTGAGTGTAGAGCGCTTCAACATGAACTTTCACCTGCTTACCCACAAAGATTTCCACTTCAGCCAGCGCATGAGACTCGTCGGTTTTTAGCGCCTCACCGACCGTTGGTGAAACATAGACCAGGAAACGGTCAGAATCATAAGCGTGATGAACCCGCACAATCTCACGCATGATTTCATAGCAGACCGTTTCAACCGTTTTCAGCGTGCCGCGCCCTTTGCAGACCGGGCAATCCTGGCACAGGACATGCTCAATGCTTTCACGGGTACGCTTACGCGTCATCTCCACCAGACCCAGCGCCGAGAAACCATTGATCCCGGTTTTAACCCGATCTTTACTGAGCGCGCTTTCCAGTGAATGCAGTACCCGGCGTCGATGGTCTTCATTGCTCATGTCGATGAAGTCGATAATGATGATACCGCCCAGATTACGCAGTCGCAGCTGACGCGCAATCGCCTGAGTGGCTTCAACATTGGTGTTGAATATCGTCTCATCGAGATTGCGATGCCCAACAAATGCACCGGTATTAATATCGATAGTCGTCATCGCTTCGGTCTGATCGATGATCAGATATCCGCCTGACTTTAGTTCAACTTTGCGATCCAGCGAGCGCTGAATCTCATTTTCAACGTCAAACAGGTCAAAAATAGGCTGTTTACCGTTGTAGAGCTCCAGTTTACCGGCCATCTCCGGAATATATTCGCCGGTAAATTCCACCAGCATGTCGCAGGTCAGACGCGAGTCGACCCGAATGCGATCCAGCGCTGCGCCCGCGAAATCACGCAGGATACGCTGCGCCAGGGCCAGCTCGCCATAGAGCAGGCAGCGGGTCTGGTTGCGCTTTTTACGCTCGCTGACTTTGGTCCAGAGACGTTTGAGAAAAGCCGCGTCCTGCGCCAGCTCCTCTTCGCCGATCCCTTCTGCGGCGGTGCGGATGATAAAACCGCCCAGATCGTCGCAGTAATCCGCCACCACCGCTTTAAGCCGATCGCGCTCTTTCTCACTCTCGATGCGCTGAGAGACACCGACGTGTGATGCGCCAGGCATAAAGACCAGGTAACGCGAAGGCAGGGTAATGTCGGTGGTCAGCCGGGCGCCTTTGGTGCCAAGCGGATCTTTAACTACCTGAACCACCAGGTCCTGTCCCTGACGCACCAGCTCGGCGATATCGCGCACGATGAAATTTTTCTTTTCGTCGCCCGCTACACATTCCGTATGCGGCATGATGTCAGAAGCATGCAGAAAGGCGGCTTTTTCCAGGCCAATATCGACAAAGGCGGCCTGCATGCCGGGCAGAACACGGCTTACCCGTCCTTTGTAAATATTGCCAACAATGCCGCGCCGCGCTTCGCGCTCAATATGGATTTCCTGAAGGATGCCGCCATCAATGTAAGCAACGCGTGTTTCAGAAGGCGTGACGTTAACCAGTAATTCAGCCGTCATGTTGACCCCTTACGGCACGCAGTGACTGGAAATGGCTGAGCAGTTCCGCTGTCTCAACTAACGGTAATCCGACCACTGCATGATAACTTCCATTAATTTTGCGGACAAAGTTTCCTCCCCTGCCCTGAATACCGTATGCACCCGCTTTATCCATTGGCTCACCGGTCGCGATATAGTCGTCGATGTCGCTCTCAGTTAAGGTGCGGAATGTCACATCAGTCGTCACGATGCAATCCAGCGCCTGCTGGCTGTCGGCCAGCGCCACTGCCGTCATGACCTGATGCGTATGACCGGAGAGTTTACGCAGCATCGCGTGGGCATCGGCGGCATCGCGCGGTTTTTCCAGCACGTCACCATTCAGCACGACAATCGTATCTGCGCCCAGCACCGGCAGATCCTGCGCGGCCAGTTTTACGCCCGCCTGCGCTTTGTCATTAGCCAGACGGCGGACATAGCTCTCAGCCGCTTCATTCGGCTGACGCTGTTCTTCAACGTCAGTCACGATGCGCTCAAATGTCAGGCCAAGTTGAGTTAACAGCTCACGACGACGCGGTGAACCGGAAGCAAGATAGAGGGTTACCATAAATTTCCTTATTGAACAGCGAACTGACGACGAATTTTTCTCATAAGTAAGAATAGCCAGGGCCAGAGAATACCGTCGACGACACTGCTCCAGAAAATTTCAGGTCGGAATGAAACGTTGATTACCAGGAATTCAGCCCAGAAGACAATTACATCCATCGCCAGTGACAGCACCATAACCATTAACGCTTGCTGCCACAACGCTAAGTTGCGGAATAACTGGAACTTAAAGGCTATCAGGTAGGCGATGATACTGAGTGCCAGCGCACGTACGCCCAGCGTGGATCCGGCAATCAGATCCATGATAGCACCCAGCATAAATCCGCTGCCGACGTTGACCCGATGCGGCAGTGCGAGAACCCAGTAGATAAGGATGAGCAGCAGCCATGAAGGCCGGAACATATAAATTTCATCCGGCCATGGCATGATCTGCAGGACTAACGCGACCAGGAAAGAGAGCCAGATGACCCAACGTCCCTGGCTGCGATATCGACTCAAGGCTGCCCCCCGCGTGAACGCGAGGAGTTGCTCTGTCCGCTACTGCCACTGCTGCCTGTTGATGGAGCAGGCGGCCCCATCTGTGCGGTGGGTGCAGGCGGACCCATTTCACCCGCAGGCGGTAAGACCTGCGGCATCATCTGCATCAGACGCTCATTCGCAACGCGATGAACCTCATCCTGCGGCAGCGGCATATCGCCATTGCGATCTGCGCCCCACAGCAGCAGCAGATAACGCAGACGCTGCAGACCCGCGGTCGGATGCGCCTGAATCACCGTGTAAGCGCGCTGAGTATCCACTTTCACTGAGGAGACCACGCCCACCGGATAACCCTCAGGGAAACGACCACCGATACCTGACGTCACCAGCACATCGCCGACCCGAATGTCCGTATTACCCGGCAGATGCTCAAGCTGGAGATCTTCAGTACAGCCGTTACCCGCGGCAATCACACGAATGTCATTACGCAGCACCTGAATAGGCAGCGCATGTGACGCATCGCAGATCAGCAGAACACGGCTGGTGAGCTGTCCGACGGCGATAACCTGACCGACCACGCCTTTATCACTGATGACCGGCTGACCCTCATAGACACCGTTAACGCTGCCTTTGTCGATCACCACCTGGTCGGTGTAAGGATCGGTGCCGGTGGAGATCACCTGTGTCACCATCTTTTGCTCATCCTGACGCAGCGGTGAACCCAGCAGTTCACGCAGGCGTGCGTTTTCCTGCTTATATTGCCCCAGCATTAGCAGGTTACTGTTTTTCAGGAAGAGCTCACGACGTAACGCTTTATTTTCCTGCTCCAGCTGCTGACGCGACGCCAGCGACTCCGACACGCCATCCAGCAGCTGACGTGGCCCATTAGCCAGGAAGTAAAACGGACTGACCGACGTATCCAGATAGTTGCGTATTTGGGTGAAAGAGCTCACACGGCTGTCGGCAATGATAATGGCAATTGCCACAATGACCGCCAGGAAAAGACGCAACTGCAGGGAAGGTCCCCTGCTAAAAATCGGCTTCATATAATCTGCGTGATCCTCGACAACAGGAGAGGAAGCGACGGCAAAACACCGTGCTTCCCTGGGCTGAACGCACTGTACCGGCACAGATTTCGCCGGTTCACATGCCACTCCCTCGCATGAGCATTGCGTTCTCAGCCGGTTGAGGCAATTATTCTTCGCTGAACAAATCGCCGCCATGCATGTCGATCATTTCCAGCGCCTTGCCGCCACCGCGCGCCACACAGGTCAGCGGATCTTCAGCAACAACAACCGGAATACCCGTCTCTTCCATCAGCAGGCGATCCAGGTTGCGCAGTAATGCACCACCACCGGTCAGCACCATACCGCGCTCTGAGATATCGGAGGCCAGCTCAGGCGGACACTGCTCAAGAGCAACCATCACCGCGCTGACGATGCCGGTTAACGGCTCCTGCAGCGCTTCCAGAATTTCGTTGGAGTTCAGCGTGAAGCCGCGCGGTACACCTTCTGCCAGGTTTCGGCCACGCACTTCAATTTCACGGACTTCATCACCCGGATAGGCTGAACCGATCTCATGCTTAATACGTTCTGCGGTCGCTTCACCGATCAGTGAACCGTAGTTACGACGCACATAATTAATAATAGCTTCATCGAAACGATCGCCGCCAATACGTACGGATGAGGAGTAGACCACACCGTTCAGGGAGATCACCGCCACTTCGGTAGTACCACCACCGATATCAACGACCATTGAACCGGTCGCTTCAGAAACGGGCAGACCTGCCCCGATTGCTGCAGCCATCGGCTCTTCAATCAGAAAGACTTCACGCGCGCCGGCGCCCTGAGCGGATTCACGAATCGCACGACGTTCTACCTGCGTAGCCCCGACGGGTACGCAGACCAGCACACGTGGGCTGGGACGCATAAAGCTGTTGCTGTGAACCTGCTTGATGAAGTGTTGCAGCATCTTTTCGGTCACGAAGAAGTCAGCGATAACGCCATCTTTCATCGGACGGATAGCGGCAATATTGCCTGGCGTACGGCCGAGCATCTGTTTGGCGTCATGACCTACGGCCGCGACGCTTTTCGGTGAACCGGCACGGTCCTGACGAATAGCAACCACGGAAGGCTCGTTCAGCACGATGCCCTGTCCTTTTACGTAAATCAGGGTATTCGCGGTACCCAGGTCAATGGACAAGTCGTTGGAAAACATGCCACGAAATTTTTTAAACATACTAAGGGATAATCCTGCAAGCTGGGGGCGGAAAATAAAATCCGCTTACTTTACCAACCACACGAAGCTGCCACAAGGCGCAAAAACGTTCTGCTTCGGTGAAAAAAGACGCCTGATTGCGTTTAAGTCATCTGAACCCGCGATCCGTAGCAGCAGAATGGCGACCAGACGCCATCAGTGCTGCATTTGCCGTGATTTCCGCTTGCCATGCCCGACATAAAATTTAACATTTCCGGCACGATGGTTATGGGTTCAGATGCGGCTTAACATTAAAAAAAACCGTCAATTTCTGTCATTACGACAGCAAATCATTAAATACGGTAACGTTGGGAATACTTCTTCACGTTACTGTTAACCGGAAGCGAAGGGGCAAAAAAGTCGCCCTGCCCGCCTGCCACACCTAGCGCCACTAATGTCTGCCACTCCGCTTTAGTGCGGACACCGGTAGCAAACACCTGAATACCCGTGGACTTACAGACCTCCAGCAGACTCTGTACAAACAGCTGATTGGCGGTCCGCCGTTCAATGTTGCGCACCAGACCCGCATCAAGCTTGATCAGTTCCAGCGGCAGGTGTCGTATATAGGCGCTGCTGACGACGGTTAAACCCGCCTGATTTACCGCTACCCGACAGCCAAAAGCCTTAAGTGCACGGAATACTGGCGTTAAATGGTCGATGTGTTGACAGACATCTGCCTCGGCAAGTTCAAATAAAAATCGTTTTCTTTGTGATTTGGGGCACTGCAGCAGCATATTCTGCAGCCAGAGGACAAATGAACGTTGCAGGAGAGAGGTTATCGTCACCGGCATCACCAGCGTCTCTTCCGGCCAGAGTTCAGAGAGTGCCGCGATGCGCGTGACCAGCTGACGATCCCAGCCATCAGCCATACCGAGCTGCTGCACCAGCGGCATATATTCTGCGGCCAGCACCTCTTTATCGCCATCGAAGATGCGGGTCAGCATGACCCGATGCTGTACCTTGCCTTCGGTATTCACGGTGGGTTTATGGTACAGCCGCGGACCGCCGCGACTAAGCGTGTTCTCCAGCAGGGTTCGCCAGCGCACGCTACCCCGCCCGGCGTCCTGAGGATTTCCTTCGCCATTAGTCCAGTTATTACCCCCCAGCAGTGCCGCACGTCGCGTGGCCATTTCGGCATTTTCTATCACCTGCAGGACGGTCTGCCCGCTGTGCCAGGCGGTGATACCGATGTGGATCAGATCATCGCGATTGACCAGGCGCATCGGCGGCAGAGAATCAACAGCATTGATCAGCTGATCGGCAATACTGTTTGCCTCTTTAAGACTGCGATGCGGCAGTAATACAGCAAAATCACTGCGAAAATAGCGTGCCAGCAAGGCGCCGGGATAGCGCAGCACAAAGGTAGAGAGCATGTTGACGAAATTGAACAGGTACTCCTCAACCAGCGCCGGCTCCAGTGAATCTTTCAGCGCGTCCAGATCGGGCAGGCGCACCATCATCACTACACCGTGGGTACCGACAGCTTCCTGATCTTCCAGCAGGGTCGCGAGCTGATTATCAAAGAACAGCCGGTTGTTAAGGCCAGTGCGTCCATCCTGCGCGGCAAAGGTGCGGATCAGCGTGTCGATACGCAGACGCTGTTCGCCCGCTTCCTGAAGATCCGCCAGCAGTACATCCATCGCGCGACTCGCTCTGGGTGGCCACTCATCCACATCCCGTTTCGGCACGACCCCGCGTTCGCCGTTGATAATCGCCTCTGCCCGTACTTCAAGATGCTCCATGCCACGCCACTGACGGCTGAGCCAGCGATGCATCATCAGCAACAGCAGACTCATCACCAGCATGGCCGTAAACAGAATGCCCAGCGTAGAGGTACCGGTGAATGAGCGCAGCCAGGTTTTGGCAGGATCAAGGGTGACAACCCGCAGCTGCAAACCGGTCTGATGCATCAAAGGCACATCGACCTGGATAAAACGATTGGGTTCGTCTTCCAGCATCTGGTTTTCGTGTCGGGAGAGTGTGAGGAAAGTCTGCCTGCCGTTATGAAGGGAAATCTGCTCGGCATTCATTATGGGCATCATGCGCGTAAGCCAGTTATGAAGCTGTTCTGGCGTCTCGGAGAACATCGCCTGATCGACCTCGGTCGCCAGCACCTGCGCCCGATGTTCAACCCGCTGATGACTGAACCAGAAAACACTGAATGCGCAGCCTGCCAGCATTAATGACATCGCCAGCAGGCTTAAAAAGGTAATAAACGCAGATAATTTTGTGGTTAATCGCATCCCTGTGCCTGTATTGCTGCGGTGATAACCGGATCACCCCACCTTGTACCGTCAGCCTGACGAAAACGCGAGCAAAATAGCATAATTTGCCGCTGCCGACAGCGCCGAGTCGCATGAAGCCGAAGTATATCGTCGGGACAGGATTGCTGATGTTAATCCCGACACTTTTCAGCGCATTCTCATCGCGCAGGCCAGCCAGGAAATTTCACATTTTCAGGGCGAAACTGGCTGATATCAGCGATAGTCATCATGCTGGTTGATGACATCCTGTCTGGAGAAGCCCCATGAAACGCATACCCTGTCTGACCGAAGCCGACGTAACGCCGGAAAGCATATTTAATATGAAGCGCCGCCAGGTGCTGAAAACACTGGGACTGAGCGCTGCGGCGATGGGTATGCCGGGCGTGGCAAATGCCGATATCCTCAGCTGGTTCAAAGGCAACGATCGCCCACCTGCCCCAGCAGGCCGGCCGCTCGACTTCACCAAACCGGCGCAATATCAGGCCGATCTGACGCTGACGCCTGCGGATAAAGTTTCTGGCTACAACAATTTCTACGAGTTCGGGCTGGATAAGGCCGATCCGGCTGCCAATGCCGGAACATTGAAAACAGAGCCCTGGAAACTGACCATTGATGGCGAAGTGTCGAAGCCCGTAACCCTGGATATGGATGACATCTTCAAACGCTTTGCTATGGAGCAGCGAATTTATCGCATGCGCTGCGTGGAGGCCTGGTCGATGGTGGTGCCCTGGGTAGGCTTCGAGCTGAATAAACTTCTCTCGCTGGCGGAACCCACCAGCAAAGCGCGCTTTGTTGCCTTTCAGACGCTCTACGATCCCGAGCAGATGCCGGGCCAGAAGGATCGCTTTATTGGCGGTGGCCTCAATTATCCCTATGTCGAAGGTTTGCGTCTGGATGAAGCAATGCATCCGCTAACCATACTGACCACCGGTGTCTATGGCAAAGCGCTGCCGCCGCAGAATGGCGCGCCGATTCGTCTGACGGTGCCGTGGAAATATGGCTTTAAAGGCATTAAGTCGATCGTCAAAATCACACTGACCGACAAACAGCCGCCAACCACCTGGAACCAGATTGCCGCCGACGAGTATGGTTTTTATGCCAATGTGAATCCCCACGTTAATCATCCACGTTGGTCACAGGCGACAGAGCGGTTTATTGGCCCAGGCGGCAGTCTGAAGGTCGAACGTCAGCCAACGCTACTGTTTAACGGCTATGCCGAACAGGTGGCGTCGCTCTACCGCGGCATGGACTTACGGGAGAATTATTAGGTGGTGCGCCTGTCGATAAAACAGATCATGTGGCTCAAGGTGATTCTGCACCTGGCAGCCCTGTTGCCGCTGGTCTATCTGGTGCTTGCCGCGATGCAGGGTGGTCTGAGTGCGGACCCGGCAAAAGATATTCAGCATTTTACCGGCCGCATGGCGCTGAAGCTGCTGCTGGGTACGCTGCTGGTTTCACCACTGGCACGCTACGGCAGGCAGCCGTTATTAATCCGCACCCGGCGCCTGCTCGGCGTCTGGACGTTTGTCTGGGCCTCTCTCCACCTGCTGAGCTACTACCTGCTGGAATTGGGCGTGGATAATCTGCGTCTGCTGGGCAGCGAACTCATCTCCCGGCCCTATCTGACACTGGGAATTATCAGCTGGCTGATATTACTGGCTCTGGCGGTAACGTCGTTTCAGCGCGCTCAGCGCAGGCTTGGTAAACGCTGGCAAACCCTGCACAACGCGGTCTATCTTGTGGCGATTCTGGTACCGATTCACTATATCTGGTCGGTAAAAACCGTGTCCCCGCAGCCACTTATCTATGCCCTCCTTGCTGCATTGCTGTTAGCCTGGCGTTACAAAAAATTTCTCAAATGGTGGCCCCGCTAGCACTTCACCCGTTGTTTTCCTCTGCTGTTTTCTGATAAAAGATGTGGCCCGCAGGCCACATCCGATCATCTTCGCAGATAAGACCAGTATTTTGCTGCGAAATGACACGAAACGGATATAATGCCCGGCTTTATTGCTCGTCGGGTCTTCTTTTTCAGCCTGAAAGGTGACAAATGAAGATTCGCAAGGTATTTTACGCGATGCCTCAATGATTGCGGGAGATGGCAGCACGATGGCGCATAAATTACATATTCTGCTTTTAAACGGGCCCAACCTGAATCTGTTGGGAACACGTGAACCTGAGAAGTATGGTCATTCCACGCTGAGTCAGATCGTTGATGATTTGACGCGTCAGGCAGACCAGTTGAATGTGGAATTGAGCCACCTGCAAACCAATGCTGAATTTCAGCTGATTGATCGCATTCATGAGGCCAAAGGCAATGTGGATTACATCATCATTAATCCTGCCGCGTTTACCCATACCAGTGTCGCACTGCGTGATGCCCTGCTGGCGGTAGAAATACCGTTTATCGAGGTTCATCTCTCAAATGTGCATGCCCGCGAGCCCTTCCGTCATCACTCCTATCTTTCTGATGTTTCTGCTGGCGTGATCTGTGGGCTTGGCGCTGACGGCTACACATGGGCTTTACAAACGGCAGTAAAACGCCTGTCTCAAACTAATTAATCAAACTGAGTACGGAACCCCACTCATGGATATTCGTAAAATTAAAAAACTGATCGAACTGGTTGAAGAGTCTGGCATTTCTGAGCTGGAAATCTCTGAAGGTGAAGAGTCCGTTCGCATCAGTCGTGCACCTGCAAACGTGGGTTACCCGATGATGCAGCAGGCTTACGCTGCGCCGGTTCAACAGCCTGCTCTGGCGACAGCCGTTGCCCCTGTTGCAGCCGTTGCCGAAGCGGCACCGGCTGAAATCAGCGGTCACATCGTGCGTTCACCAATGGTAGGTACCTTCTACCGTACGCCGAGCCCGGATGCGAAAGCCTTTGTGGAAGTTGGCCAGAAAGTGAATGCCGGCGATACCCTGTGCATCGTCGAAGCTATGAAAATGATGAACCAGATCGAAGCTGACAAATCAGGCGTGGTGAAAGCTATCCTGGTTGAAAGCGGTCAGCCGGTCGAATTTGACGAGCCACTGGTTATCATCGAGTAACGGGGCAGATCATGCTGGATAAAATTGTTATTGCTAACCGTGGTGAGATCGCACTGCGCATTCTGCGTGCCTGTAAAGAACTGGGCATCAAGACTGTTGCGGTACACTCAAGCGCGGATCGTGACCTGAAGCACGTGCTGCTGGCAGACGAAACCGTCTGCATCGGCCCGGCGCAGTCAGTCAAAAGTTACCTCAACATCCCGGCGCTGATCTCTGCAGCAGAGATCACCGGCGCGGTGGCGATTCACCCTGGCTACGGCTTCCTCTCTGAGAATGCCGATTTTGCTGAGCAGGTTGAGCGCTCCGGCTTTATCTTTATCGGCCCGAAAGCAGATACCATTCGCCTGATGGGTGACAAAGTTTCTGCAATCAATGCGATGAAGAAAGCAGGCGTCCCGACCGTACCCGGTTCTGACGGTTCGCTGACGGATGATATGGAAAAAAACCGTGCCTTTGCCAAGCGCATCGGTTATCCGGTCATCATCAAAGCGTCTGGCGGCGGCGGCGGTCGTGGTATGCGCGTAGTGCGCGGCGACAAAGATCTGGAAGAATCCATCAACATGACGAAAGCGGAAGCCAAAGCGGCTTTCAACAACGACATGGTCTACATGGAGAAGTATCTGGAGAATCCGCGCCACATCGAGATTCAGGTACTGGCTGACGGTCAGGGCAACGCGATCTATCTGGGCGAACGTGACTGCTCCATGCAGCGTCGTCACCAGAAAGTTGTCGAAGAAGCGCCAGGCCCAGGCATCACAGAAGAACAGCGTCGCTTTATCGGCAACCGCTGTTCCCAGGCCTGTATTGAGATTGGCTATCGCGGCGCAGGTACCTTTGAGTTCCTGTACGAAAACGGTGAGTTCTACTTCATTGAGATGAACACCCGTATTCAGGTAGAACATCCGGTAACCGAGATGATCACCGGTGTGGACCTGATCAAAGAGCAGCTGCGTATTGCTGCCGGTCAGCCACTGTCAATTAAACAGGAAGATGTGATCATTCGCGGACATGCGGTCGAGTGCCGTATCAACGCTGAAGATCCAGTCACCTTCCTGCCAAGCCCGGGTAAAATCACCCGCTTCCACGCGCCAGGCGGTTTTGGCGTGCGCTGGGAGTCGCATATTTACTCAGGCTACACCGTACCGCCTTATTACGACTCCATGATCGGCAAGCTGATCACCTATGGCGAAACGCGTGACGTGGCTATCGCTCGCATGAAAAATGCGCTGGCGGAACTGATCATCGACGGTATCAAAACCAACGTTGAACTGCAGATGAAAATCATGTCCGACGAAAACTTCCAGCACGGTGGAACCAATATCCACTATCTGGAGAAAAAACTCGGCTTGCACGAGAAATAATCGCAACGCTGAGTCAGTCTGAGGCCGGTTAATCCGGCCTTTTTCTTTTGCCGCTGGCGTTAAGGTTGAATCATGGATGCTCGTTTTATACAGGCACATAAAGAGGCGCGCTGGTCGCTTTACCTCACACTGCTCTGGCTCGCCGCCTGGGGGCTCTCTGCCTGGCTGGGTGGCAGTGAAATCGGTATTACCGGCCTGCCGCGCTGGTTTGAACTCTCCTGCCTGTTTGCTCCCCTGTTGTTCATTTTTCTGTGCTGGATGATGGTGCGTGTGATTTTCCGCGACATGCCGCTGGAGGATCAAAGTGAACAGTGAAATTATCCTGCCGTTACTGATTTATCTGGTGCTGATTGCCGCGCTGTCGGTATTTGCCGTCCGTAAAAAGCGTGAAGGCAGCTTCCTGACTGAATATTTCCTTGGCAGCCGTTCCATGGGCGGATTCGTACTGGCGATGACGCTCACTACCACCTATATCAGCGCCAGCTCATTTATCGGGGGTCCCGGTGCCGCCTACAAATATGGGCTGGGCTGGGTATTGCTGGCGATGGTGCAGGTTCCCGCCGTCTGGCTGTCGCTGGGTGTGCTGGGGAAAAAGTTTGCCATTCTGGCACGCAAGCATAATGCGGTAACGCTGAATGATATGCTCTATGCCCGCTATCAGAGCCCGCTGCTGATCTGGCTGGCGAGTCTGAGTCTGCTGATTGCCTTTATCGGTGCCATGACGGTGCAGTTTATCGGTGGTGCACGGCTGCTCGAAACCGCCGCTGGCATCCCGTATGACACCGGCCTGCTGATTTTTGGTGGCACCATCGCGCTCTATACCGCTTTCGGTGGATTCCGTGCCAGCGTACTCAATGACGCCATGCAGGGCATTGTAATGCTGATTGGCACTTTTCTGTTGCTGTTCGCAGTGATTCATCAGGCAGGTGGCCTGAGCACGGCGGTGCAGAAACTGCATGACATCGATCCGGCTCTGCTGTCGCCACAGGGGCCGGGCGAGATTATTACGCCAACCTTCCTCAGTTCGTTCGTTGTGCTGGTCTGCTTTGGGGTGATTGGCCTGCCGCATACGGCGGTGCGCTGTATCTCTTATAAAGACAGTAAGGCCGTCCATCGGGCCATTATTCTGGGCACTATTGTCGTGGTGGTGTTGATGCTGGGCATGCATCTGGCCGGTGCGCTGGGCCGCGCGGTACTGCCGAATCTGACCGTGCCGGATAGCGTCATTCCGACGCTGATGATCACTGTTCTGCCACCGTTAGCGGCCGGACTGTTTCTGGCAGCCCCGATGGCCGCAATTATGTCGACAATCAATGCCCAGCTGTTACAGGCTTCAGCCACGCTGATTAAAGATCTCTACCTGCGTGTCGCCCCGCAGCAGCTGGAAAATGAGTCACGGCTGCGGCTGTTATCTGGCACCATTACCTTCGCACTGGGTATCCTGCTGCTGATTGCGGCATGGAATCCGCCCGATATGATTATCTGGCTCAACCTGCTGGCATTTGGCGGCCTGGAGGCGGTTTTCCTCTGGCCGCTGGTTCTGGGCCTCTACTGGGAACGTGCCAATGCCGCAGGCGCCATCACCGGCATGGTAACAGGTGGAGGCTGCTACGCTTTTATGGCGAGCCTTAACCTGCAGATTCTGGGTTTTCACCCTATCGTGCCCTCCCTGCTTTTAAGCCTGCTGGCATTTCTGGTGGGCAACCTGTTTGGACGCGCGCCGCACGTGGCCGACGCGCCGCAACATTGACGGAAAGAGAGACGTTATGCCGTGGATTCAAATCAAAATTAACAGCTCAGGTGAACATGCGGAAACGCTGAGCGATGCGCTGATGGAGATCGGTGCGGTTTCAGTCACCTTTCAGGATACCAACGACACGCCAGTGTATGAGCCGCTGCCAGGCGAAACGCGCCTGTGGGGCGACACCGACGTTATCGGCCTGTTCGATGCAGAAACAGATATGGCCCTGATTACTGCCGAACTGGCGCAGCATCCGCTGCTGGGTGACGGTTTTCGTCACCGGATCGAACAGATCGAAGATAAAGACTGGGAGCGCGAATGGATGGAAAACTTCCACCCGATGCGCTTCGGCGAGCGTCTCTGGATCTGTCCGAGCTGGCGTGATGTGCCGGATCCTGATGCCGTCAACGTCATGCTCGATCCCGGTCTGGCATTTGGCACCGGTACGCATCCCACCACCTCGCTCTGTCTGACGTGGCTTGATGGGCTGGATCTGGAAGGCAAAACGGTGATCGATTTCGGCTGTGGATCCGGGATCCTGGCGATCGCCGCCCTGAAGCTGGGCGCGGCTCAGGCGATCGGCATTGATATCGATCCGCAGGCTATTCAGGCCAGCCGGGATAATGCTGAACGCAACGGTGTCTCCGATCGCCTGTCGCTCTATCTGCCCCACCAGCAACCTGACAATCTGCAGGCTGATGTGGTGGTAGCCAATATCCTGGCAGGCCCGCTGCGTGAACTGGCACCGTTGATCGGGGTACTGCCGAAGTCTGGCGGTCACCTGGGTCTTTCGGGCGTGTTAGAGAGCCAGGCGGAGAGCGTCTGTGAGGCCTATGCCAGCGAGTTCACACTCGACCCGGTTGCGGTCAAAGAGGAGTGGTGCCGGATTACCGGGATTAAATCCTGATTTTAACGTTAGTTCGTTTGCGCTGATATCGCCGTCGCCGTAACAAAGCGGCTTAACAGAATATTCAGCCAGCCCGTAGCGTAAGTTGCGGGCTTTCCCGATTTCAAATGGATGCTTGTATCGTTAATCACGGCATGTGACGTTTTTTATCTGGCGAATTGACGTACTTTTCTGGAATAACTTTTGCTCACAATTTCAGCATAAATAGCTAAATCATTGTTATTTAACATTATTAATGAATAACACCGATCATCATCCGGATTTCATTGATCTTTCTTGCTGATTGTTCAAAGTTTGGCCTTTCATCTTCCTGCAAAAATGCGTAATATACGCCGCCTTGCAGACACAGTATGGCCATTCTGACTTCATGCGTATTGGAAACCTCCAGCTGAGAAATCGACTGATTGCAGCACCGATGGCCGGTATTACCGACAGGCCGTTCAGGACGCTGTGTCACGAAATGGGTGCAGGCATGGCAGTTTCTGAGATGCTGTCTTCTAACCCGGAAGTCTGGGCTAGCGACAAATCTCGATTACGTATGGTTCACAGTGATGAGCCAGGCATTCGCGCCGTGCAAATTGCCGGTTGCGATCCCAGTGAAATGGCGCAAGCTGCACGCATTAATGTTGAGGCTGGTGCACAGGTCATCGACATTAATATGGGATGCCCTGCCAAGAAGGTTAACCGCAAAATGGCGGGTTCAGCCTTGCTGCAATATCCCGCCGTGGTGGAGTCTATTCTCTCCGCAGTGGTTAATGCAGTGAATGTGCCGGTTACGCTGAAAATTCGTACTGGCTGGGATCCTGAAAACAGGAACTGTGTCGCGATTGCCCAATTGGCTGAACGCTGCGGTATACAGGCTCTGACGATACATGGTCGCACTCGTGCCTGCCTGTTCAACGGAGAAGCTGAATATGACAGCATTCGGACAGTTAAGCAGAGTGTCTCCATTCCGATTATCGCGAATGGAGACATAACTGACCCGCATAAAGCCAGAGCGGTGCTCGACTATACAGGGGCCGATGCTCTGATGATAGGACGCGCTGCTCAGGGAAGACCGTGGATCTTCCGGGAAATCCAGCATTATCTGGACACTGGGGAGTTGCTTGCCCCGCTGCCGATGGCAGAGGTCAAGCGCTTGCTTGTTTCGCATATACGTGAGCTGCACGACTTTTACGGTTCAGGCAAGGGATACCGTATAGCGCGAAAGCACGTCTCCTGGTACCTGCAGGAGCACGCCCCGAATGACCAGTTTCGGCGCACATTCAACGCCATAGAGGATGCCAGCGTACAGCTGGAGGCGTTGGAGGCATACTTCGAAAATCTTGCGTAACGAAATAAAGAGCTGAAAGAACTATGTTCGAACAACGCGTAAATTCTGACGTACTGACCGTTTCTACCGTTAACTCACAGGATCAGGTAACTCAAAAACCTTTGCGTGATTCGGTTAAACAGGCACTGAAGAACTATTTTGCTCAACTGAATGGTCAGGATGTGAGCGACCTGTATGAGCTGGTTTTGGCTGAAGTCGAGCAGCCTCTGTTGGACATGGTGATGCAGTACACCCGTGGCAACCAGACCCGTGCTGCCCTGATGATGGGTATCAACCGCGGTACGCTGCGTAAGAAATTGAAAAAATACGGCATGAACTGATTTTTAGTTCTGTCTGTTAATCACGCCAGCCTTCGGGCTGGCGTTTTTATTTGTGCGTCATCGCACAAAGTAACGGCAGGGAGAGTGAAACAGTTGCCTGTCGTATGGTAACTATAGTTGCAATCGCTGGCGTGATATTTCATCCCCTCGCTTTCGTCCGATCTGATTTGATTTAAGTAATGTCCTGCCTCCAGCTTTGCTGCCTATGCCCGTCACTACTGGGCATGTGACGTCCTGCGCATAAAAAAGCAACGTCTTCTCTTCATACATTTCTGCCTGAGCGAGCGCTCACACTGCTCTCATATAGTGAAACTATTTGCACTAAATGTGATCGGGTCGACTCGCATTGCTTCCTTTTGGTGCGCCATATTAGCGAAACTTTCCAGGTGCTTCTGATTATTAACCGTTCTTTCATACGAATTCAGGATTCTGCAAACCTGGCATCAGCTTTGCAGAGTCGTGGATGGCTGACCGCCACAGACAGGAAAAACGCACACCAAAGTGCGCAAACATAACAACATGATCCCGCCACACAGGATGCTTTATGAAAAAGATGATGCTCTCTACGCTGATCGCTGCCGCCTCGCTGGTTGCCATTACTCAGCAGGCACAAGCAGGCACCACACTGGATGCGATAAAGAAAAAAGGTTTTGTTCAATGTGGTATCAGTGACGGCCTGCCGGGCTTCTCCTATGCAGATGCTGGTGGCAAGTTTACCGGTATCGATGTGGATGTGTGTCGTGCTGCCGCCGCCGCGGTATTCGGCGATGCGACCAAAGTGAAATATACCCCGCTGACCGCAAAAGAGCGTTTTACCGCGCTGCAGTCAGGTGAAGTGGATGTACTTTCACGTAACACCACCTGGACCTCATCGCGTGATGGCGGCATGGGCTTCCTGTTTGCGGGCGTGAACTATTACGACGGCATCGGCTTCCTGACTCACCAGAAAGCCGGTCTGAAAAGTGCGAAAGAGCTGGATGGTGCCACCGTCTGTATTCAGGCGGGAACAGACACCGAGCTGAACGTGGCAGACTTCTTCAAAGCCAACAAAATGCAATATACGCCGGTGACTTTCGACCGCTCTGACGAGTCAGCTAAGGCGCTGGACAGCGGTCGCTGCGATACGCTGGCGTCTGATCAGTCTCAGCTTTATGCCCTGCGCATCAAGCTCGGCAAACCCGATGAATTTATCGTCCTGCCAGAAGTGATCTCCAAAGAGCCGCTGGGACCCTTGGTGCGTCGTGGTGATGATGACTGGTTCACCATCGTCAAATGGTCGCTCTACGCCATGCTGAATGCCGAAGAGATGGGCATCAACTCGAAGAATGTTGATCAGATGACAGCTAAGCCGACCACGCCAGATATGGCGCATCTGCTGGGTGCTGAGGGTGACTTTGGTAAAGATCTGAAGCTGGATAACAAGTGGGCCTATAACATCATCAAACAGGTCGGCAACTATCAGGAAAGCTTTGACCGTAACGTCGGTAAAGACAGCGCACTGAAGATCGCGCGCGGTCAGAATGCGTTGTGGAACCAGGGCGGGATTCAGTACGCACCACCGGTACGTTAACAGACCTCACCAATCGGGCACCGTATTCTGCGGTGCCCTACCCCAGCTTTCGTTACTGAGGTTTCAACATGTCACAACGCCCAACCGTGAAAAGGGATTTTTCATTTGGTAATCCCACGGTTCGCGCCTGGATTTATCAGTTCATCGCCGTCGTCGCGGTGCTTGGTGTGGTGGGTTATCTGGTGCATAACACCATTATCAACCTTGCCAATCGCGGCATTACATCAGGGTTTGGATTTCTTGAGCGCACTGCCGGTTTCGGCATCGTTCAGCATCTGATTGAGTACACGGAGGGAGATACCTACGCGCGCGTGTTTCTGGTCGGATTAACCAACACGCTGCTGGTCTCTGCACTCTGTATTGTTTTCGCGTCGATTCTCGGATTCGCGGTCGGTCTTGCCCGCCTTTCTGATAACTGGCTGCTGCGGAAGCTCTCGAATATCTATATCGAAACCTTCCGTAATATTCCGCCTCTGCTGCAAATCTTCTTCTGGTACTTCGCGGTATTACGCAATCTGCCAGGCCCGCGTCAGGCGCTGAATGCGTTTGATCTGGCCTATGTAAGCAATCGCGGACTCTACGTCCCGTGGCCGACCTATGCACCAGGCAGCTGGCCGTTTGTTATCGCACTGCTGCTGGCCGTGGCTGTCAGCTATGGCCTGTACCGCTTTAACCGTCAGCATCAGCTGAAAACCGGTGAGTTACGTCGTACATGGCCCGCCGCTGTTGCAATGCTGATCCTCTTTCCTTTGCTTGCGCACCTTGGGTTTGGTGCAGCAACGCACTGGGATGTGCCGCAACTGCGCGGGTTCAATTTCCGTGGCGGCTCGGTGATGATTCCGGAGCTGGCGGCGCTGACCCTGGCACTGTCGATCTATACCTCGTCGTTTATCGCTGAAGTCATCCGCTCGGGGATTCAGTCGGTGCCGCATGGTCAGCACGAAGCTGCACGCTCGCTGGGTCTGCCGAATCCGGTGACGCTGCGTCAGGTGATTATTCCGCAGGCCATGCGCGTCATTATCCCGCCGCTGACCAGCCAGTATCTGAACATTGTGAAGAACTCCTCACTGGCAGCTGCTATCGGATATCCCGATATGGTGTCGCTGTTCGCGGGATCGGTGCTGAATCAGACCGGTCAGGCCATCGAGACGATTGCTATCACAATGGGCGTTTACCTGATTATCAGTCTGCTGATATCGCTGCTTATGAACTTCTACAACCGCAAAATTGCGCTGGTTGAGCGTTAAGAGAACGGGATAACTATGTCTGTCACTACGCATGAAACGCCCCCCGTGCCGACGACGCCTGTCAGTCGCGCCTGGCTTTGGGCTCGTAAAAACCTGTTTTCCAGCTGGTTTAACACGTTACTGACGCTGTTTTGCATCTGGGTTATCTGGCACGTCATTCCGCCTGCGCTGAACTGGCTGGTCTTTCAGGCAAACTGGATTGGCACTACGCGCGCCGATTGCACCAAAGAAGGTGCCTGCTGGGTCTTTATCCATGCGCGTTTCGGTCAGTTCATGTATGGGCTTTATCCACATGAGCTGCGCTGGCGTATTAACCTGGCGCTGGTGATTGGTCTGCTGTCGATTGTGCCGATGTTTCTCAAAAGCCTGCCCTATCGTGGACGCTACATTGCGGCCTGGGCCGTCATCTATCCGGTGATTGTCTGGTTCCTGCTGTATGGCGGCTATCTGGGACTGGAACGTGTGGAAACACGTCAGTGGGGCGGGTTAACGCTGACGCTGATTATCGCGTCGGTCGGTATTGCCGGTGCATTGCCGCTGGGCATCCTGCTGGCGCTTGGCCGTCGCTCACGGATGCCGGTGGTCCGCACGCTGTCGATTATCTTTATTGAGTTCTGGCGTGGCGTGCCCCTGATTACCGTACTGTTTATGTCATCGGTGATGCTGCCGCTGTTTATGTCTGAAGGCACCACCATTGATAAGCTGGTGCGTGCCCTGGTCGGTGTAATCCTGTTCCAGTCCGCCTATGTGGCGGAGGTGGTGCGCGGTGGCCTGCAGGCATTGCCGAAAGGTCAGTATGAGGCTGCAGAATCGCTGGCGCTGGGCTACTGGAAAACGCAGATGCTGGTCATTCTTCCCCAGGCACTGAAGCTCACCATCCCTGGCCTGGTTAACACCATCATCGCACTGTTTAAAGATACCAGCCTGGTCATCATCATTGGTCTTTTCGATCTGTTCAGCAGCGTCCAGCAGGCAACGGTCGATCCGACCTGGCTGGGCATGTCGACTGAAGGTTATGTCTTTGCTGCACTGGTCTATTGGATTTTCTGTTTTAGCATGTCGCGCTACAGCCAGTATCTGGAAAAGCGCTTTCACACCGGGCGTACATCGCACTGAGGTTTTACATGACTGACTCTATGACACACTCTTCCGACGCGTTGATGATTTCGCTTGAGAACGTGAATAAATGGTACGGGCAGTTTCACGTACTGAAAGACATCAACCTGCAGGTTAAACCCCGGGAGCGCATCGTGCTGTGCGGCCCTTCCGGCTCCGGCAAATCGACCACGATCCGCTGTATCAACCATCTGGAAGAGCATCAGCAGGGGCGTATTGTTGTTGACGGTATCCACCTTAATGACGACGTACGTAACATTGAGCGCGTACGCACAGAAGTGGGGATGGTATTCCAGCACTTCAATCTCTTCCCGCATCTGACTGTTTTGCAAAATTGCACGCTGGCACCTTCCTGGGTGAGAAAGATTCCAAAGAAGGAAGCGGATGAACTGGCTATGCATTATCTGCAACGCGTGCGTATTGCTGAGCATGCGCATAAGTTTCCGGGTCAGCTTTCCGGGGGACAGCAACAACGTGTCGCCATCGCTCGCTCACTCTGTATGAAGCCTAAAATTATGCTGTTTGATGAGCCAACGTCAGCGCTGGATCCTGAGATGGTTAAAGAGGTGCTGGATACGATGATTGGTCTGGCTGAGGATGGGATGACCATGCTGTGCGTCACCCACGAAATGGGCTTTGCCCGAACGGTGGCTGACCGGGTGATCTTCATGGATCGAGGTGAGATCGTCGAAGTTGCACCACCGCAGGAGTTCTTTGCGAATCCTCAATCGGAGCGTACCCGGGCGTTTTTATCGCAGGTTATTCACTGATTACCGACTCCGTTCATCTTACTACCCGGCCTGGTGCCGGGTTTTTTATGGCCTGACCAGCAGGTGCATTGAGCTGACTAACTGGATGCGATGATAAAGGTAAGGGACAGAAGGCTGATAAGAGGAGGTTTTATTGCAGATTATCGGCTTGCCACAACGAAAAAAGCCCTTCGCATATGCGAAGGGCTCTCTCTTATTTGATGCCTGGCAGTTCCCTACTCTCGCATGGGGAGACCCCACACTACCATCGGCGCTACGGCGTTTCACTTCTGAGTTCGGCATGGGGTCAGGTGGGACCACCGCGCTACAGCCGCCAGGCAAATTCTTTTATTTACCGAACTCGTGTCTTAACTGGTGCTGATACCCAGAGTCGAACTGGGGACCTCACCCTTACCAAGGGTGCGCTCTACCAACTGAGCCATATCAGCACACTAAATTTGATGCCTGGCAGTTCCCTACTCTCGCATGGGGAGACCCCACACTACCATCGGCGCTACGGCGTTTCACTTCTGAGTTCGGCATGGGGTCAGGTGGGACCACCGCGCTAAAGCCGCCAGGCAAATTCTGTCTCCGCGCCGCCACAGGGGCCGCGCAGAATATCCGGTAACAAAGCTGAAAATCGTGTCTCTCAAAAACGCCTCTGGCGTTGTAAGGTTAAGCCTCACGGGTCATTAGTACCGGTTAGCTCAACGCATCGCTGCGCTTACACACCCGGCCTATCAACGTCGTAGTCTTCAACGTCCCTTCAGGACCCTCAAGGGGTCAGGGAGAACTCATCTCGGGGCAAGTTTCGTGCTTAGATGCTTTCAGCACTTATCTTTTCCGCACTTAGCTACCGGGCAATGCCATTGGCATGACAACCCGAACACCAGTGGTGCGTTCACTCCGGTCCTCTCGTACTAGGAGCAACCCCCCTCAATTCTCCAGCGCCCACGGCAGATAGGGACCGAACTGTCTCACGACGTTCTAAACCCAGCTCGCGTACCACTTTAAACGGCGAACAGCCGTACCCTTGGGACCTACTTCAGCCCCAGGATGTGATGAGCCGACATCGAGGTGCCAAACACCGCCGTCGATATGAACTCTTGGGCGGTATCAGCCTGTTATCCCCGGAGTACCTTTTATCCGTTGAGCGATGGCCCTTCCATTCAGAACCACCGGATCACTATGACCTGCTTTCGCACCTGCTCGAGCCGTCACTCTCGCAGTCAAGCCAGCTTATGCCATTGCACTAACCTCACGATGTCCGACCGTGATTAGCTGACCTTCGTGCTCCTCCGTTACTCTTTAGGAGGAGACCGCCCCAGTCAAACTACCCACCAGACACTGTCCGCAGCCCGGATTACGGGCCTACGTTAGAACATCAAACATTAAAGGGTGGTATTTCAAGGTTGGCTCCACGCAGACTGGCGTCCGCGCTTCAAAGCCTCCCACCTATCCTACACATCAAGGCTCAATGTTCAGTGTCAAGCTGTAGTAAAGGTTCACGGGGTCTTTCCGTCTTGCCGCGGGTACACTGCATCTTCACAGCGAGTTCAATTTCACTGAGTCTCGGGTGGAGACAGCCTGGCCATCATTACGCCATTCGTGCAGGTCGGAACTTACCCGACAAGGAATTTCGCTACCTTAGGACCGTTATAGTTACGGCCGCCGTTTACCGGGGCTTCGATCAAGAGCTTCTCCTTGCGGATAACTCCATCAATTAACCTTCCGGCACCGGGCAGGCGTCACACCGTATACGTCCACTTTCGTGTTTGCACAGTGCTGTGTTTTTAATAAACAGTTGCAGCCAGCTGGTATCTTCGACTGGCTTCGGCTCGGGGAGCAAGTCCCTCCACCTACGCGCCAGCGTGCCTTCTCCCGAAGTTACGGCACCATTTTGCCTAGTTCCTTCACCCGAGTTCTCTCAAGCGCCTTGGTATTCTCTACCTGACCACCTGTGTCGGTTTGGGGTACGATTCTGTGTTACCTGATGCTTAGAGGCTTTTCCTGGAAGCAGGGCATTTATCACTTCAGCACCGTAGTGCCTCGTCGTCACGCCTCAGCGTTAATAAGGGACCGGATTTACCTGGACCCTCCGCCTACACGCTTAAACCGGGACAACCGTCGCCCGGCTGATATAGCCTTCTCCGTCCCCCCTTCGCAGTAACACCGAGTACAGGAATATTAACCTGTTTCCCATCGACTACGCCTTTCGGCCTCGCCTTAGGGGTCGACTCACCCTGCTCCGATTAACGTTGAACAGGAACCCTTGGTCTTCCGGCGAGCGGGCTTTTCACCCGCTTTATCGTTACTTATGTCAGCATTCGCACTTCTGATACCTCCAGCATGCCTCACAGCACACCTTCGACGGCTTACAGAACGCTCCCCTACCCAACAACACATAGTGTCGCTGCCGCAGCTTCGGTGCATGGTTTAGCCCCGTTACATCTTCCGCGCAGGCCGACTCGACCAGTGAGCTATTACGCTTTCTTTAAATGATGGCTGCTTCTAAGCCAACATCCTGGCTGTCTGTGCCTTCCCACATCGTTTCCCACTTAACCATGACTTTGGGACCTTAGCTGGCGGTCTGGGTTGTTTCCCTCTTCACGACGGACGTTAGCACCCGCCGTGTGTCTCCCGTGATAACATTCTTCGGTATTCGCAGTTTGCATCGGGTTGGTAAGCCGGGATGGCCCCCTAGCCGAAACAGTGCTCTACCCCCGAAGATGAGTTCACGAGGCGCTACCTAAATAGCTTTCGGGGAGAACCAGCTATCTCCCGGTTTGATTGGCCTTTCACCCCCAGCCACAGGTCATCCGCTAATTTTTCAACATTAGTCGGTTCGGTCCTCCAGTTAGTGTTACCCAACCTTCAACCTGCCCATGGCTAGATCACCGGGTTTCGGGTCTATACCCTGCAACTTAACGCCCAGTTAAGACTCGGTTTCCCTGCGGCTCCCCTATACGGTTAACCTTGCTACAGAATATAAGTCGCTGACCCATTATACAAAAGGTACGCAGTCACCCCCATAAAGAAGGCTCCCACTGCTTGTACGTACACGGTTTCAGGTTCTGTTTCACTCCCCTCGCCGGGGTTCTTTTCGCCTTTCCCTCACGGTACTGGTTCACTATCGGTCAGTCAGGAGTATTTAGCCTTGGAGGATGGTCCCCCCATATTCAGACAGGATACCACGTGTCCCGCCTTACTCATCGAGCTCACAGCATATGCGCTTTTGTGTACGGGAGTATCACCCTGTACCCTGCGACTTTCCAGACGCTTCCACTAACACACATGCTGATTCAGGCTCTGGGCTGCTCCCCGTTCGCTCGCCGCTACTGGGGGAATCTCGGTTGATTTCTTTTCCTCGGGGTACTTAGATGTTTCAGTTCCCCCGGTTCGCCTTGCAGCACTATGTATTCATGCTGCAATGATGCACAGAGTGCACCGGGTTTCCCCATTCGGACATCGACGGCTGTAGCGGTTCATATCACCTTACCGTCGCTTTACGCAGATTAGCACGTCCTTCATCGCCTCTGACTGCCTGGGCATCCACCGTGTACGCTTAGTCGCTTAACCTCACAACCCACAGGCGTTTTTCAACGCTGTAAGCTGCAAGCATTTGAGAGACTCGAACATGTCGTATTTTTCATTCTTATTACGGAGAATGAAAACGACACGTCGTTTCAATTTTCAGCTTGTTCCGGATTGTTAAAGAGCAAATATCTCAAACGCGGCCCGGCTGCTTACGCAACCAAATCGGTTTTGAGATACTGTATGGAGACACCTTTCACCTGTCACCAAGCAGGTGGCGTCCCCTAGGGGATTCGAACCCCTGTTGCCGCCGTGAAAGGGCGGAGTCCTAACCGCTAGACGAAGGGGACACGATAGTGTCACGACTTCGCAGCCGTCCTGCTCATTACTTTTTTATCAGACAATCTGTGTGGACACTGCGCGGGAAGGTATCTTCAGGTAAGGAGGTGATCCAACCGCAGGTTCCCCTACGGTTACCTTGTTACGACTTCACCCCAGTCATGAATCACAAAGTGGTAAGCGCCCTCCCGAAGGTTAAGCTACCTACTTCTTTTGCAACCCACTCCCATGGTGTGACGGGCGGTGTGTACAAGGCCCGGGAACGTATTCACCGTGGCATTCTGATCCACGATTACTAGCGATTCCGACTTCACGGAGTCGAGTTGCAGACTCCGATCCGGACTACGACGCACTTTGTGAGGTCCGCTTGCTCTCGCGAGGTCGCTTCTCTTTGTATGCGCCATTGTAGCACGTGTGTAGCCCTACTCGTAAGGGCCATGATGACTTGACGTCATCCCCACCTTCCTCCGGTTTATCACCGGCAGTCTCCTTTGAGTTCCCGACCGAATCGCTGGCAACAAAGGATAAGGGTTGCGCTCGTTGCGGGACTTAACCCAACATTTCACAACACGAGCTGACGACAGCCATGCAGCACCTGTCTCAGAGTTCCCGAAGGCACCAATCCATCTCTGGAAAGTTCTCTGGATGTCAAGAGTAGGTAAGGTTCTTCGCGTTGCATCGAATTAAACCACATGCTCCACCGCTTGTGCGGGCCCCCGTCAATTCATTTGAGTTTTAACCTTGCGGCCGTACTCCCCAGGCGGTCGACTTAACGCGTTAGCTCCGGAAGCCACTCCTCAAGGGAACAACCTCCAAGTCGACATCGTTTACGGCGTGGACTACCAGGGTATCTAATCCTGTTTGCTCCCCACGCTTTCGCACCTGAGCGTCAGTCTTTGTCCAGGGGGCCGCCTTCGCCACCGGTATTCCTCCAGATCTCTACGCATTTCACCGCTACACCTGGAATTCTACCCCCCTCTACAAGACTCAAGCCTGCCAGTTTCAAATGCAGTTCCCAGGTTAAGCCCGGGGATTTCACATCTGACTTAACAGACCGCCTGCGTGCGCTTTACGCCCAGTAATTCCGATTAACGCTTGCACCCTCCGTATTACCGCGGCTGCTGGCACGGAGTTAGCCGGTGCTTCTTCTGCGGGTAACGTCAATCGACGCGGTTATTAACCACATCGCCTTCCTCCCCGCTGAAAGTACTTTACAACCCGAAGGCCTTCTTCATACACGCGGCATGGCTGCATCAGGCTTGCGCCCATTGTGCAATATTCCCCACTGCTGCCTCCCGTAGGAGTCTGGACCGTGTCTCAGTTCCAGTGTGGCTGGTCATCCTCTCAGACCAGCTAGGGATCGTCGCCTAGGTGGGCCATTACCCCGCCTACTAGCTAATCCCATCTGGGTTCATCCGATAGTGAGAGGCCCGAAGGTCCCCCTCTTTGGTCTTGCGACGTTATGCGGTATTAGCCACCGTTTCCAGTGGTTATCCCCCTCTATCGGGCAGATCCCCAGACATTACTCACCCGTCCGCCACTCGTCACCCAAGAGCAAGCTCTCTGTGCTACCGTCCGACTTGCATGTGTTAGGCCTGCCGCCAGCGTTCAATCTGAGCCATGATCAAACTCTTCAATTTAAGTTTGATTTGCTTAAACAAGTTAAGCGGTGCTCATCTGTAAAACGTCATAATGAATTTCATTATGTGTTCACTCGTGAGGCTTTGATATTTTGTTGCGTCCGGAGACGCTGATATCAATCCTGCGAGTGCCCACACAGATTGTCTGATAAATTGTTAAAGAGCAGTGCGAACAGTGCGTTAGCGTCCTGTCGCGAGGTGGCGTATATTACGCTTTCCTCCTGCAGAGTCAACTTCTATTTCAGAAGTTTTTCTCCGGCGGCGCAGTCTCCTGTGCCTCCCGACCCGTTTCCCGTTGCCGGTGTTCCGTGTCGATGGAGGCGCATTATAGGGATCCCGTTTGAGAGCACAACCCTTTTTTAGGATCTTTTATCTGAACGGTTATAAATGATCCAGATTGGTGAGATCGCCAGCGATCCGCGTCAAAATTGGCTTGTCAGCTGGCTAAAATGGCATCAGGCTGCAGTGAAAATAGAACAAAGGAGAACAAGATGACTTCCGCCCTACGTCCCTATAAAGATCTTTTCCCGCAAACGGGCCAGCGCGTTATGGTCGATCCAAGCAGTGTTGTCGTCGGTGATGTGATTATGGAGGATGACGTTAGCATCTGGCCGCTGGTTGCGATAAGAGGTGATGTGAATCAGGTCCGCATTGGTGCCCGTACTAACGTGCAGGACGGCAGTGTTCTGCACGTCACGCATAAATCAGCCGCCAACCCCCAGGGCTTCCCTCTTATTATCGGCGAGGACGTCACCGTCGGGCATAAAGCGATGCTACACGGCTGTACCATTGGCGATCGCGTGCTGGTCGGAATGGGATCGATTCTGCTGGATGGCGTAATAGTAGAAGAAGAGGTAATGATTGGTGCCGGAAGTCTGGTGCCGCCGGGTAAAAGGCTGGAGAGTGGCTATCTCTACCTGGGTAGCCCGGTAAAGCAGGTCAGGCCGCTGAATGACAGTGAAAAGGAAGGTTTACGCTATTCCGCTAATAACTATGTTGGCTGGAAGGATGATTATCTGGCGGGAGATAACCAGATCCAGCCCTGATTATCTACATCATCCTGACGAATGGCCGCTTCGGCCTCATCTTCCAGATCCCAGCGATGGTGCTGAAACAGCGCCATCGCCTCTCCTTCACCAAAACGTGAATTCAGCGAATCGCGGCTGATTGCACAATTCAGCCGCATGCCGTTGACCAGTACTGGAAAACAGACCGCGTTCAGTTCAGCGTCATAGGATTCCTCATCCGGGAACTGTATCGCCTGATTCATGGCTGCATGGCCTGCTTAAGCTGAGCAATCACGGGCGTGATTTCCGGCATCACACCGTGCCATATGTAGAAAGCATGCGCAGCCTGACCCACCAGCATCCCCAGTCCATCGGCCAGATGATCACTTCCGTGCGCCTGACACCAGCGTAAAAAAGGCGTCAGCCCGCTTTGGTAAAACATGTCGTAGCAGCGCACTTCAGAATGGATGACCTCTGCAGGTAAAGGAGGCGTTTCTCCATTCACACCACTTGAAGTGGCGTTGATGATCAGATCAAAGCGCTGATCCGTCAGTTGCTCAAAACCAGATGCCCGGATAGTCCCGCTCGCGCTAAACAGGTTCGCCAGCTCTTCAGCGCGCGCGGCGGTACGATTGACGACGGTCAGTGTCACGCCTGCTGAAAGCAGCGGCAGAATAACACCGCGTGCGGCCCCGCCCGCTCCTACCAGCAAGACATTGTCGCCAGCATTGATCATATTCAGCCGTTCAAGATCGCTTAACAGGCCGATACCATCCGTGTTGTCTCCCAGGATCTGCCCATCACTGAGCTTTTTAACGGTGTTTACCGCACCGGACAGAGCTGCACGTTCGCTGAGCTGATCGGCAAATTCCCATGCCTGCTGTTTGAAGGGTAACGTCACGTTGGCACCACGACCTCCCTGTTCGAAAAAGGCAGAAAGCGATTGAGGAAAACCATCAACCGGGGCACAGATGCGACCATAGCGATGTTCAATGCCCGTCTGCTCAGCGAAAGCCTGATGGATCAGCGGCGATTTACTGTGGCTGATCGGATTACCGAAAACGGCGAAGTGATCCATGAATTAACCCTGACGTATGAGTTCGCCGCTGATGACATCGCGGATTTCAGAAGGATTGAGTCGTCCACCCGTTTTCCCCGACAGAACCGGGAACGGCTCACCAAACTGCTGCTTCACTTCTTCAGCCGTACGGCAGGGAGGCTGGCCTGACAGGTTTGCGCTGGTCGAAACCAGCGGTTTGCCAAACGCCCGACATAGCGCCTGAACATCCGGATGGTCACTGACGCGAATGGCCAGTGAATCAAACTGTCCGGTAAGCCAGCGAGGCGTCTGTGGCGGCACAGGCACGACAAAAGTCACCGGGCCGGGCCAGCAGGCAAACATCCGCTCTCGCTGGACTACAGAAAGTTCGCGCGCCGAGATGTAAGGTTCTAGCTGACTGTAATCAGCCGCAATCAGGATGAGCCCCTTCTCTACCGGGCGCTGTTTCAGCGCCAGCAACGCCATAACGGCAGATTCACTGTCAGGGTCACAGCCCAGACCAAATACGGCTTCCGTAGGATAGGCGATGACTGCCTGACGATTCAGATGCTCTAAACAGGTCTCAAGTGAATCGGCGAGGTGTTGATTTTCCATGGTCTATGAATTCTCTTCAGCGATGGCTTTGCCACAACTCTTACTGGCGCAGAAGCGCTTAACGCCCTGCGCCGTCTTTTTCTCAACTAACAGCGGATACTCACAATAAGGACAGATTCCGGCAACGGGTGTCAGATTGACGACAAACTGGCAGGCCGGATAACGATCGCAGGAGTGAAACGTTTTGCCATAACGGGAACGCCGCTGAACTAACCGGCCTTCATGGCACTGTGGACAGGCCAGCGAGGTTTCATCCGGTTTATCGATGGTTTCTGTGTATCCGCATTCCGGATAGAGGCTGCAGCCGATAAACATACCAAAACGTCCCTGCCGCAACACTTTATCCGCACCGCATTCAGGACAGGCGTGTCCTTCCAGCACTTTGACCACATGGCCATCGGCCTGACCTTTTAAAGGTCGAATGTAGTCACAAGCCGGGTAGTTCGCGCAGCCCAGAAAAGGACCGTGTTTACCGGAACGGATAACCAGTTCTGCCCCGCAAGCGGGGCAGGGATCCTGTTTACGCACGGTGAAGAGTGCAGCTTTACTCATAGCGATCAATGCATGAAAGGAAATTTAATGCAGCATACCTTCATTGGCGTCGAATAGCAGTTCTTCCATTTGCTGATAGGCATTTTCACATCCCGGGATGTTGAACAACACCATCAGCACTACCCATTTGAGATCCTCCAAATCAAACTCAGAGGTATCCAGCGCCATGATACGTTCGATGACCATTTCACGGGTTTCCAGGTTCAGCACCTGAATCTGCTCCAGGAACAGCAGGAAACCACGGCTGTCAGCATCTAAACGTTTGCTCTCTTCATCGGTATAAATACGCATGGAGAGCGGATCATTTGTCAGTAAAATTGGTTCTACCAGACCTTCCTGATAGTCAGCCAGTCTTTCTAACCAGTTCAGCGCACTGTAAACATCTTCACGATGGAACCCGGCATCCGTCAGGTCATCTGTCAATCTGTCCTGATCAACACCCATTTCTGCTTCGTTGTGGATATATGTCTCAAACAAGTACATCAGTACGTCGAACATGGCATGCCCTCCTCAATCGGACATAGCCGCCGGGTACAGCTGCGATCCATCCTGCTAACTCCAGTTCCAGCAACTGAGCTGAGATAACTGGCACAGATTGGCCGGCACGTTCAGCGACAACGTCAACAGGTGTAACATCATCTCCTACGTTAGCCAACACATCAGCAAATGGCAATGGAGCATCGTCCCTCACCTCAGAATAAATTTCATCCGCCTGAGCCACAGGTAGCCAGTTAAGTGCATTTGCCAGATCTTCTGCGATGTTATTGGGATGAGCCACCAGCAGCGCGCCCTGCTGAATCAGCCAGTTTACGCCTTCGCTTAACGGGTTACCGAGCGCGCCAGGTAAGGCATAGACATTACGATTTTGCTCCAGCGCATAGCGGGCCGTCACCAGTGAGCCACTTTTCAGCGAGGCTTCTACCACCAGCACACCGTGGCTCAGGCCGCTAATGATACGATTACGGCGTGGAAAATTAAGGGGATGCGGTATGGTGGTCAGTGGAAACTCAGAAACGATAGCACCGCCCTGCCCGACAATCTCTGCGGCAAGACGGGTATGGTTTTTGGGATAAAGATGCTGCAACCCGCTTCCTAACACCGCCACCGTTTTACCGCCCACGTTAAGTGCGGCCTGATGCGCAACGCCATCAATACCCCGCGCCAGTCCGCTAGTGATGGTCAATCCGCCCAGGCTTAAATGCTGGGTAAACCAGTCACACCAGTAACGGCCATAGTGAGAGCTGTTCCGGCTTCCTACAATTGCTAACTGTGGTGTACTGATAACAGCAGGATCGCCATCAATATAAAGCAGCGGCGGAAAGCGATTGGTTTCTTTAAGACGGGCTGGATAAGCTGCATCCAGAGCGGTAATCAGATGATGAGCCGGACTCTGCGCCAGCCAGGAAAAGACTTCCTCAATATTTTTTTCATTAAATTCATAATATTGCTGTCGCTGGCTGGCATCTAACCCAAGCCGGATAAGCTGCTCATCGTCTGCCAGTCCGGCACCTGTCTGCTGCGCCACGTCAACCCAGCGTTTTCCTGTCATTCCGGTGACGGCCGCCAGCCGCACATACTGCCCTGTTTTGTCCATCTCTTGCTCCCTGATCGCCCTTGCTTCCTGCCGCACAATGCTGTCAATCAGGCCTCGAAAAGTCTACAATATGAGGCAGTAATCTTTTCTTAACCGAATACAGATCTGGATATTTATGTCAGTTTTGCAGGTATTACATTTCCCTGACGAGCGTCTTCGCAAAGTCGCTGCGCCCGTTAAAGAAGTTAACGCAGACATTCAGCGTATCGTTGATGATATGTTCGAGACGATGTATGCCGAAGAAGGTATCGGTCTTGCGGCTACGCAGGTCGATATTCATCAGCGCATTATCGTGATTGATGTCTCTGAAAGTCGTGAAGAGCGTTTAGTCCTGATTAACCCTGAGCTGCTGGAAAAAAGCGGCGAAACCGGTATTGAAGAGGGTTGCCTCTCTATTCCGGAACAGCGCGCGTTTGTTCCACGTGCTGAGCGGGTAAAGGTTCGCGCACTTGATCGTGATGGTAAAAGTTTCGAGCTGGAAGCCAGCGAGTTACTGGCCATCTGCATCCAGCATGAGATTGATCATCTGGAAGGCAAACTGTTTATTGATTATCTGTCGCCTCTGAAGCGGCAACGAATCAAAACTAAGTTAGAGAAACTGGCGCGTCAGAACGCGCAGGCTTCCTGAGATCTTAAGAAGGGATAAACGTGTCTGCCCCGCTAAAAATCATCTTTGCCGGCACACCTGACTTCGCAGCGCGTCATCTTGACGCGCTGCTTGCTTCTGAACATCAGGTTATCGGCGTATTCACACAACCCGACCGTCCTGCGGGCCGCGGTAACAAACTCACGCCGGGCCCGGTCAAAACGCTGGCGCTGGCACATGACATTCCGGTTTATCAGCCTAAGTCACTGCGACCTGAAGAAAATCAGCAGCTGGTCGCTGATCTGAAGGCAGACGTGATGGTCGTTGTGGCCTACGGATTAATTCTGCCAAAGGCCGTACTGGATATGCCACGTCTCGGCTGTATCAACGTTCATGGTTCGCTGCTGCCGCGCTGGCGTGGAGCCGCGCCTATTCAGCGCGCACTGTGGGCTGGCGACAGCGAAACCGGCGTGACCATCATGCAGATGGACGTGGGGTTAGACACCGGCGATATGCTGCATAAGCTGGCTTGCCCGATTACCGCTGAAGATACCAGTGCAACGCTCTATGACAAGCTGGCACAGCTTGGTCCACAGGGGCTGCTGGATACGCTGACGTTACTGAGCACAGGACAGGCTTCACCTGAAAAGCAGGATGAAACACTGGCCAACTATGCTGAGAAACTTAGCAAAGAGGAAGCACGTCTCGACTGGACCCTCTCTGCAGACCAGCTTGAACGTTGTATTCGCGCGTTTAACCCGTGGCCGATGAGCTTTTTCACCATTGATGATCAACCCGTAAAAGTCTGGCAGGCAAGCGTTCTGCCGCACAGCGATCGTTCGCCGGGTGAAATTATCAGTGCGGATAAGCATGGCATACAGGTCGCGACGGCTCAGGGTGTACTGAATCTGCTGCAGTTACAGCCTGCCGGTAAAAAACCGATGTCGGCTCAGGATCTTCTCAACTCGCGCCGGGAATGGTTTGAACCTGGAACCCTTCTCGACTGACTCCCAGGCCCGGTCACTCACCGGGCCTTTTGTTTGATGACAAAACCCTATGACTAAATCTATCAACCTGCGAAGCCTTTCCGCTCAACTTATTGAGCGTGTGGTCGACAAAGGCGAATCCCTGAATACCGCACTGCCGGCCGCCCAGAAAAAACTCTCTGACAAAGATAGCGCGTTAGTGCAGGAAATCTGTTTTGGCGTATTGCGCACATTGCCGCAGCTTGAAGCGCTGATCGGCAGACTGATGGAGCGTCCACTGACCGGCAAACAGCGGGTTCTGCACTATCTGATCATGGTCGGGCTTTATCAGCTGGAATATACCCGTGTGCCTGCCCATGCCGCACTGGCAGAAACCGTCGCGGGCGCCGAAGTCCTGAAGCGTACCAGCCTGAAAGGCTTGTTAAATGGTGTATTACGCCAGTTTCAGCGCCAGCGGGAAGAGCTGCTTGCCAGCATTCAGGATGGTCCACAGCGTTATCTTCATCCGGGATGGCTGCTAAAGCGGTTACAGCATGCCTGGCCTGAACAGTGGCAGCAGATCGTCGAAGCCAATAATCTTCGTCCGCCGATGTGGCTGCGGGTTAACCGCCAGCACCACAATCGTGACGCATGGCTGGCCATGCTGGTCGAAATCGACAGAAATGCACAACCCGCTGACGACGTACCGGATGCGCTGCGGCTTGACGCGCCTGCCCCGGTCAGCCAGCTACCCGGCTTTGATCAGGGTTGGGTGACCGTGCAGGATTTATCCGCTCAGCGCTGTGCTTTGCTGCTTGAACCGCAAAATGGCGAACAGATTCTGGATTTATGCGCGGCGCCTGGCGGTAAAACGACCCACATTCTTGAAATTGCGCCGGAAGCAGAAGTGATGGCCGTCGACGTAGATGCGCAGCGCCTTAAACGTGTTGAGGAAAATCTGCAGCGGTTGGGCATGAAAGCAGACGTTAAACAGGGTGATGGACGAACGCCGCAACAGTGGTGCGGTGATCGTCAGTTTGACCGTATTCTGCTGGATGCGCCCTGCTCTGCGACCGGTGTAATCCGACGCCATCCTGATATTAAATGGCTGCGTCGCGATCGCGATATCGCCGAGCTGGCAAAGCTTCAGAGTGAAATTCTTGACGCCATCTGGCCGCACCTGAAACCAGGCGGTACGCTGATTTATGCCACCTGCTCGATCCTGCCTGAAGAGAATCATCAGCAGATTGAGGCTTTCCTGCAACGCCAGCACGATGCTCAGGCAGAATCCCTCAGGGGTGCGCCGGCGAACGGCTTGCAGGTATTCCCGCAGGCCGAAGGCGGAGATGGTTTCTTCTACGCTAAGCTGATAAAGAAATCGGGTACAAACTGAGATGAGTATTGATAAGCGATGAAAATAATCATTCTGGGTGCAGGACAGGTTGGCGGAACCCTGGCAGAAAATCTGGTCGGTGAAAACAACGACATTACGGTGGTCGATACCGATTCTTCACGTCTGCGTCATCTGCAGGATAAGTTCGATTTGCGCGTTGTTCAGGGCCATGGTTCCCATCCGCGAATTCTGCGTGAGGCGGGTGCGGAAGATGCCGACATGCTGGTTGCCGTAACCAACTCGGATGAAACCAACATGATCGCTTGCCAGATTGCTTATTCGCTTTTCAATACCCCGAATCGCATCGCCCGTATCCGCGCGGCCGACTATTTGCGCGATGCAGACAAGTTGTTTATACCTGAAGCAGTGCCTATTGATCATCTGATCTCACCTGAGCAGCTGGTAATCGACAATATCTACCGGCTGATTCAGTATCCTGGCGCATTGCAGGTGGTTAACTTTGCTGAGGGAAAAGTCAGTCTGGCAGTGGTAAAAGCCTATTATGGCGGGCCGCTGGTAGGAAATCCGCTCTCGATCATGCGTGAGCACATGCCACACATCGATACACGCGTAGCCGCTATATTCCGGCAGGATCGTCCTATTCGTCCGCAGGGTTCAACCATTGTAGAAGCAGGTGATGAAGTGTTCTTCATCGCTGCCAGTCAGAATATTCGTGCGGTGATGAGTGAAATGCAGCGGCTGGAGAAACCTTATAAACGGATTATGCTGGTCGGTGGCGGCAACATCGGTTTCGGTCTGGCGCAGCGACTTGAGAAACACTACAGCGTTAAGCTGATTGAGCGGAATCCCCAGCGCGCAGCGGAACTTGCAGAACATCTGCATGACACCGTGGTGTTTTATGGCGATGCGTCCGATCAGGAGCTGCTCGCTGAAGAGCACGTTGAGCAGGTCGATCTGTTTATCGCCGTCACCAACGATGATGAAGCGAACATCATGTCAGCCATGCTGGCGAAAAAGATGGGTGCGAAAAAAGTGATGGTACTGATTCAGCGCCGCGCTTACGTCGATCTGGTCCAGGGCAGCGTCATCGATATCGCTATTTCCCCTCAGCAAGCCACGATCTCTGCTCTGCTGGGTCATGTGCGCAAAGCGGATATCGTGGGCGTTTCATCGTTACGACGCGGTATTGCAGAGGCGATCGAAGCGATAGCGCATGGTGACGAGTCGACGTCACGCGTTGTGGGTCGTTCGATTGATGACATCAAACTGCCGCCAGGGACCATTATTGGCGCAGTCGTTCGTGGTGATGATGTGATGATTGCCAATGATAACCTGCGTATTGAACAAGGCGATCATGTCATCATGTTCCTGACCGATAAGAAATTCGTATCAGATGTGGAACGCCTATTCCAGCCGAGTCCGTTTTTCCTGTAAATGCCGCTTTTACAGGCTAACTCAGCATGCTGCATGCAAAACTGCCGCTTAAATGGCTGCGTTGATGGCAAAAACAGTGAGGTTTGTTAGACTTTATGGCGTTGGCTTAGGCAAGGAGATAAGTATGAGTTTAATCAAAGAGTTTCGTGATTTCGCAATGCGCGGCAATGTAATGGATTTAGCCGTGGGTGTCATCATCGGTGCAGCATTCGGTAAAATCGTTTCATCATTAGTCGCTAATATCATCATGCCACCATTAGGCTTGCTGATCGGCGGAGTCGATTTCAAATCATTCGCATGGGTTCTTAAGCCCGCAACAGGCGATGCGCCAGCTGTTGTTATGCAGTACGGTATCTTCCTTCAGACCATCTTTGATTTCGTCATTATCGCTTTCGCGATCTTTATGGCGATTAAGTTGATGAATCGTCTGTACAAGAAAAAAGAAGTGGAGAAGCCAGCCGCTAAACCGTCTAACGAAGAAGTCTTACTGACCGAAATCCGCGATCTGCTGAAACAGCAGAATACCCGGGTATAGTGAATAAGCCGCCACGAAGGCGGTTTTTTACTGTAAAAGCAGAAGGGCAGTGATAAGACGCTTTCTTATCACTGCCCTCCCATCCAGTCCCCTTACCATGTTTCTCTTTCCGCTTAAAACTGCCTTTACCCTTTTGCTTCTGCTCAATACGTTGTCGAAATAACGGGTCGTGCAGCAATGCCTGAATCGCGTTATCGCGAATTTGCCCTTTAGTATGCTGATATTTACTCATAAAGCCTCCTGTTGAGATGGTCAGATACTCTATTCCTTTGCAGCAAAATAACAAGATGCTTATTTACTCAACGCCTCTCCACGCTCCAGCGCCTCAAGAATTGAGCACGAAATGCTACTGTGACTGTCACCACAACACGCATCCGAGAGGTGTCGCAAAGAGCGCTGCATCGTTTCTAATTCTGTGATCATCTGAGCCACTTCACTTAGCCGTTTTTCAACGATCGCTTTTGATTCCTGACAGGTATGATGCGCAGGATCGACCCGGATGGAAAGTAGCTCTCTGATGGCTTCAAGGCTAAACCCGAGTTTACGACCGTAGCGGATAAATTTCAGACGCTGAAGATCGGCCTCGGTATATAGGCGAAACCCCCCTTCCGTACGACCGTCATGATCCATCATCTGCTGTTTTTCATAAAAACGGATGGTGTCTGGCGTGACGTCAGCAAGCTTAGCTAACTGTCCGATGCGAAACATCTACTCCTCCTCGCTGAAGTGATTCTGAAGGGCTGTCGAATAATCGCCATGCAGAAAATCCGTGCTCATACCCGCCTGGCGTAATCGCAACGCCAGCAACTGAAGCCGATGACAATGATCCTGATAGTGATGATCCGCGGGATCGAGCTGGCGAATAAGATCGTTCACTTCCATCGCCTCCCGTCTTAACTCCAGCTCCGGCGGCAGAAAGCCCGCGTTTTTCAGTAGCCGGTAGCCCGCTCTTAATTCAGGAGGAACATGGCTGTCATCATCCAGCTGTAATGGCTTTCCAGAGCCCGGAAGATTGCTAAGCTCACCCTTTTCCAGCGCTGCCTTAATATGCTGTTCCGCAAGTTCATCAACCAGCCACATAATCGGCTCCTTTGAACATGAAAGACATCTTTCTAAGGTAGTAAATTTCAGGCAATAAAAAACCCGCCGAAGCGGGTTTTTTACGTTGCTACAGATTACTCTGCGGCTGCTTCTGCTTGAGCTTCTGGACGATCAACCAGCTCGATGTAAGCCATCGGAGCGTTGTCACCAGCACGGAAGCCACACTTCAGAATACGAGTGTAACCACCGGCACGGCTCGCGAAACGCGGGCCCAGCTCATTAAACAGTTTTGCCACGATCTCGTTATCACGAGTACGGGCGAATGCCAGACGACGATTAGCTACGCTGTCGGTCTTGGCAAGAGTAATCAGCGGCTCAACTACGCGACGCAGTTCTTTGGCTTTCGGCAGAGTCGTTTTGATGATCTCATGACGAACCAGAGAACCGGCCATGTTGCGGAACATAGCCTGACGATGGCTGCTGTTGCGGTTCAGTTGACGACCACTCTTACGATGGCGCATGACCTTATCCTTCTCAGTGAAACCTTAACCTGTGATCTGATTATTCATCAGCAATGCTTGCTGGCGGCCAGTTCTCGAGGCGCATGCCCAGAGAAAGACCACGCGAAGCCAGCACATCTTTAATCTCAGTAAGAGATTTTTTACCAAGGTTAGGCGTTTTAAGCAGCTCAACCTCGGTACGCTGTACCAGATCACCGATGTAGTGGATAGCTTCTGCCTTAAGGCAGTTAGCAGAGCGGACAGTCAATTCCAGATCGTCAACAGGGCGCAGCAGGATCGGATCGAATTCTGGTTTCTCTTCTTTAACTTCTGGCTGACGTACATCACGTAAGTCAACGAAAGCTTCAAGTTGTTCTGCCAGAATGGTTGCCGCACGACGAATCGCCTCTTCAGGATCGATTGTGCCGTTGGTTTCCATTTCGATGACCAGCTTGTCCAGGTCGGTGCGCTGCTCTACACGCGCTGCTTCAACATTGTAGGCGATACGGTCTACAGGGCTGTAGCAAGCGTCAACTAACAGGCGGCCGATTGGGCGCTCATCTTCTTCCGAATGAATTCGGGCAGAAGCCGGCACATAGCCACGTCCACGCTGAACTTTGATACGCATGCTGATAGCAGCGTTCTCATCGGTCAGATGGCAAATGACATGCTGAGGCTTGACGATTTCGACATCACCATCATGGGTAATGTCGGCTGCAGTCACAGGGCCAATGCCAGATTTATTCAAGGTCAGAATAACTTCATCTTTACCCTGAACTCTTACCGCCAGCCCTTTCAGGTTGAGCAGGATTTCCAGGATATCTTCCTGTACGCCCTCTTTGGTGCTGTACTCATGAAGTACACCATCAATTTCAACCTCGGTCACCGCGCAACCCGGCATGGATGAAAGCAGAATACGGCGCAGTGCGTTACCAAGAGTATGGCCAAAGCCACGCTCTAAAGGCTCAAGGGTCACCTTGGCGTGCGTCGAACTCACTTGCTCGATATCTACCAGGCGCGGTTTTAGAAACTCTGTCACAGAACCCTGCATTGTGTCCTCTCTTTGGTACTAAGCCTTACTTGGAGTAAAGCTCGACGATCAGGTGTTCGTTAATGTCCGCAGACAGATCAGTACGTTCAGGAATACGCTTGAACACACCTTCCATCTTAGTCGCATCAACTTCCAGCCAGGTTGGCTTTTCACGCTGCTCAGCCAGCTCCAGAGCGGCCTTCACGCGAGATTGCTTTTTGGCTTTCTCACGGATGCTAACGACATCATTCGGAGATACCTGATAAGAAGCGATGTTAACAACGCGGCCATTTACCAGAACAGACTTATGGCTCACCAGCTGACGTGCTTCTGCACGAGTGGCACCAAAGCCCATACGATAAACTACGTTGTCCAGACGACCTTCCAGCAGAGCCAACAGGTTTTCACCGGTGTTGCCTTTCAGACGAGCTGCTTCTTTATAGTAGTTACGGAACTGACGCTCCAGCACGCCGTAGATACGACGAACTTTCTGCTTTTCACGTAACTGACCGCCGTAATCAGACAGACGCGGTTTACGCGCACCATGCTGACCAGGGGCTTGTTCAATCTTACACTTGGAATCAATCGCGCGAACACCAGACTTAAGGAATAAGTCAGTGCCCTCACGACGGCTCAGCTTGAGCTTAGGACCCAAATATCTTGCCATTTTCTTTCTCCAACTATCCTAAAAAAACGGGCGTTATACGCGACGTTTTTTCGGCGGACGACAACCGTTATGAGGGATCGGAGTCACATCAGTAATATTAGTGATGCGGAAACCAGCGGCGTTCAAAGCACGAATCGTAGATTCGCGACCTGGACCCGGACCCTTTACCATAACTTCCAGGTTCTTAATTCCGTAATCTTTTACCGCTTCTGCACAGCGCTCTGCAGCGACCTGAGCAGCAAACGGAGTGGATTTACGTGAACCGCGGAAACCGGAACCACCGGCGGTTGCCCAACCCAGTGCGTTACCCTGACGATCAGTAATGGTAACGATGGTGTTGTTAAAAGAAGCATGGACATGAGCCACGCCATCTGAGACTTGTTTTCTTACACGCTTGCGTGCACGAACTGGTGCCTTTGCCATTATTTACTCACCCCGATTATTTCTTGATCGGTTTACGCGGACCCTTACGGGTACGTGCGTTGGTCTTAGTACGCTGACCGCGAACCGGAAGACCACGACGATGGCGCAAACCACGGTAGCAACCAAGGTCCATAAGACGCTTGATGCTCAGGGTGATTTCACGGCGCAGATCACCTTCTACAACGAATTTCGCAACTGCATCACGCAGCTGATCAATTTGTTCTTCAGACAGCTCACTGATCTTAACATTTTCAGCAATACCCGTTGAAGCGCAGATGGCTTTTGAACGGGTTTTACCGATACCGAAGATCGAAGTTAATGCGATAACGGTATGTTTTTGATCAGGAATGTTAATGCCTGCTATACGGGCCACTATGCACTCCTATAATTAAACAAGCACGTCCCATGCTGAAAAGCCCGTTTTCAGGATACTCAAATGGAAACGTACTGACATACAAAAGATTGGCTGGCTAATCTAGCCAGCTCAACCCGACTTTGCAAGAAAAATATGTGACAAAATCAGCCTTGGCGCTGTTTATGCTTTGGCTCGGCGCTGCAGATCACACGTACGACACCGTCGCGACGAATGATTTTGCAGTTACGACATAATCTCTTGACGGAAGCACGAACTTTCATTTTTACTCTCCGTAACTTCTCAACCAACTGAATTAACGGCCGTAGCCTTTCAGGTTAGCTTTCTTCAGTGCCGACTCATACTGACTGGACATCATCAGAGTTTGCACTTGAGCCATAAAGTCCATGATGACGACAACTACGATGAGCAGTGAAGTACCGCCAAAGTAGAAGGGAACCTTCATCGCATCACGCATGAACTCCGGGATAAGGCAGATAAAAGTAATATACAGCGCGCCGATTAAGGTCAGTCGCGTCATTACTTTATCAATATACTTCGCCGTTTGCTCTCCCGGACGAATTCCCGGTACGAATGCACCAGACTTCTTCAGGTTATCTGCTGTTTCACGTGGGTTGAAAACCAACGCCGTATAGAAGAAACAGAAGAAGATGATTGCAGTCGCATAGAGTAGCACATAAAGCGGCTGTCCTGGCTGCAAATACAGCGAAATTGTTGTCAGCCAGTTCCAACCGGTACCGCCCCCAAACCACGATGCAATCGTTGCCGGGAACAGAATAATGCTGGAAGCAAAGATGGCTGGAATAACGCCCGCCATATTCACTTTCAACGGTAAATGTGTGCTCTGTGCAGCGTAAACGCGACGACCCTGCTGACGTTTTGCGTAGTTCACCACAATGCGGCGCTGACCACGTTCAACGAAGATAACAAAGAAGGTCACTGCGAATACGAGTACTGCAACCAACAGCAACAGAAGGAAGTGCAGGTCGCCTTGCCGCGCTTGCTCGATGGTATGGCCAATGGCCGGCGGAAGACCCGCAACAATACCTGCGAAGATAATGATCGAAATACCGTTACCGATACCACGCTCAGTAATCTGTTCGCCCAGCCACATCAGGAACATCGTTCCTGAGACCAGACTCACAACAGCGGTAAAGTAGAAAGCAAAGCCTGGATTCATGACCAGGCCTTGCATCCCTGGCATATTCGGCAGACCGGTAGCAATACCGATCGACTGAAATATGGCCAATACCAACGTACCGTATCGGGTGTACTGGCTAATCTTACGACGGCCAGCCTCCCCTTCTTTCTTAATTTCCGCTAACGCTGGATGAACCACCGTTAATAACTGGATGATAATCGATGCCGAAATATACGGCATGATACCCAGTGCGAAAATAGAAGCACGGCTGAGAGCACCACCAGAGAACATGTTAAACATTTCAATGATGGTGCCACGCTGTTGCTCAAGCAGTTTGGCAAGTACAGTGGCATCAATACCAGGGATTGGAATAAAAGAGCCAATACGGAAGACAATGAGTGCGCCGATTACAAACAGCAGTCTGCGTTTCAGCTCACCAAAGCCGCCTTTGGCACTTTGAAAATCTAATCCCGGTTGTTTAGCCATCTGCTACTTATTCCTCGATTTTACCGCCAGCAGCTTCGATTGCAGCACGAGCACCTTTGGTGACACGCAGGCCGCGAACCGTTACCGGTGTAGATACTTCACCAGACAGAATTACTTTAACGAATTCAATCTGAACACCGACAATGTTGGCTGCTTTCAGCGCGTTCAGGTCGACGATACCGCCTTCAACTTTCGCCAGATCAGACAGACGAATCTCTGTGGTGATCATTGCTTTGCGAGAGGTGAAACCGAACTTCGGCAGACGACGGTACAGAGGCATCTGACCACCTTCGAAACCGCGACGTACGCCACCGCCAGAACGTGAGTTCTGACCTTTGTGACCACGACCACCGGTTTTTCCGAGGCCAGAACCGATACCACGACCCAGACGCTTGGTAGCGTGCTTAGACCCTTCGGCCGGAGACAGAGTATTTAAACGCATCTCTTACTCCTCCACTTTAACCATATAGGAAACCGCGTTAACCATACCGCGTACTGCAGGCGTGTCTTCACGCTCAACGGTGTGGCCAATACGACGCAGACCCAGGCCAACCAGAGTGGCTTTATGCTTAGGCAAGCGGCCGATTGAACTACGGGTTTGAGTGATTTTAATAGTCTTAGCCATCGTGATTACCCCAGAATTTCTTCAACGGATTTACCACGCTTAGCAGCGACCATTTCCGGAGATTTCATATTGCCCAGGCCGTCGATAGTTGCACGAACCACGTTAATCGGGTTAGTAGAACCATAGGCTTTTGCCAGTACGTTATGAACTCCAGCGACTTCCAGAACGGCGCGCATTGCACCACCGGCGATGATACCGGTACCTTCTGAAGCCGGCTGCATGAACACGCGGGAACCCGTGTGTGCACCTTTAACAGGGTGCTGCAGGGTGCCGTTGGTCAGCGCGACGTTAACCATGTTGCGACGGGCTTTCTCCATCGCTTTCTGGATCGCTGCTGGAACTTCACGCGCTTTACCGTAACCAAAACCTACGCGACCATTACCATCACCTACCACAGTCAGTGCTGTGAAGGAGAAGATACGACCACCTTTAACAGTTTTAGAAACACGGTTTACCGCGATCAGTTTTTCCTGCAGTTCGCCAGCTTGTTTCTCGATGTGTGCCATCTTAGACCTCTACCTTAGAACTGAAGGCCAGCTTCACGGGCAGCATCTGCCAGTGCCTGGACGCGACCATGATATTGGAAACCGGAACGGTCGAAAGAAACACCAGTGATGCCTTTTTCGATTGCGCGTTCTGCGATAGCTTTGCCTACTGCAGCTGCGGCTTCTTTATTACCGGTATACTTCAGTTGTTCAGTGATAGCTTTTTCTACAGTAGAAGCAGCGACCAGAACTTCGGAACCGTTCGGGGCGATTACCTGTGCGTAAATATGACGCGGGGTACGATGTACCACCAGGCGAGTAGCACCCAGCTCTTTGAGCTTGCGACGTGCACGGGTCGCACGACGGATACGAGCAGATTTCTTATCCATAGTGTTACCTTACTTCTTCTTAGCCTCTTTGGTACGCACGACTTCGTCGGCGTAACGGACACCCTTGCCTTTATAAGGCTCAGGACGACGGTAGGCGCGCAGGTCCGCAGCAACCTGACCAATCAGCTGTTTATCAGCGCCTTTCAGCACGATCTCAGTCTGAGTTGGACATTCTGCAGTGATACCCGCGGGCAGCTGGTGATCGACTGGATGAGAAAAGCCCAGAGACAGGTTTACCACGTCGCCTTTAACGGCTGCACGATAACCTACACCAACCAGCTGCAGCTTCTTAATGAAGCCTTCGGTAACACCGATAACCATTGCGTTCAGCAGCGCGCGAGAAGTACCCGCCTGCGCCCAGCCGTCAACGAAACCTTCGCGCGGAGCGAAAGTCAGAGCGTTGTCAGCATGCTTAACTTCAACAGCATCATTGATAGTACGAGTCAGCTCGCCGTTTTTACCTTTAATCGAAATTACCTGACCGTCGAGTTTTACCTCTACGCCGGCAGGAACAACGACAGGTGCTTTAGCAACACGAGACATATGTATCCTCCGATTACGCTACGTAGCAGATAATTTCGCCACCAAGACCTGCCTGGCGCGCTGCACGATCAGTCATGACACCTTTAGATGTAGAAACTACAGCGATGCCCATACCAGCCATTACCTTTGGCAGCTCATCTTTTTTCTTATAGATGCGCAGGCCAGGACGGCTTACTCGCTGAATGCTTTCTACAACAGCTTTTCCCTGGAAATACTTGAGAGTAAGTTCCAGTTCCAGCTTGATGTCGCCTTCGATTTTGAAATCTTCAATATATCCTTCTTCCTTCAGAACGTTGGCAATTGCCAATTTCAGCTTGGAGGAAGGCATGGTGACCGCAACTTTGTTCGCGGCCTGACCGTTACGGATACGGGTCAGCATATCCGCGATCGGATCTTGCATGCTCATCTGTGTTACTCCCGTGATTCAATTGGTGACAATTACCAGCTAGCCTTTTTCAGACCCGGAATTTCACCGCGCATGGCGGCTTCGCGGACCTTGATACGGCTCAACCCAAACTTCCGCAGGAAACCGTGCGGACGACCTGTTTGACGGCAGCGGTTACGCTGACGTGAAGGGCTGGAATCACGCGGCAGACTCTGCAGCTTCAGAACAGCATCCCAACGGTCTTCGTCGGAAGCGTTCACATCAGAGATGATCGCTTTCAGTTCAGCGCGTTTAGCGAAGAATTTGTCTGCTAATTTTGCACGCTTAACTTCGCGCGCTTTCATAGATTGCTTAGCCATTAAGTAACCCTACCTTACTTACGGAACGGGAAGTCAAAGGCAGCCAGCAGAGCACGGCCTTCATCATCAGATTTCGCAGTAGTGGTAATGGTGATATCCAAACCACGAACGCGATCGACTTTGTCGTAGTCGATTTCTGGGAAGATGATCTGCTCACGTACACCCATGCTGTAGTTGCCACGACCATCGAATGACTTAGCGGACAAGCCACGGAAGTCACGGATACGTGGAACTGCAATGGTGACCAGACGCTCAAAGAACTCCCACATGCGCTCGCCACGCAGAGTTACTTTACAGCCGATCGGATAGCCCTGACGGATTTTGAAGCCTGCAACTGATTTGCGTGCTTTGGTGACCAGCGGTTTTTGACCGGAGATTGCTGCCAGGTCAGCTGCTGCGTTATCCAGCAGTTTCTTGTCAGCGATCGCTTCACCAACACCCATGTTCAGGGTGATCTTCTCGACCCGAGGGACTTGCATGACAGAATTGTAGCCAAACTCTGTCATGAGTTTCTGGACTACTTCGTCTTTGTAGTAATCATGCAGTTTCGCCATCGTACTACTCCAAATTACTTGATAGTTTCGCTGTTAGACTTGAAGAAACGGACTTTTTTGCCGTCTTCGAATCTAAAGCCTACACGGTCAGCCTTACCAGTTGCCGCGTTGAACAGTGCAACGTTAGAAACCTGAATAGCAGCTTCTTTTTCAACGATGCCACCTGGTTGGTTCAGGGCCGGAACCGGCTTCTGATGTTTTTTAACCAGGTTGATACCTTCAACGATGACCTTACCAGAAGACAGGACATTCTTAACTTTACCGCGCTTACCTTTATCTTTACCGGTTAACACGATAACTTCGTCGTTACGACGGATTTTAGCTGCCATTGTTCGCTCCTTAGAGTACTTCTGGTGCCAGAGAGATAATTTTCATGAACTTTTCAGTACGAAGTTCACGAGTTACCGGCCCAAAAATACGCGTACCGATAGGCTGCTCACTGTTATTGTTCAGAATAACGCATGCATTACCATCGAAGCGAATGACAGAACCGTCCGGGCGACGAACACCCTTCCTGGTGCGCACCACTACCGCCTTCAGGACATCACCTTTTTTGACTTTACCACGAGGAATTGCTTCCTTGATGGTAACTTTGATGATGTCACCGACGCCTGCGTAGCGACGGTGCGAGCCACCCAGAACCTTGATACACATTACGCGACGTGCACCGGAGTTGTCGGCGACGTTCAGCATAGTCTGTTCTTGGATCATTTTAGTGCTCCGCTAATGTCAACTACTACTTCGGGACCTAAACCTCAGGTCGTTAGAAAGCCCCATAATTGAGGGCGCGGCATTGTAACACCGGTTCTCACAGATGGGTAGAAAAAATAAACGGCTCTCAATCGAGCCGCTGATTTTCCCTGATGACAGGGAGGGCGTATTCTAGGGAATAGTGCGAACAGTAGCAAATGTAATCTGCCTTATTTTTCGTCGCCTCCCTAATAAAGTGCCCTTCTGACTCAACTAACCAGTTTTCTGGCCAGTTGGTTATGCTGATGCAGCACGGCTGGCAGTTCAATTCCGGCCAGTTGTCCGTCACGCACCCTGACTTTTCCGTTGATGATGCTGTAAGCGACCTGCCCCGGATTACAGAACACCATGGCGGCGACAGGATCGTGCCCTGCCCCGGCAAGACCAATGCGATTCAGGTCAAAGATCGCCAAGTCAGCCATCATGCCCGGTGCAATGGCGCCCACGTCGTCGCGATTCAGCACTTTTGCTCCACCCAGCGTCGCCAGCTCCAGAGCCTGACGTGCCGTCATCGCATCCGGGCCGAAACCCACGCGTTGCAACAGCATCGCCTGACGTACCTCTGCCATCATGTCTGAGCTGTCATTGGAGGCTGGCCCATCCACGCCCATACCGACATGGACACCGGCATCACACATGTGGCGTATCGGTGCAATACCCGAACCGAGACGCATGTTTGAACAGGGGCAGTGTGCGACGCCGGTTCCGGTACGTGCAAAGAGCTCCATACCATGCTGATCCAGTTTTACGCAGTGTGCATGCCAGACATCCGGCCCTACCCAGCCGAGGTCCTCAACGTACTGCGCTGGCGTCATGTTGAATTTCTCGCGGCTATAGCGGATATCGCTGTCGTTCTCCGCCAGATGAGTATGCATCGAGACGTTGAAGCTGCGTGCCAGTGCAGCGGACTGCTTCATCAGCTCACGACTGACCGAGAACGGTGAACATGGTGCCACCACGATGCGTAACATCGAGCCGTGGCTGTCATCGTGATAGCGCTCAATCACACGCTGCGTGTCCCTGAGGATGGCGGCTTCATTCTCAACCAGCGAATCAGGCGGCAGGCCACCCAGGGATTTACCGACGCTCATGCTGCCCCGGCTGGCATGGAAACGCATGCCCATTAACGCTGCAGCCTCAATGCTGTCGTCAAGCTTACAGCCGTTAGGGTAGACATAGAGATGGTCACTGGTGGTGGTACAACCGGAGAGCATTAACTCGGCCATCGAAATCTGCGTTGAGATATGAATCATCTCAGGTGTCAGATTCTGCCATAGTGGGTAGAGATGGGTAAGCCAGTTGAACAGTTCGCCGTTTTGTACCGCAGGAATAGCCCGGGTCAGGCTCTGATACATGTGATGATGCGTATTAATCAGGCCAGGTATAACAATGTGTCCCCGCAGATCGATAATCTCATCTGCGCTATCGGGTAACGATCCTGCTTCCCCGACCGCAACGATCTGATTTCCTTTAATCAGAATACTGGCGTTCCGTATTTCCCGCCGGTCGGCATCCATGCAAACCACGCATTCAGCATTCTTCAGTAACAGAGTTCGTTCCATGCTATTGCCTGTGGGTTGAGATTGTGTGCTACCCGATAATAGCGGCAAGCTTTTGGCAGAGCTAATCGCAGGTAACGCAGCTAACAGTGGCAGCTTTATCAGTGACCGGCGTAAGCGGTCAGGACTCTCCATTTTCACCGCACATTTCCTTGTACAGTTATGATAACCCAGACCTTTATGGCCCACAGCTTTCAGGCCTCATTGCCTGAACCGTCTCAGCTTAGACCTGACAATCTGCTAAATTTTTGAGCACCATCAAATCTGCTCTGTCACAGGCACAAATGGATCAACCCCCGATTACAGGCAAAAAAAAACCCCCTGCCGAAGCAGAGGGTTTCCTCAGAGAATACAATTCTTATTACAGAACCGCTTTCTCGATTACGCGAACCAGGGTCCAGGATTTAGTCTTGGACAGTGGACGGCATTCGCGGATTTCTACCACGTCACCAATTCCACATTCATTGTTCTCGTCATGGATGTGCAGCTTGGTCGTACGTTTGATGAATTTGCCGTAGATCGGGTGTTTCACAAAACGTTCGATAGCAACAACTGCAGATTTCTGCATTTTGTCACTTACTACACGACCCTGCAGAGTACGGATTTTATCGGTCATTACGAACCCGCCTTCTCAGTCAGTAAAGTCTTAACGCGTGCAACATCACGGCGAACCTGTTTCAGCAGATGAGTCTGCTGCAGTTGGCCAGATGCTGCCTGCATGCGCAGGTTAAATTGCTCACGCAGCAGATTAAGCAGCTCAGTGTTCAGCTCTTCAACGCTTTTTTCACGCAGCTCAGTTGCTTTCATTACATCACCGTCTTAGTTACAAAGGTGGTTTTGATAGGCAGTTTTGCTGCTGCCAGCTTGAATGCTTCACGGGCCAGCTCTTCTGGTACGCCGTCCATTTCATACAGGACTTTACCAGGCTGGATCAGGGCAACCCAATACTCTACGTTACCCTTACCTTTACCCATACGCACTTCCAGCGGCTTCTCGGTGATCGGTTTGTCCGGGAATACTCGGATCCAGATCTTACCTTGACGCTTAACTGCACGGGTCATAGCACGACGTGCTGCTTCGATCTGACGAGCAGTCAGACGACCACGGCCAACAGCTTTCAGACCGAAAGTACCGAAGCTGACATCCGTACCCGCAGCCAGACCGCGGTTACGGCCTTTGTGCACCTTACGGAATTTCGTACGCTTTGGTTGTAACATCAGCGACTCTCCTTACTTACGGCCTTTACGCTGCTGCTTTTTAGGTTGAGCAGCCGGTTCCGGTTGTTCAACAGCAGCCATACCACCCAGGATCTCACCTTTGAAGATCCATACCTTAACGCCGATTACACCATAAGTGGTGTGCGCTTCAGAGGTGTTGTAGTCAATGTCAGCACGCAGTGTGTGCAATGGCACGCGACCTTCACGATACCATTCGGTACGTGCGATCTCAGCGCCACCCAGACGGCCGCTAACTTCAACTTTAATACCCTTCGCGCCAAGACGCATGGCGTTCTGAACTGCACGCTTCATAGCACGACGGAACATCACACGACGCTCCAGCTGTGAAGTGATGCTGTCAGCTACCAGTTTCGCGTCCAGTTCCGGCTTGCGGACTTCGGCGATATTAATCTGTGCAGGAACGCCAGCGATTTTCGCGACGACCGTGCGCAGTTTTTCTACATCTTCGCCTTTCTTACCGATAACGATGCCCGGACGAGCGGTGTGAATAGTCACACGGATGCTCTTCGCTGGACGCTCGATAACGATACGAGAGACAGATGCTTTAGCCAGTTCTTTAGTCAGGAACTGACGTACTTTAAAATCGCTGTCCAGGTTGTCAGCGAATTCGTTGGTGTTCGCAAACCAGGTAGAGTTCCATGGTTTTACAATACCCAGGCGAATACCATTAGGATGTACTTTCTGACCCATTGCTAGTCTCCAGAGTCTCAGCGATCGGACACAACCACAGTAATGTGGCTGGTGCGCTTCAGGATGCGATCTGCACGACCTTTGGCACGCGGCATAATGCGTTTCATGGTCGGACCTTCATCAACGAAAATTTTCGTGATTTTCAGATCGTCGATATCAGCGCCATCGTTGTGTTCGGCGTTAGCAATGGCAGATTCCAGAACTTTTTTGACCAGTACAGCCGCTTTCTTATTGGTGTAGGTCAAAATGTCCAGTGCCTGCGACACTTTCTTACCGCGAATCAGGTCAGCAACAAGGCGAACCTTCTGAGCAGAAGAACGAGCGTGGCGATGTTGAGCTAAAGTTTCCATCTCTTCCTCCTACTTATTTCTTCTTGGCTTTTTTATCAGCCGCGTGACCGCGATAAGTACGTGTCGGCGCGAATTCACCCAGTTTGTGACCAACCATTTCGTCGGAAACAAAGACAGGAACGTGCTGACGACCATTATGGACAGCGATGGTCAAACCGATCATGTTAGGAAAGATCGTTGAACGACGGGACCAAGTGCGCAAAGGCTTCTTGTCACCGCTTTCCACCGCTTTCTCTACCTTCTTCAGCAAGTGCAGGTCAATAAAAGGACCTTTCTTGAGAGAACGTGGCATGGCTTATCCTCTAATATTATTTGCTACGGCGACGTACGATAAACTTATCGGTACGCTTGTTGCTACGGGTCTTCTTACCTTTGGTCTGAACGCCCCACGGAGTTACCGGGTGCTTACCAAAGTTACGACCTTCACCACCACCGTGCGGGTGATCAACTGGGTTCATCGCGGTACCACGAACGGTCGGACGAACACCACGCCAACGGGCTGCACCAGCTTTACCCAGAACGCGCAGCATATGCTCAGCGTTGCCGACTTCGCCCAGTGTTGCGCGGCAGTCAGACTCGACTTTACGCATTTCACCTGAACGCAGACGCAGGGTAACGTAAGAACCTTCACGCGCAACGATCTGCACGTAAGCACCAGCTGAGCGAGCAATCTGACCGCCTTTGCCTGGTTTCATTTCTACGTTATGCACGGTTGAACCCACCGGGATGTTACGCATCGGCAGTGTGTTACCTGCTTTGATCGCAGCATCAACGCCAGATTGGATCTGGTCGCCGGCTTTCAGGCCTTTAGGGGCCAGGATGTAACGGCGCTCGCCGTCTTTGTACAGAACCAGTGCGATGTTCGCAGAGCGGTTCGGATCGTACTCAAGACGTTCAACGGTTGCCGGGATACCATCTTTGTTGCGTTTGAAGTCAACAATACGGTAAGCCTGCTTGTGACCACCACCGATATGACGGGTAGTGATACGACCATTGTTGTTACGGCCACCGGATTTGCTGTTTTTTTCTACCAGCGGGGCAAATGGTTTGCCCTTGTGCAGCTCCGCGTTTACCACTTTAACTACATGGCGACGACCCGGAGATGTCGGTTTACATTTAACAACTGCCATTGTCTTTCTCCTCCGACTTACTCAGCGCCGCCAGCGAAGTCCAGATTCTGGCCTTCTTTCAGGGTGACGTAAGCTTTTTTCCAGTCGCTACGACGACCGATACGCTGTCCTTGACGCTTAACTTTGCCCTTAACTACCAGGGTGTTTACGTCTTTAACTTCAACTTCGAACAGTTTCTCAACAGCAGCAACGATCTCTGCTTTGGTCGCGTCATTAGCAACTTTGAGAACGATGGTATTAGTTTTTTCCATCGCGCTAGATGCTTTTTCAGATACGTGCGGCGCGCGCAGTACTTTCAGCAGACGTTCTTCACGGATCATGCCAGCATCTCCTCAACTTGCTTAACTGCATCAGCAGTCATAACGACTTTGTCGAAGGCGATCAGGCTAACTGGGTCGATACCGGATGCATCACGCACGTCAACCTTGTACAGGTTACGCGCAGCCAGGAACAGATTCTCATCCAGTTCACCGGTGATGATCAGCACGTCTTCCAGAGCCATGTCTTTCAGTTTCTGTACCAGCAGCTTGGTTTTCGGTGCTTCTACAGCAAATGATTCGACAACGATCAGACGATCTTGACGTACCAGCTCGGACAGGATGCTTTTCAGCGCGCCGCGGTACATCTTTTTGTTAACTTTTTGACTGTGGTCCTGCGGCTTCGCAGCAAAGGTCACGCCACCTGAACGCCAGATTGGGCTCTTTACAGAACCTGCACGCGCACGGCCGGTGCCTTTCTGACGCCATGGCTTTTTGCCTGAACCGGTTACTTCGGCGCGAGTTTTCTGCGCACGAGTACCCTGGCGGGCGCCAGATGCGTAAGCAACAACAACCTGGTGAACCAGCGCTTCGTTGAAATCACGACCGAAGGTAGTTTCGGAAACAGTCAGCGCGCTCTGCGCGTCTTTCAATACTAATTCCATTGCTATCCCCTTACGCCTTCACAGCTGGTTTAACGATCAGGTCGCTACCGGTAGCACCGGGAACTGCACCTTTAACCAGCAGCAGGTTGCGCTCAGCGTCAACACGTACTACGTCCAGACTCTGAACGGTTACGCGCTCATTACCCAGCTGACCTGCCATTTTCTTGCCTTTGAACACTTTGCCCGGAGTCTGGTTCTGACCGATAGAACCCGGAACGCGGTGAGACAAGGAGTTACCGTGAGTAGCGTCCTGGGTACGGAAGTTCCAGCGCTTAACGGTACCGGCGAAACCTTTACCTTTAGAGGTACCGGTTACGTCAACTTTCTTAACTTCAGCGAAAATCTCAACGCTGATGCTCTGACCTACAGAGTACTCTTCACCTTCAGCGGTGCGGAATTCCCACAGGCCACGGCCAGCTTCAACGCCAGCTTTAGCAAAATGACCAGCTTCAGGTTTGGTCACACGGTTTGCTTTTTTAGCACCGGTGGTAACCTGAATTGCCTGGTAACCATCGTTTTCCAGGCCTTTGACCTGAGTAACGCGGTTCGCTTCAACTTCGATTACGGTGACGGGGATAGAAACGCCATCTTCAGTGAAGATGCGGGTCATGCCCACTTTTTTACCGACTAAACCAATCATTGTTTCAACCTCTCAATCGCTCGATGACCTGATTAACCCAGGCTGATCTGCACGTCAACACCGGCAGCCAGATCCAGACGCATCAGAGCATCAACCGTTTTTTCAGTTGGCTCAACGATGTCTACCAGACGCTTGTGAGTGCGGATTTCGTACTGATCACGCGCATCTTTGTTAACGTGCGGAGAGATCAGAACAGTAAAACGCTCTTTGCGGGTTGGCAGCGGGATTGGACCACGAACCTGCGCACCAGTGCGCTTGGCGGTCTCAACGATTTCCGCGGTTGATTGATCGATCAGACGATGATCAAACGCTTTAAGACGGATACGGATTCTTTGGTTCTGCATGAGACCAGAGCTCCAAACTTTTTATAGACGAAAAAAATTACTACTCGAGCCCATTACGATTGATGGGAGAGTGTAATCGTTCAGCATATAACTCCCCAATTGGGAGTATTGTCAGGCGGCCTATATTTCAGCCGTCTGCGATTCTGCTCGAATCGCGCCTGCAATATCTGCAGGCCCGCGCATTATACGTAAATCTGTTCAGGAAGCAACCCGTGTTGCGGTTTTCCCTGTTAAATAGTGGCCGGTTCGTGCGGCACGCGTCGCAATGCATTGCCACAGAGCGGTTAAACCACAAATTTTGTTGCGAGCACTTTTCCGCCGTTATTTATCCATGGATGACACAGAATAAGAAGCCGATGAAAGTGCTCTTAACTTCTCATCCGGAGCAGCATCATGTCACTGTTCACTCAATTCATAGCACTCGCTGGCGGAGGCGCACTGGGAAGCTTTCTTTCGCTGGCCTGTGTGCGCTTCTCACCTGCCCTCTCGCCCGCTCAGTGGTTTGTCGCACTCTGCTTTCCCGGTTCACGGTGTGATTGTTGTCAGCAGCGCCTGCTATGGCGCGATACGCTGCCATTGATTAGCTGGCCATGGTTAAGAGGCCGGTGCCGCTTCTGTCATCATCCGTTCGGTGCGAAAAGCTTTATCACTGAATGGCTGGTCGCAATACTTTGCCTGCTGGTGCTGCAAAGCTTCACCGATCCTGCCGACGCTATCTTCATCATTACTGCCTCCAGCCTGCTGCTTCTGGTGGCTGCCATTGATCGCCACCACTTCTGTATACCTGACCCGCTCAGCTATCTGCTGCTCTGGCTGGGATTACTTCACGCCACCGTAACCGGAAATGAAACAGCAGCGATATGGGGCGCCCTGTCGGGCTACTGTACATTATGGCTACTTGCCTGGAGCTATCGGCAGGTTCGGGGCCACGAAGGATTGGGTTATGGTGATATGAAGCTTTTCGCGGCGTTAGGGGCGTGCTGTGGATGGCAGGCACTACCCTGGATTGCACTGGGAAGCACTTTTCTGGCACTGGCGACAATTGTAATGCTGCAGCGTCGGGGGATAATTCAGGGGAAAAGCCCGCTGCCGTTTGGCCCTTTCCTGGCCATTGCGGGCTGGGTAACGATCGTGCTGCAGACCCGATTCACTCTTCTTTGATTTGAGCCTGCAGATAGTTCTGGATGCCCATCTTCTGGATTAACTCAAGTTCCGTTTCAATCCAGTCGATGTGATGCTCTTCATCAGCCAGGATTTCAATCATCATGTCACGACTGACATAGTCATGTACCTTGTCAGCATAGGAGATGGCCTCACGCAGATCTTTAGCGCCTTCCAGCTCCAGATTCAGGTCTGAACTCAGCATCTCCTCGACGTCTTCACCAATACGCAGACGTCCCAGATCCTGAAGATTTGGAATGCCCTCAAGAAAGAGTATGCGTTCAATGTATTTGTCAGCATGCTTCATCTCGTCGATCGATTCGTGATACTCCACATCGTTGAGGCGCGTCAGCCCCCAGTTTTTAAACATGCGCGCATGCAGAAAGTACTGGTTGATGGCAACCAGTTCATTTCCAAGCAGTTTATTAAGATGACTGATAACTTTGATATCGCCCTTCATTGTTAACCCTCCGCGTCTGGTTTATTAGAGCGTAGATGTGGTTAAAAAGAAGTCAAAAAAACGCGATAGATATTGTGGGTATTCACACATCCAGGGGCAGTCAGGCTATCTCTTTATAGAGCGGGGCATGCTGCATCTCTTCATCCATAATCTCACGCGCAGCACGAACGCATTTGCCACACTGTTTGCCTACCGGAACAAACTGGCGCAGCTGCTGAATAGATTTGGGCTGATATCGACGCACAACTTCACGAAGGGTTTTATCACTGATGGCATTACACAGGCAGACGTACATTGATTCATCACTCGGGTACATTTTCTGTACACAGTGTAAATGCGAATCGTTTTTATTTCAAACCTACCCTTTGCAGGGTTATGGCCATTTTCAGAGCAAAAAAAAGAGCACCGGAGTGCTCTTTTTCACTGTGTTGCAGTGGCCGTTTGCACGACCACAGCAGGTATCACAATTAAGCGATAACTTTAGCAACAACACCCGCGCCAACGGTACGGCCACCTTCGCGGATTGCGAAGCGCAGACCTTCGTCCATTGCGATTGGGTGGATCAGGGTAACAACCATTTTAATGTTGTCGCCTGGCATGACCATTTCAACGCCTTCTGGCAGCTCTACTGAACCGGTCACGTCAGTGGTACGGAAGTAGAACTGTGGACGATAGCCTTTGAAGAACGGAGTATGGCGGCCACCTTCGTCTTTAGACAGAACGTAAACTTCTGACTCGAACTGGGTGTGCGGCTTGATTGAGCCTGGCTTAGCCAGAACCTGGCCACGCTGGATGTCTTCACGCTTGATACCGCGCAGCAGAACACCACAGTTTTCGCCTGCCTGACCCTGGTCCAGCAGCTTACGGAACATCTCAACACCGGTACAGGTTGATTTCGCAGTATCTTTGATACCCACGATTTCAACTTCGTCGCCGACTTTAACGATGCCGCGCTCAACACGACCGGTAACAACAGTACCACGGCCAGAGATTGAGAATACGTCTTCGATTGGCAGCAGGAACGGCATGTCGATCGCACGCTGTGGTTCTGGGATATAGGTATCCAGATGCTCAGCCAGTTCGATGATTTTCGCTTCCCACTCAGCTTCGCCTTCCAGCGCTTTCAGAGCAGAACCACGAACGATTGGAGTGTCGTCGCCTGGGAAGTCATAGGCTGACAGCAGGTCACGAACTTCCATCTCAACCAGTTCCAGCAGCTCTTCATCATCAACCATGTCACATTTGTTCAGGAACACGATGATGTAAGGAACGCCAACCTGACGACCCAGCAGGATGTGCTCACGGGTCTGTGGCATCGGGCCATCAGTCGCAGCAACAACCAGGATCGCGCCGTCCATCTGCGCAGCACCGGTGATCATGTTTTTCACATAGTCGGCGTGGCCTGGGCAGTCAACGTGTGCATAGTGACGTGACGGGGTTTCATACTCAACGTGTGAAGTGTTGATGGTGATACCACGTGCTTTCTCTTCTGGTGCGTTATCGATCTGATCGAATGCACGAGCCTGGCCGCCGTAAGTTTTAGACAGTACGGTGGTGATAGCTGCAGTCAGGGTGGTTTTACCGTGGTCGACGTGACCGATGGTGCCCACGTTTACGTGCAGTTTGTTACGCTGAAATTGCTCTTTCGCCATGGCGATAATTCCTTACGTTGTGCCTTCACCATCTGGGTGAAGGCATCAGTTCAAATTTAAACCGTAGCTTATTTGCTACGAGCTTCAATAACGGCCTGCGCTACGTTGTTCGGCGCATCGTCATACTTCAGGAACTCCATGGAGTAAGAAGCACGACCTTTGGTCAGAGAACGCAGCTGAGTTGCGTATCCGAACATTTCAGATAACGGAACTTCAGCGTGAATCTGAACGCCAGTAGCGTTAGATTCCTGCCCTTTGAGCATACCACGACGACGGCTAAGGTCACCGATGACATCACCCGTGTTCTCTTCTGGCGTTTCAACTTCAACCTTCATGATAGGCTCAAGCAGAACAGGTGTCGCTTGTTTAAAGCCTTGTTTGAAGGCAATAGACGCGGCCAGTTTAAACGCCAGTTCTGAGGAGTCGACATCATGGTAAGAACCGAAGTGCAGACGCACGCCCAGATCCACAACCGGATAACCAGCCAGAGGGCCTGATTTCAGCTGCTCCTGGATACCTTTGTCAACCGCAGGGATGTATTCACCAGGAATCACACCACCTTTGATGTCGTTGACAAATTCGTAACCTTTCGGGTTCGAACCTGGCTCCAGTGGGTACATGTCGATAACAACATGACCGTACTGACCACGACCACCAGACTGCTTGGCGTGTTTACCTTCAACATCGGTAACTTTGTTGCGAATCGCTTCACGGTAAGCAACCTGTGGTTTACCCACGTTTGCTTCAACGTTGAACTCACGCTTCATGCGGTCAACGATGATGTCGAGGTGCAACTCACCCATACCTGCGATGATGGTCTGGTTAGATTCTTCATCAGTCCATACGCGGAATGATGGGTCTTCTTTCGCCAGACGGCCCAGAGCCAGACCCATTTTTTCCTGGTCAGCTTTGGTTTTTGGTTCAACGGCGATAGAGATTACCGGCTCCGGGAACTCCATGCGCTCAAGGATGATGACGTTCTCTGGGTCACACAGGGTGTCACCAGTAGTCACATCTTTCAGGCCGATTGCAGCTGCGATATCACCCGCACGGACTTCTTTGATCTCTTCACGCTTGTTAGCGTGCATCTGAACGATACGGCCCAGACGCTCACGGTTTGACTTAACCGGGTTGAACACGGTGTCGCCAGTGTTAACAACACCAGAGTAAACGCGGAAGAAGGTCAGGTTACCTACAAACGGGTCAGTAGCGATTTTGAACGCCAGTGCAGCAAACGGCTCGTTGTCGTCTGAGTGACGAACAGCCGGCGTGTCTTTACCGTCGTCCAGCATACCGTTGATCGCGGTAACGTCAGTCGGTGCTGGCAGATATTCAACAACTGCATCCAGCATCGCCTGAACACCTTTGTTCTTAAATGCAGAACCACAGGTTACCAGGATGATTTCGTTGTTCAGAACACGCTTACGCAGAGATGTTTTGATCTCTTCTTCAGTCAGTTCTTCACCACCGAAGAATTTCTCCATCAGCTCATCAGAGCCTTCAGCAGCGGCTTCAACCAGCTTCGCACGCCATTCTTCAGCCAGTTCCTGCATATCAGCTGGAATATCTTCGTAATCGAAGGTTACACCCTGATCTGCGTCGTTCCAGTTGATTGCTTTCATTTTCACCAGGTCAACAACACCGGTGAATTTCTCTTCTGCGCCGATAGCCAGCTGCAGAGGAACTGGAGTTGCGCCCAGACGAACTTCCATCTGGTTAACAACTTTCAGGAAGTTAGCACCCATGCGGTCCATTTTGTTAACGAACGCAATGCGTGGAACTTTGTATTTGTTAGCCTGACGCCATACGGTCTCAGACTGTGGCTGAACGCCACCAACTGCACAGTAAACCATTACCGCGCCATCAAGCACACGCATAGAACGTTCTACTTCAATGGTGAAGTCAACGTGTCCTGGGGTGTCGATGATGTTGATGTGGTGTGGTTCGAACTGCTTAGCCATACCAGACCAGTAACAGGTGGTCGCAGCGGAAGTGATGGTAATACCACGTTCCTGTTCCTGCTCCATCCAGTCCATGGTTGCTGCGCCGTCATGTACTTCACCGATTTTGTGGTTTACACCGGTGTAGAACAGAACGCGTTCGGTAGTGGTAGTCTTACCGGCGTCGATGTGCGCACTGATACCGATGTTACGGTAGCGAGCAATGGGTGTTTTACGAGCCATTTGATTCCTCGGTTTTTCGGACGTTCAAAATTAGTCAACCCCAGCGGGTTGGCCCTTTGGGCGCCCGCTGGTTTAACAACTACGCGACTGTTACCAGCGGTAGTGAGCGAACGCCTTGTTGGCTTCAGCCATACGGTGAACGTCTTCACGTTTCTTCACTGCAGTACCTTTGTTCTCTGCAGCATCAGAAAGTTCGTTCGCCAGGCGAAGAGCCATTGATTTATCACCGCGTTTACGAGCAGCATCTACGATCCAGCGCATTGCCAGGGCATTACGACGAACCGGACGGACTTCAACTGGTACCTGATAAGTAGAACCACCAACGCGACGTGACTTAACTTCGACAGTCGGACGCACATTTTCCAGCGCTACTTCAAAGGCTTCCAGGGAGTTTTTACCTGAACGCTGAGCCAGGGTCTCAAGCGCGGTATAAACGATTGATTCTGCAGTAGATTTTTTACCATCTACCATCAGGATATTTACAAATTTAGCCAGCAGCTCTGATCCGAACTTAGGATCTGGCAGAATTTTACGCTGACCAATGACGCGACGACGTGGCATGGAAATACTCCGTTGTTAATTCAGGATTGTCCAAAACTCTATGAGTTTATTATGACATTTAATTTAAAACGTTTGGCCTTACTTAACGGAGAACCATTAAGCCTTTGGCTTCTTCACGCCGTACTTGGAGCGAGCCTGCTTACGGTCTTTAACACCTGAGCAGTCCAGCGCGCCACGAACGGTGTGGTAACGCACACCTGGCAGGTCTTTTACACGACCGCCACGGATCAGGATCACGGAGTGTTCCTGCAGGTTATGACCTTCACCGCCGATGTAGGAGGTAACTTCAAAACCGTTGGTCAAACGCACACGGCAGACTTTACGCAGTGCGGAGTTTGGTTTCTTAGGAGTGGTGGTGTACACACGAGTACAAACGCCACGTTTTTGCGGGCAAGCTTCCAGCGCCGGCACGTTGCTCTTTGCAACTTTGCGGACGCGTGGTTTGCGAACCAGCTGGTTAACTGTTGCCATTAAATAGCTCCTGGATTTGCTTTTGCTTCGTAAACACGTAATAAATCGCCTCGTAGAATTACGAGGAGGCAGAATTTTAGGGCTGAGTCAAAGGGGTGTCAAGAAATAACCAGGTTTTAGCCGATTACCAGACCATTTGTTGCGGATGCCTGATCGTTAGCGTGACAAAGCCAGTATAGTCTACTGACTGCACGCTGGTTGAAATTTGTTCAGTGAGTCCGCGCGCCTGGACATCTTCAGCAAGCACCCATAGCGTTGCTTTACACGCTGACAACTGCGCCAATGCGCGACTGCCTGCTAAGGCAGCCAGCACGCCATCCTGCAGCAGCAGCAGGTCATCCCCCTCACCCGCGATTAAAAGCAGGGTTTCGAGGTCACAGTGTGCCGGTGAATGCATTAAGGTGTGCAGCATTAACGTCTCTTAAAAAGTCAGAATGCGATCGTAGCTGGCCAGCGTCTGACGCAGCTCCGTCGCGTCCAGTAGCGTAACATCCAGCAACCGGTCAGCGTCAACCGCTAATCCACGCGTTATCAGCGATGTCCGGCAGAGATAACACTGTTCAATGTCATACAGCGCCAGCACGCCAAAGGTCGCGGCATAGTGACGGCTCTTAATCGCCTCAGGCTGCTGGTGCAGATTGAGCTGCAGTACGCCATCGCCGATAAAAAACAGGCCGATATCTTCACTGAGTACCCCCGTGGCCAGCGCGGCATCCAGCCCTTCGCGCCCTGCACTGCTACCGTGCGGAGCCTGGGTAAAGACAAATGCGACACGATTCATCAGAACTGCACCATACGTTCACAGCTCAGCGCCGCTTCTGCCAGCGCACCCAGCCCGCTCAGGGTAAAACCCGGCTGCAGGTTACTGCCCGCCAGCTGGAGTCGGGCCGCTTCCTGCTGATCGCTGACACCACGCCGCAGCGCAGCCGCTACACAGATGTTCAGTGCCACACCCTGCTCCTGATGTAATGTCTGCCACGCGCGCACCAGATCAAACTCATCGCTGGCCGGAGCGGTGAGCTGATTAGCGTTCAGCACCCCTTCGCGATAGAAGAATACGCTTTCGAGCTGATGGCCCGCCGTCAGCAGCGCGCGGGCGAACAGATATGCACTGGTCGCCTGTTGCGTCCCATAAGCCGGGCCGGTGACCAGCAGGGTGTAACGCATTACCGATCCTGTCCCTGGAAGTCGCCATTTTTAAACTGGCGGATGTAAAGATAAACGGTGTGCTTCGAGATGTTCAGCCTGTCCGCCACCTGATTGATGGCATCTTTAATGTCGAAGATTCCCTTCTCATACAGGTTCAGCACAATCTGACGATTCTTGGCGTTGTTCGACACGTTGCGATCGGCACTCACCTCTTCAATGGTGAACTCCAGCGTCTGCATCACCAGATCGTCGACCGAACTGGCGAAGTTGACGTTGGAATCAACCTGCTGCATCTCAGGCGGCATGAAAGTCGACATGATCTGTGAGAACGGCACATCCAGGTTCATGTTGATGCAGAGCAGGCCAATAACCCGTTGCTGGCGGTTACGGATCGCGATGGTGACCGACTTCATCAGCACGCCGCTTTTGGCACGCGTAAAATAGGCACGTGACACGTTGCTGTCCGCGCCATGCATATCATGCAGCATACGCAGGGCCAGGTCGGTAATCGGCGAACCGACTTTACGACCAGTGTGTTCACCATTGGCGATACGCACGGCCGAACACTTCAGATCTTCAAGCGAATGCAGGACAATTTCACAATGCGAGCCGATCAACATCGCCAGGCCATCCACGACAGCCTCGTACGATTTCAGAATATCGTAATCAGTTTCTTCGAACGGGCGCTGCTCCAGAAGATCGAAGTCGCTCAGTTCACCCGGATTGAATGGATTAGACATTGAAGAGTATCACCCTGAATGGCTGGAGCCTGTCACAGCGGCTTATGGGCAGACTCAATATTGGGATAATTAGGCAGGCATTAGTCTGGCAAATGTCGTCGGCTTATGCCAGAGGTTTGTCGTGAAGCTAAAATGAAACCGCCGCCCGGAGGCGGCGGTCAGCACATTACTGCGCTTTTTCTGCAGCAGCAGGCGCAGGAGCCTGTGCTTTTTCATCTGCTTTAGGCGCGGGTTTGATATCAAGCAGTTCAACATCAAAGACCAGAGTGGAGTTAGCCGGGATGCCCGGAACGCCGTTTTTGCCGTAAGCCAGATTCGGTGGGATCACCAGCTTGATCTTGCCACCTTTCTTCACGTGCTTCAGACCTTCAGTCCAGCCTGGGATAACGCCATCCAGACGGAATGAGAGCGGCTCACCACGGGTATAAGAGTTGTCGAATTCAGTACCGTCGATCAGCGTACCTTTGTAGTTAACCACGACAGTGTCGCTGTCTTTAGGTGCGTCGCCAGTACCTTCTTTCTCAACTTTATACAGCAGGCCGCTTTCGGTTTTCTTCACGCCGCTCTCTTTAGCAAATTTGGTTGCGAAAGCGTCGCCCTTTTCAGCGTTCTCTTTCGCATCTTTTTCCATTTTCGCTGAGGCTGCGCCTTTCACGCGGCCTTCAAAGGATTGCAGCGTCTGCTCAATCTCTTCGTCAGACAGTTTGCTCTTGCCACCAAACGCATCCTGAACACCAGCAATCAGCTGCTGCTTATCCAGTTTGATGCCCAGTTTTTCCTGCTCCTTCAGGGAGTTGTCCATGTAGCGACCCAGTGAAGCACCCAGTGCGTAGGCAGACTGCTGGTCTTCATCTTTGAAAGCCGCATTCTTAGGTGCCTGAGGCGCGGACTGTGGCGCGGCGGCTGGTGCAGCCTGTGGCGCCGCAGCGGTGTCTGCTGCCATTGCCATTGATGCATTCAGTGCAACAGCCATGGTGGTAGCTAACAATGTGACTTTAAACAGTGATTTCATCCATTCTCCAAAACCGAAGCGTCTAACCTCGGGAAACATTGCGGACTTCAGGGCCCACACTATAACTTTACGTGGCAGTGTCGAACACTCCCACAATGTAATTACCCGGTCTACCTCCGACCTTTATAACATCGGGAAGTTTCATCAGAGATGATGCCGCGCTGCCTTTTTTCAAGCGCAACGCCTCCGGGCGTGAAAAAAACAGGTGATTCCTGGCATTCAGGTCGTAGAATCACGCCCTGAGTCGCACCTTAACAGAGGAACAGGTCATGCAACAATCTGAGTGGGAACAGCGTCTGGAGACGTTAGAAAGTAAACTGGCCTTTCAGGAGATGACCATTGAGCAGCTGAACAACGCGGTGGTTCAGCACGAGCTGGAGATGAACAAGATGCGTGAACAGATGCGCATTTTAACCGACAAGCTCAAAGCGAATGCGCCATCGATGGTCGCCTCGCAGTCTGAAGAGACGCCACCGCCACACTACTGATGATGGGCGGTGTCTGGCCCTGGCTCAGCCGGGCCGAACCAGAGTATCAGCCAAAAGAAAGGCCACCCGGAGGTGGCCTTGAAAGGTCTGTTGAGACTTAGTGGCTGCAGCCGCAACCGCCAGTACCGCAACCGCCTTTACCATGGTCGTGGTCGTGATCATGGCCGTGATCGTGGTCATGATGATGGCCATCTGCACCGTGAACGTGGCCATGAGCCAGTTCTTCCGGTGTGGCTTCACGGATAGCAACCACTTCAACGTTGAAGTTCAGGTTCTGACCCGCCAGCATGTGGTTACCATCAACCACGACGTGATCGTCTTCCACTTCGGTGATTTCTACCGGTACCGGACCCTGATCGGTCTCTGCCAGGAAGCGCATGCCAACCTGCAGTTCGTCAACGCCCATGAAGACGTCTTTAGGTACGCGCTGCACCAGGTTGTCGTCATACTGACCGTAAGCATCGTTTGCCGGGATATGCACGTCAAACTTGTCGCCGGCAACGTGGTTTTCCAGCGCATTTTCCAGACCAGAAATCAGGGAACCATGACCGTGCAGGTAGTCTAACGGTGCACTCACCGGTGACTCGTCAACTAACACGCCGTCTTCTGTACGTACCTGATAGGCCAGGCTTACCACCAGGTCTTTTGCTACTTTCATGATATCTCCTAACCGTTGAGAGCTGAGATCCCGTCTCATTGGTCTATTCTTGCGTGCAATAACACCAACCAGAAAGGTTCGGGGTTGAGTGCAAGAGGGGTTTCACTTTCTCTTGCGACTTCAGCCTTAATGGCGTCAATTGTAACGGAATTCAATCCCGCTGTAAGTTTAAGCGTGAAAAAAGCTGCCCGATTCCGCTATTCAGGATGGAAAATGCCGATAACCTGTTCATTGGTCCGAACCTGATCGCGCGCCTGCTTATCTGCCTCACGCATCTGATGACCACATTTCACACACTCCACTACATCGACATTGTTTTCACGCCACATCGCCAGCGTGTCCTTCTCCTGGCAGTGCGGGCATGTCGCACCAGCAATAAAACGTTTACGCATTAGCTTCTGCCTGTTTTAAAAAGGTTATTGATCATCGTCCCAGCCGTCGATCTGCCGCTTTTCGCGCTGCATTTCACGCTGGAAGATATCTTCCAGTTCACGCCGCGCTTCACGGACACGTGAAGCCTGTGCAGCGCTTTCAGAGAGCGTCGGCACCAGCTCGCGAAGCATCCGCATATCAAGCCGGCGAAAATGCTGCTGAGCGCGATGCGCCTGATGGGGATGCATCCCCAGTGACATCAATGTTTTACGGCCCAGCTCCAGCGCACTGGAGAAGGTCTCACGCGAGAACTGGGTGACGCCTGCCTGCAGCAGCTCATGCGCTTCCACACGGCCCCGGGCGCGCGCCTGAATCTGCAGCTGCGGAAAATGCTGCTGGCACAGATGCACGATAGTCATCACATCTTCCGGCTCATTACAGGTGATCACAATCGACTGGGCGCTGGCTGCACCGGCGGCACGCAGTAACTCCAGCTCGGTGGCATCACCGTAATAGACTTTGTAACCATATTTGCGCATCAGACTCACCACACTGATGTCCCGTTCCAGCACGGTAATGCGTTTGTTGTTCGCCATCAGCAGGCGACCTATCACCTGTCCGAAGCGACCAAAGCCCACCACAATGACCTGCGGCTGATCATCTTCGACAAAGTGTTTCTCTGCATTTTCGTCCGGCTCATTAAAGCGGCGTGCCAGCAGTCGGTCGATACCCTTCATCAGCAACGGCGTGGTCATCATCGACAGCGTCACCGTCACCAGCAGCATCGGCAGTTGATCGCCTGAGAAGAGCTTTGCCGACGAGGCCGCTGAAAAGAGCACAAAGGCAAACTCGCCGCCCTGACTCAGTACGCCAGCAAACTGCTGGCGCTCGGAACTGCGCAGGCCATAAATGCGCGCCAGCAGATAGAGCACCAGCGTTTTCACCGCCACCAGCGTTACCACGCCCAGCAGGATGGTCACAATATGGGTATAGAGCACTCCGAGGTTGAGTGCCATGCCCACCGAAATAAAGAACAGGCCCAGCAGCAGCCCCTTAAACGGATCGATAGCGACTTCCAGCTCATGCCGGTATTCACTTTCTGCCAGCAGGATCCCGGCAATAAAGGTGCCCAGCGCCATCGACAGGCCCAGCGCATCCATGAACAATGCGGAACCCAGCACCAGCAGCAGCGACGCCGCGGTAAAGACTTCGCGCACGCCTGATGCCGCGATGTAACGGAAGATCGGCCGCAGCAGATAGCGTCCGCCCACCAGCATGCCGGCAAACGCCAGCACTTTCATACCGACCTTCATCCAGTCGATGTGACCGCTGTCGGTGCCGGCCAGCAGCGGGATCAGCGCCAGCGCCGGGATGACCGCGATATCCTGAAACAGCAGCACCGAAAAGCCCAGTTGTCCGGCTTCGCTGCGGTTCATACCTTTATCCATCATCAGCTGCAGCGCCATGGCGGTCGAAGACATCGCCAGACCAATCCCACCGATAATTGCCGCCTGCCAGCTAAAGTCGGTCAGCCATAATAAGCCACCCAGAATAGCCGCTGAGAAGATGACCTGCGCTGCGCCGACGCCAAAAATGGAGCGGCGCAGCGCCCACAGCTTTGCCGGGTTCAGCTCCAGCCCGATAATAAACATCAGGAAAACCACGCCAAGCTCAGAGAAGTGAAGAATCTCATCGACGTCGCTGATAAAGCCTAAGCCCCACGGGCCGATAGCGATACCCGCCACCAGATAGCCCAGAACAGCACCAATACCGAGGCGAGCCGCCACCGGCACAATCAATACCGCCGCGACCAGATAAATCACCCCGGCGGTCAGCAGCGTTTGCCCTTCCATCTATACCCCTCCATTCGGCAGCGGTGCTGCCAGCCAGTCGCCATAGGCGCGGGCATAATTTTTCATTAACTCCGGACTCTGCCGACGCGCCCAGTAGACGATCATCGGCGGCATCCAGTGCATACGGCACATCTGCGCGGTCAGCTCAAAAGGACGCATAATGTCATTGAGCGAATAGCGGTTCAGACCCTGCTGTTTAAAAGCACTTTCCGGTTCTCCGGTCGTCACCACGCTGCGCCAGTACTTGCCTTCGAGCGCATTGCCATCCACACCATTGGCGAAACCGCGTGACAGAACGCGATCCAGCCACTCTTTCAGCAGCGCCGGACAGCTATAGGTATAGAGCGGATGCTGGAAAATGATGACGTCGTGTTCGCGCAGCAGCTGTTGTTCATAGTGAATATCGATAAAAAAATCCGGATAGGTCGCGTACAGATCGTGCACGGTGACGTGTTCCAGTGCCTGAGCCGGCTGCAGCAGGATCCGATTTGCGACCGAATCCTGTGATTCCGGATGAGCATAAAGCAGCAAAACCCTGGGTGGCTGCGACATCCTTTCCCTCCAAAGCGTCGTCATTGGTGCGGTTTTCCGCTACCATGCACGACGCAGCAAAATCTCATTATGTTGCCAGTAAATTAACATATTCTGACGATACGGCGCTTACATGATTGTCTTCTCAGCCTTACAAATTCGCCGCGGCATCCGCGTCCTGCTCGACAATGCCACCGCCACCATCAATCCCGGTCAGAAGGTCGGGCTGGTGGGTAAAAACGGCTGTGGGAAATCCACGCTGCTGTCGCTGTTAAAAGGTGAAATCACCAGCGATGCCGGTACCGTCACGTTCCCCTCTCACTGGGCACTGGCCTGGGTGAATCAGGAAACTCCCGCGCTGGATAAAGCTGCGCTGGAGTACGTGATTGATGGCGATCGCCAGTTTCGCCAGCTTGAAGCAGAACTGGCGGATGCCAATCTGCGCGACGATGGTAATGCCATCGCGCTGCTGCATGGCAAGCTGGATGCGGTGCAGGCGTGGAGCATTCATGCGCGCGCCTCAAGCCTGCTGCACGGTCTGGGCTTCAGTCAGGAACAGCTGCAGCGTCCGGTCAGCGACTTCTCCGGTGGCTGGCGTATGCGCCTTAATCTGGCCCAAGCGCTGATTTGTCGTTCCGATCTGCTGCTGCTGGATGAACCGACCAACCACCTCGATCTCGATGCGGTGATCTGGCTGGAACGCTGGCTGAAGAGTTATGAAGGCACGCTGATCCTGATCTCGCACGATCGTGACTTCCTCGATCCGGTCATCGACAAAATTATCCATATCGAACAGGAGTCGATGTTCGAATACACCGGCAACTACAGCTCCTTTGAGCGGCAGCGCGTCGCCAAACTGGCTCAGCAGCAGGCGCTGTATGAGAGTCAGCAGGAGAAAGTGGCGCATTTACACAGCTACATTGATCGCTTCCGTGCGCAGGCCACTAAAGCCAAGCAGGCGCAGAGCCGAATCAAGATGCTGGAGCGCATGGAGATGGTCGCGCCTGCCCATGTCGACAATCCGTTCAGCTTCACCTTCCGCAAGCCGGAGAACCTGCCTAATCCGCTGATGAAGATGGAGAAGGTCACCGCGGGTTATGGCGACCGTATCATTCTCGACGCCATCAAGCTCAACCTGGTTCCGGGATCGCGTATCGGCCTGCTGGGACGTAACGGCGCCGGTAAATCGACCCTTATCAAGCTGCTGGCAGGTGAGCTGGAAGCGATGGACGGCAAGATGGGGCTGGCGAAAGGGATCAAGCTCGGTTACTTCGCCCAGCATCAGCTGGAGTATCTGCGGGCTGACGAGTCGCCGCTGCAGCATCTGTCGCGCATTGCGCCTCAGGTGCTTGAACAGCAGCTGCGCGACTATCTGGGTGGCTTCGATTTCCGTGGAGATAAAGTCACTGAAAACACCGAGCGCTTCTCCGGCGGTGAGAAAGCGCGACTGGTGCTGGCCCTGATTGTCTGGCAGCGCCCTAACCTGCTGCTGCTCGATGAACCTACCAACCACCTCGATCTCGATATGCGTCAGGCGCTGACCGAAGCGTTGATCGACTTCGAAGGTGCGCTGGTGGTGGTGTCGCACGACCGTCACCTGCTGCGCGCCACCACCGACGATCTCTATCTGGTGCACGATGGCAAAGTGGATGTGTTTGAGGGCGACCTCGAAGATTATCAGCAGTGGCTGAGCGATCTGCAGAAACAGCAGGCGCAACAGGATGCCGCACCGAAGCAGGATAACGGCAACAGTGCCCAGGCGCGTAAAGATCAGAAGCGCCGCGATGCCGAACTGCGCACCCAGACGCAACCACTGCGCAAAGAGATCGAGAAGCTGGAAAAGCAGATGAGCAAATGGCAGAGCCAGCTGGCCGATGCCGAAGCGCAGCTCTCAGACAGTGCAATTTATGAGCCGAGCCGTAAAGCGGACCTGACCACCGCGCTGCAGCGTCAGGCGGAGAGTAAGTCTGCGCTGGAAGAGGTTGAGATGGCGTGGCTGGAGGCCCAGGAACAGCTCGAACAGATGATGGCTTCATAAATAAACTCTCCCCGCTCGCGGGGAGAATCTTTTAACGCGGTTTATCGCCCAGCACCGTTGCCCGCTGCATGATGCGCCGGGCGGGATAGTAGTCAGCATTGGCATAATGCTGCGTCACCCGATTATCCCAGATAGCCAGATCGTCTGGCTGCCAGCGCCAGCGCACCTGAAACTCCGGTTTGGTGGCATGCGCAAACAGGAAGTCCAGCAGCGCATCACTCTCCTTCTCGCTTAAATCCACAATCCGAGTGGTAAAACCCTCGTTCACAAACAGCGCTTTTTTGCCGCTGACCGGATGGGTGCGGATCACCGGATGCTGCACCGGCGGATGCTTCGCCACCGCCTGCTGCCAGCGCTGATGCTCCTCTTCGGTTTTGCGGTACTTATATTCCTGGAATGACTTTTTGAAATCATGCTCGGCACTCAGGCCTGCCAGCAACTGTTTAAAAGGCTCAGAGAGCGCCTCATAGGCCGCAATGCCGCTGGTCCAGAGCGTGTCACCGCCCGCCTCCGGTAACACTTTTGAGGCCAGCAAAGCGATGGCCGGTGGCGTGTCGATAAAGGTGACATCGGTGTGCCAGTTGTCGTTATCCGGCGGATTATCCTGATGCGTATCCAGCACGATAATCTCCTCAACGCCTTCTGCATGGGGATAGACCGGATGGATATGCAGGTCGCCAAAGCGGATCGCCAGGGCACGATGCTGTTCCGGCGTAATTTTCTGGTCACGCAGAAACAGCACCTGGTGGCGCAGCAGGCCATGGTAAAGCTGTTCAAACTGCGCATCACTTAATGGCCGGGAGACATCCAGGTTTGAAACCTGCGCGCCGATATAGGGGCTAAGCGGGGTAAAACTGATACGTTCATTCATGACTGTTCTCCACTCCAGGGCGTCAGACGGCGCTGCAACGCGCGGAGCCCGAGTTCTAAACTAAAAGCGATAAAGGCGATCACCGCGATACCCGCCAGCACCACATCGGTGGCGAGAAACTCTCCCGCTGACTGCACCATAAAACCGAGGCCACGCGTTGCGGCAATCAGCTCCGCTGCCACCAGCGTTGACCAGCCCACTCCCAGACCAATGCGCAGACCGGTCAGAATCTCCGGCAGCGCGCCCGGCAGGATCACCCAGCGCAGCAGCTGCCAGCGGTTAGCCCCCAGCGAGCGAGCGGCGCGAATACGTACCTGCTGCGTGTTACGCACCCCGGCCAGGGTAGAGAGCGTCACGGGCGCGAAGATCGCCAGATAGATCAGCAGGATTTTTGATGTCTCACCAATGCCGAACCAGATCACCATCAGCGGCAGATAGGCGAGTGGCGGAATCGGGCGATAAATTTCAATCAGCGGATCGAGCAGCCCGCGTGCGGCCGGGCTGAGGCCCATCAGAATCCCCACCGGAATACCGATAGCGGCAGCAGCCGTCAGCGCAATCAGCATCCGCGTCAGGCTGGCGGCCAGATGCTGCCACAGCGTGGCATCCATAAAGCCCTGCGCGCTGGCAATCACCAGCAGCTTGCTGAACACCTGCTGCGGCGACGGCAGAAACAGCGGAGCAATCAGGCCCAGCGCGGTGACGCCCCACCAGAGCAGTAACAGCAGAGAGAGGCTCAGAACGCTCAGCGTAAAGGCGGTTGAAAACGGCCAGCGCAACCGACGGCGCACCGGCAGAGACTTATCGTGGATTAACGCACTCATGCAAACGCCTCCCGCTGATCAAATACCCGGCTCAGCACATATTCGCGCTGAGCGATAAACTGCGGATCGGATTTTATGCTGCGGCACGACTCTCCCGCAGCAAAACGGCGGCCAAATTCGGGCCGTAGCCGCTCCACGATACGGCCCGGTCCTGGCGACAGCAGAATCAGTTCACTGGCGAGGAAAATCGCCTCTTCTATATCGTGTGTAATCAGCAGGATCTGTTTACCGCTGTCGCGCCACAGCGTCAGCAGCAGGGTCTGCATCTGCTCACGGGTAAAAGCATCCAGTGCGCCAAACGGCTCATCCAGCAGCAGCAGTTGCGGATCGGTGGCCAGCGCGCGGGCAATACCTACCCGTTGACGCTGACCGCCGGACAACTGCCAGATGGCGCGCTTTTCCGCCCCTTCCAGCCCGACCTGCCTGATGAGTTTCCGCGCGATGGCCTCACGTGCCTGGCGCGGCATCCCCGCCAGCTGCAGGCCAAAGGCGACGTTATCCAGCACGTTGCGCCACGGCAGTAACCCTTCATTCTGAAACACCACGCCGCGCTCCGCGCCTGGCCCGGTCACCGGCTGGTTATCCAGCGTGATGCTGCCCGACTCCACCGGCAGGAATCCGGCCACCAGATTAAGCAGCGTGGTTTTGCCACAGCCGGAGGGGCCGAGCACGACCAGCAGTTCCTGGCTATCCAGTTGCAGATTGATATCCTGCAACACGGGCTGCCCGGCATAACGGGCATTAAGGTGAGCGATGCGCAGCATAGTGCCTCCTTACGGTTTAACTAATGGCTCGACGAAACGGGAGGTCACATAACCGCTGTAGTCGTTATCTGCCTGCGGCACCCGGCCCTGCGCTTTCAGAAACTGCGCGGTATCGACGATCGCCTTATTGACCGGCTTGCCCAGCTGCTCAACCTGCTGCTGCGCTGTCAGGTAGGTATTGCCCTTCACCAGACCCGGCACCTGCGCTTCCGGCACGCCGCTCAGGCGTGAGAGTTTGCTGAGGTTATCAGGCTGCTTCAGCCAGCTGTCGGGACTGTTAAGATAGGCCTGCTGCGCATCGATCGCGCTGCGGGCAAAGGCGGTCACGATCTCCGGGTGCTGTTCGGCAAAATCTTTGCGGACTACCCAGACATCCAGCGTCGGTGAACCCCAGCTCCCCACTTCCGCAGAGTCGGTTAACACCTTGCCTTCTTTCTCCAGCTCATTGACTGCGGGCGCCCAGACATAGGCACCATCAATGTCACCACGCTGCCAGGCCGCGATAATCGCTGGCGGCTGCAGGTTTACCAGCTGAACCTGCGACGGCTTGATGCCCCAGTGTTTCAGTGCAGCCAGCAGGCTGTAGTGAGTAGTAGAGATGAACGGCACCGCGATGCGTTTGCCAATGAGATCTTTAGGAGAGGTAATGGTCTTTTTTACCACCAGCGCTTCAGAGTTGCCCAGCTGAGAGGCGAGTAAAAACGCTTCAATTGGCAGTTTCTGCGCTGCTGCGACCGCTAAGGGACTGGAACCGATGTTGCCAATCTGGACGTCGCCGGACGCCAGTGCGCGTAAGACGCCTGCACCGCTGTCAAACTTACGCCAGTCAACGCTGGCCCCGCTCTCTTTCGCAAAACTGTTGTCAGCCTGCGCCACTTTCGCAGGTTCGGCTGAGGTCTGGTACGCCACGGTGACATTGACCGCATCTGCCCGAAACGCCAGCAGTGCCAGCGCTGCGGCTAAAAAAGTTAAACGTGTTGCTGCCATGATCATTACCCCGCCGTTTTTATAGTGGAGGTAGTGTCTGCGGCCGCTATAGTTTCATAAAGGAATTAAAAATTATCCCTAATAGAAATAAGTTCTTAGATCACTATCTGCAAAACTAAGTTAAAAATCGCAAATGCTGAAAATAGCTAAAGTAAGCAAAAATGTCAGGCGCTCACATTATCCCTGTGCTATTGATATGCGTTCCCAATTATTGCCTGTTAAGGTCTCTGTATCCGATGTCGATCGAGAAAGTCGCTCTGCTGGCTGGCGTCTCCAAAGCCACGGTATCGCGGGTTCTCAACGCGCATCCCGGCGTAAAGCCCGATACGCGTGAGAAAGTTCTGGCGGCAATCTCTGCCTGCGACTATCAGCCCAATCTGCTGGCGCGTCAGCTGCGTACGGCGCAAAGCAACATGCTGCTGGTACTGATCTCGGATATCACGAATCCCTTCTGTTCACGCGTGGTTCAGGGCATTGAGGCCGAAGCGGAACTGCATGGCTATCATATCCTGCTCTGTAACTCCGCCTCGCAGCTTCAGCGCGAAGCCGCCTATCTGAGTCTGCTGACCGGCAAAGTGGTGGATGGCGTGATTACCATGGATGCGGCCTCCGGCTTACAGGATTTGCAGGCGCTGATCGCCGGAGCCCCCTGGGTGCAGTGCTGTGAATTTGATCCGGATATTCCCGCCTCCTCGGTCAGCATTGATCACCTTGAAGCCGCGCGTGACACCGTCCATTACCTCGCCGGTAAAGGGCGTAAACGCATCGGGCTGGTCAATGGCGACATGCGCTACCTCTACTCGCATCATCGTGAAAAAGGCTACCGGCAGGCGATTGAGGAGCTGGGGTATGCGTGGTCTGGCGTCTCTTATACCTATGAAATCTCTCCTGAAGCAGGCAGTCAGGGGCTGAGGGAGTTGATGGCGCTGCCGGAACCGCCGGATGCAGTGTTTGCGGTATCAGATGTACTGGCGGTGGGCGTGGTTCATGCGGCGCTGGAAGCAGGTCTGCGCGTGCCGGAAGATCTGGCGGTCGTCGGGTTTGATGGCGTGCCGTTTACCCGCAGCCTGAATCCACCGCTGACCACCATTGAGCAGCCGATGAATCAGCTCGGCGCGCGCAGCGTGCAGCTGCTGCTGCAGAAGATCCGCAATCCGAATGCGCCGGTCATCCGTGAGGTGCTGCCCTGGACGCGCGTTGAACGCGCATCCAGCTGACTCAGTGCCAGATTAACAGCACGCAGGCCGCAGTCAGCAGCCCCATAGCCAGGTTAAAGATTTTCCAGGCACGACGGCTGCGCAGAATGCGGCCGATCATCGCGCCAAAAGCCATCCAGATCGCGCCTGACACCAGATTAACCAGAAACATGCCGACGCTTATCGCCATCACTGAATGACGATATGCATCACCCGCCAGACTGAAGCTGGCGACCGCGCCCAGCGCCATCAGCCAGGCCTTAGGATTGATAAGCTGCAGCAACCCACCCTGCCAGAACGGCATCGGCGCATCCGGTGCCTGATCGGTTTCCAGCTTTTCATAGCTGGACGTCGCTATCTTCCACGCCAGCCAGAGCAGATAGAGGCTACCAGCGATCTTCAGCACCAGGTGCAGAGACGGATAGAGCAGGATCAGACCGCCAACGCCAAAGGCCACCATCAGCAGCATCACCTGCATGCCGATCATGATGCCGATCATCAGCGGAATGGTGCGCAAAAAGCCAAAATTAGCGCCTGAGGCGGTGAGTAACATATTATTAGGCCCGGGCGTAATCGCCGCGACCCAAAGAAAGCCCAACATTGATAAGAAAAGACTCAGTTCCATGGCAATCGGGTACTCCTTACCCTTGCAAGAAAAAACTTATCGAAGCTAACAGTGTGATATGGAACAGACAAGCTTTTACCACATGAAATTTACCGGACCGGAAAACGAGCAATTCACGCCGCCTGACAGCCTGCGTAACGCCCACCTTCAGACGATGCTGCCGCGCCTGCTGCGTCGCCGTGTCACGTTCGTTCCTCACTGGCAGCGACTCGATCTGCCGGATGGCGACTTCGTCGATCTCGCCTGGAGCGAAGATCCACAACTGGCGCAGCATAAACCGCGCGTCGTGCTGTTTCATGGGCTGGAGGGCAGCTTTCACAGCCCCTATATTCATGGCCTGATGAACATCTGCCGTGCGCGCGGCTGGCTGGCAGTAGTGATGCATTTTCGCGGCTGCAGCGGCGAACCTAACCGGCTAAACCGTATCTATCACTCCGGCGAAACGGAAGATGCCCGCTTTTTCCTGCACTGGCTGCGTCGCTGGGGCCAGGTGCCGACCGTCGCCATCGGTTTTTCGCTGGGCGGCAATATGCTGGGCTGCCTGCTGGGCCAGCAGGGCGCAGCTGCCGAAGTGGATGCAGGCGTCATTGTCTCCGCCCCGCTGCTGCTGGAGCCGTGTAGCGTAAAACTGGAACGCGGCTTCTCACGCTTCTATCAATACTATTTGCTGGCGCAGCTGAAGAAAAATGCCCGCCGTAAACTGCACGCCTGGCCGGATACGCTGCCGGTTAATCTGGCGCAGCTAAAAGCACTGCGGCGACTGCGCGATTTTGATGATGCGATTACTGCCCGTGCCCACGGTTTTGTCGATGCAGCCGATTACTATCATCGTGCCAGCGCCATGCCCTGGCTGAAGCACGCAGAGAAACCGCTGCTGATCATCCACGCCAAAGACGATCCTTTTATGAGTGATGAGGTGATCCCGCACAGCAGCCAATTATCTGCCACTATTACTTATCAACTGACACCACACGGCGGCCACGTCGGTTTTGTCGGCGGGACATTACGCCAGCCCGAAATGTGGCTGGAACAGCGCATCCCGCAGTGGATCGCCCCTTTTCTGGATAACTGATCTCGTGATTATTCCCTGGCAACAGGTCTCTCCTGAGACCCTTGAAAATCTGATTGAAACCTTTGTGCTGCGAGAAGGCACTGACTATGGCGAGCATGAACGTAGTCTGCTGGACAAGGTGGCTGATGTGCGACGCCAGCTGGAAACCGGTGAAGTGGTGCTGGTATGGTCGGAACTGCATGAATCGGTCAATATCATGCCGCGCAAAGAATTTCGTGGCTGATGCACCCGGCACCCTTTCATGATAACAATGCTCATCGTCCGACCTCACAGGGAGCTTTTCTATGTCTGCACGTCATCCCATTATCGCGGTGACCGGTTCCAGCGGCGCAGGAACCACCACTACCAGCCTGGCATTCCGCAAAATCTTTCAGCAGCTTGACCTGCATGCGGCGGAGCTTGAAGGTGACAGCTTTCATCGCTTTACCCGCCCGGAAATGGATATGGCGATTCGTAAGGCGCGCGATCTGGGACGTCATGTCAGCTACTTCGGCCCGGAAGCCAATGACTTTGGCCTGCTGGAGCAGAGTTTTAAAGAGTATGGTCACAGCGGGCAGGGGCAGTCGCGTAAATATCTGCACACCTACGATGAGGCGGTGCCGTGGAACCAGGTGCCCGGCACCTTTACGCCCTGGCAGCCGTTACCGCAGAACACCGATATTCTCTTCTATGAAGGGCTGCACGGCGGTGTGGTGACGGCGCAGCACAACGTGGCGGAACAGGTCGATCTGCTGGTGGGTGTGGTACCGATTGTTAACCTGGAGTGGATTCAGAAGCTGGTGCGCGACACCGGCGAGCGCGGTCATTCACGTGAAGCAGTGATGGATTCCGTGGTGCGCTCAATGGAAGATTACATCAACTACATCACGCCCCAGTTTTCACGCACCCATATCAACTTTCAGCGCGTTCCAACCATTGATACCTCCAACCCGTTCGCAGCCCGCGCCATTCCGTCACTGGATGAGAGCTTTGTCGTGATTCACTTTCAGGGGCTGGAGGACATTGACTTCCCGTACCTGCTGGCAATGCTGCAGGGTTCGTTTATTTCGCACATAAATACGCTGGTGGTGCCTGGCGGCAAAATGGGGCTGGCGATGGAGTTGATCATGGGCCCGCTGGTGAAGCGGCTGATGGAAGGTAAACGGATTGAGTAAGAGGCCAGCAAAAAACCCTCAGATAGCAGATGCCTTTCGCAAAAATGTCAAACCGGCTTTTCTGCGGATAAAGGCTTACTGCTGAGCAGGCTTCAGGGAGCATACGCCTTTCGCAAAGATGCAAAACCGCCATCCCTGGCCCGCTATGCTTTGCTACAGGCGTATGCTCCCTTCGCTTCACGTCCGGCAACCGCATCCGGTTTCAGTAAGACCGCTACAGACAAACCATGGGCACAAAGAATCTGACAGCAATAGATAAGCTCAACACGCAGGGAACCGGGTCAGAAGAGGAAAGCGTCCCGCGCCAGGGACAAAAACGCCGGGAGCGTTTTTGAACAACGCAACGCGTTGGCCCGGCTACGGACGCACCTCAGGGATGAGGTGCGTAATTGCGCGGGCCGAGCATGCCATGGATGGCGGTTTTTGCGTCTTTCCGATCTGACCCGGTTCTCTGCGCAGGCACAGTCTTAAAGCAACCTGCAGCAGACACTGGAAGTGAAGTTAGCAGGTCTGCAATGACTACAGCTCAACCACCTCATAGCTATGCGTAATCGTCACACCTTTACCCAGCATGATGGCCACAGAGCAATATTTTTCCGCCGAAAGATCGACGGCGCGTGAGACCGCTTTATCCTGGAGCGCTTTTCCACTCACGATAAAATGCAGGTTGATGTGCGTAAAGATTCGCGGCGCCTCTTCACGACGTTCTGAGGTCAGTTTTACTTCACAATCAGCCACATCGTTGCGGCCTTTTTGCAGAATTGAAACCACGTCAATCGCGCTGCATCCGCCCGCCGCCATCAGCACCATCTCCATTGGGCTGGGCGCTTTATCACCCGAATTCCCATCCATCAGTATCTGATGGCCGGATGAGGATTCTCCGAGGAATGTCAGCCCTTCTACCCATTTCACTCTTGCCTGCATGATTTTTGCTCCGGAATACGCTGTTTTGTCGCCAGAGTACGCTTTCACCTGGTAAACAGCAATCCAGAGAAATCCGCCCGTAGCTGAAGCGAGACAACAGAAGACAGTCGGCAAAAGCTGTGCTACAAACAGTGCTGAAAATATTTTTCGTCACCCGATGGCGAAGCCGGGAAGAATGATGCGCACTGCGCCTGATGCGGCCCGAATAATTTCCTGAAAAGGAAACGCTTGAAGCTTTCACCGCCTGACAGGGAAAACTGCCCCCTGTATTTTGGGCACGATTACAACAGAGGATAATAGCGAATGGTTCTCGGCAAACCGCAAACAGACCCTACACTCGAATGGTTCCTGTCCCATTGCCATATTCACAAGTATCCATCCAAAAGTACGCTGATTCACCAAGGTGAAAAAGCAGAAACGCTTTACTACATCGTGAAAGGTTCCGTCGCGGTTCTGATTAAAGATGAAGAAGGCAAAGAGATGATTCTTTCCTACCTGAATCAGGGCGATTTTATTGGTGAGCTTGGCCTGTTCGAAGAAGGTCAGGAGCGCAGCGCCTGGGTACGTGCGAAAAGCGCGTGCGAAGTAGCGGAGATTTCTTACAAGAAATTCCGTCAGCTGATCCAGGTTAACCCCGACATCCTGATGCGACTCTCCTCGCAGATGGCGCGTCGCCTGCAGGTCACGTCTGAAAAAGTGGGTAATCTCGCTTTCCTCGATGTCACCGGACGCATTGCACAGACTCTGCTTAACCTGGCGAAGCAGCCAGATGCCATGACGCATCCCGACGGCATGCAAATTAAAATCACTCGTCAGGAAATTGGCCAGATTGTGGGTTGTTCACGTGAAACCGTGGGCCGTATTTTGAAGATGCTGGAAGATCAGAACCTGATCTCCGCACACGGCAAAACTATCGTCGTTTACGGCACCCGCTAATTCCTGTCATCCACGGCGTGATGGCAACATCACGCCGTTATTGTTTGTGTTGGGCCGATGTGGCGTCGAATCATTTACCATCCTGAAGTTAACTACGCCTTGCGACAAACGCTGGTGCTCTGTCTGCCGGTGGCGCTGGGCTGGCTGGCTGGCGACCTGCAAAAAGGTCTGCTGTTCTCGTTAGTGCCCGCCTGCTGCAATATCGCCGGTCTTGATACTCCGCATAAACGCTTCTTCAAACGTCTGATTGTAGGCGGCAGCCTGTTTGCCCTCGGCAGTTTTCTGATCCAGTGGCTCACCCTGCATGCGATTCCACTGCCGCTGATCCTCTTCGCTATGCCTTTGCTGCTTGGCGTCACCGGTGAGATCAGCCCGCTGCATGGTCGCCTGCTGCCCGGCACCCTTATTGCCGCCATCTTTACCCTCAGCCTGATTGGCCGCATGCCCATCTATGTCACTCCGCTGCTCTATATCGGCGGCACGCTCTGGTATGGGGTATTTAACTGGTTCTGGTTCTGGCTGTGGAAAGAGCAGCCGATGCGTGAGAGCCTGAGCCTGATCTACCGCGAGCTGGCCAACTACTGCGACGCCAAATATACCCTTCTGACGCAGCTGACCGATCCCGAAAAAGCGCTGCCGCCGCTGCTGGCTCACCAGCAGAAAGTGGTCGATCTGATCAACACCTGTTATCAGCAGATGCACATGCTGTCGGCAAGCCGCGATCACAGCCATAAGCGGCTGACGCGCGCTTTTCAGGTGGCACTCGATCTGCAGGAGCATATCTCGGTCAGCCTGCACCGCCCGGAAGAGGTGCAAAAGCTGGTGGAGCAGAGCCATGCTGAAGCGGTGATCCGCTGGAATGCCAAAACCATCTCGGCCCGACTGCGGGTACTGGCGGATAACATCCTTTATCACCAGTTACCCGACCGCTTTGCGATGGATAAACAGCTCGGCGCGCTGGAGAAAATCGCCCATCAGCACCCCGATAATCCGGTGGGTAACTTCTGTCTTTATCACTTCAACCGCATTGCGCGCGTGCTGCGCACCCAGAAGCCGCTTTACCAGCGCGACCTGATGGCAGACCGCCAGCGCCGCCTGCCGCTGTTACCGGCGCTGCGCAGTTATCTCTCGTTTCGCTCGTCGGCGCTGCGCACGGCGGGTCGCTTTGCGGTGATGCTGATGCTGGGCAGTGCGCTGGCGCTGTTCTTCAACATCCCTAAGCCCTACTGGATCCTGATGACCATTATGTTCGTCAGCCAGAACGGCTACAGCGCTACCCGCGTCCGTATCCAGCACCGGGCGCTGGGCACCTTTGCAGGACTGGTGATTGCGGCTGCCACGCTGCGGCTGGCGGTGCCGGAGTCACTGGTACTGCTGATCATGCTGGCGATCACCTTTATCAGCTATCGCTTTACCCGCCAGTTCTATGGCTGGTCGATGATTGGTTTTACGGTCACGGCGGTTTACTCGCTGCAACTGCTGTCACTGAATGGCGCACAGTTTCTGCTGCCGCGACTGATGGATACGCTGATGGGCTGTCTGATCGCCTTTGGCGGGATGCTGTGGCTGTGGCCGCAGTGGCAGAGCGGCTTACTGCGGCAAAACGCCCACGACGCGCTGGAAACCTATCAGGATGCGCTGCGGCTCTTGCTGGGCGATGAACAGTCGCCAGAGAAACTGGCTTATCAGCGCGTGAAAGTGAATCAGGCACACAATGCGCTGTTTAACTCACTGAATCAGGCGATGCAGGAACCGGCATTCAACTCCCGCTATCTGAGTGATATGCGGCTCTGGGTCACCCACAGTCAGTTTATCGTCGAGCATATCAATGCGATAACGATTCTGGCGCGCGAGCACACGATGCTGACCGCCTCGCTGGCTCAACGCTATCTGCAATCCTGCGAAATTGCGCTGCAGCGGTGTCAGCAGCGGCTGGAATATGATGGTGAAAGCTCACAGGTGAATCTGCTGGATGACCTGGAGAACATCAGTGAAGGACCGATCACGGTGGTGGAACAGCATGTGCGGCGCATTCTCGATCACCTGAGCGTGATGTACACCATTTCATCGCTGGCGTGGAACCAGCGACCGCAACATGGCCGCTGGCTAATCAGACGCTTACGTAAAAACTAAGCTAGCCGTTGAGCACTTTGCCGACGGCGGTGGCGAAGCGGCGCATGCCCTCTTCAATGTCAGCAGGTTCGATGATCAGCGACGGAGCAAAGCGCATCACATCGGTGCCCGCCACCAGCACCATCACCCCTTCAGCGGCAGCTGCATTCAGAATGTCGCGCGACCTGCCGGCATGCTGAGGTTTCAGCGCCGCGCCAATCAGCAGACCTTTGCCGCGAATGTCACTGAACAGGTCATACTTCGCGTCGATGGCCTGTAGCGCCGTAACAAAGTGCTGGCGACGCATCTCAACGCCCGCCAGCACGTCTGGCGTATTGATGATATCCAGCGCCGTTTCGGCGATGGCGCAGGCCAGCGGATTACCGCCATAGGTGGTGCCATGCACGCCTGGTGCCATAGTCGAAGCGATCTCATTGGTGGTCAGCATGGCGCTCACCGGGAAACCGCCGCCCAGCGCTTTGGCTGAGGTCAGAATATCGGGCTGGACGCCATAATGCTCATAGGCGAACAGTTTGCCGCTACGTCCCATACCGCTCTGCACTTCGTCCAGTACCAGCAGCGCCTGATGCTGATCGCAAAGTGCACGCAGTCCCTGCATAAATTCCTGCGTCGCGGGCATGACGCCGCCCTCACCCTGAATCGGTTCAACCACAATGGCGCAGGTGTGATCGTCAATGACCGCTTTCACGGCGTCCAGGTCATTGAACGGCACGTGGACAATATCCGCCGGTTTAGGGCCGAATCCATCAGAATATTTTGGCTGGCCGCCGACCGTAACGGTAAACAGCGTCCGGCCATGAAAGGCATTGTGAAACGCGATGATCTTACTTTTGAACGGGCTGTGGCGTTTGCAGGCATAGTAGCGCGCCAGCTTAAACGCCGCTTCGTTGGCTTCGGCACCGGAGTTGGCGAAGAAAACGCGATCGGCAAAGGTCGCCTGAATGAGCTTACTGGCGAGACGCAGTGCCGGTTCGTTGGTAAAGACATTACTGGTATGCCACAGCGTTTCGCCCTGGCTTTTCAGTGTTTCTACCAGCGCAGGATGGCAGTGTCCAAGTGCGGTAACGGCAATACCACCCGAGAAGTCGATATACTCTTTGCCCTGCTGATCCCATACGCGACTGCCCTTGCCTTTTACCGGCACAAACTGCGCAGGTGCATAAACAGGCAAAATAACGTTATCGAACGTCTCCCGCGTGACCGCCATTTTTTCCGCTGCCATTAGTGACCCCATTTGAATGATTGTTGTGCAACATTGAAATAATAATCACAAAATATGCATAAAAAATCACTCAAAGGCAACTTATTGCGAAAGGAAATTGCGCAGCAGCTGATGTCCCTGCTCGCTGAGAATGCTTTCGGGATGGAACTGCACGCCTTCCAGCGCCAGGGTTTTATGACGGAATCCCATAATTTCGTCAGGCTCGCCGTCACGCACCGTCCAGGCCGTCACCTCGAACGCATCGGGCAGGGAATCGCGCTGCACAATCAGCGAGTGGTAACGGGTCACGGTAAGGGGATTATTGAGATTTCGGAACACGCCCTGGCCGGTGTGCTGAATCGCGGAGGTTTTGCCGTGCATCACCTGACGCGCCCGCACCACTTTCGCGCCATAGGCCTGCGCAATCGCCTGATGGCCCAGGCAGACACCCAGCACCGGCACGTTACCGGCGAAATGCCGAATCGCCGCCAGCGAGATGCCCGACTCTGACGGCGTGCAGGGGCCAGGGGAGATCACCAGATGGGTCAGCGGTAACGCTGCCATCTGCTCCAGGGTGATGGCATCATTGCGCACCACCTGAACCTGCGCGCCCAGCTCGCAGAAGTATTGATAAAGATTCCAGGTAAAGGAGTCGTAATTGTCGATAAGCAGCAGCATGACGCGTCCAGAATGATAAACCGCGCCGCTATTCTACGCGGTTAAGCCGCCTCACTCACCACTTTCGCAAACACCTGCTCCAGCGGAGTCAGGTCTCCGGCTACACCCGCCTGATTAGCGGCTTTCCAGCTTTCAGCATCCGTCTCTTCCCAGTTCAGCAGATAACCGGCATGCAGCGCCAACTGCTCAAAGAAAATCCGCTGCGCCCGGCCATTTCCATGACGGAAAGGATGCAGCATATTGATTTCGCAGTAGTAATGAGCGATGCGCTGAATAAATTCGTCACGCGGCAACTCAGCCAGGCCTTTCTCCTCTTCCAGCGCGGCCATCAGCGCGTTACCTTCCTTTTCGATATATTCAAAATGGCAGAACGGCGTCTCATCACGCCAGATATCGATGGTGCGCAGTTCGCCAGCCCAGCTGTAAATGTCCTGGAACAGCGTGCGGTGGATCTGGCGCAGGTAAGGCAATCCGGGATTACGCGGCCCCAGTTCCAGCGTGGCGGCACGCGCTGCACTGAAGCTCAGCTCCGCCTTGCGCAGTTGCGCGGCGTCATGAATGTCGGCCAGATTTTTCAGCACCGTGTCATGCTGCCACAGGTAAGGATCCTGGGTCACAGCGGTATTAGAGTCCATATTGCCTCCTCAGTGACGCCAGGCGTGCAGCCGCATCTTCACTGTTCAGGCTGGTTTCATTCGGCGCAAAGCCTTCCAGCTTACAGCTGGCCTGATAGCTGGCGCTACGCCGCTGTTGCCACAGAGTGACCTTCTGTTTTTCGGTGAGTTTGTTCGCCATACCGCCTCCTGCTCAGTTTTTTGCCCTAAGTATAAGAGCAAATTCTGGCTTTGCCGGAAGCGACAGGCGGTCGCCATCCGCAGATGGCGACAAAAAGCGTTAAGGCAGGACTTTGGCAGAGAGGATAACTACCGGTTTGGACGGCACATTCTGGTACGGACCCACATCTTTGGTCGGAACCTGAGAAATTTTTTCAACCACATCCTGACCTTTCACAATCTTACCAAATACGGCATAGCCGAAATCGCGCTGGCCGTGGTCGAGGAAGGCATTATCCGCAACGTTGAGGAAGAACTGGCTGGTGGCACTGTCTTTATCGGCAGTACGCGCCATAGAGATGGTACCGCGCAGGTTACGCAGTCCATTGTCCGCTTCGTTTTTAATTGGCGCGTTGGTCTGCTTCTGCTGCATATCCGTGGTGAAGCCACCACCCTGCACCATAAAGCCCGGGATCACGCGATGAAAAATGGTGTTGTTGTAAAAACCGTTGTTGACGTAATCAACAAAGTTTTTCACAGAAACCGGCGCTTTCTGGTTATTCAGTTCGAGTTCGATATTGCCGGCGGAGGTGGTGAGCAGAACGTGGGTGTCACCTTTTGCGGCCAGCGCCTGGGCGGAAACGGAAGAGAGCGCTAACAGGGTGATGGCCGCTGTTAAAGTACGTTTAAACATGAAAGATTCCTTACCTGGGAGAGCGGGCACAAAAACGTGATTGATTGTAAAGAGACTCTATTCCATGAGCCAGCGTTTTACCTATATTTACGCTGTTGCGGCAAAAGCGCTGAGCAAACGTTAAACAACCGTAATTGCGTGATTAAAATCACACAACACATGAAATATGGATCTGTAGTTTCACTGCTTGTTTATTAAGATCACAGTTCCGTTTACACTTTCTGACACTTTTTGGCACCCGGTTCTCAACAGGTTCAGAACATGACAAACCGTAATCGTATTGGCCTTACCTGGATAAGCTTCTTCTCCTACGCGCTGACCGGCGCGCTGGTGATCGTTACCGGCATGGTAATGGGCGATATCGCAAAAGATTTCCAGATCCCTATCTCCAGCATGAGTAACACCTTCACATTCCTCAACAGCGGCATCCTGGCGGCGGTCTTCCTGAACGCCTGGCTGATGGTGATTGTGCCACTGAAGCGCCAGCTGATTTTCGGCTTCGTCCTGATGGTGCTGGCGATAATCGGGCTGATGACCAGCCGCGATCTGACCATCTTCTCGCTCTGTATGTTTGTGCTGGGCGTGGTCAGCGGCATCACCATGTCGATCGGCACCTTCCTGATCACTCACATGTATGAAGGCCGTCAGCGTGGTTCACGTCTGCTGTTTACCGACTCCTTCTTCAGCATGGCGGGCACGCTGTTTCCGGTGCTGGCAGGCATTCTGCTGGCGCGTCAGCTGCCGTGGTACTGGGTCTACGTCTGCATTGGCGTTATCTACGTCGCCATCTTCGTCATGACGCTGTTTGTGGAGTTCCCGGTGCTGCGTAAGCCTGAGAACAGCCCGACCGTTGAGAAAGAGAAATGGGGTGTGGGCGTGCTGCTACTGGCTGTCGCGGCACTCTGCTACATCCTGGGCCAGCTCGGTTTTATCTCCTGGGTGCCGGAATATGCCACCAAAGTTATGGGCATGAACATCAATGACGCCGGACAACTGGTGGGCAGCTTCTGGACGGCATATATGGTCGGTATGTGGGCCTTCAGCTTCCTGCTGCGCTTCTTCGATCTGCAACGTATTCTGATGGTGCTGGCGGGTCTGGCTACGGTACTGATGTACTGGTTCGTCAGCAGCAGCGATGCCGGCATGCTGAAATGGATCATCATGATTCTGGGCTTCAGCTCAAGTGCTATCTATACCACCATCATCACTCTCGGCTCGCTCCAGACCAAAGTGGCGTCACCGAAGCTGGTGAACTTCATTCTGACCTGCGGCACCGTCGGCACCATGCTGACCTTTGTGGTCACGGCGCCTATCGTTGAGAAAAGTGGTGTGCATACCGCACTGGCGACGGCGAATGCGCTTTACGCCGTGGTATTTGTGATGTGTGCCCTGCTCGGCTTTGTCAGCCGTCATCGTACTCACGGTCACGTCACGCATTAATCCTTCAGGGCGGCGAGCGATCGCCGCCCTGCTCATTAACGTCGGAAATCTACGCGCTCCCGTTCCCGCCAGTAAATCTCACTTTCTGCAGGCTTCGTCTCCGCCACCACCACGCCACGACGCACTGAATAGCGCACCGGGACCTGCCTTCTTACCGCATCAAAACCGCTCTCTGCTGGCAATATAATCAGACTGGCCTCGTTGCCGCTCTGAATGCCATAGCCTGCAAGCTGCATCGTTTTCGCGCTGTTATGCGTAATCAGATCCAGACCCGCATCAATCTGCTCATAGCCCATCAGCTGACAGACATGTAATCCCATATGCAGCACCTGCAGCATGTTGGCGGTGCCCAGCGGATACCAGGGATCAAACACATCGTCATGGCCAAAGCAGACGTTGATCTCTGCCTCCAGCATCTCTTTTACCCGCGTAATGCCGCGCCGCTTAGGATAGGTGTCGAAGCGGCCCTGCAGGTGAATATTAACCAGCGGATTGGCGACAAAGTTAATGCCCGACAGCTTCAGCAGCCGGAACAGCCGTGAGGCGTACGCGCCATTGTAAGAGTGCATCGCGGTGGTATGACTGGCCGTCACGCGTGCGCCGTTGCCGTCGCGATGTGCCAGCGCCGCCACGGTTTCCACAAAGCGCGACTGTTCATCATCGATCTCATCGCAGTGAACATCGATCAGCCGATCATAGCGGTCAGCCAGCGCAAAGGTTTTATGCAGCGACTCGACGCCATATTCGCGGGTGAATTCGTAGTGCGGAATCGCGCCAACGACATCCGCGCCCAGCCGCAGGGCCTCCTCCAGCAACGCTTCGCCGTTAGGATAAGAGAGAATGCCCTCCTGGGGAAACGCCACAATCTGGATGGTGATCCAGGGTGCCATCTCCGCTTTCACTTCCAGCATCGCTTTCAGCGCCGTCAGTGAGGGGTCAGACACGTCAACATGGGTGCGGACAAACTGAATGCCGTTGGCGATCTGCCACTTCAGCGTCTGCAACGCCCGCTGTTTGACATCTTCATGGCTGAGCAGCGCCTTTCGCTCGGCCCAGCGCTCAATTCCTTCAAACAGCGTGCCGGACTGATTCCATGCCGGTTCACCCGCCGTCTGGGTGGTATCCAGATGAATATGCGGCTCAATGAAGGGCGCGCAGGCTAAGCCGCCCTCGCCGTCCAGCGATTGCTCCACCGGAGAAGGCTGCGGCGGCTGGGCTGAAATCCGGGCTATTTTTCCGTCGGCGATTTCGATTTGCCACAATCCTTCCCGCCAGGGTAAACGCACGTTATTGATCCACTTAGGTGACAGCATGGCTGATTCCTTATCCGAAAAACCCGTGTGGTTAAAACTAGCACAATTCCTACCCTCACCCGCAATGCAGGATATTCAGCAGGTTAGCCGCGCCAGATAAACCTAATTAAAATCAACTATATACCTCTTAATGGGTATATGGCGTTGTGGTTGATACATATCAATAAGCGTCAGAAAGGGCGCGCTATTGTAGCCGCAGATATCGCAAATTTGAGGCAAAAATGAGCAAGCACAATGTCGTCGTTATCGGTAACGGCATGGTCGGCCACCGCTTCATAGAAGAGTTACTTGAGAAAGCGGAACCCGACCAGTTTTCGCTGACCGTCTTTTGTGAAGAACCCCGCGTCGCCTACGACCGTGTCCACCTGTCCGCTTACTTCTCCCATCACACCGCCGAAGAGTTGTCGCTGGTTCGTGAAGGCTATTACGACAAACATCAGGTCAATCTGCTGCTGGGCGAGCGCGCCATCACCATTAACCGTGATGAGAAGCTCATCCACTCCAGCACCGGGCGAGCCGTTCACTACGACACGCTGATTTTTGCCACCGGTTCTTATCCGTGGATCCCGCCGATTAAGGGTGCCGAAGGCAGCGACTGCTTTGTCTACCGCACCATCGAAGATCTCAATGCCATTGAAGCCTGCTCGCGCCGCAGCAAACGCGGTGCGGTGATTGGCGGCGGCCTGCTGGGACTGGAAGCCGCGGGCGCGCTGAAAAATCTGGGTATTGAAACCCACGTTATTGAATTTGCGCCGGTACTGATGGCAGAACAGCTCGATCAGCAAGGCGGGGAACAGCTGCGTCGCAAGATTGAGCAGATGGGCGTGCGGGTCCACACCAGCAAAAACACCCAGCAGATAGTGCATCATGAGCACGGCGGTAAAACGCTGCAGTTCGCCGACGGCAGTGCGCTGGAAGTCGATTTCATCGTTTTCTCCACCGGCATCCGCCCGCAGGACAAACTGGCAAAACAGTGTGGATTAACTCTGGGTCCGCGCGGCGGTATCGCCATTGATGACCAGTGCCGCACCAGCGATCCCGCCATTTACGCCATCGGTGAGTGCGCCGCCTGGCAGAATCGCGTCTATGGCCTTGTGGCGCCGGGTTACAAAATGGCGCAGGTCGCCAGCGATCAGCTGCTGGGCCGCGATAATGCGTTTACCGGCGCGGACATGAGCGCCAAACTCAAGCTGCTGGGTGTCGATGTCGGCGGCATTGGCGATGCGCGCGGCACCACGCCAGGCGCACGCAGCGTGGTCTGGCTGGATGAAAGCAAATCGGTCTACAAACGCCTGATTATCAGCGAAGATCAGAAAACCCTGCTGGGTGCGGTGCTGGTGGGCGACACCAGCGACTATGGCAACCTGCTGCAGCTGGTGCTGAATGGTATTCCACTGCCGGATAACCCTGAAGCGCTGATTCTGCCTGCGGGCAGCGGAGATAAACCGGCTATCGGCGTCGACTCCCTGCCAGACAGCGCGCAAATCTGCTCCTGCTTCGACGTCAGCAAAGGCGACATCATCAAAGCGGTTCAGGGTGGCTGTCACACCGTGGCCGCCCTGAAAAGCAGCACCCGAGCCGGTACCGGCTGCGGCGGCTGTATCCCCCTGATCACCCAGGTACTGAACAGTGAACTCAGTCGTCAGGGTATCGAGGTCAATAATCACCTTTGTGCCCACTTCGCCTGGTCACGTCAGGAGTTGTATCACCTGATTCAGGTTGAAGAGATCAAAACCTTTGATGAACTGCTGGCCCGCTATGGTCAGGGTTACGGCTGTGAAATATGCAAGCCTGCGGTGGGCTCCCTGCTCGCCTCCTGCTGGAATGAGTATGTGCTCAAGCCGCAGCACGCGCCGTTACAGGACAGCAACGACCTCTATCTGGGTAATATTCAGAAAGATGGCACCTATTCGGTCATCCCGCGCTCGCCCGGCGGTGAAATTACACCACAGGGACTGAAAGTGATTGGCGAGATCGCCGAACGCTACCAGCTCTACACCAAAATCACCGGGTCGCAGCGCATCGGCTTGTTTGGCGCGCAGAAAGACGATCTGCCCGCTATCTGGTCACAGCTGATCGAGGCCGGATTTGAAACCGGTCAGGCCTATGCTAAAGCGCTGCGTATGGCGAAAACCTGCGTAGGCAGCGCGTGGTGCCGTTACGGCGTGGGCGACAGCCTCGGCTTCGGCGTCATGCTCGAGAACCGCTATAAAGGCATCCGTACACCGCACAAGATGAAGTTTGGTGTCTCTGGCTGCACCCGTGAATGCGCAGAGGCCCAGGGCAAAGATGTCGGTATTATCGCCACCGAAAAAGGCTGGAACCTCTACGTCTGCGGCAACGGCGGCATGAAACCGCGTCATGGCGACCTGCTGGCGGCAGATCTCGATCAGCAGACGCTGGTCACCTATCTTGACCGCTTCATGATGTTCTATATCCGCACCGCCGATCGCCTGCAGCGCACCTCGCTGTGGCTGGAGAGTCTGGAAGGTAGCATCGACTATCTGCGTAGCGTGATCGTGGATGACAAACTCGGCCTTAACAGCCAGATGGAACAGCAGCTCGCCGCGCTGCGCGCCAGCGTTCGCTGTGAATGGCAGGCGACGCTGGAAGATGAGAGCCAGCTGACGCGCTTTGCCCACTTTATCAATTCGCCGCAGCGCGACCCTGCAGTGCAGCGGGTGGCGGAGCGCGACCAGCATCGCCCGGCGCGCCCCGAAGAACGTATTGCCGTGACCCTGATTGAGGAGACCGAACTATGAGCCAGTGGAATCCGGTGTGCCCGCTGACGCAGATCCTGCCCGCCACGGGCGTCTGTGCGCTGGTCAAAGGCCAGCAGGTGGCTATTTTCCGCCCGCGCGACGATGAGCAGCTCTATGCCATCAGCAATATCGACCCGTTTGCCGATGCCAGCGTGCTGTCACGCGGCATTATCGCCGAACATCAGGATGCGCTGTGGGTGGCCAGCCCGCTGAAAAAGCAGCATTTCCGCCTCAGCGATGGCTACTGCATGGAGGATGAAACGCGCTCCGTGGCGGCCTGGCCGGTGCGGGTCAATGCCGGACAGGTTGAAGTCTGCCTGTAACGCCTGTTAACAGCCCGCCTTAGCGGGCTTTTTTAAGGACCTCTGATGGACTATTTTCCCTTGTTCTGCCGCCTGCAGGGCCGACGCTGTCTGCTGGTCGGCGCGGGTGACGTGGCGGAGCGAAAAGCGCGCCTGCTGCTGGAGGCCGGTGCCGATTTGTGGGTCGGAGCCCCCGATTTCTCCCCTGCCTTCCTGCAATGGGCGCAGCAGAAAGCCGTCACGCTGCTGTCGGGGCATTTCGATCCCGCGTGGCTGACCGGCTGCTGGCTGGTGGTCGCCGCCACCAGTGATAACAAGGTCAATCAGCAGGTGGCTGACACAGCTGAAAAACAGCAGATCTTCTGCAATCTGGTGGATGCGCCGCAGCAGGCCAGCGCCATTATGCCGTCGATCATTGACCGCTCACCGCTGATGGTCGCCGTCTCTTCCGGTGGACGCGCGCCGGTGCTGGCGCGGCTGCTGCGGGAGAAACTGGAGGCGATGCTGCCGCAGCATCTGGGTCAGCTAGCGCAGCTGGCGGGCGGCCTGCGCGATCGGGTGAAAAAGCAGTTCGGCTCCCTCAATGCCCGACGCCACTTCTGGGAGCGCTTTTTTAACAGCGAACGGCTGGCCCAGACGCTGGCTAACGGCGACGGTGAACGCGCGGATCAGATTACCGACGCACTTTTTAGCGCAGACCTTCCGCAACAGGGTGAAGTAGCGCTGGTCGGTGCCGGTCCGGGCGATGCCGGATTGCTCACACTCAAAGGCCTGCAGCTGATCCAGCAGGCAGACGTCATCGTCTATGACCGGCTGGTTTCCAATGAAATCCTGAATCTGGTGCGCCGCGATGCCGAATGCATCTTTGTCGGTAAACGCGCCGGACATCACTGCGTGCCGCAGGATGCGATCAACCAGTTGCTCTGCGAACAGGCACAGTGCGGCAAACGCGTGGTGCGGCTGAAAGGCGGCGATCCCTTTATCTTTGGTCGCGGCGGTGAAGAGCTGGAAGCGCTGGCACAGCTGAAGATTCCGTTCAGCGTGGTGCCGGGCATCACCGCGGCATCAGGCTGTGCGGCCTACAGTGGCATTCCCCTGACCCATCGCGATCATGCGCAGAGCGTCAGGCTGGTAACCGGGCATCTGCAGAAATCCGGTACGCTCGCCTGGCAGACGCTGGCGGCAGAACAGCAGACGCTGGTGTTTTATATGGGGCTGGGCCAGGCCGGAGAAATTCAGCAGCAGCTGATAAAACATGGGATGCGCAGCGATATGCCGGTGGCGCTGGTGGAAAACGGCACCAGCACGCGTCAGCGCGTGGTCACCGGGACACTGAACGAACTGGAAGCGTTAGCCGGTCAGGTGAGCAGCCCCAGCCTGATGATTATTGGCAGCGTGGTGAGTCTGCGCGACAGCCTGCGCTGGTTCTGAATGGGCAAATAAAAACGGCGGGCACAATGCCCGCCGTTTTTTATCCGCTCAGCCATTACGGCATCGCGACAAAGCCTACCGCTTCGTAAACCTTCTTCAGCGTTTCCTGCGCCTGTGCGCGTGCTTTCGCCGCGCCATCACGCATTACCTGCTCCAGCAGCGCTTCATCGTTACGGAAGCTGTGATAACGCTCCTGCAGCTCAGAGAGCATGCCCGATACCGCATCGGCTACTGCGCCTTTCAGGTGGCCATACATCTTGCCTTCGAACTCCTGCTCCAGCTCGGCGATGGTTTTACCGGTCACGCCCGACAGAATATCCAGCAGGTTAGAGACGCCCGCTTTCTCTTTGATGTCGTAGCGCACCACTGGCGGCTCTTCAGAATCGGTAACGGCGCGTTTGATCTTCTTCACAACCGCTTTCGGATCTTCCAGCAGGCCGATCACGTTGTTGCGGTTGTCATCAGACTTGGACATCTTTTTGGTCGGTTCCAGCAGCGACATCACGCGCGCGCCAGACTTCGGAATGAACGGCTCTGGTACCCGGAAAATATCGCCATAGATCGCATTGAAGCGATGCGCAATATCGCGGCTCAGCTCCAGGTGCTGCTTCTGATCTTCACCGACCGGCACCTGATTGGTCTGATAGAGCAGAATATCCGCCGCCATCAGCACCGGGTAGTCGAACAGACCGGCATTGATGTTCTCTTCGTAACGCGCTGATTTGTCCTTGAACTGCGTCATACGGCTCAGTTCACCGAAATAGGCGTAGCAGTTCAGGATCCAGCTCAGCTGCGTGTGCTCTGGCACATGCGACTGAACAAAGATGGTGCTTTTTTGCGGGTCGATACCACAGGCCAGATAGAGCGCCAGCGTATCCAGCGTCGCTTTACGCAGTGCAGCAGGATCCTGACGCACGGTGATCGCGTGCAGATCAACAATGCAGTAAATGCAGTGGAAATCATCCTGCATCTGCACCCACTGACGCAGCGCTCCCATATAGTTGCCAATGGTCAGTTCGCCGGACGGCTGTGCGCCGCTGAAAACGATGGGTTTCATACTTAAGTCCTGATATTTACAGCCCCAGTGTGGGCAAAAGTTCGTCGAAAGAGTCGAGGGTTAAATCGGGCTGGCTGGTGGCAATCGGCTCGCCATAGTTATAGCCAAAGGTCATACCGACATTAGGTACGCCTGCCGCCTGCGCCGCCTGGATATCATTGCGAGAGTCGCCAACAAACAGCAACTCGTTCGGCAGTACGCCGAAGGTGCCCAGCACCATGAAGATCGCTGCGGGGTGCGGTTTTTTAACCGGCACATCATCGCCACCGATAATCAGCGAAAACGCATCGGCAATGCCAAGCGATTCAAGCAGCGGTGCCACAAACGGCGTCGGCTTGTTGGTCACAATCGCCATCGGCAGCCCGGAAGCTTTTAAGGCATCCAGCGTCTGCTTCACCTGTGGGAACAGCGTGCTGCCCGCATCCACGGTGTCGGCGTAGTGGCGGTCAAACAGCGCGCGTGCATCGCGCTGCTCTTCCGGCTGCGGCTCACGGCCCAGCGCGAAGGTCAGCGCACGGGCCATCATGATATCGGCACCGTTGCCAATCCAGGTTGAGACACGCTCAAGGCCCGCCTGCGGCAGACGAAGATCCTTCAGCGTGCGGTCGATCGCATCGGCAAGGCCTGGCGCGCTATCCACCAGCGTGCCATCGAGATCAAACGCCAGCGCACGAATATCAGTGAAATGAGCCATTGGCTTTCTCCAGTTCGTTGCGCATATCGTCGATCACTTTTTTATAGTCAGGATGACCAAATATGGCAGAACCCGCGACAAACATATCTGCACCGGCAGCCGCAATCTCGCGGATATTGTCGATCTTCACGCCGCCATCCACTTCAAGACGAATGTTGTAGCCGCTCTGATCGATACGTCTGCGCGCTTCACGCAGTTTATCCAGGGTGCCGGGAATAAATGACTGACCGCCAAAACCTGGGTTCACGGACATCAGCAGAATGATATCCAGCTTATCCATGACGTAATCGAGGTAGCTCAGCGGGGTCGCCGGATTAAACACCATACCCGCTTTACAGCCGTGCTCTTTGATCAGTTGCAGGGTGCGGTCAACGTGCTCGCTGGCTTCCGGATGAAAGGTAATATAGGTGGCACCGGCTTTGGCAAACTCCGGGATCAGCGCATCGACCGGTTTTACCATCAGATGCACATCGATGGGGGCAGTGATGCCATAGTCGCGCAGTGCTTTCAGCACCATCGGACCCATGGTCAGATTAGGGACGTAGTGGTTGTCCATTACGTCGAAGTGAACCACGTCACCTCCGGCCGCCAGCGCTTTGGCTGTGTCTTCGCCCAGGCGGGCAAAATCCGCCGACAGGATTGAAGGGGCCAGCAAATATTGTTTCATCCGATTCTCCCACTGTTGTGCGCCAGCACTCAGGCTGGCGTAATGCGTTGGTCGCGGACGAAACAGACTAGCGATAAAGTGCCAGCAGTTCGTCGACCTTGGTGCGACCGGCTATGCTCCGGCTGATAGATCGCCGTGCTTTGACCACATGTAACACTGCATCCTGATACCATAAACGCGTCAGTGCAGTGTCGTGGTTAGAAATCAGTACCGGAATCCGGTGCTCCGACGCAGCCAGCTGTGCCGCTAACGCCGCCAGATTCTCCTGCTCACGCAGGCTGAAGCTGTTGGTATGATAAGCCGTAAAATTGGCCGTGGCCGACAGCGGTGCATAAGGCGGATCGCAATAGACCACCGAGCCTTTACCAGCACTGGTCAGGGTAACATCGTACGATTCACAGACAAACGTCGCTTTTTGCGCGCGCTCGGCAAACCATAACAGTTCGGCTTCCGGAAAGTAGGGTTTGCGATAGCGGCCAAACGGCACGTTGAACTCACCACGCAGGTTATAGCGGCAGAGGCCGTTGTAACAGTGACGGTTCAGATAGAGGAACAGCAGCGCACGCTGGTAGGCGTCGGTGCTGGTATTAAATTCGGTGCGGCGCTGGTAATAACAGATTTCGTTGTTACCTTCCGGCGTAAACAGCAGCTGCGCGTCACGGATGAAATCCGCAGTACGCGTTTTGACAATGTTGTAGAGATTAATCAGGTCGCTGTTGATATCAGCCAGATGGTAGCGATCAAATTCCGTGTTCAGAAACACCGAACCCGCGCCAACAAATGGCTCGACCAGACAGTCGCCTTGCGGCAGATGACGATGGATCTCTTCTACTAAGGGAAATTTTCCCCCTGCCCATTTCAGGAAAGCGCGATTTTTTTTCATGCTGTCGTGGTTATAACATCTTATTGTGAGGCTGTGGCTGGACCGACAGCAGATCTGCGCTTAAAACGGGGCCAGAGCCTGGCCCCACATCCGCTATTGGCTGGCTTCTTTCTTCACCTGGCTGACGGGTTTTACCCACGGGTTCTTCGCACGCACGTCTGCAGGCAGCGATGCTACAGCGCGTTTGGCATCGGCCGGTGTGGCATAGGAGCCACTCACCAGCACGTACCACGACTGACCGTTACGGGTGGTTTTGTAGACGTGATATCCACTCAGATTTTGTTGCTTAGCCCAGGCATTCAGGCTTTCCGGCTTCGATGCACCGCTCAGCTGCAGAGTGTAGCTGCCACCTGGCAGTGATTTGCTGGCTGAACTGCTGCCCGCAGCCGTGGTAGCTGGCGCAGAACTCACTGGCGTACGCGCTGGCGTGGTGTGCGTTTTGCTGTCACGGGTTACAGGCTTCGATGCTGTTTTATGCGATGAATCGTGCGCCGGACGAGCAGCGGTATTGGATTTGTTCGGTGTCTGACGGACTGAAGGTGCCGTAACAGGATTAGCAGCCGTTCCGGCATTGCCGCTGACCGTTGCTGGCGCCGTTGGCAGTGAACTGCCGCCCTGCGTGCCCATCGCGGCACTGTCAACCTGCTGCTGCTGATTAGTCAGCGCGCTGTTCAGATCGCCCGGCAGCGTGACACGCTGCTGATTCGCAGGCGCATCAACCGGTGCGGCCTGGGTAGGCGTTGAAGCCACAGGCGGCATCGAGATGTCGCGCTGCGGATTAGAGGCAGCATCACCGCTGGTCGCCGCGTTATTTTCGCTGGTGGCGGGGGTAGTCTGCGCACCTGACGGAGGCGTCTGTCCACCGGACATGGAAGAGGAGCCGCCCAGGTCAATGTTCTTCTCGCTGCCGGAACCGCCATTGGCGGCAGGGGTTGTGCCCGCCGTGGTCGGTTTTTTCTCATCCGGGCCATTCAGGGCCGAACCAATCCCCAGTACCAGTAATAGCAGAACCAGGATCCCGACGCCCATCATGATACGCTGGCGCGAAACCGGTGTTTTGGCCGCAGTAGAGGACTTACGAGGGCGCGAGGGACGGCGGTCGCTGGCGTCAGGCTTTAACTCGTCTTCCGGTTTAAACTCATCCATTTTGGCTCCTCCGTAAAGCGGCATTCCGCACTGCGCACCCTGCGCGCCGCGTCACCACTCAACTGCTTAATCTCAGGGTTGCTGACAATCGTTAATTGCAGCCAGCACCATATCATGTGCCACGCCACCACGCACTTCAGAGCGGCCAATCAACAGCGGGAGTATCAGCCGCAGTTCGCCCGCCAGAACTTTTTTATCGCGCATCATGTGCGGCAGATACATCTCTGCACTCATTGCCTGCGGCCCATGCACCGGTAAACCGGCACGCCTGAACAGGGCAATAATGCGGTCGGTCTCTTCCGCCCGGAACTGTCCCAGACGTTCAGCCGTGCGTGCTGCCATTACCATGCCCGCCGCAATCGCTTCACCGTGCAGCCAGTTGCCGTAGCCCATGTGTGCTTCAATCGCATGACCAAAAGTATGGCCCAGATTAAGCAACGCCCGCTGACCGTTTTCACGCTCATCGGCCGCCACGACTTCAGCCTTCAGTTCACAACAGCGACGAATGCAGTACGCCAGCGCCTGTTCATCCAGCGCCAGCAGAGCATCGAGATTCTGCTCCAGCCACTGGAAAAACGCACCGTCGAGGATAATGCCGTACTTAATGACTTCCGCTAAGCCAGACGCCAGCTCACGCGCAGGCAGCGTCTTCAGACAGGCCGTATCAATCACCACTGACGCGGGTTGATAAAACGCGCCGATCATGTTTTTGCCCAGCGGATGGTTAACGGCCGTTTTGCCGCCAACTGAAGAATCAACCTGCGACAGTAAGGTGGTCGGTACCTGGATAAAGCGTACGCCACGCTGATAACTGGCCGCAGCAAAACCGGTAAGATCGCCAATGACGCCGCCGCCTAAGGCGACAAGCGTCGTATCACGACCGTGCGGCTTTTGCAGGAGCGCGGTAAAGACCTGATCCATCACGGCCAGCGTCTTATATTGCTCGCCGTCGGGTAAGATCACCTGATCCACTTTTACACCTGCCGCTGTCAGCCGCGCTGTCAGCTGGTCAAGATAGAGCGGAGCCAGCGTCTGGTTTGTCACCACCATGGCGTTTTCGCCCGCGGTCAGCGGCCAAAAAGAAGCCGGATCGTTAAACAGTCCGGCGGCGATAGTGATGGGGTAACTGCGTTCCCCCAGTGAGACGGTGATCTTCTCCATGATGCCCGATACCTGTTAAAAAGCCTTCGAACGTTGGATCAACTTTTTTCCAACATGTGGATAATCTGATTCGCCACCACTTTTGCACTCTGATCATCTGTGCGAATGGTGACATCGGCGATCTCTTCGTAGAGCGGGTTGCGTTCGCCAGCCAGCGCTTCAAGCACTTCGCGCGGCGGTGAATCCACCTGCAGCAACGGACGTTTTTTGTCACGTTGGGTGCGCGCCAGTTGCTTCTCGATGGTGGTTTCAAGATAAACCACAACACCGCGGGCGGAGAGACGATTACGCGTTTCCCGGGATTTGACGGAACCACCGCCTGTCGCCAGGACGATGCCTTGCTTCTCGGTCAGTTCGTTAATGATTTTTTCTTCGCGATCGCGAAAGCCAGCTTCGCCTTCGACATCAAAAACCCAGCCCACATCCGCTCCGGTGCGTCGCTCAATTTCCTGATCGGAATCGAAGAACTCCATGTTGAGTTGCTGAGCCAACTGACGGCCAATAGTGCTTTTGCCGGCACCCATCGGCCCAACCAGAAAGATATTGCGTTTCTCTGCCATTTTGTCGGTATTACTAAGAATTCGTTAATGATACCCCGCGTTCAGCATTTGCTGGCGGGACAGGAACTGAGACCTCATGAGCGTTAGCAAGAGTCAGATGAAAAATTATCTCAACACTCAAGGCTGTTTGGCAACCGATTATATTGCCTTCAGCACATCCATTTCTGAATTGGCCTGTGTTCGCGAAACTGTAACGCGCCAGCGCTGCGTCTTTACAACGCTGCTTACAGAGGAGTTTTCTGATCTGTTTGCCGGGATTTACCCTGCATAGACGGTTACACCGTATTGAAAATCGCTAAACCTTGTAAGCTAATTCCTCTCCTGCGTCAACGCAGATGGCCTTAAGGGACGCATTTTCCGTTTTATCCAGCCGTAAGCGCTGCTTCCCTGACCAATCGCGGCGTTATGAAGATCACCAGCTCTCTTTTTTTGCGCTGCTCCGATTGCTGACGAAACAACCCGCCAATCAGCGGCACATTTCCCAGCAGTGGCACTTTATTCTCTCCGTGACTGCGCTGCTGCTGAAAGATACCCCCTAACGCCAGTGTTTGCCCGTCACTGACCGTGACCTGCGTCTCAATTTCCTGTTTATCGATGGATAATATGTCACTGTCGCCGGTTCTGATGCTGCGACCCGGCATGTTCTGACTGATATGGATCTTCAGCTGGATGCGGCCATTCCCGGAAATCGTCGGTGTTACCTCCATGCCCAGCACCGCTTCTTTAAACTCAATACTGGTGGCACCGCTGTTTCCCGCCGACACTTCATAAGGTATCTCCGTGCCCTGCTTAATCGACGCGGTCTGCTGATGTGAAGTAAAAAGGCGCGGACTGGCGATGATTTCAATCTGGTTCTCCTGCTCCAGCGCACTTAATTCCAGATCCAGCAGCTGACCGCCGATGCGCGCCAGCGCCATACCCACGCTGATGCCGGGTGAACTCACCGCCAGCGGAATATCCAGCCGGGGATGATGCAGGATGTCTGTCACGGCGGCGTCACCCGCCTGCAATCCCCACTTCACGCCCAGCTCCTGCAGATGTTCTTCGCTGATGGTGACGATATGCGCCGATAGCTCGATTTGCTCCAGTGGCAGGTCCAGCGCCCGTATCCAGCGTTCCGTCTCTTTCAAAGCCGCCGCCGTATCGCGCAGTAACAGGGCGTTAGTGCGTTTATCGACCGTCACGCTACCGCGCGGTGTCATCAGCGACTGCCGTTCAGTCAGCAGGCTGGCATGCACCTCGCTGGCGCTGGCATAGCGCAATATCACGGCGCGCTGCTGCAAAGGCGTCTGCTGCAACTTTTCCTGCTGCTCCGCTTCCCGTGCCTGCTGCTGAGCCTGCTGCCAGCTCTCCGGATAGACCAGCAGCACATTATCCTGTTCTATCAGCGTCAGCTTTGCCATGCGCGCTACCAGGTCCAGCGCCTGATGCCACGGCAGGTTATCAAGCCGCAGCGATAACGACCCTTCCACCTCTGGCGCTATCATCAGGTTGATCTGCTGATAGTCAGCCAGCGCCTGTAAAATGCGCGCTACCGGCGCGTTATCAAATGTCAGGCTGAGAGGCTCCTCATCAGCGGCGTAAACCGGCAGCAGGCAGCTTATGAGCAGCAGCAGAGTAGCTATCCTTTTCATGCGAACGTCCTTTTAAGTAAAACGAAGTCTGTTGTGCAGTGCAGCTATTCGGTACCGCTAAGGAGAGGCTGCGGCGGGTCATCTCAGCGAGTTGCCAGGGCGACAGGGGAAATGGCTTGCCTGTGCGGACTGCGACGCTCTCACCCTGCGGGTTTAGCAGCCAGGCATGAAAATCCGTCTCATGGCCAATGATCCCCTGCAGACGCCAGCCGGTAAGCGGCTCCACGAGCGCCTCACAAATCGAACCGGCAACAGGCCGGAACGGATCACGTGCCAGCACACCGCCACAGCACAGCAGTAAAATCAGCAGGCTATTGCGCATCGTCGGGCTCCAGCCAGAGTTGAGCCACCAGATACTGCGGCTGCGCCAGCAGCTGGAAATGCACCGGAAACGTCAGGGAAGCATCGGCAAGCTCGGCAAAAAGTGACTGAAACGCCGGCCACTGCAGATGCAGGGTCAGCGTGCGTGAAGGATAATCCGGCTGCCACTCTTCCAGCTGATGACGCCGTGCCGCCAGCATCGCTTCCACTGCCCGGCCCGATGCACCCGGTGCAGATCTGGCGGTCTGCATCGACTGCAGCTGCGCCTGCAACTGCGCTATATCCGGGTTCTGGCCCCACTGCCGCCGCCGCTGTTCCAGGGTACGGTTCAACTGCAACAGTTTCTGCTGTTCAGCGATCAGCGTCTGCTGCTGTGGCCGCAACCAGAAAACCCATGAGATCAGTAACAGGCTGGCTGAGACGGCAGCGAGCATGCCGTAACGCGGAAGTGCAGCCATCTGCCACCAGCGATCCCACCACTCATTCATCAGTCACCTCCTTCACCTCTGCCCGCAGTGAAAAGCGATAATGACTATCAGCCTGACGCTTAACGCTGCCCTGCCTCACCTGACCAAACAGCGCGACGGTGGTTAACTGCTCACGGAACTGCCGGACCGCCGCCATATCCTGCGCCAGCCCCTCCAGCGTGAGACGATTGTCGCGCTTCTCCAGCCGGGTCAGCCAGGCGGTGTCAGGCAGTAACGCGGGTAAATCGAGCCAGAACTGATGCCATGCGGTCAGTTGCAATGCCTTCTGGCGCTGCTTCGCCTGCTGTTTTTGCACTGCCGTGCGCTGTGCCAGTAATGTCTTTTGCTGCGCCAGCTGCGCGTCCAGGTTTTCCAGCGCCTGCTGCTGTACCCTGCCCGTCTGCGCCACCTGCTCACGCGCCTGACAGATGCGCCAGCTTTGCTGCATGACTCCCACCAGAACAGCACTCAGCATCAGTGACAGCACGACAAGGCTCTGTCGCCGCTGCTGCTGCTGACGGCGCTGCCGCCACGGCAACAGATTCACTGCGACCATCATTGATCTCCGTCGCGCAGCGCCAGCCCGGCCGCCAGCGCAAAGGCACCCGGATTTTCCGGTAACGGCGGCTGTTTATAATGGAACAGATCAAAAGGGGAAAACGCGCGGGCGCCAGCGGGCAGCGCAGAATTATCGGCTGAGCACCAGACGACAGAACGGGCATCGGGGAAGGCCTGCTGCTGTAGTGCCGCAAGCGTGGCAGCTTCGCCGTTGTCAGCCGCGGTATGCACATCGCTCCAGAGCCAGCGGTTATCCTGCTGCAGCACCAGTACCGCACCCTCCTGCAGCGCGGCCTGGCGGGCCAGCCGCCTGAGCGCTTCGGTAGTCAGCTCGAACACCTGCGGCTTTAATCCCGCCTGCAACAGTGGCGCTGCCCACTGGTCTATAATCTCCAGCCGGGCCGCCGTGACGCAGAGCTGACCGCTCTGTGCATCCGTGCGGTAATCCAGTGCCAGCGCAGCAGGCTCCAGCGGAAAGAGACGGCGCGCGGCCGCCTGCACGTAGTGCCCCAGCGCAGGCTCATTGAGCGACTGTGCGGGCAGGGGAAGCTGGCGCTGCAGTACCAGCCGGGCGGGCAGCGCGACACGCAGCGAGTAACGACGCGGCAACCGCTGACGCCAGGCCGTTAAGGTTGCCAGTAATTCAGGCGAAGATTGCAGCACGCCGTTTCTTAACGTATCTTGCGGCAGCCGCTGCTGCCACCAGTGGCGTAGCTGCCAGCCATCACGACGAGGCTGGAGGGCCAGGGCACAAATCTGCCTATTCTGAATATCCAGCCCAATTTGCCAGGTATGAAAAGCCATGCGCGCGATCTCCTTATCGTCCGGGAAAGATGGACATATCAAAGCGTCTGGCTTGCCTTTATACTACCGCGCGGTTGTTTATAAACTGCTCAAACGACAAGAGATGGGAAATTCCAGGTGAAGTTCGTAAAGTATTTATTGATCCTTGCAGTGTGTTGCATCCTGTTGGGAGCTGGCTCGATTTATGGTTTATACAAATACATAGAGCCACAGCTGCCCGACGTAAACACGCTGAAAGATGTGCGTCTGCAAACCCCGATGCAGGTTTACAGCGCCGATGGCGATTTGATCGCCCAGTATGGCGAAATGCGCCGTATCCCTTTGACTCTGCAGCAAGTGCCACCTGTGATGGTGAAAGCGTTTATTGCGACCGAAGACAGCCGTTTCTATGAGCACCATGGTGTTGACCCGGTGGGTATTTTCCGTGCGGCCAGCATTGCGCTGGTTTCCGGTCACGCCTCACAGGGTGCCAGTACCATCACTCAGCAGCTGGCCCGTAACTTCTTCCTGAGCCCGGAACGCACTCTGATGCGTAAAATAAAGGAAGCGTTCCTGGCGATCCGCATTGAGCAGTTGCTGAACAAAGATGAAATTCTTGAGCTCTACCTGAATAAGATCTACCTCGGCTACCGTGCTTATGGCGTCGGTGCAGCTTCGCAGGTCTATTTTGGTAAGCCGGTTGACCAGCTGTCGCTGAGTGAGATGGCGATGATTGCCGGTCTGCCAAAAGCGCCGTCCACCTTTAACCCGCTTTATTCACCGAGCCGCGCCCTGTCACGCCGCAACGTAGTACTGGCGCGTATGCTGGATCAGCATTACATCACGCAGCAGCAGTATGACGAGGCACGCAATACGCCGCTGGTGGCGAAGTATCACGGTCCGGAAATCGCCTTCTCTGCTCCCTATCTCAGCGAGATGGTGCGTCAGGAGATGGTGAAACGCTACGGCGACAATGCCTATACCGACGGTTACAAGGTTTACACCACTGTCACCCGCCGTCTGCAGGAAGCCGCTCAGACCTCGGTGCGCAATAACGTCATGGCTTACGATATGCGTCATGGCTATCGCGGCCCGACCAGCGTGCTGTGGAAAGTGGGTGAACCTGCCTGGGATCAGACGAAGATTGAGAAGGCGCTGAAGCCGCTGCCGGTCTATGGACCGTTGCATCCGGCCGTGGTCACAGAAGCACGCAGCGATGAAGCGACCGTGATGCTGAAAGATGGCAGCAATGTGTCGCTGGCACTGGCGGGTGTGCGCTGGGCACGTCCTTATAAGTCTGACACCGTGCAGGGCCCGACGCCGAAAAGCGTGACGCAGGTCCTGCAGGCAGGCCAGCAGATTTGGGTGCGTAAAGTGGGTGACGACTGGTGGCTGGGCCAGATGCCGGATGTGAACTCGGCGCTGGTCTCGCTGGACCCGAATGATGGTGCGGTGCGCGCGCTGGTCGGCGGTTTCGCCTTTAACCAGAGCATGTTTAACCGTGCGACCCAGGCGCTGCGCCAGGTCGGTTCTAACATTAAGCCTTTCCTCTATACCGCCGCCATGGATCGCGGCCTGACGCTCGCTTCCATCCTTAACGATGTGCCGATTTCCCGCTGGGATGCGGGTGCCGGTGCGGACTGGCGTCCGAAGAACTCACCGCCAACGTATGATGGTCCGATTCGTCTGCGTCAGGGACTCGGCCAGTCGAAAAACGTCGTCATGGTACGTGCGATGCGTGCGATGGGCGTAGACTACGCCGCAGAGTATCTGCAGCGCTTTGGTTTCCCGGCTCAGAACATTGTGCACACCGAGTCGCTGGCATTGGGTGCAGCCTCATTCACACCGTTACAGGTGGTACGCGGCTACTCCGTAATGGCGAATGGCGGCTTCCTGGTCGATCCTTACTTCATTACCAAAATTGAGAATGAACAGGGCGGCACCGTATTTGAAGAGAAACCGAAGATCGCCTGTCCACAGTGCAATCTGCCGGTCATCTACGGTGAGACCAAAAAAGCGCTGGCGTTGAATGAAGAGAGCGTCGAGAACGTTGCTGCTTCAAATAACAACCAGAATCAGGCGGTTCCTCAGCCTGAATTGGAGCAGGTTCCTGCGCAGGCACAGCAGGGTGAGCAGCAATATGCGCCGCACGTGATCAATACCCCACTCACCTTCCTGATTAAGAGCGCGCTGAACAGTAATATCTTTGGCGAACCGGGCTGGATGGGAACCGGCTGGCGTGCCGGGCGTGACCTCAAGCGTAATGATATCGGCGGCAAAACCGGTACCACCAACAGCTCGAAAGACGCCTGGTTCTCGGGTTACGGCCCTGGCGTGGTGACGTCAGTCTGGATCGGTTTTGATGATGCGCGCCGCAATCTGGGCCGCAGCACGCTCTCCGGTGCGATTCCCGATCAGATTTCGGGCTATGAAGGTGGTGCGAAGAGTGCACAACCGGCATGGGATGAGTACATGAAGAGCGCGCTGGACGGTGTGCCGGTACAGCCGTTAACCCCGCCGGATGGCGTGATCACAGTGACTATCGACCGCAGCACCGGCAAGCTGGCCAATGGCGGTGGCAACACCCGTCAGGAGTACTTCATCAATGGCACCCAGCCAACCGAATATTCGGTGCATGATGTGGGTACGACGATTATGGATAACGGCGAGAGTCACGAGCTGTTCTGATGTGATATCCATCAATTTAAATTGTCTGAGGCTGGTCACTGTAAGGTGACCAGCCTTTTTTATCGGCCCGTTTATCCTGACGAAACAGGCGATGCTTTGCGTACCTGCGCGGCTCAGTCAGTCGGGGCGGGAAATAAGAAAGGTAAAAACCGAAGAAAGCATCATCTGTTGCTGAGAAAAATGCCGATCACTCTGAGCGATCGGCATTAATTGAGTCTGACAATATAAAGCAATGTGTATTAAGCGATTCAGTAAGTGAACCGAAAAAAATAATATAGTTATTATATTGCTATGATTAGCTTAGTCTTCCCTGGTGCCAGCAAATATAATTATTGGCATATCAAACAAACAACGGTTACCAGCGTACTGTTAATTACGATAAATAACAGGAGGAATACTAACTCTTGCGCATCGCTTATCATCATGATAAGAATAGAAAGCTCAAAAAACCTCTAATTTGATTTAATCACCTATGGATATTTTGTATATGGAAATTAAAGTGGGCCATACGCAAGACCCCAAAACCGAAGAATATATTATTCAGCGACTCTGGCAGCATAATGGACGCTTTGCTGACATTAACATGAAAACGCTGAATGTTATCCTGTATGACGATCAGCAAAATATCCAGGGTGGCCTGTTAGCCCATACCTGGTGCGGCACATTGGATATTCACTACCTCTGGATAGATGATGCCTGGCGCCTGCTTGGTACCGGACGTCAGCTGATGCAGACGGCGGAAGAGGAAGCACGAAATCGAGGCTGCCATATGTCCGTCGTTGACACGTTAAGTTTTCAGGCGCGTGGTTTCTACGAAAAGCTGGGTTATCGCGTTTATGGCGAACAGGATGGCTATGCGCAGCGCTACGCACGTTATTATCTGGCAAAAAGATTATAATCTGAACGCTTTCAGCGAGGCGCCATGGACAGCCCATACCGTAGTATCGATGAATTCATTTCTGCATTCGCCACCACCATGGATTTATTACCAACGCCCTGGGGTTTTAAGAATGCTGCATCGCAGCATCTTTATATGAATGAAGCTGCGAAATTGTATACTGCTACGCCTAAAAGTTATTTATTAGAGGGAAAAAAAGACTGTGAGTTTCCCACGCGCTGGAGTGATTGCGCCGATGAATTCTGCGATCACGATCAACAGGTAAAATTGAATAACCGTTGCGTAGCCGTGATTGAAACCCATTACTGGTATGGCAACAATTATCTCACCCCGTTTATCAGTGAAAAATACCCTGTTTTCGACAATCGAAATCAGTGGCTGGGCTGCATCTGGAATGCTCGTCCGGTTGATAACCTTACGGCAATGATCTTTATCGACCCCAGAAAATCCTCTGTACTGACGACGCGTCTGGAACATGCCCTGTTCACCCCCGCCGAGCTGGATGTCATTTTTCTGCTGCTACGGCGCTTCAGCGCAAAAGAGATCGCCCGCATCTATAACCTCAGCGTAAAAACTGTCGGTAATCGCATCACCACGCTGTATCAAAAAGCGGGTGTGCATTCGCTACAACAATTTGAAAGCTACTGCCGTGCGGAGTCACTGGAGAATTATCTGCCAGAGCGGTTTCTCAGCACAGGCGTTATTTATATATAAACGGTAAGGAAACCCTGTCGTGAGTAAATTTGATGATTATCCACTGAGCCCTGTCCCGGCAAACAAACGGCTCTCACTGCTGAGCGTCGCTATTGTGCATATGGGTATGCTGACTGCGCTGGATCAGTTTATGCTCGGCGCGGTTCTGGGCAACAGCATGACGCTGGCAGAGGCGTTTACCGCAATCACGCTGGCCAGCCTGCTGTTTGGCGTGCTGACCTTTGCGCTCGGCTATGCAGGAATGCGCGAGGGACTGCCGGGGAGCTTGCTGGCGCGCTGGTGTGGTTTTGGTCGCCACGGCTCTGTGCTGATTGGCCTGCTGGTCGCGGTCAGCCTGCTGGGATGGTTCGGCATTCAGAACGCGGTGTTTGCCCGATCGCTGAGCTATGCCCTGAATGGCAAGCTCAGCTTTGCAGAGTCGGCCGCACTCTCAGGTACCGTGTTGACGTTACTGGTTACCTTTGGCTTTAAGGCGCTACGCTTTACCGCACGCATTGCGGTTCCGCTTTTCATCGCGCTGGTCGGCTGGATTTTCTGGCACGCATTTCACAGCCAGTCTGGCCAGAATATACCGCCGGTTATCGCCAGCCAGGCCATTACCATAAGCGCCGCGATGACCATGGTGATTGGCGGCGCAATTCTTGCCAGCCTGATGACGCCTGACCTGACGCGCTTCTCACGTCACGGCAAAGATGTGTTTGCCATCACGCTGCTGACCATTCTGGCGGGCGAATATGGGGTCAATGGCGTAGCGATTCTTATCGCCAGAGAATTGCAGACATCAGATATCATCGCGATTATTACGCAAACCACCAGTTCACTGGGTTTGCTGGCTGTCGTTTTTTCTACCCTGCGCATCAATGACCTGAATCTCTATTCATCCACGTTGGGCATCGCTAACGCGATTGAAGGCGTGACCGGCTATAAACCGCGTTATCAGATGATTACGCTGCTGCTGGGGCTGCTCGGTACACTCTGTTCAGTGTTCGGGATTCTTGATCGTTTTGTCGATTTTCTGGAACTGCTGGGCGTCATCTTCCCGCCGATACTGGGCGTAATGATCGTTGACTATTACGTACTGAAAACTGACCGACAGACGCTGGCGCTCAGTCGTACCAGCGATGCCTTACCGGCAACCTCCCAGCTTATTGGCTGGCCCGCGCTGATCGCCAGCGTCGCAGGTGCAGCCACGGGTCTGCTGGTTGAGCGCGGCGTACCGGTGCTTAATTCAATTCTTGTCGCGTGTGTCATTTACCTGCTGACCGCGCCACTCTTAAAGCGATCATCGTCCTTACAGGAAAAAGTTACTGCTGAATAAAGCAAAAACGCGCCTGTGGCAGGCGCGTTTCTTTTCTCAGCCGTTACGCTTCAGTAATTCAGCCGCCCCTGTTTCACCAGCCATTCGCGCGCCATAAACAGCGCACTGACATTGCGTGCTTCGCGGAAATCGGGTTCGTCCAGCAGCGACAGCATATCGCTCAGCGGCCAGCGGTGGACAATCAGCGGCTCCGGCTCATCGCCTTCCAGCTTTTCGGCGTAGAGACCTTCCGCTATCACAATATTCATCTTGCTGGAAAAATAGGAGGGGGCCATTGTGAGCTTACCCAGCGTGGTCAGCTGTTCGGCACCAAAACCCACCTCTTCTTTCAGTTCGCGCACCGCCGCTTCATTCACGGTTTCACCTGCATCGATCAGCCCTTTCGGAAAACCCAGCTCGTAAGTTTCCAGTCCGACGGCATACTCCTGAATCAGGATCAGATGGTCATCAATAATCGGCACAATCATCACCGCTTCACGCTCAGAGGGCTTCATCCGCTCATAAACGCGATGCGCCCCATTGCTGAAAGCCAGATCGACCGACTCAATAGTGAATAACCGTGAACGTGCCACGGCGGTGATATTGAGGATGTCGGGTTTTTTTGGAATTTTCATATCAGCCTCAAATTATTCTGCGTCGGCTATCTGGAGCGAATTAGCATACCTAACCAAAGGCAATTGTGCGACAGTCAGGCAATGACGTTATCGTTGCATAGATTACAGCGATTGAATAACAGCCTTTGGTGATCAGTTAAGACTAAATTTGCATTAGTCAATATGCTGCGATAAGTTTCAGATAATACCGATATTTAATCCAGTCTGTGCCAGTTACCATTCGGACAAGGCAGGGTTTAACAAATGCCAATAAGATATACGCTGGCACTATTTCATCGGGTGTCTGACTCCTCAGGGTTATATAATCTTCCGGAATGCCTCTTTTATAGTGAGCATAACCGGAGGCGAAAGTTTAAAGTGAAGGCAGCATTTTGGCTGAATTGAGCAGAGCATGAGCACAATCTTTATGATCCTGGCCATAGTGCTGACCTGTTCAATCCTGGCAGGTATTGGGTTCTGGTACGCTATGCGGCATCGCCCGCCGTTGGCGAAACCGCTGCCATTCATCAGTCCGCCCTGCCGTAAACTTTCTGCCCAGGAGCGTGAGGCGGTCGATAAATATGTCGCCGCGCTGGAAAAGCAGCCCCGTACCACGCTGACTACCGATAAGCGCAGCGCGCCTGAACGTCTGACACTCACGGCGCAGAGCAGCAATGTCTATCCGGTTACCCGCGCCATTACCCGCTATGGCCTCTCGACTGACGATCCCCATAAATGGCGCTACTATCTGGATGAAGTTGAAGTTCATCTGCCGCCGCTGTGGGAACAGTACATCACCGACGAAAACTACGTTGAGTTAATCCGCACCCAGTCCATTCCGCTGGTAATCTCACTGAACGGCCACTCGCTGGTGGATTACGCGGTCGACCAGCAATCGCTGCCAACACTGATGCGCCCGGTGTCGACCAACGCCTCTATCCGCAAAGCAGAAACGGAAAATGTCGAACTGCTGCAGGTGCGCAAAGAGACAGCGGAAGAGTATCGGCTGTCACGGCCAGACGGCACGCGTGAAGCGGTGATGATCTCCCTTGCCTTCTTACTCTTTTTCTTCAGCCTGCTAGTGCCCACCACACTAATGATCTGGCTGGTACTGACGGGCGCAGTCACGATCGCGGCCAGTCTGTGGCTGCTCTATCGTATTCCCGGTGAGCGCGGATTGCGTGATATTCACTGCCTGCGCGGCGCGCCAAAGCGCTGGGGCCTGTTCAGCGAATCTAATCAGGAGCAGAGCAACATTACGCTGGGGATTATTGACCTGGCCTATCCCCCGCACTGGCAGCCCTATGTGGCACACGATCTCGGTCAGGTGACGGATGTCGAAATCTACCTCAACCGCCAGGTGGTGCGTCAGGGACGTTTCCTGTCGCTGCAGGATGAAGTCAAAAACTTCCCTATCCAGCGCTGGCGGAAAAACGTGGTGCTGGCCTGTGGTTCGCTGATGGTGCTGACCATGCTGGTCACCTGGATCCCGCTGGGTATGCCGATTAAGCTCAGTCTGGCCTGGGCCAGAGGCACGGATAGTCTGGAGGTCAACAGCGTCGATAAACTCAGCAGCGTGCCGCTGAATATTGGCGACAACCTCAAAGTGAGTGGCACTGGCATGTGTTCCGTGCCGGACAACTACCAGAGCAACCGCAGTTACGCCTATATGCCGTTTGACTGCTCGGCGGTCTACTGGAATAACGCCATGCCATTGCCGCAGCCACAATCTGACATCATAGACAAAGCCGCGGCGCTGCTGGATACCACGACAAAGCAGCTGCATCCGGAAACCAATACCGATCCCAAACTCAATCCACAGCTGGCGTCCGCGATTCAGAAGTCCGGCATGATTCTGCTGGATGATTTCTCCGATCTGGTGATGAAAACGCAGGATCTCTGCAATCAGCCGCAGGACTGTATGCGCCTGAAAAATGCGCTGGTGAACCTGGGCAATGCTAAAGACTGGGAAGCGCTGATGCGCCGGGCAGATTCCGGTCAGCTCAACGGCATGAATGTGCTGCTGCGGCCGGTAAGCGCCGAAGCGCTGGAAAATCTGGTCAATACCGCCACCTCGACCTTCTTTTTCCGTGAAACCCGTCGTGCGGCAGAAAATCTCAACAGCCCGCCGCCAGGGGGATTCCTGATCGTTAGCGACGAGGGTCGCCAGCTGGTGAATCAGCCACAGCCCACCGTGTCACTGTTTGATCTTGATCCACCCTCTCAGTGGCACGAGCTGCAACGTATTTCTGCCATGCTGCTGCACACGCCGTTCAGCGCCAGCGGCATCATTACTGGCATTTCTACCGATGCCAACGGCACACGTCACATCATGCTGCACAATGAACCGGACGCTATGGCGCAGTGGCGCTATCTCGGCACCGTATTGCTGCTGCTGGTGCTGCTGACCTGCGGCGTGATCAACGGACTGCTGGCGCTGCGTCGCATGCACCGTAATCGCCAGCGCATGATCGATATCCAGCAATACTACGACAAGTGTTTCAACCATAACCTCGGCACTTTGCAGAGCGTGCGCTCGATATTCTGAGCCCTGCCCTTCTGTGCTACCCTGTCGCCCGGTTTTTTACAGGGTCTGACACTACGATGCTCAACTGGTCTGAGATTGATACCGTGCTGCTTGACATGGATGGCACGCTGCTGGATCTGGCATTCGATCGCCACTTCTGGCTGGAGCATGTCCCTGAACAGCTCAGCCAGCAACGCGACATCACCCGTGCAGAAGCCGACGCGATCATCACGGAAAAGTATCAGGCCGTCGCCCATACGCTAAACTGGTATTGTCTGGATTACTGGGCAGAGGCGCTGTCGCTGGACATCCGTGCCATGACCTGGGCGATGCGCAGCCGGATCGCACTGCGTGACGATACGCTGCCTTTTTTGCAGGCCCTGCGTCGCGCCGGAAAGTCCACGATTCTGCTGACCAACGCGCATCCTTACAATCTGGACGTCAAACTGGCGCAGACAGGTTTAGCGCCGCACCTTGATTTATTACTTTCCACCCATACCTTTGGGTATCCGAAAGAAGACCCGCGTTTATGGCACGCGGTACAACAGCACACCGGCTTTTCTGCGCCGCGCACGCTGTTTATCGACGATAGCGAAGTGATTCTGGATGCTGCAACGTTATGGGGCATCGGCTGGTGTTTAGGCGTTAAGAATCCCGATTCGGGTCGTCCTGAACAAATCTTTCAGCGTCACCGCGCCACGGACGATTACCGGACGCTGATCTGAGTCAGGAGCAGCAATGAAAGAGAAAAGCAGCGAAGAGGTCCGCCTCGACAAGTGGCTGTGGGCCGCGCGCTTCTACAAAACCCGGGCGATGGCGCGGGAAATGATTGAAGGCGGCAAGGTGCATTACAACGGCCAGCGCAGCAAACCCGGCAAAGTGGTAGAAATGAATGCGGAACTGACACTGCGTCAGGGCAATGATGAACGCACCGTGGTGGTGGCGGGTATCACCGCGCAGCGCCGTCCCGCCAGCGAAGCCCAGCAGCTCTATCACGAAACCGATGCCAGCATTGAAAAACGCGAAAAAATGGCGCAGGCGCGCAAGATGAATGCGCTGACTATGCCCCATCCCGATCGGCGACCTGACAAAAAAGAGCGTCGCGATTTGATGAAGTTTAAATTATCGGGCGATGAATAACGCCGTCTTCGCTGACGCACCATCGCCCCGTTCCAGTGAGAGAAAAAAATATGTCAGTCCAGGATCAACTGCACCGTTATCTGTTTGAAAATGCCGCCGTGCGCGGCGAGCTGGTGAACGTCTCTGACACCTGGCGTGAAACCGTGAAGAACCACGACTATCCGGCACCGGTTAAAACGCTGCTGGGTGAGATGCTGGTCGCCACCAGCCTGCTGACCGCTACGCTGAAGTTCGATGGCGAAATCACCGTGCAGCTGCAGGGTGACGGTCCGCTGTCGCTGGCGGTGATCAACTGTAACAACAACCAGGAGCTGCGCGGCGTCGCACGTATCAAAGGCGACATCGCGGACGACAGCACCCTGAAAAGCATGGTCGGCAATGGCTATCTGGTGATCACCATCTCCCCTGAAAAAGGTGAGCGTTATCAGGGCGTGGTCGGGCTGGAAGGTGACACCCTCGCGGCGTGCCTGGAAGATTACTTCATGCGCTCCGAGCAGCTGCCCACGCGTCTGTTTATCCGCACCAGCGACAAAGGCGCTGCCGGTATTCTGCTGCAGGTGCTGCCCGCGCAGGACACGGAGAAAGAGGTCTTCGAGCACCTGGCGACCCTGACCGAAACCATTAAAACGGAAGAGCTGATCGATCTCCCTGCCAATGAGGCGCTGTGGCGTCTTTACCATCAGGAAGAGGTCACCCTCTACGATCCGCAGCCGGTGATCTACAAGTGCACCTGCTCGCGCGAACGCTGTGGCGAAGTGCTGACCACGCTGCCGCAGGAAGAAGTGGATGAGATCATCGCGGAAGATGGCAAAATTGACATGCACTGCGACTATTGCGGCTCAAACTACGTGTTTGACGCAGTAGACATTGCCGCCATCCGCAGCCACTCCCATGAGAATAACGACCGACTGCACTGATTAATCGGGCGGCGTCTGCCGCCCCTTCTCGATTCCCCAGCCTATCCCCATAATTTTTCAGACAAATTATCTTTTTTTACTTTCATAACATCTTTTAAACGTTCGAAACATGGCCTTAACGCGCCCTGAGTCGCATTTTTAGATCACTGCCCTTTTTCCCTTAACGCAGAAGAGTAAACTGCGCGCGATCGTGCAAACGCCCGGAAGCCAGGGGCAGATGCCCTGAATAGCCCGGTTATCTTTGCAGGCTGTCGTAACGACGCGCAGTAAACCGTCAGTGATTCACCGCACCCGATACAACAGCCGGTGGCACGATCCCAACCTATCTCTGCTTTGCAGAACAGACACCGATTTAAGGAGCAGTAAAATGCGCGTTAACGGCCTGACCTCGCAAGACCTTGCCGCTTTGGGCATCGTGGATACCACGGAAGTGGTTTACAACCCTGATTACGACACGCTATTTCAGGAAGAGACGCGCCCGGACCTCGAAGGTTTTGCTCGTGGCACCCTGACGCAGAGCGGCGCGATTGCAGTAGACACCGGGATTTTCACCGGGCGATCGCCAAAGGATAAGTACATTGTGCGTGACGACACCACGCGCGATACCCTGTGGTGGAACGACCAGGGCACCGGCAAAAACGACAATCAGCCTCTGTCACAGGAGACCTGGAACGCACTGAAAAGCTGCGTGACCCGCCAGCTTTCCGGCAAGCGTCTGTTTGTGGTGGATGCCTTCTGCGGTGCCAATGCCGATTCACGTCTGAGCGTTCGTTTTGTCACCGAGGTGGCCTGGCAGGCGCACTTCGTGAAAAACATGTTTATTCAGCCTACAGACGCTGAGCTGGCCGACTTCACGCCTGATTTTGTGGTGATGAACGGGGCCAAATGCACCAATCCGGACTGGCAGGCGCAGGGTCTGCACTCGGAGAACTTTGTTGCCTTCAATCTGACGGAACGCATGCAGCTGATTGGCGGCACCTGGTACGGTGGCGAGATGAAGAAAGGTCTGTTCGCCATCATGAACTACCTGCTGCCGCTGAAAGGCATCGCCTCAATGCACTGTTCAGCTAACGTCGGTAAAGCAGGTGATGTGGCGGTCTTCTTCGGCCTCTCCGGCACCGGCAAAACCACACTCTCCACCGATCCTGACCGCCAGTTGATCGGCGATGATGAGCACGGCTGGGACGATGATGGCGTGTTTAACTTCGAGGGCGGTTGCTACGCCAAAACCATCAATCTTTCTGAGCAGGCTGAGCCGGAGATCTACCGCGCCATTCGCCGCAATGCGCTGCTGGAAAACGTGGTAGTGCGCGAAGATGGCAGTGTTGATTACGCTGATGGCAGCAAAACAGAGAACACCCGCGTCTCCTACCCGATTAATCACATCGACAATATCGTGCAGCCGGTCTCAAAAGCGGGCCACGCGAAGAAGGTGATTTTCCTGACCGCCGATGCGTTTGGCGTGCTGCCACCGGTTTCACGTCTGACGCCGGAGCAGACGCAGTATCATTTCCTGTCAGGCTTCACCGCCAAACTGGCCGGCACCGAGCGTGGCGTGACAGCACCGACCCCGACTTTCTCCGCCTGTTTCGGCGCGGCATTCCTGACGCTGCATCCGACGCAGTACGCTGAAGTGCTGGTGAAGCGGATGGAGGCGTCCGGTGCGCAGGCTTACCTGGTCAATACCGGCTGGAACGGCAGTGGCAAACGCATCTCACTGAAGAATACCCGCGCCATTATCAATGCAATCCTGGCGGGTGAGCTGGATGATGCACCGACAGAAACGCTGCCAATCTTTAATCTGCAGATGCCGGTTGCGCTGGGCGAGCTGGACAGTGACACGCTCGATCCGCGTCGTAGCTGGGAAAGTGAAGAGAAGTGGACCGCTGCCGCCGAAGGTCTGGCACAGCGCTTTATTGATAACTTCGACAAGTATACAGATAACGCCGCAGGTGCTGCGCTGGTGAAAGCCGGCCCGCAACGCTAAAAGAACCGGCGCGGCAGTGATGCTGCCGCGCCGCGTTTATCAGTTTGAGATGCTGTTACTGCCATTGTTGTGACTCAGCGCCATCGTTTCCACTAACGGCAACCAGGCACGAATACGTAACCCGCCACGTTCGCTTTCGCCAATCTCCAGCGAGCCCTGATGGGCATCGATAATCCGCTGTACAATCGCCAGGCCGAGACCGGTTCCGCTGGTGCTGCGGGCGCTGTCGCCCCGCACAAACGGCTGGAACAGATGCGCCAGCTGATCCGGCTTGATGCCAGGTCCATCATCTTCCACCTGGAACCAGGCGCGATGCAGTTCCCGTCCGCTGCTGACCTTGATCCAGCCATTGCCGTAGCGTGCGGCGTTGACCACCAGGTTAGCCAGCGCGCGCTTAATCGACAGCGGGTTGATATCCAGCATTAACTCTTCCGGCATCACCGCATTTTCGATTTCACGCTCGTAGCCACTTTCCGCCGCCACCACTTCACCCAGCACGCTGTTCAGGTCGGCGCGCTCGGTCTGCATCTCCTGACCGGTGCGCAGGTAGTCGATGAACTGTTCGATGATGGCGTTGCACTCTTCGATATCTTTGTTAATCGATTCGGCCAGATAGCCATCCTGCTCGCTCATCATCTCGGTGGCGAGACGAATACGGGTCAGCGGCGTACGCAAATCGTGGCTGACGCCCGCCATTAACAGCGTGCGGTCATCCGCCAGCTGCTTCACCCCGGCCGCCATCTGATTAAAGGCACGCGTTACCGATCGCACTTCTGACGCGCCATACTCACGCAGCGGCGGCGGAATAATCCCGCGTCCCACCTGCAGAGCGGCGTGCTCCAGATCCACCAGGGGTCGGTTCTGAATGCGGATAAACAGCCAGGCACCGCCAATCGCCAGCAGCATAATCGCCAGGGTATAGCGGAACAGCGGTGAGAAGTCGCCCTGATGAATTTCCGTCAGCGGCACCCGCACCCAGATATCGGGCGACAGCCAGGTTTTCAGCCAGACCACCGGTGAGTTTTTGTTCACCTCAACCCGGACATCGGTCGGACCGCCGAGCTGCTGCCCCATCTGCTCGCTCAGGAATTCATAGTGCTGCGCCCAACGCAATCCGCTCTCCTCTGCTGCTGCATTGGTGTAGAGCGAGATCCCCAGTTCGCGGTAGATTTCCCGGCGAAACGCCGGGGGCACTTCCAGCTGCGTGCCATCTTCCAGCTGCAACCGGTCGGTCATCAGCATACGAACTTCGTAAGCGAGCACCTTATTGAACTGTTGCAGGCTGGGAAGAATGGCGAAGTTCAGCACCACCAGATAGGTCGTGACCAGGCTGACGAACAGCAGGGTAACGATCAGCAGCAGGGTGCGGGCAAACGAACTCCGTGGCGAGAAGCGCAGTCGCTTCATGCTTTACTGCCGTCCGGCACAAAGACATAGCCCAGACCCCAGACGGTCTGAATATAACGCGGATGCGCAGGATCCTCTTCCACCATGCGACGCAGGCGGGAGATCTGGACGTCGATCGAACGTTCCATGGCACTGTATTCACGGCCACGCGCCAGGTTCATCAGCTTGTCACGGGACAGCGGCTCACGCGGGTGGCTTACCAGCGCTTTCAGCACGGCAAACTCACCGCTGGTCAGCGGCATCGGCTCATCTTCACGGAACATCTCGCGGGTGCCGAGGTTAAGTTTGAATTTACCGAAGGCGATAATCGCCTCTTCCTGCGACGGTGCGCCTGGCAGTTCGTTGGCCTGACGGCGCAGCACCGCGCGGATACGCGCCAGCAGCTCACGCGGGTTGAAAGGCTTGGGAATGTAGTCGTCAGCGCCGATCTCCAGCCCCACGATACGGTCCACCTCTTCGCCCTTGGCGGTCACCATGATAATGGGCATCGGGTTGCTCTGACTGCGCAGACGACGGCAGATAGAGAGGCCATCTTCGCCCGGCAACATCAGATCGAGCACCATCAGATGAAAGGATTCACGGGTTAACAGACGATCCATCTGCTCGGCATTAGCGACACTGCGCACCTGAAAGCCCTGCTCGGTGAGATAGCGTTCAAGCAGTGCACGCAGACGCATATCATCATCGACGACCAGAATTTTGTAGTTCTCTTGCATTTTCAACTCCCAAAGGCGCTATTGCCTGAGCCAACATTGTTAAAAAAAGATGCCTTATAGTGACAGTCATTAATGGTTTATATTCTAGCCAAAATTGTTACAAAGCATATTAAACAGGAGCTTATATTTGAATTAAGGTGATTTCGGGCCTGTTTTAACCCATTTGCCCCTGCCCGGCCCCTGATACGGCAAATCTGAAAAAAAGGCCCTGTTTCTCTGTATCGCTGGCGTCAGAAGCGAGCCAGTTTTTAATCAATGAATCAATTCAGTGAGTTAGCAGATAATTTGACTTAATGATCAGCCATCATTGTAGATAAGCTCCAGATAATCTACCTCAACAGCGAAGCGGCAGCATAATATTCCAGTAAACCTGCGTAACGCCCCACGCTCCTCTCGGATTAGTTTCAGCGGCCCTCTCAGCAAGGCCATTTTAAATTAAAGCCCTTTAAATCAATCAGTAAAGCCAACTTTTCGCCCCTCTCGTTTTGAACCAGACTGCTCTGGCAACATTCGATGTCTCAACGGGGAATACACAATGAAAAAAACAATTTTACTGCTGAGCGCGCTGGCATTAGGCAGCGTCAGCCCAGGTTATGCTGCCACAGCAACCGGTGAAGCCGCCGGTGCAGCAGCGACAACGACTGCAAAAGGTAACTCTGACGCCATCGGTGTGGGTGCAGTCGCAGCCCTGCTGGGCGTTGCGCTGGCCACCATGGGCGGCGGCGGCGGTGACGGTCACAGCACCGGCACCTCGACCACCACGGCGACTCACGCCGGAAAATAAGTTTAAGCATCTACTGGCTTCAGATTACTGGTTTGATTTTGAATCACAGCACCAACCCTTTCGCCGCCGGGGAAATCAACGTGGGTTTTTAGCCTTTAAAAACCCTTTCCCCGACTCTTTTTTGCTGCGCCCTCTTTGCCTTACACTGTCGCTCCTGAGATCACTGTGGCCGGTATAGCATGAAAACCCGACTTATTACCCGCGAAGGCTTCGATAAGCTAAAAGCGGAACTCGACTATTTATGGCGTGAAGAGCGACCGGAAGTGACGAAAAAAGTCACCTGGGCTGCCAGTCTTGGCGATCGCAGTGAAAATGCCGATTATCAGTACAACAAAAAACGGCTGCGTGAAATTGACCGCCGCGTTCGCTATCTGACCAAAAGTCTTGAACAGCTGCGTATTGTTGACTATTCCCCCCAGCAGGATGGCAAAGTCTTCTTTGGTGCCTGGGTAGAAATTGAAAACGATGAGGGCGACCTCAAACGCTTCCGCATTGTGGGCTACGATGAGATTTTTGGCCGCAAAGATTACATCTCAATCGACTCGCCGATGGCGCGGGCGCTGCTGAAAAAAGAGGTCGGCGATGCCGCCACCGTTGAGACGCCACTGGGTCCGGCACTGTGGTATGTCAACGCGATTGACTACCCGCAATAACGATTCAGATTATCGCTGAAAGCCGCCCGCGTCTCTGGCAATTTTGACCATCAATCCGTATAACTGTCGGCTATTTCTCAACCCGGAAAGCAAGACAGTCCTGATGATGAAAGTTCTGAGCCAGATAATTGCCAGTGAGCTACAGGCGCGACCAGAGCAGGTTGATGCCGCCGTTCGCCTGTTAGATGAAGGGAATACCGTGCCGTTTATCGCACGCTATCGTAAAGAGGTCACCGGCGGCCTGGATGATACCCAACTCCGCCAGCTGGAAACCCGCCTCAGCTATCTGCGTGAACTTGAAGAGCGACGCCAGTCGATTCTGAAGTCGATTGACGATCAGGGAAAACTGACTGACGACCTCGCCCGCGCCATCAATACCACCCTCAGCAAAACCGAGCTTGAAGACCTCTACCTGCCCTACAAACAGAAACGCCGCACGCGTGGACAGATCGCGATTGAAGCCGGTCTGGAACCGCTGGCGGACACACTGTGGCAGGATCCGTCGCACATCCCTGAGCAGCTGGCGGAGCAGTATGTCGATGCTGATAAAGGCGTCGCAGACGTCCGTGCCGCGCTGGATGGTGCCCGCTACATTCTGATGGAGCGTTTCGCCGAGGATGCCGCGCTGCTGGCCAAAGTGCGTAACTACCTGTGGAAAAATGCCCACCTGGTCTCACGCGTAGTGGAAGGCAAAGAGGAAGCGGGCGCGAAGTTCCGTGACTACTTTGATCATCATGAAGCGCTGAGCACCGTACCGTCGCATCGTGCGCTGGCAATGCTGCGTGGCCGCAACGAAGGCGTGCTGCAACTCTCGCTCAATGCCGATCCGCAGTTCGACGAAGCACCGCGTGAAAGCCACGGCGAAACCCTGATTGCTGAACACCTGAACCTGCGCCTGAATAACGCCCCTGCCGACAGCTGGCGTAAAGCCGTCGTGAGCTGGACGTGGCGCATCAAGGTGATGCTGCATCTGGAAACCGAACTGATGGGTACGGTGCGCGAACGCGCAGAAGATGAAGCGATCAACGTCTTTGCCCGCAACCTGCACGACCTGCTGATGGCAGCCCCGGCGGGCATGCGTGCCACCATGGGACTGGATCCCGGCCTGCGTACCGGCGTTAAGGTCGCTGTGGTCGATGCCACCGGCAAAGTCGTGGCGACCGATACCGTTTATCCGCACACCGGCCAGACCGCCAAAGCCGCTGCCGCTGTTGCCGCGCTCTGCATTAAGCATCAGGTCGAGCTGGTGGCGATTGGCAACGGTACCGCTTCCCGTGAAACCGAGCGTTTCTTCCTGGATCTGCAGCAGCAGTTCCCGCAGGTCACGGCACAGAAAGTGATTGTCAGCGAAGCTGGCGCATCGGTCTACTCAGCCTCTGAACTGGCGGCGCTGGAATTCCCGGATCTCGATGTTTCGCTGCGCGGCGCGGTGTCGATTGCCCGCCGTCTGCAGGATCCGCTGGCCGAGCTGGTGAAAATCGATCCGAAATCAATCGGTGTCGGCCAGTATCAGCATGATGTCAGCCAGAGCCAGCTGGCGAAGAAACTCGACGCCGTCGTCGAGGATTGCGTGAACGCCGTCGGCGTGGACCTGAATACCGCCTCGGTGCCGCTGCTGACCCGCGTCGCGGGCCTGACGCGCATGATGGCGCAAAACATTGTCGGCTGGCGTGATGAGAATGGCCGCTTCCAGAATCGCCAGCAGCTGCTGAAAGTGAGCCGTCTTGGGCCAAAAGCCTTTGAGCAGTGTGCGGGCTTCCTGCGCATTAACCACGGCGACAATCCGCTGGATGCTTCGACCGTCCACCCGGAAGCTTACCCGGTCGTGGAGCGTATTCTGGCCGCCACCGAGCAGGCACTGAGCGATCTGATGGGCAACGCGGGCAGCCTGCGTAATCTCAGCGCCCGCGATTTCATTGATGAACGTTTTGGTCTGCCGACCGTTACCGACATCATGAAAGAGCTGGAGAAGCCGGGCCGCGATCCCCGTCCTGAGTTCAAAACCGCGCAGTTTGCGGAAGGCGTGGAAACGCTGAACGATCTGACGCCGGGCATGATCCTCGAAGGTGCTGTCACCAACGTCACTAACTTCGGTGCGTTTGTGGATATCGGCGTGCATCAGGATGGCCTGGTCCATATCTCGTCGCTTTCTGACCGCTTTGTGGAAGATCCACATCAGGTGGTGAAAGCGGGTGATATCGTCAAAGTGAAAGTGATGGAAGTCGATCTCCAGCGTAAACGTATTGCCCTGACCATGCGTCTTGATGAGCAGCCAGGCGAAAGCAATGCACGTGGCGGCGCGAAGCATGCCGCCCCGCGCGAAGAGAAACGTCCGGCCGCCGGTAAAGGCCGTCCACGTCCGGTCAGCACGTCCGCGGGTAACAGCGCGATGGGTGATGCGCTGGCTGCGGCGTTCGGTAAAAAACGCTAAGCTTTTCAGGGGGCCATCAACTGGCCCCCCTTTCACACCCTTCTCCCCGGTTGAAAATCCCCGCCATCGCGCTACGCTAAAAAGATGCCTGTCATAAAAACAACACCTGCTGTGGCACCCAATTCACGATGGAAACGATCACCGATCTGATTGAGAAGATTTATGCTGGCACATTCCCGGAGGCGACCTTTGCGCGCCTGCAGGCTGACATCGCTACCGCCCGCGAGGCGATTAAGCTGCCACGTAAGGCACACTGGGATGAACAGGATGTGGTGCTGATCACCTACGCCGATCAGTTTCGGGAAGCAGGTAAACCCACGCTCAGCACCTTTTCCCGTTTCTATCAGCAGCATCTGCAATCCACGTTTCCGCTGGTCCACCTGCTGCCCTTTTTTCCCTGGTCGTCCGATGACGGCTTTTCGGTGATTGATTATCATCAGGTCGATCCGCAGTGCGGCGACTGGCAGGATATTGCGCGCCTGCATCAGGAAACCCGGCTGATGTTTGACTTCGTCTGCAACCACATGTCGTCACGGAGCGCCTGGTTCCGCCACTTTCTGGCGCAGGATCCCGGCTGGAACGATTTCTTTATCAGCATGCCGCCCGCCACCGATCTCAGTGCCGTCACGCGACCGCGCACTTCGCCGCTGCTGACGCCGTTTAAGATGGCTGATGGCGACACCCGCTTTATCTGGACCACCTTCAGCGCCGACCAGATCGACCTTAATTTTGCCAATCCTGATGTGTTGCTGCGCATGGTCAACGTGCTGCTCGACTACCTGATCCGTGGCGCTGACTATGTACGTCTCGATGCGGTCGGCTATATGTGGAAAACGCCCGGCACGCGCTGTATTCATCTGGAAAAAACCCATCAGCTGGTGAAGCTGTTTCGCGCCATTGCCGACCATGTCGCGCCTGGAACGGTGATTATCACCGAGACCAACGTGCCGCATCAGGACAACATCAGTTATCTGGGCAACGGGCACGATGAGGCGCAGATGGTCTATCAGTTTTCACTGCCGCCGCTGGTCCTGCACGCCATTCATACCGGATCGGCGCGCGCACTGCGGCAGTGGGCCAGTTCGCTGGATCTCAGCAGCAACGACACCACCTTCTTCAATTTTCTGGCATCCCACGATGGTATCGGGCTGAATCCGGCACGCGGCATTTTGTCGGAGGTGGAGATTGTGGCGCTAGTGCGCGATCTGGCGCTGGAAGGCGCGCTGGTCTCCTATAAAAACAATCCCGACGGCACCACCAGCCCCTATGAAATCAACGTCACCTATCTGGATGCGTTAAATAGCGAAGCTGACGATGACGCCACGCGGCTGAAACGCTTTTTGCTGGCCCATGCGATTCTGCTGGTCTTTCCTGGCGTGCCGGCTATCTATATCCAGAGCATTCTGGGCGGCCGTAACCATTATGATGGCGTACGCGCAGCCGGGCACAACCGGGCGATTAATCGGCAGAAGTATGATTTGCAGCAGATTGAGGCGGCGCTGGCGGGCGATGACTGGCTGCGTCAGCAGGTTTATACCCGTCTTGGCCAGCTGATTCAGTTACGACGTCGCCAGCCTGCGTTTCATCCTGATAATCCGATGACGATCTATGACAGCGAAAATGCCGTGCTGGTGCTCAGCCGTCATCAGCCAGAGAGCGGCGACGGACTGCTGTGCGTGTTTAATCTCAGTGGACGGTCAGTGATGACGCAACTGCCGGTGGCGCATACGTTGCAGGATGTGGTGAGCGGAGAGAAAATTGATGGCACCCAGCCGGTTAAGCTGGATGCCTGGCAGTTCATGTGGCTACGTTAATTACTTGTAGACTTCAGCGGTGGCGCTGAATTTACCGTGTTCGCGACCGGCGATCACCAGGTAATATTTACCGCCTTTTTCGTCAGCGAGCTTAGACAGCACTTTTTTAGCATCCATTGGCGAGGTGGTTTCCGCCGTGGTGTTAACGGTGCCAATCTTCTGCAGGTTCATTGTCTTAACTTCTTCTTTGGTGACTTCTTTCGCTGCCATCGCAGAAAATGAAATCGCGCCCATCATCATTGAAGCCACAACCCATTTAAAAACCTTCATTATGTTTACCCTCATTCATGATCCATTGTGAGATGTAAGCAGCCGCTAAACGCGTAAGGCAGTATGGAACGGCATAGTCATTTCCGTGACTAATCACATAAAATTGCAGCGGCCTTGCTCACAGAGAGAAGTATTGCTGCTGTCAGCGATTTTGCCAATATAAAGCAGCACTATCCTGATAAATTACTGATAAAGTTAACAATATGCTGACAGAAGTTGTCAGGATGGGAAATAAAAGGTGCATGCGCTGCTTTTTCGATAACCACCGAAGGCGAATCTGGCAACATTTCATCTATCTCAGCGGCTATCCGGCGCGGCACCAGTCCATCCAGCGCCCCATAGAGTCGCAGGAACGGCAGCCTGATCTGCGGTAGCGCGTCGCGCAGATCGACCTGGCGCAGAATCTCCAGACCGCCATCCAGTACCGCTACCTCCGGCATCGGTTGTGACAGCACCACCTCTTTCAGCTGTCGAGCATCGGCACGCGCGGTTTCAGTGCCCAGCGTCTGCAGCGCCAGAAAGCGCTCCACCGTGCGCTGAAAATCGTTGCTGAGCATCTGCTGAAAGTTCTGCAGCGTCTCCGGTTTAATGCCGGGCCAGCGCTCTGTGGCGGTGAAACAGGGCGACGACGCCACGGTAATCAGTGCAGCCAGCTTTTCTGGCGCTGTCAGCGCCAGCTGCGTTGCCACCAGTCCGCCCAGCGACCAGCCCACGACTATCGCCTGCGGTGGCAGCAAAGGCAGTAGCTCTTCTGCCATCTGCGCCAGCGTCAGTGCACCAAAATCACCGCTCCGGCCATAACCCGGCAGATCGACCAGATGCAGGCGATAGTGCGGGCTGAGTCGCGGAATAATGCTTTGCCAGACTTCGGCATTCAGTCCCCATCCGTGCAGCAGCACAAGATCGCGTTTTCCTTCCCCGCAGGTGTGCCAGTAGAGCGACGTCATCAGTTACTATCCCGAAATTGATAAGGAGATCGCTATGCTAGCAATGCCCGCCCTGTGTTGGCTATGCCGGATGCCGTTACGGATAGCCCGGCACGGCATCTGCAGTTTATGCCTGCGCGGATTACCGCCGTTGCCATTGCTCTGCCCACGCTGCGGATTACCGGCAGGCTCAGCAAAGGTCGCCTGTGGTCGCTGCCAGCTTAAACCGCCTGCCTGGCAGGCGCTGGTCTGCGTCAATGACTACTGTCCGCCGTTCAGCCAGTGGGTTAATCAGCTGAAGTTTTCTCACATAACCGCACTCAGGGTGATGCTGGCGCGGCTGCTTTTGCTAAGCTGGCTGAATGTTTACCGGCGTGGCACGGTGCCGCGTCCCGATCTGCTGCTGCCGGTTCCGCTGCACCGGCGGCGACGCTGGCAGCGCGGCTTCAATCAGACGGTACTGCTGGCCGCTCCGCTGGCGCACTGGCTGGGATGTGAATGGCGTGAAGGTGTTTCCCGCAGGCGCAGGGGCGCATTACAGCATCAGCTCAGCGCCCGGCAGCGCCGCACCAACTTACGCGGTGCCTTCCGCCTTGAAATGGCGGTGCAGGGACGCCATATCGTCCTGCTGGATGACGTCATTACGACCGGCAGTACCGTAGATGAAATCAGTCGTCTGTTACTGGCGCAGGGTGCCGCCAGCGTGCAGGTCTGGTGCCTGTGCCGTACCTTGTAGAGCGTCATTGATGGGCGTATTATAACCAACTAAATTAGTCAACTATTGAGCAATCGACATGATCCGAATTACTGACTCTGCCCAGGAACATTTTTCTAAACTGCTATCCAAACAAGAAGATGGCACCCAGATTCGCGTATTCGTGATTAACCCGGGTACGCCAACAGCCGAGTGTGGCGTCTCTTACTGTCCGCCCGATGCAGTTGAAGCTACTGACACCGAACTGAAGTTCGAAAAGCTCTCTGCCTACGTTGATGAGCTGAGCAAGCCGTATCTGGAAGATGCCGAAATCGACTTCGTTACCGACAATCTCGGTTCACAGCTGACGCTGAAAGCGCCGAATGCCAAAATGCGTAAAGTCTCTGATGATGCGCCCATGGTTGAGCGCGTTGAGTATCTGCTGCAGGCGCAGATCAACCCACAGCTGGCTGGCCACGGCGGTCGCGTGTCGCTGATGGAGATCACCGATGAAGGTTACGCCATCCTGCAGTTTGGCGGCGGCTGTAACGGCTGTTCGATGATCGACGTGACCCTGAAAGATGGTATTGAGAAAGAGCTGCTGGCCGCCTTCCCGGAACTGAAAGGCGTGCGCGATATTACCGAGCATCAGCGCGGCGAACACTCGTTCTACTGATGATAAAGCGCGGCAGTCCGGCTGCCGCGCCCTTCTTACTTCTCTTTCTTTCCTGACTGACGCTGCTGACTCACGACCTTCAGTAACGCATTCACTTCCTTGTCCGCAAAAATCTCCTCCAGCGTTTTGCTCAGCTTGCGTCGCCAGTTAGGGTACTGATCCACCGTACCCGGCACGTTAACCGGCGTGGTCATTCCGAGCCAGTCCTCCGGTTGTAGCCCCAGCAGCGCACTGTCGGTATCCGCCAGGAAGCGATGGATCGCCCGGTTCAGCGCAGGCGTCATAGCCAGCTTCTCCGCCTTCTTCTGGCTGCGAGCCGGTAAGGCACCCGCCTGCTGCAGCGCATCCAGCAGCGCCTGCTTCTGTGCGGCACGCTGCTCATGTAACGCTTTTACCGCATCGCCCGGATAAAGACCCAGCTTCTCGCCCAGTTCCAGATCGCCCTGCTCCCAGAAGCCGGTCAGCGTCGGCAGATCATGGGTACTGGCGCTGGCGATAGACTGACGTGGATAGTCTTCAGGGGCGCGATAGCGCTCATCTTTCTCCTGCTCAAACCACAGCACCTTCCATGAAAAGACGCCGCTTTTACGCAGCAGGCTGACGATCTCCTGAGGCACGGTGCCGAGGTCTTCGCCAATCACCATACAGCGCAGCCGGTGGCTCTCCAGCGCCAGAATAGCCAGCAGATCGTTGACCGGATAGGCCACATAAGCACCTTTATCCGCCGTATCTCCGGCTGGCACCCACCACAGACGCAGCAGCGACATCACATGGTCGATACGCAGCGCGCCACAGTCACGCATATTGGCGCGCAGCATGTCGATAAATGGCTGATAGGCGCGCGCCTGCATCACATGCGGATCCATCGGCGGTAAGCCCCAGTTTTGTCCCAGCGGTCCCAGACGGTCAGGCGGTGCGCCCACCGAGGCCTTGAGGCGATAAAGCTCCGGGTCGTGCCAGGTCTCCGCACTGCCTTCCGCCACGCCCACCGCCAGGTCACGGTAGAGACCGACACTCATGCCCAGCGCCTGACTGTGCGCCCAGCAGCCTGAGAACTGCTGCTGCGCCAGCCATTGCAGCCACTGCCAGAAGGCGATCTCCTGTTCATGCTGTTCACACCACTGCTGCACTTCCGGCGACTGACTGTTGCGCCACGCCTCTGGCCAGGCAGGCCAGCCGCCCTGCTGCGACTTGTCTGCCTGCCGCTCCAGCTGTATGCCATCGTAGGCAGCCTGATAGCGCAGGCTGTCACCGCCGTCACGCACAAAAGCAGCAAAGGAGAGAGGCTCTTCGCTCTGGCTGTCACGCGCCTGAAAGTGTGTCCAGGCATGGCGCAGCGCCGCCAGCTTCAGCGCCATCACGGCTTCGTAGTCAACCTGCTCCGCCTCACGTGCTTTGGTCAGCGCCTTCTGTGTTTTCGCGCTTTTCCACCATTTCTGCGCCGCCGCGCTTTGCTGAAAATCGGTCACCTGACTGACGTCGATATAGATTACGTTCAGCCAGCGGCGCGATGACGGACTATACGGGCTGGCAAAACCGGCGCTGGCGGGATAGAGCGCATGCAGCGGATTCAGCCCGACGAAATCGCCGCCGCGTTCAGCCAGCTGCACCAGCAGTTGATCGAGATCGCCGAAGTCGCCGATGCCCCAGTTCTGTTCAGAGCGCACGGTATAAAGCTGAACCAGTGCACCCCAGCGTTTTTCTCCGGCCTCCAGCGCCGGAGGCAGATAGCAGCGGCGCGGTGCGACGATAACCCGCGTCTGCCAGCTTTTCTTTCCTTTAGTGAGCGTCAGCTGGTGATAACCCTGGGTCAACGGTCCCGGCAGCGTAAAAGGCTCCCCGGCGGTTAACTCACCGCTGTGCTGTTTGCCCTTTTCAGTCTGCAATTGCCAGCTGTAAGTGCCACTGCCCTGAGCCGTCAGCTGTCGCTTACTGCTGCCGCTGAACACCGCGACCGGCGGCAACGGGGATTTACTGGCCTTCTGCGGTTCTGCCATCACCGCCAGCAGTGCGCGTTTGGTCTCATCGCTGACAGCCTCTTTCCTGCCGTTGACGTCGATGTAATCCAGTGAAATGCCTGCGGCACGGGCGGCCTGATCGAGTGAATTTTGCTTCATTGCTGCTCCTTAGCGCGGTGCCTGCCAGATACGTTGCTGATAGTCACGAATGGAACGGTCCGAACTGAACATGCCGGTTCGTGCCGTATTGAGGATGGCGGCGCGGGTCCAGCCTTCGGGGTCACGCCATAGCGCTTCCACCCGTTGCTGCGCCTCGATATAGGCCTGGAAATCGGCCAGCACCAGCCAGGGATCGCCGTGTTTCGTCAGGCTTTCCAGCATCAGGTCAAAGGCGTGCTTATCCCCGTCGCTGAATTTGCCCTTCTCCAGCGATTTCAGTAAATCGTCCAGCGGCTTGTTCTGCTTACGCACCTTTTTCGGGTTGTAGCCTTTCGCCTTGAGCGCCTTCACCTCATCCACGGTGTGACCGAAGATAAAGATGTTCTCCTCGCCCACCTGTTCGGCAATTTCGACATTAGCTCCATCCAGCGTGCCAATCGTCAGCGCACCGTTCAGCGCCAGCTTCATGTTGCCGGTGCCGGAGGCTTCATAACCGGCGGTGGAGATCTGCTCAGAGAGATCCGCTGCCGGGATCATCTGCTCGGCCACGGTGATACGGTAGTCGGGGATAAACACCACTTTGAGTCTGTCGCCAACCCGCGGATCGTTGTTCACCACCTCCGCCACTTTGTTAATGGCGTAGATGATATTTTTGGCGAGGTAGTAACCCGGCGCGGCCTTAGCCCCGAACAGGAATACCCGTGGTGTAAAGGTGACATCTTCCGGTTTATTACACAGCGTCTGATAGCAGTAGAGGATATGCAGCAGGCTGAGATGCTGGCGCTTGTACTCATGCAGACGCTTGATCTGCACATCGAACAGCGCAGCCGGATTCACGATGATGCCGGTGTGCCGCGCGATATACTTTGTAAGCTGCGCTTTGTTCTGCTGTTTGATGCTGCGATAGCGCTGACGAAACGCCTGATCGTCGGCATAAGCCTCCAGACCGATCAATGCATCAAGGTTATTGGCCCACTCGGTTTTCAGCGTCTCATCAATCAGACCGGCCAGCGCCGGGTTACACTGCTTCAGCCAGCGACGCGGCGTAATGCCGTTGGTGACGTTATGGAATTTTTGCGGCCAGAGCTGGTGATACTCCGGGAAGAGATCGCTGACCACCAGACGGGAGTGCAGCGCCGCCACGCCGTTGACCGCAAAGCCGCTGACGACGCAGAGATTGGCCATCCGCACCTGACCGTCAGCCACCACCGCCAGCTTGTGCCACATCGCTTTGTCATCCGGCCAGCGCTGCTTCACCTGCTTCTTCAGTCGCTGATTAATCTCTTTAATAATCAGCATGTGGCGCGGCAACAGGCTGCGCATCAGCTTCTCATCCCAACGCTCCAGCGCCTCCGGCATCAGCGTGTGGTTGGTGTAAGCAAACAACCGGCTGGTGATCTGCCATGCTTCATCCCAGCTCAGCTGATGCTCATCCAGCAGCACGCGCAGCATCTCCGGAATGGCAATGGTCGGATGGGTATCATTGAGCTGGATCACTTCGAAATCCGGCAGGCTGTGAATGCTGCGCCCCGCCAGATGGTGACGGCGCAGAATATCGGCCACCGCACAGGCGCACTGGAAATATTGCTGCATCAGGCGCAGCCGCTTGCCAGCCTGATGGTTGTCATTGGGATAAAGAACCTTGGTGAGCTTTGCCGCTTCGATACCGGGCTGCTCCGCCTGCAGGAAGTGGCCGTCATTAAAGGCGGTGAGATCAAACGGATGCGCGCTCACTGCCTGCCACAGGCGCAGCGGCAGCGTCACGCCGTTGCGGTAGCCGGTGACCGGCAAATCCCAGGCCTCACCGCGCAGCGTAAAATCGGGATGCCAGCGTACACCGCCGTTTTCCAGTTTTTCTACCCGACCGCCCATCGCGACGTCAACATCCAGCGCCGCGTTGTGACGGAACCAGGGATAGCGTTCGCGCTGCCAGTCATCGGGCGCTTCAATCTGCTTACCCTCGTCAAAAGACTGGCGGAACAGGCCGTACTGGTAATTCAGTCCATGGCCGGTGGCGGACTGCCCTACCGTTGCCATTGAATCCATGTAGCAGGCGGCCAGCCGTCCCAGCCCGCCGTTGCCGAGCGCCGGATCGACCTCCTGCTCCAGCAGTTCGGTTAAATCGAGCTGCTGCTCAGCCAGCGCCGCTTTAACCTCGTCATACCAGCCGAGATTCAGCAGGTTGTTGCCGGTCAGACGGCCTATCAGAAACTCCATCGACAGATAATTAACGTGACGCTGCTGCACCGCCGGACGCGGTGCCGGTTGGGCGGCCAGCAGTTCGGCCAGCGCCGCGCTCACCGCCTGCCACGCCTGGTGCGGGGTCATCTGCTGTGCGGAGAGGAGACTTAACTGCTGCCACTGGCGGGTCAATGCGGCGTTAAAACGGGCTTTATTAAATTTTTGCTGCGGCATATCACTCCCTTCTGTTACGCAATGAGGTGAAGCAAAAATAGAAAGCGCACGGGCTGGCAACCGGGTGCCAGCAACCGTTAAGTAAAGACGTGAGTGAGGAAAAAAGCGACAGCAATCAAAGAAAAACGCCAGCCGGGCGGCTGGCGTAGCAGGAATCAGCAGAGTTCGAGGTGAACCTCATGCTGCTCAATCACTTTCATAACGCTGGCGGGCGGCATTTTGTCGGTGTAGAGATAGTCCAGCAGACTCATGTTACCCAGGTTAACCATGGCGTTACGGCCAAACTTCGAGTGATCCACCACCAGCATCACGCAGCGTGAATTTTCAATGATGGCACGCTTGGTGCGGACTTCGTGATAGTCGAACTCCAGCAGCGATCCATCCATATCGATGCCGCTGATCCCCAGGATGCCGTAATCGAGCCGGAACTGGGAAATAAAGTCGAGCGTCGCTTCCCCCATCACCGCGCCATCGCGGGTCCGTACTTCACCGCCTGCGATGATCACCCGGAAGTCGGGTTTGCCCATTAACAGCATCGCCACGTTAAGATTGTTGGTCACCACACGTAAATCGCTGTGGTTGAGCAGCGCGTGCGCCACCGCTTCCGGCGTGGTGCCGATGTCGATAAACAGCGTGGCCCCATCCGGGATCTGGCTGGCAACACGCTGCGCAATCCGCGCTTTTTCCGCTGACCACATCATTTTACGATCGTGCCAGGCGGTATTCTCAGAGCTGGAAGGAAGCGCCGCGCCGCCGTGGTGACGCTGAATTTTGTTCTGATCGGCCAGATCGTTGAGATCGCGACGAATGGTTTGCGGGCTGACCTCAAAGTGATCCACCAGCTCCTCAGTACTGACATATCCCTGACGACGGACTAAATCGATAATCGCATCATGACGTTGCGTCTGCTTCACGTTCCTCTCCTGTTAACCCGCTTATATCCTGTCTAACGACGCGTGACGTGACGCGTATCCACCAGCGCCATCGCCAGCCCGACGACCAGACCGGCGACGTGCGCCGCGTTAGCAATCGCCAGACCAAAGACGCCGAACCAGCCAATCACCAGCCAGACCAGCGCAAATCCGATCAATCCCCTTTCAAGATAGACGCCGCTGTCAGGATCGCGCTCACCGCGCAGCCAGCAGTAACCCATCAGCGCATACACCACGCCAGACAGACCGCCAAACCAGATGCCGCTGAACTTCGCCTGCAGCCAGCCGCTGAGCAGCGCCGAAATCAGCATAATCACGAACAGTTTGCCGCTGCCAAGGCGCTTTTCGACCGCGCCGCCGAGATACCACCACCACATCAGATTAAACAGGATGTGCAGCAGTGAAAAGTGCAGCAGCGCATGGCTGAACCAGCGCCAGACCTGCAGATGCTGGTCGGCATCCGGCCAGGAGAGCCAGGCCATCACGGTCTGATCGCCCATCACCTGCATCAGAATAAACACAGCGATACAGAGCACCATCAGGGACATGGTCAGCGGACCGGCCCGCTCGCGGATATTCGCCCAGATGTTGCTACGCTCATAGCGCAGACCGCTGTCAGTCTTGCCGCTGTGCCAGCTGGCAGCCTGATAACGCGGATGGTTAGGGTCGTGCAAAAACTGCTGAAGTTCGTTTTCGACCACTGAGATCTTGCTCTCGTCATCCAGCATGATGACGTAGTGATTTTCATGCTCGATGCGCAGCGTGATGCCCTGCGTCGCCATGTAGTCCACAAACGCCTGCGCCATGCGTGGCTGATTAAACTGGGTAATGCGCATCATTAACTCTCCATGTGACGGGCTGCAATTTATTCACTGCCGAGGGCAACCTGCTGAGGAAAAGCGGCACGCCAGGCATCAAAGCCGCCATCAATGCTGTAGGCCGCGCTGAAACCCTGTCCCAGCAGATATTGCGCCGCGCTTTTGCTGCTGTTGCCGTGATAGCACATTACCAGTACCGGCAGGCTGTGGTCTGCGCCACTGACAAAGTCGCTGAGGTTGGTGTTGGTCAGATGCAGCGCGCCTGCCGCATGGCCCAGGGCATAACTTTGCGGATCGCGGATATCCACCAGCAGTGCACCCTCAGCCAGATGCGCCTGCGCCTGCTGCACGTTAATACATTCGAACATTTCCATGGAATCTCTCATAACAGCGTCGTCGTAATGCTGCGTAGTGTAACCCGAGAATCCACGCCGATAACCTGACAATCGTTACGGCTATCTGTTTTTTTGGTGGGCAGAATGTTAGCTATATCACGCAAAAATGTTTTTACCCGGTTAAAAGCTGGCGTCAATGTTGGTTTGCGATTATTATTATGCTCGAAAACGAACATTAATGAACTATTCCGAACATCGGAGGAGATGACGTGGAAACCAAAGACCTGATCGTGATCGGCGGCGGCATCAACGGTGCCGGCATTGCAGCAGACGCTGCAGGACGCGGACTGTCGGTGTTAATGCTGGAGGCGCGGGATCTGGCTTGCGCGACCTCCTCTGCCAGTTCAAAACTGATTCACGGCGGCCTGCGCTACCTTGAACATTACGAATTCCGTCTGGTCAGTGAAGCACTGGCCGAGCGCGAAGTCCTGCTGAAAATGGCCCCGCATCTGGCGTTCCCGATGCGCTTCCGTCTGCCGCACCGTCCGCACCTGCGTCCGGCATGGATGATCCGCACCGGCCTGTTTATGTATGACCATCTCGGCAAGCGTACCAGCCTGCCAGGCAGTAAAAGTCTGCGGTTTGGCGCAGATTCGGCCCTGAAGCCGGAGATTACGCGCGGATTCGAATATTCTGACTGCTGGGTCGATGATGCCCGCATGGTAGTACTGAATGCGCAGGAAGTGGTGAAGCGTGGCGGTGAAGTCCGTACCCGCACCCGTGTAACCCGTGCCTGGCGCGAAGGTGGCTTGTGGAAGGTTGAAGCGGAAGATGTCGATACCGGCAAAACCTTTACCTGGCAGGCGAAAGGCCTGGTCAACGCTGCTGGCCCATGGGTTAAGCAGCTGTTTGATGACAGCCTGAAGCTGAAATCGCCTTACGGTATCCGCCTGATCAAAGGCAGCCACATCGTGGTGCCGCGCGTTCATACCGAGAAGCAGGCTTATATTCTGCAGAACGAAGATAACCGTATCGTGTTTGTCATCCCGTGGATGGATGAGTTCTCCATCATCGGCACCACCGATGTGGAGTACAAAGGCGATCCTAAAAACGTCAATATCGACGACAACGAGACCGAATACCTGCTGAAAGTGTTCAACGGGCACTTTAAAAAGCAGCTGACCGCTGACGATATCGTCTGGTCTTACTCTGGTGTGCGTCCGCTGTGTGATGATGAATCCGATTCACCGCAGGCGATCACCCGTGACTACACGCTGGACGTACGCGACGATAATGGTCAGGCACCGCTGCTTTCCGTATTCGGCGGCAAGCTGACCACCTATCGTAAGCTGGCGGAACATGCGCTGGAAAAACTGGTGAAATACTACCCGAACGCCGGTCCGGCCTGGACCAAAAACTGCGTGTTGCCGGGTGGCAATATCTCCGGCACCCGTGAGGATTATGCAGCCAGTCTGCGTCGTCGTTATCCGTTCATCAGCGAAAATATGGCGCGTCATTTCTCGCGCACTTATGGCAGCAGTACGGAAACCCTGCTGGCTGGCGCGAAAAGTCTGGATGACCTGGGTGAGAACTTCGGACACGAGTTCTACGAAGCCGAACTGCGCTACCTGGTGCAGCATGAGTGGGTGCGTGAACTGGATGATGCTATCTGGCGTCGTACCAAACAGGGTATGTGGCTGACCAAAGAGCAGCAGGCTCGCGTTGCCGAGTGGCTGGCAGCGAAAGCAAAACCCGTTCTGTCACTGGCCTCCTGAACAGAGACTTAAAATACAGAAAGCAGGCTTCGGCCTGCTTCTTTTATGGCATATTCACCGGATAAACGTTCAGAATCCTCACGCTCCAGGATTAACGCTAGCTGAATATTAAGCATGGCTGAATATTTATATTGATAATTAATTACGACCAGCAATATTCACCACTGTAACTTTTACTTCATCTTTCTCAGTCTACACTTAACCCTTCGCTTATCTCTCTCCCCCTCTTTCTCTATCGTTACCTTAAATCTAACGTTCAGTTTTTTTGCTTAATTGAACGATGCATTAAGAAAGCTCAGACTTCCCTCAGCATAAACGAAGCAACAGCGATTCTAATCAGGAGGTTGAAATGAACACAGGCCAAACGCCTGCCCGGGAGTGGAACACACGCCGCAGTGAAAAAGCGCGCCGTATAGCTTCCTTTCCCCTTAATGGCAAAGTCATTCCTTCAGAAAGAGCTACCGAAGCACTGGAAACACTCATTGCACCAGGCGACCGCGTGGTGCTTGAAGGGAATAACCAGAAACAGGCTGACTTCTTATCCCGCACGCTGGCAGCGGTGAATCCGGCAAAGATTCACGACCTGCATATGATTATGCCCAGCGTCGGCCGCAGTGAGCATCTCGATATTTTTGAAAAAGGCATCGCCCGCAAACTCGACTTCTCTTTTTCCGGTCCGCAAAGTCTGCGCATGTCTCAGCTGTTACAGGATGGCCAGCTGGAAATCGGCGCTATCCATACCTATATCGAACTCTATTCCCGCCTCTATGTTGATCTCAGCCCGAATGTGGCGTTGATTGCCGGTTACAAAGCTGACCGCAAAGGCAACCTCTATACCGGCCCGAGTACCGAAGATACCCCGGCACTGGTGGAAGCCGCCGCGTTTCGTGACGGTATCGTGATAGCCCAGGTCAATGAACTGGTCGATGACGAAACCGACCTGCCTCGCGTCGATATCCCCGGCTCCTGGATTGACTACGTCGTCGTCGCAGACAAACCGTTCTTTATCGAACCGCTGTTTACCCGCGATCCGCGCCTGATTAAACAGGAACATATCCTGATGGCGATGATGGCGATTAAAGGCATCTATGCCGAACACCAGGTGCAGTCGCTGAACCACGGTATCGGTTTTAATACCGCCGCGATTGAACTGCTGCTGCCAACCTACGGCGAGCAGCTCGGCCTGAAAGGCAAAATCTGTAAGCACTGGACGCTGAACCCGCATCCGACGCTGATCCCGGCGATTGAGAGCGGCTGGGTCGAGAGCGTGCACTGCTTCGGCGGTGAGCTGGGGATGGAAGAGTATATCCGCGCCCGTCCCGACATCTTCTTTACCGGCAGCGACGGCTCAATGCGCTCTAACCGCGCCTTCTGTCAGCTGGCCGGCCAGTACGCAGTTGATATGTTTATCGGTGCCACCCTGCAGGTTGATGGTCTGGCCAACTCCTCTACCGTGACGCGTGGTCGTCTTTCAGGTTTCGGCGGCGCACCTAACATGGGTCACGATCCCCATGGCCGTCGTCATGCAACGCCCGCCTGGCTGAACATGATCACCGAGCCAGACCCGATGCAGCGCGGTAAAAAACTGGTGGTGCAGATGGTCGAAACCTTCCAGGCAGGCGCGAAACCGACCTTCGTTGAAACCCTGGATGCGGTTGAGGTCGCCAAAACCTCCGGTATGCCGCTGGCACCGGTCATGATTTACGGCGATGACGTGACCCATGTGCTGACTGAGGAAGGCATCGCCTATCTCTATCGCGCAGAAAGTCTTGAAGAGCGTCGCGCTATGGTCGCTGCCGTTGCGGGCATTACCGACATCGGCCTGGGTGTGGATGCGGCACGCGTCGCAGCCCTGCGTAAAAGCGGCAAAGTGGTCTACCCGGAAGATATGGGTATCCGCCGCTCTGACGCCACGCGTTCACTGCTGGCAGCGGGCAGCGTCGCTGACCTGGTTGAATGGTCAGATGGCCTGTACAACCCACCTGCTAAATTCCGGAGCTGGTAAATGAAACTCCTGTCACAGACTCAAGCCGAGGCGCAGTCCAGCCAGCTGGCGACGATGGCGCGCGATTGTCTGATCGATGAAGCACGCCTGAGCCCTAAGCCGGGTCTGGTCGACAGTCGGGGAAACGGCGCGCATCAGGATCTGACGCTGGCGCTAATGGAGCGTTCCGCTCACAGCCTGATGCCAGCTTTTCTGGCGCTGGCCCGTCACAGCTGGCTGCGTCCCGCTGATATCGCCCTGCGCGAAACGGTAGGCCGCCTGGGCCGTGACGGTGAGCAGCAGATGATGGCGGCAACCGGCGGCGTTAACACCCATCGAGGCGCAATCTGGGCGCTGGGCTTGCTGGTGAGTGCCGCGGCCATGCACGGTGGCGCTGCCAGTGCCGACCAGCTGACCCGCACCGCCGCCGCACTGGCCAGCCTGCCCGACCGGGCTGCGCCAAAGCTGTTCAGCAAAGGGTTAAAAGCAATGCACCGCTATCAGGTGCCCGGCGCACGCGAAGAGGCGCAACAGGCGTTTCCTCACGTGATGAAGCTGGCGCTGCCGCAGCTGCTGACCAGCCGGGCGGTGGGTGCCAGTGAAAGTGAAGCCCGTCTTGATGCGCTGATGGCGATCATGACCTCGCTCAGCGATACCTGCGTGCTGTCACGTGCGGGTATGACCGGACTAGACGCCATGCAGCAGGGCGCACGCGCCGTACTGCTGGCGGGAGGCTGCCGCACAGCTGCAGGTCAGGTGGCACTGTCGCAGCTTGACCGGCGCATGCTGGCGCTCAATGCTTCGCCTGGCGGGGCCGCCGATTTGCTGGCCGCGACGCTGTTTATTGATCGGGTCTGCTCGCCTGAACATTCTTATTTTTAGAGGCCATTATGGAACACATCACATTATCTTTACCTGCTAACCGCCTGCTCAATGGCAGAGCGCTGGCCGGGGTCGTTGGTTCCGGTGATATGGAAGTGCTGTACACCGCAACTGAAGGCCAGACACTGAACATCGATATCACCACCTCACTGGATAACAGCGACGCTCGCTGGAAGGCGCTGTTTGACCGCCTGAACTTAATTAACGGCCTGCCCGCAGGAAAGCTGATTATTCACGATTTCGGCGCGACACCCGGCGTAGCGCGTATCCGTATTGAACAGGTTTTTGAAGAGGTGAGCCATGCGTAACGATGCCAGTTTTATTGAATTACGGGCCCGTGAACGCGCCCATGCGCTGCTGGATGCAGGCAGCTACCGCGAACTGCTTGATCCCTTTGAAGGCATTATGTCGCCATGGCTGGCCCCGCAGGGCGTGGTGCCTCAGTCAGACGACGGCATGGTGGTCGCACGCGGCACCCTGAACGGTCAGCCTGCCGTGGTGGTTGCCATTGAAGGCACCTTCCAGGGCGGCAGCATGGGCGAAGTCTCCGGGGCGAAAATGGCGGCAGCGCTGGAGCTGGCGGCGGAAGACAATCGCAACGGCATTCCGACTCAGGCGGTGCTCTGCCTGGAAACCGGTGGCGTGCGCTTGCAGGAAGCGAATCTTGGCCTGGCGGCGATTGCGGATATTCACGCAGCGATTGTCGATCTGCGTCGCTACACCCCGGTTATCGGCATCGTCAGCGGCACCGTTGGCTGCTTCGGCGGGATGTCTATCGCTGCCGCACTCTGCAGCTACCTGATTGTCACGCGCGAAGCCCGTCTGGGACTGAACGGTCCACAGGTCATTGAGCAGGAAGCAGGCATTGAAGAGTATGACTCGCGCGATCGCCCGTTTATCTGGAGCATGACCGGCGGCGAAATCCGCTACGCCAGCGGCCTGGTCGATGCGCTGGTGAGTGACGGCATCAACGCGGTAAAAACCGCCATGAATGAGTTTATTGCCAAAGGCGTTCCGGCTCAGAACCGCAGCGATAACTATGCCGATTTCCTGTCACGTCTGTCGCAGTTTGATACCCGCCAGCAGGCGGATACCGCGCAGATTAAACAGCTTTTCGCCCGGGAGGAGAAATAATGACTCAGACAAGCAGCCGCGGTGCAACCTGGCTGGAAAAACTCGCACCCAATGCACAGCGTCTTAGCGGCCTGTGTGCCTCTGTTCAGGTGGCTGACGGCCAGCTCAATGGCGAAAACGTCCGCTTTATTGCCGTCGTGCCCGATCCACAAAACCACTATCCGCGCGCCGCGCAGGGTGAAGTCGGTCTGCTGGAGGGCTGGACGCTGGCGAAAGTGGTGAATGAAACGCGCGAAGCAGACAAAAACAGTGCCGTAAAACGTCCGATTGTGGCGGTGATTGATGTGCCAAGTCAGGCCTATGGCCGCCGCGAAGAGGCATTTGGTATTCATCAGGCGCTGGCGGGTGCAGCGGGGGCGTATGCCAACGCACGCCTTGACGGTCATCCGGTGATTGGCCTGATTGTCGGCAAAGCGATGTCCGGTGCGTTCCTGGCACACGGTTATCAGGCTAACCGACTGATTGCGCTCAACGATCAGGGTGTGCTGGTGCATGCCATGGGCAAAGCATCGGCGGCGCGTATTACGCTGCGTTCCGTGGAAGCGCTGGAAAAACTGGCTGCGACCATTCCACCGATGGCTTACGACGTAAATAACTTCGCCACGCTGGGCCTGCTCTCCGATCTGCTGAACGTGGGCAATCCTGATGCGCCGTCTGACGCCGATGTGGCGATGGTTGAGATTGCGCTGCACAAGGCGATCAGCGACGCTCGCCAGGATCCGAGCCTGAAAAGCCGCCTCGGTGCCTCCAATCGTCACAGCTCCTCCCTGGTTCGCGAACGTATGCGCGCGGCCTGGTAATTAACTAAAAAAATAAACCTGCCGAAACCGGTCTGACGGGGCGCATCGCTAATTGCGCCCCGGAGCAGTGGCCGTGTTCAGAATTATAAACATCGCTGTTTTTTAAAGAGTTCTTCTTAAATACAGGTGATTTATGATTTATATAATTGTTCATGCCCTTGCTCCGATCTTTGTCATTATGCTGCTGGGTTTCTGGGCCGGTAAGGCCGGAATGGTCAACAACCAAGATGTCTCTCTGCTTAATATCTTCGTGATGGATTTTGCACTGCCCGCCGCGCTGTTCAGCGCCACGGTTCAGACACCGTGGCCAGGCATTGTGGCGCAGTGGCCGCTGATTGTGGTGATCACCGGTGCAATGTGGATTACCTATGGCACCGTCTATTTCCTTGCGACCAAAGTGTTCAAAAAGTCACCGCAGGATGCGGCCGTTCTGACGCTGACCGTGGCGCTGCCTAACTACGCCGCACTGGGACTGCCCATTCTGGCCAGCGTGCTGGGTGAAAATGCGGCCACCTCCCTCTCCGTGGCGGTGTCGATTGCCTGTGGTTCAGTGCTGCTCACCCCGCTGTGCCTGCTGATCCTGGAACGTGAAAAGGCGTTTGCCGCAGGTACCGAACACGGTTCAACGCTGAAAATGCTGCCGATCCTGATGTGGCGTTCAGTAAAAAAACCTATCGTGATGGGACCGTTGATTGGGGTGGTTCTGTCAGCGCTGGGCGTTAAAATGCCGGATCTGGTGCTGGCCGCGATCAAACCGCTGGGCCTGGCGGCCACCGCCGCTGCGCTGTTCCTGACGGGTGTCATCCTCTCTGCGCGTCAGCTGAAACTCAACGCCGTCGTCGGCGTCGGTACTGTGGCTAAGCTGCTGATTCAGCCCTTTATCGCCTGGGGTCTGGTACTGGCGCTGGGACTTAACGGTTCAGTCGCCATCACCGCTATCCTGATGATTGCGCTGTCGGCCGGTTTCTTCGGCGTGGTGTTCGGCAACCGCTTTGGCGTGCAGTCACCCGATGCTGAAGCCGTGCTGCTGTTAAGCTCAATTCTGTGTATTTTATCGTTACCGCTGTTCATCACGCTGACATCAGGAATGTAATATGAGTGCGCCGCGCCCCCACGATCTGCTCTGGCTGCGTCACAGTGACGCGTTAGCCGCGGTTAAAGAGAGCTGGGTCAGCCCGTTCTGGCATCCCGATCTGCCGGTGGTGGTACGGCGCGACCACCGTGAATCCGGTCTGATTCCGGTGGGTGTGCGCGGTGAACGACGTGAGCAGCGCGCCGCCGGCTGGATTAGTCCAGCCGATATTGTCCGGATGGTGACGCCAGAGAGGCTGGCAGAACGGACATGGCTGCTGGATTCACCCTTTACCGCTTATGCGCCGGTTCGCGCGGCGATTGCGCTCAGCGAGACTCTCTGGCCCTGGCACTGGGGCATTACCGGCAGCACCGGTTATGCGCTGGCGACGCAGCGACTTGTGCTGCACGCTGCCAGCGATCTTGATTTAGTGATCCGCGCGCCAGAGCCAATGCCACGCGATGCGCTGCAACAGTGGCTGACGCAGACTGACGCACTGGACTGCCGGGTAGATACCCAGGTCGAAACGCCGTCTGGCGCGTTTGCGCTGAACGAGTGGCTGCGTGAGGGTCGCGTGCTGTTAAAAACCGATACCGGACCGATACTGACCGCTTCACCCTGGAGCAGGGAGAATCCATGAAAATACTCTTTACCTTTCCCGGCCAGGGCACCCAGCGTGCCGGGATGCTGCAGCATCTGCCCGACGGCGACGCGGTGTTAAACAGCGTGCGAGCGGTACTGGGCGACGAGACCGACCGGCTCGACAGCACTGATGCGCTGCGCCACACCCGCGCCGTCCAGCTCAGTCTGCTGATTGCGGGAGTCGCCTGGGCGCGCGAGCTGATCCGCCGTGGGGTGAAACCGGACATCGTCAGTGGTCTGTCGATTGGTGCATTTCCCGCTGCGGTGATTTCCGGCGCGCTCGATTTCAGCGACGCCCTGCGGCTGGTGGCGTTGCGCGGCGATCTGATGGAACAGGCTTATCCGCAGGGATATGGCCTGACCGCGATCACCGGTTTAACGCTGAGTCGTCTTGAGAAACTGCTGGCTGGCAGCAATACCTACATCGCCAACCTGAATGCGGAAACGCAGATTGTCATTGCCGGTCGTGACGAGGATATGGCTGTCGTGGCGCAGAAAGCACTGGATGCCGGTGCCAGTAAAGCCGTTAAACTCGCGGTGAGCGTGCCGTCGCACTGCGCGCTGCTGGATAAACCCGCCGCTGAACTGGCGCGCGCATTTGAGTCCGTCAGCCTCTCGCGGCCCGATTGCGCTTACCTCAGCGGCTCCACCGGACGGGTGATTTGGGAGCCGGAAAAGATTGCTGACGATCTCGCCTTTAATATGGCGCGCACGGTGCAGTGGAATGATGCGATGGTTTCAGCTAATCAGCGCGATGCCCGACTGGCGATTGAGATGCCGCCTGGCAATGTGCTGACCGGCCTGACGCTGCAGGCGGGCTGGCAGGGCGAAGCGATTTGTCTGGAGCGTAACAGTATCGACGTTGCGCTGCATCTGGCTAAACGACTCAGTCAGTAAGGCTGCGGGCGTACATCCGCCCTTCTGCCGCCAGGGCCAGCAGGTCATTATCGCGTTCGCGACGATGTGAGTAGACAATCGAGATCTGCTGACGCATCTGATAAGGCTCAGCCAGCGGCAGCAACTGAATGTTGTTTTCATACACCTTCTTCATCCGTCCCGGGATCAGCGCCAGGCCGATGCCCGCCTGCACCAGGCTTATCATTGAGAAGATGTCATTTACCTGCGTGACCATGCGCGGTTCAAATCCGGCTATCTGAAACGCCTCCTGCGAACCGGTATAGGTGGCAAATCCCTCAGCCAGTGAAACAAAATCACGGTCGGCAAAATCACGCAGATCCACCGGGCCGGTTCCCTCCCGCGTCTCCCCGGCTGGCGCGGCCAGAAAGATACGGTCTTCAAACAGCGGAATCACATCAAAATGCGCATCGCTGAGTTCGCCGTCATCGGTGGCGATCAGAATGGCATCCAGCGCGTCATCTTCCAGCATGTTCAGCAGCATCTGATTGGAGCCCATGGTCAGATCAAGCTCCAGCGTGGGCCGGCGCAGTTTCATGCCCATAATCAGTCGGGGGATGGTTTCAAGCGTCAGCGAGTAGAGCGTGCCAAGCCGCAGACGACCCACACCGATACCCGCCACCTTGCGCGCCTCTTCAATACCTTTACCCATCAGGGTGGTCACGTCACGACAGTAGTCCAGCAGCGTCCAGGCGGCAGGCAACGGCACCAGGTTACGGCCTTTGTGGATAAACAGCGGACAGTCGATGCCCTCTTCCAGCGTGTGCAGCGCGCGGTGCACGCTGACGCTGCTCAGGGCCAGCGCTTCCGCCGTGCGGGCGATATTCCCTTTGCTCATAAACATCATAAAGACGCTGAGCTTGCGAAAGGTAATTTCCTGATTGATGTTGTCACTCATGGGCCGCGGTTGCCTGTCGGGTCGTTTTGCTTTCCCGCATAGTAGCGATTCTCAGCCAGGGTGTAATGATCTGGCTCGCTCTGCGGGCAGATACAGGCACAGAAATCATGAGACGCTGAACCCTGTGAAAAAGGGTGAGGGATGGCGGGAGGGTCTGAAGAGAAGATGGCAATGTGGCGGCCGGTTACCCGGCCGCACAGAACGTCAGAAAGGCGTACTGCCCGGACCCTACAGCCTTATTGGTGTAATGTTCCAGATCTCATCGGCGTACTCCTGAATGGTACGGTCCGACGAGAAGTAGCCCATGCCGGCGATATTTTTCGCTGCGCGGCGCTGCCACTCATCCGGTTTACGATAGAGCGCATCCACCTTATCCTGGGTATCCACATAACTGCGATAATCCGCCAGTAACTGGTAGTGATCGCCGAAGTTAACCAGAGAATCGAACAGATTGCGGTAGCGACCCGGATCCTGCGGGCTGAATACGCCAGAGGCAATCTGAGTCAGCACCTGATGCAGCTCATCGTCCTTTTCGTAATAGTCACGCGGGTTATAGCCGCCCTTACGCAGCGCTTCGACCTGCGGCGTGGTATTACCAAAGATAAAGATGTTCTCTTCCCCGACGTGATCCAGCATCTCAACGTTGGCGCCATCCAGCGTACCGATCGTCAGCGCACCGTTCAGCGCAAACTTCATGTTACTGGTGCCGGACGCTTCCGTCCCTGCGGTCGAGATCTGCTCAGAGAGATCGGCCGCCGGGATAATGATCTGCGCCAGGCTCACGCTGTAGTTCGGGACGAAGACCACCTTCAGTTTGTTCTTCACCTGCGGATCGTTGTTGATCACATTCGCGACATCGTTGATCAGATGAATGATGTGCTTGGCGACGTAATAAGCCGACGCTGCTTTACCGGCAAAGATATTCACGCGCGGCACCCAATCCGCCTGCGGATCGGCCTTGATACGGTTGTAACGGGTGATCACATGCAGCACGTTGAGCAGCTGACGTTTGTACTCGTGAATACGCTTGATCTGTACATCAAACAGCGCGTTCGGGTCGAGCACCACATCCAGATTCTTCGCTACCCAGTCGGCCAGCCGACGCTTGTTCTGATGCTTGGCAACCGCGACTTTTTCGATAAACGCCGGATAGTCGATCTGGGCTTTCAGCTCATCCAGCTGGCTGAGATCGGTACGCCAGTTGCGACCAATCTCCTCATCCAGCACCTCTGACAGCGCCGGGTTCGCCAGCGCCAGCCAGCGACGTGGAGTGACGCCGTTGGTTTTGTTGCAGAAGCGGCCCGGGAACAGACGGGAGAAGTCGGCAAACAGTGACTGCACCATTAAATTGGAGTGCAGCTCTGACACGCCATTCACTTTATGACTGACGACGACGGCCAGCCAGCCCATGCGTATCCGGCGTCCATCGTTTTCGTCGATGATCGAAATGCGCGACAGCAGATCCAGGTCATCAGGATAGTGATCCTGAATCGTCTTGAGGAAGAAGTCGTTAATCTCGAAAATGATGCTGAGGTGGCGCGGCAGGATCTTACCGATCATATCGACCGGCCAGGTCTCGAGCGCTTCGGTCATCAGCGTATGGTTGGTATAGGAGAAGACCTGACAGCAGACGTCGAAAGCGCTGTCCCAGCTGAATTTATGTTCGTCAATCAGCAGGCGCATCAGTTCGGGGATCGCCAGCACCGGATGGGTATCATTCAAGTGAATGGCGATCTTGTCCGCCAGGTTGTCCCAGGTCTGGTGCATCCGCCAGTGGCGATTCAGGATGTCCTGCACGGTCGCGGAGACCAGGAAATATTCCTGACGCAGACGCAGCTCACGGCCTGAATAGGTGGAGTCATCCGGGTAGAGCACGCGCGACACGTTTTCAGAGTGGTTTTTATCTTCCACCGCCGCAAAATAGTCACCCTGGTTGAACTTGCCGAGGTTGATTTCGTTGCTGGCCTGCGCACCCCACAGTCTTAGGGTATTGGTGGCATCCGTGTCGAAGCCCGGAATGATCTGGTCATAGGCCATCGCCAGGATCTCTTCGGTCTCCAGCCAGCGCACCTTCGTGCCTTCATGCTGAACGCGACCGCCAAATCGTACTTTGTAACGGGTATTGAAACGCTGGAATTCCCACGGATTACCATATTCGAGCCAGTAATCCGGCGACTCTTTCTGCTCACCTTCCACGATGTTCTGTTTGAACATGCCGTAATCATAGCGGATGCCATAACCGCGGCCCGGCATGCCCAGCGTCGCCAGCGAATCGAGGAAACAGGCCGCCAGGCGACCCAGACCACCGTTGCCCAGCCCCGGATCGTTCTCCTCTTCCATCAGCTCGGCCAGATCCAGACCCATCTCATCCAGTGCCTGGTTGAGATCGTCATAGATCCCCATCGCCAGCAGCGCATTCCCTAACGTGCGGCCCATCAGGAACTCCATCGACAGGTAATAGACCTGGCGGACATCCTGAGAGAGCTGAGCACGGCTGGAACGCAGCCAGCGCTCCACCATCCGGTCGCGCACTGCCAGCAGCGAGGCGTTGAGCCACTCGTGCTTGTTGGCGATCGAGGGATCTTTGCCGATAGTGAACATCAGTTTGTAGGCAATCGAATGCTTTAAGGCATCAACCGTCAACGTTGGTGAGGCGTAAGTGAAAGGTGCATTCATATCCAGTTTTCCCAATCCGTTACATCAAACGTTGGTAGAGATCACGGTAGGCTTGTGCGGCCACCTGCCAGCTAAAGTCCATGCCCATCGCCTGACGCTGAACGTAACGCCACAGTGAAGGACGGGACCACAACACAAACGCGCGCCGGATGGCCCGCAACAGCGACCAGGCGTTGGCATCTTCAAAGCTGAAGCCACTGGCGATACCGTCGGCCAGGTTCTCCAGAGAGCTGTCATTGACGGTATCTGCCAGCCCGCCGGTGCGGCGCACTAACGGCAACGTACCATACTTCAGGCCATAAAGTTGAGTCAGGCCGCAGGGCTCAAAGCGACTCGGCACCACGATCACATCCGCGCCACCGACAATGCGATGGGAGAACGCTTCGTGATAGCCAATCTGCACACCCACGCTGCCCGGATGCTCCGCCGCTGCCGCCAGGAATCCCTGTTGCAGCTCGGCATCACCCTGTCCCAGCAGCACCAGCTGTCCGCCCTGCGCCAGCAGGCCAGGCAGCGCTTCCAGCACCAGGTCCAGGCCTTTCTGTTTAGTCAGTCGGCTGATCACGCAGAATACCGGCGCTTTATCATCCACCTTCAGCCCCATCGCCACCTGCAGCTGCCGTTTGTTTTCCGCTTTCGCTTCCAGCGTGTCGCGGTTATAGCGCGCACTCAGCAGCAGGTCGTGCGCCGGGTCCCAGATAGAGGGATCGACGCCATTGAGGATCCCGCTAAGACGGCCTTCCCGCATCCGCTGCGCCAGCAGGCTTTCCATGCCATAAGCAAATTCGGCAGAGGTAATTTCATGAGCGTAAGTCGGGCTCACCGCCGTAATGTGGTCAGCGTAAAAGAGTCCCGCTTTCAGGAAGGAGATCTGACCAAAGAACTCCAGCCCATGCATGTTAAAGAACGACCACGGCAGGCCAATCTCATCCATGTGATGCGCCATGAACAGCCCCTGGTATGCCAGGTTATGTACGGTGAAGACGGATTTAGCCGGACGACCACGCGCTTCCAGATAGGCGCAGGTCAGGCCAGCATGCCAGTCATGCGCATGCACGATCTCAGGACGCCACATAGAGTCCATGCCGCACGCCAGTTCACAGCCGACCCAGCCCAGCAGCGCAAAGCGCAGATAGTTGTCGACATATGCAAACTGCGACTCGTCATGGTAGGGACTGCCGGGACGATCGTAGAGGCCGGGCGCATCAATTAAGTAAATGCCCACACCATTAAATTCACCAAATAGCAGACGTATATGACCGGCAAATGTCTCTCGCTCCGTCACTACCTGGAGATCGGGTATGCCTTTGCGCAATGCGGGAAAAGCGGGCAACAGTACCCGTGTATCCGTGCCGCCCGCAATCTGCGCCTGAGGTAATGCCCCGACTACATCAGCCAGTCCGCCCGTTTTCAGCAGCGGGAAAAGTTCTGAACAGACATGTAAAACCTGCATCCTCGACCTCATTAAGTTATCCGGCACGCTCCGCGTGCCGATTGCGTAAGTTCCGCTTATCGCTTACAGCCCCGCTTTGGCCAGCCTTGCCAGCATGGCGCGGGTGACCAGTACGATCCCTTCATCCGAACGGTGAAACCGGCGACTGTCTTCATCGGGGTTTTCGCCAATAACCATGCCTTCCGGCAGTTCGCAGGCGCGATCAATCACACAGCGACGCAGGCGACACGATCGGCCCACTACCACATCAGGCAACAGTACAGTTGAATCAATATTGCAAAACGAGTTAACGCGGACGCGTGGGAACAGCACGGAATTGACCACCACCGAACCGGAGATGATGCAGCCGCCCGATACCAGTGAGTTCATGGTCATCCCGTGACTGCCGGAACGATCCTGAACAAATTTGGCCGGCGGCAGCGGCTCCATGTGAGTACGAATCGGCCAGGTGACGTCATACATATCCAGCTCAGGCATCACCGAGGCCAGGTCAAGATTGGCGCGCCAGTAAGCTTCCAGCGTTCCGACGTCGCGCCAGTAAGGCGGCGCATTGTCATCGTTCTGGACGCAGGAGAGCGCAAAGGAGTGTGCATAGCCTTCGCCGCTTGCCACGATTTTCGGCAGGATATCTTTGCCGAAATCATGGTTAGAGCCTGGCGTCTGCAGATCCTCCTCCAGCAGTTCATAGAGATAGTCCGCGTTAAACACGTAAATCCCCATGCTGGCGAGCGACTGCGTGTCATCACCCGGCATGGTGGGCGGTTTCGCGGGTTTCTCCACGAAGTCGATCACCATGTTATCTTCGTCCACCGCCATCACGCCAAAGGCCGTAGCCTCATGTACCGGCACCGGTAAACAGGCGATGGTACATTTCGCCTCGTTCACCACGTGATCCAGCAGCATGCGTGAATAATCCATCTTATAAATGTGGTCCCCGGCAAGGATCACGATGTACTGCGCCTGATAGCGGCGAATTACATCAAGGTTTTGCGTCACGGCATCGGCCGTTCCGCGATACCACTGTTCGGTCGAAAAGCGCTGCTGCGCTGGCAGCAAATCGACAAACTCATTCATCTCTTCATTGAAGATCGACCAGCCACGCTGGATATGCTGAGTCAGGGTATGAGACTGATACTGGGTAATCACGCCAATCCGTCGGATACCGGAGTTGACGCAGTTGGAGAGGGCAAAGTCGATAATGCGGAACTTGCCGCCGAAATGCACCGCCGGTTTAGCACGTTTGGCCGTTAAATCGACCAGGCGCGTGCCGCGTCCGCCGGCAAGGATCAGAGCAACCGTCTGTGTAGGGAGCTGGCGGGCCAGCATCAGGTGATCTGTTCTGTCTAACTTAACCATGTCTGACTCCTTATGATTGCTTTTGGAACACGCACACACCGTGTGCGGGACCATGCCAGACAGTTAGCAGGATGGGGTTATCGTCCCCGGCGAAAGGAGGAAGGGCACGCCATTCTCCGTCTGGTAACACGATGTCATTCACCGTATCCGTGGCGTTTATTGTTATTAACCAGCGGCCGGACAGCAGGATCTGCAATCTGTGCATCCCCTGGGCCCATTCATCGTGTTGCAGTGGCTGGCCACCGGCATTGAGCCACTGCACATTACCGTCACCGTCCTGCCACCAGCGATCTGCGGTCAGCGCCGGAATGCGCTGGCGCAGAGCAATCAGTGCTGCGGTGAATCCGACTAATCCCTTCTCATCCGCCTGCCAGTCAAGCCAGCTCAGGGCGTTATCCTGACAGTAGGCGTTGTTGTTGCCGCGCTGCGTATGGCCGCGCTCATCGCCGGCCAGCAGCATTGGCGTGCCCTGTGACAGCAGCAGCGTCGTCAGCAGTGCCCGCACGCTGCGGCGGCGGCGTTCGATCACGTCAAAGCTGACGTTCAGCCCCTCTTTGCCGTGGTTGTGGCTGTAGTTATCACCGTGGCCATCGCGGTTATCTTCCCCATTCGCTTCGTTGTGTTTACGTTCGAAGCTCACCACATCCCACAGCGTAAAGCCGTCATGGGCGGTGATCAGGTTAACCGTGGCGTGTGGCGGCCGGTCATCATGCTGATAGAGATCGCTGGAGGCGGCAAAGCGCCGGACGAACTCGCCATTGCTCAAGCCGCCATGCAGCCAGTAACGACGCGCGGTGTCGCGAAACTTATCGTTCCATTCGGCAAACGGTGGCGGAAAACGGCCAACCTGATAGCCGTCAGGGCCGATATCCCAGGGTTCTGCAATCAGCTTGACCTGAGAGAGCAGCGGACAGGCGCGTATCGCCTCAAAAAAGGGTGCATCACGCTGGTAATCGGGTGTGCGGCCCAGAACCGGCGCAAGGTCAAAGCGGAAGCCGTCGACATGGCAGACGCGCACCCAGTAGCGCAGCGCCTCTAAGGTCCACGCCATCACCTGCGGATGGTGGATATTCAGCGTGTTGCCGCAGCCGGTCCAGTTCTGATAACCGCCCTGCTCATCGAGCCAGTAGTAGCTGGCATTGTCGATACCGCGCATCGAGATCGTCGGGCCAATCTCGTCCAGTTCGGCAGTGTGGTTGAACACCACATCCAGCAGTACTTCAATACCCGCGGCGTGCAGGCTCTTGACCGCCTGCTGAAACTCCTGCAACGGCGTCACACCCGGCTGATCGGAGGCGTAACGGGGATCCACCGCCCAGAGCGCAAAAGGGTTATAACCCCAGTAGTTGCTCAGGCCAAGCTGCAGCAATCGCGGTTCGCTGGCGAAGTGGGCCACCGGCAGCAGCTCAAGAGTGGTAATTCCCAGCTTGCGCAGGTAATCCACCATAACAGGATGACCCAGCGCCGCGTAAGTCCCGCGCAGCGTTTCCGGAATTTCCGGATGCTGCTGCGTCAGGCCGCGCACATGGGCTTCATAAATTACCGTGTTGCCCCAGGCCGTACGTGGCGCGACATCGCCCTGCCAGTCAAAATCTTCGGCTACCACCACACATTTAGGCGCAATCGCGGCGTTGTCATGCGGATCGGGCTGCGCTTCGCCGCCCTGAAACAGCGGGTCATCCGGAACATCGCCTTGCACTGCGCGGGCGCAGGGGTCAACCAGCAGCTTTGCCGGATTAAAGCGATGTCCCTGCTGCGGCGACCAGGGGCCATAAACCCGGTAGCCGTAGCGCTGTCCCGGTTTTAACGCCGGAACATAACCGTGCCAGATATCCCCACTGCGGCCAGGCAGGTCAAGACGCTGTTCTGCGCCCTGTTCATCAAACAGGCAGAGCTCTACGCGCGCTGCATGCTGTGAGAACAGAGTGAAGTTAACGCCTTTGCCATCGTAACTGGCACCCAGCGGTTCGGGATCGCCGGCAGTAATGGTCATTCAGCCTCCCGCACCAGCCAGACTGTTGCCAGCGGCGGCAGATTGAGACTCAGCGACTGCGGTCGTCCGTGACTCTCCTGCTCATCGGTATGCACCCGATGAATGCGCACGTCACTGCCGTGATACTCGTGCTGATCTGTGTTCAGCACTTCACGCCAGTAGCCAGGCTGATTAACGCCAAAGCGATAGCCCGGACGCGCCACCGGGGTGAAATTGCTGATGACGATCACTTCGTTGCCTTCACGGTCGCGGCGGACAAAGGCGAAGACTGAGTGTTCCGCATCGTTCACCACCAGCCACTCAAAGCCTGCCGGATCAAAGTCCAGCTGATGCAGCGGTGTGTAGTGCTGATAGGTGTGGTTGAGGTCGCGCACCAGACGCTGAACACCGTGATGCCAGTTGTCATCCCCTTCCAGCAGATGCCAGTCCAGGCTGACGTCGTGGTTCCACTCGCGGCCCTGAGCAAATTCATTGCCCATGAACAGCAGTTTCTTGCCCGGGAAGCCCCACATCCAGCCGTAGTAGGCACGCAGGTTGGCGAACTTCTGCCAGGCGTCGCCCGGCATACGATCGAGAATCGAGCGCTTACCGTGCACCACTTCGTCATGCGACAGCGGCAGCACAAAGTTTTCGGTGTAGTTGTACATCATGCCGAAGCTCATCAGGTTGTGATGGTGCTTGCGGTAGATGGGATCGACCTGCATGTAGTCGAGCGTGTCGTGCATCCAGCCCAGATTCCATTTGAACCAGAAGCCCAGCCCGCCGCCTTCGGTCGGACGTGTCACGCCAGGATAGTCGGTGGACTCTTCAGCCATGGTTACCGACCCGGACGCGACGGTGCCGAGCGTGCGGTTGGTGTAACGCAGAAATTCGATCGCTTCGAGGTTCTCACGGCCACCGAACTGATTCGGCACCCACTCCCCTTCGTTACGGCTGTAATCGCGGTATATCATCGACGCCACCGCATCCACGCGCAGGCCATCAATGCCAAAACGTTCGGTCCAGTAGAGCGCATTGCCCGACAGGTAATTGCTTACTTCGCGGCGGCCAAAGTTGTAAATCAGGGTGTTCCAGTCCTGATGGAAGCCTTCACGCGGGTCGCTGTGCTCATAGAGCTGCGTGCCGTCGAAGCGCGCCAGACCGAAATCATCGCTGGGGAAATGACCCGGCACCCAGTCGAGCAGCACGTTGAGGCCCGCTTCATGGGCGGCGTCAATAAAGGCGCGGAACTCATCACGGGTTCCAAAACGGCGGGTCGGTGCATACATGCCTAGTGGCTGATAGCCCCAGCTGCCATCAAACGGATGCTCGTTGATCGGCAGCAGTTCGATATGGGTAAAGCCCATCTCTTTAACGTAAGGCACCAGCTGTTCAGCCAGCTCTTTGTAGCTCAGCCAGAAGTTGTTGTCGGTGTGACGACGCCAGGAGCCCAGATGCACTTCATAGATGGAGATGGGCGCGTCAAAACCGTTGGCGGCTTTACGCTCCTCTTTCATCTCAACCGGCTCTGGCAGGCCACAGATCATCGACGCAGTTTGCGGGCGCATCTGCGCTTCAAAGGCGTAAGGATCCGCTTTGATGCGCAGTTCACCATTGGCATCGATAATTTCATATTTGTAGAGCTGACCGTTGACCGCGCCCGGTACAAACAGCTCCCAGATGCCCAGTTCCTGACGCAGGCGCATCGGATGACGGCGGCCATCCCAGAAGTTGAAGTCACCAACCACTGAGACGCGACGGGCGTTGGGTGCCCAGACGCAGAAGCGGGTACCGAAGACGCCATCGATGACGTCGCCATGCGCGCCCAGCGTCTCGTAAGGACGCAGGTGTGTTCCTTCCGCCAGCAGCCACAGATCCATCTCCTGCAGCAGCGGGCCAAAGCGGTAGGCATCATCGACCAGATTTTGCTGGCCGTGCCAGTTCACCGCCAACTGGTAGCGGAAATGATTTTTACGGCGTGGAATGACGCCACTGAAGAAGCCGCGTGCATCCTCGCACACCAGCTGGGCCAGTTTACGCCCGGTGGAGGTTTCAATGACCCACACTTCGAGCGCTTCGGGGAGCAATGCCCTGACTTCCAGGCCTTGCTGAGTTCGGTGCATCCCTAGTAACGAAAAAGGGTCGGCATAATTACCCGCAAACAGGGCATTGATCGCATCGCGATCGGGAAGCTCTGACATGACTTTCTTCCTGTGATAATTGGCAGCCGAAATGAACGCAACATAGCCTGTCACGCTTCACCTGCGCTGCTCTTCATTGAGCCATACGTACAACGACAAAGAAGTCAGGCCATTCCGTGGGAAAATTTTTTTGCCGTGTACCACAACCATTTAGTCCGGAAAGCACAAGAGTGACCTGTGGCACATCATGGTTAAATCATAGCTTGGTCGCGGCAGTTGCCATGGACTTAAGCAAAATATTCTTTAGCGATCGGCAAAAAAGGGAAGCTGATCACTTAGTAAGCGAAACGGCAGATTGTTTCGTGTACGAAAGGGACAAAAAAGGCCGGATAAATCCGCGGATTAGTGTCATTTATGCTGCCCGGCGTGTCCGGATGAAAGACGCTGCATTTTTCACCGGACTGGAACAGCATCTCTGCCGGCAGACAATGTCAGACACCCGGCGTGATGAACGCAGACGGCGATGGAGAAAAGCTACCTGATAACGTGTTGTAAAGCGATGGTTAACAGCATGTTTCTAATCGACTCAGAGATAAGAGCATATAATGGCTAAGATACAGGGCACCTGTACTTCATCCTGCTCAGCATCTTCGTGTCGCCTGCTCTGTATTACAGGCAGAGTAACATTGTCGTTATGACTCAACGCCCTGACTGCACAGACACTCTGTAAGGATGCAAAAAGAATGGGTTATCGAAAAACAGGTTAAGCACGCCACACAGCCAGACGCCAGCCATCAGTGGCCCTACAAGCCATGAAGTACAGAGCGGTATGTTGCTTAAAACGCAATAACACCATTCCAGGCCAGTCAGCAAAAAAGCCCGCAACCATCAATGATGATTACGGGCTTTCATATAGCCATCCGATCTTTTTTGTCTTATCCGATCGGCATGACTCAGGCGATGTTTGCTGGTTAGTTGGTCAGCAACCGCAGCATGCGACGCAGCGGTTCGGCAGCGCCCCATAACAGTTGGTCGCCTACCGTGAAGGCGGAAAGGTACTCCGGCCCCATGTTCAGTTTACGCAGACGGCCAACCGGCGTGGTCAGCGTGCCGGTCACGGCGGCAGGCGTCAGTTCACGCATCGTCAGCTCGCGATCATTCGGCACCACTTTGACCCACTCATTATGGGAGGCCAGCAGCTGTTCGATTTCAGCCAGTGGCAGATCGCGTTTCAGCTTCAGGGTAAACGCCTGGCTGTGGCAACGCAGAGCGCCGACGCGCACGCATAATCCATCAACCGGGATGACCTTAGAGGTGGCGAGGATCTTGTTGGTCTCCGCCTGGCCTTTCCACTCTTCGCGACTCTGACCGTTTTCCAGCTGCTTGTCGATCCACGGAATCAGGCTGCCCGCCAGCGGGACGCCGAAGTTGTCGGTTGGTAAGGTGCCGGAACGGGTGAAGTCGGTCACGCTACGCTCGATGTCGAGGATGGCGGAAGCCGGGTTCTGCAGCGCAGGCGCAACGTGATCGTGCAGCATGCCCATCTGGGTCAGCAGTTCGCGCATGTGGCGCGCACCGCCGCCAGAGGCTGCCTGATAGGTGGCAACCGAGGCCCACTCCACCAGATCCTGCGCAAACAGGCCGCCCAGCGACATCAGCATCAGGCTGACGGTACAGTTACCGCCGACAAAGGTTTTGATGCCACGGTCAATGCCCTGGCGAATCACAGCATGGTTGACCGGATCGAGAATGATGATGGCATCATCCTTCATGCGCAGCGTAGAGGCCGCATCAATCCAGTATCCCTGCCAGCCGCTGGCGCGCAGCTTTGGATAGACGTCACTGGTGTAGTCGCCGCCCTGGCAGGTGATAATGATATCCAGCGCGCGCAGCGCTTCAATATCAAACGCATCCTGCAGGGTGCCCTGCTGTTTGCCCGCAAACGCGGGTGCCGCCTGACCATGCTGCGACGTCGAGAAGAAGACTGGATTGATTGCATCAAAATCACGCTCTTCACTCATGCGGGACATCAGCACTGAGCCGACCATGCCGCGCCAACCAACAAAACCTACATTCTTCATGTCGTGTCCGTCTAAGGCAGTTACACCTGCTTTTCATTTCAGAGGAGAGAGCCGCGTGCTATTTTCACGCCGCTCTGCGTAATAATAGGATTTACCTGTGTCCCCTCACTCTACAAAATGCAGGCCGGGTAGCAAGTGAATTAATTCGATTACGCTAACTTTTTCAGCAGCGTAACTAATAACTCCGCTTTTTCGCGAACAACATGGCGCAAAACCGATGACTGAAATGATTTCGGCAACAATATTATTGTTGTTAATTATGGATCCACTGGGCAATCTGCCGATTTTTATGTCGGTTTTAAAGCATCTGGAGCCGAAACGGCGGCGGGTGGTGCTAATCCGTGAAATGCTGATTGCCCTGATCATCATGCTGCTGTTCCTGTTTACCGGCGAACGCATCCTGGCGTTTTTGAATCTGCGCACCGAAACCGTGTCGATTTCTGGCGGGATCATCCTGTTTCTGATCGCCATCAAGATGATTTTCCCGTCGGCTGAAAGCAGCAGTTCTGGCTTACCGGCGGGCGAAGAACCGTTCCTGGTGCCACTGGCGATTCCACTGGTGGCCGGGCCATCGCTGCTGGCCACATTGATGCTGCTGTCGCATCAGTATCCACATCAGATGTCGCATCTGGTGGGTGCGCTGCTGATCGCATGGGGCGTAACGGTCGCTATTCTGCTGATGTCAGGTCTGTTCCTGCGTCTGCTGGGCGATAAGGGTGTGAATGCGCTGGAGCGTCTGATGGGATTAATACTGATTATGCTGGCAACCCAGATGTTCCTGGATGGCATTCGCGCTTATCTGAAGTTGTAAGCACACCTTTGTCTCTTTACCCTGCCAGGCCGGCAGGCAGCCACATTATTCCAGCCTGTTTATCACAAAGTCACAGCGTTGAAATGAACAATAATATTTATATAATGCTGTAAAAAAAGGAGGTTTCTATGGCGGGCAGTATCGAAAATTATGCTGGGACAGGCGTCTTTATTATCGTTGAGCGGCTTTACAGCAGGGATGGGCCGAACTGGCACGGTGTTGGCGCCTCCATGATGCAGATTCACAAAATGGTTTACCAACTTTATCATAAACAAGATGTTTATCTGGAAGGCGAGAAGATCGAACCCGACAGCGCGACGGTTTGGCAGCGTTTAAAAATCCTGTTTGGCGCGGATTTAGTGCAGAAAAATGCAGCCGATAACAAGATCTGCTTTTCCCTCGACTACGCAGGTTCCCGCTTTGTCACTACGCCTTTATCAGGTATCGACTCAAAAAGAATCCCGGATTTTTTGACCAGAGAATATACCCTGCCTGGCCGCAACGTGCTGGCGTTTGGCAGTGATCCTTTTCCGCATGTTGGCCTTTATGGCCGTTCAGATGCCCGCTTTGTGATGGCGGAGGGCGGTAAAGGTGACCCGACCGCCGCCGCGAAATACGATGCAAAAAGTAAACAGCTGGTGATGGTGGACCCCGGAAAAGAGCTGCCGCAGCTGATGCAGCGTTTGAAAACCTGGAGGGAAATACAATGAGATTGTTATTACCCTTTTTTTTCGGCGCGCTCTATCTGATTACAGGTTACTTCTCCCTTCAGGAAGTCCTGCAGTATGCCAACAGCGGGCATTCAGGGGTGATCACAGATATGCGCAGTTATCTGGTTGCCCCGCTACTCTGCGCGCTGTTCTGGCTGCTGGTTTATCTGGTAGCCTGGTGGGGTTTCAGAAAAATTGCCTTCCTGTCCGTAGCTAAAGAAACAGCCTTTCAGGCGCTATTCTTTCTGGCAAATATCTTCTGTTTAGCTGGCTTAACCGTATTATCCGTCTCGGGACAGAAAGCGGCGTTGAATGACGTGCAACTGATGCAGGTTGACGTTACTGATTTTGCCTGGGTTTACTTACTTGCCGCCGCCATTACGCTGGTTAGTTTTGCGCTGATAAGAAGAAAATGGGCATGAACAGGCTGCTGCAGATTATCAAAAGCTGTCTGCTGCGCACGTTTAACTATCAAGGGCGTGAAGGAAGGACGAGCTATTTTATTTTCCTGCTGTTCCAACTGGTCTGGTTCTGCAGTTATCTGCAATGGTTAACCGGGCCAGAGCATGAAATAGGCTTAACCGCGCTGCTGCTGTTTATTTTGCCTGTTTTTTCCTGCGGAGTGAGGAGAATAAATGACGCAGGCTATTCACGCGGCGTCATTGTCCTTTTGGTGGTAGCGCCTTATTTGCTGTTCCCTTTTTTACTCTTCCCCCGCTCGCGGGAAAAAACCTGACGGGCAGATAGCCCGTCAGGTTGGTCAGGAAAGCAGTTCGAACGCAATCATCCCGACGATCGCGCCCACGGTGCCGAGAATGGTCTCCATCAGCGTCCAGGTTTTCAGCGTTTCCGCTTCGCTGGCCCCGGTGAAGCGGCCAAACAGCCAGAACCCGGCATCGTTCACATGGCTGATAATAATCGAGCCACCGCCGATGCAGATCGACAGCGCCGCCAGTTGCGCACCGCTGTAATGCAGCGGTTCAATCACCGGCATGATTAAGCCCACGGTGGTCAGACAGGCGACCGTCGCCGACCCCTGAATCACCCGCACCGCGCCCGACAGAATAAAGCAGGCCAGCGCAATCGGCAGACCCGCGCCGGTCAGCGCATTGCCCAGCACCGGCCCTACGCCTGAATCCACCAGCACCTGCTTGAATACGCCACCCGCACCAATCACCAGCAGGATAATCCCGGCCGGTTGCAGCGCGCTGCCGCACACCTGCATCACCCGCTCTTTATCCATACCCTGACGGTAAGCCAGGCCATAAATCGCCACCAGCAGCGCCAGCAGAATGGCAGTGAAAGGATGGCCGATAAATTCCAGCCACTCGTACAGCGTGGTGCCTTCGGTCGTGAAGCGTGCGCCGATGGTTTTCAGGCCGACCAGCACCAGCGGGAACAGGATCAGTGAGAGGCTGAAGCCAAACGACGGCAGCTTGCTCTCATCGACATCCGGCTGATGATCTTCCGGCGGTGCGCTGAAGGTAACGTGATTGCCGATGAAGTTGCCAAACAGCGGCCCGGCAATCAGCATGCCCGGGATCGCCGCGCAAAGACCCAGCAATATCATCCAGCCGAAGTCCGCGTGCATCTGTGAAGCCAGCAGCATTGGAGCCGGTCCGGGCAGCAGGAACGCCGCCGCCGCGGCCACACCGGCAAACAGCGGGATCACCAGCTTCACGAGATTGCCGCCGGTACGCCGCGCCACCGCAAACGCGATGCTGATTAACAGCACCACCGCCACCTCAAAGAAAAGCGGCAGCGCGCAGATCAGACCGGCAATGCCCATCGCATAATGGGCGCGGCTCTGACCAAAGGTTTTCAGCATCCGGATAGCGATCTGATCCACGGCGCCGGTTTCATGCAGGATTTTGCCGAACATCGCGCCCAGCGCGACCACAATGGCAAGGAAGCCGAGCGTGCCGCCCATCCCCTTCTGCATGGTTTCCGCGATTTTGTTCAGTGGCATGCCGGAGAAGAGTCCGGCACCGATGGAGACTAACATCAGCGCGACAAAGGCGTGCATACGGGCCTTCATCACCAGAAAAAGCAGCAGCAGGACGGAGCCTGCTGCGGTCAAAACGAGTGTTGCGGTATTCATCTCTAATCCTGGCTGATAGCGTCCTGGATAGTCGCAACCGTAGCCGCCACCACCTCGTCCAGTGAATGCGCGATATCCACGACCAGGACATCCGGCTCATCACTGCCCGGCTCTTCCAGCGTGGCAAACTGGGTGACCAGCATCTGCGGCTTGAAGAAGTGGCCTTTACGCGCCTTCAGGCGGGCTTCGATGGTGTCGAAATCGCCTTTCAGGTAAACGAAACGCAGGTTATCGTTGCCCTGACGAAGAATGTCGCGATAACTTTTTTTCAGAGCTGAGCAGACAATGATGGAGATCGCCTGGGTGCGCTGCATGGCAAACGCGGCATCATTCAGCGCCTGTAACCACGGCTGGCGATCGCTGTCATCCAGCGGATGACCATCGGCCATCTTCAGGATGTTGGCGCGCGGGTGGAGAAAATCACCGTCAAGAAAAGCGGTATTCAGCTGGTGAGAGACCTGGTTGGCGACAGCAGATTTTCCGCTGCCTGAAACGCCCATCAGGATAAAAACGTGATGCGACGGGGATTGCGTTGTCATTTTTCTGCTCCGGCAGGTGAGAATTTGCCAATGTTACCGATAACAATGTCGTTTCTCATTCTCCTGGCCGGTTAACAGCCTGGCAACCTTTTTACCAGGAAAAGCATGAAAGTGTGAGCTGACTCATAAAAACATCACAATCAGATGCTGCCACCTTCACTGATCTCAAAACCGATATCCCGTAGCGGATCATCACTGCTCTCACCGGCAATACGCGCCAGCAACATTGCCGCCGCTTCACGGCCCATTCGGTCGCGCGGCGTCAGCACTGTCGCCAGCTGTGGTGTGACGACCTGACTGATATCATGGCCGTGAAAACCCGCTATCGCCATCTGAGTGGGTACCTGCAATCCCTGGCGCTGACACTCAAACATCGCGCCGACCGCCAGATCATCATTGGTACAGAACAGGCTATCCGTTTCAGGATAGAGACGTTGTGCTTCACGCAGCAGATCGCCACCGGCGCTGAATGATGAGGCATCCTCCATCATCACGCTGTGCGGCGTCAGACCCGCTTCGCGCATGGCGATTTCATAACCGCGCTGCTTTTGCAGCGTGCGTTCATCAAGGCGTGCGCCAAGATAGACAGTGTGACGATGGCCTTTGCTGAGGATCGCCTGTGTCATCTGCCGGGCCGCTTCGACGTTATCAAAGCCGACAGCCATATCCAGGCAGGGTGTAACGCTGTCCATCACCTCAATCACCGGAATACCGGCCACTTCCAGCATACGCAGCGTGCCTGGCGTATGGGTGCGTTCGGTGAGGATAACGCCATCGATGTTCCAGCCCAGCAGCGAGCGCAGTTGCAGCTCCTCTTTTTGCGGGTTGTAACCAAAGTGGGCGACCAGCGTCTGATAGTTGGCTTCGTCAGTGACGGCTTCAATGCCGCGCAATACGTCAGCAAAAACCTGGTTGGTGAGCGACGGCAGCAGCACACCGATGGCACGGCTGGTAGCGTTAGAAAGCATATCGGGGGCGCGATTGGGGATATAACCCAGCTCATCCAGTGCCACTGCAATCTTGTCCCGCAGGGCAACAGAGACCTGCTCAGGATTACGCAGGTAACGGCTGACGGTCATTTTAGTAATGCCGACGCGATCGGCAACGTCCTGTAATACCGGTCTTTTCTTCTTCATCGTAGCGCCTGGGATCGCCCTGAAAGCTAAAGTACGATGAGTCTATCACTTTTCTGTCACAAAATTCCTAACCGGGCGCGACGAGGCGCGCCCGTTATCTGCTTAGACAGGTGGCAGATCAAACAGCAGGACTTCGGCCGCCGAGCTGGCTTCAATCGTCAGCGCGCTTTCGTCCCAGATCGCCAGGGCGTCGCTGGTGGTGACCGCGTTGCCGTTAACGGTAACATCACCTTTCACGACCTGAATCCAGATACGACGTCCCGCATCAATCGCAACGTTATCCTGCTCACCGGCAGCCAGTACCCAGCGCGACAAGGTCATGTCCTGATAAACTTTCAGCGACCCTTCACGGGCATCCGGGCTTAACACCAGCTGGCGTCCCTGCACATCCGGGAAGCGGCGCTGATCGTAGCGTGGCTCAATACCGGTACGCTCAGGAATGATCCAGATCTGATAGAGGTGCAGCGGTTCGCTTTCGCTGGCGTTGTACTCAGAGTGACGCACACCGGTGCCGGCACTCATGATCTGGAACTCCCCTGCCGGGATCTGCTCTTTGTTGCCCATGCTGTCCTGATGCTCAACCGTACCGGAAAGCACGTAGGTCAGGATTTCCATATCTTTATGCGGATGGGTGCCAAATCCCTGACCGCCATCGATCACATCTTCATTGATGACCCGCAGCGCGGAGAAACCCATGAAGTTCGCATCGTGATAGCTGGCGAAAGAGAAGGTGTGCCAGCTATCCAGCCAGCCATGGTTTGCGTGACCGCGTTCTTCAGCTTTGCGTACATAGATCATGTTCAAATCTCCTCAATGTTTTTTATAGTGTGTCCCTGAGGCGGTTTGATTGATAGCTGAAAAACTTCACTCCTCTGTTCAAATTCATTGAATGATCGTGCAGGAGTGGCTGAAAAGCATTGAAGGAGAGCAGGCAAAAAAAAGCCAGCATCTAAGCTGGCGAAATAATACTGGAAGCAATGTGAGCAATGTCGTGCTTTTCCAGGCTGTCGGGCGACCTCCCGGAAACGCATGGCAATAATAATCATTATCATTCGCGTCTGTAAAGTCATTTTCACTTTTTTTAGCTTGATTAATGATCTGAATACCTTGATGTTTAAAAGGTTTTTATGGGAGAAAGGAGCGATCATGAGTGAAATAGTTGTCCGCCACGTCATGCCAGAAGATGCAGCCGCGCTGCACAGGATTTACAGTCAGCCAGATACCCAGGCCAGCACGCTGCATCTGCCTCACTCATCGCTACAGATGTGGCAGACCCGACTCGCTTCGCCACAGCCTCATTCACATCTGCTGGTAGCCTGCATCGACAAAGAGGTTGTTGGCCAGTGCGCGCTGGACGCAGTAGCGCGCCCCAGACGCCGTCACGTCGCCTCGTTAGGGATGGGCGTGGATGAGCGTTACCGGCAGCGAGGCGTCGGCACTGCACTCATGCGTGAAATGGTCTCGTTGTGCGACAACTGGCTACAGGTGAGCCGGATGGAGCTGACGGTGTTCGTCGATAATGGCCCGGCCATCGCCCTGTATCAGCGTTTCGGTTTTGAGATTGAGGGAACGGCTAAAGGATTCGCCATACGGCACGGTGAACTCATCGACGCGCATTATATGGCGCGGGTTAAAGCCTGACGTGTGATGATGAAAAAGGTCACCTGCTGGTGCCCTTTATGCTGAAAACCCTGGCACGGTTCGCTGTCAGTCATCGCCTGCACAGGAAACGGGGTCAGATCGGAAAGACGCAAAAGCCGTCATCCATGACACGCTCGGCCCGCGCGATTACGCACCTCATCCATGAGGTGCGCCCGTATCCGGGCCAACGCGTTGCGTTGTTCAAAAACGCTCCCGGCGTTTTTGTCCCAGTCGCGGGACGCTTTCCTCTTCTGACCCCGTTCCCTACGCGTTAAGCTTATTTATTGCTGTCAGATTCACCTGGGTCAGGTTTGTATCAGTATCCCGCACTCAAATCATCAATGCTGCGCGGATCGGAAGCACCATACAGCATGCCATCCGGCCCAATCATGATGCTCTGCGTACTGCCCATCGACGGCAGCACCTTCACATGCTGGCCTTTGGCTTCCAGCAGACGCAATGTATCAGGGCTGAAGCCCTTCTCCACCCGCAGCTGATCCGGCAGCCACTGATGATGGAAGCGTGGTGCGTTGGTGGCTTCCGCCACGTTCATCCCGAAATCAATGCTGTTCACCACCATCTGCAACACCGTGGTGATAATGCGGCTGCCGCCCGGACTGCCGGTCACCAGCCAGGTTTTGCCGCCTTTAGCGACGATGGTCGGCGACATTGATGACAACGGACGTTTCGCCGGCTGCACCGCATTCGCTTCCCCGCCCACCAGCCCGTAGACATTGGGCGTGCCCGGCTTGGCGGAGAAGTCATCCATCTCATTATTCATCAGGATGCCACTCTTGCCCGCCACAATTCCGCTGCCGAAATAGGTGTTCAGCGTGTAGGTGACCGCAACGGCATTGCCCTGCTTATCCACCACCGAGAAATGGGTGGTCTGGTTACTTTCGTAAGGTTCGAGCTTGCCCGGTTTGATCTCACTGGAAGGCCGCGCCTTTGCCACGTCAATCTGCTGCGCCAGCGTTTTAGCATAGGCTTTACTGGTCAGCGCCTGCCAGGGCACCTTCACGAAATCGGGGTCGCCGAGATATTCCGAGCGGTCCGCGTAGGCATATTTTTCCGCTTCCGCCATCACCTGCATGGCGTCAGCGCTGCCAAAGCCCATCTTCGCCAGATCGAAGTTCTCCAGGATATTGAGAATCTGCACGATGTGGATACCACCGGATGAGGGCGGTGGCATTGAGAAGACTTCATAACCGCGGTAGGTACCACTGATGGGCTGACGCTCGACCGCCCGATAGGCCGCCAGGTCAGCTTTGCTGATCAGCCCGCCGTGCTGCGCCATCTCGCCGGCGATCTCATCCGCGATTTCACCTTTGTAAAAGGCATCCGGCCCCTGGCGGGCAATCAGTTGCAGACTGTGCGCGAGATTCTTCTGCACCAGCCGATCGCCCTTCTGCCACGGCGTGCCGTCCGGTTTGTAGAAGATCGCTTTGCTGTTGGGATGGGTAATCAGCACCTCTTTGCCGTAGGTCTTCAGGTCATCCGCCAGCGCATCGTTGACTGGAATACCGTCACGCGCCAGTCTGATAGCCGGTGCCAGCAGAGTGCTCAGCGGCAGAGTGCCATATTTCTGCGCAGCCAGCGCCAGTCCAGCGACGGTGCCCGGCGTGCCGGAGGCGAGATGAGAGGTCAGCGACAGCTTACTGTCGGCGTTGCCCTGCTTATCCAGGAACATGTCGCGCGACGCATGGCCCGGCGCCATTTCACGGAAATCGATAGCAGTAGCGCGACCAGAGGCGGTGCGCAGCAGCATAAAGCCGCCGCCGCCCAGGTTGCCCGCCTGCGGATGGGTCACGGCCAGCGCAAAGCCCACGGCGACCGCGGCATCCACCGCATTCCCGCCCTGACGCAGAATTTCCACGCCCACCTGGGTTGCCAGCGCATCCACCGACGCCACCATGCCGTGCTGCGCTTTTACCGGGTGAAAAGTATCACTGTCCACACCGTAGGAGACCGGCGGAGCCTGAGTGGGCGCGGCGTTCGCGCCTGCCACCACGGTAAAACTCATCACCAGCGACCAGCTAAGCTGACGCACTGTCTGCTGCATTTTCATCCTGCCACCATCCCATGTTGTTATTTACATTTTTTTATCATTTCTGCAAGTGCCTACAAATACAGCAAAATAACCGGGGTTAAGTCAAATCAGGAATACATCTGAAAGTAAGGTCTGTGATATCGCGTAAACTTATGGGTGCGACCCTGATATCGGTGTGCGCCGTTGTGCACCCAAAAAACCTGTCGCGATAAAGGAAGGAGGAAAGATGAAAAAGTGGATGATTGTTTTAGCCGCCCTGCTGCCTTTCGCCAGTCAGGCGAACACGCTGAACAGCACCAACGATCCGAATAAACCGGGTTATAACCCGAGTCAGCAGCGGATGCAGTCGCAGATGCAGAGCCAGCAACAGCAGCAACAGCTGAAGCTGCGCCAGGATCAGCAGCGTCAGACGCAGGACATGCAGCGTAAAATGCAGGAGCAGCGCAACAGCGCCCAGCAGCGGGTGATTACCACGCAGCCGGGCCAGCAGAACCAGAATCCGAATCAGAACTAATGAAAATCGGGGCCAATGATGTCGATGCTGTCAGTACAGATGGCATCGACGCCCCACTTCAGCAATTCCCGCGCCCGGTCCGGGCTGTTCACGGTATACACCAGAATCTTCAGTCCGCCTGCTTTCAGTTCGGTGACCCGCTCAGCGGTCAGGACCTTGTGATTGAGATGAATGGAGACGCACGCCAGCGCGCTCGTTTTCTCCTGCCACTCGGGATCCCAGCTGTGCGACAGCAGGCCACGCGGCAACTGCGGCTCGACCTGCATCGCCGCTTCCAGCGCCTCAAAAGAGAACGACGAGAGCAGCGGTGCGGTCTGATCCTGCCACAGAACCGCGGCAGCCTGCGCCACGGCGCGTCCGGTTTCAGCGTCGCTGCCGGTGGTCGGTTTGATCTCGATGTTCGCCATCATCTGATGCTGACGACAGCGTGCCGCTACTTCGTCCAGCCGCGCCAGCTTTTCGCCGGTAAATGCGTTGCCAAACCAGCTGCCCGCATCAAGCTGCGACAGCTTCTCCCACGGCAGCTGACCTGCCACGCCCCAGCCGTTGCTGGTGCGATCCAGCGTGTCGTCATGCAGCAGGAAGATCTGCGCATCCATTGATAATTTGGCATCAAACTCAATCATTTGATGACCATACTTTGCGCCGACATCAATTGCCGCCAGGGTGTTTTCCGGTGCCAGTTTACCGCCACCGCGATGGGCAACGATGCGGGGATAGGGCCAGTGTTGTGTGCTCATTCCAGACGCTTTCCATGGGTTGAATCGAAGAAGTGTAACGCATCTGACGGCAGATGCAGCCACAGCGTACTGCCTGGCTGCGGCCGTTCGCTGTGGGCTAAGCGTACCACCAGTGGCGTGTCCCCGATGCGACCATGTGCCAGATTATCGGCGCCCAGCATCTCCAGCGTATCGACGCGTAGCGGTACGCCGCCCTGCTCACGGCTGCTTTGCCGGATATGCTCTGGCCGGATACCCAGCACCACCGGCTGGTTAGCCCATTTCGGTTTACTGTCACTGAGCGGCAGTGCGTGCGAGGCATCGAGATTAAAGCGCGAACCATCGCTGCTGATCTGCCCTTTCAGCAGATTCATCGCGGGCGCGCCGATAAACGAGGCGACAAACTGGCTGGCGGGACGTTCATACACATCGACCGGCGTGCCGATCTGCTCGACGACACCTTTATTCATCACCATCACCCGCTGCGCCAGGGTCATCGCCTCAACCTGATCGTGCGTCACATAGAGGCTGGTGGTCTGTAAGCGGCGATGCAGCTGCTGCAGCTCCAGCCGCATCTGCACCCGCAGGCGGGCGTCGAGATTAGACAGCGGCTCATCGAACAGAAACACCGCCGGTTCACGCACGATGGCGCGCCCCATCGCCACGCGCTGGCGCTGTCCGCCCGAAAGCTCGCGAGGCCGGCGCATCAGCAGGTGATCCAGCTCCAGACTACGTGCCGCGTCGAGCACCCGCTGGCGGATCTGCTCTTTGCCCATCCCACGGATTTTCAGGCCATAGGCCATGTTCTCCTCCACCGACATATGGGGATAGAGCGCGTAGTTCTGAAACACCATCGCAATGCCGCGATCTTTCGGCTCTTCCTGAGTGACACGCCGGTTGTCGATATAGATATCACCGGAGGTAACGCGCTCCAGTCCGGCCACCATGCGCAGCAGGGTCGACTTCCCGCAGCCGGATGGCCCGACCATCACCATAAACTCGCCGTCATTGATGGTGACGTTCAGCGGCTGAATGATCTGATTTTTGCCATCGTAGGACTTGGTTACTGCCTGAAGGGTTACGCCTGCCATCTTATTTCTCACTCTCAACCAGACCGCGCACAAAGGCACGCTGCATGACTAACACCACCGCCAGCGGTGGGATCAGGGTTAATAACATTGCCGCCATCACTTCGTTCCACTGCGTTGGCGATCCGCTGGAGGAGATCATGCTTTTGATCCCCGCCACCGCGGTGCCGAGGCTGGCGTCATTGATGATCAGCAGCGGCCAGAGATACTGGTTCCAGCCGTAGATAAAGGTGATCACGAACAGCGCCGCCAGATTGGTTTTCGACAGCGGCAGAACAATGTCGATGAAGAAGCGCATCGCACTGGCACCGTCGATGCGCGCCGCTTCCACCAGTTCATCCGGCAGTGACATAAAGAACTGACGAAACAGAAAAGTGGCGGTCGCTGAGGCCATCAGCGGCAGGGTTAAGCCGCTGTAGCTGTCGAGCAGATTAAGGTCGGCAATCACCTGCACCGTGGGGAAGATACGCACCTCAACCGGCAGCATCAGCGTGATGAAGATCAGCCAGAAAAAGAGCGTGCGTAGCGGAAAGCGAAACCAGACCAGGGCAAACGCCGACAGCATCGACACCGTGATTTTGCCGAAGGTAATGCCCAGCGCCATGATCATGCTGTTGAGCAACATCAGGCCAAACGCCGGTCCGCTGCCGTTAACGCCGTGCGTCCAGATGCGCGAGATGTTCTCCCACAGATGCGTGCCCGGTACCAGCGTCATCGGCACATGATAGACCGCCTCGTTATCCAGCGTCGCCGCCACAAAGGCAACATAGAGCGGAAACAGGATGGTAAGCACGCCCAGCACCAGTACGATGTGGCTGAAGAGATCCAGTCCGCGTCGATTCTCAATCATTGGTATTGCACCTTACGTTCAACAAAGCGGAACTGGAGTACCGTCAGCCCGATGACCAGCAGCATCAGCACCACCGACTGCGCCGCGGATGAGGAGAGATCCAGACCGGTAAATCCTTCGCGATAGATTTTATAGATCAGCGTGGTGGTCGCCTGCACCGGCCCGCCGCCGGTTGCGGCATCGATCACCGGGAAGGTATCGAAGAAGGCGTAGATCAGGTTCACCACCAGCAGAAAGAAGCTGACCGGCGTAATCAGCGGCAGAGAAAGGTTGAAGAAGCGACGCACCGGCCCGGCACCGTCGATGGCGGCGGCTTCCACCAGCGATTTGGGGATTGATTGCAGTGCGGCGAAGAAGAACAGGAAGTTGTAGCTCATCTGCTGCCAGATCGACGCCAGCACAATCAGGAACATCGCCTGACCGCTGTTCTGCGCATAGTTCCAGTTGTAGCCGATGTGGTTCAGCAGATAGCTGAACAGGCCCAGACCGGGGTTAAACAGAAACATCCAGAGCACCGCGGCCACCACCGGGGCAACGGCGTAGGGCAGCAGCAGCAGGGTCTGATAGAGGCGGCGCAGTCGCACCACATAATCCACCAGCGCCGCCAGCAGCAGCGAAAACACCATGCCGAAGACCGTGACCATGCTGCTGAATTTGATGGTGGTCCAGAACGAATCCAGATAGTAGGGATCGGCAAACAGGCGTCTGAAGTTCTCCAGCCCAACAAAGCTGCTGGAGATGCCAAAGGGATCGAGACTTTGCAGCGAGTACCACAGCGCTTCACCGGCAGGCCAGAGAAAGAAGATGGCGGTAATCAGCAGTTGCGGCAGCACCAGAAGATAAGGCAACAGGCTGGTGCGAAAGACCGGACGGGATGAAGACATGGCGTACCTGACGTCAGAAAAGAGGGGCCAGCCTGGGCTGGCCAGGGGAAAGATTACTTCATTTGCTGCTGGAAGCGGCGCAGCAGCTCGTTGCCGCGTTTCACTGCGTTATCCAGCGCGCTTTGCGGTGACTGTTTACCGGTCCAGACGCTTTCCAGCTCCTCGTCGATCACGGTGCGGATCTGCGGCATGTTACCCAGACGCATCCCTTTGGTGAACGGCAGTGGCGGCTTGTTCATCATCTGGCGGGTGGCGATATCTGCACCCGGATTTTTGTCGTAAAAGCCCTGCTGTTTCGTCAGCTCGTAGGCGGCGGTGGTAATCGGCAGATAGCCGGTTTTCTGATGCCATTCCGCAGCGATTTCCGGTTTCGCCAGGAACTGCATAAACTCAGCCACGCCTTTGTAGGTTGCCGCATCTTTGCCTTTCATCACCCACAGGCTCGCACCACCAATCAGGGCGTTCTGCGGCGCATTCGGTACGGTGTCGTCATACGGCATCATGCCGACGCCGAAGTTGAATTTAGCGTAATGACGGATATCGGCCAGCGAACCGGATGAAGCGGTGGTGATACCGCAGTCGCCGTTGTAGAACTTGGCGGTGGACTCATCTTTGCGGCCAAAGTAGGTGAAGTCACCTTTCTTATTCATCGCTTCCAGCAGGTCGATATGACGAACCTGCACCGGCTTGTTGAACTCCAGCACCGCGTCGAGGCCGTCAAATCCGTTGTTCTCCGTCGCCACCGGCAGAGCATGCCAGGCACTGAAGTTTTCGATCTGGATCCAGCCCTGCCAGCCGCTGGCGTAACCACAGCTCATGCCCGCTTTGCGCAGTGCCGCGGCATCGGTCGCCAGCTCCTGCCAGGTTTTCGGTGGCTGATCCGGGTTCAGACCCGCTTTTTTGAAGGCGTCCTTGTTGTAGTAGAGCACCGGCGTCGAGCTGTTAAACGGCTGAGAGATCAGCTGACCTTTGCTGTCGCTGTAGTAGCCCGCCACCGTGGGTACGAACTGTTTTTCATCAAAGGGGATGCCGGCATCTTTGAAAACCTGATGCACTGGCACAATCGCCTTAGAGGCCATCATGGTCGCCGTACCGACTTCATAGACCTGCAGCACCGCAGGCGCTTTACCACTGCGCACGGCCGCAATCCCTGCCGCCAGACTCTGCTCGTAGTTACCTTTGTAGGTCGGAACAATTTTGTAATCGGGATGCGTCTCGTTAAAACGCTGTGCCAGCGAATCCACTTCTTTGCCTAACTCGCCTTCCATAGAGTGCCAGAAGGGGATCTCAGTGGCGGCCATGGCATGGCTGCTGAGCGTCAGACCGAGCAGCACGCTCATCAGGCTACGACGAAAGGTAACGACGGACATAGAATTTTCCTGTGCAGGTAAATACGCGTGAAATCACGGATTTCTGGTTCGCGAAGTAACATGACACGAGGAAATGACGGATTAATAACAGGCAGATGACAGCGGGGTGACAGGCGAAAGAGAGGAAGGGCGGAGCAGCACTACTTTGTGGACAAAATCTAGCCAGGTTGCTGTAAGACTGAGCATGCACAGGAAACACGGTCAGATCGGAAAGACGCAAAATCCGTCATCCATGACATGCTCGGCCCGCGCCGTCCATGGCGCGGGACGCTTTCCTCTTCTGACCGTGTTCCCTGCGCGTTGAGTTTATTTGTTGCGGCCAGATTCACCCTGATTTGGGTTTGTCAGCAGTCTGAGCGGCTACACATCATTACTACGTCGAATTTATTACCATAAGCTGCAACGGCCTCGGGCAATAGCAGCGCTTGTCCGTGCTTTTGCGCAAATGTAAAGGCCATCGACACTACCACTCAAACCAACACTAAAGGCCGTCGGCGTCGCAGGCAGTTCGGCACCGGCCAGCGCACAGCATCCGGAGCGTACTGGAGTACGTGAGGAATGCGAGCACTGCCCGGTGTCGAAATGGCAAGTAAGCCAGGCCTCTAAACGTTAAGCGCCGAGGTACGCGCTGCGGACGGCTTCGTTGGAGAGAAGAGCTGCACCGCTATCTTCGAGCACGACATGCCCGTTCTCCAGCACATAGCCCCGATCCGCCAGCTTCAGCGCCTGATTCGCATTCTGCTCCACCAGGAAAATCGTCATCCCTTCGCTGCGCAACTGCTCAATGGTGTCGAAGATCTGCTGAATAATGATCGGTGCCAGTCCCAGCGACGGCTCATCCAGCAGCAGCAGGCGCGGCTGGCTCATCAGCGCACGGCCAATCGCCAGCATCTGCTGTTCGCCGCCTGACATCGTTCCGGCGCGCTGGATTTTACGCTCCTGCAGCCGCGGGAAGAGTTCATACACGCGCTTAATCCGCGTCAGATACTCCGGGCGGCTGGCAAAAAAGCCGCCCATCGCCAGGTTCTCTTCCACCGTCATGCGCGAAAACACCCGCCGTCCCTCTGGCACGATGGCGATTGCTTCACGCATAATGCGCGCCGTTTGCCAGTCGGTAATCGCTTTGCCATCAAAGGTGATAGTGCCCTGGGTCGCGCGCGGTTCGCCGCAAAGCGTGCCCAGCAGCGTGGTTTTTCCGGCTCCGTTAGCGCCAATCAGGGTGACAATTTCGCCCTGATTGATATAGAGGCTGACGTTGTGCAGCGCCTGAATTTTGCCGTAGTGAGCGCTGACGTTCTCAATGGTTAACATCGCATTTGCCATCTCAGGCCTCTCCTAAATAGGCACGAATGACATCCGGATTATTACGAATCTCCTCCGGCGTTCCGTTAGCCAGCGGCGTTCCCTGATTAACCACGTAAATACGGTCAGAAATACCCATCACCAGCTTCATATCATGTTCAATCAGCAGCACCGACACCTTGTGTTCGCCACGCAGCTCCGCAATCAGCGCGTCCAGCTCATGGGTCTCTTTCGGGTTAAGACCCGCTGCCGGTTCATCCAGCATCAGGATCTCCGGGCGCGTCACCATGCAGCGCGCAATCTCCAGCCGACGCTGCTGACCATAGGCCAGATTACCCGCCTGACGGTTTGCCAGATCCAGCAGACCCACCCGCTCCAGCCAGGTCGCCGCACGATCCAGCGCCTCGCTCTCACTGCGGCGAAACGCCGGGGTTTTCAGCAGGCCGGAAAATACGCCGCTTTTCAGATGCTGATGCTGCGCGACCAGCAGGTTCTCAATCACCGTCATCTCACGGAACAGGCGCACATGCTGGAAAGTGCGCACGATGCCCATCCGCGCAATCTTCTGGCCCGGCAGCCCTTCCAGATGCTGCTCACGCAATTTGATCGTGCCGCCGGTGGGCTTGTAAAAGCCGGTCAGGCAGTTGAACACGGTGGTTTTACCGGCACCGTTGGGGCCAATCAGTGAAACGATCTCCTGCGGACGCAGCTCCAGTGCCACATTGTTCACGGCTAACAGACCGCCGAAGCGCATCATCAGGCCTTCAACGGCTAATAAAGGCTGAATCATGCCTGTTCTCCTTTTTTAGCGGCTCTGAGCTTCAGATGCGGACGCTTCATCGGTAATAATCCCTGCGGACGCCAGATCATCATCAACACCATCAGGCCACCCAGCACCAGCATGCTGTACTCATTAAGATCGCGCATCAGCTCGCGTGACACCACCAGCAGAATGGCGGCCAGAATCACCGCAAACTGCGAGCCCATCCCACCCAGTACCACAATCGCCAGCACAAAGGCGGACTCGACAAAGGTAAAGGACTCCGGACTGACAAAGCCCTGACGCGCCGCGAACAGACTACCGGCAAAGCCCGCAAATGCGGCACTGATGGTAAAGGCGGTCAGCTTGATGCGGGTCGGACTCAGGCCCAGTGAACGGCAGGCAATCTCATCCTCGCGCAGCGCTTCCCAGGCCCGGCCCAGCGGCATCCGCAGCAGCCGGTTGATCACAAAAAGCGTCAGTACTACCAGCAGCAGCGCCACCAGGTAGAGAAAGATGATGCGGTCGCTGGGATCGTACTTCAGCCCAAAGAAGTTGTGGAAAGTATCCCAGCCGCCTTCACGCGGCGTACGGCCAAACTCCAGACCAAACAGCGTCGGTTTCGGGATCTGGCTGATGCCATTTGGCCCGCCGGTCAGGGCGGTATTGTTCAGCAGCAGAATACGTACGATCTCACCGAAGCCCAGCGTCACAATCGCCAGATAGTCGCCGCGCAGTCGCAGTACCGGGAAGCCCAGCAGCAGGCCAAACAGCGCCGCAACCATGCCAGAGAGCGGCAGGCACTGCCAGAAGCCAAGACCGTAATAGTGGTTCAGCAGCGCAAAAGTATAAGCGCCGATGGCGTAGAAGCCGCCATAACCCAGTACCAGCAGGCCAGAGAGGCCGACGACGACGTTTAAGCCCAGACCCAGCATCACGTAGATCAGCGTCATGGTAGCGATATCGACGGTGCCGCGTGACACCAGGAATGGCCAGGCAATCGCGGCGATAATCAGCACCGCCATCACCAGCTTCTGCTTCGGCGTCGAGCCATCCAGACCAGGCAACACCAGCGCCGGACCAGAGATTTTCTTCAGGCCGCTTTGCCAGATCGGACGCAGCAGCTGGAACAGAAACACCACCGCACAGCCTGCGGCGATCCAGTTCCAGCGCACGCTACCGGCGTTCTGCACCACCAGATTCGTGCCGTCCAGATTCAGGCGCAGTCCCATAAAGAAGGTGGCGAGCACCAGCAGCATCAGGGAGGAGATCAGGGCGTTGATAAAAGAGGTCTTCATACTTTTTCGACCTCCGGACGACCCAGAATCCCGGTCGGCATCACCAGCAGCACCACAATCAGCAGGGCAAACGAAACCACATCTTTATATTCCGTGCTGAGATACGCAGAAGTCAGCGCTTCAGCAATCCCCAGCACCAGGCCGCCAATCATGGCACCCGGAATACTGCCAATCCCACCCAGCACAGCAGCGGTGAAGGCTTTCATGCCCGCCATAAAGCCGATGAAGGGGTTAATCGAACCGTAGAACTGGCCCAGTAATACGCCCGCCACTGCCGCCATCGCGGCACCGATCACAAAGGTCAGCGAGATCACGCGGTCGGTGTTAATCCCCAGCAGGCTGGCCATTTTCAGGTCTTCTGCGCAGGCGCGACAGGCGCGGCCCATGCGGGAGTAACGGATAAAGGTGGTCAGCGCCAGCATCGCCAGGAAGGTCACCACCCAGATCACAATCTGCATGGTAGAGATGGTCGCGGCAAAACCGTTGCTCTCGCCTACCGTCCACTGTCCGGTGATCAGGCTCGGCAGCGCCAGGTCGCGTGACCCCTGGGTCAGGCTGACGTAGTTTTGCAGGAATATCGACATCCCGATGGCGGAGATCAGCGCAATCAGGCGCTTGGATGAACGCACAGGCCGGTAGGCGACGCGCTCAATGCTCCAGCCGTAAGCGCTGGAGATAATCACTGCCATCACAAAGCCAGCTGCAATCATCAGCCAGGTGGTGTCGATGCCCATCATCATCAGGGCGGCAATCACGATAAAGGAGACATAGCTACCGATCATGTAAACCTCGCCGTGGGCGAAGTTAATCATGCCGATAATGCCGTAAACCATGGTGTAACCGATGGCGATCAGCGCGTAGGTGCTTCCCAGGGTCACACCATTAAACATCTGCTGAATAAAATAGAGGAACTGCTCGGACATACCTTGACCCTTACTTAACCGATCGCAGGCGATCGGGGTACAAAAAACGCCTGGCAAACGGGCACCAGGCGTTCGTGTCGCTGGTCAGGAGAAACCGGTTATCCGGCTTCCCGCTCACCACAAAACAGCCTGGTTTACTTCACAGCGGTCGAGGTGCCATCGGCATGCCATTTGAAGACGCCGAATTCAAAGCCCTTGAGATCGCCCTTCTCATCCCAGTTCAGGTTGCCCATCACGGTTGGGACCGCAGCGCCTTCCTTGAGGTTTTTCACGATAGCGTCCGGCTCTGCGCTCTTGCTGCGCTCCATGCCGGTTGCCAGCGACTGCAGTGCTGCATAGGTGGTCCAGACGAACGGGCCGGTCGGATCCAGTTTCTTCGCTTTCAGCGCGTCCACAATCGGTTTGTTGGTTTCAACCTGGTCGTAGCGTTTCGGCAGAGTCACCAGCATGCCTTCAGAGGCTGCACCGGCGATGTTCGACAGCGAGGCGTTACCCACGCCTTCTGGTCCCATAAATTGAGTTTTCAGACCCGCAGCGCGCGCCTGACGCACGATCTGCCCCATTTCCGGGTAGTAACCGCCGAAATAGACGAAATCGACGTTCTCTTTCTTGAAGCGGGCCACCAGCGTAGAGAAATCTTTATCGCCTGCGGTGATCCCTTCAAACATCACGATATTAGCGCCCTGCTTTTTCAGGCTCTCCTGCACGGAGCGCGCCAGGCCTTCGCCATACTGCTGTTTGTCATGCACCACAGCGATACGCTGCGGTTTCAGCTCGGTCATTACGTATTTCGCGGCGGTCGGCCCCTGATCGGAGTCGAGGCCGGTGGTGCGCATAATCAGTTTATAGCCACGGGAAGTCAGGTCAGGTGCGGTCGCGGCCGGGGTGATCATCAGCACGCCTTCATCTTCATAGATGTCAGACGCCGGCTGGGTGGAGGAAGAGCAAAGGTGGCCGATGACGTAGCGGATGCCGTCGTTAATCACCTTGTTCGCGACCGCAACCGCCTGTTTCGGATCACAGGCGTCGTCATATTTCACCGCCACCAGCTTGTTGCCGTTAACGCCGCCTTTGGCATTGATATCTTCAATCGCCTGCGTTGCACCGGCGAACTGCATGTCGCCGTACTGCGCCACCGGACCCGACATTGCGCCGACAATGGCCACTTTGATATCTTCAGCCAGCGCCGCATGGCTCATCGCCAGTGCTACACATCCCGCCAGTAATGCGCGACCTTTCATTTTCATCCTGACTACCCCATTTGTTTTGTCGTGTATGTTGTGAGTGCTTGCGTTGCCAGATAAAGTCGAAAACTGATTAATGATGAATGAGTTAGCGTACTTTTCTGACATTTATTAGTAATAAGGCTTTATTTTTCAGTTTATTAAACAGGAAGTTTCTTCTGTAAATCAACTGACACATTCAGAATTGACCGGGTTAAACAGCATAATACACTGGATGCAACGGCCGGTTTATAACCACTTTGCCAGCGCGTTATGCTGGATTGATCGCCCGCTATCCAGGTTTACTCCTGTTATCCTGGCATCCAGGCCATCTTTTGACCTGTTTTATTGATGAAAATGTGGTGGCCCTCTGGTTGTATACTTTCGCTACACTTTCCCCTTTTTTAGAGGTTTTTGTTATGAAGCTCACTATCCAGCGCCTGACTGCGCTGACGCCGCAGGACCGCATCGATCTTGGCAAAGTCTGGCCGGATCTGGAGATGGAAAAACTGGAACAGGGTTTGAGTGAGTCTCATCGTCTTTACGCGGCGCGTTTTAACGACCGCCTGCTGGCGGGTTTGCAGCTGGAAATCTCCGGCATCCACGGCAAGGTTCACCGGCTGGCGGTGCGCGATGTCACCCGGCGACGCGGGGTAGGCCAGTATTTGCTGGAGGAGACGATCAGGCAGAATGGTTCAATCGCGGACTGGTGGATTGCCGATGATGGCAGTGACGATCAGCAGGTACGCGCGGCGTTTATGCAGGCGTGTGGCTTCAGGGCGCAGAGCGACGGCTGGATACGGGCGGCAGACTAGCCAGACGCAGAAAACAAAAAGGGCGACATCATCTGTCGCCCCTTAAGGTGTTGAAGTGCGTTACGCTTCAATCGCCATACGCAGTTTCTTCATGGCGTTCTTTTCCAGCTGCCGGACACGTTCGGCGGATACGCCGTACTGATCGGCCAGCTCCTGCAGCGTGGTTTTATTGTCTTCGTCCAGCCAGCGGGCGCGAATGATGTGCTGACTACGCTCATCCAGACCTTCCATCGCATAGCTCAGCTTGTCAGCCGCGTGCGCATCCCAGTTATCCTCTTCGATGCCGTCGGCAAAGTCAGAGGTTTTATCCTGCAGATACAGCACCGGTGCCATAGAACGGCCTTCGCTGCTCTCGTCGTCAGCAGACATATCAAAGGTCATATCCTGCGCGGCCATACGCGATTCCATTTCGCGCACGTCTTTGCTGCTTACGCCCAGCTCGCGCGCAACCATCTCGACTTCGTCCTGATTGAACCAGCCCAGACGCTGCTTGGTTTTACGCAGGTTAAAGAACAGCTTACGCTGTGCTTTGGTGGTCGCGACTTTCACGATACGCCAGTTACGCAGCACGTATTCGTGAATCTCCGCTTTAATCCAGTGCACGGCGAACGAAACCAGACGCACGCCCACTTCAGGGTTGAAGCGACGCACCGCTTTCATCAGGCCGATGTTACCTTCCTGGACCAGGTCAGCCTGTGGCAGACCATAGCCGGAGTAATTACGAGCGATATGAACTACAAAGCGTAGGTGTGACAGGATCAGCGTCTTAGCTGCTTCCAGATCGCCCTGGTAATGCAGCCGTTCAGCCAGCGCTTTTTCCTCTTCTGCCGAAAGCATCGGCCAGGTATTCGCCGCCCGGACGTAAGACTCCAGGTTGCCAAGAGGAGCAATAGCTAAAGTTTGCATTTCTTTGGTCATTCAAACCCTCACAAATTCAGTGGAATTGCCGCACATTTCCCTGCGCAGACGATACATTACGTCAACGTCACGCGAGATCCGAAAGCAATCTGTGCTACTTAGAGTGATAAAGTTATCCACAAGTTCAATTATAGCAGTGAATATTTTACACACAGATGACAGGAAGGGAAGAGGGGAAAATCCTCTGCACCCACCATCGGTAGCAGAGGACCATTATAACAAAAAAATGTTGCAGGCGTTTACTGCGGCGTAAATCGACGTAAATGTTGTACCGTCGCCAGCCAGGCTGCGACCCAGCCGATGATGGCCGCAATCAGCAGCAGCAGTAGCGCTTCATCCCAGGAAAAGCCTTCCAGCGAGAAAGTGGTACCAAATACGGTTGCCACACTGGCGACGACCGACTGCAGACGCAGCACCAGCACTTCTGACAGCAGCAGCGACAGCATTGCCCCACTGAAGCCCAGCAGCGCTCCGCCGTAGAGGAACGGACGCAGGATAAAGCCGTCAGTGGCACCAATCAGCTTCTGCACGTTAATGGTGTCGCGCCGGGCAAAGATGCTAAGACGGACGCTGTTACCGATCACCAGGAAGACCGCTACAATCATCAGCACGCCAATCATTGAGGCGATTTGCCCCACCAGCCCGGTCAGCGCCGCCAGCCGCGCAAACCAGCTGTCATCCATTCGCACTTCATCCACGCCCTGCACTTTGCTCACCCGATCGCGCAGGCTCTGCATAGTGTCTGAGTTCTGGAAATTGAGTTTAGGCGTGATGATGGCCACCGCAGGCAGCGGATTCTGCTCCAGCATATCCATTGCGCCACCAAAGCCTGACCAGTTACGGAATTCGTTCAGCGCCTCTTCCCGCGTCAGGTAGTTGACGTTATCCACGCCTTCAACCTGCTTGAGCTGTGCCACCACATTTTCTGCCGCCGTATCATCCAGCGTTTTGGAGAGATAAACGGTCAACTGCGGCGCCGGGTACCACTGCGTGGCCGCCTGGCTGACGTTTTTCCACACCATGTAGCAGACGCTGGGCAGCGTCAACGAAATGGCGATGACCATCACCGTCAGCAGCGTCGCTAGTGGCTGACGCCACATGTCCGAAAGTGTGCCGCGCAGCGCATAGCGCCACTGCTCCTGCCAGCCGCCCTTCAGCGCTTTACTCTTCGACTTCGACGGCTGCTTCGCTTTCGGTGCAGCCGGACGTTTAATACGTTTATTCACCATCGTGGCCTCCGTGCAGACGTCCCTGATTCAGCGTCATCATCCGGTAGTTGCGTCGGGCGATCAGGCCGCTGTCATGCGTCGCCATCAGGACGGTGACGCCGACGCGGTTAAACTCTTCGAACAGGCGCAGAATGTCTTCTGACAGCGCGTCGTCCAGGTTACCAGTCGGTTCATCGGCCAGCAGCACGGCCGGCTTGTTCACCACCGCACGGGCGATGCCCACACGCTGCTGTTCACCGCCCGAAAGCTGAATCGGATAACTTTTCGCTTTGTCGAGCAGGCCCACTTTATCCAGCGCCGCCGAAACGCGACGACGGATATCCTCACCGCTGGCACCGGAAATAATCAGCGGGATCGCCACATTGTCATAAACCGACCGATCCATCAGCAGGTGGTGATCCTGGAAGATCATGCCAATCTGACGACGCAGGAAAGGCACCTCACTATTACGCAGGCGGGAAATGTCATGGCCGCTGAACCAGATTTTTCCGGCACTCGGGCGCTCAATGCCACAAATCAGCTTCAGCAAGGTACTTTTACCGGCACCGGAGTGGCCGGTCAGAAACGCCATTTCGCCGGGACGCAGATGGAAATCTACCCCCTGCAGCGCCTGACGTCCGCCGAGATATGCCTTACTGACCTCTTCAAAGCGAATCATCCTAATTAGTCCTCTCGGGCAAACAGTGCCTCAATAAAATCTTCCGCCTTAAACGGCCGTAAATCTTCAATGCCTTCACCGACGCCGATGTAGCGAATCGGGATACCGAACTGATCGGCCACCGAGAAGATCACGCCGCCTTTGGCGGTGCCATCCAGCTTAGTGAGCGCAATCCCGGTCAGGCCGACGGCTTCATTAAACAGTCGGGCCTGGCTGACCGCATTCTGTCCGGTGCTGGCATCCAGCGTCAGCATCACTTCGTGAGGCGCGGAATCATCCAGCTTTTTCATCACGCGGGTGATTTTCTTCAGCTCTTCCATCAGGTGCGATTTGTTCTGCAGACGACCCGCCGTATCGGCTATCAGCACGTCAACGCCGCGTGATTTCGCGGCCTGAATGGCATCGAAGATCACCGAAGCGGAATCTGCGCCGGTATGCTGCGCAATGACCGGAATGTTATTACGCTGGCCCCACACCTGCAGCTGCTCAACCGCCGCGGCACGGAAGGTATCACCGGCCGCTAACATCACGGACTTGCCCTCGGCCTGATACTGGCGCGCCAGCTTACCGATGGTGGTGGTTTTACCCACGCCATTGACGCCCACCATCAGGATGACAAACGGCGTTTTGCCTGACACGTCCAGTGGCGCATCCACTTTCGCCAGAATCGAGGCCATCTCTGCTTTCAGCAGGCCGTAGAGCGCTTCCGCGTCACGCAACTGCTTGCGGTTTGCCTGCTGGGTAAGGTTGGTGATGATGCGGCGCGTGGTATCCACGCCCACATCCGCAATCAGCAACTGCTCTTCCAGCTCGTCAAACAGGTCATCATCAATCTTTTTGCCACGGAACAGGCTGATAAAACCGGAACCGAGGTTCTGACGGGTTTTGACCAGGCTGCGCTTCAGGCGGGAGAAGAAGCCCTCTTTGCTGGGACGCTCCTGCTCCTGCACGATGAGCGGTGCGGCGGCCAGCGGCAGATCGCTGACGGTATCGGATAACGACTCAGTCGGTTCCTGGTCAGTGACGTCGGCGTCACCCAGTGCCAGTGCGGTCAGCTCTTCCTCGGTCAGCGGCGCATCTGCTTCGCTATCCTGAGTTTCCGCGATCGCTGCGTCATCCAGAACCTGTGGCGTGAGCACTTCGTTGTTTAACAGTGCTTCGCTGTGCGGGGGTTCGACGATCTCTGCATCGCCCAGCGCCAGCGCCGTCAGCTCTTCTTCGCTTAACGGCGCCTCGGTTTCGCTGTGCGGGATGTCAACGATTTCTGCGTCGCCGAGCGCCAGTGCCGTCAGCTCCTCTTCGCTTAACGGCGCGTCTGCGGGTTCCGCATCAGCGATCGGCGTAACCACATCGTCGGCGTCGATAACCGGCGTCGCGTCATGTTCAGGTGCAGCAACTTCCAGTAGCGCTTCAGGGTCGGCCTCAATCGGCTCAGCCTCATCCAGCACCGCAGGTGCTGATTCATGCGGCGCTGCCGCAGTGACTTCCGCCTCACGCTGCTGTCCGGCCACCGTTTCGGTGATGGCGACAGTCTCTTCCGCTTGTGCTTCAGCCTGGCTTAATGCCGGGGCTTCCTGTTCTGTCTGCTGCTGTTCGGGCTGAGCGACCTCTGGTGTCTGCTCCTCTGCTGCAGGTTGTTTCTCTTCCTCTTTGCCAAATCCCAGCCAGGAAAAAAAGCCACGTTTTTTCTCTTTTGCCATTGTGTGACGACACTCCTCGATGGCTTTGTCCCGGTCGCGCGTGGTTTCCAGGGGTAAATCAATGAAATTGGTCAGCGCCAGACCGGCGTAAACCGCAGAATAATGCATGACTTCAGCAACTCAGTAGTCTAACACTTTCCAGCCAGCTCACCACAGCACCCTTTTTTAACGTTTCTTCTCACCGATTCGCCCGTTAAACTACGCAACAAATTATGACGAGTTGTGAGCAAGATGAATAAAAACCCCCGCAATACAGGCGGTGCCGGGCAGATTCGCATCATTGGCGGTCAGTGGCGCGGACGCAAATTGCCGGTGCCGGACAGCGCCGGACTGCGCCCGACCACCGATCGGGTTCGCGAGACGCTGTTTAACTGGCTGGCCCCGGTGCTGCCAGAGGCGCGCTGCCTTGATTGCTTTGCCGGTAGCGGCGCATTAGGACTGGAAGCGCTGTCGCGTTACGCGGGATCGGCGACGTTGCTGGAACTGGAACGTCCGGTGGCACAGCAGTTAACAAAAAATCTGCAGACGCTGCGCGCTACGAATGCCACCGTGGTTCAGACCAATGCGCTAAACTGGCTGGCACAGGCGGGTACACCCTTTGACGTGGTGTTTATCGATCCGCCGTTTCGTCAGGGATTGCTGGAGCAGACGCTACAGTTGCTGGAGCAGAATAACTGGCTGGCCGATCAGGCGCTGATTTACGTCGAAAGTGAAGTGGAAAATGGCGCACCACCGGTGCCGCCAGAGTGGGATCTTTATCGCGAGAGAATAGCCGGACAAGTGGCTTATCGTTTGTATCAACGTCAACAGGAGACGCAGGATGTTACTTAATTTGGGGCGTCTGTTGATGCTATGCGTGTGGGGATTTTTACTGGCTAATCTGGTCCATCCCTACCCGAAGCCACTGACTTATTTTATCAACGTTGCACTGATCTTCATGATCCTGATGCATGGTCTGCAACTGGTATTACTGCGCACGACGCAGACCAAAGATGCACCGCCGATTGACCGCGTCACCCAGGCGAAAGTGTTTCTGTTTGGCGTGTTTGAACTGGTCGCCTGGCAGAAGAAAAACTTCCCACGCAAAAAGTAGTGTCGGGCGGGCGCAATGCCCGCCTTACTGCACGGGCGTGAAGCTGATAAAGCGCGTGCCCTGCATCTTCAGCTCTCCTCTCGCGCCTTTATCCAGCTGATGATACTCCCCCTCTTTAAGCTGCACTTTGATGTCGCTGTCACCGTTCAGCGGATGAAACAGCACCTCATACCGCATCTCTTCCCCGGCGATGACTTCACGCTGCCGTGAACGACGATTAGGCGAAGGGAATTCACGCTTAGTTTTGACTTCAGCCTGCAGAGCACGCGTGGGGGAGGCATCATTCACCGCAGCCTCACGCCGTTGCTTAATAAACTGACGACTCGCCAGCACGGCAATAATCGCCAGAACGATGATAAAGATTAACGGTGGTTTGCTCATAGCGCTCTCATGCCTGTTAAATCAGGCGGCAAAGCATACAACCAGAGTTGCCTGATTGTCACATCTCAGAGGCTTAACCTAAACTGGAAGAGATATTTTGGGATCTTTCACCATTTTGAGTAAAAAAGGGAGAAACAATGCTCTGGTCTTTCCTCGCTGTACTTTTCTCCGGCTGGCTCTATGTCGATGCCACCTATCGCGGCCCACAATGGCAGCGCTGGCTGTTTAAGCCCGTCACGCTGCTGCTGCTGGTCGGGCTCGCCTGGCAGGCTCCGGTGCTGCAAACCACGGACTATCTGATTCTGGCCGGTCTGGTTGCGACACTGGTCGGTGATGCGTTAACGCTACTGCCGCGTCAGCAGATGCTCTATGCCGTCGGGGCGTTTTTCCTGTCGCACCTGCTCTATACGCTCTGCTTCGCCGCCAGCATGACCATGACCTTCTTCTGGCCGATTCCGCTGACGCTGCTCATCATCGGTGCTGCTCTGATTGGCATCATCTGGAGCCGACTGGAGGATCTGCGCTGGCCTGTCTGCACCTTTATTGGCATGACGGTAGTGATGACCTGGATAGCGACCGAGCAGTACTTTTTCCGTCCGACCGATTACAGCTTCTCGATCATGGTCGGTGCCGGTCTGCTGCTGCTCGCCAACGCGGTCTGGTTTATCTCGCACTATCGTCGTCGCTTCAGCGCTGACAGCGCGATTGTGGCCGCCTGCTACTTTGCCGGTCACTTTATGATCGTGCGTTCACTGTGGGTCGTCTGAGAAATTAGTCTTGACTCTGGAGTTCACTCCAGAGTGTAGGATAAGGGATGAGCAACGTTGCTCATCCCGCGACTCTTACACTCCGGAGGTCATATGCATCAACATCACGCCTGTGGCTGTGGCAAACCGCGTGCCAGCCACGCCGCAGCAAAACCGCTGTGCCAGGTTCGTCAGGCCCGTCCACTCTCCCTTTCTATTCATGCTGCTACGCCCGTGACGGCGGATACGGCAGGCTGCTGCTGTGACTGCAACAGCAGCCCTGGCAATGAGGCCGACACTGCTGAGGAAAGCGACCGGCGAGGTGCCTGGCCCTTTAGCTGGCAGGTCAGCGGCATGGATTGCCCGGGCTGCGCCCGCACCATTGAAACCGCCGTCCGCCAGGTAAAAGGCGTGACCGATGCCCGCGTGCTGTTCAGCAGCGAGAAGCTGGTGGTTAACGCTGACAACGATGTACAAAGCGCCGTTGAACAGGCGGTAAAAAAAGCCGGTTTCCGGCTTGCTACACCTTCGGAGACGCCGTCCGCAAGCTCGCTCTGGCAGCAGAACCGGATACTGATTTTACTGGCGCTGCTGGCGCTTGCCAGCAGCGTTCTCAGCCAGTTCGCGCCCGTCTGGGGCGATCGGCTGTTTGTGCTGACCACCATGGTCGGCCTGGTTCCGGTCGCGCGCGGTGCCTGGCAGCGTCTGCGCAGCGGATCGCCTTTTACCATTGAGACATTAATGACGCTGGCGTCGGCAGGCGCGTTGATCATTGGCGCGCATGCAGAAGCCGCCATGGTGCTGGTGCTGTTTCAACTGGGCGAACAGCTGGAAAGCTATGCCGCGTCCAAGGCACGCAGCGGCGTCACCAGCCTGATGGCGTTGCGGCCTGAATCAGCGATTCGCCTGGAACAGGGCAAGCGCAGTGAGGTGCCGCTGGCGGCGCTGCAACCGGGTGATGTGATTGAAGTCGCGGCGGGCAGCCGTTTGCCGGTCGATGGCTGTTTAATCAGCCCGCTCGCCAGTTTCGATGAGAGCGCGCTGACCGGTGAGTCATTACCAGTCACCCGCGCCAGCGGTGAACAAATCCTGGCCGGGGCCACCAGCATCGACCGGCTGGTGACGCTGGAAGTGGTGTCAAAACCCGGTGAAAGCGCGATTGACCGTATCCTGCAGCTGATTGAGGAAGCAGAAACGCACCGTGCGCCGGTTGAACGCTTTATCGATCAGTTCAGCAGCATCTATACGCCGCTGGTGATGCTGCTGTCGCTGCTGGTGATGGTCGTGCCACCCCTGCTCTTCGCAGGCGACTGGCAGCCGTGGATCTACAAAGGACTGACCCTGCTGCTGATTGGCTGCCCCTGTGCGCTGGTGATCTCTGTGCCAGCCGCGATTACCTCCGGGCTGGCTGCGGCGGCGCGTCAGGGTGCACTGATTAAAGGTGGTGCGGCGCTGGAACGCCTGAGTTCGCTGCGCAGGATGGCCTTTGATAAAACCGGCACCCTGACGCTGGGTAAGCCCCAGCTGACGCAGATCCTGCGGTTTGGCACAGCCAGCGAGTCAGAGATGCTGGCGTTAAGCGCTGCGGCGGAACAGGGTGCGACCCATCCGCTGGCCAGCGCTATCGTGGCGGCCGCGCAGGCGCGTGATCTGGTCATTCCTGACGCGCAGGATCAGCAGGTGCAGGCGGGACGCGGCATCAGTGCGCGGGTCTCAGGCCAGCAGATTCAGCTGCTGACGCCCGGCCATACGCCCGGCCTGACGCCGCAGCAAAGCGCGCAGATTGCGCAGCAGGAAGCCGAAGGTGAAACCCTGGTGGTACTGATGCGCGATGGCGAGGCGCTCGGTGCGCTGGCCCTGCGCGATCAGCTGCGCGACGATGCCGTGGAGGCGTTAAAAGCGCTGAAAAAGCTGGGCATTGAGAGCCTGATGCTGACCGGCGATAACCCGCGCGCGGCAGCAACCATTGCCCGCCAGCTCGATATTGATTATCGCGCCAGCCTGCTGCCCGCCGATAAGGTGGCGGCCATCCGTGAACTGAGTCAGCAGCAGCCGCTGGCGATGATCGGAGATGGCATTAACGACGCCCCGGCGATGAGAGCGGCGACGCTGGGCATTGCGATGGGCAGCGGCACCGATGTCGCGCTGGAAGCGGCCGATGCGGCCCTGACGCGGAATCAGCTCAGCAACCTGGCCCCGATGATTGCGCTGGCGCGTCGTACGCGGCGCATCATCCGCCAGAATATCGGCATTGCGCTGGGGCTGAAGGCGATTTTCCTGGTCACCACCCTGCTGGGTCTGACCGGACTCTGGCTGGCGGTGCTGGCAGATTCCGGTGCGACCGCGCTGGTCACCGCCAACGCGCTGCGGTTACTGCGGCGCCGTGACTGAGTAAAAGGCTCTGTCTGAAGAGTAGGGTTAACGGCGGCCTGAACGGCTGCTGTTAACCCGCCATACCTTTGCGGATCAGAAACTGATAGGGCAGCGTGTCGGTCTGCTGTGCCAGCAGGCCATGTTCCATGAAGCGGCAGAAGCCGGGAATATCGCGGGTCGTCGCCGGATCATCGGCAATAATCAGTAACGTCTCGCCATCCTGCAGGCTGCGTACGGTTTTGCGCACCATCATCACCGGCTCCGGGCAACGCAGGCCACGGGCGTCCAGCTGATGGTCGGCAGAGGAAAAAGCATCGCTCATAATCAACTCGGTTCAGGTAAGGGGCGCTCATTCTAGCGCGTGCTGGCGGTGAAGCAAGGCGATAACGATTGCGTTAAAATTAACCATTGCATAAAAAGCACAACGCGGTAATATGCCGCCGCTTTTTGCTCATAAAACTGCCAGGCGCTGCCCGAACGGCGTCCCGCAATGGGTTCCCTCACCCCAACATTAAAAAGGTTGAATATGCTCGCATTTTCTTCACGTCAGCGCATGCATGCGCTTTTCTGGTTATCGCTGTTTCACCTGCTGGTGATCACCTCCAGTAACTACCTGGTTCAGTTGCCGATCTCTGTCTTTGGCTTCCACACCACCTGGGGTGCGTTCAGCTTTCCGTTTATCTTCCTGGCGACCGATCTCACCGTGCGTATTTTTGGCGCACCGCTGGCCCGACGCATTATTCTGGCCGTGATGATCCCGGCGCTATTTATCTCTTACGCTGTCTCGGCGCTGTTCTATCAGGGTGAATGGCAGGGCTGGCAGGCGCTGGAAGTGATGAACCTGTTTGTTGCCCGTATCGCCTGCGCCAGCTTTATGGCTTATGCACTGGGTCAGATCCTCGACGTTCATGTATTTAACCGTCTGCGTCGTCTGCCTCAGTGGTGGATAGCACCCGGCTGCGCCATGTTCCTGGGGAATATCAGCGATACGCTGGCTTTCTTCTTTATCGCCTTCTATAAAAGCCCCGATGCGTTTATGGCGCAGCACTGGGTCGAGATCGCCCTGGTGGATTACAGCTTCAAGGTGCTGATCTGCATGGTCTTCTTCCTGCCCGCCTACGGCGTGCTGCTCAATGCCGCGCTAAAACGTCTGGCTGAACGCCAGACCGCCCGCCAGGTCAATTTCGGCTAAGAACTTATATAATTTCCGCCATTACCCGCTAAGATCTTCTGACAATCATCAGGTTGCGTTTGCAACCTGATTCCTGTTGTATTAATGCCTGACTGGAAACTTAAAAAAGGGATTCTGATGCGCAACCTGGTGAAATATGTAGGAATGGGTTTACTGGTACTTGGCCTGGCGGCCTGTGACCAGAAGAAAGATGAAGCGGCGAACGACAATGGCGTCAGCGCCAGTCAGTCGGCGCAGACCGTCACGCTGATGGATGGCAAACTGAGCTTCTCACTGCCACCAGGCATGTCAGATAAAAGCGGTAAACTGGGTTCGCAGACCACGAACATGCACGTTTATGCGGATGAAACCGGAGCCCGCGCCATTATTGTGATTGCCGGTGACCCGACCAATGACGGGCTGGATGTGCTGTCGAAGCGCATGGAACAGCAGCAGCGCAACCGCGATCCGCAGCTGCAGGTGGTGTCGAACAAATCTGTGACGCTAAAAGATCAGCCCGCTCAGCAGCTGGATACCGTGATTTCTGCCAACAACCAGACTTCATGGTCTTCCGTGGTTCTGGCAAAAGTGGATGGCAAACTGGTGACGCTGCAGATTACGCTGCCAGGCGATAATCAGCAGCAGGCCCAGAGCGATGCTGACAGCATTGTGAAAAGCATTACGCTGAAGTAAAACAAAAGGCGGGCTTCCCACAGGGAAGCCCGCCTTTATTCAGAGCACGTTATAACCCTGTATTTTCCCGAATATATTTCCGCGCTTTCACCGCATACTCAAACGGATTGGCCAGCGCCGGATCCTGCTCCGCTTCCACCACCATCCAGCCTTTGTAGCCGTAATCGTCCAGGATTTTAAACACTGGCTTAAAGTCGATCACGCCATCGCCCGGCACGGTAAAGGTGCCCTTTTTTACCCCTTCCAGGAACGAGAGATGATTCTCGCGTACCTCAGCCACTACTTCATCACGCACATCCTTGAGATGCACGTGGAAGATGCGCGGCAGATATTTTTCCAGTACCGCCAGCATCTTCTGCTGGGAGCCTTCGGAGTAGTAGACGTGGCCGGTGTCATAGAGCAAACCAACCTGCTCGTCGGTCATCGCCATAAACCGGTCGATCTCTTCAGTGGTCTGAATGCCGGTGCCCATGTGGTGATGCAGTGTCACGCGCATCCCCTTCTCTGCTGCGATGCGAGCCAGTTCGTTGTAGCCTTCTGCGGTTAACCGCCACTCTTCATCGCTGAAAATCGCTTTCTCTTCAAACACTGCCAGCGTGGTGCCCTGAATACTTTTACTCTGCTCAGAACAGCCAATCACCCGCGCGCCCATCGCATGCAGGAAGTTCATATGCTCGATGAACTGTTCGATGGTTTTCTCTTTGTCGCCGTTGGCAAAAAAGGTGCTGAACCAGGCGTTGCAGATTTCGATGCCGCGAATATCGAGCATCGGTTTCAGAATCGCCGGATCGCGCGGATATTTGCTGCCCACTTCACTGCCGGTAAAGCCCGCCAGCGCCATCTCACTGACGGTCTGCTGGAAGGTGTTCTCACTGCCAAGATCCGGCATGTCATCGTTGGTCCAGCCGATCGGCGCGATCGCCAGTTTTACGTTCTCTTTGTTCATCTTCTTATTCCCGGATGGAGAGCGGCCAGGCCGCAGAGAGAGCTAAATCAGTTATAGAAAGCAGGACGCGGCGGCATCTCTACCGGCTCAATCGCACCACTGTTCTGCGCTTTGATGCAGGCATCGGCGGCCACGGAGGCGGCGAAGCCATCCCAGGCAGAAGGACCGGTAAGCTGACCCGCTTTGATGTCGTTGATAAACGCCTGCAGCTCAACGTCATACGCCTCGATAAAACGATCTTTCCAGTCCACCAGAATGGTGTTCGACAGGCGGGCATCTTTGCGCAGCTGCACCGAAGAAGGCTCTGGCAGGCGGGCAATCCCCTCTTCACCGACCACTTCACACTGAATGTCATAGCCGTAAGCGCAGTTAACGAAAATCTCGACGTCAATGCGCACCCCTTTGTGGGTTTCGAACAGGACGATCTGCGGGTCTTTCAGCTGACCGTGGGACTTTGACGTCACACGAGGGAAGATCACCTGCACCGTTTTATAGTCGTCGTTTGTCAGCCAGCGCAGCACATCCAGCTCGTGGATCAGTGTGTTGGTGATCGCCATTGGCGTGGTGTAGTTTTCTGGCACGGTCGGGTTACGGTGCGCGCAGTGCAGCATCAGCGGCTCACCGATATCGCCATCGGTGATCACTTTTTTCAGGGCGCGGTAGCCCGCATCGTAAGGGCGCATAAAGCCAACCTGCACCAGGCGTTTACCCGCCTGAATCTCTGCATCCACCACCCGGCGGCAGCCCTCGGCGCTCATCGCCAGCGGTTTTTCACAGAAGACCGGTTTACCGGCGGCAATCGCCGCTAAGGTGAACTCTTCGTGGGTCGGATCCCATGAGGTGACCAGCACCGCATCGACGTTGGGTGACTGAATCACATCGTGGCCATTTTCGAACACCTCCGCCTCAATGTTCAGGCGTTGCAGTGCGGCCCGCGCGCCGTCGACATTGATGTCAGAGACGGCAACCACCTGCGCACCCTGCAGCACATGGCTGCAGCGGCGAATATGTTCCTGACCAATTGCACCTGTACCGATGACGCCAAGTTTCAAAGTCATAATTACACCTGTGTAGGGTTCGTACGGAGAAGAGGAAAACGGGCCGCAGCACGGCCCAGAAATTAATATTTGCGCGCCTGATCCAGATGGCTGTTGAGCTTGTCCGCCACCGCCTGAGCGCGTTCGGTTTTCGACGCCTGCGCCACGCCGACGTGCCACCAGCTGAAATATTTGTGGATCATGGTCTTTGGCAGCACTTTGATGTCGATAAGGGTGGAGACGGTCTGGGTGCGCGCATCTTCCAGCGCCGCTTTAAGCTGTTCCAGGCTGGTGACGCGATAAGTTTTGCAGCCATAACCGGCAGCAATGGCCGCGAAATCGACCGGAATAAAGCCGCCGTCCAGCCTGCCGCTTTCCGCGTTACGGAAACGGAACTCGGTGGTGAAGCTGTCCATACCGTGTTCCATCTGCAGGTTGTTGATACAGCCATTAGTCATGTTATCCAGCAGCACGACGTTGATCTTCGCCCCTTCCTGAATCGAGGTGACCAGCTCAGAGTGCAGCATCATAAAGGAGCCATCGCCGACCAGCGCATAGACCTCGCGCTGCGGCTGCGCCAGTTTTGCACCCAGCGCGGCATTGACTTCATAGCCCATGCAGGAGTAGCCATATTCGACGTGGTAAGCGTTGTAATCTTTGGTGCGCCAGACGCGCTGCAGGTCGCCCGGCAGGCTGCCTGCGGCGGCTACCACGACCGCATCTTTCGGCAGCTGCTCGTTTAAGGTGCCAAGCACGCTGCTTTGCGTCAGCAGTGACTGAGTCAGGCGGTTAAATTCTGCGAACACCGCTTCGCGGTCGAGATGGTCAGCTATCTCCGGCACAAAGTCGCCATCGTGATATTCCACCTGATAGACGCGCTGCGTCTCTTTCAGCAGCTGGCTCTGCGCCTGCTCAATCTGGCTGCCCCAGTCATTACTGTAGTGCTGTGAGGCCAGTGCAGCGGTGAGCGCGGTCAGCCCTTCACGGGCATCGGCCAGCAGCTGCACGCCATCGAGCTTGTAGCTGTCGAAGTTGCTGACGTTAATGTTCAGGAAGCTGACATCGGGATGCTGGAAAATCCATTTCGATGCGGTGGTAAAGTCGGTGTAGCGGGTGCCGATGCCGATGACTAAATCGGCCTCTTTCGCCAGCAGGTTCGCGGCCAGACAGCCGGTTTCGCCTACGCCGCCGACATTCAGCGGATGGTCAGAGACCAGCGTGCCCTTGCCCGCCTGCGTCTCGGCAAAGGGGATCTGATAGCGCTCGGCAAACTGGCGCAGCGCCTCGCCCGCTTCAGAGTATTTCACCCCGCCGCCGCAGATAATTATCGGCTTGCGCTTACGGTTAATCAGCGTCAGGGCATCCGCCAGCTGCGCCGCGACCGGCAGGCGGCGATCCAGACGGTGCACGCGTTTCTGGAAGAAGTAGTCCGGGTAATCCCAGGCCTCACCCTGCACATCCTGCGGCAGCGACAGCGTGACCGCGCCGGTTTCGGCCGGATCGGTCAGCACGCGCATGGCATTGATACAGGCGGACATTAGCTGCTCAGGACGGCTGACGCGATCCCAGTATTTGCTGACGGCGCGGAAGGCGTCGTTGGTGCTGATGCTAAGATCGTAGCTCTGCTCAATCTGTTGCAGCACCGGATCGGGCTGACGGGTGGCGAAGACGTCGCCGGGCAGCAGCAGCAGCGGAATGCGATTAGCGGTCGCAGTGGCGGCGGCAGTAATCATGTTAGCCGCACCCGGTCCCACAGACGAACTGCAGGCGATAATCTGACGGCGCAGCGACTGACGGGCAAAGCCGGTGGCAGCATGGGCCATGCCCTGCTCGTTACGACCCTGCCAGACCACCAGATCGCCGCTATCCTGTTCCAGCGCCTGGCCCAGCCCCAGCACGTTGCCATGGCCGAAAATCGCGAAGATGCCTTTGACGAACTTCGTCTCAGTGCCATCAACATCGATGAATTGATTATCAAGAAATTTAACCAGCGCCTGTGCCGTGGTCAGTCTGATTGTGCCCATGTTTCTTCCTTACATGCTGGTGGACCCCGACTTCCGCGACAGCGCGCAAGGCGTTGTCATTGGCGGAAAAGCGGCCGGAATAACTGAAACGTGAGGCGATTATAAACAAATATATTTTTCATAAAACACGATTACAGAAGAAACATTTCATTTTGCGAGTGAGATCAAATTTAACGATGGCAACAGGTCTGGCGGGCGATCACGACGGGGAAATCTGGAACGTTTAGCAGAGAGTGGTTCATGATGAAAAAATTCATTTCAATGGGGCAGCTTGCCTGACTGGCGTACGGATTCCTGCGATCGCCTTCACAACCCTGACATACCGCACATCGTGACAGCAGAGACCGCGCAGGCGGGAGGCAATCAGGAGTTTTACCTGGTTCACAAAATTGCGATGGATATTTCATTTCATATTGAATATGGAATTTTTATTCCTCATACTTCTCTCATAGCCAGCCAGATACCCACAGACCCGGAAGCAGAGCCTGCCTGGATCGATCTTTTCGCCCGCCAGCTCTGCGAATCACAGAAGGAAACCACAGGTATGAGTACACAACAGAAGCCGCTTGATGTGATTTGTATCGGGCGCATCGCCGTTGATTTTTATGGCCAGCAGATTGGGGCACGGCTGGAAGATGTCACCTCCTTTGCTAAATATCTGGGCGGATCATCGGGCAACGTCGCTTATGGCACCGCGATTCAGGGGCTGAAATCGGCGATGCTGGCGCGGGTGGGAGATGAGCACAATGGTCGCTTTCTGCGTGAGGAATTGCAGCGCGTGGGCTGCAACACCGATGCTCTGATCACCGATGCAAAACGCCTGACCGGCATGGTGATTCTGGGGATTAAAGATGAAGAGACTTTTCCGCTGATTTTCTACCGTGATAACTGCGCTGATATGGGTCTGGTACCGGACGATATCGACGAAGGCTTTATTACCTCGTCCCGCGCGGTGGCAGTCACCGGCACGCACTTATCTCATCCGCAGACCCGTGAAGCGGTGCTGAAAGCGCTGGATATCGCCCGCCGCAATGGCCTGCGAACGGCGCTGGATATCGATTACCGCCCGGTGTTATGGGGACTGACTTCTCTGGGTGACGGTGAAACACGTTTCATTGAGTCGTCTCAGGTCACTCAGCAGTTGCAGGAAGTGGTGCACTATTTCGATTTGATCGTCGGCACCGAAGAGGAGTTTCATATTGCCGGTCGCAGCACCGATACCCTGACTGCGCTGAAGAACGTGCGTCAGGCGAGCCAGGCGACGCTGGTCTGCAAACGCGGTCCGCTGGGTTGCGTGGTTTTTGAAGGTGAAATTCCGGATAGCTGGGAACAGACTCAGCTGCACACCGGCGTGCGCGTCGACGTGCTCAACGTGCTGGGCGCGGGCGATGCCTTTATGTCTGGCCTGCTGCGCGGCTGGCTGAATGATGAAGGCTGGGAGCAGGCGTGCCGTTATGCTAACGCCTGTGGCGCGCTGGTCGTGTCACGCCACGGCTGTGCCCCTGCCATGCCAACCAAAGCGGAGCTGGATGATTTCCTGAGCCGCGACACAGAGGTGAAACGTCCCGATCTCGACAGTCGTCTGAACCATCTGCACCGTGTGACCACCCGTAAGCAGCAATGGCCGGAGCTGAACGTGTTCGCTTTTGACCATCGCAAACAGCTGGCGGATATGGCGCAGGAAGCGGGCGTTGATGAGAGCCGTATTCCACAGCTGAAACTGCTGCTGCTGGAAGCCGCTCAGCAGGCGGCCAGTGAGGCGGGATTAGAGAACAAAAGCGGCATTCTGGCGGATACCACGTATGGTCAGAAAGCCTTGAATGCCATCACGGGTAAGAAGTGGTGGATTGGCCGCCCGATCGAGCTGCCCAGCTCACGTCCACTGCGTCTGGAGCATGGCAACATCGGCTCGCAGCTAATCGACTGGCCCGCCGAGCATGTCGTGAAATGTCTGGTTTTCTATCATCCGCATGACAGTGCTGAACTGCGCAAAGAGCAGGATGACCTGGTGCTCGACGTCTGGAAAGGCTGTAACAAAAGTGGCCATGAGCTGCTGCTGGAAGTAATTCTTCCCGAGAGCAACCCGGATAAGAATGAAGCCTATTACCTTGATATACTGAGTCATTTCTACAGTCTGGGTATTCAGCCGGACTGGTGGAAACTGCCTCCGCTATCCGCAGAGAGCTGGCAGGCGATCAGTCGTCTGATTGAGGAGCAGGATCCTCTCTGTCGCGGCATTCTGTTGCTGGGTCTGGATGCACCCGAAGAGAAGCTTAAAGCGGGCTTCGCTGCGGCGGCCAACGCGCCATGGGTAAAAGGTTTTGCGGTGGGTCGCACCATCTTTGGTCAGCCTTCGCGTCAGTGGTTGCAGGGTGAACTGGACGATCAGGCGCTGATTGAGACCGTAAAAGGCAACTATCTGCGGCTGATTGCGTACTGGCGCGCTGCCCGCGCCTGATTTGCTGCTCTGCCCCAGACTGTCTCAACCACGATGGCCTCAGACTGCTGACTCACTCAAAGCAGGGTGAATGTTGCAGCAACGAATAAGCTCAGCGCGCAGGTAACACGGTCAGAAGAGGAAAGCGTCCCGCGCCAGGGACAAAAACGCCGGGAGCGTTTTTGAACAACGCGAAGCGTTGGCCCGGCAACGGGCGCACCTCATGGATGAGGTGCGTAATCGCGCGGGCCGAGCGGCCATGGATGGCTTGAGCGACTTTCCGATCTGACCGTGTTACCTGAGCCTGTGCGGACTCATAGCAGGCAGAGACAGATTTTTTAGTAATATCACGCCATCCCAACCGGGATGGCGTTTTACTGGTTACCCTTAATCCCTGCTGTCATTTCATCCCGGTTTTCACCCTGTCATTGCCCGCCTGGGCGCGCTAAAGCCAATCTGTGAACCATTTCATAAAGCCATGAAATAAACCGCTTCGTTGACGCAAACAAATGAAATTTTCCATCCATCTGATACTATAGCGCTCATTATGCAGCCATTATTCTAATGATACGGGCAGAAGTGATGAACAATAATCCCACCCAACTTTCTCTCTTGCAGGACGATATTCGTCGCCGCTACGAAACGCTGAGCAAGCGTCTTAAACAGGTTGCGCGCTACATCCTTGATAACAGTAACAGTATTGCTTTCGATACCGTCGCCTCGATTGCTCAGCAGGCCGATGTACCACCGTCGACGCTGATCCGTTTTGCGAATGCGTTTGGCTTCAGCGGCTTCAACGAAATGAAACAGGTTTTTCGTCAGCACCTGATGGAAGAGACGGTCAACTATACCGAGCGCGCGCGTCTGTTTCGTCAGACCTCAACGGACGACAGCGCCAGTGCGCCTGAGAGTCCGGCGGAAATCCTCAACGTCTTTACCATGGTGAACAGCCAGGCGCTGCAGCAGCTGGCGATGCAGGTGAATCCTGAGCAGCTGAACAAAGCAGTAAAACTGCTGAATGAGGCTGAGAACATCTATGTCATTGGCCTGCGTCGCTCGTTCAGCGTCGCCTCCTATCTGGTCTACGCGTTGCGTCATCTGGAGCGTCGTGCGTTTCTGATTGATGGTCTGGGCGGGATGTTTACCGAGCAGCTCAGCCTGGTTAATCCGAAAGATGTGGTGATTGCGATCAGCTACTCGCCCTATGCGCGTGAAGCGGTCGAGGTCGTCGAAATGGGGGCCAAGCGTGGCGCGCATCAGATCGCCATTACCGACAGCCAGGTCAGCCCGCTGGCTGCCTTTAGCGATGTCTGCTTTGTGGTGCGTGAAGCGCAGGTCGATGGCTTCCGTTCGCAGGTCGCCTCACTCTGTTTGGCACAGACGCTGGCGGTGTCACTGGCGCTGAATAACGCCGATAGTTCCGCTCAGTAACCTGCGTTTCGCACAGTAAAAAGGGCAGCCTAATCGGCTGCCCTTTTTTACAGGCATGCGCTGATAAAACCGCTGAGCCTTACTCTGATCGTGGATAGCTGTCGCTGTTCACCCAGGCGTGATCTTTTTCCCAGCTGAATTTCCACAGCCGTACCGGCCCTGCCATCACGTTCAGATAGTAGTTGTTGTATCCGGCCAGCGTCGCCACCGGATGATAGCCACGCGGCACCATCACGACGTCGCGGTTATAGGGTGCCATACAGGCATCCAGTGAGCGATCGTCGGTGTAAACGCGCTGCATGGCAAAACCAGGTTCCGGATCGAAACGGTGATAGTAGGTCTCTTCCAGGTAGGTTTCGTTTTCACTCTCCTCCTGATCATGCTTGTGGCTGGGATAGGAGCTGGTATCGCCTTCGTTGGTATAAACCTCCACCACCAGCAGACTGTCAGCGGGTTCAATATCAGGCAGGATATTATGCACCAGACGCTGGTTGCGCCCTTTACCGCGATGCTCAACACCGACATCGGCTGGCGCAATCAGTCTTGCAGGCAGATTGCCCTGACCGGGCGCGTTACAGACGGCCAGCTCAAGATCGCTGTCAGCATAGACTTCCACTTCATCGTCATGCGGCACATACACGGAATACGGCGGCACGCGTTCGAAAGGCGACATGCGCTTACCGATTCCGGGAAACTCAGCATGGCGGGTTTTCACCGAGGCCAGCCCGGCCACCAGCACCAGACACAGCTCTTTGTCACCGCTGGTCAGGCGCAGAGTTTCCCCTTTTTTCAGCAGATAAGCATCAAAGCCAACATAACGCCAGCCAGCACGCTCAGGCGTGACATGCTGAATACGGCCCTGTGCGTCCGGGGCCTGTGCTTTCGACAGTAAAGACATCCTGATCCTCCTCTCTGTCACGATTGACGCTGCGGTCGTTTCACGGGCGAGGTGCCCGCGAACAAAGCGACCAGCAGAGTCTCCTGCCGGTCGCGATCAGCGTTGAAATAGATCAGCCTAAGGTTGGCATACTGAATTCAGACACGGTCTGCTGACCGGACGGCCAGCGCACGGTGGCGGTTTTCATGCGGGTATAGAAGCGCACGCCATCCGGCCCGTGAACATTAAGCGCGCCAAACACGGAACGCTTCCAGCCACCGAAGCTGTGGAATGCCATCGGCACCGGAACCGGCACGTTAACACCGACCATGCCCGCTTCAACGTTCTGCACAAACTCACGCGCGGTGTGACCGTTGCTGGTGAAAATTGCGCTGCCGTTACCAAACTCATGGCTGTTGACCAGCTGCAGCGCGCTGTCGTAGTCCGGTGCACGCATGATGCTCAGCACCGGCCCAAAAATCTCTTCACGCCAGATCACCATCTCAGAGGTGACGTTATCAAACAGCGTGCCGCCAACGTAGTAACCTTCGGCGTGACCTGCAACCTGCACGTTACGACCATCGACCACTAGCTTCGCGCCTTCCTGCTCGCCTTTGTCGATGTAACCCAGCACCTTCTTCTGATGCGCGGCTGAGACAACCGGTCCCATCTCATTTTCATCGGCACCCTGATTGATCCCAGGACCGATCCGCAGCGCTTTCACCAGTGGCGTCAGACGGGCAATCAGCTTGTCAGCTGTGTCATCGCCCACCGCGACCACAACCGGCAGCGCCATGCAGCGTTCACCGGCCGAGCCAAACGCACCGCCCATAATCGCGTTAACGGTGGCATCCAGATCGGCATCCGGCATAACGATAGCGTGGTTTTTCGCCGCGCCAAACGCCTGCACCCGCTTACCGTGGGCGCTGGCAGTTTTATAGATATGCTCAGCCACACCGGACGAGCCGACGAAGCTCACCGCTGCGATGCGCGGATCTTTATAGAGCTGCTCAGCATCTTCGTTAGAGCTGTGCACCACGTTGAATACGCCATCCGGCAGGCCCGCTTCGGTCAGCAGCTCGGCCATGCGCACGGCCGCAGAGGGATCCAGCGCCGGTGGCTTCAGAACAAAGGTATTACCGCAGGCCAGCGCGATCGGGAACATCCACAGCGGCACCATCGCCGGGAAGTTAAACGGCGTAATACCCGCTACGACACCCACCGGCTGCATCAGCGAAAAGCTGTCAACGCCGCCGCCGACGTTCGGGGAATATTCACCTTTAAGCAGATGGGGGATCCCGCAGGCAAACTCAATCACTTCAATGCCGCGCGTCAGTTCACCTAAGGCATCAGACCAGACTTTGCCATGCTCAGAGACAATCAGCGCCGCCATCTCTTCACGATGCTGCTCCATCAGGGCTTTAAAGTTAAACAGAACGCGGGCGCGACGCAGCGGCGAGGTTTTTGACCAGGCAGCAAATGCGTCATGCGCGACACCAATCGCCTGGGCCACTTCATCGGCGGTACTTTGCGTCAGTTCACGTACCACTTTGCCGGTTGCCGGATCGTAAACAGGAATGGTTTCGTTGCTGGCGCTGAAAGTCGTTTTGCCGCCAATAAAGTTACCTATGATTGTCATGATGTTGCCTCTTAAGATGGTTAAGTTCCCTGCAGACGGGCCCTGTGGCCTGCCACACTGCCTGACCAGGCAAACCTGAAAGCGTGCTATGAAGCTATTACAGTGGAATAAATTTTTCAAATAGTTCTTTTTGGAAAATTTGCTTTTAGCGGCACGGATCGCATTTTTGCCGCCCTCAAGCCACTGAAGATGTCCTGATGGCAGGAGGCGTTTACCAGCGCTCAGCCTTAGTCAGGCAGGCGAAAAGCAGAGGCGGATAGAGCGGGTATTCCTGCGAAGTTGATCCAGCGTTTATGCATCGGACTGAAACGGAATATGAAATTAATGCGAGACCGATCTAATAATCTGCATTTCATAATTCACTATTAATGAAATAAATGTTTTCTTTAGTCCATCCTTCTCCTGTCCCGGAGTCAGCGCATGGCCATCGATCCCACACGTTTCTGTATCAACCGCAAAATTGCGCCCCGGCTCTCGCTGGAGGCCTTCTTTCAGCTGGTTCAGCGTCTGGGGCTAAGCAAGGTCGAACTGCGTAATGACATGCCGGGCGGCAGCGTCACCGATGACCTCAGCACCGATCAGCTGCGCGCCCTGGCGGATAAATATCACATCGATATCGTCACGATTAATGCGCTCTATCCCTTTAACCGGATCGATGACGCGCTGCTGACGCGGGCGGAGTCGCTGTTACAGACAGCACAACAGATCGGCGCAAAAGCACTGGTGATGTGTCCGCTGAATGAGGGGATTACCGTGTCGCCTCAGCAGACGCACGCGGCTATGCAGCAGCTGGCGCCGCGCTTTGCACACTATGGCATTCAGGGGCTGGTCGAGCCGCTGGGGTTTCCGGTCAGCTCACTGCGTTCGATCGTACAGGCGCAGCAGTTGATCGCCGCGGCGGATGTGCCCTTCAGGCTGCTGCTGGATACCTTTCACCATCATCTCTATGAACAGGCTGAACAGGAATTTCCGGCGGGTATCGATATTGACCAGATTGGGCTGGTGCATCTTTCGGGTGTGGAAGATCGGCGCCCGACTGCCGAACTGACCGACGACGAACGCATCATGCTGAGTGACAACGATGTGCTGAAGAGCGTGGTGCAGGTTAAACGGCTGGAGATGCTCGGCTACAAGGGCGTCTACGCTTTTGAGCCGTTCTCCGGTCAGCTCAACAACTGGACACCGGCGGAGATTGAACGCCAGATCCGCCACAGTATTGAACTGCTGCAGGCCTGAAACCTGTTCGCGCCCGAAATTTATTGGTTTATCTGTGTCTGAAAAGACGTTATGGCCCGCTGCTGGGCCATTTTTTTATCCTGATCAATCCCCGCTTACGGGCTCTGAAGCCTGACGCCGCTGCAGGCGCAGCGTGCAGAAGAAAGCGACGCAGACCAGCAGCGCCGTGAGCAAGTAGACGCGTGAGACACCGGCATAATTCATGATGAATCCGGCCAGTGGCCCGGTTATTCCCAGCGACAGATCCATAAAAGCGGTATAGGTCGCCAGGGCGCTGCCCTGATTCTGCTGCGGCACCACTTTTACCGCCACCACGCCCAGTGCCGGAAACACCAGTGAAAATCCGGCGCCGGTCATAAACGCGCCCGTTTTTGCCATCCACGGATCGCCTGCGGCGGCGACCAGAAAGAGCCCGGCAGCCTCAACCGCCAGACAAACGCTGGCGACCCGCAGGCCACCGTGACGGTTAATCGCATTCGGGAACAGCAGGCGCGCCCCGACAAAAGCGCCGCTGAACAGGGAAAGCGCAAAGGCGGCTCCCTCCCAGCCTTTATCCTGATAGAACAGCGTGATAAAGGTGGCAATCACGCCGAAACCCGCTGACCCCATCGCCAGAATCGCGCCAAAGCCAGCGATTTTCCCCAGCACCGCCCGAAACGGCAGCGGTCTGGCGCGGCTGGCTTTTACCGCCGGACGCGGGACCGCGCAGACGATGCCAACCACGCAGATGGCCACAATCACCAGCGATAGCCACAGCAGCCCGCCGACCCGGAAGATCACTACGCCCAGCGGCGCACCTATCGCCATCGCGCCATAGGTGACGATGCCGTTCCAGGAAATTACGCGGCCAATGTGCAGTGAACCGACCCGCGCTACCCCCCACAACGAAGTGCCGGTGCCGGTAAAGCTCTGGCCCACACCCAGAATCAACCGGCCCACACAGAGCAGTATCAGGCTCCAGAGCGGGGATGCGATCAGCGCCGCCAGCAGAATACACAACCCGCTAATCAGACAGCCCACCAGGCCCGTCACCACCACTTTCTTTGGCCCCCAGAGATCGGCATAGCGCCCGGCATGTGGCCGGCTCAGCAGCGTCGCCACATATTGCAGGCTGATCACCACGCCCGCCCAGAATGCGCTGAAGCCCAGCTGGTCATGCACCCAGCCAGGCAGGACCGCCAGCGGCAGACCAATGGTGAGATAGCTGGCAAAGTTGTAGGCGACGATTGAGAGGATCAGCAGCGAGATGTTCATGTTTCCGGATGGAGCATTCTGTTCCGCTGCAGGCTGTTCAGGCATAGGTTCTCGCACGTAGTTGGCTGAATGATAAGGTTTATCCTTTAACTATACCTGCTTTCGCCACCGGCGCATCACACTGGCACGGTTATCGGGCAGTAAAACGCGGCGCAAAAACAGGAACAGCAGGAGGTCGCGGTCCTGCCGTCATAGCTGAGTGCGATGGTGCTGATTATCACGCTATTATGCCGCCGCGCTTTACCGTTTCTCTGATAAATCAGATTGTTAATTTTCTTTCAGCTACACTTCCAACAGCCAGATTACGTCACGGGAGAGGCAATGAGCGAGCTGCAACGGGAAAAGATTGGACAAAATATTCTGATAAAACTGGCGATGCTGGTCATCATTCTTGCCGGGGTTCGGGCCGCGTCCGATATTCTGGTCCCGCTTCTGCTGGCGGCGTTCTTTGCCATTGTGCTCAACCCGCTGGTGACAATGCTGATGCGTCGTGGCTTCCGCCGTGGACTGGCGATTGGGCTGGTCATTACTGTGATCTTCTGCGGTATCCTGCTGCTGGGTGCCATCATCGCCAGCTCAATGAGCGAGTTTTCTGACCTTTACCCGCAACTGCGCGCCACCATGGAACAGAAAATGACGGTGCTGCAACATCTGGCAGCGGGCTTTCATCTCAATATTTCTACCGACGCGCTGGTGCAGCGTTTCGATCCGAATACCATGGTGAACCTGGCGAGCGCGGCGCTCAGCGGCTTTTCGGGTGCGATGACCAATACTGTGCTGCTGGTGCTGACCGTGGTCTTTATGCTGTTTGAGGTTCACCATCTGCCTTACAAAATGCGTAACGCGCTGGTGAACCCGAAAATTCGTATCGCCGGGCTGCATAAGGCGCTGAAAGGTGTGACGCACTATCTGGCGCTGAAAACCCTGGTGAGTCTCATCACCGGCATCGCCGTCTGGCTGAGTCTCTATCTGCTGGATGTGAAGTTCGCGCTGCTGTGGGGCGTCGTGGCCTTTATCCTCAACTATATTCCTAATATCGGCCCGATTATTGCCGGCATTCCGCCCTTTCTGCAGGCGCTTTTACTGAACAGCCTGTTTGATGCCGCGATGGTGGCTGCGCTGTTTACCGCGATTCATATGGTGTTCGGCAATATGCTGGAACCGCGCCTGATGGGTCGCGGCCTGGGCTTATCAACGCTGGTAGTGTTCCTGTCTCTGGTCTTCTGGGGCTGGCTGCTCGGTCCGGTCGGCATGCTGCTCTCGGTGCCGCTGACCAGCATTACCAAAATCCTGATGGAGACCACGCCGGGCGGCAGCCGTCTGGCGATTATGCTGGGCACCGGACGACCTAAACGCGTCCGGGGACTAACCAAGTAGCCGCTGCTGCACGTGCTGCAGATGGCTCTCCATCGCCTGGCGAGCCGCTGCTTCATCGCCTGCCACAATCGCGTCGGCAATCTGCTGATGATCAGCGTTCATCGCCTGCGCAAAGCTGTTATCGGCATAATGGCGTTCCAGCCGCTGCACATGCGGGCTGTGACGCCGGTTCCAGAGCTGCTCCAGCAGGTCGCGTAACACGTCATTACCGCTCATCTCGCCGATCAGCAGATGGAAGCGTTTATCCTGCTCCAGAAACGCCGCATCGTTTTCATTGTAGTGCTGCAGTTCAGCGGTCAGCGCCAGCAGTGCCTCTCGCTGTACGGCGGTACCGTTAAGGGCGGCAAATCCTGCCAGCATGCCTTCAAAGGCTTCACGCGCCTGCAAAAGATCCTGCAGGCTGCAGGTTTCACTCTCCTGCGGGATGGCGGCCTGTGGCAGCGGCTGAGCGACGTAGATACCGTTGCCGGTGCGGATATCGACCCAACCGGTCATCTCCAGCGCAATCAATGCTTCACGCACTGACGAACGGCTGACACCTAACTGTTTTGCCAGCTCGCGTTCGGGCGGCAGCAGGCCGCCCGCCACAAAATCACCGCGCGTGATACCGGCCATAATGGCGTTGGCGATCTGACGATACAGGCGCTCCGTCTTGATGACTGGCAGGCTCATTACCCTCTCCTTTTATTCCGCATAAACCGCTCACTTGCCGGATGCAGTTTGTCATGCTGCGATCCGGATCACGGCCCTGATGTGTCCACTATCATACTCTTGGCCCAGCGGCCTGACCACTGGGCCACATCACAGTTGAGGAGTAAAAATGGAACATACATGGCGATGGTACGGCCCGAACGATCCGGTCTCCCTGGATGATGCGCGTCAGGCGGGCGCAACCGGTATTGTGACGGCGCTGCACCATATCCCTAACGGTGAAGTATGGCCGGTTGAGGAGATTAAAGCGCGTCAGGCACTGCTGGCGGAAAAGGGTCTGGTCTGGTCGGTGGTGGAGAGCATCCCGGTTCATGAGGCGATCAAAACCCAGCGCGGTGACTACCTTCGCTATATCGCCAGCTATCAGCAGTCGATACGCAATCTGGCCGCCTGTGGCATCGATACCGTCTGCTACAACTTTATGCCGGTGCTGGACTGGACACGCACCGACCTCGCCTGGACGCTGCCGGATGGCGCAAAAGCGCTACGCTTCGACGCCGACGCTTTCGCCGCCTTCGAACTTTATCTGCTGCAGCGTCCGGGCGCGGAGCAGGATTACAGCGCGGCTGAACAGCAGGCCGCCGCTCAGCGCTTTGCCACCATGAGCGCTGAGGATAAAAGTACGCTGGTGCGCAATATTATCGCCGGTCTGCCTGGTGCCGAAGAGGGTTACACCCTGGAGCAGTTCCAGGCGCAGCTGGCACAGTATGACGGCATCGACAAAGCGAAACTGCGCGAGCATATGGCAACCTTCCTGCGCGCTATCGTGCCGGTTGCGGAGGAAGTGGGGATTAAACTGGCAGTGCATCCGGACGATCCACCGCGACCGATTCTGGGCCTGCCGCGCATCATCTCTACCCAGGAAGATATGCAGTGGCTGAAGGAAACCGTGGACAGTCTGCACAACGGTTTCTGCTTCTGTACTGGTTCCTATGGCGTGCGTGCCGACAATGCGCTGGTTGAGATGGCGGAAACCTATGCCGACCGCATCAACTTTGTCCACCTGCGCGCCACAAAGCGCGAGGCAAACCCCAGCAGCTTCCATGAAGCCGCGCACCTGGCGGGCGACGTCGATATGGTCGGCGTCATCAGGGTCATTCTGGCGGAAGAGCAGCGGCGGCGGCGGACGGGCAATCAGCGAGCAATTCCGATGCGCCCCGATCACGGCCATCAGATGCTGGACGACCTGCATAAACGTACCAATCCCGGCTATTCTGCCATTGGCCGGCTGAAAGGACTGGCTGAGCTGCGCGGCGTTGAAGTGGCGCTGAAACAGATCTATTTTGCTGATTAAGAATCACCTTTACCCTGCGTCCGCGCTCAGGCGGGCCAGGGTCACCCCAGGCGGCAGCAGCGATTCGTCCTTCTGCCCTGCCTCCCGTTCTCACCTGTTTTTTTGCTGAATACCAATAAAGGCAAAACAACCTGTCAATAAAATGTAAAGTCTGGTCGATAATTGACCTGAGTCAGTTCAGTTGATCGCAAAAACGCTAATCTGCACCGCCCGGAGAAATGCTATGCTGCGCCACTGATTAGCCCCTCCGTATAATACCAATAATATCCAGAGGATTTAGCGGTGCCGCTACTGAAACGAAAACGCGACTACGCCAGGCTGGTGATTATTATCTCCGGCGTGCTGCCTCTGATTATTGGCATTTTTTTCACGGCCCTAGATGCGCGCCACACCGTGCGGCAGCAGCAGGTGAACGCGGCAAAGACGCTGTTATCTCAGGCCGAGAGAATGAGCGACAGCGCCTGGAATATGATTACTGAGCTGCGCCAGTTTCAGCATCAGCCCTGCAGCCAGATTGAAAACCAGTTACAGCGCATCGGTGCGCTGAATCCCTATTTTCGCGCCATTGGTAAAATGGAAGAAAACAGAATTGCCTGCTCTTCAGCCTATGGTACGAAGCCTGCTTTTCTGAGCGATATGATCATGCGTGATGCGCCGGTCACCGGAAAAGCCTGGTGGAGCCTGTCGATTGCCGGAACGGCGGGTGTGCCGGACCGTCCCGCAGTGATTTTTATGCGCGATCTGCCCGATGGTGAGGGGTTCTGGGCAGTCGTTGATGGCCAGTATCTGATCGATTTTATGCGCGCCATCAGCAGTACCCATCTCTATCATTTCAGCATGGAATTTAACGACGGCGCGCCGATCTCGTTTGGCGATCCGCAAATCGCCCTGTCCGGCTGGTTTGAACCGCTGATTTATCAGGCCAGCTCCAGCCGCTATCCGCTCTCTGTCACCCTTATTGCCTCACCCTCTGAGCTGATCCTGGCCTGGCGTCAGGTAATGTTGATCATCATGCCGATGGCGATCATTTTCTCGATTCTGTTGATGATGCTGATGGCGAACTGGCTGCAACGGCGTATTTCCTGGCGCGATGAGATTCGGCGGGCCATCGCCAGCGGTCAGTTCAGGGCGCACTATCAGCCAGTCTATGACAACCGGCTGCAGCGCTGTAGCGGCGCAGAGGCACTGCTGCGCTGGACAACGCCCGACGGTAACGGCATCCGGCCCGATATTTTTATCGGTGCCGCTGAAGCGGAAGGCATGATTGTGCCACTTACCCGTCATCTGCTCGATTTAATTGCAGAGGATGTGCAGGCGTGGCAGGTTGAACCAGGCTTCCATCTGGCCATTAACGTGGCGGCCGATCATCTGCAGCACCCGGACTTTGTCGACGATATGCTGCACTTTGCTGACCGGGTTAAAGATAAGCAGTTCCTGATTACCCTGGAGCTGACCGAACGCAGCCTGATCAAAGATGGCGTTGAGGTGGCACGCAAGCTGGAGCAGCTGCGCGGTTGCGGAATGAAAGTGGCGATTGATGATTTTGGTACCGGTCACTGTTCGCTGAGTTACTTACAGACCTTCACCATGGACTATCTGAAGATCGATCGCGGCTTTATCAACGCGATTGAATCCCTGGAGGGCAGAACCCCGGTGCTGGATGCAATCATTCAGCTCAGTCATGAGCTTGAGCTGGAAGTGCTGGGGGAAGGCGTCGAGAGCGCATTGCAGTTCAGCTATCTGCAACGGCGCGGCGTGGTCTTCATCCAGGGCTTTTATTATGCCCGCCCGATGGACAACGCGGCGTTGATTGCCTGGCTCGCCAGACAGGGCGAACAGCTGGTTAAAGCGGATCACGCCCCTGAGACTCATCAGGCAGCCAGCATCTGAACCGACCCTGAACTTAACAGGCTTGCCGCGCAATATCGGCGTCTGTGTGTCTTTCGTTAGGTCGCATGGCTTACTGCCACCCTGCTCTGTATAGCGAATAACCACCTGCGGCGTCGGTATCGCCGCTCATCACCCCTTCCCGCCCCCAATTTGCTGAAAAAAACGGCGGTCGTCACGCAGCGTGATAATTTTTTTGCGCAGCTAATCAGCCGTATCAGTGGTAAAAATAGCCTGTATGTAGCCCAAACATGACAGATATCACACAAAAACGGTATACTCTGTCGCTGTTCGCAATAATAACAACAGTAATTATTGTGTCAGTGGGCGCGTAAACCGCGCTTATTTGAAGCTATGCTTAAATTTCTCAACGCAGCGGTCTGATGACTCACCGCGGCTCGCGCCGTTGAGGACTTTCGTGTTCCATTACAGGGTAATTCTATGAAATTGCGTAGGAAGCGTGTAAAACCAATTGGGATCGATGATGTGACCATCATCGATGATGCCCGTTTACGTAAAGCCATCACCGCGGCCTCTCTGGGTAACGCGATGGAGTGGTTCGACTTCGGTGTTTATGGCTTTGTGGCCTATGCACTGGGTAAAGTCTTCTTCCCGGATGCATCACCAGGCGTGCAGATGATCGCCGCGCTGGGTACCTTCTCTGTACCCTTCCTGATCCGTCCGCTGGGTGGTCTGTTCTTCGGTATGCTGGGCGACAAATATGGTCGTCAGAAAATCCTTTCCATCACCATCATCATCATGTCGGTCAGTACGTTCTGTATCGGCCTGATACCCTCCTATGCCTCCATCGGCATCTGGGCGCCGATTCTGCTGCTGTTAGCTAAGATGGCACAGGGCTTCTCGGTAGGCGGTGAATATACCGGTGCTTCAATCTTTGTCGCCGAATATTCGCCTGACCGTAAACGTGGCTTTATGGGGAGCTGGCTCGACTTCGGTTCGATTGCGGGCTTCGTGCTCGGTGCGGGCCTGGTGGTGCTGATCTCCTCCATTATCGGGGAAGAAAGCTTCCTTGAGTGGGGCTGGCGTCTGCCGTTCTTCGTCGCGCTGCCGCTGGGCATCATCGGTCTTTACCTGCGTCATGCGCTGGAAGAGACCCCGGCATTCCAGCAGCACGTGGACAAACTGGAACAGGGCGACCGCGAAGGCCTGCAGGATGGTCCGCAGGTTTCGTTTAAAGAGATTGCGACCAAACACTGGCGCAGCCTGCTCTCCTGTATCGGTCTGGTTATCGCGACGAACGTCACCTACTACATGTTGCTGACGTACATGCCGAGCTACCTGTCGCACAACCTGCACTACAGCGAAGATCACGGCGTGATGATTATCATCGCCATTATGATCGGTATGCTGTTTGTTCAGCCGATGATCGGCATGATGAGTGACCGTTTTGGCCGTCGTCCGTTTGTCATCATCGGCAGTATTGCCCTGCTGGTCTTCGCAATTCCCGCTTTTATGATGATCAACAGTGGCGTGCTGGGCCTGATTTTTGGTGGTCTGCTGCTGATGGCGGTGATCCTCAACGCCTTTACCGGTGTGATGGCCTCGTCACTGCCTGCGATGTTCCCGACGCACATCCGCTACAGTGCGCTGGCGAGTGCGTTTAACATCTCGGTACTGGTTGCCGGTCTGACGCCAACGCTGGCGGCCTGGCTGGTAGAAACCACCAGCAACCTCTACATGCCAGCCTACTATCTCATGGTGGTGGCGGTGATTGGTCTGATTACCGGTCTGTTCATGAAAGAGACGGCAAACAAGCCACTGAAAGGTGCGACGCCAGCGGCCTCAGACATGGAAGAAGCGCGCGAAATCCTGCAGGAGCATCACGATAACATCGAGCACAAAATCGAAGATATCGACGAAGAAATTGCACGCCTGGAAGCGAAACGTAAAAACCTGGTGCAGCAGCATCCGGATATCAACGAGTAATCGTTCTGCTCTCCCGCCGTCCGGCGGGAGAGTCCTTTTCCCCTCTTATTACCGCACACAAACCTTCATGCCTCGCGGGCAAAGAGAGTAAACTGTCGTCACTTTTTTCACCTGCGTAAGAATGAAAATGTCTGATTATTCCCTTATCCAGCGCCCAAGAAGATTGCGCGCCAGCGCTTCAATGCGTGAAATGTTCCAGGAGTCTTCTCTGAGCCTGAACGATCTGGCTCTGCCTATTTTTGTTGAAGAAGAAGTCGACGATTACAAAGCGATTCAGGCGATGCCTGGCGTAATGCGTATTCCGGAAAAACGCCTTGCTTATGAGATTGAGCGCATCGCCAAAGCGGGCATTCGCTCGGTGATGACCTTTGGTATTTCGCACCATACCGATGCGACCGGCAGCGATGCCTGGAACGAAAACGGTCTGGTGGCACGCATGTCCCGCATCTGCAAAGACACCGTGCCGGAAATGATCGTGATGTCTGACACCTGCTTCTGCGAATACACCAGCCACGGTCACTGTGGCGTGCTCTGCGATCACGGCGTCGATAACGATGCAACCCTGGCCAATCTGGGTAAGCAGGCCGTGGTTGCCGCCGCAGCCGGTGCGGATTTCATTGCGCCGTCAGCGGCAATGGATGGTCAGGTTGAGGCGATTCGCCGGGCACTGGACGCGGCGGGCTTTACCCAGACCGCCATCATGTCCTACTCCACCAAATTCGCTTCATCGTTTTACGGCCCGTTCCGTGAAGCCGCCGGAACGGCGCTGAAAGGCGACCGTAAAACCTACCAGATGAACCCGATGAACCGCCGTGAAGCGATCCGTGAATCGCTGCTTGATGCGGCCCAGGGCGCGGATTCATTGATGGTGAAGCCGGCAGGTGCCTATCTGGATATTCTGCGCGACATTCGTGAACGCACCGAACTGCCGCTGGCGGCGTATCAGGTGAGCGGCGAATACGCGATGATTAAATTTGCCGCACAGGCCGGTGCCATTGATGAGCGTAATGTGGTGCTGGAAAGTCTCGGTGCGATTAAACGCGCCGGTGCGGACCTGATTTTCAGCTATTTCGCCCTTGATCTCGCAGAACAAAAAGTGCTCTGATCCCCTCCTCATAAAGAGCGTGGTTGCTATGTCACGCTCTTCTTCTTCGCCGTAAGGCAAACACCAGAACCTGGCTTCCGCTAAAACAATAAAGGTCTCTGTGATGAAAGCACCTGAAATCCCTGCCGACGAGGCACAACGTTTATCGCAGTTGCGTGCGCTGAACATAATGAACACGCCAGCGGAAGAGCGGTTTGATCGTTTAACCCGCCTGGCGCGCCGCCTGTATGACGTCCCTATCGCGTTAGTCAGCCTGCTGGAAAATGACCATCAGTGGTTTAAATCTGCTCAGGGCTATGAACCTAAAGGATCACCCCGCAACATCTCCTTTTGCGGCCACGCCATCCTGCAGGATGAGATCATGATCGTTGAAGATGCGCAAAAAGATGCGCGTTTTCATGATAACCCGCTGGTGACTGGCGAACCGCATATTCGCTTTTATGCAGGCTGTCCACTGCGTGCGCCCGGCGGCGCGAAAATGGGTACGCTCTGCATTATTGGTCGCGAACCGCGTCAGTTCAACGAAGAGGATCAGGCCACGATGCGCGACCTGGCCGCGATGGCCGAAGCGGAACTGGTCGCCTTTCAGACCGCCACCTGCGATGAGCTGACCCAGATTACCAACCGTCGCGGCTTTATGACGCTGGGGCAGATGGTTCTGAATGAGTGCCTGATGAAAAACCGGCCCGCCTGCCTGACCTTTCTCGATCTCGACAAGTTTAAGCAGATTAACGACACGCTGGGCCACCGTGAAGGCGACCGCGCGCTGATGGACTTTGCCGATGCGATGAAGGTGGTGTTTAAGCACTCCGATCTGTTTGCCCGTCTGGGCGGCGATGAGTTCGTGGTGCTGTTTAACGGCCTGCAGCAGCAGCAGAGCGAAGCGTTACTCGCCCGGTTCGACCATTATCTGCAACAGCAGTCAGTCAGTCTGAATCGTCGTTACCGCCTGCAATTCTCGTCCGGCGTGGTGGAGTTTGACGCAGCGCATCCACAGTCGCTGGAACAGTTGCTGCACGACAGCGATGAGCAGATGTACCTCAGGAAAAAGCAGAAACGCGTAGCGGTTTGAGATCAGGCGCCGCAGCGCCTGACCATTCAGGGCCGCGCCAGATCGTCGAGCAGCGTCTGATTAAACGTTGCCGGTTCTTCCATTTGTGGCGCGTGCCCCATCCCGGGGAATTCAATTAAGCGCGCGCCCGGAATACGTTTTGCGGCCTCTTTACCCAACACCGCGTAATCGCCCAGCCGGGTTTTGACCTTTGCTGAGGCGATATCACTGCCGATGGCCGTGGTGTCTGAGGTGCCGATCATCAGAGTGGTCGGGACTTTCAGATCGCCAAATTCATAAAATACCGGCTGCGTGAAAATCATGTCGTAGATGAGAGCGGAGTTCCACGCCACTTTCTGATGTCCCGGCCCGCTGTTGAGCCCGGCCAGCATATCGACCCACCTGTCATATTCCGGTTTCCAGCGCCCGACATAGTAGGTCTGCTGCTCATACTTCTTAATGCCCTCCGCGCTGAGTTTCAGTTCGCGCTGATACCACTGATCCACCGACCGCCACGGTGCGCCTTTGGCTTTCCAGTCCTCCAGCCCAATCGGGTTGACCAGCACCAGCTTCTGCGTCTGTTCCGGGTACATCAGCGCATAACGCGTGGCCAGCATTCCGCCCGTAGAGTGACCGATGATCACCGCCTTCTCCACACCCAGCCGGGCGAGCAGCTGATGGGTGTTTTCAGCCAGCTGCTGAAAGCTGTATTGATAGCTGGCGGGCTTGGTCGAGCTGCAGAAGCCAATCTGGTCAGGCGCGATAACGCGATAGCCCTGCTGACTCAGCGCGCGAATGGTCTCTTCCCACGTTGCACCACAGAAGTTTTTACCGTGCATCAGCACCACCGTTTTGCCGTTGGCCTGTTGCACCGGCTTCACATCCATATAGCCCATACTCAGCGTTTGCTGCTGGGACTGAAAATCGAAATGCTGCAGAGGATAGGGGTAATGAAATCCTTCCAGCTGTTCGCCATAAACAGGCGCGGCACTGGCGGGCGCATGCGCAAATAAAGCCAGCGAGGTGAGCAAAGCGGCAAGCGGTTTTTTCAACGCGTATGTCGGGCTCATCCGGGGTTCTCCAGGTTAAAGGTGAGTCGTAAGCCTGGCATGTCGCGGCAGAAAATCTATTGATGGTCCGTGCTATGGCGTTGATTTCACAGACGCTGGCCGCCTTAACCGCGAAGCGGCAAGCGAAATACTATGCTCGCGTTTATCGTTATCCGCCCGGGATCAATTATTCCCCTTATAATTAACAACAGACTAATTACAATTCATCTGTTTTATTAAAAACTGCTGTTCATATGAATCTCTTCAGAGATAACGATTCAAATACTGAAAGAACTTTACGCAAAGAATAAGCACATTAAGATAAATAATTCATAATTCCGCTGAATTAAACAGGGGAGAACAGCTATGAAAGAAAACAGATATAACGAAAGCGTGATCGTCTCTATCACTGAGTGGATTAACAATAATCTCGACCAGCGTTTAAGCGTGGATGATATTGCAGAAAAAGCCGGGTATTCGAAATGGTATTTACAGAAACTCTTTGCCCGTTATCATAATGAAACGCTGGCGCGCTATATTCGTAAGAAAAAACTTAACGCCAGTGTGAATGATTTAAAAAACAGCCGCACGCCCATCATCAGCCTGGCGCTGAAATACCATTTTGAAAGCCAGCAATCTTTTACCCGCTCGTTTAAGCAGATTATGGGCTGCACGCCAAGCGCCTGCCGTAAACGACTGATGAGTGAAGAAGCGAAGCAGCAGATGGCCGACGTTGACGACCCCTGCGCGCTGTGCAGCTACGTCCGGCCAGGCAGCATAAAGCAGAGCTGTGGCGTAACAGTCCGGCCTGTTACGCGCTCAGCGCGCGGCTATGCGCAGGCAGATGCTTTCTGCGATATCAGTTAATCAGGATTCATCCGGCTGATAATATTGCACACCAATCTTAATACGCTCACGTCCCTGGGTGACGCGATGACGATTGGTGTCGCGCAGTGAATAGACGCAGCCGCAATATTCCTGCTGATAGAAGCTCTCGCGCTTGCTGATTTCAATCATTCGCGCCGATCCGCCACCTTTACGCCAGTTAAAATCCCAGTAGAGCAGATCCGGATACGCCGCCGCTGCGCGGACACCACAGCTATTAATCTGCTTCATATCTTTCCAGCGTGAAATACCCAGACAACTGGTCATTACCGGGAATCCGTTTTCATGGGCATAGAGTGCCGTGCGCTCAAAGCGCATATCAAAGCACATGGTGCAGCGTTCACCCCGTTCCGGCGACCACTCCAGCCCGCGCGCCCGCTCAAACCAGTTATCCCGGTCGTAGTCAGCATCGACAAACGGCACGCCAAATTTCTCGGCAAAGCGAATATTCTCCTCTTTGCGCAGCTCATACTCTTTGAGCGGATGAATATTCGGGTTGTAGAAATAGATGGTGTATTCAATGCCGGAGGCCAGCATCGCTTCCATCACTTCCCCCGAACAGGGTGCGCAGCAGGAGTGCAGTAAAACTTTTTTATGGCCGCCCGGCAAGGGCAGCGGCTGACGCTGGAAAGGTTCAGACATAAGTACCTTCAATCAATAGCAGAAAGGCGGAAGTGTAATGCCGCAGGCGGTCAGTTGCAAAATCTGACCTGATGCAGGCTGCTTTGCATATTCGTGCCTTGGCTGCGGTTTCCCGTTTCTGCATCAACCTGCTGATCTCCGATGCTTTCTTTTCACAGCCATGTTGTGCGACCCCAGCGATAGCCGGAAGTGTGATCGGACCCACATTGATATCGACTATGTTTACATAACATTAACAATATTGACACTGAATCACCGCAAGGAGACTCGCATGGCCGCGGCTAAAAAATCGGGAAATCATCAGAACCGTTTTACCTGGTTCGTCTGTTTTATGGCGGCGCTGTCCGGCCTGTTGTTTGGTCTGGATATCGGCGTCATCGCAGGGGCCTTGCCGTTCCTGGCGAAAGATTTGCAGATTACCAACCATCAGCAGGAGTGGGTGGTGAGTTCGATGATGTTTGGTGCGGCGCTGGGTGCGCTGGCGGCGGGCTGGATGTCCTCAAAGCTGGGACGTAAGAAAAGCATGCTGGCGGGCGCGACGCTGTTTGTGATTGGTTCGCTGTGGTCCGCCTTTTCTCCCGATGTGGAGTCGCTGGTCTGTGCCCGTGTGATGCTGGGGCTGGCGGTAGGGATCGCCTCTTATACCGCGCCACTCTATCTGGCGGAGATTGCGCCGGAACGTATTCGTGGCTCAATGATTTCGATGTACCAGCTGATGCTGACCACCGGCATCGTGGTCGCTTATCTCTCCGACACCGCGTTCAGTTACAGCGGCAACTGGCGCGGGATGCTCGGCGTTATCGCTATTCCGGCGGTGATCCTGTTTATCGGCGTGCTGTTTTTGCCCAACAGTCCGCGCTGGCTGGCGGCGCACGGACGTTTCAACGAGGCGCAGCGCGTGCTGGATCGGCTGCGTAACAGCAGCGAACAGGCACGGGAGGAGCTGGAAGAGATCCGGGAAAGCCTCCAGGTGAAACAGCGCGGCTGGTCGCTGTTCCGCTCTAATGGCAATTTCCGCCGCGCGGTCTGGCTGGGGATGCTGCTACAGGTAATGCAGCAGTTTACCGGCATGAACGTGGTGATGTATTACGCCCCTAAAATCTTCAATATTGCCGGTTTCTCCAGCACCAGTGAGCAGATGTGGGGCACGGTGATTGTCGGGCTGGTCAACATGCTGGCCACGCTGATTGCCATCTTTTTTGTCGATCGCTGGGGTCGCAAGCCTATGCTCACCACCAGTTTTCTGGTGATGGCGGTGGGCATGGGCGTACTGGGCACGCTGCTGCATATCGGCGTCGAAACAGATTTCCGCAAATACTTTGCGGTCGCGATGCTGCTGATGTTTATCGTTGGCTTTGCAATGGCGGCCGGACCGGTCATCTGGCTGCTCTGTTCAGAAATTCAGCCGCTGAAAGGGCGTGACTTCGGCATTACTGCTTCCACCACCACCAACTGGGTCGGCAACATGATAGTGGGAGCCACTTTCCTGACGATGCTGGATCAACTGGGGAATGCCAACACCTTCTGGTTCTACGGCGCGCTCAACCTGGTCTTTATCGTGCTGACGATGATGCTGGTACCCGAGACCAAACATGTAACGCTGGAACACATTGAACGTAATCTGATGAAGGGTAAGGCACTGCGTGACATCGGGGCGTAACCGCCCCGTATCAGCCTACCACTGCAGCTGCTGGCCGGCGTAATCGACGTAGTGATGACCCCCGCGTCCGCGCCATTGGGTCAGCTGCTGAACGATACCGGCGGCGCTCTCTTCTGCCGTCAGCGGCGCACTCTCGCCGCCCATGTCCGTTTTCACCCAGCCGGGATGCAGCGTCAGCAGCGTCCCGTTCTGTGCTTCAACCGCCGGGGTCAGCGTGCGGCTCAGCATATTCAGTGCGGCTTTGCTGGCCGAGTAAATCGGCATCTGCGCCTCCGGATTTTCATTCAGGCTGCCGAGCTGGGATGAGGTCAGCGCCAGTACGCCCTCCGGCTTCAGCAGCGGCAGCAGAATCTCTGCAGTGCGAACCGGGGCTATCGCATTGGTCAGGAACAGCTGTGCCAGTTCCTGATCGTCACTCTGCGACACCTTCTGGTGCGAAGGCCCGGAAATTCCGGCATTGATGAGAATCGCATCGAACGCGTTGCCACTGAGCTGGCCAGCAAGCTGCTGAACCGCCGATGCGTCGGTCATATCCAGCGCCTGCCAGTCGATACCTGGCCTGTTGCCCTGCTCCGGAACACCGCTGCGATGGGTGGCCGTGATCTGCCAGCCCTCACCGGCAAACGCCTGCACGACCGCCAGACCGATACCGCGTGAAGCACCAATAATCAGAACTTCTTTTTGCTGCGCCATATTCACTCCTCGTTAATTGTCTCGCTACAAGCTTAACGGTATTTCCGCCCGGACAGCGGCCCGCTGTGCTTTTTAACCTGACGACCGCACTGAGGGTAAAAGCGCATGGCGCAACGCTGTTGATGGTTTTCCATCATCAAATTACTTTATCTTTTACTTTTAACCGGTTAGAAGAGATAAACAGTCTGGCAGGCAGCAGCTAATCGCCATTTACGCGTGGAGTCTGAATGAAAAAGCTCACCTTAGAGGTGGTGGCAAAAATGGCGGGCGTCGGGATTGCGACGGTTGACCGGGTGCTGAATGAGCGCGGCGGCGTCTCGCTGGAGACCAGCCGCAAAGTTCTGAAGGCCGCGCGTGAAGCGGGACTCCGGCGTCTGCTGCCAGAGGAGTATCAGCATCCGTGGCAAATCGAAGTCTTCCTTAGTAACAACGGCTCATCCTTTTTTCAGCAGCTCACCACCTGTTTCAGCGAGATCGCCAGTCAGCTTGGCTATCGCCGCCTGAAGCTGCACAAAACGCTCGTGGCCGAAGCGCAGCCCGAGCAGCTGGCGCAGAGCATTGTCGCCCGCAGCAGCACCCGCGACGGCATTATCGTGTTTGCACATGACTCACCGCCTGTCTATCGGGCACTGGCGCTGTGCCGCAGCCGCAATGTGCCGGTGATCACCATCGTCACCGATCTGCCCGACGCTGACCGCCTGTGTCATGTTGGCATCGACCAGTATCAGGCAGGCCGCACCGCGGGCCTTCTGATGAGTAAAACCCTGAACCAGCCCGGCGACATTCTGATGGTCAGCGGCCGCTTTGATTATCGCGCCCACCGTCAGCGTATCGCCGGCTTCCGTGAAGCCATGGAGCAGCGTGCGCCGCAGCGTTATCTGCGTGAGGTGCTGTCGGGTCAGGATCAGCGGGAAACCATCCGCAGCGAGCTGGCCCGCAATCTGCGTTCGTCACAGGCGATTGCCGGGGTCTACAACACCGGCATGGGCAACACGGACGTCAGCGATACCCTGCGCGCTCATCAGCTGCTGGGTAAATGCACCTACATCACCCATGAGCTTTATGATGTGACCCGTCAGCTACTGCTGAACGATGAAGTGGCGTTTACGCTGGATCAACATGCCCGGCAGCATGCCCGATTAGCGATCGATCTGATGCTGAGTCATCTGGAAACCGGCTATCAGCCGGATGTCTATCAGGCGGGTAAAGTCGCGTTCCGGCTGTTTACGGCGGAAAATATGGTGTGAGATGAACCCGGTTTCCCCTGATGAGACAATTTAATCAGGGAAAACCAGGTGAGCATTCTTAATCCGACTCGTCACGGCTTTCATTGCTGTCCGGACTGTCGTCATCATTACCCTGACTCTTCTCCACTTCCTGCGGATGTCCCATCGAAAGTGCCGTGGCGCTGGCCGGATCGAACAGTGACAGACTCTCAATCTGGTCCACCATAATCACTTTACGAAACGACATCGCATCTTTAGGCTTCGAGTCGAGCGTGATCTCATGCTCGGCGTACCATTTGCTGTAGTTATGCTCTACCGCCAGCTTCAGCGTTTTGCTGTCGCGATAGCCGCTCAGCATCGGGATCAGCACGATGTTTTTGGTGCTCTCATATTCAAAGGTCGAGGCATGCACCATGCCGATGTAAATACGGCGCGACTTCAGCGTAATCCACGCCAGTTCACCCTCTTCCATGCACTGAAACAGCAGTTGCTCCACGCCGTTGGATCGTGACAGCCGCTGATAGAGATCTTTACGCCCTGATACATTCAGGCGTGCGCTGCCCGCCCAGTTTGAGCGATAGAGGCAGAGCAGAATGGCGAAGGCGAGCATAATGACAACCGGTGCCTGGATGCCCAGGAAACTCCAGTTCATGAACTCCACCTGCCACTTCAGATGCACGCCGGGGATCATCTGCAGGGCATTGGCGATACCGGACATACAGAGCAGCAGCAGCCAGACGATGCCAGTGGCGAACACGCCCTGCAGAACAAAAATACAGCCGTAAAGCGCGACCAGAAAATAGACATCCCAGCCCGACGAGCGGCGGATTTTAAAGCGGCTGTTTAAATCACGGCTGGTGTACCAGTAACCACTGACCATCAGCACCATAAATATTGCGGTACCCACCTTACACTCCCTTTAACGTATTCACATGGCGGGCAAAATCTTCGTGGACTTCCTCACTCAGCGTATTGACCGAGATATTGCCGTTCTCATCAATAATGATGCGCTCACCTTCGGCGATGGAGTCGTTGATATCCTGACGGGTCATGATCTGTAGAAACTTCTCGGGACTGGCAAAGACCGACTTAACAAATTTAAACATAGCGATCCCATTGTTGGCCTGAAAATTGAAGTATGTGACCGAATCCACACTCTCGCCTGTTTAATTTCAGGTGAAATTTCTTAAAATCAATTAATTAGCGAAGCGGTATCCACACGATCCGGCCTGTTTTTTGCAGAAATCTTCAACGTAACCAGCAGCCTGCCGCAAAAAGCCTCCTGTTTATACGGGTCTGGTATGCAACAACGCCGAATCGCCTCACCGCCGGAAAGCGCTAAGATCAATGGTTAGCCCTTTTCTGTCACCCTGTCTGAAACGCATCGAGGAAGGTTTGCATGAAATTACGAACACTGGGCCGTACCGGTCAGCGCGTCTCTGAAATTGGCTTTGGCGCATGGGCCATTGGCGGAACCTGGGGAAAAGTGAGCATGGAGGATGCCAAAGCCGCGCTGAACGCCGCGCTGGATGCGGGCATCACCTTTATTGATACCGCCGATGTCTATGGCGATGGTCGCTCCGAAAAGATTATCGCGGAGGTGCTGAACCAGCGCGGCGGGGAACGTCCGTTTGTCGCCACCAAGCTGGGACGTCGCCTTTCACCACACGTGGCTGAGGGCTACAACGCCGAAAATCTCAACGCCTTTATTGATCGCTCACGTGAAAATCTGCAGACCGAAACGCTGGATCTGGTGCAACTTCATTGCCCGCCGACCGAGATCTACTACAACCCGGACGTCTTCGCGGTGATGGATGAGATGGTGGCCGCCGGAAAAATCCGTCACTACGGTGTTTCCGTTGAGAAAGTCGAGGAAGGGCTGAAGGCGCTGGAATTTCCCAACGTCTCGTCGATTCAGCTGATCTACAACATTTTCCGCCAGCGTCCGGCGGAACTGCTGCTGCGTGAGGCGAAACGCCGTGATGTGGCGATCATCGCCCGTGTGCCACTGGCGTCAGGTCTGCTGACCGGTAAAATGAATGCCGACAGCGTGTTTGCCGCTGACGACCATCGCACCTTTAATCGCAATGGCGAAGCGTTCGATAAGGGCGAGACCTTCTCCGGCGTGCCGTATGAGGTGGCGCTGGAAGTGGTTGAGGAGATTCGCCGCTTCGTCACCGGGGACACCACCATGGCGATGTTTGCGCTGCGCTGGATCCTGATGAACGAAGATGTCAGCGTGGTGATTCCTGGCGCGAAAAATCGCGAACAGGCTGAAGCCAATGCCCGCGCCAGCGATGTCGATGCGCTCTCTGAGGAGACAATGGCAGCGCTGAAGCAGATCTATCAGGAGAAGATCGCGCCTCACGTGCATCAGCGCTGGTAAACGCGCGTTACAACGCCTGGGCACAGGCCCAGGCAGAACTCCACGCCCACTGGAAGTTATATCCGCCCAGCCAGCCAGTGACATCGGCCACTTCACCAATAAAGTAAAGCCCCGGCACCGCACGCGCCTCCATGGTTTTCGAGGAGAGCTGCGTCGTATCCACGCCGCCCAGCGTTACTTCCGCCGTACGATAGCCCTCTGTGCCGTTTGGCTGGATGCGCCAGGCGTGCAGCGTCTGCGCCAGCTCCGTTTGCTGTTTGCTGTTGAGCTGCTTCAGCGTGATGTCCGGGACCACCTTCAGCGCCTGCAGGACTTCCACCAGACGCTTCGGCAGGATTTTCGCCAGACTGTTTTTCAGGCTGAGATTCGGATGTGCTTCACGCTGTGCCGTCAGAAACGCCTCAAGCGGTGTGGCGGGCGACAGATCGATAGTGACGAATTCACCCGGCTGCCAGTAGCTGGAAATCTGCAATACCGCCGGACCGGACAGGCCGCGATGGGTGAAGAGCATCGCCTCTTTGAAGCGGGTGCCATCCTGCGCATCAATCGTGGTCTCCAGCGCCACGCCTGACAGCGTCTGCAGCTGCTCCAGCAGCGGCTTGTGCAGAGTAAAAGGCACCAGCGCCGCCCGCGTCGGAAAGACGCTCAGGCCGAACTGCTCCGCAATTTTATAGCCAAATGGCGAAGCCCCCAGACCTGGCATCGACAGGCCGCCGCTGGCGATGACCAGCTTCTCCGCCTGAACCGTACTGCCGTTGAGTTGCAGGGTATAACCGCTTTCATCGCGCGCCACGCTGAGCACTTCACTGCGCAGCCGCAGGGTGACATTGCCCTTGTCACATTCGGCCAGCAGCAGATCGACAATCTGCTGAGCCGAGTCATCACAGAAGAGCTGACCCAGGGTTTTCTCATGCCAGGCAATACCATGACGATTGACCAGATCGATAAAATCCCACTGGGTATAACGCGCCAGCGCCGATTTACAGAAGTGGGGATTGTGCGACAGATAGGCCGCCGGTTCGGTATAGAGGTTGGTGAAGTTGCAGCGGCCACCGCCCGACATCAGAATCTTGCGTCCCGGCTTTTTGCCGTTATCCAGCAGTAACACGCGGCGTCCCCGCTGTCCGGCCTGGGCGGCACAGAACAGACCGGCGGCGCCGGCACCAATGATGATAACGTCAAACTGTTCCACTGCGGTTCACTCACTTAACTGGAAAGGCGCAGATTGTAGTGATCTGCTCACTGAGACGCCAGCGTCAAAAAATTGCCGTAAATGTGTCATATTGTATCTGCTTAATATCTAACCCTTTTTAGCTGAGTTACCCTTCAGCCTTACGACGAAAGGTCAAATTAACGCTATATTTTCCTTTCCCATACAGCACGTTGTCGCGGATAATGCGCCGCGTTCATGTCCTCCAAAAATGGCGTAACGTTTATGCTACATCTGTTTGCTGGTCTAGACCTCAGTACTAGCCTGTTATTGGTTCTTGCCCTGCTGTTTGTATTGTTTTACGAAGCGATCAACGGTTTCCACGACACGGCCAACGCAGTTGCGACGGTCATCTATACGCGTGCCATGCGTGCCCAGCTTGCTGTGGTGATGGCGGGTGTATTCAACTTCCTTGGCGTGCTGCTCGGTGGATTGAGTGTCGCTTACGCTATTGTTCATATGCTTCCCACCGATCTGTTGTTAAATGTTGGATCGGCTCACGGTCTCGCCATGGTGTTTTCTATGCTGCTGGCGGCGATTATCTGGAACCTCGGCACCTGGTATCTCGGTCTGCCGGCCTCCAGCTCCCATACCCTGATCGGCGCCATTATCGGTATCGGTCTGACCAACGCCCTGATGACCGGAACCTCGGTAGTTGATGCACTCAACATCCCGAAAGTCCTGAACATCTTCCTTTCTCTGATCCTGTCGCCGATTGTCGGCCTGGTGATGGCGGGCGGCTTGATCTTCATTCTGCGTCGCTACTGGAGTAATACCAAAAAGCGTGCGCGTATTCATATGACGCCTGCTGACCGCGAGAAGATCGACGGCAAGAAAAAGCCGCCGTTCTGGACCCGTATCGCCCTGATTGTTTCGGCAATTGGCGTGAGCTATTCGCACGGCGCGAATGACGGTCAGAAAGGCATTGGCCTGATCATGCTGGTCCTGATTGGCGTGGCTCCGGCCGGTTTCGTGGTAAATATGAATGCCTCCGGGTATGACATTACGCGTACCCGCGATGCGGTTAATCACCTGGAGCAGTATTACCAGCAGCATAACGCCTCGCTGACGCACATCATCCAGATGGCACCGCCTAAGCTGCCAACGCCGGAAGAAGTGCCAGCGACCAGCCCGCAGGAGTTCCACTGTGACAGCGCGCGTGCACTGCAGGCAGTTCAGCGTGCTCAGGTGTTGCTGAATAATCTGCAAAGCTACGACCAACTGACGGTTGATCAGCGCGGTCAGATGCGTCGTCTGCTGCTGTGTATCTCAGACACCGCCGATAAAGCGGCCCGTCTGGAAGAGACATCACCGGATGACAAGCGCTTCCTCAATAAGCTGAAAAGCGACCTGCTTGGCACCATTGAGTATGCGCCGATCTGGATTATTGTGGCCGTCGCGCTGGCGCTGGGCATCGGCACCATGATTGGCTGGCGTCGTGTTGCCACTACCATTGGTGAGAAGATTGGTAAAAAAGGCATGACCTATGCACAGGGCATGTCAGCGCAAGTGACCGCCGCAGTGTCGATTGGTGTCGCCAGCTATACCGGCATGCCCGTCTCGACTACGCATATCCTCTCTTCATCCGTAGCCGGTACGATGCTGGTTGACGGGGGCGGATTGCAGAGCCGGACCATCAAGAACATCGCCATGGCGTGGATATTCACCCTGCCGGTTTGTATTCTGCTGTCAGGTTCGCTCTACTGGATTGCCTTAAAACTGGTGTGATGCCAGCAGACAAAAGGGCGACGTAAGTCGCCCTTTTTTAATGCCAGATCGCCAGCGCCACCAGACTTATCACTACCAGTCCGCACAGTGCACTGGTCAGAAGAAACTGCCCCCGCACCCGCTCGCAGCGCCGGATAAACTCATCGTCATGATGATCAAGATAGCGCTTTGCCCAGATATAGGTGACCAGCCGCACCTGCTTGCTCGGCTGACCGTGAGAGGTGAAGAATCCCGCCCCATCGACATACTGATACAGCAGCGGATCACAGCCCCGTAATACCGCCAGCAGGGCACGCAGCGATGAAAAATAGCGCGCCATATTCACGATACACACCACACAAAGAGCCCAAAAAAGCGCAATAGTGTTGATCATATTCTCCCCCTCCCGACTGGCATCGCAGCAACAGACCCAGCGTCAGACACTGTATCCGCCTGCAGAAAAAACCAGCCACTGAATCACCGGACTGCGAAAATTTTCGACCCCCTGAGCGGCTGCGAACCGGACCGCCTTTTTTCAGTGTAGGAGAATTCTTTACATTTTTTCCAACGATGATTTTCGTTCAGCGCGAGTAAATCTGGCATAGCCTTGATCTTATTCATAAGCCAGGCGGCAACGGCAGCATTTGCAGTGAGAGAAGGCTATACTCAGAACATAACAACATCATCACCTGCAACGCAGGTAGACACTTTGGTGGCGCTCATCGCCCGCTCGCGCAAAGGATTTCGCTAAGCTGTGACGCGGCAGGAACACCGGATGCCATCCTTAATCTCGTGAAAGGAGTTTTATCATGGCTTATAAACACATCCTGATTGCAGTAGACCTTTCTCCCGAAAGTCAGTTACTGGTGGATAAGGCCGTCTCGCTGGCTCGCCCGTACGATGCCAGAATTTCCCTGATTCACGTTGATGTGAATTACTCCGACCTCTACACCGGCCTGATTGATGTCAACTTAGGGGATATGCAGAAGCGCATCTCTGAAGAGACGCATACGGCACTGAAAGGGTTATCAGATGCCGCGGGCTATCCGATCAGCGAGACGCTGAGCGGCAGTGGCGACCTCGGCCAGGTGCTGGTTGATGCGATCAAAAAATATGACGTTGACCTGGTGGTGTGCGGTCATCATCAGGATTTCTGGAGCAAGCTGATGTCTTCAGCTCGTCAGTTGATCAATACCGTGCATATCGACATGCTGATTGTGCCGCTGCGCGATGAAGACGAGGCGTAATTCAGCCGCTTAAATGAATAAAGCCGGCACGGAGCCGGCTTTTTTATACGTTTAAATCGGTTAAAGCGGAGGATAAATATCAAAGCGATGGCTTTTGGTTACGACCGCCGCCTGCGTCACGACACCCGCCAGCGGCGGTGCATAGTCTGGCCGCTTCACCACAATCCGTTTCTTCGCCAGCCGCCGGGCCGGTTCCAGTAGCGCATCGGCATCTTCATCCGGCCCTACCAGCGACTGAAAGACCCGCATCTCCTTTTTTACCAGCGCACTTTTCTGGCGATGGGGATACATCGGATCAAGATAGACCACATCCGGCTGCGGCGTAATCTCGCCCAGCGCCTGCGCACTGGCTGCATGAATCAGCGTCAGGCGGTCGCGCAGCCAGGGGCCAATTTCCGCATCCTGATAACCGCGCTGCAGGCCATCTTCCAGCAGCGCAGCCACGACAGGATGGCGTTCCAGCATCCGCACCCGGCAGCCGAGCGCCGCCAGCACAAACGCATCACGTCCAAGTCCGGCCGTCGCATCCACCACATCCGGCAGATAGCCGCCTTTAATGCCAACCGCTTTGGCGACAGCTTCGCCACGTCCACCGCCGAAGCGACGGCGATGCGCCATTGCCCCGGTGACGAAATCAACAAAAATACCGCCCAGCTTTGGCTCATCACGCTTGCGCAGCTCAAGGTGCGTCGGCGTTTGCACCAGTGCCAGCAGCGCGTCTTCCTCGTGCTCCAGCTGCCAGCGCTGCGCTAAACGTGATAAGGCGCCGTCTCCGGCGCCTGATTCATCGAGCAAACAGATTTTCACGAACCGACTTATCCCTGAATGCCGTAATGTTCCAGCATCGCATCGAGCTGTGGCTCACGGCCACGGAAGCGTTTGAACAGCTCCATCGGCTCTTCAGAGCCGCCACGCGTCAGGATGTTATCCAGGAACGACTGACCAGTTTCACGGTTAAAGATGCCCTCTTCCTCGAAGCGGGAGTAAGCATCCGCCGCCAGCACGTCCGCCCACAGATAGCTGTAGTAACCTGCTGCATAGCCACCGGCAAAGATGTGGCTGAAGGCGTGCGGGAAACGGCCCCATTCCGGACTCGGAACGACTGCTACGCGGCTTTTCACTTCGCGCAGGGTTTCCAGAATCTGTGCGCCTTTCTCCGGATTAAACTCGGTATGCAGACGGAAATCGAACAGGCCGAACTCCAGCTGACGCAGAATAAACAGCGCGGCCTGATAGTTTTTCGCCGCCAGCATTTTATCCAGCAGTTCTTTCGGCAGCGGTTCGCCGGTCTCAAAGTGACCGGAGATAAAGGCCAGCGCATCCGGCTCCCAGCACCAGTTTTCCATGAACTGGCTTGGCAGTTCGACCGCATCCCATGGCACACCGCTGATACCGGAAACGCCAGGCGCTTCGATGCGGGTCAGCATGTGGTGCAGGCCGTGACCAAACTCATGGAACAGGGTAATCACTTCGTCATGGGTGAACAGCGCAGGTTTGCCTTTCACCGGACGGTTAAAGTTACAGGTCAGGTAAGCAACGGGCTTCTGCAGGCTGCCATCGGCTTTACGCATCTGGCCCACGCAGTCATCCATCCAGGCACCGCCACGTTTGTGCTCGCGGGCGTAGAGGTCGAGATAGAAGCTGCCGCGCAGTTCACCGGTTTCATCGAACAAATCGAAGAACTTCACGTCAGGATGATAAACCTCAACGTCGGTACGCTGCTTCGCAGTGATACCGTAAATGCGTTTCACCACTTCGAACAGACCGGCGACCGCGCGCTCTTCCGGGAAGTAAGGACGCAGCTGCTCATCGCTGATGGTGTAGAGATGCTGCTTCTGCTTTTCACCATAATAAGTGAGATCCCATGGATTCAGCTGCTCAACGCCATGCTCTTTCTGCGCGAAGGCGCGCAGCTGCTCCAGCTCTTTTTCACCCTGCGGACGGGCGCGTTCAGCCAGGTCATTCAGGAAGTCGATCACCTGGGACGGGCTTTGCGCCATTTTGGTCGCCAGCGATTTATCCGCGTAGGAGTCGAAGCCCAGCAGTTGAGCCAGCTCGTGACGCAGCGCCAGCTCTTCCGCCATGATAGGACCGTTGTCCCATTTACCGGCGTTCGGACCCTGATCGGAAGCACGCGTCGCATAGGCGCGATACATCTCTTCGCGCAGCGCCGCGTTATCGCAGTAGGTCATGACCGGCAGATAGCTTGGAATATCCAGCGTCAGCAGCCAGCCTTCCTGCTCTTTGGCTTCAGCCTGAGCTTTCGCCGCCGCCAGCGCGCTTTCCGGCATACCGGCCAGCTCGCTTTCATCGGTGATCAGCTTGCTCCAGCCCATGGTCGCATCGAGCACGTTGTTGCTGTAAGCCGAACCCAGCTCAGAGAGGCGCGCGGCGATTTCGCCATAGCGCTGCTGTTTATCCTTTGGCAGGCCGATTCCAGAGAGTTCGAAATCACGCAGGGCGTTATCGACCGCTTTCTTCTGCGCCAGATCCAGTGCCGCGTATTGATCGCCCTCTTTGAGGTTGCGATACGCCTGATACAGCCCTTCATGCTGACCGACCCAGGTGCTGTATTCAGAGAGCAGCGGCAGCGTCTGCTCATAGGCTTCACGCAGCTCCGGGCTGTTTTTTACCGAATTAAGATGGCTGACCGGGGAGAAAATACGGCTCAGGCGATCGTCGGTTTCCGCCAGCGGCTGAACCAGGTTATCCCAGGTGTACGGCGCACCCTGCGCCACCACTTTTTCGACTTCTGCGCGGCATTGGCTCAGCACTTCCGTCACGGCAGGAACAACATGCTCAGGCTGGATAGCAGAAAAAGGGGGGAGCGTAAAAGATGTCAGTAGCGGATTGGTCATAGCGCAGTCCTTTATCGATGTATGGGGCGCAGCGGGTCGCGCAACGCAATCTAAGTAACATGCGGCTTAGTGTAGTGAAAATCAATGGGGGTCAGGATGAGGTGGGGAAGAAACGCGCGAATGGCTACCCGAAAGCCCGCTGCTTTTAAACTATGGCTGCGATTGCGATGAGCGCGTCGGGCAGCTTTCCGTACCTGCATGCCTGCAACAGGATGCCGCGCCCTGTAATCCCGATTTGTTATCACGCTTCTGGCCCATCGCCAGGCCATCCCTGATATAATCGCGGATTCTCATGCTTTTCCTGCGTCGGTTGCTGTGCGTCGTTCTGTAGGTAATACGTGAGGTAATAATTGGTATAAATTGATTTTCCATCAATTAAAACCTTATACATTCAACAGGATAAACAATGCTGAGTTATCGCCATAGCTTCCATGCGGGCAACCACGCCGACGTGCTGAAGCACACTGTTCTGAGCCTGATCATCACGGCGCTGAAAGAGAAAGAGAAACCGTTTTTCTACCTGGATACCCATGCGGGCGCAGGCCGCTACCAGCTGAGCGGCGAGCACGCCGAGCGTACCGGTGAATATCTGGAAGGCATCGCGCGTATCTGGCAACAGCCCGATGCACCGGAACTGCTGCAACCCTATTTTGACGCCATCGGTGCGCTGAATCGTGGCCCTTCTCTGCGCTACTATCCGGGTTCACCGCTGATTGCCCGTCATCTGCTGCGTGAAGATGACCGGCTGCAACTCACCGAGCTGCACTCCAGCGACTATCCGCTGCTGCGCAACGAGTTTAGCAAAGACAACCGCGCGCGCGTCGACCGTGCCGACGGTTATCAGCAGTTAAAATCGAAACTGCCACCGCCGTCGCGTCGCGGTCTGGTGCTGATCGACCCGCCTTATGAGATGAAAAGCGACTACCAGGCAGTAGTGAAAGGCATTCAGGAAGGTCATAAACGGTTTGGCACCGGCGTCTTTGCGCTGTGGTATCCGGTGGTGTTACGTCAGCAGATCAAACACATGCTGCGCGACCTGGAAGCAACCGGCATCCGCAATATCCTGCAGATCGAACTGGCTGCCCGTCCGGACAGCGATCAGCGCGGCATGACCGCCTCCGGCATGATCGTGATTAACCCGCCGTGGAAGCTGGCCGATCAGATGAATACCCTGCTGCCATGGCTGCACAAAAAACTGGTTCCGGCCGGTACCGGTCACTTCGTGGTGAACCAGATCGTTCCTGAATAACCGATTATGTGGATTCTGCTGGCAGGCGCGCTGGGCGCGCTGCAACCCGCCCGGCGGCTGGCGCTACTGCTGTTAGCGCTCGCTGCGCTGCTGGGGTTTTATCACGACGTCCTGACATGGCCAGTACTGCCGCTGCTGGCCGGGATCGCGGCACTGGTCGCGCTGCGCCGCTTTGACCCAATCCGTTCCCGGCAGCACATTCTGAGTGAAGCGCTGCTGGTGCTGATTTCGCTGGGATTGTTCCTCCATCTTTTTCCCGGCTTTCACAATCCCCTCGTCGTCGATGAGGTAAAGGTGGGCGCACAGAGCCTGCCGTTCAGTTTCTCCTTCAACTTCGATAAAGCGCTGATCCCCTTTGTACTGCTGGCCTGCCTGCCGACGCTGTTCCGTGCCCGGGCCTGTCCACCACGTTATCCGTGGATCGCTGCGCTGGCATTAATCGCCGCCGTGCCGCTGCTGCTGGGTAGCGCCGTGCTGCTGGGTGGTCTGGCCGTTGAGCCTCATTTTCCGCCCTGGCTGCCCGCGTTTATGCTGGCGAATCTGTTCTTTGTCTCGCTGGCCGAAGAGGCGCTGTTCCGGGGCTATCTGCAACAGCGGCTGAGCGAGAAGCTGGGTGGGTTGCCCGCGCTGCTGATTAGCACGCTGCTGTTCGGGCTGGCGCATGCAACCGGCGGCGTACTGCTGGTAGTTTTCGCGACGCTGGCCGGGCTGCTTTATGGTCTGGCGTGGCACTGGAGCGGCCGCTTATGGCTGGCAGCCGCCCTGCACTTCGCGCTTAACCTCACCCATCTGCTGCTGTTTACTTATCCGGCGCTGCATCACTAAACCGTAAACACCGCCAGGTCCGAGGCCAGCTCGGTGCGGGGGAAAATGGTCTGGCACTCCGCCAGCAGGCGGCTCATGTCCTTTGCCAGATAGCGGGAGCTGAAATGGGTGGCGATCATCCGCTTTGCCCCGGCGCGCTTTGCCACCTCCGCCGCCTGCAGGGTTGTGGAGTGCCCGCGCCCGTTGGCTTTCTCCACCATCGCCGCCTCCAGCGTGGTTTCATGCACCATCAGGTCAACCTCCGCCGCCAGCTGCAGCGCAACCTCCGTGGGAGCCGTATCGCCAAAGATGGCCAGCTTTTTACCGGGTGTCGCCGGGCCAAGGTAGTCAGCGCCGTTAATTACCCGCCCATCTTCCAGCGTCACACATTCCCCCTGCTTCAGCTGCTGGAACCACGGGCCGCGGGGCACGCCTTCGGCTTTCAGCCGCTCGGCATCCAGCAGGCCGGGTTTGTCATGCTGTTCAATGCGATAGCCAAAACACTCCACCGGATGGCTCAGCGGCCAGGCACTGATACGAAACTCACCGTCATCCAGCGTCCAGCCCGCCTCAATCTCAACAATGTTCAGCGGATAATCGGTGTAGGAACCGCTGATCGACAGCGCCGTCTCAACAAAGGTCTTCAATCCTCTGGGGCCATAAACCGTCATGGGTGAGGTCAGTCCGGCCATCGACCGGCTGGTAAGTAAGCCCGGCAGGCCGAAGATATGATCGCCATGCAGATGGGTGATAAAAATCTTATCCAGCTTGCCCGGTTTCAGGCTGGAGCGCATAAACTGTAACTGCGTGCCCTCCCCGCAGTCGAACAGCCAGGTTTCACCACTCAGCGCGCGGGTAAAAGCAATGGAGGTCACGTTACGTTGCAGGCTGGGAGCACCGCCGCCGGTGCCAAGAAAAGTAAGGTGCATGGTATGCTTCCCTGTAAGCGAGTGAAAAACAGAACCCTATTACAATCATAGGCGCAAACTTTGCGTCATTTCGACCCGCAGCGTTACACTCAACCCCAATTTTTTATGCAACCGGATGGATACTTCAATGACCCGACATTTCGACTATCTCGCCATTGGCGGCGGCAGCGGCGGCATCGCCTCGATTAACCGTGCAGCTATGTATGGCCAGAAATGCGCCCTGATTGAAGCAAAAGAGCTGGGTGGCACCTGCGTGAACGTGGGTTGCGTGCCGAAGAAAATCATGTGGCACGCCGCGCAAATCGCCGAAGCTATCCATCTTTATGGCCCGGATTATGGCTTCGACACCACCGTAAACCGCTTTGACTGGGCCACGCTGGTCAAAAACCGCAGCGCCTATATCGATCGCATCCACAGCTCGTATGACAACGTGCTGGGTAAGAACAAAGTTGAAGTGATCAAAGGCTTTGCCCGCTTTGTCGATGCGCACAGCGTTGAAGTGAACGGCGAGATTATTACGGCTAACCACATTCTGATCGCCACTGGCGGTCGTCCGGTTCACCCTTCTATTCCGGGTGCGGAGTACGGCATTGATTCCGACGGCTTCTTCGAGCTGGACGCGCTGCCAAAACGCACCGCGGTTGTCGGCGCGGGCTATATCGCGGTTGAGCTGGCGGGCGTCGTGAACGCGCTGGGGTCAGAAACCCACCTGTTCGTGCGTAAACACGCGCCGCTGCGCAGCTTCGACCCGCTGCTCACCGAGACGCTGGTCGAAGTAATGAACACCGAAGGTCCGGCGCTGCACACCGAAGCCATTCCTAAGGCTGTAGTTAAAAACAGCGATGGCAGCCTGACGCTGCAGCTGGAAAATGGCAGCGACTACACCGTGGATTGCCTGGTCTGGGCGATTGGCCGTGAGCCTGAAACGGACAATCTCAATATTCAGGCCGCAGGCGTGGCGCTGAACGAGAAAGGCTATATCAGCGTCGATAAATTCCAGAACACCAATGTCTCAGGCGTTTACGCCGTGGGCGACAACACCGGTGCGGTTGAGCTGACGCCGGTTGCGGTTGCCGCCGGACGTCGTCTCTCTGAGCGTCTGTTTAACAACAAGCCGGACGAGCATCTGGATTACAGCAACGTGCCGACCGTAGTGTTCAGCCATCCGCCGATCGGCACCGTAGGACTGACCGAGCCGCAGGCGCGCGAACAGTATGGCGACGATCAGGTGAAGGTCTATAAATCGTCGTTTACCGCCATGTACACCGCGGTCACCCAGCATCGTCAGCCGTGCCGCATGAAGCTGGTGTGTGTGGGTGCCGATGAGAAGATCGTCGGCATTCACGGCATCGGATTCGGTATGGATGAGATGCTGCAGGGCTTCGCCGTGGCGTTGAAGATGGGCGCGACCAAGAAAGACTTCGATAACACCGTGGCGATCCACCCAACCGCAGCGGAAGAATTTGTGACAATGCGTTAATCCGCACCGGGCTTCAGAAACAGAACAGGCGACCTTAAGGTCGCCTGTTTTTTTATGCCGCATCCACTTCCGCTTTCTGACCGTGCAGCATAGCACCGCGTCAGTGCACTTCAGCTTACGCGATCCAGCCAGCGGACATACGCCTGATCCCACAACGCTGCGGGCGTACCCGCCTTGCCGAGGCCAAATCCGTGTCCGCCTTTGCTGATCTGAATCAGCTCAACCGGCACGCGGTTGCGGCGACAGGTGTCGCGCATCAGCTCGGTGTTAAACGGATTGGAGGTGTGATCGTCCTCGGCCTGCGCCAGAAACGTCGGCGGATATTGCCGGGTCACATAGTTCTGCACTGACCAGTTCGCCTCATCCTGCGGCGTGGCATTTTTACCTACCATCATCAGATGCGTATTGGTGTGCTGATAAGGCGCTTCCAGGGTAATGACCGGATAGATCAGGCCGACGCTGTCGACTTTCGGCACCACTTCATCCAGCGGATCGATGGCCGGATAAGATTCAAAGTCTGGCCGCGCCGCCGCCAGCCCCAGCAGATGTCCGCCTGCCGAGAAACCCAGCACATGCACCTTGCGTTCGAAAGATCGCACCAGCCGGATGGCGCGCTGCGCATCCTGCAGTGGCGCCAGCCGACCCGCCTGCCACTTCTCATGCGGCAACCGATAGCTGAGCACATAGGCAGTATAGCCACTGGCATTCAGCCAGCGCGCTACCGGCCAGGCTTCACGCGCCATGCCGATCCAGCGATACCCGCCGCCTGCGGCGATTAATACCGCTTCGCCATTCGGATTTTCTGGTTTAAACCGCTGAATCGCCGGGCTGACGATATTTGACCAGGAACCACTGCTGTTAATATGCAACTGGCCGGATGGGCCGCCGCCGCCGGGCGGATCGTCCGGCCAGAGGGGAATAATGTCATCGCGGGCAAATAATTTGCCGGTGGTCATGGAGAGCCCGAGCGCTCCCGTGCCGAGAATAAAGCGTCGACGCGTAATCATAATGCCTGTTGTGTGATGCCAGAGTAATGAGCAAGCCGTTGCGGCAGGCTACAGAAGAAGTAACAGATGCAAGTCTGGTGCCATGGGTGGCGATTATGTACGCAATAGCCCCAGGAAAGCCATAAAAAAACGCGCCGGGCAGGCGCGTTTTTATTTCATTCCGTATGGTTAATCTTCCTGCTGGAACTGCGCCATCACGGCCTGTTCACACTGCTGTTCGTTGACGCGCAGTTTGGCCCGCTCATCATCGCCAAGTTGCAGCCAGGCACTGGCCACTTCACGCGCGGACTCTTCATCAAATTCCGGCTGATTCATCGCCGATGATGACTGACTGCTCGCGACTGACGATTTCATCTGTTCAACATATTGATCCGCACTCGCGACCTTTTTCTCGCCGCTGACAATGTGGCACAACTGACTGGCGTAAACATTCTGCTCAGTATCAGCGTCGTCCGCTGCCAGCGCGCTGCCGGAGGCAAGGAGGCTTAGCAGCACTATCTGAGTGACTTTCATTTTTAACTCCTGTTCGTTCAGGTTAAACCTTGCGCTGAAGGGCTTCGAGGCGCTTCTGACGCCAGTTCAGCAGCGGCGTCACGGTGGTGCCGTGAACCACCACGCTGCAGACCACCAGCGTTAACGCTATATTCGTCATGATTTCCATCTGCGGGCCTTGCATGCCGTGCGTCCAGGCATAGGCGATGTAGTTCAGGCTGCCAATTCCCCGGATGCCCAGCCAGCCAATCAGCAAGCGCTGCCCGAGCGGCAGTCCGGCGCGCAGCGTCACCAGCCAGACGGCCATCGGTCGTACTACGGCAAACAGTACCAGCCCAATCAGCACGCCATAGATGTTCCAGTGCTGCGCCAGTGTTACGCCCAGTACGACCATCATGCCAGCCGCCAGTAAACGTTCAATAGTATCGCCAAAAGAGAGCGCGTCGCCTACTACAAACCCAATCGACTTCACCATATTATTGCCGCCCTGATGGGCCAGGCGTTTGTTAGGATTCACCAGCGCCTCAGAGGGCAATACGCGCTCATCGTCAGAGAGGTCTTCCGGCTGATGACGATGGAACACACCCAGTTCGGCACGGCGTAACCCCAGTCCGGCGGCGAAGGCGGCCAGGAAGCCGGAGGCACCCAGGTACTCCACCAGCGAATAACTGAGGGCTATCAGCGCCAGCGCCAGGAAATCATTGGGCGCAACGTCGCCATTCGCATTGCGCAGTCGGGTCGCCAGCATGCCGATTAACTGCCCCAGAACAAAGCCAATGATCAGACCGCCGCCAATCGCCCAGAGCACCTCGACCGCGCCCCAGTGCGCCAGCATCGCGCCACTCAGGCTCTCGCCATTAAACAGCAGCAGCGCCAGCATCAGCAGGGGTAATGCGGAGCCATCGTTCATGCCCGCTTCACTGGAGATCGCCACACGCAGCGAGTCATCATCCTGCGCATCGTTGACCGAGATTAAGCTCGCCAGCACCGGATCGGTCGGCGCGACAATCGCCCCAAACGCCAGCGCAATCGGCCAGTCTAATCCCACCAGGAAGTGTGCCAGCAGGGTCATCGCGGCAACGGTAAGCAGCATGGCGGGAAACGCCAGCTTCAGCCCGGTGTGCCAGCAGTTGTTCTGCAGCGGCTGACGCAGCTTGAGACCGGTGATAAACAGCGAGGCCGCCATGGTGATTTCGGTGATATGGGCCACGGCTTCGGAATGGGTGACGATATCGAGGTGGATAACATCAAATCCCCACGGGCCGCACAGCATGCCCGCGATCAGGAACAGACCAAATGAGGTGACTGGCCCCCGGTGAATCCAACCGGAAGCCAGCGACATCAGCAGCAGAAGGCCGCCCGTCGCTGCTGTCCAGGCTAAAAAGTTCATAACACTCCACAATATTTCGGGTTTATGAATAAGCCTGGCACATTTTTTGACGGGCGAGGCGTCAGTTTTTCAGGTGACGACTGGCGAAGCGGACCGCGAGAGCCGCGGCACCGGCTAAAGTGGCGAGCGCAACGACGCCATTCCAGCCCCAGTGAGCCAGCGCCAGACTGCCCAGCGCCGCACCGGTCGCCATACCGATAAACACCACAGTAAACAGCAATGCATTCAGGCGACTGCGTGCTTCCGGTGCCAGGCCATAGACCAGCGTCTGATGCGCCACCAGCGTGGCCTGCACTCCTAAATCAAAGCCGATGGTACAGACCACAATCAGCGCCAACTGTGCGGGCATGGGCAGCAGTGGCAGCAGAAACATCAGCGCAAAAGAGATCGTCACTAGCGCGGCACCGGCCTGCGTGACGCGTGCCGGGCCGATGCGGTCAGCAAAACTGCCCGCCAGCGGTGCTGCCATAGCGCCTGCTGCACCGGCTAAACCAAACGCCCCCGCCACCGCACTGTCGAGATGAAAGCGGTCGCTGAGCATTAACGCCAGCGTCGACCAGAAGGCGCTGAAGGCGACCGACAGCAGACCCTGAGCCAGCGCGGCGCGGCGCAGCGTCTGATGGTGACGCCACAGATGCACCAGTGACAGCAACAGGCGCGGATAGCTCACTGAGGTGCCCGGCGCGAAGCGTGGCAACACCCGCCACAGCGTCAGCGTAATCAGCAGTACCGCCAGTGCGGCGATCATGTACATGGTGCGCCAGCCGAAATATTCCGCCACCACCCCGCTGACTACCCGCGACAGGAGGATGCCGACCAGCAGTCCGGTCATCACCGTGCCGACCGTTTTACCCCGGCTGCGTTCCGGGGCCAGCGTCGCCGACGCGGGCACAATATCCTGCGCCACGGTGGCGGTCAGGCCGGTAATAAAACTGGCAACCAGTAGCGCGCTGAGTCCGCCGGAAAAGCCACACAGCAGCAGCGCAGCGACCAGCAGTAAGCCTTTGATAAAGATAATGGTGCGGCGGTCATGACGATCCCCCAGCGGGGCCAGCAGCAGAATACCCAGCGCATAGCCCGCCTGAGTCAGCATCGGCACCATGCCAACTGCGCCGATGCCTGCATTAAACTGCTTACTGATGATATCCAGCATCGGCTGGCTGTAGTAAATCGATGCAACGCTGAGCCCGGCTCCGGCCGCCAGGGTAAACACCAGCGGCGTAGAGAGCGATTCATTTTGCGTCTGAGTCTGTATGGCTGACATGCTGTAATCCTCATCATTTCGTGCAGCCATTAAAGCGCATTATGGTTATACGCGGTAGACTGATACCAGACAAAACCGTTATGCGTGGCGCGTATGAACAATCCCAACAGCAGCGATCGCATCGACCTGATGCAGACATTTATCCGTATCGTTGAGAGCGGCAGCCTGTCCGCAGCAGCAGCCCAGCTTGGCACGACACAGCCCACCGTCAGCCGCCGATTGCAGACCCTGGAGCAGCGGCTGGGCCTCAAGCTAATCCTGCGCACCACCCATGCGCTGAAACTCACCGATGATGGCGAACGCTGCTACGCCCAGGCACGGCAGTTGCTGGCGACCTGGCATGCGCTGGAAGATGAGCTGACCGGTGCCAGCGATGACCCGGTCGGTACGCTGCGGGTTCGTGCGCCGCACGCCTTTGGTCAGGATCAACTGATCGCGCCGCTGGTGGACTATCTGCACCGCTATCCCCGCCTCAATATCGAGTGGATGCTGAATGACCGCACGCCCGACTTCATGGCGGAGAACGTGGACTGCGCCATTCAGGTCGGTGCGCCCACCGATCCTTCGGTCGTGGCGATTCTGCTGGCCGAAGTACCGCGCATTGTGGTGGCGGCCCCGCACCTGCTGGCGCAGCATCCGCCTATTGAACGTGTGGCACAGCTTCGCGATCTGCCCTGGCTGGCGCTGACCAGCTTTTACCGTAATGAAGTGGCGTTGCAGAAGATTGACGACGGCCAGCCAGTGAACCTGGCGATTACGCCCCGGCTGAGCAGCGACAGCTTATATGCAGTGCGCAAAGCGGCGCTGGCCGGGATGGGCGCGGCGATTGTCTCCTCGTGGGCGGTGCAGGACGATTTAGCGGACGGCAGTCTGGTTCAGCTGATGCCCGCCTGGCAGGCCCCGCCGCTGCCGGTATGGCTGACCTATCCCTGGGCGAGTTACTACCCGGCCAGGCTGCGACACTTTTTTGCCATGATCAAAGAGGTGATGCCACAGCTGGCGGGCACGCGCCCGGCATCGCAGCCGGCAGGTCGTTCAGGGGAAGCAGAGCGGAAGGGATAAAGCAGGCGCCCGCGTCAGCGGGTCGCCAGGTGATAAATTACTTTTTATCGTAGCGCGACATTTTGTCCAGCCAGCCCATCACAAAGGCCGAGAGCACAAAGGTCAGGTGGATAATCACGTACCACATCAGCTTGTCGTTTTCGACGTTGCGCGCTTCCATAAACACCCGCAGCAGGTGAATCGAGGAGATGGCCACGATAGAAGCCGCGACTTTGTTTTTCAGCGAGCCGGAGTCCATCTTGCCCAGCCAGCTCAGCTTCTCTTTGTCTTCGTCGATATCAAGCTTGGAGATGAAGTTCTCATAACCCGACAGCATCACCATCACCAGCAGGCCGCCCACCAGCGTCATATCCACCAGCGACAGCAGCAGCAGGATCAGATCGTTTTCCGCAATGCTGAAAATGTTGGGCAGCAGGTGGAAAATTTCCTGGAAAAATTTAATGGTCAGCGCCAGCAATCCCAGCGAAAGTCCAATGTAAACCGGAGCCAGCAACCAGCGCGATGCATACATCAGGTTTTCGGTAAAACGTTCCATACAATCCCACGAATAATCAAACAGGTCCGGAAGTATAACCGATCCACTGTGAAGTTATTTCAGCCCTTCGTCAGAAATTTCAGGGACCGGCGGCAGCGGCAGTGAGAGACGAAATGCCGCGCCGCCTTCGGGTCGGTTCTCTGCCCAGATCTGGCCGCCGTGGCTCTCAATAATGGTTTTACAGATTGCCAGACCCAGCCCGACGCCCGGCACCGCCGACTCTTTATCACCGCGCCAGAACTTATCGAATATCCGGGTTAAATCGTCTTCGGCAACGCCCGGTCCGCTGTCCCACACCGCAATCTCCAGCCGTGTTGCAGCACGCCAGGCGCGGATGCCACGCGGAGTGCTGTTACCGGCATACTTCAGGCTGTTCTCAATCAGGTTGGTGAAGACGCGTTCCAGCAGCGTGCTGTCGCCTTTAATCAGCACGATGTCATCCGGCAGATCGAGCTGAACCTCATGCCCTTTCAGCGACGGTGCCATGCTGCTCAGCGCGCCGCCGATCACCTCTTCCAGCGCCAGCCACTCTTCCCGCAGGTTAAGGCCGCCCGACTGAATGCGTGCCATATCCAGCATGTTGCTCACCAGCCGGATGGTGCTCAGCGTCTGCTCACGGATCTGGCTGGCCTGCGGCACATATTTTGAGTTGTCGCTGGCCAGGTCGAGCATCAGCATTTCCGCCTGACCAAACAGCACGGTCAGCGGGGTGCGCAGGTCGTGGGACAGCGCCGAGAGCAGCGCATTGCGCAGCTGTTCACGCTCGGCCGAGAGCCGGGATGCCGCCTCGCTGTGCGACAGCGCCATTCGCTCCAGCGCATTGGCAATCAGTACCGTAAAGGTTTCCACCAGCCGCTGCTGTTCGGGGATCATCAGCTGACGCAGGTTCTGCGGCTCCACCACCAGCAGACCCCGACAGTGTGCACCGCTTTTCAGCGGCAGGATCTGATAGGGCACCGCCGGTAAGGTATCGGTGCCCGCGCCCGCAGGCTGGCCTTTGCTGTAACTCCATTTCGCGATGGCGCGATCCGGTTCGCTGGCCGGTAACGCCTCGCCCACCGGTTGCAGCTCACCCTGCTCATCCGGCAGCAACAGCAGGCAGCGCGCCTGCAAAGTGGCGTCGAGCACCCGCTGGCTGGTGGCGGCGATATCCTGCGGCGTCAGCGCGCTGCCCAGCGATTTTGCCATCTCGTAGAGCTGCCGCGCCCGCTGCTCGCGGTAGCGCGCCACCCGCGCCTGATAACGCACGCCTGCCGTAAGGTTGCCGACAATGACGCCCACCGCCAGCATTACGCCAAAGGTCACCAGATATTGCAGGTCGGAGACCGCCACCGTGCCGGTGGGGGCCACAAAAAAGAGGTCGAAGGCGACGATATTCATCACCGTGGCGATCACCGACGGCCAGCGGCCATAGCGCAGCGCCACGATCACCACCGCCAGCAGGTAGATCATCACACAGTTGGCAGGATCGAAATTGATCAGTACCGACTGTCCGGCTGCGGTGACGACGATGCAGAGCACCAGCGCCATCATCACGCCGCGCAGCTGAATGCGCCATTTTTCACTCGTCACGCGGCCATCCGGCAGCGGATGCGGCGCATCCTTCAGCGGCTCATCCAGTGCGACAACCAGCAGGTCGAGATCGGGGCCGAGCTGGCCCAGACGTTCGGCAAAACTGTCACGCCGCCAGCGTCGCAGCGGGCGACGACCGGTGACAATTTTGCCCAGGTTGTGCTCGCGGGCGTAGCCCAGCACCGCTTCCGCTTCATCCGGTTCCGACAGCGTGGCCGTTTCCGCACCCAGCTCCTGCGCCAGCTGTAAGGTGCGCAGAATCGCCCGTCGCCGCGCTTCGGGCAGCCGGTTAAGCCGGGGTGTTTCGACATAGACCGCGTGCCATTCACTGCCGAGCCGTGCCGCCAGCCGGGCAGCGGTACGCACCAGCTTTTCACTGCCACTGTCGTCACCAATGCAGAGCAGAATGGCGTCGCGGGTGTGCCAGACGCGATCCCGTCCCTGCTGATCGCGCCAGGCGCGCATCTGGTCGTCCACACGATCGGCAGTGCGACGCAGGGCCAGTTCACGCAGGGCGAACAGGTTACCTTTGCGGAAAAAGTTTTCGATGGCGCGTTCCGCGCGGTCGCCAATGTAGACTTTGCCCTCTTTCAGCCGCTGCCGCAGATCGTCGGGCGGCAGATCGACCAGCACCACTTCATCAGCGCTGTCGAAAAAGGGATCGGGCACGGTTTCGCGCACCTGAATGCCGGTGACGCCGCCGACCACATCGTTGAGGCTTTCAAGGTGCTGCACGTTGACGGTGGTCAGCACGTCGATGCCCGCTTCCAGCAGCTCTTCGATATCCTGCCAGCGCTTGGGATGGCGCGAGCCCTGTACGTTGGTGTGCGCCAGCTCATCCATCAGAATCACCGCCGGATGGCGGGCCAGCGCAGCATCAAGATCAAACTCCGCATGACGCGAGCGGCCGGTTGCGCGCCGCGGCAGCAGGGTTAAGCCTGTCAGCAGCTGCGCGGTTTCCGGCCGTTCGTGGGTTTCTACCACGCCAATCAGCACATCCAGACCCTGCGCACGCAGCCGCTGTGCCTCCTGCAGCATGGCGTAGGTTTTGCCCACGCCCGCACAGGCACCAAAGTAAATCTTCAGCTGCCCGCGATGACTTTCGCGGTTAGCCTGCAGCAGCGCGTCGGGATCGGGACGCTGGGGTTCGTCGTGGTTCATCGCTTCCTTAGAGCCTATGCCAGTAGGCGTAATTGTTGCAGACAGTCTGGACACGGACAGCGCGGAACAATCCGTAGTACACGTAGTACGTGAGGATTACTCGCTGCGCTCGCCCCTTCAGGGCCGCCCTGACAGGCGTTCAGGTTGCTAAAGCAGCCTGTGTGAGCACTGCCCAGGTTCAGACTGACAAATAAAATAGCCTGATGGGATAGGCTCTTAACACCATTACCGTTCGTTGAGGGCCATGTTCAGCTGCAGCACGTTGAGGGTCGGCGTGCCAAGGAAGGGCATCAGCGGACGATGCGTCATCTTTTCAATCAGCGCCTCGACCTGCGCGACCGGCACGTTGCGGCTGGCAGCGATACGCGGAGCCTGCCACAGGGCAGCCTGGGGCGAAATATCCGGGTCCAGCCCGCTGGCGGAAGCCGTCACCAGCTCAACCGGCACGGCTGCAGGTGCCTGCGGATTGGCGGCACGCAGTGCAGCGACGCGGTCGGCGACCGCTTTATCCAGCGCCGGGTTGCTGGCGGCCAGATTACTGCCTCCCGAGGCCAGCGGGTTATAGGCTTTATCACTGGTGGCTGAAGGACGGCCCCAGAAATAGTCGGGCTGGGTAAAGTTCTGCCCAATCAGCGCGGATCCGTGCGCCACGCCATCTTCTTCCAGCAGCGAGCCATTGGCCTGGGCCGGAAACAGCCACTGCGCCAGCCCGGTGGTGAGGAAAGGATAAACCACGCCGGTAACAAGCGTAAGCAGCAACAACAGTAAAATTGCCGGACGTAACTGACTCATTTTTTTCTCCTCAGGCCATGCCTGAAAGCACTAACAGCAGATCGATCGCTTTGATGCCGACAAACGGCACCAGCAGGCCACCCAGACCGTAAATCAGCAGGTTGCGGCGCAGCAGCGCAGCGGCACTCAGCGGGCGGTAGCTGACGCCTTTCAGGGCCAGCGGGATCAGGAAGATAATCACCAGGGCGTTAAAGATCACCGCTGACAGAATTGCGCTGGCGGGCGAGTGCAGCTGCATCACGTTCAGCATGTTGAGCTGCGGATAGGTCGCCGCAAACGCCGCCGGAATAATGGCGAAATATTTCGCCACGTCGTTGGCGATACTGAAAGTGGTCAGGGAACCGCGCGTCATCAGCATCTGTTTACCGATGTGCACCACTTCCAGCAGCTTGGTCGGGTTCGAGTCGAGATCGACCATGTTGCCCGCCTCTTTCGCCGCCTGCGTACCGGAGTTCATCGCCACCGCCACATCCGCCTGCGCCAGGGCAGGCGCATCGTTGGTGCCGTCGCCGGTCATCGCCACTAACCGTCCTTCTGCCTGATACTGGCGGATCAGCGCCAGCTTGGCTTCCGGGGTCGCCTCTGACAGGAAGTCATCCACGCCTGCTTCCGCCGCAATGGCCGCGGCGGTCAGCGGGTTATCGCCGGTGATCATCACCGTTTTGATGCCCATTTTGCGCAGTTCGGCAAAGCGCTCTTTGATGCCGCCTTTCACGATATCTTTCAGCGCCACCACGCCCAGCACGTTCGCGCCCTCGGACACCACCAGCGGCGTGCCGCCACTGCGGGCCACCTCTTCCACCTGCGCATTGACCTCGGCAGGGAAACGGCCATGGTTCGCTTCGATATGACGGCGGACCGCATCGACCGCGCCCTTGCGGATCAGCCGCTCCTGCACGTTTACGCCACTCATGCGGGTCTGGGCTGAGAACGGAATAAAGCTGGCACCCATGCTGCTGAGATCGCGCTCACGCAGATTAAAGCGCTGCTTCGCCAGCACCACGATGCTGCGGCCCTCTGGCGTTTCATCAGCCAGCGAGGCGAGCTGCGCGGCGTCGGCCAGCTGCTCTTCGCTGACGCCCGGCGCGGGCAGGAACTGGGTCGCCTGACGGTTACCCAGCGTGATGGTGCCGGTTTTGTCCAGCATCAGCACATCCACATCGCCGGCGGCTTCCACCGCACGTCCACTGGTCGCAATGACGTTCGCACCCAGCATCCGGCTCATTCCCGCCACACCAATCGCCGACAGCAGGCCGCCGATAGTGGTCGGGATCAGACAGACCAGCAGCGCCACCAGCACGGTGATGCTGACCGGCGTGCCGCCCCATGCCGAGAACGGCCAGAGTGTGACGGTCGCCAGCAGGAACACGATGGTCAGTGACACCAGCAGGATGGTCAGGGCGATCTCATTCGGGGTTTTACGGCGCTTCGCCCCTTCCACCATGGCGATCATCCGGTCAAGGAAGGTTTCGCCCGGGTTGGCGCTACAGGTGATCACTAGCCAGTCAGAGAGAATACGCGTACCGCCCGTCACAGAGGCGAAGTCACCGCCTGACTCACGGATGACCGGTGCAGATTCACCGGTAATCGCGCTCTCATCCACTGAGGCACCGCCCTCCATCACTTCACCGTCGCAGGGAATGATGTCACCCGCTTCGACCAGCACCGCGTCGCCTTTACGCAGCGCATCGGCGCTGACCTGCTGCCACTCCGCGCCATAGCGCGCCGCTGACAGTTTTTTAGCAAAGCTGGTCTTTTTGACCCCTTTCAGGCTGCTGGCCTGGGCCTTGCTGCGCCCTTCTGCCAGCGCCTCCGCCAGGTTGGCGAACAGCACGGTGAACCAGAGCCAGAGTGCAATCGCGCCGGTAAAGCTGGCGCTGCCGCTGATCCTGCCGAATAACATTGCCAGCGCCAGCAGCGTGGTCAGCACGCTGCCGAGCCAGACCACAAACATCACCGGATTACGGAACTGTACCCGCGGATCGAGCTTTTTCACCGCATCCCAGGCCGAGGTACGCAGCAGGGCTGCGTCAAATAACGCCTGTTGTTGACGACTCATGAGGATTGTCCCTGAACAAGTTGCAGATGCTCAGCCACCGGGCCCAGCGCCAGAGCAGGAATAAAGGTCAGTGCACCCACCAGCAGCACCGTGCCGATGAGTAAGGCAATAAACAGCGGGCCGTGGGTGGGCAGCGTGCCGTTACCCACCGGCTGCACTTTTTTCACCGCCATCGCACCGGCAATCGCCATCACCGGAATGATGATGCCGAAGCGGCCCAGCAGCATGCAGACCGCCAGTAACAGGTTCCAGAACGGCGTGTTAGCACTCAGTCCGGCAAAGGCGCTGCCGTTGTTGTTAGCCGCCGAGGAAACGGCGTAGAGCACTTCGCTAAAGCCGTGAATGCCGGGGTTCGCCATTGCGCTGCGACCAGCGTCGGTCATCATCGCCAGCGCGGTGCCGATCAGCACCAGCGCCGGGGTGACCAGAATCGCCAGCGCGGTCATTTTCATCTCCCACACGTCGACTTTTTTACCCAGGAACTCCGGGGTACGGCCAATCATCAGCCCGGCGATAAATACCGCCAGCAGCACAAACAGCAGCATGCCGTAGAGACCGGCACCGACGCCGCCAAACACCACTTCACCCAGCTGCATCAGCCACATCGGCACCATGCCGCCCAGCGCGGTAAAGGAGTCGTGCATGGCATTCACCGCACCGCAGGAGGCCGCAGTGGTGATGACCGCGAACAGGCTGCTGTTAAGAATGCCAAAGCGCGTCTCTTTGCCTTCCATGTTGACGGCGCTGTCGGCACCCAGCTGGAGGAAATGCGGGTTGCCCTGCAGTTCGGCCCACATCACGACGGCGACCGCCGCGACAAACATCAGCGTCATCGCCCATAGCAGCATGTGGCCCTGACGACGGTCACGCACGCTTTCGCCAAACGCAAAGCAGAGCGCGGCCGGGATCAGGAAGATGCTCAGCATCTGCACCAGGTTGGTCAGCACCGTCGGGTTTTCAAACGGATGGGCGGAGTTGGCGTTAAAGAAGCCGCCACCATTGGTGCCCAGCATTTTAATCGCTTCCTGCGACGCCACTGGTCCCATCGACAGCGTCTGCTGTACGCCTTCCAGCGTGGTGAAGCTGTGGTAAGGCGCGAAGTTCTGAATGCTGCCCTGACTGACAAAGAACAGCGCCATCAGCAGGCTGATCGGCAGTAAGACGTAGAGCGTGATGCGTGTCAGGTCGCGCCAGGCGTTACCCAGGGATGCAGAGCTGCGATTAGCGAAACCCCGGATCAGCGCAAACGCCACGGCGATCCCGGTTGCGGCAGAGAGGAAGTTCTGCACCGTCAGGCCCACCATCTGGCTGAAATAGCTCAGGGTGCTTTCGCCGCTGTAGGACTGCCAGTTGGTGTTAGTGACGAAGCTCACAGCGGTGTTGAGCGCCAGATGCCAGCTCAGGCCAGGCAGCTGCTGCGGATTCAGCGGCAGCGAGCCCTGCAACAGCAGTATGGCCAGCAGCACCACGAACCCCAGCGCGTTAAACAGCAGTATCGCCAGCAGGTAGTGCGGCCAGCGCATCTCCGATTGCTGCGCGCCCAGCAGTCGCCACAGCGGCGCTTCAAAACGGGCAAACACCGGTTTATCAGCCACTAACGCGGCCAGACCCCGGCCAAGCGGCTGTGCCAGCACCATCAGCAGCACCAGATAAAATGCGATGAGTAAAAAAGCATTGGCCGCCATCAGAAGGCCTCCGCATTTAACAGGGCATAGATCAGATAGCCCAGTAACAACACCACCAGCACAATGCCGGTTATTACGCCCACGCTCACAGGAACCTCCAGAGGATTGGATTTATGGCTTAGCTTGCGCGGAGGCGTATAAAGAAGGGGTTAAAATGCAGCGGGCGGGCGTAAAAATAGTGTAAAAATGGCGAAAAATCAGGCGACTTCCAGCGCCCAGATGCGATTGAGATCGACGTTACCCCATAGCGTACTGTCCTCTGCGCCCACAATGCTGTCGGTGCAGAAACTGTCGCCGAGGTCGAGCTCCTCCGGTTTCACTTCACGCTGGGCGTGCAGCGACCAGAAGACGTGCACACAGGGACGCATCAGCGATTTTTCCCCCGCTTTCACCACCAGCGCCACCCGGCCGGAGGCCAGACGCACCAGCGATCCCACCGGATAGATGCCGATAGTTCGCACGAAGGTGTGCAGCAGGCCCGGATCGAAGTGGCCACGCCAGCTCAGCATCTGGTGCATCGCCTCTGCCGGTGTCCAGCCGTTGCGATAGGACCGGGTTGAGGTGACAGCATCGTAGACATCACACACCGCTGCCATCCGGGCGTAGAACGAAATCGCCTCGCCTTTCAGACGGTGCGGATAGCCGCTGCCATCATATTTTTCATGATGATGCAGGGCGATATCGAGCAGATCGTCATCGGCGTCGGCTTCAATCAGCATCTGCGTGCCCACCACCGGATGCTCGCGCATCACCCTGAACTCCTCTTCCGTCAGCTTGCCTGCTTTGTTCAGGATCGCCAGCGGCACAGCGGCTTTGCCCACATCATGCAGTAAACCGCCCATGCCCACCCGACGCAGCTGCTGCTCATCCAGCCCGAGTTTTTTACCCAGCGCAATCATCAGCCCGCAGACCGCCATAGAGTGCAGATAGGTGTAGTCATCATGATTTTTCAGCCGTGCCACGCTGAGCATCGCTGAGGGTTCACGCGTGATCGAGCCGGCGATTTCATCCACCAGATCCATCATATAATCGAGCTTCAGGCCGTTGCCCAGCCGCGCTTCGTTGAACATCGCCAGTACTTTCGGTTTGCCCTGCTGAAAGATCAGCTGTGCCTGGTCCAGCTCCTGAAAAAACGGGGTGCGGCCAATGGTTCTTTTCGCGATCGAGGTGGAGATCGGCGCCTGCACGGAACGATCGAGGTCGATCCAGAGCTGGCGGATCCCTTCACTGCGTAACGTGGCGATTTGTCGTGGATCGGTGATCAGCATCTGATTATGAATACGCTGGTCCTTTATCCACCAGACCTCCAGTTTGTGGATAAACATCCCTGGGCGCAGTTCATCAATGGTAATCAGCTTTATCACGCTATCACTCCTTACGATCAGCGGGTGGTAAGGTGATATCGGCAGCTGGACAAATATTCTTCAGGCTGTTTTGTGCGGAGGCGGCGTGCGGGCGAGTGGTCAGAGGAGAGGCCTCCTGCCTCACTCTCTGTCCATCATGGTTAAGTCGTTGTTGCCGTTAGACTACGCGGGTCAGCACCGGCTCTCCACGGGCAAACGCCAGCATGTTCTCAAACACCAGGTCGGCCATCGCCGCCATGGTTTCGCGGGTGCTGCTGGCGATATGTGGCGTAATCACCACATTGTCGCGCTGACGCAATTCGTCAGGCACCTGCGGCTCCTGTTCAAAAACATCCAGTCCGGCACCGGCGATCTGCCCGGATTCCAGCGCCGCCACCAGCGCCTGCTGATCCACCACGCTGCCGCGCGCGATGTTGATCAGATAACCCTGCGGGCCCAGCGCCTGCAGCACTTCCGCAGTGATAATATGCCGCGTTGCGGCCCCGCCCGGCAGCGTGAGCACCAGAAAATCGGCCTGCTGCGCCAGCGCTATCAGACTCTCATGCCGGGTAAAGGGCACGTCGGGGCGTGAACGCGGGTTGTAATAGTGAATCTGCATATCAAACGCCTGTGCGCGCCTGGCTACCGCCTGGCCGATATTGCCCAGCCCGACGATACCGCACACCTTGCCGCCAATTTTACTGCTCAGCGGAAAGCGACCCTGCGTCCAGTGCCCGGCACGCGTGAAGCGATCGGCCTCACTGATGCGGCGCGCCACATCCAGCAGCAGCGCCATGCCCAGGTCGGCAACGCAATCATTCAGCACCTCGGGCGTGTTGGTGACGACAATGCCGCGTGACCGGGCGGCTTCCGTATCAATGCTGTCATACCCGACGCCGTTACTGCAGATCGCTTTGAGGTTGGGCAATGCCGCGATCAGTGCGGCGGGTGCGCCCATCACCGCGTTGCCGCTGGTGACCAGTATGTCGATGGCAGCACCCTGTTCAGCCAGAAAAGCCGCCTCATCGTCCGCCTCCCATAGCCGGAAGGCGGTGAACGCATTTTCGATATTCGCAATCAGCTCTGGTGGCAGAAATTTCCGTTTGATCAGCACCTTACATTGCTTTAATGCCATCTTCTTTCTCCTGATGGTTATAGGCTGCCGGGCGATTGGTCTCTTCGCCGACGCGTTCAATCGGTCCCATCACCAGCAGGAACAGCAGCGCCGCGACCACGCAGTGTGCCGCCACAAATGCCAGCCCGATGCTGTAGCTGCCGGTTAGCCCGACGATGATGCCGAACAGCAGCGGCGTGGTGAAACCGGCAATATTGCCGATGCCGTTAAAAATGGACCCCGCCAGACCCACCGCCTCTTTGGGCGCGGTGTCGCTGATCACCGTCCAGGTGCCTGCGCCCGCCGCGATGCCTTTGCCGAAAAAGGCGAAGGACATAATGGCGATAATGCCGCCATTACCGGGAATGATCGCCGCCAGCACCAGGCTCGACGCCATCAGCATGCCAACGATGTAGGGGGTTTTACGCGCCCATGAGACGCTCCAGCCCCGGGCGATTAACTTATCTGACAGGTAACCGCCGCTGATCCCGCCGAGAAAACCAAACACCGCCGGGGCGATGGTGGCGAATCCCGCCTCCATAATGTTCATGCCGCGTGCCTGCACCAGATAGATCGGGAACCAGGTAATGAAGAAGTAGCTGAGCGCAATGATGCAGTACTGACCAAGATAGGCGCACCAGAGCATACGATTGGTAAACAGCTTTCTGAACATCGCTTTGCTGACCGGTGGCCGCGCTTTCAGCGTCTGCGCCGCGTCGATATCCACCAGCGCGCCGCCGTCAATGATGTGGCGCAGTTCGCTTTCCGACACGCCGGGGTGATTGCGCGGCTCGCGCATCCAGGCCGCCCAGACGAACACCGCCAGCAGGCCAATGCCGCCCAGCACAAAGAACGGCCACTCCCAGCCGAAGCGCGACACCAGCCAGCCTGACAGCGGCGAGAAGATGGCAACGGCAAAATATTGCGCCGAACTAAACAGCGATGATGCCCGTCCCCGCTCAGCGCCAGGGAACCACATAATCACCACGCGCGCATTGGCAGGAAAGCTGGGCGCTTCAATGAGTCCCAGCATAAAGCGCAGACCAAACATCAGCATCAGTGCGCCGGTCATACCGCTGGAGAATTCACCCACAAATCCCATCGCCAGTGTCGAGACAGACCAGAGCGCCAGCGTGATGCCATACACTTTTTTGGCCCCGAAGCGGTCAAGAAACAGTCCACCGGGGATCTGGCCGATAACGTAGGCCCAGCTGAAAGCAGAGAGGATCAGTCCCAGCTGGATCGCTGACAGGCCGAACTCCTCTTTGATGGCCGATCCGGAGATCGAGAGGATCGAACGGTCGGCGTACGCCACGACTGACAAAAACAGGATCAGGCAGAGGATCCCGATGCGGACATGGGTGGTCCGTTGAGGCGTTGCATCTTTAGGCATGAGCTGAATTCCTTAAAAAGCGGCAGGTTGCGCCACGAGGTTTTTTTCAGGAATAACGCTGAGATTTCCCGCTTCTGGAAATATAGATAGGCCGCTAACCATCGGTCATTGTGCGGATGTAGAGATCGACGGGGCCGATTCAGCGATTTTCTGGCAACCGCCACAACCGCCCGTGCGGCGCTGCACAAAAGCGCAAAAAGCTGCTGCTCTCTTCCGCAGAGTGTGCACCCGATCGGGGTTTTAACCGGCCCGGGCAGCTATGACGCGACGAATTTGCAGCAAAGTGTGGCGACGCCAGCAAGAGTGAAACGGGCGGCTTGTCAAACCTGGCGGCAATTTCTAAGCTGCAGATGATCCTATTTATCCATTTTTATAATAAATGAAAAATCCATTCCATCCGGTTAACCTCGGGAGTCCGCAATGAAAACACGCGCATGGGCCTTACTCTGTCTGCTCTCTCTTTCCACGTCGGCGCTGGCAGAGAAGATTGGCGTTTCGATGGCTTATTTCGACCAGAACTTCCTGACTATTATTCGCCAGTCGATTGAGAAAGAGGCGAAAGCGCGTCAGCTGGATGCGCAGTTCGAAGATGCACGCGGCGACGTCGGCCGTCAGACCGATCAGGTACAGAGCTTTATCAGCGCCGGGGTGGATGCGATTATTGTCGATCCGGTCGACTCCGCCAGCACCCCAGCCCTGACGAAACTGGCGCAGCAGGCGCACATTCCGCTGGTCTACGTTAACCGCACGCCGGGCGATAAAACCCTGCCACCGGGCGTGGTGTTTGTCGGCTCTGACGAACGCGAGTCCGGCACGTTGCAGATGGAGGCGCTGGCGAAGCAGGCCGGTTACCGCGGCAATGTCGCCATCATGATCGGTAACCTCAGCGATGCGGGCGCACTGCAGCGCACCCGGGATGTGGAGCAGGTAGTGGCAAAGTATCCCGGAATGAAAGTGGTGCTCAAGCAGACTGCCAACTATGCGCGCAATGAGGGCATGGATTTAATGCTCAACTGGCTGTCGAACGGGGAAGCGATTGATATTGTCGCCGCTAACAACGACGAAATGGCGATTGGTGCAACCATGGCGATTGCTCAGGCGAAGCCGAAGAAAACCATTCTGGTCGGCGGCATTGATGCCACGCCGGATGGCCTGAAAGCGCTGGCGAGCGGCAGACTGGCGGTGACGGTGTTCCAGGATGCCGTGGGCCAGGGCAGGAAATCGGTTGAGGTGGCGCAACAGATGATCAAAGGCCAGAAGGTCGACGCCCACCAATGGATCCCGTTTGAGCTGGTCACACAGCAGAACATGCAGCAGTACAGCCCTAAAAATCCGTAACGCAACACGGCGCGGCAGCACTGCCGCGCCGGTTATCACTCCCCGTTCAGCAGCTTCGCCATCATCACCACATCGCGCAGCTGACCGTCACGCAGTGCGGCCTGGCGTTTCACCCCTTCCCGCTCAAAGCCCAGCCGCTCATAGAGCCGCAGCGCACGATCGTTGTCGTGAAACACTTCCAGCTCCATACGGGTAATGCCCAGCCAGTTGCGGGAGTAGTCGAGCGCAGTGCGGATCAGGCGCTCACCAACGCCGCGACCACCAAAATCGGGATGCACGCCCAGCCCAAAGCTGATGCAGTGGCGGGTGCGCGGCTTGTTATCCACAAACAGCGTCAGTTCGCCGGCCAGCACGCCGTCGATCTCGGCGACAAAGGCGATAAAGCCCTCGGCATCCATTCTGGCGATTTTTTTCTCCCAGGTGGCGACGCTGGGAAACGGCAACTGCAGCGTCCAGGGATAGACGTCGGGATGACTGTAAAGCCGCTGATAAGCGGCAGCGTCCTGCGGTTCCCGTGCCCGAATTGTGATTTCCATATTTTCTCCTGTTAGCCGAATGGGGTTCATGCACTAAGCTGTAGCTCTTTACCGGACGGAAAGAGTATCGCTATGTTGTATCGTCGTTTTGAGCGTTTTATCAATATATTTCAGGACGCACCCACCGATTCGCCCCCCTCAACGGTCTGGTCGTTTTACCTCTACTATCTGCGGCAGGTCTGGCCCAGTTTTGCCGCGCTGCTGGTGGTTGGGCTGGCATCAGCCCTGATTGAAGTGTCGCTGTTCAGCTATCTGAGCCGCATTATCGATATGGTCAATCACTCAACGCCCGCCACCCTGTTCCGGGATAACTGGCCGATACTGTTGTGGATGGGCGCGGTGGCGCTGATTCTGCGGCCGGTTTTTATCGCCCTGCACGATATGCTGGTGCATCAGAGTATCAGCCCGAGCATGACCAGCATGATCCGCTGGCAGCATCACAACTACGTGCTGCGTCAGAGCCTTAACTTCTTCCAGAGCGATTTCGCCGGGCGTATTGCCCAGCGCATTATGCAGACCGGCAGTTCACTGCGTGACTCGGCGGTGCAGCTGGTGGACGCCATCTGGCACGTGCTGATCTACGCCGTAACCTCGCTGGTACTGTTTGCCGGTGCCGACTGGCGGCTGATGATCCCGCTGATTATCTGGATGGTGGCCTACAGCGCCTCGCTGCGTTTCTTTGTACCGCGCGTCAAAGCCCGTTCTGTGGTCTCCTCGGAAGCGCGCTCAAAGCTGATGGGCACCATTGTTGACGGCTACACCAACATCGCCACCATCAAGCTGTTCGCCCACAGCGACCTGGAACGTCAGTACGCGCGTGAGGCGATTCAGGAGCAGACCGACAAAACCCAGCACGCCAGCCGCATGGTCACCAGTATGGATCTGACGCTGTCGGCGCTGAACGGCCTGCTGATTGTTTCAACATCCGGCCTGGCATTGTGGCTGTGGAGCCAGTCGCTGATCAGCGTCGGGGCGATTGCGCTGGCGACCGGGCTGGTGATTCGTCTGGTGAATATGTCCGGCTGGATCATGTGGGTGGTCAACGGCATCTTCGAAAACATCGGCATGGTGCAGGATGGCCTGAACACCATTGCGCAGCCGCTGAGCGTGCAGGATGCGCCGCAGGCGAAGCAGCTTAAGGTGACGCGTGGCAACATCCGCTTTGAAAATGTGCGCTTCGATTATGGCGGTGGCCGTCAGGTGATTAACGGTTTTAACCTCGACATCCGACCCGGTGAGAAGATTGGTCTGATTGGTCCCTCGGGTGCCGGTAAATCGACGCTGGTGAACCTGCTGCTGCGTCTTTATGACCTGAACGGTGGGCGGATTGTGATCGACGAACAGGATATTGCCGCCGTGACCCAGGAGAGCCTGCGCAGCCAGATTGGCATGATCACCCAGGACACCTCGCTGCTGCATCGCTCAATCCGTGAAAACCTGCTCTATGGCCGTCCCGACGCCACTGAAGAGGAGCTGCAACTGGCCATTCACCGCGCCCGCGCCGATGAGTTTATTCCGCTGCTCTCCGACTCGCTGGGCCGCACCGGGCTGGACGCGCACGTGGGCGAGCGCGGCGTGAAGCTGTCGGGCGGTCAGCGTCAGCGTGTGGCGATTGCCCGCGTGCTGCTGAAGGATGCGCCGGTTCTGATCATGGATGAGGCGACCTCTGCCCTCGACTCTGAAGTGGAAGCCGCCATTCAGGAGAGCCTGGAGTCCTTAATGCAGGGCAAAACCGTTATCGCCATTGCGCACCGCCTGTCGACCATTGCGAAGATGGATCGGCTGGTGGTGCTGGATAAAGGCGGTATTGCCGAGATGGGCAGCCATCAGGAGCTGCTGGCGCAGAACGGTCTTTATGCCCGACTGTGGCAGCTTCAGACCGGCGGATTTGTCGGCGTCGATTAATCGCCGCGTCGATAGGGTAAGGCGTCGCGCGCCTCTTCCGCCCAGCCGCGTACGCCTTCCCGCTCCTGCACCAGAAAATCTGCCACGGCCTCGCGCAGGCCGGGATGCAGCAGATAGTGCCAGGAGTGGGTAATCTGCGGCTCAAAGCCGCGCACCAGCTTGTGCTCGCCCTGCGCCCCCGCATCAAATCGCGTCAGCCCTTCGTCAATCGCTAAATCCATCCCCTGATAAAAACAGGTTTCGAAGTGCAGCCGGTCAAACTCCGCCAGACAGCCCCAGTAGCGGCCATAAAGCGTGTTGCTGTCGCGCAGATAAAAGGCCATCGCCGCCGGTTGCTGCTGCAGGCGGGCGATTACCACCACAATATTCTGCGGCATCCGCTCTGCCAGCAGGCTGAAGAAGTTGCGCGTCAGATAGGGCCGCTGGCCGCGCACCGCGTAGGTGTTGGCGTAACAGGTGTAGACAAAATCCCACTGATCTTCACGCAGCTGGTCACCGCGATAGCGGTCAAACGCAAAGCCGCTCTGCGCCACCTGCTCACGCTCTTTACGCAGCTGTTTGCGCTTGCGCGACATCAGCGTGTCCAGGAAGTCCTGAAAATCACGGTAGCCACGGTTGTGCCAGTGATACTGACAGCCGAGCCGGGAGAGCCAGTCGGGCTGATCGGCCAGCAGCAGGTTCGCCTGCGCATCGGTAAAGTTGATGTGCGCGCCGCTTAAGCCGTGCTGCAACAGGCTCTCCGGCAGGGCCGACAGCAGCTGTGCGGCGGCAGAGGTGTCACCCAGCAGGCGCGCGCCGCTGACCGGGCTGAAGGGAATCGCCCCCAGCCATTTCGGGTAGTAGCGGATCCCGGCGCGCTGGCTGGCATCCGCCCAGGCGTGATCAAAGACATACTCGCCCTGTGAATGATATTTCTGGTAGCCCGGCAGCGCGGCGCGCGTCACGCCCTTTTCCCGCCACAGCAGGTGATCAGGCTGCCAGCCCGATTCAGGCCGCACGCTGCCGCTCTCTTCTAAGGTGAGCAGAAAAGCGTGGCGCAAAAACGGCTGGTCATCAGGCAACAGCGCATCCCACTCGGCGGCCGGGATCGCCGCCAGTGACGTCAGGTGAATCAGCGACATGAATTACTCCAGAGAACGTCGGGCAGAGCGTCAGTCAAGCAGGTTTTCCGCGGCAGCGAAAGGGTTAAGGCACGCAAAGTGAAGGCTGCAACGCCTGGCCGCAGCTTCTATACTGCGACTTTACCCTTTCAGGACTTCGCCATGGATCGACTCGATTGTGACCGGATGTTTGTCACGGTGCTGGAAACCGGCAGCTTTTCAGCGGCAGCGCTGCGTCTCGGTACCAGCAGCAGTCAGGCTTCTAAACTGGTTTCAAAGCTGGAGCAGCAGCTCGGCGTCCAGCTGTTTAAGCGTAGCACGCGCGCCCTCTCGCCCACCGACGTTGGCCGTAGTTATTATGAGCGGGTAAAAAACCTGCTCGATGCGTTTGAAACGCTGGATGCCAGCGTGCGTGAAAGCGCCACCACCCCCACCGGCAGGCTGAAAATCAGTGCGCCCGGCTCTTTTGGCACGGCGGTGCTTTCTCAGGTGCTGGTGGCGTTTGCCCGGCGCTATCCACTGATTGAACTGGATGTCAGCTTTTCCGACCGGGCCGTGAACATCGTCGATGAGGGATTTGATATGGCGATCCGCATCGGCAACCTCAGCGACAGCAGTCTGGTGGCGCGCAAGCTGGGCGAAGTGCATGTCCGCATTGCTGCGTCACCGATCTATCTTGAGCAGTTCGGTACGCCACAACACTGGCGGGACATGGCGCAGCATCAGTGCATTATCGACACCAATTTCCGCGATCCCTGGCACTGGCCGTTTGTCAGCGGTGACGGCAGCAACGAGATTGTCACCGTGCCGGTCCGGGGCCGTCTGCGATTTGCCAACACTGAAGCCTGTCTGCAGGCAGCGATGGCCGGATTAGGCATTGCGCGCCTGCCCGGTTTCATCGCCGCTCCCGCGCTGCAACAGGGTGATATTGTCCGGCTGCTGGATAACTTCGACACACCGCCGCTGGGCCTGTTTGTGGTCTATCCGCCCGCCCGTCATCTGGCGCACCGGGCGCGCCTGCTCATCGATTTTCTGGTTACCCACTTTACCCACTTCCCGCCTGCGTGATTCCTTCCATAATGGAAGAAATGATTGTCTTTATGACCGGATTATCAGCCGTTTAGTCATCAGTTAAGCTGCTTCTCAAAACAGAGAGGAGTCGCGCGATGTTAGTAGAAGGCAAATGGAGTAGTGACTGGCATCCGGTGCAGGCTACCGATAAACAGGGCGGCTTTGTCCGTCAGACGTCCGGCTTCCGGGACTTTATCAGCAGCGATGGCTCCACGGCATTCGCCGCCGAACCCGATCGCTACCACCTCTATGTGGCGCTGATCTGCCCATGGGCGTCGCGTGCGCTGATCGCCCGTAAGCTCAAGGGGCTGGAATCGCTGATCGGCGTGACGGTGGTCGAGCCGCAGCTTGGCTCTCAGGGCTGGCGCTTCGGCAACTTTCCCGGCGCGCAGCCGGACCCGCTGAATAACGCGCAATACCTGCATGAAATTTACACCCGCGTCGCGCCCGACTACACCGGGCGGGCCACTGTGCCGGTGCTCTGGGACAGGAAAACTGCCACCATCGTCAGCAACGAGTCTGCGGACATTGTGCGGATGTTTAACAGCGGCTTTGGCGATCTGGCCGATAACCGCATCGACCTTTATCCCGCCGCGCTGCGTGCGGAGATTGATGCGCTGAATGAGAGCCTTTATCCGCGTTTGAATAACGGTGTTTATCGCGCGGGCTTCGCCACGACCTCTGTCAGCTATCAGCAGGCGTTTAATGACGTTTTCAGCCAGCTCGATGAACTGGAGGCGCTGCTCAGCGATGGTCGTACCTTCCTGCTGGGTGAACGGCTGACGGAAACCGACATCCGGCTGTTTGTGACCCTGATTCGCTTTGACGTCGCCTATCATGGCCTGTTCAAATGCAACCTGCGCCGGATCCGCGACTATACGCTGCTGAACCGCTATCTTAAGAGCATGTTGTCGGTCTCTGGCGTACGTGAAACGGTCAACATTGACCATATCAAACAGGGTTACTACTCGATCAAGGCGCTGAACCCGAACGGCATCGTTCCGGCGGGTCCTGACCTGAGTGAATACGGTTTATAAAAGGAACAATGATGGCAAAAGCACTGGTGATTTTTCTGCATGGCGTAGGCAGTAACGGCGACGATCTGGCTCCGATTGGCCGTCACTGGGCGACGCTGTTGCCGGATGTGGTTTTTGCCTCGCCCAATGCACCTGAACGTTTTCCCGCCGGTTTTGGCTGGCAGTGGTTCAGCCTGACAGACGTAACGCCAGAAAACCGGCCTGGTCGGGTTCGGGCGGCACGGGCCGCGTTTGATGCGACACTCAATGAAATTGTCGCGCAGCACGGCTTTGCCGACCGCTGGCAGGATGTGGTGCTGGTGGGCTTCTCTCAGGGGTCGATCATGGCGCTGGATGCGCTGGCGTCTGGCCGTTATCCGCTGGCGGGCGTGGTCGCCTTTTCCGGTCGTCTGGCGGTTGACGGTGAATTAACTCCGCAGGCTCATGTGCCCGCCCTGCTGATCCACGGCCAGGCCGATGAAGTCATCCCGTGGCAGGAGAGCGAATCTGCGGCGGCCCGGCTGCGAGCCGCGGCGGTGCCGGTCGACGCGCGCTTTGAACCCGCCACCGGCCACACCATTTCCGCTCAGGGTGCCATGCACGCCGCCGCGTTTATCGGGCAGTGCTTACAGGATTAACCCCAGCAGCGCGTTAACGCCTGCCAGGCATGGCGGGAAGCCACGTCGGGCGGCAGGCGTTTCAGCGCATCATTAAAGACTTCAATCCCCACCGGCCCCTGATAGCCCGCGCTTTTGAGCTTATCGACAAAGCGCTCAACATTGATAATCCCATCGCCGGGCAGCAGACGCTGGTGCTTCGCCATCGCCATCAGGCTCTGCTTATCCTGCGCGGGAACGGCGGCCATATCACACAGCTGCACTTCATAGATGCGATCGGCGGGAATGCCGTCCAGATGGGAGGCATCACCGCCCAGCGCGCAGATGTGGAACAGATCGACCACCAGCCCGATATTAGGCTGATCGAGCCGCTGCAATCGCTGCCACGCCAGCGGCAGCGTATTGTCCACGCTGCACCAGGCCATCGGCTCATACATAATGCGCATGTTGTAGCGCGCGGCTTCAGAGGCCATCCAGCGCAGGTCATCATCAATCTGGTCGGCACAGCAATCCTCACGGGTGCTGGCCGGTGCCTGAATGGTGTCACAGCTCAGCGCCTGGGCAATCTGTATAAACTGACGCAGCTCTTCGCGCTTCTGAGATCGCAACGCACTGGGTGCGCCGGTGAAATCACGCAGCACCTGCAGATTGGTAAAGCCAGGTCCCTGTCGTGCGCTGATCTCAGCCAGTGCCGCTGCACCGCCTTCACAGGCTTCAACATCCTCGCGCCAGATCTCGACCTGATCAAAACCGGCGTCACGCGCCGCCTGCAGCTTCTGGCCGGGTTCACCGTTTAACAACACCAGGTTAAGGAAGGTGGGATTGGTTCGCATTTGCTCGGCTCCTTAATCGTCCGGAATAATCGGTGAGGGTCAGCGTCAGCGCCGCGCATTATCCGATGCACCGCGCACACGCCCGAAATCAGTATCGCTTGAGCGGTATGATGCGCCGGGTCAGCCCAGCAGCGTGACCAGTGCGAAACCGGCAAACGCCATCAGCAGCGAGCCAATTACATGCACCAGCGCGCTGGCCATCGCCCAGAAATACTTCCCTGATTGTAGCAACACCATTAATTCTGCCGTGAAAGAGGAGAAAGTCGTCAGGCCGCCGCAGAGTCCGGTGACGATTAACAGTTTCCAGATCGGGTCGATGTCGGGATGGCGGACAAACCAGGCCATCGCCCCGCCGATCACCAGACCGCCGATCAGATTCACCAGCAGCGTGCCGGGCGGCAGGTTGGGAAAGAGTGCATTAAAACGCATTGCGAACAGCCAGCGCAGTACACAGCCGGCAGAGCCGCCGATCACCACAGCCAGTAAGGGTTTAAACATGTCTTGCTCCTGATTACAGAGTAATGCCGGGCTGAGGAGGAGAGGCAGAGATAAACTGCGCCTGACACCTCAGCTCCCGCGAAGGAATTGAGTGTCAGGCGTCATCAGCCGGTGTTAAGCCCACCGGCGGTTAGGAAAGGTGGCACGCCATCACCTTGAGCCGGTGATAATACGACGCCCGTTCCAGGCTGGCAATACGGCTGAATCGCTTGACGCCCTGCCCGCTGGCGGGGTAATGCTGAAGGTTTACAGCCTGTTGCGGAGAGCCTATGCGTACCCTGATTTTTGATACTGATATCGGCGTGGATGACGCCTTTGCGCTGGCTTATGCGGCGCGGACGCAGCATCTGCTGGGGATTACCACGGTTTTTGGTAACGTGGCAGTGGGTCAGGCGGTGAAAAATGCCCGGCTATTCTGCGACAAAATGGCGATTAACGCAGCGGTCTGGCGCGGCTGTTCACGGCCGCTGGCGCTGACCCCCTCTGCGCCCGCCAGGCTGCACGGCGAAGATGGGCTGGGCGATGCGTTTGATAATGCTTTTAGCGATGAGGCGCCAGGCGCGGTGCAGTTTATTATCGACAGCGTGCGGGCGCAGCCGCATCAGATCACCCTGGTGGCAATTGGTCCGCTGACCAATATCGCCACGGCCATTAATCAGGCGCCGGATATTATTCCGCTGGTCAAAGAGCTGGTGATCATGGGCGGCGCGTTTGGCACCGACGGCCACAGCGGCAACGTGACGCCTTTCAGCGAATTTAATATCTGGAAAGATCCGCACGCCGCCGATCAGGTGCTCGCGTCGGCGCTGAACGTGGTAGTGATCCCGCTGGATGTCACGCACAAGGTGCTGATCAGCGGCGATGAGGTGCAGCGTCTGAACCAGCCGGTGCTGAGCGCGATCTGTCGCCCTTACCTGGCTTACAGCCTGCAGAAAGAGGGTTTTGCGGGTATGGCGCTGCACGACACCCTGGCGGTGGCGTGGCTGACGCTGCCGCAGGCGTTTACGCTCACCGAAAGCCCGCTGCGGGTGATTACCGAGGGCATCGCCTGCGGTCAGACGGTGCGTAAGCTCAGCGCGCTGGCATCACGAGCCGATCCGTTTGCCGGTCTGCCGGCCCAGCGCATCGCGCTTGGCGTGGATGCCGACGCGGTGCGGGCGCACTTCTTTGAGATCCTCACCGCGCCCTGAATCACGTTACCTGTCGAAGTGAATGACGCCTTTGATCAGCTCACGGTTGTTGATGACCAGCGCCTCAAAGGTTTCATCCAGCGTGGAGAAAGCCAGATGGTGATTCAGCATCATGTCGGCGCGCAGCTGGCCGCTGGCCATTAACACACGCACCCGATCAAAGTCTTCGCGGGTGGCGTTGCGGCTGCCCATCAGCGTGGCCTCTTTTTTGTGGAATTCACTGTCCGGGATGACCAGATCGCCTTTGTGCAGACCGACATAGACGATGGTGCCGCCGTGCCGCATCAGGTTGACTGCATTGTTCATCGCCGCCGGATTGCCGGTGGCGTCAATCACTTTCAGCGCCAGACGGCCACCAAACTGCTCGCGTAGCGCACTATCGAACGCCTCATCAGCCGGATTCAGTGCCGCCAGACCGAGCTGGTCAGCGACATGCTGGCGACGAAATTCGCTGGTATCCGCGACCACCACCTGCGCACCACTGGCGGCGGCAATGGCGGCGACACCCAGCCCAATCGGCCCGGCTCCGACCACCAGCACCTGCTCATCCGCTCCAATTCCGGCACGCCGCACCGCATGGGCGCTGATGGCAAACGGCTCAATCAGCGCGGCCGCTTCCGGTGCGACCTCATCCACCGCCAGCAGGGTGCTGACCGGCACGCTCAGGTAGTCGCAGAAACCGCCATCCTGATGCACGCCAATCACCGAGATCCGCTCACAGCAGTTGGTTTTTCCGCTCTGGCAGGCGTCGCAGCGCAGGCAGGAGATGTAGGGCATGAGTGCCACCCGCTGGCCTGGCTGAAAGCCTTCCGCGCCACTGCCCAGCGCCACCACTTCTGCACAGATTTCATGGCCCAGTACCCGTGGATAGCTGAAGAACGGCTGATTGCCGGACCAGGCGTGGATATCAGTGCCGCAGATTCCGGCAGTCAGGATTTTAATCAGTGCCTCGCCCGCGGCAGGCGTGGGGGTGTCGCGGATGGCCCAGACCATCTTACGTGGTTCAGCGATGACCAGTGCTTTCATTGTTGTCATGGTGATTCTCCGGTTGTCCTGCTGGCAGTTATGGCGAATCCTGCTCGTCGCGAGGCGTTCGTTTGCGGGAAATGTGAAGCACGGCGATTTTTTTGGGCTTTGAATGGTTTTTAATGCATAAAAAACCGGAGAGTAAGATGAGCCGCAGCCAGAATTTGCGTCAGAACGTTATCAACCAGATGCTGGAAAGTATTGCTCAGCGTCACATCTGTTCACCCCTGCCGCCGCAGGCTGCGCTGGCCGAGATGTTCAATATCAGCCGGACCACGGTGCGTCATACCCTGCACTATCTGCATCAGTGCGGCGTGCTGGATAAAGTCGATCAGACTTACGTTATCGTGCGCGATCCGCGTGAAGAAGACGGCTTTAGCGCCTTAACGCCGCCGATTGAGCAGCAGGCCAGCCACTTCGAGCAGATGTTTTTTAATATGATTAATCAGCGGCAGCTGGTGCCGGGCGACACCTTCAGCGAGCTGCAACTGGCGCAGCAGGTGAAGGTCAGTCCGGTAGTGGTACGCGAGTTTCTGCTGCGCTTTATGCGCTATGATCTGCTGGAGCCGGTGAAACGTGGTCAGTGGCGGATGAAGAAGTTCACGCAGGATTACGCCGAGAAGCTGTTTGAGCTGCGCGAGATGCTGGAAACCCACGCCCTGAGCCGCTTCCTCAATCTGCCCGCCAGCGATGAACGCTGGGTCCAGGCGCGGGATCTGCTGGATCGTCACCGATCGATGCGCGACACCATTGCCAGCAACTATCGCCACTTTGCCGCGCTGGACCGCCAGATGCATTCGCTGATTTTATCCGCCGCTAACAACCCATTTTTCAATCAGTCGCTGGAGATTATCTCGGTGATTTTTCATTCGCATTATCAGTGGGATGAGAGCGATCTCAAGCAGCGAAATATTGTGGCGCTGGAGGAGCATATGGCGATTCTCACCGCGCTGATTGGCCGTCAGGATATCGACGCACTCTGCGCCCTGCATAACCATCTGGCGACCGCCAAAACCTCGATGGTGCGCTCAATCGGTCAGTACAATTAAAAACCGATTAAAAACCACAAAGCATTAGCTCCCGCACGATTCAGAAACATCTTTGCAACATCCTTAACCCTTTGCTCTTAGTCTCGACTGCAACGTCACGGCGGCCTTTTGCCGCTGCGCGCAGACCCCTTCTCACCATAACGATAAGTACCCAGTTTCGGGAGAGTGCAATGGAAAAGACTTCAGTAACCGGCCGCGACAGCGTGACCGGCGACACGCCACCAGGCCAGGATTTCGTGCCGATGCGCAGCGACGTGGTGCGTTCACCGCGCATCCGCAAAGTGCAGATCACGGCAATGTTGCTGCTGCTGTTCGCCGCCATCATCAACTATCTGGATCGCAGCTCGCTGTCGGTGGCGAATATGACCATCCGCGACGAGATGGGGCTGAGCGCCACCGAAATCGGCCTCCTGCTCTCTGCTTTTTCGCTGGCGTATGGCCTGGCGCAGTTGCCGTGCGGTGCGCTGCTGGATCGTAAAGGCCCGCGCATTATGCTCGGTATCGGCATGTTCATCTGGTCGCTGTTCCAGGCGGCCTCTGGTCTGGTGCATAACTTCACCCAGTTCGTGCTGGTGCGCATCGGTCTCGGCATTGGCGAAGCGCCGATGAACCCATGCGGCGTGAAAGTCATCAACGACTGGTTCAACATTAAAGATCGCGGCATGCCGATGGGGATGTTTAATGCCGCCTCGATGATTGGGCTGTCCGTAGCCCCGCCGATTCTGGCGGCGATGATGCTGGTGATGGGCTGGCGCGGCATGTTTGTCACCATCGGTATCCTCGGCATGTTCCTCGCGATCGGCTGGTATATGATTTACCGCGACCGCGATAACAACACTCTGAACGCCGAAGAGATCCACTATCTGCAGGCGGGCAGCGTGGCATCGCGTAAAGAGCCGATCAGCTTCAGAGAGTGGCGCGGCCTGTTTAAGCAGCGCACCATGTGGGGCATGATGATTGGCTTCAGCGGCATCAACTACACTGCGTGGCTCTATATCGCCTGGCTGCCGGGCTATCTGCAATCGACCTATCATCTCGATCTGAAAAGTACCGGCCTGCTGGCGGCGATTCCATTCCTGTTTGGTGCGGCGGGCATGCTGCTGAATGGCTATGTGGTTGATTCGCTGGTGCGTCGCGGCTTTAACGCGGTGAAAACCCGCAAAGTCTGCATCGTCAGCGGAATGCTGCTGTCCGCCGGGTTTACCGCGGTGGTGACCCGCGCGACCGATACCACCAGCGCCGTGACGCTGATTGGGATGGCGCTGTTCTGTATCCACTTTGCCGGAACGTCATGCTGGGGGCTTATCCACGCCAACGTCACCGCCCGCATGACCGCCTCGGTCGGCAGCATCCAGAACTTCGCCAGCTTTATCTTCGCCTCGTTCGCGCCCGTCATCACTGGCTGGGTGCTCGACACCACCAAATCGTTCAGCCTGGCGCTGATGATTTGCGCCTGTGTGACGCTGGTTGGCGCACTCGCCTACCTGCTGCTGGTGCGCCAGCCGATCACCGACGGCGAATAAGCACGGCTGACGGCGGCTACGTCAGCGCCGTCAGGGTGACGCCATATTTTGCACCGTAGCGTTTAATGCCCGCCATCACCTTCTCTGTACTGAGTGGAGGGGGTGGTGGCAACAGCGGTGCCCGTTCACGCAGCGCCGAGTCGAAGCGGGCAAACGTCGCGAAATCACGCGGGAACCGCGCTTCATCCACCCCAATCAATGCCCCCTCATCACGCGCATGGGATAACAGTGCCTGCCAGCGATCAATCTCCGCCAGCCCGATGCTGTCGGTGCCGTGAGAAAAGAGCATCATGTCGATGTTGCGGAACGGTGGCTGTTTTTCGAGGAAGCGTTGCAGCGCCGCCGCGGACGGTTCGGTACAGAACACCAGCCAGAACGGAATCGCCTGCTGCTGCTGGGTACACCAGGGATCCATCAGCAGGAAACTGTCCACCGTCAGCCGGGTCGATAAAATGCCCGCTGCCAGATACCAGTCGCGATAAATCTCCGCCACCACAAAACTCATTGCTTCCGGGTCTTCGTAACGAATCTCCATCAGCTTCCAGTTCTGCGCCGCCGCCAGTTTTTTCAGCGGGGAAATCAGATAACCATCCAGGCCCCACTCCGCTTCCGGCACGTGGTCAGTGATGTCAGGCGGCGTCCAGCGCTCGCGGTCAATACCGTAATGCGCCAGATATTCCGCTACCCGCGGGCCGCCCTGCAAATACTCTTTTTCGGTTGCGCCACCGAGCGCGCCAAACTGAAAGAACGAGCGATCGCTGGTGCGTGTCACCGGCCACTGGCGGGTGCAGTGGTTGATAAACAGCGTTGAACCCGCGGGCAGGCTCCCCATCAGGAATTCATTGAAAGCCAGCGGCAGTTCGCGCAGTTTCAGCCGGAAATAGCGCATCTGGTCAAGCATCAGCCGATCCTGATTCGGGTCATGCATATGGTGCACCGCCAGCCTCGGCCAGGCGGCCAGCAGTGCAGCAGCGATCTCTTTGCCCTGCTCAAAGCTCGCCATCGCATCATCGGGATCGCTGTTGGTCGCCCGCACCGGACAGAGAAAGGTCTGCGGCAGCCAGGGCACGCCCATCGCCGACGCCAGATGCACCAGCGCGCCGTTCGACGAGCCAATAAACGCCGCCGGATAATCCTGCTGCGGGTACTCGCTGACCATCCATTCTGCGATGCCTTCCACATCCAGCTCGCCCGCCTGACGCAGGCTGATACCTTCTGCCATGCCGCCCAACGCATAGCCCCACTCACGCAGCCCGGTCGGCAGACGGTTCAGTGAGGGTAGCAGCCGGTCAAGTGTCGGTGACTGGCTCGGACTGGCAAAGGGACGATCGTGGAGCGCATTGGCCAGCGCCAGCAGCATGGCGGCGGCCGAGTCAAAACGGGCGATGCCTTTGGGCGGTTTACTCATGCTGATTCTCCTGCTGAATGCGCGCCAGGAACGGGCGAATGGCGTTGCAGAAACTCCACGGATAGACGTAGTGCAGCGTGTGCGTGCCGTCGCGCAGCGTCAGGCGTTCACTGTGCGGCATCAGAGCAGCAAGCTCATCCAGCCAGCGCGCCCGACAGATCGGATCGCGCGAACCGCGCAGCAGCAGCGTCGGCGCAGTAATGTAAGTCAGACGATGCTCGATGCGGTCACGCAGCATGGCGCGCATCGTGCCAAAGGCGCGCCAGAGCCCCGCTTTAGCGTAATCGATGCGGGCCAGCGGCCCCGGCGGACGACGCGTTTCCAGGCGGCCATTACGCCAGCTGCGCCACAGCTGACGCGGCAGGCTGCGGGCATGACGATCGACCGTCGGCCCCTGCAACACAAGCCCCGCCACGGCCTGCGGATATTTCACCGCCAGTGCCGCCAGAATCTGACAGCCAAACGAGTTGCCGACCCAGATGGCACGCTGAAACCCGTTGTGCTGCAGCCAGAGCCAGAGTGCGTCAGCCTGCTCATCCACGGACATGATCGGCGCAGAAGCCGGCAGCGCACTGGCCCCAAACCCTGGCAGATCCGGTACCAGTACGTGATAGTCGCGACCCAGCGCCAGCGCCAGCGGCTCCATCGCCCGGCCCGACATCACCAGACCGTGAACCAGCACTACCGGCAGTCCCCGATCTTCATTGGGCGTGACGCGGGTAAACATGCGCCAGTCGCCCACCTGCTGAAAATAACCCGCCAGCCCGGCGTGATGACTGCGCGGCGACACCGGCGGTGTCTGCTTCAGCGCCTGCCAGCGTTTCATGCCCCAAAGCGTAGCTGCCACACCTAATCCCACGCCTGCCACAATCGCTGCCTGTTTTCGTCGATGCTTCCGGATCATCCGCTGCTCCTGATTTGGGAGGAATAATTCAGTGTAGGACGGGATCGGGTTGGGGGCGGGTTATCCGCGTGATGGTGTGAAAAAGTATGGGGTTTCGCATAAGAAGAAGCGGGCGTTGCGGGTGATGAACTCTGGCGGGGAAACTGTCTGGTGTAAGCGGGAAGGCAAGAGACAATACGAATTTCAGGCAATAAAAAACCCGCACTGGGCGGGTTTATTTTATTATCAGCAGAGCTTATCTGCTCAGACTTATGTCTTCATCGCTATTGTAAACGTCGCTGATAATGAGCGCGGCTTACAGCGCTGTGACGTTGCCAGCTGCAGGGCCTTTAGCGCCATTTTCAATGGTGAAGGAGACTTTCTGACCTTCATCAAGCGTTTTGTAGTTATCACCCTGGATAGCAGAGAAATGCACGAATACATCTTTGCTGCCATCATCGGGAGTGATAAAGCCAAAACCTTTATCTGAATTAAACCATTTTACTAAACCAGTCATTTTGTTAGACATAGATATTTCCTTAATCGATTAGCCACTAAGAGCGGCGAAGATGGCCTGTAGTTCGAGATTTACTTATTGGGCACTTAGGAGGAGGCTTTCGAAGAAGGATATCTGTGGATAACACTTGAACTGAAGACTACTTTACTAAAACTGCTTTCATAAGGTCTGTGTTCCAAACCGATGACGCATTAAGACATAGCAATAATAATTTAGCAACGTATATGCTTATTTATTTTAACCATTTAAATGCTTAGATGGCTGAATGGGGAGAGGAGGAGCAGAAAAGATTCACCAGAAGTACCAAAACGCGGTTTTAAATCAGTGAGAAGCAAGAGCAGCAAAAAACAGAGAAGGTGATAATCACAGGTCGATCCCTGACCGCGATTATCGAGGGTTTCTTGCGGGGTGCTTAATACATGGCACCCGGCGGTACGTGTTTGAACGTCTCAACGTAAGCGCGGAACACGTGTTTAATGATGCGTTTCATAGAATACCTGTTTCAAATTTAGTTGAAGATATACTGAAAAAGTATAGCCTCTGTGCGTTTTAACAGCAAATAAATTTGAACCAGATCACAAAAATGGGGCTTTTTCAGGCAAAAGCCCTAGCCCATATAGCCAAGATGTTGTAACAGAATGGTGGAGCCAACGGCGATTAAGACGACGCCGCCCAGCACTTCCGCCCACTTGCCCAGCACCGGACCGATAAAGCGCCCGACCAGTACGCCTGTCGTCGCCATTACCGTGGTAGCAGCACCAATGGTCAGCGCGGTGGTGATGATATTCACCTGCAGGAAAGCCAGACCGACACCGACCGCCAGCGCATCCAGGCTGGTGGCGACGGCGGTGGTTGCCAGCACCATAAAACCATGACTTTGCGGCGCTTCGCAGGGTTCTGCAACGGCCGTCTGACGGAAACCTTCCATCATCATACGGCCACCCAGAAACGCCAGCAGGCTGAAGGCAACCCAGTGATCCCACGCCATAATGTAACGGCTGGCGGCCAGGCCAAGCGCCCAGCCAATCAGTGGAGTCAGCGCTTCAATAGAGCCAAAGATCAGACCGGTACGCAGCGCTTCTTTAAAACCAGGACGATGCAGCGTGGCACCTTTGCCCAGCGCAGCAGCAAACGCGTCCATCGACATACCCAGTGCAAGAATTAAAGTGGCAATAAAGGTCATGATTTATTCACCTGGGGCGAAAAAGCGGCAATTCACGCTGAATTCACCACACAAAGTGTTCAGTTATGAAAAAGTGGGCGCAGTCTACCACGCAAACTCAAAGATAAAAAGACAGTAAAATCAGGGATTTAAGTATAGCAAAGGCTATAACTCTTATCATTCGCTATGAATGGCGCTAAGTCGATGGTGGCAAAGCATTTTCTCCGTGCTGACCTGACCGGTTCAGGCTGCGGGGTGGCGCTTTGCCGCACGCCACCATTGAACCCTGTCGCCGATTACCGGAAAATGCCGGGCTGATAAATATGGGAAACCGGTTATGAATAACCCTTTTGAGACGTTGATCGTGCCGGGTGGCATTTTGCTGCTGGGCTTTCTCTCGGCGCTGCTGCTGCCCGCGCCCGCTTTTAGCGTGACGGTGGCGCAGCATCTGTTGCAGATGTTCCATTTGCAGGATCTGAATCAGCTCTACACAGTGGTGTTTTGCGTCTGGTTTTTAGTGCTCGGCGCACTGGAGTTTTTTGTGATTCGCTTTGTCTGGCGTCGCTGGTTCAGGAGCTGACCGCCTGCGCATCGACCAGCGCTTTTAGCCGTTCGGCGCTACGCGCATAACCCTCACGCGGCAGATGTGCCGCACCCAGTATCAGGCCCGCAGCGTGTTGATCGGCCTGCTGATACCAGATCGACAGCGGCGACGGGGCCATGCCCCACTCTGCTGCCTGCTGCGCAATCACCTCATCCGGCGTACCGGCGGGTAAGCGGACAATCACCGCCAGCCCGGCGCGTTGCAGGTCGGGAAAGTAAGGATGGAGCGCCGCGATCATCTGCTCCAGCCGCTCCTGATAGACGCGCTTCATGCGCCGCAGATGCCGCATAAAGTGACCTTCACGCAGAAACTCCGCTACCGCATTGTGCAGCAATCCCGAAGAGGCTGGCGCAAGCAATGCACACACTTCGCCGAACCGGGTCGTCAGCGCCGGCGGAACCACGATAAAACCGAGCCTCAGTTGCGGCGTCAGCGTCTTACTGAAGGTGCCGATGTGCAATACCCGCCCTTCGCTGTCGAGCGCAGCCAGTGCCGGTGCCGCGCGATTGCCGGGCTGAAGCTCGCCGAGATAGTCATCTTCGATAATCCAGCGCTGCTCGCGGCTGGCCCAGTTCAGTAATGCATGGCGGCGCGCCAGACTCATCGTTATGCCAAGCGGCGCCTGCTGTCCCGGCGTGACCAGCGCGAAAGCGGCATCCGGCGCGCGGGCCATCCCCGCCTCCACCTGTAACCCTTCAGCATCCACCGGCACAGCAACCGGCGTAACGCGCAGCGCGTCAACCGCACGACGCGCCACCCAGAATCCGGGATCTTCCAGCCAGGCCGTTTTGCCCTGAAAATCCATCGCCAGGCCAATCAGGCCCATCGCACCCGCATAGCCGCTGGTAATAATGATCTGGTCCGCCTGACAGCGCAGGCCACGCGCCACTGCCAGATAGGCCACCAGCGCCTGGCGCAGCGTTAAGCTGCCGCGTGGATCGGGATAACAGGCCGGTCTGCTGACCTGCATGCGCGCCTGACGCTGCAGAATGCGCAGCCAGACTTTAACCGGGAACGCATCACTGGCCGGAATGCCCATCTGAAAGGTCAGCGGAGGCGCTTCAGCCGCTTCTGTGCCCGCCAGCAGCTGGCGTTCAGGACTGGCGATGGCCGGTTTTAACGGCGGTAGTGCGCTGACGAAGGTGCCCGCCGCACCTCTGGCCTGCAGAAACTGACCATCGACCAGCATGTCATAGCTGGCGCGAACGGTGCCGCGCGCCACGCCGAGCTGTGCCGCCAGATCGCGACAGGAAGGCAGACGCGCACCGGGCGGCAAGCGTCCTTCCCCAATCGCCTGCTCAATCAGCTGGCGTAGCTGTTCGCTGAAGCCACGTGACGTGCCGCGCTGGAGCGTCAGCGTCGAAAGCGGCGATGGACCAGTCAGACTCTCATTTTTTGGCACTTTATCTGCTCCATTGAAAGGCCGAGAATCGCCCCATCAACCCCAGGAGGCAATAAGATGAGCGAACGTATCGATTTTCACAGTGCGGCACCAGCAGGCATGAAAGCGCTGGGCGGCGTGTATAGTTATCTGGCGCAAACCGATCTGCCGCTCACTTTACTGGAACTGCTGTTCCTGCGCATATCGCAGATTAACGGCTGCGCTTACTGCATTGATTTACATACTAAAGCGCTGAATAAATCGGGTATGGGCTGGGATAAGATCGTATTGACCCAGGTCTGGCACGAATCCGGCACGCTGTTCAGCGATAAAGAGAAGGCGGCCCTGCACTGGGCTGAATGCCTGACGCTGATTGCTCAACAGGGCGCGCCGGATGCCTGCTATGACACATTAAAAGCGCAGTTTAGCGAGAAAGAGATTGTCGATCTGAACATCGCCATTGGCCTGATGAACACCTATAACCGCATGGCGATAAGTCTGAAAAAGCTGCCTGCCAGTGCGAATCAGTCATAAGTGAATCCGATGCGTGCACCGGCGTGCACGCATTTTCAGACTCACAAAAATGTAACATTATTTTTACACAAGCAGCTATTCAGGCTCTCTTCACCTGATTCCTGTTATTCCTTATTGCATAATAAATCGCTAAATTTCAGCGAATTAAATAATTCCGCACCGTTTGCACCCATTTCTGCGTTGCACCAGCATAGGGCTTTTACGCAACAACTCTTTTCAGTTAACCTACTGACTTCACTCTAAAAAACCGCTAATACGCCACTGCCCGTGATGATTAATTCTTATGCTGAATCATTTCTGCATTTAAAAAATAAACAAATGTTTAATTCAGATGCGAGAATGTTATATTCGGATGACAAAGCATAACGTGCAGTTAACGCGTTATCACCGCTTTAACCCTATACCTGAGACTTAACCTTTGAGAAATAGCGCAACGCGCTCGAAAGAAGCGTGACTATTTCGCCTGCGAAACTGTTGGGCTTCAGGTCAACAGAAGAGGATATGTCGCCTCATGTGCAATTCAGCTATAAACCTTGCGCTCGCGATGAGTGCCATGGCAAAGGACACCACTACTACCGCGCAGGAGCGCAAAGACGTTGACGTGCTGCTGATTGGCGCAGGTGTGATGAGCGCTACCCTCGGTGCATGGCTGCAGGACTTAGAGCCGGACTGGTCCATCGAAATGGTGGAGCGGCTCGACAGCGTGGCCGAAGAGTCGTCCAACGGCTGGAATAACGCGGGCACCGGTCATGCGGCGCTGGCGGAGCTGAACTATACGCCTCAGCAGGCGGATGGCAGCATCGACATCTCCAAAGCGGTAACGATCAACGAATCGTTCCAGATTTCCCGCCAGTTCTGGGCTTATCAGGTCCAGAAAGGCAACCTGCGCAACCCTGAAAGCTTTATTCACAGCACGCCACACATGAGCTTCGTCTGGGGCGACGACAATGTCGAGTTCCTGCGCAAGCGTTTCAGTGCGTTGCAGAAAAGCACCCTGTTCCGTGGCATGGCCTACTCCGAAGATCCGAAGCAGATTGCCCGCTGGATCCCGCTGGTAATGAATGGCCGCGACCGCAGCCAGAAAGTGGCCGCGACCTGGACAGAGATGGGCACCGATGTGAACTTCGGTGAAATCACCCGTCAGCTGATCGCCGCATTAGAGAAGAAAGCGAATTTCCAGCTGCGTCTGCGCCAGGAAGTGCGTGAGCTGAAGCAGCTCGCTGATGGTCGCTGGCAGGTCACCCTGCAGTGTCTGAACAGCGGCACGCGTCGTACACTGACGGCAGGTAAAATCTTTATCGGTGCGGGCGGCGCGGCGTTACCGCTGTTGCAGAAAGCCGGTATCCCGGAAGCCAACGGCTACGCCGGCTTCCCGGTGGGCGGTTCGTTCCTGGTCACTGAAAATCCGCAGGTCGTCGCGCAGCACATGGCGAAGGTCTACGGTAAAGCCAGCGTCGGCGCACCGCCGATGTCCGTACCGCACGTCGACACCCGCGTGCTGGATGGCAAGCAGGTATTGCTGTTTGGCCCGTTCGCCACCTTCTCAACCAAGTTCCTGAAGCAGGGTTCGCTGATGGATATGTTCACCTCGCTGAACAGCAGCAATATGCTGCCGATGGTGAAAGTGGGGCTGAAAAGTTTTGACCTGGTGAAATACCTGATGGATCAGGTGCTGCAAAGCGATCGCGACCGGATGGACGCCCTGCGCGCCTATGTGCCGCAGGCGAAGCAGGAGGACTGGCGTTTAGTCACTGCCGGTCAGCGTGTGCAGATCATCAAGAAAGATGAGAAAGAAGGCGCGGTATTGCGTCTGGGCACCGAAGTGGTTGCCTCACAGGATGGTACGATTTCAGCGCTGCTGGGTGCGTCGCCAGGTGCCTCTACCGCGGCACCGATCATGCTGGAGCTGCTGCACAAGGTCTGTCCTGAGCAGATGGCTTCGCCGGAATGGCAGAACAAAATCCGTGCGGTGATCCCTTCCTGGGGTCGCAAACTGAACGGTGACGTGGCGCTGACAGAGAAAGTGTTAGCTGAAACCAGCCGCATTCTGCATCTCGATTACTCGCCGGTCACCCCGATGGCGGCCAACGATGAAGGACGGGAAACCGCATTCGTCGTCGGCAAGTAATTCAGCGCCATTGATAAAGAGGCTCCGCACTGCGGGGCCTTTTTTATTGGCCGGTTGCCTGGTCGTACCGGGTATTCTCTATTAGGGTTAAGGCATCTTTTAGCTGAACGCTCAAGAGGAACCGGCATGTCTTACTCCCCTGCGTTACCGGAATTCACGCTGATCGACCGCTACTGGCGGGCAGCAAATTACCTCTCCGTCGGACAGATTTACCTGATGGATAACCCACTGTTACGCGAACCGCTCAAACCGGAGCACATCAAACCGCGTCTGCTGGGCCACTGGGGCACCACGCCAGGGCTGAATTTTATCTATGCCCATCTCAACCGTGTTATCCGCAAACAGAACCTGAATATGATCTACATCTGCGGGCCCGGACACGGCGGCCCCGGCATGGTGGCAAATACCTGGCTGGAGGGCAGCTACAGCGAAATTTATCCGCACATCTCCCCGGATGCAGCGGGCATGCAGCGCCTGTTTAAGCAGTTCTCGTTTCCGGGCGGCATTCCCAGCCACGCAGCACCGGAAACCCCCGGCTCGATTAATGAAGGCGGTGAGCTGGGCTATTCGCTCTCCCATGCCTTTGGTGCCGCTTTCGATAATCCCGATCTGGTGGTGCCGTGCGTGATTGGCGACGGTGAAGCCGAGACCGGCCCGCTGGCCTCCAGCTGGCACGGCATCAAATTCCTCAATCCTGAACGTGACGGCGCGGTGCTGCCGATTCTGCATCTCAACGGTTATAAGATTGCCAACCCGACATTGCTGGGTCGCAGCAGCGACGACGATCTCCACCAGCTATTCAGCGGCTACGGTTATGAACCGCTGTTTGTCAGCGGGCATGACCCGGAAAAAATGCATCCGCTGATGGCGGAGGCGCTGGATAACGCCTTCAGTAAAATCGCCGCGTATCAGCGTGAAGCCCGCAGCGGCAACGCCAGTGACGATGTGCCGCGCTGGCCGATGATTATTCTGCGCAGTCCCAAAGGCTGGACCGGCCCCAAAACGGTCGACGGTAAGAAAGTGGAGGACTTCTGGCGGGCGCATCAGGTGCCGGTTGCGGCCTGTCGTGAAGATGACGGTCATCGTCAAATCCTTGAGACGTGGATGCGCCGCTACCAGCCCGATGACCTGTTTGATGAACAGGGTCGCTTAAAACCGGAACTGCAGGCGCTGGCACCGGAAGGCGATAAACGCATGGGCGCATCACCCTATGCCAATGGCGGCCTGCTGCGCCGCGAGCTGGATACGCCTGCGCTGGCGGAGTTTGCCTGCGATGTCAGCGAGCCAGGCACAGAGATGGCGCAGGCCACGGAGCATCTGGGCCGCTATCTCAGCGTGCTGTTCCAGCGCAACCGCGATAATTTCCGACTGTTTGGCCCGGATGAAACCGCCTCTAACCGCCTGACGCCAGTGTTCGACGTGACCAGCCGCACCTGGCTGGAACGAACCGAGCCTTATGATGAGCAGCTGGCGCGGGATGGCCGGGTGATGGAAATCCTCAGTGAGCATCAGTGTCAGGGCTGGCTGGAAGGTTATCTGCTGACCGGCCGTCACGGGCTGTTCAACTGCTATGAAGCCTTTATCCACATTGTCGATTCGATGTTTAACCAGCATGCCAAGTGGCTGAAAGTGTCGCGTAAGCTGGGCTGGCGTAAGCCGATTTCATCGCTGAACTACCTGCTCTCTTCCCATGTATGGCGACAGGACCACAACGGCTACAGCCATCAGGATCCGGGCTTTATGGATCACGTCGCCAACAAGAAAGCGGATATCGTGCGCATCTATCTGCCGCCCGATGCCAATACGCTGCTGTGGGTTGGCGATCACTGCCTGCGCACCTGGAACCGGATCAATGTGATTGTCGCGGGCAAACAGCCAGCACCGCAGTGGCTGGATATGGCCAGCGCCGTGACGCATTGCGAAGCGGGGATGGGTGAGTGGCGCTGGGCAGGCACCATGCCGGAGAATGAACAGCCGGATGTGGTGATGGCCTGTGCCGGTGATGTGCCGACCATGGAGACAATGGCGGCGGTGGATCTGCTGCGCGAGATGCTGCCCGAACTGCGCATCCGGGTGGTGAACGTGGTCGATTTACTGGCGCTGCAGCCACAGGATAAGCATCCGCATGGCAAATCTGATGCGGAATTCGACGCCCTGTTTACCCAGGATAAGCCGGTGATTTTTGCCTTCCACGGCTATCCGGCGCTGATACATCGGCTGACCTATGCGCGTACCAATCATCGCAACTTCCATGTGCGCGGCTTCAATGAAGAGGGAACCACCACCACGCCATTTGATATGACGGTGCTGAACGAGCTTGACCGTTATCATCTGGCGCAGGAGGTGATTCTGCGGGTGCCGGGTCTGGCCGACGCCCATCCCGAGCTGCTGGAGGATTTACAGCAGCGTCTGGCGGAACATCACCGCTATGTCCGTGAACATGGCGAAGATTTGCCGGAGGTGCAGAACTGGAAATGGCCGTCGGCCACCGCACCCGGTGCGCCCGATTAAGCGGCCAGCAGCGCGTCGGTCAGCATCCAGACGGTGGTCGCCACCAATGACAGCGCCATCAGGCTGTTAAACAGCTGACGCTTCCAGGCAATCTGCAGATGGCTGCGCAGGCGATCGCCCAGCGCAGCCCAGATCAGGATGCAGGGCAGATTGAGCAGCATAAAGCCGATCATCACCGTCAGCACGCCGCTGCTGCCGGTGTAGAGCAGCGCGACGTTAGTGGCCATCAGCCAGGCTTTGGGGTTGATCGCCTGGAAGCAGGCACCGCCCACCAGCGTCATCGGCTGTGGTCGGGTTCGCGCTTCCGGTGCACCGGCGCGAAAAATTTTCCAGGATAACCACATCAGATAGGTACAGCCTGCCAGCGTCAGCGGCAGGCGAATCGCCGCCATCCAGTGCAGCAATATTTCCAGCGCCATCCCGGCAATCACCGTCTGTAACGCGCAGCCCACTAAAATGCCAAACACCATCGGCAGGGTCCGCCGCATGCCAAAATTGACGCCGGAGGTCGCCAGCAACAGATTGTTCGGGCCTGGCGTAATGGACATCACGGTGACGTAACTGAAGAAAGAGGGATCGAGCATAGTGGCTCTCCTGAAAGTGGACAGAGTTCTATGCTACGACGGAGAAAGAGATGGTAACAGTGACACAAAATTACTATTGTTATGGTTACAGTTCCCGTTAACAGCAATTGTACCCATCTACGCCGGAGGCTTCTGTGTCCCTTGCTCCCACTTCCGATCAGCCACTCTATCAGCAGCTCGCAGACAGCTTCGCTGAGGCCATCCATCAGGGCACGCTGAAACCCGGTAAACGCCTGCCGGCGATTCGCCGCGTCTCTCAGTCACACCAGGTCAGCGTCAACACGGTGCTGAATGCCTGGCAGCTGCTGGAAGATCGCGGGCTGATTGAGGCGCGTCCGCAGTCGGGCTATTACGTGCGTGGCGTATTGCCCGCCGTCACCCGTCACGGTCAGCATAAAGCCCGGGTACGCGACCCCAGCAGCGGCAAGCTCGACCTGATTGATAAGGTGTTTGCAGCGCAGAACCATCCCGACTACACCAATATCTCGCTGGCCTGCCCGCAGGACAGCGAGCTGTTTCCGGCGGCGCGCATCGCCCGGATTACCGCCTCACTGCTGCGCCGTCATCCCAACATTATCGGGCGCTATGCACTTCCGCCCGGTAGTGAGCGCTTACGGGAGGAGATTGCGCGACGGGCGCTACACGCCGGGCAAACGCTCACCGCCGATGAGATCACCCTGACCCACGGCTGCATGGAGGCATTACAGCTGGCGCTGCGGGCGGTGACGCAGCCCGGCGACTGTGTCGGGCTGGAGTCGCCGACTTACTTCTTCCTCTTCCCGCTGCTGGCGTCGCTGGGCCTGAAGGCGCTGGAAATCCCTACCGATCCGCAACATGGCCTGTCGCTGGATGCGCTTGAGATGCTGCTGCAGGAGCAGCGTATTAAGGCACTGATTGCAATGCCCAGCGTGCAGAACCCGCTGGGCTGTGGCATGTCGCTGGAGAATAAGAAGCGGCTGGCGAAGTTAGTGAATACTTACCACGTTCCGCTGATAGAAGACGGGCTGTATGACGAGTTGCAGTTCGACTGGCCACTCTCGCCCGCCGTGAAAGCCTTTGATCGCGATGGCTGGGTGATTTACTGCACCAGCTTTACCAAAACCGTGGCACCCGACTTTCGACTTGGCTGGACCGCCGCAGGCCGTTTTCATGACGCGATTGCCCGACTGAAAGCAGTATCGTCGATGGCCGAATCCGCCCTGCTCTCGGAAACGCTGGCGGAGTTTCTTGCGTCCGGCGGTTACGACCATCATCTGCGCACGCTGCGTCGTCGCTATGCGGCCAATCTGGATGAGGCGCGCGGTCTGATCGCACGCTACTTTCCGGTAGGAACCCGCGCGACGCTGCCGCGCGGTGGATTTGTTTTCTGGGTCGAGTTACCGGGCGGCGTGAATACCACCGAGATGTTTGATCGGCTGCTGCAGGAGCAGATTTGCGTCACGCCTGGCGCGCTCTATTCATTGAGTGAGCGCTACAACCATGCGCTGCGTCTCTCCTGCTGCTATCCGTTTGATGCCCGCTACACCCGGGCGATTCAGCACGCGGGCGAAATCGCCTGTGAACTGGCGGGCGTGCCGTGCGGCGAAGCTCAGGGTGTACCGTTGCGACCCCAGACGGTATAGCCGCGACGTTCAGTCAGACGCTCATAATAGGTGCGCACCGCCGGATAGTCGGGATGATCGAGCGGGGTTTCAAACCAGCGGTTCACTGCCAGGCCAATCGGAATGTCTGCCAGGGTAAAATTGCGTCCGGCGACGTAGCGGCCGGTTTTTTCCAGTTGCTGATTGAGAATGCTCATGGTGTGCGCCCAGCCTTTGCTGGCTGCAGCCAGCAGTCGCGGGTCCTGATGGGCCGGTGAGTTTCGAACCAGCGACATAAAGGCGTAGCGCCATGAGGTGTTGAGTTCGGTGGATTGCCAGTCCATCCACTGATCAACAGGCGCACGCGTCTGCGGATGCAGAGGATAAAGCCATTCACCGCCATAGGCGTTCGCCAGATAGCGCAGAATGGCGTTGGATTCCCACATCACAAAGTCATCATCTTTCAGTACCGGCACCATCGCATTCGGGTTGAGTGCCATAAATTCGGGCAGGTGCGTTGAACGGAAGCCGTCGCCCCACTCTTCGCGCTGGTAATCAAGGTCCAGCTCGTCACACAGCCATAATACTTTGCGCACGTTGATTGAGGAGGCGCGTCCCAGGATCGTCAGCATTCACAGTCTCCGGTAAAATCTTTAACTTATTGATAACGCTGTTAGCTGTTATAAGCAATCATCCGGCAGAGAAAAGGCCACACTGAGCCCAGAGCAAGGAGTCACAATGAAGGTCGCGTTTAAGCAAGTCGATGTGTTTACCTCATCAGCCTTTAACGGCAATCCGCTGGCGGTGATCATGGATGCTCAGGGGTTAAGCGACAGCCAGCTGGCGGCGATTGCCCGCTGGACAAACCTGTCGGAAACCACCTTTGTCCTGCCGCCTCAGCATGAAGAGGCGGACTATCGGGTGCGGATTTTTACCGTTGAAGGGGAACTGCCATTTGCCGGTCATCCGACGCTGGGCACCGCCCATGCGCTGCTGGAGGCGGGATGGCCAACCCGCACGCCGGGTGAAATCGTGCAGGAGTGCGGCGTCGGTAACGTGACGGTGAAGATTGGTGACGCGGGCCTGGCATTTGCCGCGCCGGCTGCCACGCTGATGCCCTGGCAGGATGCGCGGATGAGTAACGCCTTAAACAGCGATGCGTTCGATCTGACGCAAAGTCCGACGGTAGTGGACATGGGGATTCGCTGGCTGCTCATACCGATGATCAGCGCTGAAGCGGTACTGGCGCTGCAGCCCGATGTCAGTGAATTGCAGCATCTGATTCAGCATGCGGGTGTCTCGGGCATCATGCCCTTTGGCCGCCTGCCCACTGGCGAGCCTGAACAGTATGAAGTGCGCGGTCTGCTGGTGGAGAATGGCAGCCTGACCGAAGATCCGGTGACCGGCAGCGCCAACGCCTGTCTGGCGCGTTACTTTGCCGCGGCGGGGCAAACCACCCCCTATCGCGTTCGCCAGGGCACGGCCCTGCAGCGCGCGGGGCGGGTGAATGTGACCTTTGCCGGTGAGACCATCTGGATTGGCGGCAATACCGTGACCGTCATCGATGGCACCATTACGCTGTGAAAGGCGGCGGCGTCGTGTTTTCCGCGACGCCGCCCGGGGTTAAATTCCCTGCCCGCCGGACGCTTCAATGCGCTGGGCGGTGATCCAGCCGGTTTCGTCACTGAGGATCGCGCTGATAGCGTCGCCGATATCATCCGGCAGTCCGACCCGACCCAGCGCCGTCAGCCCGGCAATCTGGTCGTTAATCTCGCGGGTATCACGCACACGTCCTCCGCCAAAGTCTGTCTCTATCGCGCCAGGTGCCAGAATATTGACGCGAATGCGGCGTTCACCCAGCTCTTTCGCCTGATAACGCGTCAGGACTTCCATCGCCCCTTTCATCGACGCATAGGTCGCGGAGCCAGGATAGACCAGGCGGGTCAGACCGCTGGAGATATTCAGGATGCGACCCCCGTCGTTAATCAGCGACAGCAGCTTCTGGGTCAGGAAGTAAGGCCCTTTGAAATGCACATTCACCAGTGCATCAAATTCCGCCTCGGTGGTGTCGGTAAACGGCTTGTAGTGTCCGTGACCGGCGTTGTTCACTAAATAGTCAAAGCGCTCACGCTGCCACTGCTGTTGCAGTACCGCTTTCACCTCGCCGACAAAGCGATCAAACTGCCCGGTTTCGCCGACATCCAGCGCCAGCGCCACGGCGCGCTGTCCCAGCGCTTCAATTTCCTTTACAACCGACTGCGCCTCATCGGCATGGCTGCGGTAAGTCAGAATAATATCTGTGCCTCTGGCAGCCAGTTTTAAGGCTCCATTGCGGCCTAAACCGCGGTTTGCACCGGTAATTAACGCCACTTTCTGATTCATCTCACACACCTGTTGAAAAATTGAACACGGTTTAAGGATATTCGCGAATTATTGATCTATAAACAGGGTTAAACGCGCATCACTGTTTCAATAAAAACAACAATCGGTGAACAACATGGACAAAATTCACGCAATGCAGGTGTTTGTGCGGGTGGCCGAAATGGGCAGTTTTACCCGCGCGGCAGAGAGTTTGGGCATACCTAAAGGCAGCGTATCGCGACAGATTCAGGCGCTGGAGAATCAAATGGCAACACGTTTGCTGCATCGCACCACGCGCCGGGTGCAACTAACCCAGGATGGCCTGGTCTATTACGACCGCTGCCTGGATCTGTTGTCGATGATTGACGATATGGACAGCCTGTTTCAGCACGAGCCCGCTTCGCTCAGCGGTAAACTTCGGGTCGATATGTCAGTGGCGATGGCCACCGGCTTTATCCTGCCAAGGCTGCCGGAATTTTTGCAGCACTACCCGGGCGTGGAAATTGAGCTGAGCAGCAGCGACCGACAGGTGGATGTGATCCGGGAAGGATTTGACTGCGTCATCCGGGTCGGTGAGCTGAAGGATTCGGGGCTGATTGCGCGAAAAATTGGTACTCATACCTTGATCAACTGCGCCAGCCCTGGCTACCTTTCGCGGTTCGGCATGCCAATCCGGCTGGAAGAGCTGTCGCAGCATGCGATGGTGCATTACAGCCAGCAGCTCGGCCAGGCCTCACCCGGCTTTGAATATTTTGATGGCAGGCAGTGCCATTACGTTCATACCGGTGGCGTGGTGACGGTGAACAGCACGGAAACCTACCGCGCCGCCTGTCTGGCAGGGCTGGGGATTATTCAGGTGCCCGCCGCCGGGATTCAGACATTACTGGAAAGGGGCGAGCTGGTGGAAGTGCTGCATCGCTTTCCCGCCAGACCGATGCCGATCCATCTGCTCTATCCGCACCGGCGCAATGTGGCACGCCGCGTAAGGGTATTTATGGAGTGGCTGAGTCAGGTGTTACAGGAGTACGTCACCTGAGCGGCTATACTTTGATTTTAATGATAAACAGGACAGTGAAGGTCTATGACAGACAAGCAGGAAAACCCGCAGGATATGCAGCCAGAAAAGCCGCTTATCGATATTAAAACCGGCAATCACACCGTGGATGAGTCGATTGTTCGCGTGTCGCGCTTCGCCACCTGGTTCCAGTCTATTCCGGCGGTAGCGCATTTTATTCGCGCTCTCGACCGCTTTAATGACCGACTCGGCAGTCAGTTTGGCGCAGCCATTACTTATTTTTCATTTTTATCGCTGATCCCCATTCTGATGGTGTCGTTTGCCGCCGTGGGTTTTGTGCTGGCATCGAATCAGGATCTGCTGACCGATATCATCAACAAAATCGTCAGCAGCATCAGTGACCCGACGCTGGCAACCACGCTGAAGAATACGGTGAATACCGCCATTCAGCAGCGTGCCACCGTGGGTATCACCGGTTTACTGCTGGCGCTCTACTCCGGTCTTAACTGGATGGGTAATCTGCGTGAAGCGATCCGCGCCCAGTCGCGCGACGTGTGGGAACGTAAACCGGATGACAAAGAGAAGATCTGGAAGCGTTATATTCGCGACTTCCTGTCGCTGACGGGTCTGATGCTGGCGCTGGTGATTACGCTGTCGCTGACCTCGGTGGCCGGTTCTGCCCAGGCGACCATTGTGAGTGCGCTGGGGCTGGATGGCATTGAGTGGTTACGGCCTGCCCTGACCATTATCGCCACGTCGATTTCCGTTCTGGCGAACTATCTGTTGTTCCTCTGGATTTTCTGGATCCTGCCGCGTCATAAGCCGCGCAAGAAAGCACTGTTCCGCGGCACCCTGCTAGCGGCAATCGGCTTTGAGGTGATTAAGTTTGTGATGACGCTGACGCTGCCGAAGCTGGCGACCTCACCTTCCGGTGCAGCCTTTGGTTCTGTACTCGGTCTGATGGCGTTCTTCTATTTCTTCGCCCGTCTGACGCTGTTCTGTGCAGCGTGGATCGCGACGGCCAAATATAAAGACGACCCTCAGATGCCGGAAGCGGGCAGCGCATCCCGCCGCAAAGCATCGTAATCCGTTAACAACAGCGGAAAATGTCACCCTTCGGCTATTTTTTCACCAGATAACAGGATGAATAGCTAAGGGGTCACTTTTATTTAGCCCTTTCTTAGAGTATCCCGCCAGATATCGTCCGGTTTACCCCGGTATCGCCCGGCATTCGTCACACCACAGAAATTATCCTCTTTTTGCCCTCTGAAGCCAGACGCGGCGCGGGTTTTCATCATTGAATGCGCTCTGGCAGATGCGTAAGATTCTTTGTCTGTATTTACAAATAAGAAACAGTTATGCAAGCCTCCCTCACAGATACACTCGACAAACAGCAGGATCCCACACCGGTTAACTCACGCAGTAAAGTGGTGATTGCCTCGCTGGTCGGCACGGCCATCGAGTTCTTTGACTTCTATATTTATGCCACTGCTGCGGTCATTGTTTTCCCGCACATTTTCTTCCCGCAGGGTGATGCCACGGTCGCGACGCTACAGTCGCTGGCCACTTTTGCTATCGCCTTTATCGCGCGCCCGATTGGCTCTGCGGTGTTTGGTCACTTTGGCGATCGCGTCGGGCGTAAAGCCACGCTGGTTGCCTCGCTGCTGACCATGGGGATCTCTACCGTGGTGATCGGCCTGTTGCCGAGCTATGAAACCATCGGTGTGCTGGCGCCGCTGCTGCTGGCGCTGGCGCGTTTTGGTCAGGGGCTGGGGCTGGGCGGTGAATGGGGCGGCGCGGCGCTGCTGGCGACGGAAAACGCCCCGGCGAAGAAGCGTGCGCTTTATGGCTCTTTCCCTCAACTGGGTGCGCCGATTGGCTTTTTCTTCGCGAACGGGACTTTCCTGCTGCTCTCCTGGCTGCTGACCGATGAACAGTTTATGCAGTGGGGCTGGCGTGTGCCGTTTATTCTCTCCGCTGTACTAGTGCTGATTGGCCTGTATGTGCGCGTGTCGCTGCATGAGAGCCCGGTGTTTGCCAAAGTGCAGAAAGAGAAGAAGCAGGTTCGCGTGCCGATTGCGGCGCTGCTGGGCAAGCATCTGACTGCCACCATTCTCGGCACCTTTATCATGCTGGCGACCTATACGCTGTTCTATATCATGACCGTCTATTCGATGAGCTATGGCACCACGCCAGCACCAGCGGGTCTGGGCATTCCGCGTAACAGTATGCTGTGGATGCTGATGCTGGCGGTGATTGGTTTTGGTGTGATGGTGCCGATTGCCGGTTTGCTGGCCGACCGTTTTGGTCGTCGCAAGACGATGATTACCATTACGCTGATGATTATCGCGTTTTCGTTCCTGTTCCCGGCAATGCTGGGTTCCGGTTCACAGGCGCTGGTGATGGCGTTTCTGCTGCTGGGTCTGAGCATTATGGGGCTGACGTTTGGCCCGATGGGCGCGCTGCTGCCGGAGCTGTTCCCGACCGAAGTGCGTTATACCGGTGCCTCGTTCTCCTATAATCTCTCCTCGATTCTGGGTGCCTCGGTTGCGCCGTACATCGCGACCTGGCTGAATGCCAATTATGGTCTGCAGGCAGTGGGGCTGTATCTGGCGTCGATGGCGGTGCTGACGCTGATAGCGTTGCTGGCCTGTAAAGAGACGCGTCACCAGACATTGTATGACGTTTAATCCTGTTGGATGAAGGTCAGTGAAACCCGGCAGCCGCCGGGTTTTTTTATGGAGCGGGCTCACAGAGTACAACTGCTCTGAAGGGCTAAAAAAAGCATCGCCTTATGGTCAGGTGACAGGCTCAGGGAGCATACGCCTTTCGCAAAGACGCAAAAGACGCCATCCCTGGCGGGCTCAGCGCGGGCGATTACGCACCTCATCCCTGAGGTGCGCCCGTAAACGGGCCAACGCTTTGCGTTGTTCAAAAACGCTCCCGGCGTTTTTGTCCCTGGCCCGCGATGCTTTGCTACAGGCGTATGCTCCCATCGCTTGAAGTGGATTAGTTGTCTGTTCGAAAAAGCTGAATCGCGTTTAAAGGCGTAGTGATATTGGCAGCAATGAAGAAGCTTAAGGACACAGGCACGGTCTTATAGCAATGCAGGCAGTGTTCACAAACAAAAAACCCCGACGAGCCGGGGTTTGTTTTGCTGAATACTGTGTTGCCGGTTATTAGCCCGCGACAGCGATACGCTTCATATCGGTCATGTAGCCACGCAGTTTGCGGCCAACAGTTTCAATCGGATGCTGGCGAACCGATTCGTTGACATCACGCAGTTGCGCGTTGTCGACCTGCGTGCCTTCAACCGCTTTACCCAGATCGCCTGGCTGCAGCGTGGTCATGAACTCTTTCAGCAGCGGCACCGCAGCGAAGGAGAACAGGTAGTTACCATATTCGGCGGTATCAGAGATAACTACGTTCATTTCATAAAGACGCTTACGTGCGATGGTGTTCGCAATCAGCGGCAGCTCATGCAGTGATTCGTAGTAAGCAGACTCTTCGATGATGCCGGCATCGACCATGGTTTCAAACGCCAGCTCAACGCCCGCTTTAACCATTGCAACCATCACTACGCCTTTGTCGTAGTACTCCTGCTCTTCGATTTTGCCTTCATACTGTGAGGCAGTTTCGAATGCGGTCTGGCCGGTCTCTTCACGCCAGGTCAGCAGGTTTTTATCATCGTTAGCCCAGTCAGCCATCATGCCGGAAGAGAATTCGCCGGAGATGATGTCATCCATGTGCTTCTGGAACAGCGGCGCCATGATGGTTTTCAGCTGCTCTGACAGCGCATAAGCGCGCAGTTTCGCCGGGTTAGAGAGACGATCCATCATCAGGGTGATGCCACCAAACTTCAGTGACTCGGTAATGGTTTCCCAGCCGAACTGAATCAGTTTTTCTGCGTAAGCCGGGTCCGTACCTTCAGCCACCAGCTTGTCGAAGCAGAGCAGTGAACCCGCCTGCAGCATGCCGCACAGGATGGTCTGCTCACCCATCAGGTCAGATTTCACTTCTGCAACGAAGGAGGACTCCAGAACGCCAGCACGATCGCCGCCGGTCGCTGCTGCCCAGGCTTTAGCAATCGCCATGCCTTCGCCTTTTGGATCGTTTTCCGGGTGAACCGCGATCAGCGTCGGAACACCAAAGCCGCGTTTGTACTCTTCACGGACTTCTGTACCCGGGCACTTCGGTGCCACCATGACTACGGTGATGTCTTTACGGATGCTTTCGCCCACTTCAACGATGTTGAAACCGTGCGAGTAACCCAGCGCAGCGCCATCTTTCATCAGCGGCTGAACAGCCTGAACGACAGCAGAGTGCTGCTTGTCTGGCGTCAGGTTAACCACCAGGTCCGCCTGCGGGATCAGATCTTCGTAAGTACCCACTTTGAAACCGTTATCGGTCGCTTTGCGCCATGAAGGGCGTTTCTCAGCAATCGCTTCGGCACGCAGTGCATAGGCGACATCCAGACCTGAATCACGCATGTTCAGACCCTGGTTCAGGCCCTGCGCGCCACAGCCAACGATAACGACTTTTTTGCCTTTCAGGAAACTGGCACCATCCGCGAATTCATCACGCGCCATGAAACGACATTTGCCTAATTGCGCCAGCTGGTTGCGCAGGTTCAATGTGTTGAAATAGTTAGCCATGGGTACTCCGATAAGGTTGTGTTTGCTTTTTTTGTTCAGGAACGGCGTGTCATGCAACGCCGCGAATGACCCCATCATATGACAGGAATTCTGTTGCTTAAATTGATATATTAACAACGTCACATTGCAATAAATGCAACACTAAACAGAGGCGACGCGCGCATGGATTTACGGGATCTGAAACTGTTTCTTCATCTGGCAGAAAGCTGCCACTTCGGGCGCACGGCGCGTGCGATGCACGTCAGCCCTTCCACACTGTCACGCCAGATCCAGCGGCTTGAAGACGATGTCGGCCATGCGCTCTTTCTGCGTGATAACCGCACCGTGACGTTAACGGAAGCGGGCGAACGCCTGCGCCAGTTTGCCCAGCAGACGCTGTTGCAGTATCAGCAACTGCGCCATGTGATGGATCTTAACGGCCCGTCACTTAGCGGCGAACTGCGACTGTTCTGTTCTGTGACGGCGGCCTACAGTCATCTGCCGCCGATTCTCGATCGCTTTCGCGCGGAACATCCGCAGGTCGAAATCAAACTGGATACTGGCGATGCTGCGGATGCGGTAGAAAAAGTGCACTCCGGCGATGCCGATCTGGCGATTGCCGGACGGCCTGAAACCCTGCCCGCCAGCATTGATTTTATGCCACTGGGGCTGATCCCGCTGGTGCTGATTGCGCCCGCACTGCCCTGTGCCGTCCGCACCCAGGCCACCCAGCCGCAGCCCGACTGGTCAAAAATTCCGTTTATCCTGCCGGTGCAGGGACCGGCACGGCGGCGTATCGATCTCTGGTTTCGCCGCCAGCGCATCCCGAATCCGGTGATTTACGCCACGGTATCGGGCCATGAAGCGATTGTCTCGATGGTGGCGCTGGGTTGCGGTATTACACTGTTGCCGGATGTGGTGCTGGAGAACAGTCCGGATCCGGTGCGGAACCGCGTGCTGTTGCTGGAGAATATTGACTCGGTTGCGCCGTTCGAACTCGGCATCTGCGTGCAAAAAAAGCGGCTCGGAGAGCCGCTGATTAGTGCTTTCTGGAGCCAGCTGTAATCAGTGGCCTGACAGGAAGAAGCGGAACGCCGGGTTCTGGCTTTCGTCATGAAAGTCGTAACCCAGGTCGGTGAGATGCTCCTCGAAACGTGGCTCATCGCTGCCGAGTTCAAAAGCCGCCAGCACACGACCGTAGTCGGTGCCATGGCTGCGGTAATGAAACAGCGAGATATTCCAGTGGGTGCCCAGCGTTTGCAGGAACTTCAGCAACGCGCCAGGTGCCTCCGGGAATTCAAAGCTGAAGAGCCGTTCACGCAGCGGCTTGGAAGGGCGTCCGCCCACCATGTAACGCACATGCAGTTTTGCCATCTCATCATCTGACAGATCGACCACCTGATAACCACCGCGGGTGAGTTCACTGATGATCTCGCTGCGCTCTTCCACGCCACGCGTCAGACGTACACCAACAAAGATGCAGGCTTTGTCCGCGTCCGCGTAGCGGTAGTTGAACTCGGTGATTGAACGTCCGCCCAGCGTCTGGCAGAAACGCAGGAAGCTGCCCTGCTGTTCCGGGATGGTGACGGCCAGCAGCGCTTCACGCTGTTCACCCAGCTCGCAACGCTCGGAGACGTAACGCAGACCGTGGAAGTTAACGTTGGCCCCGGACAAGACGTGCGCCAGCCGCTCGCCTTTGATCTCGTGCTGCTGGATATACTTCTTCATGCCCGCCAGCGCCAGCGCGCCAGACGGCTCCGCCACGGCACGAACATCTTCGAACAGGTCTTTCATCGCAGCGCAAATGGCATCGCTGTCGACGGTGATGATGTCATCAATGTAGGCCTGACAGAGCCGGAAGGTTTCACTGCCAATCCGCTTAACCGCGACGCCTTCGGCAAACAGCCCGACGCGTGGCAGATCGACCGGATGACCGGCGTCCAGCGCCGCTTTAAGGCAGGCTGAATCTTCTGACTCCACCGCGATGACTTTAATCTGCGGCATCAGCTGCTTGATCAGCACCGCAACGCCCGCAGCCAGACCGCCGCCACCCACCGGGACAAAGACCCGGTCGAGGTGCGCATCCTGCTGCAACAACTCCATCGCCAGCGTGCCCTGTCCGGCAATCACAGCCGGATGGTCAAACGGCGGCACGAAGGTATAGCCACGCTGTTCAGCGAGTTCTATCGCTTTGGCTTTCGCCTCGTCAAAATTGGCCCCAAACAGAAAAGCCTCACCGCCAAATGCGCGCACCGCATCAACCTTGATGTCTGCGGTCGCCAGCGGCATCACAATCAGTGACTTGATGCCCAGCTTCGTCGCGGAGAGCGCCACGCCCTGCGCATGATTACCGGCTGATGCTGTCACCACGCCGCGCGCTTTCTGCTCTTCGTTCAGACCGGCAATCATCGCGTAGGCACCGCGCAGCTTGAAACTGTGTACCGGCTGGCGATCCTCCCGCTTCACCAGAATGGTATTGCCAAGACGCGATGAAATTTTTTCCATAACCTGCAGCGGCGTCACCTGTGCCACTTCATACACCGGTGAACGCAGCACTGCGCGCAGATACTCCGCGCCGCATGGCGCGTCGGGTAGCGGTTGAGACTCGGCCATGGTTAGCCTCCCAGCTTGCTCTTATCGCGGACGGCGCCTTTGTCAGCACTGGTCGCGAGTAATGCGTAAGCACGCAGCGCAAAGGAGACTTCACGCTGACGATTGACCGGCGTATACGCCGCATCGCCACGTGCCTGCTGCTCTTCACGGCGGGCGTGCAGTTCGTTATCCGGCACAGCGAGTTTGATGCCGCGGTTAGGGATATCAATTTCAATGATGTCGCCATCTTTGACCAGCGCAATAGTGCCGCCGTTGGCCGCTTCAGGCGAAGCGTGGCCGATAGAGAGGCCTGATGTACCACCGGAGAAACGACCGTCGGTGATCAGTGCGCAGCTTTTGCCCAGGCCCATCGATTTCAGATAGGTGGTCGGATAGAGCATTTCCTGCATGCCCGGCCCGCCTTTTGGCCCTTCGTAGCGGATGACGACCACGTCGCCTGCGACTACTTTGCCGCCCAGAATCGCTTCTACCGCGTCATCCTGGCTTTCATAGACTTTGGCCGGACCGGTGAAGGTCAGGATCTCTTTGTCTACGCCCGCGGTTTTAACGATACAGCCATCTTCGGCAATGTTGCCGTAGAGCACGGCCAGACCGCCATCCTGAGAGTAAGCGTTTTCGCGGGTGCGGATACAGCCTTCGGCACGGTCATCATCCAGCGTGTCCCAGCGGCAGTTCTGCGAGAATGCCTGGGTAGTACGTATGCCCGCCGGGCCCGCGCGGAACATATCTTTTACCGCCTGATCTTTGGTCAGCATGATGTCGTACTGATCCAGCGTTTCACGCATCGTCTGCTGCAGGATGTTGCGCGCGCTGCTGTCGAACAGACCTGCGCGATCCAGCTCGCCCAGAATCGCGAAAACGCCACCTGCGCGATGCACGTCTTCCATGTGGTATTTCGGGGTACTTGGTGCGACTTTACAAAGCTGAGGCACTTTACGTGACAGGCGATCGATGTCGGAGATGTTGAAGTCGATGTCGCCTTCCTGTGCCGCCGCCAGCAGGTGCAGCACAGTGTTGGTGGAGCCGCCCATGGCGATATCCAGCATCATAGCGTTCTCGAAAGCGGCCTTGTTCGCGATGTTACGCGGCAGCATGTTGACGTCATCCTGCTCATAGTAGCGCTTAGTCAGGCTGACGATACGCTTACCGGCATTAATGAACAGCTCTTTGCGATCGGCGTGCGTGGCCAGCAGTGAACCATTACCAGGCTGCGACAGGCCGAGTGCTTCGGTCAGGCAGTTCATCGAGTTGGCGGTGAACATACCGGAACAGGAGCCGCAGGTCGGACAGGCAGAGCGTTCGATCTGATCGCTGTCGGCATCGCTGACGTTCGGGTTGGCACCCTGAATCATCGCATCAACCAGGTCCAGCTTGATGATCTGGTCAGAAAGCTTAGTTTTACCCGCTTCCATCGGGCCGCCTGAAACGAAAATCACCGGAATATTGAGGCGCAGAGACGCCATCAGCATACCTGGGGTGATTTTGTCGCAGTTAGAAATACAGACCATGGCGTCGGCGCAGTGCGCGTTAACCATGTACTCGACCGAGTCAGCAATCAGCTCACGCGAAGGCAGTGAATACAGCATGCCGCCATGACCCATGGCAATACCGTCATCCACCGCGATGGTGTTGAACTCTTTAGCCACACCGCCCGCCGCTTCGATCTGCTCAGCGACGAGTTTACCCAGGTCGCGGAGGTGAACGTGGCCAGGGACAAATTGGGTGAATGAGTTAACCACAGCGATAATCGGCTTGCCGAAATCGTCGTCGGTCATTCCTGTCGCGCGCCATAAGGCACGGGCACCCGCCATATTGCGGCCATGGGTGGTAGTGGCGGAACGGTACTTAGGCATGCTCTATTTACTCCAGTAAGAATTAGCTCGCGGACGTCAGATGACGCCCGCGCTGTATCTGATTATGGGTTAACCGGATCTAACCAGCCCCATTTGTCTTCTGTTTCGCCCGTGAACAGACCAAAGAAGGCCTGCTGGACACGTTTGGTGACCGGACCACATTTGCCTTCGCCCACCTGAATGCGGTCAACGCTGCGCACCGGTGTGATTTCTGCCGCGGTGCCAGACATAAAGACTTCATCAGCCAGATAGAGGGATTCACGCGACAGAGTCTGCTCACGCACTTCAATGCCCATATCACGTGCCAGCGTAATGATCGCATCGCGGGTAATGCCCGGCAGTGCCGAAGAGGTAAATGGCGGGGTATAGAGCACGCCATCTTTAACTTCAAACAGGTTTTCGCCAGCACCTTCTGAGATCAGGCCATTAGTATCCAGCGCAATGCCTTCCTGATAGCCATGACGACGGGCTTCGCTGCCCACCAGCAGTGAGGAGAGGTAGTTACCACCCGCTTTAGCGGCGGTTGGCAGAGTGTTTGGCGCCACGCGGTTCCATGAAGAGACCATGGCATCGATGCCGTTTTCCAGCGCTTCAGCGCCCAGGTAAGCGCCCCACGGGAAGGCGGCAATGATCACGTCAGTCGTGAAGCCATCTGGCGGGTTGACGCCCAGGCCCACATCGCCGACGAAGGCCAGCGGACGGATATAAGCACTTTTCAGTTTGTTTACGCGGATGACTTCGCGGCACGCTTCCATCAGCTCATCAACGCTGCTTTTAATCGGGAAACGGTAGATTTTGGCGGAGTCGTGCAGACGTTGCATGTGTTCACGATGACGGAACACAACCGGTCCTTTGTGAGAGTCGTAGCAGCGGACGCCTTCAAATACCGACGTACCGTAGTGCAAGGCGTGGGACATGACGCTGACCTTCGCTTCTTCCCACTTAACCATCTCGCCATTGAACCAAATAAAGTCTGCTTTCTTCGTGCTCATTGTTATTCCCTCTCGCGGCTACGCGCGGATTTGTTGTGTTGTCTGTTGTTGAATCTGAACGCATGCAACGTCGATCAATTTACTTAACTGCGAAGACAGTAAATCGACGGAGCGCTGGCTGGCAACGGTCATTTCAATATTAATGTTTTCTGCGTTGGCGACTGAGGCCATGTTCATAGAACAGACCTGAAAACCGCGGTGACGCACGACGCGTAAAATGCGCTCTAATATTTCAGGGCGGAAACGGGCTTCGATAGACAATTGATGCTGGTTCATACGGTTTTCTCCATCATGTTTGCATTGCTGGCACCCGGCGGTACCAGTGGCCAGACGTTTTCATGCTCATCTATTGCAACATGCAGGAAGTAAGGACCTTCGCTGTTCAGCAGAGCATCAAGGGCGGCGTCGACCTGATCTTTACGGGTAATGCGCTGGCCGGGAATGTTGAACGCGCTGGCCAGCGTGAGGAAGTCGGGATTGTCGGACAGGTTAGTTTCACTGTAGCGACCATCGAAAAACAGCTGCTGCCACTGGCGCACCATGCCCAGACGCTGGTTATCCATCAGTACGATTTTGACCGGCAGCCTGCCGCGCTTGATGGTGCCCAGCTCCTGGATGTTCATCATGATGGAGCCATCGCCCGAGACACAGATCACTGTATCGTCCGGACGTGCAACCTGCGCACCGATGGCAGCCGGTAAGCCAAAGCCCATAGTGCCTAAGCCGCTGGAGGTGATGAAGTTCTCCGGCGCGCTGAAATCCATATGTTGCGCTGTCCACATCTGGTGCTGACCAACATCAGTGGTGACGACGGCATTCGCCGGTTTGCGATCGGAAAGCTGCTTCAGCAGCAGCGGCGCATAGATCGCGTCGCCCGGATGGTCATAGCGCCATGTATGGCTGGCTTTCAGTGCCTGCACCTCATCGCGCCAGGCGTTGATAGATAAAGGCTGACTCAGGGCGGGCAGCAGTTCGTTAAGATCGCCCTGCAGAGAGACATGAGCGCGACGTAATTTGTTTAATTCAGCGGGGTCGATATCGAGATGAATGACGCTGGCGTGCGGTGCGAAGGTATCCAGCTTGCCGGTGACGCGGTCGTCGAAACGGGCACCGACCGCGATCAGCAGGTCACACGCCTGTACGGCCAGGTTAGCGGCTTTGGTACCATGCATCCCCAGCATGCCAAGGTAAACGTCACTGTGTGGGTCCACACTGCCCAGTCCCTTCAGGGTAGCGACCGCCGGAATGCCGGTCTCTTCTGCCAGCGCACGCAGTGCCGGAACCGCCTGCGCCAGACCAACACCGCCGCCAACGTAGAGCATGGGCTTTCTGGCCTGCGCCATCAGTGCACGTGCCTGGTCAATCGCCTGATGCGGCAGCGCATTTCCTTCTTCAACCGGAACCAGATGCGGCGCGGGTTCACCCTGTGCAATCTGAATGTCTTTCGGGATATCAATCAGTACCGGGCCAGGACGGCCTGACTGCGCCAGCGCAAAAGCTTCCGCCATGATGGCGGGCAGCTCATCCAGCGATTCCACCAGGAAGCTGTGCTTGGTGCAGGCCAGAGAGAGTCCCAGTACGTCAATCTCCTGAAAGGCATCGGTGCCGATGAAGGCCGAGGTGACCTGACCCGTTACCGCCACAACCGGCACTGAATCCATCATGGCATCCGCCAGACCGGTGATCAGGTTTGTCGCGCCGGGGCCGGAAGTGGCGATACAGACGCCGGTTTTGCCGGTTGAACGGGCATAGCCGATTGCCGCCATCACAGCGCCCTGCTCGTGACGACACAGTAGGTGTTCCACGCCGCCATCATAGAGCGCGTCGTATACCGGCATGATGGCGCCGCCCGGGTAACCAAATACGGTATCAACACCCTGCGCGCGTAAAGCCTGAACTACCCACTGTGCACCTGTCATCGCTATTCTCCTGTGTCCTGACCGGAACAACAGAATTTTATGCTACTGTTCATTGTTTGTTCCTTGTGGATTTACTGATATTTCCTCGGGTCGAAAAAAAACCCCCGGACCTTTCGGTGCGGGGGTTTTTCGGATTCGAGGCTTGATTTTTAAGCCTTTCTTTCTCCAAGCGTTGCCCCGCACGGTAGGTTAATAACCACCACCACGCTAATCACGACCAGGCTAATCACTTGTAGAAGGGCTTTCATGTGTTGTTCAATTCTTTTTCGTGTTCGAAGTAATGCCTACAGAGTTATCATAGTCAGGGGGCATGACACAACTTTTTTTACAGATTTATTTTAGCTTGTTGCGCAGAATCAAGGCCTATCAATCTGTAATACAAGAAATAATTATATAATGATAATTATTCATCACTTCAGGGACGTAATAATATTTCGATGAATTTGCGTACTGTCGCGCAGCGTTTTAAAACGCCATGAAACAACTTTCGATGGGGTGTGCGATGTCCCGAACTGTGCTGATGCTGTGCTCGCTTTTCTTTGATGCAGTCACCAGACTGACGGCAACAAGGAGCGAGTATGTCATTGTCAAAAGTTCTGACCCGGGCAGCACTGGGGGTGGAAGCCCCGCTGGTGACCATTGAGGCACATATCAGTAACGGCCTGCCTGCCTTGACCCTGGTAGGCCTGCCGGAAACCACGGTCAAAGAAGCGCGTGAGCGGGTACGCAGCGCCATTATCAACAGCGGTTTCACCTTTCCGGCAAAGCGGGTCACCATCAATCTGGCTCCAGCGGACTTACCCAAAGAGGGCGGAAGGTATGACTTACCTATGGCAATCGCCATTCTGGTCGCCTCTGAGCAGCTTCCTGCCGACAAGCTGATGCACTATGAGTTTCTGGGTGAACTGGCACTCGACGGCGCGCTGTGCGGTGTTCAGGGCGCGATTCCGGCAGCCATGGTAGCAATTCAGGCTGGACGACAGCTGGTTCTCTCTGCTGAAAATCAGGCGGATGCCGGACTTATCCGTCAGGGATCATCGCTGGTCGCCTCTAACCTCAGCGACGTATGCACTTTTCTGCGCAATGAACTCACGTTACCGACAGCGCAGTCTCCTGAGCATCAGGGCAATCCACCTGCTGACGACCTCGCAGATATTATTGGTCAGGAACAGGGACGCAGAGCGCTGGAGATCACGGCGGCTGGCGGGCATAACCTGTTACTGATTGGCCCGCCTGGCACCGGTAAAACCATGCTTGCCACCCGGCTGCCCGGCATCATGCCTTCTTTAACCGACCAGGAAGCACTGGAATGCGCGGCAATCGCCAGCCTGGTGAACAATAGCAGTACTCTGCACCGACAATGGCGTACCCGGCCTTTCAGGTCGCCTCACCATAGCGCATCTCTCTATGCTTTGATTGGTGGTGGATCGCTGCCACGCCCCGGCGAGATCTCACTGGCGCATAACGGCGTGCTATTTCTGGATGAGTTGCCGGAATTTGATCGCAAGGTGCTGGACTCTCTGCGCGAGCCATTAGAGTCGGGTGTCATCGCTATTTCGCGTGCCCGCGCAAAAGTCACCTATCCGGCACGATTTCAGCTGATTGCTGCTATGAACCCAAGTCCAACCGGACATTATCAGGGACAGCATAACCGCACCTCACCTCAGCAGGTGCTGCGTTATCTCAGCAAGCTGTCCGGCCCTTTTCTCGATCGTTTTGATCTTTCGCTGGAGGTGCCGCTACTTCCAGGTGGAATGCTTAGCGGTCAACGCCCTGCAGCAGAAACGTCTGAACGGGTTCGTCATCGGGTGGTCGCGGCGCGGGAGATTCAGCTGACCCGTGCAGGAAAAATTAATGCGCATTTAAACAATGCGGAGATTATGCGCTGGTGTCAGCCGGCTAAGGAGGATGCGGAGTGGCTGGAGTCAGTACTGGAGAAACTGGGTTTATCTGTACGGGCATGGCAGCGGATTTTGAAGGTGGCGCGTACCGTGGCCGATCTGGCGGGAGAGGCAGAGATCAGCCGGCATCATCTGCAGGAAGCTGTCAGTTATCGCACGATTGATCGTTTAATGATTCATCTGCATAACAGCCTGCAATAAAAAAGGGGCTTTCGCCCCTTCTCTGTTAATCGTCGCTGTCGGTAAAGTCTTCGACGGTGTCCATCTGCGGTTTACCGCCGGAAAGCGTATGAAAACGCTTAGGACGCTTAATGCGGGTCATATATTTAGACCATACACGTTCGGCTTCCGTTTGCGGCTCACGCACGCCACGACATACTTCAATAAACAGACGTTCTTCTTCTGTTGCAGGCTCACGCTTTGATAAATCCAGCTCATTAAAGGCGAAACCGTGGCGTTCAAGAAGCTGAGCTTCTTTAATAGTAAAGTCACCGTGGCGTGAGAAACCACGCGGGTAATGTTTGTTATCAAAGAAACGATTCTCTGTTGAGAAGCTTTCCGCCATGTTACACGCTCCTGATTTTCTAATGCCGTGCTGTTAATGGCGCGGAGTATTAGATAGGCTTGACAGAGTGTAAAACAAAACATTTAAATCTATACGACAAACATTTTTTGGGAGAACGCTGTGGATACGGAATTACTGAAAACTTTCCTGGAAGTGAGCAGAACACGCCATTTCGGGCGTGCTGCAGAAGCACTTTACCTTACGCAATCTGCTGTCAGTTTTCGCATCCGCCAGTTAGAGAATCAACTTGGCGTTAACCTTTTTACACGGCATCGCAATAACATACGTCTGACAGCGGCCGGAGAGCGCCTGCTTCCCTATGCTGAAAGCCTGATGAGCACCTGGATGATGGCAAAGAAGGAGGTTTCCCACACTCAGCAGCACCATGAGCTTTCGATCGGTGCCAGTGCATCGCTATGGGAGGCTTATCTGACGCCGTGGCTACAGACGCTGTATGAGAATCGTGAAAGCCTGCATTTAGAAGCGCGCGTGGCACAACGACACCTGCTGGTTAAGCAGCTCCATGAACGCCAGCTGGATCTGTTGATCACCACTGAAGCGCCTAAAATGGATGAGTTAACCAGTCAGCAGATTGGTCATATCTCGCTGGCGCTGTTCTGCGCCCGGCAGAGCGAGAAACGCGAAAAATATGATTACATTAAACTGGAATGGGGAGCAGATTTTCATCAGCATCAGAGCTACCTTTCCGGGGCGGATGATGTGCCAGTACTGACCACAACGTCGGCGCATGTTACCCGTGAACTGCTGCATACCACCGGCGCGTGCGCGTTCCTGCCTGACTTCTGGCAAAGCGTTTACAGTGAGTTGATGGTGATCCCGGATACGCCCGTCGCCGTTCGTCCGCTCTATGCTGTCTGGTTGCAGAACAGCGATCAGCAGGCGCATATCCGGCAGTTGCTTAAATTCCCGATTCTGGTCAGGCAAAACAGCTAAAGATCGGCAGGTAGAGAAGCAAGCAGGGAAGAGATGAGACCAGTTAGATTTAGCTGGTTCTTCTTTTTTGCCTTTCTGAAGGCAAAAAAAAAATCCTTTGCCGAAGCAAAGGATCGTTTTCTGGCAGGGGCGGAGGGACTCGAACCCCCAACACCCGGTTTTGGAGACCGGTGCTCTACCAATTGAACTACGCCCCTAATAGGGTGGCGGAACGGACGGGGCTCGAACCCGCGACCCCCTGCGTGACAGGCAGGTATTCTAACCAACTGAACTACCGCTCCACCGATTCTTTCACGCTTATCAGCAACCGGCTGATAACCGTCTGTTCCCGTTATTTTCCCTGTCAGAGGAAAAGGAACAAATTTGATGCCTGGCAGTTCCCTACTCTCGCATGGGGAGACCCCACACTACCATCGGCGCTACGGCGTTTCACTTCTGAGTTCGGCATGGGGTCAGGTGGGACCACCGCGCTAAAGCCGCCAGGCAAATTCTGTCTCCGCGCCGCCGCCGGGGGCCGCGCAGAATATCCGGTACAAGGCTGAAAATCGTGTCTCTCAAAAACGCCTCTGGCGTTGTAAGGTTAAGCCTCACGGGTCATTAGTACCGGTTAGCTCAACGCATCGCTGCGCTTACACACCCGGCCTATCAACGTCGTAGTCTTCAACGTCCCTTCAGGACCCTCAAGGGGTCAGGGAGAACTCATCTCGGGGCAAGTTTCGTGCTTAGATGCTTTCAGCACTTATCTTTTCCGCACTTAGCTACCGGGCAATGCCATTGGCATGACAACCCGAACACCAGTGGTGCGTTCACTCCGGTCCTCTCGTACTAGGAGCAACCCCCCTCAATTCTCCAGCGCCCACGGCAGATAGGGACCGAACTGTCTCACGACGTTCTAAACCCAGCTCGCGTACCACTTTAAACGGCGAACAGCCGTACCCTTGGGACCTACTTCAGCCCCAGGATGTGATGAGCCGACATCGAGGTGCCAAACACCGCCGTCGATATGAACTCTTGGGCGGTATCAGCCTGTTATCCCCGGAGTACCTTTTATCCGTTGAGCGATGGCCCTTCCATTCAGAACCACCGGATCACTATGACCTGCTTTCGCACCTGCTCGAGCCGTCACTCTCGCAGTCAAGCCAGCTTATGCCATTGCACTAACCTCACGATGTCCGACCGTGATTAGCTGACCTTCGTGCTCCTCCGTTACTCTTTAGGAGGAGACCGCCCCAGTCAAACTACCCACCAGACACTGTCCGCAGCCCGGATCACGGGCCTACGTTAGAACATCAAACATTAAAGGGTGGTATTTCAAGGTTGGCTCCACGCAGACTGGCGTCCGCGCTTCAAAGCCTCCCACCTATCCTACACATCAAGGCTCAATGTTCAGTGTCAAGCTGTAGTAAAGGTTCACGGGGTCTTTCCGTCTTGCCGCGGGTACACTGCATCTTCACAGCGAGTTCAATTTCACTGAGTCTCGGGTGGAGACAGCCTGGCCATCATTACGCCATTCGTGCAGGTCGGAACTTACCCGACAAGGAATTTCGCTACCTTAGGACCGTTATAGTTACGGCCGCCGTTTACCGGGGCTTCGATCAAGAGCTTCTCCTTGCGGATAACCCCATCAATTAACCTTCCGGCACCGGGCAGGCGTCACACCGTATACGTCCACTTTCGTGTTTGCACAGTGCTGTGTTTTTAATAAACAGTTGCAGCCAGCTGGTATCTTCGACTGGCTTCGGCTCGGGGAGTAAATCCCTCCACCTACGCGCCAGCGTGCCTTCTCCCGAAGTTACGGCACCATTTTGCCTAGTTCCTTCACCCGAGTTCTCTCAAGCGCCTTGGTATTCTCTACCTGACCACCTGTGTCGGTTTGGGGTACGATTCTGTGTTACCTGATGCTTAGAGGCTTTTCCTGGAAGCAGGGCATTTATCACTTCAGCACCGTAGTGCCTCGTCGTCACGCCTCAGCGTTAATAAGGGACCGGATTTACCTGGACCCTCCGCCTACACGCTTAAACCGGGACAACCGTCGCCCGGCTGATATAGCCTTCTCCGTCCCCCCTTCGCAGTAACACCGAGTACAGGAATATTAACCTGTTTCCCATCGACTACGCCTTTCGGCCTCGCCTTAGGGGTCGACTCACCCTGCTCCGATTAACGTTGAACAGGAACCCTTGGTCTTCCGGCGAGCGGGCTTTTCACCCGCTTTATCGTTACTTATGTCAGCATTCGCACTTCTGATACCTCCAGCATGCCTCACAGCACACCTTCAACGGCTTACAGAACGCTCCCCTACCCAACAACACATAGTGTCGCTGCCGCAGCTTCGGTGCATGGTTTAGCCCCGTTACATCTTCCGCGCAGGCCGACTCGACCAGTGAGCTATTACGCTTTCTTTAAATGATGGCTGCTTCTAAGCCAACATCCTGGCTGTCTGTGCCTTCCCACATCGTTTCCCACTTAACCATGACTTTGGGACCTTAGCTGGCGGTCTGGGTTGTTTCCCTCTTCACGACGGACGTTAGCACCCGCCGTGTGTCTCCCGTGATAACATTCTTCGGTATTCGCAGTTTGCATCGGGTTGGTAAGCCGGGATGGCCCCCTAGCCGAAACAGTGCTCTACCCCCGAAGATGAGTTCACGAGGCGCTACCTAAATAGCTTTCGGGGAGAACCAGCTATCTCCCGGTTTGATTGGCCTTTCACCCCCAGCCACAGGTCATCCGCTAATTTTTCAACATTAGTCGGTTCGGTCCTCCAGTTAGTGTTACCCAACCTTCAACCTGCCCATGGCTAGATCACCGGGTTTCGGGTCTATACCCTGCAACTTAACGCCCAGTTAAGACTCGGTTTCCCTGCGGCTCCCCTATACGGTTAACCTTGCTACAGAATATAAGTCGCTGACCCATTATACAAAAGGTACGCAGTCACCCCCATAAAGAAGGCTCCCACTGCTTGTACGTACACGGTTTCAGGTTCTGTTTCACTCCCCTCGCCGGGGTTCTTTTCGCCTTTCCCTCACGGTACTGGTTCACTATCGGTCAGTCAGGAGTATTTAGCCTTGGAGGATGGTCCCCCCATATTCAGACAGGATACCACGTGTCCCGCCTTACTCATCGAGCTCACAGCACATGTGCTTTTGTGTACGGGAGTATCACCCTGTACCCTGCGACTTTCCAGACGCTTCCACTAACACACATGCTGATTCAGGCTCTGGGCTGCTCCCCGTTCGCTCGCCGCTACTGGGGGAATCTCGGTTGATTTCTTTTCCTCGGGGTACTTAGATGTTTCAGTTCCCCCGGTTCGCCTTGCAGCACTATGTATTCATGCTGCAATGATGCACAGAGTGCACCGGGTTTCCCCATTCGGACATCGACGGCTGTAGCGGTTCATATCACCTTACCGTCGCTTTACGCAGATTAGCACGTCCTTCATCGCCTCTGACTGCCTGGGCATCCACCGTGTACGCTTAGTCGCTTAACCTCACAACCCACAGGCGTTTTTCAACGCTGCAGACTGCAAGCATTTGAGAGACTCGAACGTGTCGTATTTTTCATTCTTATTACGGAGAATGAAAACGACACGTCGTTTCAATTTTCAGCTTGTTCCGGATTGTTAAAGAGCATAATACTTCGCAGCACACCGTTGCCGGTACGCTCTGAAGTATTCAGAAAAACAGTTAAAACGGTATGGTGGAGCTAAGCGGGATCGAACCGCTGACCTCCTGCGTGCAAGGCAGGCGCTCTCCCAGCTGAGCTATAGCCCCATACAGTTACTGCAGAGACCACTACTACCACTCAACCGAGTACACTTCGTGAGAAATGCAATTCGTGCTCAGGCAAGGCATGTTTCCGCGAAGCATAGTGAACTATGCGAGCCGGGAACATAACGCAGCGTGAGTGCGAATTTGGTAGGCCTGAGTGGACTTGAACCACCGACCTCACCCTTATCAGGGGTGCGCTCTAACCACCTGAGCTACAAGCCTGTAGAGGTTTTTTCTGCTCGTTACTTTTTATCAGACAATCTGTGTGAGCACTGCGCGGGAAGGTATCTTCAGGTAAGGAGGTGATCCAACCGCAGGTTCCCCTACGGTTACCTTGTTACGACTTCACCCCAGTCATGAATCACAAAGTGGTAAGCGCCCTCCCGAAGGTTAAGCTACCTACTTCTTTTGCAACCCACTCCCATGGTGTGACGGGCGGTGTGTACAAGGCCCGGGAACGTATTCACCGTGGCATTCTGATCCACGATTACTAGCGATTCCGACTTCACGGAGTCGAGTTGCAGACTCCGATCCGGACTACGACGCACTTTGTGAGGTCCGCTTGCTCTCGCGAGGTCGCTTCTCTTTGTATGCGCCATTGTAGCACGTGTGTAGCCCTACTCGTAAGGGCCATGATGACTTGACGTCATCCCCACCTTCCTCCGGTTTATCACCGGCAGTCTCCTTTGAGTTCCCGACCGAATCGCTGGCAACAAAGGATAAGGGTTGCGCTCGTTGCGGGACTTAACCCAACATTTCACAACACGAGCTGACGACAGCCATGCAGCACCTGTCTCACGGTTCCCGAAGGCACTAAGGCATCTCTGCCGAATTCCGTGGATGTCAAGAGTAGGTAAGGTTCTTCGCGTTGCATCGAATTAAACCACATGCTCCACCGCTTGTGCGGGCCCCCGTCAATTCATTTGAGTTTTAACCTTGCGGCCGTACTCCCCAGGCGGTCGACTTAACGCGTTAGCTCCGGAAGCCACTCCTCAAGGGAACAACCTCCAAGTCGACATCGTTTACGGCGTGGACTACCAGGGTATCTAATCCTGTTTGCTCCCCACGCTTTCGCACCTGAGCGTCAGTCTTTGTCCAGGGGGCCGCCTTCGCCACCGGTATTCCTCCAGATCTCTACGCATTTCACCGCTACACCTGGAATTCTACCCCCCTCTACAAGACTCAAGCCTGCCAGTTTCAAATGCAGTTCCCAGGTTAAGCCCGGGGATTTCACATCTGACTTAACAGACCGCCTGCGTGCGCTTTACGCCCAGTAATTCCGATTAACGCTTGCACCCTCCGTATTACCGCGGCTGCTGGCACGGAGTTAGCCGGTGCTTCTTCTGCGGGTAACGTCAATCGACGCGGTTATTAACCGCACCGCCTTCCTCCCCGCTGAAAGTACTTTACAACCCGAAGGCCTTCTTCATACACGCGGCATGGCTGCATCAGGCTTGCGCCCATTGTGCAATATTCCCCACTGCTGCCTCCCGTAGGAGTCTGGACCGTGTCTCAGTTCCAGTGTGGCTGGTCATCCTCTCAGACCAGCTAGGGATCGTCGCCTAGGTGGGCCATTACCCCGCCTACTAGCTAATCCCATCTGGGTTCATCCGATAGTGAGAGGCCCGAAGGTCCCCCTCTTTGGTCTTGCGACGTTATGCGGTATTAGCCACCGTTTCCAGTGGTTATCCCCCTCTATCGGGCAGATCCCCAGACATTACTCACCCGTCCGCCACTCGTCACCCGAGAGCAAGCTCTCTGTGCTACCGTCCGACTTGCATGTGTTAGGCCTGCCGCCAGCGTTCAATCTGAGCCATGATCAAACTCTTCAATTTAAGTTTGATTTGCTTAAACAAGTTAAGCGGTGCTCATCTGTAAAACGTCATAATGAATTTCATTATGTGTTCACTCGTGAGGCTTTGATATTTTGATGCGTCCTAAGACGCTGATATCAATCCTGCGAGTGCCCACACAGATTGTCTGATAAATTGTTAAAGAGCATGCCGCGATTTACTGCGGCGCGGGCTGCGTATATTACGCTTTCCGCATTGTCAGTCAAGCATTTATTTTCGCTTAACTCACTGGTTCGTATGATTTCGAACCTACTCAACCCGGCGCTTCGTAAGCCGTTGTGCCGTGTCAGTGGAGGCGCATTATAGGGAGTTCTCGGAGGCTGACAAGTGCTAATTTCAAATAAAATTCCGAGTGCTGATTTTTTCAGCTAAAAGTCGCTAAAGCGCCAGTTTTTCGAGCAACGGGAAGCCATAACGCTGCAAAACGGGTGATAACTGACCCGCTTCGCCATCCAGCGCCGTACAGAATGCGACATTCTGCTGCGAGGAGTGCACTTCTGGCGCTTCATGCTCCAGCAGCCAGACGGTACGTCGGGCGATTGCCGCACCGGAATCAATCAGACGCGTTCCTTCAGGCAACACCTGCTGCAGCTCTTCGCGCAGTAAAGGAAAATGCGTACAGCCTAAGACGACCGTGTCCGGTGGCTCAGCCATCCTCAGCCACGGCTGAACAATACGGCGCACTTCATCCAGTGCAACCTCCGCACCGTGGAGCTTCGCTTCGGCAAGTTCCACCAGCTCTGCCGATCCCAGCATCTCAATGTTGCAGGAACCGGCAAACTGCGACACCAGCTCATGGGTATAAGGACGGCGCACCGTAGCACGCGTTGCCAGTAATCCCACCACGCCATTACGCGTCAGGCGCGCGGCCGGTTTAATTGCCGGCACCACTCCCACCACAGGAAATGCAAAACGTTCACGTAAAGCGGGTAATGAAACTGTGCTGGCCGTATTACAGGCGATGATGACCAATGAGAGAGGGTAGCGCTGCGTAATAGCCTCAACGATAGCGACCACCCGCTCCACGATGAAGGTCTCGCTTTTCTCACCGTAGGGGAAGCCCGCGTTATCGAAGGCATAGAGATAATGCAGGTCCGGCAATAGCTGACGGACCTCGTCATAGACAGAAAGCCCACCGACGCCGGAATCAAACACCAGCACGGTAGGGCGCAAATCAGAAGTTGTAGCTGCCGCTGAGGTAATACTCTCGTCCTGGGGTCTGATAGCCATACACTGTCTCGTAATCTTTATCGAACAGGTTGGCAATTCTACCACGAACCGTGAGTTGTGAAGTGACCGGATATGAGACGGCGAGATCCCACAGGCTCACTCCTCCTACCTTCACGCGTCGGCTGGGTGAACTGTTAAAGTCGGTATCATAACGGTCGCCCAGATAATGGTAGGTGACTGACCAGTCAAACTCATACAGCGTCCAGTCGAGCTGATACTTCACCTGCTGCTTAGCCCGGCGAATGAGGGGCTGATCGGTGCTGCCATCCCGCGCATCAACATAATCATAAGAGAACTGATGCGTCAGCGGCCCGGTATCAAATCCGGCGGTGGCTTCAACGCCTTTAATACGCGCCTGCTCAACGTTGTAGTAGCGGAAGGTCTGCGGATCGCCTTCAATCAGATTATCAATGTCATTGCGATAGCCCGACACGCGCCAGTTCACCGGCCCGCTAAGGCCTTCAAAACCGCCTTCCCACTGCTTACTTTTTTCCGGGTCGAGGTCGCGATTACCATAAAACGGACTGTAAACCTGCGACAGATTCGGTGCTTTAAAAGCCGTGCCATAAGAGGCGAATGCGCGGTAACCAGAGATGAACTCCCATGACGCCGCCGTCTGCCAGGTGTTATGCCAGCCGAACTGATTGTTATCGTCACCGCGTACCGCACCTTCAAGGGTGACACTGCCAACCTGCTGCTGGCCGGTCAGGTAGAGGCCGGTGTTACGCTGCTCATAGCCCTCTGACAAAGTGTTCGTGCCCGGCTCAGTCGTCTCTTTCTGCCAGTCAACACCGGCGCTGACGGCGCCCTGCCCCACCTGCACCGTGTTGCCCCACTGCAGGTTGTACTGGGTGACATCATCAAAGGTGGATGCAGCGCCATAGCGGCCATTGCGCGGATCGTAGTTAATATCTTTAGTATGGCCGTAACTGGCGATGAGCTGGGTAGAGTAAATGTCACGGTTGAAGCGTAACCCGGTATCCCAGGTCTGGCTATAGAGCTGACGGGTATCCGCCAGACCGATGATATTAGTGAAGCTGTCATTATAAGTGTATGATCCGTCGTAGGCGGTACGGTTATCAAACCCATAGCCGCGCACAAAACCGCTGAGTTCATTGCTGAACTGATGCTCAAGGTTGCCATACAACGTTTTGCTCATGAAGCCGTCGCGATCGTGCTGCGCCGGACCATAGTCATTGGGATAGCCCGCCACCACGTCATACCCTTTGGTATAGGTGTAGTTGCCAGCCAGGGTCAGCTTTGTCGCATCACTCAGTTTCTGCTGGGTGGAACCATCGTATGTCTGATAACCATTTGACCCCATGCCCGCCGTCAGCGTGGTGCCCGGTTGCGATCGACCTGTAATGATATTCACCACGCCGCCAATCGCATCAGAACCGTAAACCGCAGACCGCGCGCCGCGAACATATTCGATGCGCTGCACCAGCGACAGAGGGATCTGGCTGAGGTCAGATGAACCGCTGATACCCGCCTGATTAAGCCGGATACCATCAATCAGGATCAGCACATGTCGGGACTCGGTTCCCCGAATAAACAGTGAACTCTGCTGCCCCAGTCCGCCATACTGTGCGACATCGACACCCGGCAGACGCCGCATCACATCCGTCAGGCTTTTGGCCTGCCAGCGATCAATCTCATCACGCGTGACGACGGTGGTCGGTGCCAGCACACCTGAAACGGGTTCAGCAAAACGGTTGGCAGTGACGATTTGCGTATCATCATTGCCCTGCGCAAAACCGTTTTGCGCCCAGAGGGAAATCGCCGTTGCGCTCAGCGCGAACAGCGATGCGGTTTTTTTAGTCATTTTTAATCGCATCCATAAGACGAAGCAGGATGCCGCGGGCCGACAATCAATAGAACGCGATGATTGAACGAGTAGCGACGTTACACCGGCAGGTCTTCGGGCTGGGAACCATAGGTGATGATGACTTCCCATCCCGCAGGACAGTGTCTGCACTTGCACACATCACGACATTCCTTACCGCTGCGCGTCAGCTCCAGATTCACACTGGATTCCCTGGTAACTCGGGCTTGAGGCCGGCGCTTGCAGTCTACGGAGTGGAGATACGGAAGTCCAGACTGCTAAATATCTTCTCGCTGCAGGACTGGACATCAGCAAGTGAATGCCTACAATCGCCCGCTGGTAAGCTATTAATCAGGATTGCTCATGACACCCGAACATCTCCCCATTGAAGAGTATGACGCACAGCTGGCGGAAAAAGTCAGTCGTTTAGAGACGATGATGACGCCGTTTGCTGCGCCCGACGTGGAGGTGTTCCGTTCGCCGGTCAGCCACTATCGGATGCGCGCTGAATTTCGCCTGTGGCACGACGGCGATGATATCTATCACATCATCTTTGACCAGCAGACACGGGAGCGAATCCGGGTTGATCAGTTCCCGGCGGCCAGCCAGTTGATCAACCAGCTGATGCCAAAGATGATCGCCGCGATCCGTGATAACCGGACCCTGCGTCATAAACTCTTCCAGATCGATTATCTGTCGACCATGAGCAATCAGATTGTGATTTCCTTGCTCTATCACCGCAAGCTGGATGATGAGTGGCAGCAGGCAGCTGCGGCGCTGCGTGACCAGCTGCGCGCGGAAGGGCTGGATGTGCAGCTGATTGGCCGTGCGACCAAAACCAAAATCTGTCTGGATCGCGACTTTGTAGACGAATGTCTGCCCGTGGCGGGTCGTGAGATTATCTATCGTCAGGTCGAGAACAGTTTTACCCAGCCTAATGCGGCGATGAATATTCAGATGCTGGAGTGGGCGCTGGATGTGACGCAGGATTCACAGGGCGACCTGCTGGAGCTTTATTGCGGCAATGGTAACTTCTCGCTGGCGCTGGCGCGTAATTTCCGCCGCGTGCTGGCGACAGAAATTGCCAAACCCTCTGTTGCGTCGGCGCAATACAACATTGCCGTGAACCAGATTGATAACGTGCAGATCATTCGCATGGCAGCGGAAGAGTTTACGCAGGCGATGAATGGCGTACGCAGCTTTAATCGTCTGGAAGGGATTGACCTGACCAGCTACGAATGCGAGACGATTTTTGTCGATCCGCCGCGCAGCGGCCTGGATGAAGAGACGGTGAAAATGGTGCAGGCCTATCCGCGCATCCTTTACATCTCCTGCAATCCGCAAACCCTGAGCGACAATCTGCAGACGCTGTCAGAAACGCATGAGGTAACGCGGCTGGCGCTGTTTGATCAGTTCCCCTATACCCACCATATGGAATGCGGCGTTCTGCTGACGCGTAAAGCGTAAACAAAAACGGGAACCCTGAGGTTCCCGTTTTCATATATTCCTGATGATATCCCTACTGATTACGCTTGCGCTTAAATCGCGTCGCAATCCAGAACACCAGCGCAACCATCAGAACGGTAGGGACAAAGTTGGAGCCAATGTCCGGGTATTCCGCCCGCACCAGCGCGCTATACACCAGAATCCCCAGCAGGAAAAACGCCGCCGCCAGACCTGGCATGCCGTCCGGCATGTTGGTGTTGAGATAACGCTGATGCAGACACCAGGCCGCCAGACCCAGCGCAATCAGCGGAAAAATCGAAAAGGGAACAAAAGCGCTGAACAGCACAGAAAACGAGCCGTTAATCGCTAAACCGGTAATAAAAGCCAGTGCCAGAGTGCTTTTATCGCGGATACCTGGGTGGGTCATGGACGGATCCTTACTCATTGCTCTTCGGGTTTTTCCAGGGTGACCGCCAGTCGTTCCTGCTCACGGCGATACCAGTAATAAGCACCTTTGGCGATCATACGCAGCTGCAGCACCAACCGATCCTCAAGCTTACGTCGCTGCTCAGCATCAACATCCAGTGCTTCTGCACCGGCGCTGAAAACAATGGTCACCATCGCTTCAGCCTGCGCTTCGGTAAAACTACGCGGCATGCGATTTTCGACCTCAAGATAATCGGCCAGTTCAGCGATAAAGTGCTGAATTTCACGCGCCACGGCGGCACGAAAAGCGGCAGAGGTACCGGAACGTTCACGCAGTAACAGGCGAAAAGCGTTGGGGTTGTTGCCGATGAACTCCATAAAGGTCGCCACCGACGTTTTAATGATGCTGCCACCTTTGGCGATACGCTGGCGCGCCTGACGCATCAGCTGTCGCAGCATCAGCCCGCTTTCATCCACCATCGTCAGACCAAGCTCATCAACATCCTTAAAATGACGATAAAAAGAGGTAGGTGCTATTCCCGCTTCACGGGCAACTTCCCGCAAACTCAGACTGGTAAAACTGCGTTCGGCGCTGAGCTGACTGAAAGCTGCTTCAATCAGTGTACGTCGTGTACGTTCTTTTTGTTGCGCTCTGACGCCCATGCTCTCTGCCTTTAGCGGTATTGAGTGGGCACTATAACAAAATTTTCAGCGTACAGATTGGCAATCTTTGTCACCGCCTGTGAACCTCACTCTTTGTCAAAATGTGGTGAAAATCACTGATAGAATTCAGAAGTGCGCGACGAGATGTTAGAATCTCGTTGTAAAAATGTATAAATAATAGGACGTATCGGTATGCAAAAGTCTTACGATTACGATGCCATTGTGATTGGCTCAGGGCCCGGCGGTGAAGGGGCGGCGATGGGGCTGGTAAAACAGGGAGCGCGCATCGCCGTGATCGAACGCTACCACAACATCGGCGGCGGTTGTACGCACTGGGGCACTATCCCTTCTAAAGCCCTTCGCCATGCCGTCAGTCGCATTATTGAATTCAACCAGAACCCGCTCTACAGCGACCATACCCGACTGCTTCGCTCCTCTTTCGCCGACATTCTCAATCACACTGAAAATGTGATCAGCCAGCAGACAGCCATGCGTCAGGGCTTCTACGAGCGTAACCGCTGTGAACTTTATCAGGGTGATGCGCATTTTGTTGATGCCAATACCATTGAGATTGAGCAACCCGATGGCACGCGTGAGACGCTGACGGCAGAGAAGTTTGTTATCGCCTGCGGTTCACGACCTTATCATCCTGACGATGTCGACTTTACCCATCCCCGCGTTTATGACTCTGACTCTATCCTCAACCTGCACCATGAACCGGGCCACGTCATTATTTATGGTGCGGGTGTAATTGGCTGTGAATATGCGTCTATTTTCCGTGGCCTGAACGTCAAAGTTGACCTGATTAACACCCGCGATCGCCTGCTGGCGTTTCTCGATCAGGAGATGTCTGACTCCCTTTCTTATCACTTCTGGAACAGCGGCGTAGTCATTCGTCACAACGAAGAGTTTGAGAAGATCGAAGGCGTGGAAGATGGCGTGATCATGCATCTGAAGTCCGGCAAGAAAGTGAAAGCAGACTGCCTGCTTTACGCCAACGGCCGTACCGGTAACACCGATTCACTGTCGCTGGAAAATGTCGGTCTGGAAGCGGATGGGCGTGGCCTGTTGAAAGTAAACAGCATGTATCAGACGGCTCAGCCGCACATCTATGCCGTGGGTGACGTGATTGGCTATCCAAGCCTGGCCTCTGCCGCCTACGATCAGGGCCGTATTGCCGCGCAGGCAATTATCAAAGGAGAAGCGTCAGCGCACCTGATTGAAGATATCCCGACCGGCATCTACACCATTCCGGAAATCAGCTCTGTAGGTAAAACCGAGCAGCAGCTGACGGCGATGAAGGTGCCTTACGAAGTGGGTCGCGCGCAGTTCAAACATCTGGCGCGTGCGCAGATCGTCGGCATGAACGTGGGCAGCCTGAAGATTCTGTTCCATCGCGAAACGAAAGAGATTCTGGGGATCCACTGTTTTGGTGAGCGTGCCGCCGAGATTATTCACATCGGTCAGGCGATCATGGAGCAGAAAAATGGTGGCAACACGATTGAGTACTTCGTGAATACCACCTTTAACTATCCGACCATGGCTGAAGCTTATCGCGTTGCCGCGTTAAACGGCTTAAACCGCCTGTTTTAACGTAGCGTCGAAATAGTGGGCCATGTGGGTTTTAATCGCCTCTGCCAGCTGTTCATAACGGCTGCGCAGAGGTGACCCCGGACGATAGACCAGCGCAATCGTACGCTGTGGCACCGGTTTGTAGCAGGGAAGATAGCAGACGCCATCGCGGACGCGTTCCGGCGGGACTGCCAGCGCTGGTAACAGCGTAATTCCGCTGCCAGCCGCCACCATATTACGCAGCGTCTCAAGACTGGTCGCGCGGAAGTGGGTATCTTCATCCGCACCCGCCTCAAAGCAGAAACCCATCGCCTGGTCACGCAGACAGTGCCCGTCTTCCAGCATCAGCAACTTCTCGCCAGCCAGATCGGACATCGGTACGCGATCGCGATCGCACCACGGATGATCGGCATAGACGGCCAGCTTCATCGGCTCATCAAACAGCGGCACTTCGATAAAGGCCTGACTCTCTTTGACCAGCGCGATAATCGCGCAGTCCAGCTTGCCGCTGTCGAGCTGAGACAGCAGCTGCTGCGTCTGCGCTTCGTGCAGGTACATCTCCAGTTTCGGGAATGTCTGGTGCAGCGTCGGGATAATCTGTGGCAATAAGTAAGGCGCGGTGGTCGGGATGAGGCCGATATGCAGCGGACCTGACATCGCTTCCCCTTGCTGACTGGCCATCTCTTTCAGCACTTTCACTTCACGCAGCACCGTTCGCGCCTGATCCACCAGCAGCAGACCTGCCTGTGTGAACAGCACTTTACGGCTGGTGCGCTCCAGCAGCATCACACCCAGCTCATCTTCCAGCTTACGGATCTGCCCGCTTAATGTTGGCTGACTGACATGACACGCATCCGCGGCACGGCGGAAATGACGGTGTTCAGCAAGCGAAACCAGATATTCAAGATCACGAATATTCATTATTACCCTCCAAACCACGATAGCCCGTGGCGATAGATAGAATAGCAATGAACGATTGGCCCTATCAAGGGTGGTTAGGAATAATGCGCGCATCAAATGGAACACGGCAGGTCAGGAGCAAAAAATGTTTGCAAGTCAGGAAGGTAAAGCGATTCCATCAGTCACTTTTCACACGCGTCAGGGCGATCGCTGGGTAGATGTCACCACAGAAGCGTTGTTTAAAGACAAAACGGTAATCGTTTTTTCACTGCCGGGTGCATTTACACCGACCTGCTCCTCCAGCCATCTGCCGCGTTATAACGAATTAGCGGGTCTGTTTGCCCAACAGGGCGTGGACAGCATTCTGTGCGTCTCGGTGAATGACACCTTTGTGATGAACGCCTGGAAAGCCGAACAGCGCGCAGACAACATTACTTTTATTCCTGATGGCAACGGCGAGTTCACGCGTGGCATGGAGATGCTGGTTGAGAAAGCCGATCTCGGTTTTGGTCCGCGGTCATGGCGCTACTCGATGCTGGTGCGTAACGGCGTGGTAGAGAAAATGTTTGTCGAGCCGAACAAACCTGGCGACCCGTTTGAGGTCTCCGATGCTGACACCATGCTGCGCTATCTGGCGCCGGAGTGTAAAGCCCAGGAGTCGGTCTCCATCTTTACTAAACCTGGCTGCACCTTCTGCACTCAGGCAAAACAGATGCTGATGGATCATGGTATTCAGTACGAAGAGATTGTGCTGGGGCAGGATGCGACAACCGTGAGTCTGCGTGCCGTTTCAGGCCGGGCGACGGTGCCGCAGATCTTCATGGGTGGTCGTCATATTGGCGGCAGTGAGGAGCTGCAACACTACCTGCTGTCAGCGTAAAGAATCTGAGCGTCGGCCGGGAGAGCAGGCGCTTTGATGATGTGCCTATAAAAAAAGTAGTAATTCTGAAGCTAGAGGTTGGCGGGCATTTAATGTGCCCGCTTTTTTTACCTGCTTAGCAGCTGACATGCACTTTTTCAGATCCCGCAATTATCACACGGAAAATAGTCAGATTAACTGGATGCTCCATAATAATGCCAGATAATAGGTAAGAACCCGCAACTTACACGTACCCAAATCTCTGGGAAATTCCCTTTAGAAAAAACCTCACCCACGAAATAATATAAATAAAGTTGACTCACTAAAATTACCATACTGCAACTCATGTAAAAATACGCACAGTGAATATAATTTTCACTTATTCAGACTGAAAACCACTAAAATAAAGATAAAATACCGCCAGTGCGTAAAATGGAAATTATGCTATATACCACCATCCATCATTCGGTTATTTTTGACTTCGTCGGACAACTTTATATGTTCGGACATAAACCCTATTCTATTTAGAAATAACTTTTTGAGGGATATAATTATGCGTACTTTGTCTTATGAAGAAACAAATGCAGTGAGTGGTGCTGACCTGCAAGGTGCAGTTATCGGCATGGTAGATGGCGCAGCAACAGGTATGGCAATTGGGGGTAAATGGGGTGGTGCAGGTGGCTTCATCGTTGGTGGTATATCACAGCTTTTTGGTCTGATTATTCCAACCATCATGGGTGGTGTCGCAGGCTTAGTTATCGGCGCTGCCACCGATACCGCTTCAGTGCAAAGCCTGCTTGCAGATTATCGTTCCACTTTCGGTCCAGGTAACGTTGATCACGGCGGCACGATCGGCTAATCCGCGCGCCTGTTAACTCTTCAGGGCGAAGCCGGGTCTGATTAATTTATTTCTTCGCCCTTTTTTGTTTCCTATTGAAAAATAAAAAGGTATCGTGCATGAGAGCATTATCGATCAATGAATTTCAATATGTCAGTGGTGCGTCCGTTATTAATACTGAAACCTGGGCTTATATGGATCAGGTGCTGAGTAATACCTTAGATGGGGCATCTACTGGCATGGCGATTGGTGGAAAATGGGGTGGCGCAGGTGGCATCATATTTGGCGCTATATCTCAACTGGTTGGTCTTATTGTCCCCGCAATAATGGGCGGCATATTGGGCATGGTATCCAGCATTACGATAGGTTACGAGGCGACAGGGCTGTTACTGAATGATTATCGGGAAAAGTTTGGCACGGATTAATTTTTTTTCAAAAAAATAAAGACTACCGGTAATAGCAACTGATGTTGGTTTTCGCCCAAAATCTTAGTGCGGTTGAATAATCAGCGCACCCAGCTGTTAATAATTTCGCAAAAGTAATGCCTTTTACCTGACATTAAAATAACGGGCAAAGCATTAACTCTGCCCGCTTCTCAATCACGCCAGACGTTGCTTTGCGTCACCAATGGCACGCGCAACCTGCTGCGGCGAAACACCGCCCTGCGCATTACGCTTATCCAAACAGGATTGCAGCGCCAGGATCGGATAAACATCCTCGCCAATTACCGTACTGAACTGCTGCAACTGCGCCAGCGACAGCGCTTCCAGCGCCACGCCCTGCCCGATGGCAGCCACCACCACTTCCCCGACGATATGGTGTGCTTCACGGAACGGCACGCCTTTAGCGACCAGATAGTCAGCCAGTTCGGTGGAGTTTGCGTAACCCTGTTCAGCGGCTTCCTGGCAGCGCGGACGTTTAACCTGCAGGCCATCCAGCACCAGTACGGACATATGCAGACAGTCGAGCCAGGTGTCGAGCGCGTCAAACAGCCCCTCTTTGTCTTCCTGCATATCTTTGTTGTAGGCCAGCGGCAGACCTTTCAGCGTCATCATCATGCCGGTCAGTGCGCCCTGCACCCGACCACACTTGCCGCGAATCAGCTCCAGCGCATCCGGGTTTTTCTTCTGCGGCATCAGCGAGGAGCCAGAGGTGACTTTATCTGACAGCTCAATAAAGCCCGCTTCGCCGGTATTGAAGAAGATCATATCTTCGGCAAAGCGCGACAGATGCACCATGCCAATGGCCGCATCAGAGAGCAGCTCCAGCACGTGATCGCGATCTGATACGGTATCCAGACTGTTACGTGTGGCAGAAGCAAAGCCCAGCCAGCCAGCCAGCTGCTGGCGATCGATCTCGTAAGCGGTACCAGCCAGAGCGCCACAGCCCAGCGGGCTGACATCAAGCCGCTTCAGGGTATCCTGCAGTCGGCTCTCGTCACGCGCCAGCATTTCAACGTAGGCCAGACACCAGTGCGCAAACGTCACCGGCTGCGCGCGTTGCAGGTGGGTGTAGCCCGGCATCACCGCATCCTGATTCGCTTCTGCCGTCACCACCAGCGCCTGCTGCAGTTCGCGGGTCGCACCCAGTAACGCCTCAATCTGCACCTTGCACCACAGTTTCAGATCGGTCGCGACCTGATCGTTACGGCTACGACCAGTGTGCAGTTTTTTGCCCAGCGCACCGACTTTGTCGATCAGCTTGCCTTCAACCCAGCTGTGGATATCTTCGGCGTCGCTCTGCAGGATCTGCTCAGGATTCTCACGCACGTCATCCAGTAACGCATTCAGCGCGGCTTCCAGCTGCTGCTGCTCATCCTGAGTCAGAACGTTGACCGTCACCAGCGCTTTGGACCAGGCAACAGAGCCAATAATGTCCTGCTCTGCCAGGCGGTAATCGAAGCGCAGCGAGTCATTGAACTGTTTAAAACGCTGATCCGCTGCCTGAGTAAACCGTCCACCCCAAAGTGCCATGTGAAAACTCCTCTGAATCGTTAAACAAGAGGCGGCATAAATGCCGCCTCTGAATTAAAACGGTGAGGCGAGGCGCACCCCGCCTGAAAATTACTTCTTCTGCTCGTTCAGGGCGCGAATGCGTGAAGAGAGCGAGAACAGACGGATAAAGCCGCCCGCGTGACGGTGATCGTAGACTTCATCTTCACCGAAGGTAGCGAACTCTTCTGAGTAAAGGCTGTTCGCGGAACGCTTCTGGGTGGCTGTCGCCTGACCTTTGTAAAGCTGCAGCACCACTTCACCGTTAACCTCTTCCGCCAGCGATTCGGCAGCAGCCTGAATCGACTTACGCAGCGGGGCGAACCAGCGGCCGTCATAAACCACGTAAGACATCTCGTGGCCCAGCTGCTCACGCCATTTGAAGCTATCGCGATCCAGTACCAGCTGTTCAACCGCACGCAGTGCATTCACCATGATGGTGCCGCCCGGGGTTTCGTAGCAGCCACGGGATTTAATGCCCACCAGACGGTTTTCAACAATATCGATACGGCCAACGCCATGTTTTGCGCCCAGCACGTTGAGTTTTTCCAGACACTGGAACGGACTCAGTTTTTCACCGTTAACCGCCACAACCCGACCTTTCTCAACGGTCACGGTCACTTCTTCCGGCTGGTCAGGTGCTTCCAGCGGATCGACAGTCCAGACCCAGCAATCTTTGTTCGGTGCGTTGGCCGGGCTTTCCAGCACGCCGCCTTCGGTGGAGATGTGCCAGGCGTTTTCGTCGCGGCTGTAGATTTTTTCCAGCGACGCAGTGGTCGGAATGTTGCGCTCTTTCAGGTAGTCCAGCAGTGCTTCACGTGAACGCAGGTTCCATTCACGCCACGGTGCCACCACTTTCAGCTGCGGTGCCAGCGCGGTGTAGGTAGTTTCGAAACGCACCTGGTCATTCCCTTTACCGGTTGCGCCATGACACAGCGCATCCGCGCCCACTTTCAGCGCCAGCTCAACCTGCGCTTTAGCGATGATAGGACGCGCCATTGAGGTGCCCAGCAGATAGGTGCCTTCATACAGCGCACCGGTCTGCAGCACCGGATAAACGTAGTCGCTGATGAACTCTTCACGCAGGTCAACCACGTGACATTCAGATGCGCCAGACTGCAGCGCTTTCTTCTCCACACCTTCCAGATCGCCACGCTCCTGACCGATGTCTGCCACGAAAGCGACCACTTCACAGCCGCCGTAGTTCTCTTTCAGCCATGGAATGATGGCTGACGTATCAAGACCACCGGAGTAAGCCAGAACGATTTTTTTGATGTTTTGCGTTTGCATTTCGTAATCCTTGAATCAGAGTCGTTAAGCGAGAATCCGGGTGCCAATCGACACGCCGTTAAACAGGTCAGGCAGCCGCTCAGCGTGACGCCAGCTGGCAATATCCACCGGGCGGCCCAGCGTACGTGCCGCATCCAGCGCAGCGTGTACTTTCACAATCATGCCGTCGGTAATAATGCCCTGGGTAATCAGCTGCTCGGCTTTATCGGCGGTCATCTCTTCGATGCGCTGACCTTTGCCGTCGAGAATACCACTAACGTCTGACAACAGAACCAGATCAGCGCCCAGCGTCGAGGCCAGTGCGGTCGCTGCCTGATCCGCGTTGACGTTCATCAGGTCGCCGCTGTCAGTAATACCAATCGAGCTGACTACTGGCATATAACCGGCCGCCAGCAGGGCGTTCAGCAGCGCCGGATCGCCCGGCGTTGCGTGGCCAACATGGCCGAGTTCTTCATCAAACGGGGCGACATTGACGATGCCTGCATCGCCCAGGCAAAGGCCTACCGCGTTAATGCCCGATTTTTTTGCCCAGGCCAGCAGCGTTTTATTCGCGGTTCCCGCCAGCGCACCCGTGATGATGTCGATCTGATCGGCCGGGGTGACGCGCAGGCCATTTTTCTTCATCACCGGCAGCGCCAGCTTTTTCATCAGTTCATCAACCAGGCAGCCGCCGCCGTGGACGATGATCAGCGGACGCTGATGAGCGCTACGATAGTTAAGCAATGCTTCAAACAAGCGCGACAGCGCTTCTTCGCTGTCTAACAGCACACCGCCCAGCTTAATAATCAATGGATTGGTCATGGTTTAGTTATCCGTTAAATCAGTGACTGCGTTTCAGGGAAGCCGAACCGGATGTTCAGGCACTGTACTGCCTGCGATGCCGCCCCTTTCAGCAGATTATCTTCGGCTGCTACAACAATCAGATGCTCGTCCTGCACTTCAAAACCGATATCGCAGTAAGGCAGGCCGACAACGGCTTTCAGCGCCGGTACGCCCTTATCGTAGAGGCGTACCAGCGGCTTGTCGTCATAGGCACGATGGAAGACGGCAGCGATATCTTCGCGGCTGACACCCGCTTTCAGACGGCAGGTGATGGTGGCCAGGATACCGCGCGGGAAGCTCCCCAGGTGCGGAGTGAAGATTACTGGCGTACCGAGGTGCGCGACAATTTCCGGGTGGTGACGATGATTGAACAGCCCGTAAGGCTGCAGGCTCACTTCGCAGAAGCTGGTGCCGACATTCGCTTTACGTCCGGCACCGCTCACGCCGCTGGTGGCGTTGATAACCGGCCACTGCGCATCGTTTAACAGTCCTGCATCCACCAGAGGTTTCAGAGCCAGCTGAGCAGCGGTCGGGTAGCAACCGGGTACCGCCACCAGTTGCGCCTGCTGAATTTTCTCATGCTGATATTCCGCCAGGCCGTAAACGGCTTTATCGAGCCAGTCGCCATGCTGATGCGTGAAACCGTAGAAACGGGTGTAAAAATCAGCGTCGTTCACGCGGAACGCACCCGACAGGTCGAATACCACACAGCCAGCCTTGAGAAATTCCGGGGCCAGATCGTGGCTGACTTCGTGGGCCGTCGCCAGGAACACGACATCCACTTTGTCTGCCCACTCCGCCGCGCTGCTCAGCGGCTGCAGCGGTAAATCCACCACGCCTTTCAGCTGCGGATGGAGATCGGACAGGCGCTTGCCGGCATCAGGGCTTTGCGCCGAAACCGCCAAAGCGGTTATGTTGATATGTGGATGGCGATTCAGGAAGGTGGCAAGCTCAACACCAGCGTAACCACTGGCACCAACGATCAGCGTATTCAACATCAGGCTGTAACCCTTTTTACAGTCGCACGTTCCGGGTCGCGGCCTTGCCCCGTTACCCACCCTGTCATCTGCAGTGATTTAAGGTTCCCTTGCAGAGGACGTTAATGTATTTTTATTCACTATTACTGCATGAATATGGATACATCCTAACCCAAGGACCGCCAACAGTGAAGACAAAATTACCGCCTTTTATTGAACTGTACAGCCAGTTAATCGCCACACCGTCGATCAGTGCAACCGATGCCGCGCTGGATCAGAGTAATGAAACTTTAATCAATTTGCTGGCCGGCTGGTTCCGCGACCTTGGCTTTAGCGTTGAAGTGCAGCCGGTGCCCGGCACCCGCAATAAATTTAACATGCTGGCGCGAACCGGCAGTGGAGCGGGCGGCCTGCTGTTAGCGGGTCATACGGATACCGTTCCCTTTGACGATGGCCGCTGGACGCGCGATCCCTTTACCCTGACCGAGCACGACAACAAGCTCTATGGTCTGGGCACGGCAGACATGAAAGGCTTTTTCGCCTTTATTCTCGATACGCTGCGCGATGTGGATGTCAGTACGCTGAGTAAGCCGCTCTATATCCTCGCCACGGCCGATGAAGAAACCACCATGGCGGGTGCCAAATATTTCTCGGAATCAACGCAACTGCGTCCCGACTGCGCCATCATCGGTGAACCGACCTCGCTGAAACCGGTGCGTGCACATAAAGGCCATCTGTCGAATGTGATTCGTATTGAAGGGAAATCGGGCCATTCCAGCGATCCGGCGCGTGGCGTCAACGCCATTGAACTCATGCATGAGTCGATCACCCACCTGATGCAACTGCGCAACACGCTGCAGGAACGTTATCACCATGACGGCTTTGCCATCCCCTATCCCACCATGAATTTCGGTCATATTCATGGCGGCGACGCTGCTAACCGTATCTGCGCCTGTTGTGAACTGCATATGGATATCCGACCGCTGCCGGGCCTGTCGCTGAGCGAGCTGGATGGGTTACTGAACGAGGCGCTGGCACCAGTGAGCGCCCGCTGGCCGGGCCGTGTCACGGTGGCCGAACTGCATCCGCCGATTCCAGGCTATGAGTGTCCGGCTAATCATGAGCTGGTGAGCGTGGTAGAGAAATTGCTGGGTACGCCAACGGAGATAGTGAACTACTGCACCGAAGCGCCGTTTATTCAGCAGCTCTGCCCGACGCTGGTCCTGGGTCCGGGTTCGATTAATCAGGCACACCAGCCAGATGAATTTATCGATACGGCATTTATTAAGCCGACGCGGGCACTTATCAGTCAGGTTGTGCAGCATTTTTGTCACTGATTGACAGTAAATGGGGCATTTCACTGTATTAACAGCAAAATGCCCCCTCATTCTGCGGGATTTAACAATAAGAATAACTTATCCCGCTTCCTTCCCGATAAATTCTGTGAATTTCCGTTAGTTAGCGCCATCTTCAGCACACTTTAACGCATTTGACGAACGCAACATTACGTGGCTAGATAAAAGACGATGTTATGCCCACCGGGTGATTATCCAGAACGTTTCAGAATGCGGACAGGCGGCAACGGAGGCGGTTCCCTGTAGATTATCGGGAACACGATGTTGCTGATTTTTTGCTGCCTGAAAGGTCGGGTGTAGAAGTTTTTAAAGACGATAAGGGTGTCAGGGTCCAATGAACGAACAATATTCCGCAATGCGAAGTAATGTCAGTATGCTCGGCAAACTGCTCGGGGATACGATTAAGGATGCACTGGGAGAGAATATCCTCGACCAGGTGGAAACCATCCGTAAGCTCTCCAAGTCATCCCGTGCAGGCAATGATACTCATCGTAAAGAGCTGCTCAATACGCTGCAGAACCTCTCCAACGAGGAGCTTCTGCCGGTTGCACGCGCATTCAGTCAGTTTCTGAACCTCACCAACGTGGCGGAGCAGTATCAGACCATCTCGCAGAGCGGCGAAGGTGAAAACCATCCTGAACTGCTGAAAAAGACCTTTAATACCCTGAAGCAGCAGAAAGATATCAGCGAAACCGACATTCTGGCGGCCATTGAGTCGCTGTCGCTGGAGCTGGTGCTGACTGCGCACCCGACCGAAATCACCCGTCGTACGCTGATTCACAAGCTGGTTGAAGTGAACAGCTGTCTGAAACAGCTCGACCACAGCGACGTCTCCGACTACGAGCGTAACCAGATTATGCGCCGTCTGCGTCAGCTGGTGGCACAGGCGTGGCACACCGATGAGATCCGCAAATATCGTCCGACCCCCGTCGACGAAGCCAAATGGGGCTTCGCCGTCGTGGAAAACAGCCTGTGGGAAGGCGTTCCCGCCTTCCTGCGTGAGCTGAATGAGCAGGTCGAAGAGGCCTTTGGCATTAAGCTGCCGGTTGATTTCGTGCCGGTTCAGTTCACCTCATGGATGGGTGGCGACCGCGACGGTAACCCGAACGTCACAGCCTCCATTACCCGCCATGTGATGCAGCTAAGCCGCTGGAAAGCCACAGATCTGTTCCTGCGTGATATCGGCGTGCTGATCTCCGAGCTGTCGATGTCCGAGTGCAGCGAAGAGATCCGCGAGCTCAGCGGCGATCCGGAAGCGCTGGAACCTTATCGCGTAATCCTGAAACGCCTGCGCAGCCAGTTAATGTCTACCCAGTCATTCCTGGAACGCCGCCTGAAAGGTGAGCGTCTGCCGCGTCCGGCCGATTTGCTGGTCTCCAACGATCAGCTGTGGGACCCGTTGTATGCCATCTATCAGTCACTGCAACAGTGTGGCATGGGCATTATTGCCAACGGTCAGTTGCTCGATACGCTGCGCCGCGTGAAATGCTTCGGCGTGCCGCTGGTGCGTATCGATCTGCGTCAGGAAAGTACCCGCCATACAGAGGCGATTGCTGAAGTCACCCGTTACCTGGGCCTCGGCGATTATGAAAGCTGGTCCGAAGCGGACAAACAGGCCTTCCTGATCCGTGAACTGAACTCCAAGCGCCCGTTGCTGCCACGCAGCTGGGAACCCAGCGATGAGACGCGTGAAGTGCTGGAGACCTGTCGCGTTGCGGCTGAAGCGCCACAAGGCTCTATCGCCGCTTATGTTATTTCGATGGCGAAAACCCCTTCCGACGTGCTGGCCGTGCATCTACTGCTGAAAGAAGCGGGTATCGGCTATGCAATGCCGGTTGCACCGCTGTTTGAAACACTGGATGACCTGAACAACGCAAATGACGTGATGAGCCAGTTACTGAGCATCGACTGGTATCGCGGCTTTATTCAGGGCAAACAGATGGTGATGATTGGCTATTCTGACTCGGCGAAAGATGCCGGTGTGATGGCCGCCAGCTGGGCGCAGTATCAGGCACAGGATGCGCTGATTAAAACCTGCGAAAAAGCCGGGATTTCCCTGACGCTGTTCCACGGACGCGGCGGCAGCATTGGCCGTGGCGGCGCGCCCGCGCATGCCGCACTGCTGTCACAACCGCCAGGCAGCCTGCGCGGCGGTCTGCGTGTGACCGAACAGGGCGAGATGATCCGCTTTAAATATGGCTTACCAGCCGTGACGATCGCCAGCCTGTCGCTCTACACCGGCGCGATTCTGGAAGCGAACCTGATGCCACCACCGGAGCCAGAACGCGAATGGCGCGACATTATGGATCAGCTCTCTGCTGACTCCTGCGCAATGTATCGCGGGTATGTGCGTGAAAATGCGGACTTCGTCCCCTACTTCCGTTCGGCGACGCCGGAGCAGGAACTGGGCAAATTACCGCTCGGCTCACGTCCGGCCAAACGCCGTCCTACCGGTGGCGTGGAGTCGCTGCGTGCGATCCCATGGATTTTTGCCTGGACGCAGAACCGTCTGATGCTGCCTGCCTGGCTCGGTGCCGGTGCTGCCCTGCAGCAGGCGATGGCGGCCGGTCATCAGGATCAACTGGAAGCGATGTGCCGCGACTGGCCGTTCTTCTCTACCCGCCTGGGCATGCTGGAGATGGTGTTCTCGAAAGCGGATCTGTGGCTGGCGGAATATTACGATCAGCGTCTGGTCGACAAATCACTCTGGCCGTTAGGCAAACAGCTTCGCGACCAGCTTGATGCCGATATCAAAGCGGTACTGACCATTGCCAACGACTCGCATCTGATGGCTGACCAGCCGTGGATTGCTGAGTCGATTGCGCTGCGTAACGTCTATACCGATCCGCTCAACGTACTCCAGGCGGAACTGCTGCATCGTTCCCGTGCGCAGGAAGCGCGGGGTGAAGAACCGGATGCCCGCGTTGAGCAGGCTCTGATGGTGACGATTGCGGGTGTGGCGGCAGGCATGCGCAATACCGGTTAATCCCGGTCAGGCGCGGATCACACCCCGCGCCGCCAGAGAGCAGCAATAAAAAAGTCGGGAAATTCCCGACTTTTTTACTGGCTCAGGCAGAGCGGTTAAGCCGCAGCTGCAATCGGGCGAACCCCTAACGTGTGGCAGATGGCGTAACTCATTTCGGCACGGTTCAGCGTGTAAAAATGGAAATCTTTCACCCCTTCGCGTGACAGGATTTTCACCATATCCATTGCGATATTCGCTCCCACCATTTTGCGCGTTTCCGGATCGTCATCCAGACCGGCAAACATCGCGCTCATCCAGCCGGGCACGCGCACATTGGTCAGCGTGGCAAAGCGTTGCAGCTGCTTAAAGTTAGAGACCGGCAGAATGCCCGGCACAATTTCCACATCAATGCCGGTCGAGACACAGCGGTCGCGGAAACGCAGATAGCTCTCGACGTCGAAGAAAAACTGGGTAATGGCCCGGTTTGCGCCTGCATCAATTTTTCGTTTGAGATTAATCAGGTCGGCCTGGGCGCTTTTCGCTTCGGGATGGACTTCCGGATAGGCAGCAACAGAAATATCAAAATCGCCGACCTCTTTCAGCAGCGAAACCAGATCGCTGCCGTACATCTCTGGCTTGCCGCTGCCAGGTGGCAGATCGCCACGCAGCGCCACAATATGCCGGATGCCGTTGTTCCAGTAATCCTGAGCGATGGTGCGCAGTTCATCGCGCGTCGCATCAACACAGGTCAGATGGGGTGCTGCTTCCAGGCCGGTGCGATCTTTAATGCCTTTGATAATGCTGTGGGTGCGATCGCGTTCACCTGAGTTCGCACCGTAAGTGACAGAAACGAATTTCGGTTTCAGACTGCTCAGGCGGTCAATTGAGGTCCACAGAGTCTCTTCCATTTCGCTGGTGCGCGGCGGAAAGAACTCAAACGACACATTAATTTGCCCGTTCAGTTCAGCCAGGCTCTGGTTTAGCGCTTCGCGCTGATTGGCATGAAAGAAACTCATCCTGCACCCTCACTGATTAATAATCGGCCCGTACAAATCTACACGTTTAGACGTCCAGATGTTCAAAATGACGCAATCTCAGTGTGCCGTCAACGTAAAAACGGTCAACAGACGTGATCAATTTTCAATCAACATGAAGGGATTTCAACAGGAAGGAGGCAACACTTTGAAAACAGGCGCCGAAGCGCCTGATGAAGAAGGATTACAGCAGTTGGGCGAGGCGATTGATATCGGACTGAATAGCGCCGGCGGTGACATCCCGGCCTGCGCCCGGCCCGCGGATCACCAACGGATTATCGCGATACCAGCGGCTCTCAATGGCAAAGACGTTGTCGCACGGCAGCAGCGCGGCCAGCGGATGCTCAGGTCGCACCGCTTCAACTCCTACGCGCGCCTTGCCGTTAGCATCAAAACGAGCAACGTAGCGCAGCACCAGGTCCATCTCTCGCGCGGCTTCCAGCCGCTGCAGCATCTGTTCGTTCAGCTCTTCGCCATTTTCAAAGAAGTGATCAATCGATCCCTCAAGACAGTTATTTGGTACCAGCGATTCAACCCGCACCTGATCCGGCTCGATGTTATAGCCCGCCTCACGCGCCAGGATCACCAGCTTGCGCATCACATCCTGACCCGAGAGATCGGCGCGCGGGTCAGGCTCGGTTAAACCCTGCTGCCACGCCTGATCTACCAGCTCGGTAAACGGCACCGTGCCATCAAACTGCAGGAACAGCCACGACAGCGTACCGGAGAAGATCCCGCTAATCGCCAGAATGGTATCGCCGCTGTCGCGCAGATCGCGCACCGTATAGTTAATCGGCAGACCAGCACCAACAGTAGCGTTATAGAGCCAGTGACGCCCGGTTTTGGTAAAGGCATCCCGAATCTGCCGCCAGGTCTGACTGTCAGACGCACCCGCAACCTTGTTGGCGCTGATTACATGAAAACCGTGGCTGGCAAAATCAAGATACTGCTGCGCCAGCGGTGTACTGGCCGTGACATCCAGCACCACCAAATCATCGAACGGATGAGCACGCATCCACAGGAACAGCGACTCTTCATCGCGCTCCACCGCTTCATCATCAAAGAAGGCGAGCGCACGACTGGCATCCAGCCCGTCATAGCTCAGCAGGCTGCGGCGGCTGTCCGCGACGCCCGCCAGGACAAATTCAAAGCCGGTGCGCGCTGACAGCGTTTCCTGATCGCGGGCAAACAGTTCAAGCCAGCGTGAACCGATATTGCCTTTGCCAAACAGCATCAGACCGATGCGCTTTTCTGCGCGGAACAGCGACTGATGCAGTCCCTGAATCAGGTGCTGGGTCGGCCCGACGCGCAGTACCGCCACCACGCTAATGTGATCTTCGGACTGCCAGATGAATTCAACCGGCTGATCTTTTAGCTGCTGCCAGAAACGATGGGTATGCAGTGGATTACGGGTAACGCCTGCGCCAACCAGCGCCACCAGCGCCAGGCCGTCGCGCAGCTGCAGATGGCCCGGTAAACCGGCGTCCTGTAGCAGTGTGAAGGCGCTGTTAACCATTTCAGAGGTATAGCAGAGCTGCAGCAGCTGACGGTCAGGATGGACGCCAAACGCCAGCGGACGCAGCTGCGCGCGCTTCAGCAGCAGGTCAATCTCTTTGTGCAGGATGGCGAAGTCATGCTGCCCGGGCAGCTGAATCTCAATCAGGCACACATCATCGTGGCTGGTGACGATGCGCGCCCCGGTTCCGGAGGCCAGCACACGTTCAATACGGGTTGAGCCCTGCTCCGGCTGATAACTGCAGCGCAGTTGCAGGTCGATATCGCTGCCAGAAACCGGCTGCAGCGTGCGGGTGTGCAGCACCGGAGCAGCCAGCCGCGCCAGCTCACTGGCTTCATCCAGCCTTAACAGCGGCAGCAGACAGGCATCAGAGACTTTACGGGGATCGGCGCTGTAAACGCCCGCGACATCGCTCCAGATGGTCACGCGTCCGACACCCGCCAGCGCGCCAATCTGCGTAGCGGAATAGTCGGAGCCGTTGCGGCCAAGCAGGACGGTTTCACCGGCATCGTTGCGGCTGATAAAGCCGGTCACCACGATGCGCTTTTGCGGATGCTGCGCCAGCAAAGTCTGCAGCAGGGGCCAGGATTTCCCCTCATCCACCTGCGGCTGAGCAGCGCGCTCAGCACGCAGAAACTCACGCGCATCCAGCCAGCAGGCCTGCAGGTCACGCTGGCTCAGTACCGCTGACATCAGGCGTGCCGACCATATTTCACCGTGCCCGACCACTTCGGCATAGACTGCATCGGTGATCGGCGCATCCAGCAGTACGGCCAGCTTTTCCAGATCGCGGATAAATGCGGTGATTAAGGGTTCGGCGATCTCAGCAGGCAGCAGCGCACCGATTAGTTCACTCTGGTAGCGCCGTAAAGCCTGTTGCACCTGATGCGCAGAGAGCCGATCGTTCTGGCTCAGCTTCAGCCAGCTAATCAGCTGGTTGGTGGTTGAGCCTGCCGCGGAGACCACCATCAGATCGCCCGGCTGGCTGTAGTCCGCCATAATGCTGGCAACGCGCTGATAGCAACGCGCATCGGCCAGGCTGCTGCCGCCAAACTTATGCAACTGCCTGATGTTCGGCGTTCCCGCGCCTGCTGAAATCGTCATGCTTAACCCTCGGCTGCGATCCGGAATGCATTATCCAGATCGGCAATTAAATCTTCGTGATCTTCAATACCAACAGAAACCCGTAGCAGCGTATCGGAAATGCCTGCTGCCGCGCGTGCTTCTGCCGACATCCCCGCGTGCGTCATGGTGGCGGTATGGGAGATCAGACTCTCTACGCCGCCCAGCGATTCCGCCAGCGTAAATAGCCGCAACGCTTTCAGGAAGCGACGCAGCAGCGCCTCATCACCGTCGACCTCGAAACTCAGCATGGCACCAAAGCCGCGCTGCTGACGTACCGCATGTTCGTGTCCGGCGTTTTCCGGCAGCGAAGGATGATACAACTTTTTCACCCGCTTCTGCTGCTTCAGATAGTCCACAATCGCGAGTGCGTTGCGTTGTGCGGCTGCAATGCGCGGCGCAAGCGTACGAATGCCGCGCAGCAGCAGATAACTGTCAAAGGCTGCGCCGGTCACGCCAATGTTATTCGCCCACCAGGCCAGGTCGGTCGCCAGTTGCGGATCTTTGGCAATCACCGCGCCCGCCACCACATCGGAGTGACCATTGAGGTATTTGGTACAGGAGTGGATCACCAGGTCCGCACCCAGCGCCAGAGGATTCTGCAGCGCCGGACTCATAAAGGTGTTATCTACCACGCTGACGGCACACGCAGCGCGCGCGGCGGCGCAAATCGCGCTGATATCCACGACGCGCAGCAGCGGATTGCTGGGGCTTTCAATCAGCACCAGTTTCGGTTTTTCATCCAGTGCGGCCTGGAGCGCCACCGGATCGCCCTGATCGACAAATTTCACCCGATACGCGCCGCGTTTGCTCAGGCTGTCAAACAGCCGATAGCTGCCGCCATAACAGTCGTGTGGCGCAACCAGCAGATCGCCAGGCTTCAGGAACACCGTCGTGACCAGGTGAATGGCCGACATGCCGGTATTGGTTAATACCGCACCTGCTCCGCCTTCCAGCTCCGCCAGCGTACGCTGTACGACATCGCGTGTGGGGTTACCACGACGGGAATAGTCATGTGCACGAGGCTCATTGAAATCAAGAAAGTTATAGGTTGTAGAGAGGTGGATGGGCGGGACAACGCAGCCATATTGCTCGTCATCATTCAAACCGCTGCGCACTGCGATGGTTGCCGGTTTACGCGTCATGAGCGAATTGTTCCTGAAGAGTTAAGAAAATGTAGTCCACAGAATATCACCCTCTAATTAGACGTCAATACATCTGGACATCTAAATGTCTTTGCGTATAGATTGAGCAAAAACGCAATAACCGCTAAAATTATGCGTCATCGCCTGGCGTTCCCCTCTGTGATGAAGAGGCTGCGAGCGAAGAAAACCCGCCATATCAGGGGTCAGGCAGGAAAAAATCAGGCATAATCCGCTGATTTCCTCACATTTAACGTTTATTAATTAAGGTAACCCATGGCTGAATGGAACGGCGAATATATCAGCCCGTACGCTGAGCACGGTAAGAAGAGCGAGCAGGTCAAGAAGATTACAGTTTCTATCCCATTGAGCGTGCTGAAGATTTTAACGGATGAGCGTACCCGTCGTCAGGTGAACAACCTGCGTCACGCCACCAACAGCGAGCTGCTTTGCGAAGCCTTTTTACATGCCTTTACGGGCCAACCGCTGCCGGATGACGTCGACCTGCGCAAAGAGCGTAATGATGAGATTCCGGAAGAAGCAAAAGCAATCATGCGCCAGATGGGTGTCGACCCGGATACCTGGGAGTATTGATCCCCGGGGTCCGGTTTCACTGAATCCCGCTTCAGAGGAGCAGGCTCCGCTCAGGGAGCCGCTTTCTGATGCGATATGAGCGGCTTTTGCTGCTTTCCGCAATCTGATTGACCCTTCTGAATATTGCCCGTCAGACTTATCATAAAAATCCAGCCTGTTCTCATATTATTCCGTTATTTCTGTTGCAATAAGAATGCCTTTTTATTTCGATAATAGAATAATTACTATTGTTCACTATTATCCGCATCCGTAAAATTTTGTCTGAGCGACTATTTCACGGAAAGAAAATGAGTATTAAATATAAAATAACGTCATCTGCATCTGCTTTTATTATTATCCTGGTCGCCTCAGCAGTTCTCTCTTGTTTTGATCAGGCGAAAGCTGCACCCGCTCTCACAGAGCCAAATGGGAATATCAATGCACTGCAACAGGATCGTGTACGCAAAGAGCAACTGATGCCTGAACCGCAGCGGGCAGCGTCTGAACAACAGCGCTTCCGGCCAGAAGATATTCCCTTTCCGCATGAAGAAAATTGCTATCTCATTGATAAGGTCTCTTTAAAGCAGGATAGCAAAAAACTTCACCTCGAAAAATTAAGGTATTTTACTTCTCAGGCAGAAGGAAAATGTCTGGGTATCGCGGGTATAAGATTGCTGTCAAAAACCCTGCAGAATGAAATCATCCGGACAGGATATATCACCACTCGCGTTAATTTACCGGAGCAAAACCTGTCAGGTGGCGAATTAAAATTTGATATTAATGCCGGTAAAGTGGGAAAAATCGTTCTTAATAAATCCGGGGAAGACTATATCAATTTAACCAGCACATTACCGTTCAAAACGGGTGATGTGCTTGAACTCAGCGACCTTGAACAGGGTAGCCTTAATCTTCAGCGAGTACCGGGATCGCAGGTTAACGTCAATCTGGTGCCTGGCAGTGGCAAAGGTGAAAGTGACATCTATATCCAGCGCAGGCAGGATAAATACTGGCAGGTGGGTGCATGGCTTAATGATGCTGGCTCAGTTGCAACAGGCCGTTACCAGGGTGGTGCAGCGCTCTATCTGAATAATATCACCTCACTGAGTGACACCCTTTACGTCTCTTATGGCCACGATATTGCCCCGAAGCACACGATAAAAGGTAACAGTAATAAATCGATAGGTTATTCAATCCCCTGGGGTTACTGGTGGCTCGATCTCTACGCCAGTCACAGTGACTACCGGCAATTTATGACCGGAAACTGGGCAAAATGGACGCTGAATAATAAGAACCGTTATTACAATGCGCAACTCAATCGACTGGTTTCACGCACCGTGCATCAGACCAGTACGGTTGGCCTGCAAATATTCGATGCGGAATCGCGTTACTCCCTGGATGATTTTGACCTTGTCAGCATGCATAAAAGAAGTGCGGGCTGGAAAGCGGTGCTGCAACATCAAATCAATGTTGATAATGCAGGTCTCGCAACCACACTAAGTTACCAAAGAAAGATGCCCTGGTTTAACAGCAGCAAAACTGTTGAGCAGGAGTATGGACTCATTGATAAGCAAGGCCGGATTGTTACTTTAGATCTTGAGGGTTCCATCAACTTTCGTGTCTATGAAAACTGGCTAAACTACTCTCCTCATTTCAGCCTGCAATATTCGCCCGATAGCCTCTCGTCACTCAACCGCTTTTCGCTGGCAAACCGCTGGACGGTGCGCGGTTTCGATGGTGAATATTCTCTTCAGGACAATAAGGGATGGTACTGGCGCAACGATCTTAGCTGGATAATTCCCGGCAAACCGATTCAGCCCTATATCGGTGTTGATGCAGGCCAGGTCTATGGCAATTACAACCAGCAGTATTATACCGGAAAAACCGTCACAGGCAGCGTTGTCGGCCTGCGTGGAAAACTTCTGCAAACACGCTTTGATCTTTTTGCCGGTACCCCGCTAAAAAAACCACAAGCCTTTCACACTGATCCACTTACGCTGGGTTTTTCATTGCAATGGAAATATTAAAAAAGATGGAGATTTTTTAATTAAAAACAGCTTTAAAAAATAAACACACTCACACAAAAAAAGGATAGAGATAATGAAGAAGCACAATTTTAACCTGGTATTCCTGGCTACCGTGGCCACATTGTGTGGACAGCCTGCGCTGGCTGCACTCAATACTTACACCCATGCAAATGGATCGACCGTCGTTAATATTAACCAGGCTGATGCAAATGGTCTTTCACACAATATGTATCAGAACTTTAACGTCACCAGTGATGGAATGGTCCTGAATAATAGCACCACAGATTTAGTGCGTGACAAGGGCGATCTTGCGCGAAACAGCAATCTGGATAAGTCAGCCAGCCTTATCCTGAATGAAGTTATCTCAAAAAGCTCTTCTTCACTGAACGGGTATATTGAAGTCGCCGGTCAAAAAGCGGATGTCATTATCGCTAACCCGAATGGTATTACCTGCTCTGGCTGTAGCTTCATTAACACCGGACGCGCCACGCTGACCACCGGAACGCCCACCTTTACCGATGGTACATTGACTGGTTTCAATGTGGCGAAAGGCACAATTACTGTTAATGGTGATGGTCTGAAAGGAGCCGATTACACCGACCTGCTGGCGCAGAAAATTAATATCCAGGGAGAGATCGATACCACTCAATTGAAAGCGATTGCCGGTATCTATGATTACAATATCACTTCCGGTTCGGCGACAGCGAGTGGAACGGCCAAAGCCTACGGCAACACCATTGATGTCAGCGCGCTGGGTGGGGCAACTGCGGGAATTATTCAGCTGGAGACTACTGATGCCGGTGCGGGTGTCAATAACAGCGGCGTACTGAATGCGACTAATCTCTACATTACAGCTAATGGCACATTAACCAACAGCGGCACGATTGAAACCGGACTGCTGAGCGCTACCGCAGGTGGCAGCATAACGAACAGAGGAACGCTGTCTGCCAGCCAGGCTGTTCTGCAGACAACGGATGCGTTCACCAATAACGGCACCATTAAAACGACGGATTACGCCACCATCGTCAGCCTGGGGAAAATTTCTAACAACAATAATGCGCAGATTGATGCTGCTGGTGCTGTAAATATTATTTCTCTGGCCGGTAATATTGAGAACAGAGGAACCATCACGACGCCAAAAACGTTGGCCATGCAGACCGGTTATAATACGGTTGACGGTGTCGTCACGGCTGTCGCCAACACCAGCCTGCTCAATTCAGGGGCGATTCAGGCAGGTAACCTGAGTATGAATGCCGTTAAAGAGGTCAGCCTCCTGTCTGGCGGAGACGTGACTTCACAGGGTACAGCCTATGTTTCTGCGACAAAGGTCTCTAACGCAGCGACCCTGACCGCTCAGAATGCCTCTGTCGTGGCGAATGAGGTCAGCAATCAGGGCGTCATGCAGACAACCGGACTGTTAAACGTGTCGGGTAAAAACGGCATCTCTAATAGCGGTACCATGAGAGCGGGAACGCTGACACTGGCGACAGACGAGAAAATCAGTAACGCATCCTGTTTACTCTGGGTGCTGTGCAGTAAAGGCACAATGTCAGCCGATAAAATCACGATTACCGCACCGAAGATCGCCGCGATTAGTGATTTAAATGGTACTTATACGACGCAGGTACTTGAACTGAATAAGCCTGCGGCGACCCCGGCAACGGACACCAGCCTGTAACAGCCATAAAAAAACCCAGCCGAAGCTGGGTTTTTTCTTGCCGCCGAACCCGCAGGTTCAGGTGCCTTTTAATCTTATTTTTTAGCGCCTGGCACGCTGAAACGCTTGTTAAAGCGGTCAACACGGCCACCAGTTGCCACTTCACGCTGCTTACCGGTATAGAACGGGTGGCATTTGCCACAAACGTCCAGGTTCAGTTCGTGAGTCAGTGTTGAACGGGTGTGGATCTCGTTGCCGCAGGTACATTTGATTGTAACTGCTTCGTATTTCGGGTGAATACCTTGTTTCATGGGAAACCTCATAGAAGGCCGTGTCGCTCTCCGTGCCAGGCGTTAACCTGCACAGCACCACACGCGGTTGAACATTATAGGGTGTACTCCGGCCAGATATTTCTCACCGAAGGCGGCATATTATACAGGTAAGTTTCGATTGCTGCAAATATATGCTGAGATACCCGCCATAGGGGTCAGCGTGTACACTAGCTTCCCCGATAATTAAGCCGGAAAGAGAGAGTTATGCCCGTCGTTCAGGTTGCCCTGCCCGTCCCCTTGCCCCGCCTGTTTGACTATCTGCCGCCTCAGGGTCCGCAGCCGGTCATTGGCGGGCGCGTGAGTGTGCCCTTTGGCAATCGCAGGATGATCGGGATTGTGGTCGCCTTTCGTGACAGCAGCGATCTGCCGGAAGCACAACTCAAACGCGTGGTTGAGGTGCTGGACAGTGAGTCTCTCTATCCGCCGTCGCTGTGGCGCATCCTGAACTGGGCCGCCAGCTACTATCACTCTCCGCAGGGCGAAGTGCTGAGCCACGCAATTCCGGTGCTGCTGCGCCAGGGCAAAGCGGCGCAGGACAATCCCCTGTGGCGCTGGGAAATCACCGAGCAGGGCCGGGCAACCACGCCGGAAAGTTTAAAGCGGGCACCAAAACAGCAGCAGGCGCTGGCAGCACTGCGTCAGCAACCGCTCTATCGGCATCAGGTCAGTGAACACGATCTCACCGAGGCGACATTACAGGCATTGCGGGCCAAAGGCTTATGCGAACTGCATGAGCATCAGCCACAGATGCACGACTGGCGTACCACCTATGCCGTGAAAGGCGAACGTCTGCGATTAAACACCGATCAGGCGATGGCCGTGGGTGCGATTCGGGCAGATGATGAACATTACTCCGCCTGGCTGCTGGCGGGCATCACTGGCTCCGGCAAAACCGAGGTTTACCTCAGCGTGCTGGAAAATGTGCTGGCACGCGGTAAACAGGCGCTGGTGCTGGTGCCGGAGATAGGCTTAACCCCGCAGACTATCGCCCGCTTTCGCGAACGTTTTGATGCGCCCATCGATGTGCTGCACTCCGCCTTAAATGACAGTGAACGGCTGGCGGTCTGGTTGCGTGCGCGGCGCGGCGAAACGGCCATTGTGATCGGCACCCGATCGGCGCTGTTTACACCGCTGGCCCGTCCGGGCGTGATCATTATTGATGAAGAACATGACAGCTCCTATAAACAGCAGGAAGGCTGGCGCTATCAGGCGCGCGACCTGGCTGTCTTCCGTGCGCATGAAGAGGATATCCCGATTGTGATGGGATCGGCGACGCCTGCTCTGGAGACACTGCACAATGTCCGCAGCGGTAAGTATCGCCAGCTCGACCTGACAAAGCGCGCTGGCAACGCCCGACCGGCGCTGCAACAGCTTATCGACTTAAAAGGCGTGCAGCTGATCGGCGGCCTGGCGCCCGGTTTGATTGGTAAAATGCGCCAGCATCTGCAGGCTGATAATCAGGTGCTGCTGTTTCTTAACCGCCGCGGCTTTTCCCCCGCCCTGCTCTGTCACGACTGCGGCTGGATTGCAGAATGTACCCGCTGTGACCGCTACTACACACTGCATCAGCACCACCGCCAGCTACGCTGCCATCATTGCGACAGCCAGCGTCCGCTGCCAAATCAGTGCCCGCAGTGCGGTTCAACCCATCTGCTGCCGGTCGGGGTCGGGACTGAACAGCTGGAGCAGCAGCTCGGCACACTCTTCCCTGGCGTGCCGGTGTCGCGCATCGATCGTGATACCACCAGCCGCAAAGGGGCGCTGGAGCAGCATCTGGCTGACGTCCATCGCGGCGGCGCACGTATCCTTGTCGGCACGCAGATGCTGGCCAAAGGCCATCACTTCCCCGATGTCACGCTGGTATCGCTGCTGGATGTCGATGGCGCGCTGTTCTCAGCCGATTTCCGTGCAGCGGAACGCTTTGCTCAACTCTATACCCAGGTCGCCGGTCGCGCTGGCCGTGCTGGCAAACAGGGCGAGGTGCTACTGCAGACGCACCATCCCGAACACCCGCTGTTACAGACGCTATTGCACCAGGGTTATTCGGCATTCGCCCAGCAGGCACTCCTGGAGCGCCAGGCGGTTCACCTGCCGCCCTGGAGCCGGCATGCACTGTTCCGCGCGGAAGATATGGATAACCAGCAGGCGGCGGAATTCCTGCAGCAACTCCGCAATTTGCTGGAAGCGAGCCCGCTGAACGATAAGGCGATGTGGTTTATGGGTCCGTTGCCCGCTTTGCAGCCCAAACGCAGTGGACGCTGGCGCTGGCAACTGCTGCTGCAGCATCCTTCCCGGCAACGTCTGCAACAGTTACTGAGCAGTTCGTTGCCGCTGGTTTCAACGCTCCCCGCTGCGCGCAAAGTGAAATGGACGCTGGATATCGACCCGACCGAGAGCTGATTTTTGCTGACACTGCGAGCCAGATCGAAAAACGTCGCATAAGTCACAATTTTTATGCAAATTAAGTAACAACCAGCCGGGCAATCGTTAACAATGTTGCCCGGATTGCTTTCAGGTCAGGCAAAAACAGAATCGAACGCGCCATAACGCGTCAGGAGCATGTGTTGGAGCAGAATCAACAACCGCCCGCCGCCACGATGAAGGATGTCGCGGAGCACGCGGGCGTCTCAACCGCCACCGTATCGCGTGCGCTGATGAATCCGGAGAAGGTTTCTGCGGCGACCCGTCAGAAAGTCGAGCAGGCCGTTGCCGCCGTCGGCTATGCAGCACACGGCCCTGCGCGCAACGCGCGGCGTAACGAAACGCGAACCATTCTGGTGATTGTCCCTGACATCTGCGATCCCTTCTTTAGTGAAATCATTCGTGGCGTCGAAGTCACGGCAGCCGAAGAGGGCTATCTGGTGCTGATTGGTGACTGCGCTCATCAGAATCAGCAGGAGCGAACCTTTCTCAATCTGATGGTCACACGACAGATCGATGGCATGGTGCTGCTCGGGTCAAAGTTGCCCTTTGATGCCAGCATTGATGAGCAACGCAACCTGCCGCCCATGGTGATGGCGAATGAGTTTGCGCCGGAAATGTCGCTGCCCACGGTCCACATCGATAACCTGACCGCCGCATTTGAAGCGGTCAATCATTTACTGCAGTTAGGCCACACGCAGATCGCCTGTATTGCCGGGCCGGAAGAGATGCCGCTCTGTCAGTATCGGTTGCAGGGCTATGTACAGGCGATGCGTCGCAGCGGGCTGACGGTTGATCCCACCTATATTGTGCGCGGTGATTTCACGTTTGAAGCAGGCGTTGCCGCCATGAATCAGCTGATGACTTTGCCACAACCGCCGCGCGCCCTGTTCTGTCACAGCGATATTATGGCGCTGGGGGCGATGAATCAGGCCAGACGCTGTGGACTGCGCATACCGGAGGATCTCTCTGTAGTGGGATTCGATGACATTGAGCTGTCACGTTACTGCGAGCCGCCGCTGACCACGGTGACACAGCCACGTTACCAGATTGGTCGGGAAGCGATGCTGCTGCTGCTGGATGAGTTAAATGGTAAACGGGTGATCAGCGGATCGCGGTTGCTGGATGCCGGCTTAACGATTCGTGGCAGTACGGCGCGCGCAAAAAAACGTGAAAAATAAGCCTGTTCGTCTGGTTTTTTCAGTAGATTCTTAAAGCGAACACTGCTGGTCAAAGTTCCGACCCTTGAGTAACATGGCGGACTCCTTGCCGGGCGCGTAAAATCATCATTTCGCCCAACTGGCACTATTTTTGAAGGGTATAAGAACGAGAGTGGCACAAAAAGATTACGTAGGCCGCGGGCGTTCAACAGGGACGCGTCGCAAAAAAAGCCCCAGCCGTGGCAAGAAGAGCAAAGGCGGTTCGGGAATATCTAAATTGATGATTGTACTGGCGGTCGCAGTGTTGGTGACCTTTGCCGGTGGTTTATGGTTCCTGGCGCATCACAAGAAAGAAGACGTGCCGGTCATTACGGATCATAAAGCCAACGGCAATGGCTTGCCGCCGAAGCCAGAAGAGCGCTGGAAATATATTAAAGAGCTGGAAAACCGTCAGGTCACCGTGCCAACGCCTATCGAACCCTCTTCAGGTGGCGAAGTGAAGTCGCAGACACAGCTGACCGACGAGCAGCGCCAGTTGCTGGAGCAGATGCAGGCTGATATGCGTCAGCAGCCGACGCAGCTCAACGAAGTACCGTGGAACGAACAGACGCCGGCGCAACGTCAGCAGACGCTGCAGCATCAGCAGCAGTTGCAACAGCTGCAACGTCAGCAGCAGCAGGTTCAGCAACAACAGCAACTGCAACATCAGCAACAACAACAGGTTCAGCAACAGCGTCAGCAGTTGCAGGCCCAACAGCAACGCCAGCAACAGTTGCAGCAACAACAACAGCGTCAGCAACAGCAGCAATTACAGCAACAGCAACGTCAGCAGCAGCAGCAGCAGCAGCAGCAGCAGCAGCAGCAGCAAAACGTACAGCGCCAGTCGCAGCCTGCCCCCATTACGCGGGAACCGGACGTACAGTCTAAACCGCAGGAGACAGCGAAGGCGAAACCAGCGGAGAAAGCTTCTTCGCAGCGCTGGATGGTGCAGTGTGGTTCGTTCAAAGGCACTGACCAGGCTGAATCGGTGCGTGCAGGCTTAGCCTTTGAAGGCTTTGAAAGCCGCATTACAACCGGTGGCGGCTGGAATCGTGTGGTTATCGGTCCGTATAAAGACCGCGCATCCGCTGACAGCACCCTGAAACGCCTGCGCAGTTCCGGACACTCCAGCTGTATTCCACTCTCCGTCGGGGGTTGAAACCCGTCAAACCCGCCCCATATCTGTTGCATGATACTCCGCGCCCCGTGCGCGGAGTCCTTTTCCGACTGCAACAAGGGGTCTGCCCGTGACAACAATAGTAAGTGTACGACGCAACGGCCAGGTAGTGATTGGCGGTGATGGCCAGGCTACGCTCGGCAATACCGTGATGAAAGGCAACGTTAAAAAAGTGCGTCGTTTATACAACGATAAGGTGATTGCCGGATTTGCTGGCGGCACCGCAGACGCCTTCACCCTGTTTGAACTTTTCGAACGTAAACTGGAAATGCATCAGGGCCATCTGGTGAAAGCCGCGGTGGAACTGGCGAAAGACTGGCGTACTGACCGTATGCTGCGTCGCCTTGAAGCCTTGCTGGCCGTCGCGGATGAGTCAGCTTCTCTGATCATCAGCGGTAACGGTGATGTCATCCAGCCTGAAAACGATCTGATCGCCATCGGCTCCGGTGGGCCTTTCGCCCAGGCAGCGGCACGTGCGCTGCTGGAGAATACCGAAATGGGCGCACGCGACATCGTCGAAAAGTCGCTGAATATCGCGGGTGATATCTGCATCTACACTAACCACAACGTTAATTTCGAAGAATTAACGTCTAAGGCGTAAGGGTATAAATATGTCTGAGATGACTCCACGCGAAATCGTCAGCGAACTGAACCGCTTTATCATCGGCCAGGACAGCGCCAAGCGCGCCGTGGCGATTGCACTGCGCAACCGCTGGCGCCGCATGCAGCTCGACGAAGAGCTGCGTCATGAAGTGACCCCTAAAAACATTCTGATGATCGGTCCGACCGGTGTCGGTAAAACCGAGATCGCGCGTCGTCTGGCTAAGCTGGCCAATGCACCGTTCATCAAAGTCGAAGCGACTAAATTTACCGAAGTGGGTTATGTCGGTAAGGAAGTGGACTCTATCATTCGTGATCTGACCGATTCGGCCATTAAGATGGTGCGCAGTCAGGCGATTGAAAAGAACAAATACCGTGCCGAAGAGATGGCCGAAGAGCGCATTCTCGATGTGCTGATTCCGCCTGCGAAAAACAACTGGGGCCAGGCAGAGCAGAGCGCTGAGCCGTCTGCGGCGCGCCAGTCGTTCCGCAAAAAGCTGCGCGAAGGCCAGCTTGATGATAAAGAGATTGAGATCGATCTGGCCGCCAGCGCGCCTGGTGTTGAGATCATGGCGCCTCCTGGCATGGAAGAGATGACCAGCCAGCTGCAGTCGATGTTCCAGAACCTCGGCGGTCAGAAGCAGAAAGCCCGTAAGCTGAAGATCAAAGAAGCGATGAAGCTGCTGATCGAAGAAGAAGCGGCAAAACTGGTTAACCCTGAAGAACTTAAGCAGGACGCGATTGATGCCGTTGAACAGCACGGTATCGTGTTTATCGATGAGATCGATAAAATCTGTAAGCGCGGCGGCCAGAATGCCGGCGGCCCGGATGTTTCTCGCGAAGGTGTTCAGCGTGACCTGCTGCCGCTGGTTGAAGGCTGTACCGTTTCGACCAAACATGGCATGGTGAAAACTGACCATATTCTGTTTATCGCCTCAGGCGCGTTCCAGGTGGCCAGCCCTTCCGATCTGATTCCGGAACTGCAGGGTCGTCTGCCAATCCGTGTAGAGCTGCAGGCGCTGACCGTGAATGATTTCCAGCGCATCCTGACTGAGCCGAATGCCTCCATCACCGTACAGTACAAAGCGCTGATGAATACCGAGGGTGTGAACATCGAGTTCACCGAAGAGGGTATTCGCCGGATCGCAGAAGCCGCATGGCAGGTCAACGAAACCACCGAAAACATTGGTGCGCGCCGTCTGCATACCGTGCTGGAGCGTCTGATGGAAGATATCTCGTATGACGCCAGCGATCGTCACGGTGAATCCGTGACCATCGATGCTGATTATGTCGGTAAACATCTGGATGAACTGGTGGCTGACGAAGACCTCAGCCGCTTCATTCTCTGATTCACTGAATCAGCGCTTTTCCGAAGCCCAGCCCATCCGGCTGGGCTTTTTTATGCATGTTCTTGATCGAACGATGCTTTTTTCATACTGATGATTTTGCCAACAATCTGCATATAGCGATATACTTACCCTTCCTGTGGCAAACAGACGAAACCCCTATGAAATACGATACATCTGAACTCTGCGATATCTACCATGAAGAAGTGAATGTTGTTGAACCGCTTTTATCAAACTTTGGTGGGCGCACTTCATTCGGTGGTCAGATTACCACAGTGAAATGCTTTGAAGACAACGGCTTACTCTACGATCTGCTGGAAGAGAATGGCCGGGGTCGCGTCCTGGTGATCGATGGCGGCGGCTCCGTGCGTCGTGCGCTGGTCGATGCGCAGCTGGCACGTCTGGCGGCCACCAACGAGTGGGAAGGCCTGGTGATTTACGGTTCGGTACGCCAGGTTGATGAGCTGGAAGAGCTGGAGATTGGCATTCAGGCCATTGCCGCGATTCCGGCAGGCGCTGCGGGTGAAGGGATTGGTGAAAGCGATGTGCGCGTCAATTTCGGCGGCGTCACCTTCTTCTCCGGCGACCATCTCTATGCCGATAACACCGGTATCATTCTGTCAGAGGATGCGCTGGACCTCGAATAGGCCAGACATGAAAACGGGTGCCTGAGCACCCGTTTTTCACATCAGCTGAGGCTTCAAACCTCTTCCATTTTTCCCAGCAAGGCACGCAGACGTTCCTGCCATACGTGCTGCTCTTCTTTCAGGTGCTGATTTTCACGCATCAGCGCATCGTGGTTGCCCGCGACTTGTTGCGCATCGTTACGCAGTGAGTTGTTCTGCTCTTTCAGCTCTTCGATTTCCATCTGCAACAGGGTGATGGTATCAATCGCCTGCTGTACTTTCGCTTCCAGTTTCTCAAACACTTCAAATGACATCTTTCTGACCTCTCCTAAATTCCTGCAAGGCGTTGATGATGCCAGCTTAAGCCAGCAACGTTGTCCCGATTGTATGTAGCCTCACCCCGCAAGTCCAGCAACGCGGCCTTTGCGGGCGTAGTCTGTAACACTTTTCAGCCAATCCCTGAATTTACGCTGCGCTTACTGAAGCTGCGTTCCGGCACTGGCCCGTTATCGCTGTAATGAGGCGCGAATAATGGCTTAAGAAAGCCAGAATACGCGAAAACGCGCATTTTTATGACACAGTACACAAAAAACGATTTCGCTATTTCTCGTTTATGTTCGTTAACGATAAATTCACATCAGCCCTACATAAAAGCTGGGTGCCTCATGGACTGAGAACAAAAACTGATAAAATTTAACCTCGCTTCAGGAACCACTATTATGAGTCAGACAACTAACACGCTCAAAGGTCAGTGTATTGCCGAATTTCTGGGGACAGGCTTGATTATTTTCTTCGGCGCAGGCTGTGTGGCTGCACTGAAACTCGCCGGTGCCGCCTTCGGTCAGTGGGAAATCTGCATTATCTGGGGCTTAGCCGTCTCAATGGCTGTCTATCTTACCGCTGGGGTATCAGGTGCGCATCTGAACCCTGCCGTTACGGTTGCGCTCTGCCTGTTTGCCAACTTCGAAGGCCGTAAAGTGGTGCCGTTTATTCTGGCGCAAATTGCCGGGGCATTCTGCGCGGCCGCGCTGGTTTATGGCCTCTACTACAGCCTCTTTTTCGATTACGAACAAAGTCATCAGATGGTACGCGGTACGGTTCAGAGTCTGGATCTGGCGGGTATCTTCTCAACCTATCCTAACCCTCACATCAGCGTAGGTCAGGCGTTCCTGGTCGAGATGGTGATTACTGCCGTGCTGATGGCAGTGATTATGGCACTGACCGACGATGGCAACGGCGTACCGCGTGGGCCGATGGCACCGCTGTTAATCGGTCTGCTGGTCGCGGTCATTGGTGGGTCAATGGGTCCACTGACCGGCTTTGCTCTTAACCCGGCACGTGATTTCGGACCTAAGCTGTTCGCCTTCTTCGCTGGCTGGGGTAACGTTGCCTTCACAGGTGGTAAAGATATTCCTTACTTCCTGGTCCCTATTTTTGGCCCGCTGGTCGGTGCCTGCCTGGGTGCAGTCGGTTATCGCACCCTGATTGGCCGCTACCTGCCAGGTGCCGCTAAAGAACCTGCAAAAATTCCAGCAGACAAACCGGTTGCACGCGCTCAGCAGCGTAAAGCGTAAGTTTCACCTTTTATCATCAGGACTGAATTTATGACTACCACAGATAAAAAATATATTGTCGCGCTCGATCAGGGCACAACCAGCTCACGCGCTGTCGTTCTCGACCACGATTCCAATATCGTTGCGGTATCGCAGCGCGAATTTACTCAGATCTACCCGAAAGCGGGCTGGGTTGAGCATGATCCAATGGATATCTGGGCTTCACAAAGCTCTACGCTGGTGGAAGTGCTGGCCCATGCCGACATCCGCTCTGATGAGATTGCGGCTATCGGTATCACTAACCAGCGCGAAACCGCTATCGTGTGGGAAAAAGAGACCGGCAAACCTATCTATAACGCCATCGTCTGGCAGGATCCCCGCACCGCTGACTACTGTAACAAACTGAAGAAAGAGGGCCTGGAAGAGTATATCCAGCACACGACGGGTCTGGTGATTAACCCCTACTTCTCCGGGACAAAAGTGAAGTGGATCCTGGATCACGTTGAAGGCTCACGTGAGCGTGCAAAACGTGGCGAACTGCTGTTCGGTACCGTTGATACCTGGCTGGTCTGGAAAATGACTCAGGGCCGCGTTCACATCACCGACTATACCAACGCCTCACGTACCATGATGTTTAACATTCACAAGCTGGAGTGGGATCAGCGCATGCTGGATATCCTGGATATCCCGCGTGAAATGCTGCCGGAAGTGAAATCTTCGTCTGAAGTCTACGGTCAGACCAACATCGGTGGTAAAGGCGGTACGCGTATTCCTATCGCCGGTATTGCCGGTGACCAGCAGGCCGCGCTGTATGGCCAGCTGTGTGTACAGCCTGGCATGGCGAAAAACACCTACGGCACCGGCTGCTTCATGCTGATGAACACCGGTACTGAAGCGGTGACCTCGACCCATGGCCTGCTGACCACTATCGCCTGTGGCCCGCGCGGTGAAGTGAACTATGCGCTGGAAGGTGCCGTATTCATCGGTGGTGCCTCTATTCAGTGGCTGCGTGATGAAATGAAGCTGATCAGTGAAGCGGCTGACTCTGAATACTTCGCAATGAAAGTGAAAGACACCAACGGCGTTTACATGGTGCCTGCTTTCACCGGCCTGGGTGCACCTTACTGGGACCCGTATGCCCGTGGCGCAATCTTCGGTCTGACGCGCGGCGCAAACTCTAACCACATCATCCGCGCGACGCTGGAGTCGATCGCTTATCAGACGCGTGACGTGCTTGAAGCGATGCAGAACGATGCCAACACCCGCCTGCAGGCGCTGCGTGTGGATGGTGGTGCGGTGTCCAACAACTTCCTGATGCAGTTCCAGGCTGACATCCTCGGTACCCGTGTTGAGCGTCCGGAAGTGCGTGAAGTCACCGCGCTGGGTTCTGCCTATCTGGCGGGTCTGGCTGTCGGCTTCTGGCAGGATCTGGATGAAGTGCGCGCTAAAGCGGTTATTGAGCGTGAGTTCCGTCCAAGCCTGGAAACCACCGAGCGTAACTTCCGCTATGCCGGCTGGAAAAAAGCGGTTGCCCGCGCACAGGCGTGGGAAGACCAGGAGTAATCTCTGTGCCCGCGACGCTGGCCGTCGCGGGCCTTTTCCCCGCCCCACTGCCCCGCTGTGTTACACTGCCTGCCGGTTTTTTGTCAGGTAGATGCCATGAAACGAGAACTTGCCATTGAATTTTCCCGCGTAACCGAAGCTGCCGCCCTGGCAGGCTATCACTGGTTAGGACGCGGCGACAAAAATGCGGCTGACGGTGCGGCAGTCCATGCCATGCGTCATGTCCTGAACTCCATTGAAATTGACGGTCAGATTGTGATCGGTGAAGGCGAAATCGACGAAGCGCCGATGCTCTATATTGGCGAAAAAGTCGGTACCGGTCGCGGCGATGCGGTCGATATTGCTGTTGATCCGATTGAAGGCACCCGCATGACGGCGCTTGGCCAGGCTAACGCACTGGCTGTGATGGCCGTCGGCGATAAAGGCAGCTTTCTGCACGCCCCTGACATGTACATGGAGAAGCTGATTGTCGGTCCGGCAGCGCATGGTGCGATCGACCTTGACCTGCCGCTGGAAACCAACCTGCGTAATATCGCAATAGCGATGAACAAGCCGCTGTCGCAGCTGACCGTATCGATTCTGGCAAAGCCGCGTCACGATGCGGTGATTAGCCAGCTGCAGCAGCTGGGCGTGCGGGTATTTACCTTCCCGGATGGCGACGTCGCCGCCTCGATTCTGACCTGCATGCCGGACAGCGAAGTGGATGTGATGTATGGCATTGGTGGCGCACCGGAAGGCGTAGTCTCTGCGGCGGTGATCCGTGCACTGGACGGCGATATGCAGGGCCGGTTGCTGGCACGTCATCATGTGAAAGGCGACAGCGCTGAAAACCGTCGGCTCGGTGAGCAGGAGCTGCAGCGCTGTGCAGAGATGGGGATTGAAGCGGGTAAAAAGCTGACGCTGAGTGAGATGGCGCGCAACGACAACGTGGTGTTTGCCGCCACCGGCATTACCAGTGGCGAACTACTGAAAGGCATTACGCGTCAGGGCAATATTGCCACCAGCGAAACGCTGCTGATTCGCGGTAAATCACGCACCATTCGCCGCATCCAGTCGATTCACTATCTTGACCGTAAAGATCCGGCGCTCCATCCGTTTATCCTGTAACCGGCTGGTTGCCGCGCTCCGGCTGACGTGAGAGCGGCAACCAGCAGAGCAGCATCACCAGCGCGGTAAAGAACATCAGCATGCCAAGGCTGAACTGATCGCGCTGCGGCATCATGGCTGAGAGCCACGCCACCAGCCCCGATCCCAGATTCTGCATGCCGCCAATCAGTGCGCCCGCGCTACCCGCCAGCCACGCATACGGTTCCATCGCGCCTGAGGTCGCCAGCGGAAACAGCATACCGGCCCCAAAGAAGAACAGCGCGGCGGGGACCAGCAGCGTCCAGATATTCATCACGCCGAACCACGCCGGGATCCACATCAGAATGCCCGCCAGCAGGCAGCTATTCACACCCCACCACATCAGGCTGTGCCATGAACCCTGCTCGCGCCCGGCAAACCAGGCACCAAAGAACGCAGCCGGAATCGGCAGGATGAACAGGATGCTGACGGTGAGGCTGTGCAGGCCGAGCACGCCGCCCAGCAGAACGCCACAGCTCGACTCAAATACCGCAATCCCGGCCAGCGCGCCAATCAGCAGCACAATATAGCGGACGAAATTCGCGTCGCTGAGCAGGCGGGCATAACGTTTAAAGAAAGGGGTCACTTCTGCACTCTGCGGCCGGGTCTCCGGCAGCCAGCGCGCCATGGAACCGGTCACCGCCAGACAGAGCAGCAGCAGAAAGGCAAAACAGGCGTGCCAGCCAAAGAGCTGGGTCAGCAGTGCGCCAATCACCGGCGCCAGCAGCGGGCTGACCAAAATGCCCATATTAAGCAGGCTGTTAGCGCGGCGCAGCGCGTGACCCTCGTAGAGATCGCGCGGCATGGTACGGGCCATCACGCCTGCCACGCCGGTTCCCAGCCCCTGAATAGCACTGCCGAGCACCAGCATATCGAGTGATGTCGCCATCAGAGCCGTGATTGCGCCGATCATAAAGATCATCATGCCCGCCAGGATCACCGGACGACGGCCCACGCTGTCTGACAGCGGACCGTAGATCAGCTGGGATCCGCCATAGGTCATCAGATAGGCCGCCATCACTCGCTGCAGCGCGCCATCCCGCACATTCAGGGCGTCCGCCATCACCGACATCGCCGGAACGTAGATAGTCTGTGCCATCTGCCCGACAGCCACCAGCACAATGAGCATCACCAGCAGTGGGCGATTTTCCAGTTTACTAATCATGATTATGCAAAATTTCTTTCTGTAAAATGAGGTTAAAACAGCGGTTCACCCGCCAGTCATCTTGTTATGGCGGGCAAAATATCAGGATTAGATGACAAAGCGAGAGGTAAGCGAAAAGGTCCCGGCTTGCGCCTGTCAAGTTTATGCGCCAGCCTGTAAAGACAAAGCAACAGTTTGTCGATTAGAGCCTTTGCCAGGGCGCAGGCTGGCAATCTCACCGGCGAGTCGCGAAAATAGTGACCTGCCTGAATAATCAACAACCAGGGAGTGATTATGGCTGAGTGGGTCAATGGTGAAGTAAAGGAAGTCAAAAACTGGACGGATGCATTGTTTAGTCTCCGGGTAAAAGCGCCCATCGATCCCTTTATCGCCGGGCAATTTGCCAAGCTGGCGCTGGAAATCGACGGTGAGCGGGTGCAGCGCGCTTACTCCTACGTTAATGCGCCGAAAGATGACCTGCTGGAGTTTTATCTGGTTACGGTGCCAGACGGCAAGCTGAGTCCGCATCTGCAGGCACTTCAGCCGGGCGATCAGGTGATGGTCACCAAAGAAGCTGCGGGATTCTTTGTGCTGGATGAAGTCCCGGAGTGCAAAACCTTATGGATGCTGGCAACCGGCACCGCGATTGGTCCCTACCTGTCGATGCTCCAGCAGGGCGAAGGGCTGGATCGCTTTGAAAACATCGTGCTGGTGCATGCTGCGCGCTATGCGGCTGACCTGAGCTTTTTGCCGATGATGCAGCAGCTGCAGCAGCGCTATCACGGTAAATTGCACATCCAGACGGTAGTGAGTCGCGAAGCGATCCCCAGTTCGCTGACGGGCCGGGTCCCGGCGCTGATCGAAAATGGCGAGCTGGAGCGTGCCACCGGATTAACGCTGGATGCCGACAGCAGCCATGTGATGCTGTGCGGCAACCCGCAGATGGTGCGTGATACGCAGCAGTTACTGAAAGAGACGCGCGAGATGCGCAAACACCTGAAGCGTAAGCCGGGCCATATCACCAGTGAACATTACTGGTGAGCCGTTTGCCGGTATCGCACTGGCTGCGTCGCGGTACCAAACCGGTTAGGACCGGGGGTACCGCGAAAGACGCCGAGATCGAGCAGCAGGCCAGCTATCAGCATAAACGGAATGGCGCGGCCCAGCAGCCAGGGCAGTACACCCGCCAGCATGCTCCAGTTTCCCGCCACCAGCAGCCAGGCGAGAATCACCAGAAATCCCCAGTAGCCGCGTCGGTTGCGGTCGTGCAGCCGTTTAACCATAACCGCGCTGGCGGGCCACAGCAGGCAGACCACGCCAAAGGCCGCCATCTGGGTATCAATCCAGTCGTTTGCTGCTAAGACGAATAAAAGTGTCGTGGTCAGCAACCAGACCGCCTGCCAGATCCAGAAATCACGTCGTCCCAGCCGGCCGCGCCAGGAAAAACACCCTTGTTGTAACGTCATGCATTATCATCCAGAGATAAGAGAACCGCCGCGCTTTTGACCTCGCGGATAAAAACCGTTTTAATTTGCGCCTGAGTTTACGGGTTAGGATCGACAAAATGAAGAATTTGCCTGGCGCACTGCTGTTATCGTTTGCGCTGACGGTTCCGGTCTTTGCCGCCGATCCGCCACCGCCGGAACGGCCCGATGCGTTGCCCACCGCGCCTTATCTGCTGGCGGGCGCGCCCACCTTTGATATGACTATCGGCCAGTTTCGCGAAAAATATAATCTGGCCAATGCAGCGCTGATGCTGCCGGAGTATCGCGCTATTGATAACCGGGGTGATAAAAGCAACCTGACGCGCGCCGCCAGCAAAATCAATGAAACGCTCTATGCCTCAACCGCGCTGGAGCCCGGCACCGGCAAAATCAAGACGCTGCAGATTACCTGGCTGCCACTACCTGGCCCGGACCAGAGCGCCTCGCAGCAAAAAGCACTGGCCTACATGACCGCCATGCTGCGCTTCTTTGTACCGGGATTAAGTACCGACGAGGGGCGTAAAAAGCTGGAGGGTCTGCTGAAGGAAGGTAAGGATTTACCCTACTTTGCGCAGGTCGACGGCGCCTTGCGTTTTGTGGTCGCTGACAACGGCGACAAGGGGCTGACCTTCGCGGTCGAACCGGTCAAACTGGCGCTCGCGAGTCCCTGATGATGTGGCTGAAAATGACGAAAAGCAAAGCCATCACTACATTTGATCTCTATACTGTCTGGCAGACAACGCTGCCGGGTGGCAGCGATTTTTCATGTATCGCGTTATGCGGAGGATAGAATGCGACATCCACTGGTTATGGGTAACTGGAAGTTGAATGGCAGCAAGCAGATCACAGCTGAACTGATCGCCGGTCTGCGCAAGGAACTCTCTGGCGTTGAGGGTTGTGGCGTCGCCATTGCACCGCCAGCGCTCTATCTCGAGCAGGCAAAACACGCCATCTCCGGTAGCCACATCGCACTGGGTGCGCAGAACGTAGACGTTAACCTGTCTGGCGCGTTTACCGGTGAAGTTTCCGCTGAAATGCTAAAAGATATCGGCGCGAAATATATCATTATCGGTCACTCAGAACGCCGCACTTACCACAAAGAGAGCGACGAGTTCATCGCGAAGAAATACGCGGTACTGAAGTCAGTGGGCTTGGTCCCGGTGCTGTGCATTGGTGAAACCGAAGCAGAAAACGAAGCGGGTAAAACCGAAGAAGTCTGCGCGCGTCAGCTGGATGCCGTTCTGGAAACTCAGGGCGCTGAAGCGTTCAAAGATGCGGTTATCGCGTATGAGCCCGTCTGGGCCATCGGTACCGGCAAATCTGCGACCCCTGCTCAGGCACAGGCCGTCCACAAATTCATCCGTGATCATATCGCGAAGAAAGATGCGGCTATCGCAGAACAGGTCATCATTCAGTACGGCGGCTCGGTTAACGATAAGAATGCTGCTGAGCTGTTCACCCAGCCTGACATCGATGGCGCGCTGGTTGGCGGTGCGTCACTGAAAGCAGATGCTTTCGCGGTAATCGTTAAAGCTGCGGCGGCTGCAAAAAGCGCTTAAGCATTAGCACTCCGGTCAGAGGCGGCGCTTAAGCCGCCTTTTTTATGGGCGCAATCAGCTGACAGGCGTGATCCTGCAACTCCTCCGCCGAACCACTGTTCAGTAGCAGCCAGTTCCGCTCTATCGCCATTAACACCAGTCGCCCATCGCTTAATTCAGCCAGTGCCAGCCCATATTTCCCCATCTCTGTGCGTGCCTGTGGCCGTTCATCGGCAAGCCGGATAAAGGCACTCTGCTGAGTCAGCTCATCTGCCGTCAGGGTTCGCAGCCAGTAGCGGTGCTTACGTAGCATGAGTTCCTGCCACTGACCGCCCAGCTGCGGCGTCAGCTGATCCAGCTGCTGACGCACATCGGGTCGCAGACAGGAGAGATGAATATGGAGCTGATTCTGCGTGCGGCCATACTGTGAATTGATCGCCAGTGACAGAACCCGATCAGCAATGGGTGAGCCGCGTCGCTGTGCAAGCAGGGTTCGTTCATGCCACGCAAGGGCAAAATAGTTGGGCGTCGCGGGTTGCAGTAACCGGGGGCTTTCGATACCGGTGATTTTGTCGAGCGGGATCAGCAGATACTGCAACGGCCCATTCATATCTTTCAGCATGGCATAGCGATGTAGCTGGTCGACACGCTGGCAGGGCGCAGGGTCTCCGCTGCTTTGCTGATGAGGCAGGCATTTCTCGCTGACGATCTGCCAGAGTGCATCACTGTTCTTTTTGAAATGCAGTGCGGCGGCCAGCATCCCCACAACAGCCAGCGCCAGCAGAGCGGCAACCAGGCGGGTTGCACGACGATTGGTCGGCATAACAACGCTTCCTGAATGGCTTAGCAGCCTGCATCCTCGCCTGGCGGGAAAAAAATGTCACGGGGAATTCGGCCTGATGAACTGGCGGCTGGGCAGAGAAGAGAAAAGACGTGAGGGTGGCGGACAAGCGGTCAGCGCAGAGCGCACTGACCGCAATACATTATGGTTTCATGACCTCGTCATAGCTGCCGCCATCGGCGAAGTGGGCTTTCTGAGCCTGCGCCCAGCCACCAAACTTGTCCTGAATGGTAAACAGCTTCACTGGCGCAAAGGTGCTGGCAAATTTCTTCGCGATTTCAGCATCACGCGGACGATAGTAATTCTGTGCAGCGATGGTCTGGCCTTCTGGCGAGTAGAGATATTTCAGATACTCATCAGCGACTTTACGCGTGCCCTTTTCATCCACCACTTTGTCGACCACCGACACGGTCGGTTCAGCCAGAATCGATTCGCTCGGGGTAACAATCTCGAACTTATCTTTGCCCAGTTTGTTAACGGCCAGATAAGCTTCGTTTTCCCAGGCGATCAGCACATCACCAATCCCGCGCTCAACGAAGGTGTTGGTTGCGCCACGTGCACCCGAATCCTGTACTTCAACGTTTTTGAAGAGCGCTCTGACGTAAGCCAGTGCTTTGGCCTGATCGCCGTTGTTATGATCCAGTGCCCAGCCCCAGGCCGCCAGATAATTCCAGCGTGCGCCGCCGGACGTTTTCGGGTTCGGGGTAATCACAGATACGCCAGGTTTGGTCAGGTCACTCCAGTCATGGATACCCTTAGGGTTATCTTTACGAACCAGGAAGACAATGGTCGAGGTGTAAGGCGCAGAGTTGTCCGGCAGACGCTTGATCCAGTTCTTATCAATACGACCACGTTCGGCAATGGCATCAACATCCGATTGCAGCGCCAGTGTGACCACATCAGCACGGATGCCGTTAATCACGGAGGTCGCCTGCTTGCCAGAGCCACCATGCGACTGGCGGACCACGACATTGTCGCCGGTTTCCTGTTTATAGTGCGCACTGAACGCTTTGTTGTACTGTTCGTACAGCTCACGCGTTGGATCATAGGAAACGTTTAACAGCTGAATGTCTTTCGCCAGCACGCTGGTTGAGGCCAGCAACAGGGTAACGCCAATACTCCACTTGTTCATTACGCACTCTCCCAATGTCGTTATGGGCTAAGCGTGACATAAACTATTACAGAGCTAAAAGAATTAAAAATAAGCTGTTATAACCGCGGGGAATATAGAAGGAAAATGCCGGGGCATGCTGTGCAGCACACCCCCGCAGGGGAATTAATAGAGCTTTTTCGCGGTGTCCAGCCAGTCGCGCTTGAACGGACGCTTCATGTTTTCAATGGCGTCGACGATATCGTGATGTACCATCTTCTCGTTCTGAATACCGACGCAACGGCCGCCGTAACCCTGCATCAGCAGTTCAATGGAGTAAGCGCCCATGCGTGAAGCCAGGATACGGTCATAAGCACAAGGTGCACCACCACGCTGAATATGGCCCAGAACGGTCGAACGGGTTTCACGTTTGGTTTCTGTTTCAATGAAACGCGCCAGATCGTCGATATCGCAGATGTGTTCGGTAATCGCTACGATAGCGTGTTTTTTACCTTTGGCGATGCCCGCTTTGATTTCCGCAACCAGCTCTTCGCGGGTATACGGGAACTCTGGCAGGACGATGAACTCACAGCCACCGGCAATCGCCGCTGCCAGGGTCAGATCACCACAATAGCGGCCCATCACTTCAACAATCGAAATACGCTGATGCGAAGAAGAGGTATCACGCAGGCGGTCAATCGCTTCAACCACGGTTTCCAGGGCAGTGAAATAACCGATGGTGTAATCCGTTCCGGCCACGTCATTATCGATGGTGCCTGGCAGACCGATGCAGGGGAAGCCCATTTCAGTCAGGCGCTTAGCACCCATGTAAGAACCATCACCACCAATTACAACCAGCGCATCGATGCCGCGCTTTTTCATGTTCTCAATGGCAACCTGGCGCACATCTTCATTACGGAACTCAGGGAAACGCGCTGAGCCCAGGAATGTGCCGCCACGGTTAATCATGTCGGAGACGCTATAGCGATCAAGATTGATCATGCGATCTTCGTACAATCCCAGATAACCGTCATAGATCCCAAAAACTTCCAGTCCTTCACTCAGCGCGGAACGAACCACTCCACGAATAGCTGCGTTCATGCCTGGGGCGTCACCGCCGCTGGTTAATACACCAATTTTTTTGATCATGACAACCTCTGGATTGTTCAAAACTAAGGGTTAATCCTGCCTGTCGATCGCTGCTGAAGGTCATTTTACGATTAGCGCGACATGTGATGGCAGATAGTATATCAAAGGCTTGCTGCTGAATTGATTCAGGTCAGACAACTTTTCACTATTTTTTGCAGCAATGTTAGCGTTACGTCATTCCTTTCGTATCGATTTGATTCATTTATGTTAAAAGCCTAAAGACTCTTCTCTCTCGAACGGTACCACAGAACAGGGATCCTGATGGATAATTACGTCTGACCCAGGAAATTCTTTGCGCAACGCCTTCTCAACCTGATCGGCTACCCGGTGCGCCTGCACCAGTGGCAACTGGTCTTCCAGTTCCAGATGTAGCTGAATAAATTTAGTCGGGCCGGACTGGCGGGTTCGCAGATCGTGGACGCCCTGCACCTGTGGCCAGTTTGTCGCCAGCGTCAGAATCTGCTGCCGCTCCTCTTCCGGTAGCGCGCGATCCAGCAATGACTGCACCGCCTCATAGCCCATACGCAACGCACTGTAGAGAATGAAAATGCCAATCCCCAGCGCGAACAGGGCATCTGCTCGCGCAAAGCCATAGCTGCTCAGAACCAGCGCGATCAGAATGGCACCATTCATGATGACGTCCGACTGATAGTGCAGCATGTCAGCCCGAATCGCCTGGCTACGGGTTTTACGCACCACCCAGCGCTGAAAGGCGACCAGCACCAGCGTTGAGCTCAGTGCCACAACGGTCACCACAATACCGACGCCGGGTGCCCGCATCTCACTGGGCGAGGCAAGATGCTGCAGGCCGGTCAGAAACAGAAACAGTGCCGAGCCGGAGATAAACATACTTTGCGCCAGTGCTGCCAGCGACTCTGCTTTGCCGTGCCCGAACGTGTGATCTTCGTCGGCAGGCTGCAGCGCATAACGCACCACCAGCAGATTGGTCAGCGAGGCAGCGATATCCACCAGCGAGTCCACCAGTGAGGCCAGCAAACTCACCGAACCGGTGTACCACCAGGCAAAAATTTTCACAATTAACAGCACAGATGCAAGAATGGTGGCGGCCAGCGCAGCACGCTTTACCAGTCGGCCATAAGAGGGTTGCATGCCAGATTCCCTATGCAGCATCAGCGACGATGCGTACTCAAATGAAAGAATGGCTAAAGTTTAACACCAGGAGGCGGGCAGTGCTTAGCGGGTCATTCAACGGCTCAGTTTCTTTTGCAAAAGCCTGGCAGGCATAAAAAACAAGCCCCGACCTCGGGGAGGACGGGGCAAAGTGTCATACACATCAGTGTCAGACCACAGTCATGTGCTGGTCTGGGCTGAGAAAGACGCGGCGATTACTTTTTGCCGCCCTTTTTCCCTGCTTCTGATGCTTTTTCACGATCGTTTTTGAAGTTTCCGCCGCCGCTGCTCTGGCCGCCTTTCTTACCGGCTTCAGACGCTTTTTGCGGATTATCTGCGAAATTACCTGAACCACCACGATGCTCTGCCATAACTTACTCCGTTAATAGATTCATTCAGGACTACATAATGTGGTTGTTGCTCCCTGAGACTTCGCAAAGACACTTAACTTCCCTGCAGTGACAGGATTAAGTGTAGAGGGTGCGCCTGAACCGGCAAGCGTAACGCGGGAAAACCAACACGTTGATAGTTAAGATAAACGCTTACACCACAAGGTTATAAATCTATCATTTTCAGTGGCTTAAAGTATTTAAATGGCCTTAAGATGCTTACCGGTACGCTTAAATTTACGTTATGGCCTGAATAGTCAATAATCGTCGGGCCTGACAAACAAACGTTAAACAAGCGCTAATAAAATGGAGGTTTTGTTGCGCGGTGATGATTCCAGTCAAATTAAAAAAAGCGAAAAAAAGATAAAAAAAACCCCCACCATCATGGCGGGGGAAGACAGGGATGTGTCTATGGCAAGGAAAACAGGGATACTATGTTACTGGTTACTGCTGGTACTACTCACTGCCTGCAGCGATGACACTGACTGCAGATTCGAAAACTGTCGCAGCTCGTTAAGTCGCCGCTGGTAATTCTTCTGCAACGTGGCCTGCTGGTCCGGCGTTAGCAGTTGAAACATTTGATTCTGTACGCGCGCCATCTCAACCTGCTGTTCAACCTGAACTCTGGCGATGACTTCCGCCTTTGCGCGGATGGCCGCTTCGTTAAACTGGTCTGCAGTCACTAAGTCGTGTAGTGCTGCGATATCGTCAATATGAACGACCGGGCGCTCATGTCGGGCCTGTTGCATCAGGTCCCGCATCTGCTGACGCTGCTCTTCAGTCAGCTCGATACCATCGAACATGTGGCTTTGCGGATTTTGCGTCATACTGCCTGTCGGCAATCCGCCATGATGCATCTCGTCAATCGTCGTCGCATCTTTAGCACCTGCGCTGGCGAGACTCAGAGCCATCGCTGAGGCAAGGACGACGGCGGTTAATTTGCGCATCGTGTACTCCAGTTCGTTCCGTTTTGCGATTCAACGAGAGCCAGTGTACGGCGACAGCTGCAAACATCCGTCAGGGGGTGTAAAACTACGTAAAGCGATAGATAGGTGCGCCAGGAACACGGTATTTTGCCTGCGGAGGGCTACAAAAATGAATAAAATCCTGTTGGTAGATGATGACCGCGAATTAACTTCGCTTTTAAAAGAACTGTTAGAAATGGAAGGGTTTGAAGTGGTGGTAGCCAGCGATGGTGAACAAGCGCTGAACCTGCTCGATAACTCTATTGATTTGCTTTTACTGGATGTCATGATGCCGAAGAAAAACGGTATCGACACCCTGAAAGAACTGCGACAGCAACATCAGACCCCCGTCATCATGCTAACGGCGCGCGGCAGCGAGCTGGATCGCGTACTGGGCCTTGAACTGGGTGCAGATGACTATCTGCCCAAGCCGTTTAACGATCGCGAACTGGTGGCGCGTATCCGCGCTATTCTGCGGCGCTCCAACTGGAGTGAACAGCAGCAGCAACACGACAATAGCTCGCCCACACTGGAAGTGGACTGCCTGCGGCTCAATCCTGGCCGTCAGGAAGCGAGTTTTGATGATGTCACGCTGGATCTTACCGGCACGGAGTTCACCCTGCTCTATCTGCTGGCGCAGCACCTGGGCCAGGTTGTATCGCGTGAACATCTGAGTCAGGAAGTGCTGGGCAAGCGCCTGACGCCTTTTGACCGCGCCATTGATATGCACATCTCAAATCTGCGTCGCAAGCTGCCTGAACGCCGTGACGGTCATCCCTGGTTTAAAACCTTACGTGGCCGCGGCTATCTGATGGTTTCGGCATCATGATTGGAAGTCTGACCACCCGTATCTTCGCCATCTTCTGGTTAACGCTGGCGCTGGTGTTGATGCTGGTGCTAATGGTGCCCAAGCTCGATTCACGACAGATGACCTCGCTGCTGGAGAGTGAGCAGCGGCAGGGCATCATGATTGAGCAACACGTCGAAGCTGAGCTGTCACAGGATCCCCCTAACGATCTGATGTGGTGGCGTCGTCTGTTTCGCGCCGTGGAGAAGTGGGCACCGCCGGGTCAGCGGCTGCTGTTAGTGACCAGTGAAGGTCGGGTGATTGGCGCGCAACATAACGAAATGCAGGTTATCCGCAATTTTATCGGCCAGTCTGATAACGCCGATCATCCGCAGAAGAAGAAATATGGTCGTGTTGAGCTGGTAGGGCCTTTTGCCGTCCGGGATGGTGAAGATAACTACCAGCTTTACATGATCCGTCCCGCCAACAGCTCCCAGCTCGATTTCGTCAATCTGCTGTTTGACCGTCCGTTACTGCTGCTTATTGTCACCATGCTCATCAGCTCACCGCTGCTGCTGTGGCTCGCCTGGAGCCTGGCGCGTCCGGCGCGTAAGCTGAAATATGCCGCCGATGAAGTCGCAAGCGGAAACCTGCGTCAGCATCCGGAACTGGAATCGGGCCCACAGGAGTTTCTGGCGGCGGGTTCCAGCTTTAACCAGATGGTCAGTGCGCTGGAGCGGATGATGACCGGTCAGCAACGTCTGCTATCGGATATCAGCCATGAGCTTCGTACCCCGCTTACCCGTCTGCAACTGGCTACCGCGCTGCTGCGTCGGCGTCAGGGCGAAGGTAAAGAGCTGGAGCGGATTGAGATGGAAGCACAGCGTCTTGATGGCATGATCAACGACCTGCTCGTGCTGTCACGCACCCAGCATAAAAATGCACTGGTCAGCGAAGCGATGAAGGCGAATCAGCTGTGGAATGGGGTGCTGGAAGATGCCCGTTTCGAAGCGGAACAGATGGGCAAGAAGATGGATATCCCCTACCCGCCTGGCCCGTGGCCGCTCTATGGCAACCCTCATGCGCTGGAGAGTGCGCTTGAAAATATCGTCCGCAATGCGCTGCGCTATTCACACACGCATATCAGCGTCAGCTTCTCCGTCGATATTTCTGGTATCACGGTACACGTTGATGATGACGGTCCTGGCGTGAGCCCGGAAGATCGCGAACAGATTTTCCGTCCCTTCTATCGTACTGATGAAGCACGCGATCGTGAGTCAGGCGGTACCGGCCTTGGCCTAGCGATTGTCGAAACAGCAGTGCAGCAGCATCGCGGCTGGGTTAAAGCCGATGACAGCCCACTGGGCGGCCTGCGTCTGACCCTCTGGTTGCCACTCTACTCCTCCGGTCGTCAATAATTTGCTATGCTTCGGCCCCTGTCATCGGGGGCCTTATGCTTAACATTGTCTTGTTTGAACCAGAAATTCCGCCGAATACCGGCAATATCATTCGTCTGTGCGCCAATACGGGCTTCCAGCTTCATCTGATTCAGCCGCTCGGCTTCGCGTGGGATGACAAGCGTTTACGTCGCGCCGGACTGGATTACCACGAATTCACGGCCATAAAATTCCATGCTGACTATCAGGCGTTTATTGCCGCGGAGTCGCCTGAACGTCTGTTTGCGTTGACGACCAAAGGAACGCCCGCACACAGTGCCGTCACGTATCAGGCGGACGATTATCTGCTGTTTGGACCTGAGAGCCGTGGACTGCCAGCGGAAATTCTGGCGGCATTACCGGCGCAGCAGAAAATCCGTATCCCGATGAGAGCGGAGAGCCGCAGCATGAATTTATCGAATGCCGTGTCGGTGGTGGTCTATGAAGCGTGGCGCCAGCTGGATTACGCGGGCGCACTGATTAAAGACTAGATGCCGTCGCCAAACTGAAAACCGGCCAGGCTGCCATTGAAGTGCTGATCCATATCCATTGACGGCTTTTCACTGCCTGGCTTGCCGACGATACGCGCAGGTACGCCTGCTGCCGTGGTGTGTGGCGGCACAGGCTGTAACACCACAGAACCCGCGCCGATTTTTGCTCCCCGGCCGACTTCAATGTTGCCCAGCACTTTCGCACCGGCACCAATCATCACCCCTTCGCGGATTTTCGGATGGCGGTCGCCGCTGGTTTTGCCGGTACCGCCCAGCGTCACCGATTGCAGGATCGAGACATCATTCTCAACCACCGCGGTTTCACCAATCACAATGCCGGTGGCATGGTCGAGCATGATGCCGTGGCCTATATTCGCAGCGGGATGAATATCGACAGCAAAGGAGACGGAAATTTCATTCTGCAGATAAACCGCCAGCGCGCGTCGGCCTTCATTCCACAGCCAGTGACCAATACGGTAGGCCTGAAGCGCATGGAACCCTTTGAGATAGAGCAGCGGCGTGGAGTATTTATCGACCGCCGGGTCGCGCTGACGCACCGCCTGAATATCGTAAGCCGCTGACAGTATCATTGACGGATCTTCACGGTAGGCTTCTTCAACGATTTCACGAATGGCGATAGCAGGCATAATCGGGTTTGCCAGCTTGTTGGCCAGCATGTAACTCAGTGCACTACCGAGATTTTCATGCTTGAGCAATGTCGCGTGGAAGAAGCTGGCCAGCATCGGCTCACAATCAGCCAGGGCGCGCGCTTCTGCTTTGATATTATTCCAGACCAGTTCTAACTCATCAGACGACATTGCTGCTTTCTCCCGATAAAAAAAGCGCCTGAATGGCGCTGCAGGTGATGATGCTACGCGTCCTGCGTTAGCTGATGCTGTTTTCGTCCTTCCTTGTTCGTCCCAGCAGGCTCAATGCTGCATCTCTCGCCGGTTTTTCGCAATACAACACCTGATAAATCTGCTCGGTGATCGGCATTTCCACACCAAAACGTGCAGCCAATGCTTTGACTTCTTTGGTGTTTCTGTACCCTTCTACAACTTGTCCGATAATGCGTTGCGCGCTATCTACATCTTCGCCCTGGCCCAGCATCATGCCAAAACGACGATTTCGTGACTGATTATCGGTACAGGTCAGCACCAGATCGCCCAGACCCGCCATACCCATAAAGGTGGTGGGCTCGGCACCCAGCGCTGCGCCCAGCCGGCTCATTTCAGCCAGACCACGGGTGATCAGTGCAGTACGCGCGTTCGCGCCAAAACCAATCCCGTCGGACATCCCGGCACCGATAGCAATCACGTTTTTTACCGCGCCGCCCAGCTGTACGCCGATGAAATCAGGGTTGTTATAAACGCGGAAGCTTTTACCGCAGTGCAGCTTCTGCTGCAGGTCGTCAGCAAACTGCGCATCCGTGGCGGCCAGCGCGATGGCCGTCGGTAATCCTGCCGCCAGCTCTTTCGCAAAGGTCGGCCCGGAGATCACGGCCAGCGGAATGGCATCGCCTACGATTTCGCGTGCCACGTCCTGCAACAGACGGCCCGTCTCTTTTTCCAGCCCTTTGGTCGCCCAGACAATACGCGAGTCTGGCCGCAGATGAGGTTTAATCTGCTGCAGCACATCGCCAAACACATGACTCGGCACCACGATTAATAAATCGCGGCTGGCGGCAATGGTTTTGGTCAGATCAGGCTCAAGGGAGAGGTTATCGGGGAACGGGACATCGGGCAGGAAAGCAGTGTTGCAGCGGTCAGTCTGAAGTTGCGCCAGATGCGCCGGGTTATGTCCCCACAACAGCACCGGGTGGCCGTTACGGGCCAGCGTAATCGCCAAAGCGGTGCCGTAGGAACCGGCACCGATGACGCTAATCGAAGCGTGAGTTGTCATCAGGCATCCTGATGTGGTTCAGCACCTTCTTCACCTTGTTGCTGCTGCAGGTAGTTCATGAACAGCGCATCAAAGTTAACCGGTGCCAGGTTCAGCTGCGGGAAGGTACCACGTGATACCAGGCTGGTAATGCATTCGCGTGCGTATGGGAACAGAATATTCGGGCAGTATGCACCCAGGCAATGTGCCATCTGCGTTCCTTCGATACCGCTGATGGTGAAAATACCGGCCTGCTGAACTTCACACAGGAAAGCGGTCTCTTCGCCCACAGTTGCGGTTACAGTCACACGAAGTACCACTTCGTAAACTTCGTCAGCCAGCTGAGAAGATGCAGTATCCAGGTCCAGCTTAACGTCCGGTTCCCACTCTTTCTGGAAAACCTGCGGGGCATTTGGCGCTTCAAAGGAGATATCTTTAGTGAATACGCGCTGAATCTGGAACTGCATTTCGTTGGTGTTGTGTTCTGACATGTGACCAAATCCTATATATGAGGTTGTCCGGCGTAAAATTACGCCTGCAGTAAGGGATCTAAACCTTCGCGATTATCGAGTGCGAATAAGTCATCGCAGCCGCCAATGTGCTGCGCATCAATAAAAATCTGAGGCACGGTGGTACGACCGCTACGCTTGATCATCTCTTCGCGCTTCGCCATATCGCCATCAATGGGGATTTCCTGAAACGAAACACCTTTTTGCGTTAACAGCGCCTTCGCACGATGGCAGTAAGGACAGGTGGCCTTGGTATACATTTCAACATTTGCCATGATCAGCACCTCTGTAAGATTATTTACCGCGAACTAACGGCAGATTTTCGCCGCTCCAGCCACTGATACCCTCTTTCAGCACTGAAACCTGCTCAAAGCCTGCCGCGCTTAGATGTGCAGCAGAATCGCCTGCGCTTTGTCCGGTTGCACACACCACAATTATGGGCTGCGCTTTATGCTTTGCCAGTTCGTCGAGGTTGCCTTTTTTAATCTCAGCGGCTGCCACATTCAGCGCACCTGAAATATGCCCCCTGCGGAAATCGTCGCGCGAACGCACGTCTACTACTACCGCGTCCTCTTTATTAATCAGGCGGGTGGCTTCACCGCGGCTGATCGTTTTTACCTTAGAGAACATTCCTTTAACGGTAGTCACAATCACCATAACGAGTAAAACGACCCATGCCAGACTCAGGATGGGGTGATTGCTTGCAAACTGCATAATTTCTTGCATGAGGGGTAACGACTCCAGACCGGGCTAATAAGCTAAAACAAGGGTTCTGAGTATACCTGCGCCACTTCGCATGTACAGATGCTATGCGGCCAGAGTATCGATTTGTGCTCCATTTTCCAAAAAAAGTGGCTGAAAGGCAAAAATGGCGTAAGGGTTAATCCATGTCATGGCGAAAGTGGACATAACTGGAAAAGCAAATGCCCGCTGGCAGCACTGGTAAGCGGCGGTTCATCGTGGAATAATCATTGGCCTATGAAGGGAAAAACAACCGTTTCGCACACAAGGACCCGTCCCAACGGCGATAACCTGCCGTTGTTCACACACCTGTCCAGCCTCTCCCTTAGTCTGCTTTGTGCGGGAGCACTGTTGTTGCCTGCCGTTGTTCACAGTGCAGAAGACAGTAAATCTCAGTTGCAATCCATTCAGCAAAACATTGCTGCAAAAGAGAAAAGCGTTAAAGCGCAGAAATTGCAGCGCAGCAAACTGCTGGATCAGTTACAGAGCCAGGAAAAGATCATTGCTCAGGCAAGTCGTCAGCTGCGAGATACCCGCAATAGTCTCACTGCCCTGAATGATGAGATGAAACAACTCGCCACCTCCATCGCCCGGCTTGAAAAACAGCAAACCCGCCAGGAAAACCTGCTTTCTGAGCAACTTGATGCGGCATTTCGTCAGGGTCAGCACAGCGGCGTGCAGCTTCTGATGGGCGGTGAAGAGAGCCAGCGCAGTGAGCGTATTCTGGCCTATTTCGGCTATCTGAACGCTGCCCGCCAGAAAAGTATCGAATCGCTGCAAAAAACGCGACAGGATTTAGACCAGCAACGCGCCTCGCTGGAGCAGAAGCAGCAGCAGCAGAAAGAGTTATTAGCGCAGCAGCAGGGGCAGCAGCAGAAGCTACAACAGGCGAGCGACGCGCGTAAAAAGACCCTGACGTCACTGGAAAGCGCGCTGGAAAAAGATCAGGCCGATCTGGTCGAGATGCGCCAGAACGAAAGCCGTCTGCAGGATAAGATCGCCCGGGCGGAACGTGAGGCGCGCGAGCGCGCAGCTCGTGAAGCGCGCGAGGCGGAAAAAGTGCGTCAGCGTCAGGCGCAGGCGAAAGCCAAAGGCTCCAGCTATCAGCCGACTCAGAGCGAACGTGAACTGGTAGCCCGCACGGGTGGACTGGGGCGCGCGGGCGGACAGGCGTTGTGGCCGGTGCGCGGACGCATTGAACATCGCTTTGGTGAACAGCTGCAGGGTGAACTGCGCTGGAAAGGACTGGTGATTGATGCGCGGGAAGGCACCGAGGTGAAAGCGATTGCCGATGGTCGTGTGCTGATGGCCGACTGGTTGCAGGGCTACGGTCTGGTGGTGGTGCTGGAGCACGGCAAAGGTGATATGAGCCTGTATGGCTACAACCAAAGTGCGCTGGTGAGCGTGGGTACGCAGGTGAAGGCAGGACAGCCTATCGCACTGGTGGGCACCAGTGGTGGCCGCGGTACCCCGTCGCTCTATTTTGAAATCCGACGTCAGGGACAGGCCGTCAATCCACTCCCGTGGTTAGGAAAATAAGTTTTGCTGCAACGTCGAAAAATCTCCGTTCTGTTGAGCGCCTTACTGTTCAGCTATGCTGCACAGGCGGGCAAACTGGCCATTGTCATCGATGATGTCGGCTATCGCCCTGCCGAAGAGAACAAAGTCCTGCAGATGCCGCAGGCCATTTCAGTGGCGGTCTTGCCCAACGCACCCCATGCGCATGAGATGGCGACTAAAGCACATCAGAGTGGTCATGAAGTCCTGATCCATCTGCCGATGGCGCCGCTCAGCAAACAGCCTCTGGAAAAAGATACCTTAACGCCGGAGATGAGCAGTGAAGAGGTTACCCGCATCATGCGTAATGCGGTTAACAACGTGCCTTATGCCGTCGGTCTGAACAACCATATGGGCAGCAGGATGACCTCAAGCCTGCCCGGCATGCAGAAAGTGATGCAGGCGCTGAACCACTACAATCTCTACTTCCTGGATAGCATGACCATCGCTAACAGTCAGGCGATACCTGCCGCGCAGGGTACCCAGGTCAAGGTGTTAAAACGCCGGGTATTCCTTGATGACAGCCAGGATATTAACGCCATTCGCCAGCAGTTCAGCCGGGCGGTGAAGCTGGCGCAGCGCGACGGTTATGCGATTGCCATTGGCCATCCCCATCCGACTACCGTTCGGGTGCTGCAGCAGATGTTACCCACGCTGCCAGCCGACATTACGCTGGTTCGCCCCAGCCAGCTGCTGAACGAATCACTGCGAAGCGGCTCACCGACGCCTGCCGCTCCGGCAAAACCGGTGCCACCACGCTTCCAACCTGCCGGCTTGTGTAAAGCGAAACAGCCACTGGCACCGGTTCCGGCGACCCGAGCCTTAGCGGTAATCGCTGAAAGTGTGAATCACAGCCCACTGTTTACCACGCTAAAAAATCTCTTCTGATTTGCTATGAATGCTAAGTCTCAGGCTTAGCGTTCATTTATACGCAGAAATTACTATAATCCAGGGTCGGACAATAACGGGCTGTGCGGAAACAGTGATAGGGATGACGATAAATAAACAAAAAATCCTGCTGCTGGATAACGGCAGAGAGTGGGGCGGCGGCACCAACAGTATGCTGGAGCTGCTGAAACGTATCGATCGTCAAAAATTTGATATCACCTGCTGCTTCTACCACAACTACAGCCGTGGTAACGACGAAACGATTGAGGCCACGCTGAATGCGCTGGCCATTCCGGTCTTTTTTATTCCGCAAATCAAACAGCCACGCTGGGCAAAACTTGTTAAAGAAGCCGTGCGGGCGCTGCTGTTTTTCAACAAAAAGCTTAAGAAGCGTGTTATCGACGAGATTGATACGCGCTGGCGAATTATGCCTAATGCCAGCAAAATTAATTCCCTGCTGCAGTTGGGTAACTTCGACATGCTCTATATGAATAACCAGCCCAGTACTAATGTGGAAGGTTATCTGGCCGCGCGCAGCCTTGACGTTGCGGTGGTTCAACACTGCCGTATCGATCCGGTTCTGGAACCGCGGCTGGTCAGCATGGTGAATCAGGATTGCCAGGCTGTGATTGCCGTATCTCAGGGCGTCAATAACACCCTGCGTCGCCATGGTATCGATGCGGAACGCTGTTTTACCGTCAGTAATGCCATCGACGTTCACCAGACTCTGCCCGACCGCCTTGAAGTCCGCCAGCGTTTCAAACTCTCCCCTTCGACCTTCGTATTTGGCACTATCGGCTCTCTGATATTGCGCAAATCTAATCACCATATCCTGCAGGCGCTGGGCCGTTTTAAACGCGCCAATCCCGATGCAGACTGGCGGATGGTGATTGTCGGCGCAGGTCCGGAACTTCAGCATCTGCTGCAACTTGCGACTGCAGAGAACATCCAGCATCACGTGGTTTTTACGGGCTTTCAGAACAATGCTCTCGATTACCTCACGGCTTTTGATGCGTTTATTCTGGCCTCACGCAGTGAAGGCTTACCCCGGGTTGTGCTGGAGGCGATGCTGGTAAATACCGCCGTTGTGGGCTCCCGTGTGGTCGGCACTGCCGAATTGATCAGTCATGACGAAACCGGGCTGCTGTTTGATTATGGCAACGTGGTACAACTGACCCAGCACCTGACCGCACTATGGCAGGATGCGGATTTGCGTCAACGCCTGATCAATGCGGCAGCGAAACGCGTACGTGAACAGTACGCCATTGAAACCTATATCAGCGGCGTCGAGAATATTCTGCAAAGCGTCGCCAAAAAGAAACCTCATGCTTAATTTTTTAAATCCCCGTTACCGCCATATCAGAGCGCGCCATAACCTGCCTTATTCGCAAAAAGAGGTTCAGGGCACTGTGCCGGTCACGTCTGTCGTGATCCCCTGCACCGGCGCGGACTATATTGAAGAGGCTTTGCTAAGTGCCGATTTTGCGGCACGTTTCGCGACGGAGGCAAAAGAGGTCGTGATTGTCAGCGATCAGCCAGCGCACGCCTTTGGTAACCTGCCCGCTAAAACCCGCGTGGCGACGCTGGATGTGCCGCACCGGGAAGAGAGTTATCGCTATAAGCAGATCTATCGCAGTCGTTTGATCAAATTGCAGGCGCCCTTGCAGGCAGAAGGCGACGGTATTCTGATGATCGATTCCGACCTCAATCTGCTTAAGATGCCGCAGATCATGATGAAGCCGGACCATCTCTATTCCAGCTTCCGTCAGGGGAAAATGATTGCCAAGCTGGACGGTGCGCCGCAAGAGGCGATTCCCGCCTACTATCCGCACAGTATCCGGCCTTATCTGGTGGACCACGTGAATGGCGCTTACCTGGCTGCCACCCGTGAAGTCTGGCAGCGTATTTCGCCACTGTGGCTGACGCTGTTTAATGACACCTGGAATTTAATGAACGACAGCCAGCCGCCGACCGATCAGCTGCCGCTCGCGGTGTTGCTGGATATGCTGGATATTAAAACCGTCAATCTGGGCGAATGGGCTAACTGGCCGGTCTCCAAGAAAATCGGTGGTCAGTCAGCAGTCATCCCGCCGGAAGTGGTTGGCGCGCATGGCGGCTTTCCGCTGTCGGAATGGCAAAAATACCTTGCTGACCCGCAGCAGCCGCTGAACTTCAAAGGCCAGGACTACACGCGCAAAGTGCGCTACCTGACCGACGAAGAGAAGAAGCAAAGCTAATCCTGCGGCCGCCGTGCCAGCGGCCGTTGTTTTAATCCCAGCTTAGTATCACTTTCCCCGAGCGTCCTGAACGCATCTCATCAAAGCCCTGCTGGAAATCGTCGATACCGTAGCGATGCGTAATGACCGGCGTTAAATCGAGACCGGACTGAATCAGCGCCGCCATTTTGTACCAGGTTTCAAACATCTCACGGCCATAAATGCCTTTGATAAAAAGCCCCTTGAAGATCACCTGATTCCAGTCGATCGCCATTTCACCCGGCGGGATACCCAGCAGTGCGATCCGCCCACCGTGATTCATCACCTCCAGCAGTGAACGGAAGGCAGGAGGTGCGCCCGACATCTCCAGTCCGACATCAAATCCTTCCGTCATCCCCAGCGAGTGCATCACGTCCCGCAGATCTTCATTCGCCACATTGACCGCACGTGTGACGCCCATTTTCCGCGCCAGTGCCAGGCGATACTCATTGATGTCCGTGATCACCACATTGCGTGCGCCGACGTGGCGACAGACTGCAGCGGCCATGATGCCGATTGGACCTGCACCCGAGATCAGGACATCCTCGCCGACCAGGTCGAACGAGAGAGCGGTATGCACTGCGTTGCCGAACGGATCAAAGATTGCCGCCAGTTCATCGGAAATATTGTCGGGAATTTTAAATGCATTAAAGGCGGGGATGACAAGATACTCCGCAAAGCAGCCCTGACGGTTAACGCCCACACCCATCGTGTTACGGCATAAATGAGTGCGTCCGGCGCGGCAGTTGCGACAGTGTCCACAGGTAATGTGCCCCTCGCCCGAAACCCGATCTCCAATCGTAAAGCCTTTCACTTCCTGTCCAATCGCGACCACTTCACCTACATACTCATGCCCGACAATCATCGGCACCGGAATGGTTTTGCGCGACCAGTCATCCCAGTTGTAGATATGAACATCGGTGCCGCAGATGGCGGTTTTACGGATCTTAATCAGCAGATCGTTATGCCCTGGCTCAGGAACCGGGGCATCGGTCACCATCCAGATGCCCGCTTCCTTCTTCAGTTTGGCGAGTGCTTTCATGACGGACTCCTCAGGCGATGACGCCCAGTTGTTTGCCGATGCGGGTAAAGGCTGCCACCGCACGCTCCAGCTGTTGCTGGGTGTGCGCCGCAGAGATCTGGGTGCGGATGCGTGCCTGACCTTTTGGCACCACCGGATAGAAGAAACCGGTCACGTAGATGCCTTCCTGTTGCAGCAGGCGGGCAAACTCCTGGGCAACACTGGCTTCACCCAGCATCACCGGGATAATGGCGTGATCGGCCCCCGCCAGCGTAAAGCCTGCCGCCGTCATCTGCTCTCGAAAGTAACGGGCGTTGTCCCACAGACGCTGACGCAGTCCGTCACCTTCGCTGAGCAGATCCAGCACCCGCAGCGAGGCGGCCACAATGGCCGGCGCCAGCGAGTTAGAGAAAAGATAGGGACGGGAACGCTGACGCAGCCACTCCACCACTTCGCCCTTTGCTGCGGTGTAGCCACCGGACGCGCCGCCGAGTGCTTTCCCTAGCGTGCCGGTAATGATGTCGACCCTGCCCATGACGTCGCAATATTCATGGGTGCCGCGTCCGGCGTTCCCGACAAAACCCACCGCATGGGAATCATCTACCATCACCAGCGCGGAGAATTCATCGGCCAGATCGCAGATGGCGGGCAGATTTGCAATCACCCCATCCATTGAGAAGACGCCATCGGTGGCGATCAGGATATGACGGGCACCTTTATCGCGTGCTTCCTGCAGACAGATCCGCAGCTCTGCCATGTCATTATTGGCATAGCGATAACGCTGCGCTTTGCACAGCCGGACGCCGTCGATAATGGAGGCATGATTCAGCGCATCCGAGATCACCGCATCCTGCGCATCAAGCAGGGTTTCGAACAGACCGCCGTTGGCGTCGAAGCAGGAGGAGTAGAGAATGGCATCCTCCATCCCGAGAAACGCTGCCAGCCGCTTTTCCAGCTGCTTATGGCTGTCCTGCGTGCCGCAGATAAAGCGCACCGACGCCATGCCGAAACCATGCGAATCCATTCCCTCTTTCGCCGCCTGAATCAGCGCCGGATGGTTCGCTAAACCTAAGTAGTTATTGGCGCAGAAGTTAATCACTGCCGGATCGCTGCCAACCGCGATTTCCGTCTGCTGAGCAGAGGTGATGATCCGCTCCTGTTTAAACAGTCCTTCCTGACGTGCATCATCAAGTTGCTGACGAAGTTGTTGATAAAATTGCGCAGGCATCATTGCTCTCCTCAGATGGCAAAAATCTGGCATATCTTACTGAACAGGCTGCTTCTTCACGATAAATCGCCCAACAGAATGTCATTTTTGCAGCATAGTTCACGCCACGACGATGTACGCGTAACGCGTTACAGAGTCATCTGGCTGTCTGCACCCTGATGAAATGTTATGATGTGAGGTATTCGTGTGTGAAACCTCCTGTTTCACCCCACAACGTTGAAGGTAACAACATGATTATCGTAACTGGCGGCGCAGGAATGATTGGCAGCAACATCGTCAAAGCGCTGAACGATCGCGGTCACACCGACATTCTGGTGGTGGATAATCTGAAGGATGGCACCAAGTTTGCCAATTTAGTCGACCTGGATATTGTCGATTACATGGACAAAGAAGAGTTCCTGATGAGCGTGATCGCGGGCGATGATTTAGGCCCGATCGAAGCGGTCTTCCATCAGGGCGCCTGCTCCTCCACCACTGAGTGGGATGGTAAGTATATGATGGAGAACAACTATCAGTATTCCAAAGAGCTGCTGCACTTCTGCCTTGAGCGCGAGATCCCGTTCCTTTACGCCTCTTCCGCAGCCACTTACGGTGGACGCAACGAGAATTTCATCGAAGAGCGCCAGTATGAGCAGCCGCTGAATGTCTATGGCTACTCCAAGATGCTGTTCGACCACTACGTCCGTCAGATGCTGCCGGAAGCGAACTCGCCGGTGTGCGGCTTCCGCTATTTCAACGTCTACGGCCCGCGCGAAGGCCACAAAGGCAGCATGGCCAGCGTTGCCTTCCATCTGAACACGCAGATCAGCAACGATGAAAATCCAAAACTGTTTGAAGGCAGCGATGGCTTTAAACGTGATTTCATCCACGTTGATGATGTGGCAGAAGTGAATCTGTGGTGCTGGGAAAATGGCGTCTCCGGAATCTATAACTGTGGTACAGGCCGCGCCGAATCCTTCCAGGAAGTGGCTGATGCGGTACTGAAGTTCCACCAGAAAGGTCAGATCGAGTACATCCCGTTCCCGGAAAAACTCAAAGGACGCTATCAGGCTTATACCCAGGCCGATCTCACTAAATTGCGTGCTGCCGGTTACGACAAGCCCTTTAAAACGGTGGCGCAGGGCGTCGCTGAATATATGGTCTGGCTGAACCGCAACGCATAAAGGAAGCTGCTCCGGCGATGAAAATTCTGGTAATCGGCCCGTCGTGGGTCGGCGATATGATGATGTCGCAAAGTCTCTATCGCACACTCAAGGCCGAACATCCGGATGCAGTGATTGATGTGATGGCACCGGCATGGTGCCGTCCGTTGCTGTCACGCATGCCGGAGGTGAATCAGGCGCTGGCGATGCCGCTCGGGCATGGCGCACTGGAGATTGGTGAGCGTCGCCGGCTGGGGAAAGTGCTGCGCGCCAGTCACTACGACCGTGCTTATGTGCTGCCTAACTCCTTTAAGTCGGCGCTGGTCCCCTTCTTTGCCGGAATAAAACGCCGCGTCGGCTGGCGCGGTGAAATGCGCTATGGCCTGCTGAACGATTTGCGGGTGCTGGATAAAACCGCGTTTCCACTCATGGTTGAGCGCTACATTGCGCTGGGCTACGACACACCGGTTGCCTCGGCGGCGCAGCTGCCACAGCCGCTGTTGTGGCCAAAGCTGCAGGTTGAAGAGCAGGAAAAGATTGAAACCGCCGCACAGTTTCAGCTGGCGGCAACCCGTCCGATCATCGGTTTTTGTCCGGGTGCCGAATTTGGTCCGGCCAAACGCTGGCCGCACTATCACTACGCCACGCTGGCCCGTCAGTTGATTGCTGAAGGCTTCCAGATTGTGCTGTTTGGCTCCGCCAAAGATCGCCCGACCGGCGACGAGATTATCGCTGCGCTGCCAGAAGATGCACGCGGCCACTGCCGTAATTTGGCCGGTGAAACCCAGCTGGAGCAGGCAGTGATTCTGCTGGCGCAATGCCGGGCCGTGGTCAGTAACGATTCCGGCCTGATGCATATTGCTGCGGCGCTGGACCGTCCGCTGGTGGCGCTCTATGGGCCGAGCAGCCCTGACTTTACGCCGCCGCTTGCAAAACAGGCGCGTATTATTCGCCTGATTACCGGCTATCACAAAGTGCGTAAAGGCGATGCCGACCAGGGCTATCACCAGAGCCTGATCGATATTCAGCCTGAGCGCGTACATCAGACGCTGAGCGAACTGCTCGCACCACAGGAGGTGCCATGCACGTCCTGATTGTTAAAACCTCTTCAATGGGCGATGTACTGCATTCACTGCCGGCACTGACCGATGCGATGCATGCTATCCCCGGCATCCGTTTCGACTGGGTGGTGGAAGAGAACTTCGCGCAGATCCCTGGCTGGCATCCTGCGGTCGATAAGGTGTTACCGGTCGCAATCCGCCGCTGGCGCAAACACTGGTTTGGCAGTCAGCAGCGTGAAGAGCGTGTGCTGTTTAAGCGCGCGTTACAGTCGCGTGAGTACGATGTCGTCATTGATGCGCAGGGGCTAATCAAAAGTGCCGCGCTGGTTACCCGCTTATCGAAAGGGGTAAAGCACGGACAGGACAGCCGCAGCGCGCGTGAGCCGTTTGCCAGCTGGTGGTATGACGTCCGCCATGAAGTCAGTAAGCGACAACACGCGGTTGAGCGGACGCGCGAACTGTTCGCCAAAAGCCTGGGCTATGAAAAGCCGCAAAGTCAGGGTGACTACGCGATTGCCGGACACTTTCTGCATCATCTGTCCGCTGACGCACATCATTATCTGGTCTTTCTGCATGCCACGACGCGTGACAACAAGCACTGGCCGGAATCCCACTGGCGTCAGCTGATTGAGCTGGTGCAGCCCAGCGGTCTGCGGGTGAAACTGCCCTGGGGTGCTGAACACGAGCATCAACGCGCACTTCGGCTTGCAGAGGGCTTTGAGCATGTTGAGGTGCTGCCTAAGCTGACGCTGGAAGCGATAGCCCAACAGCTGGCGGGCGCACGGGCGGTGGTCTCGGTCGATACCGGATTGAGTCACCTGACGGCGGCACTGGATCGTCCCAACCTCACGCTGTATGGCCCGACCGATCCGGGGTTGATTGGTGGTTATGGGCAGAACCAACAGGCACTGAGCGCCCCGAATCACAATCTGGCGGAGCTGACTGCTGACACGGTGGCAGAAAAACTGCGGGCCGTTATTACGGAAAATACGCCATGAACTATGTGCTGATCTACCTGCTGCTTCTGCCTTTCCGGGCCATAATGCGGCTGTTTTACCGTCCAACCGGACGCAGCTTAATCATCCAGACGGCAAAGATAGGTGATTTCATCAATATCACCCCGATGCTGCGCGCCCTGGGTCAGTCTGAACTGCTGATCAGCAAGGCGGTCGAGCCGCTGGTGCGTTACGATGACACGGTCAGCCGCTACTTTCTGATTGAAGATGCAAAGCGCAGCTTTTTTGCCAAACTGAAGCTCGCGTTCACGCTGATGAACCGTTATGACAACGTTTATCTGGTGCAGCCCAACAGCGTGAACCTGTTTTTCGCCGCGTTATGTAACGCACCGAACAAGCAGTTTCTGCGCACCTATGTGCGTAAGTCTTACCATGCAACCTTTTATCGCAGCGCCAGCGGCATTGTCGACCATAGCAAAACGGATTTAACGCTCGACAGTTATCTGAAGCTGATTAACCGGGACTACCGCTATACTGATTTTCCCAAACATGCGACCTCGCCGCTCTTGCAGCCGGCTGAGCCGCCCGCCGCGCTGCGTAATCCGCGCAGTGGCATTAAAATAGGTATCAGTATTTCTGCCGGTAATCGGGCCAAAACCATTCCTGCCAGCATCTGGCAGCAGCTGATGGCGTCGCTGGCTGAGCTGCCCTGCACCTTTTATGTCTTTGGCCCACCGGCTGAGCAGCCTTGGCTGGATGAGTTACTGAGCCTGACCGGCCCCAAAGAGAATATCGTCAGCCTGATTGGTGAGCTGAAACTGGAAGAGGTTCCCTGGGCCATTGCGCAGATGGATTTCTATATCGCCTCTGATTCTGGCAATGCGTATATTGCTGATGCCCAGCAGATTCCGGTGATCATGCTTTACGGGCCGTGTGAAGTCAGGGAGCAGCGTCCGGTCAATAACGTGTTGTTTATCGGACCCGATAATATTGCGGCCTCGACGTTCGTTTTTGCTACCCGTTTTAAGTTTGATCAGCCCGCTGAAAAATTATTCGGGCTGGATCACGATAAACTGACTAGAATACAAACGTTTATTACTCATAATCTGGAATAGTAAAGCGTAATGGCAATTACCCCTCTTGCTGATGCCGTTCAGCAAAGTCAGCTGCTGGTCAACACGCTTGCTGACACGGATGATAATCCGGTTCACGTTGCGTTTGGCATCAACCACGCCTACGCGCGTGGCCTGGGCATTACGCTGTTTTCACTTCTCCATCATCATCCTGATACCGCGTTCCACGCCCATATTTTCTCCGATTCCCTGCGTGATGGAGATGTGGAAAAACTGCGCTTGCTGGCCACAGGCCACCGTCTGGCGATTACGTTGCATATTTTTAACAGTGCCTGGGTTGATCAGTTGCCTGCTGTGGGTCGCTATCCTAAAAGCATCCACTACCGCTTCCTGATCCCTGAAACTGTGGCGAGCTACAGCGATCGGGTGATCTATATTGATGCTGATACGCTTGTAGTGGGCGACTACTCGCCTCTGTTCACCCTGGATATCGCGGATTACACGCTGGCGGCCTGTAACGACACACCTCGTGCGCGGCAGAACCAGTGCGCAAGGCTGGGGCTGAAGCATCATCACTATTTCAACTCCGGCTTTATGCTGATCAATATTCCGCGCTGGCTCGAAAGGCAGACTACGGCGCGCATTACCGACGTGCTGGTGACGCGGGGCGCAGAGTTTGGTTTTCCCGATCAGGATGCGCTAAATATCGTGCTGGAGGATGAGACTCTGATCCTGCCGGACCGCTATAACCAGATTTACGACATCATCGCCAATAAAGTCTGGGATCATACTGCCGTTTCAGCGGACACCGTGATGATTCACTACACCGGTAAATGCAAACCCTGGCATGCCTGGGCCGGCAGCGATCTTGCCCAGCTATATTATAGCTATTACCAGCGCTCGCCCTGGGCTTCACAACCACTTGATACGCCCAGACATTATAAAGAGATGAAGCGCTTCGCCCGCATTAAGTGGCATCAGAAACAGTATGCTGAAAGCATGAGCTGGATGATGAAGTATGTCAGTCTCAAGTTTTTTAAGCAGAGCGAGCAGTAGTGCTCTCAGGTTTATCAGATTGATGCAGGCGCGGTTATTTCAGCGCCTGACTTTCCCGTCATTTATCCCGCCTGCTGTTTACCACCATCTCTTATAAAAAAGACGCTGAATGAACACCGGCATAATAATCTGTTTACCTGTAAAGCGACTTTGCGTAAAAAAAGCGCATATAGCGCATTATTATTGTCGGGCGTGGTTTTTAGTAAAGCAGGAAAGCCACACCGTCTTATAATCGTGAACTTCCTGATTCCATTCTGCTGATTTGGAAATGATTTATGACGAGGCAACGCCCTTTCGCAGTGAGTTCAATGCGGGTGAAGATAGTGTGATGAGTACTTCTCCTTTGCTGAGTATCATTACGCCGATGTTCAATGCGGGCAGCATGTTTGACGAGTTCATGCAGTCACTGCTGGCGCAGACGCTGACCGCGCTGGAGATCATCATTGTCGATGACGGTTCAACCGACGGCTCAGGTGAGCGCGCTGACCTGTATGCACAGCAGCACGCTCATATTCGTGTGATTCATCAGGAAAATGGCGGCGTGTCGCGGGCCCGTAACGCCGGTCTGGCGATAGCCCGCGGGAAATATGTCACCTTCCCGGATGCAGATGACACCATGCAGCCCGAGATGTATCAGACGCTGGTAACGATGGCAGAAGCGGACAATCTGGATGCGGCACAGTGCAACGCCGAGTGGTTTTTCAAACACAGCCAGCGGGTAAAACCGCTGATTCCGCTGGACCGTTTGCGCAGCACGCCGGTGCTGAGCGGTGCCGACTGGCTCAATACCGCGCTGAAAACGCATCGTTATATGCATGTGGTCTGGCTGGGGATCTATCGTCGGAAACTGATTGAGCAGCATCAGTTGCAGTTTGAACCCGGCCTGCATCATCAGGATATTCCCTGGACCACCGAGTTTATGCTGCTGGCGAAACGCGTGCGGTATACCGACGCCGTGCTCTATCGCTACTATATGCACGACGCCTCCATCAGCAACCGCAAACGGACCGGCGAGCGCAACGTGGAATATCAGCGTCACTACCTGAAGATTGCGCGGCTGCTGGAAGAGCTAAACACCCGTTATCGTGACCGCGTGAAGATCTACCCGTCGTTTCACTATCAGGTAACGCATGAAGCGCTCAGCGTTTGCCACAGTGTGAGACGTGAGCCTGATCCCCGCGCACGCCAGGCAATCATTGCCGATCTGTTCACGACCGGTACACACCTGCGCATGCTACGTAATGCCCGGGGAATTAAGCAGTGGTATCAGTTGCTGTTATGGCTGGCGCGGCTCTATCGCTGGCGTGATAAATAACCTTTGAGGCTGGCTTTATCCTAAAAAGGGTTTGCCCTACAATCGGTTCACTGAATTCTGAGAACTCTTGTTTATGGCCAGCCTGATTCCAGCAAACTTCTCTCCAAAAAATATATTACTGATTAAGCTGCGCCATCATGGTGACATGCTGCTCACAACGCCCGCCATCAATGCGCTTCATGAGCGTTATCCGCAGGCCAGCATCGACGTATTGCTCTATCAGGAAACGCGTCCGATGCTGGAAGCGCATCCGGCCATCCGCCATTTGCACGTCATCGATCGCAAATGGAAGCAGGAAGGCACCTGGCGCAAGCTGGGCCATGAGCGTGCATTAATTCGCGCCGTGCGCGACGCCCATTATGATCTGGTGATCAATCTGGCCGATCAGTGGCGCGCTGCTCAGATTACCCGTCTCTCTGCGGCACCCGTTCGCATCGGTTTTGCCTATAAAAAACGCGATAACGTGCTGTGGCGATGGTGTCACAACTGCCTGGTCCCCACACACAATCACAGCAAACTGCATACCGTTGAGCAGAATATGTCGGCGCTGGCGCCCCTCGGCATCAGCAGCGAAGGCGCTCGCGTATCAATGCACTACAGCGATGCTGACCAGCAAATTGTGCTGGCCCGACTAGCGGAACATCATGTCACTGCGCCCTATATTGTGGTGCAGCCGACCTCACGCTGGGGCTTCAAATGCTGGGAAGAGGAGAGCGTTGCGGCCACACTTGATCAGCTGGCGCAACCGGGCCGCAAAGTGGTGCTGACCGCCGGGCCGGACAAGCAGGAGCTGGCGATGATTAACCGCATTCGCGCGCGCTGTGCATCGCCTGACGTAGTTTCGCTGGCGGGTCAGTTCACGCTGCCGCAGCTGGCGGCATTGATCGATCACGCCCGTCTGTTTATTGGCGTCGACTCTGCGCCGATGCATATGGCTGCTGCGCTTGAAACGCCCTGCATTGCACTGTTTGGCCCGACCAAGTTGCAGCACTGGCGGCCCTGGGGTGACAACAATCAGGTTATCTGGGCGGGCGATTATGGCCCGCTGCCCTCACCCGATTCCATCGACACCAAAACTGACCAGCGTTATCTCTCGGCCATTCCGGTAAAGGATGTGGTCGCGGCAGCGAGGAGCTACATGAATGAGTAAGTTACGGCTGGCGATTGTCCGGCAGAAATATCGTCCGGATGGCGGTGCTGAACGTTTTATCTCACGCGCGCTGGAGGCGCTGGGCAGCGAAAAGCTCGATCTCAACATCATTACCCGCAGCTGGCAGGGCACGCCTAACCCAGACTGGCATCTGCATATCTGTAATCCGGCAAAGCTAGGCCGGGTCTCCCGTGAGCGCGGTTTTGCCCGGGCAGCACGCGCCTGCTGGGAGCGCGAAAAGTTTGATATTGTACAAAGCCATGAGCGCATTGCGGGCTGTGACATTTTCCGTGCGGGTGATGGCGTGCATCGCGTGTGGCTGGAACAGCGCGCCCGCATCGTGTCATCCTGGCAACAGCTGAGTGCTGCACTCAGTCCTTATCACCGCTATGTTCTGCAGGCGGAAGCGGAGATGTTCAACTCTCCGACGCTGAAAGCGGTGATCTGTAATTCAGAGATGGTTAAGCGCGATATTCTGCGCTGTTTCTCGCTCGACGCCGGGAAAATTCATGTCATTCATAACGCTATCGACGCCAGTCGTTTCCAGCCCGCTACGGAAGCAGCCCGTCGCGCCACCCGTCAGCAGCTGTCACTGCCCGATGCCGCGACCGTACTGATTTATGTCGGCTCCGGCTTTGAGCGCAAAGGACTGAAAGCGGCGATACAGGCGCTGGCTGCCAGCGATCGTTATCTGATTGTAGTGGGCCAGGATAAACAATTACAACGTTATCAGCAGCTGGCAAACCAGCTTCACTGCCTGGACCGCCTGCGCTTTGTCGGCATACAGCAGAATGTGCAGCCGTTCTATCACGCGGCGGATGGCCTGTTGCTGCCCACGCTCTATGATCCCTTTCCGAACGTAGTGCTGGAGGCGATGGCCTGCGGCTTACCGGTAATTACCAGCACCGGTTGCGGTGGCGCGGAGTTTATTACTGCTGGTCAGGAAGGCTTCGTCTGTGATGCCCTGGATATCAATGGGTTAAATCAGGCGGTTAATGCCATACCGGCACTTTCCGTCGATTCACGAATGGGTGACGCAGCGCGACGTAAAATTGAGCCTTATGGTCCACAACGGCTGGCGCAGGCGCTGACTTCGCTTTATCAGCAGGTAGTGAGTAGCAACTGACAATGTGGGATGAGTGCATGCAGGGTTTCTGATACCATGCCGCCATCTCATTTTAATCTGTTTTTAGACGCGAACCTGCTGTAACGGTAACTATGACGACCATTTACACCGCATTGCTCTACTTCATTCAGCCACTGATCTGGCTGCGCCTGTGGCTGCGCGGTCGTAAAGCGCCTGCCTATCGCAAACGCTGGGCAGAACGCTATGGCTATTGTGTCGGCAAAGTGAAGCCTGACGGCATTGTGCTGCACTCGGTCTCTGTGGGTGAAACGCTGGCCGCGATTCCGCTGGTGCGCGCACTGCGTCATCGTTACCCGACCCTGCCGATTACCGTCACCACCATGACGCCAACCGGTTCTGAGCGGGCGCAATCTGCTTTTGGCAAAGATGTGCACCACGTCTATCTGCCTTATGATCTGCCAGGTTCGATTAATCGTTTTCTGGATACGGTTAATCCACGGCTGGTGATCATCATGGAAACGGAGCTGTGGCCGAACATTATCCGCATTCTGCACCAGCGTAACATTCCGCTGGTGATCGCCAATGCCCGCCTCTCGGCCCGCTCCGCCAAAGGCTATCGCAAGCTGGGTAAATTTATGCGCCAGCTGTTGCAGAGCATCACGCTGATTGCGGCACAGAATACGGAAGATGGCGACCGCTTCCTGAGTCTGGGCCTGAAACGTTCACAGCTGGCGATTACCGGCAGCCTGAAGTTTGATATTTCCGTGACGCCAGAACTGGCCGCCAGAGCGGTAACACTGCGTCGCCAGTGGGCGCCGCGTCGCCCGGTGTGGATTGCCACCAGCACGCACGAAGGCGAAGAGGCCATCGTGCTGGATACCCATCGTCGCCTGCTGCAGACGTTTCCGGATCTGCTGCTGATTCTGGTTCCCCGCCATCCTGAACGCTTTAACGATGCGCGCGAACTGACGCAGGAACGCGGCTTCAGCTTTATCCTGCGCAGCAGCGGTGAGATCCCTTCGGGTTCCACGCAGGTGGTCATCGGCGACTCAATGGGTGAACTGATGCTGCTTTACGGCATCGCCGATCTGGCGTTTGTCGGCGGCAGCCTGGTTGAGCGGGGCGGACACAACCCGCTGGAACCCGCGGCCCATGCCCTTCCGGTGCTGATGGGGCCTCACATCTGGAACTTCAAAGATATCTGCAGCAAGTTGCAGGAAGGCCAGGGTCTGATCACCGTCACCGACGTGATTTCACTGGAAAAAGAGGTCACCAACCTGTTACAGGATGATGATTATCGCCGTTATTACGGACGCCATGCGGTAGACGTACTGCACCAGAACCAGGGTGCGCTTCAGCGTCTGCTACAGTTACTCGAACCGCATCTGCCACCACGGGCTCACTAATGTCAGCACGCCAGCGTCTTTCTGTGGTGATGATCGCCAAAAATGAAGCGGAGCTGCTGCCGGATTGTCTGGCCTCAGTCAGCTGGGCCGACGAAATTATTGTGCTGGATTCTGGAAGCAGTGACGACAGTGTTGAGATCGCCACGCAGGCTGGGGCGCAGGTCTATAAAAGTGATGACTGGCAGGGCTATGGCATTCAGCGCCAGCGCGCACAGGGCTATGCCACCGGCGACATGATTCTGATGATCGATGCAGATGAGCGTGTTTCACCCGAACTGCGTGCCGCCATTGAGCAGGTGCTGGTCGCCCCACCCAGCCGCACGGTTTACAGCCTGGGCCGCAGTAATCTGTTCCTCGGCCGCTTTATGCGCCACAGTGGCTGGTATCCCGACCGCGTGATGCGCCTCTATCCACGCACCTTCCGCTACAATGACAATCTGGTGCATGAATCACTGCAGAGTGACGGCGCACCGGTGGTGGCGTTGCCTGGCGATCTGGAACATCTGACCTGCCGCGATTTAATCGCCTTTCAGCGCAAACAACTGGCCTATGCCGAAGCCTGGGCCAAAGAACGTCACCAGCGCGGTAAGCGTTGCGGTCTCTTTTCTGTGTTCAGCCATACGCTTGGCGCGTTTGTTAAAACGTTGCTGCTGCGTGCCGGTTTTCTCGACGGTAAGCAGGGCTGGATTCTGGCGGTGGTCAACGCGCAATATACCTTCAATAAATATTCAGCCCTCTGGGCGCTGAATCACGCTTCGGCAAAAGGGCGAGTATGACCACTAAAGCCATCTATCCCGGTACGTTTGATCCTGTAACGCTCGGTCATCTCGACATCGTGACGCGGGCAGCGCAGATGTTTGATCAGGTGATTCTGGCCATTGCTGCCAGCCCCAGTAAAAAACCGATGTTCAGCCTGGATGAGCGCGTGGCGCTGGCCGGTCAGGTGGTGGCCCATCTGCCGAACGTTGAGGTGATCGGCTTCAGCGACCTGATGGCAAATTTCGCCCGTGACCAACAGGCGAATGTGCTGGTCCGTGGTTTACGTGCGGTGTCAGATTTTGAATATGAAATGCAGCTGGCGCAGATGAATCGTCACCTGCTGCCAACGCTGGAGAGTGTGTTCCTGATGCCGTCTGAAGGCTTCTCGTTTATCTCCTCTTCGCTGGTCAAAGAGGTGGCGCGTCACAGCGGCGATGTTTCCGCCTTTCTGCCCGCGCCTGTGCATCAGGCACTGCTGGCTAAACTGGCTTAATGCTGGCAGTTGGGGCACCAGTAGGTGCTGCGCTGCCCGTGCCTGCCGCTGATAATCGGCGTACCGCATGCCCGGCAGGGTTCACCGGCCCGGCCATAAACCTGCAACTGCTGGGCAAAATAGCCAGGTTTGCCGTCGGTCTGTAAAAAGTCACGCAGCGTAGTACCGCCCTGTTCAATTGAACGTAACAGCACCGCTTTAATGGTGTTGACCAGCAGCTCCGCTTCAGCCTGCGACAGACTTCCTGCGGCACGATCGGGAAGGATCCCGGCGGTAAACAGTGACTCACTGGCGTAAATGTTGCCCACGCCCACCACCACTTTGTTATCCATCAGCCACTGCTTGATGAGCGTCCGTTTGCCACGTGACTTATCAAACAGGTAAGTACCGTCAAACTGGTCGCTAAGCGGCTCAGGCCCAAGATGTGCCAGCACGCTGCTGCCCGTCAGATCGCTGCTCCAGAGCCAGGCACCAAAGCGGCGCGGGTCGGTGTAACGCAGTACTTTGCCGTTGCTCATCACCAAATCAACATGGTCATGCTTCGCTGCTGGCAGCTCTTCGGAAAGCACCCGCAGGCTGCCCGACATGCCCAGGTGGATAATAATCCAGCCATGCGGCAGTTCCAGCAGCAGATATTTCGCCCGACGCTGCACGCTAAGCACCGGCTGATCGCTTAGCGCCAGGATCTCCTGCGAAACAGGCCAGCGCAGACGTGAATTACGCACCACGGCGTGAAGAATGGTTTCACCGACCAAATGCGGCTCGATACCGCGGCGGCTGGTCTCAACCTCTGGCAACTCTGGCATACCTTCTCCTCAGCGTTTTACACAAACAAAAAACCCGGCCGGAGCCGGGTTTTTAGCAGAACACTAAAATTACTTAATTTTAGCTTCTTTGTAGATCACATGCTGACGTACAACCGGATCGAACTTTTTCAGTTCCAGCTTCTCTGGTTTAGTACGTTTGTTCTTCGTGGTGGTATAGAAGTGACCTGTACCAGCAGAGGAAACCAGCTTGATCTTCTCACGAATACCTTTAGCCATGATTCAGTTCCTTAGTACCTTAGTACTTCTCACCACGGGCACGCATGTCGGATAAAACCGTATCAATGCCCTTTTTATCAATAATGCGCATACCTTTAACAGATACACGCAGAGTAACGAAGCGCTTCTCGCTCTCAACCCAAAAACGGTGTGAGTGCAGGTTCGGAAGGAAACGGCGTTTCGTCGCGTTCATTGCGTGGGAACGGTTGTTACCCGTTACCGGACGCTTTCCAGTTACCTGGCAGACTCGTGACATGTCTATATCTCCAAAAATCAAATCAGCTCGAGCTTTAAAAATTAGGTTTTGGCCGCCTCGTCAGGCTTGCAGCCCGCCAGGCGAGTTCCATGGAACCCGCTAAGCTGGCCTAACCGCCAAACCCGAGATTCTCAAAGGTGGCGTAGTATACGCCGCTCAGCCCAAGTGCTCAAGTCCCGAACAGATAAAGATCCCGAATGATCGGGCAAAAAGCCGCCACCTGGCGCGAATTTTCCCTGAATCAGAGCCATCCCCGCTCAGCAAAGGAGACATATTCGCCATGGCCAATCACCAGATGATCGAGCAGACGGATGTCGAATAGCTGACAGGCTTCGCTGACTTTATGGGTCACTTCACGGTCAGCACGGCTCGGTTCCGCCATCCCCGACGGATGATTATGCGCCAGTATCAGGGCGGCTGCGTTGAGCTTCAGCGCTTCCCGGACGATCTCGCGGGGGTGAACTTCCACGCTATTAATGGAGCCAGAGAACATATTTTGTGCCCGCAGCACCCGATGCTGATTATCCAGAAACAGGGCCATAAAGATCTCCCGCTCCTGGTGGGCTAACAGACTTTGCAGATACTGGCGTGTAATCTGTGGATTTTCCATCACGCTTTCGCGCGCCAGCTTACTGGCGAAAAAGCGCTTCGCCAGTTCGGCAATCGCGTGCAGTTGCGCCAGCTTGGCATCACCGACCCCTTTAATTTTGCAAATTGCCGCTTTGTCTGACGTCATGAGCTGATAAAGCGAGCCAAATCCCTCCAGCATCTGCCCGGCCAGCTCAAGGACGTTCTGCCCCGGCGAGCCGGTGCGGAGAAAGATGGCCAGCAGTTCGGTATCGCTGAGCGAATGCGCGCCCAGTTTTTGCAGTTTTTCCCGTGGTCCCTTGATTTTCATCTTTGCTCTCCCTGAGATGCGCCTAAGAGTGGCCCATCCTGAAGCGTACCGCTATCAGTGGCGCATCAATCTTCGAGGCAGCTCGCAAACGCAGTTGGTGAAAAGGCGCGTACACGCTTTTGTGATAAAGTCCGTGCATTCGCCGCCGCGGGCGGCAGAGAGCTTAGTGAGGCCAACATCATGATGGGATTAGCCGGCAAAAAAATTCTTCTTGGCGTGAGTGGCGGTATCGCTGCTTATAAAGCACCTGAGCTGGTGCGTCGCCTGCGCGACCGCGGCGCTGATGTCCGCGTAATGATGACGGAGGGGGCAAAGGCCTTTATTACTCCGCTCAGCCTGCAGGCCGTTTCAGGCTATCCGGTGTTTGACGATCTGCTTGATCCGGCAGCGGAAGCGGCGATGGGTCATATTGAACTGGCAAAATGGGCCGACCTGATTGTGCTGGCACCGGCCACTGCCGACCTGATTGCCCGTATCACTGCCGGTATGGCAAACGATCTGGTGACCACCGCCGTCTTAGCGACGGCCTCACCCGTAGCGGTAGTGCCCGCCATGAATCAGCAGATGTATCGTGCGGCGGTGACCCAGTACAACCTGCAGACGCTGCATGAGCGTGGCGTGCTGATCTGGGGGCCGGACAGCGGCAGCCAGGCCTGCGGTGATGTCGGGCCGGGCCGGATGCTTGACCCGCTGGTGATTGTTGACCATGCGGTGCAGTGGGCGGCGCCCGTCAACGATCTGCAACATCTCAACATTATGATAACCGCCGGTCCAACCCGTGAGGCCCTGGACCCGGTGCGCTACATCTCGAATCACAGCTCCGGCAAAATGGGCTTTGCGATTGCCGCCGCTGCTGCCAGGCGTGGCGCACAGGTAACGCTGGTCAGTGGTCCGGTCAGCCTGGCGGCACCAGCGGGTGTGCGGCGCATTGATGTTACCAGCGCCCTGGAGATGCAGGCCGCCGTCATGAGCGAGATAGATAAACAACATATTTTCATTGCAAGCGCAGCCGTGGCAGACTACCGGGCAGCCGATATTGCGGCCGATAAAATCAAGAAACAGGGCGGCGATGATAACGTCACGCTGAACCTGGTAAAGAATCCCGATATTGTTGCCGGGGTCGCCGCACTTCAGGAAAACCGGCCATTTGTGGTTGGATTTGCTGCTGAAACACAGAATGTGGAAGAATACGCCCGGCAAAAACGGGTGCGCAAGAATCTGGACCTGATCTGCGCTAATGATGTCGCTAAAGCCGGACAGGGATTTAATAGCGACACCAATGCTCTTCACCTTTTTTGGCAGGATGGAGAAAAACGCTTACCGCTCAGCGATAAGTCTCTCCTTGGCCAACAATTAATAGACGAGATTGTCAGCCGTTATGATGAAAAAAATAGACGTTAAAATTCTGGATGCGCGTGTCGGCAAAGAGTTTCCACTGCCGACCTACGCCACGTCAGGTTCCGCTGGGTTAGATTTACGCGCCTGTATTGATGAGGTGCTCGACATCGCACCAGGCACAACCACGCTGGTCCCGACCGGTCTGGCGATTCATATCGCCGACCCCGATCTGGCCGCTGTGATCCTGCCGCGCTCCGGTCTTGGCCATAAACACGGCATCGTGCTGGGCAACCTGGTCGGGTTGATTGACTCCGACTATCAGGGACAGCTGATGGTGTCGGTCTGGAATCGCGGCCAGGAAAGTTTCTCTCTGCAACCCGGCGATCGCATGGCACAACTGGTCTTTGTACCGGTGGTACAGGCGGAATTTAACCTGGTCGACGATTTCGACGCTAGCCTGCGCGGCGAAGGCGGCTTCGGCCACTCAGGTCGCCAGTAACCCGCATTACCGACTTTCACTTACGCCCGTTATTTTTCCTCATCGCCATGGGACGCGTTCCTGTGGCAGATGCGTAGGTGTTGCCTGTTTTTAGGTGAATTTCAGGGGTTTTTAAGGTCATGGCAGAAAAAAAAGTCGCGAAGCGGAACCGTCGCGAAGAGATTTTGCAGGCGCTGGCACAGATGCTGGAGTCAGGTGATGGCAGTCAGCGCATTACCACCGCCAAGCTGGCAGCCACGGTAGGCGTTTCCGAAGCGGCGCTGTATCGTCACTTCCCCAGTAAGACACGCATGTTCGATAGCCTGATTGAGTTTATCGAAGACAGTCTGATTACCCGCATCAATCTGATCCTCAAAGATGAAAAAGAGACCATGACGCGCCTGCGTCTGATCGTGCAACTGATTCTGGGATTTGGTGAGCGTAATCCGGGACTGACGCGCATCCTGACCGGCCATGCGCTGATGTTCGAGCAGGACCGGCTGCAGGGACGTATTAATCAGCTGTTTGAGCGGATTGAAGTGCAACTGCGACAGGTGATGCGTGAACGGAAAATGCGTGAGGGCGAAGCTTTTCAGGCTGATGAGGCGTTACTGGCAAGCCAGCTGCTGGCTTTCTGTGAAGGTTTACTGTCGCGCTATGTCCGTTCTGAGTTTCGTTTCAGTCCCACCGCAGACTTTGAGGCTCGCTGGCCGCTGATGGCCGCTCAGCTGGTGTAAAGAGTCAAAGAAGGCGGGCATCTCGCCCGCCTCTGTTAAATCCCGTACGCTTTCTGATAGGCACGAACCTGAGCCAGATGATCGGCCATCTCCGGTTTCTCTTCCAGCCAGCTAATCAGGTCGGCCAGTGTGATAATGGCGGTCACTTTGCAGCCGTAATCACGTTCCACTTCCTGAATCGCCGACATCTCTCCACGTCCACGCTCCTGACGATCAAGCGACACCAGCACGCCTGCCAGGGTAGCGTTATGCGCACCGATAATATCCATCGACTCACGAATCGCTGTACCTGCCGTGATCACATCGTCCACCAGCATCACTTTGCCCTGCAGCGGGCTGCCCACCAGCAGGCCGCCTTCACCGTGATCTTTGGCTTCTTTGCGGTTGAAGCAGTAGGGCACATCGCGGTCATGATGGTCCGCCAGCGCCACCGCAGTGGTGGTCGCAATCGGAATGCCTTTATAGGCCGGGCCGAACAGCAGATCGAAATCGACAGCGCCATCCACCAGCGCCTGCGCGTAGAAGCGTCCCAGCAGCGCTAAATCCCGTCCGCTGTTAAACAGACCAGCATTAAAGAAATAGGGGCTTTTACGCCCTGACTTTAAAGTGAACTCACCGAACTTCAGCACCTGCTTGTTCAGGGCGAATTCAATAAACTGACGCTGCCAGGCTTTCATTTCTCACTCCTCAAATAAAGAAAAGGCGACCCTGAGGTCGCCTGTTACATCAATTTTCCAGCGCTGCTTTCTGCGCCTGAATCAATTCCTCAATGCCGCCACGTGCCAGCGCCAGTAGCGTCAGCAGCTCTTCATGGCTGAACGGTTCGCCCTCAGCGGTGCCCTGCACCTCGATCATGCGACCATCTTCCATCATCACGACGTTCATGTCGGTTTCTGCCGCGGAGTCCTCAACGTACTCCAGATCGCACAGCGCTTCGCCTTTAACGATACCTACTGAAATCGCCGCGACCATGCCCTTCATTGGATTGGCTTTCAGCTTGCCGCTGGCCACCAGCTTGTTCAGCGCATCGGCCAGCGCCACGCAGGCGCCGGTAATTGACGCGGTGCGGGTGCCGCCATCGGCCTGAATGACGTCACAGTCGAGCGTGATGGTAAATTCACCCAGCGCTTTAAGATCAACCGCGGCGCGCAGTGAACGGGCGATCAGACGCTGAATCTCCAGCGTACGGCCACCCTGCTTGCCTTTTGCGGCTTCACGCGCCATACGACTGTGGGTAGAACGCGGCAGCATGCCATATTCAGCCGTGACCCAGCCCTGGCCCTGGCCTTTAAGGAAACGCGGAACCCCTTCGTCTACGGAGGCAGTGCAAAGCACTTTCGTTTCGCCGAATTCCACCAGAACGGAACCCTCTGCGTGTTTGGTGTAATTGCGGGTCAATGTGACTGGACGCACCTGTTGTGCGCTACGGCCTGCTGGACGCATGGGTATTCTCCGGCTTGCTAATGATTGGCTGCGCATTATACGGACTTCCTTGCCCGCTGTCTCTTGCGCCGGTCTGACGCAGGCACCAGATGAAATTCCCGGCCAGCTGTGGCTAAATGCGCTTTCCTTTCTCTCTGATAAAAAAGACATATGGCCGCCATTCTTCATTTCCTGCTGGCGCTGGTGGTGATTTTCGCCCTTGCGCTGCTGGTCAGTCATGACCGTAAACAGATTCGCCTGCGCTTTATTGTTCAACTGATTGTGGTGGAAGCCGCGCTGGGCTGGTTCTTCCTTCACTCTGCCGGAGGGCTGGCGCTGGTTGGCTCGTTCGCGGGATTCTTTGAGACGCTGCTTGGCTTTGCCGCACAGGGTACAGAATTCGTGTTTGGCGGAATGAGCAAACAGGGGCTGGCATTTATCTTCCTTGGCGTGCTCTGCCCGATTGTCTTTATTTCAGCACTCATCGGCATATTGCAGCACTGGCGCATCCTGCCGCTGCTGATCCGGATTTTCGGGACGCTGCTGTCGAAGATTAACGGCATGGGCAAGCTGGAGTCATTTAACGCCGTCAGCACGCTGATTCTCGGTCAGTCGGAAAACTTCATCGCCTATAAAGGGATTCTGGGTGATATCCCGCCGCGCCGGCTCTACACCATGGCAGCGACCGCGATGTCTACCGTTTCGCTGTCGATTGTCGGTGCTTATATGTCGATGATTGAACCGAAGTATGTGGTTGCCGCACTGCTGCTTAACATGTTCAGTACCTTCATCATTCTGTCGATCATTAACCCGATGGAGAGCCAGAATGAGCAGCCTATCGCGCTGGAAAAACTGCATGAAGAGCAGAGTTTCTTTGAGATGCTGGGTGAGTACATCCTGGCTGGTTTCAAAGTGGCGATGATCATTCTGGCCATGCTGATTGGCTTTATTGCCCTGATTGCTGCCATCAACGCGCTGTTTGCGGCGGTGTTCGGTTACAGCTTCCAGCAGCTGCTTGGCTATCTGTTCTATCCTCTGGCCTGGCTGATCGGCATTCCCAAAGCGGATGCCCTGCAGGCGGCCAGCATCATGGCAACCAAGCTGGTCGCGAATGAGTTTGTGGCGATGATTGAGCTACAGAAAGTCGCGGCGGGCATGAGTGCGCGTGGGCTGGGTATTCTGTCGGTGTTCCTGGTTTCCTTTGCTAACTTTGCCTCTATCGGCATTGTGGCGGGCGCAATTAAAGGCCTGAACGAGAAACAGGGAAATGTGGTTTCCCGGTTTGGCTGGAAGCTGGTCTATGGCTCCACACTGGTGAGCCTGCTCTCTGCGGCTTTTGCCGGTCTGTTTATCTGAGTACTCCGCGGGCGGCCTCGCTGCCGCCCGCGTTCATCCTAGAATCCGACACAGACGGGTGCATCCACCCGCATCACCGACTCCTGACCAAAGCGTTTTTTATAGAGGGTACGTAACGCCTCAATGTCCTGATTGATGGCAGGATCGATACCGTGGATCAGCATCAGCGCTTTACTGTTCTCACGTGCCAGTTTGCCGTTCTCGCCCAGCCATTGCCCTTTAGCGTCATAAACCGACAGTCCCGCTTTGAAGCGTGGCGTGACCTCATTATCCACAAAGTTCATCCAGTCGAGTGAACTCACCCTGCCGCCACCTGGTTTGCTCAGTCCAAACCACAGTGTGGTTTGCATCATCATGTCGCCACCCGCACAGATGGGTTGCGGTTTCGTGGGCGGCGCGTGGCGCGTCTGGCAACCTGCCAGCAGCAGAGCCATCACAACAGGAAGAGCAATAACGCGTGACATAAATCGATCATCCTCACAAGGGGTTAGTGGTCATCATAAGTGGCTCTCGCGGAAAGCGGAAATGGTTCGTTATTTTCCGGTGAGACGCTTATGCCTGTTATGCCGTGGCTCGCCTCGCTATACTTCACCCATCTTTCCGCAAATGAGTACCGCTTATGATCCGCAGTATGACCGCTTATGCCCGCAGCGAAGCCAAAGGCGAATGGGGCAGCGCCGCCTGGGAGCTGCGTTCTGTTAACCAGCGTTATCTGGAAACCTACATCCGTCTGCCGGAACAGTTTCGTGGGCTGGAGCCGGTTATCCGCGAACGCATTCGTCAGCGTCTGACGCGCGGTAAAATTGAGTGCAACCTGCGTTATGACGCAGACCCCAGTGCACAGGGCGAGCTGATGCTCAACGAAACGCTGGCGAAACAGCTGGTGCAGGCAGCCAACTGGGTGAAAATGCAGAGCGATGAAGGCGCGATTAATCCGCTGGATATCCTGCGCTGGCCCGGTGTGATGTCTGCACAGGAGCAGGATCTGGATGCCATTAACACACAGTTGTTGAAGGCGCTGGATAGTGCGCTGGATGATTTCATTGCGGCACGTGAAAGCGAAGGCACCGCGCTGAAAGCGATGATTGAGCAGCGTCTGGAAGGGGTCTCGCAGGAAGTCAGTAAAGTGCGTGCGCAGATGCCTGAAGTCATCAAATGGCAGCGTGAACGTCTGGTCGCCAAACTGGAAGATGCTGAAGTTCAGCTGGAGAACAATCGCCTTGAGCAGGAACTGGTGATGATGGCGCAGCGTGTCGACGTCTCCGAAGAGCTGGATCGTCTGGATGCGCACGTTAAAGAGACCTACAACATCCTGAAAAAGAAAGAAGCGGTTGGCCGTCGGCTCGATTTCATGATGCAGGAGTTCAACCGTGAGTCGAACACGCTGGCATCAAAGTCGATCAATGCCGATATCACCGCATCAGCGATCGAACTGAAAGTGCTGATTGAACAGATGCGCGAGCAGATTCAGAATATTGAGTAAAATGCCCATCGCTCCGTAAATATTCATAAGCCCATGTTAAATGGGCTTTTTTAATTCTCCTGCGTTTCATTAATGTACATATTACTCCATAACTATCTACGGCTTTTCGGCGGGGAAATGGGGAACTGGTCAGCACTACTTCACTTTCTTGCTTATGGCGTTTAGTATTACATGGATCTATTTAATGCTTACGAATGTTAGTTTTATGAGCAGAACCGTAACAAGAAAAGATTCGATTTTACAGATACGGAGATAGTAAAAGATTTGAGTCTTCTATTATATAGATGAATTTTCAGTCGGAAAAATTAATATCATAAGGAAGTGATTATGTCAGTATTGAAGTTGCCTGCCACAATTTATCAGACAAAGCATAAGTTTAACGATTACAGCACTGATGATATGAAGTATGGAGATCTTAGTGAAAAGCAACTAAGAAGCGATTTGGGTTTGGATGATGTTTCTGATGTGGTTGATCCCTGGACTGGTAAAGAAGTATCTATATTCAACTCTTTCCGGGATGCCCGCCCAAAATCCAGAACAGAAATGGCTGAACTTCTTTTCAATGAGTTTCTTCGTGTTTCTATGCCTGCATATTATCTTGGGCAGCACCAAATATTCAACAATCTTGTAAAGCATCTCTATCACGGGAATGGAAAAATTTATTCCAGCCCTTTCCTTGATAGTGCATATAAAAATCTAATTATCAGTGGGCAATCTTCGCCACTGTCTCCATTGACTGTAATTAAGTCTTCATTAGATAAGATCATTGTTACAGGACAACAAAGCTTATCAGACCCAGATATGGAGTTAATAACACAAGCAATAAGAAACTCCATACTTCCTAAGTTCAATAGATGGGCTGATAGTTTCAATGGATTAGGCATGTCGATACATGATATTCATGCTACAAACATACAGATAAATCAGATCGATATAACTGACAGTGGTTATGTAGCAAAAATAACCTTTACAGGGCAAGACCATTTCGGTCTCGATAAAACTGACATCATGAATCCTAAATTTCATTTTATCAGAGCCTTTCGTATTTGGTTTGTTCTTCAAAGATGGGAACAATTTGCTTTCAAGCCTTTTTTAACCAACATGAAAGCAGAGTTTGAAATAAATAGCAGGAGAAATTAATGAGAATCAAAAAGATTATCGTTTTTATTGTAGCGTTGGCAATGTTAGCATTATTTTATGTTAGGTTCTTTAATTCTCCAAAAGTGCTTGCAATTCACAATTCTGATACGAGAAAAGATTTTTTAGTTAAAAATATTCCTTTCTCTGATAGTGATAAAATAAAATGGTGGGATAACAATGGAGTCAAAACCATTTCTTCTCGTGAAACTTACAATGTTTCAATCTGGAACTCTGATGGTAAGTATCAAAAGCTCGCTCCTGAGAACTCAGGCGCTTTTCCAGACCATGATATTGATTACTTACTGTGCTTTTATGACATGAAATCAGATGAAAATTGTATAGACAAGTCAAATTGGATCATGGACATCACTAAAACAAAAGATGGATACACTTACTACCGACTTGATGGCGAGTCTTACTATCGAAAACCTTCTGGTGAACTGGTCAAAGGTGAACGATTTACGACAACCATTAAGTGAGCATGTTAGCCGACCAGCTTGTAGCGGTGCTCACTGGAGAGTGGCTTGGTGAGTAAAATCAAAAAATATCGCAATAAATCAATCACTTCACCGATATTAATGACTAATTTTGAACAATCAACTTTCAGATTCAGAATATCGAGTAATACATTTCCGGCAGGTCATTAATGAAGCGCCATTGATGGCGATTTGTTCATTTTTCAGGCACTATAGTTTGAGATTCATCAACACCTCCGACCTTTTATTACCGTGGCTGGCTTCAACACTACGTAAAGATTGATAAATAAACATTTCCGGACTCTTCCGGAACGCCTGTCAGTCACACTTCGCATTTCAGGTCTGTCTTTTTTAATTTTTTGAATTTAAAATCTTTTTCCTGTTGTGAACCCTTTTTTCGCACCCGAAACGCTGGCTCCATGAAACAGGTCAATCCTGTAGATTCCGTAGTTTCCCTTTCTTTGAAGGCACTTTTTGATAAAGTGTTGGTCGAAATCAGTACAGCTGTACCGCCTGGAGACTTATGGAAGTGCTCTTTATGCGATACATCCATCTATCTCATGAAGGTTGTTAATGAAAAACACCGGAAAATTTAGCAGTTCGCTGCTGCATCCGCGTTATTGGTTTACCTGGTTTGGTCTTGGTGTACTCTGGCTTCTGGTCCAGCTTCCCTACCCTGTTCTTATGCGTCTCGGTGCCGGTGCCGGCAAAATTTCCCGTCATTTCCTGCAACGCCGTGAGCGCATCACCCGTCGTAACATTGAGCTCTGCTTTCCTGGCATCAGTGAAGAAAAAACAGAACATATGATTGCCGGTAATTTTGCGTCGTTAGGTATGGCGCTGGCTGAAACCGGTATTGCCTGGTTCTGGTCTGACCGTGCGGTAAAACGTCTGTTTAAAGTGTCAGGTATGGATAATCTCCACGCTGCGCAGAGTGAAAAGCGCGGTGTGATGCTGATTGGCGTGCATTTCATGTCACTGGAGCTGGGCGGCCGCATCAGCGGTCTCTGTCAGCCGATGATGGCGATGTATCGCCCGCACAACAATCAGGCAATGGAATATGTGCAGACCAAAGGCCGGATGCGCTCAAACAAAGCGATGATCGACCGCCGCGATCTGCGCGGCATGGTTAATGCTCTGAAACAGGGTGAATCGGTCTGGTTTGCGCCGGACCAGGATTACGGCCCGAAAGGCAGCACCTTTGCGCCACTGTTTGCGGTAGAAAAAGCGGCCACCACCAACGGCACTTTTGTGCTGTCGCGTCTGGCGAAGCCAGCGATGGTGCCGATTATGCTGATTCGTAATGCAGATAATGAGGGCTATCATCTGATCATTGAGCCGATGCTGGAAAATTATCCTCATACGGATGAGGCTGCTGCTGCAGCTTATATGAATAAAGTGATCGAGAATCAGATTCTGCGTGCACCGGAACAATACCTCTGGCTGCATCGCCGATTCAAAACCCGTCCGCCGGGTGAACAATCACTCTACGTCTGAGTAAACAGATAAAGCAGGCACCGCGCCTGCTTTTTTATTTTTCTAATCCCGCCCGCTTAGTATCCTCTCCGGTTCATCCATGTGCTGCATGCTCTATCCTGGGTTAATACCCGCTTTAATTTTGCTGTTCAGCGCCTCTTCCACGGCCACCAGGCTGGTATCAGAAAGTTAATTAAGGAATGATGAATCCTCTTACCTCGTTAAAGCCGGATAAGCTTATGGATATCAACGATACACAGCAGTGGCAGAGGCCGCTGATTGATGACCGCCTTACGCCCTATATTGAAGTGGATGCAGAGCGCCTGGAGCAGAATCTGCAGCATATGCAGCGCAAAGCCAGTGCAACAGGCGTCGCGTTGCGTCCGCATATCAAAACACATAAAAGTGTCTGGATTGCTCAGCGTCAGCTTGAATATGGTGCTCAGGGTGTCACGGTCTCTAAACCCAGCGAAGGTATCAGCTTTATTCAGGGGGGCGTTCGCGATCTGCTGTTAGCCTACCCGGTTGTGCAACCGCAAAGCGTAGCTGAGCTGCTGCGTCTCGCCGTGCTTCATCAGGCAAAACTTACCCTGATCGCGGACAGGCTGCAGGGTGTGGCAGCGATTGCGGATGCGTGGCAGCAACAGCCAGACTGCGCGCTGGCGGTGGCGATTAAGGTGGATGTTGGATTACACCGGATTGGTGTTAATCCTGATAGTGATGAAGCTGTGCTGATTGCTCAGGCGCTGCGGGACAGAGGCTTACGCTTTGCCGGATTAGTGTCGCATGCCGGTCACGCTTATGGTGCCGGTAATGCCGCGGCTATTGTTGATGTTGCCAGGCAGGAAACGGTATTGATGCAGCAGCTTCAGGCAAAACTGCAGGCTGCGGGATTTACCGACTGCCCGCTCTCTGTGGGTTCAACGCCTACGGCCCTGGCAGCCGAGGTTGCGCCCGGCATCAGTGAAATCCGGCCTGGCAACTATGCACTGCTGGACCTTACCGCCTGTCGCCTCGGGCTAAGTCACGTCGACCAGCTGGCAATGAGCGTCATTACCCGTGTGGTAGCGGTAAACGATCATTTCGCAATTGTGGATGCCGGATCGAAAATGCTGAGTTCGGATAAAGGGCCACACGGCACCAATGCCAGCGGCTTTGGTGTTGCAGCCGACGAAGCGGGCCACACGTATGAGGTGACAAAGTTATCTGAGGAGCATGGTTTTCTGCTTTATCAGGATCGCCGTCCTGAAGTCGGCACGCTGCTTCGTATCTTCCCGAATCACAGTTGCGCAGTGATGGCTCAGTCGGATGGCTTTGTTCTGCGTCGTGCCAGTGGGCATAGCGAAGAGCACGCAGTTTCTGCACGCGGCAATTTCATCTGAGTCAGCGGCAGACAGCCTCATCCGTTGTCTGCCGTTTGTACGAAACCCTCTCAACACCACACTTCTGCTGTTACAACGTATTAACGAGCCTGACCCCATGCTTTAATGCTTTTTTAGCTTATCCTCCGGAGGTTATATGCTCTCCTCGCGCACGCTGAGCCTGACGATTCCGCGTCACTGGTTAGATCTTTATGAAACCATCTGGAAGCCGGAATTTTTTCCAAAGTGGGCGTCCGGGCTGACGAATAGTGCGTTAGAGCCTGATGGCAATCGCTGGCGTGCTAAAGGCCCTCAGGGAAATGTAAAGCTCCGGTTCTCGCCACATAATCCGTTTGGCGTAATGGATCACTGGATTGACAGTGGCTCAGGAAAGGAAATCTATGTGCCGATGCGCGTGATAGCCAACGAGCAGGGTGCCGAGGTGATGGTGACGGTTTACCGCCAGCCATTTACTTCAGATGAGAGATTTAAGCAGGATATTGAATGGGTTAGCAACGATCTTGAGAAGCTTAACCAGCTTCTGACACAGTAAATCAATGACTTAGCTCGATTTTTTCTCTGTACTTATCACTGGCTGTTTATGAAAAAAAACAGAAAAACTTCCGATGATAAAGCATAAAGCGTTTATCTGATTGCATGCCCCTTCTGCACGTTTATCACCAACCCTGCTTAAGCATTGTTGCCAGGAAAATTCCTGGCAACAATGCCTGACAGGCAGGCTATCCCCGCTGATTTCAGGCATCTTCATCTGCTGTGTAAACAATTTCGCTAAAACACATACATTAATCATCAACAATCGTTTATTACTCTCGTACTGGAGATTTAATATTTATCATGCATGAAGTGAAACCATTTATTTCTGCGGTCGCGTAATCAGACTTTTCTTATGGTGTTAAATTAAATAAAACAATGTATAAATCATTCCACACACAGCAATACCTATAATGATAAAGCAGGAAAAAAGTCATGGACCGCTCTGCGTATCCTTTGTTATCAGAAAAAGAATTCGTTGAGATTGCCGCAAGGATGCTGGCAGGAGAATATAAAACTACAACAGGGTTTATTCGTGATCTGGCGGAATTCTTATTCTCTGCAGGGGATTCCGCCATGACACGAAACAGAGAATTTACCAGGGATATCTGTTTTTTATCCGGGCACCATTTGATTGAACCCATAATAACATGGCAAGCCTGGGAAGATATTTCAGGACTCCGGCCGGAAAAATTGCACTAACCAACGGTGTCACAGCAACCTCTCATTGCTGTTACACAACGATTTAATTCTCACAGAGTCAATGAACTCTAACGAGTATATTATGGCAATACGTGAAAGCAGTCTTAATAGCGCAAAGTGGTCTCTGCTCTCTTCAATCAAAATTATTGGCATCGGCGTACTGCAGCTTTCGTTGCTGGCGCAGATTCTGCAGGCGAATGAACTGAACCTGCTGGCGATCGCCGTGATAGCTTTACTGGCTATCGATACGCTGGCCGATCGCGGCTTCTCAAATAAGCTGATCCGCCGCTGTATGCTCTCTATCAACGACCTCTCCACGATCTACTGGGGTAATATGTTGATGGGTGTCGCGGTGTTTGGTCTGTTATTTACGGGCAGTCACCTACTGAACAGTCTGTTTGGTCAACCTGAACTGGCGTTAATGCTGCAGATGGTCTCAGTGGTGTTTATTATCATCCCGCAGGGTCAGCATTACCGTGCGATATTACAGCGCGAAAAACAATATACCCGTATCGCTTTTGCTGAAACCTCATCAGTATTAGCCGGTCTTGCCGTCACTTTATTTACCGTCTGGCTGACACCTTCAGTATTGTGTGCGATCTGGGGTTATCTGGCGATGGCATCTATTCGCATGCTGATTTACTGCTACTATGGTCGTTCATGGTTCCAGCCGGAATACCATTTTAGCCTGAAAGCCTTTTCTAAAATTCGTGCAAGAAACAAATAATAAAATAAGTCTGTATGGTGGGCTCTGAGCATCCGAAACGATGCGTTGGCGTGCTGTTAACCAGCACGCCTTTTCTTTTTATTAAGCCTGTTGCTTTATTTCTCTGATCGATTCCCTTCTTTATCTGCCGCATCCAGCCTTTTTACCTCACTTATAAACTGACTTACCTCCAGCCGTTGTCTGGCGTTCACGGTCGGTTAATATCCGCCCGTCCGGAACCGGAAAACAGCGGGCCGCAACGCACAAACCTTCTGCAGACTGTTTCTTCTCAGATTTAAACAGGCACTCACCGCAGGCTCCGCGCAGAAAAGTCTTTCTATACGGACGCCAGGGCTAGCTGGTATACACTGCGCTTATCACGGACGCCGATCGCCTGAAAATCTCTGTCGCCGTCTTTCAGGCAAAGGCATCGCCTTGCCGCCGTTTTACCGGAGTCTGCTATGTTACTGACCGTTCTCTACATCATTGGTATTACTGCTGAAGCCATGACCGGTGCGCTGGCGGCAGGCCGCCGCAAAATGGATCTGTTCGGTGTCATTATTATCGCGTCAGTGACTGCCATCGGCGGTGGTTCGGTGCGCGACATCCTGCTGGGTCACTACCCGCTGGGCTGGGTTAAAAATCCCGAATACATCATGATTGTGGCAGCAGCAGCGGTCATCACCACTTTCCTGGCGCCACTGATGACACATCTGCGCAAAGTGTTCCTGGTGCTTGATGCGCTGGGACTGGTGGTTTTTTCCATTATCGGCGCGCAGGTTGCGCTCGATTCCGGACATGCCATGATTATTGCCGCAATAAGCGCGGTCATTACCGGCGTCTTCGGTGGCGTACTGCGTGACATGTTCTGTAATCGCATTCCGCTGGTGTTTCAGAAGGAGCTCTACGCCGGTATCGCCTTCGCCTCGGGCTGGATCTATATCCTGCTGCTGAAAACTACGCTGGCACATGAAGCGGTGATTATCATTACCCTGCTGTTCGGCTTCTTTGCCCGTTTACTGGCGCTGCGCTTCCGCCTCGGTTTGCCGATTTTCAACTATCCCCATCCCGAGCATTGAGGAAGAAGGTATGCCCTGCTGCTGCAGGAACGCGATCAGCGCCTGCACACGGGCATCATGGAACTGCGCAACCAGACGCTTTGCCAGCGCAGCACCAACGCCCGGTAGCACCTGCCAGTCCGCCACATCCCGCTGCATTAAGCTCTCCCACTGCTGATCGGGTAGCGACTTCAGGGCTTTCCGCGGCAGTGAAATACCTAAGGCATCCACCCAGCGACGAAACGGCTGCTGACGGGTGAGATTAAAACGGTGCCAGAGCTGATCTGCCCGTTCCGGAGAGAAGCCCGTTGCGGCAGCGACCTGTTCCGGTGTTAACGTCAGCCAGCCGAACAGATGCGTCATACTGCCGGTTTCCAGTAAGCGCAGCCAGGTGCTGCGCTCAACGCCCGGAATATTCAGCACCGTTTTCTGACTGAGCCAGCGTAATTTTGCCAGTAACTGCTTCTGGCACTCCGCACTGAAGGTGTAACAGCTTAGCGGCGTATAATGCGACGCGTCGGGAGGCTGAGGATAGTCGCGCTCTGCCACGCGCCAGATCACCCGCTCCAGCCGGGGAATCCCCTGACCCGCCAGACTCAGCGTAATCACATCACCCGCCACAATATCGCTTTCCTGCCAGCGACGCAGGGATCCGACATTAACCCGCCTGACGGTCTTGTCATCCAGCTGCACCGGCTGCAGATTAAGGACGGCAGCTATTTTCCCGGTTCGGCCAACCGGAAAATCAACGGAGAGCACTTCAGCGCTGACTTCCGGAGGCTGATACTTCCAGGCAACAGCCCAGGTTCCCTCTCCCGGCAGCCAGTTTTTGCCCGCAGGACGAAGACTCTGATGAACCACCACACCGTCAGTGACAAAGGGCAGCGCAGCATGGAACCAGCGATCCCGCCAGGCAGCGACCTCCTCTTCATCTTTAACGCTGTGGCTCCATTTTGCCGCAACGCCCAGTCCCCAGCGACTGAGTTGCTCAAGGCGTTCCGTCATTGTTGCCGGGCCATCTGGCCAGGCCCAGATGAAAACATCGAGCGAATTCAGCAGGGGAACACGCTGTTTACTCATCATGGCCCCGGCCACCTGTGCGCGAGCATTTTTACCGCCATCAATGGCCTGTTGATGATCGGTCATCGGCAGAAATAGCTCACCCTGCAGCACAACCTCGTCGAGTCGGGTCTCGATATTCAGCGGAATCGCCGGGATCCAGGCGGCTTTAGCCAGCCACTCTTCACCGCGCAATCCATCGCCACGACTTAACAACGACACCAGTCTGCCCTGGCGATACACCAGTGAAACGGCGATACCATCGACTTTTGGCTGCACCCAGAGATCGCGTCGCCCCTGCATCCAGTAAGCCAGTGCCAGCTTGTCCCGCATCTTTTTTACGCCAGTATGGGCGACCGGGTGCAATGACGTGCCATTACCCGGCAGTTGTGGGGCGTAAGCCGGCTGATAAAGGCTAAAGCAGTGCTGCCACTGAATCAGTCGCTGCTGAAGAGCATCATAATCCGCATCCGCCACCGGACTCTGGCCCTGACGATAGTAAGCGTCATCCCAGTGTTGCAGTTGCTGTTGCAGGCGGCGGATCTCTTCCGTCGCCCGGTTCGGTGTCCAGACCGGACAAACGGCGCTATGCACAGGCCATGTAACGATCCACAAAACAGCCGCAAACAGCGGCCAGCCGAATCCTTTCATACTCTTTCCCCTGACGTTTTTCGGTATTCAATATCAATGCTTTGGCGTCAGCCAGAAACGATGTCCGGTTCAGGAAGGGGTATCGTGGCAATAAAGGATTAGTTGCAGCGGTCTGACAGACATTTGCGCGAAGAGACGCAAAAGTTGGCTGTTGCCGCTGCGCAAACGCTGCGTGGCAGCGGGAAGCTGTGTATACTGTGCAGGAAATCGACTCCGCTTTTAATCAATTCAAGAAAACCATGGCTCAAGGCACGCTCTATATTGTTTCTGCACCCAGCGGCGCAGGGAAATCCAGCCTGATTCAGGCACTGTTAAAGACCCAGCCGTTGTATGATACGCAGGTCTCTGTTTCGCACACGACGCGCGGCATGCGTCCGGGTGAAGCCCATGGCGAACATTATTTTTTCGTTGAGAAACATGAATTTGAGCGGATGATCGCGGAAGATGCTTTCCTCGAACACGCTAAAGTTTTCGACAACTATTACGGTACGTCGCGCCATGCTATTGAGCAGGTGCTGGCAACCGGCGTTGATGTGTTTCTCGACATCGACTGGCAAGGTGCGCAGCAAATCCGCGCCAGAATGCCAGGCGCACGCAGCATCTTCGTTTTACCGCCGTCGAAAGAAGAGCTCGATCGCCGTCTGCGCGGTCGTGGCCAGGACAGCGAAGAGGTCATCACGCGTCGTATGGCGCAGGCAGTAGCGGAAATGAGCCACTACGCCGAGTATGACTATTTAATTGTGAATGATGATTTCGATCTGGCGCTGTCCGATCTGAAAACCATTATTCGCGCCGAACGTCTGCGTATGGCGCGCCAGAAGGCGCGTCACGATGCTTTAATCAGCAAACTGTTGGCAGTCTGAATACAGTTTCAGTATGATGCGCAGTCATTTCTTCATCTGTGGAGTAGCACACCTATGGCACGCGTAACCGTTCAGGACGCAGTAGAAAAAGTTGGTAATCGTTTTGACCTGGTGTTGGTCGCTGCACGTCGTGCACGTCAGATGCAGGTTGGCGGCAAAGATCCGCTGGTTCCGGAAGAGAACGACAAGCCTACCGTTATCGCTCTGCGCGAAATCGAAGAAGGTCTGGTCACCAATCAGATTTTAGATGTGCGTGACCGTCAGGAACAGCAAGAGCAGGAAGCCGCTGAGTTACAGGCCGTTACCGCTATCGCTGAAGGTCGTCGTTAACAGCCACCTGCAGGTCGCCCTTGTATCTGTTTGAAAGTCTCAATCAACTGATTGAAAAATACTTGCCAGAGGAGCAGATCAAGCGCCTCCAGCAAGCCTACCTTGTCGCACGTGATGCCCACGAGGGACAGACACGCTCCAGCGGTGAGCCTTATATCACCCATCCGGTTGCCGTGGCCTGTATTCTGGCGGAAATGAAGCTCGACCATGAAACCCTCATGGCCGCGCTGCTGCATGACGTGATCGAAGATACGCCTGCCACTTACCAGGACATGGAACAGCTGTTCGGTAAAAGCGTGGCGGAGCTGGTCGAAGGCGTTTCCAAGCTGGATAAGCTGAAATTCCGCGACAAGAAAGAAGCGCAGGCAGAGAACTTTCGCAAGATGATTATGGCGATGGTGCAGGATATCCGCGTCATTCTCATCAAGCTGGCTGACCGCACCCACAATATGCGCACCCTGGGGTCATTACGCCCGGACAAACGTCGCCGCATCGCGCTGGAAACGTTAGAGATTTACAGTCCGCTGGCGCATCGCCTGGGTATTCACCATCTTAAAACGGAGCTGGAAGAGCTCGGTTTTGAGGCTCTCTACCCGAACCGCTATCGGGTGATTAAAGAGGTGGTGAAAGCCGCGCGCGGCAATCGTAAAGAGATGATCCAGAAGATTCTTTCTGAGATCGATGGCCGTCTGCAGGAAGCGGGCATTCCCTGCCGCGTCAGCGGTCGTGAAAAGCATCTTTACTCGATCTACCGCAAAATGACGCTTAAAGAGCAGCGTTTTCACTCGATCATGGATATCTATGCCTTTCGCGTCATCGTGAAAGATCTGGATACCTGCTATCGCGTTCTGGGCCAGATGCACAGCTTGTATAAGCCGCGTCCGGGCCGCGTGAAAGATTACATCGCCATCCCCAAAGCTAACGGCTATCAATCGCTCCATACCTCCATGATCGGTCCGCACGGCGTGCCGGTTGAAGTGCAGATTCGCACCGAGGATATGGATCAGATGGCGGAAATGGGGGTCGCTGCGCACTGGGCGTATAAACAGGCGGGCGAAAGTGGCACCACCGCACAGATTCGCGCTCAGCGCTGGCTGCAAAGCCTGCTGGAGCTGCAGCAAAGTGCGGGCAGTTCGTTTGAATTTATCGAAAGCGTGAAGTCCGATCTCTTCCCGGATGAGATCTACGTCTTTACGCCTGAAGGCCGCATTGTTGAGCTGCCAACCGGCGCGACGCCGGTGGACTTCGCCTATGCGGTTCACACCGACATCGGCCATGCCTGCGTCGGCGCACGCGTTGATCGTCAGCCTTATCCGCTGTCGCAATCCCTGACCAGCGGACAGACGATTGAGATCATCACCGCGCCAGGCGCCCGTCCCAACGCCGCCTGGCTCAACTTTGTCGTCAGCTCCAAAGCCCGCGCCAAAATTCGCCAGCTGTTGAAAAACCTCAAGCGTGAAGACTCGGTTAATCTGGGGCGCCGTCTGCTCAGCCATGCGCTGGGCGGCAGCCGTAAACTGGCGGAGATCCCGGCGGAGAATATCCGTCAGGAGCTGGACCGTATGAAGCTGACCTCGCTTGACGATCTGCTGGCGGAAATTGGTCTGGGCAATGCGATGAGCGTGGTCGTGGCGAAGAACCTGCTGCAGGCGGACAGCAAGACCATCAGCAGTAACAGCAAGCGTGGTAAGCTGCCGATCAAAGGTGCTGATGGCGTGTTGATTACGTTCGCTAAATGCTGCCGACCGATTCCCGGTGACCCGATTGTTGCTCATGTCAGCCCTGGCAAAGGACTGGTGGTGCATCATGAATCCTGTCGCAATATCCGCGGCTACCAGAAAGAGCCGGAAAAATTCATGCCGGTCGAGTGGGATAAAGTCACCGAGCAGGAGTTCGTGGCGGAAATCAAAGTCGACATGTTTAACCATCAGGGCGCACTGGCGAACCTGACGGCAGCAATCAACACGGCCGGTTCCAATATTCAGAGCCTGAATACTGAAGAGCGTGATGGCCGCGTCTACAGCGCCTTTATCCGCCTGACCGCACGCGACCGTGTCCATCTGGCGAATATCATGCGTAAAATTCGCGTGATGCCGGATGTGATCAAAGTCCACCGTAACCGTAATTAGGCATGAACGATCAACGTTTTGCCCGGATTCAGGCGATGCTGGCACTGCGCCAGCACGACCTTACGGTCTGTATGGAGCAGGTGCATAAGCCGCACAATGTGTCGGCGGTGATCCGCACGGCCGACGCAGTCGGCATCCACGAAGTGCATGCTGTCTGGCCCAGCCAGCGGATGCGCACCCAGGCTTCCGCGTCTGCCGGAAGCAACAGCTGGGTGAAAGTGGTTACCCATCCCACCATCGGCGACGCTGTAAAACAGCTTAAACAGCAGAAGATGCAGGTTCTGGCGACCCATCTTTCTGACGATGCCGTGGATTTCCGTGAAATCGATTATACCCTTCCCACCTGCATCCTGATGGGACAGGAAAAAACCGGCATTACCGAAGAAGCACTGGCGCTGGCCGACCGGAAGATCGTGATTCCCATGGTAGGCATGGTGCAGTCGCTGAATGTCTCAGTCGCCTGTGCGCTGATTCTTTATGAAGCGCAGCGGCAGCGACAAAATGCCGGTCTTTACCTGCGCGATTACAGCCTGCTGGACGACGATGAGCAGCAACGCCTGCTGTTTGAAGGCGGATTCCCGGTACTGGCACGGGTCGCAAAGCAGAAAGGTTTACCCTATCCGCGCATCAATGCGCAGGGCGAAGTCGACGCCGATCCCAGCTGGTGGGCAACCATGCAATCGACCGGTAAAAAAAGATGAAAGGCCGTCTGCTGGATGCCATCCCGCTCAGTACCCTGACCGGCGTCGGTGCCAGCCAGGCAGCAAAACTGGCCAAAATTGACCTGCATACCATTCAGGATCTCCTGCTTCATCTCCCGCTACGCTACGAAGATCGCACCCAGCTCTATGCCATTGACGATCTGCTGCCCGGTATCTGGGCCACCGTAGAAGGTGAAGTACTGCACACTGACATCACCTTTGGTCGCCGCCGGATGATGGTGTGCCAGATCAGCGATGGCAGTGGTGTCCTGACGATGCGCTTCTTTAATTTCAATGCCGGCATGAAGAACAACCTGTCGCCAGGCCGTCGCGTCACCGCCTATGGTGAGATTAAACGCGGTCAGCGCGGCGCGGAGATTATTCATCCCGAGTACCGCATCCAGGGCGAACAGAGCAATGTGGCGCTGGAAGAGACCTTAACGCCGGTTTATCCCACCACCGAAGGCATCCGGCAGGCCACGCTGCGTAATCTTACCGACCAGGCGCTGACGCTGCTGGAGAGCTGCCCGATTGCCGAGCTGCTGCCGCAGGAGCTGAGCGGCGGTTTAATCAGCCTACCTGATGCGCTCCGTACCCTGCATCGCCCTCCGCCCGATCTTCGTCTCAGTGAGCTGGAAAGTGGCCGTCATCCGGCGCAACGCAGACTGATTCTGGAAGAGTTGCTGGCGCACAACCTCAGCATGCTGGCGGTACGCGCCGGTGCTCAGCGCTATTACGCGCTGCCAATGACGCCGCGACACAATCTTAGCGACCAGCTGCTGGCCGCGCTGCCCTTCTCACCGACTAATGCGCAGAAACGCGTGGTGACGGAGATAGAGAAAGATCTGGCCAACGATTTCCCGATGATGCGGCTGGTGCAGGGCGATGTTGGCTCGGGCAAGACACTGGTAGCCGCGCTCTCTGCGCTGAACGTTATCGCCCATGGTAAGCAGGTTGCGCTGATGGCGCCGACCGAACTGCTGGCTGAACAGCATGCCAGTAACTTCCGCCAGTGGTTTGCGCCGCTGGGCATTGAAGTGGGCTGGCTGGCCGGAAAACAGAAAGGCAAAGCCCGCCAGGCACAACAGGAAGCGATAGCCAGCGGTCAGGTGGCAATGGTCGTGGGTACACACGCGCTGTTTCAGGAGCAGGTGCAGTTCAACGGTCTGGCGCTGGTCATTATTGATGAACAGCACCGGTTCGGCGTCCACCAGCGACTGGCCTTGTGGGAAAAAGGCGAGGAGCAGGGTTTCCATCCGCATCAGCTGATCATGACCGCTACCCCGATCCCGCGCACCCTGGCGATGACCGCCTATGCCGATCTTGATACCTCAACCATCGATGAGCTGCCGCCGGGACGTACTCCGGTGACCACCGTGGCGATCCCAGATACCCGACGCGATGAGATTGTGGCGCGGGTTGAGCATGCCTGCCGCGAAGGGCGTCAGGCTTACTGGGTCTGCACCCTGATTGAAGAGTCCGAATTGCTGGAAGCGCAGGCGGCAGAGGCCAGCTGGGAATCCCTGAAAACGGCGCTGCCCGACTTAAATATTGGACTGGTGCATGGCCGGATGAAGCCCGCGGAAAAGCAGGCAGTAATGCAGGCCTTTAAAGCGAATGAACTGCAGCTGCTGGTGGCGACGACAGTCATCGAGGTCGGCGTTGACGTGCCGAATGCCAGCCTGATGATTATCGAAAACCCGGAGCGGTTAGGGCTGGCGCAGCTGCATCAGCTACGGGGCCGTGTAGGTCGTGGTGCCGTGGCATCGCACTGTGTGCTGCTCTATAAAGCGCCACTGAGCAAAACGGCGCAGAAGCGTCTTCAGGTGCTGCGTGACAGTAATGACGGCTTCGTCATTGCTCAGTTCGATCTGGAGATTCGCGGGCCGGGTGAACTGCTGGGCACGCGTCAGACCGGCAACGCGGAGTTCAAAGTCGCCGACCTGCTACGCGATGCCGCAATGGTGCCGGAAGTTCAGCGTGTGGCGCGCCACATCCACCAGCACTATCCCGAGCAGGCCAGCGCCCTGATTGAACGCTGGCTGCCAGAGAACACCCGTTATACCAACGTCTGATTGATCTCCATCTGAGTCGGCCTTTTTTATCCTCGCCGGGCAAACGATTGCTTTTGCCCGACGGATGATTACAATCGCCACACTATTTTTTGGGAAGAACAGAAGATGTCTACCACTCCTCAGCCAGATCAGCCTTCCGCCACGAAAAGTGAACTGATTTATCGTCTTGAAGATCGTCCACCCCTGCCACAAACGCTGTTTGCCGCCGGTCAGCACCTGCTGGCAATGTTTGTCGCGGTTATTACGCCTGCGATTCTGATTTGTCAGGCGCTGGGCCTGCCTGCAGAAGATACCCGGCACGTGATCAGCATGTCGCTGTTTGCATCGGGCGTGGCATCACTGCTGCAAATAAAAACCTGGGGACAGGTGGGTTCGGGCCTGTTGTCGATTCAGGGCACCAGCTTCAACTTCGTGACGCCTCTGATTATGGGCGGGATGGCGCTGAAAAATGGCGGTGCTGACGTGCCCACTATGATGGCGGCACTTTTTGGCACGCTGATGGTGGCCTCCTGTACCGAGATGGTGCTGTCGCGCGTATTGCATCTGGCGCGCCGGATCATTACGCCGCTGGTTTCCGGTATTGTGGTGATGATTATCGGCCTGTCGCTGATTCAGGTCGGCCTGACCTCCATTGGCGGCGGTTTCAGTGCGATGAACGACCATACCTTTGGTGCGCCGAAAAATCTGATGCTGGCCGGAGCCGTGCTGATGGTGATCGTGCTGCTGAACCGACAGAAGAATCCCTACCTGCGCGTCGCCTCCCTGGTGATTGCCATGGCGGTGGGCTATCTGCTGGCCTGGGCGATGGGCATGCTGCCTGCAGCAGGTATTCCTGCTGATCAGCCGTTAATCATGGTGCCAGCGCCGCTCTACTACGGACTGGGCTTCGACTGGAATCTGCTTATCCCGCTGATGCTGGTGTTTATGGTCACCTCTCTGGAGACCATCGGCGATATCACCGCCACCTCGGATGTTTCAGAGCAGCCGGTGAGCGGACCGCTCTATATGAAACGCCTGAAAGGTGGCGTGCTGGCGAATGGTCTTAACTCCTTTGTCTCCGCGCTGTTTAATACCTTCCCTAACTCCTGCTTCGGTCAGAACAATGGCGTGATTCAGTTGACCGGCGTGGCCAGCCGCTACGTGGGCTTTGTGGTCGCACTGATGCTGATTGTGCTGGGACTGTTCCCGGCGGTCAGCGGTCTGGTTCAGCTCATTCCTGAGCCGGTGCTCGGCGGCGCAACCATTGTGATGTTCGGCACCATCGCCGCCTCGGGCGTTCGCATCGTGTCACGCGAGCCGCTTAACCGTCGCGCCATCATGATCATCGCGCTGTCGCTGGCGGTGGGGCTGGGTGTTTCTCAGCAACCCTTAATCCTGCAGTTTGCGCCCGAGTGGCTGAAAACCCTGCTCTCTTCCGGCATTGCGGCAGGTGGCATTACCGCCATCGTGCTCAACCTGATTTTTCCGCAAGAGAAGTAAGTCCACAGGCAGGCTTCGGCCTGCCTGCTAATTATTCGGATTTACATCCAGGCTGTTGAGCTGTAACGGTAATTCAGGCATAACAACCTCTCACCGGATTTAACTCGGGAAGGATGCTATGAAATTTATTGGAAAGTTTTTCCTCACCTTACTTTTGCTGCTGCTTTTCATCCTCGTGGTGATCTATGTGCTGCTGCAGACACAGTGGGGTGCAGGCTGGTTTAGCCGTTGGGTGAGCGACAAAACCGAATGGCATCTCTCCCTGAGTAAAATTGAACACAATTTCTCTTCTCCCTCTCACATCATTCTGGATGACTTCAGCTTTGGTCATGATGGGCAGCCTGCGGTTCTGGTAGCGAAACGGGTCGATCTCGGTCTGGCACTGATTCAGTTCAGCGATCCGCTGCATTTCAGCAGTCTTGAACTGCGCGACGGGGAAGTGAATCTGGCCAATCTGACGCCAGGCAGTGCGCTGCCCATTCAGGCCGATCGCCTGCAGCTCAATAACATGCGTATCGACAGCCCCAACAGCACGCTACCGCTGTTTGCTCAGCAGGTTAATGGCGGCATTCTGCCGTGGAAACCCACAGCCCTTGATATGCTGGGCCGCGATGCCCGCTTCCAGATGAGCGCAGGCAGCATGACGCTGAATAAGGTGCCAGCTGAAAACGTCCTGATTCAGGGCAGTGTTTCCGAAGGACGAATGCGCTTTGACAATATGGGTGCCGACCTGGCGCGTGGTTCCATGACCGGCAACGGTGAGCGCGATGCCCAAGGCAACTGGAAAATTAATCAGCTGCGACTGAATGATATTCGTCTGCAGACCGCCAGCAGCCTGAAAGATTTCCTGCATAGCCTGCAGGTGGTTCCCTCGATTGCGATTACGCGCCTCGACATGACTGATGCCCGCCTGCAGGGGCCTGACTGGGCGGTGACAGATCTTGACCTGACGCTGAGAAACGTTAACTGGCAGGGCGATGACTGGCAGAGTAATGATGGTTCGCTGGCGCTGAATGCCAGCAATTTTATCAACGGTGGATTCGAGCTTAATGACCCTATCGTTACCCTGGATTTCTCTCCGCAGGGCCTGGCGCTGACGCAGTTCAGTTCTCGCTGGGCGAACGGGGTGATTCGGGCTGACGGTGACTGGTCACGCAGCGATAAACGCCTGACGCTGAAAAATCTGGCTGTTGCCGGACTGGAATATACCCTGCCGCAGGACTGGCGCGACCGCTGGCAGGCGGCACTGCCCGCGTGGCTGGATAGCGTAGCGGTGACGCGTTTCACCTCTAATCGTAACCTGATTATCGACATCAATCCGGCATTTCCCTTCCAACTGACCTCACTGGATGGATCCGGCGAGAACCTGCTGCTGGCGCAGCAGCATCAGTGGGGGATCTGGTCGGGTAAGCTCAGCCTGAACGCGGCAGAGTCGACCTTTAACCGCACCGATCTGCGTCACCCGTCGATTGCGCTGAGTGCCGACCCACAACAGATTCAGGTGACCGAGCTGAGTGCGTTCAGTAACAAGGGCCTGCTGGAAGGGACGGCTACCGTCGGCCAGCAGCCAGCCCGTCCGCTTACGCTGCAACTGACGGGGCGTGCGGTGCCGGTGAATGTGTTGCAGAACTGGGGATGGCCCGCATTGCCGTTAACCGGTGACAGCAATATGCAGCTGCAACTGAGCGGCGCTTTAGCCGCAGGCCAGCCAATACGCCCGACGGTTAATGGCACACTGTCGGTGACAACCGACAGTCAGCAGGTGCAGCAGACCATGCAGGCAGGCGAGGTACGTTAATAACATAAGGGCCGCAAATGCGGCCCTTATGATTAATTGATACGTGCGCCGGAACCGCCCTCTTCCAGCGGCCCATCCGGATCGGCTGGCAGAACGATGTAAACGCCCTCAAACACCGCGCCACATTCATCATCGCCAAACAGCTCCACTTCAAGCTGAACGCGTGCTTTACGTCCGCGTGCCAGACGGTCAAGGTCGCCGCTTAGTGAGCCGAGATCGGCAATCGCGCCAGGCCGTCCGCTGATCGGACGGCTGTAGCGAATGTGCGCATCTGCCAGAATAATGGTGCCGCCGAGATGGCGCTCGCGCAGCAGCAACCAGATCAATCCCCAGCCGGTCAGTGTGGCAAGCGAGAACAGGCTGCCGGCGAACAGCGTGTGATGTGGATTCTGGTTGCCCGCTTCAGGCATGGTGGTGATAAATTTCTGCCCGGTAAACTGCAGGATACGCACACCCATCTTCTCGCTGAGCGGAATATGATCATACCAGGCCTGTTGCAGCTGACCGCACCAGTCGGCGCGATGCAGGATATCATCAAGCGTAACGACCGGCTTGATCATCAGAAAGTGGCGTACCGGCGTCGTCTGCGGCGCGGTAATCTCACCCTGATTGATATAGCCGAGCTTAGCGAAGAAGGCGACCGCATCTTCGCGGGCGCTGCAGGTTACCCGCTTCGCGCCTTCCTGACGCGCGACCGACTCCAGGGTCATCGCCATCAGCGTACCCAGCCCTTTCCCCTGCACCGACGGATGAACGGCCATGAAGCGGATAGCGGCCTCATTGTCGGCGTTGATGTAGAGACGGCCTATGGCGACCGGATTTCCCTGCTCATCAACCACCATCTGATGATGCGCCAGGGCATCCCAGGCGTCACGTTCCGATCCCTGCGGCTGACGCAGCGGTTTACGCAACATTTCCCAGCGGAACTGATAATAGATATCCAGCTCTTCCGCCGTCTGTGGCACGCGAAGATGATACATGTAATGTTTCTCCCGCTCGGATAGGTGACCTGTTCCCTGCCGCTCCGCTTGCGATCTCACACCTGTAACCAGAACGTCACAGGACCATCATTCACCAGCGAGACCTGCATATCCGCCGCAAAACGGCCATTCGCCGTGGTCATGCCCTGCTGGCGACAGTAATCGCTGAAGTAGTCATACAGGCGTTCGGCCTCAGCAGGCTCCGCGCCCCCTGAAAAGGAGGGGCGCATCCCTTTTTGCGTATCTGCGGCCAGCGTAAATTGCGACACCACCAGCACGCTTCCGCCCGCCTGACGAACACTCAGGTTCATTTTGCCCTGTTCATCACTAAAGATGCGATAGCCCAGTACGCGTTCTGCGAGACGTTCCGCACGCGCATTGTCATCACCCTTTTCCACGCCCAGTAAAACCAGTAAACCGGCACCGATTTCGCCGATTACGTTCTGATCGACGCTGACGCTGGCACGCTGCACGCGTTGAATCAATGCAATCATGTTTCCTCGCGTTGTTCTTCTCTGTGCTGCTGTTTTAACTGCCGATAGTCGGCTAACGCGACGGTAATTTCAGCGCCTAACAACACAATACACCAGGTCCAGTAGACCCAGAGAAACAGAATGGGGATCACGGCCAGTACGCCGTAGATCAGCTGATAAGAGGGGAACATAGTAACATAGAGCGCAAAGCCCTTTTTACCCAGCTCAAACAGCGCACCCGCCACCAGCGCGCCAATCAGCGCATCGCGCGGCGGCACCCGCTGGGTGGGTACAATGCTGTAGAGCAACCAGAAGGCGAGCCACGACAGCAGAAGCGGGAAAATGCGCAGCATCTGGTCGACCAGGCTGGTGACGCCGGTCGCATTAATCCAGCGCAGTGACAGCAGATAGGAGCTGATCGCCAGGCTGGCACCGGCCAGAAGCGGGCCGAGCGTCAGGATCATCCAGTAGACCGCAAAGGAGTAAACCATCGGCCGCTTCTTGTTGCTGCGCCAGATGGTATTCAACGCGGTATCAACCGAATGCATCAGCAGTAAGGCCGTTACGATCAGGCCGACGGCACCAACCGCCGTCATCCGGTTGACGTTAGCCACAAACTGCTCAAGATAGCGTTGCAGCGTGTTGCCTGCAGCCGGCATCAGATTGTTAAAGACAAACTGTTTTAACTGCACGCTGATATCAGAGAAGACCGGAAACGCAGCAAACAGCGCAAACACCACCGCAATCAGTGGTACCAGCGCCAGCAATGAGACATAGGCCAGATTACCAGCCTGCGTCGTCATGCCATCCTCATCTATGCGTTTCCACAACAATTTGAGCCACAACCAGAACGCATGCAGCCCGGGACGAAATTTACGTGACATCATGAGTTACGGTTGACCTGCAAACCAGTCAGGTACCGTTTTACTGTCAGTAACCAGTACACTTTCAATGCCCAGAGCGCGCGCCGCCTCAATGTTCTCCGGGTTATCGTCGAAAAACACCGCCTGATCGGCAGTCACACCCTCCGCGTCCAGCACATGCTGATAAATCCGGGCTTCCGGTTTACGCATACCCAGCTCCTGCGAGAGATAGAGTTTGTCAGCTGCCTGCTGTACGTCGGGATACTGCGTCGGCCAGAATTCACAATGCAGCTTATTAGTGTTAGAGAGAATCACCACCCGATGACCTTCAAGCCGCAGCCGATTCATCAGCGCCAGGGTTTCAGGACGCACATCTACGAAGACCGCCTGCCAGCCAGCAGTAAACTGTTCATAACTCAGCGCTATTGCCAGCTTTTCACACAGCGCCAGCGCGAAGTCTTCATCGCTGAGTTCTCCACGTTCGTGTTGTTCAAACGCTTCATCCATCTGGAAATGGCTTTGCAGCGAGGCCAGCGGCACACGGCTAAGGTCACTCCAGACACCCAGCACGCGGTTAAAGTCGATATCAATAATCACGTTGCCCAAATCAAAGATATACAGCATGGTGTGTCTCCTTCTGTTCCCTGGAGTATTCACTCTAGCGGCAAAAGTGCAGGCTGAACAGGCACGCGTGGAGAGAAAAGCGTAAACGCCAGAAGGTGGATAGAACGCACCCAGATATTTACTGGCCCGACTGGAGAAGCCGGAATTTCAGGCAAAAAAAAGCCCCGCATGCGGGGCTTTTTATCAGTTAAAGGCGCACTTATGCGTCTTTAGGACCACGTGAAGCACGTTTACGGTCGTTTTCAGTCAGGTGACGTTTACGGATACGCACTGACAGTGGTGTTACTTCTACCAGTTCGTCATCATCGATGAACTCGATAGCCTGTTCCAGCGTCATTTTCTGCGGTGGAACCAGCGTCGTTGCTTCATCAGTACCGGAAGCACGCATGTTGGTCAGCTTCTTACCGGTCAGACAGTTTACGGTCAGGTCGTTAGAACGGCTGTGAATACCGATGATCTGGCCTTCATAGACTTCTGCACCGTGACCCAGGAACAGCTTACCGCGATCCTGCAGACCGAACAGGGCGAACGCGACGGCTTTACCCTGACCGTTAGAGATCAGTACGCCGTTCTGACGCTGGCCCACTTCGCCTGGACGAATATCGTCGTAGTGGCTGAAGGTAGAGTAGAGCAGACCGGTACCGGACGTCATGGTCATGAATTCGTTACGGAAGCCAATCAGGCCACGGCTTGGGATGACGTAGTCGAGACGTACGCGGCCTTTGCCATCCGGATCCATGTTTTTCAGATCGCCTTTACGCTCACCCATGGCTTGCATAACGGAACCCTGATGCGTCTCTTCGATATCCAGCGTAACGTTCTCAAATGGCTCTTGTTTACGGCCATCGATTTCACGGAAGATAACTTTCGGACGGGATACCGCCAGCTCGAAACCTTCACGACGCATGTTTTCGATCAGGACTGACAGGTGAAGTTCACCACGACCTGATACGCGGAAGGCGTCAGAATCTTCAGTTTCTTCAACACGCAGTGCTACGTTGTGAACCAGTTCTTTGTTCAGACGCTCAAGGATCTGACGTGAAGTCACGTACTTACCTTCTTTACCGCAGAACGGTGAGGTGTTGACGTTAAAGAACATGGTTACAGTTGGTTCATCGACGCTCAGTGCTGGCAGCGCTTCCACATTCTGCGTGTCACAGATAGTGTCGGAGATGTTCAGCTCGCCCAGACCGGTGATAGCAATGATATCGCCCGCTTCTGCCAGATCGCTATCGATACGCTCAAGACCCAGATGAGTCAGGACTTTACCGACTTTAGCGTTACGGGTTTTGCCTTCGCTATCGATGATAGTGACTTGCTGGTTAGGCTTAACTTTACCGCGCTTGATACGGCCGATGCCGATCACGCCCAGGTAGTTGTTGTAGTCCAGCTGAGAGATTTGCATCTGCAGTGGGGCATCAGCCTCAACCTGCGGAGGCGCAACGTGATCAACGATAGCCTGATACAGCGGGGTCATATCGTCAGCCATGTCGGTGTGCTCAAGACCCGCAATACCATTCAGCGCAGAGGCGAAAATGATAGGGAAGTCGAGCTGCTCGTCAGTGGCATCCAGGTTTACGAACAGGTCAAATACCTGATCCACAACCCAATCCGGACGCGCACCAGGGCGGTCTACTTTGTTGATAACCACAATCGGCTTCAGACCATGCGCGAACGCTTTTTTGGTCACGAAGCGGGTTTGCGGCATAGGGCCATCCATCGCATCTACAACCAGCAGCACCGAGTCCACCATGGACATGACGCGCTCAACTTCACCACCGAAGTCGGCATGTCCTGGGGTATCAACGATGTTGATACGGTAGTCATTCCACTTAATGGCGGTGTTTTTTGCGAGGATGGTAATCCCACGCTCTTTCTCCAAATCATTGGAGTCCATCACGCGCTCGGTTGCTTCGGTACGGGCATCAAAAGTACCGGATTGTTGCAGCAGTTTGTCAACCAGGGTGGTCTTTCCATGGTCAACGTGCGCGATGATGGCGATGTTACGCAAATTTTCGATCACAGCTTTGCCTCAGGCATTAGAAATAGCGCGGTATTGTACACGGATTAAGCGGAAGACTGAACAGGATCACACTTTTCACTGAAAGTTTATTGCATCGGCGCAAATTTGCCCTGTTCCCGGTGCAGAAAATGCACTAAGTTGGTCCTGCGCACCAAAATAGTGCCAATAAATCACCATTAAGCACCACATTGGTGCACTAAGACCATCGTGGTGCAGGCGCTTTATGACAAAAAGGTGCATCACAAGGCGATTTAAGCAACATCAAAAAAGTTGGCACAGAATTCGCTTTATCTAAATCAAGCGTAAACGCCAGACAGATGTCGGTTGAAGAGCGTGCCGGGTGAAGTTGGTCAGGGAGGTGTTTTCCCGCAATGGATTCCGGAAACGACGTTTCCTCGCCATGTAGATAATGAAAGACCATTTCCAGGAGAGTTGAGTATGTCCGCTGAACACGTTCTCTCGATGATGAACGAGCATGAAGTTAAGTTTGTTGACCTGCGTTTTACCGATACCAAAGGTAAAGAACAGCACGTTACGATCCCTGCTCACCAGGTTAACGCTGACTTCTTCGAAGAAGGCAAAATGTTCGATGGTTCGTCTATTGGCGGCTGGAAAGGCATTAACGAATCAGACATGGTGCTGATGCCTGACGCCACTACGGCAGTCATGGATCCTTTCTTCGAAGATTCTACGCTGATCATCCGTTGTGACATTCTTGAGCCAGGCACCATGCAGGGCTACGATCGCGATCCACGCTCTATCGCCAAGCGCGCTGAAGATTACCTGCGCTCTTCCGGCATCGCGGACACCGTGCTGTTTGGACCAGAACCCGAATTCTTCCTGTTCGATGACATCCGTTTCGGTTCATCAACGTCCGGCTCACATGTGGCTATCGACGATATCGAAGCGGCATGGAACACCGGTAAAGAGTACGAAGGCGGTAACAAAGGTCACCGTCCGGGTCTGAAAGGCGGCTACTTCCCGGTTCCACCGGTTGACTCATCACAGGACATCCGTTCTGCCATGTGTCTGACCATGGAGCAGATGGGTCTGGTTGTTGAAGCGCATCACCACGAAGTGGCGACCGCAGGTCAGAACGAAGTGGCAACCCGCTTCAATACTATGACCAAAAAAGCGGACGAAATTCAGATCTACAAATATGTCGTTCACAACGTTGCGCACGCTTACGGCAAAACGGCGACCTTTATGCCGAAGCCAATGTTTGGCGACAACGGTTCAGGCATGCACTGCCACATGTCACTCTCTAAAGGTGGCCAGAACCTGTTTGCCGGCGATAAGTACGGCGGCCTGTCTGAAATGGCGCTGTTCTACATCGGCGGTATCATTAAGCACGCGAAAGCGATCAACGCCCTGGCGAACCCGACAACCAACTCTTACAAGCGTCTGGTCCCGGGTTATGAAGCACCAGTTATGCTGGCTTACTCTGCCCGTAACCGTTCTGCCTCAATCCGTATCCCGGTTGTTGCCAGCCCGAAAGCCCGTCGTATCGAAGCGCGCTTCCCGGATCCAGCCGCTAACCCATACCTGGCGTTCACCGCGCTGCTGATGGCTGGCCTGGATGGCATCATCAACAAAATCCATCCTGGTGACGCGATGGATAAGAACCTGTATGACCTGCCACCGGAAGAAGAAGCTGAGATTCCAAAAGTTGCAGGCTCACTGGAAGAAGCGCTGAATGCACTGAACGAAGACCGCGAGTTCCTGACCCGTGGCGGTGTATTCACAGACGAATCGATCGATGCTTACATCGAACTGCGTAAAGCAGAGATGGATCGCGTTCGCATGACGCCACACCCGGTTGAGTTCGAGCTTTACTACAGCGTTTAACTGGTCAGACGTTTTTGTTGCCGTGGAAACTTTTAGCCCATCTTCGGATGGGCTTTTTTCTCCGCGAATTCACCGTTCATTCGCCCTCTTTTCGGCTTAAAGACTAAAATGCACCTGACTGGTGCAGAGGAACGTTGTATGGCAACTGGCTCTCTGCCCGATGCAGGGCAGATTCTCAACGCGTTAATCAACAGTATTTTGTTAGTGGATAACGATCTGGTTATTCATTACGCCAATCCGGCGGCGCAGCAATTACTGGCGCAAAGCTCACGCAAATTGTTCGGCACACCATTACCGGAATTAACCGGCTACTTTTCGCTGAATATTGAGGTGATGCGCGAGAGTCTTGAGGCTGGCCAGGGATTTACTGACAGTGAGGTCACGCTGGTGGTAGATGGTCGCGCACATATTATGTCGCTGACCGCCCAGCGGTTACCCGATGGCTTAATCCTGATGGAAATGGCGCCGATGGATAATCAGCGTCGCCTCAGTCAGGAGCAGTTACAGCACGCGCAGCAGGTCGCCGCTCGCGATCTGGTTCGCGGTCTGGCCCATGAGATTAAAAATCCGCTGGGCGGATTACGCGGCGCGGCACAGCTTCTATCCCGCGCCCTGCCCGATCCGTCACTGAATGAATACACCAAAGTGATTATTGAACAGGCCGACCGGTTGCGAAATCTGGTAGATCGTCTGTTAGGACCGCAGCAGCCAGGCATGCACATCACGCAGAGCATTCATCAGGTGGCCGAACGGGTGGTCAATCTGGTGTCGATGGAGCTGCCGGAGAATGTTTCGCTGGTCAGGGATTACGACCCCAGCCTGCCGGAACTGCCGCATGACCCCGACCAGATTGAACAGGTGCTGCTTAACGTAGTTCGCAACGCACTTCAGGCGCTGGGCGACGACGGTGGCACCATTGTTATCCGCACCCGCACTGCTTTCCAGTTGACGCTGCACGGCACGCGTTATCGCCTGGTGGCACGTATTGATATTGAAGATGATGGCCCCGGCATTCCGGCCCAGCTGCAGGATACGCTGTTTTATCCGATGGTCAGCGGACGTGAAGGCGGAACCGGTTTAGGCCTCTCCATCGCCCGTAGCCTGATTGATCAACATTCAGGAAAAATAGAATTTAACAGTTGGCCGGGACACACCGAATTTTCGGTTTACCTGCCTATTCGCCAGTGAGGTTTCTATGCAACGAGGGATAGTCTGGATCGTCGATGACGATAGCTCCATCCGCTGGGTGCTTGAACGCGCGCTCACTGGAGCCGGTTTGAGCTGTGCGACCTTTGACAGCGCAAGCGAGGTGCTGGATGCCCTCTCAACCAAGACCCCGGACGTTTTACTGTCAGATATTCGCATGCCCGGTATGGATGGCCTGGCGCTGCTGAAACAGATTAAGCAGCGTCATCCGATGCTTCCGGTCATCATAATGACGGCGCATTCGGATCTGGACGCCGCTGTCAGCGCCTATCAGCAGGGTGCCTTTGATTACCTGCCTAAACCGTTTGATATTGACGAAGCGGTGGCGCTGGTCGAGCGAGCCATCAGTCACTATCAGGAACAGCAGCAGCCGCGAAATCAGCCGGTCAGCGGACCCACCACCGATATCATTGGTGAAGCGCCAGCGATGCAGGATGTGTTTCGTATCATCGGCCGGTTATCGCGCTCGTCGATCAGTGTGCTGATCAACGGTGAGTCAGGAACCGGTAAAGAGCTGGTAGCTCATGCGCTGCATCGCCATAGTCCGCGTACCAAAGCGCCTTTCATCGCGCTTAACATGGCGGCGATTCCCAAAGATTTGATTGAATCCGAACTGTTCGGTCACGAGAAAGGTGCCTTTACCGGCGCCAACCAGATCCGTCAGGGCCGTTTTGAGCAGGCGGATGGCGGCACGCTGTTTCTGGATGAGATCGGTGATATGCCGCTGGATGTGCAGACCCGTCTGCTGCGCGTGCTGGCCGATGGCCAGTTCTATCGCGTTGGTGGTTATGCGCCAGTGAAAGTGGATGTACGTATTATCGCCGCAACCCACCAGAATCTGGAATTACGCGTGCAGGAAGGCAAGTTCCGTGAGGACCTTTTCCACCGCCTGAATGTGATTCGCGTGCATCTGCCACCGCTGCGTGAGCGTCGTGAGGACATCCCGCGTCTGGCACGTTACTTCCTGCAGGTGGCGGCCCGTGAGCTGGGGGTGGAAGCGAAGATTCTGCATCCGGAAACCGAGACAGCCTTAACCCGTCTTCACTGGTCCGGTAACGTTCGTCAGCTGGAGAACACCTGTCGCTGGCTGACCGTGATGGCGGCGGGCCAGGAAGTACTGATTCAGGATCTGCCCGGAGAACTGTTTGAATCCAGTACCCCGGAAAATCCGGTGCAGTCGCTGCCTGACAGCTGGGCAACCCTGCTGGCACAGTGGGCCGACCGCGCCCTGCGTTCCGGTCATCAGAATCTGCTGTCAGAAGCCCAGCCAGAGATGGAGCGTACGCTGCTCACCACTGCGCTGCGTCATACGCAAGGCCACAAGCAGGAAGCAGCACGTCTGCTGGGCTGGGGCCGAAACACGCTGACGCGCAAGCTGAAAGAGCTGGGCATGGAGTAAGCGGTTCAGTACGGGCTGGTGTGGTCTGCCAGCCCGTTTCTTCAGATAACGCGCGAGAACTGCTGCTGACGCGCTTTCTGACGCAGATAACGATCAAAACACATGCAGATATTACGAATCAGTAACCGGCCAATCCCCGTCACCTCCAGCCCGCCAGCCGTTTGTACCAACAGCCCATCGGCGATTAACGGTTTCAGCAGCGCCAGGTCCTCAGCAAAATAGTCGCTGAAGCAAATTCCCCATTGCGCTTCTGTCGCGGCAAAATCCAGCGAGAAGTTACAGATCAGCGTTTTAATCACGTCACGACGCAGGCAATCATCGTCGGTTAAGGCGATGCCGCGCCACAGGCCATTCCCCTGCTGTTCAACACTCTTGTACCAGGTGTTGAGGTCTTTCTGGTTCTGCGCATAACTGTCGCCAATCATGCTGATGGCTGAAACGCCAAGCCCCAGCAAATCGCTGTCGCCCTGCGTCGTGTATCCCTGGAAATTACGATGCAGCTGCCCTTTCCGCTGCGCGATGGCCAGCTCATCCTGCGGCTTCGCAAAGTGATCCATCCCGATAAACTGGTAGCCCTGCTGAGTCAGCGTCGTGATGGTCTGCTGTAAGATATCCAGCTTTTGCTGAGCGGAGGGCAGTTCGTCCTCTTTGATTTTACGCTGTGCCGCGAACATCGCTGGCAGATGCGCATAGTTAAACACGCTAAGGCGATCGGGATTGAGTGCCAGTACCCGCTCCAGCGTCCAGGCAAAGCTGGCTGGCGTCTGCAGGGGCAAGCCATAGATCAGGTCGATGCTGACAGAGCTGAAGCCCTGTTCACGGGCGCGCGCCATCAGGCCGAAAATCACCTCTTCGTCCTGCACCCGGTTAACCCGTTCCTGCACCGCTTTATTGAAATCCTGCACGCCCATGCTCAGACGATTGAATCCCAGCGATCGCAGGTGATCAATCATATCCAGCTCAATTTCTCGGGGATCAATCTCGATCGACATTTCAACATCGCTGGCCACGCTGAAGTGTTGCTTCAGTAAACCCACCAGCCGTGAAATCTGCGCATTGTCGAGAAAAGTTGGCGTGCCGCCGCCCCAGTGAAGCTGCGTGACCTGACGCTGAAGAAACAGCGGCGCACGCTGAATAATCTCCTGCTCAAGCACATCCAGATAACGGTCCGCTTTGTGGCGCTGACGGGTCACAATCTTATTGCAGCCGCAGAAGTAGCAGAGACGATGGCAGAAGGGAATATGGACGTAGAGTGACAGCGGACGGTCAGGGTAGCGCGCCACGGCTCGCTGAAAATCGCCTTCCGCATAGTGCTCGCTGAACTCCAGCGCGGTGGGATAAGAGGTGTAACGCGGGCCGGCATAATTGTACTTTTCAATTAACGCCTGATCCCACTCAATCTGCTGCGATGGCATGCTCACTCCTTCCGGTGACGTCGTCTTAGAGAAGGTCGCGAAGAAGAGGAGATGAAAGGTGAGCGGGTTGAGACCCGACGTAAACGTTGCTTCAGCCGCGACAGGCGTCGTAGTTTAAACAATAACCACAGCAGATAACATGTCGCCAGCAGCGCGAAAATTGATCCAGGCCAAAACATTGTTGTTTACCTGATAAGTACGGCATGCGGAAACCGCATGCCGATCAAATCTGCTTAGTTGCCCTTCAGCAGACGGTACATATCTTCTTCAGCCTGCTCATCTTCAGCATCATCCATCACAATGCCTAACTGCTCCATCAGTTCGTCGATACGATCCAGCGAGGCATCCAGCCAGCCCTGATCTTCAGCCGACAGCGTTTCGCCATTTTCCAGACGATCCAGCAGCGCATCCAGACGCTCGTCATTTTCCAGCTTCGCCAGCTCTTCTTCGGGCGTCAGACGCACTTTCTTCTCAGCTGCCGGTTTTGCCACGCTTTTCTTTGGCTTAACGGCTGCGGTTTTCCCCTCAGCAATCAGGGCCACCGGTTTTTTACTGCCGATACGCGGATCTTTTACGCTGCTCTCCTGACGTCCGCCGCTGCTTTCGGACGCAGCCGGATTAGCACGGCTGCCAGATGCGTGTCCGCGATGCTTTTTATCACGTTTGCGATCGCGTGCTTCATGGTTGATATCGTCACGCGATTTGCGTTTGGCTTTGACGGCAGGTTTGCCGTTAGCAGCTCGTGCAGGTTGCTTCATAGTATTCGGTCCCGGCTTTTTTATTCAGTATAGAATTGCGGCGAAATCTAGCAGAAACCAGACAAAGAAAAAAGGCGACAGCTCAAGCTGTCGCCTTATTTCATACCTTCATAAGAAGGAATCATGTTTTAAGTCCTTTTCGGCTCGTAACATCCCGGTCAATCCCGCGCCTGCTCAACTCCTGAGCTTTTCCTTATCCCTGTCTGGCCGTATCCCTGACCGTTTCCATTCCACCGCTCGTTGCCTTCCTGACATCCCTGAGCGCATCATACTGATGTGTGCTGCCGTTCACTGCACAATAATGTAGACCAACTGGTAAAAGCCTCAAGTCGGTGTCAAAAATAGTTAGTTCAAAAAAAGAACGATTATTGCCAACATTATGAATTTTAATGTTTTTTATTTTTAGTAATTAAAGTAAAAAGCGAAATAACCTGCAGCCTGAATGGCAAATCTCTTACACACTTTGTTATCGAGATGTGATTGAGCACTTTCGCGCCATAACGCGTATAATCGCCGCCATTGCCTTAATGCGTTTTCTGGAGTGTTACCTTGTCTGAATTGAATTATCACGTTACCCACTTTGTCATGAGCGCGCCGGATATCCGTCATCTGCCTGCCGATACCGGAATTGAAGTGGCTTTTGCTGGCCGTTCGAACGCGGGAAAATCGAGTGCGCTGAATACGTTAACCAATCAGAAAGGTCTGGCACGTACCAGTAAAACGCCGGGACGTACGCAGCTGATTAACCTGTTCGAAGTGAAAGAAGGTAAGCGTCTGGTCGACCTGCCAGGTTACGGTTATGCCGAAGTGCCGGAAGAGATGAAGCTGAAGTGGCAGCGTGCATTAGGAGAATACCTGCAAAAACGTCAGGCCCTGAAAGGACTGGTCGTGCTGATGGATATCCGTCATCCGCTGAAAGACCTTGATCGACAGATGATTCAGTGGTCAGTGGAAAGCGGTATTCCGGTGCTGTTGCTTCTGACCAAAGCAGACAAACTGGCCTCAGGTGCCCGTAAAGCGCAGCTCAATGTCGTGCGTGAAGCCGCACTCGAATTCGTGGGTGATGTGCAGGTAGAGCTCTTCTCCTCGCTGAAGAAAATCGGCGTGGATAAGGTTCGTCAGAAGCTGGACAGCTGGTTTAATACGCTTGAACCGGCGGTTGAGGATCAGGACGGGGAAGAGTAACTGGCAACACGGTGCCGCTGAAGCTGGCGGTACAAAAAGCCCAATAAAAAACGCCCCAGTCACAGAATGACTGGGGCGGCTAAATTCAGCCAAATCCGATTACGTGAAGTAAAAGGTCTGAAAGATAGAACATCTTACCTCTGTACCCTACGCGACGAACTTTACCTGATTTTGTGTGCGTGACAAAGGCTTTTTTGTTGCTTACTTACATCAAACAGGGCTTTTTTTACCATACACATCACAAAAATAGCGTTGCGATGTAGTTAAATAACGAAAAAAGTGTTTAGCCGATAAGCAGTTAGAAAAGCGCGTAATCTCAGTACCAGCGCTGGCCGGGTTAAACCAGGTAATTAAACGATTTACTTATACCTGACTAAGGGTCGATTCCGCTCTGTGGAACCGACCTGAAGCCGTGAATCAGTGGGCTTCATCCCAGTTGTCACCCACACCGACTTCAACCAGTAAAGGCACGTCGAGCTGCACGCTACCTTCCATCAGCGCGCGGATTTTCTGACTGGCTGCTTCAACGGCCTCCGCTTTCACTTCGAACACCAGTTCATCGTGAACCTGCATGATCATTCTGACACTATTGTCGTTTTGCTGTTCCAGCCACGCATCAACAGCAATCATCGCCCGCTTGATAATATCTGCTGCCGTTCCCTGCATCGGCGCATTGATCGCGGCACGTTCAGCGGCTTTCCGGCGAATGGCATTGCTGGATTTAATATCCGGCAACCACAGTCGACGGCCTTCAATCGTTTCGACATAGCCTTTACTTGCCGCCAGCTGGCGGGTGTTCTCCATATAGCGCAGTACGCCCGGATAACGTTCAAAGTAGAGGTCCATATACTTTTTCGCTTCGCCTGCGCCAATGTTCAGCTGGCGCGAAAGACCAAATGCACTCATGCCATAGATCAGACCAAAGTTGATCGCTTTCGCACTACGGCGCTGTTCGGCGCTGACCTTGTCCAGTGGTACACCAAATACTTCGGATGCCGTGGCACGGTGAATATCTTCGCCCTGGGCAAAAGCGTCCAGTAATCCTTTATCCTGAGAGAGATGCGCCATGATACGCAGTTCGATTTGTGAATAGTCTGCCGCCACAATGCGATAACCTTTGGCCGCGACAAAGGCCTGACGGATTCGGCGTCCTTCGTCATTACGCACCGGGATGTTTTGCAGATTCGGATCGGCAGAGGATAAGCGACCGGTTGCGGTAACGGCCTGATGATAAGAGGTATGCACCCGCCCGCTCAGCGGGTTGATCATCAGGGGTAATTTATCCGTATAGGTCGACTTAAGTTTAGATAAGCCGCGATGTTCCAGAATCACTTTGGGCAGCGGATAGTCGAGTGCCAGCTCAGCTAACACCTCTTCGCTGGTTGACGGCGCACCGCCCGGTGTTTTCTTGGTGGGTTTGATACCCTGTTTTTCAAACAGGATCACCTGCAGCTGCTTGGTGGATGAGAGGTTGAAGGGTTCTCCCGCCAGCTCATGTGCTTTTAATTCAAGCTCAGCCAGTCGGGCAGTCAGCTCTTTCGAATGTTGCGCCAGAATAGCCTGATCGATTAACACGCCATTGCGCTCAATCCTGGAAATTACCGTCAGTAATGGCATCTCAATCTGCTCGAAGACTTTTCTCGGGCCCGCTTCTTTCTCCAGCTCTGGCCACATCTTCAGATGCAACTGCAGGGTCACATCGGCATCTTCGGCAGCATAATGGGATGCCTGCTCCAATGCGATTTGATTGAACGTCAGCTGATTTTTGCCTTTACCAGCGATCTCCTGGAAGGTGACCGTTTTGTGGTTAAGCCAGCGAGCAGCCAGGCTATCCATGTCATGTTTACCCACCACGCTGTTGAGAATATAGGACTCAAGCATGGTGTCGAATTTGATACCGGCCAGTTCAATATCGTAGTTTTTCAGTACGCCACGATCGTATTTCAGGTTCTGGCCCACTTTCCAGGCGCTGTCATCTTCCAGCAGGGGCTTGAGCTGTGCCAGAACGGCCGCGCGATCCAGTTGTTCAGGCGCATCGAGATAGTCATGGGCAACCGGCAGGTAGGCGGCTTCGCCGGGCGCAATCGCGAAGCTGATGCCCACGATGTTAGCGCTCAGGGTATCCAGCGCGTCGGTTTCCAGATCAAAGGCGAAGACCTCGCTGTTTTTCAGTTTCTCCAGCCAGCTGTCAAAAAGATCCTGATCCAGAATGGTGACATAATTCTCGGTCGGTAATACGCTGCTGGTTTCAGGCACAGCAACCGGCTCATCGGAGAGCGCTTTCTGTGCCTGAGTATTACTTTTCTTGCCCTGCAGCCATTTCCCATCCTGCAGGTCACTCAGCCAGCGTTTGAACTCATAACGGCTGAACAGGGTCTGCAGCGCCTCGACATTGGGTTCAGTGACCGTGAGCTCTTCACAGGGCAGCGCCAGCTCGACGTCCGTCTTGATGGTCGCCAGCTGGTAAGAGAGAAACGCCACATCCCGATTCTGCTCAAGTTTGGTCGCCATGGTTTTCGCGCCACGAAACCCGAGATCCGCTACTTTATCCAGATTGTCATAGATGGTCTGCATGCTGCCCAGACCCTGCAGCAGAGCCTGTGCCGTTTTCTCACCCACGCCGGGAACGCCAGGGATGTTATCTGAGCTGTCGCCCATCATGGCCAGAAAATCGATGATTAAGGCTGGTGGCACACCATATTTCTGCTCGACCTCTTCCGGCCCCAGGATGGTGTTGCTCATGGTGTTAATCAGCGTGATGGCTGGCGTGACCAGCTGCGCCATATCCTTGTCGCCGGTGCTGATTAGCACTGAAAGGCCTTTTTTCTCCGCTTCCAGCGCCAGCGTACCGATAACATCATCGGCTTCAACGCCGCTCACAGCCAGTAGCGGCAGACCCATCGCCCGCACCATCTCATGCAGCGGCTCGATTTGCGCCCGCAGTTCGTCAGGCATCGGCGGACGATGAGATTTATAATGCTCGAACAGCTCATCCCTGAAGGTTTTGCCTTTGGCATCGAACACTACAGCAACGTGACTCGGATTATATTGCGCCAGCAGGCTTTTCAGCATGTTGAGCACGCCGTACATGGCGCCAGTGGGTTCACCTGCACTATTGGTCAGCGGCGGAAACGCGTGATACGCGCGATAAAGATAGGATGAGCCATCGACCAGAATGAGGGGATTTTCTGCTATTTGCGCCATAAGTCTGTGTTGTCTTCGTTGCTATGGGTTGGTCTATAAGGATGCCACAAGCTGGCGGAAATGGTGAACTAAGGCACAGGATATGTCGCGTTTTTAACGGTTCTGGAGGAAAGATCGCAACGATCATTCTGTGGATAACTTTGTGCGTAAAAATTATAACGCGCTGCTATTCAGGATCTTAAATGATTTGGCTATTAATAAAATACATAATTTTCATTAGCTTATTTAATTTCCGTGACCCGATCGCCATTTTTAATTACGTGATCCCTTGTGTGGATATTAAATTTATGCCCTGGAGATGGACAAAATTTACGTCTCTGTTTAATGGCATAAAAAAACGCCAGCAGAGCTGGCGTCAGATGGGGTGGTAAGGCAGATTACTTCTGGCTTACGAGGAATTTAACCACGTTCGCGTAATCAGCAACGAAATTGTCCATAGAGCTGGTATCGAGGCCGCCGTTGTTCACCATATATTTGCCATTCACGAACATCGCTGGCACACCGCGCAGATCAACATCCGCAGCCGCTTTCTGCTGTTGTGCAACCAGCGCTTTTACGGCAAAGCTGTTCCAGGCAGCATCGTAGTCAGCAGCGGAGATACCGGCCGCTTTAACAAAAGCCTCTTTCAGACTGGCAGGATCGGTAATGGTCTGCGTTTTCTGAATGCCATCAAAGATCGGTGCTGTCACCTTATCTTCAACGCCCAGCGCCATGGCGACAGCCCATGCCTGAGTCACAACCGGTCCCAGATCACCACCAAGGAAATCGACGTGGTATTTCACCAGCTTTGTATCAGCAGGCAGATTCTTTTTCACCGCGTCATTAACGTGATAAATACGTTCAAACTGATAGCAGTGCGGGCAGAAGAAGGAGAAGAACTCCATCACCTGAGGTTCACTGGCCACAGGTTTTGGCAGACTCACATATTGTTTACCTTCAGTGAACTGGGCAGCAGACGCGCTGAATGCCAGCACTAAACCCATCAGTGCAAACCAAATTTTTTTCATCGTGAAAACTTCTCCTGACTACGTCGTTAATATTGCGGTGTCAGCTGCAGAGGAGGTTCCTGCAACAGCTTCTCCTGCTCGGTAAAGAGTGAAATTTGCCTGCGCCAGAAATCTTCATCTGTCATCCAGGGGAAAGCGCGCGGAAAAGCGGGATCCTGCCAGCGTCGGACAACCCAGGCCAGATAATAAACCATGCGCATAGCGCGTAAAGGTTCAATCAGTGACAATTCATTAATATCAAAGTCACTGAATTCACTGTAAGCCTCCAGCAAAATATCCCACTGTATACGCTGTTCCTGTCGATCGCCGCTGATGAGCATCCACAAATCCTGTACCGCCGGACCATTACGGGCATCATCCAGATCGACAAATAGCGGTCCATCGCGCCACAGGATATTCCCCGGATGACAGTCGCCATGTAATCGTAGCGGCTGCCACGTGGTATGCCACTGTTGCTGCAGCGTGTTACCTAGCTTATCGATAGCCTGTAGCAGCGCGGTCTTAAGCGAAGCAGGCACTAATTGTGAGTGCTCCAGCGCCTGTCGGGGTTCATGCAGATACTCATCAAGACCGATGGCAGGACGATGGTTGAACAGCGCTTTGCGCCCGGTCTGATGAATGCGGCCCAGGAATCGGCCTACCCATTCCATCTGATCTTCATTGTCTGTCTCATATTGCCGTCCGCCCAGACTGGGAAATACGGCAAAGAAGAAGCCAGCGTGGCTGTGCAGTGTCTCGCCCTTTAACCGCAATGGTGCCGCGATGGGCACCTCATCAGCCAGCAGATCGAGCGCATACTGATGCTCTTCAGCGATCTGTTCAGCACGCCAGCGCTGTGGGCGATAAAACTTCGCGACATAGCGGCGTTTTTCATCATCGCTGAATTGGTAAACCCGGTTCTCATAGCTGTTCAGGGCTGTCAGACCTGATTCGACGCGAATTCCTGTATCCCAGAGCGCATCAAGCAATACGTCGGGATTCAATGTCTGGAAGTTGAAAGCAGCGTCGCTCATCATATTACCTGTAGTTGCCCTTGCAAATAGCAGCCAAGGATAACACTACTCGTCCTGTTTAATGACACCCCGTGCGCGGAGCAGTGCGGTTTTGAAATCAACTTCATAGTCTTTTTTCAGGCCTGGGATCGCATCATCGCTGGCTGAGTCACGCATTTTGAGATGGTAAATTAATACATCGTCGCTTAATTCACTTAACGGGCCACGGAAACCAGATTCCTGCGCCAGTTTCTGTAAAAATGTGACCAGATTCAGGTCAGGCTCTTTTTGCCAGGCGGGTTGCAGCAGTTCGATCAACTCGTTTAAACGATGGCATTTCATTGAGGTTTCTCCGTTATTCACAGTGCGTCATCAGCGAGGGCAAAGCCATGACAATATTGACCGGCATCATTCTGGCTGGTGGTCAGGGCCGCCGTATGGGTGGTCAGGATAAAGGATTAGTGCAACTGGATGGCAGGCCGCTTTATCAGCATGTCCTTGAACGGCTCAGGCCACAAGTCGACATTGTCATGATTAATGCCAATCGTAATATTGATCGCTATCAGTTAAGCGGGTGTCGGGTTGTGCAGGATGTTTTTGATGGCTATCCGGGTCCGCTGGCCGGTATCTACAGTGCATTAGTAGCTATCGACGGTGAATGGGCTGCGTTTTGCTCCTGTGATACGCCTGCAGTTCCTCTTAACTTCGTTGAAAAGCTGGCTGAACAACGTGGAGACGCCCCTGCAGTCTGGGTCCGCTCACAATCACGCGACCACCCCACGCTGGCGCTGATTCATCGGAAGATGGCAGTGCCTCTTCATGACTATCTTCACGCCGGTGAACGACGTCTGATGCATTTCCTGCGCGACCACGGCGGCCATGCTGTTCAGCTGGATAATGATGAAGCTGCCTTCCGCAATATCAATACGCCTGATGATCTAAATCATACTAGCTCAACCAACTGAGGAGGGGATTAATATAGATAAAATTTAAAAAACGAAGCTCAGTTAACAATGTCTTTTTTTATTAAAAATAAGGCAGGCAATTTATCACGCTCGAAAAAATAATCCGTTACTCATTTAAAATAATAGAATTGTATCTGAGTTGAATTTTCCTGAAAGTGACCAATAAAATTGTTAACGGGAAGTCAGCGGACTACATTAAATGGGCAATAATAGTCATTACTGCCCAGGCGCTTTAGAGAGCTATCAGCCAGCAGTGAGGATATTAGTCCAAACTGCATCAGCACGGGCCACTGAGTCAGTAGTCCCTTCAGCAGCACCGACTACCAGTCCAAAAACAGCACCCCAAATACCGCCAAACAGGCCACCAAGGACACCCTGTGCTGGAGCCAGAATTCCACTGGTTACGCCGTCAGTATTAGCAGAAATATTATAGCAGGACCATGCAACGCCCATTGCGCCAGCAATCATTCCAACCACTGCGCCACCGATGCTGTCTAAGAATCCAGTAGAGGCAGCACCTGATACTAATTCTGTTTCAGCGATAGTAAGTTCTTTCATTTTAATCTTCCTTAAATTAGTTAATACGCAATTGAAATCCATCTAAGACATTTAACTTAATTAAACATCATCATTAGTTTCAATCAGTTACTAATAAATGTAAATAGAATAAAATCCATTTATTCCAGCAATATATTTTCCGTCTGTTATAAAATCCACAATCACATTAAGTTAATAAGTTAGTTAAATATTAAATTGTAGAATATTAAAAGTAATTAACTCGATATTTATTCTATTTTTCACCTGTTGAGTGTCGTAATAGTCAATATAAAGGAGATCACTGGCCGTAGTTTACCGTATCAGAGAGGGGTTCTCAGGCTGTTTTCGGAGATTATGGTGCGGTTTTTCACGATCTGCAGACGTAAAAAAGCCCCGCACTCGCGTGCGGGGCTTCTTCACTTATTTAATGCCTGGCAGTTCCCTACTCTCGCATGGGGAGGCCCCACACTACCATCGGCGCTACGGCGTTTCACTTCTGAGTTCGGCATGGGGTCAGGTGGGACCACCGCGCTAAAGCCGCCAGGCAAATTCTGTCTCCGCGCCGCCGCCGGGGGCCGCGCAGAATATCCGGTACAAGGCTGAAAATCGTGTCTCTCAAAAACGCCTCTGGCGTTGTAAGGTTAAGCCTCACGGGTCATTAGTACCGGTTAGCTCAACGCATCGCTGCGCTTACACACCCGGCCTATCAACGTCGTAGTCTTCAACGTCCCTTCAGGACCCTCAAGGGGTCAGGGAGAACTCATCTCGGGGCAAGTTTCGTGCTTAGATGCTTTCAGCACTTATCTTTTCCGCACTTAGCTACCGGGCAATGCCATTGGCATGACAACCCGAACACCAGTGGTGCGTTCACTCCGGTCCTCTCGTACTAGGAGCAACCCCCCTCAATTCTCCAGCGCCCACGGCAGATAGGGACCGAACTGTCTCACGACGTTCTAAACCCAGCTCGCGTACCACTTTAAACGGCGAACAGCCGTACCCTTGGGACCTACTTCAGCCCCAGGATGTGATGAGCCGACATCGAGGTGCCAAACACCGCCGTCGATATGAACTCTTGGGCGGTATCAGCCTGTTATCCCCGGAGTACCTTTTATCCGTTGAGCGATGGCCCTTCCATTCAGAACCACCGGATCACTATGACCTGCTTTCGCACCTGCTCGAGCCGTCACTCTCGCAGTCAAGCCAGCTTATGCCATTGCACTAACCTCACGATGTCCGACCGTGATTAGCTGACCTTCGTGCTCCTCCGTTACTCTTTAGGAGGAGACCGCCCCAGTCAAACTACCCACCAGACACTGTCCGCAGCCCGGATCACGGGCCTACGTTAGAACATCAAACATTAAAGGGTGGTATTTCAAGGTTGGCTCCACGCAGACTGGCGTCCGCGCTTCAAAGCCTCCCACCTATCCTACACATCAAGGCTCAATGTTCAGTGTCAAGCTGTAGTAAAGGTTCACGGGGTCTTTCCGTCTTGCCGCGGGTACACTGCATCTTCACAGCGAGTTCAATTTCACTGAGTCTCGGGTGGAGACAGCCTGGCCATCATTACGCCATTCGTGCAGGTCGGAACTTACCCGACAAGGAATTTCGCTACCTTAGGACCGTTATAGTTACGGCCGCCGTTTACCGGGGCTTCGATCAAGAGCTTCTCCTTGCGGATAACCCCATCAATTAACCTTCCGGCACCGGGCAGGCGTCACACCGTATACGTCCACTTTCGTGTTTGCACAGTGCTGTGTTTTTAATAAACAGTTGCAGCCAGCTGGTATCTTCGACTGGCTTCGGCTCGGGGAGTAAATCCCTCCACCTACGCGCCAGCGTGCCTTCTCCCGAAGTTACGGCACCATTTTGCCTAGTTCCTTCACCCGAGTTCTCTCAAGCGCCTTGGTATTCTCTACCTGACCACCTGTGTCGGTTTGGGGTACGATTCTGTGTTACCTGATGCTTAGAGGCTTTTCCTGGAAGCAGGGCATTTATCACTTCAGCACCGTAGTGCCTCGTCGTCACGCCTCAGCGTTAATAAGGGACCGGATTTACCTGGACCCTCCGCCTACACGCTTAAACCGGGACAACCGTCGCCCGGCTGATATAGCCTTCTCCGTCCCCCCTTCGCAGTAACACCGAGTACAGGAATATTAACCTGTTTCCCATCGACTACGCCTTTCGGCCTCGCCTTAGGGGTCGACTCACCCTGCTCCGATTAACGTTGAACAGGAACCCTTGGTCTTCCGGCGAGCGGGCTTTTCACCCGCTTTATCGTTACTTATGTCAGCATTCGCACTTCTGATACCTCCAGCATGCCTCACAGCACACCTTCAACGGCTTACAGAACGCTCCCCTACCCAACAACGCCTAAGCGTCGCTGCCGCAGCTTCGGTGCATGGTTTAGCCCCGTTACATCTTCCGCGCAGGCCGACTCGACCAGTGAGCTATTACGCTTTCTTTAAATGATGGCTGCTTCTAAGCCAACATCCTGGCTGTCTGTGCCTTCCCACATCGTTTCCCACTTAACCATGACTTTGGGACCTTAGCTGGCGGTCTGGGTTGTTTCCCTCTTCACGACGGACGTTAGCACCCGCCGTGTGTCTCCCGTGATAACATTCTTCGGTATTCGCAGTTTGCATCGGGTTGGTAAGCCGGGATGGCCCCCTAGCCGAAACAGTGCTCTACCCCCGAAGATGAGTTCACGAGGCGCTACCTAAATAGCTTTCGGGGAGAACCAGCTATCTCCCGGTTTGATTGGCCTTTCACCCCCAGCCACAGGTCATCCGCTAATTTTTCAACATTAGTCGGTTCGGTCCTCCAGTTAGTGTTACCCAACCTTCAACCTGCCCATGGCTAGATCACCGGGTTTCGGGTCTATACCCTGCAACTTAACGCCCAGTTAAGACTCGGTTTCCCTGCGGCTCCCCTATACGGTTAACCTTGCTACAGAATATAAGTCGCTGACCCATTATACAAAAGGTACGCAGTCACCCCCATAAAGAAGGCTCCCACTGCTTGTACGTACACGGTTTCAGGTTCTGTTTCACTCCCCTCGCCGGGGTTCTTTTCGCCTTTCCCTCACGGTACTGGTTCACTATCGGTCAGTCAGGAGTATTTAGCCTTGGAGGATGGTCCCCCCATATTCAGACAGGATACCACGTGTCCCGCCTTACTCATCGAGCTCACAGCATATGCGCTTTTGTGTACGGGAGTATCACCCTGTACCCTGCGACTTTCCAGACGCTTCCACTAACACACATGCTGATTCAGGCTCTGGGCTGCTCCCCGTTCGCTCGCCGCTACTGGGGGAATCTCGGTTGATTTCTTTTCCTCGGGGTACTTAGATGTTTCAGTTCCCCCGGTTCGCCTTGCAGCACTATGTATTCATGCTGCAATGATGCACAGAGTGCACCGGGTTTCCCCATTCGGACATCGACGGCTGTAGCGGTTCATATCACCTTACCGTCGCTTTACGCAGATTAGCACGTCCTTCATCGCCTCTGACTGCCTGGGCATCCACCGTGTACGCTTAGTCGCTTAACCTCACAACCCACAGGCGTTTTACAACGCTGCGAACTGCAAGCATTTGAGAGACTCGAACGCATCGTATTTTTCATTCTTATTACGGAGAATGAAAACGACACGTCGTTTCAATTTTCAGCTTGTTCCGGATTGTTAAAGAGCAAATATCTCAAACGCGGCCCGGCTGCTTACGCAACCAAATCGGTTTTGAGATACTGTATGGAGACACCTTTCACCTGTCACCAAGCAGGTGGCGTCCCCTAGGGGATTCGAACCCCTGTTGCCGCCGTGAAAGGGCGGAGTCCTAACCGCTAGACGAAGGGGACACGATAGTGTCACGACTTCGCAGCCGTCCTGCTCATTACTTTTTATCAGACAATCTGTGTGGACACTGCGCGGGAAGGTATCTTCATGTAAGGAGGTGATCCAACCGCAGGTTCCCCTACGGTTACCTTGTTACGACTTCACCCCAGTCATGAATCACAAAGTGGTAAGCGCCCTCCCGAAGGTTAAGCTACCTACTTCTTTTGCAACCCACTCCCATGGTGTGACGGGCGGTGTGTACAAGGCCCGGGAACGTATTCACCGTGGCATTCTGATCCACGATTACTAGCGATTCCGACTTCACGGAGTCGAGTTGCAGACTCCGATCCGGACTACGACGCACTTTGTGAGGTCCGCTTGCTCTCGCGAGGTCGCTTCTCTTTGTATGCGCCATTGTAGCACGTGTGTAGCCCTACTCGTAAGGGCCATGATGACTTGACGTCATCCCCACCTTCCTCCGGTTTATCACCGGCAGTCTCCTTTGAGTTCCCGACCGAATCGCTGGCAACAAAGGATAAGGGTTGCGCTCGTTGCGGGACTTAACCCAACATTTCACAACACGAGCTGACGACAGCCATGCAGCACCTGTCTCAGAGTTCCCGAAGGCACCAATCCATCTCTGGAAAGTTCTCTGGATGTCAAGAGTAGGTAAGGTTCTTCGCGTTGCATCGAATTAAACCACATGCTCCACCGCTTGTGCGGGCCCCCGTCAATTCATTTGAGTTTTAACCTTGCGGCCGTACTCCCCAGGCGGTCGACTTAACGCGTTAGCTCCGGAAGCCACTCCTCAAGGGAACAACCTCCAAGTCGACATCGTTTACGGCGTGGACTACCAGGGTATCTAATCCTGTTTGCTCCCCACGCTTTCGCACCTGAGCGTCAGTCTTTGTCCAGGGGGCCGCCTTCGCCACCGGTATTCCTCCAGATCTCTACGCATTTCACCGCTACACCTGGAATTCTACCCCCCTCTACAAGACTCAAGCCTGCCAGTTTCAAATGCAGTTCCCAGGTTAAGCCCGGGGATTTCACATCTGACTTAACAGACCGCCTGCGTGCGCTTTACGCCCAGTAATTCCGATTAACGCTTGCACCCTCCGTATTACCGCGGCTGCTGGCACGGAGTTAGCCGGTGCTTCTTCTGCGGGTAACGTCAATCGACGCGGTTATTAACCGCATCGCCTTCCTCCCCGCTGAAAGTACTTTACAACCCGAAGGCCTTCTTCATACACGCGGCATGGCTGCATCAGGCTTGCGCCCATTGTGCAATATTCCCCACTGCTGCCTCCCGTAGGAGTCTGGACCGTGTCTCAGTTCCAGTGTGGCTGGTCATCCTCTCAGACCAGCTAGGGATCGTCGCCTAGGTGGGCCATTACCCCGCCTACTAGCTAATCCCATCTGGGTTCATCCGATAGTGAGAGGCCCGAAGGTCCCCCTCTTTGGTCTTGCGACGTTATGCGGTATTAGCCACCGTTTCCAGTGGTTATCCCCCTCTATCGGGCAGATCCCCAGACATTACTCACCCGTCCGCCACTCGTCACCCGAGAGCAAGCTCTCTGTGCTACCGTCCGACTTGCATGTGTTAGGCCTGCCGCCAGCGTTCAATCTGAGCCATGATCAAACTCTTCAATTTAAGTTTGATTTGCTTAAACAAGTTAAGCGGTGCTCATCTGTAAAACGTCATAATGAATTTCATTATGTGTTCACTCGTGAGGCTTTGATATTTTGTTGCGTCCTAAGACGCTGATATCAATCCTGCGAGTGCCCACACAGATTGTCTGATAAATTGTTAAAGAGCAGTGCGAACAGTGCGTTAGCGTCCTGTCGCGAGGTGGCGTATATTACGCTTTCCTCCTGCAGAGTCAACCTCTTTCTCAGAAGTTTTTCTCCGGCGGCGCAGTCTCCTGTGCCTCTCAGCGCGTTTCCCGTTGCCGGTGTTCCGTGTTGATGGAGGCGCATTATAGGGAGATTCCTCAGGCTGACAAGTGTTTCTTCGAATTAATTTACTGAGCGCATCTTTTTTAAACGAACGGCTTAAAAAGAGACGTTTCATGGCCGAATAACGCACAAAAACAGCGATCAAACGTTGTAAAGAGACCTGCCGTTGCGGGTTGCGGGTGCTATTATTTTGCTTCTTCTCGCAGGATAACCCCAGGAAGGACACTCAATGATAAAATCCTCGCGCAGCATGGCAGGTTTGCCATGGATAGCGGCTATGGCCTTTTTCATGCAGTCACTCGACGCCACTATACTGAATACTGCCCTGCCCGCTATCGCCACCAGCCTCGACCGTTCTCCCCTGGCCATGCAATCCGCCGTCATCAGTTACACCCTCACTGTCGCGATGCTGATTCCGGTCAGCGGCTGGCTCGCCGATCGCTTCGGCACGCGTAAGGTATTTATCATTGCGGTTTCGCTGTTCACCCTCGGCTCGCTGGCGTGTGCGCTCTCACCGACGCTTTCGGTGCTGGTTATATCGCGAATCGTGCAGGGCGTGGGTGGCGCAATGATGATGCCGGTCGCACGACTTGCACTGCTACGCGCCTATCCGCGCAGTGAACTGCTGCCGGTGCTCAATTTCGTCACCATGCCAGGATTGGTTGGCCCGATACTGGGCCCGATGCTGGGCGGTGTGCTGGTCACCTATGCGACGTGGCACTGGATCTTCCTGATTAATATCCCGATAGGTATTCTCGGCATTATCTACGCACGCAAATATATGCCGGACTTCACCACGCCTAAGCGCCGCTTCGACTTTCTGGGCTTTATACTGTTCGGGGCTGGGCTGGTAATGATCTCGATTGGGATTGAGCTGTTCGGTGAGCGGATTGTTTCCGCCTGGCTGGCTGGCGGGATATTACTCAGCGGCATCGTGCTTTTACTTCTCTATATAGTGCATGCCCGAAATCACCCGTCGCCCCTCATCAACCTGCCGATGTTTAAAACCCGGACCTTCTCGGTTGGCATTGGCGGCAACATTGCATCACGTCTCGGTACCGGCTGCGTCCCCTTTTTAATGCCGCTCATGTTGCAGGTTGGCTTTGGCTATTCAGCTATTATTGCAGGCTGCATGATGGCACCTACCGCCATTGGTTCAATACTGGCGAAGTCCACGGTGACACAACTGCTGCGCTGGCTGGGCTACCGCCGTCTGCTGGTCGGCATCACCGCTATTATTGGCATCCTGATCGCCAGCTTCTCTCTGCAGTCGCCTGCTGAAAGCATCTTTGTGCTGTTGCTTCCGCTGTTTATTCTCGGCATGGCGATGTCTACGCAGTTCACCGCCATGAACACCATTACTCTGGCCGATCTGGATGATGATAACGCCAGCGGGGGTAACAGCGTGCTGGCCGTGACGCAGCAGTTAGCGATCAGTTTCGGTGTGGCGGTCAGTGCTGCGGTACTGCGCTTCTATCAGGAGTTTGAAACCAGCACCATTTCACAGTTCCATGCCACGTTCCTGACCATGGGTGTCGTTACCGTGCTTTCAGCGCTGACTTTTCTGCTGCTGAAAAATGGCGATGGCCGTAATCTGATCACGAATCGCGACAGGAAGAAAAAACGCTAAACTGAGCCACGTACCACCAGCTCCGGCGTCAGCACCAGCGTTTGCTGGCTGGCGTCGGGATCGCTGAGACGATGAATTAAGGTATCTATCGCCAGTTCGCCCAGCGCATCTTTGGGCTGGTGAATCGTACTCAGTGGCGGAGTGAGATAGCGCGCCAGTTCAATATCGTCATACCCCATGACCGCCATCTGCTGCGGAACCTGCATGCCAGCCTGATAGAGGGCGTGATAAACGCCGACAGCCATCGCATCGTTACTGGTAAATACTGCTTCCGGCAGCGTTTCCAGCGCCAGCAACTCGACCATCCCGTTGTAGCCACCCTGAAATTCAAAGTCACCATTCACGATATAGCCAGGCACAATCTCCAGCCCACTCTTAGTCATGGCGTTGCGATAACCTTCCAGGCGCATACGGGCCGGGGTTTTATCCTGGGGACCGGCGATACAGGCGATGCGGGTATAGCCGCTGTCGATAAGATGCTGAGTGGCCAGCTCGCCGCCCAGCAACGCGTTATCCTGAATGATGTCACCGCGACCTTCAAACGGTGCCCAATCCATCATCACCGCAGGTATAGAGGGATAACGATTCAGGATGTCTGCCGACGGCAGGTGACTTTCAGTGCACATGATCAGTAAACCATCGACGCGCTTCTGCATCAGCGTCTCCAGGCTGCGGTTCATCCGCTCCTCATCACCCGCCGTGTTGCAGAGAATCAGGCTGTAGCCACGCTGATAGCAACTCTCTTCCACGCCCCGCACCACTTCGGCATAAAAGGGGTTACTACTGGTGGTCAGCAGCATACCGATGGTGTGCGTCTGATTGATTTTCAGACTGCGCGCCAGTGCAGAAGGGGCGTAGTTAAGGTGGCGGATAGCCTGCTCAACTTTTTCCCGCACGCCTTCACTGACAAAGCGATTGTTATTGATCACGTGCGAGACAGTGGAGGTAGAGACGCCCGCCAGCCGAGCGACATCTTTCATGGTGCTCAAAGGCTTAGCCCTGCTGTTGCAAAAAATCATCAATCTCCGCGCGCCACGGCACGGAGGGCTGCGCACCTGAACGCGTAACGGCAATCGCGGCGGCGGCATGGGCAAATCGCACCGCGTCGTACATTGGCTTCTGCTCCAGTCGCGCGGTAATAAAGGCACCGTTAAAGGTGTCGCCCGCCGCGATGGTATCAATAGCTTTAACGCTGAAGCCCGCAATGCGCTGACCGTCTCCCTGCTCGCTCAGCCAGACACCGCGGCGACCCAGCGTAATCAGTACCGTGCCGATGCCTTTCGCATGCAGCACTGCCGCAGCGCGAGCCGCATCTTCATCGTTGTTAACCGCAATGCCGGTCAGACTCTCGGCTTCGGTCTCATTCGGCGTAATAATGTCGATCAGCGCCAGCAGCTCATCGGAGAGAGGGGTAGCGGGTGCCGGATTGAGAATTACCTGCGTCTGATGCTGCCGGGCAAATGTCGCGGCGGCCAGCACGCTCTCCAGCGGCGATTCCAGCTGCATTAAGAGTGCATCGGCACTGGCAATAACCTGCTGATGACGCGCCACGCAATCGGGTGTTAAGGCCGCATTTGCTCCGGAGTAGATACCAATATTGTTCTCACCGTCACCGTTGACGAAAATCATCGCCACACCGGTCGACTCGCCCTCAACCACTTCTACGGGCGTGGTATCAATATTGTCCTGCGCGAGCTGCTCACGAATACGTTCGCCAATGTCGTCAGCGCCCACACAGCCAATAAAGGCGATATCGGCACCCGCACGACCCGCGGCGACCGCCTGATTCGCGCCTTTACCGCCAAACGCAACCTGATAATTCTGCCCGATCACCGTTTCACCGGGACGAGGGAAGTGCGCCAGATTAAGGATGTGGTCAGCATTAATGCTGCCAAGAACGGCCAGTTTTGCGTTTTTGCTCATTAGGGGAGTCCGGAATAAGTGCGCCACCGGGAGGGTGGCGCGGTGCCCTGCTTTTCTTTGAGTTATTGAGTGACCAGCTTCAGGTCGACCGGATTGATCGCCTTCACTTTTTCACCCTTCAGCACTTTATCAGCGGTGTCCACGCCGATCATGCCAATTTTTTCTGGCATCTGTGCCACGGTGGCAGACAGTTTGCCAGCTTCTACGGCTTTCACGCCATCAGCAGTGCCGTCAAAACCCACCACGATCACACCAGTTTTTCCGGCAGTCTGCAGCGCACGCAGTGCACCCAGCGCCATTTCGTCGTTCTGAGCGAATACAGCCTGAACGTCCGGGTGTGCCTGCAGCAGGTTCTGCATGACGTTCAGACCTTTGGTGCGGTCAAAGTCAGCAGGCTGGCTGGCGAGGATCTGGAATTTATGCGCATCAGCGGCCTGTTTGAAGCCTTCGCCACGTTCGCGGGCAGCAGAGGTTCCGGCAATGCCCTGCAGCTCAATAATTTTGGCATTTTCGCCGACTTTTTTGGCGATGAAGTCACCGGCCATTTTACCGCCGAAACGGTTATCGGAAGCGACGTGGCTGACCACCGTGCCCTGTGCCGCAACGCGGTCCAGCGTGATGACAGGAATATTCGCCTGGTTAGCCATCTTCACGGCGTTGCCCACAGCATCAGAGTCAGTCGGGTTGATCAGCAGCAGCTTAGTACCGCGAACGGTCAGATCCTGCACGTTCGCCAGCTCTTTAGCCGGGTTGTTCTGTGAATCCAGCACGACCAGGTTGTAGCCCAGTTTGTCCGCTTCTTTCTGAGCACCCTCTTTTAGAGAAACAAAGAACGGGTTGTTGAGGGTTGAAACCACCAGCGCGATGGTATCTTTTGCCATGGCGCTGGTACTGAGCGTTGCGCCGAGGATCATGGCCAGTGCGGTTAACTTTTTCATCTTATTATCCTGTGTAAGGTCAGAGTTATTTACTGCTTTTATTATCCACCAGCACCGCCAGCAGGATGACCACCGCTTTAACGATCATCTGGTAGTACGAAGAGACGCCCATCAGGTTCAGGCCGTTGTTCAGGAAGCCGAGGATCAGCGCGCCAATCAGGGTGCCGAAAATACGGCCTTTACCGCCAGCCAGGCTGGTTCCGCCCAGCACGACCGCAGCAATTGCATCCAGCTCATAGCCGGTACCCGCTGTCGGCTGTGCTGATGAGAGACGCGCCACTTCAATGGTGCCCGCCAGCGCTGCCAGCATGCCGCTCAGTGAATAGACGATGATTTTGACGCGATTCACATTGATGCCGGAGAGACGCGTTGCCGCTTCGTTACCGCCAAGCGCATAGATGTAGCGACCCAGACGCGTGTGCTGCAGCATGTACCAGGCGGCGATAAAGACCAGCGCCATCAGCCAGACCGGCGCAGGGATACCCAGCGGGCGACCAATACCAAACCAGCCCAGCAGATCGGCATTGGCACTGAAACCGGTGTTAATCGGGCTGCCGTCGGTGTAGACCATGGTCACACCGCGCAGCAGCAGCATCATGACCAGCGTGGCGATAAAGGCCTGCACCTTACCGCGCGCCACAATAGTCCCGGTCAGGGCACCGATTGCCGCACCCAGAGCCAGCGAAGCCGCCACCGCGACCAGAGCATTGACCTCCATGCCCACCAGCGATGCACCCACTGCGCCCGTCAGAGCCAGCAGCGATCCCACCGAGAGGTCGATACCTGAAGTCAGGATCACCAGCGTCATCCCGACCGCCATAATGGCGTTAACCGAGGTCTGCTGCAGAATGTTGAACAGGTTCGCCACGGTAAAGAAGTTCGGGCTCTGGCTGGCCACCACGGCGATCAGCACCATCAGCGCAATCAGCGACTTCTGTTCCAGCAGCCAGCTTTTGCTAAACCAGCGACGGCTGGCCGGTAAAGTTTGGGTCGTCATACCACTAAATCCTCGCTGTGTTGCTTGCCTACGGCGGCTGCCATCAGGCTTTCCTGAGTGGCGTCTTCACGGGTAAATTCGCCGCTGATACGGCCTTCATGCATCACCAGAATTCGATCGCTCATGCCCAGCACTTCCGGCATTTCCGAGGAGACCAGGATGATGCTCAGCCCTTCGGCTTTAAACTGGTTAATCAGTTGGTAGATCTCTTTCTTCGCACCGACATCCACACCGCGGGTCGGTTCGTCCAGAATCAGCACGTTAGGGCGGGTCATCAGACCGCGGGCAATCGCCACTTTCTGCTGGTTGCCGCCTGAAAGCAGGCCAATCGGCTGCTCCATAGAAGGCGTTTTCACGTTGAACAGCCGGATAAAATCGCCTACCGCCAGCTGCTCTGCCGCATGTTTCAGCGTGCCGCTGCCGTGACTGAAATAGCCTAACGCCGTCAGCGACATGTTCTCTTTCACTGACATGCCCAGCACCAGACCATCACGCTTACGATCTTCCGAGATGTAGACGATACCGTTAGCCAGCCCGTCCTGCGGCGAACGCGTCACCACTTCCCGTCCATTAAGCCACATTGCACCTTCACGACGCGGCAGCGCGCCGTAGAGCACCTTCATCAGTTCGGTGCGGCCCGCGCCCATCAGACCCGAGATGCCAAGGATTTCGCCTTTGCGCAGACTGAAGCTGACGTTCTCCACGCCCGGCCCGCTGACGTTCTCCACTTTGAGCCGCACGTCGCCTGGCGCCTGATCAAGATGCGGATATTGATCTTCCAGCTTACGTCCGACCATCATCTCGATCAGACTCTCTTCGGTCAGCTCGCTGACCGGACGTTCAGCAATAAACTGACCGTCGCGGAATACCGTGACGTCATCGCAGATCTCAAAGATCTCTTTCATGCGATGCGAGATATAGACGATGCCGCAGCCCTGCGCTTTCAGTTCGTTGATCACCCGGAACAGCGACAGCGTTTCGGTATCGGTCAGCGCATCGGTCGGCTCATCCATGATGATGACCTGCGACTCAAAGCTCAGCACTTTGGCGATTTCGACCATCTGCTGATCGCCAATCGACAAATCGCCCACCAGCTTGTGGCTGTTGAAGCGCAGATTGAGCCTTTTGAGCAGCGCATCGGCTTCGGCATACATACGCGGCCACTGGATACGGCCAAAACGCCCCACATATTCGCGACCGAGAAAAATATTCTCCGCCACGGTTAACTGAGGGATCAGGTTCAGCTCCTGATGGATGATGCCAATGCCCGCTTCCTGTGACGCTTTCGGTCCACTGAAACGGGTCTCTTTGCCGAGCCAGCGCAGCGTACCGGCATCATATTGATAGATCCCGGTCAGCACTTTCATCATGGTGGACTTGCCTGCGCCGTTCTCGCCCACCAGCGCCATCACGCGTCCTGCACGGACATTCAGCGACGCCCCCTTCAGGGCTTTTACGCCCGGAAAGGATTTTTCAATGCCGTCGAGTTGCAGTAAAGGTTGCATAGCGGCCTCAGAAGGTCACACCGGCGCTGAGGATGACATTCGCAAACGGAGAGCACTCTCCGCTCCGAATGACCGCCTGACTACGCTGCGTTTGTTGTTTGAATTGTTCATGACTGGTGTAGCTGATGGTGATGCGATTCCCCTGGTGCTGTTGCAAGGCTTCGAGCACGGCGACAAGCGCGCTATGAAGGTGCGGATTATGCTGCTTAATCTCCTCCGCGATCAGGGCGCTCTCTACCTGCATCTCCAGTGCGACAGCATTAACCACCTGCATAAAATCGGGCGTACCCGGCGTGAGCGCTAAGTCGATGCGCTGCGGTCCAGCCGGAATCGGCAAGCCAGCATCGGCAATCGTCAGCGTATCCGTGTGTCCCAGGCGGGCAATCACATGTGAGAGTTCAGCGTTTAACAGGCGACCTTTTTTCATTTTTTTACTCCACAGCGAAACGTTTCGCTGTCTGGAGTGTATGAAAAGCCGCCATCAACTCAACCGGCAAAGAAGAAATCTGTGATCGCTATCGAAACGTTTCGCTCACGCGGGAGGAAATTTGCATTAAGGCGGGGAAGGGGACGCAAAAAGGGCCGTGAATGCGGCCCGGCAGGAGGGAATTAAGGCAGTTTCTTAACCTGCTTAACATCCATCTCAATGCTGTTGAAATCTTTATCCAGTTCACCCGTCAGCTCAACGTTATCTTTGGGCGTGATGGTCTGGCCGTTCCAGTGCTTGTGGTCGATTTCAACTTTCATAGTGCCCGTCTGGTCGCGGAACAGATAATCTTCCTTGCCGATCTGTTTTTCCAGCTTGCCGCGTACGGTGATCCAGCTGTCATCTTTCATCTCTTCAGCCTGCTTCACGGTCACCACACTGGTGTGATCGGCACTGAAGCCGCCCTGACCGGATGCTGACGGCGTCTGTGCGGCTGGCGCACTGGGATCAACAAATCCGCCCTGCTGTGCAGCGAAAACCGGGGCGGAAGCCAGCATAACGACGGCCAAAATTGCAGCGTGCTTTTTCATGGTGTACCCCTTTCTCAGTGGTGTTTTCGGTTTGAATACGCCCAGTTGACCACAGAGTTCTTAACAGCTTCTTAAGCGTGAAAAATAAGCCATTTTCGCCGAAATCAGCTGTACAGTGAGGAAGTTGCTTCGTATAAAACGCTATCGGAACAGGGAGACGTGATGCGTATTTTACTGATTGAAGACGATCGCTTAATTGGCGACGGTATCAAAGCGGGGCTGAGTAAACTGGGCTTCAGCGTTGACTGGTTTACGTCTAGTGAGGCGGGCTGTAACGCGCTGGAGGCCGCGCCCTGGGATGCGGTGATCCTGGACCTTTCTCTGCCTGAGCGGGATGGACTCGATATCCTGCGGCAGTGGCGGCAGCAGGGAAATGATGTGCCGGTCCTGATACTGACTGCCCGCGATGCGCTCGATCAGCGGGTTGAAGGCCTGCAGATGGGAGCCGATGACTATCTGTGCAAGCCCTTTGCCTTAACCGAAGTGGCCGCGCGCTTACAGGCGCTAATCCGCCGCCGTCACGGTCAGCTGCAGCCCGAACTCCGTCACGGTAACGTGGTACTGATCCCCGGCAGTCACAGTGTGATGCGCGAGGGCGAGACGATTGAGCTGAAAAGCCGTGAACTGGCGCTGCTGGAACTCTTTATGCGCAACCCGGGCCGGGTGCTGACGCGCAGCCAGCTGGAAGATAAGCTCTACAGCTGGGATGCCGACGTCTCCAGCAACGCGGTAGAAGTGCATATCCATCATCTGCGTAAAAAGCTGGGCAGCGCGTTTATCCGCACGCTGCACGGCGTCGGTTATACCCTGGGAGCCGCTGAATGCGATCAATGAGCCTGTTTCTGCGGCTGGGCCTCGGTTTCGTGCTGCTGCTCGGCCTCTGCTGGGCCAGTGCCAGCCTGAGTGCCTGGCATCAGACCCGTGAAACCCTTGATGAGCTGTTTGATACCCAGCAGATGCTGCTGGCCAAGCGCCTGCTGACGCTGGATTTCTCTTCGCTGGACAACACCACATTGCCCCGAACCAAAGCGATGCTGCGGCACCATCGTGGCGATCAGGATGACGATGCCCTGGCCTTTGCTGTCTTCACACGTGACGGCAGGCAGGTGATGAATGATGGCGATAATGGCCGCTATCTGCCGTTTGAGGCGGACTATCAGGGATTTCATGAAGGACAGCTCACCAATGATGACGATCGCTGGCGGTTTGTCTGGCTGACCACGCCGGATCAAAAGTTCCGGGTAGTCGTCGGTCAGGAGTTGGAATACCGCGACGACATAACACAGGATCTGATGAAAGCCAGTATGCTGCCCTGGCTGATCGCGCTGCCGTTTATGCTGCTGTTGCTCATCGGACTGGTCTGGTCTGAACTGCGACCGCTGAAGACGCTGGCGCAGCAGCTGGCACAGCGCGCGCCTGATGACGATACGCCGCTGCAGGCAGACCGCGTGCCGAAAGAGGTACAGCCGCTGATGATGGCGCTCAATGGCCTGTTCAGCCGCATCAGCGCCATGATGCAGCGTGAACGTCGCTTTACCTCCGATGCCGCACATGAGCTGCGCAGTCCGCTGGCCGCTCTGCAGGTGCAAAGCGAAGTGATCCAGCTGACGTCGGATGACGAAGTGATGCGAACCCATGCGCTGCAACAGCTGGATGCCGGCATTGCACGCGCTACGCGGCTGGTGGATCAGCTGCTGACGCTTTCGCGGGTTGAAGCCGATGATGCACGCAGCGCCTTCGAACCGGTGGTGCTGAAACGCACGGTGCAGGAGACGATCGCCGCACAATTGCCGCTGGCCGATAAAACCGGCGTCACCCTGCGGCTGCACGCGGAGGCCGATCCGCAGATTCAGGGTCATCCACTGTTACTGTCACTGCTGGTGCGGAATCTGCTGGATAACGCCATTCGCTATACGCCTGCGGGCAGCGAAGTCGATGTGCGGTTGCAGGCAAACAGCCTGTCGGTAGAGGATAACGGTGAGGGTCTGAGTGCTGCCGACCTGCAACGGCTCGGTGAGCGTTTCTGGCGACCGCCAGGTCAGGAGAAGAGCGGGAGCGGGCTGGGATTATCGATAGTGCGTAATATTGCCCAGTTGCATGGGATGCAGGTTACGTTCAGCCAGCGACCCGGCGGCGGCTTGTGCGTCACGCTACGCTGGTCAGCGCCCGCCCCGTAAGGCGGGCGCTGCCAATCAAATCTCGACCTGGGTGCCCAGCTCAATCACGCGGTTTGGCGGGATCTCAAACTGGTCTGGCGCACGGAGCGCATTGCGCTGCAACGCCAGGAAGAGTTTGCCGCGCAGGCGCAGATACCACGGCCGTTTGCCGATGATCAGCGACTCATGCGACATAAAGAACGAGGTCTCCATCATGCGGCAGTTAAGTCCTTCCAGCCCGCAACGGTGGAAAATCTCCTCAACGTTTGGCGTCTCACGCCAGCCATAGCTTGCCACCACCCGCCAGAAGGTCGGCGACAGCTGCTCAATGGTGACACGACGCACGTTGTGCACGTAAGGTGCATCTTCAGTACGCAACGTCAGCAGCACGACCCGCTCATGCAACACTTTGTTGTGCTTGAGGTTGTGCAGCATGGCAAACGGAATCACATTCAGGGCACGCGACATATAGACCGCCGTGCCCGGCACGCGAACCGGTGGCGATTTCTCCAGCGACGCGATCATCGCCTCCAGGGAGTTACCATGTTCGTGCATACGGCGCAGCAGACGGAAACGTTCGCTTTTCCACGTCGTCATAATGATAAACATCACCAGACCGAGACAGAGCGGCAGCCAGCCACCTGAGAAGATTTTTACCAGGTTGGCGGTAAACAGCGGCACGTCGATGCAGAGCATCAGCACCAGGATGACGGCGACCGCCAGCTTATTCCAGTGCCAGTTTTTAACCGCCACCGTGCAGGAGAGCATTGCCGTCAGCACCATGGTGCCGGTCACCGCAATACCGTAGGCCGCAGCCAGATTACTTGAATGCTCAAAGCTGATAATCACAATCAGCACGGCGAAGTAGAGCACCCAGTTGATCACCGGAATATAAATCTGGCCCGATTCGCGCTCAGAAGTGTGGATGATACGCATCCCTGGCAGATAACCCAGTCGCACCGCCTGACGCGTCAGCGAGAAGACACCGGAGATCACCGCCTGTGAAGCGATAACGGTGGCCAGTGTTGCCAGAATCAGCATCGGGATCAGCGCCCAGTCCGGGGCCAGCAGGAAGAAGGGGTTTTTAATTGCTTTAGGATCGCTGAGTAACAGCGCGCCCTGACCAAAGTAGTTCAGCACCAGCGACGGCAGCACCACCGAAAACCAGGCCAGCCGAATCGGCACTTTACCGAAGTGACCCATATCGGCATAAAGCGCCTCGACCCCGGTAATCGCCAGTACAACTGCACCGAGGGCGAAGAACGAAACGGACTTATAGTGCAGGAAGAATTCCACCGCATAGGCAGGATTCAGCGCATGCAGTACGTCCGGGTTCCGCATGATGCCCATGACACCCAGGATCGCCAGCACCAGAAACCAGACCAGCATTACCGGCGCGAAGAGTTTGCCCACCATACCGGTGCCATGCTTCTGAATGGCAAACAGCAGCGTCAGCACCGCAATCGACATCGGCACAATAAAGGGATCCAGCGACGGCGCGGCAATCTCAAGGCCTTCGATGGCGGACATCACCGAAATGGCTGGCGTGATTACCACCTCTCCATAGAAGAAGCTGCCACCAATCAGGCCCATGATCACCAGCACCGCCGTGGCGCGTGCACCGGTATGGCGACCTGCCAGCGACATCAGGGTCAGAATCCCGCCTTCCCCGGCGTTGTCGGCGCGCATCACATAACTGATGTACTTCAGTGAGACCACCAGCACCAGCAGCCAGAAAATCAGCGACAGAAAGCCAAATACCGCTTCCCGCTCAACGCCGAAACCAAACTGTCCGGAGAGACATTCACGCAAGGTATACAGCGGACTGGTGCCGATATCCCCGTAAACAACACCAATAGCGGCCAGCGTTAATCCGCGAAGTGACTGCTTATTATCCGAGCTCATAGAGTTATCTTTTGTTGGAGTCTAAGAGGTACAAAAACCCCTCGCTCAGGCCATCAAAAAGCGCACAGTATGCACGGTTTAACGAAAATTCCTATACCCGCTTCGCCTCGCGGTCAGGGTAACGGGGTCATTTCAGACGATAAATTGTCATCCGGCACCACTTTAAAACAGGCAAACCTTCTGAAACAAAAAAGCTGACAGCTATCAACGCTTTCACGCATGATGATCTATAGAGTAAGGCGCTTGCTTAAGCGCGGCGGCCCGACGATCGTAAGGACATTGATGTGATTATGGCTCAACCCCATCTTTTGGCAGAAAGAATTTCTCGCCTTAGCAATGCGTTAGAAAAAGGATTATATGAACGGCACCATGCCATTCGCCTTTGCCTGCTGGCCGCGCTGAGCGGTGAAAGCGTGTTTCTGCTGGGACCGCCGGGCATCGCCAAGAGCCTGATTGCCCGCCGCCTTAAATATGCCTTTCAGCACGCCCGCGCCTTTGAATATCTGATGACCCGTTTCTCCACGCCGGAAGAGGTGTTTGGCCCGCTCTCCATTCAGGCACTGAAAGACGAAGGACGCTACCAGCGTCTCACTAAAGGCTATCTGCCCGACGCCGAGATTGTTTTTCTGGATGAGATCTGGAAAGCCGGCCCGGCGATTCTGAATACCCTGCTGACCGCTATCAATGAACGCCGCTTCCGCAATGGTGACAGCGAAGAGACCATCCCGATGCGGCTGCTGGTCACCGCCTCCAACGAACTACCGGAAGCGGATAGCGGCCTTGAGGCGCTCTATGATCGAATGCTGATCCGCCTGTGGCTGGATAACGTGCATGAGAAGCAGAACTTTCGCAGCATGCTGACCCACCAGCAGGATGAGCACACCAATCCGGTCGCGGAATCCCTGCGCATCAGTGATGAAGAGTATGCGCAGTGGCAGCTCGGCATCAGCCAGGTCAGCCTGCCCGATGCCGTCTTTGAGCTGATTTATCAGCTGCGTCAGCAACTGGAGAGCCAGCCTGCCGCACCTTACATTTCCGATCGTCGCTGGAAAAAAGCCATCCATCTGCTGCAGGCCAGCGCCTTCTACAGCGGTCGCAATACCATTGCCCCGATAGACCTGATCCTGCTGAAAGATTGCCTCTGGCACGATGTCGCCTCCATGCAGCTGCTGGAGCGAGAAATCGATCAGCTGATGACGCAGCACGCCTGGCAGCAGCAGCCAATGCTGCTGAAACTGCAGCAGATCAAAGCGCGTCGTCTGGCTCTGCAACAGCAGCAGAGCATCGCGCAGGCGATCACTCTGGAAAGACACAGCGGCATGTTCAGCCGCAAGCCCCATTACGATCTGCCGGAAAGCTTTACCGATGAGCAACTGACGCTGATGCTGCAAAAGCCGCTGATGCTGCACGACATGCAGGTAAGCCATATTATGATTGCGCGTGATGCCCTGAATCAGTGGCTGCAGAAAGGTGGTGAGGTTCGCGGCAAGCTCAATGGGATTGGCTTTGCACAAAGCCTGGATTTACAGGTGGATGCGCAGCACTGCCTGGCTATCCGTGATGTGAGCCTGCAATCGTCACGTCTGATGCTGCCAGGCGTCAGCAACAGCGAGCCGTTGCCCGGTGAAATCACCGAAGCACTGGATGCGCTGGAAAGTGAGCTGCGGTCGCAGCGTCATCTGTTCAGCCAGCATCAGCGCTGCCTGTTTATCAGTGATGACTGGCTGGCGCGGGTCGAAACCAGCCTGCAGGATGTGGCAGAACAGCTGAAACAGGCGCGTAAATGATCTCAGTCGAGACGCTGAGCACGCTGCTCTCAGTGGGTGAGACCGAACTGATTGAAGAGCTGATTATTGCCCTGCTGGCGTCCCCACAGCTGGCGCTGTTTTTTGAAAAATTCCCCGGACTGAAAAAAGCGCTGCTGCGCGATGTGCCACGCTGGCGAGCGGAGATTAGTGCTGAACTCAAAGACACGCCGGTTCCGGCCACGCTGGCCGAAGAGTTTCAGCTGTTCCAGCGCATCCAGCTCCTCAGCGATCGTGAATTCAGCCAGCAGCTGACTGCCACACTTGAGGCGCTTCAAAGCCTGCCGTCTCCTTTTCTTGATGAAGCTAACCGGCTGCTGCAACACACCGATATCGGCCATCTCAGCAGCGCGCAGCACCAGCTTTTTTTACAGCGCTGGCGGCTGAGCCTGACCTTACAGACTCTGACGCTGAATCAGGATTTGCTGGAGCAGCAGCGCGAACGCCTGCTGGCGGAACTGCAGCAGCGCATGGCACTGAGCGGTCAGCTGGCTCCGATTCTCAGTGACGATGATGAAGCCGCCGCTGGCCGGCTGTGGGACATGAGCAAAGCGTCACTGCAGCCCGGCGATTATCAGCTGATGCTGCAATATGGCGACTTTCTGGCGCAGCAACCGGAGCTGCTGAAGCTGGCCCAGCAGTTGGGTCGCAGCCGCGAGGCAAAATCGGTGCCGTCACAGGATGCCCCGATGGAAGCTTTTCATCATCTGGTGCAGGAGCCTGCATCCGTGCCGGAAGAGGTCAGCGGCATTCATCAGAGCGATGACGTGCTGCGACTGTTACCGCCGGAGTTAGCCGCGCTGAGCATCAGCGAACTGGAGCTGGAATTTTACCGGCGGCTGGTCGAGAAACGGCTGCTGACCTATAAGTTGCAGGGCGATGCCTGGCATGAAAAGGTGACGATGCGTCCGGCCAGCCACCAGCAGCATGAAGAGCAGCCGCGCGGGCCGTTTATCGTCTGCGTGGATACCTCCGGTTCGATGGGTGGCTTTAATGAGCGTTGCGCTAAAGCCTTTTGTCTGGCACTGCTGAAGGTCGCGCTGGCCGATCGCCGTCGCTGCTACATCATGCTGTTTGCGCATGAGGTGATTGGCTATGAGCTGACCGGTGAGGACGGACTGGAGCAGGCGATTCGCTTTCTGAGCCAGCGTTTCCGTGGCGGCACCGATCTGGCCGCCTGTCTCTCTTCGGTTGTCACCCGAATGGAAGGCGCCCTGTGGGAGGAAGCCGATGCGGTGATCGTTTCCGATTTTATTGCCCAGCGTCTGCCGGAAGAGGTCATCGGGGCGATCAAAAAGCGCCAGCGACATAATCAGCAACGTTTTCACGCCGTGGCAATGTCGGCCCACGGGAAACCAGGTATTCTGCGCATCTTCGACCATATCTGGCGCTTCGACACCGGCATGAAAAGCCGCCTGCTGCGCCACTGGCGCCGTTAAGTCATCTTGCAGAAATGCTTATTTGCTATAGTGAATTACCGTTTCACTTACTCAGCAATCTGGAGCTTCCTGTGACGCTTGCTCAACCCCATCGCGATCTGCCTGCACCGACGCGGACGTTAATGCTCTCCGGCCAGAACATAGAACAAAAACGTGCCGAATTGCTGGCCTATTTTCATCAGACCTGGGAACAGTATGAAAGTCTGTTCACCTGTCTGGCCGATTCACAGGCCTGGTTTACCAAAGCCATTCCGCTGCGCCATCCATTAATCTTCTATTTTGGTCACACCGCCACCTTCTACATTAATAAGCTGATGGCCGGACGCCTCATTGATGCGCGTCTGGACGATCGTATCGAAGCGATGATGGCGATTGGTGTGGATGAGATGAGCTGGGATGATCTCAACGACAGTCACTATGACTGGCCCACCATTGATGAAGTCCGTGAATACCGCGGACGCGTTAAAGCGCTGGTCAGCGATCTGATCCAGACCCTACCGCTCACGCTGCCGATCAGCTGGGAGAGCCCGGCCTGGGTGATCCTGATGGGGATTGAGCATGAGCGTATTCATCTGGAAACCTCCAGCGTGCTGATCCGCCAGTTACCGGTTGAGTGGGTCAGACCGCAGGCCGCGTGGCCGGTCTGTCCGATGGCGCGCCATCAGCGTGAAGCTGTTCCGGCCAATGCCCTGCTGCCGATGCCAGGCGGCACCGTCACGCTGGGTAAAACCGACGATACCTACGGCTGGGATAATGAATATGGCCGCCAGCAGGTTACGCTGCAGCCGTTCCAGGCGAGCAAAATGCTGGTCAGCAATGCGGAATTCATGGCGTTCGTTGATGCGGGCGGTTATCAGGATGCCCGCTGGTGGGATGATGAAGGCTGGGGCTGGTGTCAGTTTGCCAAAGCAGAGATGCCCACTTTCTGGGTCGGCACGCCTGCGATGCCCGATCAGCTTAAACTGCGTCTGATGTGTGAAGAAGTGGCGATGCCGTGGGACTGGCCTGCCGAGGTCAATCAGCTGGAAGCGGCGGCTTTCTGCCGCTGGAAAGCGGAACAGACCGGTATGAGCGTTCAGCTCCCCTGTGAAGCGGAGTGGGCTCAGCTGCGCGAACAGGTCGCGGGCGATCAGCCGGACTGGGAACGGGCACCGGGCAACATTAACCTGGCGTACTGGGCGTCCTCATCGCCGGTGGATCTCTTCGCTCAGGGCGCGTTCTTCGATATCGTCGGTAACGTCTGGCAATGGACGACCACGCCGACCAATGGCTTTGAAGGCTTCAAAGTCCACCCGCTTTACGATGATTTCTCTACCCCAACCTTCGATGGCAAACATTCCCTGATCAAAGGCGGCAGCTGGATCTCGACCGGCAATGAGGCGCTGAAATCGGCACGCTATGCGTTCCGCCGCCACTTCTTCCAGCACGCCGGTTTCCGATACGTGGTGTCCAGCCATCAGGAAACCATGGCGCTGAACCCGTATGAATCCGACGCGATGGTGTCGCAGTACCTCGACTTCCAGTATGGCCCGCGCTATTTCGGCGTGGATAACTATGCCGAGAGCCTGGTGAAGCTGGCGCTGAATTACACCTCAGCCCGTGGTGATGCCCTGGATATCGGCTGTGCCACCGGACGCGCCAGTTTCGAACTGGCTCGCCACTTTGAGCGCGTTACCGGAATGGACTACTCGGCACGCTTCATCGACGTGGCGCTGCAGCTGGCCAGCGGCGAAGACTTCCGCTATCTGCTGCCTCAGGAAGGCGATCTGGTGGAGTATCGGCAGGTTCGCCTGAAAGATTTTGCGCTGGAGAGTGAACTGGCACAGCGGATTCAGTTTGTTCAGGGCGACGCCTGTAACCTGAAGCCGCAGCCGGGTCGTTACGATCTGGTGCTCGCCTCCAACCTGATCGACCGCCTGCGCCAGCCTGCTCGTTTCCTGCGGGATGTCACGCCGATGCTGCGTCAGGGCGGCATCCTGCTGCTCTCATCGCCTTATACCTGGCTGGAGGATTTCACGCCGAAGGAGAACTGGCTGGGCGGCGTGCGTGAAAATGGTGAGGCGCTGACGACGCTGCAAGCACTGCAGCGTCTGCTGGCAGCCGACTTCGAACTGGTCGGTGAACCGCAGGATAAACCCTTTGTAATCCGCGAAACGGCCCGCAAATTCCAGCACACGCTGGCGCAGGTCACCGTCTGGCGCAAACGCTAAGTGAACCGGCAGCGGCGCCCGTCGCTGCCGGTAGTTGCCTGAACCGCTATTTTGCTGCACATTCACCCTTGTTTACTTAAAGCAGACCAATAACGAGGATGGCCATGGCCGAACATCTGCAGCTCGATAACCTGGATCGCGGCATTCTGAATGCCCTGCTGGATAATGCGCGCACCGCTTACGCCGAGCTGGCAAAACAGTTTAATGTCAGCCCCGGCACCATTCATGTGCGGGTGGAAAAGATGAAGCAGGCGGGCATTATCCTGGGCACCCGGGTTGATATCGATCCGCGTCAACTGGGGTTTGATGTCTGCTGTTTTATCGGCATCATCCTCAAGAGCGCACGAGACTATCCGGCGGCGCTGAGCAAACTGGAGGCGCTGGATGAAGTGGTTGAGGCCTGGTACACCACCGGCCACTACAGCATCTTTATTAAAGTGATGTGCCGGTCAATCGACGCTCTGCAACAGGTGCTGATCAACAAGATCCAGACCATCGATGAAATTCAGTCGACAGAAACCCTGATCTCGCTGCAAAACCCGATCATGCGTACCATCAAGCCCTGATCCATCCCGCCTTGTGCATAATCTTATCCCTGACGAATGTAGCGGCTGACAACGGCTGCGTTCGCTTCTTCTGATCTATTAACCCTGTTGTCCACAGGTGGATCACTGCTTGATCACAGCGTACAATGCTCGCCTTAATCTCCGGGAGAGCAAGATGGCCGATATTACCTTAATCAGTGGCAGTACCTTGGGTAGCGCAGAGTATGTGGCTGAACATCTGGAAGAAAAATTACAGGAAGCGGGCTTCTCAACGCAGATGCTGCATGGCCCGGAGCTGGATGAGGTGCCGCAGGAGGGTATCTGGCTGGTGGTCTGCTCAACTCATGGTGCCGGCGATATTCCTGACAACCTGCTGCCGCTGTTCGAAGCCATCACGGAAAGCCAGGCCGATCTCTCTCAGGTCCGGTTTGGTGCGATTGGACTCGGCAATCATGAATATGATCTCTTTTGTGGCGCGATTCGCCAGATAGAAGCGCTGTTAATTGCTCAGGGGGCCCGGCAGATCGGCGATCGTCTTGAGATTGACGTGCTGGAGCATGAGATCCCTGAAGATCCGGCGGAAGCCTGGCTGGAAAGCTGGAAAAAGGCGATCTGAATGGGGCTGGGGATCGCGAAATAGTCACGATCCCCAGTGGAAGATGCTGATTTTATCCTTTTCCTCTCGTTTATTTTGTGGATAACTACCCTCTTTTACTGCGTATAA